>NZ_CP045324.1:0-2400000 GCF_009363275.1 Marinobacter sp. THAF197a
GTGAGAACAGTCAGGTTTCGGGAGCAGGCGGTCGTGCCTAACAGTATGTGGCATCAATGTCTTGAAGTACTCCGGGATGAGTTTCCCGCGCAACAGTTCAATACCTGGTTGAGACCCCTCCAGTCGGATCTCCGAGAGGGGCAGCTGATGCTGTTTGCGCCGAACCGTTTTGTAATGGACTGGGTTAATGAAAAGTATCTGCGCCGTATAGAGGAAGTCCTGAAGGACCTCAACGGTGGTCAGGCGCCGCGGGTTCAGATGAAAGTAGGGTCGGCGCCCCGGGAAAGTGAACCGGTGGTGCGCTCGGTGGCTGAGCCAAAGCCGGCGAGTCTGGCCGACGAAATCGGGCAGCGGGTAACCGAGGAAGAGAAGAGTGTCGCGGCAACTGTGGCCGGTTCTACCTCTGCGGGTGTCAGCCGCAGTGCGCAGAAAATAAATGGCGAACGCCGGCCGGTGCAGGTGGAAGGTGACATCAAGCACCAGAGTTTTCTGAATGAGACCTTCACCTTCGAGACCTTTGTTGAGGGTAAGTCCAACCAGCTGGCCCGTGCGGCCTCAATGCAGGTGGCTGAGAACCCCGGCGGAGCCTATAACCCGCTGTTCCTGTACGGCGGTGTCGGTCTTGGTAAAACCCACCTGATGCACGCCATCGGTAATGAAATCGTCCGCCGTAATCCCAAGGCGAAAGTCGCTTACCTTCGATCTGAACGGTTCGTTGCGGATATGGTCAAGGCTCTGCAGCTAAACGCCATCAACGAGTTCAAACGTTATTATCGGTCCGTGGATGCGTTGCTGATTGACGATATCCAGTTCTTTGCCCGTAAAGAGCGCTCACAGGAAGAGTTTTTCCATACCTTTAATGCGCTGCTTGAAGGTGGCCAGCAGGTCATCGTGACCTGTGATCGGTTTCCGAAGGAAATCGTCGATATGGAAGAGCGATTGAAATCGAGGTTTGGCTGGGGTCTGACGGTAATGGTGGAGCCGCCGGAGCTTGAAACCCGTGTGGCGATTCTGATGAAGAAGGCCGAGCAGGCCAATGTGAAACTGAGCAGCGAGGCGGCATTCTTTATTGCTCAGAAGATTCGATCAAACGTTCGAGAGTTAGAAGGAGCGCTTCGTTTGGTGATAGCGAATGCTCACTTCACTGGGTCTGAGATTACCCCTCCATTTATCCGGGAAAGCCTGAAGGATCTGCTGGCGCTGCATGAAAAGCAGGTCAGTATCGATAACATCCAGCGCACGGTGGCGGAGTACTACAAGATCAAGGTGGCCGATCTATTGTCCAAACGCCGCACCCGGACGGTGACCCGGCCCCGTCAGGTGGCCATGTCCCTGGCCAAGGAGTTGACCAATCACAGCCTGCCAGAAATCGGCGACGCCTTTGGCGGCCGTGACCACACCACGGTGTTGCACGCCTGTAAGAAGATTGTGGAACTCCAGGAAACGGACCCTGGAATCCGCGAGGACTACCAGAACTTTATGCGATTGCTGACCACCTGACCGGGTGGCGATCAACCAACAACATTCACTTCCGACAACTGAAGCCGAGTGCCATGAAACTGACCATAAGCCGTGAATCCCTTCTTACTCCTCTGCAAAGCATTGCTGGCGTTGTGGAAAAGAAACAGACCATGCCGGTTTTGTCCAACGTGTTGCTGGAAGCTGAAGACAACACACTGACACTCACCGGTACCAATATGGAAGTTGAACTGGTCGGGCGGGTTACGCCGGTCCACGTGGACCAACCGGGCAGGATCACGGTACCGGCCAGGAAGCTGTCTGATATCTGTCGGGCACTGGGTGACGAAGCCCCGATTGATCTGGCGCTGGAAGGTGACCGTCTGCACGTGCGAGCGGGCAACTCCCATTTTACCTTGTCGACCCTGCCGGCTGAGCACTTTCCCAACGTGGAAGACGAGCCGGAAAGCTTCCGCCTGGAGCTGCCGCAGAAAGAACTGGGCCGGATGCTGGACGCCACGGCGTTTGCCATGGCCCAGCAGGATGTTCGTTATTACCTTAATGGCCTGTTGCTGGAAGTAGACAGTAGCCATGTGCGGGTGGTGGCGACCGATGGCCACCGCCTGGCCATGGCTCATTCCGACCTGCAAACCGGTTGCCCGGAACCCCGGCAGGTGATTGTGCCCAGAAAAGGCGTGTTGGAGCTCGCCCGCCTGCTCGACGATGTGGAATCGCCGGTCACCCTGGTGATTGGTGACAACCACCTGCGTGCGACGGTGGGCGCGTATACCTTTACCTCCAAACTGATCGAAGGCAAGTTCCCGGACTACAACCGGGTTATCCCCAGGGGTGGGGATAAGTTGGTGCTCGCTGACAGGGCAACGCTGAAGAACACCTTGCAGCGGGCCGGTATTCTGTCTCACGAGAACATTCGCGGCGTACGCTTGAACCTGGCACCGGGGGAGCTGCAAGTGTTCGCCAACAACCCGGACCAGGAACAGGCCGAAGACGCACTGCCGGTGGAGTATCAGGGCGAATCCCTGCAGATCGGTTTTAATGTAGGCTACCTGATCGATGTGATGAATGCGCTGGATGAGGCCCAGGTGAAGATTACCCTGTCGAACCCCAACAGCAGTGCATTGATCGAAGCAGAGAACGACAACAGCTGCCTGTATGTGGTCATGCCGATGCGGCTGTAACCTTTCCGGAGGAATTTAATGGGTGCCGTAACGAACGGAATCAAAGGTGCTTTCAGGGTTGGTCAGACACTGTCGGTGCTTGGCCGTACCGGGCTGAACTGGGTTCGGGGCGATCGCCCCCCTACCCCGAAACTGCTGCGCCAGACGTTTGAGAATCTTGGGGCCACCTATATCAAGCTTGGTCAGTTTATAGCGAGCTCCCCCACGTTCTTTCCAAAAGAGTACGTGGAAGAGTTTCAGTATTGTCTTGATAAAACCCCCAGTCTTCCATTTGGCGTGATCAAGCGCATTATCCGTGAGGAAATTGGGCGGCCGATTGATCAGGTGTACTCGGAAATCGATCCGGTGGCTCTGGCGTCGGCATCAATTGCGCAGGTTCATGCGGCGAAACTGGTGACTGGCGAAGACGTGGTTATCAAGGTTCAGAAGCCTGGCGTGGAGAATATTCTGCTGACCGACCTGAACTTTCTGTACCTGTCGGCGCGGATTCTGGAAACCCTGGCACCGAAGCTGTCGTGGACATCCCTGTCTGGCATTGTTGAAGAAATTCAGCAGACCATGATGGAAGAATGCGACTTCATCAAGGAAGCCAATAATCTGAAGGTGTTCCGGGAATTCTTGCTGAATACCCATAACGACGACGCGACCGTGCCCCGGGTATATGAGCAGTGCAGTACCCGCAGAATCCTGACGATGGAGCGTTTCTATGGCGTTCCGCTGACGGATCTCGACAGCATTCGCGGTTTTTCCAAAGATCCCGAACGTACCCTGATCACCGCCATGAACACCTGGTTTGCCAGTCTGACCCAGTGTGAGTTTTTCCACGCGGATGTGCACGCTGGCAACCTGATGGTGCTGAAGGACGGGCGCGTCGGGTTTATCGATTTTGGTATTGTCGGGCGCATCAGGCCGGACACCTGGCAGGCGGTCAGCGATTTCGTATCCGCGATTATGGTCGGTAACTTCGACGGTATGGCCGATGCCATGATCCGGATTGGCGTCACCCGTCGCACGGTGAGGGTGGATGAGCTCTCTGCCGACCTGCAACGCCTGTATCGTCAGATGGACCGAATGGTCCCGGACGACGTTCCCTATGAAATGGGTCAGGCGGAGGATGACGTTAACAATATTCTCATGGATATGGTGAAGGTGGGCGAAAGCCATGGGCTGCACTTTCCTCGGGAATTTGCGCTGTTGCTGAAGCAGTTCCTCTATTTCGATCGGTATGTGCATATCCTGGCACCGGAGATGGATGTGTTTATGGATGAACGGTTGACCATGCTCCATTAACGAGCGTCGCCGCCACGCATCTTGTACACTAAGGCAATGTCGTGTTCCGGCATTGCCTTTTTTTATGCTCCGACCCCGGTGATGAGAATTCCTCCTTTATGGCGCTTGTGAAACTCCAGACCCAGAATTTCCGAAACCTGGCGCCGGACCCTGTCGGTTTTTCACCTTCCTTTAATCTGTTGTACGGCGCTAATGGCAGTGGTAAGTCCAGTGCCCTGGAAGCGATTGCTTATCTGGGATTGGGGCGGTCTTTTCGGGTGAGTCGGCATCAGGCGGTGGTCAGCCATGGTCACAGCAAGTTAACGGTGTTTGGCGCTCTGGACAGTGGGCTCAGCAATAATGAGGACCAAAGTGGTACGGCGGAAGGCAGCACCGGCATCGCCCATCGGCTGGGAATATCCCGGGATGTATCTGCCAAGGAAACAGCGTTAAGGGTTGATGGCGAAGCTGTACGCAGTTTGTCATCCCTGGCCATGCATTTGCCCGTGTCGGTGATTGACCCAGGGGTATTCGACATTGTGGCTGGTGGTCCCGGAAAACGGCGGCAGTTTCTGGACTGGTTAGTGTTCCACGTGGAACCTTCCTTTTCGGTAATGTGGCAACAGTGCCAGAGAGTGACATCACAGCGGAATCAAACGCTCAGAAATGGTAGACTGGACGAATCTCTGCTCCGGGTCTGGGACAGTCAGTTCGGTGCCCTGGCGGAAACCCTGAGCGATGTCAGAGAGCAGGTTTTCAGGCAGTTCAAAGCGGCGTTCGATTCGGAGCTGCAGGAGCTGGATGCCAGCTGGACGGAAGGTCTGAAACTTGAGTTCTATCCGGGCTGGGATCGGTCCCGCTCGCTAGTGGATATACTGGCAAGCCACCGGGAGCAGGAGCGCCGTATGGGGCATACGTTGTATGGCCCTAATCGGGCAGACATCCGTCTCAAGTTAGGTGGTCGGCCGGTTGCAGAAACCTTTTCCCGGGGGCAGCAGAAGACACTGGTTATTCTGATGAAAATTGCCCAGGGAAAGGTGTTGAGTGATCTGGGTAAGCAGGTGACTTTCCTGCTGGACGACATTAATGCCGAACTGGATGTGCGCCATCGGATCATGCTGGTGCATAAGCTTCAGGATTTGCGTTGTCAGGTGTTTATCACCTCTATTGAGCATCCGGAACCTGACGTGCTCTGGGGCGACCGTGATGCACCGGAATACAGAATGTTCCACGTGGAACATGGAAAATTGACGGAAGAATAGACTGGCATTGGCGGCGTGTACCGTTTTCCGCTGAACCTCGCCAGTATCACCTTCAGGAGTCTCATTAATGAGTGAATCGAACTACAATTCCTCCAGTATCAAGGTCCTGAAAGGACTGGATGCGGTGCGTAAGCGCCCGGGCATGTACATCGGTGATACCGATGACGGCACCGGCCTGCACCACATGGTCTTTGAATTGGTGGATAACTCCATCGATGAGGCTCTGGCTGGCTACTGTTCCGAGATCGGGGTCATTATTCACCCTGACGAGTCTATCAGCGTTAAAGATAATGGCCGCGGCATTCCGGTGGATCTCCACGAAGAAGAGGGTGTTTCCGCTGCCGAAGTCATCATGACGGTTCTGCACGCTGGTGGTAAGTTTGATGACAACTCCTACAAGGTCTCCGGTGGTCTTCACGGTGTGGGTGTTTCGGTGGTTAATGCCCTGTCCTCTACCCTGACCCTGACGATCCGGCGTGAGGGCAAGGTTTACGAGCAGACCTATACCCACGGCGTACCTAACGCACCCCTGGCAGAAGTGGGTGAAACAGAAGCGTCCGGCACCAAGGTGCACTTTATTCCCTCACCGGAAACCTTTACCCATATTGAGTTTCACTACGATATCCTGGCCAAGCGCCTGCGGGAACTGGCGTTCCTGAACAGCGGCGTGCGTATTCGCCTGACCGATGAACGCAGTGGCAAGGAAGAAGTGTTCGAGTATGAGGGTGGTTTGCGGGCCTTCGTAGAACACCTGAACACCAACAAGACGCCAATTAACCGGGTGTTCCATTTCACCCGTGATCGAGAAGACGGCATCTCGGTTGAAGTGGCGATGCAGTGGAACGACGCCTTCCAGGAGAACCTTTACTGCTTCACCAACAACATCCCCCAGCGGGATGGTGGTACGCACCTGGCGGGCTTCCGCGCCGCCCTGACCCGTTCCCTGAATAACTACATCGATCATGAAGGTCTGGGCAAAAAGGCCAAGGTAGCCACCACCGGCGACGATGCCCGTGAAGGCCTCACCGCCATCATCAGTGTGAAAGTACCCGACCCGAAATTCTCCTCTCAGACCAAGGACAAACTGGTCTCCTCTGAGGTGAAAACCGCCGTTGAGCAGGAACTGTACCAGAGCTTTGCCGAGTACCTGCAGGAGCAGCCGAACGAGGCCAAGCTGATCGTCAACAAGATGGTTGAAGCAGCCCGGGCGCGGGAAGCCGCCCGCAAGGCTCGGGACATGACCCGCCGCAAAGGCGCCCTGGACATCGCCGGTCTGCCCGGCAAGCTGGCGGACTGCCAGGAAAAAGACCCCGCCCTGTCCGAACTGTTCATAGTGGAGGGTGATTCTGCGGGTGGCAGTGCCAAGCAGGGTCGCGATCGTAAAACCCAGGCCATCCTGCCCCTGAAAGGTAAGATCCTGAACGTGGAGAAAGCCCGTTTCGACAAGATGCTGTCGTCTGCGGAAGTGGGTACCCTGATTACCGCACTGGGTTGCGGCATCGGCCGGGAAGAATTCAATCCGGACAAGCTGCGCTACCATTCGATCATCATCATGACCGATGCGGACGTGGATGGTTCGCACATCCGTACCCTGCTGCTTACGTTCCTGTTCCGCCAGATGCGGGAAATCATCGAGCGCGGTCACGTGTTCATTGCCATGCCGCCCCTGTATAAGGTCAAGCGCGGCAAGCAGGAGCAGTACCTGAAAGACGAGAAGGCGAAAGAAGCCTACCTCACCCAGACTGCCCTGGACGGCGCTCAGCTGTTCGTGAATCCGGAGGCTCCCGCCATCAAGGATTCCGCCCTGGAAACCATGGTCAAGGACTACCAGGCGGTGATGGCGATGATCGAACGCCTGTCCCGCGCCTACCCCGCGAAGGTATTGCAGCAGATGGTGTACAACACCACCCTCAAGCCGGAGCAGCTGAAAGACGAGGCGGCGGTTGCCAAGTGGGTTGCACACCTGGGTGATGGTCTTGAACTGGATACCCGCACCGGCACCAAATACGTATTCTCGGTCACCCGGGACGAAGAGCGTGGCTTGTATCTGCCGATGGTTACCATCTATGTGCATGGTATTCCCCATGAGCACATCTTCAGCCATGACTTCTTTGAATCATCCTCCTACAAGGCGATTGCCCGCCTGGGTGAGACCCTGGAGGGGTTGATTGACGAGGGTGCCTACGTGCAGCGTGGCGAGCGCAAGCAGGTGGTGTTGTCGTTTGAGGGTGCTCTGGACTGGTTGATGAAAGAGGCCCAGCGTGGTCTGAACATCCAGCGCTATAAGGGATTGGGTGAGATGAACCCGGAACAGCTGTGGGAAACCACCATGGACCCGGAAAGTCGCCGCATGATGAAGGTCACCATTGAAGACGCCATCGCTGCCGACCAGATCTTCACCACCCTGATGGGTGATGACGTGGAGCCGCGCCGGATCTTCATTCAGACCAACGCCCTGGAAGTGACCAATCTGGACGTGTAACCACACTGACAGACTGGCATAAAAAAACGGTGGTACCCGACGGGGCCACCGTTTTTTGTTATCAGTCAGGAATTTTTATTCCGAGAGATTACTTCGAGGATTCCGCGCGTTTCTGTTCCTTCTCTTTTTCCTTCTCCACCAGGTGCTGAGCCATCACCTCTTCCAGGGTATACCCGGTCAGGCGGCGGATGGTGCGCCACAGGTAGTAGAAGATCAGCATCATCATGATCATTGAGGGAATGGCGATCATCGGATAGCTCACCAGGGTCATCCGTCCAAGCTCTTCGTTGAACGCCTGAGTGCCCGAGGGGCTGACCACGATCCACTTGGCCAGCACATAGTTCATGATCGAGGAGAACAGGAAGGTACCGGCAAAGAAATAGCTGGCGTTGAGCAGCCGCGCCTCGAACTCGTCAACACAGCCCTTCTCTTCCAGCGAGGCGTGGATCTTATCCACATCCAGAATGTTCGGGTTGTACAGCAGCGTTCGTACCAGTGGGTACTTGGTCCGGGTGGATATCAATACCGCAAGACCAATCACTGCCGGTACTGCCGCCTCCTTGATGGCCAGCCAGCCGGCGTCCAGCTCCAGTAACCCGATACCGCCAGTCAGGCCAACGCTGATCAGGCCCAGCAGGGCAATGAAGTTCTTTTTGCGGTAACGGATGAGCTCGAACAATCCCCAGCCAAGAGGAAACGCGAGGCCAATGACCAGTGCGTTGACACTGCCAAGATGCTCGTCACCACTGAACTTCATCAGTATGACCGAGGGAATGATGATACTGACCAGAAGGTCAACCCACGGTCTGGGTTTGTGGTCGGGAACGGAAGGGTTAGTCTGGGACGTCATGGTTACCGCCTATCGATGAATCGACGGCAGGCGCCTGAAAAGGCACTGCCGGAAAGAGCTTCCGGCAGTATACGACGAATTGAAGGCCGAACGTAACCGGACTCAGAAGCTACCGGACGAGCTGATGGATGAGCCCGCCGCGCCGGTTTGCACCTGGTTATTGGCGCCGCTTTGCCACACCAGCTGGGCATCCGGGTCTGACTCGCTGCGTTTGATGCACTTCCACTCTAACGGCGTGTTCGCAGGCATGTCGAAGCTCCCGGACCAGGTTGGATAATTGTCTGGATCCAGTTTCAGCGCATTCGCAGGTGACCAGTTGCCCAGGGTGGCATGATTGCCGGTAACGTAGACACTTTGTCCCCAGTCCGTGGTGCCGTTGCTGCACTGGAAGGTGACGCTGGCCTGCTCCCCGTCTGAACCGTTGCCGTTGTCTCCTTCATCGCCACCACAGTCAGCGCCAACATGCAGGGCCGCCGCTTCCATGGGCGCCACTGACAGACTCACCTGCCCACCCTGCACGGTTGCGCAGCTACCGCCACCGGCTACGTTACGATAGTGACCGTCGGGCAGGCCGGTCGTGAAGGTTCGAGCCAGGGTACTCCCTTCCCGGTTGATGGCCACAAAGCCCTTGTTGCCACGGCTGAAGGCGATCTGGTTATTACCGTTATCCCACCAATGGCTGACGCCGGAACCATCCGTCACGTTGCGGAAAGCCACCATGTTGGCAATCGAGTCCCAACGGTGTTCACAAATCCAGGCGCCGCCACATTGTGGGCTACCATTCTGGTAAACCGCCTGGGCGGGTGGTCCCTGGTCGCCATCCGAGAAGCTGTAACTCGACATCACCTTCGGATACCCGTAGGGCCAGGCCAGCATGAACACATTGGCGAGGTTATACAGGCCGCCATCCTTGTAGGTAACGATATTGCTGCCACCGGCACCATGGCCCCGCTGATTGTCGTGGTTGTCAGTAAACACCACCGCATCACCACCGGCCAGAAAACCCCAGCTTTCGCCAAACCCGTTGAGATTCGCCAGGCGCTGATTCTTGAACACGTCGCCAATAGCCGCGCTGTAGCGGAATTCGGTAACATCGGAAAGCCCGGTGTACTCGCCGGCACTCACCGCCTCCCCGCCCAGGTCTATCACTTCCTGGAAGACATACAGTGGATTGTTCACCCGGTTCAGGATGCCACTGATATCAGACGGCGACATATGCTTGGCAGCGTCGATTCGGATACCTTTCACACCAAGTGCGGTCAGTTGGTTCAGATACCCGGCTAGGGTGTCCTGAACGTAATTGTCTGCGGTGTTGAGATCGGGCAGCCCTACCAGCTGGCAGTTCCGAACCCGCCAGGCATCGGTGCCGTAATCTTCTGGATTGATGCCGCAGGGTGTATGAAAATCATTGCTGCTGTAGATGGGATAACTGAGGGAGGTTGAGCTGTACGCTGAACCCGCAGTGCCGGTACCACTGCCATTGGCCATATGGTTGATGACCGCATCGGCGTAAACATCCACGCCGGCCGCGTTACAGCGCTGGACCATATCAGCAAACGCGCTGGCGTCGCCACTGCGGCTGTTAAGCTGGTAACTCACCGGCTGATACCGGGTCCACCAGGCACTGCCCTGAATATGCTCCTGGGGCGGTGATACCTGAACTGCGCTGAAGCCCTTGGGGCCCAGGAAGTTTTCGCATTCCTGGGCGACGTCGCTCCATTTCCATTCAAACAGATGCACAAAGGCACCGGCCTGGGCCTGTTGCGTTGGCAATGTCAGTGCCAGTCCGAGCGCGGCACCGGTTGCCAATCGGGAGAGTGAGATCATTGCATGCTCCTGTGTTGTCATTGTTGTGGTGCATTTGGGATCAGCCTCGGTTGTCGGTTTTTTGTTCAAACGGGCTGACGTTCACAACATGCAATGATCAATGATTAGCCAACACATCCTTGGAGCAGATAAAAGGGGCGTAGGCACAGGAAGGGTATGTTTTTTGGTCACATCCACGCTCCTACTCCAAAGCATGAAGACCAAAAAAAAGCCGGGCACAAGCCCGGCTCTCTGGAACTGAAAGAAAGCGCCAATATCAGGCACCCACCTCCTTCAGGCATTCCTCCACAATGTTCAGGCCCTCTTCCAGCACCTCATCTTCGATGGTGACAGGCATCAGGAACCGCAGAGTGTTGCCGTACATACCGCAGCTGAGCAGTATCAGGCCCTTCTCCTTGGCTTTCTTGGTTATCGCCGCTACCAGCTCCGGCATGGGCTTGCGGGATTCCTTGCTTTCCACCAGCTCAAACGCGGCCATCGGCCCCATGTTGCGGGCATTATCCACGTGAGTGAACTGCTCCTGCCACTGGTCGAACCGGGCCCTCAGTTTGTCACCCAGGCGCTGGCTTTTGCCGAGGATATCTTCCTCTTTGATCACATCAAACACCGCCAGAGCTGCGGCACAGGCAGTAGGGCTGCCGGTGTAGGTGCCACCGAGGGAATTCGGGCCCGAGGAGTCCATTACCTTGTCGGTACCGACAATGGCAGAGATCGGCATACCATCGGCCATGGATTTGGCCATGGTCATGATGTCCGGCTCAACGCCGCTGTGTTCGATGGCGAACAGTTTGCCGGTACGGCCAAAGCCGCTTTGCACTTCGTCGACAATCAGAAGAATGTCATTGTCATCGCAGATTTTGCGCAGGGCTTTCAGGAAACTGGCTGGGGCGGGATAAAAACCACCCTCACCCAGAACCGGCTCCAGTACGATGGCGGCGGTTTCGTGGGCCGGGGAATCGGCTTTCATGGTCATTGCCAGGCCACGCAGGGCGTCTTCCTCAGTGATGCCGTGGTAAGGCACCGGGTAAGGCGCGCGGTACACCAGGCCGGGCATGGGGCCGAAGGAGGTCTGGTAAGGAGCGGCCTTGCCGTTCATGGCCATGGTGAAGAAGGTACGGCCGTGGTAGCCACCGTCAAAGCAGATCACGTTGTTCTTGCCGGTGGCTGCACGGGCAATCTTGACCGCGTTTTCCAGCGCCTCGGCCCCGGAGTTGGCCAGCATCACTTTGCCGTGGCCTTTGACCGGCACCACTTCGCTCAACTTCTGCGCCAGTTTTACGTAACCCTCATAGGGCATTACCGTCTGGCAGGTGTGCATCAGCTTGTCGAGCTGGGCTTTAATCGCCTCGACCACTTTCGGGTGCCGATGGCCGATGTTCAGAACGCCGATACCGCCGGCAAAGTCGATCATGCGCTTGCCGTCGGCGTCCCAGACTTCTGCATTCAGGGCGTGATCTGCAAATTGATCATTGGGGCTTGCCGCGCCCGCAGCGACGTATCGCTCTTTGAGTGCCTGCAATTCTTTATTGCTCACTTTGCTGTTCTCCCTGGTTCAGGATTGAGAAATTCTCTTAACAGTGTAGGGAGTACGCACTCAACACACAAACCGACCATTGTCCGTGTCTGCGGCTTCGTCCCGGAACTGCAGGCTGGCCAGGCGCCGGTAAAGTTCATTATCGCGCATCAGTTCATCGTGGCTACCGACCGCCAGCAGCCGACCCTGTTCCAGTACCGCGATGCGGTCAGCGTCTCTGACGGTTGCCAGCCGGTGGGCGATCACCAGGGTGGTACGCCCAGCGGTGAGCGCCGGCATGGCTTGCTGGATCAGGTGCTCGCTTTGGGCATCCAGGGCACTGGTGGCCTCATCCAGCAAGAGAATCGGGGCATCCGCCAGCAGCGCCCGGGCGATGGCCAGGCGCTGCTTCTGCCCACCGGATAACCCCAGCCCGGCATCCCCCAGCGGTGTGTCGTAGCCCTGCGGGAGCGCCTGGATAAACTCGTCGGCATGGGCAATCCGCGCCGCCTGCTCAACTTCGGATTGGGCTGCGCCAGGGCGGGCATAACGAATGTTGTCCGCCACCGTGCCATGGAACAACGCCGGGTTCTGGGGCACCAGGGCGAAGCAGCGCCTTAGCGCGTCCAGAGACAGATCGGAGGTGTCTACCCCGTCGATCAGGATCCGCCCGGCGTCTGGTTGATAGAAATGCAGCAACAGGTCGAACAGCGTGGACTTGCCGGCCCCGGAAGGACCAACCAGGGCCAGGGTCTCCCCGGGGCGGATATGCAGCGACAGATCGGCGATCGCCGGCTGGGCCTGTCGGCCGGGATAACTAAAGCCCAGATGCTCGATGGTGATCTCGCCGGTGACTGGCCCGGCAAAAGAGTGCTTTTCGCCTTCTCGGACAAACGCCGGTTCGGTCTGCAGCAGCTCAAACAGCCGGGCCGCAGACCCGGCAGCCCGTTGCAGTTCACCAATCACCTCACTGATCGCACCTGCCGCAACGCCAACCAGCAGGCTGTAGAACACGAATGCCGCCAGTTCACCGGGGCTTATCCGGCCATGAATCACATCCAGCCCGCCAATCCAGATCACAATGCCGACCGCCCCCATCACCAGGGAAATCGCCAGAGTGGTCAGCCACGCCCGCTGCCGGATGCGCTCGCGGGCAATGTCGAACGCCTTCTCAGACACCTCCGAGAAAAACCGCCGGTCGTGGGGCTGATGATTGAAGGCCTGCACGGTTTTGATCTGGGAAAGGTTCTCCCCCACGTAACTGCCTACATCCGCCACCCGATCCTGGCTCAGCCGTGACAGCTGCCGAACCCGGCGGCCGAAGAACAGGATCGGTGCAATCACCAGGGGGAACCCCAGCAGGATGATGGCCGCCAGCTTGGCGTTGGTGACAAACAGCAGAATCAACCCGCCGATGAGCATCAAGGTGTTGCGCAGGGCAATAGACACGGTCGACCCGATCACCGATTGCAGCACCGTGGTGTCGGCGGTAAACCGGGACTGGATTTCCAACGCCCGGTTCTGCTCGAAAAAGCCGGGGTGCAGATCAATCAGGTGGTTGAACACTTTCTTGCGAATATCCGCCACCACCCGTTCGCCAATCCAGGACACCAGGTAGAACCGGGCAAACGAACCAAAGGCCAGGCCGAGCACCAGAACAAAAAACAGACCAATGGCCTTGGCCAGGTTTTCCGGTGATTGCGTGGCGAGGCCCTGATCGACCAGAATGCGCAGGCCCTGGCCCAGACCCAGGGTTATGCCGGCAGTGATGACCAGTGCCAGCAGTGCCCCGGCCACCGCGCGGCGGTAGGGGCTTATAAACTCTATGACGAGTTTCAGGGCCTTACGGTGACGAGTGTTAATAATGTGCCTCCAAGGTGTTAGCTGCTGTAGACTCCAGCTTCAATACGGTTTGTTCTCCTGACAAGACCTATCATACAGCTACGTAAGAGCGCGCGGGTGGGTGGGCCTGCCAGGCCCACCCGCCCGTGCGTTCGACTTCTCCGAAACCGAAGGAAGACAGAGTGCGCGCCTACGCCGACAACGACTACCCTGCCGATCATAAGCCTGACTGGTCGATTATTTCCGGGCTATGGCCCTACCTTCTGGAATTCAGGGGTCGGGTCGCGCTGGCTATGGCGATGCTGGTATTGGCAAAGCTGGCTACGGTGGCCACGCCGGTCGCCCTGAAATACATCGTCGATTACCTGGACCAGAATCGCGGCGCCGACATGCTGCTGTGGATTCCGGTTGTGCTGGTAGTGGCCTACGGTTCGCTCAGATTTGGCGCCACCCTGTTCAGCGAATTGAGGGATGCTGTCTTCGCCCGGGTGGCGGAACGGGCCATGCGGAGGGTGTCTTTGCGAGTGTTTGAACACCTGCACCAGCGCGAGCTGGGTTTTCACCTGGACCGAAAAACCGGTGGCCTGGCCCGGGATATTGAACGGGGCACCAACGGCATCAGCTTCCTGCTGCGCTTCACCTTATTCAATATTGTGCCCACCATCCTGGAAATCCTGCTAGTAGCCGCCATCCTGCTGGTGGTGTTTAACGTGGGCTACGTCCTCGCCATATTGGTGGCCGTGGTGGTGTATGTGGTGTTCTCGATCAAAATCACCGAGTGGCGAACCAAGTTCGTGCGGGAAGCCAATGCAAGGGACAACCAGTCCAACTCCCGAGCCATCGACAGCCTGCTGAACTACGAAACGGTCAAATACTTTAATAACGAACGCTACGAAGCCGAACTGTACGACCAGGACCTGGACGACTGGGAAAAGGCCCGGCTGAAGAACCGCTTGTCCCTGGCTACCCTGAACGCCGGCCAGGCCTTGATCATTGGTGTGGCACTGATCGTGATCATGGCCATGGCGGTAGGCGAAGTGGCCAGTGGTGAGATCACCCTGGGCGACTTCACCATGATCAACGCCTACCTGATCCAGCTGTTCATCCCCCTGAACGCATTGGGCTTCGTTTACCGGGAAATCCGCCAGGCCCTGGTGAACGTGGAGCGGTTGTTCAAACTGTTGGGTGATGAGCCGGAGATCCTGGATGCAGCGGATGCCAAACCCCTGGCTGTGGATAACGGCGAGGTACGGTTCGAGCACATTCACTTCGCCTACCGGCCAGACCGCCCCATCCTGCAGGATGTGAACTTCACCATTCCCGCCGGCCACACAGTGGCGGTAGTGGGTGCCAGCGGTGCCGGCAAGTCTACCCTTGCCCGCTTGCTGTTCCGGTTCTATGAGGTGGATCAGGGCGCTATCCGTATCGATGGCCAGGATATCCGGACGGTCACTCAGGATTCCCTGCGTTCGGCCATTGGTGTGGTGCCGCAAGACACTGTGCTTTTCAACGATACCCTGTACCGGAACCTCGCCTATGGCCGCCCCGAAGCGACCGAGGAAGAAGTCTACCGGGCCGCGCGCATGGCCCATCTGGAAGACTTTATCCACAGCTTGCCGGAAGGTTACGAAACTAAAGTCGGCGAACGGGGCCTGAAATTGTCCGGAGGTGAAAAACAGCGAGTGGCGATTGCCCGGGTGATTCTGAAAAACCCGCCGTTACTGATTCTGGATGAGGCCACGTCGTCGCTGGATTCCCTGTCAGAACAGGCGATTCTGGGTGCCTTGAAAGAAGTCAGTCAGCAACGCACCACCTTGGTGATTGCCCACCGGCTGTCTACCATTCGCGATGCCAATACCATTCTGGTGATGGATGGTGGCCAAATAGTGGAAAGCGGCAGCCACAACGACTTGCTAACCCGCGGTGGTCATTACGCTCATCTATGGGAACAACAGCACCGGAGTGAGGATAACTGAGAAGCTAGGGGTTCGGCGGGGGAGGCCTTTCCAAAACCTTGCGGAGCCAGGGATGGCGGAGCAGAGCGTACAGGGATGTATTCACAGCGTGTTTTGGAAAGGCCTCCCCCGCTGAACTCCGGGACCCTTACTCCGTTAACCGAAGAGCCAGACCCGAGGCCCGCACCACCTGTTGCCCCACACTGTCTTTGAATACCTGCGCATCACCGGTAATCAGACTAAACCAGTTCTTGGCCCGGGTGATGCCGGTATACACCAGCTCCTTGGTGAGCACCGGGCTCAGGCGATCTGGTAGTACCAGGCAGGTGTGGTTGAACTCCGAACCCTGGGACTTATGCACCGTCATGGCGTAAACGGTTTCCAGTTGCTGTAGACGGCTTGGGGAAATCCAGCGGATGCCGCCGGTGCTGTCACCATTGGGGAAGGCTACCCGAAGGGTCTGTTTTGGCTCGCCGGTTTCGGTCTTATCCCAAGGCACACTAAAGGTGATGCCGATATCCCCGTTCATCAGGCCCAGATTGTAGTCGTTGCCGGTGACCAGTACCGGCCGGCCGGCATACCAGCCTTCGGTTTTGTCGATCAGTTTTTCAGCCAGCAGCTTTTGGGCGATTTGCTGGTTTAAGCCTTCGACACCCCACGGGCCCCTGCGCAGGGCACACAGAACCTGGAAGTCGTTGAAGGCTTCCAGCACGTTTGAGGCGTGGGCATCCCAGGCTTCCCGGGGACTGTCTGCGGTTAAACCGGAGTTGTGGATAACTTCCAGGTAATGGCGATAGCCCACTGGCGGTGGCAGCGCTTTGTCATTCACCACCCGCCCCTGCCCGGCGTTGCGGAAACTCTCCGGAGTGCCAGTGATGGCGTGGTGGCAAATCAGCTCCAGGGTCTGTTCCGGATCGGGTTTCGGAGTGTGGCCGTTCAGCCAGATGACATCCTCAAACTCGGCACCTCGGATCTGCCCCAGTACTTGGCTGGTGAGCGCGCTGGTGTTGACGGCTTCTGCCAGCTGGCGGATACCGCTGTCCTGCCCGAAGCGGTAGCTCTTGCGCAGCATGGCCACGGCCTGGTCCAGTGCCTGCCCCGAGTTATCTACAAGGCTGGCCGGTACCTGGGCGCCGGTGATGGCGGCCAGCCAGCTGGCGGTTTCCGGGGTGTAGTGGGCGTCGAAGGCTCGCTGGCACAATTCGCCCAGCACGGCACCGGCATCCACCGAGGCCAGCTGGTCTTTGTCGCCCAGCAGGATCAGCTGGGCGTTGGCGGGCAGGGCGTCGAATACCGAGGCCATCAGGTCGACATCCACCATGGAGGCTTCGTCGATCACCAGGATATCCACCAGCAGCGGATTGTCCCGATTATGGCGGAACTGGCGGGTGTCGGACCGGCTGCCCAGCAACCGGTGCAGGGTGGTGACCTTGATGGGGATGTCGTCCAGTTGCACGGAGCCGGGCAGGTCTGCCAGTGGCAATTTGCTGACTGCGCCGCCAATAGATTCGTTCAGGCGGGCGGCGGCCTTGCCGGTGGGTGCGGCCAGGCGAATGCGGTACTTGCGCCCTGCCCGTTCCGGGCCTTCCCCGGCCACGGCCTGCAGGGCCGCCAGAAGATTCACTACCGTGGTGGTTTTGCCGGTGCCCGGGCCGCCGGTGATCACTGCAAAGCGGTTACGGGCGGCCAGGGCGCAGGCCAGTTTCTGGTAATCCACCGGTTCGGTGGACCGGAACAGCTTATCCAGGGCCTGGGACAGGGTTTTCGCCGCCGATGATTGCGGGTCCGCCAGGGGTGAGGGCAACGTCAGCCGTTGCTGGATGCCGTCGGCAATGCGCTGTTCATAGCGCCAGAACCGGCGCAGATACAGCCGGGTGCCGTTCAGCACCAGCGGGGCCGGTACCGAACCTTCGCTTACGGCGAGGGAATCCTGCAGGGCCGCCAGGCAATCAGCCAGTTGAACCCGCGCCAGCAGGTCCTGTGGATAAAGCCCTTGCAGGTCGGCCACCTCGGCTTCGGATAGCCCGGTGTTGGCCGGTTCTTCCGGCGGCAGCGCCAGGGTATGGCCAGCATCATCCAGCAACCTGGCCAGGTCGATACACACGTGGCCCCGGCCCACCTGGTGGGAGGTCAGTGCCGCCAGAAGTAGCACCAGGGGGTGCGGGCTGTCGCCCTGCTCTTCGCTGAGCTCCCGGATCAGCCGGGCAAAGCCGGTATCCAGCGGGCGAATCCAGCCGGCCTGTTGCCATTGCAGTAGCAGGGCCTCGGTTTCGTCAAGGTTAGCCAATAGGTGTGAGTTATCCACAGCCTCCCGTGATTCCGTCGCCGCCTGGTTTACCGGCGCGTCGTCGCCCAGATCCAGGGCAAACTGGTTTTCAGTGTGGCGGGTACGGCTCATGCGGCCACCTCCCCGGCGACCGGCTCGCCATCGAACAGGGCGTCGAGTTGTTCGATCAGCATTCTGGGGGGCTTGTCGGTAAAGGCTCCGCCCGTGGTGGAATTCACCCCGCGCAGGAACAGGTACACCGCGCCGCCGATGTGCTGGTCGTAGTCATAGCCGGGCAGCCGGGCTTTCAGCAGCCGGTGCAGGGCCAGCAGGTAGAGGACGTATTGCAGGTCGTAACGCTTGGCCAGGATAGCCTCGCCCATGGCCTGGTCGGTGTAGGCGGCGTCGTCCTCGCCCAGGGTATTGGATTTGTAGTCCAGCACGTAATACTGCCCCTTGTGTTCGAACACCAGGTCGATAAAGCCCTTGAGCATGCCGTTGAAGCGGTTGGCCTCGGCCCGGGGCCGGTCGGCGCCGTTCAGGGTGTGGTCGGTGACCAGCTTGTCCAGTGTCTGGATGCTGACGTTGCGGCTTTCAAACCAGAACTCAAGTTCTGGGCGCAGGCTGCCCAGTTGCGCCAGGCTGGCGCTTTCTCGGCCGTCGCGATCCAGCTTCAGAGGCTTCTGGATCAGCGCCAGCAGCCACTGTTGCAAAGGTTCCACCCAGTCGCCCCAGCCCCGGGTACCGCAGCGGCGGGCCAGTTGCTCATGCAGCAGCTCGGGGTTATCCACAACCCGCTGGAAGCCTTGGGCCGTGCACCACTCCAGCAATTCGTGCAGGAAGGTGCCGGGGCCGGCGCCTTTGGGGAAATGGTGGTGGTTGCGCGCCGCGGGCACGGCGGGTGCCTCATCGGTGTCGTCCTGGGCACTTTCTTCCAGCAGGTTCTGGGTTTGGGCATCTTCCACCTCGCCGGTGAAGGTAATGCCGGTGCCGGCCATGCCGGTGTATTCGATGGTGGAGTAACTGGCAATCCACCAGTCCTCTTTCGCCTCCCGGCTGGAGATCAGCGCCGGCCCCAGGGCTTCCGGGGCGGTTTCGGTGAATATCGTGCTTTCGGCTTCCGGCAGCGGGGTAATCTGGATTTCAGGGCGGCCTAGCGCCAGCGGGGCCAGGGCCTCGCTGATGGGCTGCTCCGGTGTTCCGGCCATGGCATAGCCCAGGCCACTCTGGTGCCAGTTATCCACAGCTGCGGCGCCCACCCAGGTGGCAAACCGGGCCCGGGTCAGGGCCACGTAGAGTTTGCGGATATCTTCGCCCAGTCGCTCCTGGTCGGCTTTTTCGATGTCTTCCGGGGTCGGGTCGAACACGGTCACCAGCTTGCGGGTGTCGTCGTGGTAGCGAACGTACGCCTGTTTCGGGCTCTCCGCTCGGAACGCGGTGCCAAAGGGCAGGAACACCAGCGGGTATTCCAAGCCCTTGGATTTGTGCACGGTAATCACCTTCACCAGCCCGGCATCGCTTTCCAGGCGCAGGGTGCGGTGTTCGTCCTCTTCATCCGCGGCCCGCAGAATCTGGGTGAAGTGGTGCACCAACGCGTGCTCGCCGTCCAGTTGCAGGCTGTCCTGCTGCAGCAGTTCGGCAATGTGGAGGATGTCTGTCAGTCTTCGCTCACCATCCGGGCGCTGCAGCAGGCGGCCCGGCACTTCGAAGTCCATCAAAAAGCTGCGCAGCATGGGCAGTACGCCCTGGCTTTGCCATTGCTGCTGGTAACCCTGAAAGCGCTCGATTTCCCGTTCCAGCACCAGTTCTTCGGTCAGCAGCAGGTCGAGCGCTTGCCAGCTCTGGCCCAGGGTGGGTGTGGCCAGCGCTGTGCGGATAAAGGCCAGTTGCCGGGGCTCGGCGAAGGCCCGCAGCCAGCACAGCACCTCTTTGGCTTCCCGGGAGGTCAGCACCGAATCCCGGTCGGACAGGTACACGCTCTTGATGCGTCGGCGGCCAAGGGCGTCCCGCACCGCAGCCGCTTCGTTGCGGTTGTTCACCAGCACGGCGATGTCTTTGGGCTCCACCGGCTCGAGGTCAGTCGGGTTATCCGCCAGCACAAAGCCCGCCTGCTTGGCCTGGCCCAGGGTCAGCAGCCGGGCAATTTCACTGGCGCAGGTTTCGGCCACCTCGGCGGTGGCGGTGCCCTTGGCAAGGCCTTTGGGGTTGCCGTCCTTGTCGGTTTCATCGGATTCGAGGGTCCAGAACGCCAGGCTGGGTTGAACCTCTCCGTTCACGGCCCACAGCCGCTTGGTGCCGTTGGCCTTTACGCCCTGGAATGGCAGCGGGGTGCTGTCGCCCTTGCCGAACAGGAAGGCTCCTTTCGGACTGTGTTGGTCGCTGTACTCGAACACCCGGTTGACGGCGCTGACCATGGTCTCAGCGGAGCGGAAGTTGGTGCCCAGGGTGTAAGTGCGGGCCTGCACTCCTAGTCGGGCCTGCAGGTAGGTGTGGATATCAGCGCCCCGGAAGCCGTAGATGGCCTGTTTTGGATCGCCGATCATCAACAGGCAGGTGTTGGCGCTGTTGTCCTGCACCGCGTAAATCCGGTTGAAGATACGGTACTGCACCGGGTCGGTGTCCTGGAACTCGTCAATCAGCGCCACCGGGAACTGGCGGCGGATGGTGGCGGCCAGTTGGTCACCCCGGGGGCCGTGCAGGGCGTCGTCCAGTCGGGTGAGCAGGTCATCAAAGCCCATTTCCGAACGCTGCTGCTTTTCCGCTTCCAGCCGCCCGGCAATCCAGTGGCTGGCGTGGCGCAGGATGTCGGACTTGGCGCTGGGCTGGTTCTGGCCGAAGGCCAGCAAGGCGTCGATAGCCTCAAAGGCCGGGTGCTGGGGTGCCGGGTCGTCCCCTTTCAGGATGTTGTCCAGGCCTTCGGGAGTCTGGTTCTTGTAACCGGCGGCGCTGTCCAGCTTCTCCGGCAGCAGCTCGTCGGATTCCGCCCAGGTGACCAGGAACTCCCACACCTTGAGCATGGCGTTCTTGCTGCCGCCGTGCAGGCGTTTGCTTTTGTTTAGGTCGTTCAGCAGTTCGGTAACTTCCTGCTGCCACTGGCCCCAGGGGTGGGCTTTCAGTTCACTGGCCCGTGCCAGCCGCTCGCTGACCACCTGGTTGATGGCCTGGTGGACACTCTCTGGCGGTGTACCCAGGGCGGCCGGGTCGTCAATCAGGTTACGCACCGCCTTGCGCAGGTCGGTGGGGGTTTTCCAGTGGCTCAGGGCCTCGTCCATCAGCGCTGGTGGCAGCGGGTAGACAAAGGTGCGCCAGTAGTCCCGGGCCACGTCCTCCAGCAGTTCGCTCTGGTCGGTTTCCAGGGTGAGCTTGAACAGGCTGCCGCTGTCGAAGGCGTGTTCGCTGAGCATACGGTTGCAGAAACCGTGAATGGTGGACACCGCGGCTTCGTCCATCCATTCGGCGGCCAGCAGCAGTTTCTTGCGGCAGTCGGGCCAGGTAGCCGGGTCCGGGTAGCTGTTATCCCGCAACTTGTGGATAAGTGCGGTTTCCGGGGTGGGTTCGAGGTGGTCAGCGGTGTCGGAAAACACCTCGGCGGCCTGGGTCAGCCGGGTGCGGATGCGGTCTCGCAGCTCCTTGGTGGCGGCGTCGGTAAAGGTGACCACCAGCAGGTTGGGCGGCAGCAGGTTCTGCAGCGGGCTGTCTACACTTTGGCCATGGCCCAGCACCAGGCGCACATATAGGATGGCGATGGTGAAGGTTTTGCCGGTGCCGGCACTGGCCTCGATCAGGGCGCTGCCGTTCAGGGGCAGCGCCAGCGGGTCCAGGTTCGGGTTTCGGTTGGTCATTTGGTCAGTCATTCCATGCTCCCGATCTGCTCCGCCGCCGACTTGCCCTGCTCGGCTTCCCACAGCGGCACATAAAGCTGGTGCAGCAGGGCCTCAAACTCGCCACTGGCCATCAGTGCCTTGGGACTTTCAAAGGCACCCAGCAGGTAGCCGGTGTCCCGGTCCAGGGCCGTGGTGTAGGCCTGTTCTGCTTCACTGATGGCCCGTTCGTGGTCGCCGACGAATTTCTTGCCGCCGTAGTAACTGGTAATCCAGGCGAAACCGGCCTCACAGTGAATCGGCAGGGCCCGGGTGGTGGCTTCCATCCAGCGGCTCAGAATGGCTTCAAAATGCGGTTGTGCCTGCTCCGGAGCCATCACCGGGAAGTGGAACTTGCGGCCTTCTTCTTTGCCCAGAATCAGGGTTTCAAACGGCTGGCCGCTGAGCTGGCCGGCCAGGTGAATCAGCCAGTCCCGCAGCAGGTTGGCGTAGCGGACCTTTTTTGAGTAGCCGGAACCGGTAAGCAGACCGGAGCTGGCGATCACCAGCCGGCACAGCTGCCCTGCGGGGTTGCAACGCAGGTTGTCGATTAAATCCGCTACCTCAACCGCGCCGGTGCTATCCGAATACCGAAACTCGAACGGCAAGGGTTCGGCCACCGCTTCCGGCCACTCGGCCAGGGTACTGCGATAGCGCTCGAACAGGTCTGGCAGCCGGCCGGCCAGCTCGGTGCGCAGCCGATGTTCGGTGACGCCCATTCCCAGGTCGCCCCGCCGGGCCATGCGGTCCAGGGTGGTTTGCAGCCGTTCGTGCAATTCTTCTTCGCTGGCGGCTTTGACGACACCCTGCTGGATCAGCTCGTTGTCCAGGCGCCAGCGGTCCAGGCCGTTCAGATCGAAATTTTCGTTGTCGGTGTCCTCGTCTTCCACCTCTTCAAAGCGCACCTGCAGCCGACGCTGGTAGAAGGTGTCGATGGGCTTTTTCAGGAAGTTTGCCAGTTCATTCAGACTGATGGGTTCTTCCGGAGCCTGGTATGGCAGGGCTTCCCGGCCCTGCTCCGAGTTATCCACAGCATGGGCGCTGCGCCACTCCCGTTCGTAGGTGAACAGGCCGCGGGCCTTCAACACCTCGGCCAGCGGTTTGGGCTGGGCCTCGTCGCCTTCGCCCACGCCATTGGCTTTCGGGAAGTAGTCCCGGCTGAAGGGTTGCAGTGGGTGCTGGGTGGTCAGGGCTTGAGTAACCGAGCTGTCCGTTTTGCCTGCCACGGCCCAGAGGCTGTCCAGGTGATCCTGCAACTGGCCGATGAGCACCGAGGGTGGCCGTTCAGAGTCGTCCTTGATGCTGCGCCCCACCCAGCTGATGTACAGCTGTTCCCGGGCCGACAGCAGGGCTTCCAGGAACAGGTAGCGGTCGTCTTCCCGGCGGGAACGGTCCCCGGGCCGGTAATCCTGGGCCATCAGGTCGAAATCCACTGGTGGCCGGGAGCGGGGGTAGTCGCCATCGTTCATACCCAGCAAACACACCTTGCGAAAGGGAATGGCGCGCATGGGCATCAGGGTGGCGAAGTTCACCTTGCCGGCCAGGAAGCGCTGGTTCAGGCCGCCTTCGTCCAGACCCTGCAGCAGCACATCCTTGACGATGTTCAGGGGCAGCGCTTGCTGGTCTAGCCCGGCGGCCAGGGCATCGTCCAGCCACTGCTCCAGCTGGCGGCGGAAGCGGTTCAGTAATAACAGGTCTTGCCCTTCCACCTTGTGGAAAAACTGCGCCAGCATGGCGGAGAACAGGGCCTCCCACTCACCGGGCGTGCGGGTGGCCTGCAGTGCCTGCCACAGGGTTTCCAGCTGGTGTACGAACTCGCCCAGGCGCCCGGCCAGGCTGGCTTGCAGGCCGCCGATTTCGCCATAGGGTTCCACCCCGCCCCAGGGTTCGTCATCGCCCATGCCATAACCCAGCAACATGGCACGCAGCCCGGCCTGCCAGGTGTTGCGTTCCAGCTCTGCTGGCAAGTCCAGGCTTTCCCGGTGTGTGCCGTGCAGGCCCCAGCGGATGTTGGCGCCTTCCACCCAGCGCCGGGCCAGGGGAATCTCGTCTTCACTGATGTCAAAGCGGTCGCGGATGCCCGGTACTTCCAGCAGGCTGATGATCTCGCTCACGCCGAAGCGGCTGCGGGGCAGCGACATCAGGGTTTCCAGGGCAATCAGTACCGGCTCGTGGTGGCGCTGGCCCTGGTCGGAAATGGTGAACGGAATGTGGCGCTTGCGGCCGGGTGAATAGCGGCCGAACACCGCCTGGATATGGGGCGCATACACATTGATATCCGGCACCATCACGATCACATCCCGGGGCCGAAGCGTGGGGTCGGCATTGAAGGCGGCCAGCAGCTGATCGTGCAGGATTTCCACTTCCCGCTGGGGGCCGTGGGCGTCGTGGAACACTACGGAATGGTCACGGGCCAGATCCACCGTGCGTTGCTGCTGGCGGATTTCCTGCAGCGGTGTCAGGTTGTGGATATCGTTCTGCAACTGGTGCAGCAAGCAGGGGTTATCCACATCGCCATGGTCGGTGAAGATGTCGATTTTCTGCCCCGGGGTCTGGAAGCTGGCGCGGTAGTCGTCCGGGTTGTCGAACTCATCCAGCAGGCGAATGTAGTCCCGGCCTTGCTTGCCCCAGGCCGCCAGTAAAGGGTTTGCATGCTGGTGCAGTTGGTCCGGGTCGTCAATCTGTGACAATACTGGGTGCGCGGCGCCCCGTTTGCGTTCGGCTTTAAGCAGCTCCCGGTCGCTGATGATGTCGGCCCAGTAGAACTGGCAGGGGTTGTGAACGCACAGCACCACCTGGCTGAACCGGCTCAGTACGTACAGGGCTTCCAATGCTTGGCGGGGCAGGGACGACACCCCGAACACCACGATGCGCCTGGGCAAGCGGGCGGGATTGGCCGGCTCGGTAATGCGCTGGCCCTGCTCCATAAAGCGGGTGTGGATTTGCGAGCGGCTGGTGTGGGCCTCGCTGCCTGTGTCTTTCACAAGCGCGCGCCAGAGCAACGGCTGCCAGCGGGTTTCCATATCCAGGGATTTCTCCTCGCCCCGGGCGGTGATCACCACATCCTTGCCCTGCTCCCAGGCCGCCAGCCAGTCGGCCCGGAACACCTGGTACTGATCGAACAGGTCTGCCACTTTTTCGGCCAGCTGGAAGTTGCGCAGGTCGGTGTCGCTGCCATCCAGAAACCGCGCCGGTGGCGTGAAGGCCTCATCTTCCCCCACCAGTTCCGGCAACAACCGGTACAGCCGCCACACCAGACGGCGCTTGTCGAACGGCGACTGCTCCGGCACTTCGCCATCGGGCAACACCGCCCGGTAGGCCTGCCAGATAAACCGCGCGGGAAACAGGAAATCCATGCCGGCGGCAATGCCCAGGCCGCCTTCCACCCCATCCTCGGTGCGCTTTTCCGCCAGTGCCAGCTTCAGCCACTGGGCGATACCGTTACTCTGTACCAGGAAGGTCTCGCTCTGCAGCGGCGGCATGGGGTTCTGCCGACAGATATAGACCACGGCCCGGCGCAGGTCTTCCAGATGATTGGCGTGTATGGCGTGAAAGCCGGGTTCGATGGTGGGTGCAGCCGCCATGGGATTCCTTGTCTGGTGTTCGAGTCAATCCTGAGGGTACAGGTTACCGTATGTGACCACAGATGCGGACAGTCTGTAACGGCAGAACGCAGGGAATTATAGATGGCGGGGACGACAACCTGCGTCGCAGGTTGTCGGGAGGTCAGTGAGGGAGCTCAGTTGGCCGAAGTTGCTCGCTTATAACGGCACCCTCATGGTTTCGCCATGGCAGTCCGGCATGCCGATCATCTCGTCGGTGCCGGTTGGTGGGATGATTTCCACATGCTCCACATGGAAATCCCGGAAAAAGTCCCTTGCCGCGGCGGCACCGGTAAACAGAACCGCTTTTTCGTATGGATCGCTCAAAACATAGCCCTGGCCGTCCAGATAGAACCTGGCCATGTAATATCGCCCCTCCATCGATACAAGCTCCAGCGAAGCGATCGTGTCGTGCTTGTGGGATCTGAGTTCAAGCTCGGTCATCTGCATGGCAGTCTCCATCGTCTTTGTTGTCGTAGTAAGGAATACGACGCCGGGCGTCTGGCAGGTCAATTAGTGAGCAGCAACAGTGATGGATCAATCCGCAGCCGCAGTGGTAGCGTATTGATTAAAAGTTGAACAGAAAATGGGTGGTCGTCATGGGGATTAACATCGTTAACATCAAAACCGGCGTTATCCTGACCCTTACGATGGCATTGGTGTTTGCCCTGGCCTGGTCTTCCAGGCCGCTGGCGGACGACGCGGATGCCGATATCCAGGATGCCATCCTCAGCCAGATTGAAGCTTTCGCTAATGACGATGAGGTACAGGCCTGGGAGTATGCCTCAGAAGGGATCAAACGGCGATTCGGCACCTCCGAAGGGTTTCTGGCGATGGTGCGCGAGGCCTACCCCGCCGTTCACAGCGCCACCGCCATCGAGTTTGCCCAGCGGGTGCCCCATGATGGCTTTGATATTCAGGTGGTTCGACTGCAAGGCCCTGAGGGCAAACGCTGGGACGCCTATTACCGCATGGAGATGACGGACGGAGCCTGGAAGATCGCCGGAGTTCGCTTGCAGCCTGCGGACCTGGGTATCTGAAGGCCTCAGCGTACCCGCAGACAATCCAGTAGCAGGCCCCTGACAATCTGTTTTGAGGCCTCGTCGGCGCAGGAAAAGTCCTGAATGTGCAGCTGTTTTTTTGCCATCAGTCTGGCCAGGCAGTCGGCATCGATACTGATACAAACCTGACTACCGGGTTTCCAATCCAGCCACGATACTTGTTCTGCCCGATTCGTCCGGGACGTTTGCGGGATATTGAATACCATTCCCATAACCCCTCCTTAGCGTTAGTGAGCGACCATTGCCGAACGTTGTGCCCGAGGTGCCAGTGGCGAGGCGGGCCAGTTCAGGTATTCTGCAAAAAAGCTGGCTTGCCGGGAGGTATCCAACAGCACCTCAATGCATTGATCGGTGCTGCAGCCACCGCTGGGGCTGCCGTAGCAGGGCCTGGCAGACTGCAGGCTTTCCAGGGCACTGAACAGCACGTAATCTGCGGCGTGGTGATCGCCACGGTCCCGCAGGGCACGGCACACCAGTATGGCGGAAAGCGTGAGTTCCACGTGCATGCATTCCGGGTGGTCCGCCCTGGCCAGGCAGGCCAGGTCAAAGGCACTGCCGGTGGCGGCGATCATCTTCTCGGTCTGCTCGGTTTCGCAGAACGTGAAGGCGTATTCCATCCAGAACAGCCATAGATCGTTCTGTTCGTTGATGGAGAGTCGGGCAAACATTTGGCGATGGCGCGGGCAGAGAAATTTCATGGCGTCCTCCTTGTCTTGATGCAAATGATAATAGTTATCATTAGAGGGGTTGGCAAGGCGTGTGATGATTAATTTTTGTGCATGGATTAAAGTTCCAGCCCTATGACGACAGAATTCACGGGCCAGCGCCCGCAAACAGCAAACCTTGAAGACCCCCTGTATTACCTCAGCAATATGGACACCATCGTGTCCTGGGTGGCCGATCATCACGCAGATTTGTTGACCGAACGGGAGCAAACCCGGCTGGCGACGTTTGCCAAACTGGCGACTGGACCAAGAGCGTTACTCACGCGCATGGTGATGCGCACCGGTGAGCTTTTCCGGGCCGACAAGCTGCATTATCCGGAACTGCCGGTACCGGAGGCCGAAGCGCTCAAGTTATTGGTGCAGGAGGGCTGGCTGGATAACTCGCCGGAGCTGAGCCTGGATGATTTGTTCCGGTTGTTTACCCTGGCTGAACTAAGGCCTGTCTTTGGCGGTTGGCTGCACCAACAGGGCCACCCGAAAACGCTGGGAAAAGCTCAGATGCGGGAGTTGCTGGCGGAGGCGTTCGGTGAACCAAGGCCCCTGGGGCACTGGCTGGCAGAGGCCGTCGGTGAACAGGCCCCGGAAGTGGTCCAGCTCCAGGACATGGCCCTGTTCGACCGCATTCGTCTGATGTTTTTCGGCAACCTGCGCCAGAGCTGGACGGACTTTGTGCTGGTGGAACTGGGCGTGCAGCAGTTCGAGCCGGTGCCCTTTACCCCGGAATCCCGCGCCTTTCAGCATCGCTCGGAAGTGGATAGTTATCTGCAAATGAATCAGTGCCGAGAACGGCTCGATCAGGGTGAGCCAGCCACAGAGGTCTGGGCAGAGGTACCCGGCCCTGTGGATAACCCCTGGCTCACCAGCCGACGGGATCGGTTGTTGCTGGAGCTGGGCCGGCAGGCGGAGCGTCAGGGCGAGCGGGAACTGGCACTGAAGGCCTGGGAGAACAGCGGCCATCGGGAAGCGCGACTGAAACAGCTGCGGCTGCTGGAACGGATGAAGCGTTTTGAGCAAGCCTGGGCCATTGCTTGCCAATGGCAGACGGCCGAGTTAAGTGATGCCGAAGCCCAGGGCCTGGCCCGCCTGCTGAAACGGCTCGCGCCCAAGGTGGGGGCGGACAAGCCCGAGCCTGTGGATAACCCCACCCTGAGGGAATTCACCCTGACCTTGCCCAAGCCAGACACCGGCACCGTGGAGCTGGCGGCCCTGCGTCATTTGGGCTCCGATGACGCGCCGGTGTTCTATGTGGAGAACACCCTGATCAACGCCCTGTTCGGGCTTCTGTGCTGGCCGGTGATCTTCAAGCCCCTGCCCGGCGCTTTCTTCCATCCTTTCCACATTGGTCCGGCAGACCTGACCCGGGACGATTTCGTGGCTCGGCGCCAACAGGCATTCGAGCAACGTTTCCGTTTGCTGGAAACCGGCGCCTATCGCCGGGACATTCTCGACGCCTTTCAGACCAAGCAAGGCATCGCCAATCCCTTTGTGTTCTGGCCGGTACTCGATGAAGAGCTGTTGGAGCTGGCCCTGCACTGCATTCCCCCAGGGCACCTGGATGCCCTGTTCCGTCGCCTGCTCAACAACATCAAGGAGCACAGAAGTGGTTTTCCGGACCTGATCCGGCTGGTGCCGGAGGCTGACGACCCCGAACAACGCTATGAAATGATCGAAGTGAAAGGCCCCGGCGACCGATTGCAGGACCACCAGGTGCGCTGGCTGCAGTTCTTCGCCCGGCAGGGCATCCCGGCCAGCGTCTGTTATGTGCGTTGGCAGGATGATGAGGCAAGCCTGTGAAAGTCGCCGTCCGCACCCTGTGTGAATTCGCGGCCCGACACGGCGACCTGGACTTCCGCTATACCCCGGCGCCAAGTTCCGAGGAGGGCATTGCCGGCCATCAGGCGATCCAGGCAAAACGCGGGTACGGCTATAAAAGCGAGTATTCACTTACCGGCAACGTAATGGGGATGCAGCTGTCCGGCCGGGCCGATGGCTACCACCCCCACAAGAACCGACTGGAAGAAATCAAGACCCACCGGGGTGATGTGTCCCGCATTCGCCCCCACCAGCGCGCCCTGCACCGGGCCCAGTTGCGGGCCTATGGTGCCCTGCTGTGCCGGCAGGAAAACCGTAAAAGCGTGGAACTGGCGCTGGTGTATTACGACACCGGCCGGGACAAGGAAACCGTGCTCACCGAAACCGCCAAGGCGGACGAGCTCTGGCAGGAACTGGAAACACTGTGTGGCCTTTACGAGGCCTGGGCCGAGCAGGAAGAACACCACCGGGAGCAGCGCGACGCCCTGCTGGCCAATCTCACCTTTCCTTTCCCGGACTTTCGCCCCCGGCAACGACGTCTGGCGGAAACGGTGTACAAGAATTCAGTGAAAGCCGGCACCTTACTGCTGGAGGCGCCTACCGGCCTTGGCAAAACCCTGGGCACCTTGTTCCCGGCCCTGATGGCGATGCCCGCGGCGCGGCAGGACCGGCTGTGCTACCTCACCTGTCGCAACACCGCCCGGCAACTGGCGCTGGATGCTGTGGATAAGTTGCGAGACGCCCAGGATGAGCTGCAGCCCTGGCCCCTGCGCACCCTGGAGCTGGTTTCCAAAGACGACGCCTGCGAACACCCGGACAAAGCCTGCCACGGCGAGTCCTGCCCCCTGGCAAAAGGCTTCTTCGACCGCCTGCCCGACGCCCGGGCCGAAGCTGCTCAAAGCAAAGAGCCGTTAACTCAGGATAATCTGGCGAAAATCGCCGCAGGTCACGACATTTGCCCGTATTTTCTGGCCCAGGAAATGGCCCGTTGGAGTGACCTGGTGATTGGCGACGTGAACCGGCTGTTCGACCAGTCGGCCCTGCTGCACGGCCTGATTCGGCAGAATAGCTGGCGGGCTAGCGTACTGGTGGACGAAGCCCACAACTTGGTGGACCGGGCCCGGGGCATGTATTCGGTGCAGTTGGAGCAGCAGCGTTTACTGAAGCTGAAAAAGACCGCCCCGAAACCAGTCAAAGCGGCCCTGGACCGCTCCGCCCGGGCCTGGCAGGCGCTGATCCGGGACCACGGCGAACAGGCGCAACCGGTGTTCCTGGCCACACTGCCGCCGCAACTGCTGGGCGCATTGCAGGCCATGGTCTCGGTGATCACCGACTACCTGGCTGACAACCCGCCGGACCTGGCCCTGCAGGAGGTGATGTTCGAAAGCGTGGCCTTTATGAAACTGGCAGACAGCTTCGGCGACCATTCCCTGTGTGAATTTCAGCGCAGCGGCCGGGGCCGGGCCAGCCTGACCATCCAGAACCTGATCCCGGCGGATTTCCTCACCGAACGCTTCGAATCGGCCCACTCGGTGTTGCTGTTCTCCGCTACCCTCAGCCCCGGCGTTTATTACCGGGATCTACTTGGCCTGCCGGAAGACGCCCGCTTCACTTCCCTGCCCAGCCCGTTCAGTGCCGAGCAACTCAAAGTTGAGTTCACCCCAGGCATCAGCACCCGGCAGGTACACCGAGAGGCGAGCCTGCAGCCGATTGCCGAGTTGATTGCCAAACAATACCGGGAGCGGCCGGGCCATTACCTGGCATTCTTCAGCAGCTTCAAATACGCCAAGGAAGTGAGCGATACGCTGGCGAACCAGGCCCCGGACATCCCCCAGCGCTCCCAACAGCCCGGCATGAGCCCGGACCAACGCAGGCAGTTTCTCGCAGAGTTCCAGAAGCCCGAAGGCAGCGTCGCCTTTGCGGTACTCGGTGGCGTATTCAGCGAAGGCATCGACCTGCCCGGTGACCAGTTGATCGGCGCCTTCGTTGCTACTCTGGGCCTGCCGCCCTTTGATGCCTGGCACGAAATCCTCAAAGACCGCCTGCAGCAACGCTTTGGTGAAGGCTACAACTACACCTACCTGATCCCCGGCCTGCAGAAAGTGGCCCAGGCCGCCGGCCGGGTGATCCGCACTCCGGACGACCGGGGCGTGATCTGGCTGATTGACGACCGGTTCCTGCAGGGGCAGGTGCGCAACCTGTTACCAAAGTGGTGGTTCAGCAATTCGGAGCCTTGAAGCGTCAAATTGTCGCGGTTGGCGTCAGTTGTTACATATCGCTATAGAAAAACTTGTTCGCTTGCTTAGAATGCGTGGCCTTTAATGACAATCCGACCGTTGATCAAGGACACAGATTGCAAATGACTCCCACGGATCTCGTATTTCAGAGCTATGGCCGCTGCTGCCGGAAAGATGAATTCTTCGTCGATTTCTACGACTTCTTCATGTCCAGTTCCGACGCCATCCGCAACCGGTTTGTCGATACCGATATGTCTGCCCAGCGCCACCTGCTGCGCAACGGTGTAATGCAGATCATCCTGGTGGCCCGGGGTATGTCAGACCGCAAATTGAAGGACCTTGGCCAAAGCCACAACCGCCACAACTACAACATTCAGCCGGAGTGGTACGGTTTGTGGGAAGAAGCACTGTTGAAGACGGTTCGGGTACACGACCCGGAGTATACGCCGGAGCTGCGGCAAGCCTGGCGGGACGTGTTGAAGCCGGGGATTGATCTGATTCGCGGCGCTTACTGAGCCCCGTAACCAACAAAAAGGCCCCGATGTGGGGCCTTTTGCATGCTTAGCCGAACTCGAAGAACGCCAGCTTGTTACCGTCCGGGTCCCGCACATAGGCGCCGTAGAACATATCCGGAATACGTTGCCCAGGCTCCCCATCGCAGGTTGCACCCAGCTCAATGGCTTTGTGATAGAACTTATCCACAGCTTCTTTGGACCCCGCCGGGATGGCCACCATATTGCCATTGCCCGGATGATTGGGCTCACCGTTGAACGGTACGCACACCGCCAACATGGGCTTGGCCATGCTCTCGCCAATGAACGCAATGCGCTCCATATCCAGCAACACCTTGCCGCCCAGATCCCCCAGCAGATCGCTGTAAAATTGCTTGGCCTTGCCCATGTCACTGACACCGATGGTTACGTATCCGATCATGCCTGTTCTCCGTGGTTGGTTGAGGTTCAGTATACGTCGCTTTCCGCAGTTCAGAGCTCAGGCAATCACAGCAGTGTTTTCGCCGGCGCTTTGTTATGGTTGTTTGTGCAACTCCCTGAACTAAGGACAGCGCCTGATGAAACCCTTCGCTCTGCTGACCACCCTACTCCTGTTACTGACCGGTTGCACCGGATTGCCAAAAGGCATCGAACCGGTCACCGGCTTCGACCAGGACCGCTACCTGGGCACCTGGTACGAAATCGCCCGGCTGGACCATTCCTTCGAGCGGGGCTTGAGCCAGGTAACTGCTGAGTACACCCTGAATGATGACGGCAGCATCAAGGTCATCAACCGGGGCTACAACGCAGAACAGGGCGAGTGGAAAGAAGCCCAGGGCCGGGCAAAGTTTGTGGGTGACAGCGATGTGGGCCATTTGAAAGTGTCGTTCTTCGGGCCGTTTTACGCGTCTTACGTAGTGTTCGAGTTGGATGACGACTACTCCACGGCCTATATCACCGGCTACAACCGGAATTACCTGTGGCTGATGTCGCGCACTCCGGAGGTGAGTGAGGAGGTGCTGGAGGCGTTCAAGGCCCGGGCTGCGGCGGAGGGGTTTGAGCTTGGGGAGTTGATTGTGGTGGAGCAGTGAGTCGTGATGCGCCAAATTCTTGATGCCGCTCACAGCGTTGGGCTTTGGAGTTGTTTCAGGCGGAGTGCCAACTGTATATTCCGCCGGCACTTTGGAGTGCCTGACTAAGGTTGCTTGAAGCCTTGGTTTTCAAACATGGAAGGCATTAAAAGGATAAGGATATGAAGCAGTACAAAATCTTCACGCACCCCTCTGGCCAACAAGAAGCGGTAAAACAGGGGTGGTCCTGGCCGGGATTCTGTTTTGGCGGATTCTGGGCTCTTTTCAAGAAAATGTGGGGCCTGGCTGCCCTGATTCTAGCTGGCGGCTTTAGCATCGGGTTCCTGCTGGGTTTGATCATGCCCCTGGATGCGGCCAACCTGCTGACCAACATCATCGCACTGGGTATTGCCATCGCCATAGGCGTCAACGGCAACAGAATGCGTGAGCAGAATCTGCGTATCCGCGGCTTCGAGACAGACGGCGAGATCGTTGAAGCGAAAAACCCGGACGGCGCTGTGGCCCAGTTCCTGGGCGGCGAGACGTCGGTAGCTGCCTGATCGCGAATATTCCGAAGTTTGGCTTTTGACTGGGTTGTCGACCTGCTTTAACCAGGCCAAGCGGAGTGGGGGATCCCGGTCAGTGTTATAGCCTCGGAGAGTTGCACCGGGGCTTTTTGCTTCCATTAACCATCAATAACGCCAACAAACTCCCCAACCACCCGATATTGAAGTGCTTCTTCATCTGTCAGGAGAAGGGCTTGAAAACTGTCATCGTAAGAGTTCGGTTTCAGTTGAATACGGGTGTGGCGCCAGCCGTATTTGTCCTCGGTCTTAAAGCTTTCGTAGACCTTCACCGTGTAGCATGACTCTGAATCGGCATCAATGCTGTCCATACACTCCACCAGAACCGTCTTTCCGTTTCGGGAACCACCAGGGTCGGTCCGAAACAGACACAGGGCTCCATTGGGAATAACCCGGTTCATGGATTCGCCGAACACCCGGCAGGCGAACAATCCTTTACGCACTCGCACTCCTTCGGGAACTCCGACCCAGTCTGGGTGCCTGGTAGGGTCAATGTAGCTGACATCAATGAGTGCTCCGAAATCCCCCGCAGCCGCTTGCAGATCGAACAGCGGCACGGCGTTCACATAAGGTTCCAGCTCCAGCACGTTTGTGGCTTCAGGCGTTTCGACGTGAGCGCTATAAACCGGAATATGCTGTTTCAGATATTCCCGCAGCGCATCGTCACAGGCGTAGACAAAGGTGCCACGGATGCCGCGCAGCATGATGGTGCGGTAGATGTTGATGATGTATTGCTTCAGTTCCGCCGGGTCTTTGATGCCCTGGCCGCCGGTGCGGTCGTGGTAGTTGCGCTTGTCGATTACGATGGACTGGCTATCCGGGTCATACCGGATCTCCTCTCCGAAGATGATGCCGGCATAGTTCAGGTCATAGCCCTGAGTGGTGTGAATGCAGCCAACCTCCCGGTGTGATCCTTCCTTGTTGATCCAGTCGGTATTGGTGCTGTTCCAGCGTAGCTGAACATCGTCGATCACGATATCGTAAGCCTCATCGTCCTTCTTCGAGGCCCAGGGCCAGGAATAACCGGCGATCAGCCGTGACAGCCCGACCCGTTCCTCTTTTTCGTTGATGGTATGGACCAGGTCTTTGAGGGAGTCGAACACCTCAAACTCGTAGTTCCTGGCGGTGAATACCACGCCGTCATCAACACGGCCGTTCAGTAACTTATCCACAAACTCGACATAGGGTTGCCCGGCCTTTACCCGGAACTGGGACAGCAAGCGATGAGTGACCGAGCCGCTGGCAGCTTTCAGGCGCTGGAACACTTCAACATCGGCATCGGAGGGTTTGATGGACTGGCCTTCGTCGTAGAAGAAGATCGCCTTATCCGCCTGCTGGCACACCCAGTCCACTTCGCTGCAGCTGTGCTTGTCCATGCCCAACGCGGCGCAGGCCTTGTCGAAACTGCCGAAGTAAGCACCCAGGTTCTTGCGCTTGCGCAAACGGTGGGACTCGTCCACCAGCACAATATCGTAGTGCTGTTTGGTGAGCTCTGACGGGCTGATGACCATATCAGGGCTGAGTCCCGAAACGTGCCTGAACGCCTTCTTGAGGGTGGTTCGGAAGGAGGTCATCGGAACTACAAGCGCCATTGTCGGTTCGGGCATGAGGGCTTTGAGCGACGAGAGCAGAGAATGGATCTCAGCTTCTTCTTCAGAGAATTCCCTGAGATTGATCTGGTGTGCTTGCGAATGGAGCAACTTGAACAGAAAGATGGCCAGTACCGACTTGCCGGTTCCGGCTCCTCCCTCGACAACGATGTTCTTCACACCGGGATTGAGCAGCTCGTGCATGATGGTGAGCAAACCCTGACGCTGATCGAAGGACAGGGATTTGTAGGGGGAGTATTTAAAGACATCGGAGTTATCAAGGTGGTCCAGGGTGCGGGTCACAACACCCTTGGCAATCAACCGGTTCCAGACTTCCCGGAACACCTCTTCATACAGGGCGCCGCGCTGGTAATAGTTGTGGTCAGCCAGCCCCAGGTTGCCGTTCAGCAGGGTGTACTTGCCATCGGCGGCCATGTACTTGATCAGCAGGGATTCCACATCCAGGGTGGCGGATTTGTTGAAATACTCGCTGGTGATCAGGTGAACCGCGGTCAGCAGCTGCTTTTCGTCATGCTTGAGGTGGGTGCTCATGCGGGTGATCGTGTCGGTGGTTTCGCCGATGTAGGCGCGCCGGTGCTTTTCGTCGCTAAGCACGTAGACCAGGGGCCAGTTACCCGCAGCAAAGGCATTATCGCGCAAGTCGTTCAGGGCGTCCCGGCTGAAGGGGTAGCGCTGAATCTCCACCATCGGCGATTGGCTCATAGCTCGGTGTACTTCTTCGCCGTTCCCCGGGCTTTGCTGACCGGGTACTTCTTTTCGTTAAGGGCAATCTTGTCGAGAACAATCTGTTCCACGTCCAGCTCATAGCTGTCTGCCAGCAGCAGCGCATAGGCAATCACGTCAGCCAGTTCTTCCTTCACTTTGCTGGCATCGGCTTGTTCGGGAGATTTCCACAGGAACAACTCCAGCAGTTCCGAAGCCTCGATACTGAGGGCTAGGGATAGATCTTTCGGGTTGTGGAATTGTTTCCAGTCTCTGTCATCCCGGAACTGACGTAGCCGGGCGATCGCCTCATTCATCAAAATACTCCTTTAATCATGAGCAGATTGACTAAGGATACAGAAATTCATTGGGCTTGGGGTGTAAGAACCCGGAATGAAACCGTGCGGGCAAATTAAAACAGGAAAAGACAAAACAGGAGGGAAAATGGTCGGCGTGAGAGGATTCGAACCTCCGACCCCTTCGTCCCGAACGAAGTGCGCTACCAAGCTGCGCTACACGCCGATCAACCGCCGGTATTATACGGATTGCCGGCCGTTTTACTACCCCCGTCCCTGGGGAAATTTATCCGTATAACTGCGGAGCGGTTCCTCAGCTGGCCGTCGGCAGCAGGGAGATATCGGCCACTCGCAGGAACAGGTTACGCAGGCGGTTGAGCAGTGCCAGGCGGTTGTTGCGCACGGCTTCTTCGTCTGCCATCACCATCACGTCGTCAAAGAAGGTGTCTACCGGCTCGCGCAGGCTGGCCAGGGAGGTCAGTGCGCTGGCGTAGTCACCCTGCTCGAACAGCGGCAGTACTTTCCGCGCCTGTTCTTCAACCTTGGCCGCCAGGGTCTTCTCGGCGGCATCCTGAAGCAGTGCGTTATCCACCGTCTCGCCGATGCTGTCGCCACCCTGCTTGGTCAGGATGTTGGACACCCGCTTGTTGGCGCCGGCCAGGGCCTGGGCTTCCGGCAGCTGGCGGAAAGCCTCTACGGCCTTCACCCGGCGGTCGAAGTCCAGCGGGCGGGTTGGGCGGCGGGCGTGCACCGCCAGGTACACTTCGGCGCCGATGCCCTGCTCGTCGTAGTGGGCGCGGAAGCGCTCGAGCATGTAGTCCACCACGGTGCTGGCGGTGTTCTGCTCGGTCAGCACGGTGAAGTTCTGCTCGGCCCATTCACACACGGTTTGCAGGTCCAGGGGCAGCTGGCGTTCGATGATGATGCGCAACACACCCAATGACGCCCGGCGCAGGGCAAACGGATCACGGGTACCGGACGGCGGCTGGTTGATGCCGAACAGGCCCACCAGGGAATCAATGCGGTCGGCGATGGCCACGGCGCACCCGGTCAGGGTGGTGGGCAGGTCGTCGCCGGCAAAGCGCGGCATGTACTGCTCGTTCAGGGCCTTGGCCACGTCGGCGTGTTCGCCGTCGTTGCTGGCGTAGTACTGGCCCATGATGCCCTGCAGATCGGTGAACTCCAGCACCATTTCGGTAACCAGGTCGGTCTTGGCCAGCATGGCCGCGCGCTCGGCCAGGGCCGGATCGCTGTTGATGGCGTCGGCGATTTTCTTCGCCAGCGCAGACACCCGCACGGATTTGTCGTAAAGGCTGCCGAGTTTGTCCTGGAACACGATGGGCTTGAGCGCCTCGATGCGGTCTTCCAGTTTGGTCTTGCGATCGGTTTCGTAGAAGAAGGCAGCGTCGGACAGACGCGGGCGAATCACCTTCTCGTTACCGGAGATGACCTGGGCCGGATCTTTGCTTTCCAGGTTGGCCACGGTGATGAACAGCGGCAGCATCTGGTCGTTGGCATCCACCACGTGGAAGTACTTTTGGTGCTCCTTCATGGAGGAGATCAGCGCCTCGGCGGGCACGTCCAGGAAGCGTTCCTCGAAGCGGCCCATCAGCGGCACCGGCCATTCGTTCAGGGCAGTGACTTCATCCAGCAGGTCTTCGTCGATCACCGCCTTGCCGTTGGCTTCTTTCTCCGCCAGTTGAGCAACGCCCTGACGAATCTGTTCACGGCGCTCGGCGAAGTCGGCTAGTACGTAGCCTTCCTGCTTCAGTACCACTTCGTAATCGGCCGGGGTCGGCACGATCAGCTCTTTCGGGCAATGGAAACGGTGGCCACGGGTTTTGTTGCCGGGCTTCAGGTTCATCACCGGGGTGTCGATGACTTTGTTGCCGAACAGCAGGATCAGCCAGTGTACCGGGCGCACGAATTCGGTTTTGTGGGCGCCCCAGCGCATGCGCTTGGGAATTGGCAGCGCCGCCAGGGATTTCTCCACCAGCTCGGGCATCAGCTCAACGGTGGCTTTGCCCTGCTCCACGGTGCGGTACACCAGCCAGGCGCCCTTGTCGGTCTCCAGAGTGTCGAGCTGGTCCGGGGTAATGCCAAGAGAGGTGGCAAAGCCGGTCAGGGCCCGGGTCGGGTTGCCGGAGTCATCAAAGGCGGCTTTCACCGCCGGGCCGCGCTTCTCTACCGGCTTGTCTGGCTGGGCATCGGCCAGGTCGCGAATGCGCACCGCCAGGCGACGGGGGGCGGCGAAGGCTTCGACCTTGCCAAATTCCACGCCAGCCTCTTCCAGGCCTTTGACAATGCCCTGGGTGAAGGCGTCAGACAGCGGTTTGAGGGCTTTCGGAGGCAGCTCTTCGGTGCCCAATTCAACCAGAAAATCCTGTGTGGCCATTATGCGTTCCCCTGTTCCTGCGGTGCCTTGTTGGCTTTCTTGCCCTTCTTATTGACCTTGGCGTCAGCAGCCTCGGCGGCGGCCAGCACTTCCTTGCGAAGATGCTCGGGCGCCAGCGGGAAGCCCAGCTTGCGGCGGCTCTCGAAGTAGGCCTGGGCAACGGAGCGTGCCAGGGTGCGTACACGCAGGATGAAACGCTGGCGCTCGGTCACAGAAATAGCGTGGCGGGCGTCCAGCAGGTTGAAGGTGTGAGAGGCTTTCAGAACCTGTTCGTAGGCAGGCAGTGGCAGCCCGGCTTCGATCAGGCGGGCGCTTTCCCGCTCGTAGACGTCGAAACTGTGGAACAGGAACTCGGTGTCGGCGTGCTCAAAGTTGTAAGTGGACATCTCCACTTCCTGCTGATGAAACACGTCGCCGTAGGTAACCACACCGTCCGGGCCCTTGGTCCACACCAGGTCGTACACGCTGTCGACGCCCTGGATGTACATGGCGATACGCTCAAGCCCGTAGGTCAGCTCGCCGGTCACCGGGTAGCATTCCAGGCCGCCCACTTGCTGGAAGTAGGTGAACTGGGTCACTTCCATGCCGTTCAGCCAGATTTCCCAGCCCAGGCCCCAGGCGCCCAGTGTGGGGGATTCCCAGTTGTCTTCGACAAAGCGGATGTCGTGGACCAGCGGGTCCAGGCCCAGGGCGCGCAGGGAATCCAGGTACAGCTCCTGAATGTTGTCTGGCGACGGCTTCAGAACCACCTGGAACTGATAATAGTGCTGCAGGCGGTTCGGGTTCTCGCCATAGCGGCCATCCGTTGGGCGGCGGCTGGGCTGGACGTAGGCGGAGTTCCAGGTTTCCGGGCCGATGGAACGCAGGAAGGTGGCCGGGTGGAAAGTACCGGCGCCCACCTCCATGTCGAGGGGCTGGAGAACCACGCAGCCGTGCTGCGCCCAGAAATTCTGCAGTGCCAGGATCAGACCCTGGAAGGTCTTGATATCCGGCGCGGAGTTGTTGGTTGCCTTGTCTGTCACGACGTTTGCCTGCTGGTCAGTCTGTGTGTGGCGCCCCGCTTTCCGGGGCACTCCGAAATTTGAAAACGCGCATTATACGCTGGCTGGCGTTGCATTTCTAAGTGCCAGCCAGGGTGTTGTTTTGCTTGAGATCAATCAGAAGAAGGTGAGGCCCACCTGGAACAGCTTTTCCACGTCCCGGATACGGGTTTTGTCCACCAGGAACAGGATCACGTGGTCATCGGGCTGCACTCGAATATGGTCGTGGGCAATCAGTACTTCGTTATGGCGAACGATGGCGCCGATGGTGGTGCCCGGCGGCAGATTGATCTCGTCCAGGCGCTTGCCCACTACTTTGGATGACCGGTGATCACCGTGGGCGATGGCTTCGATGGCTTCCGCAGCGCCCCGGCGCAGTGAGTGAACGTTCACAACATCGCCCCGGCGCACGTGGGTGAGCAGGCTGCCGATGGTGGTCTGCTGGGGCGAGATGGCGACATCAATATCGCCGCCCTGGATCAGGTCCACGTAGTCCGGGTTGTTGATCAGGGTCAGTACCTTGCGGGCGCCCAGCCGCTTGGCCAGCAGAGAGGCCATGATGTTGGCTTCGTCGTCGTTGGTGACGGCGCAGAACACATCGGTGTTCTCGATGTTCTCTTCCAGCAGGATGTCCTTGTCGGCGGCGTTGCCTTCCAGCACCACGGTTTTGCGTAAACGTTCGGACAACATCACACAGCGGTCGTGGTCCCGCTCAAGAATCTTCACCTGGTATCGGCTTTCCAGAGTATTGGCCAGCCGGTAACCAATGTTGCCGCCACCGCAGATAAAGATGCGTTTGTAGGGTTTGGACAGGGGTTGAAGCTCGCTCATCACCGAGCGAATGTGATCGGAGGCGGCAATAAAGAACACCTCGTCGCCGTCTTCGATAACCGTGTCGCCCTGGGGCATGATGGCCCGGTCTTTGCGGAAAATCGCGGCCACCCGGGTATCGATCTTGGGCATATGGGTGCGCAGGTAGGACAACTCATGGCCTACCAGTGGCCCACCCTTGGTAGCACGTATGGCCACCAGCCTGACCAGGCCCTTGGAGAACTCGAGCACCTGCAGGGTGCCCGGGTACTCGATCAGCCGGGTGATGTGTTTGGTGACCAGGTGTTCCGGGCTGATCAGTACGTCGATGGGAAAGCCCCGGAGGCTGTCCAGGTCTTTGTCCATATCCCGGCGGTAGAACAGCTCGGATTTGGCCAGATAGGCGTTCGCCCGCACCCGGCAGATGGTGGTGGGCGTCTTGTACAGCAGCTTGGACACCTGGCAGGCCACCATGTTGGTTTCGTCGCTGTTGGTCACAGCGATCACCATGTCGGCGTCTTCCGCGCCGGCCTGGCGCAGCACCGTGGGGTAGGAGGCACGGCCGTGCATGGTGCGGATGTCCAGCCGGTCCTGAAGCTCACGTAGGCGGGCGCTATCGCTGTCGATCACCGTAATGTCGTTGGCTTCATTGGCGAGGTTTTCCGCCAGGGTGCCGCCTACCTGGCCCGCACCGAGAATCAGGATTTTCATAGTTCAGGTTTCTCCAGCACGGCGTAGAAAAAGCCGTCATGGCTGTCCGGGACTGGCAGTAACTGGCGCCCGGTGTTCATGTCCTGACCCCAGTCGACATCAATTTCTATCAGCCGGGCCTGGTCCTGCTGTTTCAGGAACCGCTGGATTATACGGTGGTTTTCCTGGGGAAACACCGAACAGGTAGCGTATACCAACCGCCCGCCGGGTTTCAGGATAGACCACATGGCCTCCAGCAGGCCAAGCTGAATGCTGGCCAGGGGCACGATGTCGGATTCCCGGCGCAGCAGCTTGATGTCCGGGTGCCGGCGAATCACACCGGTGGCGCTGCAGGGCACGTCCAGCAGGATACGATCAAATTGGGCGCCATCCCACCAGCTGTCAATGTCGGCGGCGTCGGCCTGTGTCAGGGTGGCGTGCAGGTCGAGCCGGTCCAGGTTCTCCTGTACCCGGGGCAGGCGCTCGGCGGATTCGTCGATGGCAATCACTTCGTCCAGTTCGCCACAGGCCTCCAGAATGGCGCAGGTCTTGCCGCCGGGAGCTGCGCAGGCGTCCAGTACACGCTGGCCTGGTTGCAGGTCCAGCAGAGTGGTGCATAGCTGGGCGGCTTCGTCCTGCACACTGGCACCGCCGTCTTCGAACCAGGGCAGACGTTCTACCGGCACCGGGCGTTCAAGCTGAATGCCGTGGGGGGCGAAGCGGGTGGGATTCGCCTCAATACCGGCTTCTGCCAGCAGCTCCAGGTACTCATCGCGGGTAAAGCGCAGGGCGTTGACCCGCAACGTCATGGGCGCCTGCTGGTTGTTGGCGTCGAGAATGGCTTGCCAGTTATCGGGCCAGTTGTGGCGCAGCTTTTCCACCATCCACACCGGATGGCTGTAGCGGCTGCTGTCGTCTTTCGGCTCCGGCGCCCCTTCCCTTTCCGCGGCCCGCAACACGCCGTTGACCAGACCGGTCAGGTGGGGCTTGTCCAGCGCCCGGCAGGCTTCCACGGTTTCGTTCAGCACGGCATAGGTGGCCTGCTCACTGAACCGCAACTGGAACAGGGCGACCAGCATCAGGTGATGAACAACCCGGTCCGGTTTGCGCAGGGGCTTTTTCAGGCGCTGGTTGAGCTCGCCCTCAAGCCGGTGAAACCAGCGGCAGGTGCCGTAGCAGATCGCTTGAAGTTGCGGCCTTTGTTCCGGGGGTAACTGGTTCAGGGCTGGCGGCAGGCATTGGGTCAATGACTGGCCGTTTTCCACTGCCAGCAACACGTTGGCAGCGACGGCACGGAATGGCAGGGGCTGGTAAGCCATGGTCAGTTCAGCTCCTGGCCGGGCAGTAGCACCTGCTTGCCGCCGTTGATCAGGTCGCTGATGCTCTGGGCTTTGCTGCCGGGCAACTGGACCGAAGTGACTTTCAGGGTGCCGGTGCCGCAGGCGACTTCAACGCCTTCTCTCTCGCGACTGATCACGGTGCCTGGCAGCTTGTCGCTGCTCTGATCCAGTGCGCTGGCCTGATGAAGGCGGATGCGTTGCTCGCCGAGATCGGTAAAGGTGCCGGGCCAGGGGTTAAAGGCACGAATCAAGCGTTCGATCTCGATGGCGCTGCGGGACCAGTCGATGTGGCCTTCTTCCTTGGACAGTTTGTGGGCGTAGTTGGCGTCGGCATCGTTCTGTGGCTCAGGGGCCAGCTCGCTGTTTGCCAGTTGCACCAGGGCTCCCACAATAGCTTTGCCGCCCATGTCCGCCAGGCGGTCATGCAGGCTGCCGCCGGTGTCGTCGGCATGGATCGGGGTGCTGGTTTTCAACAGCATATCGCCGGTATCCAGGCCTTCGTCCATCTGCATGATGGTAATGCCGGTTTCGGGGTCGCCGGCGGCAATGGCGCGCTGGATCGGGGCGGCACCTCGCCAGCGTGGCAGCAGTGAAGCGTGGATGTTCAGGCAGCCGTGGGTGGGGATATCCAGCACGGCTTTGGGCAGGATCAGGCCGTAAGCGGCCACAATCATCACATCTGGCTTTAACGCAGCAAGTTCCTGCTGGGCGTCTTCCGGTTTCAGGCTGACCGGTTGGAACACCGGAATGCCGGCGTCCAGGGCGACCTGTTTGACCGGGCTGGGCATCAGTTTGCGGCCCCGGCCGGCGGGGCGGTCTGGCTGGCTGTAGACGCCCACCAGGTTATAGCCGGCTTCCAGAAGGGCTTTCAGGGCGGTGGCGGCAAAATCCGGCGTTCCGGCAAAAACAATGCGCACGGTGGTTGCTTCTCTGTGTCGTTGATACGAAAAAACCGGGTCGTAACCCGGTCTGAATTCGGTTCTGTGCTGTTGGCGCCTCAGGCGCTTTGCTTGTGGAGCTTTTCCAGCTTCTTGCGAATGCGGTTACGCTTGAGCGAGCTGAGGTAGTCCACGAACAGCTTGCCGTTCAGGTGGTCCATTTCATGCTGGATGCACACCGCCAGCAGGCCGGTAGCCTCGAGTACAAAGTCTTCACCGTTACGGTCTTTGGCGGTAATCCGGCAGTGTTCGATGCGCTTCACGTCTTCATAGAAACCGGGAACCGACAGGCAGCCTTCCTGCATGGCTTCCAGCTCACCGTCCAGTACTTCTACTTTCGGGTTGATGAACACCCGGGGCTCGCTCTTGTCTTCCGACAGGTCCATGACGATGATCTGCTTGTGCACATTGACCTGAGTAGCCGCCAGGCCAATGCCGGGGGCATCGTACATGGTCTCGAACATGTCGTCGATCAGCTTGCGGATGTCGTCGGTCACTTCGTCCACCGGCTTGGCGATGGTGCGAAGGCGCGGGTCCGGATACTCAAGAATCTCTAAAATCATAATGCTTTGGCTTCTCTGAAATGCGACGGCGGTCTGCGCAAATTTTCTCCACGAATCTATGATGGGGAGAACGTAATGGCTCTATTATCCGATAAATTGTCGATTGAGTACAAACTGATCAGTTAATAGTTAAAATCTTTCAGCCATACTGAAGAATTTACTGGAAGAACAAAAGATAACATCACAAATACCCGAACATCTTCTATAGTAACGGGAATAACAACGTAATAAGCTGCGGGGATACCGCTGCGACGTTACCCAACGCAAAGATTCAAGGCACGCGATCAAGGATATAGACAATGAGGAAATTGTTGTACGCTCTGGCAGCGACGGCGCTGCTGTTTACTTCCTGGGCCCAGGCACAACCGGAGCTCAGGTCTGATCATCCTGAGCGTTACACTGTCGTCAAGGGGGACACCCTTTGGGACATTTCAGCGCGATTCCTGAACAACCCCTGGTACTGGCCGGAAATCTGGCACGTTAATCCGCAGGTTGCCAACCCCCACCTGATTTACCCGGGTGATCGCCTGGCGCTGGTGTACATCGATGGCAAGCCCCGCATTACCAAGGTGTCTACCAGCGATGTCGTCAAGCTGTCACCGCAAATCCGCTCCGAAGCGATCGACACCCCGATTCCAGCCATCCCGCTGGATGCCATCAGCAGTTTCCTGACCGACACCCGCATTGTCTCGCCGGCTGAAATCAACGGCGCACCTTACGTGCTCGAAGGTGAAGATGGTCGCATCATCACCGGTGCCGGTGACCGGGTTTATGCCCGTGGCCAAAAGCCGGCCGACCGGGTTGGCGTTTTCCGTCGGAGCAAGGAATTTGTGGATCCGGAAACCGGTGAATTCCTGGGGCTGGAGGCACGCAGCATTGCCAAGGGTAACATTACTGCGGAAAACGGTGATGTACTGACCATGACCCTGACCCGTTCCAGCGAGGAAGTGCGCATCGGTGACCGCCTGCTGGTCAACGAAGATCGTCGCCTGACCACCAACTTCGTGCCCAGCTCTCCGGATGAGGAGATCGAGGGCCGGATGATTTCCGTGGATGGTGGTGTTAACCAGATTGGTCAGTACAACGTGGTGGCTATCAACCGCGGCGAACGTGAGGGCCTGATGCCGGGCCACGTGCTGGCAGTGATGAAGAGCGGTAACCTGGTCCGTGACCCGGTCACCGGTGAAACCATTGAGCTGCCGTCCGAGCGGGCTGGCCTGCTGATGGTGTTCCAGTCTTACGAAAAGATGAGCTATGGCCTGATTCTTCAGGCGACTCGCCCGCTGGCGGTGGGTGATCGGGTCAAGAACCCCTGATCACCCCTGTATGGGCTTGTCTGTAATGAGATAGAATGGCCGGGCCGGAGCGCCCGGCCATTATCGTTTTCAAGGATGAAAAAGATGTCTGCACCTACCTGCCTGGAATCGGCCAGCGACCGCTGGCTGCTGTTGTCTCTTTTGCCCCGGTTTGGCCTTCGCCTGCGTGAGCGGATACACGCGAATACCGAACAGCTGACCGATATTCTCGACATGAATGCCGCCACCCTGAAGGCCCTGGGCCTGACCACCGATGCCATTGAAGCGGTGATGGCCTGGCAGGCCGACGATTCCGGGCACCCGGTCATTGTAGAGGCCGGCCGCATTCGCTCGGCCAGTATGGCCTCCGGGATCTTCCTGATGGGCTATGGAGAAGCCGGATATCCGGATGCACTCAGGCATATTCATAACGCCCCGTTGTTGCTGTACGGTCGGGGTGATCCCGACTTACTGCGCAAAGACCAGCTTGGCGTTGTCGGCAGTCGCAATGCCACCCGGGCCGGACTTGAGCATGCTCGGCAGTTTTCGGCAGAACTGAGCCGGCGTGGACTTCTGATCACCAGCGGCCTTGCCCTGGGTATTGACGGTGCCGCCCACGCCGGCGCTCTGGATGCTGGTTTTCCGACCATTGCCGTGGTGGGCTGTGGTCTCGACCGGTTGTATCCGGCGCAGCACCGAAAACTGGCCGAGCGCATTATTGAGCAGGGGCTTATTATCTCGGAATACCCGCCCGGCACACAGGCCCGGGCCGCCCATTTCCCGCAGCGGAACCGGATCATCAGTGGCCTGAGCCGCGGCGTGCTGGTGGTTGAGGCAAGCCTCCGTAGCGGCTCGCTGATAACGGCCAGAACCGCGCTGGAACAGGGGCGCGAGGTGTTCGCCATTCCCGGCTCGGTGCACAGCCCGGTGGCTCGGGGTTGTCACCAGTTGATCAAACAGGGCGCAAGGCTGGTGGAGACCGCTGATGACGTTCTGGAGGAACTGGGCACCTGGTGGTCGATGCAGCCCGCATCGGAATGTGATCAAACCGGCCCCGCAGAGCAGGATTTGTCCGGGTTGGACAGTCGGGAAATCGCGGTGCTTGAGGCTTTGGGGTATGATCCACAATCTACCGATGCACTGAGCCAGGCTACGGGTCTGCCAGCGGATCAGCTGATGCAGTCTTTGTTGCTGCTGGAGCTGGAAGGGTTGGCTAATTCCGCTCCCGGTGGTTATCTCCGGGCGGGCTGACGGTGCATTATTTGGGTTCGACCAACCGGATAGTACAATTTCGTTATGTCAGCGACGTCTCCCCTGCATTCATGGCAGCTCCATTGTGCCCGCCGCACCGTTCTGGCCGGCGGCGTTATTGCCTATCCCACCGAGGCCGTCTGGGGGCTGGGATGTGATCCCTGGAACCGCGAGGCGGTTGAGCGCATCCTCGAATTAAAGCAGCGCCCGATGCACAAGGGCATGATTCTGGTGGCTGCGTCTATTGATCAGGTGCGCTTTCTGCTTGATCCTCTGCCCCGGGTACTGCAATGGGAAGCCGAGCAGCACTGGCCAGGTCCGATTACCTGCCTGGTACCGGATGTGCTCGAGCAGGTGCCGGACTGGGTGCGCGGCAAGCATAGCACCATTGCGGTTCGTGTCAGTAACCATCCGGTTGTTCAGGCTCTGTGTAATGCTACTGGTATGCCGCTGGTGTCCACGTCCTGCAACCCCGCTGGCCGGGCGCCGGCCCGCAGCATCTGGCAGGTACGCCGATACTTTGGTGGTGAGCTGGACCGCATTGTGCCTGGAGCACTGGGTGGCAACCGCAAGCCCAGCCGAATCATCGATATTGTTACCGGAAAACAGTTTCGCTAGGAGATTGCATGTCACAGCAGCCGGATACCCAAGCCGTTAAAGACTATCTGATCGGGCTTCAGGAGCGCATCTGTCAGCGGCTTGAGGCGGTTGATGGCGGGGCAGCGTTTATCCGTGACAGCTGGCAGCGCCCGGAGGGTGGCGGCGGTATCAGCCGGGTGATCAGCGGTGGCAAGGTGATCGAGAAGGGTGGTGTGAATTTCTCCCACGTGATGGGCGACACCATGCCGGCTTCCGCCACCGCGCATCGACCCCAGCTGGCCGGTGCACCCTGGCAGGCTATGGGCGTGTCACTGGTGATCCATCCGGAAAACCCCCACGTGCCGACCTCCCACTCCAATGTGAGATTCTTCATCGCCACGCCGAAAGATGCCGAGCCGGTGTACTGGTTTGGCGGTGGCTATGACCTGACGCCCTACTACGGCAACCAGGAAGACTGCGTGCACTGGCACCAGACCGCACGCAACGCCTGTGCCCCGTTTGGGGATGACGTCTACCCCCGGTTCAAGCAATGGTGTGACGACTATTTTTATCTGAAACACCGGCAGGAACCCCGGGGTGTGGGTGGGTTGTTCTTTGACGATCTCAACACCGGAGATTTCGCCCGGGACTTTGCCTTTATGCAGGCCGTGGGCGACAGTTATATCGAGGCCTACGAGCCGATTGTGCGGCGCCGGATGGCCCAGCCCTGGGGCGAGCGGGAGCGGGAGTTCCAGCTCTACCGCCGCGGGCGCTATGTGGAGTTCAACCTGGTGTACGACCGGGGCACCCTGTTTGGTCTGCAATCCGGCGGCCGCACGGAGTCCATTCTGATGTCGCTGCCACCGCTGGTGCGCTGGGATTATGACCGGCAGCCGGTGCCCGGCAGCGAAGAAGCCAGGCTGACAGACTACTTCCTGACGGGCCGTAACTGGCTGGAGGGCGCCAATGACCAATGAACTCTACGCGGTGGTGGGTAACCCCATCAGCCACAGCAAGTCCCCCAGGATTCACAGTCTGTTTGCCTGCCAGACCGGCGAGCCGGTGGAGTACACCGCCATTCAGGCTCCGATTGATGAGTTTTCCGCCACCGTGCGGCATTTTTTCGACCGGGGCGGCAAGGGGTTGAATGTGACGGTGCCGTTCAAGGAACAGGCTTGGACCCTGGCGGACCACCGAACCCCACGGGCCGAAAAGGCAGGTGCGGCCAATACCCTTTACCTGGATCAAGAAAACGAGCTGGTGGCCGATAACACGGATGGCGTTGGTATTGTCCGTGATTTACAGAACAATCACGAGGTGGCGCTGAATGGCTTGAAGGTGCTGGTGCTTGGCGCTGGCGGTGCCGTTCGGGGCGTAATTGGGCCGATACTGGCCGAACAGCCGGCAGCGTTGACTATTGCCAACCGAACGGTGGCCAAGGCGGAGGCGCTGGTCAGGCTGTTTGCCAGAGAAGCGGGCGCCACGGTCTTGAATGCCTGTGGATTCGAGGCGCCGGATCAACCGTTTGATCTGATCATCAACGGCACCAGCGCCAGCCTGCAGGGCGATTTGCCACCGGTATCGGCAAATGTGATCGGGCCGGCTACGGTGGTGTACGACATGATGTATTCTTTACAGACCACCACGTTCAACCAGTGGGCCCTGGATCACGGTGCCCAACGGGTATTTGACGGTCTCGGGATGCTGGTGGAACAGGCCGCAGAGTCATTTTTCGTGTGGCGGGGCGTGCGCCCCGAGACCGCACCGGTCATTGAAGAGTTGAGAACCGACTGAGGCTGCGTTTCCGGGCCGTTCAATAAGGGTTGTTGATGGACATTCTCACGCTTGTCGGGTTGCTTGCCGGAATTCTGATTGTGGTTCTGGCCATGTTGGCTAACGCCACCGCACTCACCTTCCTGAACCTGCCCGGGCTGGCCATTGTTCTGGGTGGCACCTTTGCGGTGACGCTGATCAAGTTCCGCATGCCGTCGGTGGTCAGCGCCTTCAAGCTTGCCATGCGCACCGTCTTCACTGATCGCCTGCCACGGCCAGCGGAATTGATCCGGGAAGTGGGCGTGCTGGCTCGGGTGGTCCGCAAAGAGGGTATCCTGGGCCTGGAAAACCATGAGACCGACGACGAGTTCCTGCAAAAAGCCATCAACCTGTGTGTGGATGGTCATCCACCGGAGCTGGTGGAGGAAGCCCTGCTGCAGGAAACCCAGCAAACCGCAGAGCGTTATGAAGTGGCTGAGCGGGTGTTCCGGGGTATTGGTGAATCCGCGCCCGCCATCGGTATGCTGGGTACCCTGGTAGGGCTGGTGCAGATGCTGAACACTCTGGATGACCCTTCCTCCATTGGCCCGGCCATGGCCATTGCGCTGCTGACCACCCTCTATGGCGCCTTTATTGCCCAGCTGATCGCCTTACCCCTGGCAGACAAGCTGCAACTCAAGGCGGAAGACGATTCTCGCAACCAGATGCTCATCATTACCTCCATCAAGAGCATCATGCGCGGCGAAAACCCCAGGGTCATGACAGAACTGCTGTCGTCTTATGTGACACCGGAACACCGGACCAACCTGGAACCGGAGCGGGAGGCCTGAGGTTTGCAACCGGCGCGGCCACTGAAGAAAAACGCCCTTAAAAAGCGTACGCCCGACTGGATTGTCACCTTCGCGGATCTGGCAACCCTGTTGCTGACGTTTTTTATCCTGCTGTTGTCGTTCGCCGAGATGGATATCGAGAAGTACCGCGCCATGGCGAACTCCATGTCCCTGGCGTTTGGTTCCAGCAATGTGGTGGCCGAAGACATCGGCGGTACACCCCTGACCCTGATTGAAGCCGATACCGTATCGCTGCCGGAACCTTCTGAAAACCTGCAGGACCAGCCGGAGTTCATTGACGAGCGAACCGAGCGTTCGGAAACGCGACAGATTCCCGGTGGCGTTCTGGACCTGGCCGGTCGCTTGATCCAGGAACTGGAAGCAGAGGTGGCTGCGGATACCTTGCACGTAAACTATGACGAAGATCAGGTGGTAATTCGGTTTTCCGAGGAGGCCACCTTCCGTTCCGGCGATGCTGCCATCATGCCCGGAATGATTCCGATCATTGAACGTGTTGTTGAGGTTCTGGCGTCTTGTACCGGTGATGTGGTGGTATCAGGCCACACCGACGATGTGCCGATTTCCAGCGGCATGTACCGATCTAACTGGGATCTGTCGGCGGCTCGCGCCGTGTCTGTGGTGCACGAGCTGGTATTGGACCGCCAGATTCCAGCAGATCGTGTGGTGGCTGCTGGCCGTGCAGAAACTCGCCCTCTGATGCCCAACGATAGCGCTGAAAACCGCGCGGTTAACCGCCGGGTCGAAATTGCTGTTCGTAACCCGGAGTGTGACGCCGCCGTCCCTACCCGTGATTTGCCTGTGGAAATCCTGCCCTGATTGCTTATAGCTTGAGCGTAGATTCTCATAGTGCATTCATATAAGTGATGCAGATTCAAAGCCTTATACTGTGCCGCTCAAACCTTGGCAGATAACGGGAGTTTTCAGCATGAGCGGACCAGATAAACCAAAGGTTATTGGAGAGGAGTGGAGTGACGAGCGGGTTAAAAGCTTTCTCGATCTGTCACCCTGGGACAAGAACCTGAACCCGGATCATTTCGTGCTGATTCGTGCCTATGAGTCCATGCGTGCAGGTGATTTCGAACGGTTTTTGGCATTCTTTGTGGAAGCCGGCCGCGACCTGAACGCCGAAGATGAGCACGGCCAGACTATCCTGGACCGGGTGTCACAACACCGTCGCAGCGGTGATTACGCTCAGGCTCTGGAAAAAGCCGGCGCAAAACAAAAGGCAACGGCCGGGAACTGAGCCCCGGCCCGAACATCGCCTTACTGCACTTCTACTTCGATGGCTTTGGGCTCTTTGGGTTCGGCCTTTTGGATGCTCAAAGTCAGCAGGCCGTCCTTGAAGCTGGCTTTCACGCTGTTCTCGTCCACATTGTCCGGCAACGTGAATCGGCGCAGGAAGCTACCATAGACCCGCTCGATGCGATGGTGCTTCTTGTCACTGGACTCTTCCTCATGCTTGCGCTCGCCCTGAATGGTGAGCACGCCATCGTGTACTGTCACCTTCACATCGTCCTTGTTCATGCCGGGTAATTCGGCTTCCACAGTGAAGGCTTCGGCCGTTTCCTTGATATCCACAGCCGGAGCCCAGTCGCTGCGACTGAACAGGTCTTTACCTTCCCGTTCGCCATTGGTGCGTGCTACCCCAAACATCCGGTTGTAGCGGTTCATCATGTCCTCGAATTCGCCGATCGGATTCCAGCGGGTCAGATTGCTCATAGGGAACTCCTCCTTTAACGATGTCGAACCTGAGATTGTCTTCAGCTTCGCTCGCGGAACAGCTCCAAACCGGTGGCGCCAGCCGGATGGACTCCGTGAACTTCTGCTATTCACGAATATAGGTTCGGCCGGTACCTTTTCAAGTGCTCTACTGGTTACTTTTTGACCTGCATCAAGGGCGCTCCGGGTTCGCCAAACTGGGTCAGCAGAAATGCCCGAAATCGGCTCATGGGGGCGCCATCGGTGTGCTCGTCCGGCAGGGTGCCCGGTTGGAATCCTGGCAGGTCTCCGTTCAGAAAGGGGGCTACCAGCGTCGGGTTGCGGCTGATGACGTGAATGATCACATCCCTGCTGGCATCGTCTCCGGTGATGAGCGGCGCCGGCTGGTGATCACCGAGGATGAACAGCAGGGTCTCGTCCGTCAGGTAGCGAGCGGCGTAGTCTCCGGCGACGGCCAGGGCGTAATCGATGGCCTGGATGTAGTGCTCCCGTACCCGCTCCGGATCTCGCCAGAGCGAGGCGGGGGCTTCGCCAGCGCCCTCCCATTGCTGGAAAACCTGGCCATCCCCGATGCTGTCCCAGTCGTCCAGCACCGGAAGTATCGGCACCCAGGGTGCGTGGCTGCTGATCAAGGCCAGCTCCGCAAAAACCGGGGCTGGCGTTGCCTGTCTAAGCTGTTCGAACCGGTGCCAGGTGAACTGATCGGGCATGGTGACCCAGTTGAACGCTGGCCCCTGGTAACCGAGCGCGTCTTGATCATAGATGCGGTGGTAGCCAAATAGCTGACCTTCCGGCCACTCCCGGGTGATGGCGGGCATCACCGCCATGGTCTGATGCCCGGTCACCCGGAAATCATCAATTAGCGTGGCGTAGTTGCTGCTCAGCAGCGCTTCATAGGCAATCTGGGTGTTGATCCACTGCCCGCTGAGCACCGAGAGATGACCGAGCCAGGATTGCCCGCCCTGGATAGGCGCTTTAAGCCGCCCCGTGGCGACGGTCAGGCCGGCGTTATCGAGCTGTTCGGCCAAGGTGGCCAGCCTGGGGCCCAACACCGGCCGGTAACGTTCGTCGGTAAGCCCGGAGATGCCGTAGGATTCCACGAAGGCCAATACCACATCGGTATTGGCCAGGCCCGGCAGTGCGCGGGGTTGCCGGCTGGCGGTTGGTTGTTGTTCCAGGCCGGCACGAAAAGCCGAAGTGGCCTGGTGTGTGTGCAGGATCAGCGATCCCTGGTTGGCAACGAAAGCCAGGGCTGGGCTCCCCACCCAGGGTGTCAGCACCGTCAGTGTTAGCAGTGTTACGGCGCTGACCCAGAGAGCCCGCCCCCGCACGGGAACCGCTCGGGCAAGGTGCAGTCCGAGCCAGCGAAACAGCCAGGCCACCAGGGCTGCGGCAAAGATCAGTGCGATAACAACCAGCACGGCGCCCGGAATCCCCAGATTGGTGCGGAGCAGATGCCAGGCGGCATCCAGCAAACCCACTTCCAGATACAGATTCAGGCCCCGCCCCAGGCTCTGACGGACCAGCGCATCGGCCGCAATCAGCCAGACCACCAGGGCGTAAATGCCTGAAAACAGCATCGCCAGTCGGTCACGTTGGTTGGGTAGTTGGTGTAACAGCCACCAGATAATCAGGGCTTCCAGCGCGAGCCATGGCGCCGGGCCCGGAAGTGCCAGGGCGGGCAGCAGCAACAGCCCGTTGAGCAATACAAAGGCGGCCAGCATCAGAACGATCTGGCCTCGGGCGGTGGTGGCGTGTACTGGTACAGCCAGGTTTCAGTCAGTGCCTGGGGGCCTATTCTCAGGTAAAGGCGCAGGTCTATCGGGCTGGTGTCATCATCCGGAATCAGATCAAACATTGCGCGGAAGCCGTTGATGGCGTGCAGCGGCCTGGCCGATACCAGTTCTACCTTGCCCCGGCTGGCACTCACGACTGCCTCGACCCCGGCATGACGGTCCATCATTGAAAGGCTCCCGCCGGCAAAGTCCACCGCAAAGCGCCGGGAAAAGTAGGTTCTGGGTTGACCGATGACGCCGCCAACCCCGGTGCGGGTGGCGACCACGGCGCCAAGCTCCGGATTTTGATCCGGCATGGTTTCGCCCCAGGAGAGCCGGTACCCGATGGGGTAGGCTTCTCCGGGCCGCCAGGACTCCTTCGGATTCCAGAAGGCCACGATGTTGTCAAAGGTTTCATCGAGTGTCGGAATCTCCACCAGCATCACGGCGCCCTCGCCCCAGTTACCTTGGGGGGTTACCCAAAGACTGGGCCGCTGTTCGTAAAACACGCCATCATCCTGGTAGTTGCTGAAATCCCGATCCCGTTGCAGAAGGCCAAATCCCCGGGGTTGGTAATCGACGAAATGGCTGACCGTCAGTTGCTGTGGATTGGTCAGGGGGCGCCAGATGCGCTCGCCGTTGCCGGTCCAGATCGCCAGGCCATCGGAATCGTGGATTTCCGGGCGCCAGTCATTGGCCATGCGCCGATCGTTTTCGCCGGTCTGGTACATGCTGGTAAGTGGTGCGAGCCCGAAGCGTGTCAGCTCCTTGCGGGGGTAAAGGGTGGCCTCCACGTCCATGGTCAGGTTGGCGCCAGGATGAATCACAAACCGATAGGCGCCGGTCACACTGGGGGAATCCAGCAGGGCATGGACGGTCAGTGACAGGTCGCCTTCGGCTGGGCGTTCAAGCCAGAAGGTAGTGAAGCGAGGAAATTCCTCGGGCTGCGGCAGCCCGGTATTGATCGCCAGGCCGCGGGCTGACAGACCGTACTGGCGGGACTCCCCCACCGCCCGAAAGTAGCTTGCGCCCAGAAACGCTGCGATGTCCCGGCTGAAGTCCTGGTGGAAATGCACGCGGAATCCGGCGTAGCCGAGGCTGTCCGGCAGGTCATCAAACGCGTCATTGTCGCCATAGTCGAAGTTTTCGTTCTGGTAGGGCAAGGCGTGGGCCCTGCCATTGACCACTTCGTAGAAGTGCACGGGCTCCTGGAAGTACAGGCCCAGGTGAAAGAACTGGAGTTGAAACGCGCTGTTCCGGTGGCGCCATAGCGCCTGGTCTGGCCGGTAACGTATGGCTTGATATTGGTCCCAGTCCAGGGATTGCAGGCTTGGCGGCAGGGGGTTCTGGGGGGCGCGGTACGGTTTGGCCGCCAATGCCCGGGCGTGTTCCCGGAGCCAGCGGGCACTGAAAGCCTGTCCGGAGGAGCCGACAACGCTGGCCAGCGCGCGCCCGGTACCAGACAGGGCAAGAGGAACACCGGCGGCCAGTGCCAGGCTGAATTTCAGGAGGCGACGCCGATCCATGGGGAGTGCTCCGGTTGGGTTTTGTGAGTGCGGGTAGCGGTTTGTATTGGCCCCAGGTTCAAGCCCAGACGGGCAAGTGCCCCACCCCAAGGTGAGTCGGGCTCAGCCTGCCAGGCCTTGAGGTGCAGCGATTGCATGGCCTCTGGGTGTTCGCATAGCAGGCTGATCTGGCTGCCAGTGAGTGCGCCGGGGCCCTGTGCTGCGCACTGTTCAACCAGGGCATTCAACACCCGTTGCTTGCTTCCCCCGGAGGGGCCGGGTTGGCGTTGCCGCCAACAGTGGTAACGCGGTGATAGTACTGTCTGCTCGAACCAGCTCAGTAATGGCAGGCGATTGCTCTGCGGGTGGTCCATCGAAGCGCGAGTGATGACTGGCACAGGGGATGCCTGTTCGGGAATGACCATTTGTTGGCCTGAGCCCGTGCCCGCCAGCCAGACAGTGAGTAACGGCGCAATCAGCACCGGAATCGTGACCGGCAGGGCCCAGGGTGTCAGGTTCGGGCTGTACCATTGGATCAGAACCAGTACGCCGGCGCACACCAGTGCGGGCCCGGCAAAGTGCTGAAGCGCTTGTGCCAGCCCACCGGCCCCGGTTCGATTCTGGCCCTGCCAACGCAGGCTGCGGTTGAGGACCGCACCGGCCACATGGCCGCTGTGGGCGATCATTCGAATGGGTGCCAGTATCAGAGACACCAGGGTTTCAATCACCGTGCTTGCCGCCATTCGCCAGCGGCCACCATACAATCTTGCCCGCCCGGCAAGTCCTTGGTCCAGCAGCGCCAGTGTCCTCGGGCCCAATAGCGTTGTTACGGTGAGCCCGATCAGGCAGGCGCCGGCAAGGCTCCCGTTGGTGGACGACACCCCGATCAGCCCGGGCAACGGTTGGCTGCCCGGTGTTCCCGCCATGGTGAGGTAGCCAGACAAGCCAAGAAACGCTAACCACAGGGGTGAGGCCAGATAAGACAGAATGCCAGTGAGTAGCGCCAGGCGATGGGCAAAACGCAGCTTGGTCATCGTGAGCAAAGGGACCAGGTGCTGCAGGTTGCCCCGGCACCAGCGACGGTCGCGAATCAGGTCGTCTTCGAGAGTGGGTGGTGATTCCTCATAGCTGCCGGCGATGGCCGGTTCCAGCCACACCTCGAAACCGGCGCGGCCCATCAGCGCAGACTCAAGATAGTCATGACTCAATACCGGGCCACGAAAAAGCCCCCAACCCCGTAACTTTCGCAAACCGCAGTGGGCCATGAACGGTGCTACCCGGATAATGGCATTGTGGCCCCAGTAATTGGCATCACCCAGCTGGATGGCTGCCAGGCCGGCACTGTGGATTCGGCCATAACACCGGTTGGCAAACTGCTGCAGCCGGGCAAAGCGGGTACCCGCACGCGCCAGCCTGGGTGCGGTCTGGATAATGCCGGCCTGGGGCCGCCGTTCCATCAACTGAACGAGTTTTTCAATCGCAGGGGCTGTGAGCAGGCTGTCGGCGTCCAGCACCACCATGTAACGGTATCGGGCGCCCCATCGTCGGAGGAAGTCGGCGATGTTGCCGCTTTTAAAGTTCAGGTTCACTCGACGGCGGCGGTAAAAAAGCCGGTTGCCGGTAGCCATACCGGCGCTCAGCTCGGCACAGGCCGCCTGCTCCTCAAGCCAGACTTCCGGGTCTTGACTGTCAGACAACACATAGACATCAAGTTGGTTGCGCCAGCCCTTGTCTTCAAGCTCTTTATACACAGCCTGAAGATTACCGAGGGAACGTTGTACCGGTTCGTGACAGACTGGCATCACCAGCGCCAGCCGGCCTTTGAATGGCCCGGCGCCTGCACACCCTGAGAACCGGCGGCTGAGGCTGTGGGGATCGCCCCCGCGCCTGAGCATTGCGAAGCCGAACACGGCGGTCCAGAACCCCAGTCCTATCCAGGTGAACAGAATGGCGAACAGGCCAGCCAACACCATAGCCGGCCATCCCTCCTGGGTCAGTGGCAGGCTGTGGGAGAGCAGCCAAACGCCGAACGATGTCTGCCCAAGCACCAGTAGTGCAAGCATAGCGCGCCGTCGGTAGGCGACCGGCTGCCAACAGAATTCAGTCACCCTGGTACCCGATCCGGCCCCGGGAAAGCTTTGGCGGGGTAGCTTGGTGTTTGTCAGTGTCTGTCGAAAGAGAACGCTGAATGGCAGGCAGAACATGGCTCAGATTTGCATTGCCCGCCCCGTAACGATAACGGTCAACCAGGTCTTTCACGCAGGACAAAGCAACGGGGCAGTCGTCGTGCTTTACCGCACGAAGATACAGTAATGCACGTTGATGGGTGGTGTCTGTCAGATCCACGGTTGTCTCCCGGCTTGTAACGGCTCGGAAACATACGGAAGTGTCCCGGTATTCAGACCACTTTATGACGCGTCATTAAGATACTGGTCTTTGAGCTTAACGTAGTTGGCTGCGGTGTATTTGAAGAACGTGCGTTCCTTGTCTGACAGCGCCCGGGCCTGCTTACAAGGCGAGCCCACGTAAAGGTAGCCGGATTCCAATCGCTTGCCCGGTGGCACCAGGGTACCGGCCCCGATAATCACTTCGTCTTCCACGATGGCACCATCCATCACCGTGCAGCCCATGCCCACCAGCACCCGGCTGCCAATGGTGCAGCCATGCAAAAGAGCTTTATGACCAACGGTCACATCATCACCAATGATTAACGGCCAGCCGCCAGGGTTGAAGTCGCTGGCATGGGTGATATGCAGAACGGAGCCATCCTGAATGCTGCAGCGGTCGCCGATGCGGATTTTGTGCATGTCACCGCGGATGACGGTCATGGGCCAGACCGAGCAGTCTTCACCCATCTGGACATCGCCGATGACCACGGCGCTCTCGTCTACCCAGGTCCGCTCACCAAATTGTGGTGTGATACCCTTGTGAGTTCGTACATTTGCCATTACATATACCTCAATGCTGTCCAAATACGGTGCAAGGCGCCGGTGGGGGATGGCTTTCAGAAACACGCTCCTTCGGCACATCCATGTGGCGCTTGGGCTCCGCCATCCATGGCTCCGCACAGTTTCTGAAAGCCATCCCCCACCGGCACCCCGTAGCTTGGTGCAAGCTATCTTATTCACGAACAGCTGAGAAGGGGACTTATGAATAACCCGCTTTTGACAGATGACTTGTTGCCGAAGTTCGGTCATATCCGCACCGAACACATGGAGACAGCCATTGACCAGATTCTCAGCGAGAATCGAATGAAAATTGCCGAGCTGTCCCAGCAGGAAGATCCCACCTGGGACACTCTGGCCCAGCCGATGCAAGCGTTAGAGAACAAGCTCAGCAACGCCTGGTCGGTCATTTCGCACCTGAACGGCGTGATGAACAACGACGACCTGCGCAAGGTGTACAAGAACTGTCTGGAAAAACTGACCGAATACAGTACCGAAGTCAGCCAGAACGGTGCCCTGTGTGAGGCATACAAGAAACTGGCGGCAAGGGATGACTTCAAAGATCTGAGCGAACCCCAGCGTAAATCCATCGAGAACGTGTTGAGGGACTTCCGCCTGGGCGGGGTCGACTTGCCGGAGGACAAGAAGAAGCGTTACGCCGACTTGTCCCGGGAGCTGGCGGAGTTGTCCAACAAGTTCAGTGATAACGTGCTGGATGCCACTCAGCATTGGTTCAAGCAGATTACCGACGTGGACGAGCTGTCCGGCCTGCCGGAAACTGCCATTGAGGGCGCCAGGCAGGCGGCGCGGCAGAAGGACCTGGATGGCTACGTGATCACCCTGGATTTCCCCAGTTTCTACCCGGTGATGACCTACTGCAACAACCGGGAACTGCGCCGGGAGGTTTACGAGGCGTTTGTGACCCGCGCCTCAGACCAGGGCCCGGATGCGGCTACCTGGGACAACACACCGGTAATGGCGGAAATCCTCAAGCGTCGTCATGCGTTGGCCCAGTTGCTGGGTTTTGATAACTACGCCGAGCGTTCCCTGGCCACCAAGATGGCCCGGAGTGTGGACGAGGTGCTGGAATTCCTGAACCAGCTGGCGGCCAAGTCCAAGCCCCAGGCAGAGAAGGAGTTCGCCGAGCTCAAGGGGTTTGTTAATAACGACTTCGGCGTGGACGACCTGCAGGCCTGGGACATTGGCTACTACAGCGAAAAGCTGCGCCAGAAGCAGTACGACATCTCCCCCGAAACCCTGCGCCCCTGGTTCCCTGTGGATAAAGTGGTGCCGGGCCTGTTCCGGGTAGCAGAGAAGCTGTTTGATATTCAGATTGAAGAGCATGCGGAAGTAGAAACCTGGCACGACGACGCCAAGGCTTACTGTATCAGCCGCAACGGCCAGCCCATCGCCTGGTTCTACCTCGACTTGTTTGCCCGCCAGGGCAAGCGTGGCGGAGCCTGGATGGCCGACTGCCGGGTGCGCTGGCGCAACCAGCGTGGCACGCTGCAGCTGCCGGTGGCATTCCTGACCTGTAACTTCACCCCGCCGGTGGATGGCAAACCGTCTCTGCTGACCCACGACGAAGTCACCACCCTGTTCCACGAGTTCGGCCACGGCTTGCACCACATGCTTACCCAGGTTGAGGTGATGGACGTATCCGGCATCAACGGCGTGGCCTGGGATGCCGTCGAACTGCCCAGCCAGTTCCTGGAAAACTGGTGCTGGAACCCGGAATCCCTGGCCCTGATCGCCAGCCACCACGAAACCGGAGAGCCGCTGCCGGAAGATCTGCTGCAGAAACTGCTGGCGGCCAAGAACTTCCAGTCCGGCATGGGCATGGTGCGGCAGCTGGAATTCTCGCTGTTCGACTTCCGCCTGCACGCGGAATTCACCGACGTGGCCCCCACCAATCCGTTGGATATGCACCGCAAGGTGCGGGAAGAAATCGCCGTGGTCCAGGCGCCGGAGTTCAACCGGTTCCCCAATGGCTTCTCCCACATCTTCGCCGGTGGCTATGCGGCCGGCTACTACAGCTACAAGTGGGCGGAAGTGCTGGCAGCTGATGCCTTCTCCCTGTTCGAGGAAAAAGGCATCTTCGACCCGGAAACCGGCCAGGCCTTCCTGCACAACATCCTTGAAAAAGGCGGCTCCCAGGAGCCCATGGAACTGTTCAAAGCCTTCCGGGGCCGTGAACCGCAGGTGGATGCCCTGCTGAAACAATCCGGCATCACGGACGAAGCTGCCTGATACAATCCACCCCGGTTGTCGTATCGGCAACCGGGCGTGTGTTACTGGAGTAGAGTTATGGCAAGTCCGAAACGCTTCATCGCCGGCGCCGTGTGCCCCCGCTGCGCGGAGATGGACAAAATCACGATGTTCACCACCGATGCCGGTGACCAGATTCGCGAGTGTGTGGCCTGCGGCTATACCGATGCCTTGTCTGACCAGCCGCAGCCGGAGGCTCCGGAGATTGAAACGCGGGTGAACAAGAAGGCCAACACCGATGACCATACGGTGAAGCAGGTGGTGTTTTTTAAGGCTGGCTCTGAGGACTGACCTTGTTTTGGAGTTTGGCCTTGTGGCCTGCTGGTTTGGGGATGGGCGGGTAGTCTGCTTGATTGGCGAATGGTCGGGGTTCGGGAGAGGGTTCCAAAAGAGCCTGTAAATAAATCTGTGTAACTGCCCACCCCATTACAGGTGGCCGTCCAGGCGGTCACCGAATTCGATAATAAAGCGATTCAATGCCGGCTTCCAATCACGGATCGGCATGGTCCATTTCTTTGAGGCCTGCTGGATCGCCAGGAAGGCCACTTTCAGGGCCGAGTCATCACTTGGGAACAGCTTCCGGCGCTTGGTGGCTTTGCGGATGACACTGTTCAGTGACTCAATAGCATTGGTGGTGTAGATCACTTTCCGGATCGCCGGCGGGTACTCGAAGATGGTGATCAGGTTCTCCCAGTGGCTTTGCCAGGAACGAGAGATCTGTGGGTATTGGCTGTCCCAGCGCTCTCCAAAGGCCGCCAGTGCCTGCCGGGCTTCATGTTCCGTGGCGGACTGATAGATCTGCTTCAGATCGGACGTCACAGCCTTGTAGTCCTTCCAGGACACGTAGCGCAGCGAATTGCGAACCATGTGCACGATGCACAGTTGCACCTTGGTTTGGGGGTACTCAGCGGCAATGGCATCCGGGAACCCTTTGAGGCCATCCACACAGGCGATCAGGATGTCCTCCAAACCACGGTTCTTCAGTTCCGTCAGTACCGATAGCCAGAACTTCGCACCCTCGGTTTCGGCCAGCCAGAGGCCCAGTAACTCTTTCTGGCCCTCCATGTTGATACCCAGGGCCAGGTATAGGGACTTGTTGATGACCCTCTTGTCCTGACGAATTTTCAGAACGATGCAGTCCAGATAGACGATGGGGTAGATCGGATCAACAGGGCGATTCTGCCACTCGTGAACCTGATCGATCACACGCTCCGTCACCTTGGACACCAGAGTCGCCGAGATGTCGGCGTCGTACATTTCCTTGAAGGCGTCTACGATGTCTCGGGTGCTCAGGCCCTTGGCGTAAAGCGCTAGGATCTGGTCATCCATCTGAGTCAGGCGGGACTGGCCTTTACGGACGAACTGAGGCTCGAAGGAACCGTCCCGGTCCCGAGGAGCCTGTATCGGTACTTCGCCGTGTTGGCCCTTCAGGCGCTTGGCAGAATAGCCGTTACGGCTGTTGCCGGTGCCACGGCCTTCAAGAGCGTGCTTCTCGTATCCAAGATGCTCATCCAGTTCGGCGTTGAGTGCGGTCTCGACGGTGAGCTTGACCAGCTGCTGTGTGAGGGCTCCGAGATCTTTTTCAGACTTGATGTCTTTGGCCAGCTCGGCGGCCATGGCTTTGAGTTTTTCTTGGTCCAATTGCGTACCCACGATGGTATCCTTTTGAAAAGATTACTCAGTCGTGGGCAGTTACACAATTTGGTTTACAGCCTCTTCCAAAACGGAAAACGTGGTTTTCCTGATTGTTTTGGAACCCTCTCCCGAGCCCCTTTTATTTGGCTTGTTTAGAACCGCTTGGGTGCTAGAGTTCCAAAGAATTTGGTGAAGTCTGGCCCTGTGCTCTGCGCTTTTATAACGATTCCTGTAAAGATCAACGTTTGGGGTTGGTGGGGGGTGTCAAAACAATCAGGAAAACCACGTTTTCCGTTTTGACACCCCCCACCAACCCCAAACCACCCACTAAAAACCGCAGGCTACCAAAAAGGCGACGATCACCAAAGATCGATCAAAGCACCATAGCCGCCAACCACCCAAAGGCGAGCAGCGGCAGGTTGTAGTGCAGGAACGTCGGCACCACGGTATCCCAGATGTGGTTGTGCTGGCCGTCCACGTTCAGGCCGGCAGTGGGCCCGAGGGTGGAATCAGACGCTGGTGAACCCGCATCACCCAGAGCACCAGCGGTGCCGACCAGGGCCACAATGGCCAGTGGGCTGAAGCCCAGTTGCAGCGCCAGCGGCACATACAACGCCGCAATGATGGGAATGGTGGAGAACGACGAGCCAATACCCATGGTAATCAGCAGGCCCACCACCAGCATCAGCAGGGCCGCCAGCGCCTTGTTATCACCGATGGCGGCCACCGAACCCTCCACCAGGCTGGCGATCTCGCCGGTTTCCCGCATCACTTCCGCGAAGCCGTTGGCGGCGATCATGATAAAGCCGATCATCGCCAGCATCTTCATGCCCTCGGTGAACAGGTCATCCGCTTCCTTCCACTTCACCACGCCGGAAATGTTGAACAGCACGAAGCCCGCCAGGGCGCCCAGGATCATCGAGCCCAGCCAGAGCTGCACCACGAAGGCCACGGCAATGGCCACCAGCGCCATCACCAGGGTTTTGGGGCTGTACTTCACATCCACCCGCTCGGTGCGTTCGATGAGTTTCATGTCGTAGCCCCGGCCGCCCCGGTAGCTGAAGAACACGGCAATCAGCAGGCCGATGAACATACCCAGGGCTGGCAGGGCCATGGCGGACATGACGTTCAGCTCGCTGGCATCCACGCCGTTATCGCCAACATTGGCCAGCAGGATTTCGTTCAGGTAAATGCCGCCGAAACCCACCGGCAGGAACATGTACGGGGTAATCAGGCCAAAGGTGAGCACGCAGGCCACCAGCCGGCGGTCCATGTTCAGTTTCGCCATCACGTACAGCAGTGGCGGAACCACCAGGGGAATGAAGGCGATGTGGATTGGCAGGATATTCTGGGACGAGATGGCAATGGCCAGCAGCAGGCCGATGATCATGAACCGGATGCCGGTGGCGGCGCCGCCCTCCTCCTGTCGGCCGACGATGGCCAGGGCCTTGTCGGCCAGGGCGTGGGCCAGGCCGGACTTGCCGATGGCCACGGCGAAGGCACCCAGCGTGGCGTATGACAGTGCCACGGTGGCACCGCCACCCAGGCCGGTGTTGAAGGCATTGATGGTGGTTTCCAGAGACATTCCTGCCACCAGGCCACCGGAAATGGCACCAATGATCAGGGCGACGACAACGTGGATGCGGCACAAGCTCAGCACGAGCATGATCAGTACCGCGGCAACAACGGCATTCATGGCAAACTCCGGGTAGGAATTGAAGATTTACCGGCGCCTTTTGGGCACCGGCAGCACGAAAAGTGCGCTAATGTGCAGGAAATGACTGCGGCAGTCAAAGCGGTTGTGTAACGATCACTCGGTGTCGAGGCGGGCGAACCTGGGGACCTGTTCACCGGCCAGTTCCACGGTTTCCCGGAACATTGCCAGCGGCCTCACCCAGAGGCTGTAGTCCCCGTAAAGGCAGCGGTACACCACCAGGGGTTCCTCGGTCTCGCTGTGCCGGGCTACGCCAATGACCTCGTAATCCTTGCCTTTGTAATGGCGGTATCGGCCGGGGGTGATGGGGTGTTTTTTGTCAAACATGCCTTCCTCTCAGGTGGTAACCGGGGATTACCCCTTAATTTCGGCGGACTCCCGCGCCAGTTACGTCTACACTTAACTCAGACGCTGGGGTTTGGATCTGTAGCCGTGCAGCCGTTCCCCAGTGTAGTTCAAGACTCCAGAGCCGGGAATAACAGACAAGAATGAAAGGCCCTTTTCCGCGCACCATATGCCAGCTTTTCGGGCTGTTGCTGTGTGTTGTCAGCTTCCGGGTGTTTGCAGAGCCCGTGGGATTTGACTGGGTTGAGGTGCCCGAGGACAACCTGACCGTTACCCAGGTACAGCAACTGCCTGATAGCCAATGGCAATACAATAGCGCTGCCAGGGTGCTGAACCAGGGCTTCAGCAATGGTGCGTTCTGGCTGAGGGTGCCGATTACGCCGGAGCCCGTCAACCGGGTGCTGGAAATCGCCTATCCGTTGTTGGATGAGGTATCCGTTTACTGGGAACTGGACGGCCAGATTGTCGAATCTCACCACACCGGAGACACCCGGCCATTCGATACCCGGCCGATCATACATCGCAATTTTGTGTTTCTGGTGCCGTCGAACACCGAGCCCGTCATCGCCTGGGTAAGGGTGAAAACTCAGGGAGCGGTGCAAGTTCCCATGGCGGTTACGACATCAGCCCGGTTTCTCGCCAACGAGCAGTTTTCCTATGGCTGGCAGGCCATGTTTCTGGGCATCGTGGTGGCTTTGTCGTTTTATAACCTCTTTCTTTTTGTCATCGTTCGCCACACCACGTACCTGTGGTATGTGCTTACGGTTATCTCAACCGGCATGATCCAGCTAAATTTTAATGGCTTGCTATTCCAATGGATCTGGCCTGATCTACCCGGCCTCAACCGCTACTTTACGGTGCCGGCGATCAGTCTTGGCATGTTTTGCGCCGTCATGTTTACCATCAAGTTTCTGGCGGTGCGCCACTACAGTCTCTTCAGCTACCGCATCCTGCAGGGGGTGATCGGCGCCTGCAGTTTTACTTTCTTCTACGGTGTGTTTGGTCCTTATCAAAGTGGCATTGCTCTGGTCAGCGGGATCGCTGCTTTTGCAACTCCGGCGGCGTGGCTGATCGGGCTGTATGTCTGGCGTCAGGGACAAGTGCTTGCGGGGTTTTACGTGCTTGCCTGGACGCCTCTGCTGGTGGGCCATCTGGTGCTGGCGGTCAGTAAGCTAGGCTGGATACCCACCAGTCAGGTCACCGAACTGGTGCCGCAGGCTGGGGTGGCGATTGAGGCTATTCTGCTATCGTTCGCCCTGGCCTACCGGATCAATATGGAGCGTCGCCGCCGGCAGGAGGCACAGGAGCATGCACTGAAAGTGCAGCAGCAGGCCAACCTGACGCTGGAAGCCCGGGTGAGAGAGCGTACCGAAGAGCTGGAGCGTGCCAATGAACAGCTCAAGGCAATTAGCCTGACCGATGGCCTTACCCACGTGGCAAACCGCCGCCGGTTTGATGAGAAACTGGAGATTGAGTGGGGCCGTGCGCTGCGCCATGAGCACGAGCTGAGCTTGCTGTTACTGGATATTGATCACTTCAAGCGGGTCAATGATGAGCTGGGGCATCTGACCGGCGACGATTGCCTGGTGGCACTTGCCGGCATTTTGCAGGCGGAAGTCCAGCGGGCAGGTGACCTTGTGGCACGTTACGGCGGTGAGGAGTTTGCGATACTGCTACCAACCACCGATTCCGCGGGCGCCCTGTTAGTGGCAGAGCGCATTCGTAAGGCGGTTGCGGGAACCCCTGTGGCCACCAAAGAGCAGGATGCGCCGGTGCCACTGACCATCAGCGTTGGTGTGGCAACCATGCTACCGGCGAGAGGCGTCAGCAGCCCAGAGCTGGTGCGCCGCGCCGATGAAGCACTCTATGCCGCCAAGGACAATGGCCGGAACCGGGTGGCGGTTTGGCAGCCGAAAGTGCCGGCCCCCACCGCCGATTCCTGAGCGTCAGTTTTTTAGCTTGTACTTGCCGGGCCCCAGGAAAATCACTGCAAAGGCAATAAACAGGAAGAAACCCTGCAGCTCCAGTGCCCAGCCTCCGTTGCTGCTGAGGCTCAACAGCTGATGCCCATGGACCAGGGCAATGGCGACGATCATATTGAAGACAATAATCAATGCGCCAATCCGGGTCTGGTAGCCCAGTATCACCATCAGCGGAGCAATGACTTCACCAACGTAAACACCGTAAGCGAAAATGGTCGGCAGACCGTGGGCAGCCAGCTGCCCTTCGATGAAGCCGACGCCGTTCAACAGTTTCGCGATGCCATGAAACAGCAGCAGTCCGCCCAGGGTGAGCCGGACAATCAGTTTTCCCAAATCGGCGTTTTCAAGCACAGGGAGGCCTCCAGATGAGTAAGTGGAAAGCCGAAGGATACCGTGTTTCTGATTGATAATTCAGTGACTTGTTTGTAGTAAAACCCAGGGCCCCGGTTAATAGCCGAGGGAAAACCGGATGTGATTGCGTTCCAGCAGATTTTCCCAGTAATGCCGCATCCAGTCCCAGGCCCGGTTGTTGACCTGATCGATGAAGGGGTCGAGATCAAGATTGTAATAATCCGGTGTGCCGGCGATCTGCAGCACGGTGACGGTAATGGAGTCATCGAGTTCGTTGGCGAATGGCTCGCCAATCAGTTCATGGGCCAGCAGGTTGGCCCGGGTGGCTTCCAGGTCGATCAGCTCGCCGGCCCGGATTGAGCGGTTGTTATCGTGCATCTCTTCCATCAGCCGATGGCACAGGTACGCACGGATCAGCAGGCCGTCCAGACCGTCGTATTGCACTAACAGTACAGAAGGCTGGGTGAAATATCGGGTCGCGGCGTCCACGAAAGGCTGAAATAGCTCGGACTTGCCGGCCTCCCGTGCGCAGGCATCAACACACTCGATCAGTCTTGGCGCCATCTCGATGTATTCGACGGCAAACTGGAACAGTGAGGTGGCCGGCTGATAGCCGTCAACCACGATCGCTGTGGGCAGTTGGGCGGCTTTCTCCTTCATCTGCCGGAGAAATGCGCCGGAGCGGGCTTCCTTTCGCCTTGCCTGGTCAATGATGTTGAGAACAGCCTTTGGTGTCATTTCAGGAAATGCCAGTGTATGAACAAGTTGAGGTCGCAAGGCGTTCCCCCTGGGTCGAGGAGTACACGGGCAAAGGCGCCAATGCTGAAACACAAACGCCCCCGCCGTTTCTGATCAGTGTAGCCAAGATTTCGGGCTCTGCTGTGGTTATGACAGAAGTTAACCTTTCACGGCCAGAACGCGGTTCAGGGTCGGCGCTGGCTGAACCAGGTGTCCTGGCGGGTATAACGCCAGCAGAGCCAGCCCATGCTGGCGGCTCTTGCCAGCATCAGGGCTATGAGCGACAGCCAGAGCCCATGGTTGCCCCAGCCAGTGCTCAGCCACCAGACCGGCAGGAACACGCCAAGGGCAGAAAACAGCATGGTGTTCTGCATTTCCCGGGTGCGGGTGGCGCCGATGAACACACCGTCCAGCAGGAAACCCCATACCGCAGCCAGCGGCAATAGCCACAGCCAAGGCAGGTACTGCCAGGCCGCGGTGCGTACCTCTTCCAGCCCGGTGAGCAGGCTGATCAGCCATCGACCTCCAATGACAAAGACAATGGTCAGTATCAGCGAGCCCCATAAAGACCAGCGCAGGGCGCTTCGGAAAGCCAGGCGAAAGCGTCGCCGGCTGCCCTTGCCAACGGCTTCGCCAATCAGTGCCTCGGCGGCATTGGCGAAGCCGTCCAGGGCATTGGAGATCACCAGCAAAAAGGTAATCAGCACAGCATTGGCGGCCAGGATCACATCTCCCTGGCGGGCGCCCTGGGCAGTGAAAAAAGCCAGTACCAGCAGCAGTGCGATGGTCCTGACCATGATGTAGCGATTCACCTGCAGAATCGCCAGATAATCGGACACCTGGCCGATCAGCGCTCGGGTCAGCCGCTGGCCTTCGGGCATTCTGCGTAGCACGATGGCAAAACCGATCAGGGCGGCACCGTACTCGGCGATGACCGTGGCCAGGGCCACGCCGCGGCTGTTCCAGCCCAGAACCGTCACAAAGAACACATCGAGCACGATGTTGATGCCGTTGGCGATGATGAGCATCACCATAGGCCCCCGGGGGAACTGGGTGCCAATGAGCCAGCCCACCAGGGTGTACTGGCACAGTACCGCCGGCGCGCTCCATATCCTGATTGCTGCGTATTCGGCGGCCAGATCGGCCACCGCCGGGCTGGGGTTCATCAGGGTCAGGCCCAGGCTGATCAGGGGCTTATGAAATACAATGAGCATCAGGCCGATGCCGACCGCCAGCACGATGGAGCGCAGCAGCAGCGCTACCTGGGCGAAGGGGTCACGTTTGCCCCAGGCCTGGGCCGCCAGCCCCGTGGTTCCCATGCGCATAAAGCCGAATGTCCAATACAGAATACTGAACAGGTTGGCACCGACCGCCACAGCACCAAGGTATTCCGGACTATCCAGGTGGCCCAGCACGGCGGTGTCCACCAGGCCGAGCAACGGCACGGTCAGATTGGTCAGCATCAGCGGCCAGGCCAGTGCCCACAGGCGATGGTCTGTACTGGTCATTATGGGCCTTTTATGAGTTATGGTTCTCAAAATTCCGTGTTTATCCGTTTTGGATTTAAGGATTTTTTAGCCTTTTCTTGATCTGTGTCTATACTCGATCCTGATGTATCCATAATCAGGCTTTCACTCTGAGGCCATCCGGTGTTGCGAGCGCCGGGGTGTGCAGCAGGGGGATGACGCAAAATCCGACAAGAATAACACTCTGTGGAGACACAGTATGCGCGTGCATGCCAAGCGGGCAGTAGCCCTAGCCGCTGGTCTGTTGTTGCCGGTCACTGTCATGGCTGACTGGACCATGAACATGTCACCCGGGGTGACCAGCACCAGTAACCAGATTTTCAGCCTTCATATGACCATTCTCTGGATCTGTGTCGCCATTGGCGTCATCGTTTTCGGGGTCATGTTCTGGTCAATTTTTGCCCACCGTAAATCCCGGGGCGCCAAGCCCGCGAACTTCCATGAGAACACTGTGGTGGAAGTGCTCTGGACCATTATCCCACTGGCCATCCTGGTGGCCATGGCGATTCCCGCCACCGCAACCCTGGTCGAGATGTACGACACCACTGAATCGGATGTCGACATCAAGATCACCGGTTACCAGTGGCGTTGGCAATACGAGTACATTGACGACGATTTCAGCTTTTTCTCCAACATGTCGACGCCGCGCGACCAAATCCGCAATCGTCAGGCCAAGGGTGAACATTACCTGCTGGAGGTCGATAACCCGCTGGTGATTCCGGTCGGCAAGAAAGTCCGTTTCCTGCTCACCGCCAACGATGTCATTCACTCCTGGTGGGTGCCGGCATTTGGTGTGAAGAAGGATGCCATTCCCGGGTTTATCAACGAGACCTGGACCCGGGTGGATGTGCCCGGCACCTACCGTGGCCAGTGTACCGAGCTTTGTGGCAAGGACCACGGCTTTATGCCGGTGGTCGTCAAAGCGGTGCCTGAGGAGGAATACAACGAATGGGTGGCAGAGCAGAGAGAAATGGCCGAAATGGAGCGCCAGTTGACCGAGAAAGACTGGACCCTCGACGAGCTGATGGAGCGTGGCGAACGGGCTTATGCAACCGCCTGTGCCAGTTGCCACCAGGCTGATGGTACCGGTCTGCCTCCGGCGTTTCCGGCTCTGAAGGGCAGCCAGATGGCGCTGGAGGACATGGAGGGCCATATCGATATCGTGGTGAACGGTGCGCCGGGCACAGCCATGCAGGCCTTCGGCAACCAGTTGAGCGAGGTCGACCTGGCCGCGGTGATTACCTACGAGCGGAATGCCTGGGGTAACAACACCGGCGAAATGGTCACGCCCAAAGAGATTTTTGATTACAAGAACCAACAGTAATCAACGCCAGATAACAACAATCACCAGCCATAACACACGGCGGTAACGGGGGTTTTCATGAGTGCGGTTGCAGATACCCACACCCAGGACCATCATCATGGCCCGGCCAAAGGCATTAGCCGCTGGCTGTTGACCACAAATCATAAAGACATCGGGTCGATGTACCTGATCTTCAGTTTCGCCATGTTCCTGCTGGGTGGCAGCATGGCGATGGTTATTCGGGCCGAGCTGTTCCAGCCCGGCCTGCAGATTGTCGAGCCGGAATTCTTTAACCAGATGACCACCATGCACGGCCTGATCATGGTGTTTGGTGCGGTTATGCCGGCTTTCGTCGGCCTGGCCAACTGGATGTTGCCGTTGATGGTGGGGGCGCCTGATATGGCCCTGCCGCGGATGAACAACTGGAGCTTCTGGCTGCTGCCCTGTGCCTTCCTGATTCTGGTCTCTACCCTGTTCATGCAGGGCGGTGCTCCGGACTTTGGCTGGACCTTCTACGCACCCTTATCGACGACCTACGGGCCGCCGAGTACCACCTTCTTTATCTTCGCGGTGCACATCATGGGTGTGTCGTCGATCATGGGTGCCATCAACGTGATTGCCACCATTCTGAACATGCGGGCGCCGGGTATGACCCTGATGAAAATGCCCCTGTTCGTGTGGACCTGGCTGATTACTGCCTTCCTGCTGATTGCTGTCATGCCGGTACTGGCTGGTGTGGTCACCATGATGCTGATGGATATCCACTTCGGCACCAGCTTCTTTGATGCTTCCGGTGGCGGTGATCCGGTGCTGTTCCAGCACGTGTTCTGGTTCTTCGGGCACCCCGAGGTGTACATCATGATCCTGCCGGCGTTCGGGGCTATCTCGCACATTGTGTCTGCATTCTCCCGCAAGCCGCTGTTCGGTTATGCCTCCATGGTGTATGCGGTGGGCGCCATCGCTATCATGTCGTTCATGGTCTGGGCGCACCATATGTTCACTGTGGGCATGCCCTTGGCGGGCCAGTTGTTCTTCATGTACGCCACCATGCTGATTGCGGTGCCCACCGGGGTGAAGGTGTTCAACTGGGTGACCACCATGTTCCGGGGCTCCCTGAGTTTTGAGGCGCCGATGCTGTTCTCGGTGGCCTTTATCATCCTGTTTACCATTGGCGGGTTCTCCGGACTGATGCTGGCCATCGCGCCGGCGGACTTCCAGTACCACGACACCTACTTTGTGGTGGCGCACTTCCACTACGTACTGGTGCCGGGTGCTATCTTCGGCATCTTTGCCTCTGCCTACTTCTGGCTGCCCAAGTGGACCGGCCACATGTACGACGAAACCTTGGCCAAGACGCACTTCTGGTTGTCGTTCATCGGTATGAACCTGGCGTTCTTCCCCATGCACTTCCTGGGGCTGGCGGGTATGCCGCGCCGGATTCCGGATTACGCCCTGCAGTTCACCGATTTCAACATGATCTCCAGTATCGGGGCGTTCATGTTCGGGGCAACCCAGTTGCTGTTCCTGTTCATCGTGGTCAAGTGTGTGAAGGGCGGCAAGAAGGCGCCCGCCAAGCCCTGGGATGGTGCTGAAGGTCTTGAGTGGACCGTGCCGTCACCCGCGCCTTACCACACCTTCTCCACTCCACCGGAAGTGAAATAACCGGGAGGCTACGCCATGTCTGAGCAAGCAGGTGAGAAAACGCCAGAGCGTAAAAGCAATGCGAGGGTAATTGGCTGGTGCCTGTCAGGGGTGGTGGGCATGTTTGCCTTCGGGTTCGCGCTGGTGCCGTTGTATGAGGTGTTCTGTGAGATCACCGGCATCAACGGCAAAACCGGTGGCCGGTATGAAGCCAGTGCCACCCAGCAGGTGGATGAAAACCGGACGGTAACCGTTCAGTTCCTGGCCAGCAACGGCCCAGGTATGACCTGGAAATTCCGTCCGGTGGTTCGAAGTGTGCAAGTGCATCCGGGGGAATCGGTAACCATCAATTACTATGCCGAGAACCCGACCGATCAGCCCATGGTTGGCCAGGCGGTACCCAGCCTGGCCCCCTCCGAAGGCACTCTGTTCTTCCACAAGACCGAGTGCTTCTGTTTCAACCAGCAACCGCTGGAAGCGGGGGAAAGTGTGGAAATGCCGCTGATCTTTATTGTTGACCGGGACTTGCCGGAACACATCACCAAACTGACCTTGTCATACACCCTGTACGATCAGGGCAAGCAGGCGGAAGTTTCGAAGTCCGACCGGGCGCAGACAACAACTAACAATAACGGCTAAGCCATCGGAGACAGTTATGGCGGATAACCAGACCTATTACGTTCCCGAACAGAGCAAATGGCCCATCGTGGCCACTGTCGGGCTGGGGGTGACCCTCTACGGGGTGGCTTCAATCATGGTCAATGGCAAACAGGGTGAAAGCACCACCGGCTCCTGGATCATGTTCATGATAGGCGCCCTGATCATGGCGTACATGCTGTTCGGTTGGTTTGGCGCGGTGATCCGTGAGAGCCGGGCCGGTCTGTACAGTCCTCAGATGGATCGTTCGTTCCGCTGGGGTATGAGCTGGTTTATCTTCTCGGAGGTGATGTTCTTTGCGGCTTTCTTTGGCGCGCTGTTCTATGTCCGGGTGTTTGTGGTGCCCTGGCTGGGTGGTGAAGGTGACAAAGGCAGCACCAACATGCTCTGGGAGGGGTTCCAGGCCAGCTGGCCGTTGGTGAACAATCCGGACCCGCAAGCCTATCCGGGCCCCACGGAAGTCATCGGCCCCTGGGGCTTGCCTCTGATCAACACCATCCTGCTGGTCACCTCATCCTTTACCGTTACCATTGCCCATCACGCCATGAAGGCGGGTGACCGGGCAAAGATTAAACTCTGGTTGATGGCGACCATTGCGCTGGCGGTTGTGTTCATGTTCGTGCAGTCCTATGAATACCTGCACGCCTATCGGGATCTGGACCTGACCCTGCAATCCGGTATCTACGGCAGTACCTTCTTTATGCTGACCGGCTTCCACGGTGCTCACGTATTCCTTGGCACCTTGATGCTGGTGATCATGCTGATACGAATCAACAAGGGGCACTTCACGGCCGACAACCATTTTGGTTTTGAGGCGGCAGCCTGGTACTGGCACTTTGTGGATGTGGTCTGGCTGGGACTGTTTGTATTCGTCTATGTCATTTGACAACAACGTTGACCATTACGGGACCGGGGTCGGGTTAAGCACCAGATCTCCGGTCCACAGGGAGGTCAGAACCACGGCAATGAGCAATACGCTCAATGCCACCCGAACCGCCAGAGAGTTCACCACCCGGCTGGTTTTGCCACCGTCGCGGATCAGGAAAAACAGGCCGCTGAACAGGCTGACCATAACCGCCAGCAGCAGTACAACGATTAAAAGCTTTAGCATGGGGTGTCCCTGTTGTTGAATGGTTATATGGACAGAGTCCCCGGTGCACGATGGGAACCTGATATCACTATAGCAAAGCATGGGTAGGTGCGGTTGATGAATCGCCGATGGCAGTTTGACTGGCGATTGCTGATGTTCAGCGGGTTGCTGTTGCCGGTGCTGCTGAGCCTGGGCGTCTGGCAACTCAACCGGGCGGAGGAAAAGCAGATGCTGTTGGCAGCCTGGCAGCAACAAGCCAGCCAGGGTGATTGGCCGACACTTGTCTCAGGCGGATTAGAGAGAGGGCAGCCGGTTGTTCTGACCGGCTGGTATACCGAATACACCTGGCTGCTGGATAACCGAACCCGTGACGGCGTGCCCGGATACGAGGTGTTGACCGTGTTTACGCCGGTAGAGGGGCCGTCACTGGTGGTCAACCGTGGCTGGGTTCGCGGCCCCCGCACTCGGGATCAACTGCCGGAAATCGACACCCCGGGCGGACTGTTTACCCTGGAGGGACGGCTGGATGATTATCCGGTGCCTCCGGTGCTGGCGGAGGATACCGGCCCTGCCAGTGGCTGGCCAAGACGGGTACAGGCATTACCTCAGGCCACTGTTGAAGACACGGTGGCCAGTCCTGCCGGGATGGTCCTAAAGCTCTCAGACAGCGAGCAGCCGGGTGCTTACCGCGCTGATCATGCTCCGGATGTGATGGGCCCCCAGACCCACTACGGATATGCTGTGCAATGGTTTGCGCTTGCTGCAGCACTGACTATATTGACGTTAGTGGCGAGTTATAAAAAAAATGAAAGAATCCGAAAGACAGGAGCCGATAATGACAACGACAACGGCTGATTCCGTGACCGGGCAGGACCCCCTCAGCCCGGAACAGGTTCGTCGTGGCAGGCGCACCGCCTTGCTGCTGTTTGCGGTGGGTTTTGGGCCGATGATTCTGGCCACCATCATGTTTTATACCGGCTGGTTGAATCCGGTTGGTCATACCAACGAAGGCGAGCTCCTGATGCCGCCTGTGCCGGTGCAGGCATTGAATCTGGAAACCTCAAACGGGGTGCCGCTGGCAGAGCGCTTCGGTGCTGATCAGGTCGACCCTAACTGGCTTATGCTGGTGGTCTCCGGTACTTGCGGCAGCGATTGCGAGGAGCTGCTGTATCTGGCCCGCCAGGTAAACATCGCCCTTGGCAAAAATGCACCTCGGGTCAGCCGGGCAGCAGCGCTGGGCACTGTGCCAGCCGGGCTCGAGCAACGCTGGCAGGCAGAGTACAGCTCCATGGAGCGACTGCGCCCGGCGCCCGGCGCGGCAGCGGCCTGGCCCACTGGCGTGTCACCCGAGACAGCCCCCCGGATCTTGCTGATCGATCCTTTCGGTAACGTGATGATGCATTACGGCACCGAACACACTGGCAAGCAAATGCTCAAAGACCTCAAGCATTTGCTGAAGTTGTCGCAGATTGGCTGACCAGGGAGAACGGAACGTGACGCAACAGTTTTCCCGTGAGCAATCTGCTCAAACGGTTAAGAAAATGGCCCGCTGGTCCACCGCTGCCTGCCTGCTGGCGGTGGTGGTGATTATGCTCGGTGCGTGGACCCGACTGGTGGATGCCGGGCTGGGTTGCCCTGACTGGCCGGGGTGTTACGGTTTCCTGACGGTGCCCCAGAGTGAAACCCGCATTGCCATCGCCAATGCCCGTTTCCCCGAGACGCCGGTGGATGTGTCCAAGGGCTGGCCGGAAATGATCCACCGCTACGCCGCAGGCATACTGGGCCTGGTGGTGTTTGGCCTGGCCGCCACCGCGGTACGCAACCGCCGGGCGGGTATACCGGTCAAATTGCCTCTGTTCATTGCTGCCTTCATTCTTTTGCAGGGTGCATTTGGCGCCTGGACCGTGACCCTCAAACTCTGGCCACAGGTGGTCGCCCTGCATTTGTTGGGTGGGTTCACCACGCTCACTCTGCTGCTATTGCTAACGCTACGTCTGCGCAAACGATCCCGGGGCTCTGCCCCTTCATGCGCCGCACCGCCGGCCCTCGCCCGCCTGCGCCCCTGGTTGTACGGCGGCCTTTTGCTGGTGATCATGCAAATTGCGCTGGGTGCCTGGACCGCAGCCAACTATGCCGCTGTGGCCTGCACGGACCTGCCTACCTGCCAGGGGCAATGGTGGCCGGAAGGCATGGATTTCCGGCATGGTTTTGATATTACCCAGCAGGTTGGCCCGAACTACCTGGGCGGCCAGCTGACGGCTGACGGCCGTGTGGCGATTCATGTTACCCATCGCCTGGGTGCGGTTATCGTACTCGGCTACTTTGTCGTCCTGCTGACGCTACTCTGGCGGAACCGAGGTGATAGCGGCCTGGACCGGAGCATCGCGCTGGTTGCGGCGGCGCTTACGGTGCAGATCGGCCTGGGCCTGGCCAATGTGTGGCTGTACATTCCGTTGTCTATCGCCGTCGCCCACAACGCCATGGGGGCAGGACTGCTGCTGACGGTCGTTCACCTGATCTGGCAGCACCGGCAGCTGCCACAACCTGAAACATCCCCCGCAACCCATACAACAACCATAAACCGGGAGGTAACGGCATGAGCGAGCAAGTTAAAGCGCTGCCGGCCGAGGAACATGCGAGTTCCCTGAGCAAATCCATTTCCTGGCGGGACTACCTGGAGCTGACCAAGCCCCGGGTGGTCGCGCTGATGATCCTCACCTCGGTTATTGGCATGCTGCTGGCGGCGCCCGGCGTGCCCGGCTGGGATGTGCTGCTGTATGGCAACCTGGGTATTGCCCTGCTGGCAGGGGCCGCCGCCGTTGTGAACCACGTCGTCGACCAGAAGATCGACACCGTGATGGCCCGCACCCGCAAGCGCCCGGTGGCCACCGGACGGATTGCTGCGATTGATGCCCTGTTGTTTGCCACCGTACTGGCAGCCGTGGGCATGATTGTGCTGGTCTGGCAGGTGAACGAACTGACGGCCTGGCTCACCCTGGCTTCACTGGTGGGTTATGCCGGGGTTTACACCCTGTTCCTGAAGCGGGCCACGCCACAGAACATCACCATTGGTGGCCTGGCGGGTGCTATGCCTCCCTTGCTTGGCTGGACCGCCGTTACCGGTCAGGTGGAGGGCCACGCCCTGCTGCTGGTACTGATCATCTTCGCCTGGACACCGCCGCACTTCTGGGCCCTGGCCATTCACCGTAAAGAGGAATACGCCAAGGCTGGTATTCCCATGCTGCCAGTGACCCATGGCAACAAGTACACCGAGCTGCACATTCTGCTGTACACCCTGATGCTATTGGCGGTCAGCCTGCTACCTTTTGTCACAGGGATGTCGGGAGGTATTTACCTGATCGGCGCACTGGCACTAGGCTTGAGGTTCCTGCAATACGCCATCCGATTGTTGAAGGGCGATGACCGGCGGGTGGCGTTGAACACCTTCAAATACTCCATCACATACCTGATGGCGTTGTTTGTGGTGCTGCTGGTGGATCATTTTGTCTATTTTTGAATGACAGTTTCCGGGTTTATAAAGTGGAGGCCCCATGGGGCGATCGTTACGCATCACGTTGTTTGTCTTGTTCCTGGTGGTCATGCTGGTATTCGGCCTGACAGTTGGCCGGCAGGTGTTCCTGAAAGGAGCCGGTGAATCGCCAGTGGCGGCGCCCGACCTGAGCCAGTACAACACTTATGTGTACGAGCAGCCAAGACCCCTGGCGGAGTTCACTCTTACCAACGAACAGGGTGAAACCGTCACCCGCGATGACCTGAAGGGCCAGTGGACGTTCGTGTTTGTGGGCTACACCAACTGCCCGGATATCTGCCCGGCGGCCATGGCCAACCTGCGCCAGACCGATAAGCTGTTGTCTGCGGATGTGCCCAAACCGGACTACCTATTGGTCACGGCAGACCCGGAACACGACACGCCGGAACAGCTGAAAGCCTACACCGGCTTTTTCGGTGAAAACTTCCATGGCCTGACCGGCGACCTGGAGACCCTGCGTGAACTGGCGAAGAGTGTCAGTGCGGTGTTTGTTCATCGGGAGGTGGACGGGCAGTTGCTGGTGGACCACAGTGGTCACTTTGCTTTGCTTAACCCCGAGGGACAGCTTCAGGCCTTGATTCAACCGCCCCACAAACCCCAGGAGCTGGCTCAGGCCTATCAGCGCATCACCCAGTGGGCCAAGGCCCGCAACCCCGGCTCCTGAACTGGTGGCCCGCCCTGCGGGCCTGCTGGTTGGGCCTTATCCTGCCAAAGTCACACTGACAATTAATCGGTAGTGACCTACACTGCTCGGCCGTTTCATTGATCGACACGACCTCCGGGCTGCGCTATGACCAACTCGCACTCTGCTGACCCAAGACAGCTGTTTACCGTTCTGACCGCCGGCGCCCTGGTGCTACTGGTGGTGCATGGCCTCGGCCGGTTTATTTACACCCCGCTGTTGCCCTATCTGGTGGCCGACGGCCAATTCAGCGCAGCAGATGGCGCTGCCGTCGCCACCTGGAACTATCTTGGGTACCTGATGGGCGCCATGCTGGCCATTCGCTGGCATCGGATTGACCAGATCCGTGTCATGCTGCCGCTGTTCCTGGCGATCCATGTGGTCACCACACTGGTCATAACCCAGACCGACAACCTCACAGTCATATCCGCAAGCCGCTGGCTGAACGGCGTGGCCAACGGCGTGGTGTTCGTGCAGGCACCCGCGTTGATACTGGAGTGGCTGGTGTTGCGCAACAGGGCCTCGCTCAGCGGCCTGGTCTATATCGGTGTGGGCATCGGCCTGCTGGTGTCCAGCGGACTGGTCACCGGTTCTGCGACCCTGCTTGAGGGCGCCGAGCGCTGGTGGCCTGCGGCGGTGTTGTCGATACCAATAGCCTGGTGGGGCGCCATGCAGCTGCGCAGGCTGGAGGTACCTGTGCGCCAGCACGACGATTCCGGGCAGGTGGTCAGCAACACCCCGTTACTGGATCGCGCGAGTATTCCGTTGTTCCTGTCCTATGCCGGGGCTGGCCTGGGGTACATCCTGCCCATGACCTTCCTGCCGCTCCTGGCCAAGATGACCTTGCCCCAGGGCCACGGGCTACTGAACGGCACCTGGGTGATCGTAGCCCTGTTTACCATTCCTGCACCGTGGCTCTGGAACAAGTTGGGAGCCCTGATGGGGGATCTGCCGGCATTGAGGCTGAATTTTCTGATCCAGCTGGCAGGGGTGCTGGCGGCAGTAGTCTGGCCGGGGCCCGTGGGGTTGGTGCTTTGTGCAGCGCTGGTGGGCAGTACCTTCCTGGGTACGGTGCTGCTGACCCAGCGTATCGGGCGGGCGTTGCATCCTCATCAGGGGCCCCGGTTGTCGGCGGCGATGGTGGCGCTTTACGGTTTCACCCAGATGGTTGGGCCGTGGCTCACCAAACAATGGCTGGATGCGGGCGGTACCCTGGGGTCTGCCTTCGGTATTGGGGTGGCGGCGCTGGCGTTTGGGCTTTTGTTTGCGTTCTTTGTGCCCCGGGCTGACTTGTGGCGTTCGCGGTCTTGATGTGGTGTGGACCCAGACTGTGGGTTGTGGAGGATTGATCGGGGTGGTGGGGTATTTTTTGCCTTGGAAATGAAACTCGCTGCGCTCAGACATTCATTTCCGGCGGAAAAAAATACCCCACCACCCCGCTCTAGCTGACCACGGCGGTTCCGCTGAAAAAGATAATTTGCTGGGTGAGCTTGACGGCATAAGCGGCTTAACCCAAGTACGACCATGGTAACCTCTGGATATACCCTTAAAGTTACGCAGGGTGTGGGGGTGTTTAGGTTTTTTTGACCGAATAAAGGTGTCTGAGCGAAGCGAGTTCTTTTTCGGCCAAAAAAACCTAAACACCCCCGCGCCACCCCCAAAACTCCCGGGCTAAACCCAACGAGAACCCAGCCAAAACCGATGCTCCCAATAGAACACATACTCCCAGAGCTAAAACAAACCCTGAACAAGAGCACCACAGCGTTGCTCCAGGCACCCCCGGGCGCGGGTAAAACGACAAGGGTTCCGCTGGCTCTGTTGGATGCCCCTTGGCGGGATAACCGGAAGATCCTGATGTTGGAGCCCAGGCGGCTGGCGGCCAGGTCGGCGGCCCGGTATATGGCGAAGCAGTTGGGGGAAGCGCCGGGGCAGACGGTGGGGTATCGGACTCGCCTGGATACCAAGGTGTCAGGCAGCACCAGGATTGAGGTGGTGACCGAGGGCATTCTGACGCGCCTGATTCAGAACGACCCGATGCTGGAAGACTATGCCGCTGTGCTGTTTGATGAGTTTCATGAGCGGTCGTTGCAAGCCGATCTGGGATTGGCCCTGGTGCGGGAAAGCCAGCAGGCCCTGCGGGAGGATCTGCGGTTGCTGGTGATGTCGGCCACCCTGGATACTGCGCCTATTGCCCGGGTGCTGGGGGATGTGCCGGTGATCACCAGCGAGGGGCGGGCGTTTCCGGTGGAGGTGTTTTACCGCCCTTTGCCCCGTAATGTCCGGATAGTGGACCAAGTGGTGGCTGTGATTCAGGAGGCCCTGCGGGATCAGACCGGTTCCCTGCTGGTGTTCCTGCCCGGAGCAGGGGAGATTCGGCGGGTGGCGCAGCAGCTGGCGGGGCAATTGCCGGGTAACGTGGTGCTGGCCCCCTTGTACGGCAACCTCAAAGCCGAAGAACAGGACCGGGCGATTTCGCCGGCGCCGGAGGGTACCCGCAAGATTGTGCTGGCCACGGCGATCGCCGAGACCAGTCTGACCATCGAAGGCGTGCGGGTGGTGATTGATGCCGGTCAGCAGCGCCGTGCGGTGTTTGATCCCAACAGCGGTATGACACGCCTTGTGACCGGGCGGGTATCAAAGGCGTCTGCCGAGCAGCGCAAGGGCCGGGCCGGTCGGGTTGAGCCGGGTGTGTGTTACCGGCTGTGGAGTGAGTCGGAGCAGTTCGGGTTGGCGGACTACACGCCGCCGGAAATCCAGGAAGCCGACCTGGCGCCGCTGGTGCTGGAATTGGCCCAGTGGGGGGCCCGTTCCCCGGAGCAGGTGGGTTGGATTGATGCCCCGCCGAAGGCGCACTGGCAGCAGGCGGTGGAGTTGTTGCAGTGGCTGGATCTGCTGGATGCCGAGGGAGCCATCACAGACCACGGCAAGGCGGCCCGGGAGCTGGGCCTCCACCCTCGCCTGGCCCATATGGTGATCAAAGGCCTTACCCTGGGGCTGGGCCAGCTGGCGGCCGAGCTGGCCGCGCTGTTGGAGGAGCGGGATTTGCTCGGGCCAGGCTCTGGCGCGGATCTGCATGAACGGATTCGGGTGCTGCGGGGCGAACGCGGTCATCGCGGCCTGGACACCGCACGGTTGCAGGCGGTTCGGCAGGCGGCAAAACGACTGTGCCGTGGCCAGCTGGCACAGGATTTACCCTCGGAAACCGACGTTGGGCGGGTGTTGGCCCAGGCCTATCCGGACCGTATTGCCCGCCGCCGCTCAGGGGCCATGCCCCGGTATCAGTTGAGTAACGGCAAGGGTGCGGTGTTGCGGGAGGACGATCCCCTGGCCAGGCAGGACTGGCTGGTGACGGCGGATCTGGATGGTAAGGCCCGGGAAGCGACGATTTATCTGGCGGCACCGGTCGATCTCACGGACCTTGAACAGGACCTGGCTAACCATATCGAAGAACGTGAGGAAGCCCTGTGGGACGACAAACGCGGCACCGTCGTCGCTCGCCGGGTCCGTAAGCTCGGGGCACTGGTGCTGGCGGAGAAGCCGCTGAATCAGGTTGCCCCCGAACTGGTTCAGCAGGGCCTGCTGGACGCGGTGCGCCGTAAAGGTCTGGACAGCCTGCCCTGGAGTGATACGGCCCGCCAGTGGGTTGCCCGGGTGCGATTGCTGGCGGAGAAATTCCCCGGCGACTGGCCAGAGGTCAGCGACCAGTTCTTGCTGGACACTCTGGAGACCTGGTTAGCGCCGTTTATGGCTGGTATGAAGCGCTGGTCTGACCTGGCGGGCATCAACCTGGTTCAGGCCCTGCATGCCCTGCTGGACTACCCGCAACAGCAGCAACTGGACGAACTCGCGCCCAGATCTCTGATCATTCCCACCGGACAGAACGTCACCCTGGATTACAGCGCCGACAACGGCCCGGTGCTGGCGGCCAAGTTGCAGGCGTTGTTTGGCTGGACGGAAACGCCGACAGTGGCTGGTGGTCGGGTACCGGTGGTGATTCATCTTTTGTCACCGGCCCAGCGGCCTTTAGCGGTCACTGCTGACCTGGCCAGTTTCTGGCAGAACGCCTATCCGGAGGTGCGCAAGGACATGCGTGGCCGCTATCCCAAACACCCCTGGCCGGATGACCCACTCACCGCCCAGGCTCAGCAGGGAACGAAAAAACGCCCCGCTCGCTGACCCGCCCGGTCACCAGGTTGTCAGGTACGGGTTCGAAGTAGATATTGCGAACGGTTATGCCACTCTCTCCGGGGCCTTGCAGTTCATCCGCGGGCATTTCTTCGAGATCGATGGTTTCGACGGTTGCCGGGCTGTCCCGGAAAGTGTCCGCCAATACCCAGAACGGCGTTCCCGCATGCCGTGCGGCCAGGGCTACAAGCAGCGTGCCACTCTTATTGATAAAGTGATGATCTGCCAGCCAGCAGTCGCAGCCGGTGAACACAAGGTCTGCTCTCGGCATAAACAGGCCGGCCTGGGCATCGGTAATCAGGGTGACCGGAACCCCCTGGCGGGCCAGCGCTGAGGCCAGGCCGTGGCCCTCGAAACCGGGGCTGCTTTGGGTGCAGATCACCGAAAACTCCACACCATCCCGGGCCAGTTGGGTCAGACACTGCAGCACCACTGAGCTGGCGCTGTGGGTCAGGATGGTGTTGCCGTGTTGTACAAGCCCACGGGCGTGCGTGATCAATTGGCTGGTGGCTGACTCGAGTTCAATGATTAATGCCTGAACGGCCTCTTCGGCCGACTGAGGATTCCGAGCCAGTGTTCGTTGTAGGCGGGCGATACTGTTGCCAATCACCACCATGCTCGGCCGGGCCTTGGCCAGGGCAGCCAGCAACGGCTCCAGGCGTATTGCCGCCGGTTGTTGAGAGACGTAGCGGTGCAGCTGGCGTAGCGTCGTCAGTGCCAGTTGGCTGGCGCCCGAGTGGGTGTCCTGCTCAACTTCCCGTAACAGCGCCTGCGCTTGCGGATCAAGGACGGCCATCGCCACCAACCTTTATTCACCGAGTGAGTAGCCTTCAGGTTAGCAGCGATGGAGAACCGGAACAGCAATCTGTTATTTGATCACTTCCCGACTGACTTCAAGGTACTTCTGCCCGTGCTTTTTAACAGCGTTGCCATCGGCGTGCTCGGAGGCAACGTGAACTTCTTCCAGCACATCCGCCAGTTCGCGCAGTTCTTCACTGATCTTGCCCAGGGCGTTTTCCAGGGTATAGGTCAGTTCGTGGACTTCGTTCATGGCCTCGGGGGTCATGTCTCCGGCCAATACCTTTTCCAACTTGTTGTTGTATTCCGAGAAGTTGCTAACCGCCTGTTCCAGGGTGTCAGAGGGCTTGCCCTTGAAGTGTTCGACGTCACTGGCGTGGGCGTTGGCGCTGAATGCGAAGGCGGCGCAGGTGAGAGTGGCAAACATCAGTTTCTTGGTCATAGGTAGCTCCTTTCGAGTGAATGAAAAGTATTATCATTTATATTCTCTCTGTCCATGACGCCGGTCAATTATTTTTCCTGAGGTAGCTTGTCCGGAACCGGATTCTGTATAAAATGCGCGCAACCTATCTGGAGTGCCGCTGACACCATGCACCTGGTTTCCTTTGATATCTTCCGTACCCTTGGCTTTCCTGACACCACAGTACTCAAGCCGGAGCAGTTTCTTAGACACAAGGACCTGCTGCGAGATGCCGACTGGGTGCTGTTCCCGGAATACTGGCAGTTGAATGCCCTGGTCCACGGTCTCAAGTGCCGCGTGTTTCCAAGCGAGGCCAGCTATCGCATTGGTCACGACAAGGTGGAGATGACCCGTGCGTTCCAGACCGTAGCACCGGAACACACCCCGTGGACGCTGATCGAAGCCAACGGCCCCCAGGAGCGGGATCTGATTTGGGACACCATGGCCCTGCCCTTTGTGGCAAAACTGCCCAAGGCCAGTATGGGTGAAGGGGTGTGGCTGATCGAAAATCGTGACGACTGGCGCCGGTACTGCGAACGTACCCACGTGCTTTATGCCCAGGAATACCTGCCGATCGACCGTGATGTGCGGGTTGTGGTGGTGGGTGACCGGGTGCTGACGGCCTATTGGCGAACCCAGGCGGAACAGGGCTTCTACAACAACGTGGCCCGGGGTGGGAAAATTGATACCAGCCCGGTACCGGAGGTGGTCACCGGGCTGGCTTTGCGGCTGGCCAGGGAGCTGGGTGTGGACCACGCCGGTTTCGATATAGCGCTGGTCGATGGCTACCCGTATGTGCTTGAGTTTAATCGGCTGTTCGGTAACCAGGGGCTGGGTCAGGGCAGTGATTTGAAAGAGGCCATTCTGGATTACCTGAACAGGCAGAGCTGCCCCCAGGATCCGGACGGGCCGACAGAGCCGACGCCGCTTTGGCCGGTGGCGGTGTGATACAGAATGCTGTGCCAGAGGTCCGGCTTCCGTTGCCGGATTTATGGGTATATATGCGCATTTGCGGTGGTCAGAAAAAAGCCTGATGATCGCGACTATTCACGGGTAACACGGCGAGGCTGTGCTACCCTTTTTTTATGCCCGTTTACCCTGTGGAGGGACACACCACCCATGAATCTGAACCCCAACGCTGACATCGCCGATTATTACAGCGCCGAGACCTTCAAGCGGATCAAGGACTTTGCCGACGGCAAGGAAACCCCGTTTGTGGTCATCGATACCCAGACCATTGACCGTCAGTACGAGGAGCTGGTGGAAGGGTTCCCGTACGCCAAGGTTTACTATGCGGTTAAAGCCAACCCGGCGCCGCAGATTCTGACCATGCTGCGGGACAAGGGTGCCTGTTTCGATATCGCATCGGTGTATGAGCTGGACAAGGTGATGGGCCTGGGTGTGACCGGTGATCGCATCAGCTACGGCAACACCATCAAGAAGGCGAAGGACATTCGCACCTTCTATGAGAAGGGCGTGCGGTTGTTTGCCACCGACTCCGAGGCTGATCTGCGCAACATCGCGAAAGCGGCGCCGGGCTCGAAGGTGTATGTGCGCATCCTGACCGAAGGCACCCTGACCGCAGACTGGCCGCTGTCTCGCAAGTTTGGTTGCCAGACGGATATGGCCATGGACCTGCTGATTCTGGCCCGCGATCTGGGCCTGGTGCCTTACGGCGTGTCGTTCCACGTGGGTTCCCAGCAGCGGGAAATCGGCGCCTGGGACGCGGCCCTGAATAAGGTGAAGGTGATTTTCGAGCGTCTGAAGGAAGAAGACGGCATTGAGCTGAAAATGATCAACATGGGCGGTGGTTTTCCGGCCAACTACATTACCCGCACCAATGAGTTGGCGGTGTATGCGGAGGAAATTGCCCGTTTCCTGCGGGAAGATTTTGGTGACGATCTGCCGGAGATCATTATTGAGCCGGGCCGTTCGCTGATTTCCAACGCCGGTGTGCTGGTGAGTGAGGTGGTGCTGATTTCCCGGAAGTCCCGTACCGCGTTGCACCGATGGGTGTTTACCGATGTGGGTAAGTTCTCGGGGCTGATTGAGACGCTGGATGAGTCGATCAAGTTTCCGATCTGGACCGAGAAGACCGGTGAAGGCGAGGACTGTGTGATTGCGGGGCCGACTTGTGACAGTGCCGATATCATGTATGAGCACCACAAGTACCCGTTGCCGCTGAATCTGGCGATTGGTGACCGGATGTATTGGTTGTCGACCGGGGCCTATACCACCACCTACAGTGCGGTGGAGTTTAATGGCTTTCCTCCGTTGAAGGACTACTACATCTGAGTTTGGGAGTCTGGCCGCAGGGTGGGAGATAATTTTCCTCTGGGAAAAATAACTCGCTGCGCTCAGACATCTTTTTCCCGGCGGAAAATTATCTCCCACCCCACGGCCTGCTGGCTTGGGGTGGCGCTTCTGAAAAACTTTCCGGGTCGCTTTGGCGGCCCTTTTTTATTTCTGCAGGGCTTTTTGGCGCTGTTCTTTGTTTTCGGCCTTGGTTTGCGGGCTGTCGGGTTGGGCCGCTTTGAGGTCGTCTGGTTCCGGTAGCGGATCTCTTGGCGGGTAAATCAGCGCCATGGGGTTTTCAGCGACCACCTGGAACCATGCTTTGATCAGTTTCGGGAAGCTGGATATCCGGGTGTTTCTGGCTCTCAGGGCAACGTTCAGGGCCAGGGTGAAGCTGACGATGAGGTTGACGCCGCCGATCAGCAGGGCGAACAGGGTGAACAGGGCGAAGTCGCTGGCGCCGGGGATGAACACGGACATGGCGTAGCCGACGTCGGCGGAGGAGAAGGCGACGTGGCGGATGTCGATGGGCAGGGCCAGCAGGTAGCCGATGTAGCCGGTGACGCCGAGCAGTACGCCGAACACGAAGTTGCTCATCAGGGCACCGTAGTGTTCAGCCACGTAGGCGCCGAAGCGGGCGCGGGTTTCCGGGGGCATCAGTGGGCGCAGCAGGGGGTGTTGTTCCAGGCGTTCGGCCAGGTTCAGGTAGGCGGCGCGGTTGTCGAAGTAGCCGGCCACCAGGCCTGAGAAGAACAGCCAGACACCGGCGATGGCGGCGTACATCAATGCCAGGCTTTGCCAGGGGTGAATGCCGGTGAGCATGTAGTCGTAGCGTTCGGTACTGATCAGCGGAACGCCTTGTACATGGCTGTATAACGAGCCAACCGCGAAAGCCACAGACAGGGCGACGGCGACGTTGCCCATGATGGCGACGAACTGGGTGCGGCCAACCCGGACCAGTAGTTCCGCCAGTTTCCGGGCGTTGGCCCGGCCCTGTTCGCCCTGCTCGACTTTTTCGGCGATGCTGGCGGCGGTCATGGCAGGCTGTTTGGTGGCCACGGTGCAGTGCAGCATGTGGATGATCATGAAGCCGATGCCGTAATTCAGGCTGACCCAGAGGGTTTCCCAGCCCCGGGTCAGGTCCAGCTGCAGTATCTGGATCTTGATCAGTGCCATGAAGGCGATGATAAACCCGCCCCCGGCACCGGAGGCCAGCATGGCCAGGTATTCTTTACGGCTGCCGGCGATGTAGTGTTCGCCGTGGTCGCTGGCGTTCTCGGTGACGCTGCGGGACATCAGTCGGAGATTGGCGCGCCAGAGGGCTCTGACGCCGTGGCGTTCAGCGCTGGCCTGGACCAGGGTCTTGAACAGTTCCACGGATCGGTTAAGTCGCTTCACCGGGTCTGCCGGGTCCAGAATATCCAGCAGGTGTTCAATCCGGTCCAGGGTCTGGTGCAGCCGCTCCAGCAGGTGGGTTAGCGCCATGGTGGAGCCGGCGGTGACAGACTTGCGCTGCAGCCGGTCAATTTCTTCGCGGCACTGTTCAATCAGTACCCGCGCGTGGGCATCGTCCAGCTCAACGGATTCCTTTTCCTGCAGGGCATGCCCCCAGGACTGCACCAGCGCGGCAATTTCCCGCTGAAGGGCCACGAAGGCGGATTCCCGGTCGATGATCTTCGGGTTCAATCTCAGTATGTTGGGTTCGAGTTCCTCGGCGGCAACCCAGATGGACATCATCTCCAGGGCGTTGAGCATCTGGCTGTATATGCGGTTCCGGGTGCGTTCCAGAGCCGAGGGCGAAAAGTGCCACAGGGTGGTCAACAGGCGGATCAGAGCCTCATCGGGGATCCGGTGAATCCATTCGGCGTCGTCTTTGCGGTGGAACACGACAAACAGCACGTTCTTGACGTTGTTGCGGTCTTTTGGGGCCGGGTTGATCCGCTCGTACAGGCGCTCGCCAATCTCTTTCAGGAAGCCCCGGCGGGAATAGAGCCCCAGGCCAGACAACAACTGGAAAAACTGGGCCTGGTCGAGCCATTCCTGCAGCCGGCCAGACACTGCCAGATGTACGTCCAGGTTCTCGGTCAGGGCACCTTCCAGTTGCTTCATGCGGTCAACGGCGTTGTGCACGGTTTCGCCCCGTTGCGGGCGAATCCAGTCCACCACCAGGCTGAGTGTTTTCAGAGCACTGGTGTCTTCATCCGCGAGCTGGTTAATCAGGGTGGCCAGTTTCAACACAGAGTCCTTGCTTGAGCATGGGGGTTAACGGCTTCCATACGATGTTTATTGGCTGACAGATGATACTCAGGCCGGTCGACGGCGCAGATCCAGGGTAAAGGCTATGGGTAACACCAGCAGGCTGTACCCCACCATCACCATGATGGCGTGGCGAATATCCCCGCTCCAGTCGGCAATCAGACCGCCGATCATGGGCACCGAAAAGGCCAGGGTATAGCCCACCAGAAACGTGCCGGCCGACAGCCTACCGGTTTCCTCCGAGCGTACCAGCAGTGGTGGCAGCGCAACCAGCAGAATCAGCAGGATACCGGCAACAAAACTCATCAGGGTGGCGCTGAATATGGCTGGCCACCCCTCAAGGACAATGGTGCCGCTGGTGCCGACAATACTGAGCACCGCCATCAAGATAATCATGCTGCGCTTACCTACCCAGAATCGGGCCATTTTGAGCATCAGCAGCGAGGCCACCACTTGCGCAAAGTTATACCAGAAAAGCGCGTCGGCCAGCTTCTCAAAATGCCCCTGCTGTTCCAGCAGGTTCCCCATGTAGGCGTTAAGGCCAAAAAACATGGAGCCGGACAAGCCCAACAGCAGGCCAATACGCAGGGTCAGCGGGTTTTTCCAGTCTGGCAGCCAGGCGCCGCGGCGCACCGGCCGGGCCAGGTCCCGCTTGGGCAGAAACAGGGCTGCGGCAACCAGAAGTGCGGGTAACGACCACGCCAGTAACGTGGCGCGCCAGCTGTTATCCAGCAATGGCATGAGCACCGGTAATGTGATGCCGGCACCAATGAATTCGCCCATCAACATGCCGTTCATGTAGATAGCAGAGCCAAGGGCCAGGTGATGGGGCGCCAGCCAGCGTGGCAGCAAAGCCGGTAATGCCGGTTGCATCATGGCGACGCCGAGCCCCATAACCGCGCTGGCGACCATCAGGGTGAAGGTGTCTGGCACCAGGCCGCGGCCCGCCGAGCCGATCACCATGATCACCATGGCCAGGGCCAGGGTATTCCTGGGGCCGATGCGGGAAATGGCCAGGGAGCCAGGCATAGCGCCAATGGCCAGCATCAGGATGGGTAAAGTGGTGAGGGCGCCGGTCAGTGCCTGCGTAAGCGCCAGTTCATCTGAAATAAATGGCGCCAGCGGCGGTGCCACCAGTACCGGAATTCTCAGGTAAACGCCGGCCAGCCAAAGCAGCACCGCCACCGGCAGCAGCCTGGCTGGCGATGGCGGTGCAGTTGTTGCCGAAGGGGTTGTCACGACCAGCGGGTTCAGTCTTCGCTGGTGTCGGGCAGGTAGGCGCCGTCTTTGTCGTGTACTTCGCGGCCGGTGACCGGAGGGTTGAAGGCACAGATCAGGCGCATATCTTCGGTGCCACCGTACAGGGTATGCTGGTCGTGCTTGTCGAGTGCATACAGGGTGCCGTCGGTGATCTCGTGGGTTTCGCCGGTGGCCTTATCCAGGATTTTGCCGTTACCGGCAACGCAGTAAACCGCTTCCAGGTGATGCTTGTACCAGAGGTTCAGCTCGGCACCGGCGGGAATAATGGTTTCGTGGAAGGAGAAGCCCATGCCGTCTTTTTTCAGCAACATGCGGCGGCTGGTCCAGCCCGGGCCGGTGACTTCGCGCTCGGTACCGATGATGTCTTGCACTCGTACAATTTTCATTCGCATTCCTCATTGTGTGATGGAATAGCCGTACAGTATAAACATGCCGGTTAAGGCCGATTCAACCGCCAATCGTCGTAAACCGTCATGGCATGCTCAATGGCGGTTGCCAGATTCTGCCGTTGCTGGTGGCTGAGAGATTTCTGCTTGCGACACCGGTCGAAGGCTTTCTGGATCTCCCGGCGACTGTGTTTATCGAGCCGTTCTAGCCAGTGCTGATCGGCCGGTTCCAGCTCCAGCAGGTCCCGGCCGGCGTGGTTTCGGTGGCTGATGTGCCACCAGTGATCCACCGCCCGGCCCAATACAACATAGCCGAACTGGCTGTCCTGTACGGGGCCGAAGGTGGCGCTTTTCAAACCGTCTTTCAGGGGGCCGATGTTCAGTGCCGGGAGCAGCAGCCGGTCACCGTAAAAGTAGCTGCCAGCGGCACCGATCAGCCCACCCACCAGGGCTCCGGTGCCCAGGGATGTGCCGAAGGTCGCGGCGTCAATGCCGGCACCCCCGACCGCACCCGCACCAAAGCCGGCGCCGGCCAGATACTTCTTGCTGACCGCCCAGTGTTTCCGGGTGTCTTCAGAGAACAGGTCGTGCTGGTTGGCCCATTCCAGCTCTGCCTCCTGGCGTTGGATGCGTTGATGCTGGTACAGATGTTCAATGTTCACCCGCAGGGTCTGTTCGCGCTGACGCTGATGCCGATACCAGCGGTCCCGCAGGGTTTCAGCCAGGGAAGCATCACTGATGCTGGCCACCTGATCCAGGGTGAGTGTGCGCTTTTCCTGATAGGCCATCATGTCTTCCAGGGCCCGCGCGATAAGGCCGGCGGCCTGGTGGCGGCGCTGTTGTCGCTGCTGGGCCAGCAGGTCGGTGGCCCGGGCGAGGGTCTGCTCCCAGTCCGGTTCAAGCTGGCCGAAGGCTTTGAGCAGGCTGAGATGTTGCGTGAACGGGGCGCGAACGGCGTCGAACTTGCGAACAACCTGAAAGAACTGGCCAAGTGCCGCCTGCCAGGTATCGCTGTAGTCGTCATCACCGATGCTGTTGATCAGGGCCAGGCTTGGCCGGCCGGTCCAACGCAGGATGGTCATTTCCGCCTCGTGCTCTGCACTGTAGGGTACGGAGCCATCCACTACGTAAATGATCCCGGCGCCTTCGATAATAGGCGCCAGCAATTCGCATTCGTCCACATAGCGGTCATCAGCCTGGTGCTGAATCACGAACGCCCGGACGGTTTCCGGGTGGTCGGAGGCCGACAGGCTGTGGGCTTCCAACCACTGCAGTACTCGCCGGGGCCGCTGGAAGCCGGGCGTGTCGACCAAGGTGTACAGCTGTTGGCCATCAACACTGAGCGGGTAGGCTTGTCGGGCCCGGGTGGTGCCCGGTTCCAGGGCGATGGCGATGGCGTCGTTCTGTGACAGGGTGGCCACCACACTGGACTTGCCTTTGTTGGGGTGGCCGACCACCGCGAAAACCGGCTGCTGGCTCATGGGCGTTCGGTTCCGGTCTGGTAGGGGTTATCCGGCACGGACGGCAGCACGGTGACCCGGGCAAAGCCCGCCGGTAGGCGCTCGGTAAATCGTAGCCAGGGTTGGATCAAGTAGTCGGCTGGTGCCAGGTTGGCGTCGGAGGCCAGCGGTAGCACCAGTACACGGGTATTCCCTGGCCACTGCTCCCGGGCATGGTCCAGGAAGTCGTGTAGCTCACCGGTGGGTGGTTCCCAACTGCGGGTAACCACCATAACGCTGGGTTCTGGGCTCTCTGCCAGGGCCTGCGCCAGGGTTGCCAGTACCCGGTCATCGTCTTCCAGGGAGGCGCGTCCTCCAGCCTTGAGGATCTGGGTCTGGTTACCAAGTAGTTGCTGGGGCAACTCCGGTTCACCGGCACCGGCCCAACAGACGATATGGTCCGTGTCTGCCAGTTCGACGGTCCGGGCCCGGGTGGTTGTGTCGGGGAGGTCGTCGGCGTCGTTGTGCTGGTTGCCGGTGTCCAGAGTCGGGGTTTCCATGCGCCAGGCCAGCGCTTGCATGCCGGGATGCTGTTGCAGAAGTTGGCCGGCCTTGTGGGTGATCTGCCAGTGGCTGAAAGCCAGAAGCACCAGGCGGGGCACCAGCACCCAGGTTAGCCACAGCATGACGACAAATGGCCACCATTGGCCCCATTGTGCCGGGGCTGTGCCGGGGCTATCCGGAGCCGCCCGGAAAAATCGCGTGGCTTCGACCAGTTCCTGGGACGGCACAGCCGCTGGCCACAGCCAGCCCCAGGGCGTGGCAAGCGCCTGCACCAATGTATGATACCCGCCGGCGGCTGTGTCCAGTGTGGTGCTCCAGCCAAAGGCCAGGTCTTGAATAACAAGCAACACCAGCAGGGTCAGTAGCCCTGTGGTGGCGAACGCGGTGCCGCCGGCGTGGGCGGCACGGGCCATCAACAGCGGTTGCAATTGTGCCAGGGCTTGCCCCGGCAGTTGCGGCTGCAACCGCCGTTGCAACCAACCCCAGGGCTGCCAGCCGGCAACCGCCTGGACGGTGGTTGCGGCAGCCAGCAACAGCTGCAGCAGCACAAAGGCCAGGAACACGGTGATATTGATGCGCTGGCCGCCATCGTAGAACAGCAGGCCGGCCATGGTAATCACCCCGAACAGCGCGCCGGCTGCGATAAAACCACGCTGGATCCGTTGCCACTGCAACTCGAGCTTGTGGTTCGCCAGGCTTGCACTGCCCGGGCCGCTGAGTCGCTGCATGTGTGCCAGCCAGGCCGCTGCGTCGGGGCGAATGCCCTGCTGTTCGCAGTCCAGTGCAAAACGCCGGTCCCGGCGGTGCAGAAAGGCGGGGGCTTGCTCCCTGTCGCGCTGGATGCGGTCATCAAACTCCAGCAGCAGACGAAGGGGGTGGTGGCTCATGCAGAATCCTGTTGCATTCGGTCGGTTATGCTTTCCTGCTAGGATATAGCCAACAACGCCCGTTAAGCCAGCCGGAACGCCCTATGCCCCACCACCTGATGAATCTGCGTAACGTACCCGACGACGAGGCCGACGATATCCGCGCCCTGTTCGAAGAGCACGAGGTACGCTACTACGAAACACCACCCAGCCGCTGGGGCATCAGCATGGGCGGCTTCTGGGTGCATGATGATGCCGAGGCCGAGCGCGCCCGGGCGCTGTTGGATGACTACCAGGCACGCCGCCTGCAGGCCCAGCGCGAAGAATACCTGGCCCGTTGCCAGCGCGGTGAAACCGGGCTCTGGTATCAGTTCCGAAGCCGGCCAGTCACTTTTCTGGCGGCGCTCATCGCCATTGCCGTTATTCTCGGGTTGAGCCTGTTACCGTTCATTCGCCTGGGCTGATTGCGGCCCCGCACCCTGGCGAGCCAGGAATCGGGCCGCTTGATCGACCGCATTGCCGGCGGTCAGAAAGCTGGTGACATGGCCCCGCAGGCGCATCCGGTAGATCTCGTGGTACACCCCCTGGGCATCCAGAGCCTCGGCAAAGCGCTCGGCCTGACTGAACGGAACCAGCATATCCATAGTGCCGTGAAACAGGAAAAACGGTGGCGTTGATGCACTCACATGGGTAACCGGAGACGCCCGTTGGTATCGATCGGGTTGCTCCTCCAATTCAGCCCCCAGAAGCTGGCGCAATAGCCGGCCAGAGCCAAAGGCGGGCAAGTCCGCTGGAAGCCCGCCGGCCACCGCAGCCTGTAGAGCTGTTTCCGGGCCGCCATGGGGCCTGTTCAGGTCACTGTCTGTGCCGGCCACGGTGGCCAGCAGGGCCACCAGGTGAGCGCCTGAGGAGAAGCCGAAGCCAGTGACCCGGGAGGTGTCCAGGCCATAGCGGCCGGCATTCCGGTTCAGCCAGTGGCGGGCGATCTGCAGGTCGTGCAGCTGCGCCGGAAACGTGAAGTCCGGGGCAAACCGGTAATCCACGTTCAGCACGGCAAATCCCTGGCTGGCGAGGGACTCCGCCACCCAGGTCATATCACTCCGGGAGCGACGCTCCCAACCACCACCATGAACCATCAGAACCACCGGGGCAGGATCCGCGCGCTCAGGCACGTAGAGATCGGCGTACAGTGGCTCTGGCCAGGTATCCGGCGAATATCGGAGTGAGGAGTGAACGGTGAACCCGGTTTCCGGCAGGGTAACGGAGTGTGATGGCGTTGGCTGGTGGCTGGCGCAACCTGTCAGGAACAGGGCGGACATAGCCATGATGGCACTGATATACCTGACATTACGAACGATCACCCCCTGCCTCCTTAAGGCTTGCCGATTACCCCGATGATACGAGCTGCCGCTGAAGATGGATGTCGATGGGGGCATGTGTCCGGATCGCAGGACGCTGTCTGAAAAGCCGGACACGTCTGGAAAGGCCGCACTGCCGGGCATCGAAGGTGATTTGAGCCTGTGCCTGTCCGGAAATCCGGAAGCTTTCATTGGTTTGATTTGTGATTTTTTAAATTAAATCAATAAAAACAGTTAGTTGGGGTTTTGGCATGGGATCCGCTTGGGCATGTTTGCCTCCCGTGAGGCGTTTCTAAAAACAACAAACAAGGAACGATCATGAAACCCATAACACTCTGTGCCCTGATCGGCGCCAGCGGGTTGTTGCTGACTGCCTGTAACGACCGCAACCCTGCCTTCAATCAGCTGCCCGGTTTCATCCAGGGCGACGTTCTTCAGCACGATTACGATGGCATTACCGACGATCTTCTGACCGCAGGCCTGGGTGCAGACGGATTGGCGTCTGCCACCGCTCCGGCGTTCGCCGACCCTCTCAACCCGACGGCCCGGGAGCGTCGCCGACTGGCTATTTACAACAACTACCGGGCGTTGGTGGATACTGCGCCGGGTGGCGGCTACGGTGAGCTGTTCGGGCCACACGTCGGGGTGACGGGTGATGGCCAGGTGCCCGGTGAGGAATTCCTGGCTCTGATGTCTGTGCCTGGCAGCCCGGTGCCGGTGACCGTGATGGTGCAGGTGCCGGATAGCTTCAACGTTGATGCGCCCTGTATGGTAACCGCTCCCTCTTCCGGTTCCCGCGGAGTCTATGGTGCAATCGGTACGGCCGGTGAATGGGGGTTAAAGAAGCAGTGTGCCGTGGTCTACACCGATAAAGGCACCGGCACCGGTGCCCACAACCTGACGAACAATCAGGCCCAGACCCTCGATGGCGACCTGACCGACCAGGGTGTGCCAGTGCTGTTTCGGGCACAGCTGACCGACACTCAGCGCGACGACTTCAACGCCCAGTGGCCGGACCGATTCGCCTGGAAGCATGCCCATTCCCGGGCCAATCCGGAGGCGGACTGGGGCCGGCATGTACTGCAGTCCGTTGAGTTTGGTTTCTACGTACTGAACGAAAAGTTTGGGCGCCTGCTGCCGAACGGTAAGCGACTGAAAACCATTAAGCCGGACAATACCCTGGTCATTGCCTCCAGTGTTTCCAATGGCGGCGGTGCCTCGATACTGGCAGCAGAGCAGGATCAGCAGGGGCTGATTGACGGCGTTGCGGTGTCTGAACCCAACGTCAATCCGGTAGTGGATCGCAGCTTCAGCATTCGCCAGGGAGAGGGGCCCGAGATCACCGAACACAGTCGCAGCCTGCTGGATTACACCACGGCCCTGGCGGTGTACCAGGGGTGCGCGAACCAGGCCCCGGCCATTCGTGACCTGGCACCGTTGAACAGTGCATTCAATCCTCCGGCCATTGGCCAGAACATCTGCCAATCACTGGCCAACAAAGGCCTGGTGTCTGGCGCCACGGTGGATGACCAGGCAACCGATGCCTTGCGGATCCTCAATGAGGAATTTGCCATTCAGCCAGAACAGAACCTGCTGGCGCCGCTGCATTTCGGCCTGGCCGTCGCCCAGAGCATTTCCATGACCTACGCCAATGCCTATAGCCGCAGCGGTGTGGAAGATCGCATCTGCGACCTCAGCCTGGCGGCCACTGACGGTAGCGGGGCTGTCATACCTCTGGCTCCGGCGGCGGAGGCGGCGTTGTTCTCGGCCAGTAATGGCATACCCCCTTCAGCCGGTGTCAACATTGTGTACGATCAGGCGGAAGGGCAGCCCACCAACCTTGCCGCCAGTGTCTCTCCCAGCTCCAGCCTGCCGGACTACGGCCTGGATGCCCTGTTGTGCCTGCGTGCCCTCGCGCAAGGCGCGCACCCGGAAACCGGTGCCGAGCTGACCGGTGATGCAGCGGCGCTGAGCGATGCGGTCGCCTCGGGTATTGCTGAGGTGCGGGCAACCGGAAACCTTCGGGGTAAACCTGCGGTGTTTGTGACCGGGCGCGCCGATGCAATATTGCCCATCAACCACACCTCACGGCCCTATGTGGGGCTCAACCGGCAGGTGGAAGGCAGCGGCAGTGGGCTGCGCTATTACGAAATCCTCAACGCCCACCACCTGGATGTGCTCAACGGATTTCCCGGTGTCGGAGATCGTTATGTCCCCCTTCACCATTACTACTTCCAGGCGCTGGACCTGATGTGGGCCCATCTCACCGAAGGCCAGCCGTTACCGCCCAGCCAAGTGGTTCGGGCCGTTCCGAGGGGCGACCTGGCGAATCCGCTGACGCAAGCCAACCTCCCGCCAGTGCTGCCCGCACCAGCGGACGCCGACCGGATTATCCATACCGGAAGCCAGCTTCGAATACCGGATTAGGGCGAGTTAGGTCGGTTTCTGAAAGACTGGATATTTCGATTTGCCCCCGGACCGGGGGCTTTCTATACTTCCGTGACTGCGTCCGGAAATCCGGACGCCCAGGGTTGCCCCATGAACCAATTCCGGCCCGTGAGTACGCGGTACATGACCGAGCTGTTTACCGATAAAAACAAGAGTGGTCTGACAAGAGACCTGATAGAAGCGCTGTTTCCCATGTTCGAGGAAGCCAGTGCCGGCGCCATTGCCGTGGACCGGCATACCCGGATTACCTGGATCAACAGCAGCTATTCCCACCTGCTGGGCCTTGGCGACCCGGCGCAGGCGATCGGCAAACCGGTGCGCCAGGTGATTCCTCAAACCCGAATGCCGGAGGTGGTCGAAACCGGCAAACCCCTGCTGTTGGACATCATGGAGCACAACCAGCAGCAGCTGGTGGTGACCCGACTGCCCTATTACGATCCGCAGGGTGAGATTGAAGGTGCGGTTGCCTTCGTCCTTTATGACGACCTGCAACCGCTGACGCCACTGGTATCAAAATACCGCCGCCTGCACCGTGATCTCGCCGCCGCCCGCAAGGCGCTGGCAAAGAAGGCCCGGGGCACCCGTTACAGCCTTGGGGACTTTGTCGGTGGTAGTCCCGCTGCCCTGGAAGTCAAACGGCGTGCCCGTCTGGCCGCTGGCCGGGACATGCCAGTGCTGCTGCTGGGGGAAACCGGTACCGGCAAGGAGGTTCTGGCCCAGGCGATCCACGCGGTATCGCCCCGGGCCGACAAACCCTTCGTTGGGGTGAACGTGGCGGCCATTCCGGAAAACTTGCTGGAAGCAGAGTTTTTTGGTGTGGCGCCGGGTGCCTACACCGGAGCTGACCGGCGTACCCGTGATGGCAAGTTTCAACTGGCCAACGGGGGGACCCTGTTCCTGGATGAAGTGGGCGACATGCCGCTGCCGTTGCAGGCGAAACTGCTGCGGGCCCTCCAGGAGGGGGAAATCGAACCTCTGGGTTCAAACAAGGTGGCCAATGTGGATGTTCGGGTCATCGCGGCAACCAGCCGGAATCTGGAATCGATGATTGCTGAGGGCAGTTTTCGGTCAGACCTCTATTACCGCCTGAACGTGCTGGAAATCAACATACCGCCGCTACGGGATCGCTTGGCAGATCTCGGGGTGCTGTGCGAGGCGCTGCTGGGTGAAATCTGCGAGGGCCAGGGGCTGCGGGGGGAAATTACCGATGCCGGGGTGGCGGCTCTTGGCAGCTATGACTGGCCGGGCAATATCCGGGAATTGCGCAACGTGCTGGAGCGGGCGTTGACCATGAGTGAGGATGGCGACCTGCTGGATGCCGATGCCATCTTCAAGGTGTTGCCAAGGGCGAGCCAGCGCGCTGTGCCGGCCATGGCGCCCAGGCCGGTACGGCCGCTCGCCCAGACCCTGGCCGAGGCGGAGGCCCAGGCCATCGAGCAGGCGCTGCTGGCCTGCCGGGGTAACCGTACCAAGGCAGCCCGTCTGTTGGGCATTTCCCGGTCGGTTTTCTATGAAAAGCTGGCCAAACTGTCCTGAATCCAAGACGTGTGTCCTGTTTTTCGGACATTTCATTCCGACCAAGGTCTTGAAGTGTCCGGTCAGCCAGACGCTCCGACGTTTCTAAAATAAAGGTGAAGATTATAATTCATTGATAAATAAAGACTTTGTTTTGATGGCACGGTGTCTGCTATAGCCTGAATGCAGGACGTCAGAACAACGCTCGAAAACAACACTGGCGCACATTCGTTGGACCCGAACCGGTCAGTCGCGGTTTCGTGCGTTGTCTGATTCAACTCAGACCAGCCTTTCGGCACCAAGACCGAAAGGTGGATGACAACAACAAGAAGGATCCATTTCATGTCGATCAAGCAAAAGCTCTCGCGTCTTACCTATGGTATTACCGCTGCGGCTGTGATTTCCGGCAGCCTGATCAGCAGCGATGCCCTGGCATCGGAAAGAGTCCGTTGGCAGGTGCCCCTGGCATTCCCGTCGCATCTGATAGGCCTGACTACCCCGGTCAAACACCTGACTGAGAACCTGAAAGCGGTTTCTGGCGGCAATATCCAGCTTCGTTACTATGAGCCGGGCGAGCTGGTACCCCCGTTTGAAATCATGGAATCCGTCAGCACGGGCAAGTACCCCGCCGGTTACACCTGGGTAGGTTACGATCAGGGTACTATTCCCGCGTTGCCGTTGTACTCTGGCGCCCCCTTCAACATGGAACCCCCTGCCTACCTGGCCTGGTATTACCAGGGTGAGGGCCGCGAGTTACTTGAAGAAATCTACGCCAAACGCAACATCCACCCCATGCTCTGTTCGATCATTGGCCCCGAGGGTGCCGGTTGGTTTGCCAAGCCGATCGAAAGCCTGGATGACATTGATGGCCTGAGAATCCGCTTTGCCGGCATCGGTGGCAAGGTTCTGGAAAAGCTGGGTGCGTCAGTCACCATGATTCCGGGCGGTGAGCTGTATCAGGCCCTGGAGCGCAAGACCATCGATGCCACCGAGTTCTCCCAGCCGGCCATCGACAAGATGCTGGGCCTGGACCAGATCATCAAAAACTACATCATGCCGGGTTGGCACCAGACTCTGACCACTTCTCACCTGCTGGTGAACAAGGACGTCTGGAACAAGCTCAAGCCTGAAACCCGCGCCGTGATCGAAATGGGCTGCGAATCGGCAACCCTGAAAGGCTTCGCCGAAAGTGAATGGGCCCAGCCCACCGCCCTGCGGGATTACGAGAAGGAAGGTGTAAACGCTCAGACTCTGCCGGAGCCGGTACTGCGTGAGCTTCAGAAAGTCACCAACGAAGTACTGGACGAGATCGCCGCCGGAGACGAAATGTTCCGTCGCGTTCTGACCAGCCAGCGTGAGTTTATGGAACACCACTCCATCTGGCACTCCAAGGGCTACCTGCCCCGGGACTTCTATCAGTACGACTGATACCAAGTCCTGAACCTGTGGGTGCCGGCGTTGCCGGCATCCACCCCGAATTTTCCCTGATTATGTCGAGGTGATTGTGACTCACGAGCACGAATCCCCCAAGGCGCCCGTGCCTGCTCAGGCGGGGTCTGGCCTGCCCTACAACCGGTTGTCCTGGTGGCTGGACCGGTTTGTGGCTGGCGTTGGCAAGCTCAGTTCCTGGCTATGGATTGCCGTGCTGGTGGTGGTGCTGGCCAACGTGTTCAGCCGGTTCATTCTCAATGCCGGATCGATCTGGCTTGAGGAGTTGTCCTGGCACTTCTTCGGTGCCGCCATGATGCTCACCCTGGGCTTTGCGGTGGTGAAAGACGACCACGTTCGGGTGGACGTGTTGCGGGAAAGGTTCTCCCTGAAATGGCAGGCGAGAATAGAGCTGGCGGCCATCTTGTTACTGGCGCTGCCCATCGTCTACCTGATGGTGGAAACGCTGATTCCCTACGCCTACAGCTCTTATGTGTACAACGAGCGTTCCCAGGCTCCCAGCGGCCTGCCCTATCGCTTCATCTTCAAGAGTGTGCTGCCCATCGGCATGACCCTGGTGGGTATTGCCCTGGCTTCCCGAGCCCTGCGTTGCTGCACGCTGCTGTTCCGTTTTCCCCGCGAGATTGCCACGCCCGAGGGCTATGGCAACGGCGAACACCCGCATCCGTAACGAGGCACAAGAATCATGGGCTTGGAAACACTTCTGGTTATTGCCATGTTCGCCGCCTTCATGGTGCTGTTGCTGCTGGGTTTTCCAGTGGCCTGGTCATTGGCGGGCATTGGCCTGGTGTTTGCCGTACTGGCGAACTTTCTGATCGAACATTTTGATGCCGACCTCTGGTTTACCTGGAACGGCACCATCGGCGTCCTGGATGCCCGATTGTATGGCGTGGTGGCCAATGAACTGATGGTGGCGCTACCGCTGTTTATCTTCATGGGCATCATGCTCGACCGCTCCGGCATTGCTGAAAAATTGATGCACAGCCTGGTTCGGGTGCTCGGCCCCCTGCGCGGTGGCTATGCCATTACCGTGGTGATTGTCGGTGTGCTGCTGGCGGCCTCCACCGGTATTGTCGGGGCTTCGGTGGTATTGTTGGGCATGTTGTCCCTCGGGCCGATGATGCAGGCGCAGTACAACAAATCCCTGGCGGTGGGTACTGCGTGTTCCGTGGGCACCCTGGGTATCCTGGTGCCTCCCAGCATCATGCTGGTGTTGATGGCTGATCGTTTGGGCACGTCCGATGCGTCTGTCGGCAAGCTGTTCATGGGGGCGCTGATTCCAGGCCTGATGCTCGGTGCTATGTACATCCTGTACATCCTGATTGCCTCCTTCATCAAAAAGGACCTGGCCCCGGCGCCAAAAAACCGGGAGCCGCTGGATCTCAGGGCGCTTCTGGATGTATTCCTGGCGGTGGTACCGCCGATGGCGCTGATCATCGCGGTGCTGGGTTCCATTTTCTTTGGCATTGCCACCACCACCGAGGCCTCGGCCGTAGGGGCGTTCGGTGCTTTGCTGATGGCACTTCTGAGCCGGCGTTTAAACGTCAAGGTACTGCGGGAATCCCTGTACCAGACCAGCCGCACCACGGCCTTTATCTTCGGCATCTTTATCGGCGCCACGGTGTTTGCCGCCGTCCTTCGCGGCCTGGGCGGCGACGATGTGATTCGTGACGCCATTACCGGCCTGCCGTTCGGTACCACTGGCATCCTGATCACCGTGCTGTTCATTACCTTCCTGCTGGGCTTCTTCCTGGACTGGGTGGAAATCACCCTGATCATCCTGCCCCTGGTGGCCCCTGTAGTGTTCTCCCTCGGCGTGGAGCCGGTGTGGTTTGCGGTGATGTTCGCCATCTGTCTGCAGACCTCGTTCCTGACCCCGCCGGTTGGTTTCTCCCTGTTTTACATCAAGGGTGTTTGCCCACCGGGGATCACCACACGCCATATCTACCTGGGGGTGCTGCCGTTTATTGCCCTGCAGGTGCTCGGACTGGCGTTGGTTTTCTGGTTCGAACCCCTGGCCACCTGGCTGCCCAACGAAGTCTACGGCGGTCGTTGATATGACCGCCCTGTACAAGACCAATAACAAACCGATCATCAACAAGGAGACAGTGTGATGCGTCTTCACAACCAAGTTGCACTCATCACCGGCGCTGGCCGGGGCATTGGCCGGGCCATTGCCGAACATTACGGCCGCGAAGGCGCCCGGGTAGCGGTCGCGGACTTGACGCTGGAAAGTGCCGCCGACACCGTCGCGGCCATCGAGCAGGCGGGCGGCACGGCCATGGCCCTGGCCATGGATGTCACCGATGAGCAGGCGGTGGACCAGGGGGTTGCTACCATCATTGAGCGATGGGGCCGGCTCGATGTGGCCCTGGCCAACGCCGGCATTCAACACATTGACCCGGTGCATAAACTGGCCTTTGCCGACTGGAGTAAGGTGATGAACGTGCATCTCGACGGCGCTTTTCTGGTGACCCGTGCCGCCTTGCGCCAGATGTACACCCAAGGTGGGGGTACTATGCTGTACATGGGCTCGGTACACTCGGTGGAAGCCTCGCCGCTGAAAGCGCCCTATGTAGCCGCCAAGCATGGCATGCTGGGCCTGTGCCGGGCGGTGGCGAAAGAAGGTGCCGAGCATGGGGTGCGCAGCAATATCATCTGCCCCGGCTTTGTACGCACCCCGCTGGTGGACAAGCAGATCCCAGAGCAGGCCAAAGAGCTGGGCATTTCCGAGGAAGAAGTGATCAGCAAGGTGATGCTCAAGAACACGGTGGACGGCAAGTTCACAACCCTCGAGGACGTATCAGAGCTGGCGGTGCACCTGGCGGCCTTCCCGTCCGCCGCCCTCACTGGCCAGTCGATCGTGGTCAGCCACGGCTGGCACATGCAGTAATTTTCTGGAGAGACGGATGAGCAACACAGAACAATCACCGGTTGTCTGGACCCCGAGCCAGGAAACCCTCACCGGTTCCCGAATGGGCCAGTTCCAGGCCTGGCTTGAGCAACAGGGCTTTGGCCCGTTTGCCGATTACCACGCCCTGCACCAGTGGTCGATCACCGAACTGGACACCTTCTGGCAGAAAGTCTGGGATTATTGTGGCCTGGTCTGCGACACCCCCGCCAAGCGGGTGCTGGGCCGCCGTGAGATGCCCGGCGCCGAATGGTTCCCCGGCATGAAACTGAATTTTGCCGCCAACCTGCTGCGGCTGGCGGACGGCGATCATGCTGACAAAGAAGCCGTGGTGGCCTACTGCGAAACCCGCCCGGTACTGCGCAAGACCTACGCTGAACTGAAAGCCGACGCCGGCGCCCTGGAAGCCTTCCTGCGCAGCAAAGGCATCCAGAAGGGCGACCGCGTGGCTGGCGTGGTCACCAACGGCTACGAAGCCCTTGTGGGCATGCTCGCCGCCACCAGCTTGGGCGCCATCTGGAGCTCCGCGTCGCCGGACTTCGGCATTGGTGCCATCAACGACCGCTTCGGCCAGATCGAACCCTCCGCGTTGATCGTGGTGAATGGCTACGGCTATGGCGGAAAGGTGTTTGCCCGCCAGGACGACTTTGCCGAATTGATCGCTGGCCTGCCGTCCCTGAAAGTGGTGGTCAGCGTAGCGCAACTGCCAGATGAAGCCCCGATCCCCGGCGAGATGGTCACCACCTGGGACGATGCCCTGAAAGCCGGAGAAGGTCAGGCACCTTCCTTTACCCCAGTCGACCCTGATCACCCGGTTTACATCCTCTACTCCTCCGGCACCACCGGCAAACCCAAGTGCATCGTGCACGGCACCGCCGGCTTGCTGGTTAACCACGCCAAAGAGCTTATGCTGCACGGCGACGTGGGCCCGGACGACCGCTTCCTCTACTTCACCACCTGCGGCTGGATGATGTGGAACTGGCAGGCCTCCGCCCTGATGACCGGCGCCGCCGTGATTACCGTTGACGGTTCCCCGGGTTACCCGAGCCTGAATTTCCTGTGGGAGACCGTGGCCAAAGAGCGGGTCACCCACTACGGCACCAGCGCCCGTTTCATCGCCGGCTGCCGCAAAGCCGAACTGCAACCGGCGAAAACCCTGGACCAGAGCCACCTGCGCGTGGTCTTCTCCACCGGCTCCCCACTGCTGCCGGAAGACTACGACTGGGTTTACAGCGATGGCGCCCCCAATGTACTGCTCGGCTCCATCGCCGGCGGCACCGACATCTGCGGCTGCTTTGTGGGATCGACCCCACTGCTGCCGGTACGAAGAGGCGAAATCCAGTGCCGCTTCCTGGGCGTGGACGCCGTGGCCTACGGCGACGACGGCCAGCCGGTCAGCGAAGGCCGGGGCGAACTCGTTTGCCGCCAACCCCTGCCCTCCATGCCCGTCAGCTTCTGGCAGGACCCGGACGGCGAACGCTACAAAGACGCCTACTTCAACACCTTCCCCGGCGTCTGGGCCCACGGCGACTTTATCGAATTCACCGAACACGGCGGCGCCATCATCTACGGCCGCTCTGACGCCACCCTTAACCCCGGCGGCGTCCGAATCGGCACCGCGGAAATCTACCGCCAGGTAGAAACCATCAGCGAGGTCAAAGACAGCCTCGTAGTCGGCCGCCAGATCGACGGCGACGTGGAAGTGGTCCTGTTCGTAGTCCCGGCCGACGGCCAGACTGTCACCGACGACCTGATCAAAACCCTGAAAACCCGAATCCGAGAAGGCGCCAGCCCCCGGCACGTACCCAAACACATCGTCGAGGTCCCCGACATTCCCTACACCCGTAGCGGCAAAAAAGTGGAACTCGCGGTGGCCCGGCTGGTCAATGGCTCAAGCAAGGCGGACAACCGGGATGCCCTTGGCAACCCGGAAGCCCTGGATCGGATACGTGAGCGGTTGGTGGAAGTGAGGCTGTTACCGGCGTGATTTCGTTCATTTTGTCGACAAAATGAGCGTGTTTTCGCTTGACTGAAAGCGCGCGGAATACAGCTTGGCAGTTGGATGAGCGTTGGTGGAACGGCCTCCCAAAACTGTGCGGAGCCATGGATGGCGGAGCCCAAGCGTCACAGGGATGTGCCGCCAGGAGCGTGTTTTGGGAGGCCGTTCCACCAACGCGATAACTCCAAAACCGGAAAACCTGACAAATGTTAGAAAGTTTCGTAAATTCCCGCCATTTCATCGTCCTGTAACCGAAGATCAGGCATTTTTAGTCCGTTCTTATACTAAGATCGTAACCAAAGTTTGGTAAAAAATGCTATCTTAGTAGGTCTATCAAAAGTTCCGAATCAGTCATCGGCATAACCAGCCGTTCACAAGACGCCTGACCGTGCCATGACCGTCCTGAACCCACCCATTTGCCTGAGGACGAAAATGACAACATCCAAAGCCAAGATTGTCTACACACTGACCGATGAGGCCCCCGCCCTCGCCACCCGGTCACTGCTTCCCATCCTGGAAACCTTCGCCAAGCCGGCTGGCATCGACTTTGAAACCAGCGACATCTCTCTCGCGGCGCGTATTCTGGCAGGCTTCCCGGACTACCTTGAAGAAAACCAGCGCGTTCCGGATGCCCTGGCTGAATTGGGTGAGTACACCAAGGATCCGGACGCCAACATCATCAAGCTTCCGAACATCTCCGCCTCCATTCCCCAGCTTCGTGCCGCCATCAAAGAGCTGAACGAGCAGGGCTACAAGGTTCCGGAGTACAAAGAACACCCGGAAACCGACGAAGAGAAAGAAATCCACGCCCGTTACTCCAAAGTACTGGGCAGTGCTGTTAACCCGGTACTGCGTGAAGGTAACTCCGATCGCCGTGCGCCGGCTGCGGTAAAAGCCTTTGCCCGCAAGTTCCCCCACAGCATGGGTGAGTGGAGCCCGGCGTCCCGTACACACGTAGCGCACATGCGCGGTGGTGACTTCTACTCCAGTGAGCAATCGGTCACCCTGGACAAGGCCACCAACGCCCGCATCGTGTTTGAGAACAAACAGGGCAAACAGACGGTGCTGAAGTCCGACCTGCCGCTGCAGGAAGGCGAAGTGCTGGACGGCATGTTCATGAGCAAGAAGGCCCTGGTGAAGTTCTTCGAAGACGCCATTGCCGACTGCGAGAAAACCGGCGTGATGTTCTCCCTGCACGTTAAAGCCACCATGATGAAAATCTCCCACCCGATCGTGTTCGGTCACGCGGTGAAGGTTTTCTACAAGGAGCTGTTCGACAAATACGGCGACCTGTTCAAGGAAATCGGCGTTAACCCGAATAACGGCCTGTCTTCCGTCATCGAGAAGATCAAGCAGCTGCCGGAGTCCAAGCAGGAGCAGATCCAAGAAGACCTCCACGCGTGCTACGAGCATCGCCCGGAAATTGCCATGGTGGACTCCGTTAAAGGCATCACCAACCTGCACGTACCGAGCGACGTGATTGTTGATGCCTCCATGCCGGCGATGATCCGCAACTCCGGCAAGATGTGGGCCCGTGATGGCAAGCTCAAGGACACCAAGGCGGTTATGCCGGAGTCCACCTACGCCACCATCTATCAGGAAGTGATCAACTTCTGTAAGACCCACGGCGCGTTTGACCCCACCACCATGGGTACCGTACCGAACGTGGGCCTGATGGCCCAGAAAGCTGAGGAGTACGGCTCTCACGACAAGACCTTCGAAATGAAGGAAGACGGCATTGTGCGCGTGGTGGCCGAAGACGGCACCGTACTGACCGAGCACAAGGTTGAGGAAGGCGATATCTGGCGTGCCTGCCAGACCAAAGACCTGCCGATCCGTGATTGGGTCAAGCTGGCCGTCAACCGTGCCCGCTCCAGCGGCACGCCGGCGGTGTTCTGGCTGGACGATGAGCGCGCCCACGATGCCCAGCTGATCAAGAAGGTTGAAAAGTACCTGGCCGAGCTGGACACCGATGGTCTGGAAATCCACATCAAGTCGCCGGTTCGCGCCATCCGCTGGACCATGGAACGCCTGATTCGTGGTCTGGACACCATCTCGGTAACCGGCAACGTGCTGCGGGACTACCTGACCGACCTGTTCCCGATTCTGGAACTGGGCACCAGTGCCAAGATGCTGTCCATCGTACCGTTGCTGAACGGCGGTGGTCTGTACGAAACCGGCGCCGGCGGCTCTGCGCCCAAGCATGTACAGCAGCTGATTCAGGAAAACCACCTGCGCTGGGATTCCCTGGGTGAGTTCCTGGCCACGGCGGTGTCTCTGGATGAGCTGGGTGAGAAACAGGACAACCAGCGTGCCCGCCTGCTGGGCCAGACCCTGGACAAGGCCACCGAGCGCCTGCTGGAGAACAACCAGTCTCCGTCCCGGGTGACCGGTGAGCTGGATAACCGGGGTTCCCACTTCCACCTGGCCCGTTACTGGGCGGAAGAGCTGTCAAAACAGGATGATGACAAGGAGCTGAAAGAGTTCTGTGCCAAGCTCTCCAAGCAGCTGGAAGAGAACAAGGACAAGATCCTGGAAGAAATGACCGTGGTGCAGGGCCACCCGGCCGATATCGGTGGTTACTACCACCCGCCCATGGAGAAGGTGTGTGAGGTGATGCAGCCAAGCGCGACCTTCAACAAGATCCTGGCCGATGCACGGGACTCCGTGAAGTAAGGCCAGCGGTTCAGCCGGCCGGAGCCTGCTCCGGCCGTGATCGACAAAAACCGGGCTGCCCATGGTTGCCCGGTTTTTTTGTGCTTGCTACCAGGGTCAGTCCTGCTGCAGCGGCACTAACAGGCCATTGGTCAGGCGTGCCAGATCGTCTGGCGCCAGCTCAATCTCGAGGCCACGTTTGCCAGCGCTGACGAACACCGTCGGGAAGTGATGGGCGGTGCTGTCGATAAACGTTCGTAGCCGTTTTTTCTGGCCCAGAGGGCTGACACCACCCAGAACATAACCGGTGGTTTTCTGGACCAGCTGTTTGTCCGCCATGGCGGCTTTCTTTGCCCCGGCTGCCCTAGCGATCTGCTTGAGGCCCAGCATGGCGGTGACCGGCACAATGCCGACCGCCAGTTCCTTGTCATCCAGGCTCACCACAAGCGTCTTGAATACGCGCTCCGGCGCCACGCCCATTTTCGCCGCGGCTTCACCACCGTAACTCTCGGCCGCCGGGTCGTGGTCGTACTCATGGATGGTGTAGTTCACTTTGGCCTTCTTGGCCGCAAGAATTCCAGGGGTCATGCCGGGTCCCGTAATGATCGATGGTCGGCGGAATTAAAGCATGCACTGCCGGCGACGTCATCCCTCTGGCACCACCGGCCAGTAACTGGAAATCTGCCCCAGTCTGGCATCGAAAACGGCGAGATCGCCGAACTGCAAAAACACAGACTCGCTCTGATGCGGCCTCAGGAATACCCAGTCGTCTTCCTGCAGTGGCACCCCGGCGGCCAGGTTAAGCATCTCCTGATTACTGGAGCGTCCGAACACCGGGTTGGTTGTCAGCCCCGCCGGTGACACTGGCCGAGCCTTCCAGTTGCCCCCGTAAATGAAGACCGCCCTGGCCCGGTTGGGGTTCCAGAATCGCTGCAGTCGGCCAAGGCCCGGTGTGCCGGGAATCCGGTTGGCTTCCTGCAGTTTCAGCACCGGCGTGGCAATGAATGCCGCAGGCTGGTGGCCCGCCAGGGTGGCCAGGTCGAAATCCGTGGGCATCACCAGGCCGGAGCCGGCCGCCAGTTCGTTGGCGGAAACACTGTTGGCCCGGCCCCGATATAACTGGTACGTGGTGGAGCCTCCGGTGTTGAAGGTAAGCCCTGCCAGGTCACGCCCCAGGGTGTTCCGGGCCAGTGAAACATACCGGTTGTAACGGGCCATGGCCTTTTGCCACAACCAGTCCGTTGGCCCCGGTGCTTTCACGATATGGGGTTCATAACCCATAAAACCGCTGAAGCTCAGCCAGCGGGATTGCTCTATGTCCAACAGCGCCCGGGATAGCAGCTGATCATCGTTGAAACCACCCCGGTGCAGGCCGATATCCAGTTCCAGGTTCACCCGCATAGGCTCGTTCCGTTGCCGGGCCAGTTGCTCGTATTGCGCCAACCGGCGTGGAGAGTCGATCAGCCATTGCAGTTGCTGTCGGGGCTGGAAGTCGTTCTGGTCAGCCTGGTGCCGATCATAGAAACGGGCAGCCGCCGCGACCGGTAACGGTTTGCCCAGCAGAATGTCGGCGTCAGGGATGGATCTGGCAATCTGGTTGAGGAAAGGCTGGTGAAACAGCATCAGCCGCCGGGTGCCGGTCTTGGCCATTACATGCTCCAGCAAGGGCACCGAAGGCAGGGATTTCACCACAATCCGGTAGTCGAAGTCGTCGCCAAGGTGTTGTAGCAACAGCTGAATGTTGTGGTCCAGGCGTTGCTGGTCAATCATCAGGGTGGGTGTGGCCAGCCCGCTGGCATCCAGCGCCCGGGACAGGGCGCGGAAGTAGTCTGAGTGGCCATCACAAATAGCTGGGGGCCGGAGCCATGCGGCTGTACCCAGGCCGCCGGCCGCCACCCCGGCCAGAATGAGTTTGCGCCTTTGCTGACGGAACGCGTCGCTGTGAGCCATGGTGGGTTATCCGTGGGAGATGTTGTCGTTAAAAAGGCCGGCCAGGTAAGGGTTCAGGAAACGGCCGTTCGGGTCGAGACTTTCCCTTACGTCACAGAACGCCTGCCATTTCGGGTACAGCGTCCGGAATTCAGCGGCGCTAAGCGTGTTCAGCTTGCCCCAGTGAGGCCTGCCACCATACCGGCGGAATATCGGCTCCACTGCGGCAAAGAGCGGCTGGTAGTCGTCCTCGAAAAACCGGTGGACGGCGATGGATACCGAATCCCGCCGATAGAATGGGCTGAGCCAGGCATCATCGGCTTGCACAAAGCGTACCTCGAAGGGAAAGAACACCTCCGGAAAACGGTTTTCAACCAGATCCACCACCTCCCGGAAGGCCTTTTGCCAGTTTTCTCTGGGCAGGTGGTACTCCATCTCATTGAAGCGCACATTGCGGTCACTGGTGTAGTTCTGCCAGGACGGCGCCACCTTCTGCTCCCGGGCCAGGGTGCGCATGTAACCCCCGAGAATCAATCGCCGCAGCCTGGGGGACCAGGCCAGGTAGTCGCGGGCTTTCTGCAAATCCCGCGCGCCGTCGTTCTGGTCCAGTGCCGGGGTTGCCGAGAGGGGTTCGTCCGTAAGGTCGTGGGTGCTGGTGAACCCCATACCGGAGAACGGGATGTAATAAAACTCATGGTTGCGATGCCGGTCCGCGAGGGTATCCGCCGTTGCCAGAATGTCTTCCAGGGCCAGCCATTCGGTGGTTTTCCGGAGCCGGTACGGGCGGGTATTCTGCAGGGTAACGTCAGTCACAATGCCCAGGCAGCCCAGCCCCACCCGCGCCGCCTGGAACAGGTCCGGATGCCGGTCCTGGCTGCACTCGATCATCTCGCCATTGGCGGTGACCAGTGTCAGCGCCGTCACGTAGCCAGACAAGCACATCAGCTTGCTACCAGTGCCATGGGTTGCAGTGGCCAGAAGCCCCGCCAGGGATTGCTGGTCTATATCGGGCATGTTGAACAGGGCCTGGTCAATCGCATCCAGAGGTTGGCCCAGTTGCCCGAGCAGGGTGCCGGCGGCCACCTTGGCCTGGCACCGGCTGTCATCATGCTCCAGAACGCCGCTCAGGCGAGCCATGGACACCAGAATGCCGTCGGTGGGTATCAGGGCGGAGAACGAATGGCCAGACCCAACCGGGCGAACGGGCAGGTGTCGATGGCCTGGAGCGGCAAGGAGTTCCTGCAGCTCGGCGACGCTCCGGGGGGCAACACGCATGGCAGGAACCGACTGCTGGGAGCCAGACCAGTTGCGCCAGGGCAAAGGGGACTTGTTGCCCCCGGCGTTGCTTTGTGCCTGTGCCGGCGCCTGCTGTGTTGCCTCCAGCGACAGGGAATGCCCGGCGATGGCGGTACTGACCAGCAATTGCAGAAAATGCCGTCGTTCCATATGACACCTACCTCAGGTTTCTGCCGGCCGCGCCATGAATTCGATGAGCGCCTGAAATTCTGCGGTGTCGCAGTCCATGCACAAGCCGTAGGGCGGCATACCACCCATGCCCGCCACCACGTTGTCCACCAGCCGGTGCATGCCTTTCTCCAGGCGGCTGTTCCAGGCTTCGCCGTCACCGGTCAGGGGGGCATCCGAAGTGCCCCGGCTGTGACAGGCCATGCAGGAGCGCTGATAGATACCGGAAAGTTCAGGGTCTTGAGGACGGGCCGTTTCGGCATAGTCCCGGATGGCCTGTTCAGAGGGGCCGGAGGGTGAACAACCGGCAATGATCAAGGCAAGGCTGGTAATGACCAGCAGCCTGGTGTGAATAGGGTGAAGAGGGTGTTGAATCATTGTTTTTGCCCAAAACGAAACTATGTGTCACGTTTAGTTTTGTGGAAATGCCTGGAAAATGCAACCTTGCCTCGACTGAACGTGTGAAACTGTCTACTTTTCCTATAGGAAAGCCCCCAAGGCAAAAGGAAGAATATGCAGCCTGAACAACCAGAGCGAGGGAAAGAAACCGGCTGGAGTAGCAGTCAAAGCCCTTTGCGCCGAGCCCTGTCGGCCACCCTTGTGTACCTGGTGGCAGGTATCATCTGGATTACGTTTTCCGACCGGATGGTGGAGATCTGGTTTGCGGATCCCCGGTCCCTGTCAGCCATGCAAACCTGGAAAGGGTTTCTGTTTGTCGTGGTCACCGCGCTGGTGTTATTCACGGTTATGCTGCGCTTGCTCAGCAAGGATCGTTTGTTGCTGTCGCTCCAGCTGGACCAGCGGCGGGCGCTGCGCCAGAGGGAGCAGCAACTGCGGGTATTGATGGATAACCTCCCGGGCATGGCCTATCGTTGCCGGAACGACGACAGCTGGACCATGCTGTTCGTGTCTGGCGGGTGTGAGCCGCTGACCGGTTATCTGCCCGACGACCTGATCAACAACAAGCTCGTCAGCTATGCCAGCCTGATGGACCCGGATGCAATCGAACAGGTGTCTGAAGAGGTCGCCATTGCGGTGCGCAAAGGCCGGTCTTTTTCCCTGGAGTACGCCATTACCCGCAAAGACGGCCGTAAGGTGTGGGTCTGGGAGCGTGGCTGCGGTGTCGAGCACGACGACGGCAGTGTTTTCCTGGAGGGGATAGTGCTGGATATCTCCGACCGCAAACAGCTGGAAACCGAACTGGAGGAGATGGCCACCCGGGATCCTCTGACCGGCCTGCTCAATCGGCGGGAGTTCTCCAGGGTGCTGGAGGAGGAGTTGGAGCGCGCCCGCCGCTATGAACGCCCGATGGCGCTGTTGTGGATTGATTTTGATCACTTCAAGGACATCAATGACAGCTGGGGCCACGCCGCCGGTGATACCGTGCTCTGTGCGGTGAGTGAGATCCTCACCGACCGGGTAAGAAGTGTCGATTCGGTCGGCCGGTTTGGTGGCGAGGAATTTGTGATTGTGCTGCCCGAAATGGATGTGGAGGGTGCCCGGGATACCGCCGAGCGTTTGCGCCAGCGGGTCGGTAACGCGCCTATACCGCTGGAGTCTGGCCACTCGGTGCCATTAACCATCAGCGTGGGTGTTGCGGTTTATCCCGTTCATGGTCACACAGTGGACACACTTTGCAGTGCAGCGGACAAGGCGATGTATCAGGCCAAAATGCAGGGTCGCAACTGTGTGGCCATGGCGCAGCCGATCGAGCCGGTTCATAATGAAACCTGATAAAGGCTGAAATTTCGGCCCCAGCAAGTGTCCCGGGAGGGGCCAGTTCTCAATAACGATAAAAGGCGTCCGTTATGCATTCACTCGCCCGCCGTGCCCTGCACACCTGCGAAATTCCGGAAGACCTGACCTCGGTCACTTTCCGCAATCGTGACACCGAACACCCGGATCGGGTTGGTTTACCGCAGGACGCAGTGGAATCAGTATGGCGCAGTGTGGAGGGCTTGTACCGGACCGGTGTGCACCCGGGAATCCAGCTGTCGCTTCGTTACCGGGGCGAGCAGGTGCTGCATGGCGCCATGGGCCATACCCAGGGTAACGGCCCCCATGATCCCGCCGCTCTGCCCAGGCTGCCGATGACTACGGAAACTCCGATCTGCTATTTCTCCGCCTCCAAGGCGGTGACGGCGCTGTTGATGCACATGCTCGCAGAGCAGGGCCTGGTTAACCTGATGGACCCGGTTTCCTACTATTGCCCAGAGTTTGCCAAGAACGGAAAGCGCACCATCACCGTGCACCAGATCCTCTCGCACCGGGGCGGTATTCCGGCGATTCCCCGTGAGACCCCCATAGACGTGCTCTGGGAGCGTGACGAAATCTGGCGCCTGCTGTGCGCTGCCAAACCGGTCGAGGTGGACGGCGCGAAGGTGGCTTACCATGCCATTACCGGTGGTTTTGTGTTGCAGCGGGTGTTGGAGAAGGTTACTGGCGATACCATCGAAAATTACCTGGACCGGTATCTGCGCAAACCCATGGGTATGAAGTGGTTCACTTACGGAATCGCTCCGGAGAAGCTGCACGAACTGGCTACCAATTATGCAACCGGCCCGACCCCGATGTTTCCGCTGTCGTGGATCGTCAGCCGGGCCCTGGGCGGCGACATTCGCACGGTGGAGAAAGTCACCAACGACCCGCGCTTTCAGGAGGCAGTTATACCCGCCGGTAATCTCTGTGGCACCGCGGAGGAAATGGGCCGGTTCTTCCAGATGATGCTCAATGGCGGGGTCTGGAATGGTCAGCGAATTTGCAGTGAATTAACCGTCCGCCGTGCCATCCATCAGTTCGGTTCATTGCAGATAGACCGCACCATGATGATCCCCATGCGCTTCAGCGCTGGCATGATGCTGGGCGGTAACCCGGTAGGACTCTGGGGGCAGCAGAGCCGTTATGCCTTTGGCCATGTAGGTCTGATCAACAAGTTGTGTTGGGCGGACCCGGCCCGGGATATTTCCGTGAGCCTGCTCAACACCGGGTTTCCGATAGTGGGTCATCACTTACCGGCCCTGGCCAGATTTGTCTATACTGTGTGCAGGCAGTTCCCGGTGTTGCCGGAAAACAAGCGAAGGCTGGTGGCTGCCTGAGTCAGTAAAAGTGAAACCTTGTTCATTCTAATTGCACTTTGTCTGACAGTTCTGCAAAATCGGCATTCTGAAACGGATTATTCACCAGACTCAAAGGATGAGGCACCATGGACAAACCGGAACTTCCCCCGCCTGAACTTCAGCGCGTCAAGCTGGACCAGCACGACAGCGTACGCAGCCATGTGCAACAGCAGGTCTGCGACGAGGTCCAGCGCCTTGAGCGCCGTATCGAAACCCTGCGCCTGACCAAAGCCCCCCATGCGGCCATCATGATCTCCACCTACGAGCGTATGATCAGCCGGAAGAAAGGCTTTCTGCAGAACTGGGATCTGTGAGCCTATTTGCGGGTTGAGGCCGACGCCGCGCTCCAGTTGGCGATGGACAGATCTTCGCTCTGGTTGACGCAGTTTTTGGGATTCTGCTTCGTTGCGTCGTCCTCTTCTGCACTGTCGTCCGGTACGCGGGCAGGCTCGCCATCCGAGGTGTAGATATGCACGGTATCCATGGCGTAGTTGATCTCCACCCGCAGGCAGTCTGGCGTCGTGTTATCCGCACCGTACCGGCTCAGGTCTATGACCGTCTGCTCTGTATTCTTGATGAACAGCGTGTCGAGCTGAGCATCGGTTACAAACGTTTGGCGTAGCTCGACGCCCCCGTGATTCCGGCTGACGTAGTCGGCGGTGGCGTATTCTGGCTGGTTGTAGCCGCTGGCAACAAACTGCAAGGCGTCAAAGCGGGAACCGGCCAGCACACTCAGCAGCTCCGGCTGCTCTTCCCTGACATCATCGTTGACGCTCAGGGCCACATACTGAATGGTCCGATAGACCTTTTCGGTAAGCTCACTGCCTTCGGGGCCCTCGGGCAGATATCGCCAATCGAGGGTCTGGTAGTTCCATTCGTAGTCGTTCAGGGGCTGGAGACTGAAGGACGCTGCCTGGTCGGTAAACCGGATACGGGCGCCGGCACTGCGGGTGTTGTAGTTGCCGGCCTGGGACAGCGCGATACGATCCCGGATATAGCGCCGGCCTTCATCAAAGTTGGTAATACCGCCCACGCTGATCACCTGGTTCATCAGGTCCAGCGGGTTACGCACCCGGGTATAGTCCTGGCCAGTGTCGTCTGGCTGTGCTCCGATAAAGATATCGATATGCCGCCGGATTTCTTCCACCGTAGCCAGATGGTCTTCGTTGTCGGCGTTATCGCCAGTGGGTTGTATGCCCTGGTAGAAATCGCTGAACCGGGTGAAGCTGAGGGTATCCGGTGCCTGCTCGGTGTTGGTCAGGTCAAAGGTTGAGAACACCAGGTCAACATTGGTTGCCGGGTTGAACGCGGAGGAACCGGTGCTTTCCATCCGACACCCCGACAGGGTAAGGACGGACAGGGAAACAGCAACAAAAAGGCAGGAATGTCTCATTTCAGGTGGCCCCGGGGTGCGAAAAAACGGGTGAAAGGCTAAAGTGACTTGTGCTGACAATAAACGATAAAGCACGCAGCTACCCGCGCGGAGATCACATTTTGCAGCAACGGTTTTCCGAAACGCTCAACCGGGTGCTCGTCGCCCTGTTGATGCTGGTTGTTGTTTCCCTGCCCTCTCTGGTGCAGGCGAAAAGCGCCTGTCCTGCCGGGTCGGTGGTGCTGGATAGTACGACCAGCAGTGTGCGTAATCTCGATGGCTGTATCTGGTATCTGGAAGATGCCGGCCATGAACTGGTCATTGACGACATCCTGGCCATGCCGAAGGAGCAGTTCAGCCTGCACCGGGGGGGCGTGCTTAATTTCGGTTATACCGACTCGGCCTACTGGACCCGTTTTGATCTGACCACCCGCGGCAGCCAGGTTGCCAGCAACTGGATACTCGAGCTGGCGCTGCCACTGGTGGATGAAGTCTGGCTGTATGTGGTGCGTGACGGTCGGGTGGTTGAGCAGCGCCGTGCGGGCTACCTCGACAACTGGGACGACCGGGATCTGGCCGTGCCCAACCCGACCTTCCGCCTACAGTTGGTGCCCGATGCCACCACCACCGTGTATCTGCGAACCACCACCACCAATACCTTCAGGTTGCCGGTAACACTCTGGCACCCGGACAGTTACATTGAGAAAGTGTCCATCGATGAAGCGGTCAGGGGGGTGCTGTTGGGAGCCATCCTGGCCATCCTCGCCTATAACCTGTTTGTTGCTGTGTCCGTCCGGGAACGAAGTAACATCTATTATGTGCTGTACCTGATTTGCGCGGCGGTGTTTATTGCCACCGAACAGGTGCACGGGGTTCAGTTGCTGGACAACCGGCCACCGATTCTGGACAAGGCCTACCTGCATTTCCAGATCATCCTGACCTGGTTCTTCGGGTTGCTGATGGCTCGTTCGCTGCTCGAGACCCAACAGCGTTCCCCGGACCTGGACCAGGTCATCCGCCTGTGCCTGTATTCGGTGGCGGCCACCTTCGTGTTGTCGTTCTTCATGCCCTACTCGGTGGCTATGGAATGGATTGTGGTGGGGTCCATTCTGTTGAGCCTGATCCTGATCGTGGTCAGTTACCTGTCGTGGCGCTATTACAACCCGGCGGCCCGGTCCTACTTCTTTGCCTGGACCATGGCGCTGATCGGTTTTGGGATCTATGCGCTTACGGTCATGGGGTATCTGCCCCTGAACACCTTCACCACCTATGCACCCCAGTTTGGGTTAGTGGCCCAGATCATTCTGTTTTCCTTTGCCCTTGCCGATCGCATCAAGCAGGTTCAGGGCGAAGCGCTGGCCTGGAACCAAAGGGCACTGGCCAATCTCCAGCGCTACCAGTCGCTGTTTGATAACGCCATTGAAGGGGTGTTCCAGATGTCGCCAGACCGCCGCTTTGTCACCGCCAATCCGGCGATGGCCGAGTTGTTGGGCTACAGCAGCAGCCGCGAATTGCTACAGGACAACCCGGACGTTCTGGAAACCTGCATCGCCGATGACCGGCTGCGGCGCCTGGTGGTAGAGCAACTGGAAGTCCGGGGCATGGTCAAGGGTATTGAGGCCCGCTATTTCACCCGCAGTGGTGTTGAACGTTGGGCCACCATCTCGTTGCACACAGCCTACGATCTGGATGGCGAGCCCCTGCACCTTGAAGGTACCTGCATTGATGCGACCGAGAGTCACCAGCGCCAGCGAATCGAGCGGGAGCGTGAGCAGGAGCGCCTGGAGAAAGAGCTGGCCCGACACTCAGCCCAGGCCAAGAGCCAGTTTTTGGCCAACATGAGCCATGAAATCCGGACACCGCTGGCGGCCATTATAGGGTATGGCGAAACCCTGCTGGACCCAGACCTTGATGAGCGGGAGAAACGCAGCAGCGCCGAGACCGTCGTACGCAGTGGCCGGCATCTGCTGGAGTTGGTCAACGACATCCTTGACCACTCGAAGATCGATGCCAACAAGCTTGATGTCGATGTGGTACCGGTCATGCTGCCGGATTTGCTGGATGAGATTCGCGCCTTTTTCGAACCCCGGGCCCGGGAAAAGGGCCTGGAATTCACCATTATCTGCGACTTTCCCCTGCCCGAGCAGATTCTGACCGACCCAACCCGATTTCGGCAGATCATCATTAACCTGTGTGGAAATGCGCTTAAATTCACCGAAAAAGGCACAATTTCTCTTATTTTGCGCTGTGACCGAGAAGCCGAAACCCTCTGTGCCCGGGTTGTGGACACCGGCATTGGCATGAAGCCGGAGCAACTGGAGCGGCTGTTTGATCCCTTCGCCCAGGGCAGCACGGCTATCTCCCGGCAATATGGCGGAACGGGGTTGGGACTCAGCATTTCCCGCCGGCTGGCCGAGTTGCTTGGCGGCAGTATCCGGGTATCCAGTACCTATGGTGAGGGCAGTGAGTTTGACGTCTGCATTCGCACCGGCGACCTTGCCGACGTTCATTTTCTGCGTGACGCCTCGGAGTTGAACCAGCGCCGACGGGGTATCGCCACGGTGTTGGCCCCCAGGCTCAAAGGCCGGATTCTGTGTGCTGAAGATAACGACGTGAATCGGCGCCTGGTATCCATGCTGGTAGACAGAACCGGTGCCGAACTGGTGCACGTCAGTAACGGGGCCGAAGCGCTGGAATTGGCTAGCCGGGAGCGTTTTGACCTGATTCTGATGGACATCCAGATGCCGGTGATGAACGGCCGGGATGCCACCCAGGCATTGAGAGAAGCCGGGGTAAATACCCCAATCATCGCCCTGACAGCCAACGTAATGACGGAAGACATTGCCGAGTACCGGCTGGCGGGCTGTAATGAGCATCTGGCCAAGCCCATCGACAAACAACGCTTCTACGAGGTGCTGGCGCGGTACCTGACGGTTTGCCCTGAAGACTATCAGGGCGATACGCGCCAGTACTCGGGTAAGGTGCTGGTTGCCGAAGACAACGACGACAATCGTTTACTGGTTGAGAGGATGTTGCGGCGCTTTGGTGTTGAGCCAGTTCCGGTCGCCAGTGGCGATCTGGCCGTCCGGCTTGCGCTGGCCGACACCGTGCATCTGGTCCTGATGGATCGCCATATGCCGGAAATGGACGGTGTAGCCGCCACCCGCCTGCTGCGCCAGGCCGGGTTCCGCCGCCCGATCATTGCCTTCACGGCCGGGGATCAGACAGAGAACGATGCTCTGCTGGCGGCGGGCTGTGATGGGGTGCTGAACAAACCGATCGACCAGTCGCATTTGCAGGCCATTCTGGAACGGTACCTGGTGGCGTCACCGGCCTCAGCGGTCACTTCCGATGATCTGGCACACCTGGTGCCCCGTTTTCTGGGCGGGCTTGAGGGTCGGCGGGAACGCATGCGTTTGGCATTCCGGGCCAGGGATGCGAGCGCACTGCAGATGGAAAGCCACCAGATCAAAGGCACGGCCGGTGCCATGGGCTACCCCTTGATGACGCGCCAGGCGACCAGCCTGGAAAACCGATTGAGGGAAAATCCGCCGGATTGGGCGCGAATCGGCAAGGAGCTGAGAACTCTGGACGAGATGATTGAACGGGCGCTGCAGGGAGCGCCAGATGAGCGGGAAACAACACAGGAACAGGCCAATGACTGAAAACCGACAGCAACAGGAACAGTATTCCCTCAGCATGATGTATGGTACCTACGCCGACGTGTTGTTCGTGCTGTTTCCGTTTCTGGTGATTGCCATGCAGCGGTTGTGGGATGGCAATCTTTACCAGACGCTGATGCGCCCGGACCTGAGCATCGCGGCAGCGATACTGGCGGGTCTGGCCATTGGCAAATTTGTGCTTGGCCTGGTGACCAATCGAGAGCTTGGGCGTTACAAAGAGCGTATTGTGTTCTTTATTGCCTTGACGTTGTTCGTGGTGCTGGGCCCGGCGATTATCCTGATACTGAGTATCACAGCCAACGCACAGGTCCCGGGATTTGTGGCGTTTGTGCAGCCGGTCTTGTTGATTGTGGCCATTTCGCTCTACACCACGGCGGTGAGTATCGCCAATATTCTGGTGCGTACCAACCAGGGGCAGTCAGGGGCGGAGGTGTCTGAAGCCACGTCGCAGTCGAAAGATGGTCGTCCCCGGCCCGCGCCCCTGGATTTGCCCAGACGAACCGGCAACGATGGCTACTGATCGGTGCGGATAATACAGGAGACAAGGGATGACGGATCTGAGAATACTGGTAGTGGAAGATGAGCCCGTGATGCGGGAACGGCTCGCGGAAATGCTCTACAAGGCGGGCGCCACACAAGTGGCTGAATGCCCCGATGCGGCCTCGGCCCGGGCGGCTTTCGATGCCAGCGAGTACCATATTGTTCTGCTGGATCTGGGTTTGCCAGATGGGGATGGCCATGAGCTAATGACGCGGTTCAAGCAGATTCGGGAGGATCAGCATATCGTGCTGGTCACCGCCGATGACTCCATTGAGAGCATTCAGCGGGCAATCAGTGCCGGTGCCAATGGCTATGTGGTCAAGCCCTACTCCCAGGAAAAAATTCACGATGTGGTGAATAACTACGCCATCGTGCATGGCGGCGATATGGCGATGATGCAAGGGCTGAACCGGCGCCACTGACCGGTTCAGCGCATCGTCAATGCAATCAGGCGACCTGGCGGGCAATCCAGGAGTTATAACGGGTGGCCAGGGCACGCACGTAACGCGCTTCGGATCCATCCAGATTGCTCAGAACCCCTTTGAAAATCCAGCCTCGTTCATACAGGCCCAGCACCCGCTGTTCGTCATCCAGATTGACACGCTGATTCAGTTTCTTGCAAATCGCATCCAGCAGCGGCAGCTTTTCCGGGCGCTTGATCGGAGCCTGACGATTGCTGATCGGCTGATTGGCTGCACGGGTTGTCGGATGTCTTCTCATGATGTTCTCCTTGTCGTTTTGCGGCTGCAAAAACAAAAAACCCCGGGGCCTGAGGCAACCGGGGTTTGGCAGAGAAGCTGCCCCGGTCGCCGCAATGGCTCCCGGGACTGACCGAAAGCCGTTAGATGTCTTTCACCATGGCGCGCACAGACTGCCCCTGACGGCAACCGGTGGCGGAGTAAGCGGTGGTCTTGGTAATCATCCTGGTCATATCAGCTCTTTGGATTCGGTTCACTTACCAGTGTATAGGCAATTGGCCGGTTTGCAATAGCCCCGGTGATTCGGCAAACCCGTACAGACGTGGCGAAGGCCGATCAGGATAATTCGCAGCGTCACGTGTTTTTACGTTGTGCAATCCGCGGTACCTCCGTATCAGGTATCGAATGGATCTCTCCTTTCTACGCAGCCGAATTGGCTGCGTTTTTTTTTGCCCGGAGATTGGCTGGCCAGAGTGGTTTCGGTTAGTTCGTAGCCACTAGTCCGTACAGCCTCTTGAGGTCATTTTTGCGATAATTCGTACACTAACTTAATGCCCTGAATTATCTGAAACCCAGAGGTTGAAACCGAAGAAAATGCCCGACGAACCCGGATCTGCCCGTAACAAATTCCGTTCCGATTTCATGGTTGAGCTTGCGTTGATTGTCGCTGTGGCCGTTTATCTGATGATGGCCCAGGGGCAGGCAGTTGGAGAAAATCTGTCGTTCACCGTGGTGGGTGCGGCCCTGATGGCCCTGGCCACCTACTGGACGCTTCACACCGTCCGTGACGGCCTGGAAGTTATTGCACTGCGGCTTCGCCCTGGCAAATAACCCGCTCCCAGGTTTTGTGCAGGATCAGCGCGTCGTTGGCGGCCCGGTGAACCGGAAGTCCCAGGTCGGCAATGACTTGCTGGCGGGTGCCCGACCACTGCCGCACCTGGGCCGGGTTCAGCAGCATGGACACCGATTCCAGCTGGAACTCCGGGGTTTCGCCGGCGGCCCGGAACAGCCGGTGCAGCCAGAAGCTGTCAAACGTCCAGGCGTCGCAGAAGATCTGCTCCGGCAACAGCCTGTTCAGCGCCCGGGCCACTTCCCCTACTGGTGTGCCTTCTTGCTCCAGCCGTGCACGGGAAATGCCGTGTATGGTTTCCGCGCTCTCAGACCAGTCCTGCCAAAGCACGTGCGGCCGAATCAGCCAGCTGTGCAAGCTGCCATCGGGCATGCACACGCCAACTTCGATCGGATAACTTGCGATCAGATCGAGACTGGATGCTTCGAAGTCGATGAATGCCGGGCTGCTGTCTGAGTTCATTGAATCGTTGCTGGCTGTTTGTCGTTTTCCATCGAGTTTACCCCTGATCTTCCCATGACGCGAACCCAAGCGGCTCTGGCGCTGTTACAATATAGCCATGGTTTGTAAAAGCCCAATGACAAATCCCCTTCTATTCCTGGTGAATACCCCATGACTGACACCGTTGTCGTTATCTATTCCGGGGGCATGGACTCCTTTACCCTGCTCCATCTTGCCCGGGCCCGTGGCTATAAAGTGCATGCACTGTCGTTTAATTACGGTCAGCGCCATGTACGGGAGTTGGAGGCGGCAGCTGCGGTGTGTCAGGCGGAGGCGATTCCCCACAAGGTGATTGATATCCGCGCCATGAGTGAGGTGATGGCGGGGTCCTCACTGACCTCAGACATTGCCGTGCCGGAGGGGCACTATCAGGAAGACAGCATGAAGTCGACGGTGGTACCCAACCGCAACATGATCCTGCTGTCCCTGGCCACCGGCTATGCCGTCACGGCCGGTGCACAGGCGGTCTGGTTTGGTGCCCATGGCGGCGATCATGCTATTTACCCGGACTGCCGGCCGGAATTTATCGAAAAAATGGATGCGGTGTGCCGGGTGGCCAATTACCAGCCGGTGGCGGTTGAGGCACCTTTTATGGCGCTGGACAAGGGCGAGATTCTGGGCGAGGGGTTGAAGCTGGGCCTGGACTACAGCCAGACCTGGACCTGCTACAACGGCCGGGAGCTGGCCTGCGGCCGCTGCGGTTCCTGCGTTGAACGCCTCGAGGCGTTTGCCGCTCATGGCCTGAAAGACCCCCTGGCTTATGAGAGTCACGCCTGATGTACCGGGTAAAGGAAGCGTTTTACACCCTGCAGGGGGAAGGCGCCCAGGCGGGCCGGGCAGCGGTATTCTGCCGGTTCAGTAAATGCAATCTGTGGACCGGACGGGAGAAGGATCGGGCGGCGGCTGTCTGTAACTTCTGCGATACCGATTTTGTCGGTACCGACGGCCAGAATGGCGGGCGTTTCGAGACTGCCGTGGAGCTGGCTGAACATATTCGTAAGCTTTGGCCCGACGCCCCGGGCCGGCCCTACGTGGTCTGCACCGGTGGGGAACCCCTGCTGCAGCTGGACAAACCATTGATTGATGCCTTCCACGCGGCGGGTTTCGAGGTGGGGGTGGAAACCAACGGTACCCTGCCGGCGCCGGAGGGAATCGACTGGCTGTGTGTCAGCCCGAAGGCCGACGCCGAGGTGGTCATTACCCAATGTGATGAGCTGAAACTGGTGTATCCCCAGCCTCTGGCCCAGCCGGAACGGTTTCTGGGAATTCGGGCCAGGCACTATTTCCTGTCACCAATGGCCTCGCCGTCTGTACCGGATCAGGGGGATGACCCGGTCAAACGCAGCAACACCCAAAAAGCCACCGAGTATTGCCTCGCGCATCCGCAATGGCGCCTGACCCTGCAAATGCACAAGATTCTGGGCATTGACTGACCGAATGCCCGGGTGAACCCCGCAGGCACTCTCCGGTTATTCTTCAGGCCGTTCGGCGCAGGGCCGTTTCACGGGTGCGGAAATGGCTGGGGCTCAGGCCGGTCCAACGCTTGAAGGCCCGGGTAAAGTTGGCTGCATCGGCATAGCCAAGGGCATCGGCAATCTGGCTCAGGTTCATGCCGGTGTTCTCCAGAAGTTCCTTGGCCCGTTCAAGGCGAACCTGATCCACCAGTTGCTGGAAGCTGGCCTCTTCTTCCTGAAGGCGGCGTTTCAGGGTGCGCTCGGACACAAACAGAGTAGCGGCTACCCGCGCCAGTTTTGGAGGAAACGGATGACTGGTCTCGATGACCCGTCGAACCCGGCAGGCAAAGCCGGCATCTTCCTTCAATTGTTTGAGGGCTTCTTCGCATTGCGCCCGTGAACTGGCGGCAAGCTGGTCGTCGCTGAATCGCACCGGCAGGCAAAGCTGGCTGACGGGCACGATAAGCGCGTTCTCGGTTGCGCCATACTCCACCGGCACCCCGATACGATTACGAAAGCGGTGGAAGTGGTTGGGCTCTGGCCCGCGCCGAAGCACCCGTGTGCCGGGTACCAGGGTGCCGGTCAACTGAGCGCCCATGGTTACGCAGCCAAACAGAACCGCATCCAGCACAAATCCCTGCAGTGGCCCCAGTTCGATGTCGCAGGTCACGTTATACCAGGCGTTCTGCCCGGATACCCGTTTCTGAACTTTCAGGTGGGGCGCTCGCAGCGTCAGGTAGCGGGTCATCAGCTCCAGTGCCTCTTCCAGGGTTCGGCTGCTCATGACCGCCGTTCCCAGGGCGCCGTGCAGGGGGAGCTTGAGCTCCCGGGCGAGCATGATGCCAAGGCCCGGCTCACCACTCTCAATAATGGCGCGGGTGACAAACTCGCTGGCCTGGGCCTGGCTGACTCTTACTTCCGTTGAGTTCAGGCGGGTGGGGTCAAGACCGACCCGAAGAATGAGATCCCTTTCGTCCACTCCAATGGTATGCAGCAATTCGGCCAGGGTATGCAGGTAGATGGCCGGCATGCCCAGATCCTGTGCAGTAGAAACTGAGACGCGCATGGGTTTCCTCGTCAGCGACTGTTCTTGTTATGTAAGGGTGTTCAGTATTGCTGATTATGACCGTTTGCCCGGGCCAGCCCCATGACTTGATTGACGGGTCAATGGGCCAGAGAGGCCAATTCGGTACCTCTCCGGTCAGTCATTTCAATGGCTATGGCGCCGGATGAAGGTTTCCAGAACCTTGGCGGAACGGCCAGGATTTTCCAGCATGGGCAGGTGGCCGACGCCCCGGAATACATGCACATCGGCGTCTGGCGTGGCAGTTCTGAACCAGTTTACGCAACGGGTCGGGGTGATAACGTCTTTCTCGCCCCACTGCACCTGCAGCGGTGGTGTGCCCGGGCCGAGATACCGGGCCGGGGCAAGGGCGTCAGCGAGCATGTCGTTGAATATGTGTCTCAGCGCTTGTCGGCGGTTCAGAAGGTCCGGGCCCAGTAATCCGGCCATGGCGAGCCCGGGTAACGTTGGTTTGCCGGTGCCCACACTGTTGAACATCCGGTAGACCCCGGCCCAGTCCTGGGGAATCAGGATGGCATCGCGATCAGACTCAAAGGGAGCATCAATATCCACATCCGCATGTTCCGGGATGCCGGCACTGTTAAGCAGTGTCAGTGACCGGGGAGGTTGTTCCAGCTTATGGGCCAGAATCGACGCAATGGCGCCTCCCATGGAGCTGCCGGCAATGTGAAGGTTGTCTGTTGCGTAGCCGGATAGCCACTCACTCAGCCGTTGGGCCTGGCTTTCGTAGCGGTAGCAGGCGTCAGCATGGTACTGGCTCTCACCCAGTCCGGGTACGTCCGGAACCAGCAGGTGCCAGTCTGCAGGGAGTTTCTGCATCCAGAAGGCCCAGTTTTCCTTCATCGCTGCAAAGCCATGTATCAACACCAGGGTTGGTCGCCCGGGTGCCGGTTTGCCACGTTCCAGAAACACCATGCGATGGCCGTCGACAATGGCTTCCTGCCGTTGTGCGCGCAGCAGCCAGCGTTGTCCGGTGCGGGCGACCGGCCATAGGTTCGGGGTCGGGACTTTCATGGATACGACAACCTCTTGATGGTAAATCCGAATTCCAGTTTACCGCCCCTGTTGTGGGGTGCTATTGCCTGCCCGCCCCGATCTGGCGTCGGTGCGGCAACCGGGTTCAAGGCGATGGCAGCCGGATATCCGTAATCACCGGGTTGTGATCCGACGAGCGCCAGGGGCCGCTGACCGGTATCCGAGGTGGCTGGTCGTAGCCCAGGGCCCGGGGTTCATCGGCGTTGATGTTCCACGTTTGGGCGTGGGTGACATGGGGCATCAGGCTGGCTGACGCCAGGGCGTAATCCAGTGTGCCTTTTTCTCCCCGGTATCGATAACTGTGGTTTGGACAGTGGTCCGGTTGGCAGGGATGGAAATGGTGCACCAGGCTGGTAAAGCCCTGCCGATAAAGCACCTGCACCGGGTCTTCCTGGGCGTAGCTGTTGAGGTCGCCGGTGATCAAGGTGCCGGCGAGTGTGGCCGGTGCCGGAAGTGAGCCAAGCCAGTCGAGCATGGTTTCGGTAGCCTGGCTGCGGCGATGATTGAAACAGCCCTGGCCGTCCTTCTGATCGGAATCTTTGCCGCTGGCATTCCGACAGGACTTCGATTTCAGGTGCGTCACTACGATGCGAACAACCTGATCGCCATGCCGTGCCTGGAACATCTGGGCCAGGGGCGGCCTGCCCATGGGCTCTGACGGCTGCCGACTGGCTTCGCCAACAGGGGTTGCCCGATCTGTCCGGTATAACAGGGCGCTGCGAATGGCGTCGGAGCCGTCATCGCCGGGTGTCGCCACAAAACGCCACTCGGCGCCAAGCTGCGCGGCCAGTTCGGCAACGGCACTGTCTGGGCCATAACCGTCGTTTTCAAGTTCGGTGACTGCCAGTATGTCCGGGTCTGGTAAGGTGAGAGCTGCCACCAGCCGCTGGCTCTGGTCCTGGAAGGCGGCCAGACTCTCTGCCCCCCGGGCAGTGGGAAAGCCTGCACCCTGGCCGTTACCGTTGAAGTAGTTCTCCAGGTTCAGGGTGACGACCCGCAGGTGGACGCCATCGGACCTTCCGGGTGGTTGCGGGCGCTCGTTGCTGGCTTTGAAGACCGGTTGCCTGTCTGGCTGGACGCGCCACTGGCCAAAGCGAAAATCGAGAACGCCCTGCAGTTGCGAGACGGTATCGCCGGCGCGTACCGTGTTCCGCCCATCAAGCCCGCCCGGTGGCCATGGCACGGGATCAGGATTGCGCACGGCCAGGCCATCGTCCAGAAACACACGGTGTTGATGGTTGTTGCGGGCCTGCCTGACGGCTGCTGGCCCCGGTGCCAGGTATTCCGTCGGCATGACTTGATCCGCGGCGGCCAGAGTAAGCTCGCCGTAAAGGGCAAGGTTGTAGTGGTCAATAACCGTCAGCGGGGCGGCAAAGCGAACCCGCATGTTCTCAAGACTTTCCGGTGGTTGTGACCAGGGCAGTGACACCTCGATGGGCCGGGGCATCTTGCCCTCGCCGCAGACTGTCAGCTTGCCGACATCCACCAGTTCCGTCAGACCATGATATTCCTTGACGATCCCTGTCAGTCGCAGGCGCTGGCCGGGCTTGCCCGCTGCCTGGCGTGTGTAGATGAACAGGGCTTCGGAGGTGGCCGGGTTCTGGTCCGTTTCAGCGTCAGCCTGTTGCAGGTAGAAACCACCAAAACCACCTTTGTGGCGACTGTCCCGGGTGAGGATGCCTTCGACGGTGACGGTTTGCCCGACCATGGGCGAAGCGGAGCCGCTCCCCTGAATGGTGTGGATGGCAGTGGCCGGCGCGCCACACGCCTCGGCCACTGCCTGCGTCGGGACGCAGAGCGTGGTAGCCAGGCCGAGGGCGGCGTTGAGCAGAAGTCTGGAAAGTGTCGTCACCGGGCCAGTCTAGCAGAGACCGGCCACCGCTTTGAGTGCCCGTTCGCGCTTGCTGCCAAAGCCAAGCTGGTCCGGATTGGCCAGTTCCAGCTGCTGCACCAGTGGGTCCGGGTGGCTATTGTCAAAGGTAATTCCGAGCCGGGACAGGACATAGGGCGCCAACGCTGCGCGGGTTTCAATGCTGAGGCAGCCCTGTTCCATACCGTAGTCGTTGGCAATGATCTGTTGTTGCGCCTCGGTCAGGCGCTGATCAGGTGCGATCTCCAGGGTGACCAGGCGTTGCCAGTCTTCATCCTGCTGTGCGGCGTGCCTGGATTTCTGCCGGAGTGCCTCCGGCTGGCCCTGAAAACGGCTCAGGGCGAAATCCCGGAATTCCCGGTTGGCATTGCACCAGGCCCGCACATGCCAGCTGTTACCCGTGCATACCAGTGAATGCGGCTCCAGCAGGCTGTCGGCGGCTTCCGGTCGGCTCAGGGACACGTAACTGGCCTTGAGTTGGCGGTGATAACGGGTAGCGTTAACCACGGCCCGCATGGTTTCCGGGGCGATGCGCCGGGACGGTTCCGGGATGACGGCATTGCCCGGCAGACCAAGCTCCAGGTCAGAAAACGTGTCGCTCAGGCTCTGTTGCCGTGCAAGCAGGTCTTGATACTCGCTAACCTGGCCCCGGGTTACCACCGGTTTGAAACCGGCTGCCGGCACATAGCCCTTCAGGTGCCGGTCGTAAACCAGGTTGCCGGGAGCCAGTTCCCGCAAGTAGGTGTTGATATCCTTTGATGCCTGCTGGCGACCAATGCCGAAACTGTGGCAGATGTGGTTGGTGGTCAGGCGTCCTTCCCACAAGGCGATGATTTCAATCAGTCGATAGCGAAGCAGTAAATCCCAGCGAATGGGCCAGTCCGTTTTCTTCATAACCAGGCGCTCACGGTCCGAGTAAGTAGCTTGATGTTTATGTTACCCGCTACGGCTATCAGGTTCTGTTACGGCCCATTAATGTAAAACATTGTCAAATACCGCGCCACTACTGGGTTCGAGGTCTCGGCAACTGCTTAGTGGAGTCGTCTGGCGATGGCTGGTTAAATACACACCAGCAGACAACCCATAACGTTGCTATCTTTTCTTTACTGTCACCCTGATGTAACCCAATACCCGGAGCCACTCATGACCCGAATGGTCACCTCCCTTTCGGCGCTGATCCTCAGCATTGTGTTGCTGGTCAGCGGCAATGCGTTTCTGATGACGCTGCTGGGTATTCGCCTGAGTATCGAAGAAGTCTCACCCAATGTCATTGGCTGGGTGCTGGTGTGCTATTCCATCGGTTTTGTCCTTGGCACCCTGTATGTCCACAAGATTATTGGCAGGGTTGGCCATATCCGCGCTTTTGCGGCATTTGCTGCCATGGCTGCCGTGGTGTCGCTGATGTATCCGATGGCGGTGTCGATGATTTTCTGGGCGGTCCTGCGGGTGCTGTCCGGCTTCACCATCGCCGGTGTGCTGGTGGTGATTGAAAGCTGGTTTTCCAGCCGTGCCACTAACGCCAACCGGGGTGCGCTGTTTGCCGTTTACCAGATTGTTTTCTACTTGTCGGCCGCCGGCGGCCAGTTGATTGTCAACGTGGGTGACCCGGGCAGTTTCCTGCCGTTTTCGCTGGCGGCCATCCTGCTGACTCTCGCTCTGATTCCTCTGGCTCTCACTCGAATGGAAGCGCCGGCGATTGAGCAGGTGCACCGGATGTCGATCTTCAAACTCGGGCGGGAATCATTTTCCGGTGTCGCTGGCGCGCTGATCAGCGGTGTCATGATTGGCGGCTTCTACGCACTGGGGCCGGTATACGCCACGTTAGTGGGGCTGGACGTGGCCAGAACTTCGACCTTCATGGCCAGCGCCATCATTGCTGCCATGTTGTTGGCTTGGCCATTGGGCCGGGTGTGTGATCGATTTGACCGGCGCCGGGTGATGTTCTGGGTGGCGCTGATTGCTTCTGCTTCGGCCGTTGGGGTTGGCGTTTTCGGGGCGGCAAGCCTGGCGTTGCTCACCCTTCTGGTAGGGCTTTTTACCGGTCTGTCGGCCACTCTGTACCCAATCGCGGTGGCCATCACCAACGACCGCATGGACAGCAACCGGATTGTCGCCGCCAGTGCCACGCTGTTGCTGAGCTACGGTATTGGCAGCGTAATCGGGCCGATCACCATGGCGGAGTTAATCAATATCATGGGGCCCTCCGGCCTGTTCTATGGCAATGCCGGCTTCCTGGTGTTGCTGGCAGTGATCACCAGTTACCGGATCAGCCACACGGACGACGTGCCGGTGGAGCAGCAGGAGCACTTTGTCCCGGCCATGCCGGAGGCGTCTCCGGTGCTTTCCGAGCTGGACCCGCGTAACACCGAGTTCCACGAATCTCCGGAAGTGGAGGAAATGCAGGAAGAGTTGCGTCAGGCTGGCTGACGCGCCTTTCGGTTTTCCCCAATTATATTTTCACCCTGATATCTGTTTTTATTTCAATGGTTAGCTTACTATTGGTGAATTTCCAATAAGGTAAGTGTTTTCTCGGTTTTCGGGGTGGCGTTTGCTTGTCCCATGCCGGATCACCATCAGGAGTGTTTAACCATGAGAGATCAATTCCCGTTTGCCGTTGCCCGGGTTACCCGCCGCTGGCGCAAGATGCTGGATGAGCGGTTGAAAGACCTGGGGGTCACGCAGGCTCGCTGGAGCACCATGGTGTATCTGCAGCAGGGCGGTGAAGGCCTTACCCAGCGCGAACTGGCCAGTCTGATGGCCATTGAAAATCCTACCCTGGTCAGGTTGCTTGATAGCCTGGAGCAGCAGGAGTTGATTGAGCGGCGCCCCTGTCCGAATGATCGGCGCGCCCGCCGGTTGCATCTGACCAAGGCCGGTGCCGAGTTCATGGATGAGCTCTCCGAGCGGGCCGCTGTGTTGCGTGAAGAGATGCTGGAGGGCGTGACTGACAAGGAAATCGAATGCGCGCTCAAGGTGTTCCACAAAATTATGGATAACGCCGAGAAGCAGAAGTAACGCTTGATCGATAATTCTGTCGAGGGCCTGACCGCCCGTTACGGCGAACGCTGGCGCTGGCTGGCCGTTGCTACGGTTGTCCTTGGCACCATGGCCACGGTGCTTAGCGCCACGGTGGTGAATGTTGCGCTCCATGACATCATGATGGAGTTCGGCATTCGCCAGGGCCAGGTGCACTGGCTGGCCACCGGATTCATCGCCGCCATGACCACCACCATGCTGGCGTCCGCCTGGCTGCTGGACCGGTTTGGTGTGCGCCTGACCCTGGGTGTTGCCATGGCGGTGTTCACCGTCATCTCCCTTGTCGGCGGTTTTGCCGAGTCTCCTGAACAGCTGATTGCGGCCAGAATAGGCCAGGGTGCCATGGCCGGGTTGATGCAACCCATGGGCATGTACCTGGTGTTCCGGATTTTTCCGGCCGACAGGCGTGGTCAGGCCATGGGCATTTATGGCATGGGGGTGATTCTGGCACCGGCGTTGGGCCCTGTGCTGGGTGGCTTTCTGGTGGACCAGTTCAACTGGCGCTATGTGATGTTTGCACCGGCACCGGTCACCCTTCTGGGTGTCTGGATGGCCTGGCGGTTCCTGCCGCTGCCCCGCTCCCGCCCTGCGCCTTATCCCTTTGACCTGCCCGGTTTGTTACTGCTTGGGGCAACCATCGCCCTGACCCTGGATACCCTGACCCGAATGCAGGCCTGGCCAGGCCAGGAGCTGCGAATCGTGATGCAATGGGCGTTGGCCCTTGGCCTTTTGTTCGCCTTTGTCTTTCGGGAACGCACGGCGAAGCATCCACTGGTTAACCTGCTACTGTTGCGCCAACCGGTGTTTCTGTTCGCTACGCTGGGCGCCATGGCGCTTGGGCTGGCGCTGTTTGGCTCAACCTACCTGATTCCCCTGTTTGTGCAGACCACGCTGGGCTTCTCGGCGACGGAGGCGGGGCTGCTGATGCTGCCCGCCGGGGTGGTGCTGGGCATTGTTTTTCCGCTGTCGGGCCGGCTGGCAGACAAGCGCAGCGCCCGCAGCCTGGTGCTGTTTGGAATCGGGGTGTTCGCCTTGTCCGCCGTCCTGTTTGCTCTGACCGGCCAGTACGCTGGTTTTGGCTGGCTGGTACTCTGGGCAGTGCTGGGCCGGATCGGGATTGGCTTTATGCTGCCGGCCCTGTCCACCGGTGCGCTGAATCCACTGCCCAAGGAACAGCTGGGCGCCGGGTCCAGCACCATCAATTTCGCCCGCCAACTCGGGGGTGCCCTGGGGGTAAATGTGGTGGCACTGACCATCGAGTTCGGTGAACACCAGGGCAGTGTGCCTACCGCGGCTGCGTTCGAGGCGGCCTGGTGGCTGGTTGCGGTGTTTGTGGCGTTGGCTGCCGTGCCGGTCTGGAAAATGCGGGTGTAAGGTAGCCAGTTGCCATTTCCGGCGGGATTCATTAGCATGTGCCCAACTTCGGGGGAGTAGCCTTCGCTTCTGGGTAACAGGAGCGGACGGTAGTCAACATACTTGGAGCTCATTCTCCATGGCTACCGTGTTCCGTGATTGATCGCGGAATTGGCAAGACCTGAGGCAGATCACCTCCACTGGGCGGAAGGTGAGCTGTCTCATGTCTGACGATTTCCGCCCTGAGGTCTCTTCGAATGGATGCGTTCCTCGCTTCAACCCTTGCCGTGGCCATTGCCGAAATTGGCGACAAAACCCAGCTCCTGTCTCTTTTCCTGGTTGCCCGATACGCAAAGCGTACCCCTATCATTCTTGGTATTCTGGTTGCGACCGTGCTCAATCACGCGCTCTCGGCGTGGCTGGGGGCCTGGGTGGCCAGCTGGATTCCGTCCCAGTGGTTGCCCTGGATTCTCGCAGTGAGCTTTGTCGCCATCGCCCTGTGGTTGCTGATACCGGATAAAGACGACAGTGCCGAATCTCGGTTTCTCGGCATGGGCGCCTTCTGGGCGACTACGGTAATGTTCTTCCTGGCGGAGATAGGCGATAAAACCCAGGTGGCTACGGTGGTCCTGGCGGCGAGGTATACGGAAACGTTATGGGTTATCATCGGCACGACGGTGGGTATGCTCCTGGCCAATATTCCGGTGATCCTGGCCGGGCGCTGGCTAATGGAGCGACTGCCGCTGGCGACGGCCAGGATCAGTGCCAGCGTATTGTTTGTGGTGCTGGCGGTGGTAACGGTCTGGACCACCCTGGTGAACTCCTGACGCGGAACCGTGTCTTTCAGAGCAGAGGCCCGGAATGAATGTTTATGGGAACTGGTTGATATGTGGTTGAAAAAATGTGTCGCCGTTCTGGTGTGCCTGATGTCCCTGGCGTCAGCTGTTAATGCTGCGCCGAACCAAAAGCCGTCAGACACTGCAACGGTTCAAAACGATCGTTCGCCCCGGGTACCAACGTTCGCTCTTAACGGCGATCTGGCGGGGGAGCTGCAGGTGTTCACGACCCGCTATGAGGATACCTTTGCTGCTATTGGCCATGATGAGGCTCTGGGGTATCTGGAGCTGGTCAAGGCCAATCCGGGTGTTGACCCCTGGTTACCGGGAGACGGCACGACCATTACTCTGCCGCGTATGTACGTGCTGCCCGATGCACGCCGGGAAGGCATCGTGATTAACCTGGCCGAGTATCGGCTCTATTATTTCACCAACGATGGCGTTCAGGTGTATCCGGTGGGCATTGGGCGTGAAGAGAATCCGTCACCGCTGACCGACGCCGAGGTAACCATGCCTCTGGAATCGCCTGCGTGGTATCCGCCGGCCAGTATCCGGGCATCCTATGAAGCCCGTGGAGAGTATCTGCCGCGTATGATCCCGCCCGGCCCGGACAATCCGCTTGGCACTCATGCTCTGATGCTGAGCGAGAAAGGCTATCTGATTCACGGAACCAACAAGCGTTTCGGTATCGGCTTGCCGGTCAGTGCCGGCTGTTTCCGCATGTATAACGAAGACATTTCCCGGTTTGTCTATCAGGTTCAGAAAGGCACGTCGGTCCAGATTATTCGCGAACCTGTCAAGCTAGGCTTGTCTGGCGGCGAGGTGTGGCTTGAAGTGCACCGGCCCCATGAAGATTACTCGCCCGAGGATCGGGAACAGCTGTGGCGCGTAACACTGGAAAAACTCGAAGCCTTCCGCCAGCAACACCCAGACGTGGAAGTCCAGCGCCGGTCCATCGAGCTGGTGGTGGATCAGGCCGATGGCATTCCCACCATGGTCGGTGAGCGACTGACCCGGGTGGCTTCTGATAAGGGGCCGACGGAAAGCAATCCGGAAGAGCCTGCAGAGCCGGAGCAAAAGCTGTACTTTTGACCCCGGCGCCGCAACCAATAAAAACCAAACGGCAGGAGTATTCATGAGTCGTACTATACTGATTACCGGAGCCAGTTCCGGACTGGGTGAAGGCATGGCCCGGGAGTTTGCTGCCCGGGGTGATCACCTTGCCCTGTGTGCCCGTCGTACCGAGCGGCTGGACCAGCTCCGGGCCGAGCTGGAGGGCACCTATCCGGGAGTGAAGATCAGTGTGCGGGCCCTGGATGTGAATGATCACGCACAGGTGGCCGAGGTTTTTCAGGCTTTCCGGGAGGAGTTTGGTCAGCTCGACAGGGTCATCGTCAATGCTGGCATCGGTAAAGGGCAGCCGCTGGGCACCGGGCGTTTTGATGCCAACCGGCAGACCGCAGAAACCAATTTTGTTGCCGCCCTGGCCCAGATAGAAGCCGCCATGGAAATATTCCGGGCACAGAACCATGGTCATCTGGTTGCCGTATCATCGGTAACGGCCGTTCGGGGGATGCCTGGCAACGTCACCACCTATGCGGCGACCAAGGCCGGATTGGCGGCACTTTGCGAGGGTTTGCGTGTCGAACTGAAAAAGCGCCGGTCTCCCATTCGCGTGACCACGCTCTATCCGGGGTATATCCGGACTGAAATCAACGAAAAGGTCAAGAACACGCCTTTCATTGTGGACGCGAAGACCGGATGCCGGGCCATGGTCCGTGCCATTGAGTCCGGCAAGGCCGAACGTTTCGTGCCAGGTTGGCCCTGGACGCCCATTGGTTTCATACTGAGGCGACTGCCGGAGTCCGTACTGGCCCGAATATTCTGATCACTCTGCCTGGGAGATCGCCATGAAGCCAAACCCGATGCAACGTCAGAACCTTCGTTTGCCCTTCTGGTCCCTGATTTTTTTCGTGGGAGGGCTGCTGGGACTGATCGGGGCTTCCTGGCAGGCGATTGCCCAGCAGGACACGCCGAGAACCGCGCTGGTATTGACGGTCGAGGGTGCTATCGGCCCGGCTACCATGGATTATGTCACCCGTGGCATCAGGCGGGCCGAGCAGGATAATGCTGGCCTGGTCATTCTGGAAATGGATACGCCGGGTGGCCTGATGGATTCCATGCGGGAAATCATCAAAACCATCCTCGCCTCCGAGGTGCCGGTGGCAACCTACGTGTCACCCCAGGGCGCCCGCGCCGCCAGTGCCGGCACCTTCATCCTCTATGGCAGTCATATTGCGGCTATGGCGCCCGCCACCAACCTGGGTTCGGCAACGCCGGTTCAGATGGGAGGCCTGCCAGGCTCGCCAGAGCAGGAACCGGAGCAGCCCGCCGGGGACGACGAAGCTTCAGAGACCAGTGCCGACGACTCGGCTGCCGAACCGCAGAAACGCCGGGGCGACACCGCCATGGAGCGTAAGGTTCTGGAGGATGCCGTCAGTTATATTCGTGGCCTGGCCGAGCGTCATGGTCGGAATGCCGATTGGGCGGAAGAGGCCGTTCGCGAAGCCGTCAACCTCGGCGCAACCGAGGCGCTGGAACTGAATGTGATCGATGTGGTGGCGCCCAACCTCCGCGAATTGCTGGAGGCCATTGACGGTCGCACGGTGCAGATGGCCACGGGTGAACGGGAGCTGGCAACGGCAAACCTGGAACTGGTCCGTTCAGAACCGGATTGGCGAACCCGGTTACTGTCGGTGATCACCGATCCGAACGTCGCCTACTTCCTGATGATTATCGGTTTTTACGGCATCATCTTTGAGCTGTCGAATCCCGGTGCCGTGTTCCCCGGGGTGATCGGTGCTATCTGTCTGGTGCTTGCCCTTTTCGCCTTTCAGGTGTTGTCGGTGAATTATGCCGGCCTTGCCTTGATTCTGTTGGGGCTGGCGTTCATCGTGGGGGAAGCCTTCATGCCTAGTTTCGGCATTCTGGGTGTCGGTGGCATAGTCGCCTTTGTCACGGGTTCGGTGATTCTGATGGATGGCAGCCACACGGATATCTCATTGCCCACCGTTGGCGGCACGGCTGTTGTGGCGGGAGGGTTTATTCTCTGGACGGTTACCCGCTTCATTGGTTTGCGACGCCGTACGCCGGTCAGTGGCAGCGAACACATGGCTGAGGAAAAAGGCGTGGCACTGGACGACTTTGAATCCTCTTATGACGGGTACAAGGGCCATGTCCGAGTCAGTGGGGAGCGCTGGAATGCCCGTTGTCCGCATCAGATCACCAAGGGCACGCAGGTGCAGGTAAACGGTATGGAGGGGCTGACCCTTCTGGTTGAAGCCAGGCCTGATTCTGATCAAGGTCATTGAACGAGCAATTCGTACTAACCAACGGCAAATCAAGGAGGCCGTATGAACCTGGGTGACATTATTCCCTATATTGCACCGACTGTGGTGCTGCTTCTGATTCTCGGTTCCGCCATCAAGATCCTGCCGGAATACGAGCGCGGTGTGGTGTTTTTCCTGGGTCGCTTTCAGGGTGTCAAAGGCCCCGGCCTGATCATCGTCATCCCCGGGATTCAGCAAATTGTCCGGGTGGATCTTCGGGTGATCACCCTGGATGTCCCAAGCCAGGATGTTATTTCCAAAGACAACGTGACGGTCAGAGTAAATGCAGTGTTGTATTTCCGCGTGGTTGACCCCGAGAAAGCGATTATCCGGGTCGAAGACTATGGCGCTGCTACCAGCCAGTTGGCGCAAACAACCTTGCGCTCTGTGCTCGGCAAACACGATCTGGACGAAATGTTGTCTGAACGAGACAAGCTGAATTCGGATATTCAGGAAATCATTGATTCCCAGACCGAAGATTGGGGTATCAAGGTTGCCAACGTGGAAATCAAACACGTTGACCTGAATGAGTCGATGATTCGTGCGATTGCCCGCCAGGCAGAGGCAGAGCGCGAGCGTCGCGCCAAGATCATTCACGCCGAGGGTGAATTGCAGGCATCCAAGAAGCTGGTAGAGGCTGCAGAAGTCATGTCGGCCAACTCCGGAGCCATGCAGTTACGTTACCTGCAGACACTGGCGGACATGAGCAACAATAACTCCTCCACCATCGTGTTCCCGCTGCCGATGGATATGATCAAGAACTTTTTGGATAATCAGTCGGGCAATAAAGGGCCGGATAAGCTGAAGCAGTAATATTCAGGTTTTCAAACGAGCACAAAAAAGGCCGGTTGAACCGGCCTTTTTTGCTAAACGGCAGCCTTACTTCTGGCTGGCACGCTCGAGCATGCGCTTGGCGCGCTCGTTCGCTTCGTCAGCGGACTTCTGAGCAGCACGGGCAGCAGCCAGGGCTTCTTCAGCAGTCTGCTGAGCAGTGCGAGCGGAGCTTGCAGCGCTGTTAGCAGTGTTCAGAGCGTTGTTAGCAGTTTGCTCGGCGGAGCTTGCAGTTGCATTGGCTTCGTCGATAGCGCCCTGCTCAGTGGTGGCACAACCTGCAGTCAGAGCAGCGGCCATTGCAAACCCGGCGATCGTCAGTTTACGCATGGTAAATCCCCTTATTGGTCGTTTTATTTCCTGTGATCCAGAAGTCATTAAGACGACTTCCTGTCAGCTAAGCCCGATAGGCGTTGACTACCGGAGTCGTCAAACAGTGTAAAACACTCAGAGACAAAATGTTAACTAAGGATACGTAAATTTTCTTAGGCTATGACAACAACTTAATACTCCCGTCATGAACGGGGTGGGTTCTGCGGTCAGGGAAGAATCCGAATGGGGGTGCCGTTATCGACCAGTGCCCAGATCTCATCCATCTCTTCATTGGTGACCGCGATACAACCTTCGGTCCAGTCCAGTCCCGTGTAGGCGAAAGCCAGGTCACCCGCTTCGTTGGGCAGTCCGTGGATCATAATGCTGCCGCCGGGATTAAGCCCCCAGGCTTCGGCCAGCTCCCGGTCACGGGCGTTCGGGTAGGAGATATGGATGGACTTGTAGAAATCGCTGTTCGCGTTGCGCCAATCGAGAATGTAATCCCCTTCTGGCGTTCGCTTGTCACCCTCATACAGCTTGTGTCCTACCGGATTGCCTCCCAGTGAAATCCGATAGCTGCGAACCTTGTGCTCACCGCTCAACAGATAAAGCCTGCGCTCACTTTTGCGCACCAGAACCTTGGTGATGTTCAGGTGCTCTTCCAGCGTTGGTTCGCTGCCGGGCATGGCCATGCGGGTATCAGCCCGGGCCAGCAACTCGGAGCTACTGGCCATGGCGGGCAATACGACAAGCATTAGTGATAGAAAAACTCTGAAGATCATGATGCTGGCACAGGTCGTTGAATGGTTAAACTTTGTTCACGTGTGTTTATAACATAGCCAGCAAGAGGATTGATAAGGGGTTTTGTTACGGTTTTTGGTTTTCCTGCACGAACCGGACGGGCGTCACGCATCCATTTTCAGGCCAACCTTGGTTACCCGGTCGGCTTCGGTGGCCCGGGCCACGAGCGTGACTGGCCCCAATATGACGGTGTCGCCAACCACTGGATGCCCCTTGGTGCGCTTGGCGAAACACTCGGCCAGCGACAGCTCCGGAGGCAACTCGTCGAACTCGATACCATAGACCTGTTCCACATCGCCGAGCAGGGCATCTCCGTTCAGCACGAAGTCGCCGAAGAAGGCTCGCTCTGCCAGGTGTTTCGGAGCTTGCCGCCCGCTCAGTGCCTTGCCGAGATCGGGCAGAACCGACGGCGTGGCGAACATGGCCAACATATCGCCGGCGGTCACTTCGAGATCCTTGGTGGGCTGGAGGCACTTGCGGTCGCGAAACACCCCGGCCACGGCGGTGTTTTCCGGCAGGCGCAGCTGGCCAAGGGCTCTGGGCTTGTCCCAGCCCTTGCCCCGGAGTGGAAACAGCATCAGCTCATGGTCGCCAGCGGCGGGCGCATCCAGTGGTAGCCGACGGTAGGGATCTTCGCCAGCGGGAACTTCAAGCCGCAATTTGCGGGCGAGAGGGGCCATGGTGGTGCCCTGCACAATCAGCGACACCAGAACGATAAAGAACGCTGCATGGAACACCAGTTGCGCATCCGGCAGATCCGCGATGATTGGGAACAACGCCAAAACAATGGGCACCGCGCCTCGCAGGCCCACCCAGCTGATAAAGCCCAGCTCCCGCCGGTTGAAGCCGAATGGCCAGAGCGTGATCAGCACGGTTAATGGCCGAATAACAAAGATAAGCGCCAGGGCCAGCACCAAACCGGCGCCTGCCAGGGGGATCAGGTCTGATGGGCTCACCAGCAGCCCGAGCATCAGGAATAGACAGAGCTGCGCCAGCCAGGCCATGCCGTCGTGCACCTGAAGAATCATCGGCATCATCCGGACATGGCGGTTTCCAATCACCACACCGCACAGGTAAATGGCGAGGAATCCGCTGCCACCGACAGCGTTGGTGGCAGAAAACACCGAAATGCCGGCCGCACCCACCAGCAGGGGGTACAGCGCGGGGGTCAGGCGCATCCGATTGGCCAGTTCCACCACCAGAAAGCCACCCAGAACGCCGGCTGCTGCGCCGATGCCGAACTGTTGAACCAGCATGATCAGGCCCGAGAGAATGGACCCCTGCTCATGTTGGCCAATCAAGGTCACCAGCATCAGGGTGAGGAAAATGGCCATCGGGTCGTTACTGCCAGATTCGATCTCAAGGGTGGCACTGACCCGCTCGTTCAGGTGCAGGCCCCGGCCCTGCAGCAGAGAAAAGACAGCGGCCGCATCGGTTGAGGAAATAATGGCCCCGATCAACAAAGCCATCATCCAGTGCAAATCGAATACCCACCATGCCACGATAGCCGCGCCACCCGCGGTCAGGGCAACACCAAGGGTGGCAAGTACCAGGGCTGGCCGCAGACCTACCCGGAAGGTTTCTACCCGGGTGCGCATTCCGCCATCCAGCAGGATAACGGCCAGTGAAAGATTGGCGATAAGAAAAGCCAGCTCAAAGTTATTGAACTGGATGCCGCCCGGTCCGTCTTCGCCCATCATCATGCCGACAGCCAGAAAAACCAGCAGCACCGGCATGCCGACCCTGCTTGAAAGCGGGCTGAGAACGATGCTGAACACAAGCATCAAGGCGCCAATCAGAGTAAACGTGGGATCCATCAGACTCCTGACCAAAGGGACTTGCCCGGACGCTGGTCCAGGCCTATATTGCTGTGGCAATCATTATGCAGGCGGGCGTAGCTCAATGGTAGAGCAGAGGCTTCCCAAGCCTACGACGTGGGTTCGATTCCCATCGCCCGCTCCAGTCTCACACGCTAAGCAGCTGTTCGCTCAATGCAACTTCAGGCGAGGATGCATCGCTCGGCTGATCTTGTCCATCAGCCAGATAATGCCCGTGCGCAGGAACCCGTGCAGGGCAACCTGATGCATCCGGTACAGGGACACATAGAACAGCCTGGCCACCTTCCCTTCGATGTACATGCTGCGACCCGACAGGTTGCCCATCAGGTTGCCGACCGTGGTGTAACGGCTGAAATTGATCAGTGAGCCATGGTCATTGTAGACAAAGGGTACAGGGTCTTTGCCCTCCAGGCGGTTGCACAGGGTTTTGAACAGGGCATCGGCCTGCTGATGGGCGGCTTGGGCCCGTGGTGGCACGGGATGGTCGGAATCGGGCTGCGGGCAGGCTGCGCAATCACCGAAGGCAAAGACGTCGGTATCTCGTGTGGTTGCGAGGGTTTGCTTCACCAACAGCTGATTGCTGCGATTGGTTTCCAGGCCGCCGAGTTCCGCCAGAAACGGGGGAGCCTTGATGCCCGCGGCCCAGATGGTCATTTCAGATGGCAATTCGGTGCCATCTTTCATGACCAGGCTGTTTTCGCGCACTTCGCTGACTGGCTGCCCGGTCAGTACTTTCACCTTCTGGCGTTCCAGTTCACGGGTGGCTGCCGCTGACAGGCGCCCGGGCAGGGCCGGCAAAATCCGGTCTGCCGCTTCGATCACGCTGATGGAAACATCCGAGGACTGCAGGTGGTTCATGCCGTAGACCGGCAATTCCCTGGATGCCAGTCGCAGCTCGGCAGCCAGCTCTACGCCCGTGGCGCCAGCACCGATGATGCTGATGTTCAGAGTATGGGGTTTGCCCTGATTGGCCTCGTGGTTCTTGCGCAGGAAGGCGTTGAGCATCAGGTTATGGAATCGCCGTGCTTGCCTGAGGCTGTCGAGAAACAGGCAGTGTTCCTGGGCGCCTGGTGTGCCGAAATCGTTGGCTGTACTGCCCACGGCGATCACCAGGGTGTCGTACTGAATCCGACGCTCAGGCACCACCTCGTGGCCTTCTTCATCCAGGAACGGCGCGATGATGATTTCCTTGGCCGCCCGATCAAGGCCGTTCATGCGCCCCAGCTGAAATTCATAATGATGTTTCCGTGCGTGGGCCCGGTAATTGATTTCGTTGGCACTGGCGTCCAGGGAGCCGGAGGCCACTTCGTGCAGCAGAGGTTTCCAGACGTGGGTCAGGCCGGCGTCGACCAGGGAGATGCGAGCCTTGTTTTTCTTGCCGAGTTTGTTGCCGAGGCTGGTGACCAGTTCCAGGCCTCCGGCGCCACCGCCGACGACAACAATGTGATGCAGGTTTTCCATAACAGTCAGACCTTCAGAAGATGAGAGCCAAGCGCTCTCGCGGGAAAACGCTTGGCTGTCTGCTCTGATCAGTCTGACCCATTAACACAAAAGGTAGGCTGCTAACGCCGTTATACTAACGTTGACGGCCCGGGATGACAATTGGACAGAAGTGTTGCCTGGCGGCTGCTTTGGGATACACCTGAGCGTAGATGAAGTGTTTTCTGCCGCCAGTTTGCTAATCTGGACAAAGACCTGACGTGGTTGATAAAACCGGAACACCGGCCGGTCCCGTATTACTCGGCGATGGCTGAATCAATCAAAAGCCGCTCGACAGGAGAGACGATCGTGAAACTAGAGGTTCGTGGTGTAGAAGAGGGACAACCCATTCCAGAGAAGTTTGCCTTTGGGGTTTTCAGCGAGCAGGACCACATGAGCTTTGGCCCCAACCGAAACCCCGAGTTGGTCTGGTCTGGGGCACCGGAGGGTACGAAGAGTTTCGTGGTGATGATGTTCGACCCGGATGTGCCCAGCGTAGCCGATGATGTGAATCAGGAAGGCAAAACCGTGCCCGCCGACCTGCCCAGGGTGGATTTCTTCCACTGGTTGCTGACAGACATTCCCGCCAATATCGGCCGCATCCCGGAAGGTGAAGACAGTGACGGCGTGTTGCCCAAGGGCAAGGACCATGGGCCGGGACCGATTGGTGTTCGAGGTGTGAATAATTACACCCAGTTCCTTGCCGGCAACCCGGACATGGCGGGCACTTACGCCGGGTATGACGGCCCCTGCCCGCCCTGGAACGATGAAATCATCCACCACTACCATTTTGAAGTGCACGCGCTGGATGTGGAAAGCCTGGGGCTGGAGGGTGAATTTGACGGCAACGATGTTCGCCAGGCCATGGCCGGGCACGTGCTGGCCAGTGCCCGGGTGACCGGCACCTACACCCTGAATCCAGACCTGCGTTAATGCCGTCGGTTGCCGGGCTGATGGTTTAGCGCCCGGCTTCATAAAACTGACTTGCCATTGTCACCCGGGTGTCACCGGAGCTTGTCAAGGTTGTTACAGGAAACCGAAGGCAGGCCTGACACCACGGGAGGCACCATGCGAGCGTATCGCAGCGTATTCATTTCCGATGTTCATCTGGGAACGGCCGATTGCCAGGCCGACTACCTGCTGGATTTCCTCAACAACGTTCACTGCCAGACTCTGTACCTGGTAGGCGACATTATCGACCTTATCGCCATGCAGCGCCGGGCCCATTTCCCGGACAGTCATCGGCAGGTTATCCACAAGCTGCTGGAACTCGCCGCCACGGGCACCCGGGTGGTTTATATTCCTGGTAATCACGACGAGTTTTTCCGGCGCTTCTGCGGTCAGACTTTCTCCGGCATCGAGCTGCAATACAAGGCAGTGCACACCACCGAAGACGGTCGTCAGTTTCTGGTTTGCCACGGTGACCAGTTTGACCAGGTGGTGCGCTGCAGCCCGCTGATGCTGCTGGTGGGGGACCGCGCCCACGGCCTGCTGCTGCGGCTAAACCGCTGGTTCAACGCCCTGCGTCGGCTTCAGGGCAAGCCTTACTGGTCGCTGGCGGCCTGGATCAAAAGCCGGATCGGTAAGGCCAGAACCTTTATCCGGCGATTCGAGCTGGCGGCGCTGACGGCTGCAGAGAAAGGTCATTACCACGGTTTTATCTGCGGCCACATCCACTCGGCAGGCTTTCTTCGCAGTGAAGATGGCCTCTACTGCAACGATGGGGATTGGGTGGAGCATTGCACCGCGCTGGTTGAGCGGGACGACGGCAAGCTGGAGCTTTTGCACTGGTCAGAATCGCCGGTGACCCTGAGCCGGGAACCGGAACACCCCAATCCGGAACTGGTCGGTGACGCCAGGCCGGTGATCGACGCCCTGCCAGCGGCATTTCTGGACCAGTTGAACGGCCCCGTGCGCTAGGAACCGGTTGAGCTGGGTAGGGGAGCTTCACCTTGGTGGCAGACGCCAGGCTGTTGTTCAGTTCTGTGCCTTATAAGCTTCCAGAATCGCCGCCATGTCGTCGCCGAGCTGCTCCAGCTCGGCGGCGGACAGGTTACGCTCAGCCATGGAGCGTAAGCCCATAATCTGGCTTTGAATCAGTCTGGCCAGCCGCCGGCAATCGGTCTTGGCGGCAATCTCTCCCTGATTTTTTGCACTTTCCAGCAGCTCGGCAAAGGACGTTTCAATGGCGGCAAGCACACTCTGGGCCTGAGAATACAATGCCTGGTTGGTGTTGCTGGCCTCCAGCAGGGTTTTCACAATCAGGCAGGCGCGCGCGGGGGCGCAGTCAACGTCCGCGCAACTGCCGGCGATTTTCCGCAGGTACGCCTGCAACCCTTCAACGATGCTGTCATAACTCGCCATGTGTTCCGAAAGGTCGGCTCCGCCCTGCTCTGCGTAATTGGCCAGCGCTTCAGAAAACAGGCCATCTTTACTGCCAAACGTAGCGTAAATGCTGCCGGGGCGCATATCCAGCGCCTGTTCGATCTGCTTCATCGAGCTGCCGTGATAGCCCTTGAGCCAGAACAGACTGACGGCTTTGGACAGGGCTGTATCCCGGTCATAGCTTGGAGGTCTTGGCATAACAACACCGCCTTCGTGTGAGCTTTGAATGTTCGCTCAATTATAACTTGAGTGACTGCTCAGAAACAGATAGGCTTTAATTGTTGAGCGATCATTCATAAACTTGATTGGAGTCCCGCAATGGCAGATTTCAAACTGCATGATATTCAGTCCGCTCCAGAGGGCGCCAAGCCGTTCCTGGAAAATTCCCAAAAGAACTTCGGTATGATTCCCGGCCTGCATGCGGTCATGGCTGAATCGCCGCAAGTGCTTGAGGCCTACCAGAAACTGCATCAGCTGGTACTGGACAGCAGTTTCACCAACGATGAAAAAACCGTGGTCTGGCAGACCATCAACGTTGAGAACGCTTGCCACTACTGTGTTCCCGCTCATACCGGGATCGCGAAGATGATGGAAGTGTCTGACGACATCACCAATGCCCTGCGTGACGAGACCCCGCTTCCGAACGACAAACTGGAAGCGCTGCGTGATTTCACCCTGGCGGTCATGCGCAAGCAGGGTAACCTGAGTGAAAGCGACCTAAACGCGTTTTTCGAGGCAGGTTACGATAACCGGCATGTTCTGGAAGTGATTATGACGTTGTCTCAGAAAACCCTGAGTAACTACATCAATCACATTGCGAAAACACCGGTCGATGAGCCGTTCAAAAAGTTTGAATGGAAAAAGGCCTGATGTCCGGCAGTGATTGGCCGGCTGCTTGCCGGCCAATCACCGTCTTGCCGTAACAACTCGCCCTGAAGTGTGTCGATATATCCTATTTAGACACCATGAATGGAGTTGTTATGACCGGTTATTTCTCGATTTTCAGCAAAACCCTGTCGCGCGGGTTGATCGTGCTAGGGTTCCTGTCGGCCAGTGTGCTGGCGGACACCTCCCCTTACGAGCCGTTCCAGCAGCTTGTCACCGATCATCTTATTGAGCACACGCTGCCGGGAAATGGTCTGGTCTCCGCCTTTGATTATGAATCGGCTCTGGCCGATAACAAGACGCTGGCGCGTCTTGAACGACAGCGGAGCCGTTTGGCGTCCTTTGATCTGAACCAGCTTGAAACACAGGCGCAAGCCGTGGCTTTCTGGATCAACGCCTATAACTTTTTCATGATCGACCAGATTCTGACCGAGCGGCCGAATGGCCAGCTGGTGTCTTCGGTGTGGGATTACGGCGGCCGAATCAATCCGTTTGTCAAAAATGTCTTCGGCCGCGCCCATTTTACGGTGGCTGGCCAGGCATACAGCCTGGACGAGATTGAGAAAGGGATTCTTTTGGGTGATGAATTTAAGGCTCGCGGCTGGAAAGACGCAAGGGTGCATTTCGCCGTCAACTGCGCCTCTGTGGGTTGTCCGCCTTTAAGAGCAGAGATCTATACCTCAGCGAACCTGGAGCAACTGCTGGCCGAGAATACCCGGCGGGCATTGAGCACCGAGCGCCAGCTCCGGGTTGAATCCGGGCGTTTGTATGTGAGTGAGCTGTTCAAGTGGTACGAGGAGGATTTTCAGGAGGCTTCCGGGTCAATCCGGGCATTCATTCTGGAGTGGGCGACGCCTGAGGTGTCCGAGCGTGTTAAAAGCGCGGCCGGGCTGAGCTACATCGAATACGACTGGAGCCTGAACACGCCTGAGAACTTTCCAGAGATTCGCCGATAGAGAAATCGAAAATTGATTGGCCGCTATACCCGAAGGACAGCGGCCAAATTCTGTTTACTTGGATTGTGAATCCGCGCGTGGCGCTACCTCAACGGTTTTGTCCGGATAGCTGCGAGCTTCGTTAAAGCGATCAGCCTGGCCATTCATTGCCATTGAGACGCTGGCGGATGCTGTCAGGACAATCGCTGTCATCAAAACAGTGAACTTTCTCATGGCTCAAATCCTCTCGTTGTTTGGTGATAGGTGCGAGCCTCCTTTTGATGAGGAGATCTCTGCGCCTGATCTACAGACACTCGAGAGTGACTACTTGTTACAGTTCAGCAGGAGTTTCAAACAGGGTTTGGCTCTGTTGATCTAGCTATATGAGTTAACTGGTGGTTGAGTGTCAGCAATTCTTGCAAGAAACTGGCCTCATTCCAGCGCTTGCCTACTATCGGGAGGAAGATGCAGTACACTATTGCCACGGCTTTCTACGATTTTTCAAATACAGCCATGGCACAGAATTATGACGGTTAGTTTTACTGAGCGGGGCACACCACTTGCCGAAAGCGACACCCTCACCCTGGTGCAGACCTCGGGCATGGTGAAAGACAGGATCTCTGAAGTTGCAGCCGCCCGGCTTCGTGATCGAGGCTATGCGGATGTATCCGCTTCCTTGCTTGGGTTTCTGGGTGCCCTGGACTGCGGGGTGAACTTTGGTTCTGACATTGCCCGAAGGCTCGATATTTCACGCCAGATGGTGGCAAAGACCGTGAAGGAGTTGAGCGAAGCCGGTTATCTTGTCCAGGGGGCCGGACCGGGTAAGCTCAAACCCATTGAGTTTACGCTGAAGGGCGAGAGGTTGATGTCCGAGGTTCGACAGATCCTTGCAGAGATGGATCGTGAGCTGAACAAGAGCGTCGGCAAGAAAAGCCTCAAGGATCTGGTGCGAGAACTGGATGCGCTAGCCGGCACTCTTGGAACTCTCTGATCGCACGAAGGCTGGTTGTCAGTTATCGCAGTTGGATCCCAGCCTGTCAATTTCTTCCCCACTCATTGTAGCCCCTCCTAAACAATCGCCTCAGGCTTTAACAACGGTGTCGTGAGCGACCACTAGTTGCAGCCCCAGCGCTGGTCAAGCTGTTGCCTGATCTTCAGAGTCTGCGAGTTCTCCAGAATCCCGTGAAAGCGCCTGTGTTTCCATGTTTGTGATCACACTAGGAAATGTTCTGTCGACGCCGAAGGCCAGCATTGCCATGATCACCGGCGCCAACCACTTGGGTTTCGGATGTAGCTTCCACCAGACGACCACTTCGGACCCGTCCGGGATCTGTTCAACCCGCCAGCCCCCAACCATCCAGGTCGCCGGGTAAGGAAAGCCTGGCTCTTCGGTCAGGAATTCAACCTCATAGCATCTGCGGTATTCGTCATACTCGGTACAGCGCTCCCGCCATTGGTTGCCTCGGGTATCTTCACAGGCCCGCAATGGGAGGTCACCATCGTGAATGTCTTCAATCCGCGAGGAAGCCAGATTCGGAGCATACTGGGCGACCGCACCCAGATTTCCGACAATGTGCCAGAGGCTGTCTGCATCTGAGCCGGACTGGTACCTGAGTGAGTGGCTAAAACAACGGTCCTTTGGCAGGAAGTACATTTTTTTCAAACCAGCCATCTGGGCGAGTCCAAAGCAAAGCACAACTGCAGCAACGGCAAGTATCGTAAAGATTCCCTGGGGAGGGAGGTGTGAGCCCCAGAGAGTCACGCCCAGGATGGAACCCAGGACCCAGATGAAATCCCCGACGCTGGCGTAGAGCACCCGCCAACCGGCGATCCGATCCCGAGTGGATTGATGCGATAGATCCACAGAAAAAATCAGCAATCCCAACCCCACTGCTTGAAAGGCCATGGGCGCGATGATGCCAATCAATTGGCCTGCGAGATCTGGCAGGAAAAGCAGGAAAAGTCCGGAAATACCCGAAAAAGCTGCATTAAGCTTCAGCGCTGTGCGAACGAGAGTCTGGTTCATGTTGATCCTCCCCAGATTAATGTATGTCAACCAGGTGGACAAAATAGAGTGGGATCTTGGTTGTTGTCAACCATATTGACATAAAATTTCCAGCCCTTTTTGCCCGGGAGAGGTTTTGACGCGAATGAGGCGGGTGCTTCTCGTTATCTCTGATGCGTAGCAATCTGCCCTTCACTGAATAAAGATTTCTCACTGAAAGGAGGTAAACCATAAACAAACTTTGCGCAGTGCTGGGTGTCGGTTCGGGCAATGGTGAGGCGTTCGTGAGACGCTTCTGCAGCGAGGGCTATCAGGTGGTCAGCCTTGAACACTTCGAGGCCAACTGGCGGATCAATCTGCAGGGCTTGGTTGCCGCCGCCAAAGCAGCGCAGCCCCAACTGCGCCAGCAGGACGCCCCCGGCTGGACCCATGAGCTGGACATCCGCCCGTTCGGCGAGAACTGGTAGGCGCTCTCACTGCATCGGGCAAGTGGGCGCCCGTTTCTGTGGTTCGTTTTCTGGCCATTTGCCGCCTACCAGCGACTCGAGTTTTCCGAGGATATCCGAGCCGTCTGTCAGGCGCGTCAGCCAGCTCAGGGGGATGCCCTGTTCGCCCCCGACACCATGAACGGCGGCCATGGCAGGACCGATGATCCATGCCCGGCCGCAGGAGTCGCCGCCGCAGTGGATGTTGGCACGAATCGCTTCTGTATAGCTTACGGAGTGGCTCAGGATATGAAAGATCACCGGCATGGCTTCGTGCAGGTAGCAGGTGCGGCCGAAAGATTCGCCGGCAGTTACTGCATCCAGGCGTTCACCAGAGCGTGCCTTGCGGAGGTTGTCAGGATCCGGCGCTTCGGCCATGGCGGAGTCCATAGCGTCTGACATTGGTTTGCCCTGATAAAGGCTCTCGAGAAGTCTTGCTGTGCACTTGGCCCAGGCAACGGCCTCGTCGTTGTGATTGGTCACCCGTACGGCAGATTCGGTGACCTCCATCAGCTCGTTGCTGCCAGAATAGCAGGCTACCAGTGGTGGTAGCTTGGACACTGCAGGCAGTTGCATATCGTCGGCGCCGCTTTCCGGTAGCAGGTGCTGATCGATGGTTTTAGCGAGGTAAATGCCTGCTTCCTGTATCTTAGGGTCCTGATAGGTAAGGCTGATGGCCTTTCGAACAGGGTCAGCCAATTGGTCGCCGCTCAGGCGTCGGGTGTAGGGCAAAACTTTCTGCACCAGTATCCGTTTCTGCTTTTCGGTCAGTTCGGCAGTGGTGCCCGATTGCGCCCGTTCAATGGCATTCTGTTCGATGGTGTTCAGATTGTTCAGAGTGACCCGGGTGGGGTTGTCGATATAACCCCGCCAGTGGCCACCAGGTCCGAAAAACGCCCGGAAACGACGCTGGTAATCGCGGATATCCAGCTTGCCTTCACTAGCCAGAAGGCTGTCGATCAGTACCCCGGTGGCCGCCCCGTAGTGGCTGATATCGCCGGACTGTTTGCCTTCGTGCGCAAAGTACCCGAATCCGCCTTTGAAATAGTCCGCCTTCGGCGGCAGGAATTCCGGCGACTGGCCGCCCACCTCATGGATTCGCTGGCTGTCATACAGCCAGTGCAAACCGAGGCCGGCCGCATCCGCCACCCAGCCGCCGGCAAGAGCGGCGACTACGGCGGGTTTTCTCTCGAAGGACACGTTGCAGGTCATTGGAAATCCTTATCAGCCGGTTTCAGAATTCGATATGACTAAGAGATAAAGCGGTTGCCACCTTCGAGGCACTGGACACTGCTGATCACGTGCAGCACCTGTTCGACGGTAAAGCCGACCAGATACGTGAGCTGTGCGCGACTATCCTCAGTACGGATCAACGACGCCCGTAGCCAGATTCCAGGCCACCAAGATGAGCATGACCAACAATACCACGCATCCAAACAGAAACAGCCGCAATCGCAAGGGTACATAATTGGAGCCTACATGCACGTAGGCATGAGCGTAGCGACTCAGTGCAAACAGCCATGCTAGGGCGATGGCCACTGTACCTGCCGCATTGATGCTGTATGTAACCAGACAGAGTACGTAGAACAACACCGGCGCTTCAAACTGGTTCGCAATGTTGTTAGAGACCTTGACCACCTCCTCGGGCCATACCCGATTATCCAGTGCCGCCTGATGGCGATTTACCTTACCGGTCTTTACTGCTCTGGCCTTCCTGACCCCAAGCATAATGAACATAGTAAGGGTCAGAAAAATCTGGGCTAGAACAGGCCAAAAAATGTCGCTTGAATTCATTAGATTCCTCGCTACAAATGCGCACTGCCGCTAAAATTGACGTTGTCAATTTATGTTGATATATGGACGGTGTCAATTTGAAAGTGAAACAGAAACGTATGGTGGGGCAAAAGCATGGTGACCTACGGATGGAACTGCTTCGTGAAGGAGTCATTCTGTTAGATAGTGAGGGAGTTGGAGGTGTCACAATTCGTGCTGTAGCACGTAATGCCGGCGTCGCTCATTCAGCGCCAGCCAATCATTTTCCCTCCAGGCGCGCCATGCTGACTGCCATAGCCGCCATGATCTTTACCGACCTGGCTGATTTAATAGCAGAGGCGGTAGCTGATACGGTTGATGAACCCGAACAGTCCATACAGGTATTCGCTGAAACCTGCTTCCAATTTGCTCTTCATTCCCCAAATCGCTATCAACTAATCTGGCAACGTCAGTTAGTCGATCATGACGATCCAGCATTAGCCCGGGAAATGGAGCGTGTGTATTCAACCCTGCTCTCACTGCTGCGGCAAGGCCAGGTAAACCGCTATGTGGACATTGAAACCCATGCAATTGCAATCTGGTCAATGATTCACGGCTACATCAGTATGCGGCTGGATGGAAACCTGGTGGCTGCTGAAGACCCTGTAACGAACCTTCCTCGAAGTAAGGCAATTCTGCTGTCGCTTATTGATGGCATCTACTGCCGTGAAACTTGAAGCCTGTGACGTTCGACTTTCACGAATGTGAGTTGCGCATAACGCCATTGCCGCGGTGATTGGTTACACCGCCCAGGTAACAGGCCTCTGTATGGTCCGCGGCGTCAGCGACTGGACCCGGGGCAGGCGTTTGCGTCAGACGGCGATTCTCATGGCGGGTTTCTGGATCTATCTGTTGATGTAACATTCGGCTGGCAGGAGGGTCAGTGTTCGGCAAGACACAAAACGGCAAGTGCCGTCGGAGGTCGATATGAAAGTCGCATCATTGATTGTGTTTTCTTTTATTTGGTCTGACGCTGTTCTCGCCTCGGTTGCTGAAACTGAGCCTGGTTATGTCAACTACCACTATCAATCGTCCGATACAGGCGAGCCGTTCAGCATCCTGAGGACGGGCACGATGGTTCAGCCGGGCATCTATGAGCCTGGCTATTTGAACTACCGTTACCCGTCACCGAACCAGGGGCCGCAATCTGCACAAGCTGGCAAATTACTGTCCTCTGGCGTGTTTGAACCAATTTACCTTAATTACTGCGTTGACTTGATGTGAGCTCTTCATTGTTGGTCGGGTCGTAAACCCCTTGGGTGGAGCTGGTCTCCACCCTTTTTTTGATGGCCTCTTCGATAACCCAGAGCCGGTCCTGGCCCCAACAACTTACCTGGCCGTAGCGGAAACTGGGAACGCCCCAAAGGCCGCATTCATACATGGCCTGGCGGTTGCCTTCCGCCCAGTCTCGCCAGCTTTCGTCGTCCAAGAGGGTTCTGGCCTTGTGCCAGTCCAGACCTGCCCGTTCAACAATCAGTTTAAGTCCTGCATCGGTTTCCGAACGGATACCTTCGGCATTGACGGCCCGGGCGTAGGTGCGCATGTAGTCGATTTCACGGCCAAGGGAATGGGCGTACTCGAACAGGGCATAGCATCGTTCAACTCCTGGCCCGAGTGGGTCGGCAACGAAGCCGTACGGAATACCTAGCTTGTTGGCTTCCCGTTTGGTGTCGTGAAAGATATACCATTTCTTGGCGTCGGGTACGGATTGCCCGCGCATCAGCATTGGCAAAACCGGTCGCAGCCGGAGCGGGATCTTCCAGGCATCGGCCAGCTGAATGGCGCGCTCCAGGCCAAGATACGAATAAGGGCTCCGTATCGAGAAAAACACCTCCAGAGACGTCGCGGCGGCTGGGTGGCCGCTGGGAAGCGCAGTGGCGTCACGGGTCAGGGCTATCCAGGTACGGGTGAATGTGAGAGTGTCGGCGGCATGTCGGTTCAGCCCCTGCCGGATGGAGCTTCGTTCGAGATGGTCCAACCGATCCACACCCCAGAACCAGTCGCCCAGGTACCAGACCATACTGCCCTGATAGTGCCCCAGCCGTCGGAGCATGGTTTCATTTTCGGATAACACTGCTTTATTGGGCCTTGCAGCCGGTGCGTCACCGGTTGTTGAGTGCCAGAGCTCGTCGAATATAGTCAGGGCGGCAGCCAGCGCTTCCGGGGTTTTCTCGGCAGCCCGCAGGCGTGCCGTGGCTGAGGTCAGTTCGGCTTCAGATGGCGGCGTTGGCCGGTTGGGGGGCGTGAAGTCATAGAGTCTGGCAAGCCTGGTTGCATCGTGCTGGGCCCAGGCGCTCCAGAGTGCCGGCTCCGGAAACATGTCATCATCCAGCCGCCATACCGTGTGAATCCGGAAGCGCACCCGGTAGTGGTTCTGAAGGTGGATGAGGGCCTGCAAAAGGGGAAGGCCAAAAGGATCGCGAGGGTTTATGAACACCCGCGCCAGATCCTGCTCGCCCCTGATCCTGGCACGCGCGCTCTGAACAATGTGTTGCAGGGAATACCTGGGTGCGCTGGACAATGCGCGGGCGAACCACGGCATGAGATCCGCTTTTTCAGGGTGACGCATGACAGCATCCTTTGTTGTTATTGATTCAGTTGTAGCCAACGGGCCAGTCTTGAGCCGGGATGCCGGCTGATCGACCAGGGCAACCATATCATGACGATGAGAATAGCGACGCCGGCCAGTACAGTTAGAACCGGGTTCAGTTTGAACGTGTTTCCCAGGCCGGCGAACACGACCGTCATCGGCAGCATGCCGACCAGGGTCGCGATGGCGAAGCGCCAGGCCTGTATGGCAGTGACGCCGGCGGCGTAACTGATGAGGGCGAATGAGAACACGGGAATCAGTCGGGTCAGGAACACCGCAATGGTCAGAAAACGCTGAGAGCCGTCTCTGGCCAGTACCGGATTGTCCGGGAATCGGTTGCAGATGGCTTCCCGGCCAAGGCACCGGGCAATCCAGAAGGCCGACAGGGCCCCCAACAGTGCGCCGGTCGCGGCGATCGCCGTACCCCAGAGGAGACCGAAGGCAAGCCCTGCTGTTGCGCTTACGGGTAAGGTGGGAATGGGCCCCACCACCACAGCAATCACCATCAACAGCATCAGCAGGAGCGGCCCTGTGGCGCCCTGGCTGCCCAACCATTCCGCCAGTGTGTCTGGCGAGAGATCCGCCGGCATACCCAGGCTTTGCAACAGCCACCAGGCGCTCGCAAGGGCGGCCAGAACTACGGTGATTACAGCAATTCTGAAACTCATTGACTGGTTGTTTCTCCTTTTAGCGCTGTTTCGCTGAGACCGGTTCCGGACCGAAAGTGTGCCGAATTCTCCCGGCGAATGATATCAGCGCGGCCGCATCCTCAGGTCCAAAGAAAATGCTCGCTTCGTTGTAACAGTTGTAGATCTCATGTGTCGGTATCCGTGAAACGCGAGAAATCAGTGCCCTGACGACGACGGGCAATGGACAACCGGAACGGAGAGCACGACAAGATGACTCGGCATGATCGTCAATACTGGATGGGCGGCAACCGGTCCTATGAACAGGACCGCTTCTTCGAGGAGTCCCTCGATAAATCTCTGTGGCAAAAGGCTGAAGGTCCTGAAAACTGGGATGCCTGCTGGTATACGGGTATGCCTGATCCAGATTTCTTCAGTCAGGTGGGGCCGGAGCGGAAAATTAACCACATCCCCGGCAACAATGCCCTCACGGTGAAAAGCCGCCTTTACCGCAGCCTGATGGACTTGCGCGACCGCGTTGAGCGGCAGCAAAAGGCCGGCAAACACCTGACCGACCGCCTGGCGTTCGTGCCCAGGGTGTTCTCGATGCCTGAGGACTACCATGCCTTCCAGCAGGCGGCGCTGGATAATCCGGACAAGCGCTGGTTGATCAAGCCGAAGAACGCCGCCCGCGGCAAGGGCATTCAGCTGGTAGGTGATCCGGCTGACGTGCCCATGGAATCCTCCTGGATGGTTCAGGAGTACCTGGAAAATCCCCACACCATGCACGGCCGGAAATATGTCCTGCGGCTGTATGTGCTTGTTTCTTCGGTCTCGCCCTTTCGTGTTTACCTGTATCGCCAGGGTTTCGCCAAGCTGGCGTCCATGCCTTACGACGAGGAAAACGCGAATAACCCCTACAGCTACCTTACCAATCCGGATGTGAATGCGCTGAATCTGGATGCCGACGTGCCCGTGGAATTCGTGGATTTCGAACGTTACCGGGCCTGGCTCCGGGAGCAGGGGCACGACGATGAGGCCCTGTTTGCCAAAATCGAGGACATGGTCGCCCTGACCTGCCTGGCGGCCCTGGAGCCCATGCGAGAGCGTTCCCGGGTGATCGGTGCTGATACCCGTGGCTGCTATGAACTAATGGGCATTGATTGTCTGATCGATGCGGACATCAAGCCCTGGATCCTTGAATGCAACCTCAGCCCTTCCCTGGAGGTGTGTGCCGGCCCGGAGAGTGGCGGTGACATCGAGGAACGCATCAAGGGATCCATTGTTGCCGACATGGTCGAAATGCTCGGCCTCAATCGCCCCACGCATGAAGAGTCCAGCGGTTCGATGGTGGAGCAACTGGTCCGTGAAACCCAGACCGAACTGGCGAACAGCGGCGGTTTCAGGAACCTGATACCGGGATCAGCCCCATCGGCGTACCTGCCATTCATGGCCCTGCCGAGGTTGTCCGACTGGGTGGTCGCCCAGGCCCTTTCTGACCGGCCCCTGAAGCAACCCCGCCTTGAACGCTGGGTAGTAGAGGAAACCTTCAGCGAAGACCAGGTTTACCTCTACGACACCCGCCTGGGCCACCTGAGCAGCCTGAATGAGACCGCGTCGCTGATCTGGTTGATGGCCACCGAGGGTGCCGGGCCCGATGACATTGCCTCGGCGCTGGTGGAGTCTGCGCTCAAGACCATGCCCTCGGCTCCTGACTCGTGGGCGATTCGCAATGATGTCTGGAATACCCTGGCGGACTGGGTGAACAACCGGTTCCTGATCCAGTCAGAACAAGCCACCTCAAACTCTGCCCCGGTGGAGGCTCAGCCACCCGTGCCGGAAACCTCGGCAATGATGTCGATGGCGTTGTCCTGTGGTCGTTTCCGGGCGCGGTTCTACACCGACAGTGCCCCCCTGGTTAACCGGATTGAACACTTGTTCGAGCCGATGGCTGTTCATGATGAGGCGGGTAGAGACTCCATGCCCAGATTGGAAATTGTTCGGGATATCCCGGGTTTTACTCTGATTCTTGATGGCCAGGTGGTCCGCTCCCGGCTGCCGCTCTCCGGCGTTGCCCAAGCGCTGGCCGATTGCCTGGCTGCCCATGCGGCTAAACACCATGACATTGCAGTGGACGCCGGACTGGTCTCCCGGCAGGACTCGGATCACCCCCTGTTTATGATCAGCCATTGCCGGCTGGATCTCAGAGATACCCTGACGCTGGCCCTGGCCGACCGCTGGCAGGGCCGCTATGGCCGGGGAGCAATACTGAACGCCGCGGAGGACTATCAGGTTGAGAGTCTAAGTCTGCCGTTGCTGCACCGGGCTGAGGGTGAAGGTGTTGAGGTTGCTAAGGCGGCCACAAGCCAACACTCAGGCTTGGTACGAGCGCTGCTGGTGCCGACGGAAGAGTCTCTGCCCGAGGCGAACGGTATCCAGAACCTTGCGGTTAATGAAGCCCTGATCCACCTGATTGCCAGTTGCTGTGCCGAAGGTGGCGTGCCTCTGGATGCCCATGGTTTCAGCCGTTTGTCGGGTTGGCTGGAGGGCTGCGAGCGATATCTGGTGGACATGAACAATCTGGAGGCCGCCGCAGAGGCGCTCTCCGTGCGGAGTTCCGACAAGGTGCCGCAACGACTGTCCGGGGGCCGGTGAGCGCATGCGAACGTCGGTTCCGGGATTTGGAAGGGCCGGGCTTGTTGTCCGGTCAACGCGTTAAAACCAAGGAGGACACATCATGTCCAGAGAAGCACATAAACAGCGATTGCTTGGAAAACTTGCACGAGGCATGGCCTACACCGGTCCGGTATTTGCGGTTGTCATGGGTGCCTCGGCATTCAACGTTTCGGCATCCGAAGTATCTGCTGAGCCAGGCTACATGATGCTGGCTGCGGGAGAAGCAGAAGCGGAAGGCGAGGCCGGTAAAAAAGGCTATGGCGAAGGTGAGGCTGAAGGCAAAGCCGAAGGTGAAGCCGAGGGAGAAGGAGAAGGAGAAGGCGAGGCGGAGGGAAAAGCTGAGGCCTGATCTGGTCATCGGTGTGAGCAGGAGCGCGGCTCATGCTCACCCGATATGTCCAAAAACTGAAAACAAGGGATGACAAGAATGACACAGCCAAATTCAGATCACGATCCGGGTATCAGCGGCCTCATTGAGGAAAACATCCTTGCGATCCACCAACTGGTGAACCTGCTGAACTCACTCCCAGCGGAATGTTATCGACAGAGTTTTGGTGCCAAAAAGCCGCAGGTTATTGGCAAGCATGTCCGGCACATCATTGACCACTACACCGCTCTGTTGTCTGCATCTTCACGCCCGGGCGCGCTGCTGGACTACGAGAACCGACATCGCGAGTTAGTGCTCGAAACGGACCGGAAGGCCGGTCGCGACCGGCTCATGGGTATTGCACAGCAGTTGCAGGATCAGTGGCGAGAGGATTGTGAGGGTGAACTGGCGATGCTGCACAACAGCGCCGGCGCGCAACAAGTGGTCAGCACCAGTGTTGAGCGCGAGCTGGTATTCCTGGCCAGCCATACCATTCACCACATGGCGATCATCGGCATGTTGGCGGAACAGGCCGGCATGGAGGTCAGCTCCGATTTCGGCGTTCACCCATCCACATTGCGTTACCTGGAAAAACAGGCCGAAGGTCTGGCCAGAAGTGCTTGAGGTCAAATCATGTGTACGGTCAGTTGGTGCCACTCGCCCCATGGGCTGGATCTGCTTTTCAGCCGGGATGAGTCCCTCGAACGGCCCATGGCCGAGCCGCCTGTTGTGGATCGATATGAGGGCCTAAGTACGGTCATGCCAATAGATCCTCTCGGCGGTGGTACCTGGATAGCGGCAAATGACCGGGGTATGGCTGTCATGATTCTTAATGACTATCGATACGCGTCCAGAGTGTCTCCGGGCGATGCGCAGAGCCGTGGATTGCTGGTAAGGCGCCTAAGCCAAATGAGCAACGCTGCCCAAGTCCGCAAATACCTGTTTCGGGAGACACTCAAGTACTTTCCACCGTTTCTTTTGTTGGCGTTTGATCGTGAAAGAGCCAGTCCGACCCACTGGGCATGGAATGGGGAGACGCTGCGGGAATCGACGTTGAGAGGTGGTTCCTGCATCAGCACGTCTTCCTGGTTGCCCAGGCTGGTGCCGGGGGTACGTCGACTGGTGATTCGCAGGGCTCTTGGGCGCTGTCAGCCGGATCAGGCGTTCTCGAAGCTGTTGTCACTGCATCGCAATATCGACCCCTGCCTCCCGCCAAGGCTGGCTGTGGCCATGCGGCGGGAGGGCCGAGAAACCGTGAGTCTCACACACCTGCGTGTGGGTAAAAGCGAGGTGATCATGCGGTATTGGCCGGGGCACCCCTCGGAGTCTTACAGCAACGATCCTTTCCTGGCCTCGATTGGCCTGAACAGAATGCCAGTCCAGCGAGGATGACCGAAATCAAACTCAGAGTAACGAATACGCGGCTGGGGTGTCCGTGTTCAAAGGCCAGAAACAGGCCCGCACCCTGAATAATGAAAAAACGACCGGAGGTGACTGATTATGTCTACAGAAAACAAACGCAAGGCCCTGCTAGGCAGGCTGTCGCGAAATCTAATGGTGACGGTTCCCATGATGACCGTCGTGGCGGTTGCGGGTGCAGGTTTTAACGCCGGTGCTAGTTCCGGTTTCGGTCTGATACCGTCGGCCGAAGCCGCCCAGGGCGAGGCAGAAGGTGAGGCCCGGGGAGAAGCGGAAGGGGAAGCCCGTGGTGAAGCTGAAGGTGCAGGCGAGGCCCGGGCAGAAGGTGAAGCCGAAGGAGAGGCAGAGGGTGAGGCAGAAGGAGAAGCGGAGGGGGAAGGTGCCTCTGCAGACCTCAAAAAAGCGGTTCGCCGGCCTGACGGTTACCAGCCTTATCAGGGTAACGTAGCGGAACTCCGGGCGTTGGGTGAGAAACTGTTTAACGATAACAGCCTCTCTTCCAACGGCTTATCCTGCGCCACCTGTCATGCCAATGGCGCCGGATACAACGCCACATTCAAGAACGAATACCCGCATATGGTTGCCATGGGTCAGCGCGACTTCGGACTGGACATGGTGCACCTGGACGAAATGGTCCAGATCTGCATGGTCGCGCCAATGGCTGCTGATCCCCTGGCATGGGGCTCCAAAGAGTTGGCGGCGTTGACGGAATATTCCCGCGTGGAACAGAAGAAGTTTATCGACAAGAAGTAGGTTTAGTTGCATCAGTGAGTGTGTCGGCGGACTTGGGTGGGGAGTGATCCCCACCCTTTTTTTGTAATGTTGCAGGGTTTCAGGTGTCTCTCTAAGACCATAAAGCGATAGGTAAGACAGTCATGAAACCGGGTGTCGGGATAGAGGCGGAAGTGAACTCCAGCGGGCTGAATTCCGCCGATATGCCCAAAAACAGGCGTTCGTTCCGGCATTGGGCGAAGCAACTGGCGGCTTGCCGGCTTTGCCGCAATCTGACCCTGGCCGCCTTTCTGGCGATATTGGCCATTGAGGTGGCGATACTGATCCCCTCTTACCGGAATTACGAGGAAAACCTGCTGAGCGAGCAGGTCGATGTTGCCAGTCAGGCGGTGATCACCTTTCTCAAGCATACTCAAAGCCACCCAATTGATCCCGAAGACCTGCAAACTCTGATCGCCAACAGCCCACTGGTCGGGGTCTCCCTGAGCCGGGATGGCCTCGTGTATAAGGCCGGAGAGGCTATCGAAAATCCTAAGCCCGCTGACGGCGTTCTACGTGCGGCGCCGAGAACTGTTGAGGGGGCGGTAGACCTGGTTTGGGGCGCTGACCCGACCCTGTCTGATTATGACGTCCAGGGCCGTGTGGACGTAAGCGAGGTGCCCGCAGAACTGGTCGCCTTTGTGTTCAGGATTCTCGGTTTGTCGTTGTTGATTGCCGTATTTGTAACGGCGGTGACCATGTTTGTGGTTGACCGAATGATGTTGTCTCCGTTGCTTAAACTCCGGGAACGTATTGCCCGGGCCGGCAGTGACAACGAACACCCGCTGCGGTATCTCACGCCGGTCGCGCGATGCGACGAGTTCGGTGAAGTTGAGGATGCATTCAACGGAATGCTCAAGCAGAACGCCTCGTATCTTGCTCGCCTCCATCTCCTGAATCGGGAGCTGGATCAACTACTGGATGAACGTACTCGAACTCTTCGCAAGACTGAGCAGGAACTGCAAATCCGCACGTTGTATGACCAGCTTACAGGGCTGGCCAACCGGAATCTTTTTGAAGAGCAGCTCGATCGTCATTTTGATCAGGTGACTCCGGGAGAATCCGGTAAAGAGGCCGTTCTTGTACTTGGGCTGAACGATTTTCAGGCCCTTAATGGCCTGGCTGGGCATGAGACCGGCGACCGGGTTTTGCAGGAAGTGGCCCGGCGGATTGCTGGCTTCAGCCCGGACCATGGCCATGTTGCCCGCCTCGGCGGCGATGTCTTCGGTTTGTTGGTCCGGGAACATGAGAGGTACCCGGCTGAGAGCCTTCAGGTGGTCATCTCCGCAATTATTGAGGCTTGCCAACGACCAGTGGAGCTGGGCGGCAAGTCCTACGAATGTGAGGTCAGTGCGGGAGTGGCCGTTATCCCTTTGGACGGCCGGGATGCCCGAACCCTGCTAAGCCATGCCGAAATTGCGATGCGTCGGGCAAAGAAAACGTCAAGTGAGCGGGTACAGTTCTTCGCTTCGGAATTCGGAGAGCAGGTTCATCGCCGGCAGGAGATGATCAGCAGTCTGAAGGCAGCCATCCAGAATCAACAACTTGAGTTACATTTTCAGCCTCAGTTTGATCGTCTAAGGCACTGTGCCGGCTATGAAGTTCTTCTCCGTTGGCATCATCCGATTCTGGGCGGCGTGTCACCTGCAGAATTCATCCCCCTGGCAGAGGAAACCGGGCTCATTGTCAGCATCGGTGATTGGGTGCTCGATCAGGCGGTTGCCCGGCTAAAGCTTTGGGTCAACCAAGGTTTCAGAGGTCGGATGGCGGTAAACGTGTCTGCCATGCAGCTTCACGACGAGGCCTTTGCCGATCGGATTGCGGCTCTTCTGCAACGACACGGCGTATCGGCCGGGCAACTGGAGCTGGAAATTACCGAGACCGCATTAATGGAAGATGTCGAACGGGCCATGGCCACGTTAAATCGCTTTCGACAGCTCGGGCTGGACCTGGCCGTTGATGATTTCGGTACCGGTTACTCTTCGCTAGCGTATTTCAAGGTGATGCCGGTATCCCGAATCAAAATTGACAGGAGTTTCGTGAACGGTTTGCCGGATAACGAACAGGATGAAGTGCTTTGCCGGACGATCATCAACATGGCTCACAGCATGGGCTGCGAGGTGATTGCCGAAGGTGTTGAAACCGAAGCGCAGGCGAGTTGGTTGGCCCTGGCGGGTTGCGATGAGTTGCAGGGGTATCTGTTGGGACGCCCGAACTCGGAAGGCTTCACCAAAAGCGGACGCCAGCATGTCCGCTAACGCCTATTCCGTCCATGGGAATTGCCGATAATCAAACCCTTGCTCCAAAGTAGGTTTGATCACAGCGAAATAGGGCGATGCATCAAAGTCCCGGGGGGCGAACAGGGAATGATGTCGAATCCGGAAGTACTCCCGTTGCTGGGCCTCAGAATCCGCGTCATCTTCTGAATCGATCAGGCGCTCAGGCAGTATTGGATATCGGATCGACTGGAAGCCTTGAGCGATAAATGTCGAACAGATGGCCCGGGTTGGGTCGCCACTGCCCAATGCCAGCATGGAACGACGGTAACGGGTTGGTACCGGTGGCGTGGGGCAAAGGTAACGTGCCAGGTCCCAGACGTTTTTCAAGTCGTACCGGTGCCCGAGCCGGCTTTTCGAGTAGTCGATCAGCTTACTGATATCCTGCTCACTGAGCCCCACTGGCCGGCAGATCCGGGTGTGAAAGTTCCGGTAAAAGGACAGCGGCAGGCAACGAATGCCCTCCTCAAGATCCGCCTCGATCAGAACATGCTCTTCGCCGTCTTCAGCGATGCCCAGTCCTGCCTCCGGGCCCAGGTACAGCGCCGCATGGGACCAGGTGGATTGAGTCAGGTACTTGATGGCGGTGCTGATTCTTGTATTACCTTCCACCAGAATCACATCGCCGGGTTTGATCGAGCCCTGAAAGGCCGCCCAACTGGACGTTCGGGCAGAGTAGCATTTGATCTGTTTGGAAAGGTAGGCGGTGAGGCGCCTCGACAGCCAGTTTAATAACATATTTACCCCGGTTGCACGTGTGTTGTTATTGATACTAGGGACAGACAACCGGGGTGAATGTTACAGGTTAATGCACCCATTTACGCAGTTGCAGGGGCCGGTTGGCGGGAGAGTGTCAGGGTATCGGATTCCCGCAAGAGGAATAGAGCGGCGCAGGCGGCGAGCATCGGCCAGGCAGCAAAGAACAGGAGGTTGTCAAAAGGCTGAAGGTATTTGCCGAAAGCCGACAAGGTAGAAACGCCGTGAAAGACCAGAATGGCGCCATAGGTCCAGGTTTTGAAAACCCCCGCCACGAACGCCAGGATCAGTACGAGTTGCGCGGCGCCGATCAGGTAGAAAGCCGTTTCTCCCAGACCATCCAGCCCGTAGAAAGCCCCGAAAACTTTAGCAGCGTGGTCTGGCTGAACAAGCTTGTCCAAAGTCCAGAACAAAAATACGATGAAAACGCCGAGACGGAGCAGCAGCAGGGCGAGGGGTAATTGTTTGGGCATTCTTGTCTCCTTGGTTGGTTTTTGAATGATCGTTCCAAAGACAGTCCGCTCGTTGTAGAGTTCCTGAGGTGGCGCTGAATTTCCGTAACAATATCTCCGGGCCAGTGTCTTCGTGTAGCGCTTTGTCAAGGTGAATAAGAGACTGATGCCAATGTCACGAATGTTGTACCAACTTGCACGTCGGTCCAGAGAGGCTGGTGAGCTCGCGGTGAGCCATGGCACGCCACGGCGTGCTGCGAAACTGGCGGCGGTGGTTGGTACGCTGCTGGTGCTGATCAATCAATGGGAAGCTGTGACAGGTGCAGTTTCCATGGATTGGTTGAAAGTGTTGCTGACCTACTGCGTTCCCTACCTGGTAGCCACCTACACCAGCGTCAGTAAAGACCTCCAATCGCGGCGCCAGGCGATGGCGGCGGAGATGGAGGTTTACGGTAAGATTCGCAATTCCCGGGGATAAGGCTTCGTGTAACAATTTCCTGGTTTCGGTGTCTCTGAAGCAATATTGATCGGAGAGCTTCTGGAGGAGACATGAACCAGCTTATCAGACCCCTGGTCTTTCTGGCGGGCCTGTTGCTTGTCGCTCAGCCTGCCATGGCCGAGCGCAAGAATGGCTTTGATCTCAGTGGTGCCTTGGTGCCGTCCAGTGAGATCCTTCGCGGTGGGCCACCGAGAGATGGTATTCCGTCTATCAACGAACCGGCGTTTCAGTCCCCCGGCGACGCGTCACTTTGGCGTAGGAATGACCTTATGCTGACCCTTGATGTCAGCGAAACCAGCTTCGCCTACCCGACCGGTATTCTGAATTGGCATGAGATCGTCAATCATCGACTTGATGAGGGCTCGGTGTTGATAACCTTTTGTCCCTTATGCGGCACCGGTATGGCCTTTGATCCAGTTGTAGAAGGGCGCACACTCACCTTTGGCGTGTCTGGCCTGTTATACAACAGTGATCTGCTATTGTATGACCATCAGACCGAATCGCTCTGGTCCCAGATAGAAGGGCGTGCGATTTCCGGACCCTTGGTTGGAAAAGAGTTGAAGCCCGTCGCCATTCGCCATGAACTCTGGAGCCGCTGGCTGGAGCGAGTTGGCAAAAACGGACTGGTGCTTTCCACCGATACCGGCCATCGCCGGAATTACCGCTTATCTCCCTGCGGCGATTACGATCACTCGGAGCGACTCTTCTTCCCGGTTACCCACACCAGCCGGAAGTACCATCCGAAAACCTGGGTGCTGGGTTGGAGTTACAACGGAGAAAGCAAAGCGTGGCCGTTTTCCGAGTTAGCCGAACACGGTACCGTTCTTGAAGACAGCGTTGGAGGAAAGACTGTAACGCTGCATTATGACCCTGACGTGCCTTCTGCCGAGTTGCGTGATGAATCCGGCACCCTGTTACCGGCAATACGGGCTTTCTGGTTCGCCTGGTACACTTTTAACCCGGATACCCTCATCTTCGAGGCAGAGTAAAACTCTCGGTGCTAGTCCGACTCGCTGTCTTTGGTTGTCCGATTTTTAAGCGCCTCAGTTACCCGCTCGTCGATCTGCCTAAGAAACTCTTCATCGGGCCGACCGGCGGAGTGTGCGCTGAGCAGACTGCTGCTGGCCCTCAAATTGCCAATAAACGTCCGGCAGTCCTTGCACATCATCAGGTGCATTTTCACGGTCAGATTCTGGCGGTGGCTGAGCTCGCCATCGATGTAATCACTGGCGATTTCGGCCAGGCCCCTGCACATTAACATTCGCCGGTCTCCTGGAAAGTCTCCACCATGAGAAAGATCTTCTGCCTCGCCCGATGTAACAGTACACGCAGGTTAGAGGCACTGACATCCAGAATGTTACAGACATCATCGGATTTATGCTGGTGGGCTTCATAGAGCATCAGGGCTGAGCGCTGAGTTTCCGGCAGGGCAGACAAATGTTTGTCCAGGCAATCGCTGAGGGCACCGTTTTCCATCAGATTGTCGGCTGATTCATGGAACTGAAGCTTTGGGGGCAGGTCCCAACGGCCTTTGGCGTTGAAACGGTCGGCCAATTCCGGTTCCAGGCTTTCCGAGAAATCCGTGGCCACTTCGCGATTGCTTGAGCGCAGTTTGTTTTTGCACCGATTGGCAACGATGCGGTGCAGCCAGGTTTTCAGGCCAGAACGGCCCTCAAACTTCTGGATGGCATCAATCACGGTTACCCAGCAGTCCTGGACAACCTCTTCGGCGCTGGAGTGGTCCAGATAAAACCGGGCCACCGCCAGCATGCCCGGTGAGTATTCACGCACTGCCCGGTGATAGGCCATCGCGTCGCCCCGCTTGAGGTCGTCGATCAGTGATGTTTCAACTTCAGGGCGTGCCGCTGTGTCCATGGGTTTCCGTCCCTTGTCGCTGTCAGTATGGCTGTTTGTCTTTGTATAGTGTTTCGGAATCGGCAAAAGTTCCGGTATTCTGTAGCGAGTGCTCAAAAATAATAGTTCAGGGGCTGTGTAACATCCAGCCGGTGATCGTGTCTTGGCTATAACAGCGTATTGGTTTATTCAATTCTTACAGGCATGGATATGAATCGCAGCAAGCTTCTACTTCTTCTGATTATCGCCGTCATCGTGGGGATCTTCCTCGGATTCGACGGTCACAAACTTCTTACTCTGGAAAACCTCCAGTCGCACCAGAGTGCCATCGGGCAGTGGATTGACCAGAATCTGGTATTGGCCGTCACAGGTTACGCGGTTATCTATGTGGTTGTGACCGCCCTGTCTCTGCCCGGAGCCACCATCATGACTCTGGCCGGTGGTGCCTTCTTCGGCAACCTTTACGGTTTGGCGGCGGTCTCCATTGCGTCGACCGTGGGTGCATCCCTGGCCTTTCTGGTTGCCCGGTTCCTGATGCGGGATACCCTGCGTAAGCGCTACGCGGAAACGGTGGCCAAAATGGACCGCGGCATCGAGAAAGACGGCGCGTTCTATCTGGCCACCCTGCGCCTGGTGCCGGTGTTTCCCTTCTTCCTGATCAACCTGGCCATGGGCCTCACCGCCATGAAGCTGCGCACCTATGCCCTGGTGAGTTGGATTGCCATGTTGCCCGGCACCTTTGTGTACGTGAATGCAGGTACCCAGCTGGGTCAGATCCAGTCCACCGGAGATATCCTCTCGGCCAACCTGTTGTTGTCCTTTGCCCTGCTGGGCCTGTTCCCGCTGATCGCCAAGTTTGTGGTGGGGTTCATCCGACGCCGCAAAGTGTATGCCGGCTGGCAGAAGCCTGACCATTTCGATTACAACCTGTTGGTGATTGGCGGCGGTTCGGCCGGACTGGTCTCCGCCTACATCGCCGCGGCTGTAAAAGCCAAAGTGGCGTTGATCGAGAAGCACAAAATGGGGGGTGACTGCCTGAACACCGGTTGTGTGCCCTCCAAAGCGCTGATCCGCAGCGCCAAGGCGGCCGACACCTTGCGCCATGCTAATCGTTACGGGCTGGAGGCGGTGCCGGTGAAAGGCTCGTTCAAGAACATCATGAGCCGGGTCAAGGATGTCATCGCGAAAGTAGAGCCCCACGATTCCCCGGAACGCTATCGGAAGCTGGGTGTGGACTGCATTTCCGGCGAGGCGAGTTTCGTGTCGCCCTGGGAGCTGGAGGTAAAACACAATGACGGCCGCACCGAACGCCTCACTGCCCGCAGCATCATCGTCGCCACCGGTGGCAAACCTGCGGTACCGCCCATTCCCGGGCTGAACGACATGCAGCCGCTGACCTCCGATAATTTGTGGGAACTGGAGGAGCAACCGCAGCGCCTGCTGGTACTGGGTGGTGGACCCATTGGCTCGGAGTTGGCGCACGCGTTTGCCAGGCTTGGCTGCCAGGTGACTCAGGTGGAGAAAGGCGAGCGATTGCTAGCCAAAGAGGATGCTGATGTCTCGGAACTGGTGCTCAAGCAGTTCGAATCTGACGGAATTGATGTCCGATTGAAACATTCGGCGGCCGAGTTCCGTATAGAGAATGGAGAGAAGGTCGCTTATTGCGATTATGAAGGCGAGACAATACGGATTCCCTTTGATCAGGTTTTGGTGGCGGTGGGGCGCGCGGCGAATACCTCTGGCCTGCACCTGGAAAGGATTGGTGTGGACACCTTGCCGAACGGAACCGTGCCGGTGGAAGACGACATGAGTTTGCGTTATCCCAATGTGTTCGCCTGCGGCGACGTGGCCGGTCCGTACCAGTTTACCCATGCGGCGGCCCACCAGGCCTGGTACGCGGCGGTGAACGGTCTGTTTGGCCAGTTCAAGCGGTTCAAGGTGGATTACCGGGTAATGCCCTGGGTGACGTTTACCTCTCCGGAAGTGGCCAGGGTTGGTTTGAGTGAAGCGGAGGCTCAGGAGCAAGGGGTTGCCTACGAGGTCACCCGCTACGGCCTGGATGATCTGGACCGGGCCATCGCCGAGAGCGAAGACCACGGCTTCATCAAGGTGCTCACGCCGCCGGGCAAAGACAAGATTCTGGGTGCCGTGGTGGTGGGGGCACACGCCGGGGAAATTCTCGCCGAGTTCACGCTGGCGATGAAACATGGCCTGGGGCTGAACAAGATTCTGGGCACCATTCACCCGTACCCCACCTGGAACGAGTCAGCCAAGTACGCGGCGGGTGAATGGAAGCGGGCCCATGCGCCCGAAGGCATTCTGAGGCTGCTGGAAAAGCTCCACGGCTGGCGCCGCGGTGGCAAAAATACAAAAGCATTGAGGAGCACCTATGCCCCTGACTGAAACCCGACCGGCCCGCAGTAAACGCATTCCGGCCGTGGAAGTCCTGGAACCCCGGGCCCGCGACAGCTGGACCCACACCCGCAATGGTGACCCCCGGGGCTACATCGACGCGGACAAGCTCAAGGAGCTGTGGATTCACACGGGCACCGCCTGCAACCTGGCCTGTCCATTCTGCCTGGAAGGTTCACATCCCGGTGATGGTCGCATTCCGGGCATGAAGCTCAGTGATGTGAAACCGTTTATCCACGAAGCCATCGATATGGGCGTGGAGCAGTTTTCCTTCACCGGCGGAGAGCCTTTCGTGATCCGGGATTTCGTGAATATCCTGGATTACGCCAGCCAGCACCGGCCCTGTTTTGTGCTGACCAACGCCACCGAGCCGCTGCATAAACGGCAACACCAGGTGTTGCCGTTACTGGACAACCCCTACCCGATTCACTTCCGGGTCAGCCTGGATTTCCCGGATCGTGCCCGGCACGACAAGGACCGCGGCGAAGGCAGCTTTGACCAGGCGTTGGAGGGGATCCAATGGTTGATCGAACAGGGTTTCAAGGTATCGATCGCCCGCCAGACCGACCCCGGCGAACACCCGGTGGAGGTGGAAGCCGCGTTCCGTGAGATTTTCCGTCAGTGGAACATTCCGGAGAACCTGGCGTTTACCGCGTTTCCGGACCTGGGTACACCGGGTTCCGAAGACGGCAGCCCGGAGATCACCGAGACCTGCATGGAGAAGTACCCGACCAAAGAGGCCCGTTCCCACTTCATGTGCACCTACACGAGGATGCTGGTGAAGAAGGGGGATCAGGTTCGGGTGTATGCCTGCACGCTGGTGGATGACGACCCCCATTATGACCTGGGTGGCACGCTGGCCGAGAGCATGGACGAGCGGATTATGTTGCGGCATCACCGGTGTTTTTCCTGTTACCGGTTTGGGGCTAGTTGTTCGGCGCCTGGCTGACTCGCTGTTTTGGGATTCTGAGGTTCTGGAACTTCGGAGTTGCGGCCGTTGGGTATGGGGATGCCCTCCAAAACAAAAATCGTGGATTTTTTAATGGTTTCGGAGGGCATCCCCATACCCAACGGCCTTGGTGAGCACCGGTGGTGTGCCGGGAAGCTGTTATCGATGTTGGGGGCGTTGAGAGGTGGAGGGGGTTCCAAAACCATTAGAAAATCCACGATTTTCGTTTTGGAACCCCCTCCACCGCTCAACGACCTGCACCAAAACAATGGAATAAAAAAATGAACTTTACTGAAGCCTCCCTGTTCTGGGGATTTCTGCTGGTGTACGGCGTGGTTATGTACGTGCTGTCGCCCAAGAGCAAGAACGCGAATTCGTTTTACAAGGGCGCGGATGACCACGGCAACCCGGTGGGCCAGTGGTCGCTCACGGCGAGTATCTTTATCAGCTGGATCTTTGCCAAATCGGTGACCAACGCCGCCAACCTCGGCGCCGCTTATGGCGTGGTCGGTGGCCTGGCCTATGCCAGTTACTGGTTGTCGATTCCGGTGGCGGGTTATGTGATCTACCTGATCCGTACCCAGACCGGGGCCAGGAGCCTGCAGGATTTCCTGACCTCCCGGTTTGGACGGTTCGCAGCGCTGGCGTTTGCGGCGGCGATCCTCATCCGGTTGTATAACGAAGTCTGGAGTAACACCGCCGTGGTCGGTGGCTATTTCGGCTTGCCCGGGGAGTGGGAATACTACGCTGCGGCGATGCTGTTTACCGTTTTTACCCTGGCGTACAGCCTCAAGGGCGGGCTTCGGTCTTCGATCTTTACCGATGTGATTCAGGCCTTCGTGTTTGTGTTCTTCGTCGGGGCGGTGTTGTTCCTGATTATTCCGGCTAACGATACCAGCGCGCTGCTGACCAACGGCGAGTTCCGCCTGAACGCCGGCTTCGATCTGTTGCTGGTGGCTTTGCTGCAGCTGTTCAGTTACCCGTTCCATGACCCGGTGCTGACCGACCGGGGCTTTGTGAACAAGGAAAAGACCATGCTCAAGAGCTTCGTGGTGGCGGGTCTTCTTGGCTTTGTGGCGGTATTTATTTTCAGTCTGGTGGGGGTGCATGCCCGCTTGAACGGTATTGAAGCCATGGGCAATGCGCCAGCGGCGGTTGGCCAGTCTCTTGGTCTGGCAGCACTGTTCTTTATGAGTGTGGTGATGATGACCTCGGCCGGTTCAACACTGGATTCCACCTTTAGCTCGTTGGCGAAGTCCCTGGCAGTAGACCTGCCCCGCCTGGCCCGTCGCGCCAAAGACAAGCTGCCGAGTGTTCGGGTGGGTGCGGTGGTGATGATTGTATTCGCCTTGCTCGGTAACTTACCGATGTTCGCCGGCACCGACATTCTCAAGGCTACGACTATCTCCGGCACCATGGTGATGGGCCTGGCGCCGGTCTTCCTGTTCTATGGCTTTACTCAGTGGTCGCCCTGGAGCTTTCACCTCAGCTTCTGGACCGGGCTCGGGTTGGGTATTCTGCTGGCGGCGGGCCTGATTCCCTCCAGCTGGGCGATTGGTGATGGTGCCTACGCCATGTTGCTGGGTGTGAATGCCTACGGTTTTCTGATCTGTACGGCGTGTTTCTTCCTGCCTTTGCTGCTTCGGCGCCTGGCCGGAAAGTCTGTGGTTGCTGAGGGCGCGTGATAAAACGGGAGGGATCAGGCAATGGCTGACACAGAAGGGCGCAGCTGTCCGCTGGCTTACCGCTACCGGCCGGAAGCGCTTTGTGGTGAGCCCACCAACGTATCCGAGAGTGTGCTGTATATCGTCGGCGGGCTGTACGGCAACCCCTTTGCCCTAAACGAAATCGAGGCCATGGCACAGGCGGAGGAGCGCCATGGCCACCGGGTTAAACTGGTGTTCAATGGCGATTTTAACTGGTTCAACGCCGACGACACTCTGTTCCGGGAGATCAACAGCCGGGTTCTGGACCATACCGCGATTCTAGGCAATGTGGATTATGAGTTATCGCTTCCCAACGCCGGAGCGGGCTGTGGTTGTGCCTATCCGGAGTACGTGGATCAGGGTGTGGTGGCGCGTTCGAACCAGATGATGGAACGCTTGCAGGCGCTGGCGGACCAACACCCCGATATCCAAAAGAAACTCTCGCTACTGCCAAGATACCGCTGCCTGATCTTTGGAGGCCTAAAGATTTTGGTGTTGCATGGCGACCCTGAGTCGCTGGCGGGCTGGGGGTTGTCCCATGAAGCATTCAGCGCCGGTAACGACCGGCAGTTGGTGAGTTGGTTTCGCGCCACCGGTGCCGATGTGATCGCGTGCACTCACACCTGCCTGCCGGTTCTCTGGTCTGGAGAAGTGGATGGACGCCCTTGCCTGGTAACCAATAACGGCGCGGCGGGTATGGGTAATCTGCGCTCTGACCCACGCGGCTTGATTACCCGTATTGGCTTTACGAGCCCTTTCTCTGAGCCTGTGGCGGGCTTGGCGCGGCCCGGTTTGCATGTTTCCCTGATGCCTGTGGCTTACGATGTGAACGCCTGGCTGTCACAGTTTGACCGGCTGTGGCCGGAAGGATCGCCTGCGGCAGTGTCTTATCGGGGCCGTTTGGTCGCTGGAACCAGTCTTGGTCCTGGCGATGTGGTTTTTCCTTCCATTCCGTAACCAGTCTGTCACTGGCGAATGCTTCAATTCGGTCTATTCTGAAAGAATCGAGCCCCGGTAGTTCTTGATGGCTGTTGGGGGTCGACTTGAAATATATTTTGTGGTCTATATAATTCAACTCTAACTTTTGAAGCGAATTGATCACGTTATGACATCAGAAGGATCGAATACCACCGCCATCGCCTTGCGCAAACCCACCAAGGATGATGGCTACAGGCTCCACCAGCTGGTAGCGGAATGCCCGCCGCTGGACCCCAACTCGATTTACTGCAACCTGTTGCAGTGCAGCCACTTTGCCGAAACCGGCGTGGCCGCGGAGAAGGAAGGCGATCTGGTCGGCTTTATCTCCGGATACATCCCTCCCCAACAGCCCGAAACCGTATTTGTCTGGCAGGTGGCGGTTCACGAGAAAGGTCGTGGACAGGGCCTCGCCAAGCGGATGCTGAAGGAAATCGTTGGCCGGGACGCGTGCAAAAACGTCACGCACCTGGAAACCACGATTACCGAAGACAACGAGGCCTCCTGGGCGCTGTTCCGCTCGTTTGCCCGTGATCTGGGAGCCGAGCTCACCTATCACGAGCACTTCGAGAAAGAGACCCACTTTGGCGGCAAGCACGATTCCGAGTTCCTGCTGCGCATCGGGCCTTTCACGAAGCCTGTCTGAGTGCCCTGATTCACGAAAGTGAATCGCCGATAGCGACTATGTAACAGCCGGCAGGCCACCCGGGGTGGGCCTGCCACAGGGCTGAAATCAACGCACGGCGGGCTTGTTGCGACCGACACGTTTTACCAGCAGGCTCCCCCGCGCAATAACCTCGAACCTGACATGCTAAGAGGCAAGACAATGGAAATTTTTAAGTCCACTGAATCTGAAGTACGCGTTTATTCCCGTGCCTTTCCGGTGATCTTTAACCGTGCCAAGAACGCGCACCTGTACACCGAAGACGGCAAGCAATACCTGGACTTCCTGGCCGGTGCCGGTTCCCTGAACTACGGCCACAACAACGACATTCTGAAAAAAGCACTGCTTGAGTACATCGAGGCGGACGGCGTAAGCCAGGGCCTGGATATGTTTACCACCGCCAAGCATGACTTCATGGAGGCCTACAAGAAGTACATCCTGGACCCCCGTGGTCTGGACTACAAAATGCAGTTCACGGGCCCCACCGGCACCAACTGTGTGGAAGCGGCTATGAAGCTGGCCCGTAAGGTCAAAGGCCGTACCGGCATTATCTCGTTCACCAACGGTTTCCACGGTGTCACCATGGGTGCGGTTGCCGCAACCGGTAACAAGCACCACCGTGGTGGTGTTGGCACACCGCTGGGTAGCGTTGATTTCCAGTTTTACGATGGTTACCTGGGTGAAGACATCGACACCCTGATGATCATGGACAAGGTGCTGTCTGACAGCTCTTCCGGTGTCGAATTGCCGGCCGCAGTGATTGTTGAGGCGGTACAGGGCGAGGGCGGGCTTAACGCAGCCCGTGCCGAATGGCTCAAAGGCCTGTCTGACCTGTGCAAGAAGCACGATATCCTGCTGATTCTGGATGATATCCAGGCGGGCAACGGCCGTACCGGTGAATTCTTCAGCTTTGAGTTTGCTGGTATCAAGCCGGACATTGTGACCGTGTCCAAGTCCCTGAGTGGCTATGGTCTGCCGATGGCGCTGGTGCTGTTCAAGCCGGAGCTGGACGTGTGGGAATCCGGTGAGCACAACGGTACCTTCCGTGGTAACAACATGGCCTTCGTGACCGCCCGTGCCGCCGTTGAAACCTACTGGAAGGACGATGCCTTCGCCAATGAGGTAAAAGCCAAGACCAAGGTGCTGGGTGATGCCCTGCAGGCGATCTGCGACAAGTACCCCGGTGAGTTCAAGATGAAAGGCCGTGGCCTGATGCGTGGTATTGAAGCCAAACATGCGGACCTGACTGGCCCGATCACCAAGCGAGCATTCCAGAAAGGCCTGATCATCGAAACCAGTGGTCCGAACGACGAAGTCATCAAGTGCCTGATGCCTCTGACCACCAGCGAGGACGATCTGCGCCTGGGTGCGAGCATCCTGGCCGAGAGTGTTGATGAAATCATGCAGGAAGGTGTCAGCGAGGCGTCGTAAGACGCCCGCCATCCCACACTTACATTCCGCAGGATAGCAAAGGCGACAACATGACTACGGCACAACACACCGTCGAGAAAATCGGCGGTACGTCCATGAGTAACTACGAGGCCGTTCGCGACAACATCATTATTGCCAAGCGCAAGAAGAGCGACCTCTATCAGCGTATTTTCGTGGTCTCCGCATACGGTGGCGTGACCAACGAGCTGCTGGAACACAAGAAAACCGGCGAGCCGGGTGTCTATGCCCTTTTTGCCGATGCTGAATCGGACTGGGCCTGGGGCGACGACCTTACCAAGCTGATCCAGTTCCTGACCGACATCAACGGCGAACTGTTCGAAGACCCGATGCTCAAGCAACAGGCCGACCAGTTCATTACCGACCGCATTGAAGGGGTTCGTGGCTGTCTGATTGACCTCCAGCGCCTGTGTTCCTATGGTCAGTTCCAGCTGGAAGAGCACCTGCTCACGGTCCGGGAAATGCTCGCCGGTATCGGCGAAGCCCACAGTGCCTTCAACACGGCGTTGAAGCTGCAGCAGGAAGGCATCAACGCCCGTTTCGTGGATCTGACCGGCTGGCGCGACAGCGAGTTGCTGCCGCTGGACGAGAAGCTCAAGCAGGCGTTCGACAACGTAGATCTGACTCGCGAGCTGCCGATTGTCACCGGTTATGCCCAGTGCAAGGAAGGCTTGATGCGCACCTTCGACCGGGGTTACAGCGAGATGACTTTCAGCCGGGTGGCGGTGATCACCAATGCCCGTGAAGCCATTATTCACAAGGAATACCACCTGAGTTCTGCTGACCCCAATATCGTGGGCGAAGAGAAAGTGGTCCCCCTGGGGCGCACCAACTACGACGTTGCCGACCAGCTGGCCAACCTGGGGATGGAGGCCATCCACCCCCGCGCCGGTAAGGGCCTGCGCCAGAATGAGATTCCACTGCGGGTGATGAACACCTTCGAGCCCGAGCACACCGGTACGCTGATCACCGGCGATTACGTCAGTGAAAAGCCGCAGGTGGAAATCGTGGCCGGCGCCAAGGGCGTGTTCGCCATCGAAGTGTTCGATCAGGACATGCAGGGCGAGCCGGGCTCCGACCGCCGTATTCTGGATGTGCTGAATCGCTTCAAAGTGCGCTTCATGTCCAAGGACACCAACGCCAACACCATTACCCATTATGTGGACACCACGCTCAAGCATGTGAAGCGCGTGGTCAAGGCGCTGGAGGAAGAATTCCCCAATGCCGAGATCAGTACCCGCAAAGTGGCCCTGGTGTCTGCCATCGGCAGTGATATGAAGGTGCCGGGTATCCTGGCACGCTCTGTAAAATCGCTGGCGGACCAAGACATCAGCGTTCTGGCGATTCACCAATGCATGCGCCAGGTGGATATCCAGTTTGTGATTGAAGAGGACCACTACAACCAGGCGATTGTGGCCCTGCACGGTGCTCTGATTGAACCCCACAATCACGAGTACGCCATTGTGGCGGCTTCAACCACCTGAAGAATTACCCGCCGGCAAAACCGGTCGCTTTGCCGGTGGGTAATGGAGGACGTCTTGCCTCCTGATCGGGCGCCCGGTCGGCCGTTTTGCCCGGTGTTTTTCACCGGGTAAGTAACATGGCCGGGCGTGACCGATCTCCTCACTTCCCCGCTCGTTTGTATCGGTTTTCCACGCCTTCCAGGGCAATCTGCCCGCCCGACCTCACCGTATATTCGACAAAGTTTCAACGGGTACCTTAGCCAATGCAGATACATGATCGGCAGGGACCGTCTCCGACTCTTCCCCACGATGGTGAAAGGGATTCCCTGGTAGGGTTGTACTTCAGGGATGCGTCCCGACATGAACTTCTCAGCGATGATGCGGAGCGCCGCCTGGCGCGGCAGCTGATTCGCAGTTTAAGGGTGATCAGCCAGGAACTCTGTTTGCCCGATGACACACCACAAACCCTTCGGGAAGTGGTTGGTAGCCTGGGCGACGCCTGTGCCTTCTCCAGCCGCTGTCGCCGGGCCTATCACCTGGCAATGGCCTGCCGGCGCCGGCTGATACAGTGCAACCTGAGGTTGGCGGTGCACATCGCCCGCCGTTACAGCCAGCACGGTATCCCCATGTCAGACCTGATCCAGGACGCCAATGTGGGTTTGATCAAGGCGGTTGAACGATACGACCCGGCTAAGGGTTTTCGTTTTTCAACCTATGCTTACTGGTGGATCAGCGAGGAGGTGCGCCGTTGCCTGCAGCGTGGCGTGCGGGTAGTGCACACACCGGAGAACGTCGTCGAGGAAATACGTCAGCTCCAGAAAACCTCCATGCGATTACACCAGGCCCTGGGGCGCACGCCATCGCAGACCGAGCTGGCCAAAGCCATGGAGGCCTCGCCCTCGCGGATCGGCGAACTGAGAGCGCTGGCCGCCCGGGAAGTGTCCACCGATGTGCCTTTGCTTGAAGACGGTACCATTACCCTGGGCGACAGCCTCGCCAGTGGCGAAACCATGTCTCCGGACCATCCACTGCGGCAGCGGGACCGACAGATTACCTTGCAGGCCATGATGGGTGAGTTGACTGAGCGGGAGAGGGATATTCTGTCCCGACGCTACGGGCTGGGTGTATCCGAACCGGAGACACTGCAAACCCTGTCGGATCAGTTGGGAATCAGCCGTGAGCGGGTAAGACAGATAGAGAAGACCGCGTTAAAGAAACTGCAACAGTGGTTTTCGGAGCCGAACAACGGTGCCTGAGGTCAGGCACCGTGACTAAGATAGAACCATACGCCGACGGTCACCTGGCAGGCCAGTACCACGGTGGTCAGCACCAGGCGCAGTCGCAGATACCATACCGGCCAGTAGGGCCGCATCCAGCGAGCGTCGACGATGTACAGCAGAAGGTAGGCGGTGGTGTACAGGGCAATCTTGTGGGGCGTTTGTAATAGCAGCCCTACGCCGGCGGCGACGAAAAACAATTGGCTGAGCAACATCGACACCAGTGGTGACTGGGGGTAGGCCCGGTTCTCCAATTGCAGTGCGATGGTCCAGTAAATGCCGGCCATGAACGCGAGAATGCCCGCACTGTACGCGTAGAACCAGCTCAGGATGATGATGCTTTTCCCCGGCATCGCAAACAGGCCGGCGGTTCCTGCAAGAAACGGTATCAGGCCGGCTATGCCGACCAGGATGGCGAGACGGGCAACTGCAATCACGACCGTTGCCTCTGAACCTGTATCCGCATGGGTTCAATATCTGTTGGCTCCATACCTACCATTTCATGGTAGGCGGACGGGTGAACAATCTGGGTTTCACGCACGTCCAGATCGCTCAGGGTGTCCTGCAGTTGCCAGGCGCTACGAAACAGGCGTGTTTGCCCTTTGTCGTCAGACAACAGCATCAGGCCATCTGGCCCGTGCAGTCTGGCCATATAATGCTGGCCTTCCAGTGAAATGATCTCCAGCAGTTCAATAACCGGCTGCTCGAGATTCCTGAGTTGGTTGAGGGTGATGCGCACGGATTGGCTCCCGAAGTGGTGTTACCCAGGGATTTACGTGCAACCGCTCCGGTAAGATCATTGTGACATCTCAAAGCAGGCCTGATAGGCCGGGCATTGAACCAGATGATCATTCACCATGCCCGTGGCCTGCATGAAGGCGTAGACAATGGTCGGGCCAACGAACGTGAAGCCTGCTTTCTTCAGGGCCCTGGACATGGCCTCGGATTCTTTGGTGATCGCCGGAACTTCCTCGAAACGCTGCCAGGTGTTCTGGATTGGCTGGTGATCAACGAACTGCCAGAGGAACGAGGAAAAGCCAATGCCCTGTTCCTGCAGTTCAAGGTAGCGTCGGGCATTGTTGATCACCGAATGTACTTTTAGTCGATTACGGATGATGCCCGGGTTCTGCAGCAGGCGTTGCTGGTCTTGCTCGGTAAAGCGGGCGACGGTTTCCGGATCAAAGTTGGCATAAGCGTCGCGATAGCTCTGTTGCTTTCGCAGGATGGTGATCCAGCTCAAACCTGCCTGCTGGCCGTCCAGGCACAGCTTTTCAAACAGCGCCTGGTCATCGTGCTCCGGGCGGCCCCAGACGGTGTCGTGGTAATGCACGTAGAGTGGGTCGGTGCCACACCAGGGGCAGCGTTCGCTATCTTGGGTCATAACAGTGAGTCCCGGTTATCGCTTTGACCGGATGACCCTGTGGAATATGGGTTCCCAACTTGCTTCCTGGGTACCCGCCAGCGACAGGTTGTAGTCATCCGGGGGTGGTTCCAGCAGGGTGATGCCGGGCCAACTGCCCGGGCCGCCCTGATCCCTGCCTCGATAGACCAACGTTACCAGAAAACCCTCCACGTAGAAGCAACTGGCCAGCCAGGTCTGGTCGGGCTGATCGCCATAGAGCTCAAACTGATTGCGAACTTCAAGGGTCTGCAGGTTACCGGCAATGCCACGATCGGTTGCCTTGAGCCAGGCTTCTTTCAGTGTCCATACTTTTAGGAAATTGAAGGGGTCATCGGCGCGAAACAGCCACTCCTGTTCGATGGGGGAGAACCAGCGTCTGGCAACGGCGACCCAATCCGGCTTGCGTTGGCTTGGCTCAATGTCGATGCCCAACTGACTGGTGTTGGTGGCCACCGCGCAGAGCCCCTGGCTGTGGCTCAATGACAGATACTGGCCCTCTGGGTTGACTGTGCGTTTCGGGCGCCCGTCTACCGGCAGGCAGTGTTCCGGTGCCAGGCCGCTGGTTTGCGCAAGGCTTTGCCTGAGCAGCCAGCGGCTGGTCAGGAACTCCTGACGGCGAGTACCCGCCAGCTGAGCCAGTGTTTCAGCCTCGAAATCGGTCATCCAGGCCGGAGCCTCAGGAACATCCCGGTTGATCTGGTGGCACAGCCAGATACTGGGCCGATCAGGGTTGGAGTCGTTGGATGGTCCAGCCATTGCCCTCTCTCACGTATTCAAAACGGTCGTGAAGTCGGCTTGGCCGCCCCTGCCAGAACTCAATGCGTTCCGGCACCACCCGATAGCCGCCCCAGAAGCTGGGTAAGGGTATTTCACCGGAGCTGAACTTGCGTTTCATCTCCGCCACCTTCTGTTCCAGCAACCCTCTTGAGGTAATCGCCTTGCTCTGCTCAGAAACCCAGGCGCCAAGCTGGCTGCCACGGGGTCTTGAGGCGAAGTACCTGAGGGATTCCGCCTTACTGACTTTCTCTACTTTTCCCTGAATGCGTACCTGGCGGTTCAGACCAATCCAGGGGAACAGCAACGCAGCCCTTGGGTTTTCGTCCAGTTCTCTGGCCTTGCGGCTGCCGTAGTTGGTGTAGAAAACAAAGCCTTGGCTATCAAAGTATTTCAGTAGCACGGTGCGCAAGTCCGGCATCTGGTCAGAGCCGGTGGTGGCAAGTGACATGGCGTTGGGTTCCAGAATCCCGGCATTGCGGGCATCGTCAAACCAGGCCTGGAACTGGGCTACCGGATCGTCATTCAGGTGTTCCCTGTCCAGCCCCTCACTTTCAAAATCCCGACGCATATCGCCGATGTCCATTCCCCTCTCCTCGTCTTGCTGCGTAACCCGCTAAGTGTCTACAGGTACGGCTCTCAAGCATAACGGGTTCACGTTGGCGTGTCAGCGGCTGACAAAGGACTGTCGGGCGGACTATCCTAGTGTCAGGCAGGGGGTTCAGGCAGCCCCGTGTGTTCGCCCTCGATCAAGGAGAGTTTCGTGGCCCGGAGTCGTTCCCCCAGTCGTTTGCCCAGAAACCTGGCTATTGCAGCGGTCGTTCTGTTTGGCTTGTACGCCCTCGCAGGCTTTTTGGCTTTGCCCTGGTGGCTCGAAAAGACTTTGCCGGAACAGCTGGACCAGCAGATGGGCTGGCAGGCTGAGTTGTCGGACGTTCAGGTAAACCCCTTCACCCTGACCCTGGATATAACGGGGTTGTCTGCGGACGACCGTGCCGGTGAAAAAGTGGTCGGGTTTGATCGCCTGTTTGTAAATCTGGGTTTCTTTCCCCTGTTCCGGGGGATCGTCCATTTCCAGGACATTCGCCTGCAGGAGCCGCACATCCGGCTGGATCTGTTGGATGACTACAGCATCAACTTTGCCCGCGACTGGCAGGCCTCCCGGCCAGATGAGCCTGCGCAGGAACCCGCAGCCGAAGCCGAGGATGAGGCAGGCGCGATACCCAAGCTGTACTTCCAGCACCTGGCGATCGATGGCGGCGAGTTGTTTTTCCGGGATTTCAGTCAGGCGGAGCCGGCGGAGTTCCGTATTACCCCGCTCGACCTGTCCATCAACGAGCTGGCCACCTGGCCACGGGAGACCGGTGGCAGTCAGTATTCAGTGATTGCTGCCCTGGGTGACCAGACCATTGAGTGGGACGGTGAGCTGAGCATAGCGCCACTGTACTCCGAAGGCCGCCTGAAAGTGTCTGACTTGCGCCATGACACCCTGGCGCATTTTCTGTCGCCGCTTTTGCCATGGCAGTTACGGGATGGCACGGTGACTATCGAGTCCCATTACCAATTGGCGGGCGGCGAGCCGTTTGAGCTGATCACCTCCCAGGGCAAACTGACTGTGCAGAACCTTGCCCTGGCCCTGAATGCCGGGGATGAGGAACCGGTCTTGACCACTGCCGGTATTCAGGTTGATGGTATCGGCTTTGATCTGACAGCCAGAGAAGCCCGTGTGGGTATGGTCACAGTCGATCAACCCTTTATGGCCGCCGTCCGCAACAACGAGGGGCAAATTGACTGGCTTGCAACTATGCCAGAAGCCACTGCCGATGAAGGCCAGGGTGAGCAACCGGACACCGGCGCACCGGCGTTTCGCTGGTCGGTTCAGGGTTTTGAGCTGGCTGACGGGCGGGTGCGCTGGCGGGATCAGGTGCCCCAGCAAGCGGCGGAGCTGGAGCTGGTGGATCTGGACATAACCGTGGGCGGTTTGTCGGATCGCCTGGATGAACCGGTCAGCTACCGGCTGAGTTCAGCGCTTGCCAGTGGTGGCCGTGTCGCCGCCAACGGCCAGTTGACACCGGCGCCGTTCACGCTGGAGGCGGCAGTATCCGGTTCTGATCTTGTGCTTGCAGTGATTGAGCCATACCTGCAGCAAGCGGCCAACCTGGCGTTGGCCAGCGGTGAGTTGAGTTTTGATGGCAACCTGGACCTGGACAGCCAGGACGATCCGATGACCGGTACGTTCAGCGGCACCGGCGAGGTCGCAAACCTGGATTTAAGGCTGCCTGATGGCGAGGCTTCCATGTTGGGCTGGCGTACCCTGCGCCTGGCGCCTATCGAATTCAATGTTTACCCGTCAAGGCTGGAAATCGGGACGGTAACCCTGGCACGGCCCTCGCTGAACGTTGTTCGCTCACTTGATGGCGTACACAATCTGGCCCGGATCGTTCGAGGGCAGCCCGATACCGGTCGTGAGCCTGCATCAGCGCAATCGACCGGCCCCGAAGCCAGCTCCGGCGAACCAGAGTTTGTTTTCCGGATCAATGAACTGGCGGTTGAAGACGGGGCCGTCGGTTATTCCGATCGCACACTGGAGCCGCCGTTCAGTACCAACTTTGATAACCTCACCGGTGCGGTCAGCGGCATCAGTAATGTGCCGCCACAGCAAGGACGGGTGAACCTCAAGGGCCGGCTCGCAGGCGTTGCCCCCGTCACCTTTGAAGGCACGCTGGGCGCATTGGGCACCGAGGATACCAGCGACATTCGCCTGGCCATGGAGGATCTGGCGTTGCCGGTATTGTCACCCTACTTCGGCCGATACCTGGGCTACGCCGTCGACTCGGGCAAGCTCAAAATGAATCTGGACTATGAATTCACCGGCACCCGTCTTAAAGCCTCAAATCGGGTGGTGCTGGACCGTATGGAACTGGGGCAGGCCGTACCGAGTGATGAGGCCATCAGCGCGCCGGTCAAGCTCGGCCTCGCGCTGCTGACCGACCGCCGTGGCGTCATTGAGGTCGACTTGCCGGTGCAGGGTGATATTGCCGATCCGGAATTTCGGGTCGGCCAGATCGTCATGCGCGCCTTTGTGAACCTGCTGGTGAAAGCCGCTGCATCCCCCTTCAGCATGTTGGGCTCCCTGGCGGATCTGGCGGGCTTCAGTAGTGAAGACCTGGGCGAGGTCAGTTTTGTGCCGGGTAGCGTTGAGTTGGCAGAGGGTGAGGCTGCCAAACTGTCGGCCCTGGCAAAGGCTTTGAGAGAGCGCCCTGAGCTGGTGCTGAACGTTCGCGGCGGCGTGAATCCGGAAGCTGACGCTCTGGCGCTACTGCGCGCCCGGATGGAAGCCCGGGGTGAGGAACTGACCGACGAAGCCTGGGCCCAGGCACAACAAGCCTGGCGCGAGGGTGAGCGTCCGCTGCCGCCAGAGGCCCTGGGGCAACTGGCTACCAACCGGGGGCTGGCGGTTCGCCGCCTGCTGCAGGAAACCCATGAAGTAGACCCGGCCCAGCTGTTCACCCTGGAGCCGTCCCGCCAGGCCGTTACCGATGAACAGGGGCTTGTCACCGTGCAGTTCACGCTGAACGTCCGTTAATCCTAATTGAATCAGGTAGTTCTATGGCCAGTCTGACACAGCGCACTGCCAGCCACTTCTTTGCCTATGTTTCCCGCTTGCGCTGGATCAAGCGCTGGGGCTTGATGCGTAATGCCATCGAAGAAAACGTCGCCACCCATTCCTGGGAAGTGGCCACCATCGCCCACGCCCTGGCGCTGATCCGCAACCGGCATTTTGACGGTCAGGTCAACGCGGACCGCATCGCGGCTGCCGCGCTTTACCACGACGCCACCGAGGTGATCACCGGCGATATGCCGACACCGGTGAAGTATCACTCGAAAGTGATGCGGGAAGCCTTCGGCGATATCGAACACAAGGCAGAAGCGGAGTTACTGGCCTTGTTGCCGGTCGATCTCCGGGATGACTTCTCGCCCTATGTTCGGGAGTCCCGGCTGGCTGAGCAGGAAAAGGAATTGATCAAGGCGGCTGACCGGCTCTCGGCCTGGCTCAAGTGCCGGGCGGAAATCCGCGCCGGCAACCCGGAATTCGTGCCTGCCGAAGCCCAGATCCGCGCCCGGATGGACGCCGACGGGTTGCCGGAGGTGCGCTACTTTCTGGAGGTCTTTGCACCGGGTTACGACCAGCCTCTGGATAACCTGCTGGAATAGCCTGTTGACTGGCCCCGCTGCCGGCACCAGGCGGAGTCCGCTGCCATAGGTTTGGCCCGGGTGGCTCTCTAAAGTGGCGAAGTACCAAGACGCTGCTTTAATTGGAAAGACCACAACAAGAGGCTCCCGCCATGAAAGATCTGAAAAACAAAGTTGCCGTGGTAACCGGTGCAGGTTCCGGCATTGGCCGTGCCCTGGCCCATGCCCTGGCAGCCCGGGGCTGCCGCCTGGCGCTGTCGGATGTCAACGAAGCTGGCCTGGCGGAAACCGTCGCCACCCTCGACAAGAACCGTGTGAAAACCTACCGCCTGGACGTCTCTGACCGTGACGAGATCTACGCCCACGCAGAGCAGGTGAAGGCCGATTTCGGCCAGGTTAACCTGGTGATCAACAACGCGGGTGTGGCGCTGTCTGCCACGGTGCGGGAAATGACTGACGACGACTTCAAGTGGGTCATGGACATCGATTTCTGGGGCGTTGCCCACGGCACACGGGCCTTTTTGCCTCATCTGATCGCCTCGGGCGACGGCCACGTGGTGAACATCTCCAGCGTATTCGGCCTGATTGGTGTGCCCAAGCAAAGCGCCTATAACGCCGCCAAGTTTGCCGTTCGTGGCTTCACCGAATCCCTGCGCCAGGAAATGAAGCTGGAGAACCAGCCAGTGCATGTCAGCTGTGTGCACCCGGGTGGCATTCGTACCAACATTGCCAACGCCGCTCGTATGGGCAAGTCCGAAAACGCCGACGCCCAGCGTAAGGGCTTCGACAAGCTGGCCATGACCACCCCGGACAAGGCGGCCGAAATCATCGTCAAAGGCATTCTGAAGAACGAATCCCGCATCCTGGTGGGCCCGGATGCCTGGGGTATTGATGCCATCAACCGCCTGTTGGGTTCTGCCTATCAGCCATTGGTGGAGCGTTTCTCCAGAAAGAACCTGTACGTCTGATCGGTTCTAACCCCCGGCCCTTGAATACCGATTGCTTATTTTACAACCAGTATACAAGGGCTATACTCTGAGGCTGATCCAGGGAAGAGTCAGCATGAATACGCCAAAGCATCCCGATCTGGGCGCGGCCCTGGAACACAGCCGCTCCGGTTTGCGGGACAATCACCGCCGTACACTTGCAAGATTACTGTTTTTTGTCACCGGTTCCGCACTGGTGGTGTTTGCTGTGCTTCAGTTTCTCAACGGATTCCCCTGGGTGTCTGCCATTGAGCTGCTTGCCAGCGGCCTTTTGTTCTTCGGCGCGCAACGGCTGAAGACCACGCCCCACCTGCAGCAGTGGATCTACGCCTACCTGGTGGCCATCTTCTCATTCTTTATTGTCATCATGTTGTTGCCGGATGCCTCCATCGCGGCGTTTGTCTGGGTGTTGATGATGCCGGTGCTGGCCTATTTGCTGCTGGGTAAATGCGAAGGCATGATCCTGAGCGTGCCGTTCATGATTGTTGGCCTTGTTGTCTACTACTTCTTCCTGGAAACCGTTGGCACCGCCCACGGCATGATCGACCTGCTGAACATGGTGTTGTGCGGCGTGCTTATGCAAGTGTTCATGCATATGTACGAGGAGCGCCGGGAGGAGGCCGAGCAACGGCTGGTGGACATGGCCCAGACCGATGCCCTGACCGGCCTGGCTAACCGAGCCAATTTCCATTCCACCCTGGCCCGCACCATTGCCGAATGCGAACGCAACGGCAGCGGGTTTGCGCTGGTGGTGATGGACATCGACCATTTCAAGCTGGTGAACGACACACTGGGCCATGATGCCGGTGATCACGTGCTGCGCAACATCGGCCAGTGCCTGGCTGAACGCCTGCGTACCACTGACTCCGTGGGCCGGCTCGGTGGTGAAGAGTTCGGTTTGATCCTGCGGGACGTAAAACCCGCGGATGCCTTTGAACTGATGGACGAACTGCGAGAGCGCATTGCCGGCCGGGAGCTACGCTACGGCGAGGCCGGTATCCGGGTGACGGCGTCGTTCGGCATTGCCCAGTGGCCTGACCATGGTCAGGACGCCGAAACCCTGTTCTGTGTCGCCGACCGCTGCCTATACACCGGCAAACGGGCCGGGCGAAATCGGGTGGCCCCTGCGGGACCAATACACAGTGACCGGAGCCAAAAAACCGTGGCTGGAGGTACGGTCTGAATCGGGTATCCTAGGGCGGACAGCATCGACAGCCAAGGACCGAATTCACCATGTGCGAACTGCTGGCCATGAGCGCCAACACCCCCACCGACCTGTGTTTCAGCTTCACCGGTCTGACCCGCCGTGGTGGCGAAACCGGCCCCCACAAAGACGGCTGGGGCGTATCCTTCTATGAAGGCAAAGGCGTTCGCAGCTTCCACGATTCCGACGCCAGCGCCAGCTCCCGCCTGGCCGAAGTGGTCCAGACCCACCCGATCAAAAGCGAAGTGGCCATCTGCCACATCCGCCAGGCCAACGTCGGCGAAATCTGCCTGGCCAACACCCACCCGTTCATCCGCGAGCTCTGGGGCCGCTACTGGGTCTTCGCCCACAACGGCCAGCTCTCCAAATTTCGGGCCGCAGAGGGGTTCTACGAGCCGGTGGGCGACACCGACAGCGAAGCCCTGTTCTGCGACATCCTCAACCACCTGCGCAGTCACTGTGACCGCAATGCACCTCTGGAGGAAGTGGTCGAGAGACTGGTGCGCCTGTCACAAACCTACGCCCGCGAAGGCGTATTCAACCTGCTGCTGAGTAACGGCGACTGGCTGTTCACCTACTGCACCACCAAAATGGCCAGCATCACCCGCCGAGCCCCCTTCGGACCGGCTCGCCTAAAAGACGCCGACGTGACCGTCGATTTCGAATCCGAAACCACCCCCAACGACATCGTCAGCGTGATCGTCACCGAACCCCTAACGAGTGATGAACAGTGGGATGTCTACCAGCCAGGCGAGTGGCGGCTGTGGAAAAAGGGAGAAGTGATAGCATCAGGAGGAAAGTAACACTCTGGGCCGAAAAGAGCCCGGAGCACAAGGCCCTCCCAACCCGCTCGCCAGCGTAACTCCAGAACCTTCAGCGCAACTCCAGAGCCCCCGGAGTCACGCTGAGCGGCAAACCTTACTGCAGGGTCCGCCGATTGCCATTCTTATACTGCGGCGCAATATAACCCTCGATCTCCGCCTTGAACCGCCCGATCACCTCACTGTTGTCCTTGTCCCAGGGGTGGAAACCAGGCTTGAAGTACTCCAGCCAGGTCGGAATCAGGCTGGAAAACGCACCGTCCTTGCCCCACATACGCCACATGCCCTTGGCGGCATCTTTCAACGAGAAATGCTTGCGATCGTGCATGATCATTCGGCCGGTGTACCAGGTACCCACAATGCCCAGTGCGACTGTACTGAATACCTGATAAAACGCCCGCTCAGCGTAGGTGCCGCCAGCCTGCTGGAAGACATCGTAGGCCACCGCCTTGTGTTCGGTCTCCTCGATGGCGTGCCATACCCACAGCGGGCGCATGGATTCGTGCATGTCTTCGCGCACGTCGTCCCGCTCCAGCAGCATGTCCGCCATCATCGCCGTGATGTGCTCCAGGGCACAGGTAATGGCCAGCTGGTGACGCTTGGGCAGTTTGCGGGCGACATCCAGGATGATCTTTAGATCCCGCTCCATCTCTTCCACCGGCATGCCCTGGTCACGTACATGCTGGTTCATGGCAATGTGTTCCAACGAATGCATGGCTTCCTGGCCAATAAAACCGCGAACTTCCTCTTTCAGCTTGGGGTCCTGAATCTGGCCCCGGAACGCCCTTACAGAATCCACAAAGAACTGCTCGCCCTCGGGGAACAGCACCGACAGGGCATTCATGGTATGACTGATCAGGTAATTGTTATCCAACCAGTACCGGGGTACCTGTTCTCCAAATTCAAAGCCCATGCGCTGCGGCTTGATCGAGACATTGTCCGGTGTATGGGAAACCTTGTTTTGCTTGTCTGTTTGAGTTGTTGTCAGCATGTCTGTACTCCTCTGCGATTGAACGCTTTGGCTGATGTCATGGGGCCAGTGTGGAGGAGTCAACGGCGTTACAGAATGCGAGGTTGGGACGGCTACCGTTCACATTGGGACAAAAAGCGCCGCACAATTGGCCCGGGAGACAGGTAAATCGGTGCGAGCCGCCCCACTGCCAGTGGCGGTGGCTTCTGTTAGAGTCAGAAACACGACAAATATCAATCAGGGACATGGCATGGCATCAACCAGTGCAGACAAAGAACGACAAATGCTGGGGCTGTTCCTGGTACCCGGCGTTTACCTGCGGGTACTGGGTGAAACGGTGCGCCAGCTTGGCCACAACGACCGGGCCCTATACCAGGGGCTGGATTTCACGGCCGACGACCTCAAGGCCAACGACAGTCGCATCTTCGTAACCGATGCCATCCTGATGGCCCAGCGCGCCCTGGAGCTGGCCGGAAAGGATGGCCTTAGCTTCCACCTGGCCAAGGAACTGCGGCTGACGATTCACGGCACTCTGGGTTTTGCTGCCCTGACCAGTCCGACCTTTGAAGGAGCACTGGATTCGGTTCGCCGCTACCTGCAACTGCGGGCCCCCTTCCTGAGCATGAAACAGTCCCTGGCCGGTGATCAGGTGCTGGTGCAGCTGTGCACCGAATTCGACGTGCCGGGCTTGTATGGATTTCTGGCCGAAACCGTCAGTGCCACCCTGATCCTGTTAACCGAACAACTACTGGACCGTGCCGACGCCGAAAGCCGGGGCTTTGCCCTGGAAGACGGCAAGCTGCCGGGCGTCTCGGTGCGCCTGTCTGGCCCGGAGCCGGCCTACTACGCCCGGTTTGCCAGCCAGTTACCGGTGCGCTTTGAGTACGGCCAGCCAGAGGAAATGCTGGTGTTTCCCCGCAAGCTTCTCGATGTTCGCATGCGCCTGGCCGACGCCGAAGCCTCCCGCATGGCCCGGGACCAGTGCGAGTTTGAGCTGCAGAAAGCGTTGAAGGAACAGGGCGATATCGTGCTGGCGATCCGCAACATGCTGCGCATGACGCCGGGGCCGCTGCCGTCCCTGGAAGCCATGGCGGAGCGTTTCTGCGTGTCATCCCGAACCCTGAAACGGCGGCTGGCGGAGAAAGACACCAGCTACCGCGAAATCGTTGAGGCGGTACTGAAAGACCGGGCGATCCAGTTGTTGCGTTATACCAATCAGTCGGTCAGCGAGATCGCCTATGAGCTGGGCTACGCAGACTTGTCCAACTTCAGCCGGGCATTTCGCAAGTGGACCGGGAAGTCGGCGTCCGAGTTTCGGGAAGGTGGGGTTGATCCGGCTCCGGAGGTGGGGCCCTGATTTGTTGCGCCTCTGGTTTGGGAGCGTGGTCGCAGAGTGGTCAGAGAATTCTTCCTGCGAAAAACAACTCGCTTCGCTCAGACATCTTTTTCACAGGAAAAATTCTCTGACCACCCCGCGCCCTGTTGACCTGTTAGACGGCGTACCTATTGATAGATAGCCGTTTTTGAACGTTCTTTTCAGTGTTCTATATTGGTTTTCGCAGTTGTCTTTCCCCGCCTATGCCCCGATATTGTGACGGACGGGGAGGTGGGATTATTTTTCCCGCCAGAAAAAAGATGTCTGAGCGAAGCGAGTTGTTTTTTCCAAGGGAAAAATAATCCCACCTCCCCAGTCCCGCCCCCAAAACCCACAGGCTAGGGCCGGAGTTAAAGCCCCAAAGAAGGAACCAAGATGAACGGACAACCAGACACCCACAGCAAAATCATAGGCTACCTGCTCTGGATCTTCGGATTCCTTGGCTCCCACCGCTTTTACTACGGTAAACCCATCACAGGTACCATCTGGTTCTTCACCTTCGGGCTGTTCCTCATTGGCTGGATCATCGACCTGTTCCTGATCCCCAGCATGGACCGCCAGGCCGACAAGCGCTTCCAGGAAGGCAATATCAGCTACAACATCAGCTGGATACTGCTCACCTTCCTGGGCGTGTTCGGCGTACACCGCATGTACATGGGTAAGTGGATCACCGGCATCATCTACCTGCTGACCGGCGGCCTGTTCCTGATTGGTGTGCTGTACGATTTCTGGACTCTGAACAGCCAGATCTCAGAACGCAATCACGCCGACCAGATGGGCTGATTACAGGCCCGCGGCCGCTTCCAGCTCTACCAAGCCGTCTTCCAGGTAATCCAGCATCCGCTGCAGGCTGGGCAGGGTTCTTCGGCAGCCAATCAGGCCGAACTCTACCTGGCCGTTGTAGCTGGTCAGGGTCATGTTCAGGGCCAGGCGGTCCATGGCGATGGACACCGGGTACATGCCCTCCAGCTTGGCGCCATTCCAGTAACGGGGGGAGGATGGCCCGGGCACGTTGGAAATCACCACATTAAACGTCTGCCAGTTGGGCGCCATCCCCGTCAGCAGATGGAAGGCGGCGGGCGCCAGGGTCAGGGCGGTGTAGTTGATGATTTCTTCAGACGACATATGGCGGTAGCGGTCTTTGGCTTCCTGCATGCCGTGATGGATTTTCAGCAATCGTTGACCGGCATCGTTCTCGTCCGTGTGCAGGTTAGCGAGGATGACACCCACCTGATTGCCGTCGGAGCTGTCGTCCCGGTGCAGGGAGACGGGCACAAAGGCGATCAACGGTTTTGCCGGCAAGGCATCCTGGTTCATCAGATAGGTACGCAGGGCCGAGGCACACATGGCCGTGACCACATCATTCACCGTGGTGCCGGAGGCCTCGCACACCGCCTTGATCCGGGTCAGGCAGTAGGATTGCGCGGCGAAGCGCCGTGAACCGGTGATCTTCTGATTCAACACGCTGCGGGGCGCATGGAAAATGGAATCGTAGGCGGGGTCTTTACGGGCCTGGTTGACCGTTTTCAGCAATTCCTTCGCCACCGTAGGAATGGTGCCCAGCTGTTTTCCGGAACTGCCCAGCAAATGCGCAACGCTGCGCCACAGGGATGGGCTGTTTTCGTCCCGCTCGGCCCTTTGCCTGGGGGGTAAGGCCCAGATCGGCGGCAGGCCCATTTCGGAGGGATCTTCACTCAGCATCCGGGTGGCCATGCGCATGGCGGACACACCATCCACCAGGGAGTGGTGAATCTTGGTGTAGATCGCGAATTGCCGGTCTTTCAGGCCCTCAATCAGATGTACCTCCCACATCGGCCGTTCCCGATCCATCAGGTGGGAATGCTCAGCGGAGACAAACGACAACAGCTCCCGGATACGGCCGGGGGTGGGCAGCGCTTCAAAGCGGAAGTGATGCTCCAGGTCGAGATGCTCATCCTCCACCCACATCGGTTGCCCCAGTTTGTAACTCAGCCGTTGATCGAAGGGCCTGGTCACGCGGTGCTGGGTTCTCAACTGATCTGCGAGTTGGGCCACGTAATCATCCGGCGCGCCTTCCGGGAAGGAAAACAGCTGGAGACCACCCACGTGCATGGGTTGCTGGCGCTTTTCCAGCCAGAGAAACAGTTGGTCGGTGGGGCTCAGAGGTTTCACAGCGCAATCCTTGTTATTGATCTATGGGCCGATACTAGCGCAAGTCGGCCCGGGCTTGATTGACTTTATTAACCCTACGCTGTGTTAGCCCGGCGACTACGCGGTAGGTGGTATTAGCGATGGTCACCCCGCAAGGCTTTGACTTTTTCCTCCAGCAACGGTGCGGCGGCCTGCTCCGGGGCGACCGGATCATCGGCCAGAAGGTGAATGCGGGACCAGAAACGCTTCGGCAGGTGGCTGAACGCCGGGCCACCGTAGTGGCTGAAGAAACTGCCCCATAGGCCTCTCAGGGCCATCGGTACGACGGTGACCGGCCGGCGCTGCAGAATCATATCCACGCCGGATTTGAAGGTATCCACTTCGCCGTCCTTGGTCAGCTTGCCTTCCGGGAAGATGCACACCAGATGGCCCGCGGCCAGTTCCTCATCAATGCGGTCAAAGGCCGCTTCGTAGATCTCCGGGACCTTGGATTTGGGACCGATCGGGATGGTCTTGGCCAGCCGGAAGAAACTGCCCATGATGGGGGTGGAAAAGATGTTGTGGTCCATCACAAAGCGCACCGGCCTGCGCACGGCACCGGCAATCACCAGGGCGTCCATGTAGGACACGTGGTTACAGACCAACAGCGCTGGCCCTTCTTCGGGGATCCGGTCCAGGTGATGATGGCTGACCCGGTAAACGGTGTGGGACAGTACCCAGATCACAAAGCGCAGGGCAAAATCCGGCACCTGTTGGTAAACAAAGCCCGCCACGATCAGGTTCATGATCGACAGCACCAGGAAAAACTCGGGAATGCTCAGCCCGATCACACCCAGCATCAGCATGGCCAGCAGGGCACTGATCACCATGAACAGGGCGTTAAAAATGTTGAGGGCGGCGATCACCCGCGCCCGGGTGTCTGGCGAGGCTTCTCGCTGAACATAGGCATACAGCGGCACGATAAACAGCCCGCCAAAGATGCCGATGGCCAGCAAGTCGATGGCCACCTGGCGATAGTGGGGGTCGGTGATGATCATCCACCAGTCGGAGGGTATGGGCTGCTCGGGCATGTTGAAGTACAGGTCAATGCCGAAGAAACTGAGCCCGAGGGAGCCGATGGGCACAATGCCCAGCTCAATCTTGTGGCCGGACAGCCGCTCACAGGCAATGGAGCCGGCGGCAATGCCAATGGTGAAAATCGCCAGCAGGATGGTGACCACGGTTTCGTCGCCCATCAGGTGGGTTTTGGCAAAGTTGGGGAACTGGGTCAGGTAGGCGGCGCCGAGAAACCAGAACCAGGAGATGGCCAGAATGCTCAGGAACACATTGTGGTTTTCCCGGGCGATGGCCATCAGCTTCCAGGTTTCCCGGAGTGGGCGGAAATGAATCCTCAGATCCGGCGCGGCCGCCTCTGCCTTGGGAATGCGCAGCGCGGCGATCAGGCCTGCGACGGCAAGCAACGCAACGGCCACCGCAATCACCGGGCCCGGCACCGGAGCCTTCATCATCACGCCGGCCATCAGAGTGCCCACCAGAATGGCCACGAAGGTGCCCATCTCCACCAGCGCGTTGCCACCCACCAGCTCCGAATCCTTCAGGGCCTGGGGCAGAATGGCGTATTTTACCGGCCCGAAAAAGGCCGATTGCACCCCGGTGAGGAACAACAGCAGGAATAACATCTCGTACCAGCCGAACCAGAGCCCGACGGCGGCGACGCCCATGATCACCACCTCGGCAAACTTGATCCAGCGGATTACGGCAGACTTCTCGAACCGGTCCGCCACCTGGCCGGCAATGGCGGAGAACAGAAAGAACGGCAGGATAAACAGCATCGCGGCGAGGTTGACCACCACATCCGCCGACAAACCGAACAGGCCCCCGGCAGTGTAAGTGACCAGCAACAGCAAGGCGTTCTTGAACAGGTTGTCGTTGAATGCCCCGGCAAACTGGGTCACAAAAAACGGCAGGAACCGTCGCTCTGACAGCAGGCGAAACTGACTGTGATCTTCCATGACCCGAACACCCTCGATTGGTCTTGTAATGTTGCCGGAGACTAAACCCGCCAGTGAGGGTGGTCAAGCTCTGAAACGGCCTCCATACTGGGCTACAGTCTGAGCCTGTTCAAACAACAACGACGTTTTTGGGAGCTGTCTTCAATGGATGTACAACAAGCTGTCCAGTCCCGTAAGTCCGTTCGGGATTTCCTGGACACCCCGGTCTCCGAGGCCACCCTTCGCAAAGTGATCGAAACCGCCACCCGGGCGCCTTCCGGCGGCAACCTGCAACCCTGGCACCTGCACGTAGTGACCGGCGACGCCCTGGCCCGGCTGAAAGCACTGATGCAGGAGAAAGTCAGCAAGGGCTTCAACGAAGTGCCGGAATACGAAATCTACCCGCCAAAACTGCAGTCACCCTACCGCGACCGCCGCTTCGAAATCGGCGAGCTCATGTACCGACAGCTCGACATCCCCAGGGAAGACAAAGTTGCACGCTTTGAATGGTTCAAACGCAACTTCGAATTCTTCGGCGCCCCCGTGGGCCTGTTCTGCACCGTCGACGACAACATGGGCCCGCCCCAGTGGTCCGACCTGGGCATGATCCTGCAAACCATCATGCTCCTGCTGCGCGCCGAAGGCCTCGACAGCTGCGCCCAGGAATCCTGGTCGGTGTACCCGAAAACCATCAGCGAATTCCTGGGCTTGCCCGAACACCGCAAAGTCTTCACCGGCATGGCCATCGGCTACGCCAACCCCGACAGCCCGGTGAACCAGATCACCAGCCCGAGGGCGCCGCTGGAAGAAAACGTCGAGTTCATTAACTGACCTGAGCGAACCTCAGGCGGCCACCGACGCCGCCTGAGCCACCGGCACCTCAAGACGAATCCGGTTGCCATCCAACAGCGCCGGATACGTTTTCACCTGCACACCGTCATCCTCCAGACACTGTCCGGTACGCAAACTGAAATGCTGCTTATACAACGGCGACGCCACCACCGGCTCCCCGTTGATATCCCCGGTAATCCCCCGGGCCAGCACGTTCGAGCCACTGAACGGATCGGTATGGCTGATGGCAAACAACGCCGGCAACCGGTGTGGCAGGTAGAACACGGCGATAGGGCCATCTTCGGTCCACACCGCAATGCCGGAGTCAGCCACCAGATCGTCCACCGTACAAACCGCTTCCCAACAAGTCCGAGCTTTCATAGCAAAGTCTCCAAAATCCAAATGTATGTCAGTTTCCTATCCCACTAATGTTTGCGAGCGTGGGGGCCGGATTCATTTTCTGGCAGGAAAAAAGATGTTTGAGCAAAGCGAGTTGTTTTTTCCAGAAGAAAATGAATCCGGCCCCCGCGCTCCGCCCCCCAAACAGAAGGCTACGAAGAAACCACCTCCAATTCAGGCCGACGCTGCCCCCGCTCCGAAGTCCAACGCTGCACCGGATCCTTCTGCTCCGGAGCATTCACAAACTCCCGGAACCGCTTACGCTTCTCCGGATCCTCAACGGCGGTCTTCCACTCACACTGATAGGTGCCGACAAGATCCGCCATGTGCTGCTCCAGCTCCTCGCCAATACCCAGGCTGTCCTCCAGCACCACCTGCTTCAGATACTCAAGACCGCCTTCCAGGTTTTCCATCCAGACCGATGTCCGCTGCAGCCGGTCCGCCGTGCGCACATAGAACATCACCACCCGGTCAATCGTGCGAATCAGCTCCTCATCCGACAGATCCGTGGCAAACAGATCTGCGTGTCGCGGTCGCATACCGCCATTGCCGCACACGTACAGGTTCCAGCCCTTCTCCGTGGCAATCACCCCGAAGTCTTTGCTCTGGGCCTCGGCGCATTCCCGGGTGCAGCCAGACACCGCCATCTTCACCTTGTGAGGCGCCCGCAGGCCCTTGTAACGATTCTCCAGGGTAATCGCCATGCCCACACTGTCCTGCACACCATAACGGCACCAGGTGCTGCCCACGCATGATTTCACCGTGCGCAGGGACTTGCCGTAGGCGTGACCGGTTTCAAACCCGGCGGCGATGAGTTTTTCCCATATTTCAGGCAGCTGGCTTAAAGTGGCACCAAACAGATCCACCCGCTGGCCACCGGTGATCTTGGTGTACAGGTCGTACTCCTTCGCCACCTCGCCCAGTACAATCAGCTTGTCCGGCGTGATCTCGCCACCGGGGATGCGCGGCACAATCGAGTAAGTGCCGTTCTTCTGCATGTTGGCCATGAAGGTGTCGTTGGTGTCCTGCAGCGGTACGTGGTCCGTGGCCAGAATGTGCTCGTTCCAGCAGGTGGCCAGAATCGAACCCACCGTCGGCTTGCAGATATCGCAGCCCTGGCCCTTGCCGTATTGCTTGAGCAGGCCCCTGAAGGTGCGGATGCCGTTCACCTTGACCAGATGGAACAGCTCCTGGCGGGTGTAGGGGAAGTGTTCGCACAAGTCCGTGCATACCTCCACGCCGCGTTTCTCCAGCTCGCTGTCCACCACCTTTTTGAGCAAAGCGGCACAGCCACCACAACCACTGCTGGCCTTGGTTTCGGCCTTGACGCCGCCCAGATCCGTGCAGCCGGCGTCAATCGCGCAGCAGATGTCGCCCTTGGTGACGTTGTGGCAGGAACAGATGGAGGCGGTCTCCGGCAGGGCATCGGCGCCCAGGGCCGGGGCACCGCCTTCGCTTTCCGGCAGAATCAGTGCTTCCGGGTTCGCCGGCAGCTCAATGCCGTTGAGAGCGTACTGCAGCAGGGTGTCGTAGGGGCCGTTGTCGCCCACCAGAATGGCGCCCAGCAGGGTCTTGCCGTCCTGGCTCACCACCATGCGCCGGTAGTGGCCGGCCTGCTCATCGTTATAGCGGATGTTGCGGGCGCCGGGAGTCTTGGCATGGGCGTCGCCGATGGAGCCCACATCCACCCCCAGTAGCTTGAGTTTGGTGCTCATGTCGGCGCCGGTGAAGGCCGCACTGGCATCGTTGTTCAGCGCCGCTGACAGCGTGCGGGCCATGGTGTAACCGGGCGCCACCAGGCCGAAGACAAAGTTGTTCCAGAGCGCGCATTCACCGATGGCGTGGATGTGCGGATCGGACGTGGTGCACTGGTTGTTGATCACAATCCCGCCGCGTTCGCCCACTTCCAGGCCGCAGGCCCGGGCCAGGGCGTCCTGGGGGCGGATGCCGGCGGAAAACACAATCAGGTCGGTTTCCAGATGGCTCTCATCCGAGAAATTCATCCGTAGCCGCGCGCTGCTGCCCGGCACGATGGCGGTGGTGGCTTTCTCGGTGTGAACCTGCACACCAAGGTCTTCAATTTTCTGGCGTAACAGGGCGCCACCCTGATCGTCCAGCTGAACCGGCATCAGGCGCGGGGCAAACTCCACCACGTGGGCCTGTAAACCAAGGCTTTTCAGCGCGTTTGCTGCTTCCAGCCCCAGCAGGCCGCCGCCGACCACCACGCCGGTCTTCGCCTTCTGGGCGCTGGCCTGAATGGCGTCCAGGTCATCCAGGGTACGGTACACAAAGCAGCCTTCCTGATCGTTACCGTCAATGGGCGGGACAAACGGGTAAGAGCCGGTGGCCAGCACCAGCTGATCGTAGGGGTACTCGCCCTTGGGTGTGGTGATCATCCGGGCGTCCCGATCTATGCCGGTCACCGGCTCATTCAGGTGCAGATCAATGCCCTGGTCGGCGTACCAGTCCGCGGTGCCCATTGCCAGATCTGCATGGCTTGAGCCGCTGAAGTACTCCGACAGGTGCACCCGGTCGTAGGCCAGTTGCTTTTCTTCGCCGAAAACCACGATGTTATAGGCGTCAGCGGCCGGAGACTGGCTGAACTGTTCCAGGAAGTGATGGCCAACCATGCCGTTGCCGATCACGATCAGGGTCTGTTTGCTCATAGTCTTGTCCTCTCTCATAGCAGCGGATCAGGCCGCTGCGTCGCAATAGGGTTTGCCGAAAGCGATGGTGTCCCGGTAGCGGGATATATCCGTGCCTGAACGAATCAACTCGCTGTACCAGGGGCCACTGCTGGTGTCGCCGAGCAAAATGGCGCCGGTCAGGCGGTTGTGTTCCACCAGCAGTTGGCCGTAGACCGCTTGGGCGTAGTCCTGCCACTCAATGGTTTCGGTGTGCGGGCCCGGAGTGATCGGCCCGCAGGAAAAAATGGGGAGGTCACTGATTTTCAGGCGGGTGGCGATTTCTCCTGGCGTGAAACTCGGGCTTCCGGACACCTGGCAGAGATGCCGGGCCAACACGGCCGCCTGCTCGTAGCCGGGCTCCACCAGGCCAAACGTATGTTCCTGAAACTGGCAGCATTCCCCGAGGGCGTGGATATGAGGATTGGAAGTGGTCATCTGCGAATCCACTTGTACACCCCGGTCGCAGTCCAGGCCGGCTGCTTCTGCCAGTGCTTTGTTCGGATGAATACCGGTTGCCAGTACCACCAGGTCAGTAGCGAGCACGGTGCCGTCGCTCAGTTGTACCGCCTGGACCTGGTGTTTGCCCAGCAGCGCCGCAGGTTCTGTACCGGTCAGAACGGTGAGGCCCCGTTGCTGTAACTGGTGCTTCAGTAATTCGCCGGCGGCTGGATTGAGCTGGCGGTTCAGAAGGTGCCCGCTGCGATGCAGAATTGTGACGTCCATACCCCGGGCCCTGAGCCCCTCGGCCGCTTCCAGGCCAAGAAAACCGCCGCCGATGACGACCGCACGGCGATGTGTCTGCGCCTGGTGAATCAGGGTGCGGGTATCGGTCAGATCCCGGAAGGTCATCACGCCATCCAGATCCTCGCCGGGCAGGCCAAGACGTGAAGGGCTGGCGCCAGTGGCCAACACAAGGGTGTGGTAAGCCAGCGTGCGCCCGCTTGCGGTCGTTACCCGGCGCTGATGCGGTTCGATGGCCGTGACCGGCTCACGGTTATAGACCTCGATTTTGTGCTGGCGGAACCAGGACCGGGGTTTCAGTTCCAGCTCCGACTCCCGGACCTGATTCGCCAGCAAGGACGACAGCTGGATTCGGTTATAGGCAGCGAAGGGCTCGCCGTTGAACACCACAATGCGGCTGAACGGGTGCCCTGTGGCCACCAGTTGCTCCAGCAATCGCTGCGCAACCATGCCGTGCCCGCAGATCACCAGCGCAGGGGTCTGTGTGTGTTCCATAGGTGCGCTCCCTTACTCAACGAATAGCCGAAAACCAAACGAAAAAAGCCGGAGCATCATGCTCTCCGAAGAGAACAGATGGTCCGGCACCAATGCCAACAACAATGATCTGATGGTCCGGCCTGATTCCATGGCCGGGACAGTCGTCCTTGGTTGGTACTTAGCGATCTCCATGCCAACTTTTTAACTCCATTTAATTCAGTTGCTTAGATGATATCGCTGCTGGATTTCACCTGTGCCGGCCAAAAAAGATGCCCCGGGATGGGGCGAAGCGCACGAAGATGATGCCGGTGGTTCTGGCCTGTTAATTGCTGCAGTCCAGGCAGACAGGAACCCGCTGTGTACCGATACCAGGAGTTGCACCATGAACAGCAAACGCCAGCCCAACACGACCGCGACCGCGACAGCCGCAGACTTTCTGATGGCCTCCCGGCAGTGCGAAATCCGCAATCTGGAGTACTTTCTGCAGATGGGCCGGCTGGTGCAGAGCGTGGGTAACCTGGTGCACGGACTGCAACGGGAGCGGGGGGCTACCAATCTGTATCTGGGGTCCGGTTGCCAGCGTTTCGCCCGGGAGCGTTCGGTCATCCTGAAAGAGAACGACCAACTGGCCGCAATCTTCCGTAAGGCGCTGACTGACATACAGGAAGACCTGACGACCCATCCGGTCAGCAGCCCGCTGTTGGGGCATATTGCCAGCGCCCTTCATAGCCTCGATCAGCTGGCCGAGTTCAGGCAGAAAGTGGTCGGGCAGGAAGCCAGCGTGGCGGATGCCACGGACTGGTTCTGCGACGCCATCCATCAGCTGATTACGGTGGTTTTTGAAGCCGCCGAAACCGTCGCTGAACCCTCCATCGCCGGCCTGTTGGTGGCCATGGTGCATGTGATGAATGGCAAGGAATACTGTGGCCAGGAGCGGGCGGCAGGCTCAGCGGGATTCTCCAGTGGCCATTTCGAAAACGCACTGTCACGGCGCATGATGCACCTGGTTGAAGCGCAGGAACGGTGTTTCGAGGTATTTGTCGCCTTTGCCAACGACGATAGCCTGGCCCTCTGGCAAACCCTGCGGTCTCACCCGCGGGAACTGGAAATAGAACGGATGCGCCAGAAGGCGGTGTCGGTGGGACCCTATAAGTCCCTGGACAGGGAAATGGCCGACCGCTGGTTTAACCTGATGACCGATCGCATGGATGACCTCAAGAAAATCGAAGACTCCGTAGAGAACGCCTTCCACCACCGTTGCGTGGAACGCTACACCGAGGCGCGCCACTCCCTGGCCCATCAGGAAACCCTGTTAGCCTCGCTGGAACAGCGGAACGCCTCGACAATGCCGGTATTGGTGGTCTGCGATAATGGTGTAGATGCGAGTACGGCAGATGCCTGGGCCGGTGACGGTGTCGGGCAACAGTCAGGCAGGTCCATCTTTGATCTGGTTCAGGAGCAAACCCGCCGCCTGCGCCAGATGTCTGAAGAGCTGCAAAGTGCAAAAGAAGCTCTGGAGGACCGACGCACCCAGGAAAAGGCGGTGTTGCTCTTGATGGAGCATCGTGACATCAGCAACGACGAAGCCCATAGATTGCTGCGAAAGCTGGCGATGGATCAGGGCAAACGCCTGCCTGACGTGGCTAGAGCCCTGGTCTCCATGGCCGGCGTGCTGGGCTGAACGCCAAGGTGCACCGGGGCGGGCGTTCTACCGCCGCCCCGGTACCGACTCAGGCTGTTGCAGTCTGCTTCTCACCCTCCGACTCCCGCTTTGCTGAACTGGCGCCTCGCCGACTACTCAGCGTTTCCAGCTTGCGCTGCTTCTCGTACAGGAACGACAGCACCTCCTGCCGGTAATGCACGTACTTGGCATCATCCGCCAACGCCACCCGATTACGCGGCCGAGGCAAATCAATATGCAGATCTTCCCCCACCGTCGCCGCCGGCCCGTTGGTCATCATGATGATGCGGTCCGACAACAGCACCGCCTCGTCCACATCGTGGGTGATCATGATCACCGTATTGTTCAGCTCCTGCTGAATCTCCATCAGCGAATCCTGCAGATGTGCCCGAGTCAGCGCATCCAGGGCCCCGAACGGCTCATCCATCAGCAGCACGCTCGGTTTCATCGCCAACGCCCGGGCAATCCCCACCCGCTGTGCCATACCCCCGGAAATCTCCCCCGGCCGCTTATTGGCGGCATGGGCCATATTCACCAGCTCCAGGTTGTGGGTAATCCAGTCCCGGCGCTCCTTACGGTTCATCGACTTGCGAAACACCTGCCGAACAGCCAGCTCCACATTCTCATACACCGTCAGCCAGGGCATCAGCGCGTGATTCTGAAACACCACCGCCCGCTCCGGCCCTGGTGAGTTCACCTCGTGACCGTTCAACACACAGCCACCCTTGGAGGCCTGCAACAAGCCGGCGACAATGTTGAGCACCGTCGATTTACCACAGCCCGAGTGGCCGATCAGCGAAACAAACTCCCCCTTCTGGATCTTCAGGTTCACGTTGTCCAGGGCAACGAACGGCCCTTTCGGTGTATCAAACGCCATTTCAACGCCAGTTAACTCTAAATGTGATTTAGCCATAACAAAATCCCCTAAACAGGTCAGACGAGCGCCGGGTGGGTAGTGCCTCCCGGGACCCTCAAAAACATGGATGTTTTTGCGGAGCGTACAGGGACGTATTCACCGCGTGTCCCGGGAGGCACTACCCTCCCGGAGCGGCATGCTCCGCCGTCAGAGATTTCAGGGTTAAACGCGGCAATGGGTGAGTGTTGGCTACTCATTCCAGGCCACCTTCTTCTGAATCAACAGCATCACCCGATCCAGCAAAAACCCGATAAACCCGATGGCCAGCACCGCCACCATGATCCGGCTCAACGACTGACTGCTGCCATTCTGAAACTCATCCCACACAAACTTCCCAAGCCCAGGACTCTGCGCCAGCATCTCCGCCGCAATCAGCACCATCCAGGCAATACCCAAAGACACCCTCAACCCGGTAAAAATCATCGGTACCGATGACGGCAGCACCACCTTGCGAACGTGGGTCCAGAACGACAGCTTCAGCACCTTCGACACATTCAGCAGGTCCGGATTCACCGCCGCCACCCCAACGCTGGTATTGATCAGCGTCGGCCACAAACTGCATAGGGTGACCGTGATCATCGACGTCAGAAACGACTTCTGGAACATCGGGTCATCACTCACGTACGTGGCAGACACCACCATGGTCACCAGTGGCAGCCAGGCCAGGGGCGACACCGGCTTGAAGATCTGGATCAGCGGATTGACCGCCGCCTGAAAATACCGGTTAAGACCGAACACAATTCCCAGGGGCACCGCAATCAGCGTGGCCAGGGCAAATCCAGACAACACCGTGACCAGGCTGGTACCGATCTGATCGATAAAAGTGGGTGCGCCGGGATAAGACCGGATCCGCACCTCCGCCTCCGGGTTGTCAGCCAGAATCCTGGCATTACGCTGCTCCTGCATGGCGATGAACTGGCTGGCGCGTTCCCGCTGGTTGGCGTGCTCTTGCCAGAGTTGCCCCGCCTGCTCCCAGACCTGAGCCGGCCCCGGAAAGGCGCCAAGGGACGTCTGCACCTGAGGCGCTGCCAGATGCCAGAATCCCAGAAACACCAGAATTCCGATCAAGGGCAGCAAAGTCTGTTTGCCGGCCGCCAACAATTCATTCGGGCTCAGCCGGGCGAGCAGGTTGCGGCTCCTGGTGGCCATCGACTGACCAATCCTTATGCTTAATGTGCTCATGTTGTGCCCCCTTACGGTGTCTCGGTGCCTTTCAGCCCGATATCAAAGCGGTCTATGTAAGCGTTCGGTTCGCGAGGTGTGAAAGGCACACCGTCAATCAGCTCGCCCTGGTAGGGGCGTTCAAAGTTCTCGGCCTCAAAGTCCGGGAAGTCACTGGCATTCATCACGCCATCATCGATCAGTGACTGTGCGGCCTGAGCATAAAGATCGCCCCGGTATACCCTGGCTGCGGTCTGCATGTACCAGTCATCCGGCTTGGCGTCCGGAATCTGTCCCCACCGGCGCATCTGGGTCAGGTACCAGATGGCATCAGAGGGATAGGGGTAGGTGGCGTGATAGCGGAAGAACACGTTGAAGTCCGGAACCTCTCGCACATCCCCTTTCTCGTATTCGAATGTGCCGGTCATAGAGTTGGCGATCACGTCTTTGTCTGCACCCACGTAGCTGGAGCGGGAAAGGAGCTCTACCGCTTCCTGGCGATTTGCGTTGTCGTTTTCATCCAGCCAGTAAGCCGCGCGGATCAGTGCCCGCAACAACCGCAGGTGGGTATTGGGATGCTTTTCTGCCCAGGTCTCGGTCACGCCAAAGACTTTCTCAGGGTTGTTTGGCCAGATCTCATAATCAGTGATGACCGGCACTCCGATGCCCTTGAATACCGCCTGCTGGTTCCAGGGTTCGCCCACGCAGTAGCCCTGAATGGTGCCGGCTTCCATGGTCGCCGGCATTTGCGGCGGCGGGGTAACGGACAGATGAACATCGGCCTGCAAGGTGCCACTGGTATCACCCCGTTGTGGGGCGTAGAAGCCGGGATTCAGGCCACCGGCCGCCAGCCAGTAGCGGAGTTCGTAGTTATGGGTGGACACCGGGAACACCATGCCCATCCGGAACCGCTCGCCTTTGCTCAGGGATTGCTCCACCGCCGGTTTCAGTGCGCTCGCGGAGATCGGGTGGGCGGGTTTGTCGCCATCCATTTCCAGGTGGGGCTTCATGGTGTCCCACACCGCGTTGGACACGGTAATCGCGTTGCCGTTGAGGTCCATGCTGAAGGCGGTAATGATGTTGGCCTGAGTGCCATAGCCAATGGACGCGCCCAGAGGCTGGCCGGCTAGCATGTGGGCACCGTCCAGCTCGCCGGTGATCACCCGGTCCAGCAGCACTTTCCAGTTGGCCTGCGCCTCCAGTTCCACGAACAGGCCTTCGTCCAGGAAGTAGCCTTGCTCCCAGGCAACCGCCAGGGGCGCCATATCGGTGAGTTTGATGAAGCCCAGCTTCAGGTCTGGTTTCTCGGCTGGCCCGATGCTCGCCTGGGCCAGTGTGCTCAGCCCGATCAGCGCGGCTGTGAGCAAGCCTCTGAGTTGATGACGGCGTGTGTTCATGCTGTTACCTCTCTGTGTCTCTCTTTTCTGGCGCGCAAAAAAAACGCCCACCCTCCGTTTCCGGAGAGCAGGCGCCAATGCCTTAGAACGAGAGATGTGATGTCTTGATGGTTCGCTGTTACCTCAGCATAAGCCGTGCCATTTTTTAATATTCATAGTTTTCAAAGGTTTGATGTCCATCTCCGTGTTTGGCGAGGGAAACGACAGTAAAGCCTGGTCTGTTTTTGGTGCAACCTGAGCGATTTCGCACCAATGTGAAACCTAAAGTCAGGGGATATCCCGGCCTTGCCGGAGCTGATGACCTGCTGAACAAGGCCATAGCCCGGGTGTTGCCACATGGCCGGCCTGGTAAATGCTGGTTTGGCAATCTCTGGCCCCGTTATTGCTTTCCATAAAACAGACAATTTTGGCAAAGAAGCCCGCCCCGGCTCTGGAAACAGACCCCGGATGGCGGGCTTTTTTATGGGTAAAGCAGAGGATTGATCATGAAAAACCGCCGAACCACTCCTGAAAGTACCGCTACCACTTGCCCTTATTGCGGTGTGGGTTGTGGCGTTCTGGCGAAACCTGACGCCGTTCAGGGCGATGTAGGACACCCGGCCAATAATGGTCGTCTTTGCGTCAAAGGTTCTGCGTTGCATGAGACCGTGACCGGACACGACCGGTTGCTGGCCCCTCGTGTGACAGGGCATAACGTTGAGTGGTCGGAAGCTATTGACCGGGTAGCGGAGGCCATCCGTGTTTCGGTCAGAGATCATGGCCCGGAGTCTGTGGCTTTTTACCTGTCTGGCCAACTGCTCACCGAGGACTATTACATCGCCAACAAGCTGGCCAAGGGCTTTATTGGCACCCCGCACGTGGATACTAATTCCCGGTTGTGCATGTCGTCCGCGGTGGCAGCCCACAAGAGGGCGTTTGGTGAGGACTGCGTGCCCGGCTGTTATGAGGACCTCGAACTGGCGGACTTACTGGTGCTGGCGGGCAGCAATGCCGCCTGGACGCATCCCGTGCTTTATCAGCGGATAAAAGCGTCCCACCGGTCCGGGCGCAAAGTGGTGGCCATTGACCCAAGGCAAACCGCAACCACAGAGATGGCTGACCTGCACCTGCAACTGCGGCCGGGAACCGACACCCTGCTGTTCAATGGCTTACTGGTTTGGCTGAATGACCACGGAGCCCTGGCCACACAGTACCTGGATCAGCATTGCAACGGTTTCGAGGAAACCCTGAGCGTGGCCCGCGCCTGCGCTCCTTCGGTACTGGCAGTCGCCCGTGGATGTGACCTTCGGGCTGCGGATGTGGAACGCTTCTATCGGTGGTTCGCCGAGACCGATCGGACAGTCTCCGCCTTTTCCCAGGGTATCAATCAGTCGGTGGCTGGCACCGACAAGGCCAACGCCATTATCAACTGCCACCTGGCCACGGGGCGTGTTGGCCGGCCCGGCGCCGGTCCGTTTTCACTCACCGGTCAACCCAATGCCATGGGTGGGCGGGAAGTGGGCGGTCTGGCCAACACCCTGGCGGCCCATATGGATTACGACACGCCCGGCGCGGTGCAACGGGTTGCCGACTTCTGGCACAGCGAGAAACTGGCAGCGGGACCGGGCTATAAGGCGGTGGATCTGTTTGAAGCCGTTCATCGGGGCGACATACGGGTGCTCTGGGTGATGGGCACCAATCCTGCCGTCAGCCTGCCCGACAGCACACGGGTTCGGGAGGCCCTGGCGCGATGCGAGACCCTCATAGTCTCAGACTGCGTGGCCCAGACCGATACCACGGCGTATGCCGATATCCTGCTGCCTGCCGCCGGGTGGGGCGAGAAGGACGGCACCGTGACCAACTCGGAACGGTGCATTTCACGCCAGCGTCGATTTTTGCCCGTGCCAGAGGGTGTCCGGCCGGATTGGCGAATCATCCGGGATGTCGCCCAGGCGCTCGGTTATGGTCACGCCTTTGATTACGAGGAACCTGCGGAGATTTTCAGGGAACATGCGGCACTGTCCGGTTATGGTAACGGCGGTGAGCGAGTGTTTGATATTTCCGCCCTGGCCAAGCTGAGCCCCGCGGAATATGACCGGCTCCAACCCGTGCAGTGGCCGCTTACCGGGGGCAATCCCGGCGCCTGGCTGCAGACCCGACGGCTGTTCTCCGATGGTCGTTTCCCCACGCCCGATGGCCGCGCCCGCCTGGTACCGGTTTCGAACCTGCCGCCCGGACAGCAGCCCGATGCCCGGTATCCCCTGATCGTGAATACCGGCCGTATCCGGGACCAATGGCACACCATGACTCGCACGGCACGGGCGCCCAGACTGTTTGCCCATCGCAGTGAGCCCTTTATCGAGGTTCACCCGAAGGACATCGCCACCTTTGGTTTGATTGAAGGTGCACTGGCTACCCTGACAGGGCCAACCCGAAAGGGATTTACCGGCCGGGTCCGGGCCAGCGCCGCACAGAGACCCGGAGAGGTATTCGTTCCAATTCACTGGAACCGGCAGTTTGCATCCTCAGCCCTGGCCTCCAACCTGATCGCCCCCATCGTCGACCCGATTTCGGGACAGCCGGAAGCCAAATTTGGCGTAGCCACCCTTCGGCCACTCATCACTCGATGGCAAGCCCGGCTGATGCTGCCCGCGGCCGGGGGCACCACATTGGACGCTACGTCACTGGACTACTGGAGCCACCAGGCGCTGCCTCATAGCCGGTCCTGGTGGCTGGCCGGTCGACGGTCCATGGACTGGCGTGAATGGGCCCAGCAGGTGTTCGCCAGGGAACCGGAGCTGGTTATGCAAGATGTTGCCCGGCGTCGTTTTCGTGCGATCTGGCTCACTGGCAACCGGTTGGATGGCGTATTGCTTGTGGAGCCCTGTGTGCAATCCATGCCGGACCTCGGCTGGTTGGATGATTGTTTTGGCTCCGATAACCTAACGCCGGAGCAGCGCCGATCCTTGTTGGCTGCAGGCTCGATTGATGCAGAACCGACCGGACCGCTGGTCTGCAGCTGTTTCCAGGTAGGCGAGCGCCAGATCAACCAGGCAATCGAAGATGGGGCCGCCAGCGTTGAAGCCTTGGGCCAGCGGCTGCAGTGCGGCAGCAATTGTGGCTCTTGTATACCTGAAATTCGTGGTTTGCTGGCGAAATCGGCGGATCGGGAGCCTGCCTGAAACCGGATCAGTCCGGGCGGCGTAGCAGAGAAACCGGCACCCGGTACCGCAAACCGCGGGCATTCAAAGTAACCGCAACCGTGCAGGTTTTTCGGTTCACCCGGACGACCTGGCCCCGTTTCTCGTGCCGGCCTTCGCCAAAACAGACCGCATCGCCTATTTGCCACTGTTGGAGTGCCCGGACGGGGTTGGGGAATTCAAAGCGTGTGCTGGAAAGCTCCACTCCGGCTTTTCCTGCAGTCTCCTCAAGATACTGCCGGGTGGCGATCGCCGCACCGCTGCTATACAACCCGTCCAGCGCCGAATAGAAATGCCGGTTGTGCACTGAACCATAGTGTCGCTGGCCTACACTGTATTGCAGCAAATGGGCAAACTCATGGCAGCAGGTATGGGCCAGCAGGTTCAATACACTCACCTCGCCCCCAAAATAGCCCCGGCCCCGGATCTCCCGCGTCGATAACCAGCCCTGGGCGGTTTCCGGCTGTTGCTTGGCGGCAATCATCCGCGCCCCGTAGTTAATTAGATGCTGTTTACGCGCCGGATCATAACGGTGATAGGTGGCCTGGCCTGACCCCACCCGCAACGCCAGCCCTGCGCCCCGGTTTTGCTCCCGAACCTGGGCTTCGACGGGCGTCCACAGGATGTGGCGCGTGGCCTGGCACATGAGAGTGCCGATTGCTCGAATGGTTTCTGAATGCGGGGGTGTCACAGAAGTCATCGATCCGGCTTAGCCCATGCTGTGGGGTAATGTGAAAACAGTATTCTCCGGTAATCTGCCGTTAAAAACAAAAACGGCCGGCCCGAAGGCCAGCCGTTTTGGGTGATCGATCCTGAAAAATCAGGCTTCGATCGGAGTACGCCAGTCGTCTGCACCGGAAGTACCGGCAACGGCATGCTCCCAGGTGACCTTGCGGTAAGACAGGGAAACGGTTACCAGCTGGGTGAAGTCAGCGTTGGCTGCGTCCTGGCAGTGGGGCATGTTGCAGTTGATGTCGATGATGGTGGCATCTTCCAGGATGGTGGAGAAGAAGTGCTCCTGCTTACCTTCTACGGAAGTGCGGTACCACTTGAGCTCTACCTTCGGCAGCATTTCGCCGGAAGCCAGGGCGTTGTACATCAGCGGGGTGGCTTTGTTCAGGGCAGAAGTGAACTTGAACGGCTTGTGTACACGCTGGCCGGAAGGCTGACCAGACTGTGGGTCAGTCGGAACGGTGACAACGTGGCTGAATTCCTGAACCAGCACTTCGTCTTCGTGACCTTCAACGTAGATGTTACCTACGGAGTCGGAAGTGAATGCGCCAGCGGTGATGTTACCCTGAGTTTTACCTTCGATGCTGATATAACAAGGAGTTGGCATAGTCTGCTCCATGACGTTTAAGTGAATGTTTGTCCCCGGGCTGTTCCCTGGACGCGCTTACTGGTAACAAGCGCTGTGCCAACTCTAAAAAAACTATTGAATACAATCGCCTAAGTAATTTCTGGCGACACTGAAATTTGTCGTGAGCAAACCGTTGCTTGCCCTTTGGGCGAGCTTTTGCTGGCCGGGCAAGAAGTTGCCCGCTCAGGGGCGCCAGGCGAATGATGCCAGCAAGGCGAGTAACAACAGCGCAGACATTCCCTGCCAGAAGGCCACCGGGTGGCGCTCCATCAGGGGTTTTTGGTGATGCTGCTGCCACTGTGGATTGGGTTGGCGAAGGTCGAACAGGAACTCCGACAGGGCCGGGTAGCGTTTGTGGGGTTCCGGGTGCAGGGCACGGGCCAGGGCGTGGTCAATCCAGGCTGGCAGGTCCTCCCGGTGCAGGCGAGCGGGATGGTATCTAAGCTGACGCAACTGGCGGTGATTGCGAATGCCCGGTATCCGTGTGCCGTAGGGTAGCTGGCCGGTCAGCATCTGATAGGCGATTACGCCCAGGGAAAACTGGTCCGCCTGCCAGCCGGTAGTTTCACCGAGAAAGGCTTCCGGAGCACTGTACAGTGCAGCGCCACGGGGCCAGGTGGGCTCATCGTGGCCATGAAGTTCCTGCAGGCCGGCGATGCGGGTGGCGCCGAAGTCGATGAGCACCACGGTGCCCTCGCCGTTGATCAGGATATTCTCCGGTTTCAGGTCCTGGTGCACCATTTCCAGCCGGTGAAACGCCCGCAGCCCCCGGGCAATCTGTTCCACCAGCTGGCGCACGGTTTCCAGTGCCGGCGCCGGGTGGTCCAGAAGCCATTGCCGCAGGCTGATGCCCTGAACGTACTCGGTGGCCAGGTACAGGCAGCTGCGTGGGCGTTCCGGCGCAAACGCTTTCACCACGTGAGGGCTGTCGATGCGCTGGGCTACCCATTGCTCGGTGGCAAAGTGCTCCAGCCCCGACGGGTTTTCGCGCAGTTCCATGGCCGGCACTTTCAGGGCGACTTGCTGATGGCTGGCGTCATCGATGGCCAGGTAAACCTGGCTGCGGCTGCTGACGTGAATCGGCCGCACAATACGGTAACCATCCAGTACCTGCCCCGGTGCCAGTTCCCGGGCGAAGGGCAACTGCTGAACATCCCGTGCGACTTCGGCGCTGCTCTTTCCGGCGGCAACAGAATTTACATGAACCAGCTGCACACTCAGATTATCGTCGCTGCCAGCGGCAAGAGCGCGGCAGACCAGCTCTCCGGCGGCGGCGTCCAGGTCGTCACCGGCCGCACGGATAATGCCGGCCATGTCACGCTCGGTCAGATGTTCATAGACGCCGTCAGTCGCCAGCAAAAAAGTATCACCCGGCCATACCGGCACCGCCAGGTAGTCGATGTCGACCTGCTGGCTCAGCCCCATGGCCCTGTTCAGGCAGCTGTCTTCCTGTGACAACCATACCCGGTGATCGGTGGTTAGCTGCTCCAGCGAGCCCCCCTGTAACCGATAAATACGGGCATCGCCAACATGGAACAGATGGGCTGTCGCCGATTTCAGTACCAGCACACTGAGGGTGCAGACGTAGCCCCTGTCCTGATCATAACGGTAGCGGCTTTGCCGGGTCTGGGCGTGCAGCCAGGCGTTGGTAGCCCGAAGCACCCGCTGGGCAGACTGTTTTACGGACCAGCTGTCCGGTGTCGCGTAATAGTCGTTCAAAAAGCCCGCGACGGCCGATTCGCTGGCAATCTGGCTGACGTTGCTGGAGCTGATGCCATCGGCAATTGCCACCGCGATACCCTTGGTGCCCAGCTGATGGTCGGCCGGGATCACCAGTCCATGAAAATCCTGGTTGACCGGCTTGGGCCCCGGGTCAGTGTGCTGGCCGGTAGAGACCTCGAGCTGTGAGATCATACCGCATTGGTGTTAAAGCGTTCTGGCAGGGTGCGCTTGGGAGCCGTGCGCACATGAGTGGCATAGAGAGTCAGACCAGTGAACGACAGGCCGCCAACCAGGTTGCCCAGCACGGTGGGAATTTCGTTCCAGACAAAGTAGTCCATGATGCCGAATTCACCGCCCATCAGAAGGGCAAAGGGGAACAGGAACATGTTGACGATGGAATGCTCAAAGCCCATGTAGAAGAACAGCATGATTGGCATCCACATGGCCAGCACCTTGCCCTGTACCGTGGTTGAGATCATCGCCCCGACCACGCCCATCGACACCATCCAGTTACAGAGTACGCCCCGCAGAAAAATGGTAAACCAGCCGGCTACCCCGTGTTCCGCGTAGCCTAGCGTGCGCTCTTTGCCAATGGCAGCAATGCGGTCGCCAACCACGCCGGGTTCGGTATTAAAGCCGTAGGTGAAGACAAAGGCCATGATGACAGCGACGGTTAAAGCGCCGGCAAAGTTGCCAAGGAATACCCAGCCCCAGTTGCGAAGAATGCCGCGGGTATCCACCCCCGGGCGTTTGTCCAGCAGTGCCAGGGGGGTGAGCATGAATACCCCGGTGAGCAGGTCAAAACCCATCAGGTAGAGCATGCAGAAGCCCACCGGGAACAGCATGGCGCCAATCAGCGGGCTGCCTGTCTGAACGGCAACGGTGACCGCGAATACCGCTGCCAGGGACAGAATGGCGCCAGCCATGAACGCTCGGATCAGTACATCCCGGGTAGCCATGTAGATTTTTGATTCACCGGTATCCACCATTTTGGTGACAAATTCCGAAGGCATGATGTAAGACATAGGTTATCCCCTGGTTCCTTCTTTGCCCGTTTTTCCGTGGGCGAAAAAAAACGACGACGCCCATGGGCTGCCGTGAGTGGCAGGCATGAGCAGACGCCGTCGTCTGAAAGATTGCTGTTTGGGCAGACAAAATTCGATCTGCTGAGCAGGACTGAGCAGGCACCGTGCCAGCTCTGGGCCTTTCGGGGAAAAGGCTTTTATTTCAGTAAGTAATAAAAGGACGGCGGGCTGTGTGCCCGGGACGATGTTTGCCGGCCTGCACCGGCTCAGTGCGATCTGCGCTTCTGTGGTGCGGGTTCAGCGCAAGCTGAAGCGAACGGGCAGCGCGTAGGTAAACGTCTGGCCGCGCATGGTGTCCGGAACCTTGGGCAGGGGCGCTGCCTGGGCGAGCATCTGCATGGCTGAGTCATCAAGCAGTTGATGCCCGGAGCTGTCTCGCAGCGAATGGCTGACCAGCGAGCCGTCACGGGCAAATTCGAAGACGATCACCGGGGTGCCTTCCTGCCCGAGGCGGCGGGCTCGCCGGGGGTATTCGTAATAGCGGGCCAGGTGGCGGCTGAGTTTGCTCAGGTAGCTGTCGACATCGCTGGAGTTCCCGGCGTTCTGGAGGGGTATCGCATCCTGGCTGTTATCGGCATCTGCTTCCTCCCCGGCTTCTTCTACAGCCGCTGAATCCGTGGGTGCTGGCGTGCTGGGCTCGCTGACTGGCTCGGCAACGGGCTCTGGCTCCGGAGCCGGTTCGGGCTCGGGTTCGGGTTCTGGCTCAGGTTCGGGCTCAGGTTCGGGCTCAGGCTCAGGCTCAGGTTCCGGTTCCGGTTCCGGTGTCGGCTCGGGTTCCGGGGTGGGTTCCGGTTCCGCCACGGGTTCCTGTTGAGGTTCTGGCGATTGTCGGCCAGCAAGGCTGATCCGGATGGCCGGAGCGGTGTTGACAGCGCTGTCGCCCAGCACCGGAAGTTCCATGGGGTTGTCCGGCGCCATCAGTGCCAGCGTGGCTAGCGTCGCCACAATGGCGGCGGTCAGAATCAGTGCTTTCGGGCCCCGGCCTGCGGTTGTCATGCCCCGGGCTCCGTCAGCAGCAGCACGTCGGTGTAGCCGCTGGCTTCCAGAAGGCCAAGCAGATCCTCGAGGTCAGCCATGGTCAAGCCCTGGTCCGCTGCAATGCGTAAAGACGCCTGCTCTTCAGGTTCGGGCAAACTTGCCAGCAGTCGGTCCCGGCTGACCGCTTCACCACCCACGGTCCAGCTGCCATCGGCCTTGACCATCAGATCTGCCTCTGGAGCGCGCTCTTCTTTTAGCTGCGAGCTTCCCGGCAGTTCCGGCAATGGGTCTTCAGTGAGCTGGCCGGCAACAATAAAGAACATCAATAGCAGGAACACCAGATTGATCAGCGGCAGCAACGCATCTTCAACACGTTCCAGCAGACCTTTTCCGGAGGTGGCGGGGGGTGGAACCAGGTCGGTCATGATTCGGGTGTGCCGCTACGTTTCCAGTGGGGGGTGATGCCGGCGTTATCCAGCGTGCTCAGCGTACGGGTAAAGCTGGCCAGGCTGGCCTCTGGAGCCGTCTCGAGGTTTGCTTCGGAAACGCCGGCGGCGGTCAGGGCCGGTACCAGCTCCTGCAGGCTGTAGCGGGTTTCCTGCCAAAGGATGCGGCCATCTAACTCGACCCGGAGTTCCGGGCGTGGGTCGCCTTCGGTGGTGCTGCGCTGGCTGGTGTCGTTGCCCAGTTCCAGATAATCCACAGGTAACAGCCTGGTGGTGAGCATGAAAAACACCAGCAGGATAAACACCACATCAATCAGTGGTGTAATCCGGATCGGTATGGGCCTGTTTGGTCGGGGCTCAACCAGCTGCATGGGCAAAACGCGGGTTGTCTGCGGTGTCGTAGCTGTGGCTGGCTTGAGCGGCCTGCTCCGCAGCAACTGCGGGTTGCTCGGTAACAGGCTGCGGCTCTGTGGCCGGCAGCACGTTAAACACGCTTACCAGGGTGCTGTTAATAACCTTGTGAATGCGTCTCAGGCGAAACTCCACCCAGGCCGCCAGTGCCGCAAATGGAATCGCAATGACCAGGCCTGCGGCAGTGGTGGTCAGGGCTTCGTAGATACCGCCACTGAGCTGGCTGGCATTGGCACGGCCATCGGTTGCCGCCATGGCGCTGAAGGCTTCCATCATGCCCATAACCGTGCCCAGCAGGCCAAGCAGTGGCGCCAGGGCTGCGATCACTTCAATGATCTTGAGCGGCGCTTCAAAGGGTTCCAGAGCGTGTTGGGCGTCCCGCACGGCGGTCTCCCGAACCGCTGTGGTGTTTGCCGTGCCTTTGCAGGCCGACATGGTATTCACCATCAAATGCATCAGAGGATTACAACGGCCCAAAAAGCCCGCCTGCTCCCGCACCTTTTCGGGCCGGGTATCTGCCGGGGAGGACTGCCACTGCTGGATAAGGTGCTTCAGCCTGCGGGTGTATCGGGGTGCGTACAAAGCGCCGAACAGCATCAGATAAACGAAGGTGACGAGGCCGATAACGGCAATGGCGATGAGCACAATCATCACCGGTCCGCCCATGTCGATCAGTTGGGCAAGGGGGCCGTGCTGGGCCAGTGCGGCGGATGCAGGGCTGATGGAATCCATACAGAATCGCTCGGAAAATGAAAATAGATCTAAATAATAACGATTATCACTGAAATTACAAGCGGGAATCTGATTGGAAAAACCTGTCTTTGCTACACTTTCATAAAGTTCGTAGAATGCGCTGTGCACTATTTGGACGGCATAAGGTTGGTTATTTGATAAAGTTGTGGTTTGCGAGTCTGGCGAATCGGGCAGTTGCCCTGGTCGTGGCTTTTGTGTTGGTGACCGCGGTGGTGGTGGCCAGTATCGGTTCTGCGCTGAGCCGGGCTGAACTGGAGCATCAGGCACACCAGCAAGTGGAAGCGATTGTCGAAATGGTGGCTCGTGACCTTGACCAGAAACTTGCTCTGCGGCGTGATGTTCTCTCTCACGTTGCCAGTGAAATCCCGGCCTCCGAAGCCCTGCTCCAGAATCGGGCGCGAGTCATATTGCGTCAGCAGGCCTCGCTGCTCAGGCTGTTTGATGCTCTGTTTATAATGGATGCCGAGGGTAAGCTACTGGCCGCCAATCCCCTTGATTACCTGATCCCCAGTTTCAATGCCTCGGAACGGCCATACTTCAAAGCCGTTTCCAGCCAGCTAGTGCCGATTATCAGTGAACCGTACGTTACCGCTCTTGAGGGGCGGCCAGGCGTGATGCTGGCTGCACCCCTTTTTGATCACCGTAAACGTTTCACTGGCATGATTGGCGGGTTGATTCTGCTCAATGGTGACAACTTCATGAGCGATATCTCCGGGATTCGTGTGGGGGATGCGGGCTATCTGCGCCTGATAACCCGCCAGGGGGTGGTACTGGCTGATGGCCGTGACGGTCGGGTTATGGTACCGGTGGATGCCCGGCAGAGCTCTATTGCACGTGCCATGGAGGGATTTGAAGGTACACTTCGCGATGAGTCTGACCAGAAAATGCCGACCATCACTGCCTATGGGCAAATGGCCCAAGTGCCCTGGTTTGTGGCGGCGGTCTGGCCCGAGACGGATGCCTTCGCGTCGGTCAACCGTATGCGTGACGCTTTCAGTTGGACCCTGTTGTCAGTACTGGTTGTGTTGATCCCCCTGGCATTCTGGTTCTTCCATCGCTTGTTGCGGCCACTGCGCGATCTGAGCATTCAGATCTATCAGCGCCATACCGGCGAACGCCAGATGCCGGTCTCGGAAACCGGGGGGCGGGAAATCCGGAATGTGGCCCGGGTTTTCAACATGGTTCGCCATGAGCGCGACGAGATTCTTCGGTCATTGGCTGAGCGGGAGGCGTTCTTCCGTTCTCTGACCCAGGATGCCCCCATTGGCATTGTCCACTCCAATATTCTCGGCCGGATTGAATTTGTTAACCCGGCACTGTTGAACATTCTCGGTGAAACGACGGAACAGGTTACCCAGCGCTACCTTAGCTCGAAAGTGGCCGTTGAAGATCGCGACGCGGCATTGGCAGGCTGGCGCCGGGCATTGACCCGGCGCAGGTTTTATCGTGGACGACTGCGGTTGCTGACCACCCGTTCACCGGGGTATGTCTGGGTAGATACCATGACGTCGGTTATTGAACTGCCTGACCAGGCTCTTGGCACCATCACTATTGTGCGGGATGTCACCCGAGAAATGCGCTTTGAGCAGGCGCTCCGGGAAGAGCAGCAGAGGGCCGATTCGATACTGGATGTTTTGCAGGAAGGCGTTCTGATGGTCGACAAGGCGGGCCTGATCCGGTACGCCAACGACGCAGCCGGCGAGTTTCTTGCGTTGGGGGATGATTGCATTGGCGAGAACTTCTTCGAGACGGTGGTCTTTCGTTATGACAACCACAAGATGGAGCCGGAGGAGTTTCAGGAAGGCGACGAAATCGATAACCGGTACGTCACTCTGGAAAACTCGCAGGGTCAGGTCTACGACATTGATCTCACCATGTTGCACTTGCGCAGGGGTGAGCATGAGGAACGCCTCGTCTTTGTGCTGAGGGACGACAGCGAACGGCGTCGGGAAGAAGAAAGGCTCTCCTGGGAGGCTACCCACGATGCGCTTACCCAACTGGTGAATCGCCGGGCTTTCACTGCCGCGTTGCTGAAAGCGCTGGCTGAGGCGCCACACCAGGCAACGCCCGCTGTTTTGATGATGATCGATCTGGATCATTTCAAACCGGTCAATGACCAGGGCGGCCACCTGGTGGGCGACGACCTGTTGAAACGCCTGGCGGATCTGTTCCAGAGCGCGGTTCGCCAATCGGATACCGTCGCACGGTTGGGGGGTGATGAATTTGCGATTCTGTTGCCCGGATGTGGTCTGGACCGGGCCGAAGCCCTGGCAGAAAACCTGCGCAGCCGGGTCGAGGCGCTGAAGGTCCAGCACGATGGCCGCTCTTTCGGTGTGACTGTATGCATTGGACTCACGCTGGTGTCTGCAGGTGACAGCGGCCCGAGGGAGGTCATGGCACGGGCGGATGAAGGGTGCTATATCGCCAAATCACGGGGGCGCAATGCGGTGGTCTCGGTGCCCGCCCCGCCCGACGACACGGGACTTTAGGCCAACCAGCCGGCGGACTCCGCCGCTTGCCACAGCAGGCGCAGCGCCAGAAGTGTCAGTACCAGATTGAAGGCGAGGCTGAACCACCGGTTGGTCATGGATTTCAGAACGTGCAGCCCCAGCCAGGTGCCGGTGAAGCCGCAGGCAATCATGGCGAGAATGAACAGCAGCCAGTCCGAGAACACGAATCCGGCAACCCCGAAGACCAGTGCTTTGGGCGCATGTTGCAGGGTCATGGCAGCGGCAAACGTGGCCACGGTTTTAAAGCGATCCCGGTGAATCTGCTTGACAAAGGCGGCGACCAGGGGGCCCGTGGCGCCCACGAACAGGCTGACAAAACTGGTGACGGCGGACGCTGTAAAAATGCCGACGGGCCCGAACGATGCCTTTGGCAGTTTCGGCCCCCAACACAGATACAGCACGAACAGAGCGATGGATAGTTGCCAGAGGTGCGCGGGTAAATTAACCAACAGCCAGGCGCCAAGCGCCGCCCCTGCGATCACGCCGGGCGTAAAGGCAGCAATCACCTTCCAGTCTATGTGGTGCCGGGTCAGCACTGCCCGGCCGGTATTGGAGCCGAGCTGAATCATGCCGTGCACCGGAATAATGGCCGCCGGTGGCATCCAGGATGCCATCAACACCAGCAGCAGAACGCCACCACCGGCACCGAGCACAGCGGTCAGCATTGAGGTTATCGCCGAGGCCAATAGCAGGAAAAGAGCGACGCCCGGGCTAATGGCCTCAGGAAACAGGGTCAGGTCCATGGAACTCACTTTGGGATTGGCGTAAGCTCCTGAGTTTCCGGTTTATGCCCCGAAAGTCCAGTGGGGGCGGGTAAATAACAACAAGCAGGGTGGCCCATGAACCAGTCCGAATACCTGAGATACGACGCAACAGCGCTGGCTGATCTGATCCGCCGGGGTGATGTGACGCCACGGGAAGTAACCGATGCGGCGGTGGAGCGTGCCAATCATGTCAATGGGGCCCTCAACGCCATCTGCCACCCCCAGTACTCGGATGCCATGGGGCAGGCGCCGGTGTCTGATGGGCCGTTTTCTGGTGTACCCCTGTTGCTGAAAGACCTGGCCCAGGAACAGGCCGGGCAACCTTGCACCTACGGCAGCCGGGCCATGCGAAAGCATATTCCGAGCCGTGACTCACAGTTCGTACAACGTGCCCGTAAGGCCGGCTTGGTGTTCATCGGTCGCACGGCAACGCCGGAGTTTGGCCTCAAGGCCGTCACCGAATCTGCCCTTTGGGGCCCGAGCCGCAATCCCTGGAATACAGAACTGACGCCCGGGGGCTCCAGCGGGGGCTCCGGTGCCGCGGTAGCCGCTGGTGTTGTTCCCATGGCCGGAGCCAACGATGGCGGTGGTTCCATCCGCATTCCGGCAGCTTACAACGGGCTGTTTGGACTGAAGCCATCCCGCGGCCGGATTTCTGTAGGGCCCCACGCCGGAGAGGCCTGGACCGGTGCTTCGACCGACCATGTGGTGTCCCGCACAGTTCGAGACAGCGCCAGCATGCTGGATGTGCTGGCCGGCCCTGCCAGTGGCGACCCGTTTCGCATTACGGAACCGGAGGGCTCCTGGTTGGACTTGATGCAGCAATCGCCGGGGCGGCTGAGAATTGGTGTGTTCACCTCTTCCCCCTACGATACCGAGGTAGCACCGGAGTGCGTGGCCGCTGTCGAAGAAACCGCCCGTATGCTGGAAGGTCTGGGGCATCATGTCGAATATGCCCGGCCGGAGTTTGACGGCATGGCCCTGGCACGGTGCTACCTGGCCCTGTACTTTGGTGAAGTGTCCTCAATGATGGACAGAGCACGCGAGCAGTTTGGTGCCGAGGACAAGGATTTCGAGCTGGAGACCCGGTTACTGGGTATGCTGGGGCGCACCATGCCGTTGCCGGACTATGTTCGTCGTCGCCAGCAGTGGAATGACTTCGCCCGTGCCCTGGGCGCATTTTTCGAGCGTTTCGACCTGTACCTGTCCCCGACCACCGGCCAGTTGCCGGCAAGGATTGGTGAAATGGACACCCCGGCTCATCTCAAACTGATCGCCAGGCTGATGCTAACCCTAAAAGCGGGCAAGCTGGTCCATCGTAGCGGCCAGGTGGATCAGATGGCGCTGGAAAGCCTGGCCCGAACGCCCTTTACCCAGCTTGCGAACCTGACCGGCACGCCGGCGATGTCGGTACCCATGCACTGGACCCGCGATGGTTTACCGGTCGGCGTCCAGTTCGGCGCCGCCCATGGCCGCGAGGATCGACTGTTGCAGCTGGCCGCCCAGCTTGAGGAAGCAAACCCCTGGTTCGCTAATTACGAACGCCTGGAAAACGCGTTCTGATGCGTTGACACAACTTCCGGCGCGACCTTGTGATCCGCGCCGGCAAACTCCACGTTTATCTTTACTGGTGGAACAGGCTATGCTGTAACACAGGGATCTGATTCCCTGACTACCCTGATGGCATCGAGGAGGCGAGCATCTTATGAACCAATCGATGGCAATCGACGATCTGGTATCCGTAGCACAGGCCGAAGCCATGGGGGAACTGGACGCCCCGATGATGGCCATAGTTCTGTCCAGTGAGCAGAGCTACGACCTGCCCATCAACTCTCTGGAAACCGATGCCGACAAGGCCCGCTGGGGTCTGATTCTGCGGGCGGCCCGCGAACACGTGGAAGCCGACGCCGTGGCGGTACTCTACCCGGCCTGGACCACCATCCGTCGCAAACCGACCGATGCCGAAACGCCCCAGGCCCAGGCAGAGGATGACGATGGTGCCGATGATGATAACGGCCCCATCGACACCCTGTTTGTTCAGTTGCACACCCGTGACAGAATCTATTGGCGGGGTTTTGAACAGATTCGCGACCCCAAACATCAGCGCATTATCGGCTTCCGCCGGATCAAAGCGTTGTCCACCGACTACGACAGAGACAGCGCGCCAAGCGTGGCTGCCTGGCTGAGCACCCTGTTCGAACCTTTGCCGGACGAAGGCGAGGAAACCGATATCGACCGCGAGCTGGCGGATTTGCTGGAAGAGCCGGAAGTCAGCGCGGCCTTGTACCCACGGCAGATGCGGGCGCTGCACTGAGCCCGTTATTAAGGCCGGCCGGGCGCCAAGGGCACCGGCCGGTTTGGTTATCTATATTTCGGCGACCCGTTCCAGCACCCAGTACAGACTTAAGGCGCCGACTGCCATCAGCATGACGGGCACCGCTGCCCGTTCGTAGAATCTTGAGCGGGCTGAGAGGTATAGCAGTGGGAAAACCACCAGCACCAGCGCAACCTGCCCCAGTTCCACGCCAAGATTGAACCCGGCCAGCGCTACCGCCAGTTGCGATACACCGGTCGTCAAATCGCCCAACACGCTGGCGAATCCGAACCCGTGAATCAGTCCGAACCCAAAGGCCAGCTTCCAGGTTTTCCGGCCCAGTATCGGCCAAATGACGTTCAGGGCTGCCAGTGCGACGGATAACGCAATGATGGTTTCCACCCAGGCAATGGGTGGGCGCACTACGCCCAGCGCTGAAAGCCCAAGGGTAATGGAGTGGGCCACAGTAAAAGCGGTGACGATGCCGACCAGCTCAAGCAGCCTGGGTTTCAGACCGGCTGCACCGAGAGTATTACCCGCTTCAGTGGTCTTACGTCGGCGAATGGTGGCTGGCAGCATTAATACCAGCAAGAAGAGAATATGATCCAAGCCGATCAGTAAGTGGATAATGCCCTCGTAAAGGAAGGTGCCGAACAATCGGGCATTACCGAAACTGGTCGCTGCCAGAGCCAGTGTGGTGTCTCCGGGGGCAATAACGGCAAGGGTTTCCTGGCCTTCATAGGTCAGGCTGACCAGCCCTCTGTGCAGGGGGTCGCGATCAAACAGCAGCGTATAGGTAAGGGATTCCGGCGCCTGGCCGTTAGGGCATGCGACCAGGTAACGTGCTGCCGCGTAAGGCCCGTCGCTGTGTGTGGATAACCCCCACTGTTCACCTTGCAGGGTGCAGTTGCCGCTGTGATTGCTCAGCACCAGACCTTGTTCCAGATAACCGGTGATCTCGCCTCTGGCAGCTCTTAGTTCGGCACCACTGACTTGCCGGTCGGCGTTGCGGTCGAGTGGCACCTCCAGGGCAAGGTCCCTGAGCGCAAGATCCACCCTGACTGTAGACTGATCAAGGTCAAGGTAGATAAACGCGTCGCTTGCCTTGTGGGCCCAGGCAGGCGAAGCGCTTGCCGAGAATGCCGCAAGAAGCAGTAACCGTAGAAACAGGAAGCGGTTCATGAGTCGGTCTCCGGGTAGCGGTTATCAGTCTGCCGGTGTTGCTTCAGCCAGTCGCGAACACTGCTCGCCCGCTCTTCTTCGCCGGCAGCGATGCTGGCACGCAACACCAACCGGGTGTCCTCCGGCTCCCGCTGATCCTGCCAGTTGGCCAGTGCGTAACCGAGTGCCTGCGGTGCTTGCCCTTCCACATCAAGTTGGAAACGCGCCAGGTCGCGTTCATGCAAAAGGCTCCCCCGCCAGCGCGCTTCGGAAAAGCGCTCTCTCAGTCGTATGATTAAGGCATCGGCTTGCGGATGTTCGGTTTGCTGCATTGCGATCGCCCGGATGACTGCCAGGGAGTCCACGTGTTCATAGCTTTCCGTCAAAGACAGGACGTTCTCTGGTTGTTGATTATCGAGAAACCAGTCAGCCAGCCGGGTGCGGGTGTACAGATCGTCCGGTTGCAGGTTGAGAATGAGCTGCCAGTGATCGCGGGCACGGGGATCACCAAGCTGAGCGGCCAGATCAGCCAGCGTACCCTCGGCCCAGACCCTTTCGTTGTTGTTTTGCCGGCGCTCTGTACGGGTATGATCAAGCAGCCTCTGATAGGCTGATTGTGGTTGCCCTGTGCGGCCCCGAACTTGCGCCTGACAACTATAGGCAATCAATCCCGGGGAGGATTCAAGCAGTGCCTGGCAATTTTCAGCTGCATGCTCATAGCGGCCCTGCACCAACTCAAGGTTGGCCAGTGTCAGGTGAGCCTGCAGTCGCTGAATGGGGTCATCGGTCGTGGCGATGACCGTTTGGAGGTCTGCCCTGGCCTCATCGAACTGATGCAGGCTTTGCTGGACCGTGGCTCGCAGAACTCTCAGCCGATCGGTCAGGCGGTCTTCAGGCCATTGGGCGAGCAGGCTGCTGGCATAACCCAGATATCTTGGGTCGCCATCTCGTCTGGCCTGGAGGATCTGCTGTTGTATGGTACCGGCCAGCTCCTCTGCGTTGTCTGGAAGCGCGGTTTGGGTCAGTGTTGGTTGTGGCAGGGTGACTAGAATGTCAGTGTCACCAAAGTCGGTTCTGATGTCGGCGGGTGCTGCCCAGGCGGCGGAGCCAAAAACGGCCATCCCTGTCAGGATGGCCGAGAAGGCTCCGCCCTTCAGGGCAGGAGCAAGAGCTGCCAGCGCGCCGTGCCTGGCGCGCTGGCAGCGGAGCAAGCCGCGCTCAGAACAGGTTGTCGAACGCCTGTTCATTGTCTTGATCATTGAAGCTGAACTCCAGGTTATTGATGTTTACCGGCTCGCGGTCATCTGCGGTGCGCTGTATCTCATTCTGGACAAACGTGGTGAAATCCACCGAGATCTTCAGGCCCTGGCCTCGGTTGTTGGAGCTGTCTGAGCAGCCTGCCAGTGTCAGGCCGAACACCAACAACGCGGCGATCTTTAGCATGGGTTTCATGGAAACCTCCTTTGGTCGCTTCAGTTACGTTGTGGATTCGGGGAACCGGAGAACGGGTGGCCCAGATAGGGGAAACCGCTCAGCAGAAGGTCTCGATCAACCACCGCTCCGTCGGTGTACTCGATCTGGCCAGCAGGCGCCGATTCCTCATCGAGCAGGACGCCCATCACCACGCGCAAAGCAATGTCGACCACGTCGTCCACTGGACGGCGGCCGTTCGGGAAGCCGGTGACGTCTCCGGCGATGACACCCAGATCATCCTGCATGGCGACGTCGCTGGTGGCGGCCTCGATACTGGTGTTCAGCCGGAGCATTTCACCCAGTGTTGGCGTGCCGCCAGGGCGTGTCAGGTCCGGTACACCATTGAGGAAGGCCCAGACCAGGTCGGTGCGCGGATAGGCATCGGGCGCCTGCACGCCGAACAGGCTCTCGATCAGCACGGGTAAGGTGGGTGTCAGGACATAGGGTGCGAAGTTCGAAGCATCGTCTTTCGGCTCGCTGGCGTTGAAGAGATCCTTGTCCCGAAGACCAATCACCACTTCGTTCACCAGCGGAGAACCGAGGCGCGACACTTGAGTGTATGCGCCACCTTCAACGGTTGCGCCTTTGCCTGAATCGCCCTCTTCGAAGGCGACAGGTCGCGGATTGATCACTCGTGCCTGGCGAACGCTGGCAGTGGTCCAGGCACCGATGACCGGGTCATTGGCCGAGGCAACACACTCGATCGGCACCTCAAGGGCCAGTGACGTCACGTTCTTGCCTTCCAGAATGTTCAGGCCAAGATCCCGGCCGTTCGCGCCGGTGACATCCTCGGGAGACAGGTTGATCAGATCGAAGACTTCGCCGAGATTGACAGCAAAGGCTTCGGCCCGTTGTCCGGCAAACACCCGGCCGGTGCCGCAGCCCGGGATATTGGCCGTGTACACATGGCTTTGTGCATAGGCCGGATAATTCTCTATGGTTTTGCTGCCGATGTTGTCCAGCGGCTTGCTGAAGGTTGGGCTACCCCCGTCACCGGTCACGGCCTGCGATACGCCAGTGCGCCGGTCACCTCGAATGACATCCACAGTGTAGGTCTGGCGTACCTGAATAGCGCCGTTCATGGCGTCATCCATGGCGCCGGGACCAACCGGTGCGCCTGTCTTCAGGGGAATGGAGACCATTTCCCCGTTCACATCAATTTTCAGATCCTGTCTCACATCCTGGAACGAGAAACGGAAGGTGATGTCTTCCCGTGCGTTCCCGGTGTTGTCGATGTGAATCTCGTAGATGGCGTCTTCATCAAGATCGAAGTAGTTGGGCCCGCCATAGGCATCCTGCAGTGGCAGATAGTTCGCGATCAGCGTAACAAAGCCTTCTCGGCCAGCTTCGTAACTGCGGAACATGTAGAAATCGGTACCGTCCACTTTTGGCATTTCCGTGATAAACGGGGCTTCTCTGTGACTGGACGCATAACCGGTTCCGGCGGCTAGGCATAAGCCGGCAACCGCAACAGCGAGGCCGGAGCGTTTTATTAATGTGTTCATTCCGTGCTTCCTCATCGATGGTTGGTATTGCTAAGGAGTAACGGACGCCACCGGTGAAAAGATGCACTCCGACGCGAAATAAAATGTGTGATTTTCAAGGAGTGACCCTGCAACTTTCGTGGCACTCGCACCGTAACTGTTCCTACCATTGGATGACACGGGGTAGAACATGACGGTTGATGAGTCAGAACAAAAAGAATTGTTGAACCTGTTGTTGGCAGTGGCACAGCATGATCGGGAGGCTTTTCGACAGCTCTACCAGCGAGTCTCGGCTCGCATGCTGGGGCTGTGTTACAAGCTGGCAGGCCAGCAGGAGCTAGCGGAGGAAGCCTTGCAAGATGCCTTCGTACAGATCTGGCACAACGCAGGTGAATATCACGGAGATAGAGGCGCCCCCTTGGGGTGGATGCTAACCATAGCCAGGTACCGAACGCTGGATCTTATTCGTGCTCGAAGATCTTTAAGAAATGCCGGTGCCGACGCGCTAAACCATCTTGAGGATGGCCGCTGGGGGCCACTGGAGGCCCGGCTGCAGCAAGCTGGAGCATCAGCGCTGACCGGGTGCCTGGAGGAACTGAGTGACACCCAGCGCGATACCATCCTACTGTCCTACTACCGGGGCATGACCCATGACGAGCTGGCACAGACCCTGGCCTCGCCGGTCGGTACGGTGAAAAGCTGGATAAGGCGTGGTTTGATGGCGCTGAAGAGGTGCCTTGAGCGATGAAGAAAACGCCGGAACGTATAGAAAGCCTTGCCGCTGAGTATGTGTTGGGCTCATTGACGGGGCGGGCCCGGCAACGCTTTGAGCGCTGGATGATGCAATCGATGCAGGTTCGGCAGGAAGTCTGGTTCTGGGAAGAGAGACTGGGCCAACTGACTCGGGCTGTGCCTTCGGTTAACCCGGCGCCATCGGTCTGGGCAGAGATAGAACAGCGCCTTTGGCCCACCGTCGAAAACGCTACTCAGGCACGTCCGCGCACAGGGTGGTTCTGGCCGAGCTGGAGCTTATTGGCAAGCGCGGCTGTCGTTGTACTGGCGGTGATCCTGGTGGCTCCGCCACAGCAGGGGCCAGTGCGTGATGTGCAGTTAACCGGCGCCGTTGTGCAGTCTGACGTGAGTGATCCGCTCTGGTTGGTCAGCGAATCCGGGAATGATCGATTGAGGCTGAGATCCGTGGCCGCCGTCGACCCAGGTCAGGGCAAGGATTACGAGCTATGGGTCGTGCCGGGTGAAGGCAGCCCGGTATCATTGGGTGTTATGGCTGTGGGTGGAGTCTACGAGGTGACCCTGACTGAAGAGGCGCGTAGGTTGCTGGCCAGCAGCCGCACGCTGGCCATAAGTCTGGAGCCCAGTGGTGGCTCTCCGACGGGCGTACCGACCGGCCCGGTTCTACATATCTCCCGGCTTTACGAGATGTGAAACAGTGTCGATCCGCCTCTCGGCGGATCAGTGGTTGGTGGTTAACAGCGTGAGGCACAATTGTGCGTTCTGAATAAAGTGGGCGAAGGCTGCCAGCTGTTGTTCTGATGGCACATAGCCCGCCGCAGCATTATCCGCATAGAACAGGCCAACCAGTCGCCCTTTGGCGGTAAGCGAGCCTACCAGGGCCGGCACCTTGCCCAGCCAGCGGTCATAGGGAACACCGCCCGCCTGTTTGCCGGGTTTGTAAATGGCACAAGTTCCGTGGGGTAAAAGCTCCCCAAGTGGCCCGGTGCCATCCTTGTGGATAATCAAGTGTTCTCGCCACTCCTCGGTACCCCGGCCGCCCACCTTGCGGGGAATCAGGTCTTGTCCGGTGCGGTCGCTCATCAGCAAGGCTACCCGTTGCATTCCGATGGCCCGGTGAATGCCTTCGATCACCAGCTGGCACACTTCGTTGATATCTGGCTTCTCCGCCAGTGTCTGAGTCAAATCCCGGAGGATTTGCAACTGCAGGGCGGGGTCCATGACCGGGGCTTCGGCACCGTGTCCGGCGGCGCTATCCTGGTTGCCGGGCAGCAACGCGGTTACCTGTGGAATGCCCAGAGACACCGCCACCTTGGTGGCTTCCTGGGCGTTGACCTTCAGTTGGTCCCGGATGGCGGCGGGGCTTTCTCCGACATCTGCTGACAACCTTTCCAGCACCTTGTCCATCTCCGGCCCGCTCCAGCCATGCTCGGACACCGTGGCCATTTCCACGGTATTGCGCACCAGGCTGCTGGCCATGGAATTGGCCTTCCCGGGCGCCACCACTTCTCGGATAAACGGTCCTAAAGACCAGGCTTCCACCAGGCCCCGGGTGATCTCGGTAAAGGTGGTGTGCAGCACTGCCTTCTGTGCCTCCACGGGCGCTTCGTCCAGCCGCAGGCGCTCTTCCAGCTCGGTCGCCTGATCGGTTTCGCATGACCAGAAGGCCAGCTCACCGATATTCATCAGCAAGGCTCCGATGAACACCTCTTCAAGAGCATGTTCGGTACGTTTTGGCATCAGGCACCGGGCCTGAACGGCTGCGTGAATAGCGCGAGCAAGGCAACGCAACAGGTGTGGCCGGTCGTTGCGTTTGAGCAGAGTGTCGACAATCAGCGATGAAATCGCCATGGATTTCACCGCGTCGAAGCCGATCAGGGTGATAGCCCGGCTGACCGTGCTCACCTGGGTACGGGTCTGGTTGTAGAACACCGTGTTGGATAGCCGAAGCACCTGGGAGGTCAGCTGGGCGTCATTCAAAATGACATTGGCCAGCTCGTTGACGGTGCTGTTGCGGCTGTCGGTCAGTTCGTTGATCTGCCGGAGGGTGTTGGCCAATACCGGCAGCTCTACCTTGCTGAGGTAAGAAACCCATGCCTGGGTGGAATTCATCCTTGAGGGCGTATTCTCGGACGGTGTAGTCACAGGTACGGCGCGCCTCGGATAGGTGGAGGTTTATTAATGTTCTTTTCAAATAGCAGTTTAGCTGAGGGCAGGCTGGTGTGTCAGGTAGCTTTTTGTGTAAGGGCAACTACACACCGCCCGGATTCGGGTTTGGTCATCGAATAGGCTATAATCGCCGGTTTTCGGCTGCGCGCCCTACGCACTCCAAAGGCAAAGACCAAGGCACTGATCGTGATTGTATTTGACCAGGTACAGAAGTCATACCAAGTGGCCGGCCGGGCGATCCCCGCGCTGCATCCCACCAGTATGACCATTGAAACCGGCGAGGTATTCGGCATCGTCGGCCATTCCGGCGCGGGTAAGTCCACCCTTGTCCGTCTGATCAACCTGCTGGAACCGCCCACCGGCGGTCGCATCTTGATCGACGACGAAGACGTTACCCGGTACAACTCCGCGGAACTGAGAGCTTTCCGTCGCAAAGTGGGCATGATCTTCCAACATTTCAACCTGCTGTCGTCCAAAACCGTGGCAGACAACATTGCGTTTCCGATGAAGCTGGCGGGCATCTACAGCAAAACCGAGATACGCGAACGGGTACAGGAACTGCTGGCCCGGGTGAGCCTGACCGACCACGCCGACAAGTATCCGTCTCAGCTGTCCGGGGGCCAGAAACAACGCGTTGGTATCGCCCGCGCCCTGGCTTGCCGCCCCACCATTCTGCTGTGCGACGAAGCCACCAGCGCCCTGGACCCGCAAACCACCCAGTCGGTCTTGAAACTGCTGGGCGACATCAACAAGGAGCTGGGCCTGACCATCGTGTTGATCACCCACGAGATGGACGTGGTGCGTCGGGTGTGCGACCGGGTAGCCGTAATGGACGCCGGTCGCGTAGTGGAAATGGGCCCGGTGAGCGAAGTGTTCCTGCACCCCCAGCACCCCACCACCCGGGATTTTGTGTTCGAAAGCGAAAACATCGACCGCAATGAACTTCAGGAAGACCTGCAAAAAGCCGACGGCCGCATCCTGCGCCTGACCTTCAAGGGCGAATCCACCTACAAGCCCCTGCTGGGGAGCGTAGCGAGGGAATCCGGCGTAGACTTCAGCATCCTCTCCGGCCGGATCGATCACATCAAAGACACCCCCTACGGCCAGCTAACCCTGTCACTGGTGGGCGGTGATCTCGACGTCGCCATGCAGGCACTGGAAGCCGCCGACGTTCACGTGGAGGTAGTGCGCTGATGGAAGCTTTAATGGAAACTCTCATGGGCAACGTCGACTGGCTGGAAATCGGCTGGGCAAGCTGGGACACCCTGGTGATGGTGGGCATGTCCCTGCTGTTCAGCGTACTGATCGGCCTCCCCATTGGCGTATTACTGTTCCTGTTCGGCAAACGCCAGCTACTGGAACAACCAGTGGCCTATGCGGTGTTATCGTTCGTGGTCAACGTACTGCGTTCCGTGCCCTTCATCATCCTGTTGATCGTGATGATCCCGTTCACCGTACTGCTCATCGGCACCTCCCTGGGCGTGGCCGGCGCCATTCCGCCACTGGTCGCCGGCGGTGCCCCCTTCTTCGCCCGCCTGGTGGAAACCTCCCTGCGGGAAGTCGACCGCGGCATCATCGAAGCCACCCAGGCGATGGGTGCTAACGTGCGCCAGATCATCTTCGGCGCCTTGCTGCCGGAAGCGCTTCCGGGCATCATCGCCGGTATTACCGTGACCGCCATCACCCTGGTCTCCTACGCGGCCATGTCTGGCGTCATCGGTGGCGGCGGCCTGGGCGACCTGGCCATCCGCTTCGGTTACCAGCGTTTCCAGACCGACGTGATGGTGATCACTGTCGCGTTGCTGGTGATTTTCGTACAGGTACTCCAGATGGTCGGTGACCGTCTGGTGCTTTATTTCAGCAGAAAGTAAGACCGTGATTGAGCCGGGCAGGCAATTCCAAAGTCCGGTATAGGCAGGCTGCTGGGAGGCTCCTTCCGAAAACCTGGAGCGCCAGGGATGGCGCGACGGAGCCCTACATGGACGTATTCACGGGCGTTTTTCGGAAGGAGCCTCCCAGCTGCGTGCCGTAAACCAAAGTTAAACACGATGCTCCACAGGAGAACGCAATAATGAATCTGAAGAAAACTCTGGTAGCCATCGCTGCCGTAGCAACTTTCTCCTCTGCTGCTGTTGCAGAGAAACTGTCCGTAGCCGCCACTCCGGTCCCGCATGCTGAGCTGCTGGAATTCGTCAAGCCGGCACTGGCCGAGCAAGGTGTCGAGCTGGATGTGAAAGTCTTCACCGACTACGTACAGCCCAACATCCAGGTTGATCAGAAGCGCATGGACGCCAACTTCTTCCAGCACCAGCCGTACCTCGACGAATTCAACAGCGGCCGTGGCACCAATCTGGTCACCGTTGCCGGTATCCACGTTGAACCCTTCGGCGCCTACTCCAGCAAAATCAGCTCCCTCGACGAACTGAAAGACCGCGCCGTAGTGGCCATCCCCAACGACCCCACCAACGGCGGCCGCGCCCTGTTGCTGCTTCAGGAAGCTGGCCTGATCACCCTGAAAGACGAAAGCAAGATCACCGCCACACCTCGTGACATTGCCGACAACCCCAAGCGCCTTAACTTCCGCGAACTGGAAGCCGCTACCCTGCCGCGTATCCTGAACCAGGTCGACATGGCCCTGATCAACACCAACTACGCGCTGGAAGCTGGCCTGAACCCGTCTGAAGATGCCATGGTGATCGAAGGTGCCGAGTCCCCTTACGTGAACATCCTGGTTGCCCGCCCGGACAACAAGGACAGCGACGCCATGCAGAAACTGGCCAACGCGCTGAAATCAGACGCGGTTCGCGAGTTCATCAAAGAAAAATACGAAGGTGCCGTGGTTCCCGCATTCTGACATCGGGGTACCCAGGAATGAAAAAGCCGGGCAGTGTGAGCTGCCCGGCTTTTTATTGAGTGCAATATTCTACGGCAAGGCTCTAATCAATCACCGCTCCAGTTGGACGACGGGTCCGGGGTCATCCGCAGATAGGATTTCACCGCCTTGTAGCCCTTCGGGAAGCGCTGTTTGATCTCATCTTCGTCCTGCAGCGACGGCACAATCACCACATCGCCGCCTTTCTCCCAGTTGCCGGGCGTGGCCACCTTGTGGTCATCGGTCAGTTGCAGGGAATCGATAACTCGCAACACTTCGTTGAAGTTACGACCGGTGGATGCCGGGTAGGTAATGATCAGGCGCACCTTCTTGTTCGGATCAATGATAAACAGCGAACGCACGGTCAGGGTGCTGTCGGCATTCGGATGGATCATGTCGTACAGCTTGGCGACCTTGCTGTCGTGGTCGGCAATGATCGGGAAGTTGACGGTGCAGCCCTGGGTTTCGTTGATATCCTTGATCCATTCCTCGTGGGAGTCGACTGGATCGACACTCAGGGCAATGGCCTTGACGCCACGTTTGGCGAATTCGTCTTTCAGTTTGGCGGTCAGGCCCAGTTCCGTGGTGCATACCGGTGTGAAGTCGGCCGGGTGCGAGAACAGAACCCCCCAGCTGTCGCCAAGCCAGTCATAGAATCGAATGGTGCCTTCGCTGGAATCCTGTTCAAAATCCGGTGCAGTGTCTCCAAGACGCAAACTCATAGTCGTTCTCCTCAGACAGGTTGTTGGCAAACACGGTGTTATTTTTTGTGTACGTTAACCACTGTGGCGATGGATGTGCCGAATGCAAGGGGGACTTGATCCGGAACAATCAACGGTGTGCTCACATCCTTATGAGCACCAGACATACCGACTGTTTATTTCACCCCCAGGGCCTTCTGCTTCTCAAAGTGTTCCCGGGTGAGCTTGAACACCACCGGGCTGAGTAACAGCAGGGCAATCAGGTTGGGCAGCGCCATCATGGCGTTGAGGGTGTCGGCCACCAGCCAGATAAAGCCCAGGTTGATGGTGGCACCCACGGGGATGGCGACAATCCACAACACCCGATACGGCACGATGGCCTTTACACCGAACAGGAACTCGATGCAGCGTTCACCATAGAATGACCAGCCAATGATCGTGGTGAAGGCGAAAATCGCCAGGGCAATCGCTACCACGTAGTTGCCGAAGCCGGGCAGACCGGTCTCGAAGGCCAGGGAGGTGAGGGCCGCACCGGTTTCACCCGAAGTCCAGGCGCCGGAGGTGATAATCACCAGGCCGGTGATGCTGCACACGATGATGGTATCGATGAAGGTACCGAGCATCGCCACCATGCCCTGTTTGACCGGGTTCTTGGTCTGGGCGGCAGCGTGGGCGATGGGTGCGGAACCCAGGCCCGCTTCGTTGGAAAAGATACCGCGGGCGACACCAAAGCGGATAGCAGCCCAGACGGCGGCGCCGGCAAAGCCACCCTCGGCTGCGGCCGGGCTGAAGGCGTAGCTGAACACCATGCTCACGGCTGCCGGAATCTCACTGGCGTTGATGGCCAGAACAATCAGGCCCACCAGCACATAGGAGACTGCCATGAACGGCACCAGGGCACTGGCTACCTGGCCAATGCGCTTGATACCGCCAATCAGCACCAGTCCCACCATAATCATCAGCAGCACGCCGGTGATCCAGTGGGGCAGGCCGAAGTTGGCAGACAACACATCTGCCACCGAGTTGGCCTGCACCGTGTTGCCGATGCCAAAGGCCGCGATGGACGCAAACACCGCAAACAGGACACCAAGCCAGGCCCATTTCTTACCCAGGCCATTGCGGATGTAATACATGGGGCCACCGACATGGGCGCCGCGCTCGTCCACTTCACGATAGCGCACCGCCAGTACCGCCTCACCGTATTTGGTGGCCATACCCACCAGGGCGGTCAGCCACATCCAGAACAGGGCGCCGGGGCCACCCAGGAACACGGCGGTGGCAACACCGGCAATATTACCGGTGCCTACGGTGGCCGACAGGGCGGTCATCAGGGCCTGGAATGGCGGAATATCGCCGTCGTCCTCGTCACCGCGGGCACGGCCGCTCCACATCAGCCGGAACCCGGCGCCCAGTTTCAGGATCGGCATCAGCTTCAGGCCAATACTGAGAAACAGCCCGACCCCGAGGATCATTACCAGCATGGGTGGTCCCCAGACCAGGCTATTGATTTGGCTTACAAAATCAGAAATGGCTTCCATGGGTTCTCCCACTGTTTACCACGGATGGGTCATATTTTTAGAGCCCTGAGGGGCATAACCTGTTGAGTTTAGTCGACTATTTTGTGGTGTAAACCGTTTTGCTCCTGAGAGTTGTCCATTTTGCCCAGCATTGCCTATGTTTAGAGTAACTGCGGTGCCAGTTTCGGCGCCTTAAATAAAACCGAAAAGGGGCTGCCTATGCGCTCACTGAAAATCTCGGAAGTCATGTGGAATCACATTGAGCCTATCCGTTGCGGCACACCGCTGACCAAGGTTGTTAAAGCGTTACTGGATAACCATGTCACCGGTTTGCCAGTGGTGGATGAAAAGCGCCAGGTTCTGGGCTTTGTGTCGGAGCAGGACTGCATTCACTCGCTGCTGGTGAGCAACTATCACAGCGAGGGCGAGCCCATTGTGGACGATGTGATGTTCCATAAACCACTGACGGTGTCGCCAGAGATGTCGGTGATCGATCTGGCGCAGAATCTGGGGGCCGGCAAGCCGAAAGTGTACCCGGTGGTTGATCATGGCAAACTGGTGGGAATTGTCACCCGTACAGCTATTCTGTCCCAGTTGGCGAAATCCGGTAATACCATCGAAAAACAGCGTTTTGCCAACGTTGAGGACTGACTTCTCCACCCACAATCGCCAGGAATGCTATGGAACTCTTAGCCACCAACGTTTGCTTTGACGGCGAGCACCGCCGCTATCGCCACTTTTCCGGCACGCTCCAGTGCGACATGGAGTTTGCGGTGTTTCTGCCGCCGTCGGCTCTGGGCGAGAAAGGCAAACCAGCGCCAGTGCTGTACTGGTTGTCCGGGCTGACCTGCACCGACCAGAATTTCATGCAGAAAGCCGGTGCGCAGAAACTGGCCGCCAGGCTGGGCCTGGCGATTGTGTGCCCGGATACCAGCCCCCGGGGCCTGGACCTGCCTGGCGAGCACGACAGTTATGATTTTGGCAGTGGCGCGGGCTTTTATGTGAATGCCACAGAACAGCCCTGGGCACCCCACTACCGCATGCACGATTACGTGGTGAAGGAACTGCCCCAACTGGTCGAGAATGAGTTGCCGCTCAGCAGTGAACGGTCAGTCAGCGGCCATTCCATGGGCGGCCACGGAGCCTTGATTTGTGCCCTGAAGAATCCGGGGTATTACAAATCGGTATCGGCGTTCGCGCCAATTGCCAACCCGATGGCGTGCGCCTGGGGGCAGAAAGCCCTAAAGGGTTATCTTGGGGAAGACCAAAGCCGCTGGGAAGAATGGGATGCTACCTGCCTGATCCCGACCGCAAAAGAGCGGCTGCCGCTACTGGTGGACCAGGGTACGGCCGATGAGTTTCTGGAAACCCAGCTGAACCCGGAAACGTTGGCGGATGTCTGCGAGAAGTTCCATCACCACATCAACCTGCGAATGCACCGTGGGTACGACCACAGCTATTTCTTTATTGCCTCGTTCATTGACGACCACCTGAATCATCATGCCAGGGCATTGAGTTTGGCATGAGTTCGCCGTGCTCCGCGGGTTTCAGTTGCGAAAGCCCCAGAGCAGGCTGAAATCCATGGAGGGCATTTCTTCCGGCTCTTCGGCGCCCTGGATGTTGTATTCGGGGACGCTGGTGTCTCGCTCAAACGTGCCGCTGTAGCGGTTGCCCCGGGGCCCGAAAATAGCTTTGACAAACGGTCCCCTGGCCCGGACGGCGCGGCCGGTCACCACACCGACTTCGTTATTGTCGAGCCGCACCAGCATGCCAGGCGGGTATTCGCCGAGTACTTGCAACAGTGACCGTGGAATGGCCGGGCGGACCTTGCCGTCGCCGAGGGTGGCGATCAGTTTGCGGGCAGCGGTGATGGTCATCCGGTTGCGGTAGGCTCGTTTGGTGATCATGGCCACGTAACGTTCTGACAGAGCCAGAATTTCGGCTTCTGGCAGAATATCAGTGCCACTTAGTCCCTCTGGATAGCCGGAGCCATCGGCCTGCTCGTGGTGCTGGGCGATGATTTTCAGCAACAGATTATTGGTAATGCCGGCGGAGGTCAGTGCCTGGATACTGCGGTGCGGGTGTTTGCGGATAACCGCCCGCTGGTCGTCGGTGAGCACGCGGGTGGAAGCATTTAACTGGTCGGCCACCGGCACCAGTGCCAGGTTGGCGGTCAGGGCCGCGGCGGTCAGCACACTGGTACGTTTTTCATCAAGCCCAAACGCCCTGGCCGTGAAGTGGCACAGAATGCCGTAGAACAGAATCTGTTCGTGAATGGTGGGGCCGATGGAGTACAGATGCACCAGGGCCAGGCTGGCTTCCGGGGCTTCCTGACAGGTCCGCTCCAACATTCGCGCCAGCCCCAGCAAACGTTTCTGGGCAGACGGATCTTCGCTGGTGATGGCGTTGAGGGTTGCTTCCAGGGTGGCCAGCAGGTCAGCGTAGTCGGCGAAGGGGTTACGCTGCCGTTGATCCTCCTGAATTTTTTCCTTTTTCCGTTCGATTTTCCGGGGCTTGAACCGGCCCCGCTCAAACAATTGCTCCAGCTGGGTATTGGTCTGGATGACATAGCCCTGACGCAGCAACACGTTACCGTCGGCGTCGAAAACATCCCAGGGTAATGGGCGGCCAATGGTCAATGCCCCAGGGGCGATGCGTATGAGTGAATCCAATTTCAATATCCCAAGGTGTCGTAGAGCGATTCTTGTTCTTCGGAATACTTCTTTCAATATTCTGACGTCAAAACCGGCATAGGCTTGTGTATTTAGAATACTAACCGACGCACTTTTGTGATGCATGTCACATTGTGTCGTGTTCAGAGATAGAATTGTTAAGAATCGTAGCCCGGTAGCGCCCCCTTTCATAGCTTACGCTAAGCTTGTGCACTAACTAAGACCATAGTCGGACCCGCTCTGAATGTTTCATCGGCTAAAAAACGATTTCCGATTATCGATCATCACATTGCTTGGCATCAGCGCCATCATTGGCATCACGCCGTTCGTGATCCTGCGATTTGTTGAGGGTAATCCGCTCGCCGGTTTTGTTGATCTCGGGATTCTGTCTGGCATCGTTGGCAGCCTCGCTTATGCCTGGGTCACCGGCGACACATACCGCAGCGGCATGTTCCTGGCGATTATTATCTGCGCGGGTGCGGTCACCGTTGGTGCGGTGATGGGTGAGGCGGGTCTGTTCTGGATCTTCCCTTGCCTGGTAACAACCTTCTTTCTTGTATCGAGCCGACTTGCGGCCATTTTGAACCTGCTCTCCGTTCTGGCGCTGATGTCGATTGAAACGGCGTTCAGCTCAACGGTTCAGATGTGGACGTTTGCGACCACGGCGACGGTGGTCAGCGCCTGCGCCTATGTCTTTGCCTACCGTAACCAGGATCAGCGGGAGCGCTTGGAGCACCTGGCCACCATTGACCCGCTGACCGGTGTCAAAAACCGCCGCTCCATGGATGAGGAGCTGGATGCGGCTGCTGCCAATGCGGAGCGATCAGGGCTACCCTATGCCTTGGTGATGCTGGATATCGACCACTTCAAGAAAATCAACGATGTGTATGGTCATGGCGTCGGTGATAATGTGCTGACGGACTTGGTGGCGCTGATTGAACGTAACACACGAAAGTCTGATCAGCTGTTCCGTTATGGCGGTGAGGAGTTTGTGTTATTGCTGCCCGGTGTGGATGGTTCCAGCCTGCAGGCGGTTATGAACAACCTGCAACAGGTGTTGCGCAGGCATCTCAAGTACCCAGGTGGCCCGGTTACTTCGTCGTTTGGTGTCGCCTTGCTGGGCCACGGCGAGAGCGTGGAGAGCTGGCTGGCGAGGGCTGATGAAGCGCTGTATCAGGCCAAGGATACCGGGCGGGATCGGATTGTATTTGCAGACAAGAACACTCAGCTGGTGGCCGAACCGGCTTGAACTGAAGTCCGGCTGTCGGGTTCGCCGTGATGGTGGTTTCCGGGCCGGTAGCGGAATAATCGCCAACCCAGCAAAACACTGGCGGAGGTCAGCCCGGCCGTCAGCCCCACCCAGAACCCCGCCGCTCCCAACGCCGGCCAAAGCAGGTCTGTAAAGGTCAGAACGTAGCCAAGCGGCAGGCCAACCCCCCAGAACGAAAACAGCATAATGAACATGGGAATGCGGGTGTCTTTATAGCCCCTGAGCGCACTGATGCAGGTTACCTGAATCACGTCAGCAACCTGGAACATGGCGGCAAACGCCAGCAGGCGAATGGTGACATCTCGCACGGCCTGGTCGCCGGTGTAGAGCGCGGCAATCTGTGCGGAGAACACAAACAGCAACGTGGCAAAGATCAGGGCAACTGCCGAGGCCAGGATGAGTGAGCTACGGGAAATCAGTCGGGCGGTATCCGGCGCCCGGGCACCCACCAGAAAGCTCACCCGCAGCGTCAGTGCCATGCCTATGCTCAGCGGTAGCATGAACAACAACGACACCACGTTCAGCGCAATCTGATGTCCGGCCACAATCACCGGCCCCAGTGGTGCCAGGAACAGGGCAATGACCGAAAACATGCTGGCTTCGACAAAAATGGTGAAGCCAATCGGCACGCCGATACCCAGAATGTAGCGAATTCCCCGCCAGTTGGGCTTCACCCAGTCGGCCAGCAGGTGAAACTGGCGGAAGGTACGGCTCCGGTTCAGGTAGATCAGTAAGGCAATGGCGGCGGTCCCGTTGGACAGCGATGTCGCCCAGCCGCAGCCCACACCGCCCATGGCGGGCAGGCCGAGCTTGCCGTAAATGAAGATGTAGTTCAGCGGCAGGTTGATCAGCGTGCTGAGTACAGAGAAGGCCATGATTACCCGGGTGTGGCCGAGGCCGTCAGTGAGTCCCCGCAGAGCGTTCATAAGAAGCAGGGCTGGAATGCCCCAGGCGAAGGCGTTCAGGTATCCCTGGGTGATGCCGGCAGTCTCTGTATCCATCTTCAGCATCGCCAGTACCGGGTGTACGTTGGTCAGCAACAACGCCATGATCACCGTGCCGCCGGCTGCGATGTATATGCCCTGCCAGGTGGCCGGCATGATCTTCGAGTGCTGCCGGGCACCGTTGTAGCCGGAAATGATCGGTTGCAGAGCCCCCAGCATGCCCATGAAAAACAGGAACAGTGGCATCCACAGGCTGCTGCCAATGCCTACCGCGGCCAGATCCCGAGCGCTGGCGTGGCCCGCCATAACGGTATCAATAACCCCATTGGCCATCTGTGCCACCTGGGCAATCAGGATCGGCCCGCCCAGAATGGCCAGGGTTTTCCATTCCGCCAGCGTGCGGCGAACAAGGGGCTGTCGGGCTTCGGGTAACGGTTGGTGGTTTTCGTCCATGGTGCTGGTTTCGATGTTGGTTCGTCAGGGTTGTACCTGTCAGAAGCGGACATGGTACCCGATTGGCGGTCGGGCAGCTTATAGGGGTTTGCACCGCCTTCTGTACTGGATAATGCCGGCAAAAACGGTAGAGTAGCGGTCCGGTTTATCTCAAGTGTGGTGGTATGGTTCTTCTGGTTCTGGTAACGGCGCTGTGGGCGTTTTCGTTCAGCTTGATCGGCGAGTTCCTGGCTGGCCGGGTAGACAGCGATTTCGCCGTGCTTACCCGTGTGCTGCTGGCGGCCCTGGTGTTTCTGCCCTTCACCCGCTGGCGTGGTGTGCCTGGGGGCATGAAGCTTGGCATTCTGATTACGGGCATGCTGCAGTTCGGTATTACCTACCTTTGCCTGTACCGTTCGTTCAGTTACCTCACGGTGCCTGAAGTGTTGCTGTTCACCATCTTTACTCCTTTGTACGTTACGCTGATTGACGATGCCCTGTTTCGCCGGTTCTCCCCGGTGGCCTTGCTGGCGGCAGCCATCGCCACGCTGGGCGCCGGGATTATTCGCTACGATGGCCTGAGCGAAGATTTCATTACCGGCTTCTTGTTACTGCAAGTGGCTAATTTTACCTTTGCCGCCGGCCAAGTGGGTTACAAACACGTGATGCGCCACTACGCCCTGGCCTTGCCGGGCTACCGGACCTTCGGCTACTTCTTTTTCGGGGCGCTGGTGATCGCCTTGCCGTCGTTCCTGATATTCGGCGACGCCGACAGGCTGCCCACGACCAGTCTTCAGTGGGGCGTTCTCGGTTGGCTGGGGCTTGCAGCCTCGGGGCTCGGGCTATACCTGTGGAATCGCGGTGCCTGTGAGGTAGATGCTGGCACCCTGGCGATTATGAACAATGCCCTGGTGCCTGCCGGGTTACTGGTGAACCTGCTGATCTGGAACCGGGATGCGGACCTCATGCGCCTTATGCTTGGCGGTGCGGTGATCGCGTTTTCACTGTGGGTGAATGCCCGTTTTCATCCCCGGGCAAGGGTCCTGGTCGGGCCCTGACAAGCCTTGTCTTCAAGATATTGGGTTGTGTGCCGTTACATTAATGTGACGTAGCGTAACTCATTAGATATTTCCTTGATATTCATCCAGACTTACGCTTGCGCCCTGAAATAATTTCCCCGGTTTAACGGACATCGACCCCCTATGCGCAAGAATCTACCTGTCACCCAGCGCGAAATTACCGTACCGGAAGGTATGCGTCTGATCAGCACCACCTCCCTCAAGGGCGTGATTACCTATTGCAACGACGATTTTGAAACCATCAGTGGTTACACCAGGGACGAACTGATTGGCCAGGCGCATAATCTGATTCGCCACCCGGACATGCCGCCGGCGGTGTTCGCCGACATGTGGGAGTATCTGAAAGCGGGCAAGGCCTGGATGGGTGTGGTCAAGAACCGGGCAAAGAACGGAGATCATTACTGGGTCAGTGCCTATGCCACTCCGATCTGGGAAAACGGCCAGATGGTGGGCTATGAATCCGTGCGCGTGGCGGCCACTCGGGACCAGATTGCGCGGGCTGAAAAACTCTATGCCGGTATTTCCGCAGGCAAGTTGTCGTCATCGTTCAGTAACCGGGCCATGTCGATGGGCCGCTCCGGCTGGCCGTTTTTGTTATCCCTGGTGATCACCTTGGGTGCCATGAAACTCGAACCGCTCTGGCTGGCAGCGCTGGTTGTGTTGGTGGGTCATGGTCTGGCGTTCAGTCTGGTGTTCGGGTCTATTTCCAATCGTTTGAAAGGTTTACTCGCTTTGCGCCCCGATGCTTTCCAGGACCCCATTGTTGCCCGCACATACAGCGGTGAGCGTGGCCTGATGTCGCGGTTGGCCCTGGTGCTGGTCAGTGAGGAAGCGCGGATTCGCACAGCGCTGGCTCGAATTGACGATCAGGCTGAGCATTTGCTGCAGCAGGCCCGGGCGTCCCATGGTTTCATTACTGAGGGGGCAACGGCCATTGCCCGGCAGCGGGCGGAGACAGACCAGACCGCCTCGGCGATCAATGAAATGACCGCGTCCATTCAGGAAGTGGCGGAAGCCGTTACCCACAATGCGAAAGAGGCGGAGCAGGCCAACCGGCTGGCCCATGAGGGCAGGCAGCGCAGTGGTGAGGCCACTGCCGCGATCGAGCAGCTGGTGCAGCAGGTGAATGGCATTGGCGAATCTGTGGGTCGTCTGGGTGAATCCACCCGCACCATTGGAGAGGCGGCCGACCTGATCTCGGACATTGCCGAGCAGACCAATCTGCTGGCTCTCAACGCGGCCATTGAAGCGGCCCGCGCCGGCGAGCAAGGCAGAGGCTTTGCGGTGGTCGCCGACGAAGTGCGCTCCCTGGCCCAGAGAACCCGGCAGTCCACCGTCAAGATCCATGAGGTGATTGACCAGTTTCGGGCCCAGGTGGATGAAACCATTCAGGCAGTACGCTCTGGTGAGGAAATCGCCAGCCAGGGGCTGGCCCGGGTGCAGGGCGCGGCAGAATCCCTGCAAACCATTGTGGGTTCGGTGGATTCGATTTCCGACAGTTTCATTACCATGTCGGCCGCGTTCGAGGAGCAAAGCCAGGTATCGGACGAGATCAACCGGCAAATCGTGAACATCGCCGGCCTTGCTGACCAGAGCGACGAGCAGGCAGAAGCCGCTAAAGACAGCAGCGACCGGCTCAGTGGCATGGCCCGTGGCCTGAAGGACCTGATTGCCCGGTTTGTCAGTAAATCTGGCTAGTTAGCTCTGCGCGGTTGGATCTGTGCGGACTACAGAAACCACCGAACAACATTTCAGCACTGGCATCACCGCGCCAGTGCTGGCAGAATCCCGCACCAATGGCCTGAACCATTGGTTTGGCGCCCTCACAATTCGTAGTTTCCTATAGCCAAAAGCACAGGAAGAAAATTCATGTCACAGTCCAACTCCGCATCAGACAGCGGTATCGGGGCTCGCGGACTCTGGTCGTCCAAGTTCGCGTTTATTCTGGCAGCAACCGGTTCTGCTGTTGGTCTCGGTAACGTCTGGAAGTTCCCTTATGTCACCGGTGAGAACGGCGGCGGTGCCTTCGTTCTGGTTTACCTGCTCTGTATCTTCATCATCGGTATTCCCATCATGATGGCCGAGGTGTTTATCGGCCGGAATGGTCGTCACAACCCGATCACCAGTTTCCGCCTGGTGGCCGAGCGCAACCTGGCGTCGTCTGGCTGGCGTATCTCAGCCATCGTAGGCATGCTGGCGGCCTTTATCATTCTGTCGTTCTACTCGGTGATCGGTGGCTGGGCAGCGTCTTATGTCGGCCACGCAGCGATGGGTGACTTTACCGGCGGCACCGCTGATTCCGTGGGTGAAATGTTCGGCGGACTGCTGGCCAGCCCGGCCAAGCTGTTGTTCTGGCATACGATCTTTATGGCGCTGGTCGTGCTGGTTGTGGCCCGTGGCCTGAAAGGCGGTCTTGAGCGCGCGGTCACCATCCTGATGCCGGCGTTGTTTATTCTGCTGCTGATGGTCGTTGGTTATGCCACCACCACGGGGCACTTCGGCGAAGCGGTTTCATTCCTGTTTAACCCGGATTTCAGCGCCCTGACGGTCAATGGTGTGCTGGTGGCCCTGGGCCATGCGTTCTTCACCCTGAGCCTGGGTATGGCCATCATGATGGCCTACGGCTCTTACCTCAGCCGCGATGTCTCCATTGGCCGCACGGCGGTGAGCGTTGCCATTATGGATACGGTTGTAGCCCTGCTGGCGGGCCTGGCCATCTTCCCGGTGGTGTTCGCCAACGGTCTTGAAGCCGGTGCTGGCCCTGGCCTGATTTTCCAGACCCTGCCACTGGCGTTCGGTAACATGCCCATGGGTACCCTGTTCGGCACCCTGTTCTTCGTACTGCTGCTGTTCGCCGCCTGGACATCCGGCATCTCACTGCTGGAGCCGGTGGTTGAGTGGGTAGAGGAAATAACCAGCTTTGCCCGTGTGGGTAGCGCCGTGATTGCCGGTGGTGCCTGCTGGTTGCTCGGTATTGCCTCCATCCTGTCCCTGAACGTGTGGGCCGACGTGGCGCCGCTGGGTATGTTCGCTGCATTCGAAGGCAAGACCATTTTCGATCTGCTGGACTACTTTACTGCCAACATCATGCTGCCGCTCTCCGGCCTGCTGACGGCGATCTTTGTAGGTTGGTTCGTGGCCAAGGAATCCCTGAAGAGCGACCTGGCTCTGCAGGAAGGCACTTTTGGCTTGTGGTACAACCTGATCCGGTTTGTAACGCCGATTGCCGTGGCAATCGTGTTTGTCTATAACCTGCTGGCGTAATCAGCCCAGCTGATAGCCCGCCAAAAAGAAAACCCGGCGCTGGAGACAGCTGCCGGGTTTTCTTGTTTTAGCGGTTACTATTTACCAGTCGCTTTCGTCATCCTCGCTCATGGCCCGCAACTCATCCATGAATGGTCTAACTGCCCGCTTGTCGCTCTCTGGTGCGCTTCTTGCTGCACTCATGGCCGAAGTCGCGGATTGCAACATAGCCCGCACCTCGGTTTTTTGTTCTTCGGTCATGTGGGGATTGCTCTCGATTTCAGCCAGTGCCTGCTGCATGTCGTATTCAGCCGCTCCCCCTTGCTCATCAATTTCTAGGGCGGCCCAGGCCTGGTAAACCCGGTCCCCGGTCTGGCCCCATTGTTCAAGGCTGGAGAATCCATATCTTTTGACCAGCTTCTCCAGTTGCCCATGCATTGCGTGCCCTTCTATGTCTTTCAGGCTGTCGGAGAAGAGGATGGAGAAATCCATGTTCTCTTCTCGCTCGGCTTCAAGGGCATCTAGAAATTCTTTGTGGTCCTCGGCCAGGGTTTCGGCGGCGCCGAGGCTGTCGATGAATGACCGGACGGTCTTTTCTGTGAGGTCGCGAGCCTGTGCCTGGGGGGCGAGCGTGAGGGCAATCAGGGCGAGTGCGATGATGATGGGCGTAAACAGTTTCTGGCTAATGGATTGGTGTAACGGCATGTCGCGCTCCTTTGCGGGTGTTGATTCCGGGTGTTTGTGGTCTGCTGTTGAACGGGCCGGGGCCCGGCGTTATTGCGTCAGATTAGCCTGCGTTGCACGGTTCTGCCAGCGCAGATGTTGTCAGACTTTCCCGCCCAGCAGGATGCGCACAGCGGTGCAGGCATCTTCCAGTTCTTCATCCCTGGGTTCGCGGCCGCCGATGATATCGCTGTACAGACAGGATTCGGCGATGCGCACCATAAAGTAGGACAGGCTCTGGATGTTCATCGGTGGGCTCAGGTGGCCGGCGCGCACTTCGTCTTTGAGTAAGCGGGTGTTCACTTCAACGGTGCGGGCGTGCAGGGTGGAGTGAGACGAGGTGAGCATTTTCAGGGCGTACTCAGGGTCCTGGTGCAGGAATTTGCGCAGGGGGCTGAAGTGCAGAATGGTCATGTTGATGTGGCGGAATACGCCGACCACGTAGTCTACGCCATGGCCGGGGGTTTGGGCCCGGGCTTCTTTGTACAGAGGCTCATAAAGGGACCATAGGATTTCACCAATCAGTAGGTCTCGGTTGCCGACCCAGCGGAACAGGGTGGCTCGGCCGATGTGCAGATCATCGGCGAGGGCGGCGAGGCTGATTTTCTCCCCTTTTAGCCACATTCTTCTGGCGCGACGGAAGGCGTCCAGGGGGGTGGTTTTGGTGATTTGTTCGGTCACTTTGGGCTCTTTGGTTGGTGTGGGGTCATTCTAGCGGTTGCAGAGCTTTGGGGCTATGGCCCTTTGGCCATGGAGCTGCTTTCCTTCCTAGCCTGAGGGTTGGGGAGTTTGTGGGAGTGGGGGCCTGCTTTCCAAAAAACGCTACGAGCACATCCATGTGCGCTTCGCTCCGGCCATCCGTGGCCTCCGAGATTTTTGGAAAGCAGGCCCCCACTCCCACAGCCAGACTCCGGTGAGATAGTCGGTGAACGAAAGTTCCCTGCATGGTCGGGGTAGTGAGTGAGGGATTGATTAAACCCAAAGATCTCCAATAGGCGTCTCAGTGCCGAAATGATGCTGCACCTGGGCCTGGAACAGTTCGGCGGTGGCGATGGCGTCTATCAGGGCGTTGTGGCCGGCGTAGTGGGGTAAGCCGTAGCGGGTTCGGCTGTCGGCCAGGCGGATGGAGATGGGTTGTTTGCCCATGAGTTGTTGCCACCGGCTTGGGTTTCGTTTGGGGTGCAGGTGGGCTTCGATGGCCATGGTGTCTATGACCGGGAAGCGGAGTTGTTCTTTCAGGCGCCACTGCAGGGCCCGGTTCAGGAATGGGCGTTCGATGTTGCGGTAGTGGACCACGGGGATTCGGCCGTTGAGGTGTTGGAAGAGGGTGTCGAGCACGTCGGTAAGGTCCGGGGCGTGTTCGATTTCGCTGTGGGTGATGCCGTGGATGGTGACGGTGTCTTGCTGCAACGGCAGTTGCGGCCGGACGATCTGGTGCCAGGCTTTGCCGAGTTGAATGCCGCCGAGGGTAAAGGGGACCAGGCCGATGCTGATGATGGAATGGCGGTCGGCATCCAGTCCCGTGGTTTCGAAGTCGAGGGCGACCAGTGGCACCTCTTCAACGGCGGTTTGCGGGTCAGGGCAGCCGGCTTGGTAGAAGGCTCGGATTCGGGCATCCTTCGCTTTTTCCGCGGCTTTTCGGTAGTTGTCTGGCCAGTCCTGTTTGCTATTTCCGCTTTTGATGCTGTCAGACATTCCTGGTGGCTCCTCCGGCGTTGTAACGGAAGCGCAGGAACTTCTGGGCGTTGCTGACGATCTGGAAGGCGTCTTTCAGATGACTGCGTTCGAACGGGGACAGGTCTTCCGGGCGTACGTTGTTGTCGGGCTCCCGGCCTTCTTCGATGGCCAGGGCCTGGTGGCGGATGCGGACAATGGAGATGAATTCCAGGGCGTCGCGCAGGTTGCCGGCATCGTCTTCCAGCAACAGCTTGGTTTTGGCAATGTCTTTCAGTCGCTCAAAGGAATTCTGGGAGCGGCTGCCGCACCCCAGGGCGTGTACGCGGATTAAATCAGATAATGGCGCTGTGCCCCTGCGCTTGAGGTTGAAGGTTTTCTGGTGCTTGCCGTCTTCCTCAAGCACGAAGGTGCGAAAGAAACCGAGCGGTGGTGTTCGGTTCAAGGCATTCCTGGCCAGGAAGGTAAGGAAGCGCTGACTGCCGCTGGCTTTCTCTACAATCAGGGTTTTCAACTGTTCGGTGAAGTCGGTTTGCCCGTAAATGCCATCCAGGTCGAAGAAGATATTGCTGTTGAGCAGGGCTTCCGCCTTGGGGTTTTCGATCCAGTCGGTGAAGTAGCCTTTCCAGACACTCAGCGGTTGTCGCCATTTCGGGTTGGTGGCCATGATATCGCCGGTGCAGTACGCGTAACCACATTCGGCCAGTCCATCGGACACGAACTTGGCCAGCGCCAGAAAATATTCATCGTGCTCTTCAGGTATGAAACTGTCGTCCAGCACCATGGCGTTGTCCTGGTCGGTAACAACCAGCTGTTCATCCCGGGCCATGGAGCCCAGGGCCATGAAGCAGTAGGGCACCGGTGGCGGTCCGAGTTTTTCTTCACCCAGTTCCAGCAGACGTTGGCTGAAGCTGCGACCGATACCGGCCATGGCGCTGCCGATCATGTGGGAGTTGGCGTCTTCGTTGACCATGCGTACAAAGCTGTCGCGGACTTCCAGGCTGATTCTCTTCAGGCCTTTGACGTCGTTCTGGTGGTAGATGTTACTGACCAGGTACAGGCTGCTCTGGCTTTCATACTTGACGATGTCTGACAACGCAATCACGCCCCGCACTTCGTCGCCTTCCATCACCGGCAGGTGGTGCACGTTGTTGTGGAGCATGGTGAGCATGGCTTCGAAGATGAAGGAGCGGGCGCTGATAGTGATCAGTCCTTCCGACATGATGTCGCTGATCGGGGTTTCCGAGGCCAGGGCATGGGTAACCGCACGGGTACGTAGATCCCGGTCGGTGATGATGCCCTGCAATTTCGGGCGTTCGCCGCTTTCATCCATCAACAGCAGCGCCGATACGCCATTGTCTGTCATGATCCTGGCGGCTTCCTGCAGGCGAACGGTGGTCGGAGCGGAAACCGGTTCCCGGGATATCAGGCGGGTAACCTTGGCGGTCATCAGTTCGTTGGATTTCTCTCTACGCGAAACCGCCGAACGCAGTCGGCTGCGGTCTTCAATCTCAACAAAGTCTGCAAAGTTTTCGTCGGTTTCCCACAGATGCTGAAAGGTGGTATCCGGAATCTTGTAGATGAGGCAATCTTCGATGGCTTTGGCGGGGAACCGGACTTTCTTGTTCATCATCAATCCGAACTGGCCAAAGATTTCGCCCTCGCCTACGCGGTTATACAGTTCACCGGAGCGGCGGAAAATCTCCACGGCGCCGCTGCGGATATAGTGGAGCCAATGATTGGTCTGGCCGAGTTCAAGTATCTGGGTGCCGGCGCGGTAGTAGACCACCTCAATACCGCTGACAACTCGTTCAAGAAGTTCTTCAGGCATGTCATTGAACGGGGGGTATTGGGCAATGTGGTTGCGGATGTCCAACAGTTCGGCCTGCATGGGCTCTCCAGAGTGACTGAGTCTTGATTAAATGTTTGCGTTTGGCTGACCGGTTATTCCAGAGTCTGGCCAAACTATAGCAGCTGTCTGTTCACTTGGTGTACCTTGGCCACGGTGGGTAAGCACGAGAGAGTGTTTTATGGTCAACAAGTTACTGGTTACCGGTGGTATCCGGTCTGGAAAAACAGGGCTGGCGGAGCAACGGGCGCGAGACGCCGGCACAGACGTGGTCTACCTGGCCACCGCCACCGCCGGTGATGATGAAATGGCCCTGCGGATCCGGCGCCACCAGCAACAACGCCCGGCACACTGGCAGCTGGTTGAGGAGCCCGTTTACCTTGGCCGGGCGCTGTCAGGCCTGGCTGCCGGGCATGATACCTCGCCGCTGGTTCTGGTGGACTGCATGAGTCTCTGGTTGAGTAATCTCCTGTTCGCCGACCGCTCGCTGTTTCAGCCTGAACGTGCCGCCTTCCTGACTGCCGTGGAAACCTATCCGGGCCCGTTGGTGATTGTCACCAATGAGGTAGGGCTGGGCACCATCGGCATGGACCCCCTAACCCGTCGCTTTGCCGACGAGCTGGGGTGGCTCAACCAGGCACTCGCGCAGCGCTGTGATGAGGTGGTGATGTCGGTGGCTGGTCTGCCACTGACCCTCAAGGCTGGTGGCTGACCAGGCTGCGGAAGGTGCCAAACTCGGACTGGTCCACCTGAATCCGGCTGCGGCAGGCATAGGGCACGGAAAAACCAGCAAACGATTTCTCCAGGGGAATGCCCAGCACGTTGGCCAGCACCATGCGAATAACGCCACCATGGCAAACCACCAGGATACGCTGGTTCGCAAGTTTGTCCTGCCAGCGATCAAACCCGAGGGTGACACGCTGGTAGAAGTCGGTAATGGCTTCACCGCCGGGCGGGTTGGAGTTTATGGGATCCTGCCAGAAGCGGCTGAGATGGTCGCCATAACGTTCCTGGACCTGCTGCGAAGTTAACCCCTCCCAGTCACCAAATCCGATTTCCCGCAGGTCATCTTCGATGTGCAGGGGAATCCTGCGTCTTTGCGCGAGCTGTTCTGCAAACAGGCGGCACCGCGTCATCGGCGAGCTGACAATGGCATCCCAGCGGTCGTGACCGTGGACGGCGGCTTCCATCTGCTGCCAGCCGACGGGGCTCAGCGGGTCGTCCTTGCTGCCCCGGAACATTTGCCCACCCTCGGGTTCGCCATGGCGTATCAGGTCGATCACTGTGGTTGTCATGACTCTACTCCCCGGATTTTCCGCTGATGCCGGCATCAGCAAAGCTGGCCATGTTGTTATGCAGTGCGCAGGCTGCCCGAAGCAAAGGCAGGGCAACCGCGGCGCCGCTGCCCTCACCCAGGCGCATGCCCAGGTCCAGCAGTGGGGTCGCATCAAGTGCTTCAAGCACCGCGTCGTGACCGGGCTCGGCAGACCGGTGCGCAAACATGAGCCAATCGCGCGCTCCGGGTTGCTGTTTAACCGCCACAAGCGCGGCGGCCGAGACGATAAAGCCATCGACCAATACCGGGATCTTGCGGGCTGCGCAGCCGAGGATGGCACCGGTCAACGCCGCAATCTCGAAGCCGCCGAGGGAAGTCAGCACAGACAGGGCGTTTCGGTCGTCGCCATGCCGGGCCAGTGCTTTGGAGACCACCCGGGTTTTGCGAGCGACCCCCTGGCTGTCAAGGCCGGTGCCCGGCCCAACGAGCTTCTCGGGTGGCAGGCCAAGCAATGCGCAGGCGAGTGCGGCGGCACTGGTTGTGTTGCCTATGCCCATGTCGCCACCGATGAACAACCGGCATCCGGCGTTGGCCGACCGCTCGGCTGCCTGGTCGCCACTGGTCAGTGCAGCAGCTACCTGTCCCGGGCCAAGGGCGGGTGTTTCGGCCATATTGGCGGTACTGGGGCCGATAATCTGGTGAATGACGCCGGGGAGCATGGGTACCTCGCCGACCGTGCCCAGGTTCACAACTTCCAGGCTGGCGCCGAGTTCCCTGGCCATTACGCTGATGGCCGCGCCACCGCCAGCGAAGTTGGCAACCATCTGGGCGGTGACCTCCTGGGGAAAGGCGGAAACACCTTCAGCACATACGCCATGATCACCGGCAAACACCACCATGCGGACAGGATCAACGGTTGGCCTGTCTGTGACGTTCAGGGCCGCCAGGGTAATCGCCAGCTGCTCCAGTTGCCCGAGAGAGCCTGGCGGTTTGGTCAGAACCTGCTGTCGCGCTGCGGCAAGTGCGGCGTGTTCGGCTGAGGGGGCGGGGGGCGGTGCTAGCCAGCTTTGAGGCAGGGCCATGACGATGATTCCTTGTGGGCGGAAAACCGAGGATGGTCTTACCGGGAGGCGAAGGTGTCAAGATCAGGCTCCACTCGGTTAGACTTGCCAGCATCTGATTCATGGAGCCCACATTTGGAAACGTTTCTGGTTGCGGTGTTGGTATGTGTCGCGGCGGTTGCACTGGACTGGCTGGTTGGTGAACCGCGCCGGTGGCACCCTCTGGCAGGTTTTGGCCGTTGGGCCTCGGTGGCGGAAGCTGGCCTGAATGGCCAGCCGCAGGCCGCAGCAAGGAGCCTGTGCCTCGGTGCGTTGGCAACCGCGATCGTCGTCACGCCGGTGCTGGCACTGGCTGTAGCGCTGCAATTCTGGCTGGGCGGCTGGCTATGGTTGGTGGCTCAAGTGGCCGGCGTATGGCTCGCAATGTCGTTACGGGGGCTGGCGGAACATGGCCGAGCGGTGTCCACGGCATTGACTGCGGGCGACGTTGACCAAGCCAGGAGAGCGGTGGGGTGGATTGTCAGCCGGGATGCAGCGGCGCTGTCCGACGAGGGGGTGGCCGCAGCTGCCTCGGAATCCATGCTGGAAAATGGTGCCGATGCGGTGTTCTCAAGTCTGTTCTGGTACCTGCTTGCCGGGCTGCCGGGTGTGGTTTTGCACCGATTGATCAACACCCTGGACGCCATGTGGGGCTATCGCAACTCCCGATTTCTTTACTTCGGTCGGTTTGCCGCCAGGCTGGATGACCTCATGAACTGGCTGCCTGCCCGGCTGACCGCCCTCACTTACGCGATGTTGGGAAGTACCCGGGTGGCGCTCCGTTGTTGGCGTACCCAGGCAAGAACCTGGGATAGCCCCAATGCCGGGCCAGTGATGTCCGCCGGGGCGGGCGCCCTTGGTGTGACCCTCGGTGGACCGGCGCCCTATGCCAACGGCATCAAGGAACGGCCAGTGTTAGGTCGTGGTCCCGGGGCCTCGGCAGCGACAATCGAAGGTGCCATTGCCCTGGTACAGCGTGGGGTAATGCTGTGGTTGTCGGTGCTATTCGTCCTCGCCCTTGCCTGCAGCTGGGTGGTGCGTGGAGGTGCAGGATGACGGCCTTCGACCTTCCTGAATCCCCGGAGCATGGCGGGCGGTTACAGGCTGCAATACAGCGTTGGGGCATTCCCCGCGAGCAATGGCTTGATCTGTCCACCGGCATCAATCCGGTACCCTGGCCGGTTCCGGCCATTCCACCGGAGGTATGGCAACGACTGCCAGAGCCGGACGATGGGCTGGAGGAGATCATCCGTTGCTGGGCGGGTGCGCCGGAACGGGCCAGTTGCCTGCCGGTGGCGGGATCCCAGGCGGCGATCATGGCCCTGCCTTCGGTGCGCACCAGGGCGCATGGTGTTGGTCGGGTGGCGGTGCCTGTGCCGGGATATCGCGAGCACGGTCATGCCTGGCGTCGCGCCGGTTTCGAGGTGGTGGCGATTCCTGAGCAGGCAACAGAACAAGACGATCTGACCTGGCTGGATTCTGTGGATGTGGTGGTGTGGATACAGCCGAATAATCCGACCGGGCAGCTGGTCGATCCGGCCCGTCTCCTGCTGTGGCACCAACGATTGCAGGCGCGTGGGGGCTGGCTGGTGCTTGATCAGGCCTTTGTCGAGGGAGAGCCCGGGTTCGGGTTGGAACCCTGGGCGGGCGCGCCGGGTCTGATACTTCTGCGATCACTGGGCAAGTTTTTCGGCCTGGCCGGGATTCGCGCCGGGGTAGTATTGGCCAGCCCGGAACTGGCCCGTGCGCTGGCTCTTGAATTGGGCCCCTGGACCGTCAGTGGCCCGGCGCGTTATTTGATGGCAAGAGCTCTGGCTGACAGGACATGGCAGGTGGAGGCGCGGGGCAGGCTGCAGACGTCACGGCTGCGGATGGACGGTCTGCTCAGGAAATCGGGCATGCCAGCAGCTACCGGCACGTTGCTGTTTCGCACGATCCATCACGAACACGCAGCATCAATAGCGGACGAGTTGGCTCATCGTGCCATCCTGGTCAGGCGTTTTGATGAGTCGTCAGCCTTGCGCTTTGGTTTGCCGCCCGATGAGTCCGGCTGGCAACGTCTGGGAAGTGCGTTGTCTGAATTAACATATCTCATTGACCACCCCCACCCTGGTTGATAGTCTTGCCGGCAATTTCAGGTGCTCTGAGCGTTCCAACCGGGCTGGCGATAGTCCGGCGAACGCAGTGAGTGAAACGGGAAGCCGGTGAGAGCCCGGCGCTGCCCCCGCAACGGTAATCAGGTGAAAGGCAATCCAATGCGCCACTGTGCCTCTGGCATGGGAAGGTGATTGCCCCGGAGCATCCGCTCCACCTGGAAGCCCGGAGACCGGCCTGGAATTTGGAGCCCATGAGTTCCAGACACCTACGTTGCGGAGGGCAGCGGCGGTGGGTGAACCGGCCAATGCAACTGATCGACGCCCCTCCACCCTCCGTCAATACAGACATTTCTCCTCCGCATTAATCAGTATCAACCGCACGGGTGAGTGCGGCGCGAAGCGAGTGAAGAAATGAAGCGTTCCCAAGTCTTGTCTGCCCTTGTGTTCATACCTTTTGCCCTACCGGCGACTGGTTCAGAATCTGAACCCGCCCCGGATACTCTCGAGCCTATTGTTGTAACTGCCACGCTTGGCCCCCGTACGGTGGGAGAAAGCCTGTCGTCGGTGACGGTCATCGAAGAAGAAACCATCCGTCGCGAGGCAGCTGCCGAATTTACCGATCTGCTGGCGGCGCAGCCCGGCATTGATCTGGTCACTAACGGGTCATTTGGCAAGAACACCAGTGTATTCACTCGTGGCACCGCGAATGATTCCACGGTCTTTCTGGTTGATGGTGTGCGCCTTCGCTCTGCTACCAGCGGTGGCGCGCCTTGGCAGTATTTTCCCGTTGATCTGGTCGAGCGTGTGGAAATCGTCAGGGGCCCCCGCAGCGCACTCTATGGCGCTGACGCGGTAGGCGGTGTCATTCAGGCATTTACACTGGATCCAAAGCATGGTGGCCGAGGGTGGGTTGAAACCGGAGCAGGCAATTTCAACACTCAGAAAACCAGTGCTGGCGCATCGGCGACTCACGGAGCAACCCGGTTCAGCCTCAGCGGGCTGCACAAGGAAACCGATGGCACCAGAATAGTGAAAGATGGCGAGGACAAAGGCTTTCGCAACACCGCCGGCGTCGGGCGTGTTGTGCATGAATTGCCGAGCGGAGGAGAGGCCAGTTTCGTCATAATGCAGTCAGAGGGCAATACTGAGTTTGACGGTGGCAACACGGATTTTATGATCCGGACCGTCGGCGTCACATTGAATACTCCTGTCAGTGATTATTGGGCGACGTCCATCCAGCTTTCCGAATCTGCTGACGAGCAAGAAAGCTTCCGCAGTGCCGGCGATTCTGTATTCAACACCAAAACCCGAACCGCACGATGGGAAAACACTTTCACCGCAGGCGTGCACGAGCTCGCAGTCGGGGGAGAGCTGCAATCCGACGAAGTGAAAAGCACCATCGAGTTCGATGAGAACAGTCGCACCAATGCCGCGTTATTCACCCAGCTGCGCTTAAACTTCGGCCCTTCCGATATTCAGTTGTCCTTTCGCGGCGACGACAACGAGGCCTACGGTCGACAGGAAACCGGCGGCATTGCCCTTGGCCACTCGTTTGACCGTTCCCACCGGGTACGGGTGAGTTATGGCACCTCTTTCCGGGCGCCTACGTTCAATGATCTTTACTATCCTTTGGAGATATTCGATTTCGGTGGCAGTTATGCCGGCAACCCGGACCTCAAACCGGAGGAAGGAGCGTCCGTGGAGTTGGGGCTTAGCGGTCGTTACGAACACTGGTACTGGGATGCCGCTCTTTATCAGCTGGACGTAGAGAATCTGATTGAACTCCAGAGCATCAGCGGTGATCTCCGGCCTGCCAACGTGAGTGAAGCCCGTATTCGTGGCGCGGAGCTGGCCTCAGGTCTGCGTTCGAATGGTTGGGATCTTGGGGTCAAACTCACCTTGATGGATCCGCGCGACCGTGAGACGGATAACCGCCTGCGTCGTCGCAGTCACCAATCGCTGAGGGTTGACCTGGACCGTCAAATGGGTGCCTGGAGCCTGGGAGGCACCGCTCTGGCCAGTGGTTACCGCTACGATGATGCTAATAATCAAAATCGTTTACCGGGCTACGTCACCTTCAACCTTCGTGCAGGGTGGGAATTTGCTCCGGACTGGACAGCACGGCTGACGCTTCAGAACGTTACGGATAAGGAATACGCGACGGCAACCCGATTTGATGGTTCAGGATACCTGGCGGCGGGCACCGCAGGGTTTCTTTCGGTTCGCTATGACTTCCGATAAAACTGCATAATCTTGCCGGGGAGGCGCCAGTGGGAAAGCTTAAGGGTGTGAGCATACTGCTCGGCTGGATGCTGTTGGCATCTCCGGCCCTGGCATCCTATGTCTGCGCCACGGATGATCTGGGCGAGGAGATATGCCTGGAACACCCGGCAAAACGCATTGCCGCACTTTCGCCTGGGGCGACAGAACTGGCATGGGCAGCGGGCGCCGGTGACCAGGTGGTTGCCGTGGTGGCTTACAGCGATTATCCCCCGGCAGCCCGAGAGGTCGCTTCAGTGGGTAGCCATACCCGCATGGATATGGAACGGCTGCTGGAGCTGCAGCCGGATCTCGTGATTGGCTGGGTAACCGGGAACCCGACGGAGCAGCTGGTCACACTCAAGGATATGGGCGTCCCGGTGTTCTCCATTGAGCCCCGGAGTTTTGAAGCTGTCTCCAACACCATTGAGCGCATCTCCATACTGGCAGGTACTGAAGCAAAAGGCTTTGCAGAGGCAGAGCGATTCCGTCAGGGCATTGCCGACTTGCAGGGGGCGTACGCCAAGGCTGATCCGGTGCCGGTGTTTTACCAGGTTTGGGATGAGCCCCTGATGACGGTCAACAGCCAGCACCTGATCGGTGAAATGATTGAACTTTGCGGTGGTGATAACGTGTTTGGTCAGCTGGACCGGCTAGTGCCGAGGATCAGTGCGGAAGCGGTGATTGCGGCGAATCCCGAGGCCATTCTGGCGGGTGGAATGGGTGAGGAGAATCGCCACTGGCTGACGCGCTGGCAGGCATTCCCCAGCATCACTGCGACAGAGCGAAACAACCTGTTTTTTATCCCGCCGTCACTGGTTCAGCGACCGACTCCGAGAATGCTTGAGGGAACGCAATTGTTTTGCGAGAAACTGGAGGTGGCCCGTGGCCGACGGCCCTAGTGGAGTAGCGGTGTGATACGCCCGATCACCCTGCCCCTTGCCGTTCTGGCCGCAGCCGGGCTGATCGCCATGGTGATGTCGGTCGGTATTGGCAGTGTTGCAATTGCACCTGCGGACGTGTTGTTGGTGTTTCTGGGTGAGGGCTCCAACCTGCACCGCACTCTGATTCTTGAGCTCCGGCTACCCAGAACGCTGTCGGCCTTTGCCACCGGAGGTCTGCTGGCGGTGGCCGGGGCATTGATGCAGGTGCTGCTGCGTAACCCGCTTGCCGATCCCTATGTGTTGGGGCTGTCCGGGGGTGCCGCCGTGGGGGCATTGCTGGCGATGTTGGCGGGGCTCGGCGGCGCGGTTATCTCCGGTTCGGCCTTTGCCGGTGCCATGCTGGCCACCTTGATGGTGTTCGGGCTCGCCCACGGCACCGGCAGCTGGACGCCCTCCCGCCTTTTGCTAACGGGGGTTGTGGTGGCGGCTGGCTGGGGCGCGGTCATTACCTTGATGCTGGCTATCAGCCCGGCCAGAGAGTTGCCGGGCATGTTGTACTGGCTAATGGGCGATGTGTCCTACGCCAGGGCGCCCTGGCCGGGGCTTGGCGTGCTGGTGCTGGTCTGTGCGCTAGTGGTGCCTCTTGGCCGCAGTCTGAATGTATTGGCCCGTGGCCCCATGCAGGCTGCTGCCCTGGGGATCTCAGTGCGCCCACTGGAATGGCTGATTTACATACTGGCCAGCCTGCTCACGGCCACGGCGGTGACCATGGCCGGTAGCATAGGCTTTGTAGGGCTGGTGGTCCCGCATATGCTCCGGTTGGTGCTTGGTAACGACCAGCGCCTGATTTTACCGGCCTGTGCGTTAGCCGGTGGCACACTGTTGGTGCTGGCGGATACCCTGGCAAGGGTTGTGATCGCGCCGGAGCAACTGCCGGTGGGTGTGATCACCGCGCTGTTGGGCGTTCCCACTTTCCTGTATCTGTTGTACCGGAGTCGCTGATGTCCGGTAAACAACGCCCCCCAATGCAAACCCTGAGTACCCGGGAACTGGTCATCGATATTCCTGGCCGGGCCGACAGTTATCCTTTGGATCTGGCAATAAAATCAGGTCAGGTTTGGGGCGTACTCGGGCCCAACGGTGCCGGCAAGACCACGCTGTTGCACACCCTCGCAGGCCTTCGTTCGCCCCGCGCCGGTGCTTTGTTCCTGAATGATGTACCTACAGCGAAGCTAAAGCGGAGAGCCCTCTCCCAACAGTTGGGGCTGGTGTTCCAGGACCGACAGGATGGCTTCCCGGCAACGGTACTGGAAACCGCGCTGATCGGGCGTCATCCGTGGCTGGCGCCCTGGCAGATGGAAGGGGCAGACGATCTGGCCATGGCAGAGAGATCACTGGAAGCGCTCGATGTCCTGCATCTGAAAAACCGCCTGGTCAGCACCCTGTCTGGCGGCGAACGCCAGCGAGTGGCGATTGCCACGCTGGTGACTCAGTCGCCCCACACCTGGCTGCTGGATGAACCGACAAATCACCTGGACCTGCACCACCAGGTGGCCGTCATGAAATTACTCACTGACCGGGCGGCAGCGGGTAACGCCATTTTCATGTGCCTGCACGACCTGAACCTGGCTGCCCGCTGGTGTGATCATATTTTGCTGATGTACCCCAATGGTGAAACCTGCTGGGGCCCGGCAGAAAGGATGCTGGTGCCGAATGCTCTGGAACGTTTGTATAACCAGCAACTGACAACGGTGGAAGTGGATGGCGCGCCTTTCTTTGTGCCAAAACGAGACTAACTCAGAAGTATCGCGAGGGCAGCGTGTCCCGGAATGCCCTGCCCCGCTGCCCGTCCGCACCGAATTCAGGCGACAGGAAAAGCAACACATGCCAGACAACAAAGTCCCAGCGGCCATGATCACCGCCCCGGGTTCCGGCCAGGGCAAATCCATGGTTACGGCCGCCCTGGCGCGCCTGCACCGGAACGCCGGACGGAACGTCCGGGTGTTCAAACACGGGCCGGATTACCTTGATCCCATGGTGCTGGAGGTGGCCTCCGGTAACCCGGTTTACCAGTTGCACCCCTGGATGACCGGCGAGGACGAGTGCCGGTGGCGGCTGGCCGAGGCCGCCCAGAGCGCCGACCTGATCCTGGTGGAGGGCTCCATGGGCTTGTTTGATGGCAGCCCCAGCAGCGGTGATCTGGCCAAACTGGCGGGTATTCCTGCCTTGCCCGTCATTGATGCCAAAGGCATGGCTCAGACCTTCGGCGCGGTTGCCCTGGGCTTGGCGAGCTTTGATTCCGAACTCCCTGTTCATCAGGTAATTGCCAACAAGATTGGCAGTCCCTACCACGGCGAGCTGTTACGGGAGAGCCTGCCGGATGGCATCAGTCTGTTGGGCGCGATACCCCGAAACGATGCCATGAATATCCCGGACCGGCACCTTGGGCTGGTCCAGGCGGCAGAAATGGACGACCTCAGTGATCGGCTGGATAGAGCGGCCGAAGTCCTGACATCAGCGGGTCTGGATGTACTTCCCAAGCCCGTCCCTTTTCATTTTCAGGCACCACCCAGGCCAGAACCGCTGCTGACCGGGCGCCGGATCGCCGTGGCCAGGGATGCGGCCTTCAGCTTTATCTACCGGGCCAACCTGGATCTGCTCACAGCCATGGGCGCTGAGCTGGTGTATTTTTCGCCCCTGCACGATTCGGAAGTACCGATGGCCGACGCGCTCTGGCTGCCGGGCGGCTATCCGGAACTGCATGCCCGGAGCTTGGCGGAAAACCAGCCTATGCAATTGTCGATCCGCGCCTTCCATCAGGCCGGTAAGCCCATTCTGGCAGAGTGTGGCGGGCTAATGGCCTGTGCCGAAGAACTGGCAGACAAAGACGGCACGGTGCATGGCCTGCTGGGCCTGGTACCCGGGCGCGCTACCATGGCTAACCGTTTGACCGCGCTGGGGCTGCAAAGTCTGGAAACCCAGCTGGGCGGGTTGCGGGGCCACACCTATCACCATTCCAGTCTTGATACCCCTTGGCAACCTGCGGCCAGGGCGAAGAAGCAGGCCGGCTCTGACGGAGAGGCGGTGTATCGCCACCAGAATCTGGTGGCCAGCTATTTTCACGGCTACTTCCCGTCGTCGCCGGCCTTGGTTGCCGCGATCTTTCGCGGCGAGGACATCCGGTTTTCCTGATGAATACAAATGCGTGAATCCAAGGAGAGTCATCATGCGTGAACGCGCCAAAGACCCCGAACGCCATGCCAAGCGCATGGCCGCCAAACAGAAAATCATGCAGGAACGTATCGCCCGTGCCCAGAAAGAACAGGGCGTGTTGCTGGTGCTGACCGGCCCAGGCAAAGGCAAGAGCAGTTCCGGCTTCGGCATGGTAGCCCGGGCTCTGGGCCATGGTATGAAAGTGGGCATCGTCCAGTTTATCAAGGGCGCCTTCAGCACCGGCGAGGAAGCGTTCTTCCGGGGGCTGCCGAACGTGACCTACCACGTGATGGGACAGGGCTACACCTGGGACACCCAGAATCGGGAACAGGATGTGCAGAGTGCGACTGAAGCGTGGAATATCGCAGCTGATATGCTCAGGGACGACAGCTATGACCTGATTCTGCTGGACGAACTGAATATCGCGCTGAAGTACGACTACATCGACCTGGACCGGGTGCTGGACGACCTGCAGGCCCGGCCGGAAATGCAGCATGTCGTGGTCACCGGCCGTGGTGCTCCCCAGGAACTGATCGACCTGGCCGACACCGTGACCGAAATGGGTGTGGTCAAGCACGCCTTCAAGGATCAGGGCATCAAGGCCCAGAAGGGCGTGGAGCTGTAAATGCCCACTCTGATGGTGCAGGGTACCACCTCGGATGCCGGCAAGACCACGGTGGTGGCGGCCCTGTGTCGCTGGCTGGCGCGTCAGGGGGTGTCGGTGGCACCGTTCAAACCCCAGAACATGGCCCTGAACAGTGCGGTCACTGTGGATGGCGGCGAAATTGGCCGCTCCACGGCGTTGCAGGCACTGGCCTGTGGTCTGGAGCCCCACAGTGACATGAACCCGGTGTTACTGAAGCCCCAGAGCGATTGCGGGGCCCAGGTCATCCTGCGGGGGAAGGTCCACGGCAATATGGATGCGCTGGATTACCATGCCTACAAGGCCGAGGCCATGGCCTCCGTGCTGGCCAGTTGGCAGGCCCTGGACGAGCGTTATGATGTGATCATTGCCGAGGGTGCCGGTAGCCCGGCGGAAATCAACCTGCGGGCCAACGACATTGCCAACATGGGGTTTGCTGAGGCCGCTGATTGCCCGGTGCTGTTAGTAGGTGATATCGATAAAGGCGGTGTGTTTGCCCAGTTGGTGGGCACCCTGGCGTTGATCTCCGACAGTGAACAAGCCAGAACGGCCGGATTTATCATCAATCGGTTCCGGGGTGACATTGCGCTGTTGGAGCCCGGGCTGGACTGGCTGGCCGAACACACTGGCAAGCCGGTGTTCGGGGTCTTGCCCTACCTGCACGGGTTGGTGATAGATTCCGAAGACAGTGTCAGTGCCGCCGGTACCAGCGAGGCCGGCGCCTTGAAAGTGGTGGTGCCGGTACTGCCCAGGATCAGCAACCACAATGATTTTGATCCGTTGCGATTGAACCCGGGGGTGGACCTGGTTTTCGTGGGGCCGGATGCGCCCATTCCACCGGCGGATCTGATTATTCTGCCCGGCAGCAAAAGTACCCGCCACGACCTGCAGTGGCTGAAACAACAGGGCTGGCCCGAGGCCATCCAGAAACATCTGCGCTATGGCGGCAAGCTGCTGGGTATCTGTGGCGGATTCCAGATGCTGGGGCTTCGGGTGGAAGACCCGGACGGGCTGGAAGGCGAAGTTGGCAATACCGAGGGCCTGGCACTGTTCGAGATGGTCACCCGCATGGTGTCGGGTAAGCAGCTCAGACAGGTGACCGGTAGGCTATCCACCGAGGTTGCTGGAAGTGGTGTTAAGGCGACAATGACCGGCTATGAAATGCACAACGGAGTCACCGAAGGCTCAGCGCTGGCCAGGCCTTTTGCGCTGATTGATGGGCGACCGGACGGTGCGGTCAGCGCCGACGGTCAGGTGGTGGGCACCTATGTGCACGGTCTCTTTGATGAGCCTGCCGCTTGCGATGCCATTCTTCGCTGGGCTGGTCTCAATACACAGAGTGCGCAGTCAGTGGATTATCAGAGTCACCGTCTGCAGCAGCTCGACCGCCTGGCAGATCAGGTGGAACAGTATTTGGACACGGACCGGTTAAGGAGCCTGTTGCAGTTATGAGCAACCAGAACGACCCATTCACGGATGCCCAACGTGAGGGGCTTTACCGGGCCATCTTCGAGCGTCGGGATGTGCGCTCGCAGTTCTTGCCGGATGCCATTCCGGATGAGGTGCTGGCCCGTATTCTGAGGGCAGCCCACCATGCGCCGTCAGTGGGATTCATGCAGCCCTGGGATTTCATCGTTATCGACAGCCTGGCGGTGCGCGAGCAGGTGCTGGCCAGCTTCAATGAGGAAAACACAAAAGCCTCGGAAAACTACACCGGCGAGCGACAGCAGACCTACCGGACACTCAAACTTCAGGGCATTCTGGAGAGTCCCATTAATCTATGCATTACCTGTGACCGTTCCCGCGGCGGGCCCCATGTGCTCGGCCGTAACTCGATCATGGAAATGGATCTGTTCAGCACCTGTCTGTCGGTACAAAACCTGTGGTTGGCGGCGCGAGCAGAGGGTATTGGTGTGGGCTGGGTCAGTATTCTGGATCAGGGAATACTGTCTGACATCCTGCAGCTGCCAGATCACGTATACCCTCTTGCGTATCTGTGCCTGGGGTATGTCAGCGAGTTTCTGGAACAGCCGGAGCTGCAGGCCAAAGGCTGGCGTTCACGGCTTCCGCTGGAAGAGCTGGTGCATGGCAATGGCTGGGGTCAGCCTCTTGAGCATCAGAGTCTGGCAAGTTACCTCGCCGGCAAATGAAGGGCACCGAACAAGAGCATGATCGTTTTCCTCACAGGTCCTGAATTGGGTACGATCAGACTCGATTTGGGGCTTCTGTTCAGGAGGTGAGATGAAGTTTTCCGAGCTCTACCAGCAGGCACTGGCCCGCAAAGGCGGTGAACAGGCCCTGAAATCCATGCTGCCACCGGTCACCGACAAGCAGCGCCTGGCCAAGATCAGCGACGACCGTTACCTTTCCGAGATCACCCGGTGCATTTTCAAGGCTGGGTTTGTCTGGCGGGTGATCGAGAACAAATGGCCGGATTTTGAGGCGGCGTTCGAAGGGTTTGTGCCCGCCTACTGGCAGCAGGTCCCACCGGAGGTTCTGGAGCGGCTGGCAACGGACGAGCGGATTGTTCGTAATATGCAGAAGATCCGCACGGTTCCGGAGAATGCCCGGATGATCATGGACGTGGCGAAAGATCATGGTAGCTTTGGCCGGTTTCTGGCGCAGTGGCCGTCAACCGAGCAGGTGGGGCTGCTGCTGTACCTGAAGCGCAACGGCGAGCGTCTGGGGGGTAATTCCGCCCAGTATTTCCTGCGCCGGGTGGGGTGGGATGGCTTTATCCTGTCTCACGATGTGGTGACCGCACTGACCCGTGCCGGAATTCTGGATGCGTCGCCTGCCAGCAAGAAGGGGCTCACCCAGGCCCAGGAAGCATTTAATCGCTGGCATGAGGAAACCGGGATGCCCATCAGTCAGCTTTCCCGGATAGTGTCATTCACGGTGGATAATTGACCCTTTGTTCACAAAAAAAGCAGAAGGGCCAATTCGCTCAATACCACGCTGGCACCCAAGGCGTCTCCGGTATAGCCCCCCAACTGCTGTTTCAGATACGTGCCCCAGCAGAATGCCGTCAGGATGACGGCAGACAGCGCCCCGGCAAATAATATCGGGTTCCAGTAGGACAGCACGGCCGCGACAACCAGGGTGAACCCAGCCGCAACCAGCAGGCGTTGCAGTGGAAAACCATCGGCAACAGGTTTGGATTTGCTGGTGTCGGGGTCCGTCACATAGTCCAGCATTGCCATCAGGATCAATGGCGTCATTCGGGCGATCGCTGGCGCTACCAGCAGAGCTAGCCAGATGCTGCTGGCCTCTAACAGTAAGGCTACTTTAAGCAGTAAGGCCATTGTCAGAGCTGCCGCACCATAGGTGCCTATTCGGCTGTCTTTCATAATGGCCAACCGCCGTTCAACCGTGTAGCCACCCCCAAGAGCATCAACACTGTCGGCCAGACCATCTTCATGGAATGCACCGGTCAGGAATAGGTGCAGGATAACGACCAGAATGATGCCAACCAGGGGGCTGAAGGCCAGCGTAAGCAGGGCCCAAGAGGATGCATAGATAGCCCCCAGCAACAGCCCCACCAGCGGGAAATACAGGCTGCTCTGGTTCATCAGTCGCTGTGAATACTGGATTTTGGCCAGCATGGGAAAACGGGTCAAAAAGCTTACAGCCAGCCAGAAGGCCTGCCACTCAAGCTTGGCTTTTCGGTTTAAACGCACGGAGACACTCCATCAGCCTTGGGTGCGGTATTGTAACGGGTGTGGTCCAGAGGTGCAGGCCATTGCTGACCTTAGATGATCGGATATGTGAGGTCCCTTTCCCGATAAGCTAAACTAACTAAGTAAATGATTTGGGAGACCCGCCGTTTATGCCCAGCAGATCTGATGGCGAGCTGAACACCGCTATACCTGTATCCTTTTTCCAGAAGCTCGCATCAGGGGTTCCCGGTATTCTTTTTACCTACTGGCTGAGCCCAGACGGGCAGTCCCATCGTTATCCCTATGTCAGTGACCAGGTACAAGACCTGTTCGGCGTTGAGCCTGACCGGCTTAAAGAAGATGCCGAAGCAGTATTCTCGGTGATTCATCCAGAGGATGCGACCGGGGTGGCGGACAGTATCGTGCACTCGGCGCAGACTTTGGAGCCTTGGCGGTACCGGGCGCGTCTGAGGTTGCTGGATGGCCAGTATCAGTGGTTTGAGGCCCATTCAGTGCCGGAGCGCCAACCCGATGGCAGCACCATCTGGTATGGTCAGTTTCACAACATACAGCACTACAAAGAACTGGAGCAGACCCTTCGGGACAGCGAAGCGGAGTTCCAGTTTCAGGCGGGTTTTCAGAAGCTGATTGCCCGTTTGTCCGGAGAGTTTATCCAACTTGGATTTGGTTCGATCGACGACTGCATTGATGAGTTACTCCGCTCCATTGGTGGTTTTTTTGGCATTGATCGAGCCTATGTCTATCGGTTCTCGCCGGATCACCTGACAATGACCAACACCCACGAATGGTGTGCGCCGGGGGTGGCGTCCCTGATGGCAGATCAGCAAGGTGTGGTGATTCAGGATTTTCAGTGGTGGCAAACGCAAATCAACGCGATGAAACACCAGAACCAGGTGGTTTTTATTGAGGACGTCAATCAGTTGCCGCCCGAGGCCGGCAACGAGCGTGCCCTGTTGGAGGCGCAGGGGGTCAGTTCCATGTTCTGCGTGCCCATCTGGATACGTGGCCAGGTAATGGGCTTTTTTGGCGTTGATTCGTTATCGCAAAGGCCTTGGCGGCAGGACATGGCAGACCTTCTGATCATTGTCTCCGGGCTTCTGTCTGGTGCTCTTGAGCGCAATCGCCTGGAGGAAGACTTGCTGAACCAGTCGATTCGCGACCCTCTCACCGGCCTTCACAACCGTCGCTACCTAATGCCCAGGCTGGACGAGGTGCTGGCAACCTGCAGCCGCCATGGTGAGCGTTTTTGCCTGGCGATGTTTGACATCGATCACTTTAAACGGATTAACGATAACCTGGGTCACCTGGCCGGGGACCAGGTGTTGGTGCGGTTTGCCGAGCTGCTTCTGGCGAACACGCGGAATACCGATGTGGTTTCCCGGTATGGCGGCGAGGAATTTCTCGTGGTTTTCACCGAAATGGCGGATTCGAATGCTCAGCCACTGGTGGAGCGAATCATGCACGCCGTCAGGGCGGAAAAGTTTGTGATTGGCAGCGAGACTTTCGGGATCACCGTAAGCGCGGGTTCTGCCTGTGTGGCGGAGCTTACCGAGGAGCCTGCCAGCCCGCACGCATTGATTGGGCTGGCAGACCAGCGGTTGTACCAGGCCAAACAGGGCGGTCGGGACTGCCTGGTCGATGCATCGGGGTTATCACGCATATAAGAAAACAGCATTTCACCTCATATATATTTTCGGTATATTCTTAGATCATAAAGTTAGTGATCGGCAGAGCCCAGAGGTGACGAGCATGACACAGCCCATCGTCCAGCATTTTTTCGACGAGCCCACCAACACGTTCAGTTACGTGGTGCGTGACCCGAACAGCCAGGCCTGTGCCATTCTGGATTCCGTGCTGGATTTCGACTATGCCGCAGGTCGCACCGATGTGCGTTCGGCTGACGGCATTATTGAGTATGTTCGCGCTCACAACCTGATCGTTGAGTGGATCCTTGAAACCCACGTGCACGCCGATCACCTTTCCGCCGCCCCCTACCTGCACGAGAAACTCGGTGGCAAGACGGGTATTGGCGCAAAAATCGTCGATGTTCAGGAAATCTTTGGTAAGGCGTTCAATGCCGGTACCGAGTTTACCCGTGACGGCAGCCAGTTTGACCGGCTGTTCGAAGAGGGCGATACCCTCGCCATCGGCAACCTGGAAGGTCGGGTGCTGCACACTCCGGGCCACACTCCCGCTTGTCTGACCTATGTGATTGGCGATGCCGCTTTCGTTGGCGACACCTTGTTTATGCCCGATTACGGCACCGCTCGCTGCGACTTTCCGGGTGGTGATGCCCGTACCCTGTACCGGTCAATCCAGAAAGTGCTGTCGTTGCCGGCCGAGACCCGGATTTTTCTGTGCCACGATTACAAAGCGCCTGGTCGTGACGAGTACCACCACATGACCACCGTCGCGGAACAGCGTGAGGCCAACGTGCACGTGCACGAGGGAATTTCAGAGGATGAATTTGTCAGAATGCGCACCGAGCGGGATGCCACTCTGGATATGCCCCGGCTCATCCTGCCGTCGGTGCAGGTGAACATGCGCGCCGGTCACATGCCGCCGGCTGAGGATAACGGCCAGGTGTACCTGAAAGTTCCAATCAACCGGTTCTGAACCCGGCATGAACCTCAAACATTATCTGCCCGTTCTGCAATGGGCGCCAAAGTACAGTCGTGATCAGGCGACCAGTGATCTGGTCGCGGCGGTGATTGTCACCGTGATGCTGATTCCCCAGTCGCTGGCTTACGCTTTGCTGGCTGGGTTGCCGGCGCAGGTCGGGCTATACGCCAGTATTCTGCCGTTGGTAGTGTATGCGGTGTTCGGCACCAGCAGGACCTTGTCAGTGGGTCCAGTGGCGGTGGTATCGTTGATGACGGCGGCGGCCCTGGCGCCGCTGGCCGAGGTGGGCACACCGGAGTACATTGCCGGTGCCGTGCTGATTGCGGTGATGTCTGGCCTGATGCTGACGGTGATGGGCATCCTGCGGCTGGGCTTCCTGGCGAACTTCCTCAGCCATCCGGTCATCTCCGGTTTTATGACGGCCTCGGGCATCGTGATTGCGGCGAGTCAGCTCAAACACGTGTTCGGAATTCAGGCCTCGGGCCATAACCTTTGGGAGATCGGCGGCTCCTTGTTGGCATCTCTGCCGGAAACCAACATTCCTACCCTGCTGGTAGGGGGTGGCGCGCTGGCATTCCTGCTGTGGTCCCGACAGTTTCTGAAGCCGTTGCTGATCCGGCTGGGCCTGGCCAACAGGCGCGCAGATATCATCACCAAAACCGCTCCGATTCTGGCGGTGGTGGTGACCACGCTGATCGCCTGGTGGCTGAATCTGGACGAGAAAGGCGTTCGCCTGGTGGGCGAGGTTCCGGCCGGGTTACCCGCATTTACCATGCCGGCACTGGATTTGGCGATCTGGTCGCAGTTGGCGGTCAGTGCCCTGCTGATCAGTGTGGTTGGCTTTGTCGAATCGGTGTCGGTGGGCCAGACCCTGGCCGCAAAACGGCGCCAGAGAATCGATCCGGACCAGGAGTTGATCGGCCTGGGCACTGCGAACTTGGGCTCCGGGCTCTCCGGAGGGATGCCGGTGACCGGTGGTTTTTCCCGTTCGGTGGTGAACTTCGAGGCCGGCGCAGAAACGCCGGCGGCCGGCGCTTACACGGCAGTCGGTATCGCCCTGGCCACGTTGTTCCTGACTCCGGCCATCGCCTGGCTGCCCCAGGCCACCCTGGCGGCCACGATCATTGTGGCGGTCGCCACGCTGATTGACCTGCCAGCGCTGGGCCGCACCTTCAGGTACTCCCGGACGGATTTCGGTGCCATGCTGGCGACCATTGTGCTGACGCTGGTTCACAGCGTTGAGGCAGGCATTATTACAGGTGTTGCCCTGTCGATCGGCCTGTTTCTGTACCGCACCAGCCGCCCCCACAGTGCCGTGGTGGGCCGGGTGCCGGGCACCGAGCACTTCCGGAATGTTCTGCGCCACGACGTGGAACTGTGCCCGAAAGTGACTTTTTTGCGGGTGGACGAAAGCCTCTACTTTGCCAACGCCCGGTTCCTGGAGGAGCGAGTGATGGACCTGGTCACCCGGGAACCAAAGCTGACCGACCTGGTGCTGGTCTGCCCGGCGGTGAACCTGGTGGATGCGTCAGCCCTGGAAAGCCTGGAAGCCATCAACGAGCGGCTGACCGATGCCGGGGTGCGGCTGCATCTGTCGGAGGTGAAAGGTCCGGTGATGGATCGGCTGAAGGGTACCGAGCTCATCCGGCACCTCGGGGGCAACGTCCACCTGAGCACCTTTGCGGCCTGGCAGTCCCTGACCGGGCGTACCACCCCGGAGTGACCGGGGTCATGTGATCCCATTGACCGGTCGGGGGGTATCAGTAAACACTGCCCCGCGCATCCGATGCTATGGTAACCGGTGACTTTGATGGGAATGACCGAAAACCTGCTTTCAACCAGCCAGTGGTTGCTGACCGCGGTGGTCTTTGTGCTGGTGTTGCTGGCAGCCTTGCGCTCGGTGGATTGGCAGGCACTGAAGAAAGACAACGCCACCCAGCACTCGCTGTTTGGTGCGGCGGTGGTGTTGGGCTTTGTGTGGCAGCTGCGGGCTGGCATCTCGCCCGGGCTGGCTATCCACATTTTTGGCATCACCGTAATCACCCTGATGCTTGGCTGGGCGTTGGCCATCATCAGCGGTTTGTTTGCACTGGTGATCACCGTCATTACCGGCCGTGAACCACTGTTGATGTTTGCCGCCAATGGCCTGGTCACGGTGATGGTGCCGGCCCTGGTTACCCACGCCATCATGCTGTGGGAGCGGCGCAGGGATTTTCGCAACTTCTTTGCCTACATCTTCTTTTGCGGGTTCTTTGGTGCCGGGCTGTCGGTGGCCGCAGCCGGTGTTCTGATGTGCGTGATGCTATGGTCCAGTGGCGTTTATACCTTCGAGACCCTGGTACACGAATACCTGCGTTACCTGCCTCTGTTCATGATTCCGGAAGGCTTTGTGAACGGTGTTTTTGTCACCGGCCTGATGGTGTTTCACCCGGATCGGCTCAGTACCCTGGACCAGCGACGATACCGGTAGCGCCCGTCAGATGCCTCCGCCCAGGACGGAGGTTTCTTCGTGTTTGACCAGGCTGCGATGGTGGCGCACCTGATTGCGCCACTGCGCGAGCCAAGGCAGCACAGCCTTCGCTGGCATGGGGCGGGCAACGCCATAGCCCTGAATGAGGTTGCACCCCATATCCCTGAGGGCGCGAGCATGCTCCATGGTTTCGACGCCTTCCGCAAGAACCGGGTGGTCGAAGCGTTGTGCAAGGAAAATAACGCTTTCCACAATCGCTCGGTCACTGGCATCGGTGAGCATATTGCGGACGAAACTCTGGTCGATCTTGATCACATCCACCGGCAGGGTGCGCAGGTAAGTCAGTGACGAGAAACCGGTGCCGAAGTCGTCCAGTGCCACCTGCAACCCCAGGGACTGGCAGCGAGCCAACACGTTGCTTGCGCGCTTGGTGTCTTCCAGCGCGGTGGATTCCAGTACCTCCAGTGTGATCTGGCCTGGGCGCACATCCGGATGGCTGTGCAGGTAGCTCTCCAGGTAATCCGCGAAACTTCGGTCCATCAGGTGGGGTGCGCTGATGTTGATGCTAACGGCGAGCGATTCGTCCGCCTCGTGCCACAGGTTCATCTGGTGGATGGCTTCCTTGAGTACCCATTGGCCCAGCGGAATCTCCAGATGGCTGTTGGCGACAGCTGGCAAGAACTCACTGGGGGCAACCAGCCCTTTATCCGGATGATTCCAGCGAATCAGCGCCTCGATTCCAGTGACCTCGTTATCGGCCAGGCGTACTTGGGGCTGGAAATAGAGTTCAAATTCTTCACATTCCAGTGCGCGGGCTATTTCCATTAACCGGTTCCGGCGCTGCCGGCGGTGGGCATCCAGGCCGGGGTCGAAAATGTGGAACTGATTCCGGCCCTTTTCTTTGGCGGCATACATGGCCTGGTCAGCGTGGCGAATCAGGCCCTCTGCATCGGTGTCGTCCTCCGGATACAGGGTGACGCCCAGGCTGGCGGTGAGGTTGACGGTGTGGCCACCAATTTGCAGGGGCTCGCTGACACTGGCGAGTATTCGCGAATACACGGGCTCCGGGCTGTCGCTCTGCAGCAGAAGCACGAACTCATCACCTCCGATGCGGGCGATGGTATCACCACTGCGGAGGTTGCCGGTGAGGCGCTCGGCGGTTGCCCGCAGCGCCTGATTGCCGATGTCATGGCCCAGCTGGTCGTTGATGGCTTTAAAGCCGTCCAGGTCCAGGTAGCAGATGGACAGCACCCGCTTCTGACGATCCGCATGGGTACGGGCCGAGCGAATACGTTCTTCCAGCAGCTGCCGGTTCGGCAGCCCGGTTAGGTCGTCATAGTTGGCGGCGCGGTCAAGTTCCTTGGCATGATTTTTCAGGGCCGTGATATCGGAGAATGCGGCCACGTAGTAGCAACGCCCGGGCTCCTCCAGGTGAACCCGGCTGATCGATAGCAGCTCTGCGTACTCTTCTCCGTTTTTGCGGCGGTTCCAGATTTCGCCCCGCCAGTGATCCGTCTTCTCAATCGACGTCCACATGGACTGATAGTATTCGCGGGAGTGGCGACCGGAGCTCAGGATCGAAGGATTTAACCCGAGTACTTCCGGGCGACTGTAGCCGGTGATGCGGGAGAAGGCCGGATTGACGTCGATAATCCGATTGAAGTGATCAGTAATGACAATCGCTTCGTGGCTGCGATCAAACACGCTGGCGGCGATGCGTAAGCCGCGCTCACTGTTTTTCCGATCGGAGATATTGGTCTGGATGACTACGAAGCCAGGCTCGACACCCTCGCTTTCGCCAACGGGCATGCAGTAGGTGTGCACCCAGTATGGGGTGCCATCAGCCGTGTAGTTGAGGATGTCTTCCTCGAACACTTCGCCACGGAACAGGTGTTGGCGAATGCGGCGGACGGTCTCGGTGTCGGTGTCCGGCCCGTGGAGAAAGTCGCCGGGGTTCTTGCCTGCTATGGCGTCGAGGTGAAAGCCGGTATGACGTTCGAAAGCGGTGTTTACCCATTCGATGCGACCACCAGCATCCAGAATGAGCACCAGATTGCGGGTGGCAGAGGCCACCAATGCCAGACGCTTGGAGTCAATATCCGGTGACATATTGTTGGAATCAGGGGCATTCGACATGTGTCGGGTGTTCCGGGTAACGGTGGTTTGGGTGTTTCTCTCCTCCCTGTGAGAGGGTGTGTCCGTTTATTGCAACCTCACAACGGGGCACGATGCTAGCCTATCTGGCCCGATAAGACATTGGACCAAAGCGGTGTATGGTTGATTGAAGTCAATTTCTGGCGACATTCTCTCGAGTCAACAGGGGGCCACCGTCTTTCAGCGCCAGCGTGAGTGTTTTTGCAGTTTGCGTTGCAGGGTCCGCCGGTGCATGTTCAGGGCCCGGGCGGTGGCGGAAATGTTGCCATCGTGTTCGTTCAGTACGCGCTGGATGTGTTCCCACTCCATTTCTTCCACCGACGGCGGCTCGGGTCTCAGGGCCGGTGGTGTGTTCAGCGGTTCGAAACCGTTCATTAACTGGCTCACGGTAACCGGCTTGCACAGGTAGTTGGCGGCGCCGCGGCGCATGGCTTCCACCGCGGTGGCAATGCTGCCGTAACCGGTCAGCACCAGTACTTCCAGGTCTGGATGGTGTTCCAGAAGGTCCGGCAACAGTTGCAGGCCACTTTCCCCGGCCAGGTTGAGATCCAGCACACACCGATTCACCTCCTGGCTGCGGATGGCCTTCAGAGCGCTGTCGGCATCGCTGGCGCAGAGCGTTTCAATGCCCTGGCGAGACAGGGAGCGGGCCAGAACCTGGAGAAAAGCCTGGTCATCGTCGACCAGCAGCCAGAGTTCCCGAATCGTCATGGTTGTACCTCCTCGCCTCGCGGCTGGGCAACCGGTAGATCGATGACCATGGTGGTACCTGTTTCACCGGCCATGGCCCGGAGATTGCCCCCAAGCCTCTGGATCGTGGCGTTGGAGAGGAACAATCCGACCCCGAGGCCATGACGGGAGTCGACAATGTCCTCACCCGGTGTGCCCTGCAGGGCGGTTTCGAGGCCGTCACCCTTGTCCTCGACAATCACCTCCACCCGGCCGGAGGCGGACAGCTGGCTTCTGATGGCGACCCAGGATGGGCTTGCTGTCAGAGCGTTTGCCATCAGGTTGAGTATCGCCTGGTCCAGCGTGGCATCCACGGCCACCGAGACGTCTGGGTGGGTAGCCGGCCATTGAACCGGCCCCGACGGCCATAGCAGGGTGGCCGACTCCCTGAGCCTGGCGAGCCAGTCTTTGACCCCCAGTATTTCCAGTTGCGCTGTGCGGGCTTCAATCGCCGCTTTGGTCAGTTGCTGCAAGTGCTGACTGCACAGGTTCAACTGCTGACCCATCAGGTCGAGATCTTCAGTCAGCGCAACGGAGGTCTGGCCCTCAGTATGGGAGCGTATCTCATCCAGCAACAGGGTCATGGTATTCAGCGGGGTACCCAACCGGTGGGCAACCGCAGCCGAGGATAGGCCGAGGGCGATGATCTGTTCATCCCGCAAACGGTTTTCCCGGAAGTGTGAGAGCTGGGACTGTTGCAGCCTTAGCCTGCGGGACAGGGTGCCAACCACCAAAAGCAGAATGGCGGCGGTCAGGGCGAAGGTCACCCACATGCCCACCAGATGCAGCTTGGCCAGGTCTGCCGAGTGGTGGTCATGCATGACCGGGGTGTGCCAGAGCACCAGCGCTGTATATACCGCAACGCCGGTGACGGTAAGGACAATGCTCTGGCGGCTGGGCACCAGAATGATGGCGACGGCAATGGGCAGTAGCAGCAAAGAGACCAGAGGGTTGGTGTAGCCACCGGTGAAATACAGCCAGCAGCCGATCAGGAACAGATCTGTGGCCAGTGTCAGGCTGACCGGCACGAAAGCCTCGGGGGGCTTACGGCTGAACCACAGCCAGGCGAGTGTGGCCAGGACGGCATAAAGCAGGCTGAGGATCAGGGCTTCGGCCCGGTGGGCCAGTGTTACAGTGGTTTCGGCAACGGCAATCGCGACCAGTTGCGTGGCAATGATAGCCAGCCGCATGCCCAGCAGATATCGGGCTGTCTGGCGAAAACCGGTTTGAGAGTGTGTGAGCCATTCCATAGCCGGCATTCTAGCAGCATGCCATCGGTCATGGTGGTGAAAACAGCGTTGGGTTGCGACGGGTCAATCGGTGAAATAACAGACCAGTTGCTGGCGCACCACATCACCGGTCAGTTGCAGGTGTTGCGCCTGCAGATCATGCACCTGAACCGCACGGTTGACCGCCGATTCGGTGCTGGTGGGCGTCGGGGCCCCGGGCAGGCGTTCAGGGTGATATCGGCAATGCTGGATGTCGGGAAACAGCGCCGCGTAGGCGATGCCGGTTTCCACCAGGTCCTGGAAAAAGTGAGAACCGTAGGACAGGTCTGGCACCATCTCGCCGGCTTTTTCCGAGACTTCGACCAGGGCGGCGACCCCGGCAATGTCAGCAAAGCGGACAGGAACGCCAAGATCCGGGCTGCTGGTGCCCCAGCGGCCCGGGCCGATCAGCAAGGTGGGCACACCGGATGCACGGACAGCTTCGCCAACACGGCGGGCAACGTCGTAGCGCTGGCTGGTGGACAGCCCCGCGTAAACCGACGCGTCCACCCGGATCACCCGTTTGATGGACAGGTTGATGTTGCCACCCATGAAGTGCCCCTGGGTTCTGAACAGCAGGTTGCCCTCTGGCAAGTCGTCAGGTATCGCCACCGGCCCGGTCTCACCAATCGTTGCCAGCGGGCGGCATTGCACCAGGTTGAAGGTAGGGTTGCTCTGTTGGTCCAGGTGCAGGGTGAATTCCACATCCACCGGGTGCCGGTAGCCGGCCTCCAGGGTGTGCAGCAGATTCGACAGCCGGCCGATAAACGGGGTGCGCTGAACTAGCGGGCGGAAGGTCAGCCGCCACACGGGGCCCTGCAAGCCAATCTGCTCGGCCCGGGTACTGGCCGCCCGGTCCACCTCGGCCAGGTGATCCATGGGCAGATCGTTGGTGGTGTCCAGCAACTGGCTCAGGGGCCGGGTGTCGAGCTTTCCATCCTGTAGGTCCAACAAATCCACCAGGTGCTGGGAATACCGGTAGCTTTCGTCCTGGTTGCGGAACGGCTGGCGCATGGGGTGGTCCAGCGCCATCACGCAGGCGTGATCGCCTTCGATGCGCTCGACCGCCCGGGTGCCCAGGCCCATCACCAGCCGGACCATGCCGGCTTCAGGGTCCATACTGCTGTCCCAGGCGAAGGTGTTGCGCGACACCCCGACCCCGGCGGCATCGGGCAGATAATAGCGGCCATGAAACCGCCCGTTTACCCGCTGGATCAGCAACGCCATGGGCTCTTCCCGCTGGTCCAGGCCCCGCTGTTTGCGGTACACCAGGGCATCTTCGCTCATGGACGAGGCATACACCTGGCGAATGGCGTCTTCCAGTGCCGACAGCCGTTGTTCCGGTGCCCCCTGATTCACCAGGAACACACTGTCGTATTTACCGGCAAAAGCATTGCCAAAGCCATCTTCCTGCAGGCTCGACGAGCGAACCAGGATCGGATACTGGCCGTAATGGTCCAACAGTCGTTCCAGCTCGGCCTGTATCTCGTTAGGAAAGTCGCCGGCCAGGATGGCAGCCCTGAGGGTGGGCGCCTCACTTAGGTAACCTTCCCCGGAGCGTTGCCGCATGATTGCCGGCCAGAGCCCGTTGTGGACCAGGAAAGCGTAATAGGCGTCTGTGCCAAGATAATTGGAATCGTGAGGCTCGAGCTGGCTTTGCCATTGTTCACTGGCGTCTTTCAACAGAATGTTGCGGGCAATCAACATGCCGGTGGCCTTGCCGCCGATGTAGCCACTGCCAACCAGCCGGCTGTGAATGCCCAGCAGGTCCTCCAGCGACAGGTAACGGCGTGCCAGCTCCAGTATCCTGGAATCGCGGCTGATCATGACTTGCAGCACTTGCTCCTGCAAGTCTTCGATATAGTCGGTGTCCTGCTCGGACAATGCCCGGCTGGCTTCCTGAAATAACCTGTCCCAATAGTCCAGCAGGGGCTGGCGGTGCAGGTGTTCGAGTTCCAGGCTGGCCTGCAGGCGGGTGGCATCGCTGCTGTCGGTTATAGGCTGGAACTGGCCCTCGCGCTCCCGGTGCGGCAGGAACATGGTGGGGGTTTGCCGGCGCCAGGCCTTGATGGGATGAATCTGCACGTCGTCGCCGTGGCGATGCACATCAATCATCACCTGGGTGGTCTGGCGAATCCGGTCCAGGGTCATCCGGGAGTGTCTTTCCGGGTGCAGGGCAAACCAGGCCACGGTGTCCAGTTCAAACAGAAACGGGCACACCACCCGGAAGAAATTGCCCACCATGGCGTCGGTGGCCCAGGCGTTGAGCAGCTCGCTCAGGCTGTCACAGACATAGAAGGCGCCACGGCCATGCTGTTCGATCAGGTGCCAGACTCGGCTGGTAAAGCTTTCGAAACCGCCCAGGGCGTCGATGGTGATGGTTCGAACCGACGGATGGTCCGGAATAATCGGAGCATGGTCGCCAAAGCGAAGGTAGATAATCTGCCGGCCGGCGTCAGAAGCGGCGTCTACGAAGGGAAGAACAAATCGGCGATAGTCGTCCAGGTCAGAAACCCGCCAGACCACGTTATCGCCGATTCGAAGGCCATCCAGAACCTCATCCAGCCCACTCAGGCCGGTGGAAACCCGGTCATCAGGCTGGAGAGGTTCGTTGCTGGTCATGGCTGGATCAGATAACACCCATGGCGTTCATTGCCTTGGCAACACGCAGGAAGCCGTTGATGTTGGCGCCCAGCACGTAGTTGCCCTCAGCACCGAACTCGGCGGCAGTCTCGTAACAGTTCTTGTGGATATCGATCATGATTTCCTCAAGGCGCTTCTGGGTGTAATCGAAGGTCCAGGAATCGCGGCTGGCGTTCTGCTGCATTTCCAGGGCCGATGTGGCCACACCGCCGGCATTGGCGGCCTTGCCTGGGCCGTAGGCGATTTTGGCATCCTGGAACACAGCAATACCTTCCGGTGTGGTCGGCATATTGGCGCCCTCAGCGACAGCGATACAGCCGTTCTCAACCAGGGTCTTGGCATCTTTGCCGTTCAGTTCGTTCTGGGTAGCGCAAGGCAGTGCCACGTCGCAGGGAACGCTCCAGATGTTGCCGTCTTCCACGTACTTCGCATCTTTGTGGTATTCAGTGTAGGCGCTGATCCGGCGGCGCTCCACTTCCTTGATGCGTTTGAGGGTCTGCAGGTCGATGCCCTTCTCATCGACAATCATGCCCTGGGAATCGGAACAGGCTATCACCTTGGCGCCGAGCTCGTGGGCTTTCTCGATGGCGTAGATGGCCACGTTGCCGGAGCCGGAAACCACGACGGTTTTGCCGTCCAGTGAGTCACCACGAGCTTTCAGCATTTCGTGAGTGAAGAACACCGTGCCGTAGCCGGTGGCCTCGGTACGGGCGCGGCTGCCACCCCAGTCCAGGCCCTTGCCGGTGAATACGCCGGACTCATAACGGTTGGTGATGCGCTTGTATTGGCCGAACAAGTAGCCAATCTCGCGGCCACCCACGCCGATGTCGCCGGCGGGAACGTCGGTGTACTCGCCCAGGTGGCGGTATAGTTCGGTCATCATGCTCTGGCAAAAACGCATGATCTCGTTATCAGACTTGCCCTTGGGGTCAAAGTCGCTGCCGCCTTTGCCGCCGCCGATGGGCAGGCCGGTCAGGGCGTTCTTGAAGATCTGCTCAAAGCCCAGGAACTTGATGATGCCCAGGTAAACGGACGGGTGGAAGCGCATGCCACCTTTGTAGGGCCCCAGGGCGCTGTTGAATTCGACGCGGAACGCGCGGTTGATTTGAATCTCGCCGCTGTCGTCCTGCCAGGGCACACGGAAGATGATCTGGCGCTCGGGCTCACAGATACGCTGAATGATCTTTTTGTCGGCAAACTCCGGGTACTTCACCAGAACCGGCCCGAGGGTTTCCAGAACTTCGTGAACTGCCTGGTGGAATTCGCTCTCGCCCGGGTTGCGGTGCAGAACGTCCTGGAAAATCGGTTCGAGTTTTTCGTCGAGTTTAACTGTCATGGCAAGGCCCTCGGAAGACGCGTATTGAAAACCGCCGAAAAGCGGTTGCCCAAAAAAAGGGCAGTGATTGCACCACATTGGCGCATAAGTTGGCAAGATGGCCGGGTAAAATTTATTCAAACCTCACCCTTAGGGGTATCTCCAACGGGGTGCGGCATTGTGTCCCAAGCCAGGCGTGTTGTCGCCCGTTAGAATTTCCGACATTCGTTATTCCTCTTTATCAAACCGCGCCGTTACAAGGAACGCCCTGCATGCTCAAGAAACGTCTGGCTCGCAGTATCAGCCTGGTGTTGGCTGGTTTTACCCTCACCCCTGCCGTTCACGCCCAGATGGAAGGAGAAGATTCGTTACTGATACGGGTGACGGAGGGGCAATCCGCAGAGGCGGCAAGGCTTTCGGCTGCCGCCGTGCAGTCGGAGCCGGTGCAGCGGTTGTCGGGCAGAGCGTCGGTGTCGCTGTCTCGAATGGGAGGGCGGGGCCTTGACCCGGTGATTCGAGGCCAGAATGAGGAACGGGTAGACGTGCTGCTGGATGGCATGCGGGTTGAAGGTGCCTGCCCAAGCCGTATGGACCCGCCCACCAGTCGATTGAGCACGTCACTGGCGCCGGTGCTGGAAGTGCGAACCAGCAATCGCACCCTGCGTTGGGGGCCGATTGCCGGTGGGCAGGTGGTGGCCACCACGGCGGCACCGGAATTTTCCGGCGAGAATCTCACCACGGGCCATCTCACCTTGGGCGGTGCGGATAATGGCGATGGCAAGCTGGTGAATGGCAGTGTCGCGGTTGGTAGTAAGGTCTCCTACCTGCGGATGGCCGCAGGCTATGACGAAGCCAACGATTATGAGGACGGCGACGGCAACAAGGTTCGCAGCTCCTATGAGAATACCGAAGGCCGGGTGGATGCTGCCTGGACAGCAGACAACGGTCTCTATATCAAAGGCTTGGTGAGCCGGCAGGAAGAGCGGGATGTGAAGTTCCCGGGCCGAGGCATGGATGCGCCAAAAACCGATACTGACCTGTATAGGCTGGAAATCGGCGCACCAGTGGCCGAGGGCGCCTGGAGCCTGATGGCCTGGCAGGCAGACGTGGACCATGTGATGGATAACTTCAGCCTGCGGGAGTCTGCCATGAAAATGCAGACCGACTCGCAAACCCGCACCCAGGGTGCCCGGCTAGTGCTGGATCAGACCATCAACTTTACCAAAGACATCGCCATTGGGTTGGACGTGGAACGTAATGAGTGGGATGCCACCATGTACAACGGCATGAATCTGGACAACCCGGCGTCGTTGATGTGGCCGGGTGTGGAGCGGGACCGTGTTGGTGTCTTCGTGGAGGCATTTCACCGGATTCGGGTCAATACCCGCCTGGGTGCCGGTATCCGCTATGACCGGGTTGAAATGGATGCCACTCGCGCCGGAGACAGCTTCCGGATGATGCCCGGGGCGCCCATGACCATGACCCCTGCCATGCTGTATATGAGCGCCTATGGCGTGACGGACACCAAGGCCGACGATAACAATGTCAGTGGCTTTGTCACCGGCGAGTGGCGTTTGTCTCCGATCAACACCCTGGAAGCCACCGCTTCGCATAGTGTTCGTTCCCCCAGCGTGAACGAGCGCTACGTTGCCCAGAGAACGATGCGAGGCTCCTGGATTGGTAATCCGGATCTGGAAACCGAAAAGCACAACAAGCTGGAAGTGAGCCTGTCTGGCCGTGATGGCAACTGGAGCTGGCGCCCGGCGGTCTGGGTGGACCAGGTAGAAGACTATGTCTATCGATTTGATACCGTTAACCCAGATGGCACGGTGGATACCCGGTACGCCAACATCGATGCTCGATTACTGGGGGTGGAAGGTCTGGTTGGCTGGAGCAACGGCACCTGGAGTACCAGTAGCAAGCTGGCCTCCGTTCGCGGAGAAAATCGCGATGCGGACAAGGCCCTGCCGAGAATTCCGCCTATCCAGTTTATCCAGACCTTGGGCTGGCATTATCAGGGGCACACCCTGGAGGCCGAGTGGCAACTGGCTCGCCGGCAGGACCGGGTGGATCTGGAGTCCGGCCTGGACCCAAGCACCTCACCGGGTTATGGCGTGTTCAATCTCTCGGGAACCCATCCGCTGGTGGCGAACCTGAGCTTTACCTGGGCGGTGGATAATCTGTTTGACAACACCTGGGCGTATCACGTCAGTAAGGACAACCTTGCCGACAGCGGTGTTTTCAGGGTCAACGAACCCGGTCGCACCCTGCGTGCCGCGCTGACCGCGCGCTGGTAGAAACGATTATGGCGGTTGCCCGCTTCTCATAGCCGGCGGGTGACATTGTGCCCCGGGTAGATGACGAATCTGCCCGGGGCTTTTTTTGATGCCCCGGCCGGGGATTCGGAATGGCCGTGCGGATGCGGCTAGAATGAAAGCGTTTTCGTTCCTAAAGTCACCGGAATATCAGGTTTGTTATGAGTCATCGGCCCGGCTGGGTGTTCTACTGTTCTTTCGTACTGCTAGTTCTGTTCGTGGTGGCCGGGGGCCTGATGCCTGCCGGGTTGTCACGGTACGCCCACGAGGCGCTGGAATTCACCACCCTGCACTTCGGCTGGTTGTATCTGTTTGCGACCTCGGGATTTCTGGTGTTCTGTATTGCCGTCGCCGCTGGCAATTACGGCAAGATTCGCCTGGGTGCCGATGGTGAGGCACCGGAGTTCTCCTATCTGACCTGGCTGGGCATGATCTTTTCCGCCGGGATGGGGGTTGGCCTGGTGTTCTGGGCGGTGGCCGAGCCCATGAGCCATTTTGTGGCGCCCCCGTTTGACTCGGCTGAGCCTCGTGGCCCACAGGCCGCGAGCATGGCGATGCGGTATTCCTTGTTTCACTGGGGCTTTCACCAGTGGGCCAACTTTGCCCTGGTGGGTCTGGCCATTGCCTATGTGCGCTTCCGCCTGCAACGCCCGGGTTTGATCAGTGAAGCCTTCCGCTCCACTCTGGGTAATCGGGTCGACTCGGGTATCGGACATTCCATCAATATCCTGGCTGTTGTCTCCACCGTGTTCGGGGTGGCAACCACCCTCGGCCTGGGGGTTATCCAGATTAACAGTGGTTTGGGTGCTGTGGCCGGTACCGCGTTCGGCGTTACCCAACAACTGTTCATTCTTGCCGGCGTTGCGGTTGTGTTCCTGCTCTGTTCCCTGGCGCCGCTGGAGAGCGGGATTCGCTATGTGAGTGACGCCAACATGCTGCTGGCGGCGGGGTTGCTGGTGTTTGTGTTCTTTATGGGACCGACCGATTTCATCACCGCTGCCATGACCAATGCCATTGGTGACTATTTCGCCAACATGGTCGGCATGAGTCTGGTGATGACGCCCTACACTGGAGATGACTGGGTGGAGCGATGGACCATCTTTTACTGGGCCTGGGGGTTGTCCTGGGCACCCTTTGTCGGCAGCTTTATTGCCCGGATTTCCCGGGGGCGAACCATCCGGGAGTTCGTGTTCGGGGTGATAGGCATGCCGGTGTTGCTCAGCATTGTCTGGTTCTCCACCTTTGGCGGCTCCGCGTTGTATTTCGAACTGTTTGAGGGGGCCGCCCTGGGTGACGCCGTACTGGCGGAGATGAGTTCGGCCCTGTTCGCCACGCTGGACTACCTGCCGGGCACCGCCGTTATTGGCGGCCTGATGCTGGTGCTGATCGTGCTGTTTGTGATTACTTCCGCCAACTCGGCTACTTTTGTTCTGGGTATGTTTACCAGTAAAGGGGTTCTGAACCCGAAGCGCTGGTCCCGTTTGACCTGGGGCATAGTGCAGGTGTCGGTGGCCGGGGTACTGTTATTAAGTGGCGGACTGGAAGCGCTGCAGACCATTTCAATACTGGCAGCCTTTCCGTTCATGGTGTTGATGATTTTTATGGCTGTTGCCCTGTTGAAATCACTGCGAAACGAGCAGCGGCAGATCGAGCTGCATGAGGCCATGACCAAAGAGCGCTTGCTGCGACTGCTGGCAGAAAACGATCACCTTGGTGATGAGCGGGCGGGCTCTGAACCCGGGTTGAAGCCCGAGGAGCCCGGGAAAAACGAATGATCATCCGTTGAATGGCACCGGATGGGTGTTCTGATGTTGGCTGACTGTCGGTTGTGGCTGTGAATATTTGTCGCACCCTGTTAACAATCCGAATACGGTAACGGGTTGTATAGTAACTTTGCGCGAAAGCGCGACTCGACCATCCTGAGCGTAGACACTACCCATGTACAAACGTTTTGTTCCTCTCCTGATTCTGGCCGCGGGTATTGCGGGCTTCATTGTGCTCAAGGCAACGCGCCCCGAGCCTGCCCAAGTGGCCGCCACCGAACGTAGCTGGCGGGTAGAGGTTCAGGTTGTGGCTCCAGCTACCGGGGTGCCTGTGTTGCCGTTGTACGGTGAAGTGGTGGCGCCTGACCAGCAAACGGTGGCTGCCACCATGGCTGGCCGCATTGCCGAGCACCCGGCAGCGGAGGGTGCCCGGGTGAGCCGTGGTGACCTTTTGCTGGCCCTGGACGAAGCAGACATTGAGCCGGCTCTCGCCCAGGCCCGTGCCCAGGTTCAGGATTTGCAGGCCCAGATCCGCTCGGAGCAGGTCCGCCATCGGAACGACCAGCGCGCCCTGGAGAGTGAACAGGCCATTGCAGACAACGCCCGCCGCCAGTTCGAACGGATTGAAGCCCTGGTGGGTCGGAACCTGGCTTCCCGGGAAAACCTGGAAACGGCAACCGACGCCCTGGCCCGGGCGGAACTGACCGTCAGTACCCGGGAGCGGGCGATTACCGAACATCCGGCACGGCTGCAAAGCCTGCAGGCCAGATTGCTGCAAGCCACCGCTAACCTGACGGCCACAGAACGGGACGGTGAGAGGGCCCGCGTCGTCGCGCCCTTTGATGGTGTGGTCACCAACGTGCAGGTGGCGGTGGGTGATCAGGTATCCCGCAATCAGTCGCTGTTGTCGATTTATCCGCTGGCCGGGCTTGAGGTGCGCGCCAGGGTGCCGGACGTCTTCCAGCGGGAATTGATCGGGGCCCTGGATCGGGGTGATACGCTCAACGCCTATAGCCGCAACCGGGAGCATCGGTTCACTCTAACCCGCTTTGCCGGGATTGCTGACCCCGCAGGCACCGAAGCGGTGTTGACGCTCGACGGGGCGCCGGCGGGCTTGAGGCCGGGTGCGCTGCTGCCGCTGACGCTTGAGCGGCCCGCCCGGGAACAGGCGGTGGAAGTGCCATTCAGTGCCCTGTACGGCGCCGATAGCATCTATCTGATGACCGACGATCAGCGTATGCAGCGGGTGCAGGTGGAGCGCATCGGCGAGGCCATAGCCAGTAACGGTGAACGTCGTTTGCTGATCGCCGGTGAGCAGCTCACACCAGGTGCCCGCCTGATCATTACCCACCTCCCCAATGCCATGACCGGCCTGAAAGTTGAAGTGGCCAGTGACAACGGGGAGCCATCAGAGTGAGGCGCAGAAAAGGCATTATCGGTTTCTTCGTCCACCACCGGGTAGCCGGCAATCTGGTTATGCTGGTGATGATTCTTGGCGGTGTGCTGGCCCTGAGCCGGATGAATATCCAGTTCTTTCCTACTTTTGCATTGGATGTCGTCAGTGTGCGGGTGGTCTGGAGTGGTGCGTCTGCCGAGGATGTCGAACGGGGGATCACGGACCCACTGGAGCAGCGGCTCCGCAGCGTTGATGGCCTGAAGAAAATGACGTCTACCTCCGCCCAGGGCATCTCCTCCATCACCCTGGAATTCCATGAGGGCACTGATCCGATTCAGGCGGTGGACGACGTGCGCCAGCAGGTGGACGAGTTCAATAACCTGCCGGCTGACGCTGAAGAACCGCAGGTAGCCCGCATCGAACGTTATGAGCCGGTAGCCCGCCTGTTGATCTATGGCGACGTGGACCGCAGTGAACTGCGCAATCTGGTGTACCGGTTTGAAGACGAGCTGCTGGATCGTGGCATTGATCGCATCGCCCTCCGCGGTTTACCGGAGCAGCAGATCAGCATTGATGTGCCGGTGGAACGGCTGGAAACCCTCGGCCTGTCGCTTGAACAGATTGCCGACCGGGTGGCCTCGCTGTCACGGGATTTGCCAGCGGGTATGATGGCGCAGCAGGATGCTACCCGGGAACTTCGCTCCATCGAGCAACGGCGCAGCCCACAGGCCTTTGAAACCGTTCCGGTGCTCAGTGGTGACCGGGTGCGGATGCAGCTGGGTGATATCGCTGTCATCCGCCAGGAAGCCCGTGACAACCAGACGGTGATGGAGAACCATGGCGTGCCTGCGGTGGAACTACAGCTGCAGCGCTCGGAAAACGGCAACTCCCTGGCCGCCGCCAAGGTGCTGGAAACCTGGCTGGAAGACACCCGGCCGGTGCTGCCCGATTCCATCAAAATGGAAGTGTATGACGAAACCTGGCAGCTGTTGCAGGATCGTATCTCCCTGTTGGTCAACAACGGCCTGGGTGGCCTGGTGCTGGTGGTGGGGTTGCTGTACCTGTTCCTGCCGGGGCGTGTGGCCATGTGGGTGGCGATCGGAATTCCTACCGCCTTTCTGGCCGCGCTGGCGGTGCTCTGGCTGATTGGTGGCTCCATCAACATGATTTCCCTGTTTGCCTTGATCATGGCGCTGGGGGTGATCGTGGACGATGCCATCGTGGTGGGCGAGGATGCCGATGCCCATGCGCGAATGGGTGAGGAATCTATTTATGCCTCCGAGGGTGCCGCCAAGCGCATGGTTTGGCCGGTGCTGGCATCGTCTCTGACCACTGTGGCCGCGTTTATGCCGTTGCTGGTGGTGGGTGGCGTGATCGGCAACATCCTGGGCGACATCCCCTTGGTGATGATCTGTGTCCTGATTGCCTCGCTGGTGGAGTGCTTCATCGTGCTGCCGGCGCACTTGCGCCATGCCTTCAAGCGCAAAACTGAAAAGGCAGGCCAGCCGGCGACTGCAAAGCGTCAGCCAAACCCGGTCACTCGGCTTCGCAATGGCTTTGAGCGGCGGTTTGATGCTTTTCGCGATGGCCCGTTCCGGCGATTTTCCCGTTACAGCCTGAAGCATCGCGGCGTGACGGTGGCCAGCGCTCTGGCCCTGGCAATCCTCACCGTCGGTCTGCTGGCTGGCGGTCGTCTGGGTTTCAATTTTTTCCCGACACCGGAGCCCTCGGTGTTCTACGCCAACGCCAGTTTTGTCGCCGGTACCGATAAGCGCGAGGTGGCGGATTTCATGCGCGAGATGCAGCGCACTCTGAACGAAACAGAGCAGGCACTGGGCGGTAATCTGATTCTCCATGCGGTGACCACCTACGGCGCTACCCAGGGTGCGGAAGGTAGTTCCCGGAATGATGACGAGCTCGGTTCCATGTTGGTGGAATTGGTGCCCTCAGACCGCCGGGATGTCCGCAACCCGGAATTCATTGAACAATGGCGCCAGCGTCTGCCGTTACCCGCAGGGCTGGATTCGCTCAACATCAGTGAGCGCCAGGCCGGACCGCCAGGGCGGGATGTGAACATTCGCCTGACTGGCGAAAGCGCCGATAACCTCAAACGTGCCGCAGACGAAGTTGCCCAGGCGCTCAGCACCCTGCCGGGGGTGCTGGATGTGGAAGATGACATGCCCTGGGGCCGGGAACAGTTGATCTATCAGGTGAGCCCCTATGGTGAAGCCCTGGGCCTGACCACCATGGATCTCGGGCGTCAGCTGCGGGCAGCCTTTGATGGCCGTATTGCCCAGATCTATCAGGACGGCCGTGACGAGATTGAAGTGCGGGTGCAGCTACCCCGCGATCAACGGGAGCGGTATTCCACCCTCGAGCAAATGACGGTGCGTATTCCGGATGGCCGGTTCGTGCCGTTGACCCAGGTGATGAACCTGGACCACCGCCAGGGTTTTCAGGCCCTGCGCCATGCCGACGGCAAACTGGCGGTGGAGGTGACCTCGGCCCTGAATACCCGGGTGGCCACCACCGATCAGGTACTGGAAAGCCTGCAGGCCGGCGCCCTGCCGGACATTGCCAGCCGATACGGCGTGCGTTATAGCTTCGAGGGGCGGTCTGCCGATCAGCGCGAAACCATGGACGACATGAAAACCGGCCTGGTGATCGGTATCGCACTGATGTATGTGGTGCTGGCCTGGGTGTTTGCCTCCTGGAGCCTGCCGCTGATCGTGATGGCGATCATTCCCTTTGCCCTGGTGGGTGCCTTGTTGGGGCACTGGCTGATGGGGTTGCAGCTGACCATTCTGTCGTTGTTCGGCCTCTTCGGCTTGTCCGGGATTGTGGTCAACAACGCGATTATTCTGGTGTCGTTCTATAACCAGCAGCGCCAGAAAGGACTGGGTATTACCGATGCCCTCAATGAAGCAGCCGTACAGCGGGTTCGGGCAGTGTTGCTGACCTCCCTCACCACCATCGGTGGCCTGTTGCCGCTGTTGTTTGAAACCTCCCTGCAGGCGCAGTTCCTGATTCCCATGGCGACGTCCATCGCCTTTGGCCTGGGCCTGTCCACCTTCCTGGTGTTACTGGTGATACCGGCACTGTTATCGTGGCTGGAGCAGTTCCGGGAATGGCGTGCGCAGCGCCACGGCGAAACGCCGGAACCCCTGCAGGGTTGAACGTTGGGGGGCGAATTGGCCAACGGGGAGAACGTTAAGGTGCACAGTGCAGTGAGCGTCAGCGGCTTACGTAAAACCTTCGGCCAGGGCGATTCGGCCGTTGCCGTGTTGTCTGGCCTGGGCTTTGATCTGCCTGCCGGCAGTTCGCTCGCCCTGATGGGGCGTTCCGGCTCCGGCAAGTCCACCTTGCTGAATATTCTGTGTGGGCTGGAGCAAGCGGATGAAGGCATCGTGACGTTGTTTGGCGAAGACGGCCGGACTGCTGACTGGCCATGCCTGCGCCGCGAGCGAATCGGTGTGGTGTTTCAGGAAGCCAACCTGATGCCGACCTTGTCGCTGCTGGATAACGTGCGCTTTCGCGCCTCATTGGCCGGCCAACCGGAAACCCGTTGCCAGCATTGGCTGGAGGTGCTTGGTATCGGAGAACTTGGCCACCGGTTTCCGGACCAGGTGTCTGGCGGCCAACGCCAGCGGGCGGCGCTGGCCATGGTCTTCGCCATGGCCCCGGACCTGATTCTGGCAGACGAACCCACCGGCAGTCTGGACCGCAACACGGCCAACGAGGTGGCTGATGAGCTGTTCAGGCTCCAGGGTGAAACCGGTTGCAGCCTGATTCTCGCTACCCACGACCCGGAGCTGGCGGCCCGCTGCCAGCAGACGCTGGACCTTGGCCATCGGTCCGGGGGCTGAGCGCCCATGACGGTGTTTACCGCCCTGCTCAGCCACTATCGCCGGCACCCCTGGCAGGGCGCCGCGCTGGCCCTTCTGATGCTGCTGGCCACCGCCTTGTGGACCGGTATTCACCACCTGACCAGCCAGGCCCGCGACAGCCTCGGCCAGAGTGAACGGCTGGTGGAGGTCCGTGAACAGGTGCTGCGAGTTGATGGTGCCGCGCTCTCGGTAGAGGATTTTGTCTCGCTTCGCCGCCAGGGCCTGTGCGTGATGCCCTGGCTGGAAGTCTTGCCGGACGGGCAGTCCCGCCGGGTGATTGGCGTCGACCCTCTGGCGGCCCTGTGTTTTCAGGAACAGGCTGATGTTGCCAGCTTTGATGGCCAGCCACTGGTTGGCCAGCCGTTCCTGGATATCGCCGACGCAGCTGCTCTAACGGCCGCCGAACAGCAGCTGTTCCTGATCCTGGCGGCGGGCGAGGGTCCTTTGCCCTCGGCCTATCGCACGGCCCCTTTCGCTTTGTCACCGGATACCGGCCAGCTGGGCGACAGTTTCCTGCTGAACCTGGATGCCTTGAGTGTACTGGTGTTGCTGATTACCGGGTTGCTCCTGCGCAGTGTCTATCTGTTGTCGCTGTCCCAGCGCCGGGACAGTTTCGCGCTCCTGGCCCGCTTTGGGGTGTCTGGCCGGCGGGTGCGCGGGCACCTGCTGTTGGAGCTTCTGTGTCTCGCCGCCCTCACCCTGATACCGGGTATCTGGCTCGGTCAGGCGCTGGCCTCGGTACTGGAAGGTGGCTTCGCCAATGTCATGGAAGGGCTGTTTGATAGCCGTCAGTTGGCGACCGGCGGCAACCACTGGCGGGTGCCTGCATTGGTGATGACCGTGCTACTGCTCGCCGTTGCCATGGTGGATTGGCTGATGCCGATGGTTGCCCGCGCCATGCCGGGCAGCCGCCTGCGGCCCGCAGCGGCCACATCTTTGGTGTTGGTTGGCCTGGCCGGTGTGTGGCTGGTCGATGTCTTGTGGCTGCTGTTTGTGGCTCTGGCACTGGTGTTGGCCGGTATCGGGTGGTTAATGCCCCGGGGCCTGTCGTTGTTGTCTGGTGCAGGTGTGCGGGCCAGCGCCCAGCCGGGTTGGCGCTGGTGGTGGGCCGAGTTTGGCGTGTTGTGCCGGCGCCTGGCGTTGCCCCTGGTGGCGTTACAGTTCTCCCTGGCCATGGTGTTGGCCGTGCAGGCTTTGGTGATTACCTTTGAAGACACCTTTGATCGCTGGTTGAGTCAGCGATTGTCGGCGGATGTCTACGTGCAGGTGCCGGAGGGCGCGGACAGCGCACTGGCTGCCAACTGGCTGACGGAGCATCTTCCAACCGCAGGCGAAGGGCTTTGGCACCATGTCCAGCGTGGCTCGGGCCGCTTGCGGCATGGGCAAGCCTGGCAAGATGTGGATATCTTTGCCGTGGCGCCGGTTGGCCCGCTGATGACTGGCTGGGGCCTGCTTGAGCAGACACGACAGCCCTGGCAGGCACTGGCGTCTGGTGCCGGTGTGATGGTTAACGAGCAGCTCGCCTATCGCCTGGGACTGTCCGTGGGCGCCGAACTGGAGCTGGTGCTGGCGGAGCGGGCCCTTGAACTGCCGGTGCTGGCCATCTACCCGGATTATGGCCGACCCGCGGGAGAAGTGATGATTGCCGGGCAAATTCTGCCGCCGGATTTCGAGGTGACGTTCGAGAGTTTCTCGATCTCCCCGGTCAGTGTCCCTATTGAAACCATCACTGACGCCTTTCGCGCACTCTGGGGCGAGCCGGCGTTGACCATCCGCGACAATCGCGCCATTCAGGACCTGGCCAACCGGGTGTTCGAGCAGACTTTTATGCTGACCCGTGCCATGACGGTGCTGACCCTGGCACTGGCGGCGGTTGCCCTGTTACTGATGGGCTGGGTGTTTCTGTCCACCCGCCTGTGGTACTTCCGGCTGCTGGAAGTCTGGGGCATGACTAAAGCAGAGATTTTCCGGAAACTCCTGCTGTTGGCGCTGGCAGTCACCCTGAGTGCAGCGGCGCTGGCTTTGCCGCTGGGTGTTGGCCTGACCTGGGTACTGGTGCAGCGCATCAACCCCCTGGCCTTCGGCTGGTCACTGCCGATGGCTGTCTATCCGGTCTTCTGGTTGGAATTGCTGGCCCTGGCGTTGCTGATTGGCGGCTGTATTGCCTTGCTGATGCGTCGGCAGTTGGGGCGCCCTGCGGTTCGGCCATTGGTGACCGGCAGCGTGACAGGAGAAGAGCGATGAGGCTCCGTTGGCTGACCATGGTGCTTGTCTACGGGTTGCTTGCAGGCTGCAGTGAGCCTGGCACACACGCGGGTTTTGCCGGTCTGGGCGGAACGGCCGGCACTGACAACGGATTCGAGCAGCCGGGACCGGGCACGGAACTGGTTTTCCCCCGGGACTTCGGCCCTCATCCGGCCCATCGCATCGAATGGTGGTACCTCACCGCAAACCTGGAAACGGACGCCGGCGAACCACTGGGGCTGCAGTGGACCCAGTTCCGCCAGGCCATCGAGCCCCGGGATTATGCATCCCCGTCACCGGAGCCCTCGGGCTGGCCATTAAAGGCGGCCTGGATGGCCCATGCCGCCGTCAGCTACCGGGGGCAGCATTGGTTCGGCGAACGACTGGCCCGGGGTGATCTGGGCCAGGCCGGTGCCACCGCGGAGCCCTTCCAGGTCTGGCTCGACCATTGGCAACTGACCACGGGCGAATCGTCGGACCAGTGGCAGCTAAAGGTCAGTCATGGGCAACCCGCCACGGAGGACTACTGGGCGTTTGATCTTGAGCTGACCGTGCGGGGGGCGCCGGTGGCTCACGGGGTTGACGGGTTCAGTGCCAAGTCGGCCAGCGGTGAAGGCTCCATGTATTTCAGCCTGGTGGACATCGAGGTGACCGGACAGGTGAGGTTAGGGCGTGAAACGCTGTCGGTAAGCGGCAAGGCCTGGTTCGACCGGGAGTGGAGTAGCCAGTTTCTGAAAGCGGGTCAGCAGGGCTGGGACTGGTTTGCCCTGCACCTGGATTCTGGCGACAAACTGATGGCGTTCCAGCTAAGGGAGCAGCAAGATCATTTCCGCTCCGGCACCTGGATACCGGCGGGTGGTGAACCGATTGCTCTGGCTCCGGGCCAGTTGCAGTTGGAGCCGGGGGCTGGTGCCGGGCCTGTTCCCACCCGGTGGCGCTTGACGGTGCCGGACCATGATCTGGATCTGACGCTGTCGGCTCCCCCAGGTAACTACACCAACGATGGTTTGTATCCCTACTGGGAAAGCCCGGTAACGGTGACTGGCAGTCACGAAGGTGTTGGTTATATGGAGCTTACGGGCTACTCCGAACAGTAGCGCGCTACCAGACCAGGTCGCCGGATGGTGAAGTCTGCTCAGACCGCAGATCAATGATCGCTTCCTGGCTTTGCTGTTCGGCTTCAATCAGCTCCCGTAATCGGATTTCCTGTTCTTCCAAGGGGCCAGACAGGTCAATGATGATTTCCACGCGCCGGTTCTTGGCCCGGTTGTCTGCGGTGGTGTTTGCCACCCGGGGGCGGGTATCGGCCAGGCCGGTCACTCGCAGGCGCTCGGGCGACACCTGTTCCCGGGCCAGCAACACATTAGCCACTGCGGCTGCCCGGGCCGCTGACAGGTCCCAGTTGCTGAAGAATCTTTCCGTACGGATCGGGATGTTGTCGGTGTGGCCTTCTACCGCCAGATCGCCGGGCATGTCGGCCAGCACCTCTGCCATGTCAAGCAGCAAGCCCTCGAATTCCCAGGTCAGCTGAGCAGACCCGGACGGGAAGGATCCCTTCTCTTCGACCCGGATGACAATTCGGCGCTGGTCTTCCGAGACATTGATGCGCCCGTCCATAATCGCCGGCTCCAGTACTTCCAGGATCTCTGCCAGGTTGGCATCCATCTGTTCCTGAAGGGCGTCCTGCACCGCCTGCTCGGTGGGGTCGTTAAGTGTCTGCAGTTGCGGCTGCTGATCGGTGGTGGTCTGGCGGATTTCATTGACCACCGTCGGCTCCGGCGGTGCCGGTGAGAACTTGTCGAAGATCGGGCTGGTGCCCATGGGGACTTCCAGGGCCGGAACCTCCCGCTGAACGCCAAAGGCTTTGGATAATTCACCGGCAATCTGCTTGAACTTCTGGGCGTCGATTTCGGAGAACGACAGCAGTAACACGAAGAAGCACATCAGCAACGACATCAGGTCGGCAAAGGTGACAACCCAGGCCGGTATCGCACGCTTTTCCTCTTCCGGTAACTCGTCCATGGTCAGTCGCTTGCCGTCTCCGCTTCACCGTTCTTTGCGCGCTCTTTCGGGGGCAGGTAAGAAGACAGCATCTGTTCAATGATTCGGGGGTTGGTGCCTTCCTGTATGGCCACCAGCGCATCAATGTAGAGGGACTGCATACGGGCTTCTTCGGTCATTCGCAGCGACAGTTTGTCGGCGATGGGCGTGGCAATCATGGTGGCGATCATGGCGCCGTAAAGCGTGGTAAGGAGCGCCACCGCCATGGCCGGGCCGATGGATTTCGGGTCTTCCATATTCGACAGCATCTGTACCAGACCGATCAAGGTACCGATCATACCCATGGCCGGCGCCACATCAGCGAGGGCGTTGAACACCTTGGCCCCGGAACGGTTGTGGTCCAGGGTCATCAACCGTTCTTTGTTAAGCAGCTGTTTAATGGTGTTGGCGTCCTGGCCATCCACCAGCATCTGAATGCCCTGGGCCAGAAACGGAGAGCTGACGTCCCGGCCCTCAAGCCCCAGAACACCCTGTTTACGAGCTATCTGCGCGACTTCAACCAGCTCGTCTATGCTGGCCTGGGTTTCTGGCAGTTTGAACTTGAAGGCGCGGGCAGTCACTTTGAAGGCATCGAAAAACTGGCTAAAACTGAACTTTGCGAGAACCACCAGCAGGCTGCCCCCGACCACGATCAGCAAAGATGCCGGGTTGAGAAACACCTCAGGGGACACGCCCAGTATCACTGCCGATGCAATAAGCATGATGGCGCCGACCAGGCCGATCAGGGTGGCAAAATCCACGGTTACTCCGTTAACTGCACAGGGTTGGGGAGGAGGGACGAGAGAATACCCTCTGATTATTCCTTAATCAATTGTCATTGTGGTGACGTTGTTGTCTTCCTGCTGTGCTTTCCAGGCGGCATAGCGGTGGAGGTCTGACTCCACCAGTTTCAGGCACAGCGCCACTACGCCGGCGTCGTCGAGAAAGCCGATGCCGAAAATGATGTCTGGAATCAGATCGATGGGGTTCAGCACATACAATAGCGCGCCGGCGATGGCGGCAATGCTTTTCCAGGGAATGGCTCGATAATCGCCCCGCCAGTAATCCCGAACCAACGCAAACATCAAACGGACGTCGGTGGTGAACCGGCGCAACCGGCCGCTGCTGAGCACCTTTTTCTCAATCGCTTTCTGGCGCTCTAATAGAGACTCCAGGTCGTCCTTGCCAACCTTGTCTGCCTCGTGTTTCAGTTGTGAGGCCGCTGCTTTTTCGGAGAAGAATGCCATAGCTCGGTCCGGTGGTTTTTCAATACCTGTAACGGTAACGAAACTCGTGTGCGCCGTCATCTGTGTTTGTACTGGGTCGGGCAGTGAGCCCGTAAAACACCCTCCGGCCTCAGCCGGGCATGCTTTGTGTTACGCCCGCTGACACGCTTGCGCCAAAGCCGGAAACTGCCCGCTTTCAGCTCCCGACGCATCAACTTGATGACTTCTTTCTCCGGCAGCCCAAAGCAGGCTTCGATGGCCTCAAAGGGTGTGCGGTCTTCCCAGGCCATTTCGATAACCCGAGACAGGTCTTCAGGTGTCAGTGTGGAGCTCATCGCAACACCTCAGCCCACAAAGATCCGTTTGGCCAGGCCTGCGCCTTTCAGACCTCGGATCGCCAGGGTGGTCACCAGCCCGCCAATCATGGCGCCTACCACACCGCAGGTGAGGATGTCCTGCCCGGTCAGGTACAGGCCTGGGATATCCGTTTTTGGCCTCAGCCAGCGCTGCTCAAAGCGTTCCGGGGTGTGGTCCAGGCCATAGAGTTCACCTTGCTCGTAACGACAGAACCAGGCCGTAGAGAGTGGTGTGGAGGTTTCCACATAGTCCACCTTGCCCCGGAGCTGGGGCAGCTTCTCATACATCACCTCCAGCAACTGGTCGGTGATCCGGGCTTTCACTGCCTCGTAATCATCACCCCGTTTGCCCCAGGTGGAGCCCTGCCAGGGCTCGAACATCTCCCAGGTAGTGGGCGCAACAATTTCGATAGTGGAGGTGTCGGGCCAGCGGTTCTGGTAATCCGGGTCTTTGGCCGCCGGGAACGAGATGTAGACCACGGGGAAAGGCGCGCTCTGGGGGTCTTTCAGGAACTGCTCCACATTGCCATCGTGGTCTGCGCTCGGGTAAATCCAGAAGTTGGTGCGGGGCAAACCGAGCCGGTCGGGCGTGCCTTTCAGGCCGATGTACAGACCGATATGTGGCATGGATGGCTTGATGTGCTCCCGGTTGCCGGGATAGCCAATGCTGTCAGCGACGGACTCGGGCAACAGTCGTTCGAAGGTATTGATCACCCCCGCATTGCTGATCACTAGTGGGGCGCGGATCTCATGGTCGTCTGCCATACGCACGCCAACGGCCTTGCCTTTCTCGATCAGGATTTCCTTCACGTCGGCGTAGGTAAGCACATCGCCGCCTCCGGCCTGGACCACCGGAATGATGGTTTTGGCGATTTCCGAGGCGCCGCCCACCGGGTAGAAACCGCCGTACAGGTAGTGCTTGGCGATCAACGCATGCACCATGAAACTGGAGTGCTTCGGGGTAACCCCGCAATCGCCCCACTGGCCGGTGATGGCGCCAATCAGTTCCTGGTTGTCGGTCAGGTCGCTTAGCACCTCGTAGGTGGTTCGGTTAAAACAGTCCGGGAGGACGGTTTTCAGGCCCCGGGAAATCAACGGGCCGGCCAGGGTCGGGGACAGCTTGGACAGGGTGTACCACTGCATGCCGTCGGCAACTTTTCCGAGCAGGGCCAGGTAGCGATCGATGGCTTCACTTTCGTTCGGGAACGAGGCCAACAGGGAATGTCGCAAGCCTTCCTTGCCGGCCCTGAGGTTGACGACCTTGTCGCCCAGGAAGAAACGGTCGTAGTTCTCGTCCATGGGCGCCCATTCAAGCTTGCCGTCGGTGATGTAATCGAACAGCCGGCGGCCAAGAGTATGGCGGGCTCCCATGTCACCAATGTAGTGCACACCCACGTCCCATTCATAGCCGTTGCGGGCGTAGCTGTGGGTGTAGCCGCCAGCGGTGTAGTGCTGCTCGAGAACCAGCACCTTGTGACCGGCCTTGGACAGGCAGGCGGCAGTGGTCAGGCCGCCAATGCCGGAGCCGATCACCACGGCGTCATAAGGGCCTTGCAAACGGCTGGCTCGATAGCGGGTGCCGATACGGATGGAGCTGGGTGTCAGTGTTTTTGAGGTTGTTTTCTTTACCACCACGATTTTCCCCACATGTGCGGATTGGCCCAGTTATCGGGATTGTTCCAGGCCCGTTTGTGGTTGTAAGTATCCAGATTGTAGGTGTAAAGCGTGAGTGCGCCGTTCTCGGTTTCCAGCTCTGCGTGGCGCTGGAAACCCAGAGCGATGAAATCGGTAAAGCCCCAATCGGAGGACTGGGGCATAACGACGGCAATCTGGTGGGCGCCGTAGTTCCTCAGTTGGCCCAGTAATAGGGCGCCTTCTTCGTAGGGAAGGTGCTCAAGGGTGTCGGTGATCAGGGCCAGATCCGGTGTCTGGGCCGGTGGCAGGTGGGCGTTTGGGTCTTTGGTGTCCAGAGTCAGTAACTGGCACCCTGCCTGCTGCTTCCAGACCGCTGCAACGTCGTTGGCGGTGCTGCCGCAAGAAAGCAGGGTTTGGGGTTGGCTGGTGTCGATGATTCGTGCCAGAACCTTGGCCGGGCTGTCCGCTGATGTGCTCATAGAATGGGCCAGTCTGCTGCGTCCACGGTATGCAGGCCCACCGGTTGTGAAGACCTGCCCTGCCATCGTTCAACGAAGGCTCCATCAGGATCGTATTGTTGCGCCTGCTTGTCCAGATTGAATTGCCGCAAGCCTCGCGGGTCTGCGCCCACGCCGGCCAGATACTGCCAGTTGCCGTAGTTGCTGGCGACATCGTAGTCCACCAACTGCTGCTCAAACCAGGCTGCGCCGTAGCGCCAGTCCAGCTCCAGTTCATGCACGAAGCAGCTGGCGACCAATTGCCTGGCCCGGTTGCTCATGTAGCCGGTTTCGCGCAGTTGGTTCATGGCGGCGTTGACGATGGGATACTGGGTGTTTCCTTCGCACCAGGCCTTAAAACGATGGCCATAGAAGGTCACCTGCCGATGCTTGCGTTGCACACCATCCCGGCGGAACAGGCGGCTGCCGTGTTTGAGCGCGTACCAGTAGAAGTATTCGCGCCAGAGTAGCTCGAACCAGAGCCAGTAGGTGGAATCGTTGCGGGTGTGCTGGCGCTCGTAGTCTTCGATGGTGGCAGCCACCTCCCGAGCCGACAGGCTGCCATTGGCCAGCCAGGGGGAAAACTTGGAGGACGAGTCCCAGTCATCCAGGGCGTTACGGGTTTCCTTGTAGGTGGCAATGCCGTGGTTGCCAAAGCAATACTCTTGCAGGCGCGCCAGCCCGGCAGTCTCTCCGCCCGTAAACGCCAGCGCCGATGAGGGCTCCGGGATCGGCGGGCACTCACCCCGGTTGTCCTCCGGGAACCCGGGTGGCGGTGGCAGGGCGGTCAGCGTGCGAATACGCAGAAGATCGGGGCCCCGGTCGCCCTGCTTCTCGATCCGCTTGCGGAACTGGGAAAAGGTTCCGGGCAGCTCGCTGACAGGCATAGGCAGCGAGCCTTCTGTATACAGGCTCAGGGTTTCGAACTCCTGAAACAGGGTGTTTGGCAGCTTCTGTTGAAGCACCTGCCACTGTTGCGCTTCGATGGTGCCGGGCTGGCGTGAGCGAATAACGCGATCAATGGAATGCTGGTGAACCAGCCCAGGGAGTGCCTGCTCCGGTTCTGCGAAGGCAATGTGCAGCCGCTGCCCCAGGGCCCGCAGGCGGCGCTCCAGGTCGGTCAGACTTTGCCACAGAAACCGCCATCGATGCTCACCCATCGCCCGGCACTGGAATGGCCCGTTGGCAAACCATCGTGGATCCACCACGTACACGCACAGCAACATGTCAGAGCGGGCCGCTGCCAGCAGCGCTGCGTTGTCGTGCATTCGCAGGTCGCGGGTAAACCAGTAAAGCGTTTTCAAAGTATTAAACCTTCTGAAAAAGTTACCGGAACATACGTCAGTAATTGCCCGGAGGATTGGCATCTGTTTCAGGCCTTGAGGGCACTGACGTGCTAAAGTCCAAGGTTAATGCTGGCAGGCAATTCGACTCAACCGGATACCAGGAGATTGAAAGTGATTAAATCCCGCGCGGCTGTAGCGTTTGAGGCTAACAAGCCACTGGAAATTGTGGAAGTGGATGTGGCACCGCCTCAAGAAGGCGAAGTGCTGGTGAAGATTGTCGCCACCGGTGTGTGCCATACCGATGCCTACACTCTGTCTGGTGCCGACCCGGAGGGCCTGTTTCCGACCATCCTGGGCCATGAAGGTGGGGGTATTGTGGAAGCGGTTGGCCCGGGCGTGAAAGATCTGAAAGTGGGTGACCATGTCATCCCCCTGTACACCGCTGAGTGTGGCGAGTGTAAGTTCTGTACGTCTGGCAAGACCAACCTGTGCGGTGCGGTGCGGGCGACCCAGGGTAAGGGCGTGATGCCCGATGGTACTTCCCGTTTCTCGTACAATGGCCAGCCGCTGTACCACTACATGGGCTGCTCCACCTTCTCCGAATACACCGTGCTGCCGGAAATCTCCCTGGCGAAGATCCCGAAAGAGGCGCCCCTTGAGAAAGTGTGTCTGCTCGGTTGTGGTGTGACCACGGGTATCGGTGCGGTGATGAACACCGCCAAGGTGGAAGAGGGTGCCACCGTGGCCATCTTCGGCCTGGGGGGTATTGGCCTGGCTGCTATTATCGGCGCCACCATGGCCAAGGCCAGCCGAATCATCGCCATCGACATCAACCCGGGCAAGTTTGATATCGCCAGGCAACTGGGTGCCACCGACGTGGTCAACCCCAACGACTATGACAAGCCGATCCAGGAAGTCATTGTTGAGATGACCGACGGCGGTGTGGACTATTCCTTCGAATGCATCGGTAACGTCAAGGTGATGCGCGCGGCCCTGGAGTGCTGCCACAAGGGCTGGGGTGAGTCGGTGATTATCGGCGTGGCCGGTGCCGGCGAAGAAATCAGTACCCGCCCGTTCCAGCTGGTGACCGGTCGGGTCTGGAAAGGCTCAGCGTTTGGTGGCGTAAAAGGCCGTACCGAGTTGCCGTCCTATGTGGAGAAAGCCGAGAAGGGTGAGATTCCGCTGGATGTATTCATCACCCATGAAATGCCGCTGGAGGACATCAACAAGGCGTTTGACCTGATGCACGAAGGCAAGAGCATTCGTACGGTGATTCACTTCTGATCAGGGATTTACCCGTATCAGAATGTCAAAGGGGAGGCCGCCGGCCTCCCCTTTATTTTTGCGGTCATGGACTCAGCCTGTTAGCTGGCCTGTAACGCCTGTACCACGGCCTTGGCGGTGCCCTCGGAAGAGGCCGGGTTTTGCCCGGTGATCAGCTTTCCATCCACCACGATGTGCGGTGCCCAGTCGTCGCCCCGACTATAGCGGGCGTTGTTCTGCTTGAGCATGTCTTCCAGCAGAAAAGGCACGATGTTGGTAAGCTGAACGGCGTCTTCTTCGGTATTACTGAAACCGGTGACTTCCCGGCCGCCTACGATGTTCTGATCCGGCTTGACGAACACGTTCTTGAACACGGCAGGCGCGTGACAGACAGCGCCGATCACTTTGTCCTGCTCGTAGGCCGTCTTGATCAGGGCGATGGACTTTTCATCCTCTGCCAGATCCCACAGCGGGCCGTGGCCGCCGGGGTAGAAAATGGCATCGAACTTGTTCATGTCCACATCCGCCAGTTTTTTAGTACTGGCAAGCATTTCACGGGCGTGGGTGTCGTCCATGAAGCGGCGGGTGGATTCGGTGAGGGCGTCTTCGGCTTCACTGTTGGGGTCTACCGGCGGTTGACCGCCTTTAGGGGACGCGAGGGTAATGTCGGCGCCGGCATCCTTGAAGACGTAGAACGGTGACGTGAACTCTTCCAGCCAGAAGCCTGTCTTGTGGCCGGTATCGCCCATTTGGTCATGGGAAGTCAGTACCATCAGTATCTTCATAGTGGTCGATCCTTGTGTCGGAGTTCAGAAACGAGTTTGATGTGCCTTACCCCGAGACCTTGTGACGGGATGGCGATATTTCAACAGGGATTACGGTTACAGGTAGGTTATGGATGCTGCGGCCTACTATACTGTCATCGTTTTACACTCATTTGACCATGGATTGAGGCCGAAATGGACGTGAGAAACACACCGCTGTGGCTGGCATCTTTACTGCTGGCGTTCTCCTTGTCAGCACAGGCGCAACAGGGCACGGAAACCGTCGAACCACTCACGGTGACCGTCGGGGTGAACCATTCTCCGCCCTACCGAATACTGGAAGCCGGTCATAAAGGTGGCCTTTATCTGGAGATTTTCGAGGAAATTGCCGATCGCCTTGGTTGGCAGGTGCAGTACCGGGAAGCGCCGTTCCGGCGTGTTCTGCTGATGCTGCAAAAAGGGGAAGTGGACGTGATGCTGGGGCCGCTGAGAACCGACGGTCGCGAGGACTACATGACCTTCGTTGCCCCCGCTTTTCCACCGGAACGCCGTCTTTTCTTCTATCTGAATGCCGAGCACAGGATCACCCGCTACAGTGATCTTTACGGACGAACGCTTGGAGTCCTGGACGGCGCCACTTACTTCAGCCGGTTTGATCGCGACGGAGATCTGATTAAAGAATCGGCACCGCACTATGAGAACCTGATGCTGATGATGGAAAAAGGCCGGGTGGATGTGGTGATCGCTCCGGAACTTGTGGGCCTGTACACCATCCGTCGATTGCAACTCCCGGCGCAGGTAGCTCCGTTTTTTGTGCCGGGCGAACGTTCCTGGATTGCGGTGTCGGATAAATCCCCTGCGCTAAAATATGCCGATGACATTCGCGCGGCCCTGAAACTGATCGAACGTGAAGGTATCAAGGAAAATCTTGTGTTGAAGTACCTGGAACAGCCCGCCCAATGACCCCTGACCACAACGATTTATGGTTTTTGCCCCTTGGCGGCACGGGTGAAATCGGCATGAACCTAAACCTCTACGGCCACGATGGCCAGTGGTTGATGGTGGACTGCGGGGTGACCTTCCCCAAACCGGGCCGTATCGCGGCCGATGGCACAGTGCACCATCGTGGTGAGCCACCGGTGCAGATGGCAGACCCGGCGTTTATCGCCGACCGGCGGGACAAACTGGCGGGGTTGATCATTACCCATGCCCACGAAGATCACATCGGCGCCGTGCCCTATCTCTGGCCACTGCTGCAGTGCCCTGTCTACACCAGCCGGTTTACCGCTGAAATCCTGCGCCGAAAGCTGGCGGAGTTTGATCTGTTGCATCGGGTGCCGATCATCGAGGTGGACACCGGCGAGCGCCGGCAGATCGGCCCGTTCAATGTGCAGTGGCTGGCACTCACCCATTCGATTCCCGACCCCAATGCCCTGATGATCCGCACCCGGATTGGCAACATTTTCCACAGTGGTGACTGGAAACTGGATGATAATCCGTTGGTTGGTCACGGTTACACCACATCCACGTTTACCGATCTGGCGGAAGAAGGTGTGGCCGCCATGGTCTGTGATTCCACCAACGCCACCGTGCAGGGCCACTCGGTGTCCGAGGCGGCGCTGCACGAAGGCCTGCGGGACCTGATTGCGGTGGCCGAGGGGCGGGTGATTGTCACCTGCTTCGGCAGCAATATTGCGCGCCTGCACACGCTGGCCAGTATTGCCCGGGAAACCGGCCGCTACATGGGACTGTTGGGCCGCTCGTTGGTAAACATGAGCGGTGCGGCCAAGGCTACGGGGCTTTGGCCGGGCTCAGACAAACTGATCAGCCCCGCACACCTGGGTTACCTGCCGCGCCATGAGGTGCTGGGTGTGGCCACCGGCAGCCAGGGAGAACCTCGAACCGCGTTGCGGCGCCTTGCCCAGGGCAGCCACCCGGATTTTGAGCTGGAAGCCGGTGACACGGTCATTTTCAGTGCCCGGGCAATACCCGGCAATGAAGAAGCCATCGAGGCGCTGATCAGCCAGCTGCGCAAACTGGGGGTGATTGTCATTACCGCCGAAGACGCCGGTGCACCCATTCATGCCTCAGGTCACCCGGCACAGGATGAACTCAAGGCGATGTATCGCTGGGTTCGGCCCCGCATTGCCATTCCAGTTCATGGCGAGGCTGAACACATGGACGTACATGCCGACCTTGCGAAAGGCGCAGGCGTGCCCAGGGCCATGGTTGGCCGTAATGGCGACCTGTTCATGGTGCGGCCAGTACCGGGCATTCGGCGTCAGGTTGTCGAAACCGGGCGGCTGGGGTGGCAGAAGCAGGAGTTGGTCAGGGTCTACTGATGGTTGCAAGGAACTTAGTAAGCTTATGATGGTCTATGTCGCCAATCCGTGAGTGACGCAAGGGAATGAAGATGACCACTATTCGATTATGGGATCTACCGGTCAGGCTGTTTCACTGGTTGTTGGTGTTGGCGGTGGTTGGTGCCATCGCGACCACCAAGCTCGGTGGCAGCTGGATGGTTTGGCATGAGCGATTTGGTTTGCTGGTTGTTGGCTTGCTGGCCTTTCGTATCGCCTGGGGCTTTCTGGGTTCCAGTTACGCAAGGTTTACCCGTTTTGTACGCGGCCCCGGCGCTATCATGGCCTATCTCAAAGGCGGGTGGCAGGGCGTGGGCCACAACCCGCTGGGTGCTTTATCGGTTCTGGCCCTGATCGGCCTGTTCGGTTTTCAGGCCGTGACTGGGTTGTTCGCCAATGACGAAATTGCCTTCTACGGCCCTCTGTACCCGCTGGTGTCGTCAGATCTAAGCGGCACCTTGAGTGGCTGGCACCGGCAAACCGAATGGTATCTGTACGGCCTGGTGGCCCTGCATGTGGCAGCGGTGGTGTTCTACACCCACGTGAAGAAAGACAATCTGGTGAAACCGATGATCACCGGCAGGAAAGTGGTCTCACAAGGGCGCGCCGAAGATGCTAAAGGCGGGGGTGCGATGGCATTCGTGGTGTCTCTGGTGCTTGCACTGGCGGTGGTGTGGGCGGCCAGCGGTGAGCTTGTATCACCACCGCCGGCACCCGCACCTGCACCCCAGGATCTGGGCTGGTAGGTTAACTGCGCTGATCAGTCGGCGCGGAAGTTGTCGTGGCAGGCCTTGCAGGTTTGCCCGACAGCACTGAACTGGCGCGCCAATGCACCACGGTCACCGGTGGCAGCCACTTCCTGCAGTTTGTTGGCTTCACGAACAAAGTTGGTGCCGACTTCCCGGACTTTATCCGTTTGCTGGAAAAACTCAGGCTTCAAACGGGTGTTCTCTGCTTTGTCCATGGTCGAGTCCGGGCTGAACAGCGCGCCCATACCAGAGTTGGCAATGGCGGCAATGGCATTGGCTGCCGCTTTCATCTGGTCAGCATTGAATTCCACATCGCCATCAACCGCCTGGGCTTTGATCTTGCCCATGTTCCAGGCCATGAACTGGTAGCCAGCCTGGCGTGCTTCGATCTGGTCTTCCACACTCAGTTGAGCCGCGGCAGGCATGGCAAACGAAGTGGCAAGTATGGCGGCGGCAATCACACCGGTTTTTTTCATCTCAGGTCCCTCTCTTTTAGTCTGATTGGTTAGGTTACCAAAATGCTCTATAAAGGCATGGTTATGAGCATCCTACCTGTATAGACTCATTGCTGACAGTTATAACAGACCAAAGTTCAATCTGGAGAATTTCGCATATGGCGATCTGGACAGTAACCCCAAACCTGGAACACATGGCGGAGGCAAGTAAAAACACCGCCGTCAGCCACATGGGTATTGAATACCTCGAAATTGGTGACGATTACGTGAAAGGCCGCATGCCGGTGGACCAGCGCACGGTTCAGCCGTTTGGCATCCTGCACGGCGGTTCCTCAGTGTTGCTGGCGGAAACCCTGGGCAGCATGGCGGCCAATTGCTGTCTGAAAGACAAGAACACCGTGGCGGTGGGGCTCGATATCAACGCCAACCACATTCGCCCGGTGACCGGCGGCTGGGTATACGGCACGGCCCGCGCCCAGCACATCGGCAGCACCACCCAGGTTTGGGAAATCCGCCTGGAGAACGAGCAAGGCAAGCTGACCTGCATCTCCAGGCTGACAATGGCGGTTACCAAGCGTCCCGGTTGATGGGTTTGCGCGCCAGCACCGCCACACTGGCACAGGTGGCCATGGCAGCGATAACCACGGTTGGCCCGGTTGGCAGATCCTGCCAGGCTGAGATCAGAAGCCCCAGACTGTGGCCCGCCAGGCACGTGAGTATGGCGAAGACGATGCTGGTGCCACGCAGGTGTATCAGTAGCAGTGGGGCGGCAATCAATGAGGTGAACACCACGTAGATGCCGGCCAGGTCGACCGTCAGTGTGATGGCGATAGCGAACATTGGCAGGAACAGCCACCCCCTGTAACTCTGCGGCAGGACGTATTGCCATACAAGCACGGCCAGTGCCAGCAGCACCATCGGGCCCAGCGCCGTGGGTGTGGTCCAGAGCAGATCTCCGTTCAGGGTATGGGCAAGCCTCTGTGCGCCGTGGGGGTCCTGGCTTACCAGCAAGGTGGCCAGGCACGCGCCCAGTGCGTAGAGCAGGCCGATCATGGCTTCACGGTGACGGGTCAGATACCGTAAAACCAGGCTGACCAAGGTAACAGCCAGCAGAGCAAGGGCCAGGCTCCCGGAGAGGCTCAGGGCAGAGCCGCCGGCGGGTAATACGGTACCGACCAGTAAAATGCCCAGCGCCGCCCACTGGGCGATCGCCAGATCCGCAAATACCATACCCCGCTCAAGTACCCGGTTGCCCAGAGGCACCAGGGCGACTGCAGTCAGCGTGCTGGCGGTGAGTGCCGGCCACATCCAGCCCCACTCAGTCCACATTCGTTGGCTCCTGATGATTCAACAGTGTGTCGACGATCAGGTTGATAACTTGCGCCAGAGTCTCTTCACCCGGTTGGCCGGTGACGGTGCCAGGTAGCACTCTCGCCGGTACCCCGGATTGTGACGATAACCACCGGGCCGGACGATCATCCTGATAGGAGGCAAGCATAATCACGCTGGCGCGAGCCAGGTCCGGGGTGGCCAGTACGTTCCGCAGGTGCGTGCTGCCGGGTGGTAACCCGGGTTTCGGCTCCAGGTCGGCAATGACCTCGATGCCCAGCCAACGCAGCAGGTAATCGAAGGTGGAGTGTTGGGTAATCACACCGGTCCCTGTCAGTTGACGGGCCGCAGTGCGCCAGGATTGGCGGTGCTGGTTCCACTCTCCCCGCCACCGAATGTACCTCACTTGAATCTGCGCCTGCTGATCGGGGACCAGAGATGCGAGTCGCTCTGCGAGGGCACTGGCAACCAGGGGAATGGCGTCTGGAGACAGGTGCAGGTGCGGGTCGCCCTCTGGGTGGACATCCCCCATGCTGCGGTCAACGTGCTCATGACTCTGATGCAGCGGCGCATGGTCGGCGGCAAAGAACAGCCCATCGCTACCGGGCTGGATCTTGCGATTGGCCGCCCTTGAGATCAGCGAAGGTAGCCAGCCGGCTTCCAGCGACGCACCCGTGCACACGGCCAGGTCGGCTTTACGCATGGCGGCAATCAGGCTGGGCCGGGCCTCGATGTAGTGCGGGTCTTGCCAGGCGGTGGTCGCGGTGGTGATGTTTGCATCCGGCAGCAACACCGAGACCAGGCTGGCCCACTCCGGTTCGCAGGCGAACACATTCAGATTGGCGCTGGCCGGCATGCTGGCAAACGCCAGCAGCCAGCCAAACGCCCACGCCAGGCGGTTGGGCTTAGAAATCATGGGCACCATGAGCTCCGAAAGTCATCACGTATTGCAGGGTGACGGTGTTGTCGGCGTCCTCGAAACCATGTGCGCTCTGGTGCGTGTACTGCAGACGCAGAGTCGAGAAGTGGGACCGGGACCAGGCCAGCATCACATCGGTTTCTTTCAGTTGCTGATCGTGGAAGTGGTCACCATGGGCTTCCTTGAGATCCACCCGGCCATAGCGGGCTCCGACAGACCACTGTGGGGTAAAGCGGTAGACAGCGGAGGTATACCAGCCCTGGTGGTAATCTGAGGAGCGGGCATGTTCGTTCAGTTCGTCCGCGTACAGGTATTCGCCGCTGAGCGTCAGCTGTTGCTGTCGGGTGTTGCCGTTAGGCGACCATTTCCAGACCAGGTCGGCGATATAGAGGTTCTCGCCGGTGTAGGCGGCGGCATGGCTGTGGTCATGATCACCGTGGTCATGATCATGGTCATGATCGTGATCGCCGTCATGGTCACCATGAACCTGGCGGTTGTTCAGATAGGACAGCCCGGCCTGCCAGCTTTGTGACACCCCAATGTCGCCACCGAAACGAGTGTTGACGGTGTACACACCAATGTCTTCGTCACCTTCCGTCAGGCGATTGCCGTTGAAAGCTTCCGCCCCGATCTGCCAGAAAAACGGTGTGGGCATCAGCAGGTTGACCCGCAGACCGTCGTCGAAGTAGTGGCTGCCCAGCAGAGCCCGATAGGCTGCGGGGCGCTCGACAAAGTTGTCCTCATGCATGTGGCGACTGTTCAGGTAACCGACCTGGGACAGGAATCGGCCGCCCCGAACACTCAGGTTCCAGGGCATGCCGGTGGTCTGCAGGTAGGCTTCTTCCAGTGCTACTTCGGTTTCGCCGTGATGTTCTTCCAAAACTGCAGTCAGGCGGCCTGTGAACAGGTCATCGATGGGCGCAGACAATGACAGCTCGGTGTGCCCAAGCCCAAAACCCTCGTCCCGGTGGGACAGCGCGGTGGCGTTCTGTTTGTAATAACCGTCCAGAACCACGCTGATGTCTGGGTTCATTTCATTGGCCTGGGCCGACGCAAATGGCATCAGCAAGGTGGAGAACAGGCCGGCTTGAAGGCGGGTAAAACGCATGTTGAATCCTCGTACTGCTTGCATAGGAAATGGAGTCGGCGCCGGCGATGCGTTAAGCAGCCGGCGCGGTGTCATTGGTGTTGGTTAGTGAGCGTGATCGTGGTCGTGATCATCCATCAGGCCAAGCCAGACCAGGCTGGCGGCCTGGAAGTCCAGGGCGATGGTCCGCAGAACCTCCCGCTCATGGGTGTCGATTTCGATGATGGACTGACCGTCCGGTGTCAGTACAAACAGGCGGTCTTCGCTGGCCGATTCGGTAAACGCAACTTGGTCGTCCTCTGCCAGAGGCGCCATAACGTCCAGGGTGGCAACCAGTAGCCAGCTGTCGGCAGGGTCGAACAAGCGAAGCTTGCCGTCATTACCGAACACGTAGAAGGTTTCGCCATGACCATCAAAACCCTGGGCAACGCGAGTGACGCCTTCGCCCAGAGTCAACTCCAGGTAGGGCTCGGCGTCTTCCGGGTTGATGACGAAAAGCTGGTTTCCGGCAACACCGACCAGGGCGTCGACGTCATGATGAGCAACCAGGGTGCCAATGCGACTGCCGTCGATCAGGGTTGGTGGGTTATCCAGTTTTTCCGCGGGGAAGGTATCGTCTTCCAGATCGATCACCAGCACACCATCGGAGCAGCCGAAGGCCAGGGCGTGGTGATTGGCTGCCGCGCCATGCAGGCGTGGGCATTGTTCAGCGTAGAGGTGTTCGTGTGTGAAACTGCCACCGTCCAGCTGGTACCGCTCAACTTCCGCCGGCAGGGTCGTATCGGTAATCGATGAATCACGACGGGTGACGAACAGGCGATCCCCTACCATCTTGGCAACGCCATGCATGTTGTTGTCGCGACCCAGAGATGCGACCTCACTGTTACTTTCCAGGGAGTGGTCGGAGAACACTGTCACCTTGGCGTTGGCCGCGCTGGCTGCGCCGTCGTAGAACACCACGCCATACTCTTCGCCGAGGGAATAGTGGGTGGGCCGGTGATCGTTCAGCGTCAGGCTCAGCATGGATGGCGTTTCCGCGTAATCATGCATGTGGTCGCCGTGGTCTTCGGTATAGAGTCCGCTGTCCACAAAGGACACCAGGTCATCTCCGCGCTGGATGACTACCCCATACCGTGCGTTGGGTGATCGGTACAGGCGGGGTGCCTCACCGTCCAGAGGGAATTGTTCCAGGATGCTTCCGTCGTCCAGGTCCATCACCTTGATCTGTGAGCCGGTGCTGTCATAAATGGCCAGGCGCCCGGCGGTATCGATCTCTGTGTGGTCGTGACCGTCACCGGAGCTGCTGCCGCCGCATCCAGAAAGCATAAGCGCTGAGGCTGCGACAATGGATGTAATGATCAGCCTTGGTGTTACCGGCTTTTGAGCGGGAGGTGCTAGTTTCATTGAGTTCTCACTCCTTTGTTCATGTTATAACGTTGCATTTAAAGTTCAGGATGAAAGCCAGTCGAGGCCAACAATCAGTCTTGGGGTGCCATTCGGTTGCGGTGAACGGTGCACCAGTCCCCGGCCCTCATTGCCCTCCCATGCCTCGCCCTTCAGAAGGGCGACAGCGGCAGTGGGTATGGTTTGAATCTGATCTGAGGGAACGCTTTGCTCTGGCAGGGGGCCTTCACCAGCAGGACGGGCAACGAGGGGTTCGGGTAGCCACTCGGTTCCGGGCCCGCGGTAAGTGCAAAGCAGCCGCACCGGTACCCGATCCACATGAAATCTGGGGCACATAGTGTCAGCCAGAACATGTATGCGAAGACCTATCGCTTCAGGCTCAAATAGGCACTGATACATCTCTGCCAGCTCGTCGACATCGGCAATCCAGTGGTTGGAACCCTCGATATCAAGAGCCCACCCGGGCAACGCAGTGGCCGCACTTTGCCCACGTTCGAGGCTGACGAAACGCTCAAGGTTCCCCGCGCGGTTACAGAATTCATTTACGAATGCGGCCCAAAGGTTGTTCCGAGGTCTCTGCCAGACGGCCAGGTTAACGTTGTCACGGAGTATTTCCGCAAGGCACTGTACATTTTGCCCGTGGACACTCAGGGAGTGTTCGAGGTTATGAGGGTGTTGTGTCATTGCTAGAACCTTTTGGTCTGGCGAGAGAAGCCGAATCCGGGCTGACAATGTTATGTTATAACATATGATTTGTGAAGGGCTGACACGAATTGGCGAAACTGGTTTGAGGAAGTTGACCGGGGTTTGAGAGATATCAAGTTTTCAGCCTGCCGGTCGGCAGGATCGGTGATACACTCAATTTAGTTCATTTTATCAACCAGTTTGCAGCGGATGCGTTCTCGCATCAGGAGACTGTGTGTTAATCAAAGTGACGATTGGTGGGGCGATGACAAGGTTCGTGGTTGCCTGCTTGATGATGGTGTCGGTAAGCCATCACGGGGTTGCGGCCGGAGAGTCTGAAAGGTTCGTATGCACCACACTCGTGGCCAGTGGTAATCCTCAGTACCCACCTCTGCTTTGGCGTTCAGACCGGTCGCCCGGGGAGCTGGTTGGCGCTATACCAGCATTTTTGCGGGAGCTGACAGAGCCGCTCGGAGTTAAAGTTGAGGTTCGGGACAAGGGTTCCTGGGCCAGGGTGCAGCATCTTGCAAAGCTGGGTGATCTTGATCTCGTGGCCGGCGCCTTTATGACATCGGAGCGCATTGGTTATATGGATTATGTGTTGCCGCCGATGACTCACTTACCCACCAGCGTCTGGGTGCCAAAAGACCGGCCTTTTGAGTATCGCCATTGGCCGGACTTGTTGATGAAGCGGGGCAGCACCCTGATCAACAACAGTTTTGGTCAGCGTTTCGATCAATACGCAAAAGCAAACCTGATGATCGAGGGGGTGCGCACGATAGAGCAGTCATTCCTCATGGCGAGGGCGGGCCGAGTTGACTATGTGTTGTACGAGCAACTTCAGGGGCAGGTGAAACTCCAGAAGCTCGGGCTTGCCGGCGATTTTATTGCACTGGACCCACCGATTTCGAGGGAGGGGCTGTTCTTTGCGTTTCCGAAAGGCTCACCGTGCAATTCAGAATCCTTCAGGGAAGCTTTTATGGAACGGCTCTCGCACCTGACGGTGAACAGAAGATTGCCAGCGCTTATCGAGGAATATACGGCGCGGTACGTTGGCAATCAGGGCTTATAGCGGTGCATCGAGGTTGACCTGACAACGTCCAAGCTCTTTCGAGCGATAGAGTGCCCGGTCTGCTCTGTGTAGCAGGTCTTCCAGGCGCTGGTCTTGCCGCCCCAGACTGGTGATCCCGAAACTGGCGCTGATCTGGATTGCGCAGCCCCGATAATCTACTGTGAGGCTGGTCAGCGCACTCAGAAGTCGGTGAGCGGTATCCAGAGCTTCCTGCTCCGTGGTTTCCGGGAGCAGGAGTGCGAATTCTTCGCCGCCCATCCTGGCAAGGATGTCATAGTCGCGGATGTTCTCCCCAAGCGTTGAAGATACCTTGCGAAGCACCTCATCGCCCGCCTCGTGACCATGGGTGTCGTTGACTTGTTTGAAATGGTCGAGGTCCATCATGATCAGTGCCGTCGGGGACTGTTGTCGCAGGGCGCGGCTGAGTAGCTGATTGCCGAACTCAAAGAACGCCCGGCGATTCCTGAGCCTGGTCAGTTCATCCTCGAACGCGGCGGCCCGAGCCCGCTCGTGGGCTTCGTGTAACGCCAGCTCCATGTTCTTTCGTTCAGTTATGTCAGTTGCAATCTCCAGCCTCGCCAGCCGACCATCGGTCCACTGAATAGCCTGGTCCCGGCACTGGTACCAGCGTTGGTCGAGCTGGTTCTGGAACTCCCAGACATGAGGTGCGTTGGCGGTGCCGTCATCGGCGACAAGCAGGTCATTCGTGCAGAAAGAGCAAGGGCCGTCGCTGTCTTGCAGCACCTGCCAGCATTTGCGGCCGTCGATGCTGCCCCAGATGCGGCGGCCGTAGGCATTCATGTAAAGTAATTCGTGGGTCTCGAAGTCAGATACATAAACCAGGGCATCGAGATTGTCGAGCACGGCCTGCAGGCCCTCGGCGGAGGTACTGGTGTCCGGAACCGGTTTTTCCGGTTGGGCGGGTAGGTTGATGGATGGTATCCCGGATCTCATTGGTACTTTTGTCTTCGTTTGATTTTTCGCCAATGTGTTGCCGAGTATGGCGTCTTTGGCCGTCGCCTGCACCCGGAATCTGTCCTATTCTTCGGCTTGTACCTACGATTACCTGATGACTTCGGATGGTGTAAGTCAGAGATAAAATGTTTCAGGAGCAACGGTATGGGGCATCGATCTTTGCCACTTTGGTGGTTGGCGTTTGCAGCGGCACTGATTCCCTTGCTGACAATTCACCTCACCTTTGCCGTATCGGTAATGGAGGGACATGTTTCCTGGTGCGTGCCGTACTGGGACAGCTGCACCAGTATCAGCCGAACCGGTCGCCACGGTACCGCCTATTTCATTTTTAAGGGGACCATGTTGCCGGCAGCACTGCTGGGGATTCTGTTCTGGTGGCTGAATGGTCTCTGGTTGCGCCAGCTTGGTGTTCAGGCTCGGCGCGTTGCCTGGATTCCGTGGCTCGGGTTGATTGCCTGTGCTGCCCTCGCCTTTTATACCCTGGCGCTGGGTCATGCCGGGGACGGTTTTAACCTGACTCGCCGTATTGGCGTTGTTCTGTATTTTTCATTCACCTATCTGTGCCAGTTGCTGGTCAGCGCCTGCCTGATGAATCATCCGAGGTGGTACACCTCCGGCCTGCGCTTGTTGCGCCTTTGCCAACTGACGCTGGCAGTGGGTATTCTTTCGGTGATTCTGACCGCGGTGGTGCCGGACTGGTATAGCCAGAAAGACGATGCCTTTGAATGGGTGCTGGCGCTGCTGATCAACCTGCACGCGCTCTGGCTGGCATTGCTGTGGCGGCGCAGCGGGTTCCGGGCGCGCCTGTGGGCAGATTGACAGCCGCGGGGACAGCCCGGGCTTGTCTTGATAGACTGCTGCCCAAACGAACTTTTCAGAGCCTTCCTTCATGACTGTCACTGCATCATCAGACCCTTGTCCCTGCTGCAGCGGCAAGGCCTACCTTGAATGCTGCCAACCCTGGCATTCCGGGCAGCCGGCGCCCACCCCGGAGGCGCTGATGCGCTCACGCTATGCTGCGTTCGTGCTGCGCAATCCGGACTACCTGCTGGCCACCTGGCATCCGGATACCCGGCCCGGGGAGCTGGAGCTGGAACACTCTCCGGACTGGGCATCGTTACAGATTCTGGGTGCCAGTGAGCAGGACTCCCGTGGGCGCGTTCATTTCCGTGCGGTCTACCGGGCTGGAACCGGTTGGGGCTATCTGGAGGAGGTTTCAGACTTTGCACGGGTAGACGGTTGCTGGTACTACGTGGCCGGAGAAACGAGCGAGGGTAGCCTCAAGCCCGGCCGCAACGAGCCTTGCCCGTGTGGCAGCGGGAGAAAGTACAAAGCCTGTTGCCTTAAAGGCGGATAACAGGAAATCCTGCAACATTGAGGAGGTCAGTCGTTGGTGCCGGGGTGGGATAATTCATTGGGTTCCCGTCGCCCTTGGTGTGCTAGATTATCTCGTCCAGTGATGAGGAACCTATGCACTCAAAGACCCCGGTCAACCCGGAAACCACCAAAGGCGTTCTCTATGGGCTGGCTGCCTACACCCTGTGGGGCAGTTTTCCCCTGTACTTCGCGTTGTTTGAGGGAATTCCCGCCTGGGAAGTTCTGATTCACAGGGTAATCTGGTCCTGCCTGTTTCTCGCCATCGTGATTTCCCTTCTCACACGCTGGCCGGCGGTAATCGCAGCGTTGAAGCAGCCAAAGAGGCTGGGTTTCGTACTCGGTTGCGCGGTGTTTATTGCCCTGAACTGGGGTGTTTACATTTATGCGGTGGAAACCCGGCACGTGCTGCAGGCCAGCCTGGGCTATTTCCTTACCCCACTGGTGAACGTGGCGATGGGGCTGCTGATCCTGGGGGAGCGAATTTCACGCCTGCAAGTGGTTGCGGTGGCCCTTGCGGCGGTGGCGATTCTGTACCAGTTTGTCCTGCTGGGTGAGCTGCCCTGGATTACTCTGGTGCTGGCGTTCAGCTTTGGCACCTATGGGCTGCTTCGAAAGAAAGTCGAGCTGGATGGACTGTCGGGCCTGTTTGTGGAAACTCTGCTGTTGCTTCCGCTGGGGCTGTTGACGCTGGCCTGGCTGTCCTCGGAGGGTTTGTCTCACTTTGGCGGCACCAGTTACAGTACCTTGCTGCTGCTTTCCAGCGGTGCGGTTACCGCCATTCCCCTGCTGGCCTTCGCCGGTGCCGCCCGGCGGCTGAAGCTCTCGACGGTGGGATTCCTGATGTACATCAACCCCACCATCCAGTTCCTGATTGCGCTTTTTGTGTTCCACGAGCCCTTGAGCACCGCAAAACTGGTGAGCTTTGGCATGATCTGGATGGCGCTGGGGATCTATTCCTGGTCGGCTTGGGGGCAAAGGGGGAGATCGTGAAACAGCGCATCACCGGCTATCACCAAGACGATGAAAATCATTGGGTGGCGCAACTGGCCTGCGGGCATAACCAGCATGTGCGTCATGATCCGCCCTGGGTGAACCGGCCATGGGTTGTTACCCCGGAAGGGCGGCAGTCCATGCTGGGGTTTGAGCTGGACTGCAAGAAGTGTGATGAGGGGGCGCCGGCAGACGAGCAGCCAGGCCCTCAGGCCATCGTCTCCAGATAGGCTTCCAGTTCGTTGGCCAGCCAGCCTACCACGGCGCCGCCCTGGGCTTGTTCTGACTCCAGGGCGCTGAACACCTTCCACCAACGCGCGCTGCGGTGATGGATGGTTTTCAGCTGTTCTTTCCGCAGTGCCTCAGCAATCAATGGTAACGGCAGGTCCGCCCAGCCGGCGCCGTCCATCACCGCATCGCGGATCAACTCGTACTGGGTAAATGCCAGGTAGTTGGCGGTTTCCGGTGAGTCTGCCACCAGCACGGAATCCTGCATGTAGGCAATGGTGATTTCGGTATGGCTGATCAGATCATCCTGGGTTACCCGTTTCAGTTGGCTAAGCGGATGCTCGGGCGCAGCGACGGTCAGCATGCGCACGTCAGCCAGCTCGCGGAACCATTGGTAGCCTTCATTCATCAGTTCCGGCATCAGCCCGTAGGCGACATCCACCGACTGGTTTCGGACCAGCGAGGGCAGTTCTCGTGGGGGCGCCAGGTAGATCGACAGGCTGGTTTGCGGAAATCGCTGTTTCAGGCGGCGCAGAATGTCCCGCCAAATGTCCTCGGGAATGGCATCGTCCCGGGCGATGCGCAACACCGATTCGGCCCCGCTCAGGTGGTGCTGGCAGCGGGCCTGTATCTGGCCGGCTACCTGATCGAAGCGCCGGCAATCGGTGAGAATGGACTGGCCGATGGAGGTCAGATGCAGCTGGTTACCGCTGCGTTCAAACAACTCAACTCCCAGTTCATCCTCCAGCGAGGCCAGCACGGTGCTCACTGTGGTTCGGCTGCGGTTCAGCTCCCTGGCGGCTGCGGCAACGCTGCCGTTCCGGACCACGGACAGAAAGATTTTTATCTGGGAAGTCTTCATGGTTATCTCGTTGCGCCGGATTTTCCGTCGCTCAGCGACTCACGCCTTCGTGGTGATGCCGATAATATGGCCGGCAATTCTCAGGAGGTCAAAATGTTTACTTCTCTGGCGCGGGAAAATATGGCGCTGACATTATCTGCGGCCGGTGCGGGCTTGTTTGCTGTCGTCGGTATCGGCTGGGGGCTTTGGGTTGATTCCCTGGTCATTCTTTTCGATGGCGCCTACTCACTGATCAGCCTGGCGCTGTCCCTGCTTTCACTCTATGCCGCTCGCCTGGTGCGTCGGCCAGCAACAGAAGACTATCCGTTTGGTTTGGGTGCGGTGGAGCCGCTGGTGATTGCGGTGAAAGGCCTGGTTATTGCCCTGGTGTGTGTGCTTTCGCTGGCCTCGGCGGTGGTTTCGTTGCTGCAGGGTGGCCGTGCGGTGGCCGCCGATATGGCCATGGTGTTTGGTGCGGTGAACGTGGTGGGTTGCCTGGCCGTGTGGGTGTATCTACGCTGGTCCAGCTTTCAGAACGACTCCGGCCTGGTCAGGGCCGAGCAGAGGCAGTGGCTGATGGACAGCGCCCTGAGTGCTGCCGTGATGATCGGTTTTGCCGCCGCCTGGATGCTGGAGAAAAGCCAATGGTCTGCACTGGCAGTCTATGCAGACCCGGTGATGATGCTGGTGATCTCGGTGTATTTCATGACCGTGCCGGTGAGGATGATTCTGGAGTCAGTGCGGGAGTTGCTGCTGGCGGCACCCTCGGAAGAGGCCATGGACGATATCCAGGAAACCCTGGAAGACCTTGGCTTGAATCCGGGCCAGGTGAGAGTGGCGAAGTTGGGCCCTAACCTGCTCCTGGAAGCTCGTATGGTCAGAATCTGAACCTGGTGTTCTGGCATCAGCCAGCCTTCAGCCCGCCGATGGACAGAATCAGTCTGCGGGTGTCGTCCTTTTCGACGGCCAGGTAGTCCAGCAGGGCCTGAAGCGCGCCGTTTGGATCCTCCGGGTGGTTTGAAGCAAACCGTTTGACCAGCTCAATCTGGACATGCAGATCCTGGAAACGGCCATAGAGATCCTGGCGCTGTCGTAGGGTCTTAAGGGCGGATTTCCAGCTGTCGATGTCCAGTTCCATGAGGTAGCGGATGCGCTTCAGGAGTTTGCGGAGATTGTGGATGTCCTCATCTGGCGCGTCGTGCAGCAGTTCGGCGGTTTTCCGGTTGAACATGCGCAGCCGGTGTTCAACGCTTTTTTGAACGTCCCTGGTACTGAGTTTGTCGATCAGTTTGCGGAACTCCCTTGACTGCAGCTCGTCCTCCCAACTGTGCAGGCTCTGCCGGTAACGTTTGCTTCCAAGCCGTTTCGCCAGTTTTTTCTGTTCCTTGCCCACCCGCGCGCAGACCCATTGCTCCAGTGCCCGCAGGAGCTCTGGCTGGTCACTGCATAGCTGCGGCAGATCCTGGCGGAAGACGTGCAGATCCCGCAGGTTACTCGTGGCCTGGGCGTGTCGTTTCAGGTGGGAAATGTGGCTCTTCAGTGATTTGTTTCCGGTTACCTCGGCCAGGGATTCGGCCACGGCGCGGCTGCGACGAAGGGCAATGCGATACTGGTGGAGAAACTCATCGTCCAGGCCGAGCATCACCCCCCGATGTAACTGGTTAAGACTCTCGGCCTGCCCCAAAAGCACTGACGGAGTGTCTTTGACCGTCGCTTTGCCGGCGTTCTTGTGCCGTTTCTGGTTCTTGCGTTTGAACGCCTCATAACTGAAGTCCACCGGGGTTAGAAAGGTTTCAAGCCGACCTTCCCGTTTGCCGAGTTTGCGCCAGTGTTTGATTGGTAAACGTATGTGAATAAAACTGGCGGTGGGGAGTTCAAAGGGAGCGTGCGGCACCAGGGTGGCTGCCAGTTCCAAAAGCGCCGGGTTGTGCCCGACAATGGCCAGGGTTTGCGCCTGATTGTCACAGTTCTGCAGCCACTGTAATAGACGCCGGTAATCAAAGGTATAGAGTTCCGGGTTAGTGTAAATCTGCGCTTCACCCATCGAGGGATGCAAAATGCCTTTAAGCGTTTGTTGGGCGCGCAGGGCAGGGCTTACGTGAATCTCTCCTGCCATGGCCCCGTAACGCAGCAGCGCCTTCCCGAGCGGTGCCAGCTGTTGCTCGCCTCGTGGGTTTAGCGGGCGGTCCTTGTCGCTGAGGTTGTCGTTATCCCAGCTGGACTTGGCATGGCGGATGAGAAAAAGGTGTTTCACGGTGAGCTCTCCCCGGCACGACTGACATGAAACTTTAGTCTGACACAAGCTCAAGTCGTTTACATGACGGCCGATACCCGAACTACCTGAAAGGCTTGATACAAATGGCCTGGCTACCAAGTCGACATGTTTGTACTTGAGTATTGGTATACAGGCGTTAACAAACTGGAACAGCCTTGTACGTGGCACTGTGGATAATCCCGAGGCCAGAGCAGACAATCCGGAGCAGAACCATGACATTGTTGAGCAACCTGACCATCCGAGCCCGCCTGTTGATTGGTGTACTGGTGCCGGTACTGATTACGGCGGGTACCATTGCCTGGATCACCGCCAGCCAGATTCAGGCAAACGGAGAAGCCGAGTTGGAACGCCTGGAGGAAGAGCTTCTGGATGCCCGTAAGGAAGGCCTGAAGAATCTCGTGGAAACGGCCCGGGCAGTGGTCATGGATGCCAAGAACAACTCTGGGTTGTCTGATAGAGACGCCCGCGAGGAGGCTCGCAAACGGCTACGCTCCATCACATTCGGGCAGGATAACTACGTTTTTGCCTACGCCCGTAATCTGGATAATCTCGCCTACGCTCCGGACCCTTCCCGCGAGGGGCCGACGACCAACCCCAATACACAGAAACTGGTTCGGGACCTGTTCTCAGCGGCGGGAACCGACGGCTTTTATGAGTACGACTGGACAAACCCCGCCTCGGGCGAGGTAGAGCCGAAAGTGTCTTATTCAAGCATCATCCCGGGCTGGGACTGGATGATGGGTGCCGGTATCTACGTCACCGATATCGAGCGGGTAGTGGTTGAGGCACGAAAGGAAATCGATTCGGCTATGGCGGCCGCCATGGGCTTTATCCTGTTGGTGACCTTCATTGTGGTTGCTGTGTCCTTGATCATCGGCCTGGTGATCGGCCGCACCGTGACAGCGCCCCTGAATAAAGTCAGCGATATGATGCAGGAAATCGCCGACGGTGATGGCGACCTACGCCAGCGTCTGCCGGAAGACGGCAAGGATGAGTTGGCTGAGCTAGGCCGCCGGTTCAATCATTTCGTGATCAAGATTCAGGATACTATTCGTGAAGTGGGCTCAACCACCGATCAGGTCGCCTCGGCCGCCGAAGAGCTGAGCCGTGTGGCCAACGAAACCCGCCAGTCGGTTCAGGAACAGGGCTCGGAAACAGACCAGATTGCGTCGGCGATCAATGAAATGGCAGCCACCATCCAGCAGATTTCCGGCAATGCCAACGAAGTGGAAAGCGCCGCTTCAGACGCCGACCGCATGGCCCGTGAGGGTGGTGAAACGATCACCAGCGCGCAAGGTGCCGTCAACCAGTTGTCCGAAGAAATGGAGAGCACGGCGGCCAGCATTAACGCCCTGGCGGAGAAGTCCAATGATATCCAGCAGGTTCTGGATGTGATCCATGCCGTCACCGAGCAGACCAACCTGCTGGCGCTTAACGCGGCCATCGAGGCTGCACGGGCGGGTGAGCACGGTCGTGGCTTCTCGGTGGTGGCGGACGAGGTTCGGCAGTTGGCCAAACGCTCTGCGGAATCCGCCGATCAGATTCGGGAAATGATTGACGGCTTTGTGGCCGAATCCAAGGCTTCTGTTGAACGGATGAACCATTCCCGCAAGAGTTCCGAGGCTACCGTCGAACGCATCAATCACGCCACTGGTGCGCTGAACACCATTGTGACATCGGTGACCCAGATCCATGATCAGGTTACCCAGATTGCCACGGCGGCGGAGCAGCAGAGCCAGGTGGCCGAGGAAATTAACCAGAATGTGGTGCGTATTGTCGACGCTGCCCAGCGTAGCGACACCGGGGTTAACCAGACCAATGAAGCCAGTCACGAGCTGGCGCGGCTGGGTGAAAACCTGCGTGAGCTGGTGAGCCAGTTCAAGGTCTGATTCCGGCGAGGCCGGCCTGCCGCATTGGCGTGGCTGGCCTCCACGGTTATCATGGCTTTCCGTTATTTGTTCGTTTTACCCTCAAAGCAATAACAATGGAAGCCAACACCATGTCTATGCACAGAATCTTCGTGGCGGCCCTTACGTTGGTTGCCCTGCTGACCAGCCCGTTTGCGGCGGCCGAGAAAACCTACACCATCCGCCTGGCTGAAACCTGGGGCCCGAACTCCAAAATCCTGGGTGAGACTCCTCGCAATATGGCCGCGATGGCGGAGCGGATGTCCAGCGGCCGCCTGAAGTTCCGGATTGATTCTTCGAACAAGCACAAGGCGCCCTTCGGTATTTTTGACCTGGTGCGCAACGGCCAGTATGACATGGGCCACACCGCCTCGTACTACTACAAGGGCACCATCCCCAACGCCATGTACTTCACCACCATACCGTTTGGCATGATCACGCCGGAAATGTATGCCTGGTTCTACCACGATGATGGCATGGCGCTGATGCAGAAGGTCTACGAGCCCTATGGCCTGCTGTCGTTTCCGGGCGGTAATACCAGCAACCAGATGGGTGGTTGGTTTCGCAAGGAAATCAATTCCCTGGACGACCTCAAAGGCCTGAAAATGCGCACCCCAGGCTTTGCCGGAGAAGTGATGGCCGAGCTGGGTGTGGCGGTTACCAACCTGCCGCCAGGCGAGCTATACACCGCCCTGGAGCGGGGCACCATTGATGCCGTGGAATGGGTTGGACCAGCTCTGGATTTCCAGATGGGATTCCATCAAATCGCCAAATACTACTACTCTGGTTGGCAGGAGCCCAACGCTGAAGTTCAGTTCCTGATCAATAAGAAAACGTGGGATTCGCTGCCGGCTGACCTCCAGGAAATCCTGCGGGTGTCCATGCGCACGGCGGCCTACGACATGTACATCCAGAGCACCCACGAGAGTGGTGTCGCCTGGAGCCGCATGACTGAGGATTATCCGGAGGTGACCCACAAAGTGTTCCCGCCAGAGGTAATCAATGCCCTGCGTGACACCACCAATCGCCTGCTGGACGAGTTCGCAGAGAAGGATGAACTGGCCCGAGAGATCATTACGTCGCAACGCGACTATCTCAGCCAGGTACGGCCCTGGACCAATATTTCGGACAAGGCGTATCTGGATAGCGTTGCAGATCAGTGAGCCGCATTTCGGCAAGCGTGCCGAAGTGAGCTGAGATCAAGGGGCGTCGGGATTGCGGATTATCCCGACGCCCCTTTCTGTTTGCCCCTGTTTCTGGAAAAATAAGCCGCTCATTCTGTGGGCAGGGCCGATGAAACAGACACTGCTATCTCTGAGCAACCTCGCCAAGCAATTTGACGGCAAGACGGTACTGGATTCGCTGGACCTGGAGATCCTTGATGGCGAGTTCATTACCCTGTTGGGGCCGTCCGGTTGTGGCAAAACCACCCTGTTGCGGCTGATGGCCGGTTTCGAGCATCCGGATGACGGTACCATTCTGCTGGGTGGCCAGGACCTGACCCACACACCGCCGGAGAAACGCCCGCTCAACACCGTGTTCCAGAACTACGCGCTGTTTCCCCATATGTCGGTGTTCGACAACGTGGCCTATGGCCTGAAAATGGAAAAGCGCCCGAAGGAAGAAATCCGCCAGCGGGTCGACGAAGCCCTGGCCATGGTTCAGTTGGAGGAGTTTGCCAGGCGCAAGCCGCATCAACTCTCCGGTGGTCAGCAGCAGCGGGTAGCGATTGCCCGTGCGGTCGTCAAACGGCCGAAGATGCTGCTGCTGGACGAGCCCCTGTCAGCCCTGGACTACAAATTGCGGCGCACCATGCAGGTGGAGCTCAAGCGCCTGCAGCGGGAACTTGGGATTACCTTCGTGTTCGTGACCCACGACCAGGAAGAAGCCTTGTCCATGTCAGACCGGGTCGTGGTGCTCAAGGATGGCCTGATCCAGCAACTGGGCACTCCCAGGGAAGTCTATGAGCGACCAGCCAACCTGTTCACCGCCCGGTTCGTGGGCGAAACCAATTTCTTCCCCGGCCGCATCGATAAAGCCAACGGCGATGACACCATTACCGTGGATGTGTTTGGCCTGAAACGCACCTTTCGCAAACCCGACTTCCCGGTGGCCGCCGGCCAGCCCCTGCACGTTCTGTTGCGCCCGGAGGACATCCGGGTTCTGGCGCCGGATGACGATGACGGTGTGGCCGGCAAGGTGGTGGAGCGGAACTACAAGGGCAGCACCCTGGATTCGGTTATTCACCTTGAGGACGGCACCGAGGTACTGGCGTCGGAATTCTTCGACGAAGACGATCCCACCTTTGACTACCGATTGGGTGAGCCGGTGAAGGTGAGCTGGGTAGATGGCTGGGAATGGCTGCTTCCCATGGAGAGCCCGGAAGCTGAAGCGGAAGCCAACCTGGATGAGTAGCGTCACGCAGCAGCCGTTTCGCACGGCGGTACTGGTGCTGGTCTGGGGTTGGCTGCTGTTCCTGGTGCTGACCCCGAATCTGCTGGTGGTGGGCGCCAGTGTGATGACCCGGGACCCAGGCAGCTTTCTGTCCCTGCCTCTGAACCTGGACGCCTACCGGCAGTTGATGAATCCCCTGTATCTGGATGTGTTCCTGCACTCCCTGTACATGGCCGCCATGACTACCCTGATCTGCCTGCTGATTGGCTACCCGTTTGCCTGGGCGCTGACCAAGGTTGGCAAGCAACGGCAGATGCTGCTGATTTTCCTGCTGATCGTGCCCTTCTGGACCAACTCCCTGGTGCGCACCTATGCCCTGAAGCTGCTGCTGGCCACCAATGGCCTGCTGAATAACGCGCTGATGTCCCTGGGCATAATCGACGAGCCCCTGCGGATGCTTTACACCGAGGGAGCCGTGATTGTCGGCCTGGTGTATTTGCTGCTGCCGTTCATGATCCTGCCGCTGTACGCGGTCTTTGATGACCTGAGGGAAGATTTGCTTCGGGCGTCTCACGATCTTGGCGCCGGCCGCCTGGCGACGTTTGTCCACGTGATTGTGCCGCTTACCCTGCCCGGTGTGCTGGCGGGCGTTATGCTGGTGCTGTTGCCGGCCATGGGGCTGTTCTTTGTGCCGGATATTCTCGGCGGCTCCCGCAACCTGCTGGTGGGTAACGTCATCAAGAACCAGTTCCTGGATGCCCGTAACTGGCCCTTCGGCGCCGCTGCCAGCATCGTGTTGACCCTGGCTATGGCGTTTTTGATGTTTGCTCACCGCCTGAGTAAACGGCGCATCGGGGAGGACGGTGTATGAGCCGCTGGTTGCCCCGCACCTACCTGACTCTGGTGTATGTCCTGCTGTACGTACCCATCATCGTGTTGGTGGTGTTTTCCTTTAACGATTCCCGCAGCGGCTACGAATGGGGTGGTCTTAGCCTGCGTTGGTACGAGGCGCTGTTCAATAACCGGGCCATGGTGCAGGCCATGTGGAACTCCCTGTGGCTAGCCCTGTCTGCCGCGACCGTCTCAACCATGATTGGTGCCCTGACCGCCCTGGCCCTTCATCGGTACCGGTTCCGGGGCAAGAAACTGCTCAATGGTATGCTGTTTATCGTGATGATGTCGCCGGAGATCGTGCTGGCGATTTCGCTGTTGGCGCTGTTCCTGTTAGTGGGCCTGAAACTGGGCTATGTGTCGTTGCTGCTGGCCCATGTCACATTCTGTCTGCCGTTTGTGGTGATTACGGTCATGGCACGCCTGAGTGGTTTTGACGAACGCCTGCCGGAAGCGGCCAGGGATTTGGGCGCCAGCGATTTCACCATGACCCGCACGGTGCTGATCCCGGTGATCATGCCAGCTTTGGTGGCAGGCTGGCTGCTGGGGTTTACACTGTCACTGGATGATGTGGTCGTCAGTACCTTTGTTAGCGGCCCGAGTTACGAAATACTGCCCCTGCGTATCTACTCCATGGTGCGGGTGGGGTTGAAACCGGAAGTGAATGCATTGGGCACACTGTTGCTGGTGTTCTCACTGTTCATGCTGATCTTGTCTCAATGGATACTGTTAAGGAGTCGACGATGAAGAAACTGGCACTGGCCGGCCTGCTGGCCGTAGGCCTGACCGGGTGTAGCTCTGAAGACCCGCAGGTGCTGAACCTGTACAACTGGTCCGAGTACATGCCCCAGGAAGTCCTGGACAGGTTCACCGAGGAAACCGGTATTCAGGTGGTTTACACCACCTACGACAGCAACGAAGCCATGTATGCCCGTCTGAAGTTGCTGGATGAGAGTGCCGCCTATGACCTGGCCGTGCCTTCCACCTATTACGTCAGCAAGATGCGCCAGGAAGACCTGCTGATGCCCATTGATCGCAGCAAGATCGAAGGCTTTGGCAACCTCGACGATGATCTGATCAACCTGGACATTGACCCGGACAACCAGTACAGCATTCCTTACCTCTGGGGCACCACCGGCATTGCCGTCGACACGGATGACGTGGAAGGCGAGGTGACCGCCTGGGCAGATCTCTGGGACGAGCGTTTCCAGGGTCGTGTCATGCTGACCAACGACATGCGCGAGGTGTTCCACGTGGGCCTGCGGGTACTGGGTTACTCCGGGAACAGCACCGACCCGAAGGAAATCGAGGAAGCCTACGAAAAACTGGCGGAGCTGATGCCCTCGGTACGCACCTTCAACTCCGATGCGCCCCGCATGCCCTACCTGGAAGGCGAAGCCGACGTGGGCATGATCTGGAACGGCGAGGCGGTTATGGGTAAGGAGACCATGCCGAGCCTGGAGTATGTCTATCCACAAGAGGGCATTATCGCCTGGCTGGACAGCTTCGTGATTCCCAAAAATGCCCGTAATCCGGAAGCGGCCCACCAGTTCATCAGCTTTGTGTTACAGCCTGAAATCGCGGCGTTGATCAGCGAGGATATTGGTTATGCCACGCCCAACCAGGCGGCGCTTGAGTTGCTGGACGAGTCTGTTGCCAACGACCGCGCTAGCTACCCGACCGATGCGGATATGGAGAATGCTGAATTCCAGGCGGATATCGGTGATGATGCTTTGCAGATCTACGCAAAGTTCTGGGAAATGCTGAAATCCGGCCGTTGAGGCCTCCTGCCAGGGCGGCGTCAGTGCCGCCCTGAATTCTTCCCGTCAGAATAGTTCTGTAACTGCTGCCTACGGTTTATACTGAAAACATAGCGTCCAACAGCAGGTTTCGCTTTGCGCCCCTCTTCCTGTCGCACTTTATTCTGCCTTGCCTCACTCGTTTTGGCGCTCTGCCTGTCCCAACCGGCGTTGTCTGCCATGCAGCCAGTGGATGAAGGGTGGCAATATCGCTGGGGCGACTCCCCCTTCCTGGCTGACGGCACACCGCTTTGGCTGGACGAACCGGACAGTGCCGAACACTGGCATGACATTGCTTTCCCTTCCAACCCTCCCGGCCGAAAAGGGCAAGAACATGCCTGGTTCCGGGTGACATTACCGGATGGGGAGTGGTACGCGCCGGCACTATACATCTACAGCGTCGACATCATCCTGCAGGTCTGGTTTCGGGGCGAGTTGCTGTACCAGTACGGCACCTTCGACGAGCACGGCCGTGGCAAATTTGAAGGCTGGCCCTGGCACGAGATTCCGTTGCCTGATGGCTACGAAGGCGAAACCATGTACTTCCGTGTGTTCTCCAATTACACGGATATCGGATTATGGGGAGAGGTGGCCATTCTCGATCACCCTGACCTGGTGCTGCACATCGTTGGCAACTCGGCCGAGAGTCTGGTTATTGCGGCGTTATCCGGACTGATTGCACTCCTTGCCCTGGTATTTGCCCTGATCCAGCGAGGCCAGAGAAGTTTCGCCAGCATTGCCCTGTTTGCATTCCTGACCGGTGTAATGCTGCTGGCGGAAAGCCAGGCCAGCTTGCTGATCCTGTATCAGCCACTGCTGTGGGACTATCTGGCAGCGGGCTCTTATTATTTGATTCCGGTTGCACTGGCGCTCTTGCTTAGCCAGTGGCTCGACGCCCGGCGCCCCCGCCTGGTTCGCTGGCTGATGTGGCTGCATCTGGTATTTGCGGCCCTTGCCCTTATGTTGGCGCTACTCGGGTTAGTGAACCTGTCCTCCACATTCCCGGTGTTTGACGGTGTTTTGCTGATCTCCCTGGCATTAATGGTTGCAGTGGTTGTCAGGAATTTCAGTAGCCTGTATCGGGAGCAGCAGGTGTTTCTGTTTACCTGTGGCGTATTTATCGTTCTGCTGATTCTGGATATGGCGGTAGCTCATGGCTTTCTCCCCTGGGGGCGGGTGCCGGTCAGTTGGGGGGCGCTGGCGTTCTCGCTGGCGCTTATCAGTATTTCGGTGTGGCATTACGGTAAAACCCAACAGGCGTTGCATCAGTTGACCGTTCAACTGGAACAGAAGGTGGCTGAGCGCACTGCTAGAGCTGAAGCGCTTGCTGAGCGAGAGGTAGAGCGGTCAAGGCTGTTAGCGCTGGAGAGCAAGAAAAGTCAGAAATTGGCCGATACCATTGCTGCCCTGCAGGACTGTGCGGGTGTGGAAGAGGCTTTCCAGCCTTTGCTTCAGGCGCTGCCGCAACTGTACTTGCCGATTGCCGGCTGTTTCTACCGGCGCAACCCGGGTGGTGGCTATGATCGGGCCAGCCTCTGGGGTAGATCCGCTGCCAATATCTTTCCACCCAGCCTGACACAGGATCTTTCCGGCCTGACGGAGACCGTTTTGCCTGTGCGGAGCCAGGACGTACCTGCACAACTCTGTTTCCTGCTCCGGGTTGAACCAGCCCAGTTCGGGAATGTTCCTGAGGGCGTGTTGCTTTTGGAGCGCCCGAATCTGCCAGACGTCGTGAAGGATTATGGCACCGCCCGGGTGGTTGCCTGGGTGTATCAGTCTGTCGAGAAGATCGGGATTACCCTGTCCGGGTTGGCCCTGCGATCCGAATTGCAACGGTTTTCCTATGAGGACAGCCTGACGGGTCTTAAAAATCGGCGCTACTTTGATGAGTTATTCCGACATGAGCGGGAGGTCGCCATCCGCTCAGAGCGCCCACTGAGCCTTCTGATTTTCGATATCGACCACTTCAAGCGCTTCAACGACAGTCATGGCCATGATGCCGGAGATGAGGTTCTGCGAATGGTTGGGAGAGTCCTTGAGAACTGTTTTCGCGGGAGCGATACGGTATGCCGTTATGGGGGAGAGGAGTTTACGGTTCTGATGCCTGGGGCGTCACGGGAGGAAGCCCGCCAGCGGGCGGAAAATCTTCGGGTAACCATCGCCGAATCTCAGGTTGAATACCTTGGAAAGCAGTTGGGCAACCTGACGATATCGGCAGGTATTGCATGCTGGCCGGAAAGTAGCCCGGAGTTCGACGAGCTGTTCCGGGCAGCCGACCGGGCGCTTTATCAGGCCAAGGCCGCTGGCCGTAACCGTGTGGTTACGGCCAGCGTTTGAGCTTAATGCCAGATGTTGCTGTCGATTTTCTCGTGCAGCTCCGGGTAATCCTTTGACTTGAAGTGGGGTACCAGTCCCTCTTTCCGTTGGGCCAGGTAGTCCTTGGTCAACTTGGCTACCGTGCCGGACAACAGCACAATCGCCACCAGGTTGATGGCCGCCATTAGTCCCATCGAGGCATCCGCGGCGTTGAATACCGTAACCACGGCTTCATAGCCACCCCAGATCACCATGGCCAGGGCTGCCAGGCGAAGCAGGGTGAGCCCGAGGGTGCTGCCGCCCTTCAGGTAGATCAGGGCGTTCTCGGCATAGGTGTAGTTGGCCACGATGGACGTGAAGGCAAAAAACAGGATGGCGACGGCAATAAAGTAGCCACCGAATTCACCCAGGTGGACTTCCATGGCCTGCTGGGTCAGTTGCGTGCCGGTGATGCCAGAACCGGGCTCCAGCACGCCGGCCAGCAGAATCATCACGGCTGTGGCGGTACAGATAATGATAGTGTCGACAAACACACCAAACGCCTGAACAAGGCCCTGTGACGACGGGTGGTGCGGTGCCGGTGTTGCGGTGGCCGCGATATTGGGGGCAGAACCCATGCCGGCTTCGTTGGAGAACAGGCCCCGCTTGATGCCGTTGAGCATCGCGGCGGTCACCGAGCCGGCGGCGCCCCCGGCGGCTTCTTCCAGACCGAAGGCGCTTTTGACGATCATCGTCAGAATGCCCGGTACCTCGGTGATGTTCATGGCCATCACGCCAAGCGCCAGCAGCACATAGGCGCCCGCCATAAACGGCACGACGAACTCGGCAAAGCGAACGATCTTGCGCAGACCACCAAAAATCACGATGCCGGCGAGCGCCGCGATGACCACACCAACACCCAGTTTGGGCGCACCAAAGGCACCCTCCATGGCGTCGGCGATGGAGTTTGCCTGTACAGCATTGAACACCAGGCCAAACGAGATGATCAGGCAAACTGCGAAGATGGCCGCTGCCCAGGGGGCTTTCAGGCCCTTGGCAATGTAAACCGCCGGCCCGCCCCGATATTGGCCCTTGCCGTCACGCACCTTGTAGAGCTGCGCCAGGGTGCTTTCGGCATAGCCCGTGGCCATACCCACCAACGCCACCATCCACATCCAGAAAATGGCACCGGCACCGCCGAGGTACAGGGCCACGGCCACGCCGGCCAGGTTGCCGGTGCCGACCCGGGAGGCCAGGCTGGTACACAGCGCCTGGAAAGGTGAAATACCGTGAACGTCGCTTTCACGGGAGCCGCGAATGGCCCTGACCATTTCGCCGAAATTGACGAATTGCAGAAAACCCAGGCGGATGGTGAAGAAGACACCAACGGCCAGAAGGCCGTAGACGAGGACATAACCCCAGAGAATCGAGTTGAGAAAATCGACAATTGCAGTCATGGGTAGACGCCTTGTGATTTGAATGTTGTGAATTGAAAGTAATGCAAGGCGGGGGAGTCTAGCACGGTGAAAATCTGATCAGACTGCGGAAATCCGTGATTGTCAGGGGGCCGGTATTTTGCAACACCGGCCCGAGATTTCAGTATCAATGTCTGTTCAGACCACCAATACCGGGCATTTGGCATGGGATGCCACCCGGTGGGAAACACTGCCCAGGAACATGCCGTCTTTATCACTGTTGGTGCCTTTGGTACCAACGACGATCAGATCCGCCTCTTTGTCCTGAGCGAATTTGACGATCACCTTGGATGGCCGGCCTGCCTTCACAAAGCCGCGCACTTTGGTCGCACCGTGTTCCTTGGCCAGTTCCTTGGCATGGTTAACGACGCCCTTGGCGTAGTCCGACAGCACTTTGTCCGGAATGTCCATGTCGTCGGGGCGGCCGATCGACAATGACGCTTCAAACAGGCTGTGGTGCTTGTAGACACACAGGATGAAAATCTCGGCACCCGGAATCAGCTTCTGCAGGTCAATTGCCTTATCCAGCGCCTTCAGCGAGGTTTTGGAGCCGTCGACGGCTACCAGAATCCGTTTGAACATAGGTCTCTCCTGTTACTGGCCGGGGAACCCGGCTCAGTCTCGGTAAGCCAGGTCCCTCAGGAACAGGGCGATATCCGGGAAGGCAATGATCAGCCCGGCGGCCGCCACCAGCATGAAGATAAACGGTGGCGTCCCCCGGATCACTTCCATGTAGGGTCGTTTGAAGATGGCGATGGCGGTAAATATGTCACAGCCAAACGGTGGCGTGGCCGAGCCTATGGCCACCTGCAGGGTGATCAGCACCCCTACCAGAACCGGGTCCAGCCCGGTTGCCTGGATGGCTGGCGCAAAGATGGGTGTGAGCACCAGGATGACCACAATCGGGTCAACAAACATGCAGGCGATGAAGAAGGCAATACAGATGGCAATCAGCACACCCACCGGGCCGGCTTCGTTTACGCCGACGGTTTCCAGGATGGCCTGGGGAATCTGGGCGAAGGAGATAATCCAGGAGAAACCATTGCCAACGGCAACCAGAATAAACACCACGGCGGTGATCAGGCCGGTGGACTTGGCGATCTTGTAAACGTCCCTGAGCTTCAGGGAGCGGAAGATCACGAACTCCAGCAGGAAGGCGTAAAGCACGCACACGGCAGCAGCTTCGGTGGGGCTGAAAATGCCGCCGTAGATACCGCCAACAATGATCACCGGGAACATCAGCGGCCAGGAGGCATCCCGCACCGACAGCGCCCGTTGTTTCCAGGTGGCCTTTTCTTCGGTTGGTACATTGTGCTTGTACGCATAGAAAAGGCAGTACAACGAGAACATGAACAGAATCAGAACGCCCGGACCGATACCGGCAATGAACAGCTCGGCAATAGAGGTCTCGGAGATAACCCCGTAGATAATCATCCCGATACTCGGGGGAATCAGGAACGCGATATCACTGGCGTTGATGATTAGGGCGAGCGTGAACGGGTCAGAGTAGCCCGCTTTCAGCATCTTCGGGCGCAGAGGCGAGCCTACCGCCACCACCGTGGCCTGGGTGGACCCGGAAACCGCCCCAAACAGTGTGCAGGAGGTGGCGGTACTGATGGCCAGGCCACCCTTGATGTGGCCGATGAAGGACATCACCATGTTGATCAACCGGTCGGCCGACTGGCCCCGGGTCATGATGTCGGCGGCCAGAATAAACATGGGTACCGCAATCAACGACGCCGGCCGGATACCACCCATCATTTGCTGGATGAAGGTTTGCATCTGGCCGAAGCCGTCGAACATCATTACAAAACCAACCACCGCCGCGGTGGTCAGTGGGATCATCATCGGGAAGCCCAGCAGCAGTAGCCCGATCATGATCAACATCAGAATGGTTGCCATAAGTAATCTTCCTGTTCCTTATCGGGTTACGGCTGTCTCAGACCTCGGACTCGGTATCAGCGTAGCCATCCACCACGCCGGTCGAGAGGTAGACGTCCTTGCTGGTGAGGTTCTTGATGGCTGTCAGGAAATACTGGATGCCGGTAATGGCGAAACCGATGGGCGCCCATATATAGATGATCCAGATGGGTATGCCCAGGGCGGGCAAAATGCGGCCACGGCCGTACAGGGTTTCGATGTAGCCGTAGGCGTGGTAACACAGGAAAAACATAACCACCGAAGTGAACAGGGCGATGAAGATCATCAGTACCTTTCGGCCCTTGGCGGGCAGAGCGTCGTATACCGCGGACATCCGGATGTGACGGCCATGGCGGGCGGCGTAACCAATACCGGCGAAGGTGATCAGAATGATCAGGATGCGGTTGATCTCACCAGAGAAAAACAGGCCTTCTCCGAACACAAAACGCCCGATCACGTTGGCGCAGGTGTTGATAGCCATGAGGATAACGCCAGCGGCGAGCATGACGGCCTCGACCTTGGCGATCCATTCATCGATGGTGCCCAGAAAGCCCGGCAAACCGGACTCGTAGGTACCGGTATCGTCTTCAACAACCTCCTGGGGATGTTCAGACATGGATTCCACTCCAGAATCATTTGCTCCCGGCCGGTAAAGACCCCGGCGGGGCGGGGGTTAAACCAGGGCCGGACATCAAGGGGTGGCTAATTGCCACCCCTTGAATCCTGCCGTTTTACTGTCCCTGAACGGCTTCGAGATCGGCCTTGAACTGGTCAAGCAGCTGCTTGCCACGTTCGCCGGTCATGTTGATGAAGCGCTCTTCCACCTGCGGTGCGCGGGCGCGGAAGGCTTCAATCTGCTCGTCGTTCAGGCGGGTAACGGTAACCCGATCACTGGCTGCCTGGATTTTCTCCAGGGCTTCATCGGCCAGGCCATCGATGTGCACGATGATTTCCTCAAAGGCGTAGTCCGCAGCATCGCGAACCAGCTTTTTGTCTTCATCAGACAGGCCGTTGTAGAAATTCTGGTTCGCCATCATGGCGGTGGTAAACCAGCCGTGGCCGGTGAATACCAGGTTCGGGGATACCTCGTACAGGCCACCGGATTCAATCCAGAAAATCGGGTTTTCCTGACCCTGGATCATGTTGGTCTGCAGGGCACCGTACACTTCACCCCAGGGCAGCGGCGTGGGTGTGGCACCAAAGGCGGAATAGGTTTCAGACAACAGCGGGTTGGTCATTACCCGGATTTTCTTGTTGCGGAATTCTTCCGGTGAGGTGACTGGCTCATCGACCGTGACCACCATTTCACCCTCAGGGTACATCTTCAGCAGTTCCAGGCCCTGCTCGGAATAGAGCTCCGGGAAGTCTTCGTTGATGGCCTTGGATTCCCGGAAAAACGTGATGACCGTTTCCATGTCGGTCGGCATCAGGTAGGGAATGAAGAAGATTTGTGCTTCGGGAATCAGGGAGCCGGTGAAGCCTGGTGACTGGTTTACGAAGTTGAGAATGCCAGCCTGGGTTTGCTCCATGATGTCATCAGACTCGCCCAGTTCGCCGAAGCGGAACACCTGGACCGTGTGGTCGGAATTCTCCTCAACGTATTCCTTGAATTTGTAGGCGTAAACGTCCTGAACATCACCCTCGTATTCTTCATGGGCATAGCGCCAGTTGGCTGCGTTTACCGAGTTTGCCGCAGTGATCGCTGCAAAGGCGAACGCCGAAAAACCGGCCAGTTTCCTGAATTTACTTGTGTTGCTCATCGCGCTGTCTCCGTTTGTTTTTTTGCTGAAATCCTTTGTTACATTATTAAAGACTGGCAAAACATGAGGGTTTTCGCAAGGAAATGGCCAAAATCAGATAATTCAGGCGACAGGTTTTTCGGCATCGCAAGTTTATGAAATTTCGATTTATTCAGCCGGGAGGTGGCACGGCGGAGGGAATGCCGGATTATTTTCTGAGCAAAATATAACCAGAAGGCGGCCAGTTACGGCCGCCTGTGAAATGGCATCAGCCGCCGGGTACCCAGGTGTTACACCAGCCGTCGGCGTTGACCAGAACATCGCTGAACTGCGGGTGACGACAGCCGCCCCACCCCCCGGAAACTTCCCCGGCCCAAAACGCGCAGTTGGAGCACTTGTTTCCATCCTGATATTTCTCATGACCGCTGGTACTACCGTCGTTCACGTAGTCCAGGGCATGGCCGTCCTCCGCTCTCGGCTTCTCGGCTCGGGCTGCCGGAACGTGTGTGGCCACCCGTGCCAGTGGAACGGCAGCGACACCTAACGCGGCAGTGCGCAGGAATACCCGTCGACTTTTATTGAAATCGCTCATTGGTAACTCCTTTCTCTCTCATCATTTATGGATTGCCCTGCCGGAACCGAGGTTCAGGCAACGGCGAGGGCAGCAGAACCACCCTACCAAAATGATTCGGTCGTGCACCGCGATTGGATGACATCGGTCAATGATGACGCGGGTTTAATCCGGCGTTCATGAGAAAGGCACGGAACTCATCGGCAACCCGCGCAACGCTATGCTCCAGCCGGTGGTTATCGGGTAGCAGCAGGATTGGGAGTTTCTGGGCCTGGGCCAGTTCGACGACTGGCATGGGTGGTACCACGTCGTCCTGCCAACCGTGGATGATCTGGGTATACCGGGCCTGAATGCGTGGCCGGCTTTGGGGGTAATCGGGCAGGGCCAGGGCTGGCGCCAACAGGAAGCACCCCAGTACCGGTGTGTCTGCACTGGTCTGCGCGCACACCCAGCCGCCCATGCTCGAACCGGCAAGGATGGTCCGGGCCGGGTCGGCACCCGCTGCCGCCATGGCATCGCGCATTTGCCCAAAGCGCTGGGCCGGGTCTTTGGTGCTACGATGATCAACGGCTTCGGCGTGGACGCCGGCAAACGACTCCGCCACCGTTTTAAGGGCCTGGATTTTGGTACTCCCGGGGCCGCTTTCGAGCCCATGGGAAAGAAAAACGAAAGTTTCGGGTGCAGACACGGGAATCTCTCCGGTAGTTAATCGTGGGTTTTGCCGTGAAGCCAGGTTATGAGCGGATTGCCCATCTCTGTCGTATCTCTGTATTCAGCAGAACAGGAGTCTAACAATGCACATGACACTATGGCAGCGGTGGTCGCTGATCGCTCTTATGTTTGCGGTTATGCCGGCCTGGGCCGCCGAGTGCCCCGCCTTTCTCGACCATGACCAGCGCAAGCTGCACTCCAGGGATTCCGTCAACCTGTGTGACCTGGCCGCCGGCCAGCCGATGCTGGTGGTGAACACCGCAAGCCGCTGTGGTTATACCGGCCAGTTTGAGGGCCTCGAAGCGCTGCATCAGACATTCCGCGACAAGGGCCTGGTTGTGGTGGGCTTTGCCAGCGATGATTTCCGGCAGGAGGCGAGCACCGAAGAAGAAGCCGCCGAGGTCTGTTTCGTCAACTTTGGCGTCACCTTCACCATGATCGCGCCCGGGCCGGTGACCGGTTCCCAGGCGAACCCGGTATTCCGCGAGATCAACCGTCAGAGCCAGCCGCCGCGCTGGAACTTCACCAAATACGTACTGGATCGGGACGGCAAGGTTACCGCCAGCTTCCCCAGCCGGGTTCGCCCGGACGATCCTCAGTTAATGGAAGCCATCGAAGGGGTGCTCTGATCCCGGGTTTGCGCCAGGATATCAAGGGCATGGCGTCGCTGCGCCGGATCATAGATATCGACGGTGAACATCAGTTCGTCTACGTTGATATCCGCCAGCAGATTATCGAGTTGGTGGCGGATATCATCGGCGTTGCCCATCACCTGTAACGCCAGGAAATCCAGTACGCTGAGCTTCTCACCGGCGTTCCACAGGCCGTCCATGGATTCAACCGGCGGTTTCATCCACAAGGGCTGGCCACGGAACAGAGACAGAATGCGCTGGTAACTGGTGGTGGCCAGAAACTTTGCCTGATCCAGGGAGTCGGCCGGAATGGCCGGAATGGCGAGCATAGCGTAGGGCCGGTTTAATTGGGGGGAGGGCTGGAAATTATCCCGGTAAACCCTCAGGGCTTCCCGGTACAGCCTTGGAGCGAAGTGCCCGGCGAAGGCATAGGGCAGGCCCCGCGCTGCTGCCAGCTGGGCGCTGAACAGGCTTGAGCCCAGAAGCCAGATCGGCACCTCGGTGCCCGCGCCGGGTATGGCCTTGACCGGTTGGCCCGGTTGCAGTGGGCCGAGCAGACTTTGCAGGCGGGCAACATCTTCCGGGAACTTTTCTGCCCCCAAGCCTTCACGGCGTAGTGCCCTGGCCGTGATCGGGTCGGTACCCGGTGCCCGGCCCAGGCCAAGGTCAATGCGCCCCGGATAAAGACATTCCAGGGTGCCAAATTGTTCAGCCACCACCAATGGCGGGTGATTGGGCAGCATGACGCCACCAGAGCCAACCCGAATGGTGTTGGTTCGGCCAGCGATATGGCCCACCAGCACAGACGTGGCGGAACTGGATATGCCCTCCATGTTGTGGTGCTCGGCCAGCCAGAAGCGCTTGAAGCCCAGTGTTTCGGCATGTTGGGCGTAGGCAACACTGTTTGCCAGTGTGGTGCTCACCGAATCACCTTCGCGGACGGAGGCCAGTTCGAGCAGGGAATAATCGGGCAGGGTAGGCATAGTTCTCCGGTGGCTGTTGTAATCAATGGACAGGCAACCATGGTGATGTCGGCGGCCTATTTCAAGAATAGCGAAGAAGTATACCGGGAGGGTAGGTGAAGCCCGGCCAGTCGGGAATGACTGGCCGGAGGTTACCAGGGCGCTGCTTCAGAGGGCTGGTATATAGTTCTGGGTTGAATATTCGTCTGCGGACGGCTTGCTCAGGGAGCCTACCTCAAGAACGTAATCGACAAACGACTGGGCATAATCCAGGAACGTATCGGTTGCCCGTCCGTCGTCAGACACCGCGCCAAAGGTCACATACCCATCGCGGCCGCCGGCGGTGAAGCTGTTGGTAACCACGTTCAATTCCTCGTCATCGGCCAGGGCGCGCCATTCGGCCGAATTACGCGGGTTGACCTCAATGTTGAACAAGCGCTCGCCTTCCGGCCGGTTCATGTCCACTTCCCAGCGCAGCCCTGCCGCGTAGGGGTAGGCTCCGCTGGAGCCGCCCTCAACATGGGCAAACTCAACCGCTTCGTTTAACACCGCCCGGATTTCCGCGCCAGACATGGCCAGATCCGTCAGGGTGTTGGCAAACGGCAGAAGTGTGTAGGCGTCGCCAATCGTGATGCTGCCAGCAAACAGGTCGGTTCGGACGCCACCACCGTTCTGGATGGCCACATCGGCGTTCTTGCTAAGGAACAGGAAGGCCTGGGCGACAAGGTTGGAGATGTCGCTGCCGCGGTTGGGGTCTTCGCCTTCGCACGTGTCATCCCCATAGGGCCGGCCGGGAATTCTGGCCAGGCAGAGATCTTCGGTGGCGGTTCCGATTATCCGGTTGCGGAAGTCATCCAGCTGGTTGGTGTAGTAGGCCAGCAGCTGTGCGGATGTTGGGTCTGGGGTTACCAGACTGAGCTGGTCATCGGCGTCGATGGCCGCCAGGATGTCGGCGCGCTCGCTGCCTTCCGGCTGGTAGTTGTTATCTTCGGCGTCTTTGCGCGTGAAGTTATCACCCAGGAGCAGGTGGGGCGTGCCGCTGCACGAGGTCACTACGCCGTTTTCGTCCCAGGTAACGCTGAGCTCGCCAACCACTCGGGAATACTGCCACGCCTGGGCTACGCATACTTTGTTACCATCGGCATTGGTCAGTTCTGTTGGGTAGGGCCCTGCAGCAGACAGTCCGTAGGCATCGAAGTCTCCGAGCAGGCTATGGGAATCACCACCAATGATGACATCCACACCGGACAGCGACGCTGCCAGGTTCAGGTCGTTTTCGTAATGATAATGGGTTAGCAACACGATCTTGTTGATGCCGGACGCCTCGAGCTCGTCAATCATGGCCTGCGCCGTTTCCATCTCATCGAGGAATTCGGTGGTCGCCAGCGGGCTGGAGCTGTTGCGGGTTTTATTGGCTATGTCGATGCCGACTATGGCCACCTGCTCACCACCGATTGATTTGATGACGTAGGGCTGGATGTAGTCATCCTCGGCAATCGGTGCCAGGGGAGTACCAACCTGGGGCTTGACGTTGGCGGCCAGTACCGGCGTCTGACAACTTCCGCTATCCAGCAGATCCAGGAACTTCTTCAGCCCCTCATCGCCCCGGTCGAACTCGTGGTTGCCCAGTGCAAACGCATCGAAACACACCTGGTTCATCAGTCGGGCATCGGCCTCTCCCTCAAACGATGAAAAGTACAGGGTGCCGGTTATGGCATCGCCCGCGTGCAGTTTCAGAACGTTGTCCAGGGCCGCTTCCCGCTCTGCAATTTTTCCGGCCACTCGTGGAAAGCCGCCAATCGGAAAGGACGTGCTCTTGCCGGCAATCATCAGGGACTGGGAGCCTTCTTCCAGATGGGAGTGGTGGTCGTTGATGTGCAGGATGTTGGCGGTAAAGCTGCTGGCTTCCGGGGCGTTGTTATTGCTGTCGCTGTTGCAACCGGCCAGCGCAGCGAGGGGTAATGCAATCCATAGGGTTTTGCGGATCATGCCTGAACTCCTTGTTGGGTGACTACAGGGAGTCTGCGTTGTTGAGGTGTCAAAGCCGTGATGATTTTGTTGCAGTTTGAAGGGCACAACACCTGCCAGCGGGCAGGTGTTGTGCGACCGGATTATCGGCCTCGAATGGCGTGCACTAGAGCCAGGAAGTCCTGGCCATCCACTTTGCCGTCTGCGTTTATGTCGTAGGTTGGCGCCGGGGCCTTACCAAACAGGGTTGCAAGAATAAAGCGGGCGAGGTCGCGGCCATTCACCCGGCCGTCGCCGTTCAGGTCTGCCCGGTCGGCTGCGGTGCGGGTGTCCATCTCAAGCGCCACCAGCACCGGGTCATGGTCGGAAGCGCGGTAGGGGTCCGGGGCATAGAAGCTGGCCTGTTGCTCAGGAGTCTTGAACTCGGTGTTGTAGTCCAGCGCCCGGGGTTCGTCAGCGTTGATGGTCCAGATGCGGGTGTCCTTGACCTTGCCTGCCAGTGCTTCATTGGCAAGGGCGTGATCAAGGTAACCTGCCTGGCCGAAAAACACGTAAGAGTAAGCCTGTTCGCCTTCGTGGACGGCTACGAGATCCTGATATCCCCGTGCGTTCAGGGCGCGAATCGGATCTTCCTTGGCGTAGGCATTGAGGTCACCGATGATCAGTACATCCTGTTCGCCGGTGCCCGTGGCATCGTTAGCCAGCCAGTCCGCCAGGGCGTTGGCGGCCAGGGTTCGCTCCGGGTTCCAGCAACCCTGACCATCACCCTGATCGGCGTTGGCGCCGTCAGCGTTACTGCAGCCCTTGGATTTGAAATGGTTGACCGCGATGGTCAGGCCATCCTCTGATCCGATCAATCGGAAGGTTTGAGCCAGTGGTTGGCGGTGTAGCTGGTCGAACGGGGCGGTGCTAATGGTGGCTGCGCCGCCAACTGTCTCAACCCGGTCTGTCCGGTAAAGCAGGCCGACGGCGATCGCATCGCTGCCCAGTTGTGCCTGGCCCGGGTTCACATACTGCCAATGGCTCCCCAGAGTGGATGCCAGCTCGGCAATGGCACTGTTGCTGTCGTAGCCGTCATTCTCAATTTCCATCAAACCGATGATGTCAGCATCCAGGGCGGTTAAGGCACTGGCGAGTTTGGCAGTCTGCCGGCTGAGTTCTTCTGGGTTGTCGGCACCACGGGCGGTCGGGAAACCACCGCCCATGCCGTCACCATTGAAAAAATTCAGCACGTTGAACGACGCCACCAGCAGGTTTCCCCGCTCCTCAAGCCGTGGTTCGGTGGGCCGTGGGTTGGTCTGGCTGAAGCTGGGAACGCTGGTTGGTTGCAATCGCCACTCGGAGAACCGGTAATCCAGAATGCCTTGCAGGTCGTTTACCGTATCACCGGCGCGGACAGTCTGGCTGGCACTGAGCTGGGGTGAAGGGTAAGGCACGATGGTGGGGTTCTGTCGATTACTGCCATCGTCCAGAATGATTCTGTCCAGGCCATTCATTTCGGCGACTAATGCGGCATCTGGGCCTGGCAGCGCTACGTTGGTGGGAATGAAGTGCCGTCCGCTGCCCAGGGTCAGGCTGCCGAATCGGCCAAGATCGTAGTTGTCGTTAACCACCAGCGCCTCATTGAAGACGACGCGCATGGATTCGAAGGCTTCCGGAGAACCCAGATCCGGCCATGGCAGGGTCAAAGATACGGGTGGGGGCAGCTCGCCGGAACCACAGAGGGTACTGTCGATGATGTCGGTCAGCTCGGTCAGTCCCTGATATTCCACTACCTTGCCGGCGATTCGGATTCGTTGGCCGGCCTCTACTGCAAGATTGGGTGCGAAGACGAAAATGCCTTCGGATGTCCTCGGATCGTCATCCCTGTGCTGCAGTTCTTCTTCCATAAAAAAGCCGCCCAGTTGTCCGTCTCTGTTGAAACTGGCGGTGACGACCGCTTCAATAACCGCCGTATGGCCAGCCAGCGGGCTCTGGTCCGTAAGGCCCTGGATTTCGGAAATACGGGTTACCTCAGCGCCACAGGTGAGGTCTGGCGTCTCTGGCTCAAGTGGGCCATCGCCGCCGCCGGCTTGACCGAGATCTGAAAAATCGTCCTGTGGGAAACCATCGAAAGCGATGGCAGGGTCGTATGTATCGAACGGATTGGTGTCTGCTACTGCACCGGCTTTTCGGCGCAGTGTACGGTTCTGGGTTCGGGTATCCCCTGAGCCCCAGTAGCTGCCGGGGTCGAAACCGACCTGGCCGATACTGTCAGCCACGGCGCCACCCTTTAGCAACACGACGGCGTCGTCACCATTGAACAGCCCGGCGCCGGTGGTTTGATCGGCCACGGCCAGAATCGCCGGGTCGGCGCTGCTGTGGGCGAACACAAAGTTGGTGCCAGGTGCCACATTGCCGGTCAGATTGAAGGTCTGACCAGCTACGTCCGACCCGTTGAAGTAAACCTGAAGTTCCCAGGCGGCCAGATCAATGCTGGCATCGGTGGTGTTCAGTAACTCAATAGCCTTGTTGTTGCTCGAGCCTTCAACATATTCGCTGATCACCAGGCCGGCCTGGGCCTGGCCGGCCAGCAAACCGCTGATGGTGGCTGCCAGAAGTGTATGCTTCATCGTCATGGTTCTGTCCCTGAGTCATTGTTGGTTAGCGGGAAGCCCGCTACCGACAATTTGGCGAACATCTGTGACGATGGCGTGTGATTTGTATGACCGGTTTTTATCCTGTGGCTTGCGGAAAACAGCCAACGGGAAGATCCGCGACTATGCTTTGAGCGATGACAGCGCGAAGCACCGGGCGTCAGTTACTGACCGATGACAAACAGGAAGCCAACATGATTGAAGGTTTTACCGGGGCAGTAGGAGAACAACTGAAACAGAACCTGGGTGATACCCTGGAGGCGATGGCCGGTGGGCAGGTGGATTGGGCTGAGCTGGCGGTCTACGTGTTCAGCCAGGTGCTGGTGTCGGCTATCTACCTGGGCCTGTTTATCGGTGGTTACCTGTTGATTATTGGTACGTTGCGAATCGTTGTTGGCAAGCGGCGATCTCAGTCTGCACTGTTTTCACAGGTTCGGACCGGCCTGAAATATCTGTTTGCCCTTGGGGCGTTGTTGGTGATTCTGGCCCAGTTCGGGGCTGGCCCAGGGTTTCTCAAAGCGATGGCGAGGGCGGGATTCATGGCCTTGGGCTTCTTTGTGGGTTGGCTGGTACTGGCTCGACTGATGAAAGAGGCAATCGGCCGATATGGCATGGATCCATCCATCCGGCAGCTGATTGAGAACCTGTTCGCGGTGCTGATGGTGACCTTTGCGGTGGTGGCGATTCTGGCCCAGTTCGGGTTTGACGTGTTGTCGATTGTTGCGGGCCTGGGGATTGTCGGTATCGCGGTTGGCTTTGCGGCACAGTCCACTCTGTCGAATTTTATCGCCGGTATCACGTTGTTGATAGAGCGTCCTTTCCGGATCGGTGACTGGGTCAGCATCAACGGTCAGGATGGCAAGGTCGTGAAAATTGCTTTGCGCACAACCTGGCTCCGCACACGGGACAACATATTCACCATGATTCCCAATGACAGCGTGGCGTCGTCGGATATTGTCAATTACAGTGCCGAGGGCGCAACCCGGTTGAACATTCCGGTGGGCATCGCCTATAAGGAATCGGCCCGGGCCGCGCGGGAGGTGATCATGCCCGTTCTTCTCTCCCACCCTGAGGTCCTGAAAGGTGGTGCGATGGAGCCCCGGGTGGTGATGAAGAGTCTGGGGGATTCGTCGGTGGATCTGGAAGTGAAGATATGGATTACACCGGACAATCTGGACGTGCAGCCACGAATCATGGCGGATGTGCTGGAGCAGATTAAAGAGGCACTGGATGCTGCCGGGATTGAAATACCTTTCCCGCATCTTCAGTTGTTTATCGACGACGCCAAGGGTTTGAAGCCCCTGGTGGAACCGCTTTATCCAAAATTGGTGGAAAAGTGAATTTAAGAGCTTTAACCAGGAGACAACCATGAACCGACCGGCGGGCTATTACGAAGACAACACCACTCTGGCGCAATACCTGGAGTTCCACTTCGGAGAGTCCTGGCACGGTGAAGCAAATTTTCCCAAAGAGCTGGCGGACGCCGCCATGGAAGCCCTTGATGGCCGGGAACTGTGCCGGGCCCTCGACATCGGGTGCGCCGTGGGCCGCACGACGCTGGAGCTGGCACGGCATTTTGACCATGTGGACGGAGTGGATTTCTCGCAGACGTTTATCGACAAATGCCGGGAAGTCGTGGCTGACGGCGAGGCCCGTTACGCGAGGCCGGAGGAAGGAGATCTGGTGAGTTATCAGGCCCGTGCGCTGTCGACCCTGGGGCTGGCGGAGGCAGCGCAACGTGTGGCGTTTCATCAGGGAGATGCGTGCAATCTTGGGTCTGACTACCGGGATTACGATCTGGTGCTGGCGGGTAACCTGATTGATCGGCTGTACAAACCTTCGTTGTTTCTGGGGAGTATTCACGAACGCATCAACGATCTTGGTTTGTTGGTCATTGCCTCGCCGTATACCTGGCTGGAGGAGTACACGCCGAAATCCGAATGGGTGGGCGGTTTTATGAAGAACGGCGAGCCTTTCACCACGCTCGATGGCCTTAAAGACATGCTGGGGCCTCATTTCAGGCTGCTGGGCGAGCCCAGAAGCCTGCCGTTCGTGATCCGGGAAACCCGCAACAAATTCCAGCACAGCTTTTCCGAACTGACCATCTGGGAAAAGTTGCCGGATTAACAGGCATTGTCATTGAATGGTCATGTAGGCGGGTTATCGTCAAAACTCATCAGGACGACACGCATAGTGTTGGTGCATCGTGTGATTGCTTTGGCCGGGGTTTTCCCCGGCTTTTTTATGTCTGTTCGTCAGCGTTGTGCCGTTCCCGGCGCAAGGCCCGCTGTTTTCGCCGTTCGTTTTCCGAGTGTTCCGAGATGGTCTGCTGGACAAACTCGATATGGTGGCCGGCAATGGCCCGGGCATCCTCGGCCCTTCCTTCCATAATTGCCTGAAACAGCCGGGAATGCTGGTCTACCAGGCCCTGCCGGGTTTTGGCGGCTCTGGCATACATGCCGCCGATGTTGGTCACGATGTTGTTCTTGAGCATGTTGAACAGGTTACGCATGGTGTGCATCAGCACCACATTATGGCTGGCCTCGGCGATGGCCATGTGGAAGCGGGCATCAGCTGCGCCTTCGGCTTCCAGGTTGTTGCCGGAGCTGTCGCGGTAACAGGCATCCAGGGCGGTCCAGGCTTGAGTGAGGTACTGGCGGTCAACTTCGGTGGCTCTTTGCGCTGCGTAAAAGGCGCAGTCTGCTTCCAGCGTGCGGCGAAATTCCAGCAGGTCGCGATGGGCTTCCGGGTGCGTTTCCAGCAACTTGATCAGTGGGTCACTGAAACTGGCACCCAGCGTTTCGGTGACAAAGTTGCCCCCTCCCTGGCGGCTGTGGAGCAGGCCTTTGGCAGCCAGTTTCTGGATTGCTTCTCTCAACGATGGCCGGGACACGCCGAATTGCTCTGCCAGCACCCGCTCCGGAGGTAACCGCTGGCCCGGTTGCAATGTGCCTTCCAGAATCATGGTTTCCAGTTGTTCAACGATGGTGTCGGCGAGGCGCCTGGGCGCCACCTGATTGATGGCCATGTACGGCTCCGGTTGATCAATAAATTGGTCTTACCAATAAATATTAGCCTTCTTTGTTCTTGTTTTCCCAGTAAAACCCATAGGCAATTAGACGAATGTCGAACGCCATGCTTTTGACAGCCCAAAGGGTGTTCAAATAACGTACTTGGACAGACTTGTAAATTGGTATTACCAATTATCCAAAAATAGTATCCAACAACAATACCCTGGAGAAAATCATGTCGTCCGGATTGCTCGCCCTGCTGGCATTTGCCCCGATTCTGCTAGCCGGAATCCTCCTGATTGGCCTGCGTTGGCCTGCCCGCCGCGCCATGCCCGTGGTGTTCCTGGTTACTGCGCTGATCGGTTACAGCGCCTGGGATATGACCCTGAACCGAATTCTGGCCTCTACCCTGCAGGGTCTGGTGATTACCATTGGTCTGCTGTGGATTATCTTCGGCGCTATTTTGCTGCTGAACACGCTGAAACATTCGGGGGCCATCACCACCATTCGGGCGGGCTTTACCAACATCACCCCGGACCGCCGTATTCAGGCGATTATCATTGTCTGGCTGTTCGGTAGCTTTATTGAAGGCGCCTCCGGCTTCGGGACGCCGGCGGCTATTGCCGCGCCCTTGCTGGTCGCGGTTGGCTTCCCGGCCATGGCGGCGGTGATGCTGGGCATGATGGTGCAGAGCACGCCGGTGTCCTTTGGTGCCGTGGGCACTCCTGTGGTGGTTGGGGTAACCACGGGTCTCGACCGTGCCACGATTACCGAAAGACTGGAGGCCGTGGGCTCCAACTGGGAGGCCTACCTGCAGTTGATTACCTCGGAAGTCGCCATTACCCACGCCATTGTTGGTGTGGTTATGCCATTGCTGATGGTGACCATGATGACCCGCTTCTTCGGCAGGAACAAAAGCTGGAAAGAAGGGTTGGAGGTGCTGCCGTTTGCCTTGTTTGCCGGTGTTGCCTTTGTGGTTCCCTACGCGCTGACCGGTGTGATTCTGGGGCCGGAATTTCCGTCTCTGCTGGGTGGCCTGATTGGTTTGGCGATCGTGACCATGGCGGCGAAGAAGGGCTTCCTGATGCCCAAAAACGCCTGGGATTTTGCCGACCGCAAGGACTGGCCCTCCGAGTGGCTGGGCAGTATCGAGATGAAGCTCGAAGACATCGCGGCCAAGCCGATGAGCGGTTTCCGCGCCTGGGTGCCCTATGTACTGGTGGGCGTCGTGCTGGTACTGAGCCGGACCGTCGACCCGATCAAACAGGCCTTTACCAGCGTTGGTGTATCGTTCTCGAATATTCTGGGTGAGGCCGGCATCAATGCCGGTGTTCAGCCTCTGTACCTGCCGGGCGGTATCCTGGTGATGGTTGTTCTGGCAACGTTCTTCATTCACCGCATGAGCGCTCGTGCCCTTGGGAATGCCGTCAAGGAATCCAGCGGTGTGTTGCTGAGTGCAGGCTTTGTTCTGCTGTTTACGGTGCCGATGGTGCGGATCCTGATCAACTCGGGCGTTAACATGTCCGATTTGCCCAGTATGCCGCTGGCCATGGCCACCTGGGCCGCCGACGCGGTTGGCGGCATCTACCCGCTACTGGCTCCGACAGTGGGGGCGCTGGGTGCCTTCCTGGCGGGCTCGAATACCGTCTCCAATATGATGTTCAGCCAGTTCCAGTTTGGTGTTGCTGAAAGCCTTGGCCTGTCCACCGCCCTGATGGTGGCGGTGCAGGCCGTGGGTGCCGCTGCCGGTAACATGGTGGCCATCCATAACGTGGTGGCGGCCTCAGCCACGGTTGGCCTGTTGGGCCGTGAAGGACAGACCCTGCGCAAGACTGTGTGGCCGACCCTATACTACCTCTTGGCGACCGGTTTGATTGCATTGCTGGCGGCCTATGGCCTGGGTGTGATGGACCCGTTAATGGGCCGGTAACGCTGACATAACGATGACGGGCGAGCGGCCGGTGGCCGTATCGCCCGGAGGCAATGACTGATGAGTGAGCTGTTCTACGATGCCGCCCCGAACGCTACCCGTGTGGCCCCGGAGCGCCCCAAGCCCCGGAGCTACCCGGCCAAGCCGACGGAGGTCACGCTGTTTGGTACCTGCGTGGTGGATCTGTTCTTCCCCGAAGCCGGGCTGGATGCCATCCGCCTGCTGGAACGGGAAGGCATTCGCGTGCACTTTCCCCAGGCGCAATCCTGCTGCGGCCAGCCCGCCTGGACTTCGGGTTACGTGAACGAGGCCCGGGAGGTGGCGCGGGCACAGCTCAACCTGCTGGATAACGACTTGCCGGTGGTGGTGCCTTCTGGTTCCTGCGCCGGCATGTTCCGGCAGCACTACCGGGAGGTGTTTGCTGAAGAGCCGGATACCCTCAAGCGAGTGGAAAGCCTGGCCGAGCGCACGTTCGAGCTGACCGAGTTTCTGCTGCATGTGTGCAAGGTGGATTGGCAGGATCTGGGCCAGCCCACGCAGATTGCCCTGCACACCTCCTGTTCTGCCCGCCGGGAAATGAATACCCACCTGCACGCCCGTGAGCTGCTGGGCAAGCTGGCGAACGTAGAGCGTCTGGACCACGACCACGAAAGCGAATGCTGCGGATTTGGCGGGACGTTCTCCGTGCGTATGCCGGAAGTCTCTGGCGCCATGGTGCTGGACAAAACCCGTTCGCTGCGGGAATCTGGCGCGGCGGAAATGATCACCGCCGATGGCGGCTGCCTGCTCAACATCAATGGTTCCCTGGAAAAACAGCAACAGGCCTTCCGGGGCCGGCATCTGGCCAGTTTCCTGTGGGAGCGGGTCAGCGGTGAGGTGACATCATGAGCCAGCGCATACCGGTCAAAGAACTGACCGACAGCTTCCGTGGCCGTGCGGTGGGCGCCCTCGCGGACGACCAGCTGCGCACCAACTTTCGGGTGGCCATGGACTCCCTGATGAAAAAGCGCGCCGATGCGTTCCCGGATGAACACGAGCGCGAGGGCCTGCGGGAGCTGGGCAATCACATCAAAGCCCGGGCCCTGTCTCAGCTGCCGGATCTACTTGAACAGCTGGAAGCCAAGCTGACCGACAACGGTGTGAAGGTGCACTGGGCCGAGACCACGGAACAAGCCAACCGCATTGTGCACGCCATCATCGAGGCGAAACAGGGCTCTCAGGTGGTGAAAGGCAAATCCATGGTCAGCGAAGAAATGGAGATGAACGACTACCTGGCCGAGCGCAATATCGAGTGCCTGGAGTCCGACATGGGCGAGTACATCGTCCAGCTGGATGGCGAAAAGCCCTCCCACATCATCATGCCGGCCATTCACAAGAACCGCTTCCAGGTCTCCAGACTGTTCCATGACAAGCTGGGCGTGGAAGAAACCGAGGATGTGAACGAGCTGATCCAGATCGGCCGGCGCACCCTGCGCCAGAAATTTCTGGAAGCGGACGTTGGGGTGTCTGGTGTTAACTTCGCCATCGCCGAAACCGGCACTCTGCTGCTGGTGGAAAATGAAGGCAATGGCCGCATGAGTACCACCGCGCCGCCGGTGCACATTGCCGTCACCGGCATTGAAAAGGTGGTGGAAAACCTGCGGGACGTGGTGCCCCTGTTGTCGCTGCTGACCCGTTCCGCGTTGGGCCAGCCCATCACCACCTACGTGAACATGATCTCCGGCCCCCGCAAGGCGGATGAGCTGGATGGCCCGGAAGAAGTCCACCTGGTGCTGCTCGACAACGGCCGCAGCGGCGCCTTTGCCGATGCCCAGCTGCGCCAGACCCTGAACTGTATCCGATGCGGCGCCTGCATGAACCATTGCCCGGTGTATACCCGGGTGGGCGGCCATACCTATGGCGAGGTGTATCCGGGGCCGATCGGCAAGATCATTACGCCGCACATGGTGGGCCTGCACAAGGTGCCGGATCATCCCAGCGCGTCGTCATTGTGTGGTGCCTGTGGCGAAGTGTGCCCGGTGAAGATTCCGATTCCGGAGATGCTACAGCGATTGCGGCAGGAGAACGTGAAAAGCCCGGCGGAGCAGCCGAAAGTGAAAGACGGCGGTGCCAAATACTCCCGCAAAGAGCGTGTGATTTGGCGCTTCTGGGCCAGACTGAACACTTCGCCGATGTTCTACCGGTTGTTCCTGTGGGGCGCGACCCGCTTGCGCAAGCTGGCACCGAAAAACGTCGGCCCGTGGACCGAGAACCACTCAGCACCGGTGCCGGCCCGCCGGTCGTTGCACGATCTGGCCAAAGCCCATCTGAATCAGGGGGATCGGTGATGAGCGCCCGCAGCAATATTCTGAACAAACTTCGTGCCGGCCTGGCCGGCACCACGCCCCGGCCTGATGATTTCGACGAGGGTCTGGTTACCAACCCCTGGCAGTATGCCCCGGAAGACCGGATTACCCGCCTGCGCTCTTTGATGGAAGCGGTACACACCGAGGTTCATCAGGTCACCAGTGCCCAGTGGCCTGCCAAAGTGCAGGAATTGCTGGAGAGCCGAGGTTTGGGCAATCTGCTATACGCCCCAGGCACCGCCCATGGCAGACAGCTGGCGGTGCATTGGCAGAGAAGCAGTGCGAAAGTTCAGTTGATGGTCTATGACCGGCCCATCGAGGAATGGAAAGATGAGCTGTTCTGGAAGGTGGATGCCAGCATAACTGGTACTGTGGGGGGCATTGCAGCCACCGGTTCTCTGGTGCTCTGGCCGGATCGCCACGAACCTCGCTTGATGAGCCTGCTGCCGCCGCTGCACATAGCCTTGCTTAAGGCCAGTGAGGTGGAAGACAACTTGTACGGCATGATGCAGAAGCACAACTGGTCCGCCGGTTTACCGACGAACCTGTTGCTGGTCTCCGGCCCGTCCAAAACCGCAGATATCGAGCAGGTGCTCGCGTACGGGGCCCATGGCCCGAAGGAACTGGTTGTCCTCATCCTTGAGGACGCCTGATCAGAGATCTTTGATTGCGGTGGTGGTTGCCTGAAGTACTTCCTTGGCATCACCTTTCACCATCAGGCTGTTGTCCCGAATGAACAGGCCGTTGGGAATGCCCGCGAAGCCAGCGGACAGGCTTCGCTTGACCACCACCACGGTTTTTGCCTTGTGAACATCCAGGATCGGCATGCCGAAGATGGGCGAGTTCGGATCTTCGGCGGCGGCCGGGTTCACCACGTCATTGGCTCCCAGCACGATGGCCACATCGGCCTGAGGCAGTTCCGGATTGATCGCCTCCATATCCTTCAGCTGATCATAGGGAATCTCAGCTTCCGCCAGCAGCACATTCATGTGCCCCGGCATGCGCCCGGCAACCGGGTGAATGGCGTAGCTGACTTTCGCACCACGGCCCTCAAGTTGGTTGGCCAGTTCCTTGACCGCGTGCTGGGCCTGCGCCACCGCCAGGCCATAACCCGGCACCATGACCACATTGCGGGCGCCATCCAGTAGCAGGGCCAGATCGTCAGGCGTGGCGTATTTCACCTTGCCATCATAGAACTCGCCTTCGTCCTGCTTGTTGGCGCTGTTGCCAGTGGCGCCGAAGACGCCACCGAATAGCACGTTGGGCAGGGAACGGTTCATGGCTTTGCACATGATGGCCGTCAGGATCAGCCCCGATGCACCCACCAGAGAACCGGTGATGATTAGCCCCTGGTTACCCAGCACAAAACCGGTTGCGGCGCCGGCAAGCCCCGAGTAGGCATTCAAAAGTGCCACCACCACCGGCATATCGGCACCGCCAATCGGCTGGACCAGCCCAACCCCGAGCAGCAGGCAAAGGCCGATAAGTGCAGCCAGTGCCAGCGGGCTGGTGCTGGCTTCGGTCGTGAACAGAACGGCACCAATCAGAGCTGCGACCAGTGTGATCAGTGTGACGCTGTGCCACAGGCGGTTATTGCGGCTGTCCCCAATGTTGCCTTTCAGTTTCAACACGGCCACCACTGAGCCGGTCAATGTCACCGAACCAATAATGATTGAGACAAGAATCGCTGCCGTCCAGCCATTGCTGCCCGCACCGGACGAGGCAACCGTTTGAATCCAGGTGCTGGCGGCCACCGCGACCGACGCGCCCCCGCCAATACCGTTCAGGCTGGCCACCAGTTCAGGCATTTCGGTGGTGGCGGTGCGCCGGGCCAGCCAGATACCGATACTGCCGCCTAGAATCATACCGGCGAGGATAGCGGTGTAGTTGATGATTCCCTGGTGCAGGAGGGCGGAAACAACGGCGATCAGCATACCGATGGCGGCGATCTGGTTGCCGCGAACCGCGGTTTTCGGGCGGGTCATGCCTTTAATGCCAAGAATGAAGCAAACCGCCGCAGCCAGGTAAGACAGGTTGATTAGTGCAAACATGATTATCCCTTTCGCTTAAACATATTCAGCATGCGATCTGTAACCATAAAGCCGGCTACAATGTTGATGCTTGCCAGAGTCACGGCGATAAAACCGAGTACGCCGGCAACATTGGGAGAGAGGTCCGAGCTGCCAGCGCTGATGATGGCGCCCACGATGACGATCCCGGAAATGGCGTTGGTGCCACTCATCAATGGCGTGTGGAGTGTTGGTGGCACCTTGTTGATCAGTTCAATGCCAACAAACAGTGCCAGAATGAAAATGGTGAAGCTGAGAACAAACAGTTCCATCAGGCGGTTTCCTTGCTTTCGGTGGGTTCGTTTTTTGGGGCGGAAGGCTCAGCGCCGTGAAGCACCTGTCCGCCCTGGGTGACCAGGGTTGCGGACACAATGTCGTCGTCAAAGTTGGGAACAAGCTGCCCGGCTTTGGTCATGTTGAGAAGGAAGGCGGTTATGTTCCTGGTCAGCAGTTGGGAGGCATGAACCGGCACCCGGGAAGGGTGGTTGGCGTGCCCGACAAGTGTTACCCCATCCACCACGATTTTTTTATTCAGCACGGTGCCCTCTACGTTGCCACCTTTATCGGCCACCAGGTCGACAATCACCGAGCCACTCTTCATGCGATGAATCATGTCGCTGTTAATCAGTTTCGGTGCCTGTTTGCCTGGAACCGCCGCGGTCGTGACCACCATATCCGCCCGTGCAACACAATCTGCCAGTTGCTGGCGCTGTGCTGTATAGAAGGCTTCGCTCTGGGCTTTTGCATAGCCGCTGTCGCCGGTGGTCTCCGATGATGGCACCTGAATTTCGATAAAATCGGCTCCCAGGCTCTGAACCTGCTCTTTTACTTCTGGTCGCAGATCGTAAGCCTCGACTACGGCGCCCAGGCGCCGCGCGGTAGCGATGGCCATCAATCCGGCGACGCCGGCACCGATGACAAGTACCCGCGCCGGGTGAATGGTGCCGGCGGCGGTCATCAGCATCGGGAAGTATCGTGGCAGTGCCATGGCGCCGCTGAGCACGGCTCGATAGCCACTGATGCCGGCCATGGCACTCAGCACATCCATCGGCTGCGCCCGGGTTGTTCTGGGCACGAGGTCTAGCGCAAATGCCTGTACTTTTCTGGACGCAAACCGCTCCAGAAGTGGCTTGTTGAACCATGGGTTCAGCAAGCTGATGATCGTACTCTCTTCCTGAATAAGATCGGCTTCCTCGAGGGTGGGGGCCAGCACTTTTAGAATGACGGATGCTTGCCGATACAGGGCACTGGCATCGTCAGCGATGATTGCGCCGGCATGGCGATAATCGTCATCGGTAAAGTGTGCGGCCAATCCAGCGCCGCTCTCGACGATGACTTCGTAGCCAGCTTCGAGCAGCGTCGAAACACCGGTGGGTATGATAGCGACCCGGTTCTCATTCGGGACTCGCTCTCGGGGTATGCCAATCATCATGCGTAAAGGCTCCGTTCAGTTTGAGTGTTTTCCATGCCATTACCCAATGCCAGGGTACTGAGGGTGTGCTTGCGGATGTCTGCCAGAAGCTGGTGATCCTGCTGCAGCGACTGGCCGTAGCTGGGGATCAGTGCCTGAAGGGTTTGTAGGGAGGCGCCCTGAACCAGTTCGGGCAGGCAGCGCTCTATCACATCGAGCATGGCGGCGACGCAGGTGGACGCGCCGGGGGAGGCGCCCAGCAGCGCTGCCAGACTGCCATCGCTGGTGCTCAGGACTTCCGTGCCGAACTCCAGTAAACCGCGGCCTTGGCTATCGGGTTTAATGATCTGCACCCGTTGCCCGGCTCTCACCAGCTTCCAGGCGTCGGGATCAATGTCCGGGATAAAACGCTGCAGCTGCTCAAGGCGCGATGATTTCGGGCTGAGCGACTCCTTGATCAGATAGCGGGTCAGTGGCCAGTTGTGGATAGCCACATCAAGCAGCGGCTTCAGGTTGTGGTGTCTTACTGACCGAACCAGATCCATCACGCCACCTTCTTTGAGAAAGCGTGTTGTGAAACCGGCGAAGGGACCGAACAGCAGAGCAGCCTTACCGTTGATAAAACGGGTATCGAGGTGCGGAACAGACATGGGCGGAGCACCCACCGGGGCCTGACTGTAGACTTTGGCGTTGTGCTGGAGAGCCAGGCTCTGGTCATTGCAAGCCAGCCATAGTCCGGAAACGGGGAAGCCGCCATACCCGCGGGCTTCCTGAACCCCCGCTTTTTGCAACAGGGGCAGCGCGGCGCCACCGGCGCCGATAAAGACAAAGCGGGCCGTGAGAACCTGTTGTTCGCCACTCTCATGATTGGTAAGCGTCACCCGCCATCCGCGGTTGTGACGTTCAAGCCCCGTCACCCGGCGCTGAAGGCGGATATCGCAGGCCCCGGACTGGGTGAGTGAACGCCCCAGCAGGCGGGTCAGCGAGCCGAAATTGACATCACTGCCATGCGTTACGCGGGTGGCTGCCGAGGGTGTGAATGTTTGCTGCGCTCCGTGGATCAGAGGCAGCCAGTCTGAGAGCGTCGAATCCTGATCAGTGAATTCCATACCCTGGAAAAGTGGGTGGGTCTGCAATGCGCGGTGCCTGGCGCGCAGGAACCGGCAGTCGTCCTGGCCTTGCACCCAACTGAGGTGCGGTACGCTGCGGATAAAGTTTTCAGGCCCCGGCAGCAGGCCCTTCTCGACGAGTGAACTCCAGTATTGAAGGGATACCTCAAACCGCTCATTGATGGCCAGCGCCCTGTCAATGGCGACGCTGCCATCGCCCTGTGCCGGGGTATAGTTGAGCTCGCAGTAGCCTGCGTGACCCGTTCCGGCATTGTTCCAGGCGTCGGAGCTCTCGCCGGCCAATTGCCGGCCCTGCTCGACCAGTGTCATCGAGCGCGAGCTGTCCAGCTGTGAAATAAGAGACGCCAGCGTAATGCTCATTACGCCGCCGCCAATCAGAAGTACATCTGTATCGAAGCTCGCCATAGTATGACCCTTTCGGTAGCAAACGAATAAAAGGGTTCATACTTTAGTCGAACGTCTGGTTCGTAAAAATCGTGTTTCTTGGTATTAAAGGATCGAAAAAACCGACCTATTTCAGGCCGAAGCCTCTTTTATTCAGGAACTCCTTCATGTGCGGCCGGAGCTTGCTGGTAAACAGCGGCTTGAGCTGTTCAGACCAGCTGGTGTCTTTGTTGCCGCCGGTGCGCTCGCGGTAATAGCGGGCCATTGTATCGTCGAAGCTGGCGACCAGCCGCTCGTCAGTTGAGTCGTCGTAGCTGTCTTCCTTGAGAATGGCTGCCAGAGGCAGGCGCGGCTTCACTTCCGGTTGCTGGTCCGGATAGCCCAGGCACAGACCAAATACCGGGTACACATGTTCCGGTAATTTGAGTAGATCGCTCACTTCCTGCGGGTTGTTGCGAATACCGCCAATGTAGCAGATACCCAGTCCTTCCGATTCAGCCGCTACCACCACATTCTGCGCAATCAGGGCGGTATCAATGCTGGCCACCAGCAGTTGCTCGGTCATACCACGAATCACATCCGCTCCGGCTTTCTCTGCCGATTCGGTGGCCCGCTTCATATCGGCGCAGAACACCAGGAAATCCGAGCAGCTTTCCACATAGGTCTGCCCCCCAGCCAGTTCTGCCAGTTTCCGACGGCTTTCCGGATTGACCACATGAATAATGGTGTAGGCCTGGACGTGGTTGGAGGTAGCTGCGCATTGCCCGGCACGGATCAGGTCTTCAAACAGTTCCCGGGGAATCTGCTGATCCTTGAATTTGCGGATGGAGCGATGGGATTTCAGGAGTTCAATGGTCGGATTCATAGGACCTCATCTGCTGCAGGTAAAGGCAGACGATAGCTTGCTTATCAGGACGGACACAACAGGACAAAGGTGGGGATTTGTTCGTATGGCCCCGTGCCCTGAACGAAAAAGCGCGCCCGTAGGCGCGCTGTAAACGATGTCAGCCGATCAGACGATCACGGCACCATATCGGTTGGCCGGGGGGTAGTGGCTGTGCTCGGCGGCAGGATCGGATACCGGATTTCCGGCACGTTACCGGTCAGGGTCTTGAGGAAGGCAACGATGGATTGAACCTCGCTGTCGTTCAGCTCAGTGCCCAGCTGCGCAGTACCCATTACAGCGACGGCTTCATCCAGGCTCCAAACCGCACCAGAGTGGAAGTACGGAGCAGTCAGTTCGATGTTGCGCAGTGGCGAGGCACGGAACACATACTCGTCGGTGGCTGTCTGGGTCACTTCGAAGCGGCCGCGGTCACCCTCGGGCAGAATGGCACCGCCTGGGCGTTCGACCAGACCAAACGGATAGTATTCCTGGCCACCCAGGTTCACACCACTGTGGCAGGCCGCGCAGCCACGATCCATGAACAGGGCCAGTCCCTCTTTCTCTTTTTCATTCATCGCCTCAGTGTTGCCACGCAGGTACTTGTCGAAATCTGAGTCCGGAGTGATCAAGGTTGCCTCGAAAGCTTCGATGGCAATGGCCATATTATCGAAGGTTACCGGGTCATCCTGTCCCGGGAAGGCATCGCCAAAGCGCTCAACATAATCCGGCATACTCTTCAGGGTAGAAACCACTCGCTCCGGCGTGCTGCTCATTTCCACGCCCGCCTGAACCGGGCCCTTGGCCTGTTCGGCAAGGTCGGCTGCCCGGCCATCCCAGAACTGCGCTGCGTTGAACACCGCGTTGAATACCGTCGGGGAGTTACGGGGGCCTTTCTGCCAGCCGTGACCGATGGACACCGGCAAGTAATCATCTCCGCCTAAACCGACGTTGTGGCAGGTGTTACAGCTGATCAGATGGCTGGAAGACAGGCGCGGTTCGAAGAACAGCATCTTGCCCAGTTCCACCTTGGATTGGGTCAGCTCGTTGCCGTCAATCACTGGCGGGTATTTGGGAATCGGTTCGAAGGTGCTTCTGGCCCGGTCGAGCAGCTGATCCGCGGCAGCGGAACCTGCCATGAATCCAAGACTCAGAATCAGGGCTTTGGTTAACGGACGTTTTATCATGGTTCACTCTCCTTATGAGACAGGTCTGGTCTCTCTGAACCAAAGTTAACAAATGCCCCGGCAACTGCACGGAAAACCGGTCAGAGTTGGCGTCATAATTGATGTCTGTCAATTTTCACTTTTTGTCGTGGATATTCAGGGTTAGCTGCGACATTTCGCCGCTGAACGAAGCGGTTTGGTGGGTGTAAAATGGTAGGTTATATCGTTATGCTCGAAGAGAGATCCTAGACTCAAAACAGGAGATTGCCATGAAATCGTTACTCGTGATGTTGCTGTTCAGTTTTGGCCTGGTGACCACGGCCCAGGCAGAGGAAGCGCTGTCAGTGACACCACAGGAAACCCTCGATATGGTTCAGGAACAGGGTGACCAGGTGCTGTTCATTGACGTACGGGACCCAGTGGAAATCATGTTCATCGGCTTTACCGATGCGGTGGATCTGAACATTCCGTTCCAGGTGGTGGATCGCACCCGGTTCAATGAAGAAAAAGCCGTCTTCGCCATGGACATCAATGAAAATTTCGTCGCCGAGGTGGACGCCGCGCTGGCCGAAAAGGGCCTGGATCGGGATTCGCTGATCATCACCATGTGTCGTTCAGGTTCTGCCCGTGGTAAGCCCAGCGCAGACTATTTGCTGGAGCGCGGCTTTACCAACGTGAAGTATGTGGATCACGGCTTCCAGGGGGACTCCCTGAAAGAAGGCCCCCAGAAGGGCATGCGCCTGAAGAATGGCTGGCAGAATTCCGGAATGCCCTGGTCTACCAAAGCCAACCCGGAAAAAATCTACCGTCCTTAATCGTTGGGGTGCCTGCGATGGCAGGCACCCGTTCTCTTCCAGTTATTCCTCAATGCAGATTTCCCGTCGGCGTACGGCAATCGCCGTTCTCAGCACAAGCCCCGCGATCAACACCACCAGAATTAACAGCAGGCCAACGCCCAGCCATTTGAAGAACGGGCTGTCCAGGCGCTGATACATGGTTAATGTAGCGATGGTGATGGCGGCCATCGGAAACGAATAAGCCCACCAGGACAGGAAAAACTGCAACTTCAGGAATCGCGACACCTGGGTAAACAGCATCAGGGTGAGAAACAGGGCGCTGTAATAAAGCACCCGGGCAAAGCTGTCGAGTTCACCGGTAAGCTGGAGCCAGGACACGAAGCCTACTCCCGGCGGCGCGATCAGGATGAACAATGTGGGTAGCAGCTTGCCAGGCAACGGGTGGTGGAAAAACATCCGGTTGAAGATGATGGTCAGTAACACCAGCCAGAACACCAGGCCAATGCTGAAGAAAAACCAGGAAAGCTCGGTAAAACCATGTTGCACCCCGGCAATGGGCACCAGAATGTTACCGACAATCGGGATGAACCAGGCCGGGTTCATGTGGTTGATCTCGAAGTGAGTGTGGTGAATCCATGCCGAGAGCACGTAAAGCGTGAAACCCAGATGCAGTACTGTGCCTAAACCCCAGATAATCAGAGACGCGCCCTGACGGTGAGGGAGCAGAGCAATACTGATCAGAATCAACCCGATGGAAATGGTCGGAGCAAAATTGAGTTTGATCGGGTGGTTCAGTTCTGCCTTCACCTGCTGAGGGTATCGTGCCGCCTTCAGGGCATAGAGCAATGCCAGGCTGGTAAACACCGTTATGGTCAGAACCAACGCGGTGAGGCTGGCGGTTGAGGGAAGGCCAAAGACCGCCTCGGCCCGATGCAAGGCAATGGTCAGGCCGGCCAGGCCCATCACCGTGGCAAACCATGAGACGGGGAAGTTTTGCAGGCGGGAGGATTCAGCTTGGGCCATTGTTTACCTCAGTTGTCTGTTTAGAACCTGAAACGCCAGCCCTAGGGCTGGCGTTGTCGCTATAACGCGGCTACCCGATCACCTCAGAAGGTGAAGGTGCGCATTTTGCGGTCTAGCATCTGGTCGGCCATCTGCGGCGGCATGGCGACACCAATACCGTCAATCAGGTCGTCTTTGCCGTGGTCGCTGTTAGGCAGGTACAGCGCACAAACGTGTGCAGTACCACCCGCTTTCAACAGTCCACGCAGCATTTGACCGGGCGTCACGTTACGCGGTGCCAGGGCTTCGCCTTCATAGGATTTCAGAGCCAGGTCACCGGCTTCATCGCACAGCAGCACGTTAACCTTGGCGCCTTTCTCCGCCATGGTATTGGCCAGCACCATAGCCATGCCCTGAGTCTGGAGGGAGTCGCTGGACAGAATCACCAGAACTTCTTCTACGGCGTTACCTTTGTTCCCGTGGCTAGCGGCCATCGCGTGCATCGGTGCCAGTGTAACCAGAACGGCCAGGGTGAAAAGTTTGAGAATATTTGTCATTGGTTGGGCTCCTTGAGTGAGTATGTCGCTTACCAATATAGAGCGGCGATGGGAGCGAGTTCAGTGACATTGTCACTGTCGGGCGAAAGAGTGAGATGCAAATTCAGGGTAGTGCCCGGACTGTCTGCCCACGTCTACATGGCCACCATTGGCACGACGGTGACCAGTCAGATCAAGCCCATGATCACCGGTTACGAAGATCTTGAGGAACGGCACTAGCCGCTCCTACTCACCGTCCTCGTTATTCATTGATTGCTATCGAAAATAGTTGGTCGATTACCTTCCCCTATAATCGATATAGAAATGTATATTGCTAATAGGTATATCGTTATTCATTTATGTATGGTTTAGTGGTCGGCGAGTGATCCACACCATTCCGAGGAGGAAACGACTATGCAACAGCCAATAGTCACCCACTTCTTCGACGAAGCGACCAATACCTTCAGCTACGTCGTGAAAGATCCGGGCAGTGATGCCTGTGCCATTATCGATTCGGTGCTTGATTTCGATTACGCCGCTGGCCGTACCGATGTTCGCTCAGCCGACGAGATCGTGCGTTATGTCCAGGACAACGGCCTGGTGGTGGAATGGATTCTGGAAACCCATGTCCACGCGGACCACCTCTCGGCAGCGCCGTATTTGCAGGAGCGGCTTGGCGGTAAGACCGGTATCGGCGCGCGCATCATTGTGGTTCAGGAAATCTTTGGTAAGGCCTTCAATGCCGGTACCGAGTTTGCCCGGGACGGCAGCCAGTTCGGACAGTTGTTCGAAGAAGGTGACCGTTTCCGGATCGGTGCGCTTGAGGGTTATGTGCTTCACACCCCCGGCCACACACCGGCCTGCCTGACCTATGTCATCGGCGACGCTGCGTTTGTCGGGGACACCCTGTTTGCCCCGGATTCCGGCACGGCTCGGTGTGATTTCCCGGGGGGAGACGCCAAGGTGCTCTATCAATCAGTGCAGAAGGTGCTGGCACTGCCGGTCGAGACCCGCATTTTCCTCTGCCACGACTATAAAGCCCCGGGCCGGGATGAGTATCAGCATCAGACCACGGTCGCTGAACAGCGGGCACGCAATATCCACGTTCGCGAGGGTATGGCGGAAGAGGAGTTTGTGCGCCTGAGAACCGAGCGGGATGCCACCCTGGATATGCCGCGGCTGATTCTTCCTTCGGTGCAAGTAAACATGCGCGCCGGAGAAATGCCTGAGGCGGAGCAAAACGGTCAAGTTTATCTGAAAGTACCGGTCAACCGGTTTTGAGCAGGTTGACCCAGAGGAGAGCAAGTAATGAAAGTGCATTTTGTTGAACCCGGATTTGCGATTTCGGACGAGATTACCCCTGAGGATTTCGAGAGCGTTCGCCAGCAGGGTTTCAAAGCGGTGATTTGCAACCGGCGGGTGGGCGAAGAAGGCTACGAAAGTGAGGATGTTTTTCGTGAGTCAGCGGAGCGCGCGGGGTTGCAATGGTTCTGTGTGCCGGTGGCCTCCGGCGAGTACACCGCCGCCGATGTCGAAGCGTTCGGCAAGGCGCTGGATGCGGCGCCGACACCAATCCTGGGCTTTTGCAGGACCGGCCGGCGAGCGGTGCATATGTGGGCCCAGAGCCGCGCCCAGAATCCGCAATGCAACATCCCGATGTTGCTTAAGGCCGCGCACGAAGCAGGGCACGACCCGCAATCCATCCGTGATTTGCTGGATAAGAAGGCAGGATGATCAAGCCATCGATCATTTGCTTAAAACTAATAGACCTATAGATATATTGAAATTGATATAACGAAAGGACTCGCTTACTCTGAACTTGCTGTTAACAAAACCACTGATGTGAAAACCCGACAGGAGAAATGACATGACAATTCGACTCGGCGAAACCGCCCCGGATTTCAACGTAGACACCACCAAAGGCAAGATGAGCTTCCACGAGTGGGCAGGCGATTCCTGGGTGTTCTTCTTCAGCCACCCGGCGGACTTCACCCCGGTATGCACCACTGAAATGGGCCGGACTGCCCAGCTGGCGCAAGAGTTCGCAGCTCGCAACGTCAAGCCTCTGGGTCTGTCTACCGACTCGGTAGAAGAGCACCTGAAGTGGATTGACGACGTTAACGACACCCAGAGCTGTGATCTGCAGTTCCCGATCGTTGCCGACGAAGACTTCAAGATTGCTCAGCTGTACGAAATGATTCACCCGGGCGAGAGCGAAACCGCCGCTGTGCGCAGCGTGTTCATCATCGACCCGAACAAGAAAGTACGCCTGACCATGACCTACCCGATGGCGGTTGGTCGTAACTTCGACGAGATCCTGCGCGCCATTGACGCACTGCAGTTTGCGGATGCCAACAAGTGTGCGATGCCCGCCGACTGGCGCAAGGGTGGTGAAGTAATCATTCCGCCGTCTATCGACAACGAAAAGGCCAAGGAAATGTTCCCGCAGGGCTGGAACGAACTGCGTCCTTACCTGAGAATGACCAAGATCTGATCAGGTCTCCGGTCCAGAAAGCGCCCCGTTAATCGGGGCGTTTTTCGTTGTAAAACTCAGCTTTCGTCAATGCTCAGCAGGTCGCTGGGCGATTGCAGGCCACCGCTGGCCAGGCGGATCTTCACCTCAAGGTTGTGCCTGGAGTTGGCATTGCTGAGTGCCTCTTCCCGGGTAATCTTGCGCTGATCGTAAAGTTCAAGAATGGCCTGGTCGAAGGTCTTCATGCCCTGTTCGCCGCCCCGGGTCATGATGTCGGCAATGCCATCTATCTCACCCTTGGAGATCAAATCCCGAATGTAGGGGCTGGCAAGCATTACTTCCACGGCGACCACCCGTTTGCCGTCTTTGCCCTTCAGCAGTCGCTGGGCCACCACCGCTTTCAAGTGCATGCTCATATCCATGAACAGCTCCTTGTGGGCGTGCTCGGGAAAGAAGTTCACAATCCGGCGCATGGTATGGTCCACGTTGCTGGCGTGCAGGGTGGAGATGCACAGGTGGCCGGTTTCAGCATAGGTGAGGGCGTGTTTCATGGTGTCCCGATCGCGTATTTCGCCAATCATGATGACATCCGGCGCTTCCCGCATGGCCCGGCGCAGGGCTTCGTTATAGGAGCGGGTGTCTACCCCCACTTCCCGCTGGTTAACCACACTTTTCCTATGGTTGTGGGTGTATTCAATGGGGTCTTCCACCGTCAGAATGTGGCCAGACTGGTTGCCGTTACGGTGGTCAATCATCGAGGCCAGGGTGGTGGATTTACCGGAGCCGGTGGAGCCAACCACCAGTATCAGTCCACGGGGTTCCATAATCAGTTCTTTCAGCACCGATGGCAGGCCAAGACTTTCAATGGAGGGAATGTCGTTGCGCAGATGGCGCACCACCATACTGACTTCGCCGCGTTGCCAGAACACATTCACCCGGAAGCGCCCAACCTCGTTCACCCCGATTGCCATGTCCAGTTCCAGGTTCTTCTCGAACTCGGCCCGCTGCTTGTCGTTCATCACCGAATAGGCCAGTTGCCGGACCGCGCCCGAGGCCAGGGGGTTCTGGGTGATCGGGCCGGTTTTGCCCTCGACCTTCATCATCACCGGTGAACCGGTAGAAAAGAAAAGGTCAGAGGCGCCCTTGTTGGCCATGACTTTCAGGTAGGCGGGCAGTTCCATGGAGGCTCCTTGAATGGCTTTCCTCGAAGCATAGGCTAGACCCAGGGTTATGGCGATTGGCCGGACAACCCTATTTTTACTTGCAGGTAAAAATTATGCTTTACGTTTTGTGCCGATATGCAGAATTTTATCTAGTAAGGAGGCACTTTTGCCCCCACGGTCGAGGTGATCGAATGTTCGTCAAAACCAACACCACCGGATTTTCTGATGCATTAACCCGCGAGGCGGAGGGGCTCGAAAGCCTTCGCGAAGCGTTGGTGCAGGTTGGTGTCGAGCATTTGAGAATTCCGCAAGTGGCTGAGGTCGATCAGCACCAGCTGGTGATGACCCAGATCGTGTCGGTTGCCCCGGACGACCGATGCCTGACCCTGCTCGGTGAAGGCTTGGCCCGATTACACCAACAAAAGCGGGAACACTACGGCTGGGGCCGGGATAATTACATCGGTTTGTCACCGCAACCCAATGAGTATATGGACTCCTGGGGGCGGTTCTTTGTCGACTATCGACTCCGGTACCAGGTCAGCCGGATTGCTGATCCGGTTATTAGAGAAAGGTTTCAACGCGTTCTTGACCAAAGTAGCGCTGCGCTTACCCGCTGGCTGGACAGCCACTGCGAGCACCCCAGCCTTCTGCACGGTGATTTGTGGAATGGCAACGTGTTGTTCGATTACGACGGCCCTTGGTTAATTGACCCTGCGGTGTACCAGGGTGACCGGGAAGCGGACATTGCCATGACGGAAATGTTTGGCGGCTTTGGTGCGGCCTTTTATAGCGCTTATGACAGTGTTTATCCTCGCTCAGAGGTCTATACCACCAAGCGCGAGATCTATAACCTCTACCATTACCTGAATCACTACAACCTGTTTGGCGCCGGTTATCTGGGGGGATGCGAACGGGGTATGAAGGTAGTTGCGAGGGTCTGACCAGCAGATGCGACCACTGAAAGCAGATCAAAACGACAAGGTTCGACTATTTTTGACAACTGGAAGTTTGAACTATTCCTTCGTGGGTTTGCTTGTTTCGGGCTCAGCTTTCTTGGCAGAAAAATCATTGTTCAGAAAAACCTCTGACAGAATGGCCTGCTCGATATAACTGCGTTGCCCAGTGCGGGTGGGTAAGCGGACGGTTAGATGAATCTCTCCGGCGGCTGGAGCCTGGATCGTGACCCTGGGATCGACAGAGGGCACTTCCAGTCCTCGGGCCGTACCCACTTTGCTCATGTACTTGCGGGCAATATCTAGATACGGCTCGCAGTGGTGGTTTGCGGCATTTAACAGGGCCTCCCGGGCCGCTGGCCAGTTATCTTCGCGTTTGAAAGGCACAGTAAAGACATGAAAATCCCAGTGGTCGGTAAAACTCTCATTAGTGACTGGCTCCGATACAAACAACGCATTGGGCAACACGATCATCCGCCCGGTGCGCTGATGGCTGGCCTTGCCGGGCCCAACTTCCAGCAGCGTGGTGGTCAGCAGGGTCTGGTCGATCACATCACCCCTAAAATCCTTTACCTGAATACGATCGCCAATGCTGAATGAGCCGGCACCGCCTTTGAGAATGGAGCCGGACACACAAAGAATCAGTTCCTTGGTGGCCACTACAAACGCTACCGCGATGGCGACAATCGACAGGGCCAGGGAGCGAAGCTGCTCGCCCCAGATAAAGACCAGGCCGAACACCGCCAGTAACACCAGTGCGTTTCGGGAATTGACCAAGAGCCGGCCGCGCAGTTCAGAAGACGCCACGTTGCGCCGGATAACCCCTGCGATGACAACCCTCAGGGCAATCACACCAAGGATCAGGAGCGTGGTGCTGATCAGCAGTGGTAAGGCGGAATCCGGCAGGGTGAGGTTGTCTGGAAACCAGGCCAGGCTTTCGGGCATAGCTAGCATCCTTGGGCTATAAGCGGTTGATGGTTACCCGTGCTGAATGGTCGGGTTCAGTCAAACGAAACCCGAGCGCCCGCCAACATCAGATTCGAACGGCTACCCGCCCGCTCCATCACCGCCAATTTGTAGGAAGCGTCCTCTTTGAACGCCTTGGCGTATTCGCTGGGGATGTCTGCGGCGGTGGGAATGTCAGCCTTGAGAGGATTCACCGGCCGGCCATTCACGTGCAGTTCAAAGTGCAGGTGAGGGCCGGTGCTGCGTCCGGTGTTGCCAGACAGCGCAATTCTCTCACCCCGCTGAATGGACTGTCCTTTCTTGACCAGAATCTTGTGCAGATGCAGGTAGCGGGTTTTGTAAGCGTTGCCGTGGTCGATGTCGATGTACTTGCCTGCGAAAGGATGGTTACCTACTCGCTGCACGATGCCATCGCCGGTACTGAAAATGGGGGTGCCAATGGGGGTGGCCAGATCAACGCCGTTGTGCGGGGCGATTCGCTTGGTTACCGGGTGCTTGCGGTTCAGATTGAAGTGGGAGCTGACCCGGTAAGGCGTCTGGGTGGGCCAGCGGCGAAACGCGGGCAGCACACTTTTTCCGTTTTGGTCGTAGTAATTGCCGTCCTCAAACCGGAACGCGGTGTGTGTGCGACTCCCCCGCTTCAGCGAAACCGCTTCAACCCGGGTTTTACCGGTGCTTTGATCATCGGTCATTTCATGGCTGATGATGACGGCAAACTGGTCGCCGGCACGTAAATCCCGCCGGAAATTCAGGCGGTTTTCAAGCAACTGGTTGACCGAGGCAATCTGGTGCGCGGTGAGCCCTGCTTTTACCGCAGAAACGTAGAAGCTGCCTTCAATGGAACCTCTCAGCACTTCAGACACCCAATGAGTGTCTGCTTCCATCCGTCGGTATTCGAACTGGTCATCGTCGGTGCGGGTATAGAAAACGGTTCGGGCGGAATCAAGCACAAGGGCAAGCTCGGTGAACCTGTCCTGATCGTCAAAGGTCAGCCGCAGCTGGGTGCCGGGTTGCAGGGTTTCCAGGGCCAGGTATTCCACATCCGTTTCCATGATCTTGTACAGATCAGACGTGGGTGCCCCGTGGCGGCTGAAAATACTGCTCAGGGTATCGCCGGGCTGAACTTCGTGGTGCTGGGTGCGGGTGTCTGAACGGGATTCGGCAAGCGTATTGGGCAGCGTCTCAACGCTGGCAGAGGGATCTGCAGGGGTAACCAGGGGCTCAACCGGAAGGGCGGGTATCTTCGCGGATGAGCTTTGTGTGGACCAGAAGCTGGCAATCAGCACCATGAGCACGGTGATGCCAAGCAGCACCTTGTGAGTTGGAGTGAATGCCTGTTGCTTTGCCATCGTTCAATAAACCCCGCTCGCCCTGAAACCGTTCCGACAAGCTTTAAACCTGATTGCGTACTGCACGCCCTGCGGGCATGCTCCGAAAGCAGTTTAACAGGTGATGCCCATCCGGTGTTAACCCTCCTCGTCAGGGCTTGGCGGAGAGTTTTACCGTCATCGCACTGTAGCCTCGTACAAAATTGGACTGAACGTACTCGGGCTCTGCCAAAACTTCAATACGGTCAAAGCGTTTCAGTATCTCCTCCCATAAGATCCTGAGCTGCAATTCTGCCAGGCGGTTACCCATGCAGCGGTGCACGCCGAAACCGAAGGAAAGATGCTTACGCACGTTTTTCCGATCAATAATGAACTGGTCCGGGTCTTGCTCGAAGGCCCGCTCATCCCGATTGCCCGAGGCGTACCACATCACCACCTTGTCACCCTCTTTGATGATCTGGCCGTTTAGTGTCACGTCTTTTTTGGCCACTCGGCGCATGTAGGCCAAGGGTGTTTGCCAGCGGATGATCTCGGACACCATATTGGGAATCAGCTCGGGATTCTGTTTGAGTTTTGTGAACTCCTCTGGAAACTGGTTAAGCGCCAGCACGCCTCCGGTCATGGAATTACGGGTGGTATCGTTGCCGCCGATGATCAGCAGCACCATGTTGCCCATAAACTCCATGGGGTGGTTGATCATATCCCGGGTGTCCTCGTTGGCCAGCAGCAAGCTGATCAGATCGAATCCGGTTTCTTCGCCAGCAGCTTTCCGTGCCTCCTTTTCTCGCCACAACAACGACATCTGCTGCGCCATATCGGCGGCCGCCCGGAAAAACTCGTCACGGTTGGCGTGCCCCCCGGTGGATTCCGGCGCGCCGGAGGCCACATCCGACCAGTAAGCCAATTTGTGGCGCTGCTCAAAGGGGAAATCGAACAGGGTGGCCAGCATACGGGAAGTGAGTTCAACCGATACCCGTTGGACCCAGTCAAAAGGCTCATCCACCGGCAGGTGGTCCAACACGTCGGCGGTGCGGCTACGAATCAGCGCTTCCATTTGTGCCAGGTTCTTAGGCGCCACCACTCCCTGCACGGCCTGGCGCTGGGCGTCGTGTTTGGGCGGGTCCATGGCAATAAAGGTTTCAATCTCCAGGCCCTCGGGCTGAGGCCCGATGGAAATGATGGGTTCCGCAGAGAACAGGTCATGGCGGGTGTCGACAAATAGGATGTCTTCATAGCGGGTGATCGACCAGAACGGGCCGAACGGACTGTGCTTCTGGAAATGCACCGGGCACTCATCCCGCAACCGCTTGAAATAGGATCGCCACAGGCCTTGTCGATACAGGAAGGGGTTGCTGACGTCGATGTCTTGCAGTGCCAGGGTCGATACATCCGGCAGCGGAGCCTCCTGGAATACTGGGACGGCCCGGCTCCTGCCGGTCCGCTGTTTGACGTTCTGAACGGCGTGGGCGCCGCGGACTTGCCAGTGAACAGGGATCATCGCCGCAGCCTTATCCATAACCGGCTTCAGTGCGGGCTCAATCAGTGAACTCAGAAGGCTCATACAATACCTCGTTTAACTCCGTTGTTTGGTCATCGCCGAATATGCTGCGCCGGCATCTACAACCCTGTTGGCCGCCTACATCTGAAACTCGGGCAGACGCACGATCAGGCCATCCAAGGCTTCCGAGACGGTGACCTGGCAAGACAAGCGGGAGGTGTCGGTTTTCTCCGGTGTGAGGCCGAGCATGCCCTGTTCATCGGCATTGATGTTGCCGGTGGACTGAATCCAGTCCTGATCAACAATCACATGGCAGGTGCCGCAGGCACAGGCGCCGCCGCAATCGGCGTCGATTCCGGGGATGCCGTTGTCAACGGCGGTCTGCATCAGCGTCTGGCCCTCGGCAATCTCGACCACATGGGTGGTGCCGTTGTGCTCGATAAATGTGATCTGACCCATAGGTGCTTTACCTCTGTTGTTTTTGGAGTTAACTCAGTGAAGGCCAGATTACGTTCAGTGAGAGGTGGGTGGCAGGTCATTAATTGACAGAGCGGGGTCATTTAAAGACACTCAAAACATCCGCCTGTCTGCATTAGCGGACGGTTATCCGGCGCTCATACATGGATACAAGAATAACGATGCGCGACATTGACCTGAGCCAGCCGTGTATTCCCTCGAACTACAGCCGTTTGATTGCCCGGGAGCTGGGCTTGCAAGCCAGGGGTGTGTCAGACCTGCTGGCGATGACTCAGTTGTCGGTTGATCAGCTCCTGCAGGAAGACACCTTGCTGACCCCGCAGCAGCAACTGCAGATACTGCAAAACAGTTTGCAGCTGGCGAATGACGACACCTTCGGGTTACGCCTGGGCCGGCGCCTGACGTCGCCCACCCACGGCGCCATGGGGTTTCTGGTCAACAGCAGCCCGGACCTGCTGACGGCCATTCGGGCTTTCCAGGTCTTCCTGCCAACCCGGATGAACCTCGCCCGCCTGGAAATGGCCACCAGGGATGGCTGGCTGGAGCTGACCTGCCATTTTCATATGGAGCTGCCCGAGCAGCTGCAGCGGGTGCTGAGTGAAAGCTTTGCGGTGATCTTTTTTGATTGTGCCGAGTTTATCGTGGGCCGGCCGGTGAAGGAGGTGGCGTGTGGTTTCCTGCATGAGGCGCCGGCTTACCGGGATTGCTACGCTGACTACATTCCCGGTGCGATTACGTTTGGGGCAACCTCCCTGGCGCTGAACATCCCGCTCGACGTGTGCAAGGAGCCCAATGCGTCCGCCAACCATGAGAACTACATGATGGCGCTGAAGCAGTGTGAAGGCATGCTGGCGCAATTGCAGTCAGACCGTGAGAGCTGCAAATACCAGGTACAGAAAATGATGCTTTCTCATCCGCCGGGAGTCTTGACAGAGGAAGAGGCCGCCGCCGCGCTGTTTATCTGCAAGCGCACACTCGCCAGAAGACTGAAAGCGGAAGGCACCAGCTTTCGACAGCTCAGGGACGGCATCCTGTCGCAGCAGGCGATCGGATATCTCCGCGACAGCTCGGTGTCTGTTGAAGCCATTGCGGAGCTGCTTAATTACCACGATGGCGCCAATTTCCGCAGGGCATTCAAGCGGTGGTTTGGCGTTGCGCCGGATCAGTATCGTCGGCAGCTGATATCACAACCGTGATTGTCGGGGCCGACGCGGTGGGCTTGGTCTCAGGCGAGACAAATACGATAACGGATCACACCGTTATCTTCTTCGTGGACCGATTCAATCCTGTGGCCCGTGATCTCGCACAACGCCTGTAGATCACGGCGGCCGCTGACGTCATCCGCCAGGAATTCCACCCGGGTGCCACTGGGCAGTCCCTGAGTGCGTTTCTTGAAGCGCAGAACCGGAAGCGGGCATACCAGACCGACAGCGTCGATCTGGTATACCTCTGCCTGGTCAGTCAAGGCGCACACTCGTGGAGCTGCCTTGTTCCGCAGAGGACCAGCCAAACTGGTTCAGTACCACCGGCGCACAAACGGCAATGACCAGGGCCACAACAAACGCGGCTGCCATAACTTTCATGATGAACCCCCTTTGCCTTGTTTCGCTTCAACCTCTTCCACCCACAGGTCGTGATGCTGGCGCGCCCATTCACGGTCAACCTGGCCGTTGCCCATGGCATCAAACGCGCCTTCCATGCCAACCGAGCCGATGTAGATATGGGCGATGATGGCCACCATCATCGCGAAGGCAACGATTGAGTGCCAGATATTGGCGTATTGCATTTCTTCATGGGGTGTCAGCGCGGTCGGGAAGTCGGTACCGATAACGCTATTGATGACGCTGAAGGTGCCGGCGAACATGGGCATTTCAAACGGGAACAGCAGCGACAGGCCTGACAGGGACACAGAGACACCCAGCAGCATCACGGTCCAGAAAATGATCTTCTGGCCGGCATTGAACTTCTTCGAGGAGGGGTGGGACTTGGTGAAGATGCCGCCGCCCGCCTTGATCCACTGCCAGTCCAGCTTGTTGGGTATGTTGTGCACTACCCACATGCAGAAGGTCATTATCAGGCCCAGCATAAAGGCCCAGGCAATGTTGTTGTGCAACCACTTGGAGCCCACGGCGAGGGTTGAATAGGCCTCGTGCCCGATGACCGGGATCAGGAAACTTCGCCCCATCAGGGTGATCAGGCCGGTCAGGGCCAGGGCGATAAACGAACCTGCCAACAGCCAATGGCCAAAGCGTTCGATGGCTTTGAACCGTTCGATTTTGGTACCGGAAGGGCCACCATCAATCATGATTTTGCCGCGAACAAAGTAGAACACCACCAGCAGCAGAATGATGCCCAGAAGGGCGCCACCGCCGTAAGTGATCATGGGGCCTTCCCGGAGCTTGTACCAGGGCATGCCGCCGTCCTGAATCAGCACATCGGCCCCGGGGCCCCTGGCCTGGGTTTTGATATCGCTCTGGTTATAGCGGATGCCCCGCCAGACATCGGAGTCTGACACACCGCCCCGGGTGCCCAGTTGCTCCGTGATCGGTTTGGCGTTGGCCGGGTTGCCGAGGTTTTCAGACCGGAATGACTCGTCCATTTTCAGCTGTTGCTGGCGAGCCATGATATCTTCGAGGGTTTGTGCGCCCCCGGTCGCGGTTCGATCAACCGCCGGAGCATTATCCGCCCAGGCAGGGTTGAAAAGCAGTGTCGCCATTGCAAGCAGGGCGGCACCCAATAGTGTTGTTTTCATCAGAGTGCTCCAGCGGAATGGACCAAAAGAAGACGTCGCCGCAATCAGTTCCGGGGCCCTGGGGCCCCGGAACTGTCCGGTGGGCTTAAGCGCCCTTCTTCTCGTAAGCTGTGCCCCATCCCCAGGCGCCGGAACCGAAACCGCGGTTCACCACTCGCTGGCGATAGATGTCCGAAACCGTGTTGCCATCACCGGCCAACAGGGCTTTGGTTGAGCACATTTCCGCACAGAGCGGCAGCTTGCCCTCTGCAATACGGTTGCGACCGTACTTGTTGAACTCCGTGGTTGAATGGTCTTCCTCAGGACCACCTGCACAGAACGTACACTTGTCCATCTTGCCACGGCTGCCAAAGTTGCCCGCCTGGGGGAACTGCGGCGCGCCGAAGGGGCAGGCGTAAAAACAATAGCCGCACCCAATACACAGGTCCTTGGAGTGCAGCACGATGCCGTCTGCGGTCTGGTAGAAGCAGTCTGTTGGGCAAACGGCCATACAGGGCGCGTCTGAACAGTGCATGCAGGCTACCGAGATAGACCGCTCACCGGGTTTACCATCCTCGATGGTGACCACGCGGCGGCGGTTAATGCCCCAGGGGACTTCGTGCTCGTTCTTACAGGCTGTCACGCAAGCATTACATTCGATGCAGCGCTCGGCGTCACAAAGGAATTTTGCTCTTGCTTGTCCTTCAAGTGCCATGGTCTACACCTCTTGTTATGCTGGTTCGATGGCACACAGGGTGCACTTGGTCTCTTGCATCTGCGTGACCGAGTCGTACCCGTATGTCTGAACGGTGTTTGTGGATTCACCCAATACGTAAGGATCGGCACCCTTTGGATATTTGTGCCTGCGATCCTCGCCTTGCAGGTGACCGCCGAAGTGGAATGGCATGAAGGCCACGCCTTCACCAACCCTTTCGGTAACCATTGCTTTCACCTTGATGCGCGCGCCCTCCGGGCCAGACACCCAGACATCCCTGCCGTCGCGAATGTTCATGTTATTCGCGTCGCGCGGATTTACCTCAATGAACATGTCCTGCTGGAGTTCTGCCAGCCAGGGGTTTGAGCGGGTTTCGTCGCCACCCCCTTCGTATTCCACCAGTCGACCGGAGGTCAGAATGATGGGGAAGTCCTTGCTGAAGTCATTCTTCTGAATCGATTCGTACAGCGTTGGCACTCGCCAGAAGGTCTTGTCAGCGTAGGTTGGATAGTCCTCGATCAGGTCGCGACGATTGGTATACAGCGGTTCACGGTGCAGTGGCACGGGGTCCGGGAAGTTCCAGACGATGGTGCGGGCCTTGGCATTACCGAAGGGCGCGCATTCGTGCTTGATGGCCACCCGCTGGATACCGCCTGACAGGTCCGTTTTCCAGTTCGCGGTTGGTCCGCCAACAGCTTCGATGGCAGCCCGTTCCTCTGCGGTCAGATCGCTGTCCCAGCCCAGATCCATCAGCATTTGCATGGTGAATTCCGGGTAACCATCCTTGATTTCGGAGTCTTTGGAGTAAACACCGTCTGCCAGAATGTTCTGGCCGTTGTGTTCCACCCCGAATCGCGCCCGGAAGGTGAGGCCGCCTTTGGAGACTGGCACCGACATGTCGTACAGGATATGCGTACCCGGGTGGTTCATCTCCGCTGTGCCCCAGCAGGGCCAGGGCAAACCGTAGGTGTCTCCATCACAGGGTCCGCCCACTGCGCGCAAGGTGGTCTTGTCGAAGTGGTGCTGATACTGCATGTGTTTTTTCAGGCGCTCTGGCGACTGGCCGGTGTAGCCAATGGTCCACATGCCACGGTTGAACTCGCGGGTGATGTCCTCAATCAGTGGCTCGTTGCCCTCAATGGCGATATTGCGGAACATGCGATCGGTGAAGCCAAACTTGTCCGCAAGGAGCTTCATGATTTCGTGGTCGACCTTTGAATCGAACAGAGGCTCAATCACTTTTTCACGCCACTGCAGAGAGCGGTTCGAGGCGGTCACCGAACCTGTAGTCTCGAACTGGGTGGTGGCCGGCAGCAGGTAAGCACCATCTTTACGATCATGGAGCACCGCTGACACCGTCGGGAAGGGGTCCACCACAACCAGCAGGTCGAGCTTCTCCATGGCCTCTTTCATTTCCAGCATACGGGTCTGCGAATTAGGTGCATGGCCCCACAGCACCATGGCCCGGGTGTTGTCGGGCTGCTCGAGGTTTTCCTTGGCTTCCAGAACGCCATCTATCCAGCGGGATACCGGAATGCCTTTTTCGTTGATCATGGCCCGGGATTTGCCATCTTTGTCCCAAGTGGCAAAACGACCCTTCAGCCAGTCCATGTCCTCTTCCCAGACCCGTGCCCAATGGGCCCAGGAACCGGCGGTCAGGCCGTAGTAGCCGGGCAGGGTATCGGCCAGTACGCCCAGATCGGTTGCGCCCTGTACGTTGTCGTGGCCGCGGAAAATGTTGGTGCCGCCGCCGGCTACGCCCATATTGCCCAGAGCCAGTTGCAGTACGCAGTAGGCACGGGTGTTGTTGTTGCCGTTGGTATGCTGGGTACCACCCATGCACCAGATCACCGTGCCCGGGCGATTGTTGACCAAGGTACGGGCAACCCGCTCCAGTTGCGCTCCGGGTGCACCGGTTACTCGCTCTACCTCCTCGGGGTTCCAGCGTTTAACCTCTTCGCGAATCTGCTCCATGCCATAAACGCGGGTGCGGATAAACTCTTTGTCTTCCCATTTATTTTCGAATATGTGCCAGAGAATGCCCCAGATCAGCGCGACGTCTGAACCTGGGCGGAAGCGCACAAACTCGTCGGCATGAGCGGCCGTTCGGGTGAAGCGTGGATCGCAGACAATCAGTGGTGCGTTGTTTTCTTCCTTGGCTTTAAGAATGTGCAGCAGCGATACCGGGTGTGCTTCGGCCGGGTTGCCCCCTATCAGGAAGATGGCCTTGGAATTGTGGATGTCGTTGTAGGAGTTGGTCATCGCCCCGTAGCCCCAGGTATTGGCTACACCGGCAACGGTGGTGGAGTGACAGATCCTGGCCTGGTGGTCGACGTTGTTGGTGCCCCAGTAAGCGGCAAACTTCCGGAACAAATAGGCCTGCTCGTTGTTGAACTTCGCGCTGCCGAGCCAATAGACGGAATCCGGGCCGCTCTCGTCGCGAATCTGGAGCATCTTGTCGCCAATCTCGTTGATGGCGTCGTCCCAGGAGATCTTCTGCCACTGACCGTTCACCATTTTCATGGGTGACTTCAGACGGCGCTCACCGTGGGCATGCTCCCGTACCGAAGCGCCTTTGGCGCAGTGGGCGCCCATGTTGAAGGGGCTGTCCCATCCAGGCTCCTGACCAATCCAGGTGCCGTTCTGAACCTCCGCTTCCACCGTGCAGCCTACCGAGCAGTGGGTACACACGGATTTTCTGCGAACGACGTTTCCGCCTTCAGTCGATGGCGTTGAGGCCTGTACCCGTGTGGTTGGTAACGACAACGCAGCCAGCCCGCCCACGGCAACTCCGGAGGCGGTCAAAAAGCCCCGTCGGTCCATGGTGGTTGCAGCGAGGGATGAAAGTAAAGAACCCGCCCGGGGGCCTTTCGCTACCCCGTTGGTTTTCTTCCTTAACATGTCCAATACCTCTCTCTTTTATTGTTCTCGTTCTACCGGGGGCAGGGTCATCCAAGAGCATCACGCAATCTTGAACGGCCTGGCTCCGGTCAAAAGCGAGCCGATTCGAAATACTTGCGCGTATGTTCTGTGTCGCGCAGGCCGCTGCTTTTCGGTACGTCTTTAACGACCTCGGCTGCGGCGTTCGGTGCTACCGTCATTGCAACTGCAGCGGGGGCAGCGGCAACGGCCATCCGCAAAAAATGTCGGCGGCTGTTTTCTTTATTACGGTCGTTCATACAACATCTCCACCTGGTTCAGGGGATCGAGCTGATCCCGGTTACTGGATTGCAAAGGCGTCTGCTTCTACGGCCATGAATGCTTTACCAAGCGAGCCCACGGGGGCGTAGAAGATGGCACTTTGCGCTTGCTCCAGATCGGTAAAAAACAATCGCGCCCACTTTGCCATGTGGGCGTCAAAAAACGCTTTTTGCGACGGCAGGTCGCTGTCGCACTCAAATTCGCCGGTGATAATGCCCGCCATGGTTTCACACAGCGTGCCCATGTGATCTTCCGGCTCTTTGACGTCGGCACGGGCACGGATGCCCCTTGCCATCAAATCACTGCGAAGGTTCGCAAGAGGCTTTTCGTTCAGGAACCCGGTCAGGTAATAGCTGGCGTAAGGCAGCAGCTCTCCACGGCCAAGGCCCACGAACAGATTGTTATACTCTCGCTCCGCGTCGGTGGCCGAGGTGCGTTGGGCGAGGGCCGCAAGGTTCTTCGAGGCAGACCCAATGAGGGTGTCGTCGCCCTTGAGAGTCGCCAGCCCCCTCAGCAACTCACTTGACGGTGGGTTGCTCAACAGGGTGCCCAGTAGCTGGTAAATCTGGGCTCTGGCTCGATCCTCTTCACTGATCGAGCGAGGACAAAGGCTTTCAGCAGTGTTGGCCAAATCACGTTCCTTCATGTTGTTGTTCAAATTTTGTGCTATCTAGATTTATAGTCCCGAAAGGGCGATGGCGCAACCAGTCTCGAGACATGTCCGGTTTGTGGTGGTGTTTAATCAAACCTCATTCTTGGCCGGTAACGTGGGGCCGGTTCTGCCTCTTCATCCTGCGCGTCCGACAGCGATGGTGGTTGCCTGGGCTGGCTTGAAGAGTCAATGGCTGGCTCTGGTTCCGAAGACCCCTCCGGTGGCGAAGTTTCCCGGGTATTGACTGGTTCCGGCTCGCCGGTCTGCGGTTCTGCGTGTTCTATTGTTGGTTCGGTCTTTGTCGCCGTTTTGTCGAACATGCCCTGGCCGACTTTGTACAACGTCTTGACGGCTTCGCCTGCGGTTGCCGCGTCTGTGTAGTCCTCGTCGTAGTCGTTGAGGCCATCCAGCACCGCCAGGACTGGGTTGGATTTCCAGAGTGCGCGCAGTGCCTTGCGGCGCAACAATTCGGGGATCTCCTTGCGCATGAACCCGGTGATGTCGGTGCCGAGTGTGATGGTGTCCGGATCCGGCAAGCCGTATTTTTCGAGCACTTCGTGCTCAGGCAGCGCCTGGTTAATTGCGAGCTCCTGCTCTTCGGCGGGGGGCTCATTCTCAACAGGTAAGGGGGTGGTGGGGCCAGCCTGCTTGCTGGCTTCGGCTTTCTTGCGCGACCATCTTTGCAAACGTGATTCAGTCATCACTGCACATTCGGTTTTTTGATGTTTGTCGGAGCCCGGTAAACGTCGCTCTCCTGACGAATACGGGGGTCGCCTTTGCCCTCTTCGACGGCATCTACGTCAACCCGGTCGCGGCGGCGTTTCTTGAAGGGCTCATCGACGAAGTGCATATCAATAAATTCTTTGATCCAGGCCGCCAGTGACTCTGGGATCGGAACGGGTTCGACGATGCTTTCGCCGCTGTCCAGGGTATCGAGGGCTTCATGGGCGCTGGCGGTGATGGTGGTGACGACCCATCCCGCCGGGGACTGACCGGTGGTATCTCTGTCCAACACGACCCAAACAGAGGGGACGGCCATGTTGAGGGAAACAAGGTAACCTTCCACATCAGCACGAAACAGCTCCATGGTCACGGTGCCGGCGTGGTAATCCACCACATCGCCATTGCGGACCATTTCTTTCCAGAACGCCTCTGGCGCACCGGGAATCACAGCAACGGGTGTCCAGATATCACGTGCCCACCGGGTGATTCCGGGGGTACGCCGAACCACCGCGCCGACCGGCAATTCTCGTTTCCAACTGTCCGTACGACTGCTCATGATGTTTCTCTTTCTTATTGTCTCTTGAAGCTAGCAGAGCCCCGGCAATTATCCAATTATCCGATTGTCCAAGGCCAAACAGCTGTGGCATGCTCGAAGAGCCACGGTTGAAATCAATACGTACAAAAATAACTAAAAGAGTAATTTTCCTGATGACGCCAACTAAAACCCTTCTGTTATGCACCTGCGAAAAAACGCAGGCCGTCAGTCCCGAGGCGCTGAAAGCGGCTTCGGCGGCCGGGCAGGTGATTGTTGTGGATGAGTTGTGTGGCAAGGACATGGCTACGGCCGCCGAACACCTGAGCGGTGCTGGTGAAGTGCTCATTGCCTGCGGCCAGCAAGCGGCGTTATTCGAGCGCCTGGGAGAGGATGTGCAAGCGGAAGTGGGCCAGTCCGCACCGTTGAGCACCATCGATATCCGGGACCGTGCAGGCTGGAGCGCGCCGGATGCCGATCCCAAACGCCTGCATGCCAAGCAGGCCGCGTTGATGGCCGGGGCGCAGCTGCCGGCAGCCATGGCACCGGCAAAGCTCATCCAGTCCAGTGGCGTATGCTGTATCGTTGGCCCAACCGACCAGGCCATCCGGATGGCTGAACTGGTGCAGGATGAGCTTGGCGTTACCTGCGTTGTGAGTGATGCGGGCCCCGTCCAGTTACCCTCCGCCAGGTACGACGTAGCCAAGGGTAAACTTACCTCGGCCAAGGGCGCACTCGGTAACTTCAAACTGGAATTTTCCCAGCTGCAGATGCTGAATCCTGCGGGCCGGGGTGCACCGGCTTATGGCGACGCCAAGACCACGGCCCGCAGTGAATGTGACGTTTTTATTGATTTGCGGGGCGGTGCCCCGGCATTTCCCCACTACCAGAAGCGCAACGGCTACTTCTGGGCGGATCCGGCCAAAAGCGGTGAGCTGGAGCGTATTGCCCTGACCGCCAGAGAGCGGGTGGGTGAGTTTGAGAAAACCGTGTATTTCCGTCTGGAAGAATCCCTGTGCGCCCACTCGCGGGCGAACCAGCCCGGTTGTACCCGTTGCCTGGACGTCTGCTCCACGGAGGCGATATTTTCAGCCGGCGATCACATTCAGATCGATTCCGATATCTGCGCCGGTTGCGGGACTTGTGCGGCGGTTTGCCCGACCTCCGCCATTACCATGAACGAAACCCCCTTTGAGTCCATTACCAAAGCGCTCGACGTGATGGCCAGGACCTACCGGGAGCATGCGGGCGAGGCACCACGGCTGGTCTTTCATAGCCTGGGTGCTGGTGCCGAGGCCATTGCCTACCTGGCCAGGTATCACGACGGGCTGGCGGACGACCTGATTCCGTTTGGCCTGGAACAGATTGACCGCATTGGTCATGCAGAGATACTGGCGGCCTTTGGTGCAGGCTATGCCGAAGTGCTGATGCTGGCCGACAGCGAACTGGATCGTCGGGCTGTCGCCGCTGAAGTGGAACTGGCCAAGGCCATGCTGGTGGGCACCCACAATTCTCCCAGCCGTATTCGGGTCATTGCCGCGGAACATCTAGGTGAAGCCGGTGACAATGCCGGTCGCCTGAGTGAACCTGTGTTGCTGGTGGGTGGCCGCCGGGATATCACCAGAGTTGCCGTCACCGCTATGGCAGACAAAATTGAGGCGCCCATCCCCCTGCCGGCGGGCGCGCCCTACGGCGCCATCGAAATTGATTCAGACAAGTGCACGTTGTGCCTTGCCTGTGTATCCCTGTGCCCGACCGGTGCGCTTGGCGATCACCCGGACAGGCCGGAAGTTCAGTTCACCGAGAACGCCTGCGTGCAGTGCGGTGTCTGCGAGAGCACCTGCCCGGAAACCGCCATCACTCTGAAACCACAACTGGACCTGTCCAAGGCGGCACTGAGCGCCCGTGCCCTGCACGGTGAAGATCCCTTCGAATGTATCCAGTGTGGTAAACCCTTTGGTGTTGCCAGCACCATTAACCGGATTGTTGAAAAGCTGGAAAACCAACACTGGATGTACACCAAGTCTGACAACGTCCAGCTCATCAAGATGTGTGACGATTGCCGGGTGAAGGCCCAGTTCCATGGTGACAGTGCGCCCATGGCCAGCGGCGAGCGCCCCCGGGTTCGCACCAGTGATGACTATCGCGACCACTAAATCTGATCGGGACATTGTATGGTTCAATACGTTAACGCCGACAAAAGTAATCTGATCGGAACCGATGCGCCTCGGCCGCAGGACAAGAATCCGAGAGGCATCAGCCGGATCATCGCCATTGCCTCGGGCAAGGGGGGTGTTGGCAAATCCACCGTGGCCTCCAACCTGGCGGTGGCGCTGGCATCGAAGGGGCTCAAAGTGGGGCTGCTAGATGCGGATGTCTACGGGCCCAGCCAGCCCCGTATGCTGGGGGTTTCCGGCCGCCCGTCCAGCCCGGACGGGCACACCATTCTGCCCTTGCGCAATCATGGCGTAACACTGATGTCGCTGGGCCTGATGACTACCGAAGACGAAGCAATCGTGTGGCGTGGGCCGATGCTGATGGGTGCCCTGGAACAGATGATGAATCAGGTGGACTGGGGCAGGCTGGACGTGTTGCTGGTGGACCTGCCCCCGGGCACCGGCGATGTCCAGATGACGCTGAGCCAGAAGTTCTTCGTGGCTGGCGCCGTCGTGGTGTCGACACCCCAGGACATTGCCCTGATGGACGCGCGCAAGGGCATCGACATGTTCAACCGTATGGAGGTGCCCCTGTTCGGGTTGATCGAGAACATGGCGTCGTTTGTCTGCGACGGTTGCGGCAAGGAGCATCATCCCTTCGGTTCTGGCGGCGCCAGGGCGGAAGCGAAAAAGCTTGGGGCGCCTTTCCTGGGCGAAATCCCGCTGGACCTGGATATCCGGGTCGGATCCGACGGCGGCGTGCCGATTGTGGTGTCGAAACCGGAAAGCCCCCAGGCCAGGGCATTCCAGCGAATCGCCGACGAAATTGTTGCCTCTGATGTGTATGCCCGGGCTGTGTTATGAACCAATCTCCCCAGTTCCCGCCACTGCTGACGGGCGAGGTGGTGCCCAGGCATACCGACCCTTTTGATAAAGCCATCAGCCGTGCCATCGCCGGGGTCGATTCCGGCACCATTTTTTACACGCAAGGAGAGGATATCTTGCGTGCAGCGCTTGTGTTGGCTCCAGAAACGCCCCTGGAAGAGGCCATTCAGGCTGTCTACGTGGCCCAGATCGGCCTGGCCGAGAGTCTGGGTGCCTTGGCGCCGCCTGAGGTGCCGGTTCACTTCCAGTGGCCGGATCGTATCAAGGTGAATGGTGCCGTGTGCGGTGGTGTCCGCTTTGCCGCAGACGTGTCTGACCCGAAGGCGTACCCGAACTGGCTGGTGATCGGGATTCATGTGCCGTTCACCATGGCTGGCAACGAGCCTGGTGAAAACCCGGACGAAACCTGCCTGTGCGAAGAAGGCTGTGTTGGTATCACCCCCATGTCACTGCTGGAGAGCTGGTCAAAGCACACGCTGCTGTGGCTGACCTACTTTCTGGATGGCGGGTTCGAGCGCATACACGCTGACTGGCGACCACGTTGCGACACCCTTGGCATGCAGATTGATTACCCCAGGCCGGGGCTTTTTGTCGGCCTGGATGACAAAGGCCGGATGTTGTTACGGGAAGATGTGATGACGGAAACCGTAAGCCTGATTGAATTCGCGGAGCACCTATGAAACTGGCCCGAACCCTGCGACTGGATGTGTCCGATGACAATGTGTTCGAGAACCCGGCGCCGAGTGGCGAGTGGGCCATTTCCGGTGGGTTCGAGTTTTCCAACTGGACCGAAGCAGAGCTGAAGGGCAAAGCCCGGCAGGCCTTCAGTAATGGTTGGTACAGCATCGAATCCGGTGGTCGAGCCAGTTTCGTGGGTGTCTGTGACATTACCGAAACCGAACTGGAACAGTTGCGCAGAACCCTGGCGCAAACCTTTGTCGAGCAATACGGGGCGCCAGACATAGACGCGGCCTACCCGGTGGCTTGCGAGGAAATCGATCAGATGCGCAGCATGTGTGAGGACTTCGAAGACAACACCCTGCTGATGGTCAGCCGAACCCTGACCGAACTGGGGGTTGAGGAAACCTACCGTTCCCGGGCCCCGCAGGATGCCTCACTGGAAGCCTTCGCTGTGCACGGCAGCGTCGAGTAATTACAACCCGAAGCTGCCATAAGGAATAAAGCGAACGGGCGTTCCCGGCTCGATTTTCTGCGCGCTTTCGTCCAGCTCCACCAAACCTTCAGACCAGGCCAGTCCGGTGACCCGCCCGGAGCCCTCGGAACCGAATACCTCAACCTGCCCGTCCCGCACCCGTGCCCGCAACATCTCACTGCGCCCCGGTTTTTTGTTCTTGGAAAAGTTGGCGGGAATCAGGTAACTCCGGGGTTCAAACCACTCACCCCCGGCCAGCAATGCCATGGCCGGTGCGGCAAAGCGTAGTGCACACACCCAGGCTGCCACCGGGTTGCCCGGCAGGCCCGCCACGGGTGTGCCTTTGAACATGGCCAGCGCCAGGGGACGCCCGGGCTTGATGGCAATGCGCCAGTTGCTGATCTCGCCATGGGCTTTCAGGGTTTTCGACACATGATCCTCATCCCCTGCGGAAACGCCGCCGCTGGTAAGAATCAGGTCGCAGAGTTCCGCACCGCGCTCCAGTGCTGCTTTAACGTCCTCGGACCGGTCCAGCGCATGGCCCAGGTCGACCAGTTCATAGCCCAGTTGCGTCACCATGGCGCTGAGCATCGGGCGGTTGGCGTCGTAAATCTGCCAGTCAGTGACCGGAGCACCTACGGGCTTGACTTCGTCTCCCGTGGACAACACGCCAACACGCAGCCGCTGGTAAACATCCACCGATTCGATGCCGACGCTGGCGAGTACCGAAATCTGGGTGGGCGTCAGCCGGGTGCCGGCGGTCAGAATACAATCCTGTACCTGGATATCCTCGCCGGCTTGGCGCCGATTGGCGCCGGCCTTTAACGTGCCATTCAGGTGGAGCTGGCCATCGATGACCTCGCAGTCTTCTTCTAGCACCACGGTGTCTGTGCCTGCCGGCATCACCGCGCCGGTCAGTATGCGTATGGCGTGCCCCTCGGGAACCTGGCCCTTGTAGGGTTCACCGGCCGCACTTCGGCCATCTATCAGTGGCAGCACGCAAGGGACTTCGGTTAGAGGGCCGGCAAGGGCATAGCCATCGACGGCGGAATTGCTGCTCGGGGGATGGGCTCTGGGGGCATAGACATCCCTGGCCAGTATCCGGCCGTTGAGCTGAGCCAGCGGAACGTCTTGATCCACACCCACCACCGGGTGCAGGCGGGAACGCAGCCGCGCCAGCGCTTCGTCTACCGGTGTCCAGTTCACCCCGGGCGGCAGGGCAAAGCAGTCGTTGCGGAGCGGTGTCGTGGGGCTCCCGTTATTGGCGGCGTTGCTCATGGTTGTTCACGCTTCAGAATAAAGTCAGTGATGCCGGTGACATCGTTGATGTCGAAGACCGGGCCCGGGAAATCCGCGGCATAGTCCGCCGCCACCGCTACAATGCTTGGGTCCTGCGGATACAGGGGGGCGTGGGAGCTGTCCTGCCGGTGAACTTCAATTTTGGGATGGGCGTTGGTTTTGAATCCCTCAACCACGACCCAGTCGCAGGGGCCCAGCCTGGCCAGCAACTCATCCAGAGTTGGCTCCCGGGCGCCCCGGAGTTCATGCATGATGGCAAAGCGTTGGCCGCCCGCGAGGATCACTTCCTGAGCGCCAGCCTGCCGGTGCTTGTAGCTGTCGGTTCCGGGTTGGTCTATGTCCACCAGGTGGTGGGCGTGTTTGATGGCGTTAACGGTCAAACCTCTGCTGGACAACTCGTGAATCACGGCGCTGGCCAGGGTGGTCTTGCCCGAATTCTTCCAGCCTACGATACCTATCACGTTCACGTCAGATGCTGCTCCGCCCAAGCCAGGTCTTCCGGTGTATTGATGTTGAAGAAGTCGGCCTCATCGAACATCACCAGGGTTTCACCGTTGGCCAGAGTCCACTGGCGAATTTTGCGCACACCGTCGTTCAGGGCCGCTCGCAGGTCATGGCGCAACGCCACCTGCCAGCGGCCAAATGTGGGCTGTGGTATCCGCCCACGTTCCGGGTCTGGTGTGGCTGCCAGCACCACCGGGGCGCCAGATTCGGACAGGCGCTCGACCATGTCCAGGGGAAAAGAGGGGGTATCCGCCGCAACGCTGATCAGCCACTCATGGCCCTGTTCTGCCGCCCAGTCCATGCCCGCCAGAATGCCCGCCAGTGGGCCGGCGTAGTCGGGTATGGAGTCGGCGACCACCGGCAATCCCAGATCATCGAACCGGGACAGATCGCCATTGGCATTCAGTACTACGGCGTCTACCTGCGGTGTTATCCGCTCGATAACCCGATGAATCAGGGAATGATCCCCCAGCATCAACCGGCCTTTATCGCCACCGCCCATTCGGTGGGCCTGGCCCCCGGCAAGAATCACGGCGCACTCAGTCATGCTCGGCCCCTTTTCGACGCATTTTCTTGTCCTCATCGGGAACCTGGGACAGGTCCTGGTCAAACACCAGGCGGTGCTGGCCGCTGAGGCAGGTAAATTTTTTGCCCCGCATCCGCCCGATCAATGTCAGCCCCACCTGCCGGGCAATATCGACGCCCCAGGCGGTGAAACCGGAGCGGCTGATCAGGGTCGGAATCCCCATCAGGGAGGTCTTGATCACCATCTCGGAGGTCAGACGGCCTGTGGTGTAGAGCACTTTGTCGGCCGCGGAAACGTTGTTCTGGTGCATCCAGCCGGCAATCTTGTCGACCGCATTATGGCGCCCGACATCCTCCATGTAGGCCAGAATCTGTCGGCCCTGGCATAGCGCGGTGCCATGAATGGCGCCGGTTTCCATATACAGGCTGGGCGTGTGGTTGATCTGGTAGGACAGGTCGTAAAAGGTACTGGTGTGTACCGGGGTGTCTGGCAGCGAAAGCCCGTCCAGCCCTGCCATCATGTCACCAAACACCGTGCCGACCGCACAGCCGGAGGTGCGGGTTTTCTTTTCCAGCTTGTCCTCGACATCGGTGACACCGGCGGTGCGCACCACGACGACTTCCAGCTCTTCGTCGAAATCAATCCCGGTGACTTGATCTGTCTCTTTCAGCATGCCCTGATTCAACAGGAAACCGAGGGCCAGGTATTCCGGGTGATCGCCAATGGTCATGGCGGTGACGATTTCCTGGCTGTTCAGGTAGATGGTCAGGGGGCGCTCTTCAATAACGCTGATGGCTTTCGGTTGGCCGGTTTCATCAACACCCTCGACTGCCCGGGACAGTCGAGGGTCTTTCGGGTCTGGAAGTATGGAATCGATCGTCATTGTTATTCTGGCTCTCTCAGGGATTCCGCATACCGCATTATCTACGGACATAGCCAGAGATTAGCCTATTTGGCATTCGGGAAAAACAGCTGTTGTTCATTGACTTTAAAGTCAGCAATCGCTTGCTGACCCGCTTCGGAAATCAGCCAGTTATGCCACTGTCGGGCCAGATCGTGTTTGAGGTGGGGGTGTTTCTGTTCCGAGAGCAACAAGCTGCCGTACTGGTTGAACAACACGTCGTCGCCTTCAAAAAGCAGGGTCAGGTTCTGACGGTTACCGAACGCCACCCAGGTGGCGCGATCCGACATCACGTAGGCGTCCATGGCCGCAGCCGTGTTAAGTGTTGGCCCCATGCCGCTGCCCAACTCCCTGTACCAGTCGCCGTCGGGCTCAACACCGGCGTTCTCCCAAAGGCGCAACTCGGCGCGGTTGGTGCCACTGTCATCTCCCCGTGATGTGAACGGGGCCCGGGCATTGGCGATGGCCGCGAAGGCCTCGGCGGCGGTTCCGGCGTTGCGGACATTGGCGGGGTCGTTTGCTGGACCAATCAGTACAAAGTCGTTGTACATCACATCCGCCCGCCCGGTGGCATGTCCGTTGTCAATAAATCGCTTTTCGCCGCTGGTGTCATGTACCAGAAGACTGTCGGCGTCGCCGCGGCGGGCAAGCTCAAAGGCCTGCCCGGTGCCCACGGCCACAACCCGCACGTCTATGCCCATGGCGCTTTTGAATTTGGGCAGAATAGAGTCGAACAGCCCCGAGTTTTCCGTCGAGGTGGTGGAAGCGAGAATGATGTATCCGTCGGCGTGCGCACCGAGCGATATGCCCATCGCCATCACACTTGCAAACAGCAGATTCAGGGTCTTTTTCATCCTGTTTTTCCTTCCGTGCGTTGGGAGTGTTTTTCGGGTTACTTGATGTCGAAGTCCTGAGGCGGAGTTATTCCACCAGTTCTCCAGTAACGAACGCCTGCCCTTCGCGGGATACGGGGTTGCTGAAGAAGGTGTCAGCCGCCGTGTGTTCGCGCACTTTTCCCCCAGACAGGAACAGAACGTCACCGGCGAGCCGACGGGCCTGATGTAAATCGTGGGTGGTCATCACAATGCGTGTGCCTCGCTGGTGAAAATCCAGCACGGCGGCCTCTACGGCCTTAATCGCGGCCGGATCAAGCGCCGAAGTGGGTTCGTCAAGAAACAGCACCTGCGGCGAGAGCACCCAGGCCCGGGCCAACGCAAGGCGCTGTTGCTGGCCACCCGAAAGCACCCGTGCGGGTGTGTGAGCGCAGGCCGACAGGCCGAAGCGTTCAAGGGCATCCAGTGCCAGTTTCGCCCGTGCCCGACGGGGGACGTTGTTGACCGCCAGAGCGTGCCGGAGATTGGCCACCGCGGAGCGGCGCAGAAGCACCGGTTGCTGGAACACCATGGCCTGGCGGGGAATGCCCTCATCCGACCAGATAATCCGGCCCTGGGTGGGCGACAGCAGCCCGTGAGCCAGGCGTAGCAGGAGGCTTTTGCCGGCGCCGTTGGGGCCCATCACCAGGGTAGGGCCGGGGCCGTCCAGGGTGAAGGAACAGGGGCCCAGCAATGTGTTTTCCTCATGATGGAAGGCGACACCCTGGAAGGACAGGGCCGGTGGTGGAAGCAGAACGGATCTGGAGAAGAAGGGTGCGTTCAGTGATGTCATCCTGTCCGCCTCCTGCTCAGTTCACCCACAAGATAGGCGCCGGCGTTAATCAGCATGACCAGCGTCAAAAGCACAATGCCGAGCCCGAGCGCCAGGGGCAGATTACCTTTGCCAGTTTCCAGCACAATGGCGGTGGTCATTACCCGGGTGACCCCATCAATATTGCCGCCCACCATCATCACCGCGCCCACTTCGGCGCTGGCCCGGCCAAACCCGGCGAGCAGCACCGTCAGCAGCGCAAAACGGGCATCCCAGAGCAGGGTGGGCATCATGCGAGCCCGGGACATACCGAGAGACACGAACTGCTCCCGGTACTCGCCCAGCATCTCTTCCACCTTCTGGCGCGACAGCGCAGCCAGGATGGGCAGCACCAGCACCACCTGGGCGATCACCATGGCGCCGGGTGTAAACAGAAGCCCCCATTCACCGAGCGGCCCGGCGCGGGAGAGCAGCAAATACACCATCAGCCCGGCCACCACCGGCGGGAGTCCCATGAGTGCATTCAGCACCACGACCACGGCGCCGCGTACCGGGAAGCGCCACAGCGCCACTGCAGCGCCAAGCGGAAACCCCAGCACCGCTGCAATCAGCACGGCCAGAAGCGACACCTGTAGCGAGAGCGCGACGATCTGGATTAGCGAGGCGTCGAGGCTTAACAGCAACGACAACGCCACATAGAACGCATTATTTTCCACTGCTGCGTCTCCTTATTATTTGAGCATCGTGGCGTTTTTAACTACGCTTTGCACAGCCTTCCGGAATTCATGCAGCCTGAAGCAGTCCTGTGCTTTCCCCGCGCAGCTGGAGAAAATGATGCCCCTTCCTGCTTATCTCACCACCGCTGAGGCCGCCGAGTATTTGCGGCTCAAAGAGCGCAAGGTTTACGACCTGGTCAGCCAGGGCGTGATTCCCTGTGTACGGGTGACAGGCAAGCTTCTCTTCCCGCGCCAGCGGCTGGATCTGTGGTTGATGAACCACCTGGAGGGTGACGATGCCGTCAGCACGCCGATCCCGCCCGTTCTGGCGGGCAGTCAGGACCCGCTGCTGGAATGGGCGGTGAAGGAAAGCGGCGCGGAACTGGCTTTGCTGTGCCAGGGGAGCGGTGATGGCGTGCAGAGATTGGTGGATGGGCGCGCCATGCTCGCCGGCATGCATATCTGGCACGAAGAAAGCCAGTGTTACAACGACCCGGCCACCCTGGGTCTGAGCGGCATGCGCGACCTGGTGCTGATCCGCTGGGCAAAACGTCAGCAGGGGCTTCTGCTGGCCGCCGACAACCCTCACCAATTGGTACGGCTAGAGGACATCGCCCGCCCCGGCATCCGGGTTGCCCATCGCCAGCCCGATGCCGGCGTCAGCCATTTGCTGCAGAGTTTACTCGCTCGACACCGTATTGACGCGAAACAACTCAGATGGGCTGTTCACCCGTCACTCAGCGAGGACGATCTTGCCCTGGCCATTCGCCAGGGCGAAGCGGATATTGGTCTGGGTATCGAAGCGGCAGCGCGCCGCCAGGGCTTGGCGTTTATCCCTTTGCAGCAGGAGCATTTCGACCTGGCCATGCGCCGGCGCCACTACTTTGAGCCCGCGATGCAGCGCTTGCTGGCGTTCGCTCGCTGCGAGCGCTTTGGCCAGCGGGCAGAGGCGTTGGGGGGGTATGATATCAGTGAGTTGGGGCGGGTGGTGTACAACGCGTGAACCCTGCTCCCCCGTGGCGATCATCGGCCCTGCAGCATGAACGTTTCATATTCCAGACGGTCGAATTTGCGCGATAACAGCGCCAGGCCGGCCAACGCCGAAACCAGGGTGGCACCGGCATAGCCGTAGCCATAGAAAGACGCGCCCAGTTCGATGGTGGTCAGGGTGAACAGGATGTTGGTACCAAAAAACAGGGCGCAGAGCGTGAGGTTGATACCACGGGCGTCGAGATAGAACAGCACGTTCTGGATTGCCAGCAGGATCAGCTGGATGCTCACGGCCACCAGATCAATGTAGAACAGTGGCAGGTATAGAGTGGATATCCCAATCGCGGCCAGAAGTTCTTCACCCCACAGGAACAGAAGGATAACAGTCAGCCCCTGCACCTTGCAGATCTCATAGATGCCGTTGCGGGCTACCTTCACCATATCGTCCCGGAAACCGTTGATGCGTCCTAGGGTGTCGCCCTCTCTCACCGCATTGTAGAAACGGTCGTAGGCCTCGGAAAAGTCTGTTTCCATCCGGACAAGGAATACCGCCATGCCGGGGATGATGGCCAGGTAAGCCAGGAAAATGGGCAGATCGTAGATCACCGAAGCGCGCAGGGCGCCGATCACTGGCTGCGATGTATCCGGGTGAAACCAGAAGATGAACTTGTCGGCCCAGACAGCGGCATTGAACAGCAACCCGGTAAAGATCAGCGTGGGGAAGATCTGACCGCGCCGGGTAAAATCTGATCGGATCAGGCCGTCGCCCGGGTACTGCCGGATGATGGTGTAGAAAAAGCTGAAGAACAGCAGGCTGTGGCCGAGCAGGAGGCCGGCAAGCAGACCCTCCAACCCATATTGCCCGAGTATCAGCGAGGCGGTGATCGCGGTAGCGTAGCCAAGGGCGAAGATGACGACGATGCGCCGGTAGGATTTCATGCTGGACAGGAAGATGGTCACCGGCCACAGGTTGCACAGCACCACGAAGTTGGCAAGCATCAGGAGCCGGTAGGCCGCAGAAGTGCCGGGAAACAGCCAGAGTACGGCAGGCAGCCCTACCAGCATTGCCAGCAGGGAGGAGGTCCAGATCACCCCCATCAGATTGGGGAGTATCAGGCCGCTCTTTCGCTCGTAAAGGCGGTCGGCCACCCAGCGGGTAAACACATGTTGGAACAGGCCGGAGAGGGTAAGCGAAACGGCCATCAGGTAGGTGACGGATACCAGAAACTGCACGACAGCAAGGCCTGTGACGGCCAGGTTGATGCTGATGATACCGATCAACATGACACCCAGCACCGACAGCACCCAGGGGCCGGAACTGATGACGCCGGCCAGACCATAGGCCCCCATCAGCCCTGTGAAACTGTCCCGCTTCAGAATTCGCCTCAATTCGAACCCGATACCTGCCATCAGTACGTCTCGCCAGAGGTTTGCAAAGCGGCGCGGTATATACCCCGGTAGGCATTGAACATGCTGTCGAGCGTATAGTAGCGCCGTACCCGCTCAAGTCCCGCCTGCTGGGCCTGCTGCCACCGGCGCTCGTCGAGAAGCAGGCGAATGGCTTCCCGGGCGGTGGCTTCCGGGTCCGCAATGGGCACTACTGCACCACTGTGTCCAAGCTGCTGATCTTGCTCGGACATGCCCTCAATCAGCTCCCGACAGGCACCCACGTCGGTGGCCAGGCAGGGCAAGCCTGCGGCGTGGGCCTCAAGAATCACCAGGGGCAGCGCCTCGGAAATTGAGGTGAGTACCATCAGCCCCAATTGCGGCAGGATGTCGTTGACGTTCTGGAAGCCCAGGAACCGGACTTGACCTTCCAGCCCCAGGCTGTGCACCAGGTCACGGCATTCCGATACATACACTGGGTCTTCATCTTCGGGCCCGACAATCCAGCCTTGTGCATCGGGAATCACTTCGCACACCGAACGCATTGCCCTGATAAAGGTCTTGATGTCCTTGATCGGTACCACTCGGCCAACCAGACCGAGTACCTTGGGCACTTCCGCCGGCCGTGAAGCGCGGGCGGCGTCGAAGCGGGTTAGGTCAATACCGTTCGGGATGATGCAGGTGCGCTGGGGCATCGCGCCATCAGCCAACTGCCGGGCCTGATTACCCCGATAGAGAGAGACAATTGGGTCGGCCTGCTGGTAGGTTAGCCGGCCAAGGACCTCAAAGAACCGTATCCACAGCCTCCGAATGTAGCCTAATTGGTCATTGATATTGGCGCTTACCTGGTCGCTGGGGTCCTGAATCCATGCAGCCTGGGAGAGATCAATCTTTCGTTCTTTTGTGTAGATACCATGTTCGCTCAGCGCAAACGGGATGCTTCTCTGCTGGCTGATCATGGTCCCCAGCAGTCCCGCGTAACCGGTGGAAATCGAATGCACCATGGCGGTTTCAGGGATGTTGCGGGCGATTTCGGCCAGTTGGAACAGCGGGGAGTGCATGGTCCTGACGGTCCAGAAATAGTCAACGAACGAGGGCTCTGTACAGAACTGGCGGTAGCTGTCGTCGATCATTGACCAGCTTTCCTCGCTGTACAGGAAATCTTCGTGACTGATGCCAGTTCGACTGCCCAGGTCCCGAAAGATATCGTGAAGCATCTCCGCCGGCGCCTCACTGCCTTCCCGAAAGTGCGAGTGCAGGGCTCTCTGGTGTTTGAATGCCTTCGGGTTGCCGCGCCTCGGACGGGGTTTGTCTACCAGCCGGGTATCCATCAGGTAGTGGCATTCCAGGTGAACGACGTTGTCGGGCAGACGATACTGCTTTTCCCCATAGTGGGCCGGATCGCCTCCTAGAAAGATCAGCGAAAAGCGATGCTCAGGCAATCCGCTGATAATCTGGTGAACCCAGGAGGATACACCGCCCCGGATAAACGGGTAGGTGCCCTCCAGCAGCAGTGTGATGTCCGCTTTCATAGCCAGCCCTCAATCACGGCGCGCACATTCTGTTGTGGCCGGTACCGGGTGAGATTCGCCAGGCAGAAGCGCACTCTCCGGTAATCCCTTTCGATGTAAGCAACTTCCGCTTGGTAAGGTAGGATCAGTTCCTGAGGAGCACCTTGCTCAAGCGCTTTCTCGAAGGCATCCCGGGCCGCAACAACATTACCCAGGGCAAGTTCACACCGCCCCAGCAGTCGCCAGTCGTTGTGCATGGCCAGGGTGCTTGTCAGGTCCTGCAACAGCCGTCGCGCGCTCTCAAGGTAATAGCTGCGGAGACTGCCCTGGGCCAGACCCAGGTAGGCCATTTCCCACCACACCTGGGCCAGTCGTCGCTTGAGCCGGGAGGGGTTGTCCGAGCTTGCATCCTCCAGCGCCAGTTGGAGGCGGCGGGCTTGGCTGGCCAGAGCCTTTTCCTTTTGTTCCAGCATGGAGTAGGCCAACAGCCGGACATCATCCGCCGGGTCTTTCAAAGCCTCCCGGAGCAATTCCACCGCGTCCCGCTCAGCCATCTGGCGGGTGGCCAGCAACGCCTTGAGGCGTTTGTCGATACTGCCTGCCTCCCGCAGCACCTGGCGCAGGCCGCCTTCGCTGTAAATGATCTGCTGGCTCATATCCACCGGCTGGAATGGCAATTCCGGAATGTCTACCTCTTGCCAGGGGATCTCGCGAGTGGTCCGGGGTAGGTAGAGCGCCAGCAATACACCGGTAAACACCCCAAGGCTGCCGAGAAAGGGTATGGAGAATTGCAGGGTAAACAGGAAAAGTGACGTGCGCAGTGTGTTACCGCGGTAGCGGGGCGGTAGCAACGGCAGCAGAACCAGCGTCAGCAGGGCGCACGCAAGGGCGTGTGCGGCCAGATAGCTGGCCAGTGACATGGCCGGCGGCAAATCTGACATCAGGGTGGCAATTCCCCCTGCCTCCAGGGAAACCGCGAGAAAGGACAGCCAGGTGCCAGTCATGACAGCCCCGCTCCTCCGGGACCGTTGAGCCAGGCCTGAGTTTCCTGCACTTCGTCCACCATTCGTGTACTGACCTCAGCCAGCTGCGCGAGCGGTTGCCCGGTGTGTTCGCGTACGGCGTCATCCAGTCTCTGCAGGTAGGCTGCCTGACCAAGCTCGTCGGTCAGCGGCAACAGGATGGCGAGGCCAATGGGATCATCAGACGGCAGCTCGGTGATCACATCGAGCCCCCGCCGCAGACGTCTCATTCGCTCCTCCACGAGGGCCAACTGTTGCCGGCTGTCAAATGTGAGCTTGATCAGTGAGGCTGGCAACCCATACTGCCGGTTATCCCGGCAGGCTCGCAGAAGCTGGAAATAAAACTGCCGCCATTCCTCGCTGCCGGGGCCGGGAGTCTGAAGTTGTTCCTGAATCATGTCGGCCATATGCCCGGCGAGAATGGCGAGCAGGCGAAGTGTGCGTGGCTGAAAATTGAAAAACGGCATGGCTTTGACCGCCACCACCCCTAGCAGGGTCTGGCGTGAATCGATCAGAGGTATGGCCATTAGCAGGTCGGTATTCAGGTTATTGAGGTTCTGCAAGTACTCGCTCTGAACCGAAACCAAGGTCTTCTCGCCGATCGCGTGCAGCAGTATCGGATCATCACTGCGGATGTCCTCGAAAGCGCCAATTCGAGCGATCGGCTTTTCGGCCAGACCTGTGTCGGTGATGGAGTAAATGGCTGCGATCTGCAACTGGCCGTAGCGGATCAGCAGCTGCAGCATTAGCTCGGCGGTTTCGGCTGTCAGCCCGTCGCCTTGGGCGTGAGCGATTTCCTGGTATAGCCGGCGCAGAGCTTCCCGAAGACTACTGGAACTGCCAGCCAGCTGTTGTTCAAGCCGGTCGTGGGATACTTTGAGCAGGTAGAAGTTACGGGTGAATTCTTCAAGCCGCACCTGCCGGTAGCGATTGCTGGCTTCGAGTTTTTCGATCTGTCGTTCCCAGTAGTCCCGGAACTCCCCTGCCAGCAGGCTGAAGATCAGTACGCCAATCGCCCATACGTAGGGGAAACCGGTGACGGGCACCCAGCCCTCCCGGTAACCAATTCCGAGGGCGCCGAGCAGGATGAGCGACGACACCAGCGCAAAGAAGAAACCGTATCGTAGCCCCATCAGCAGAGGTGCCAGTACCGGCCAGGGGAAACTGCCGTTGAGGTAGAAGGGATCCTCCGGCCGGTTCCAGGCGCCCACACCGACAAACAGCGAGGTTACCACCACGGTTTCCACCCATCTGAGCCAGGTTGGTGCCGGCGTGCTCTCGAAGCTGGCGGCTTCTTCCTGCTGTGCCTGGAAATCGTTCATGGATCAGCGAGCAGCCTGTTCCAGAGGCATTGCATCAACCAGGCCCTGCAAGACTTTGTGTCCGGCGACGCTCAGGCCTTCGCGGCCCCAGCCTGTGCGCGCGGCGGTCCCTGACCAGACGATACCGTCACCATCGGCGGCCCGGACCTCCAGCGTAATACCCACCGCTGGCTCACCGTCCAGGCCGCTCTTGTACCGCCACTCGTCGACGGTGCCGGTGACAATCAGGTCGGCGCCGCTCTCCTGGGCGTCTGCAAGTGCCTGTTGTTGTCGGGCACGGTTATCGTATGCCATGGGATTGGCGTCTTCCGGCAGATATAGCCGGACGTTCCCGGCGCCCCTGGCCCGGAGAATGGCGCTGAGGATGCTGGCCGCCTGGTCACCGGCCTGGGGGGTCTGAGACAGGTTGGTCAGTGGTATCACCGCGAATTGGCTGTTAAGGGCGACAGGTTCGCTGCCCCGCTGGCTCTGCATCACCGAGCAACCAGCGAGTAGAAATAGCGCGAGGGCAAGGCTGGTCAGACCGGAAACAGGGATTCTTGGGGTCATGGCAGGTCTCCTTTAACGACCGAAGTAAATGGTATAGGTGAGGTTCAGATCGGTCCGGGTGCTGCCGTCCAGTCCGTCTGAGGTGTAATCGAGCGACAGTGCGAGCTCGTCATCTCCAACCACGCGCCAGCCCATACCGAGGTTGACTCCGAAATCCGGGCTTGAGGTGGATAGTACATAACCGGCGGCCAATCCGACAAAAAAACGGGGTTCCGGCGCGGTGCGATAGAGTGCATGGGGCTCCCCGTGGTACCAACGGCTCTCGACGCCAATCCGCTCATAGTCTGCCGCAACGAGGCTGCCCGGCGAGGCTCCAGGCTCGAGCTGCCGTGCGGTGTTTGTGTCCAGGGCCCCTGCCAGGTTGAGCGATTGACGGCGGTAGCCAAGTGACAGCTGCCAGCCAGGGTCTTCCCGGAACAGGGTATAGCTTCCGATGGCGTCCAGTCCGTAGCCACTGCCGAGGGCGGTGCCGGTGTTGGTGTCGAAAGACAGGCTTTCCAGCCTGGAGAACAGCAAGAGTCTCGGGAAGGGTTGGTAGGTCGCCGAAGTGTAGAATGAGTCGCGGCTGGCAAGCCACCAAGCCTCGGCGCTGTCCAGAGGCCGTTCGTTAAGCTCGGCCCCTGCAGTGATGCTGAAACGGTCCCCTGGCTGGCCGGAAATCTCCGCGCCGGCCGTTGTTTTAGATCCTCCCGAACGCGTGAGGTGACCAAGACTTACGGTCAGCAGGGTATTGCTGGTGTTATTCTGCAATTGCAGTCTGGCATCCTGGCCGGTGGCCGGCGTTGACAGCAATAGCCCCCGACCGCTGGCGGATAGTGTGGAGGTGCTGAACAGCCAACGGAACCGGTCGTGGCTGAACTGGCCTTGTAACGTTTGGTCCCTGATCGAGAAACCGCCGATATCGCGGTTCCGTATGCCAAGCTGGGGGGCGCGGTTGTTGAAACGGTAAAGCGGGCCGGTCACCTCGCCGGTTTGCTGGGGGGCGGGGAACAGAGCCGAGTCCTTGGCCTGCTCGAGGTTTGCGCCCTTCAGGGTAATGGCTCGTCGGCGCATCGCTTGCCCCTCCGCCCGTGCACCGGTCTGTTCTGCCAGGGGAGCCATGGCCAGCAGCCAGTCAGCGTCTCCGGGGTGGGCCTGCCGTCCTTGAGCGAGCCAGGCCATGGCTCGGGCCTGGTCACCCATAGCCTGGTAGCCGTAAGCAAGAACGCCATAACTCTGGCGAGACGGATTGGCACTCAATTGCTGCAGCAGCTGCGGCAAGTGTCCAGGCAGTCGCTCTGGATGCGCCAGTAAAAACCAGCTCCAGCTTACCAAAACGTCGGTGCTGTCCGGAGCCAGGCGGGCGGCGTTCTCGAACGCCACGGATGCTTCCCGGTCCTGGTCACGGTGTTGATGCAGCAGTGCCCGCAGCGTCCAGTAGCGGGGACTTGTCTCCGCACTTTCTGCTTCGGCTTGCCAGGTGTCCAGCGTCGCCGACAGCCCCGTCCAGTCGTTCAGTTCGAGCTGGTACTCGGCAATGGCGCCAAGGTAACGGGGGTCATTGGTTTCCGCCAGGCGCTGGCGAGCCAGCTGGACCGCTCGGGGAAGGTCGTTGAACATGACGGCGAGATTCAACAGCTGTTCCCGACCGTCTGGTGTTATCTGCTCCGGCGCTCGGTTGCTGAGCCGCTGGTATTCAGCTTCAAGGAACCCGGTCTGACCCAGGAGAGTAGCCAGTTGCAGTCGCATCTCACTCGCCTCCGCAGCCAGTGCCGGATCATCCAGTTCAACCGAAAGTACCTTGAACGCAGACTCCGGATCCCGGGTCCTCCAGTACAGCCGGGCCAGTTGGAGCCGTTCGGCGTCGGTTAGCGTACGCCGGGTCTCCAGCAACGCAATAACCTCCGGTAGGCGACGTCGATTCAGCAGCAGCTCTGTCAGTCGCTCGGCCAGGGCGCTGCTCTCTGGGAAAAGCTTCAGGCCCTGCCGAAGTCGGGTCTCCGCTTCGTCCAGCTTCGCAAGGCTTACCAGGGCGTCGGCGAGTTCCCGAAAGCCATCCGCGTTCAGGGATCCCCGTTCGCGGGCGGTGTTGAACAGGTCGGCGAGAAGCTGCCACTGAAACAGTTCAGCGGCAAGACGGGTAGCGCGATCAAAGGCGAGCCGGGAATCTGTTGCCCGGTACAACCGGCGCCAGTAGCCGAGCGCCTCGGCAGGCTGACCGTTCCACTCCAATACCTGAGCCGCTGTCTGCCAGTCCCGTTGGGGTAATGGTTCGAAGTTCGATTGCATCCTCCGCAATGTCTCGAACGCGCCTGCGATGTCGCCTTCGCCGAGCTGGGTCTGCCACCACTCACGTTGGACGCCGGGGTTGGCCGGCTCGGCCAGTGCCAGCATGCCAAGCCATGACCGACGCAATTCATCTGCGCCAGCAAGGCTTGCCAGACGGATCCCTTCCCGTAGCCGGGCCGCGTCCATGCTGCCATCGTCAAAGGCTGATCGAAACAGCGCGAGCGCCTTTGCAGGCTGCCCGGCCGCAAGCTCAATACGGATCAGGTTCTGGTTGTAGGCGAACCTGCGAGCCTCTGGCACCAGATCCCGGGTCGATTGCAGGATATCCGCGGCTCGCCCGGGCTGTTCCATGGCCTCATATTGGCGCGCCAACTGGGTGGCCAGCGCCAGGCGCTCCGAACCACTGGCTTCCTCGAACAGCCTCTGCCGGATGACCAGTTGCGCCTCAGGTTTCAGCAATGGCAACGCCGGTTCGGCCAGGGCGAGTTTCCGTTCCACTGAGTAATCATTGGAAAGCGTTTGCTGGAGGGCATCTGCCAGACTCTGGGTCAGCGTTTCCCGGCGCTCCGGGCCGGAGGCGGAATGCACTTGGCTTACCAGCAGCTCGAGGTAGCTTTCCATGGCCCGGGAGGGAACGGATGATAGCTCAAGTAGCGGCGCCAGGGTTGTTCTGGCCTTATCGTATTGCCCGACCTGATGTTGCATTCGGCCCAGATTGATGCGAAGCGGCACGTTGTCCGGGTCCGATCTGAGCAGGGTTTCCAGGTACGCCAGCGACACCGGGTCTGGGTCGCTCAGGTAGCGCAAGTCGTCATACGCGCTCTGACGGGGAAAGAGCAGGTAGAGCACGAGTGCCAGGAGGGCTCCCATCATTAACAGGGCTGGCAGACTGAAAAAGGCAGGCCGGCGCTGTCTCATCGCTTACCGGCACTCCAGTTCCAGTGGGCCGCCATGGCGGGTCTGGCTGCTGAATACCATGCCTCTGCTGTTTTTATGACGCTGCAGGGTCGGGCCTCCGGTTTGTTTGCAGTCCGAGGCGCCGGCGATCACCACCTCAAGTGGCTGGTGACCCGTAAAATCTGCCGCAATCTGCCAGCCCGAGCGAGTGCGATTGCGCCGCCAACTGTTGATTGAGGCGTTCGCGCTCCGGAGATAGGGACCGGGGGAGGGCGTGTCTCCCAGGTATAGTTGAGCTTCAGTTCCTGCCAGGTGCACAAACCGTTGACCGCTGGCGTCGTTGAATCCGGCAACACCCCTGCTGCGATCAAGGTCCGGATAGAGGGATAGGTCAATCCGAGCGGTCGTGGGGTGATGCAGCCCGCGCCAGGTAAACCCACCGTCTTCGTCTACCCGCAAAGCTGAATAATAATGTGACTGCACCCGTCGAGCGTAGTCACTCAGGAACAGGGGGGTTACGTCCTGAGCGAGAGCGTACCGGTAGACTTCTTCAAGGGCCGACAGAGATTCTGGCTTGGTTCCCGAGTAATAGTGGTAATAAATACCGATGGGCTTCAAACGGCCCCGCTCTTCCAGAATCTGGAAGCTGTCGGTAACGTTGCGGAAGCCATAGAAGGGGCCCGTCCATAGATTGGTGAACACGTTCTCGTTCATGACGGGTGCATAAACCTGCAACTCGTCGCCAATGGGGCGGGCGTCCGGCCAGACACCGGCGACGCCGGAATCGTAGGGCAGAGGATGAGTGTCGCCACCGTTTACGTTCACCAGCCCGAGCTCCCGTACCATGGCCAGAGATTGCTGGCCGGGCCGGGCATCGCCGGTCCAAAGGAACACCGATACCGGTTTCTGTGTCGGGGCCAGAGCACGGTTGATGTAGTCGACGGATCCGGTGATTTCCCGCTCCGGCGTTGCGTGATAACCGGGGATGGTCATGGCATATCCATACAGGGTGTATTCCAGCCTGGGCGCATTCCCGCCTTCAATGGCACCCCAGAAAAAAGGATGGCTGTATGTGTGAGAAGCTACCTCCACATGTCCAAGCCGGAACTGGCGGCGAGCCAGCGCTTCGGCCTCGGCACTGGCTTTTGGGTAAAGCCCCTTTGGCGACACTTCAGCCTCAATGACCGACACCGTATGAGGAATGGCAAAGCGCTCAATAATGCGCTCGCCAATGACCTGGGCGGCCAGGGGGCTGCCGGGTAGCTCGGCCCGGGACACGAAGCCGTCACCGTCGATATGGGCGGTCAGGATACGACGACCGCTCTCCGTCGTGGTGTCGACGGCTGGAAATGAGCGTAGTTTTAGCGCTGCACGGAGGAACTCGAACGGATCGAACAGCCAGAAAGCCTGGTCGCCGGGCCCCGTTTCCAACACGAACGGCGTGATGGCAGCGCCGCCCTTGGTAAATGTGTAAACCGGATGATAGACCTCGCCGTTGGACCCGGTGGCGATAAGCCAGGGCTCACCGCCGGACTCCGTGGGCAGCAGATCGGGCCGGGACACCGGCAGCCGGCCTCCCTCATAGTTGAGGACCGAGCTGTGTTGCCTGTCAAACGTCAGAGGAACCGCTGGTGACGTCGCCCGAGACCCGCCCAGAAGAGACTGGCAGTCAGATTGAGCTGGTGCCAGGCCAAAGGTGACCACGGGCAGGTCTGGGGACTGGTGTGCAGTCAGCCAACGGCAGATTTCAGAGTGCCTGTTACCCGTTTCCCACCAAAGTACAACCCCAGCGAACCGGTCCTGAACGGGTTCCCGGGGCGGTGGTTCCAATGCTGAGCGATACACAGGCACCAGGCCCAGCCGCTCCAGAACGATGCCCAGACGCCGGTGTGCGGCGCTCCGATCCATATTGTCGGTGGGGAGATCATGAAAGACCAGTACGTGGCGTTTAACGGTTTCCGGATAGGTCGGCCCCAGGCGGTTCAGAGCGCCGTTGCTGACGTAGGGGATAAAACCCTCGGATCGCAGTTGCGTCGCATGACTAACGGCCGATGCGACATCCCTGACATAGTCGATGGCGATCAGGGGTATGCCCGGGTGTGCGTCTTGCCAATGGGCAATCTGTCCGGCTAGCCAGTCCCGGTCACTATCAGTGACGGAAGTGTAACGATCCCCTGCGGCATCGTATCCGCCTCGCCAGGACTCAAAGGCGAGCGCATCGACCATGCCGTGTACAGCCTCGGGCAGATGAAAGCCTCGGTTGATAATAAGCACGATGCCTGGGTAACGCTCGCGGATATCCTTGATCAGTTCAGCCTGTCCGAGGGCAAAGTCCTCAGGCGCCGCGTTGCCTTCGGCCGTAAGCAGGTGGCTGTCCAGCGTATCCATGAACAGCCCGGAAAACCCTCGGGACAGTGCCGGTGCGACCAGCCGCTCGAGCAGGAAATCCCGGACTTCGGGTTTCCTCAGGTCCAAAACCGAGCTCTTCCACGCGGCATTGACGCCAAGTTTCCAGGCCTCTGGTACCTCGCGGAAATACCGGTGTGATTTCGCAATTTCGCCAACACTGAGATAGGAGATTGGCCGGGTGCTACCCTGTTTCAGCAGATCAAGGCGTGCGTCGGTTGTCTGGTTCTGCTGCAGGACCACCCAGTCATAACCATAGAGCGCGCCGATCGGCGATTCATGGCCGTAATAGAAGGCAATGTTGTTCACTGACGTTGCGGCAGCGTGATTTGTCAGAGCGAAAAAAGCCAACAGAATCAGACAGCAGGTTCTTGGCATGGGTAGCGCGGTTGCTCAACACGTGGTGAAAAGAAAGCTTCGGGAAAACCAAGCATGAGTGAGGAAGTATAGTGTCTTGGTCGCCACTTTGCCGCATCGGTGCTATCCATATCCAGGCCAAGGACACCGACATCACACCACAAAAAAAGCCCACTCAAGGTGGGCTTCTTGTGCAATATGGCCCGCCCGAGAGGATTCGAACCTCTGACCTCTGCCTCCGGAGGGCAGCGCTCTATCCAGCTGAGCTACGGGCGGATTTCGAAACTGCGGATTGCTCGTCAATTTCGAGTGCGCAATCTTACGTGCGCCGGGCGCGTCTGTCCAGCCCCTCGCGGTAACTCTGTTTTCACACCTTCGGCAGTTTCTGTTCCGGTGTGATACTGACCAGATCAGTGTCATTGCTGAAGGTGACTTCGCCGTCCTGCATCGACACCTGTAGCGTCATTGAGCGCTCCACCAGGCGAGCCAGTGCGGCGGTGTTCTCCGCGGGAAGATCGACGATGGTCAGGTTGCCAAATCTTTCCAGCTTGTTATGGTGTTTCTCCCACCACACCGGCACGGCACGGCCGCCGTAGGTATACAGAATCACCTGCTGCGACCGGTTGCAGGCTTTGCGAACCCGGTCTTCGTCTGGCAGGCCCAGCTCTACCCAGAGTTCGATGTCATCGGTCAGGGATTTCTGCCACAGCTCCGGTTCGTCATCGGTGCTCAGGCCTTTGGTAAACTCCAGCGTATCTGTGGCGTTCAGGGCAAAGGCCAGCAGCCGGATCATCATTCGCTCGTCGGTTTCTGACGGGTGGCGGGCGATGGTCAGGTGGTGGTCGGCATAGTAATGCCGGTCCATATCTGCGATATGGAGTGTGGCTTTGAAGATAGTGGCTTTCAGTGCCATTGAGCGTCCTGTGTTTTGGGTGGCAGGGCAATAGTGTAGAGCAATTTTGACTTGGCAGGGCATAGCGGCATGGTGGTGTTGCGGGGTTTTCTGGTTCTGGTGGTGTTTTTTCTGCTGGGTGAGGCGGTGCGGGTACTGGTGGGGTTGCCCATCAGCGGCGGTGTTCTGGGTATGGTGATGGCAACGTTTACCCTGATGCTTCGCGGTCGGGTAACCGACGAGCTGGCGGCAGCCAGCCAGGGGCTGATATCGGTTCTGGTGTTACTGATCACGCCCGGTGTTGTTGGTGTGTTCTTTATTGCTGATCAGTTTGCCGGGCACTGGACAGCCGTGGTGGTGGCGTTGGTCGTAGGCACGTTGTTGAGTGTATTCACCACGTTGCTGTTGATGAAGAAACTGACGACAGAGCAAGCCCGAGGTGATCAACATGACTGATCAACCGGGCGGATTCAACGCTTTGCTGGCGGCCTGGACGGCTGGCCCCATGTTGTCTATCGGTCTTACCCTGGGCGCCTTTATCGTGGCCCAGTGGCTGTTTGCCAGGCTGCGGCGCCCGTTGTGGTTGCCGCCGGTGATGATTGCGGCGCTGTTGCTGGCGGCGGTGGTTGCCGCCAGTGGCCTGGGCTTTGAACGTTACGAGGCGGGTGCGCGCTGGCTAACGGTGCTGCTTGGGCCGGCAACGGTTGCACTTGGTATTCCCCTGTATCAGCAGATGCATCACATCCGGGCGCTGTGGCGGCCGATTATGGTGACTTTGCCCCTGGCCGCAAGCCTGGCGGCGATCTATGCCCTGGCTATTGCCTGGTTGATGGGGGCGGCGCCAATGGTGTTGGCATCACTGGCGCCAAAATCCGTTACGGCGCCCATTGCGATGGGAATCACTGAGGAGTTGGGCGGGTCGGTGTCGCTCACACTGGGCGGACTGCTGATCACCGGTGTGCTGGCCTCGTTGTTCGTGGACTGGTGCGCCCGCTGGCTCCGGATTACCGACCACCGAATCATCGGTTTTGCCCTTGGCCTCAATGGTCACGCCATTGGCACGGCCCGTGCGTTTGAGATCAGTCATACTGCTGGCGCCTTTGCGTCTCTGGGGATGGGGCTGACGGGTGTGTTCACGGCGTTGTTCCTGCCGCTGGCCTTCTGGATGATCTGATACATTTATTAGCAAAAAGTTAAGTACAAATGGTTGCAATTCTCGTTTGTAATGACAATAATTATCACTAACGTTTTTCAGTTGGTGAGTTCCTCCTATGTATGTATGCCTGTGTGTCGGGGTAACAGACAGAGAAATCCGCGAAGCGGCGGATAACGGTATCAGCTCCATGCGTCAGTTGGGCAAGGAGTTGGGTGTTGGGCGCCAGTGTGGCCGTTGCGCCTGCACCGCCCGGGAAATCCTGAAGGAAGCACGCTCTCCTGACTACCTGACCCTTGCTAATATGCTGGCCCAGCCCGCCTGACACTCGCGGGCATCAGACTCCTCATCGTGGAGCGGGAAACCCTCGCAATATCGCCACAGACATTTTTTATCAGCTACAAACCGGCTATCCTGATTAACTGACAACTCAGCAAATCAAAGGACTCCGGCTATGAAAGGCGATAAAAAAGTCATTCAGTTCCTGAACAAGGTGCTCGCCAACGAGCTGACCGCCATCAACCAGTACTTCCTGCACTCGCGCATGTACAAGGACTGGGGTATCGCCAAACTGGCGGCCAAGGAATACGAAGAATCCATCGACGAAATGAAACATGCCGATCAGCTGATCGAGCGCATCCTGTTTCTTGAAGGACTGCCCAACCTGCAGGACCTGAACAAGCTGCTGATTGGTGAAAATGTCCAGGAAATGATCGAGTGTGATCTCAAACTCGAGCACACCGCCCACACCGATCTCAAGGAAGCCATTCTTTATTGTGAGCAGGTGCAGGATTTCACCAGCCGTGAACTCTTCCGCAGCATCCTCGACAGCGAAGAAGAACACATCGACTGGCTGGAAACCCAATTGGAAATGATTTCCCAGATGGGCATCCAGAACTACATCCAGCTTCAATCCTCAGCCGCGGAGTAAGCACTGACAATGGACCTGTCATGTTTCAAGGCCTACGACCTCCGTGGTCGGGTGCCGGACCAGCTCAACCCCATCCTGGCTGAAAAGATTGGCCGGGCCTACGTAGCCATTACCGGCGCGAAAAAAGTCATCGTGGGTTACGACATCCGGCTCTCGAGCCCGGAGATCACCGAGGCCCTGAGTTCCGGCCTGATGGCCGCGGGTGCCGATGTTTATGACATCGGCCTGTGTGGCACCGAGCAGGTGTATTTTGCGACCAGCCACTACGGTATGGACGGTGGCATCATGGTCACTGCCAGCCACAACCCGAAAGATCACAACGGCATGAAAATGGTTGGCCCCGAGTCACGGCCGATCAGCTCCGACAACGGCCTGAACGACATTCGTGACCGGGTTCTCGAGCCCTTCGCCAACGCCCCGGAACAGGGCCGTTACGAAACGCTGGAAGTGATGAGTGCCTACGTAGACCACCTTCTGGGCTACATCGATGCGGCCAGCCTCAAGCCCATGACCATCGTCTGCAACGCGGGTAACGGTGGTGCGGGACTGGTGATTGACGAACTGGAACAGCACCTGCCGTTCGAGTTCGTGAAAGTGCACCACCAGCCGGATGGCCACTTCCCCAACGGCGTACCCAACCCGATCCTGCCGGAGAACCGCACCGCCACCGCCGACGCCGTGATCGAACATGGCGCCGCCATGGGCATCGCCTGGGACGGCGACTACGACCGCTGCTTCTTCTTCGACGAAAACGGCCGGTTCATTGAAGGCTACTACGTCGTGGGCCTGCTGGCTGACCAGTTCCTGCGCAAGACCGGCGGTGGCAAAGTCATCCACGACCCCCGCCTCACCTGGAACACCCTGGACCTGGTCAAAGCCGCTGGCGGCCAAGCCATCGAAAGCAAAACCGGCCACGCTTTCATCAAGCAGAGAATGCGCGACGAAGACGCCGTCTACGGCGGCGAAATGAGCGCCCACCACTACTTCCGCGACTTCGCCTACTGCGACAGCGGCATGATCCCCTGGCTACTGATCGCCGAACGCCTGTGCCAGTCCGGCAAACCCCTGTCGTCCCTGATCGACGCCAGAATAGAAGCCTATCCGGCCAGCGGCGAAATCAACCGCACCATCCACGATCCCGCCAAAGTCATCGCCGCCATCGAAGCCAAATACAGCCCCGGCGCCAAAAACGTCAGCTTCGTCGATGGCCTGAGCGTCGAATTCGACAACTGGCGCTTCAACCTCCGGATGTCGAACACCGAACCGGTGGTCCGCCTGAACGTGGAATCAAGGGCAGACAAAGCGTTGATGGAAGAGAAAACGGAAGAGTTGTTGCAGGAAATGGACAGGTTGAACACCAACTAAAGCGCAAGCAGGAAACCAGGATAAGTCTCTGGGGCAGGATAGAGGGGGAGCCTTCCAAAACAATCAGGAAAGCCACGGTTTCCGTTTTGGAAGGCTCCCCCTCTATCTTGCCTGACCCCCAACCCCAAGGTTTCCGTTTTGGAAGCCCTCCCCCTAACCCCGGTCTTGCACTAAATTCACTACAGCCAGTTATTCAACATAATCCCCACCCCAAACCGCTCAATACGCTCGTTGTAATCAATCAAACTCTCCCCATACCCGTTGTAGTACTGGAAAAAGCCCTTCAACGTATCCCCCATCGGGAAACTGTAGCCAAACTCCACCGACGTCCGATTGGTCGAGCGCATGTTATTCAGCAGCTTCAAAGAAAAAGTACGATCCTCCGTCAGCTTATAAACCGCATGGTAACTGCCATGCCCCAGGTATTTTTCAATATCTGAGTTATCGTCATCATTGCTGCTCTCCGGCAGCCGGTACCACGGATGCACCATGAACAGCCATCGATCATAGCTGTAGGCCGCCGCGCCGGTGATCCGGTTCCAGCTGCGGGAGCGAGGCTCTGACTGGCCATTGGACTGATGATTGAAACCAAGGGAAACCGCGCTCAGCGTTCCCGGGCCGATATCCCAATTGAGGCGGTGACGGAAGAAAATCTCCGGCTCGTAGTTGGTCTCCCGGAACGGAGCCGAATCTTTGGTGTTGTATACCTGCCAGTAGGATTGCTGGGTATAACCGAACCAGAAGGTCGTGCGGTCGTCGAAGATACCGGTCAGAAGGGGAATCTTGAAGCTGATCTGGTATTTCGCTTCTTCCTGCTCCAGACCATAGTCATACCCGCCTGTACCCAGTCGCGGGCTGACCGGCCTCGGGTTGGGGTCGTCTACATAGGTGATCGGCAGAATATAGTTTGGCCGGTGAGTCACAAAACTGCCTGTGAAGGAAAAAATCGCCTTCTCGGCGGTCAGGTAATTATCCACCAGCGCGGCCATCACGCCGGCATCCGGGTCGTCGCCGAGGGCTTCGCTGACCCTCTCCTCCCGGCTGACATTATCGGCTACCAGGGCCGCTGCTTCCTCATCTGCCTGCTGTAACGCCTGGTCGTCAGCAGACTCTCTGGCCGCCTCTGGATCATTCTGGGCGTCGTAGCAGGCCAGGCGCTGGATGCCATCACGGATAAGGGCGCAGTTGACCCGTTCACTATCATCCCCGGAGTTTGCCTGGGCGGAGACTGACGAGCTGGCCGCCAGAAGAACCATGGTCAGTACAGCGACTGACAATCCATGTCCATATCTTTTCATCAGAGCGCCTCAGTTTGTGGTGGTCAGGCTGAGCCAGGTATTGGCAATACTGTAAACCCAGACGCCGAGCAGGCTCAGGGCGAGGAGAACAAAAATCAGCTTGTGCCGGGTATTGCCTTCGTTGCTGGCCGATGCCACCCAGCGCAGGTACATCAGGCCGATAAAGCTCAAAAACACGCCGAGGCTGGCCACCGTCGGAACAAGCAGCCAGACAGCGCTCACCGGCGTCTCAGCAGTGGACTGGTTGCCAAACCAGGCCATCGAAACCAACAGGATCGCCAGGCTCGAAAACTCAACGATCAACAGCGGTTTGCGCAGGCGGTGGGGGTTGTTGTAAGACATGCGACTCCCTGTTCTGGCCGGAATAATGTTAAACCACACGGTTAGCAGGTATGGTAACCGCAAATAGAGAAGTTCCGTTATAGCCTACGAAACTGTCACTAAAATGGTTGAAATCAAATTCTGTTTCTGGCCTTTGGTTTTTTTGCGGGGGCTCAATCGCTATAATGCTGCCACCGAAAGATTATAACGCTCAAATGCGAGGTGCATTGTGAAGATGAAGAGAGTCCTGGCTGTTGTTGTTCTGGGTTTTGGCCTGGCCGCTGGTGCTGCACTGGCAAGTGTTGAAGATGAGATCCGTAACCGCATCAAACCAGTGGGCGAAGTGTGCCTGCAGGGTGAGGAGTGTGGTGAAGCAGCAGCTGCTCCGGCCGCCGCCAGCTCCGGCCCGCGCTCCGGTAGCGAAGTTTACGATGCAGCCTGTATGGCTTGTCACACCACCGGTGCCGCCGGTGCTCCGGTTATTGGCAACGCCGATCAGTGGGCGCCTCGCATTGACAAGGGCATGGACACCCTGATTGATCATGCCATTAACGGCTTCAACGCCATGCCGGCCAAAGGCGGCTGTGCCAGCTGCTCCGATGAGGAAATCGTTGCTGCTATTGAGCACATCATCGATCAGAGCCAGTAATCTGGCTTGAGAACCTCTGGTTGAATAAAACAGCCCCTTACAAAGGGGCTGTTTTATTTTGTGCAGGTCAGTGGTGGTCGTCCTTGGGTAGTGGGTTTCTGGTTAGCCGCCCCTTGATCTCAGACTGAGCGCCCGAATCAGTCATAACGGGAATTCGCCAGAGTCGCTCCCCGTCTTCAACACCCAGGCGTGGATCCAGCCAGCCAAAGCTGGGCGTTGCAGACACCTTTACCCAGGAACTGTCCTTGTTGCGGCTGCTGACCATGCCCGGTCTTGCCTCGCTCAGGCCGGGCCAGTCCGCGCTCGAACGGTTCGCCATCACGCCTTCCGGGCTGAACCTCAGTAAACCTTGGCCTTGAGTGTCTTCTACGGTAAGAACATTGCTCCCACGGTAAGACACCAGGATGCCCGGTTGTGGCGCATCCAGGATAACCGCAGACAGCCCGGGAATCGCTGCAGACTGGCTGATGCTCGCCTGAATGATGTGCTCGGGCGCGTTGTCTACCTCAACGGCTCCGTGCGCCAGCAAGGTTGAGGGTAAAGCTGAGCCTAGCAGTGCAAACATAGCGGCCTTAGCCAATGTCGGCGCCTTTTTCGTCATCTGCATGATCGCCTCCTTAGCTGGATGCGCCAGGCAACAGCTCAAGCATCTCCTGGCCCAGCTGTGCCATGGTGGCATCGGCCTGGCACTGGAGCGATTGGTTAACTACCGCAATCGGTGCAGAAACCGAGGGTACCAGCCCCTCCGGCGTGGATTTGCTGACGAACAACATATACTGCCCGGCCGGCACCACGCTCTGTTTTCCGGGCATTTCCAGCTGCAGGTTGCGGCCGTTGCGAGCCTTGACCGGCAGCTCAATGGCCCGCTGATCGCCATCGATCAGGTGAGTCATCACGGTTCTTCGGATCAGCAGCACCTTGTCGATGTCCTGGGCCTGGTCCACTTGAATGGTAAAGCTATCACCAACACTGAGCTGCTCCGGCGCGGACAGAATGTTGGGCCGATCATTACGCATAGCGTAGGGCGGAGTGTAGATCTCGAAGCTTGGGTCCCGGCCATCGTTTGGGGACAGTCCGAAGTCTTCCAGGCTGATGTGAGACAAATACGCCGTGTTGATCGGAGCGTGGCCGCCAATCATGACCCGGCCATCGGCCATCAACACCGCGGTGTTGTGATAGGTTCTTGGGCGATGGCCGCTGGCCATTTCGGTCCAGGTTTCGGTGTCCGGATCAAATCGCTCCGCGGTCATAATGGCGCCTTCAAGCCCCGGTAATACGACGCCGTCTCGGGTGCCACCACTGAATACCATTACGCTGCCGTCGGGCATCACCACATTGGTGCCATACCAGCGTGGCTGGTTCAGGGGGTTGGTGAGCCGTGATTCATAGCCAATCTGGTCACCATTGGTTTCAATCCGGTCAATCCGGCTCTGATCCGTGGGCAGGTAACCGCCTGGGCTGGTCAGCAGTGCGTAGCTGGGCACACCGCCGGCTGTGAGTAATTCAACGTCGTTGTACTCGCCGTTCTCGTCTGGCTTTAACGGCAGCATGGTTGAGGAGGTGGACCCTCGCATACCGCCGCCGATGGCTTTAACCAGCGTGTCGGTTGTCAAGACTGAGTCGTCCGGACTGGTCAGCAGATCGGTGACGGAGCTGATCAGTCCATCGGTGCTGGATAACAGATCTTCGGTAAACGATTGGAGCTGCTCTTCGGTCAGGTTGGTCAGATTGAGCGTGCTGGCAAGTTGCCCCAAACCAACTTCATCTAGCCGCAACGGCAGGCCCGCATAGCCAATGTCATTCCAGCGCTGGCTGGCAGGGTCAAAGGTGGCAACGATGTTCCAGAGAGCCTGGTCATAGCCCTGGCCAAAGGGATTGAAAGCCTGCCCGCCGGCGTTGTAGAGCACGTGGCCGTTAGGCAGCAGGTGCAAGCGGGGGTATAGCGGCAGTGAGCGGTCTGCGGTGCTGGGGTTCTGGGTCCATACGCCGGTGCAGGGGTTGAAGGTTTCCGTTTGCACCACGTTGCGACCGGAGTTGATGGGCTCCTCGGGATAGACCGGCTTCAGCAGTTTGGTGACGCCACTGGCAACAAAGATCTTGCTGTCTGGCAACGTGACCATCGAGGGATACCAGCGGCCGAAGTTCATGTCTCCGGTTTGCCGCCAGGTATTGGTGGTTGGATCAAAGATCCGGGAATTCTTGATGCCTTCCAGCTCAGCTACCCCCAGGGGTAAGCCATCAATGCCCGGCTCGGAATAATAGTCGGTGCCGCCTACGGCCATGACACTGCCGTCCGCGAGCCCAATCACGTCGGAGCAGAACAAGGCGCCATCGTTCCTGTCAGTGTTGTCGGCGGTATCCAGCAAACCGTCCAATGGTGTTCCGCCCAGCAATGTCTCGCTGTCGTTTCCGTCCGGGTTGGCGCCACCGCGCAGCGGGGAGGGTTTCAGCCAGTCAGGGCGATCGTCGTTACCCAGTGATAGCACGCGTGTCTGGTCGTTTACCGATACCTCGCCGAACTCCGCGACAATGGACAGCTCAACGTTCTCGGTTCCCTCCAGTGCATTCAGGTAGAGAATACGGTCGTCAGGAAGCAGCGCCATGGTGCCGGCGGCTGGCTTGCATTCCTGCAGACCGTCTTCGGTGGTGATGCACTTTTCGTCGGTTTCGACCACTTCCCCATCCACCACGATGGTGGGTTCGGCGAACGGTTCGCTGAACACGCCGATAGGTGAGTAATTCTCCGGGATGGCGGGCAGCGGCCTGGGCGACGGTTGGGCCGCGTCTGCGACTGCTGGCGACTCGGTGCTTGGGTTGGCGGTATCGCCCGATTCAGCACCGTCACCGCCGCAGGCTGAAAGATAGGCGGCGCCCAACAAAATGGGGATGCCCCGGTATAAACCGATTTTTGTTCTATTCATCGTATGCTCCCTTGTCTTGTATTTGTTTGGCATGCGGTGGTCTATGCGACCACGATCTGTATATACGAAGGGGAGCGAAAAAAGTTTCAAAAGATGTAATATTGTCTGACAGTGTTACTCGCGGAGGTCGCCCAGCAGGGCGCTCAGGGTTGCCTTGCCTTTCTTCTGGTTGACCTCTTTGTCCTGGTCCCCGAGACCTTCCCAGCGAACATCGTCTTCCGGCAGCTCGTCCAGAAACCGGCTGGGAATGGTTTCCAGTTTCTCGCCGTACTGTTTGCGTGAGGCGGCATAGGTCAGTGCCAGGGTTTCCCGGGCCCGGGTGATACCCACATACATCAGGCGACGCTCTTCTTCGATGTTGCCCTCCTCAATGCTGGTACGGTGCGGCAGGATTTCCTCTTCCAGGCCCATGATGAAAACATGGGGGAACTCCAGGCCCTTGGAGGCGTGCAGGGTAAGCAATTGCACCTTGTCGCTGTCGTCTTCCTCCTCCCGCTGTTCCATCATGTCGCGCAGAATGAGTTTGGCGATGGCATCTTCTATGCCCAGTTCATCGGCGGTCCCCTTGCCGTCGTCCAGCATGCGTTGGATCGATTCCACCAGGTACCAGATGTTCTCCATTCGCCGTTCGGCCTGCTTCGGGCTGCCGGAATGCTGGTGTAGCCATTCCTCGTATTCAATGTCGGTGAACAGCTGCTTGATCACCGGTATCGGATCTTCCGAAAACAGCCGTTCGCAGGTTTTGTCCACCCAGTGGGCAAAGCGGCGCAGCCGGTCCAGGCCTTTCTCGGTGACATGGGTTTCCGCGCCCATATCGCCCAGTGCCTTGAACAGGCTGACGTTGCGAGCGCGGGCGTAGTGGCTCAGCTGTTCCAGGGTGCGCGGGCCAATCTCCCGGCGAGGCACGTTCACCACCCGCAGGAAGGCGGCATCGTCATCCGGGTTGATCATCAGGCGCAGGTACGACATCGCATCCTTGATCTCGTTCTTGGAGAAGAACGACTGTCCTCCGGAAATCCGGTAGGGTATCTGATACGCCTGCAGTTTCATTTCCAGTAACCGGGCCTGGTGGTTGCCCCGGTAGAGCACGGCAAAGTCTTTGAAGTCGAGCCCGTTCTTCAGTTTCTGGTCCAGGATCTCCGTGGCCACCCGTTCGGTTTCCGCGTCTTCGTTACGGCAACGGATGATGCGGATTTCCTCGCCAATCGTGTGGTCACTCCACAGGGCCTTCTCGAATACGTGGGGGTTGTTGGCAATTACCGTGTTGGCGCTGCGCAGAATCCGGCCGGTGGAGCGGTAGTTCTGCTCCAGCTTGACGATCTTCAGGCTGGGAAAGTCTTCTTTGAGTTGTGCCAGGTTTTCCGGCCGAGCACCACGCCAAGCGTAGATGGACTGGTCGTCGTCGCCCACCACGGTAAACGCTGCCCGCTCTGCGACCAGTTGTTTGACCAGTTCATACTGGCACACGTTGGTGTCCTGATATTCATCCACCAGCATGTAACGGATTTTCCGGCGCCATTTGGCCAGCACGTCCGGGGTGTCCCGGAACAACTGCACCGGCAGCAGGATCAGGTCGTCAAAATCCACCGCGTTGTAGGCTTTCAAATACTCGTTGTAGTGCTTGTAGACAATGGCGATGCGCTGCTCACGCTCGTCAGCCGCCTTGCTGTAGGCTTCCGACGGACTGCGCATGGCGTTCTTCCAGGACGAGATGGTCATCTGTACATCGTTCAGCTCGTCGCCGGCCTCGGCGCTGGCCTCCCGCATCATCAGGTCCTGCAGCAGAGCTTTGGCATCTTCGGCATCGAAGATCGAGAAACCGGGGTGGTAGCCTAAATGAGCGTGTTCCTCCCGAATGATGTTCAGTCCCAGGTTATGAAAAGTGGACACGATCAGCCCCCGGGCCTTACCCCGGTCAACAATCCGGCTGACCCGTTCCTTCATTTCCCGGGCAGCCTTGTTGGTGAACGTCACTGCGGCAATATGTCGCCCGGGAATACCCAGTTCCTCAATCAGATAGGCAATCTTGCGGGTGATCACACTGGTTTTGCCACTACCCGCCCCGGCCAGCACCAGCAGCGGGCCTTCGGCGTAGCGAACCGCTTCGCGTTGTCTCGGGTTGAGCTTGTTCACAATGTAGAGACCAAATAGGGAACCATGGGGAGGTATTTAGCGTGGGGCTATTCTACACCAGCCAGACTTTCTGTACCTTGACGATCTATCAGCTATGCTTCCTAGAATGGACTCTGCTGTTGGCCGACACATGGATTTTGCTCGATGACACTGTCTCTGGACACCAGACCTGATCGTCTACGCCTGCTGGTGCTGACCCCGGAATACGCGGATTTTCTGTGGTTATCCGCGCTGCTGGACGACGATCCGGAAATCAGTCCGGACGCCATATGGTGCCCGGACCTGGTGGATTGTGATGATCTTATCCGCAACGCCAGTTTCGATGTCATTGTCTGGGACTGCATTTTTCACGGTGGTGACGAACAGGCCTTTCTGCAGTATCTGTCCGTATCCAGTGAAGACAAACCGGTGCTAGCGCTGAGCGCGGAACCCTGTAACGAGCGTGCAGGAGAGCTGCTGCGTGACGGTGCATCCGATTATCTGTGCCGGCAGACTCTGGATCGTTGGAGCTTCCGTCGGGCGGTGAAGTATCTCTGGTATCGGGTGCAGCTGTCCGAGTCGGCCCACGGCCAGTTAGGCCGTGAGGTGGCAACCGGGTTTATCAATAGGGACCTGTTCTTCGATCGCCTGCAGCAGGCCCTGTTGCGGGCGGAGAGAGCTGGCCACCGGCTGGCACTACTGCACCTCAATGTCGATGATTTTCGCAGTATCAACGAATCCTTCGGTTATCAGAAAAGCGACCAGTTAATGTTCCGGCTAGCGGAGCGGCTGCGCCAGAAGATGCGCCGGGTGGATTCGCTGATGCGCATCGGCGGCGACGAGTTGGCGATTATTATCGAGAAGGTGGAAGACTCGCTCGATATTACCCAGATTATCCGTAAGGTGGTGGTTGCACTGGATGAGCCGCTGACGGTTGACGGCCAGATGATTGTGGTCAGCGCCAGCCTGGGCGTGGCCACCTATCCCGAGGCGGGCGACAGCCCCGAAGAACTGCTGAGGCGGGCCAACCGGGCCATGTTCGAGGCCAAACGGGACCCCGGTACCAGTTATCGGTTCTATGACCGGCAGTTACATATTTCTGCTGGCTACCAGCTCCGGCTGGAAGCGGATTTGCGCAACGCTTTACGCGGTAAAGAGCTGGAGCTCTACTATCAACCAAGAATCGATCTGGCGACCGAAGAGGTTCGTGGCGTCGAGTGTCTGCTGCGCTGGAATCATCCTAAACGAGGCCTGGTGGGGCCCGACGAGTTCATACCGGTGGCGGAGCGCAGTGGCCTGATTGTACCCATTGGTTACTGGGTTATAGAGCAGGCCTGCAAGCGCCTGCAGGAAAGCGCCGAAATGGGCTTTCCCGGCCTGGTGTTTGCGGTCAATCTGTCGTTCCGCCAGTTCCACGACCGCAAGATGACCGAAACCATTTTCCGAATCATCTTCAACGCCAATGTCGACACCAGCCTGCTGGAGCTGGAACTGACCGAAAGCGCCATGATGCACGATCCGGATTACGCCCAGCGATGCCTGCGGGAACTCAATCAGCTAGGCATCAGCTTTGCCCTGGATGACTTCGGTACCGGTTTTTCATCCCTGAGCAATCTGCAACACCTGCCCATTTCCCTGGTGAAAATAGACAAATCCTTCGTCCAGGAACTGGGGCAGTCGGCGGATGCCGAGCACATCATCCGGGCCATCATCAGCCTGGCCCACAGCCTGCAGATCAGCGTGGTGGCGGAGGGTGTTGAAACCGAAAGCCAGCTGGAATTCCTGCGCCAGCAGCACTGTGATGAGATCCAGGGCTATTACTTTGCCCGCCCCATGCCCTGGAATGACCTTGTACAATTCCTGAACCACCGTAACCAGTCCGCTTGCCTGCAGCAGTAAGCCGCTGTACCTTTGCGCATTAATTCCGAACGCGATAATACACAGAGGTTGCATGAACAGTATCTCCCGGCGCATTGCCGACGAACTCGGCGTACGCGAGCAACAGGTTAATGCCACCGTTGCCTTGCTGGATGAAGGGGCCACCGTTCCGTTTATTGCCCGTTACCGGAAAGAGGTAACCGGCTCGCTGGATGACAACCAGCTGCGAACCCTGGAAGAGCGTCTTCGTTACCTGCGCGAGCTGGAAGACCGCCGCGGCACCATCCTCAACAGCATTGATGAGCAGGGCAAGCTTACCGATGAGCTGCGCGCAGCCATCCAGGAGGCAGACACCAAGAACCGCCTGGAAGATCTGTATCTGCCCTACAAGCCCAAGCGCCGCACCAAGGCCCAGATTGCCCGTGAAGCCGGGCTGGAGCCCTTGGCTGACGCCCTGTTTGGCGACCCTACGCTGGACCCGGAAGCCACCGCCGCCGGTTACCTGAACCCGGAAGCTGGCGTGGAAGACACCAAAGCCGCGCTGGAAGGCGCCCGCCACATTCTTATGGAGCGGTTTGCCGAAGACGCCGAGTTGCTGGGTTCGCTGCGTGACTTCATCTGGCAGGAAGGTCAGTTGAAAGTCACCGTAGTGGACGGCAAGGAGAACGAAGGCGCCAAGTTCCGGGATTATTTCGATCACGTGGAACCCCTGAAAAAGGTACCGTCACACCGGGCTCTGGCCATTCTGCGCGGACGTAACGAAGGCATACTGACTTACTCGCTGGTGGTGGGGGATGTCGAAGATGATCGCCGCCAGCCCCATCCTGCCGAGCAGAGGATAGCCGCGCGCTGGGGTATTCGGGATAACGGCCGGGCCGCCGACAAATGGCTGTCGGAAGTGGTGCGCTGGACCTGGCGGGTGAAGCTCTCTACCCAGATTGAAACCGACCTGATGTCTCAGGTAAGAGAAGCTGCTGAGGCCGAAGCCATCAACGTGTTTGCCGCCAACCTCAAAGACCTGTTGTTGCTGGCCCCGGCCGGCCCCCGGCCAACCCTGGGCCTGGACCCCGGCTTGCGTACCGGCGTGAAAGTCGCGGTGATCGATGGCACCGGCCAGGTGGTGGACCACGGGGCCATCTTCCCCCATGCGCCCCAGAACAAATGGGAGCCCTCCATTGCTCAACTGGCGGCCTGGTGCCAGAAATACCAGATTGAGCTGGTCGCCATCGGCAACGGCACCGCGTCCCGGGAAACCGAGAAGCTGGTGGGCGACCTGTGCAAACGCTATCCGGAGCTGAAGCTGGCCCGTATTGTGGTGAACGAATCCGGTGCGTCCATCTACTCCGCCTCGGAATTTGCCTCAAAGGAGCTGCCGGACCTGGACGTTACCATCCGTGGTGCGGTGTCCATCGCCCGCCGCCTGCAGGACCCGCTGGCGGAACTGGTAAAGATCGAACCCAAGTCCATTGGGGTTGGCCAGTACCAGCATGACGTTTCCCAGGTGCAGCTGTCCCGTAGCCTGGATGCGGTGGTTGAAGACTGTGTAAACGGCGTTGGTGTCGACCTGAATACGGCTTCCGTGCCTCTGCTTACCCGGGTATCCGGCCTGAACCCGAGCATTGCCCAGAATATCGTCGATTTCCGCAACCAGAACGGCAAGTTTGTCAGTCGCAAGCAGCTGTTGAAGGTCTCCCGCCTGGGTGAGCGCACCTTTGAGCAGGCGGCTGGCTTCCTGCGTATTGCTGGCGGCGACAACCCACTGGACCGTTCCTCGGTGCACCCGGAAGCCTACGGTGTGGTTGAGGCCATCGCGAAGGGTAATGGTCGCAAGGTGGAAGACATCATTGGCGACTCGGCGTTTCTGCGCAGCCTGAACCCTCAGGACTATGTTACTGAACAGTTTGGCCTGCCAACCATCAAAGACATCATCTCCGAACTGGAAAAGCCGGGCCGCGACCCGCGCCCCGAGTTCCGCTTTGCCAACTTCGAGGAAGGGGTGGAAACCCTGAATGACCTGAAACCAGGCATGGTGCTGGAAGGTTCGGTAACCAACGTCACCAATTTCGGCGCTTTTGTTGACATCGGCGTGCATCAGGACGGCCTGGTACACATCTCCGCCCTGTCTCATACTTTCGTAAAAGACCCGCGCGAAGTGGTCAAGGCCGGTGATATTGTTAAGGTCAAAGTAATGGAAGTGGACATTCCCCGTAAACGCATCGGGCTGTCCATGCGTATGGATGACCAGCCCGGTGCCGAGACCCAGGCCAAGCCAGCCCGGGGCGCCGACCGCAACGCAGGTCGCTCCGGTGGTCGCAAACCCCAGGGTGGTCAGGGCCAGGCGCAGGGCGCCATGGCGGGTGCGTTGGCGCAGGCGCTGGCCTCTGCCCGCAAGAACGGTCGTTAAATCACCTTATCGATTCAACGCGATTGCTCCTCACGAGGGGGCAATCGCGCCAACAGGAGCTCACCATGGCTGAATCCCGCCACTCCCTGTTTCACCAGTTTGCGGCCAGCGATTGGGACGGTTTTCTCAAAGGGGTCGAAAAAGAAGGCCTTCGCGTGGATGCCAATGGTTTCATTGCCCAGACACCGCACCCGGAGGCGCTGGGCTCGGCCCTGACCCATCCACGGATCACCACCGATTATTCCGAAGCCTTGCTGGAGCTGATCACCCCGGTTTTCAGCTCCACTGAGGCCATGCTGGCATCGCTGCGAGACACCCACCGGTTTGTTCAGCAGAATCTCGGTGACGAAGTGTTCTGGGCGGCCAGCATGCCCTGTGAGATTGATGGCGATCAGAGCATTCCCATCGCTGAATATGGCCGCTCCAACATTGGTCAGCTCAAGCATGTCTATCGGCAGGGGTTGGCTGTGCGTTACGGTCGCATCATGCAGAGTATTGCCGGGGCCCACTACAACCTGTCGTTACCCGACAGTTTCTGGAATAAATGGCAGCAACTGACCGGTAATCAGGATGCCCTGAAGGATTTCAAATCCGACCAGTATTTCTGGTTGATCCGCAATTTCCGCCGCCGAAGCTGGCTGTTAATGCTGTTGTTCGGTGCATCCCCAGCCCTGGACGCCAGTTTCGTTGCCGGCGTGAAGCATGACCTAAGCCGGTTTGACGAGAGAACCTGGTATGGCAAACACGCTACGTCGCTGAGGATGGGTGATCTGGGTTACCACAACAATGCCCAGGCCTCTCTCAACATCTGTTTCAACGAGCTGGACACTTACACCCGTACCCTGGATCAGGCTATCCATACCAATTGGCCGGCCTATGAAGCCATTGGCACCCGTCGTAACGACGAGTTTATTCAGATCAACACCAGCGTGTTGCAGATTGAGAACGAGTATTACAGCGCCGTTCGTCCCAAACGCACCACCGAGCGTGCTGAGAAGCCTATCCAGGCGCTGGATGCCCGTGGAGTGGAATACATCGAGGTACGTTGCCTGGATCTGGACCCATTCTCGCCGGTAGGGGTCAACCGGGCGCAGATCGATTTTCTGGATCTGTTCCTGCTTGACTGCCTGCTGACCGATTCTCCCCGAATCGGAGATGACGAATGTCAGCGGCTGGATGACAACTACAAAGATGTGGTGGCATCAGGCCGCTGGCAGGAGCTGGGGGTGTGCCAGGGTGGCCAGCGGGTGCCGGTGGGTAATGCTGCCCGTGAGTTGCTGAATCGCTTGCAGCCGCTGGCGGAGTTGCTGGACAGCTGGGGTCAGGACGAGACCTACCGTTCAGCCCTGGCTGCCCAGCGTGAAAAGTTGCAGGGGCAGGAATGGTCTGTGCCATCGGCCCGCGTACTGGCGTCGATGGAAGCCTCCGGGCTGGGTCACCGGGACTGGGTGCTGGCGTTGTCCCGGCAGCACCAGGAAACCCTCAGAAACGAAGCACTGGCTCCGGACGTGCTGGCGGATTACCAGCGCATGTCACGGGAATCCCTGGCCGAACAGGAAGCCCAGGAACAGTCGGATAACCTTCCGTTTGCCACCTTCCTGGAACAGTATCTGCGCTCGTGAGCCGTGGTTGAGTCACAACCCGAAAGGGACGTGACGCACAGAAACCACAGAAGGGTTTGCCGGCTTCGTTACCTGCTGTTACTTTTGTTTACAACAGGTAAGGAGACGGCGCCATGGCAAGAGATATCAAGCTCGGATGGGATGTGGAAGCCCTCAACAAGGCGTATCGCCAGGGGTACATGGCGGGCTCCATGGGCATGGACAAAAACCGCTGCCCGTATCGGGGTGAGGTGATCATCGCCGCCTGGGAAGCGGGTTGGGATGATGCCGGCCAGGTGGCTGCGGAGCAGCCCTCCAGCGACGACCTGTTCTCCCGAATCGCCTGACCTACCGTTGCACCACGAATTCCGTAAACAACACGCCGGTGATGCGCTCACCGGTTTTCTGTTCTTCCAGGGCGGTATTGATCCGCTGTGCGGCTTCCCCTCTTAACGCTTGCTGGCCCTGCTGAGTAGTGAGCTGGTCAACGTCCGTCTGCTCACCGAACAGCATCACCAGTTCGTGCCGCAATCGCGGCATATGGGCCTGTACGGCGGCTCTTGTTGTCTCCTGCGAGGCACGAAGGGTTACCGATGCCTTCAGGTAAATGACCTTGTTGCCGGGTTCGCCCACATGGGTCACAAATGCCGGCTCCATGGCGATGTAGTCGGTTACCCCCCGTTCCTCTGTCTCCTCCTCGGCCATGGCCGGCCAGGCGATCAGGGAAGCGATAGCGAGTAACAGCGTTAGGACGTATTTTCGGTGAAAGGTCATAGGCGCAATGTTCTTCATGGGTTAGGATTGGCAGCATCAGCTTACATGATGATTCCGGGGTGTTGATTTGACAAGCAGATGGGTGTTCGGCGTCGTTTTTCTTCTGTGCGCAGCTCTGTTGGCCGTGGCCTTTTACATGGAGCACGTCATGGGCCTGGAGCCTTGCCCGTTGTGCTGGTTGCAGCGTTTTGGCTTTATGGGCGCAGGGCTGGTAGCCCTGTTTGCGTTTCTCCATGGTCCTGCCGGTTTTGGTAACCGGGTGTATGGCTTTTTTCTGGTGCTGACCGCCGGCACCGGGCTGGGCATTGCTGGTCGGCAGCTGTGGCTGCAAAGCCTGCCGGAAGATCAGGTACCCGCCTGTGGGCCGTCGGTGGACTACATGCTTGAGGTGTTGCCCTGGTTTGAGGTGCTGCAGACGGCCCTGAAAGGCACCGGTGATTGCGCCGAAGTGGTCTGGCGCTTTCTCGGGTTGAGCATTCCTGGCTGGACAGCTGTGTTCTTCAGCTTGTTGGTGCTGGTTGGCCTGGTGATGATGTTCCGCCGGTATCGGCCGAAAAACTGGTTGCAGGGCTGAAACGGTTGCGGGCCACCATGGCCTTGGGGTAACTTGATTCAGTCATGACGACAATCAAGTGAACGGCCATTTATCAGGCAGACTGACTGAGGGGAGACAGACGTCATGTTGGAGAACTGCAGAAACGCCAGGGAGCGTTGGGGCGGAGTCAGCGAGCTGATCGACCGTTGGCTGAAAGAGCGCCAGGAGCTGTTGGTGCGCTACTGCGATCTGTCGACCGAGACCGATTTCTCCCAGACCGAGATGCTGCGAGACAAGTTTGTCCGCCTCTGTGAGGTGCTGGTCGACTATGTGTCTGCCGGGCACTTCGAAGTCTACGAACAGTTGATCCAGGAAGCCCGTGAGTTTAACGATGGCGGCCTGGAGTTGGCGGCAAAGGTCTATCCCCGGATTGAGCAGACGACCGGTGTGGCTCTCAATTTCAACGATCGCGTTGATGGTCGACTGCTGACCGAAGACGACGTCAGGGAGCTGTTCTCAGAGTTGTCAAAGCTGGGTGAAGTGCTGGAAAGCCGGTTCGAGATGGAAGATTTCCTGATCGAGCATTTGCATAATGCCCATGCCGGAAAAATGGCCTCTGCCTGACGCCGGCCAGACAAAAGCGCTTTTCAAAAAAAAAACGGCCTGAACTCTCAGGCCGTTTTTTATTACCCGGAGTTATTCGTTTTCCGGGTTGACTGCCAGCAGTTCCACATCAAAAATCAGGGTTTCGTTGGGCCCGATCGCCTGATTGCCACCGGGGCCATAGGCCAGATCGGCAGGAATGTAGAGCTTGTAGCGGGCACCCTCGCTCATCAGTTGCAGGCCTTCGGTCCAGCCTGGAATCACCTGGTTTAGACCAAAGGTAACCGGTTGGCCACGATCACGGGAGCTGTCGAACACATCGCCGTTGATCAGCTCACCGGTGTAGTGTACCTGTACACGGTCTGAAGCTGTCGGGTTGTTGCCGTCGCCTTCCTCGATGACCTCATATTGCAGGCCGGACTCGGTGGTTTCCACGCCTTCCCGTTCAGCGTTCTGGGCCAGGAAGGCTTCCCCGGCTTCCAGGTTCTGGCTGGCCAGTTCGTTGTATTGCTGTTCCTGTTGGCTTTGAAGCTCCTCCTGGTAGGCCATCAGTGCTTCCTGAATTTGCTCCCGGGTCAGGCGCTTGGTCTCCTCGTCACCGGCGTGGCCGTGCTGGATGCCCTGCAGGAACTGATCCATTTGCAGGTCAGGCAGGTCGTTGCTCATGCGCTCACCAAGCACCAGGCCCATGCCGTAGCTGACTTTCTCCGGCGTCGTGTCCAGAGCGGGGTCCTTTGCGGAATCCTGGGCGGTAGAGCAGCCGGCAACCAGGCCGGTCATGGCGATAGCTAACAGGGTTTTCTTCATACTGGTATCCTTTGCGCGTGTAACAGGGCCTGACGGCCCACTTGGATTTGGCAAACAGGAAAGGTAACGGGTTCAGCGGCAGGATGCCACTGAAACTGTGGTAACAGTGTGATGCTGTTGGCGTCAGGTCCCGTTATCCCCGGGGGATGGGGCAAGGGAGAAGGGTGCCCGATAAGGCGAACGCCAGTCGTTGTCATTGTCGGCCCGGCGCTCGTTGCGCAGGTTCTTGCCTGGCCGCTCGATGGCCAGCGCATTCCAGGGGCCCTGGGCCGGTGGTTGGTCGGCATAATGCCAGTTACCTTCGGTATCCTGCCATTTGAAGACAATTTCCGGGCCCTCGGTGGGGATAGGGGCCGGCAGCAAACCTTCAAACGAGGGGATGGCTTCGGGCTTTTCCTCAGCCGCAGGCTCGGAGACCTTGCCCGGGTCCCCCAGGCCAAAGAAAATCAATAACAACAGCAGGCCAAGGGCCGGAAACGATAGCCGAATAAGCCATTTCATCATCATGGCTGTGGTTCTCCTGCCGCAGCAGCCAGGAGGCCTGCCAGCGTGTCCAGTGATATGGGTGCCCGGGTGTCTGCTTCCCGACGCGGTGCTGCAGCCAATAGGTTTTGCTGGATGGCGGCTTTGCGATTGTGCATGTTGCCAGTCTCCGGGTACCTGGGTGTCAGTGTGTGCCAGGCCAGGGCAAGTTCGGTTTGCTCGGCCTGTAGTTCGGCCCGGGCCAGCGCTTCCCGGAGATCACGACAACCAATATGATGCCGGGGAATGGATTTTCTGGCCGAACGAATGCTGCCGGTTACACGGGATCGCCACTCTGTTACCTTAGCGTCCTCAACGCCAGTGAACAGGTGCCCGTTCACCCCCAGCCAGCCGGCACAGAGAATTCGGGTAACGCTCCAGTCACAGGCCTGCAACGTCAGGCAGGCCTCGGCCAGCTCCGGGTTTTGCCAGCAGGCCAGTGCATAACGCCACAGGGGATTATCCGGTTCCATTGTTGCGGGCAGATTCAATGATTCTGTCTGCGGAACGGTCATGGCAGGGCGCTTCCCTGGCTGAAATCCATGGATAAAGACAGTCTATGTTAACGATAACCGATCTCAGTTTACAACGAGGCGGCGTCTGGTTGCTAGAAAACGTCAGCCTGACGGTGCAGCCCGGCCAGAGGGTAGCGATTGTTGGCGCTAATGGTGCCGGAAAATCCAGCCTGTTCCAGCTCTTACTGGGCCATCTGGCGCCGGAGCAGGGCAGTGTGTCGTTGCCAGGGGGCTGCCGTATTGCCCACATGGCGCAGGAGGTTGAGGCCAGCCAGCGATCTGCCCGGGACTTTGTCCTGGATGGCGACTTTGAATTGCGCCGTATGGAGCGTGAGCTGGCCGATGCGGAAGCCCGGGATGATCATCACGCCATTGCCCGCCTGCACGGCGAGCTGGATGTGCACGAAGCCTGGTCTGCGCCGAGAAGAGCCGACTCGTTGCTGCGCGGGTTGGGGTTTGCCGACAGCGATGTCGGCCGGCCAGTATCGGCGTTTTCAGGGGGCTGGCGTATTCGTCTGAATCTGGCCCAGGCCCTGATGAGGCCATCGGACCTCCTGTTGCTGGATGAGCCCACCAACCACCTGGACCTGGACGCCTGTCTGTGGCTTGAGAACTGGCTTCGTCGATATCCTGGCACCCTGCTATTTATCTCCCATGATCGGGATTTCATGGATCGGGTGGCCACACACATGGTGCACTTTGATAACAAAAAGCTGGAACTCTACACCGGCAACTACTCGGCGTTTGAAGTGCAGCGCAGCGAGCGCCTGGCCCAGCAACAATCCAATTACGAGCGCCAGCAGGCCCGTATTGCCGAGATTCAGCGATTCATTGACCGCTTCAAGGCCAAGGCTACCAAGGCCCGCCAGGCCCAGAGCCGGGTCAAGGCCCTGGAGCGCATGGAACGAATCGCGCCAGCCCATGTGGATTCGCCCTTCAGCTTTGAATTTCCGATGGCGGACAAGGTGTCCAACCCGTTGTTGTCCATTCGCAACGGTGTGGCCGGCCATGGCCAGACGGCTATCCTGAATAATATCAACGTCACCTTATTGCCCGGCTCGCGCATTGGTTTGCTCGGCCCCAACGGTGCGGGCAAATCAACCTTTATGGATGCCCTGCGGGGCACCGGTACCCTTCTGTCGGGTGAGCGTACCTGTGGCGAGCACCTGGCCATCGGGTATTTTGCCCAGCACCAGCTGGAAGCCCTGGATCTGGATGCCAGCCCGTTCCTGCATTTGCAGCGGTTGTCGCCCCGTGCGTCCGAGCAATCGGTGCGGAACTTTCTGGGCGGCTTTGATTTCCATGGCGATGAGGCCCTGAGCCCAATTCGCTCGTTCTCCGGGGGTGAGAAAGCCCGGGTCGCCCTGGCGGTGATCGCCTGGCAGAAACCCAACCTGCTGTTGCTGGATGAGCCCACCAACCACCTGGACCTGGAGATGCGCCAGGCCCTGACCATGGCACTGCAGAATTTTGATGGTGCCATTGTGGTGGTGTCCCATGATCGGCACCTGTTACGCAATACCGTAGACGAGTTCTGGCTGGTGTCGGATGGCACAGTCCAGGAATACGACGGCGACCTGGAAGACTATGAACGCTGGCTGGCAGACCGCAGGAAGGATGAGGACGAGCCCCCCAAACGCCAGGTAGCTGAAGATTCAGAGGCTGAAAAGAAGGCGGGCAGTGCCCAGGCGTTGACGGCCGAAGAGCGCAAGGCCAGAAAACGCCAGGAGGCGGAACTTCGCCAGAAGCTGAGCCCGTGGCGGAAAAAACAGGTATCTCTGGAAGCTCGGATGGATCAGCTGCAGCAGCAATTGGCAGGCGTGGAAGCTTCTCTGGGCGACCCTGCGGTGTACGAAGACAGCGGGAAAGTACGCCTGAAGGCGCTGCTGGCGGAGCAGACCGAACTCAAACGGGCCCTGGAGGAGACCGAGGCCGAGTGGCTGGAGGTCAGTGAAACGGTGGAAAACTTGGAAGCCGAACTGGCCGGCTAGTGCCCCGTCTGGTTTACCGGGTGCCGATTTCCAGGGTGAAATCCTGTTTGGACAGGTAATCCCGCTCGTTCTCCAGGTCTGCCAGGGTCAGTGGCCGGTTATCCAGCCAGCCTTCCGGAAACTCCACCACCAGCTTGTTTTCATGGCCATGGAGGACGAATTCGGGAGGCTGCTCCAGATTCCTGGGGTGTTGAATCAATACGGCCAGCCGCAGCAAAACGCACAGGTACCGCAGGCGCGGTTTGTCTTCCGGCTCTATGCCCTCGAACACCGTGGCGGAGAATTTCCGTCGATGGCCACGCACCAGGGTGGCCAGATCTTTCTGGAACTGCTGGGTAAAACCGGGCAAGTCGGAATAACGCAGCAGATATGCGCCGTGTTTGTGGTACTGGCTGTGGGAGATGGTCAGGCCAATCTCGTGCAGCCGGCAGGCCCAGCGCAGTACATCCTCGTCTGCTGACGTATGCAGGCCCCATTGGTCGGCCACTTGCTGCCAGGCAGCGATAGCCGTTTGCTCAACGGCAGCGCCGTGAGCCTGGTCGACGTGGTAGCGCTCCTGCAGCGCGGCAATGGTGCGTTCCCGCACATCCTCGTGCTGGATACGGCCAACGATATCGTACAGCAGCCCCTCCCGGAGAGCCCCATCTGCGAAGGTCATCGCCTGAATATCCAGTGATCGGAATGCCGCCAGCAGGATGGCAAATCCGGCCGGGAAAATGCTTTGCCGATCCTGACGAACGCCCAGGTCTGCCAGTTTTTCAACCTTGCCCATGTCGACAAGCCGTTTACGCAGCTCTTCCATTGCGTCACGGGTGAGGGTGCCATCGGTGATCTTCAGATTGGCCAGCACACTGCAGATCGCCTTGATGGATCCTGAGGAACCGACGGCACTTTGCCAGCCAACCGAGCGGTAGTGCTGGCGGATGTTCAGGAGCTCCTGTTCGGCGTGAGTGATCGCTTTGTCCATCTGCCGCCGGGTAATTTTTCCGTCCGGGAAATAGCGATTGCGAAACGACACACAGCCCATATGCAGGCTTTCCAGCTCCTGGGGCTCAAATCGCTGGCCGATGATGAACTCGGTGCTGCCGCCGCCAATATCGATGACCAGTCGCCTGCCTTCGTCATCGGCCAGAGTGTGGGAAACGCCAAGGTAGATCAGACGGGCTTCTTCCCGTCCCGCGATGATCTCAACCGGGTAACCGAGGACCTCTTCTGCCCGGGCAATGAACTCGGGGGCGTTGCGGGCCACTCTCAAAGCGTTGGTACCGACAATCTGAACGCCCTCGGCAGGCATGCCCTGCAGGCGCTGGGCAAACCGGCTGAGACATTCCAGGGCCCTTTGCTGGGCTTCTTCCGTCAGCCGGTTATAGGGGTCAAGCCCCGCGCCCAGCTGGACCTTTTCGCCCATCTTTTCGACGGTACGAATTTCACCATGGACCAGGCGGGCCACGACCATATGAAAACTGTTGGAGCCCATATCAATGGCTGCCAGCATATCCGGGGAGGGTGCGGTGTTCTCGGCGGGGGATGCGGCCGTCACGTGGGTTGGCGTCCTGTATGGTGTGAACTTGTCGATACAATGGCCGTACTATAAAAGAAAGCGCGGTGCGCTGTCAGTAACGGTCTGCGGTGAATACGGATGCGGATCGTCGCCGACGGAAACAGATCTCGCTTCACATTGAGGTCGGCAATCGCGTAAAGTATTCGTCTAACGAAATCCGGGCAGGCGACATTCCGATGACGGTTTGTACAGCCTGCTACAGTCAACAGCGACTCCGACGCGGCTGCGTTACAGGCCCCGGAGCGCCTGAATCAGGAAAAGGTAATGAGCGGAAATATCGTTAATGTCACCGACGCTTCTTTCGAACAGGACGTACTGAAGTCCGACGTCCCGGTACTGGTCGACTACTGGGCTGAGTGGTGCGGCCCGTGCAAGATGATTGCCCCGGTTCTGGAAGAAATCGCCGACGAATACGACGGCAAGCTCAAGGTCTGCAAGCTCAACATCGACGAAAACGAACAGACCCCGCCCAAGTTCAACATCCGTGGTATCCCGACCCTCATGCTGTTCAAGAACGGCAACGTGGACGCCACCAAAGTTGGCGCTTTGTCCAAGTCACAGCTCGCCGCCTTCCTCGACAGCAACCTCTGATCCGCTGTTGAAGAAAAACCGCCCCTGAACATGGTTCACGGGCGGTTTTTTTGTGCCTCAATCACCCTCGCTGGCCGCCAGTCGAAAAGTGAGCTTTATTCCCAGGCCTTGGAACGGTCCAGGTCCGAGTCTTTTTGCTCTACCCAGTGTTCGGTGTCTCCGGTGATTTCCTTTTTCCAGAACGGGGCTGACGTTTTCAGGGCGTCCATGATGAATTCGCAGGCTGCAAATGCATCCCCCCGGTGAGCACTGCAAACGCCGACAAACACGATCTGATCCGACAGCGCCAGCCGCCCGACCCGATGAATCACCCTCGCCTTGCGGACATCCCAGCGCTGGGAGGCGGAGTCAATCAATCCCTGAATCACCTGTTCCGTCATGCCGGGATAATGCTCCAGGAATAACCCGGTCACCCCGGACAGGTCCCCGGAGTCCCGCACCAGCCCGGAAAAGGTCGCCACCGCACCAGTGCCGGAACCGGAGGCGCGCAGCGCCTCGTATTCTGCGCCGACATCGAAATCTTCCGTCTGGATAGAAATCATTTCAACCTCCGGTCACCGGTGGAAAGAAGGCCACTTCATCGCCCGGCGTGACCGGCGTTGACGGCTTGGCCATGGCCTGGTTGACCGCCACCATGACCGGCTGGTCACCCTGCAGTTGAGCCCAGGGGCCGCCCCGGGCGGCCAGTTGTGACAACAAACCCTCAACGGTTTGGCCCGGAGTTGCCGGCAACTCAAGGCTCTCGGTATCAAGCTCCTCCCGAAGCCGTGCGAAAAAGCGAACAGTCAGGTTCTGGTCAGTCATGATCAGCTCATCAGTTCAGGGTAAGAGTAATACATCACCGGGTCACCGATATTGATGGTGCTGTTTTCCGGCACCACCGCCAGGCCGGAGCTCCAGCAAGCGGCACTCAGCACGCCGGAGCTCTGGTTCGGGGCAGCCGACACGGAAGCGGTGGCCCCGTTGCCTGTCTTGCGGGCGCGCACAAACTCCCGTCGGATGGACGGTGAATGGGTGGTGAAGTCTGCGGGCAGGCACTCCCCGATCGGCAGCGCGTCGGGTCGCCCCTGGCGTTTGCGAACGTAGGGCATCACGATGACCATAAAGGAAATCAGCACAGAGGCCGGGTTGCCGGGCAGCCCAAGCACCGGCGTGTCGTCAATGCTGCCGAACGCCAATGGTTTGCCAGGCTTGATGGCCATCCGCCACAAAGACAGCCGGCCGGACTCCTCGAGCACCGCGCGCACGTGGTCTTCTTCACCCACCGACACGCCGCCACTGGTGATGATCAGGTCGGCTTTTCTCGCCGCCTCTTGCAGTGCCTGGCGGGTGCCGTCGCGAGTGTCCCGAACGGTCTCGCAGAGAATAGCCTCACAGCCTGCCTGCGCCAGCATCCCGAGCAGGGTATAGCGATTGCTGTTGTAAATCTGGCCGGGGGCAAGTGGCTCGCCGGGTTGCACCAGTTCGTCACCGGTACTCAGGATGGCCACCCGCAACCGGTCCAGTACTGGCACCTGTGCGATGCCCATCGAGGCCAGTAAGCCCATTTCCTGGGGGCGAATAAGGGTGCCCCGGGGCAATGCCAGCTCCCCTTGGGTCAGATCCTGGCCGCGACGACGGATGTTCTGCCCGGCGTTGACTTCGGACACGATGAGGATGTTGTCATCGGTACGTTCCACCCGCTCCTGCATCACCACCGCATTCGCGCCCTCCGGAATCTCCGAACCGGTGAAGATTCGCACCGCGGTACCGGGCGCCAGTGGTTTGGGGGCCGTGCCCGCTGGCACCCGGTCAGAGACCGCCAGTGCCCGCCCGGGGGCGACGTCTGAGTGGTGCACCGCATAGCCATCCACGGCGCTGTTGTCAGCTGGGGGAACGTCCGCTGGCACATACTGGTTTTCGGCCAGGACCCGCCCCAAACACTCGCTGAGCGGCACCGCCTGGGATTGCGTCACAGCGGTGGCGCGACTCAATATGTAGTTGAGAGCGTCGTCAACAGAGATCAGGTCAGAACCTGCCATGGTACCTCCCGGTTATTTTTCTGCGCGGTTGCCAATGACTTCCTGAAGCCGGCTGAAAGCACGCTCTGGCTTGCGCATGACCAGTCCGGAATAGTTGCAGGGGCCGTGCCGGCTGTCCAGCTGGTCTTTCAGAATGCCTTCCCAGCCAGTCCTGCAGGCACCGGTTGAACCCGGCAGGCAGAAAATGACGGTATTGTTGGCCATGCCACCGAATGACCGGGACTGAATCGTGGAAGAACGGATTTCCAGCGCCGATAACCGGCGAAATTCCTCGCCGAAACCCTCAATGACCTTGTCCAGCAGGGGTTTGACCGCTTCCGGTGTGCTGTCTCGTTCGTGAAAGCCGGTGCCGCCGGTGATGATGACCGCCTGAACGTCCTGGTCCGCAACCCATTGTGAAATAATGGCGCGTATCAGGTAAATGTCGTCCGGAAGAATCCGGCGAGACACCAGTCGGTGGCCGGCCTCAATCACGCTGTCCTCGAGGAACTGCCCGGAAGTGTCCTGCTCGAAACCCCGTGTGTCAGATACCGTCAAAATAGCAATATTCAGAGGTTTGAGTTCATTGGTAAGCTCAGTGCTCATGGCTTGGCTCCGCTCAACTGCATTCGAGATGCGTTCATCAGTAATAGTAGTATCAGTATCCGTATACGGGCCGCAGATGGGAAGGGAGTAACCCATCAGAGGGAGGTGTGCCGGTGGCGGAAGATCATGAAACTGACTTAATTTTGGGCAGAGGTCTTGACAGACGCCTTCAAGGTGGTCGATTATGCGGCTTGCCCGGCGAACGGTTGTTCCCACTCTCTGGCTTCAGCAAACAAATCCGGCTTCCATCTGCACCGGTTGCTCCATCTAGCCAGCACCATGTTTCAGCTTTTTTGATCAATGCGTTCAGGGGCACCCCTGTCATTCCAACAGTCGTTTACTTCCATTCCTGACAATCCTACAAATTATGAATCTTACTGAACTCAAGCAGAAATCTGTGCCCGAATTGCTCGATATCGCGCAAGAAATGGGCCTGGACAACCTGGCTCGCTCGCGCAAACAGGATGTTATCTTCACCATCCTGAAGAAACACGCCAAGAGCGGCGAAGACATCTACGGCGACGGCGTACTGGAAATTCTGCAGGACGGTTTCGGCTTCCTCCGCTCCGGCGACGCCTCCTACCTGGCTGGCCCGGACGATATCTATGTTTCACCCAGCCAGATTCGCCGTTTCAACCTGCGTACCGGCGATACCGTCTCTGGTAAAATCCGTCCTCCCAAGGATGGTGAGCGTTACTTCGCGCTGCTGAAAGTTAACGAGATTAACTTCGACAAGCCGGACAACGCCCGCAACAAGATTCTGTTTGAAAACCTGACCCCGTTGTTCCCCCAGGAGCGATTGACCCTGGAAGTGGGCAACGGCAGTACCGAAGACCTCTCGTCTCGGGTACTCGACCTGGTAGCCCCGATCGGTAAAGGCCAGCGTGGCCTGATCGTGTCCCCGCCCAAGGCCGGTAAAACGCTGCTGATGCAGGGCATCGCCCAGTCCATCGCCCGCAACAACCCGGAATGTCACCTGATGGTGCTGCTGATTGACGAGCGCCCGGAAGAAGTGACTGAAATGCAGCGCACCGTGCGCGGCGAGGTTGTAGCCTCCACCTTCGATGAGCCGCCGGCCCGTCACGTGCAGGTAGCGGAAATGGTGATCGAAAAGGCCAAGCGCCTGGTCGAGCACAAGAAGGATGTCATCATCCTGCTGGACTCCATCACCCGCCTGGCCCGTGCCTACAACACGGTGATTCCGTCTTCCGGCAAGGTGCTCACCGGTGGTGTTGACGCCCATGCCCTGGAAAAGCCCAAACGCTTCTTCGGTGCGGCCCGGAATGTGGAAGAGGGCGGCAGCCTGACCATCCTGGCGACCGCGCTGGTGGATACCGGTTCCAAGATGGACGAGGTTATCTACGAGGAGTTCAAGGGCACCGGTAACATGGAAGTGCACCTGGACCGCAAGATTGCCGAGAAGCGTGTCTACCCGGCCATCAACATCCGTCGTTCTGGCACCCGCCGTGAAGACCTGCTGATGAGCGAAGCAGACATCCAGCGGGTGTGGATTCTGCGCAAGCTGCTGCACTCCATGGACGACGATACCGGTGCACTGGAGTTCCTGCTGGACAAGCTGCGTGACACCAAGACCAACGACGAGTTCTTCCAGTCCATGAAGCGTCGTTGATGCCGGTTCCCCTGCTCGTTTGAACATGGGGGAGCGTTACACTCCCGAAGTTCGAAGAACGAGGCCGGGAGGAGGTGCCAAAACAATCAGGGAAACCACGTTTTCCGTTTTGGCACCTCCTCCCGGCCTCGTTCCAACTCCAGAACTACGCGTGCTCAAGGACATACCACCAAAGAGCAGTCCGGATCGGCCCCAACTCCGTAGTACCGTAGATCAGAAACGGAGCACACCATGAAATACAACGACCTCAGAGACTTCATCAGTCAGCTGGAAAAGCTGGGTGAGCTGAAACGCATCAGCGTAGAAGTCGACCCCCACCTGGAAATGACCGAAATCTGCGACCGCACACTGCGGGCCGGTGGGCCGGCGTTGTTGTTTGAAAACCCGAAAGGCTACGACATGCCCGTGCTGGCCAACCTGTTCGGCACCCCCAAGCGGGTGGCCCTGGGCATGGGCCAGGAAGACGTGGCGGCGTTGCGGGAGGTTGGCAAACTGCTGGCGTTCCTGAAAGAGCCGGATCCCCCCAAGGGCTTCAAGGATGCCATCGAAAAATTACCGATCTTCAAGCAAGTGATGCGCATGAGCCCGAAAGTGCTCCGCTCGGCACCCTGCCAGGATGTGGTGATCGAAAAGGATCAGGTCGACCTGTACCAGATTCCGGTGCAGCACTGCTGGCCCGGTGACGCCGGCCCGCTGGTAACCTGGCCGCTGGTGATCACCCGAGGGCCCAATAAAGAGCGCCAGAATCTGGGTATCTATCGGCAACAGGTGATTGGTCGCAACCGGTTAATCATGCGCTGGCTTAGCCATCGGGGCGGGGCGTTGGACTACCAGGAATTCCGCCGGGCCAACCCGGACAAACCATACCCGGTCGCGGTGGCCCTGGGCGCGGACCCGGCAACCATTCTCGGCGCCGTTACCCCGGTGCCGGATTCGTTGTCCGAGTATGCCTTCGCCGGGTTGTTACGGGGTGCCCGTACCGAGCTGGTAAAGGCTGGCCTGAGTGACCTGCAGGTGCCGGCCAGTGCCGAAATTGTGCTGGAAGGGTTTATCTACCCGGATGACATGGCTCCCGAGGGACCGTTCGGGGACCATACCGGATACTATAACGAAGTAGACCATTTTCCGGTGTTTACCGTGGAGCGAATCACGCACCGCCGAGACCCGATTTATCACAGCACCTACACCGGCCGGCCGCCCGATGAGCCGGCGGTGCTCGGGGTGGCGTTGAACGAAGTGTTTATTCCGATCCTGCAGAAGCAGTTCCCGGAGATCGTGGATTTCTACCTGCCGCCGGAAGGCTGCTCCTATCGGCTGGCCATCGTTACCATGAAAAAACAGTACCCGGGCCATGCCAAACGGGTGATGATGGGCGTATGGTCGTTCCTGCGACAGTTCATGTACACCAAGTTCGTGATTGTCACCGATGACGACGTGAACGCCCGCAGCTGGGAAGATGTGATCTGGGCCATGACCACGCGGATGGACCCGGTTCGGGACACCACGATGGTGGAGAATACACCGATCGACTATCTCGACTTCGCCTCGCCGGTGTCTGGCCTGGGTTCGAAAATGGGCCTGGATGCCACCAACAAATGGCCCGGTGAGACCGATCGGGAGTGGGGCACCGCGATCACCATGACCGATGAGGTCAAGCAGCGGGTGGATGACCTGTGGGACAGCCTCGGTATTGAAATTCCCGCTGCCCGCCCCGATTGACAGGATCAGCTGGATGCATCGGATTCGGCTTCAGCCATCCGGCCTGAGTTTTCAGGTGGCAGACGATACGGACTTGCTGCTGGCCGCTGCTGAATCCGGTATTCAGGTGCCGGCCGCCTGCAGAAATGGTGTTTGTGAAATCTGTGAGGCCCGGCTGGTGTCCGGTCAGGCCCTGAATACCCGTAATCAGAAACTAATCACGGTTGGTGAGCGTTTGATGATGTGTCGAACCTTGGCGCTGACTGACCTGAAACTGGAGATACCCGCCGTTATGGCATCAGGAAATCATCAACCCCGGCAATACCTGGCGAAAGTGGTGGACGTGCGCTCCATCAGTCACGATGTGTATCGGGTTGAATTGCAGTTGCCGAAGCGCCGCGAGGTGGCTTTTCACGCCGGCCAGTACCTGTCGGTGAATCTTCCAGGTGCCGAGCCCTGCTATTTTTCGATTGCCAGCAGTCCGTCGGCCGCCAATATCGAATTGCACATCCAGGCCTCGCCAGACTGGGTGTCTGCCCAGAAGGTGATTGATGCCCTGACCTCCGGGCGGGATGTCACCGTGGAGTTGCCCCATGGCAAGGCGTGCCTGGCCGCCGCTCCGGACAAGCCGGTGCTGATGGTGGCGGCAGGCACCGGTTTTGCACAGATGAAAAGCCTGTGTGAATTCCTGCAGGAAACCCGTTTCCAGCACCCGGTCAAATTGTACTGGGGGGTGCGCAAGCACGAGGATATGTACCTGCGGTCGCTGGCCCAGCAATGGCATGACGACTGGCCACCGTTCAGCTTCTTCCCGGTGGTCGGTGACGACGAGGACAACGACTGGGGTGGCCATCACGATCAGTTGGTGGGTGCCGTGCTGGCATCCGGGGCAGACTGGCAAAATGTGGAAGTGCATGCCAGTGGCTCGCCAGCAATGGTCTACACCTTGATGGATGCGCTGATGGCTGAAGGGTTACCAAAGCAGGCGTTCTTTTCGGATGTGTTGGAATACGCTCCTCGGGATTGAACGCCGCCGTGGTGAAACGAAAAGGCCGGATGGTAACCATCCGGCCTTTTTGGTTCCGGTGTCAGGCCCTTGGCATCGGCAGGTCTGGCAGGCTGTTATCGCTTTCCAGGCCCTGCATCAGCAGCTTGATACTGGCTTCTTCTTCACCCATGTGAGCATTCAGCCGGCTTAACTCGGCCAGGGTTTCCCGGCTACGGCGCAGGTGCAGGCTGGTCTGGAAATACTCTTTTGCCTTGCCCCAGAGCTCGTTACGGAGGCTGAGGCGGCCCAGGGCCAGCAACAGCTCCGCATTATTGGGACGGTCTTTCAGCCACTGTTCGGCAATCAGCAGTTGCTCTTCGGGCTGGTTGCCCTTTACCCGCCCATACAGGTTGATGAGCTCATCGCTCCAGTGGTTTCTCAGTACCTTGCGCAACAGGGTTTCTGCCTGGGCTTCGTCACCCAGTCTGGCCAGCAGGCTGGCGTAATCCCGGATGGTGTATTCGTCCCGGCGCACAAAGCCGGGCAGTTCGTCCCATAGCCGGGTCAGCGGTTCCAGAGACGCCTCCGGGTTGTCTTTGCGCAGCTTCTGGGTGTCTTCTGCGGCCCTCTCCAGCAGGTTGTGCCATACCTGCCGTTCAAGCTCGTCCAGCTCTTTGCCTGGCAATACATCCCGCTTGCGAAGCTCCGGTATCAACCGGGACAGCTCACGCCAGTCTTCCAGGCGCAGGTAGGTGTTCTTCAGGAGCTTCAGCACAAACGGATGATGGGGCGACTCCTTGCGAAGGCGCAGCAGGGTGGCCAGGGCCTGCTCCAACCGATTGCCCGCCAGTTGCAGCTGGGCTTGGGTCAGCCCTACCGCCATGCTGGAGCCAGGGGTGCTGTCATAGGCTTTGCGCAGCAGCTCATCCACCGCTTCGTGGTCGCCGGTTTCAAAGGCCGCCTGGGCGGCCGCAAGGTAGTTGATCAGCGGTGTGTCGGCTTTGTCTGCCGAGGTGGCCAGCAGCTTGCGGGCCCGCGGCCAGTTGCCCTCGGCCAGTGCCAGTAGACCCTGGGTGGTGCGGCGCCGGGCCCGGCGTTCGTTGCCCCGGGATACCCAGCCGGCCACCATCCCGGTGCCCTGGCGCAGGTGCCTGAAGGTATTGATCAGAGAAACCGCCAGGACCACCAGCAGAATGAACAGCCCGAGGCCCACCCAGAAATTGGTTTCAATCAGGTAATGGCCCAGGCTGATGCGAATATAGCCCAGATCATAGGTCAGCCCCAGGGATAATGCGGTGCCAACCAGCAGCGCGACCAGCAGGAGCAGCAGAAGCCGGATCATGAGTCATTGCCCCCGCGTTCGGTTTCGGGAGCGTCATCATTACTGGTCGCCAGCCGGCCGGCCAGCCGCTCTTTCAGCAAGCCGAGAGACTGGCTGATATCCGGCAGGGTTGGGTCCACATTGCGGTCCGCCAGTTCCGTCAGCGTATCGGCCAGTCCCTGGATGGCTGGGTTGGTGGCATCGTACCAGTCATTGACGGTGGTGATGGCCTTGTTCAGGGCCCGTTCATACAAAGGCTGGTTGCCCCGAAGGACGGCCATTTCCGCCTCTTCCAGCATCAACTGAAGGTTAAGGCGAGCCCAGGCGCTCTGGTCCGGCGACAACAGGGGTTTGACCGGTTCGTCCAGGCGACGGACCACGACCACCTGTTTGAGGGTATCAAGGAAACGATTCCAGCCCCGCACAAACATGTTGCGGCCATCGGCCGGGGCATTCGGGTCTTCGGTCATCTGGAAGCCGGGGGCCTGATCGTGAATCAGGGCCTGGTCGGTCAGGTCGTGAATGCTGGCAATGGCCGCTTCCAGTTTCAGGTACAGCCCGGTGCGGTCGACGCCCTGGATGCCACGCAGTGACAGAATTTCTCGGGCCAGTTGCTGGCGAACCGGGTAAACCCCGATGTCATCGGATTCCCGCAGAACCTCATCCGCAGATTCCAGGGCAGACAGGGCACCCCGGATATCTTTCTCAATCAACAGGCGCTGGTTGGCGATGCGTAGCAGGTATTCTGCCTCGGCCAGCAGCCAGTCGGTCCGGGTACGATTCCCGGCCTCAAGCAGTTCCCGGGCGTTGTGGTCAATCTGTCGCTGCTGGGTGGCGATCAGCTCGCGCTGGGCCGAAAGCTTATTCTCCAGTGACTGAAGGCGCTGGCTTTGCTCGCTGCCACGGCTGCCATAACGGTCTTCCAGTTGTGCCGTATCCTGGCGCAATTCCTGGATGACCAGCATGGTGGTTTTGTGGGTTTGCCATTGTTGCCAGTTCCAGAACGCCAGAGCCAGGGCAATAATCAGCGCCACAATGGCAATCAGCCATACTGGCCACAGGCGCACGGGGGCGGGATTGGCCGGATTAACCGGAGCGGGCAGTTGCTTTGTTGTTTCAGTCACGGGCATCCTTACTTGGTTTACCGTTGTCACCGGCCTCCTGCATCAACCAGGAAGCCACACTGGTCACCAGATCCTGATCAGCCAGGCCGTCCGGAACCAGTACGTTCCTGAAGCCGGCCTTGCGGGCCTGCTCCGAGACTCGTTCCGCTGGAACCACCAACAGCGCATTGTTCAGAGTCGCCAGGAACGCGCTGCTGGCCTCTACCAGATTGTTCAGGGTTTCACCGGAAAGCGCAATAATCACCTCCGGCCGGAACCCAGCGAAATTGTCTTCTAAGTCGTTGGCAGCATAGTACGGCCGGAAGCGTCGGTACAGCGGCAGAACCGTTACACGGGCACCACGTTGCTCCAGGGTCTGCCGGATCAGCTCGCGGCCGTCTTCTCCCCGTGCCAGTAGCACCTTTTCATGGTTTAGATTCTGCAAACCCGGCAGGGCCAGCAGGGCTTCACTGGTCCAGCCATTGTCTGGCTTGTTCGGGCTCAGACCGTGGTGGGCGAAAACCGCGGCGGTGCCGGCCCCCACGCCATACCACTGGATTCCCATGGGCACCTGAGGCCACCAGTGATCGATCTCACCAAGTAGCAAGCTGGCGGCGTAGGGGCTGACGGCAATGATGTGAGCGAAGTGGTCCAGATCCTGAAGAGTCGACCGGCGCTCTGGTGTTTCAGGTAGCGGCTCCCGGGCCATCAAGGGCATCCGGCGAACCTCGGCGCCGGCGGCCTGAAAAGCCTGTGCCAGGCGGCTTGCCTCGGGTTCTGGCCGGCAAATCAGTATGCGCCGGCCCTGCAAGGGCCGGGCCTGGCTATTCCGATCAGCTTGGGGTGTGGCCATAGATCTCAGCCAGTACCTTGTCAGCACCCATAGCCAGCAGTTGCTCAGCCAGTTCACGGCCCAGGCGTTCGCCTTCGGCGCGGGGCGCGCGGCCTTCAACCCGAAAAATCTCGGTGCCGTCGACAGCACCGACCAGTCCACGCAGCCACAATGTGTTGTCGTCTTCCAGCAGGGCATAGGCGGCAATGGGAACCTGGCAACCCCCTTCGAGGCGCCGGTTCAGGGCCCTTTCTGCTTTCACCCGGTCAGAGGTATCGTCGTGATTCAGTGGTGCCAGCAATGCCCGCAGCTCGCTGTCATCGAGGCGGCATTCAATACCCAGCGCGCCCTGGCCAACGGCCGGAAGCGAGACCGTATCCGGCATGCAGTAGCGTATCCGGTCGTGGAAGCCCAGGCGCTTGAGGCCGGAGCTGGCCAGGACAATGGCGTCGTACTCGCCGGCATCCAGCTTGGCCAGTCGGGTGTTGACGTTGCCTCGCAGCATCTTGATTTCCAGGTCAGGGCGGTTGGCCCTGAGCTGCGTTTCGCGGCGCAGACTTGAGGTGCCAACCACGGCACCCTGGGGCAGTTGGTCCAGATTCCCGTACTGATTGCTGATAAACGCATCGGTCGGGTCTTCGCGCTCACAGATAGCCACCAGGCCAAGGCCCTCCGGGAATTCCATGGGCACGTCTTTCATGGAATGCACCGCAAGGTCGGCCCGGCCGTCCAGCATGGCTTCTTCCAGCTCCTTCACAAACAGGCCCTTGCCACCAATCTTGGCCAGGGGCACGTCCAGAATCTTGTCGCCCTGGGTTTTGATCTTCACCAGCTCCACGGTGATGTGATCGTGCAGCCTTTCCAGTTCGGATTTGATGAATTCCGCCTGCCACAACGCCAGGGCGCTGCTGCGGGTTGCAATGCGAAGGGTTCGTGTTGACATGGCACTCACAGTCATAGGAAAAAATGTGCCCCAAGGTTACCTTGTGGCAGTGAAAAAGTCCCGCCGTAGACGACCGTGTACCCCGTCAGGGGGAGGGTTGGTGCTCCTGCAACCACTGCCTGACATGGCTGGCATGGCGGCGGCTGACCGGTAGCAGGGTGTCTGAGTCGTTCAGTGCCAGCATGCTCTGACCATCGCTGTTGCGCCGCAGGGCCTGGATGAAACGCACGCCGACCAGGGTATGCCGATGAATGCGTAACAGTTTTTCCGGGTACGCCTGCTCCAGTTCTTTCAGGGTGTAATCACAGACCGTTTCACCCCGGCTGTGGTGCAGGGTGACGTATTTCTGGTCCGCTTCGCAGTAGCGGATGTCTGTAAGATCAATCAGTTCTGTTCCCCGGTGGGTGCGCACGGCAACCTGTTCGGTGGTCAGGTCGCTGTTGTGGGTCAGGGCCTGGAGCTGAACCCGGTTTACCTTTCCTGCCCTTGCCAGAGCGTCTGCCAGAGCCTCCCGTCGCACCGGTTTGAGCAGGTAGGCGATGGCGCGAACCTCGAACGCCTGAATGGCATAGTGGTCGTAGGCTGTACAGAAAATAACCGCCGGCGGGTTGCTGAGCTGGCTCAGCTGGTGCGCCGCTTCCATGCCGTCCATGCCCGGCATGCGAATGTCCATCAGCAGGATATCCGGTTCCAGCTCGGCCACCTTGCGCAGGGCGTCATTGCCATCGCTCGCTTCACCGCACACCCGGTATTCCGGCAGTTCTTCCACCAGGCGCTGAATGCGCTGCCGGGCCAGGGGTTCGTCGTCTGCGATCAGAATGCGCTGCGGTTGTTGGTTCATGGTGCTCCTGCGGTCGCCTGGTCTGTTTTGTCAGCTTGCTGTCCTTGCGGGCAGCCTGAGGGTAACAGTGTAGATGTTGTGTTGATGGCTGTGTTTGAGAACCGCTGGCTCGCCGAACAAAGCCTGGAGCCTGGCCTGAATGTTAACAAGGGCCACCTGGTTGCCCTGGTGCTGGCGGTTGCTGGACTCCGGTTTCGGGTTCTGGACCATCAAGTATACAAAATGGCCTTTGCCGTACACCTCGATCCGCACTGTGCCGCCCTCGGGCCTGGGCTGAATGCCGTGGTAGATGGCGTTCTCTACCAGCGGTTGCAAGGTCAGCGGAGGAATGGCCTGATGCTCCAGGCCCGGCTGTATGTCCCAGTCCAGCGTTAACCGGTCTCCCAGGCGCAGGGCTTCAATGGCCAGATAGCGTTGGCACAGTTCCAGCTCACGGCTGAGTGGCACCAGTTGATCATCGGTGCGCAGGCTGGCCCGGAACAGTTCGGACAGATCCAGCACCGCCTCCTCTGCCTGGTCCGGATTGCTGGCAATCAGGCTGGCAATGGTGTTCATGCTGTTAAACAGGAAATGGGGCTGGATCCTGGCCTGCAGCGACGTCAGCCGGGCCTGCATTTCGGCCTCTCGCTGTTGTTGCCACTGGTGCTGCAGGTAAAAGTAGCGCAACACCATCAGCACGATCAGCAGCGCCACCAACAGTTTCTTGGCAATGCCCTGCCACAGCGCAACCCCCGGCTGCGGGTGCAACACGTTGTCGGCAAACAGGCTGAAGGCCAGCACATCCAGCAGCACAATGACCACAATGGCGAGGGTGGCGCGGGCGACGCTCATCTGCGCCAGCCATGGCCGCAGCAGGCAGATCAGTGCGGCACTGGTGAGGGTGGTCCACTGCACGAACAGTGACAGCAAGCCGAAGTAGTTCCAGTCTATCCAGCCGCGCTCGGCCTGCACGATGGACAACACCAGGACAAAAAGCTCACTGGTGACCAGCAGCAGGAACACCGCCCGCACCCGGCAAAGATCGGGCACGTAGAAGTCGGTGGAGTCCTTCTTGTTGATGCCTTTGTCGGTTGCCAGGGGAGTCTCCTTAACCGTGGTCAGAATGCTATACTGCGGCAAATTTTCACTTATCCATTGCCGGCGTGATGATGCCGGGCTGTCAGCAGGAAAGATAGACCATGACGGATCAGAAAAAGTCTGACCAGACCACATCCTCCGAAAAACCCTGGGGTGGCCGCTTCAGCGAGCCCACAGACGCCTTTGTTGAACGCTTCACGGCGTCGGTCGGTTTTGACCAGCGCCTGTATCACCATGATATTACCGGCTCCATCGCCCACGCCACCATGCTGGCGAAAGTGGGTGTGCTCACCGACGCTGAGCGAGACCAGATTATTGATGGTCTGAAAGGCGTTAAAGAAGACATCGAGGCCGGGCGCTTCGAGTGGTCTGTGAGCCTGGAAGACGTGCACATGAACATCGAAGCCCGGCTGACCGACCGCATCGGCATTACCGGTAAAAAGCTGCACACCGGCCGCAGCCGTAACGACCAGGTAGCCACTGATATCCGCCTGTACCTGCGGGACGAAATCGACGTGATTGCCGAGGAACTGGCCCGCCTGCAGGCTGGCCTGTTGGACCTGGCCGAGCGCGAAGCGGACACCATCATGCCCGGCTTCACCCACCTGCAGACCGCCCAGCCGGTCACCTTCGGCCACCACCTGCTGGCCTGGTACGAGATGCTGGTGCGCGATGCCGATCGCCTGCAGGATTGTCGCAAGCGGGTGAATGTGATGCCCCTGGGCGCTGCCGCCCTGGCCGGTACCACCTATCCGATCGACCGTAACCTGACCGCGGAACTGCTGGGCTTTGACCGGCCCACTGAAAACAGCCTGGATTCGGTGTCTGACCGGGACTTCGCCATCGAATTCTGCAGCTTTGCCGCCCTGCTGATGACCCACCTGTCCCGGTTCAGTGAAGAACTGGTGCTGTGGACTTCGGCCCAGTTTGATTTCATCGACCTGCCGGACCGCTTCTGCACCGGTTCCTCCATCATGCCCCAGAAGAAAAACCCGGACGTGCCAGAGCTGGTGCGCGGCAAGACCGGCCGCGTCAATGGCCACCTGATCAGCCTGCTGACCCTGATGAAGAGCCAGCCGCTGGCCTACAACAAGGACAATCAGGAAGATAAAGAGCCGCTGTTCGACACCGTCGATACCATCAAGGGCTGCCTGAAGGCCTACGCCGACATGATTCCGGCGATCGAAGCCAAGGCCGATAACATGCGGGTAGCGGCCAAGCGGGGCTTCTCTACCGCCACCGATCTGGCCGATTACCTGGTCAAGAAAGGCGTGCCATTCCGGGATGCCCACGAGATTGTCGGCAAATCCGTGGCTTTTGGTGTGGCCGAAGGCCGTGACCTGTCCGATATGACCCTGGAAGAACTGCAGCAGTTCTCCGACGTGATTGGTGAGGATGTGTTTGACGTGCTGACCCTGGAAGGCTCCGTGCAGGCCCGTGATCACCTGGGCGGCACCGCACCGAGCCAGGTGCGCGCGGCGGTGGCCCGCGCCCGGAAGGGGCTAAGGCTGGTGTAGTCCATGGGTGTGTCATAGACTGATCAGCGTAGAAAATTTATGACAAAACCGTGAAGTGCGGTTTTGTCATAAATACGAAATATCGGCTAGGATTGCCGATACATTTTTACCCGTCTTCTACCGTCAACAAGGAATGCTGACGATGAGCTTCATGAAACTGGTCAGGCCCTCGGAGCTGAGAGCCTGTGATCTCCCCCTCGTTGAAACCCCCTTTTTCGCCGCCGATAAGGCCAGGCGCCTGGTTGAAGAGAACGACCATGTTCGTTCAAACATGCACTCGTTATTCAGGTACGACTACCGTGACCGAGGCAATATAGCCGAGACTGTCCAACGGACTGTGAAAAACGGTGAGCTGATGTTGGTCTGTGAAGGCTGGGATGGACCCTTCTCTCCCTTGGTGACCTGGCAGCCAGACGACAGCCTGCCTGCCGGCGGCCGGTGGCGGGTAAATGACAACTGGATATACACGCCTTCGGCGATTGAGAGCGCCGTGGCGCAACTGAACGAATGCGGCGTGACCCCCGATCAGTTGCGCGAATCCGACCCCTGGGGGGTTGGGGCGCTGGAAGTGAATATGTTCTCGATGCACTACCGGCAGTGTCAGCGCCGGGAACAGTCGGCGCAGGGCAATGTGGATAACCACCGGCTGACCCTGCCCCTGGGGGCGTCTGCATCGGTGGCTCCGCTGCCTGCGGTGGCAACACCAGCAGACGAAGACACCAGGGCGGACTCAGCCCAGGCACCTTCCCCCAGAATTCACCTGGAGGTGGGCCTGTTTACCGATGGCACTATGAACAATGCCACCAATACCCGGGCCTTCGTTGAGCAGTTGGAGCAGGAGTGCCTGATTCCCTACGAGAATAACACCATCAGCCGGGAAGAGTGTGAGTGGCGGATGGGCCTGATGGTGGGAGACAGTTACGCCAACGCGGCCAGCAATGTGGCCAAGTTGTGGGATTTGTACATCGAAGAAGAAAAAGAGGTGGATGGTACCAGCACCTACCGGTTCAGTATCTATGCTCCTGGGGCGGGCACCAAGACCGGTGATGATGATGACCTGTATAGCGCAGCCACCGGCATGGGGGAGGCTGGCATTATCCCGCAGGTGGCCTATGCCTTCTCTCAACTGGCCCAGCAGGCTAAAGACACCTTACAAGACAAGCCCATCGATCGGTTAACCCTCGACCTGTTCGGCTTCAGCCGGGGGGGCTGCTGCGGCCCGCCACGCTGCGCATGAGATTAATCAGGGGGAAAGCGGTCTGCTCGCCGAGATACTGGCTCAGAACCATATTCCTTGGCCGGAGACGGTAGAAGTTCGCTTCGTGGGACTATTCGATTCCGTGGCCGCCATCGTTAACCCGGCTGCTGGTGATTTATCGGCTCATAACAACCGCAATCATCCGGTGAAGCTGTACCTGGATCCGGACAGGGTGGGCCATGCGGTGCACCTCACAGCGGCCCATGAGCACCGTAGAAACTTTGCTTTGAACAGTCTGCAAAGCCGCGACGGCAGCATGCCGGCCAACTTCCGGGAAATCGCCCTGCCAGGTGTTCATTCCGATATTGGCGGTGGTTACGGCGACAGCCAGCGCGAGGACGTGCTGTTAAGCCCCAGGCTGCAGGTACCTCGCGACCGGCTGCGCTGGCCGGACAAAACCCTGCAGTGGGACAACCTGGAGGCCAAACGGAAACAGGCAGAGGCAGAAGGCTGGATAGGCCCCTACAACCTGCCGGTACGGCAATCCGAACAGTTGCAGGCATGGCCGAAAGACCAGGGCCCTGAAGGGCCAGCCCGGCTGGAAATTGTTACCCGGCGCCAGGAGCACCCGGCGCCGGATGGGCGGGTGGAGCTGGTGTTGCGGATGTTGCGCCAGGTGCAGGGGGAGTACTCGCAGGTGGCCTTGAGGTTGATGCATCGGCTGGCCACTGATAGCGGTGCACCGCTGCAAGATGTCGATACCAGGAAAGCCAACAATACCTTGCCAGAGGAACTGAAGCCCATCCTGCAACAAGTTCTGGAACAGGTTGTACAAGGGAGCGATGCCCCCTCAGTGACCACGGAACACGAGAACCTGTTACTCCAACGCTATATCCATTACTCGGCTCACTACAACAGCATAGATACCCTGGTGGCGGGAATGCCGGCGAAGTTAGGCGGAGTGCATCCCCACGCACCAGAGCCTTCCGGGGAGCGCCAAGTATATCCACAGACAGAGGGCGAATGATGATTCAGAGAATTCTGGCCATGGGCATCGTGGCCATGGCCCTGTTGGGCAGCGGGTGTTCGGCGTGGTCGAAAGCAGACGACACACTTTGGATGATCAGGATAGCGGCGCCACAGCACTACGAAGTGTGGGTGACCGACATGTTTCTGGAGAAGTCGGGTGAGCGGAGCTGGCGCCAGCCCATTGGCACCGTGGGGTGCTGCTGGAAGGGGCCCCATGGCCCCCGTGGTAAGGGAGCCGGAGTTGACCCCTTTCCGGAACTGATTCTCGTCAATTGGTTCTCTTTTGCGGAGCAGAAGTACTACACCAAAATAATTAAGGTGCCGCCAGACCTGCTGGACCGAATGCGGGAGCCGGCAACCTACAAGACGCCGATGGGTGTGTATTCCGGCCCCCGGCACTTCATGACCATTGGCCTAGCCCCCGGCGGTACCGTGGTGGTCTGGATTTCGAACCAGATTGGCAACGAAATCGAGGTAATGCGCATGCAGGCCACGGAGGTGCCGGGTGATCCGGATGATTTTGAGGTAGGAACCAGGAATTATCTCGAGAAGCACTGCGACTACCTCAGGGAACATGGCATCCCGATGGAGGGCTGGTAGGCGGCTCCGTCGCTTAGCCACAGACAGAGGGCGAATGATGATTCAGAAGATTATGGCTATGGGACTCGTGGCCATGGCCCTGTTGGGCAGCGGGTGTTCGACGTGGTCGAAAGCAGACGACACACTTTGGATGATCAGCATAGCGGCACCACAGCACTACGAAGTGTGGGTGACCGACATGTTTCTGGAGAAGACCGGTGAGCGGAGCTGGCGCCAGCCCATAGGTACCGTGGGGTGCTGCTGGAAGGGGCCCCATGGTCCAACCGGAGCGGGGGCCGGGGTGGACCCCTTCCCGGAACTGATTCTGGTCAATTGGTTCTCCTTTGCGGAGCAGAAGTACTACACCAAGATAATCAAGGTGCCGCCAGACCTGCTGGACCGAATGCGGGAGCCGGCCACCTATGTCACCCAGGTTGATGTGCGCTCAGGCCCCCGGGATACCATGACCATTGGCCTGGCGCCCGGCGGTACCGTGGTGGTCTGGATTTCGAATCAGATTGGCAATGAGATCGAGGTAATGCGCATGCAGGCCACGGAGGTGCCGGGTGATCCTTCCCGATTCACGGAACGCACAAAAGGCTATCTCGAACGTAACGGTGACTACCTCAGGGAACATGGCATCCCGATGGAGGGCTGGTAGGCTGCCCCGTCGCTTAGCCACAGACAGAGGGCGAATAATGATTCAGAAGATTCTGGCCATGGGCATCGTGGCCATGGCCCTGTTGGGCAGCGGGTGTTCGGCGTGGTCGAAAGCAGACGACACACTTTGGATGATCAGCATAGCGGCACCACAGCACTACGAAGTGTGGGTGACCGACATGTTTCTGGAAAAGACCGGTGAGCGGAGCTGGCGCCAGCCCATAGGTACCGTGGGGTGCTGCTGGAAGGGGCCCCATGGTCCAACCGGAGCGGGGGCCGGGGTGGACCCCTTCCCGGAACTGATTCTTGTGAATTGGTTTTCCTACGCGGAGCAGAAGTACTACACCAAGATAATCAAGGTGCCGCCAGACCTGCTGGACCGAATGCGGGAGCCGGCAACCTACAAGACTCCGATGGGTGTGTATTCCGGCCCCCGGAACTTTATGACCATTGGCCTGGCCCCCGGCGGTACCGTGGTGGTCTGGATTTTGAATCAGATCGGCAATGAGATCGAGGTGATGCGCATACAGGCCACGGAGGTGCCGGGTGATCCTTCCCGATTCACGGAACGCACAAAAGGCTATCTCGAACGTAACGGTGACTACCTCAGGGAACATGGCATCCCGATGGAGGGCTGGTAGGCGGCTCCCCGCAACCGCTTACCCGCCTATCCGGCCGGTGCTGAGTTCTACCTCCGCTGGCTTGAGCTCGTCCAGTGGCCGCGGCCGTGACAACCGGTAACCCTGGCCAAAGTGAATGCCCAGGGTTCGGACTTTCCTGAGGGTTTCATCGTTCTCGATAAAGGTGGCGACGGTTTCCTTGCCGGCGGTTTCGGCAATACGGTGCAGGGCGTCCACCATGATCTGCTGCACCGGATCACGTTCCAGGTCGTTCATGATGCGCCGGTCCAGTTTGATGATATCCACCGGCAGGTTGGCGGCCAGGCTGTAACTTTCCACGGATGCCCCCGCTCCTTCCAGGGCAACCCGGCACCCCGCCCGGTGCAGGGCGTCACATAATACGGCTACCTCATCCGGATACTGGGTGGCGTGGGATTCCCGGATCTCCAGGCAGAAACAACGGGCCTGGAACGGGGTCTGGCGCACCTGTTGTTCCATGAAATCAGCAAAGGTGTCATCCAGAATGGTGGCCAGCGACAGGTTGAAGCCGCAGTACTTCAGCCTTGGCTCCAACAGTCGATGCTGGCTCAGCCACTGGAGAGTCTGCCGGATAACCTGGCGGTCCAGGCGCTTGGCCAGGTCAAACCGCTCTGCCACCGGCAGGAATTGTTCTGGCAGCAGGGGCGAGTCGTCGCCTGTACCCGGAATGCGACACAGGATTTCAATGTGGTCACCCCAGGTGACGCTGGCCACCGGCTTGAGGGATTGAAACTCCAGAATCAGCTGGCCGTTATCCAGGGCCTGATGCAGCTGTTCAAGCTGGCGGTCGGTGCCCCGATTGGCCAACTCGCCGGGCAGGGCCTGGGTGGTGTGGATACGGTTGCGCCCGGAGGTCTTGGCGGTATGGCACAGGTCGGCGGCCTGGGTCAGTAGTTGTTCAGGCTGGAGCGGAGCGTCGGTTCCGAGAATCAGCAGGCCGCCGCTGGCGGTGGTCTGTAACTGTCTGCCCTGCCATTCAAACTGGAACTGGGCAATCTGCTCCCGGATCTCCTCGGCAATCTTGCGGGCTCTGGGTTCGGGGCAGTTTTCTATGAACAGGGCAAAGGTGTCACCGGACAGCCGGGCCAGGGCGTCCCGCTGGCGCACCCGCAGCCCGAGCATGCCGGCCAGTTCACGCAGGTACCGATCGCAGGTGCCACTGCCGGCCTGTTCGTTGAACTGTTCAAAACTGTCCAGGTCGAGCAGCAGTAAGCCGTCCATCGACTGGCGTTTGCGCTTATGCTTCATGGCCCGTTCCAGATGCTCGACAAAGGAGCGCCGGTTCATCAATCCGGTTACCGGGTCATGGCGCATCCGGTAGTCGCCGCTGCCGCTGTGCTGGACACGATTGCTGATATCTTTGGCAACATGGACGGCACCGACCACCTCGCCTTGCAGGCCCTGGATATTCTGGAAATGAAATTCGTAGACCGGCAGGCCTTCGCCCTGGCGGTTCAGGGGCATCTCGGCCACGAAGTGCTCCCGGTCAAAGGCCCGTTGCCACAGGCGCTCAATCATGCGCCGTTCGTTGGTAAAGTCGGCAAGCAGGGTTTTAAGGTTGTCGCCGGGCCTTGGTTCGGCGCCAAAGGCGTTTCGGAACTGTTCTGCCCAGGGAGCGTTGAAATGCAACAGGTTCAGGCTGGTGTCGACAGCGACCACGAGGTCTGGCGTGGCGTTGGCGGTTGCTTCCAGTATCCTCTGGGCCTGCTGCCGGGCGTGGTCGTGTAGCATGGCTTCACTGTGGTTGACCATCACGCCACCGAGCTTCTGGATCCGGCCGCCGCTTTTCAGGGCGCGGCCCGACAGGATGACTCGTTGCAGACGTTGCCGGCTGGTCAATACCGACAGCTCCATACTGAACGGGCGGCCCGTGCGCATGCAACGGCGGAACAGGGCACGCACGCGGTTCTGGCCGACCTGGCAGTAGAACAAGGCCTGTTCGGGTGACAACTCCGTCCCGGGGCGCAACTCCAGCAAGCGGTACATGCCCTCGGACCAGCTAATCTCATTGGAGGTCATATCCAGTTCCCAGAGCCCGAAACCCGCGCCTTGTTCTGCCAGTCGTAACAGGCGGCCGTCCATGTCGCCGCTGTCTTTCAGGGAAATGGTGGCGTTGGCGGCCTGGTCTGAATCACGCATTTCCATGCGCAAGCCCAGAATGGCGGTAAAAAAGAAGCCATCCTTGTGGCGGAAGGTCACCAGCACCGTCTGGCCGTTGTCCAGGTGGTGTCGGTGGGCCGGGGCAAAGGGATCGTCCTGCCGGGAGGCGAGAATGCGCTGCACCGGCTGTCTGATCAACGCCCCGGCGTCGTAGCCGAACATGGCCTCGGCATGGCGGTCGACGTGGGCGATTCGGCCATCGTCGTCTACCCGCAGCAGGGTTGGCTGAATGACAGGTCCGGACAGATCCGGCCGATAACGTTGAATAATGAATTCTTTCACAGCGCAGGTGCCTCTTCAGGAGGTGCCGGTTCCGATGTTTACCGAAAACGGGTCATCCTTTTATTTTTTTACCGGTTTTGCCACGATTCATTCATCATACTGACTATCTGACCGAAAATAACCACTTGCCGGAGCCCTCTTGACTGTTCTCGCACCGCCCATCGTTCTCGACTTTGAGGACGGCATTGACCGAAAAACCCTGCGGCGGCTGCGGGACCGGTTTCTGTTGGTCAATCGTCAGCGCTGGGAACGGGCATGTTCCGCCCTGACTTACCGGCAGCAGGTGGTGCTTGAACTGTTACCGCTGGCGTTTCACCTGAATCATCCCGCTTTACCGGGCTATCTTGATGGCAGCTGCCCCCAGGGCCTGGCCGGCTATACGCCGGGTAACGATGTGCTGAATTCCGCGCGCCGTTTTGCCCGAAGTTTCAGTGTTCGCGACCAAGGGCTTCGCAAGGCCGATCTCGATAGTCTGTTCCTGATGGGCAGCCCCGGCACCCTTGGGCACTCGGTTGCCAGTGATCTGGATGCCTGGCTTTGTCATCGGGATGATCTGCCTGAACAGGGCATCCGCAGCCTGGAGCGCAAGGCCGAAAAACTCTCGCAATGGGCGGCAACGCTGGGCGTTGAGCTTCACGTGTTTGTCTTCTCGGCCGCTGACTGGCGGGCCGGCCGGCAGCGGGCCGAGGTCACCGGAGAGAACTGTGGCAGTGCCCAGCACTTTCTGTTGCTGGATGAATTCTACCGGACCAGCATCCATCTGGCTGGGCGGTATCCGCTCTGGTGGCTGATTCCGTCGGAGGCCGAGGCGGACTATGGGGAGTGCCGCCGGCGTTTGCTGGAGTGCCGGTTCATCAAGGCCAGCGAGTACATTGATTTTGGCGCCGTGCCGTCGATTCCGGATGAGGAGTTCCCCGGCGCCGGTATCTGGCAGCTCTACAAAGGCATTGATGCTCCCTGGAAGGCCATTCTCAAGTTGTTTCTGATTGAGTGTTACGCCACCGATACCGCCCAGCCGTTATTGTCCGCCAGCTTCAAACAGGCGGTGTATCAGGGGCAAACCAGTGCCGATGTACTGGACCCCTACGTCATGCTGTATCAGCGCCTGGAGCAATGGCTGTTGACCAGTGGTGCTCCGGAACGCCTGGACCTGGTGCGCCGGAGCTTGTACCTGAAGGCGGGATTGCCCCTCACGCGGGCTGGCATGGCGGGTGACCAATGGCGAATCGATCTGCTACGACAGCTGGTGCAGCAGTGGGAATGGGGCGAAGACCGCCTCAGTGCCCTGGATGATCGCCAGCGCTGGCGGGCTGAAGAGGTGACCGGTCTCAGGCGGAACATCGTGGCGGAGCTTACCCACAGTTACCGCCTGTTGTCCCGCATGGCCCGGGAACAGCAGACCCGGGCGGCCATCAGCGCCAATGACATCAACCTGCTGGGTCGCAAACTCTACGCCGCCTTTCAGCGCAAGGCAGGCAAGATCGAACTGGTTAACCCGGGCCTGGTGCCGTCGCTGGCCGAGGAAAACCTGTCGTTTCACCACCAGTCCGAGCAGGGCGGCGAAGGTGACGGTTGGTTGCTGTACCGGGATCTTGAAGATCCCTCGGATGCTTTCTGGCAACCGGTGATCCGCCGTGCAGGCAATCTGGCGGAACTGCTGGTGTGGTGTTATTGCAATGGCCTGCTGCACCGATCAACCCGGCTGAACGTGCGCGCGGGCAAGAGTGTCGCCTCGGTGGCCGAGCTGAAAGACATTGTGGAGGTGTTGTCTGGCTTTCTGCCCATGCCCATGGCTCCGGCACCCCGGGAAGCGCTGTCCCGAGGCGTGCGCCCGCTGAAAAACCTGCTGCTGATTAACGTGGCTGTGGACCCGCAAGCCCACCTGACCGAACGTGGGCTGCACAAGCTCAGTGCCCGTTCCGATTCACTGGGGTTCAGCGGCGGTCGCGATAACCTGGTGCTGACCATTGATCAGATTACCCTGAACAGCTGGCATGAGATCAGTCTGCAGCACTACGCCGCCGGCGATACCCTGATCCAGTGCCTGAAAAACGTGTTGGCTCAGGTGGCGATCAACCCGGCCGATCTGCCGGAAATTCGCGTGGCGGCCCCCAGCAGAGGGCACGGCAGCGCCATCGCACGCCGGGTACGGGAGTTGTTCGCAGATGTATTGCGCCAGTTCTTTGCCGGCGGCACCGGGCCGCACCCCTTGCGTTACATCATCGAGATGGATCATCGCTATTTCTTGCTGCAGTTCAGCGGACGGGAACCGGGGTTTGTCGCCCTGGACAGTCGTGAAGCTCTGCTGGCAGCGCTGTTGCAGCCTCAGGATCGGTATCTGCCAATAGTGCCGGACCGCCATGCCTTGCGGGAAGAGCCGGTGTTAAAGGCGGTCTGCGCGGCGGCCGAAGCAGGGAACATTCAGGTGTTCTGGTTGCTTCAGGGTGACCGTGGCCAGCTCTGGGTTGTCGATGAGCATGGCAGTTTGTGGACCCGTTCGGTCCGGGCAGGGCACCGCAACCACCTGCTTGGTCCGTTAATGCGTTTCCTGGAGAACCTGGTGGAACGGCGCCTGTTGCGCCAGGCAGATAACCTGGACCCGGCGGGCGGTATCCGTTGTTATGAAATGGTGCGCCGCGACGGCCGCTGGATGGCTGAACTCCGACCCTATCAGGGCGCCATGGTGCCACTTTCGGGCCTGGAGGTTCAGGCCGTCGGTGTTCAGCAGGGCGACAGCACACTGCGGTTCGATATCTACTGCAACGATCAGGAATTCAGTGTGCAGGAATACGGGGACCGGCTGATTCCCGCCGTCGCCCACTACATCCGTTCACTGCGCCAAAGTGGTGAGTCTTATCCGGTGTATCTCACCGACCTGCACCTGCCCCATGATCTGGACCCGCAATTGTATCAACGGGATATCCAGACCGGTCAGTCACTGTATTACCGTACCAGGCTCGAAGACGCCCTCAACAGTTATCTGCCGTAAGCCATCGGGTCCCTCGCGATCAGGGGCGGGTGTCGGGTATACTTCGGCCATTATTCACTCAGGGGTATGGGTATGCAGGTTGGACCATCTCGCCGGCCGTGGGCGCTCTCGATGCTATTGTTGCTGCTGCTTTCCGGTTGCGGCCAGAAGGGGCCACTGTACCGGGACGTGCCGCAGGCAGATCCGGCCCGGTCCGGTCAGGTCGATGAGCGCGCCGACACCGATGAGTCGCCGGAACGCTGAGCGGCCAACCCTGGCAGTAACCCATCCAGATAGTCAGGATCAACATGGATCATTTCAATTACCGCAATGGCGAACTGTACGCCGAAGATGTTCCGGTGGCGTCAATCGCTGAGCGTTTTGGCACTCCGGCTTACGTATATTCCCGGGCCACCCTCGAGCGCCACTACCGGGCTTATGACAGCGCCCTGAATGGCCGCCCGCACCTGGTGTGCTATGCCGTGAAGGCCAACAGCAACCTGGCGGTGCTCAATGTGCTGGCGCGACTTGGCGCCGGTTTTGATATTGTCTCTGCCGGTGAGCTGGAGCGGGTGCTGCGCGCCGGTGGCGATGCCGCCAGGGTGGTGTTCTCCGGCGTTGGCAAGCAGGAATGGGAAATGAAGCGGGCGCTGGAAGTGGGCGTGCGCTGTTTCAACGTTGAATCTGACACCGAGCTGGACCGCCTGAACAAAGTGGCCGGAGAGTTGGGCGTGAGGGCACCGGTATCGCTTCGGGTGAACCCGGATGTCGATGCCGGCACCCATCCCTACATTTCCACCGGACTGAAGGAAAACAAGTTTGGTATCGATATCGCCGAGGCCCCTCAGGTTTACGCCCGTGCCGCAGCGTTACCGAATCTGGATGTCCATGGGGTGGACTGTCACATTGGTTCCCAGCTGACGTCAGTCTCGCCGTTTCTGGATGCCCTGGACCGGGTGTTGGTGCTGATCGATACCCTGGCGGACCAGGGCATTCATATCCGCCATCTGGACATGGGGGGCGGCCTGGGAGTGACCTACAATCAGGAACAGCCCCCGCAGCCAGCGGATTACGTCAAGGCACTGGCCGAGCGGCTGGGTGATCGGGAGCTGGAACTGATCATGGAGCCGGGCCGCTCCATTGCCGCCAACGCCGGCATATTGCTGACCCGCGTGGAGTTTCTGAAGTGCACCGAGCATCGTAACTTCGCCATTATCGATGCCGCCATGAACGACCTGATCCGCCCGGCACTGTATAGCGCCTGGCAGGCCATCATCCCGGTACAGCCTCATCAGGATGGCGAGGAAAAAGCCTGGGATCTGGTCGGGCCGGTGTGCGAAACCGGCGATTTTCTGGGCAAGGATCGTAAACTCCGGCTGAAGGCGGGCGATTTGCTTGCGGTTCGGTCAGCCGGTGCCTACGGTTTCGTTATGGCGTCCAATTACAACACGCGTAACCGCCCGCCCGAGTTGATGGTTGACGGCGATCAGGTGCATGTGGTGCGCCGCCGGGAGACTCTGGACGATCAGCTTGGCCCTGAAAGTTGCCTGCCGGAATGAACGGGGAGCAAGAAATGAATCCGCAAAGACGGGGCCAGGGGCCGTTGCTCCGGTTTACCAAGATGCACGGGCTGGGGAACGACTTTATGGTGGTGGATGCCATCAGCCAGCCTTTCCGTCTGCGCCCGGAGTTGATCCGGGAGCTGGCGGACCGGAACTTTGGTATTGGCTTCGACCAGTTGCTGGTGGTCGAACCGCCGGGTCTGCCTGATGTGGATTTTCGCTATCGTATTTTTAATGCCGATGGTTCGGAAGTGGAGCAGTGCGGTAACGGCGCCCGCTGCTTTGCCCGGTTTGTGCGTGACCAGCGCCTGACCAACAAGCGGGTGATCCGGGTACAGACTGCCAAGGGCGTGATCGAGCTGAAAATCGGCAAGGATGGCCTGGTGATGGTCAATATGGGCGTGCCGGAACTCAATCCGCCCGCCATTCCCTTCGCCGCGGACTGTCAGAAGACCGTGTACACCGTCGATGTCGATGGCCAGAGCGTGGAATTGTCGGCGGTTTCCATGGGCAATCCCCACGGTGTACTGGTGGTGGATGACGTCGACACGGCGCCGGTGGCCACCCTTGGGCCCATGCTGGAGAAGCATCCCCGGTTCCCCGCGCGGGCCAATATCGGATTCCTGCAGATCGTCGACCGGAGCCATGCCCGCTTGCGTGTATTTGAGCGTGGTTCGGGAGAAACCCTGGCCTGTGGCAGTGGAGCCTGTGCTGCGGTGGTGGCCGGCCAGCTGCGAGGCCTGCTGGATACCCGGGTGGAGGTGGAGCTGCGGGGTGGCCGGCTGGTGATCGAATGGCAGGGGAATGGGTCCCCTGTTATGATGGAAGGTCCCGCTAAAACGGTATTTGAAGGGCAGCTTCGTCTGCCGGGCGATCCCCAGCCCCGGCGTCGCAGAAGTTCCCGAACCACTAAAACAAGGTCCTGACGGCTCAGGAGAACACGATGACAGAACAAACGGCCCGCCAGAAGGCCGGCGAACTCACCCGGGAGCAGGTGGCCGATTATCTTCGCGCCAATCCTGATTTTTTTCTTGATCAGGATGAACTGCTGCGCAGCCTGACTCTGCCCCACGACAGTGGCCGGGCCATCTCGCTGGTGGAACGCCAGGTTCATCTGTTCCGTGAGCAGCGGGATACCCTTCGCCGTGAACTGGTGGAGCTGGTATCGATCGCCCGTCATAACGACCGGCTGTTCGAGAAAAGCAAACGGTTGCTGATGCAGGTGATCGAAGCCAGGTCACTCAACGATATAGCCGCCGCCGTCGATGACAGCATCCGCGGCGATTTTGGCCTGGATGCTGCCTCGGTGCTGCTGTTCAGTGATTCGGCGCAGCCGGAGAAAGGCGAGGGCGCCCTGCACATCGTCAACTCCGTCCAGGCCCGGGAGCGTCTGGGCTCGTTGCTGGAGGGTGACCGTGCGGTGTGCGGCCAGTTCCGGGAAAGCGAGCGGGAGTTCCTGTTCCCGGACCGGGATGAACCGATTGCCTCGGTGGCCCTGGTACCGCTGCGTCATGAGGGGCTGGTTGGCGTATTTGCTGTCGGCAGCTGCGAGCAGGGTTATTTTGATCAGAGCATGGGGTCGCTGTTTCTCAGCTATATCAGCGATACCCTGAGCCGGCTGCTGCCCCCCATGCTTGATCGTTATCGCACAGATGCCCCGGTGTCTGGTCTGGCTGTGGAGAGCGGCCAGGGGTGACCGGACTGGCGACGGACACCCGACCACCCGAGGCGATGGCCGCCCCGGTGGTTGCGTTTGTCCGGCATCTCGCCACCGAAAAGCGCCATTCCCCCCGCACCTGTGATCACTATCAACGAGACCTTGATCGCCTGGTCGCCTGGCTGATCGAAGTTGACATCCCGGCCTGGTCAGAGCTGACCATTCATGACATCCGCCGCTACGTCGCCCGGCTGAGCAGAGACGGTTTAAGCGGCCGGAGCATTGCCAGGCATCTGTCCGCCATTCGGCGTTTCTATCAGTTCCTGCTTCGGGAAGGGCTTGCCCGGGATAACCCCGCTCTGGATGTCCGGGCCCCCAAGAGCGGTCGCCGGCTACCGAAGGTGGCAGACGTTGACCAGATCAGCCAGCTGCTGGACATCAATCCCGACGACCCCCTGGAAATCCGCGATCTGGCCATGTTCGAGCTGATGTACTCTTCGGGCCTCCGTTTGGCAGAACTGGCCAGCCTGAGCCTGCCCGCCCTGGACCTGAAAGGCCGGGAGGTGCGTGTTCTGGGTAAAGGTAACAAGGAGCGCATTCTGCCGGTCGGCGGCAAAGCCGTCGCGGCTCTGAATCAATGGCTGGCGCACCGAGCAGCCATGGCTAACGAGGGCGAAACTGCGGTATTCGTCAGCCAGCGGGGCGGTCGCCTGAGCCAGCGCAGTATCCAGGCCCGCCTGGCTCGCTGGGGCATGGTGCAGGGTGCCGACCAGCGCTTGCATCCGCACCTGCTGCGGCACTCCTTTGCCAGCCATATGCTGGAGTCCAGCGGCGACCTGCGTGCGGTGCAGGAACTGCTTGGTCATGCGGACATCGCCACCACACAGGTCTATACTCATCTGGACTTTCAGCATCTTGCCCGGGTGTACGATCAGAGTCATCCCCGGGCGCGTCGACGTTCGACCAACCATATCAATCGCAACGACAATGATCATACCGGTTCTTGAGGGAGTGTTTCATGGCATCTGAGGAGTCCTGGAAGGATAAGTATCTTCGGGAACTGGACGAGGCAGAGCAGCGCGAAAAACAGTGGTTAGCCGAGCGCAATGTGCTTGAGCGCATGCTGGTGCGAACCAGCCTCGCCTCGGAAGGCCAGACTCCGGAACTGGATAACCTGCTCAATCGCCTGAGATCCGACCTGCGCAAGCAAAAGTTCGATATCGATGCCTGGAAAACCCTGCAGGATCAGATTGACAAAGCCATTACCCGTCTTGATGAAGCCGAGCCAAAGGGCCCAAAGGCCGACACACCGGCCGTCGCGCCGGCGGAGCCGAGGGGAAGTGAGCATGATATCGCTGAAGAGGGGCATCGGCTCAGAATCGCCCGCCGTGTAGGCCAGTTGTTGGGGCTGTTGTTGAACCAGGTCAGCCTGGAGCCAGAGGTGGAGTCGCAGGCCAGGACGCTTCAGCAAACCCTGTTATCGAGCAACGACTGGGAGGTCCTTCGGGAAGGCCTGAATCAGGTGGCGGAGCTGGTGATCGAGGCGGTTACCCGCAGCCAGCGGGAGTTCGAGACATTCCTCAAACGGCTGGACGAGCGCCTGGAAACCCTGCGCCAGCACTTTTCGGAACAGTCCGATGCCTACGCTTCCAGGCACGATGATACCGCAACGCTGGACCGGGAAATCCGGTCGGAGTTGAGCAAAGTATCCGAGGACATTCAACATAGTCAGGACTTGCAGAGCCTCAAGCAGTCTGTGAGCCAGCGACTGGAGTTCATCGGCGGTGCTCTGGAACGATTCTGCACGCGGGATGCCGAGCGGGAGGAAATGCTGGCGCAGCAACTCAATGCCATGCAGGAGAAGGTCGCTGCCATGGAGGCTCATTCCGAGCAGATGCAGGCGCAGGTTCGCCGGGAGCGGGAACGCGCGATGACTGACCTGCTTACCCAGCTGCCCAACCGGGAAGCCTGGCAGGAGCGGCTATCGTTCGAATACAACCGCTGGCAGCGTTACCGACACCCGCTCAGTGTGTCGGTGATTGATATTGACCTGTTCAAGAAAATCAACGATTCCTTTGGCCATAAAGCCGGTGACCGGGTACTGCAATTGGTGGCACGGGAGATGAAAAGCCGCCTGCGCAGCACGGATTTCATCGCCCGGTTCGGTGGTGAGGAGTTCGTGTTGCTGTTACCAGAGACCGGGCTGGAGGCTGCCCGGGACGTGGTAGAGCAGTTTCGTGAGCATGTCGGAAAACTGCCGTTCCATTTTGGCGGCAAGCCGGTTTCAATCACCTTTTCTGCCGGCGTGTCAGAGTTCCGGGATGGTGATGCCGAAGATACCGTGTTTGATCGTGCCGACCGGGCCCTGTATCAGGCCAAAGATGCCGGCCGCAATCAGGTCATGGTGGATTGACGGCGCCGATCAGTGCCGCAGCAGGGCGTCCAGTTCATCAATAATCTCGGCCCAGTCGCTGTCTTCCTCAAGGCCCTCCTCAAGAAATTGCGACTGGCTTTCGGACCAGAAAGGGGCGTCCTGGATGGCAATTTCCGAAGGCAGTGGAGAATACCGGGCGATAAAACTCTCCATGCTTTTCTGATCTGATGGCAAACCAAGCTGCTGAAAAAGGACGCTTAGAGTGTGTTTGCTGGTGTCCATAAGACAGGCTTCTCCTGTGTGCGGTGAGGCAGTATGAAATCTTCCTCATTTGCAGGTATTGTTCCCTGAAATGTAGTGGAACCACCGAGGATATCCAGTGAAGTCTCTTCCACAGTTATTGTATGGCCTCTTGTTTGTCCTGATTCAAGGGGTCGTGTGGGCGGAACCGCCCCAGGCGTCGCCGGCGCCGGTTCTGGGCGCTGCAGATCTGGAGTGGTTGGGCCAGCAGGAAGGCTTCCGGGTGGCTGTCAGGCAGAGCCAGGTGCCGCTGGTGTTCGATACCGGTGAGGGTGCGCTGGCGGGTATCTGGATTGATTATCTCGCTCGCGTGTCAGATAAGCTTGGCGTGCCGGTTGAGCCTTTCATGGCGGTCGACCAGGGCGACGATGCCGACCTGGTTCTGACCACCCGCATTCCGGGATCGCCGGTGATCCCGGGCCTTCGGCACACCTCACCGATGATGTCGCTGACCTATGGGATCTTTGTGAATGCCGGTGATGCCGCCTACCGGACGCTGTCGGATCTGGAATCTGCCAACGTCGCGATTATTGGTGGCGATCCCAACCAGTTCCCACTGCTGGACCCGATTGATAACTTTTCTCCGGTGCCCGTCGCCAGTCTGGGGGAGGCCATCAGCCTGGTCTTGTCCGGCAAAGCCGACGCCTTCCTCGGACCGGTACCGGTGGTCTCGGATTACCTTGAATCCGCAATGATCAATGGTATCGGTCTGGCCGTTCTGCTGGACAATCGCCCGGTGGATGTTGTGTTGCAGGTACCGACCAGCCGTGACCGCCTTTTCCGGGTGTTTGACCGGGCCGTTCAGGCATTGAGTCACAACGAGCACCGGGATATTCGCCAGTCCTGGTTGCAGGCGAATATGCCAGCCCTTGAGGGACGTGGCGTGGCCCTGACCGCTTCGGAGCTTGAGTGGTTGAAGCGTCATCCCGGGCTGAAAGTGGGTATGCGTGGCGATTGGCCACCGTTTGAATTCGAGCAGGACGGCCGCCCGGCGGGCCTTGCCTCTGACCTGGTCAAACGCCTGGAGGAGAACCTGGATGTTCGCTTCAACCGGGTGATTGCGAGCTCCCGACAGTCGGCCGAGGACATGTTGAAGGCAGGTGAAGTGGATATTCTGCCGGGCATGTCGCGCACCCCCCGAACCGAACAGGAATTCCTGTTCACCCGGGCCTATGTGTCGGTACCGATTGCCCTGGCCATCCGGGATACTGGCCGGTTCATTGGTGATCTTAGGGAGCTGCGGGATGAGCGGGTCGGTGTGGTCAATCGCCAGGCCAGCCATGACTATCTGTTAATCAATCATCCAAACCTGGACCTTTACCCGCAAAGAACCGTGGAAGACGGGCTTCTGGCGCTGTCCAACGGCGACCTGGATGTGATGGTCACGCATATTCCGGCGGTGAGTTACACGGTTGCCCGACTGGGCCTGTCGAACCTGCGGATTACCAGCATCACGCCCTATCAATATGACCTGCGGCTGGCGGTCAGCAAGGACAACCCGGTTTTACACCGCATCCTCAACAAGGCCCTGAGCAGCCTGCCGGCATCGGAAACCGAGGCGGTGTATAACCGCTGGATACACCTGGATATCGAACAGGAAACCGACTACACGGTGGTCAGGCGCATCATTTTGATTGCCATTGTGGTGGTACTGATTTTCCTCTACTGGAACCGCAAGCTGTCGCTGGAAGTGGATGAACGGATTCGGTCCGAGAATGCCTTGCGTCGCAGTGAAGATGAACTGCGAGCGGCCAAGCTTGAGGCCGAACGCCTGGCCCGGGAGGCGGAAACGGCGAGCAGGGCCAAGAGTGAGTTCCTGGCCAATATGTCCCATGAGATCCGAACCCCGATGAATGCGGTCATTGGTTACAGCGATCTGCTCTACAACTCGGTGACTGATCCCCAGCAGCGCAACTATTTGAACGCCATCCGCGCTGGCAGCCGCAGCCTGTTAATGCTGATCAACGACATTCTTGACCTGTCACGGATCGAGGCTGGCAAGATGCGCCTGGACTTCGGCCCGGTTTCGGTTCGCCGGCTGCTCAGCGATGTCCGGCATATCTTTGATCTGCGAGCGACCGAGCAGGGCATTACCCTGGAGGTGAGCGTAGGCTCTGGCATGCCCTCGGCAATGATGTTGGATGAAACCCGGTTGCGCCAGGTGTTGTTCAATCTGGTGGGCAATGCCATCAAGTTCACCCATGAGGGTGGAGTGACAGTGCGGGCCGTGGCCAAAGAACTGGAGGAATCGACCGGTAAGGACGCGGATATCCGCTACTACCGGTTGAAAGTGACCGTGGCCGACACCGGCATTGGCATTGCGCCGGATCAGCAGGACCGTATTTTCGATGCCTTTGAGCAGCAGGAAGGTCAGAGCTCCCGGCGATACGGGGGCACCGGCCTGGGTCTGGCCATCAGCCGGAAGCTGGTGGAAATGATGGGCGGTGAGCTGACGGTAAAGAGTGAACCGGATGTTGGGTCCACCTTTACTCTCGTGTTGCCCCGGGTTGAGGCTACCGTAGAGCAGGCGGAAGATGACGGGACGCCGGAGGAAGCCGAGCGGCTGCTGGCCCAGACCATGAGTATGCAGGAGCGAGGCTGGCTTCGGGAGAAGCTGGCGGAGGACTTTGGTGACCAGTGGCAGGATGTTCGTGAAAGCGGCGACCCGGAACAGATGAAAGACTTTGCGCTACGAATTGTTGAATGGGGGCAGCGTCATCGTTCGCCGTCGGTGACCAGCTACGGCGAAAAACTGCTGGCGGATGTAGAGGCGTTCAATCTGGATGCGGTTAATACGGCCCTTGAAGCCTTCCCCAAATTGCTGGGCCAGCGTTGAGCTGACCAGCGGCTTAGAGGCAGTCGAACTGGGATTTGCGGTCAAACGCCACTGACACCATGTCGTACCCGGAGTCTGACAGGGAGCGAACCAGCGCCCTGTCTTTCAGCAGGGTCATGCAGACTTTGTGGACGCTGGCCTGAAGCTGCTCACTTTCCGGATTCTGCTCAGCGAGTCGGAAGTCGACGATCAGATATTTACGGTCGACGGCGGCTTGTTCCGGGATGTCTTCCCGTTCCACGCTTTCAAAACCGATGTAGGTGGCTTCCTGGTTGGAAAAAACCTGGCTCATCAAAACGTCAAGATTTTCGGCGTGTGCCTGGCTGGCTGGCATCGATAACGCAACCGCGGATGCGAAGGCGTATAGTCTGGTGCGCATAACGAGCACTCCCGAAAACGGATGAGACAACTTCTATGTTACCAAGTGTAAAGTTTGGTTACGTTTGATTATTGCAGAGAGTGTTGAAAATTTCGTCATTGATTCCCGGTATTTTTCAATTGTTTGCATTTTGGACATAATTCCGCGCTGCGGGGTGTTTGCCTGCCTGCCGCAGAGCTGGTTTTCCGCTATCATGGAGCCAGAACCATTGGGAAAGTGAGAGGGATAGTCATGTTCCAGCTTGTATTCAAGGGTGAGTGCGCGCCAGGCACTGATGTTGAGACTGCCCGTAACAACGCCCGGGCCCTGTTCAAGGCCAGCGTGGAGCAACTGGACCGCATGTTCAGTGGCCAGCCCGTTGTTATTCGTAACAAGCTGGAACAGGTTCAGGCAGAGAAGTACCAGGCGGTACTGCGCAAGCATGGCATGATTGCCCATGTACAACCGATGGTCGGGGCTGCTCAGGCTGCGGCCCCGGCACCGAAACCTGCGCCGGTTTCCCAGGCTGATAAGCAAGCCGAGACTGAAGCACCATCGGCCCCGCCGAAACCGGCCTCTGAGGGCAACGTGCCGGCGACCGAACCCGGAGATCGCCTGCCGGTGGCCGGTGACAAAGTGGATGATATCCTCGCGGGCTCGGGCCTGACCCTGGACCCGGTGGGTGTCACCCTGGTGGAACATGAAGACCCGGAAGCGCCCATGTTCGAGCACCTGGATGACTGGAGCCTGGCGCCTCCTGGCTCCGATCTGGGCGTAAAACGAGATCTGCCACCGCCGATGGTTCCGGACGTTTCCCACCTTTCCCTGGCCGACGATGACAAACACCGCGACAAGAGCTGACCGGGATTTGCCTGACCGGCGGTATTATCTGTTTCTGCTGTTCATTCTGGCGCCCCTGTTGTGGGCGCCAGTACTGGCGTCGGAACCCTCCGAACGCCCGAAAGTTGGGCTGGTGCTCAGCGGTGGCGGTGCCAAAGGCATGGCCCATGTGGGTGTTCTGAGGGTGCTGGAAGAAATGCGGGTGCCTGTGGATGTGGTGGTGGGCACCAGTGCCGGCTCCGCCGTGGCGGCACTCTACGCTTCGGGCATGTCGGTATCCGAGATTGAGCAGCGGTTTCTGGAACTGGACTGGTTGTCCAGCTTCCGCGACGATCCCGGCCGGGCGTTCAAGCCGGTCCGGCGCAAACAGGACGACTGGCGTTTGCCACTGGTGCCGGGCTTGGGGGTCAGCACGCAGGGTGTGCACCTGGGCGGCGGCCTGGTGACCGGGCAGAATCTTGGTTTCATCCTCAATGAACTCACCCGCAATGCCGCCCTGGTTGAAAATTTCGACCAGTTACCCATTCCCTACCGAGCTGTGGCCACCGACCTTGAAACCGGGGAAGAGGTGGTCATCGGAGACGGTAATCTTGCCGAAGCGATTCGGGCCAGTATGAGCATTCCGGGCGTTTACGCGCCAGTTGAGCGCAATGGTCGGCTGTTGGTGGACGGAGGTGTTGCCAACAATCTTCCAGTCAGCGTGGCTCGGGAGATGGGCGCGGATGTGGTCATTGCCGTGGATATCACCGATCCGATGATGAGCGCCGATCAATTGCGAGAGGCTTTCTCGGTGGTGGGGCAACTGACTACCCTGATAACCCGCAGGAATACCGATGCCCAACTGGCACTGCTGACCGAGCAGGACGTGCTGGTGCACCCGGACCTCGAAGGCTTTGGCTCCGCCGATTTTTACGATGCGCCGGTGCTGTTTGAACTGGGTGCCACCGCCGCCCGTGAGCATGCGGTTGCCCTGAACCGGCTGTCGGTGTCGGAGGAACAGTGGGTGGCGTACCAGTCGCGCCGTGCCGCAGGCAGTTGGGTGCCCGGGCCTGTGGTTCGGGTTGAGATCGCCCAGGGCGAGCGTCTGGCGACGGACTTCCTGAGGGAGCGGATTCGCCAGCAACCGGGGCAAGTGCTGGACGTACCGGAGCTTGAGGCAGACCTGAAGCGTATCTATGGCCTTGGCTATTACGAATCCGTGGGCTGGTCACTGGCGCCCACGGAAGCGGGGCCGGTCCTTGTGATAAGGGCGCGGGAGAAAAGCTGGGGACCGAATTACCTGTCGTTCGGGCTCAACTATGAAGATAACTTTGAGGGAAATACCCGCTTCAACCTGGCAGCCGGCCTGCGCATGACCGAGCTGAACCGGTTGGGCGCCGAATGGCTGACCGGCGTTCAGTTGGGAACCCAGCCGTGGGTCCGAAGCCAGTGGTACCAGCCGCTGACCTTCGGCTATGACCGGTTTGCCGTTGTCGGCGTGGAGTATCGCCGGGACGATTACAGCATTTACGATCAGGGGCGGCGCATCTCGGAAGTGGATGTCACCTTCCGGCAAGTGGACCTGGCACTGGGTATGGAGCTGGGAGGCAACGGTGAAGTCCGGCTGGCCTACGTCCGTGGCTACGCCACGGTAGAGGACGAAGTGGGCGTTCCGGTTGCACCTGCCGATAATGTCCACCAGGGGCATGTCAGCCTGCAGCTGGTGCACGATTCCCTGAGCGATGCCTTCTTCCCGAAATCCGGCGCCTTTGCCGGGATCCGCGGGCGGGTGGAGCGGGAAGATCTCGGTTCAGATCGGCACTTTGATGGCGTGACGGCGATGCTGCTGGGTACGGGCACCTGGGAGCGTTTTAACCTGACTGGGCTGTTGTATACCCGCCAGATTTTCAGCGGTGATGCCGGTATTGAAAACGCCGCCCGCTTGGGTGGCTTTCGCCAGCTCTCGGCCTATGCCCCGGGGGAAATTACCGGCAACGACGCCGTGTTGGCGTCTGTGTACGGTCGGCGGGAGTTTGGTGGTCCGGTCATGCCCTGGTTTGCCGGCGCCGGTTTTGAAACCGGCAATGCCTGGGACAGTATGCGTGATGCCAGCTGGGGTGACACGGTGCGGTCCTGGAGTGCTTTTGCTGGCGTGGATACCCTGCTTGGGCCAGTGCAACTGGCCGCTGCCTATAATAACGAGGATAACTGGACGGCCTACCTGAACATCGGCTTCTCGTTTACCCAGCTGTTCTACTGAACCGCCAGCCAGCGCCTGGATCAGCCCGCGTTGATGGCCGCCAGAACCTGTTCACATTGCTGGATGGCATATCGGTGCAGGATGTCGGCCAGGGCGGCTTCGTCACGGTTGCCAATGGCGCGGATGGATTCTTCCATGTGCACCAGGTTGTCTTCCAGCACCTGGGTGCCGCCCCGTCGAAAGGCCACAAACGCACAGCGTTTGGCCGAGGGCCAGAGATCGTCGATGGCGGAGACAATAAAGTAGTTGTCCGCGTACACCAGTGACGCCTTGGTGTATTCAATGCCCAGTTCCAGAAACGCCATCAGGTCGTTTTTCTGGTAGCAGTCCTTCATTTGCTGGTACAGGCTCTCAAGCCGGGCCATATCCTCGGGTTGCCATTGCCGCACCAGTTTTTGGCCGGTGTGGGTCAGGTACAGTTCGAGAATTTCATAGAGACTTCGTACAAAGTGCTCGTCCAGCGGGGTAACGAACGCCCCCTTGCGTGGCACGTTGCGGACCAGGTGCCGTTTTTCCAGCAGTAACAGCGCCTCGCGGATGGAACCATGACTGACGTCCATCTCTTTGGCCATGGAGCTTTCGTAGATGCGCTCACCGGATCTCAGCTGTTCAAAGGCAATCAGGTTTTCAATATGGCGGGCGACTTGTTCGGTCAGGGTTTCTCTGGGCTTGAATGCGTTCATGGGTTATCTGTTTACAGCAGGTGAACCGTCGGAAAGGCCATGGTCGCACAATGTTTTTGCCGGAGCCAGAATAACCGCTACAGCAACGGCGCCAGCAGTCGCACCGCGCGACAGCTGAGTCGGAAGAGGATGGATCGGTCCTGGTAGTCCCGCTCAGTCATTCTCTGGCAGTACTCAAGGTCTTCCCGGAGCATGGAGTCGACCGAGCTGACGAAGTCCTCGTTGGTGTTCACCGCCGTGATCTCGAAGTTCAGGCGCATGGAGCGATTGTCCAGGTTCGCCGTGCCCACGGCAGCATAGCGGTCATCCACCAGTACCACCTTCTGGTGCATGAAACCGGGCTGGTAGCGATAGATCCCGATGCCGGCCTGGCTGGCTTGCACCAGGTAGGAATAGGCCGCCAGGCGAATAAGCCGGCTGTCGGATTTTTCCGGAATCAGGATGCGAACGTCCACCCCCCGCAGCGCGGCGAGCTGAAGGGCGTTCATGATCTGAAAATCCGGGACAAAATAGGGCGATGCAATCCAGATTCGGGTGCGGGCACTGTTGATGCTGTTCAGGAAAAACAGGGTGCAGGTTTCCCAGGTGTCTGCAGGCCCGGTAGGCAGCACCAGAACCTGTTGATCACCGCCGGTGTCAAAGCCCGGGTGCCAGTCCAGTTCCGGGCGGATATTGCTGGCCCAGTGCCAGTCTTCCAACCACGCCAGCTGCAAACCGGTCACCGCCGGGCCCTCAATGCGACAGTGGGTATCGCGCCAGGGTTCCTGGTCCATCGCCGTGCCCAGGTATTCGTCGCCCAGGTTAATGCCGCCAACAAAGCCCACCTTGCCATCACAGACCAGTAGCTTCCGGTGGTTCCGGAAATTGATCTGGAAACGCCGGCGGCGCACGTTACCGTTGCCGAACGAAGCGATGCGCGCGCCGGCGGCTGACAGTTCGTTAAGCCAGCGCCGTGACAGCAACACACTGCCGATGTCGTCGTAAAGAAACCACACCTCGACACCCTGCGCCAGCTTGCGTTCCAGAATCGCCTTGATGCGCTGCCCCACCTTGTCTGAGCGCACGATGTAGAACTCCAGCAGAATGTATTGCCTGGCATCCTCCATGGCTTCGAACAGGGCCTCAAATGTTGCGGTTCCGTCTTTCAGCAGTGTGCACTGGTTGCCGCTGGTAAACGGTTGCCGGCTCAACTTGCACAGTACCTGAAGCTCATCGCTGAAATGTTCGTGGCCGGGGTTGGAGATCGACGTGGTCTGCTTCTCGAACTGGTCCAGCAGGGTGGTCAGAGACTGATCCCCCATCCGGCGGGCTTTGACATAACCGCCAAAGCGGCTTCGGCCGAACAGAACAAACAGTGGCACCGCGATATAGGGCAGGCCTACCAGTGCGATGATCCAGGCAATGGCCCCCTGGGCGGTGCGATAGCTGAGCAGGATCCGATAAATGCAGGCCAGGGCTGCCAGGTACAGTGCGGCAAGGGGGATGGCCAGCAATGACAGATTATCCGGAGTCATTCGTTACCTTCCTGATGGTTTGCCCGAAACTGGGCCGGTGCCATGCCGGTCCAGCGTTTGAAGGCACGGCTGAAGGCGCTGAGTTCAGAAAAACCCAGCAGGAAGGCAATTTCCCCCAGGGCATACTGGTCGTCAGCTACATACCGAAGGGCCTTGTCCTGGCGCACCTGTTCCACCAGATCATGAAAACTCAGGCCCTCTTTTTTCAGCTTGCGGTACAGGGTTTGGCGGCTCATGTGGCACTGCCGGGCCAGGGTGTCGGCATCAATGCGATCAGTGGCCATTTGCCGTGAAATCAGGCGGCGAACCTTGCGGCTGAAAGACTTCCGCGTTTGCAGGCGGGCCAGCACCGCATTGACCTGCTTCAGCACGGCGGAATAGACATACGGGTTGCGATGGGGAATCGGGTGCCCGAGGTGCTGGCTGGAGAACGCCATTCTGGTGATGCCGGTACCAAAAATAACCGGCCCGCCAAACAGTTTCCGGTACTCGCTGGCATAGCCGGGTTCCGGATGGGCCACTTCCAGCCAGTCGGCTTCAATGCCCCGGTGAATAAAGTGACGGGTTCGACACAGCGCCGCCGCCAGGGTGCGATCCATATCCTGACGACAGTAGTGATCGGGGTGGTCTGGCTGCCAGGTCAGGATGGCCTGATCCGGCGTTTGCTCAAAGCTCAGGGTTACCGATTCGTTGATCAGCCGGTGCAGGCGCACATACTGCACGACGGCCTCGCCCAGAGTGTCGCAATTGAAGAAAACATGCCCGACGAGGCCCATTCGTTCAGGGTCAACCACCTGCCCGGCGTGCAGTCCAACACCGGGGTCTCCGGTCAGCTGTTCGGCCAGATCCCAAAGTTGGTAGTGGGTGCTGGCGGGAATGCGCAAATCCGGATCTTCCAGGGCTTCCAGGCTAAGGCCGGTGAGGGTTTCAATACGGGGGCGATTCAACAGCCCGAGCGTATCCAGGTAATGCACGAGCGCCAGTGTGCTGGAGGCCGCAACCTGCGGGGTATCCGCTTGGTCCGTTTGCGCGTGCATGCCGATGGTTGGCTCCGGGTGGTTGTGTGTCAGAGTGATACAAAATGTCAAACGATTGGCACAGCCAGTCAACGGCTTGCCATAGCTTCAACGATAGCATGGTACGCATCAGGTTGAAGTAGCCAACAGGCAAAATGGAGGTGTTGTATGGAACGGGAAATCTTTGTACCCCATAACGAGGCCGAGCGTAAAAACGTTTTGGCACTGGCGGAGTATCTGGACAGCATCTTCTACTGCTGAGCTGTCCGTCGTAATGTCTGTGACCTTCTGGCCGGGTTCATCCCGGCTTTTTTGTGCCTGCGGTTTGCCTGCCTAATTTCTCCTTGCCCCCGAGTCTGGCGATGGTAGTGTATCCGGTTCATCCCCATCACCGGAGGCTGTCAGCGTATGACCGTTGAACTGAATCATCGTATTACCGGCCAGGGCGAGCCCCTGATCCTGCTGCATGGGCTGTTCGGCTCCCTTGAGAACCTTGGAGGTATCGCCCGCCGCCTGGAAGATGGTTGGCAGATTCACGCCCTCGATCAGCGCAATCATGGCAGCTCACCCCACACTGACGACATGGACTACCCGGCCATGGCGGCCGATGTGGTGGCCTACATGGACGCTCACAATCTGGACAAGGCCTGGGTGCTGGGTCATTCCATGGGTGGCAAGGTGGCGATGCAGGTCGCCTTGGTTTATCCGGAGCGGGTCAAGGGGATCATCGTCGCGGACATCGCACCGGTCACCTACAAAGCCCGGCATGATGCGGTTCTGGACGGCATGAAGAACCTGGAGCTGGTTGGCGTAACAACCCGCCAGGAAGCGGACAAGCGCCTGGCTGAATTCGTTGAAATCCCGGGCGTGCGGCAGTTCCTGCTGAAAAACCTGGAGCGGATACCGGCAGAGCAGGCCGGTGATGGTGACCAGCTGTTCCGCTGGCGTCTGAATTTACCTGTGATTGACACCTGTTATCAGAAGCTGGCCGCCGCGCCGGAGGGTGAGGGCCCGTACAATGGTCCGGTGCTGTTTATCAAAGGCGCTGATTCCGCCTATATCCAAAGCAAACATCAAGACACCATCCGGCAACTGTTCCCAGCCGCCGAACTGAAGATAATCGAGGGTACCGGGCACTGGCTGCATGCTGAAAAGCCCGATACCTTTGCGGCTTTGTGTCGTCGTTTTCTCGGATCCTGACGGCCTGTCCTGCGTTGCCAGAAACCCGGTAATGTCTGCTAAGGTTAGGGTGCTTTGATATTGCCTTCCGTCTAACAATCACCAATGGATCGGGCGCTCATGATGAAATGGTTGTTGATAGGCCTGCTGGTCATCTTTCTGCTGCTGGGCAGTTTCCTGCTCACGCCGTCGCCGGTTGACAGCAAGGCCTGGGAGGCACCATCGCCTCCGGCCATGACCGGTGTGCTGGCGCCCAATGAACGCCTGCGCCTGGCAGACTTGCTGGCCCGGGGCCAGGTCTATGGTCCGGAAGATACCACCATTGATGCAAACGGCGTGCTTTACGCCGGCACCCAGGACGGCAAAATCGTGCGGGTGTTTCCGGATGGCACCGTAGAGAACTGGCTGGAAACCGGCGGACGGCCACTGGGTATGGTATTCGATGCCCAGGGCAACCTGATTGTGGCTGATGCCTGGAAAGGCCTGTTGTCCATCACCCCAGACGGCACCCTGTCGGTACTGACCCGCGAGGCCGAAGGCACGCCGTTCCGCTTTACTGACGACGTGGACATAGCACCGGACGGCCGTATCTATTTCACTGACGCCAGCTCCCGCTTCCGCCAGCCGGACTACATTCTGGACTTGCTGGAGATGCGCCCCCACGGCCGGCTGCTTCGCTATAACCCCCGTACCCGCCGTACCGAAGTCCTGCTGGCCAATCTGCACTTTGCCAACGGTGTGGCGGTGTCGCCGGCGGGTGACTATGTGCTGGTTAACGAAACCTGGAAGTACCGCATCCTGAAATACTGGATCACCGGGCCCAGGGCCGGCCAGGCCGAAGTGTTTGCGGACAACCTGCCGGGATTTCCCGATAACCTGGCGGTGGATGATCAGGGCCGCTACTGGGTTGCGTTTCCAACCCTGCGTAATGCCCAGGTGGACAGCATGCATCGCAAACCCTGGCTGAAGAATCTGGTGGCCAAGTTGCCTGACAGTCTGAAGCCCCAGCCACAAGAGTATGGGCTGGTGGTTGCCTTCGATACCAGCGGTAAGATGATCACCAGCCTGCACGATACCCGCGGCAGCCACCTTCAGGAAATCACCTCGGTGAATCCCCATGATGGCGTTCTATACTTTGGTTCACTTCACAATGACCGTATTGGCCGGCTACCGTTGCACGCTATTCCTGGCCTTGGAGAGCAACCATGACACAGGCACTGAACTGGGACTTGCCTGACCCGTTTACCATGACCATCACCGTTCGCCCGGAGGACACCGACCGCCTGGGGCACGCCAATAACGTGGTGTATGTGCGCTGGCTGGAAGAAGTGAGTTGGCAGCACATCGACAGCCTGGGCATGACCTGGGCCCTGCACGAAGAAACCGGCAAGGCCATGGCGATTACCCGCACTGAGCTGGATTACCTGGCCTCTGCCAATGCCGGGGATGAACTGGTGCTGGGTACCTGGCTCACTGACTGGGATGGCCGTTTCCGCTCTGCCCGCCAGTTTCAGCTGATTCGCCCGGCCGATGGCAAAACCTTGCTGCGGGCGCTCTCTACCCATGCCTGTGTCGATATGAAATCCCAGCGGCCAGCCCGGGCGCCCAAGGCCTTCGCCGAGATACTTGGCAGCGCGCTGGTTGCCGGCGGGCGGGGCCTGCCCGGTTGAGGCCGGGCCGGTAAAATTCTGCTAGTCTGAGAGTTCAGGCCGGTAACGGCACCGTTCACTGCTGTCTGGAGACGCCCATGGAATCATCTGATCTGACCGAAACCGGCACCATGCGCCACGTGGTCTATGATCGCTTTGGTGAGCGTGATGTGCTGCGCGTGACAGAATCGCCCATTCCGCAACCGGGTGAGGGCGAGGTGCTGGTTCGCGTACACGGCGCTGGCCTCAATCCCATCGACTGGAAAACCCGTAAGGGCATGGGGTTCGTCGCCACCCAGATAGAAAACAGCCTGCCCTGGACACCCGGTTACGACGCGGCCGGTGAGGTGGTGGAAGTGGGCGAGGGCGTGACCACACTGGTGCCGGGCGACCGGGTGATGGGCATGATCGGCTTCCCGGTCACCGGCGGAGCCTACGCCGAGTACGCCATTGCCGACGCTGAAGATCTCGCCATTGTGCCGGAAGAGCTGGACCTGATCGCGGCGGCCGGCGTGCCCCTGGCGGCACTCACGGCCTGGCAGGCCCTGTTTGAAGTGGCGGAGCTGGAGTCTGGCCAGAAAATCCTGATTCATGCCGGGGCCGGTGGTGTTGGGCACTTTGCGGTTCAGTTTGCCCTGGAGCGGGGCGCCCACGTCATCGTGACGGCGTCCTCCCGTAACCGGGATTTTCTGGCGGAGCTGGGGGTGCATGAGGTGATCGACTACCACACCACTGACTTCACCGAAGAATGCTATGGCCTGGACGTAGTGCTGGACCTGGTAGGGGGCGAGACCGGCAAACGCTCCCTGCAAACCCTCAGTGATTCCGGCGTGCTGGTAACCATCCCGACGGTGACTGCCGATGACGTGGTCAGCGCCGCAGAAGCCATGGGCGTTCGAGCCCATGGCATGCGCTCACGGCCAGATGCCTTCCATCTGGATGAAATCGCCGAGTTGATTGAAGACGGTGATGTGAAGGTCCATGTTGAGCAGGTATTTTCCCTGGATCAGGTACAGGCAGCCCACGAACTGCTGGAAGGCGGTCATGTGCGGGGCAAGCTGGTGCTGGATTGCCGTTAATCGGCCTGATTGGCTTTGCGGGCAATCCGGTTCAGTAACCGGGAGGCGGCAAAGAAGCCAAAACTGGCGGTTACCGGGCTGGCTGCGCCGAAGCCGGAGGCGCAGTCAAGCCGCACCGGACCCTCGGTGGCTGGTTTCTGCAGGCATACCTCGCCATCGGCGGCTGGGTAGGTGAGCTGTTCCAGTGAATACACCGCCTCAATTCCAAAACGCCGCTTTGGATTCCGGGAGAACCCGTACTCCCGGCGCAGCATATTACGCACTTTTGCCAACAACGGGTCCTGGGTGGTCTTGCTCAGGTCTGCCACCTGAATCTGGGTTGGGTCCATCTGGCCGCCGGCCCCGCCGGCACAGACAATCGGAATCTTGCGCCGCTGGCAATGGGCAATCAGCGCTGCTTTCGCCTTCACGCTGTCGATGGCATCCACCACTCCGGTCATATCCTCGGTAATCAACTCCCCCACGTTTTTGGTGGTCAGAAACCCGAAATGCACGCGAATATCTGCCTGGGGATTGATGGCCTTCAGTCGCTCGGCCATGGCATCGGTCTTGGTGCGGCCATACTGGCCTTCCAGTGCGTGCAGCTGACGGTTGGTGTTGGACACGCAGATATCGTCCATATCAATCAGGGTGAGTGTGCCGATACCGCTGCGCGCCAGGGATTCCGCCGCCCAGGAGCCAACACCGCCCAGGCCGACGATGGCTATGTGGGCATTACGGAAAGCGTTCAGGGCCTTGCGGCCATAGAGGCGCTCTATGCCGCCAAAGCGGAACGGATAATCATCGGCGGTCATGCAGCCTCCGGAATGCAGGGGAGAAAACAAAGGCGCATTGTAACCGAGACAGCGGCGGGCGGGAAAACACCATAAAAAAAGCCGCGCAAGAGCGCGGCTTCAAGAAGGTACCCGGCTCGGCAAGAGGCGGGTTGGACTAGTTCAGAGACACTAATCAACGTGACTATTATCAAGTTCTGATCTGTCTTTAAGAAGGTCAGAAATTGCCAACTGTCGGTCATTTTCGGCCAGCCATTTTGGCCAGACCGGTATTGCCGTTTAAGCCACCCAGTGCTCGTCTTCAAATGCCATCAGGCTGTCTTTGCCGGTCTGGATGTCTTTCAGCAGCCAGTCCACTTCAGGCATCAGCTTCTCGAAATAGTAGCGGGCGGATACCTGCTTGCCCTCAAGCAACGGCTTATTGCCTTCTCCGAGTTGCAGCTGCTGGCCTGCGACGCCGGCCATGCGGGACCACAGATAACCGATCACGGTCAGGGCCATAATCCGCAGGTACGGGGTGGCGGCAGCGCCGGCCTGTTCCGGATCTTTGGGAGCATTCTGGGCCAGCCACATGGTGGCCTGCTCCAGACTCTTCAGCGCACCCTTGAGTTCTTCGCGGTACGGCGCCTCCGGGTTGTCCTTCAGGTATCCAGTCAGTTCTGCGAACAGGGCGCGAACCAGTTGGCCGCCCTTAAGCGACAGCTTCCGGCCCACCAGGTCCATCGCCTGGATGCCGTTGGTGCCCTCATAGATGCGGGCGATACGGCCGTCCCGAACCAGTTGCTCCAGGGGCCAATCCTGGGTGAATCCAGAGCCACCCAGAACCTGCTGGCCCCAGTTGGCGTTGTTATAGCCTTCGTCGGTCAGGAAGGCTTTAACCACAGGCGTCAGCAGCTGCACCAGGTCGTCGGCGTTTTCACGCACGCTTTCATCCGGGTGAGCCACGGAAAGATCCAGCTGGTGGCCAGTGAACAGCGCCAGCGCCCGCATACCTTCGTTCAGCACTTTCTGGCGCATCAGCATGCGGCGCACGTCCGGGTGCACAATGATCGCGTCAGCCGGGCCGTTCGGGTTCTTGGGGCCGCTCAGGGAACGGCTTTGCAGGCGTTCCCTGGCAAATGCCAGGCTTTCCTGGTAAGCCATCTCCGCCAGGCCAAGGCCCTGCATGCCCACCATCAGCCGGGCTTCGTTCATCATGGTGAACATGGCGCTCATACCCTTGTTAGGCTCGCCGACCAGCCAGCCTTTGGCGCCTTCAAAATTCATAACGCAGGTGGCGGAGCCTTTGATGCCCATCTTGTGCTCAAGGCCACCACAGAAGGCCGGGTTGCGCTCGCCGGAATCCGGCAGGAACTTGGGTACCACAAACAGGGATATGCCCTTGGTGGTGTCCGGTGCGCCCGGCAACTTGGCCAGTACCAGGTGTACAATATTGTCGACCAGGTCGTGCTCACCGCCGGTGATCCAGATTTTGGTGCCCTCGATGGCATAGCTGCCGTCGTCATTGGGTGTGGCCTTGGTGCGGATCAGGCCCAGATCGGTGCCGCACTGGGGCTCGGTCAGACACATGGTGCCGGTCCACTCGCCGGAAATCAGTTTTTCCAGATAAGTCTGCTTCAACTCCTCGGAGCCATGCGCGTACAGGGCGCTGATGGCGCCGTGGGTCAAGCCCGGGTACATGCCCAGGGACAGGTTGGTGGAGCACACCATTTCGTCCACGACAAACTTCAGAGTGTGGGGCAGGCCCTGCCCGCCGAATTCCAGTGGTGCATCCAGGGCGGTCCAGCCACCTTCCACAAACTTCCGGTAGGCCTCTTTGAAGCCGTCAGGTGTCTTGACCGATTTGGTTTCCGGATCGTAGCTGCAACCCTGGCGGTCGCCCACCTGGTTAGTAGGCTGGATGACCTCTGCCGCCAGTTTGCCGGCTTCATCGATCACCGCCGAAATTAGATCCGGAGTCGCATCGGCGTACTTTTCCAGTTCGTGCAGTTTGTCTGCGCCCAACACATCAAACAACAGAAAGCGAAGATCGTTCGCTGGTGCCTGGTATTGCATGGATACTCTCCTGTTTGGATATAGCAGTCTGAATGACTGCCGGATGTCGTTGTTTCAATCCGGAAGTGTCTCTTCATACGAGCGTTTGAATTTTTTGGTTTGCTGCCTGGTGGCCCGAAGGCATTGAATTTTCGTATCACCGGCATGGTATCCATTGATAGTGGAAGGGCGTGGGAATGACGATCGTGATTGCCGGTATATCCGGTGCAATTGGTGCGGCGTTGGCAAAACGCTATCTGGAGACTTGCCCGGAACAGGCCGTCATTGGTCTGTGCCGCGATCCTCAGCGGGCACCGGACGATCTCAGAAATCATCCCGGTGTGAGATTGCTGGCCTGGGATGCGGAAGATGAGCAGCGGCTTGATAAAGCCGAGTTGAAAACGGCATTGGACGGTTCCGGCCCGATCGTCACGGTGATTTACGCCGCTGGCCTGCTGCATGACGACCGGCTTTTTCCCGAGAAGCGATTGGAAGACGTGACGGCCGCTAACATGGCCCGCGCTTTCGCGGTCAACGCCACCGGATTTACCTTGCTGATCCAGGCCCTGCTGCCCTGGCTGCGGCATCGTGAGTTCAAGCGCGTGGCGGCCATCTCGGCCAAGGTGGGGTCGATATCCGATAACGGGTTTGGCGGCTGGTATGCTTATCGGAGTTCAAAAGCCGCCCTGAATATGCTGGTGCGGAATCTTTCCATCGAACTGCCTCGCCGGTGCAAGCCCATTGCCTGCGTGGCGCTGCATCCGGGGACCACCGAGTCGGCCCTGAGTTCACCGTTCAGCCAGTCACTGTCCAAACTGACGGTACATAAGCCCTTGCAGACGGCTGATAACCTGATCCGGGTATTGGGCGCCCTGGACGACAGCAGTAACGGTCGATTCTTCAGTTGGGATGGTTCGGAGTTACCCTGGTAGGCGGCGCCATGCGGGACACTATAGCGGCACCGCCCAGCTGAGCATGGAGTAATAAAGCCCGATGCCGACGAGCACATTGAATGGAAAGGTGACGCCCAGGGAAGCCAGCATGGCCAGGCCGATATTGGCATCGGGAACGGCGTGGCGAATCGCCACCGGTGCGGCGATGTAGGACGCACTGGCGGTGAGGGTGGCGAGGATGACGATAGAGCCGGTGTCGAGCCCGAGCAGGGTGCCCACCGTTAGCCCCGCCACCGACAGCACGGGGGGCATTGCAAGCCCGAATAGTACGATTCTCCAGTGGATCAGCTTCAGGTTGCGCAGGGTTTCGGCGGCCACCAGCCCCATCTCCAGCAGGAACAGCGACAGAATGACGGAAAAGGCGCTGGTCAGGGGCGCGGTGACGCCGGTGCCCTGTCCGGGCCCGTAAAGCGCTCCGATGACCACGCCACCCACCAGCAGGATAACGCTTCGGTTGGTCAGGGTTTCCTGCCAGAGCGGCGTGCCCTTGGCATCGCCAGTGCGTTTGCCAAAACGTCTGTAGAACCAGAGCCCGACCATGATGGCAGGTAACTCCAGAAGTACCAGATAGAGCGTGACCTGGCCGCCGGAGCTGAGGCCGCGAGTTTCAACCCACGCCAGGGCGACGGCAAAAGTGCCCGCACTGACCGAGCCATAGTGGGCGGCAAAACTGGCGGTGTCGGCGATCGACAGGCCGACGCCATAGCGCAGGATCGGGATCATCAGCAGGGGTAACGCAAAACCCAGGCCTGCTATCGCAAGCATCTCCAAAAGCAGGCCTGGTGCCAGGTTCCCGTACAGGGCCATTCCGCCCTTCAGGCCAATGGTGAGCATCAGCAGCAGGCTAAGAATGTCGTAGGCTTCTCGTGGAATGGACAGGTCAGATTTGACGGTTCCTGCTACCAGGCCGAGCAGGAAAAACATGACGATGATGTCTGGCATGTGTCAGCTGTTGCGTTTTGAATGGGGCTGGAGTTGTTACCTACTATGGATCAGTTTAGGGGGATGGGCGCCCAAGTCAATTAAACCATTACCGGATTGCGATAACGGATCTTCGATCGCCACAAAAAACGGAGGCAACCTGCCTCCGTTTTTCACTGGACTGATCAACTGAGCTTACCGAATGAACGGATTCAACATCCTGGTAAAGGTGCCCGTCAGCTTGACCGGGGCGCTCAGCACAGACAATGTAATGCAGTCTTCACACCCGACGGCAACGGGCCTGTGCTCGTCCTGCTCATTCAACACCACAAAATCCCATTGGTTGAACACGCCCTTCTGGTCGGCGAACGCACCCTGCAGCACGATCGTTGTCTCATCACCGCGGTGAGTGTGGGCCGGAGCCTTGCCGCCTGCCACCAGTTTCTGCAGTACCACCCGCTCACCCTGGCCGGGAAACTTTTCTGAAATATCCAGTACGCTGACATCGCCCAGCTGACGTTTCCAGGGAAGCTCGTTGATGTCCTCACCAAGCAACTTCTGCAGCGGGCTCAATCGCGGTGCCTGCATAACCGGTGCAGCATCCTGGGGGGCTGAGTCAATGCGCGCCATCAACTGCTCAAAACTGCTATCCGACACAGTGACCTTGGGCTGCTGTTCCATCATCACCGCGCCCAGGCTGTTCAGGGTGTCCACCCGGCTCCGACAGTGTGGGCACTGCTCAAGGTGCAGCCGGATGCAGAGAGCATGGGGCTCAGTCAGATTGCCAGCGCTGTATTCCATCAGGCTGAGACTGTCGGGGTGGTGCCGTGTCATATGTTCTGATCCTGCAAAATCACTTTTAACTTGTTCAATGCCAGGCGTACCCGGCTCTTCACGGTTCCCAGGGGGATCTGAAGTTCATCCGCCACCATCTGGTGGGATTTGTGCTCCATGTACACCTTGGCGATGACGGTGATCTGCTCTTCCGGTAACTGGCTGAGGGATTCACGAATCCGGCGCTCTGACATCAAACGGTGCAGGGACGTCACCGGCTCATCCTCGTTATCGCCAGGAATCTGCCACAGATCCTCGGTTTCCACTGCCATTTCAGCGCTGGTTCGCTGCATCTTTCGCAGCATATCAATCCGCTGGTTACGGGCAATGGTAAAAATCCAGGTAGACGCCGCAGCCTTACGCCAGTCATACAGGCAGGAGCGGCGCCAGATGGAAATAAACACTTCCTGCACCAGTTCTTCGGCGTGGCTGGCCATGCCGTTGGAAATGGCGTAGTACTTTATCTGCGGCGCAAAGTGCTCGAACAAAGCGTGGTATGCAGCTCTATCCTGGTGTTTGCCTACTTTTTCCAGCAAGACACCCCAAGGGTCCTTTCGGCCCTCGGCTTTCGCTGGTTGCTGATCCAGTGTGGTCACCGGACGCTCCTTGACAGTCGCATGAGTTGAGCTGATTACAGTCATCATTCTAGGCACTCGCCGCTGGTTTGTCAGTCTGGTTATTTACGGGAGGCTGCAAGAAGTGGATTGCCTTGAGTGAAAAAAAATCTGGCCGCATTGTCGGCGGAGTTGTGTCAGTGGAGTGATTGCCGGATCCCAGAGCAGGCGCTAGTCTGACAACCATAATAACGACTCAAAGTTCAAACCATGAACGCACTGCTTTCCGGTGGCACCCTGCCTGTTATCCGGGCCCATTACGCAGAGATTCTTTGCCAGCTGGCAGAGGAGCGGGGCGTTGCCCAGCAAGAGCTGGTCAGCGCTGCCGGTATCCGCCAGCCACAACTGGGTCACCCGGATAATTTCATTACCCTGGACCAGTTCACGGAGCTGTGTCGTCAAGCCTTTGTTCGCTGCAAGGACGACAGCCTGGGGCTGGAGTTTGGCCGGCGCCTGAAATTTACCGCCCATGGTGCGCTGTCTCAGGCCGCCATCAGCTGCGACACCCTCGAGCAGGCGCTGCGGGTGTTGATCAAATATTTTCGGATTCGTTTTGCCTACATGGCCCTGTCGTTTTTTATCGAAGGCGATGAAGCTGTCATTCAGCTCGATATCAAGCACGACACCCGGGATTTACATCGTTTCAACATCGAGGTGGTCCTGGCTTCCCTGATGGAAGTGAACAACTTGCTGTTTGGTCAGCGGTTGTTGGAGGGCGGGCGGTGCCTGGTGGACTACGAGCAACCAGCCAATGTGGGGCCTTACCAGCCGCTGTTTGGCAATGCCGTGAGTTTCTGCACCGGTGTTAACCAGCTCCGCTTCCAAAAGCAGTTTCTGAGCCTGCCGTTATCCTTGTCCAATCCTGTGGCTCGTCGCGTGGCTGAAGCTCAATGCGAGGAAGAAATGCGGCAGATGGAGGCATCCACCTCAGTAACGGAACGAGTGGTCAGGATGCTGGAATCGGTTCGTGACGGCCGCCTGCTGAGTCTGGAGGATGTGGCCGGGCAGTTACATGTGTCTGCTCGCACGCTCCGGCGCCAGCTGGCTGCAGAAGGCGCTCGTTTCCAGCTGCTACAGGAAACCGTGCGCCATCAACGTGCGCTGGATTGTCTAAGGCGACACTCACCCCTGAGTATCGACGACATTGCGGAACACCTGGGTTACAGCGACCCATCCAATTTTGGCCGAGCCTTTCGCAAATGGGAGGGGATTTCACCCTCGGCCTGGCGCAGATTGCACCAGACCGACGGTGATTGAGGGCTACTCCTCCAGGTAAGTGTAGCCCTCAAGACCGGCTTTCAGTTCGTCCAGTAATCGGTCCTGTGTGGGTTTATCCAGGTTGCTGGCGGCAAACTTATCCTGGTAGGACTTGATCAGGTTCTCCGGTTCAAAGTTGACGTAACGAAGCACCTTGGCGACGGTGTCGCCGGTAATGGGCTTGCCAATGTCATACTCGCCCCGGTTGTTCAGCCGCACATCCACCGAGTGGGTATCGCCGAACAGGTTGTGCATGTCTCCCAGGATCTCCTGATAGGCGCCGGTCATGAAGAACCCCATCAGCAGTGGCTCGCCCTCTTTCTCCTCCGGCAATGCCAGGGTAGTTTCGATGCCCTGGCCGTCCACGTACTGGTCAATCCGGCCGTCCGAATCACAGGTAATGTCCTGAATCACCGCGCGCCGGCTCAGCGGGCGGTTCAGGCCATTGATCGGCATCACCGGGAAAATCTGGTCGATGCCCCAGACATCCGGCAGGGACTGGAACAGGGAAAAGTTAACAAAGAGCTTTTCAGCGAGCTTTTCGTTGAGTTCATCGATGATTTCCCGGTGCGCCCGACTGCCACTGTCCAGCTGAACCCGAAGCAGGCGGCAGCAGGTGGTGTAGAGGGTTTCGGCCTGCGCTCGCTCGCTGAGTGACAGCAGACCATGGGCGAACTGGGCGTGGACATCGTTCATCGCATGCAGCACATCGTGGTAAATCTCGGCCAGCGACCGGGGTGAGTGATCATCCTGCAGGCTGAGAAGGTCGCGCCAAAGGTCATGCAGTGGTGCTGGAGCGTCTGCTTCAGGTTCAGTGACTTCCCGATGGTCTGGAGATTCCCGATCAATCACGTTGGTGACCAGAACCGAGTGGTGGGCTGTCAGGGCCCGGCCGGATTCACTGATCAGGTCCGGGTGGGGAATGCCCTGGCGATCGCATTCGGCTTGCAGCACATGCACCACGTTATAGGCGTATTCAAACACGCTGTAATTCATTGAGCAGCTGCTGCGGGAGCGGGTGCCCTCATAGTCCACGCCCAGGCCGCCGCCGATATCCACGGTACCGACGGGTGCGCCCAACTGGTGCAGTTCCGTGTAGAAACGGGCGCATTCCTTCAGGCCGGTCTGGATATCGCGGATGTTGGCAATTTGTGAACCCAGGTGGAAGTGCAGCAGCTGCAGGGTACCCAGAGCGCCAGCCTGTTTAAGGGTATTCACCACATCCAGAACCTGGCTGGCGGACAACCCGAACTTGGATTTTTCACCGCCGGTGTTCTGCCAGTTACCTTTGCCAATGGTGGCCAATCGTGCCCGCACGCCAATCAGGGGTAATACCTCAAGACGCTCGGCCTCTTCCAGTATCAGAGGCAGTTCCGATTGCTTCTCCACCACGATAAACACCCGGTGGCCCAGCTTCTGGCCGATCAGGGCCAGGCGGATATACTCACGGTCTTTATAGCCGTTGCAGACAATCACTGACCCCGCTTTGGGGGCAAGGGCCAATACCGCCATCAATTCCGGCTTGCTGCCGGCTTCGAGCCCGACCTGTCCGGCCGAGGCGGCGGGTTGTGCCGCCAACAGCTCTTCCACAACCCGTCGCTGCTGGTTCACTTTGATCGGGTAGACCGCGGTATAGCGGCCCTTGTAGCCCTGTTCGGCGGTCACTTTGTTGAAGGCGCCGCAAAGCTTGTTCACCCGGTCGTGCAGTATGTCGGTAAAACGGATCAGTACCGGCAGGGCAACCCCGGACTCGGCCAGAGACCGGGTCAGGTCAGGAAGGTTGATGCGGGCTGCGGTCCGCCCCCGGTCCGGGCAGATCTCGACTTCACCCCGGGGAGTCACCGCGATGTAGCCATCACTCCAGTGAGCGATGTTATAAACCTTGTGGGCAGGTAAGGCTGTGGTTTCAGGCATTGTTGCTATCCTGTCAGGAAACCGGAATGGCCCGCAGGCCGTTGTCAGGCTGCATTGTAGGACCTGACAGGCCGGATCGAAAGCATTGCCAGGCCACGAGTGGCCTGAAATGTGAAAAATACGGGGCGGCGAGGGGGAATAGTACTTTGGCTATGGCCTTGGGCCCCCTACAATACGCCCCTTTGAACAGGCCCCGACCCCGTGGTGGCGCAATGAATGGGAGGTACAGATGACGGTATTGAACGAAGGCTGGTTTACCGAGGTGTTCCAGGATCAGGGCACGGCATTTTCCCTGCAGGTCAAGCGCAAGCTGCACGAAGAGCAGACGCCGTTCCAGAAGCTGGAAATCTATGAAACGGAAACCTTTGGCAACCTGATGGTGCTGGACGGTTGCGTGATGCTGACCACCCGTGACAACTTTCTGTACCACGAGATGATGACCCACCCGGCGTTGTTCACTCACAAGAACCCGAAGAAAGTGGTGATAGTGGGCGGTGGAGACTGCGGAACCCTGAAGGAAGTGCTCAAGCACCCCGGTGTCGAGGAGGCCTGGCAGGTGGAAATCGACGAGCGGGTTACCCGCATGTCGGAAAAATACTTCCCGGAGCTGTGTGAGGCCAATAATGACCCCCGGGCAAATTTCTTTTTTGGCGACGGTATCAAGTGGATGCGGGATATTGAGCCCAACAGCATCGACCTGCTGATTATCGACAGTACCGACCCGGTGGGCCCCGCCGAAGGCTTGTTTGCCCTGGATTTCTACCGGGACGCCATGGCGGCGCTTCGGGAGGGCGGCATTATTGTGCAGCAAAGTGAATCGCCGCTGTTGCACACGGACAGCATCATCAAAGACATCCACAGCGATATGCAGAAGGCCGGCTTCGGCCACGTACAGACTTTGCCGTTCCCTCAGCCTGTCTACCCGACCGGGTGGTGGAGCTGCACCATGGGTAGCAAGGATAACCCGCTGAAGTATTTCCGTGAGGAAGACGCCAACAATCGCCCGTTCGTGACCCGCTATTACAACGCCGGCATTCACCATGGAGCCCTGGCGATGCCTCAGTTTATGGTGGATGCGCTGGAAGATGCGGTGCGCCCCGAAGAGGCCTGACAAAAATTAGACAGCTTCGCACTCTGAGCTATGCTGAAACAGTGTGGTCATTTATTGATCATCGTGCTGTGTTCGGAGTGAAAGGAGTTGTTATGGAAACGCGCAAAGGTGAACAGGATCGTCACTGGTTTCGTAGTGAGCGGTTCTCGCTGGTCAACGGACAGTGGTTTTTCCAGACTCGCGAGGGCTCGATCCAGGGGCCATTTGACAGTGTCCACGAAGCGGAAATGGAATTGATGTTGTATCTGCGGCACGCGGATGACCAATTGTTCCAGGGCGTCTGTTAGTGACGGGACGCCAGTAACAGAAACAAGAAGGGCGCCATTTGGCGCCCTTCTTGTTTTCCGCGGTTGTCAGACCGGTTTACTGCTTGCCGCTGACAAACTCTGGATAGGCTTCCATGCCACACTCGGAGTAATCCACACCTTCGTACTCGTCTTCTTCGGATACCCGGATGCCCATGACCGCCTTGAGAATGCTCCAGACAATCAGGCTGGTCACGAAGACCCAGACAAAGATGGTAATGGCACCGATGATCTGGCCGCTGAAGCTGGCGTCGCCGTTAGTAACCGGCACCAGCAGCAGGCCGAGCAGACCGCAGACGCCGTGAACGGAGATGGCACCAACTGGGTCGTCAATGCGCAGCTTGTCCAGGCTCACAATGCTCACCACCACCAGCAGACCACCAAAGGCACCGAAAATGGTTGCCAGCAGCGGAGTGGGGGTGTCCGGGCCGGCAGTGATGGTCACCAGACCAGCCAGTGCACCGTTCAGGAGCATGGTCAGGTCAGCTTTGCCAAACATCAGTCGGGCAAGGATCAGAGCCGCGAGACCGCCACCAGCCGCTGCGGCGTTGGTGTTCATGAATACGATGGCGACGTCGTTCGCGGATTCTGCAGATGCAGTCGCCAGAACCGAGCCACCGTTGAAGCCGAACCAGCCCATCCACAGGATGAAGGTGCCCAGAGTGGCGAGGGGCAGGTTGGCGCCGGGAATGGCACGGATCTCACCGTTCGGGCCGTATTTGCCTTTACGGGCACCCAGCAGGAGCACACCAGCCAGGGCCGCAGCCGCACCGGCCATGTGAACAATACCGGAGCCGGCAAAGTCACTGAAGCCAAGATCGCCCAGGTTATACATGCCGAAGACGTCAGCTTCGCCCCAGGTCCAGGCGCCTTCCATCGGGTAGATGAAACCGGTCATCACAACCGCGAAGATCAGGAATGCCCAGAGCTTCATGCGCTCGGCCACGGCACCGGATACGATGGACATGGCCGTGGCAACAAAGACCACCTGGAAGAAGAAGTCAGCGGATGGCGCGTAGGTTGCTGCAGCCTCATACTCGAAGCCTTCTTCAACGCCCATGCCAGTAATGCCGCTCAGGAAGGTACCGCCACCGTACATGATCGCGTAGCCGCAGACCATGTACATGGTGCAGGCAACGGCGTACAGGGCGACGTTCTTGGTCAGGATTTCAGTGGTGTTCTTTGAGCGCACCAGGCCGGATTCGAGCATGGCAAAGCCTGCTGCCATCCACATGACCAATGCGCCACACACGAGGAAGTAAAACGTATCTAATGCGTACTGTATTTCAAAAACAGTGCTTTCCATAGGAGGCCCTCCGCACAAGGCTCTTAGGTTATAAATTTTTTGCGTTGGCTTTTTTCAGAGTCAGTCTGCTGTCAGACCGCTTCTTCGCCAGTCTCGCCGGTTCGAATCCGGATGGCTTGCGCCAGTTCGGTCACGAAGATCTTGCCGTCGCCGATTTTGCCGGTATTGGCCGCCTTGGTGATGGCTTCGATGACCTGGTCAAGCAGGTTGTCGCCAATGGCGATTTCCACTTTGACTTTGGGCAGGAAGTCCACCACGTATTCCGCGCCACGGTAGAGCTCTGTGTGGCCTTTTTGCCGACCGAAGCCTTTGACTTCAGTGACGGTTACGCCTTGTACGCCAATCTCGGATAGTGCCTCACGGACATCATCCAATTTGAAAGGCTTGATGATCGCTGTCACAAGTTTCATTGCTTTCTCCTTGGTAAAGCCGTCCCAACAGTGAGGGCCAGCGGCCGGTTGTTGAGTTCGGGATGCTGCCACCTCGCACATCAATTGTGCGGATTGCGTACGAGAGCTTTAGCATCGGGTGTGCCAACGCAAAAAAATTGTTTTAAATCAGTTTGTTGGTTATATCCTGTTCCAGAATGGCGCAATAACGCGCACCAACCTGGTGCGATGAGCCCGCCCTTGGCTCAAAAAAGAGCATGGCCGGGTTTGCCATCCGCCACCATTATAATGCGGACAGGGCACAGTATGGCAGGGGCGGCGGTGTGATACACTCCCACCAAAGCGGATAGCGACTCAGCCACGGCTTTTGCCGCGTCGGGAAACAGAGACTCTCAGAGGTGATTTATGAAAGGGCCACAGGACTTTTTTGCTCAGTTACAGGGCCAGTTTGGCCAGTTCGTACCGGATATGGCTCGGGCCGCGAAAGACGATTTTGAGGCCCAGGCCAGAGCAACGGTGATGACGGTCATGTCGAAGCTGGAACTGGTCACCCGCGAAGAGTTCGATGCCCAGCAGGCGGTATTGATGAGAACCCGTGAAAAAGTAGAAGCGCTTGAGAAGCGGGTTGCCGAACTCGAGCAGAAACTGTCCTCATAATGACCGGTCTGGCCCGGCCTGCAGGATGCAGCGGCCGGGCCTTGTAAGAAACTGATTGCCAAGGAAGGTTGCCATGCTTGCTATTGTCCATTCCCGTGCCAGTATTGGTGTGTCTGCACCCGCCGTTACCGTTGAAGTGCATCTGTCTGGCGGGCTGCCTGCCCTGTCGATTGTTGGTTTGCCGGAAACCGGTGTGCGTGAGAGCAAAGACCGGGTTCGCAGTGCCTTGATCAACGCCGGGTTCGAATTCCCCGCCCGTCGAATCACCATTAACCTGGCCCCCGCAGACCTGCCCAAAGAGGGTGGACGCTTCGACCTGCCCATCGCCCTTGGCATCCTCGCCGCTTCCGGGCAGATTCCCGCCGAGAGTCTCAAAGACCTCGAGTTTATTGGTGAGTTGTCCCTGGATGGAGCATTACGGCCCCTGAAGGGGGTATTGCCGGCGGTACTGGCGGCCCGGGAGGCCGCTCGGGCACTGCTGCTTCCCCAAGACAATGCCGACGAGGCGGCGCTGGCCAGCAATGACGACGTGTTTGCCGCCAGCCACATCCTGACCGTCTGTGAGCATTTGTCTGGTCGCGCCCGGATATCCCCGGTAGCTCGAGCCCAGCCAGAAGCCGGGCTCCGGGACGAGGGCCTGGACCTTGCGGACGTCCGTGGTCAGCAGGTTCCCCGACGGGCCCTGGAAGTGGCGGCTGCCGGCGGGCACAATCTTCTGCTGTTTGGCCCGCCAGGCACCGGCAAAAGTATGCTGGCTAGCCGGCTGCCCGGCATACTGCCGGCCCTGGACGACTCCGCGGCCATGGAAGTGGCCAGTGTGCATTCGGTCGCCGGCCTTCCCCTCAAGCCCGGTGGTTGGCGGCAGGCTCCATTCCGTTCCCCGCACCATACCGCTTCGGCGGTGGCGCTGGTGGGAGGTGGTAGCAGCCCAAGGCCCGGAGAAATCTCCCTGGCCCATCGAGGCGTACTGTTTCTTGACGAGTTGCCAGAGTTCCAGCGCCGCGTGTTGGAGGTGTTGCGGGAACCTATGGAAACCGGCGAAATATCCATCAGTCGGGCCGCCCGGCAAGTAACATTTCCAGCCAGATTTCAGGTAGTTGCCGCCATGAATCCATGCCCGTGCGGCTACAGCGGCCACCCGACCATGGAGTGTCAGTGTACCCCGCAACAGGTCATGCGCTATCGCTCCCGGATCTCCGGGCCTTTGCTGGATCGGTTTGACCTGCACGTTGAAGTGCCGGTGCAGGCCGGGGGCGTGTTGTTGGGGGCCGGTGAAACCGGTGAGTCCAGCGCCAGCGTCCGGGAACGGGTGCTAAGGGCCAGGGCCAGGCAGTCAGAACGGGGCGTGCTCAATGCGGCCCTTGCCGGTAAGGCGTTGCACGAGGCCAGCCATCTGAACGCGGAGAGCGAGAAACTGTTGTCCGGAGCCATGGAGAAATTGGGTTTGTCTGCGCGGGCGTTGCATCGGATTCTGCGAGTGGCCCGCACCCTGGCGGACCTGGATGACCAGCCAGCGGTAACCCGAAACTATCTGATGGAAGCGCTCGGCTACCGGCAACTGGACCGTCAGCAGGGGCAAAGCTCGGTTGTCTCCGCTTGAGGCGGCCTACTCTGGTAAACTGGCGGATAACGTTCCCTAAATCAGATCCGCATTGACGGTTGAGGACCACAGATGACTGACCAGCATGAGACGCACGATGCCTCCGGCGACAACCCGATCACCACCCGCCGCGGTGTTCGCAGTTTTGTCTTGCGCCAGGGCCGGATGACCGAGGGTCAGAAAAAAGCCTATGAACGCAGCTGGCCCAAGTACGGCCTGACCCGTGACAACGGCATGATCGACCCGAGGGAAGTGTTTGGCCGGGACAACATGCTGAACCTGGAAATTGGGTTTGGCATGGGGAAATCCCTGGCGGATATGGCAGAAGCGGCCCCCGAGCAGGACTTTATCGGTGTGGAAGTGCATTTACCCGGAGTTGGAGCCTTGCTCAAAGAGGTGGAGGATCGCGGGCTTGAGAACGTGCGCGTTTACAATATCGACGCCAATGACGTCATCGACTTGTGCTTACCAGATGCCAGCCTTGACCGTGTGATGGTGTTCTTTCCGGACCCCTGGCACAAGAAAAAGCACCACAAACGTCGCCTGATCCAGCACGACTTTGTTCAGAGGATTCGTCACAAACTCCGCGTGGGTGGTATTTTGCACCTGGCGACGGACTGGGAAAACTACGCCGAGCACATGCTGGAAGTGATGAACGATTCGGAAGGGTTCGCCAATACTCAGGAGCAGGGCGGCTACTCACCGCGCCCGGATGATCGTCCGATCACCAAATTCGAAAAGCGTGGTGAGAATCTTGGACACGGAGTCTGGGATTTGTTGTTCTATCGCACCAATTGAGGCTGGATGGTGTCAGGAGTGGCTCAGCGGATGCCGGCGGGCAGCCCGGATGATGACGAGTCCGGCCACTCCGAGCAGTAGCCCGGTGAATTTGATCAACGCGAGGATAGTGGCGGTCATGCTCATGGAGTCTGTGGGCGGGCTCAGGTTGTTCAGCAGTACAATGTTCTCAGCCACGTCACTCAGCCCTGCCGTGATAAACAGCGCGCGCACCCAGCGCGCGACCTTGCGTTCCCGGATGCCGGGCCTGTCCCGGGTGAAGTGTCTGGTCAACTGCAACAGCGCGGCCAGGTAAGCCACGATAAACAGAAAGTCTACCCACAATGACGCTTTTGCCCAGATCAGGCCGTTCTCGCGCCAGCTGCGGATAATGGCGTAGGCCTGGTCCGCCGTGCCTGCCAGTTGAAAGCTGACAATGCCCTGAGGGGCAGAGCCGGTCTTCAGGGGTTGGTTGATGGCCATCAGCACCAGGAACAGCGCCACCGCCACCACGATGGATACCTTCATGGGCGGTTTCATCGGGCGAGGCCCGGATGGCACGGTGTGCTGAGCTGAATTCATCAGAGGAAGTGCTCCAGCAGGCTATTCAGGTAACGCTGTCCTTGCTCGGTCGCCTGCAGGCGATCAGGGGTCAGCAGATGTTGTTTGCGTAATTGCTCAAGTTGTACCGCAACTGACGACAAGGGTAAACCTGTACGCTCAAGATACAGTTGTTCCGATGTGCCCCGTTTCAGGCGTAACGCATTCATCATGAACTCCAGCGGCCGGTCCTCCGGTGCCAGCTCTTCGCTACCGGAGGTGCGGGAGCCGATCCTTTGCAGGTAGGCGTCTGGTTGCCGGGTTTTCCAGTACCGCAGAATCCGGCCGTCCGCCAGGCTGACTTTGCCGTGGGCGCCGGCACCCAGCGCCAGATAGTCGCCGAAGCTCCAGTAATTCAGGTTATGCCTGCTTTCCCGACCAGGCAAGCTCCAGGCCGAGATCTCGTAATCATCGAAGCCCGCTGACCGAAGGTGGGTCGCCCCCTGTTGATATATGTCCCAGAGCCGATCGTCGTCCGGCAACGCCGGTGGTCGCGAGAAGAATTCGGTGTTCGGCTCAATGGTGAGTTGATACCAGGACAGGTGGGTTGGCCGGTGGGCCAGTGCGGCGTGCAGGTCGCTGACCGCCTGTTCCGGAGTTTGCCCCGGCAGGCCGTGCATCAGATCGATGTTGAAATTGTCGAACCCGGCAGCCCGGGCGGATTCGATGGCCCGGTGAGCCATGGCCTGATCGTGGATGCGGCCCAGGGATTGCAGGTGCTCCGGGTGAAAACTCTGTACCCCGATGGACAGCCGGTTGATGCCGGCTGCACGGAAGCTTTCGAAGCGGCCCGCTTCCAGCGTGCCGGGATTGGCTTCCAGGGTAATTTCCGCATCGGTCGAAAACGCCAGGCGTTGGCGGAGCCCGTCGAACAGCTGTTCATAGAAGGCGCCGCTCATCAGGGAAGGAGTGCCGCCGCCGATAAAGACGGTTTTGATAGGGCGCCCCTGGATATAGAGCAGGTCCTGATCCAGATCTTCCAGAATGGCGTTCAGATAGGCCGTTTCCGGAATTTCCCCCTTGATGGCATGTGAATTGAAGTCACAGTAGGGGCATTTGCGCACGCACCAGGGCACGTGGATGTACAGGCTCAGTGGCGGGCAGACCGCAACCGGGGTGGCGGTCATCGGTTTACCGCTCCGCCTGGAGTTGTTCCAGCAGGCTGGCGAGGGCCCGGCCCCGATGGCTAATCTTGCCCTTCTGTGCCCGGGTCAGTTCTGCGGCGCTGCAGTTGAACTCCGGCGCCAGGAATACAGGGTCATAACCGAAACCGCCGTCACCCCGGGGCTCGGTCAGGATCTGCCCCGGCCAGCGGCCATGGCAGATGATTGGCGTGGGGTCGTCGGCATGTCGAAGATACACCAGAACACAATGGAACTGGGCAGTGCGTTGTGGGGCGGGAACGTCCTTCAAGGCATCCAGAAGTGCCGCCACGTTGTCAGCGTCGGAAGCGGCGTCGCCGGCGTACCGCGCCGAGCGCACGCCGGGCTCGCCATTGAGGGCATCCACAGCCAGGCCGCTGTCGTCTGCCAGGGCCGGCAGCCCGGTTTCCCGGGCTGCATGGCGGGCTTTGAGGATGGCGTTTTCAACGAAGGTGACCGCCGGTTCTTCGGCCTCGCTCACTCCCAGTTCGCCTTGGGCAACCGGCTGCAACCCCAGGGGGCTGAGCAGTTCTGTCAGTTCGGCAATCTTGCCTTTGTTATTGCTGGCGATGACAAATTTCTGGCTCATGGTGTCAGTCATTGAACAGGGTATGGGAGAAACGAACTGGCAGATCCCGGTTGTGGCCAGTGGGCCGGGCCGTGATGTTGAACGTCATCAGGTCGCCGGAACGGTACTGGTACTGGGCGATGAAATAGACTGCATCACCCTCCTGAATACGACGGAAGGCCAGGAAATTCACCTGCTGGATGTCATTGGTAACCTGGCCCTGCACCTGCCCGCCAACCGGCCGGATCTGGCCATGTTCGCCTTCGGTCATAATGGAAATGTTGATGATGCCAATGCCCCGGCTGCGTTGCAGGTTGTTGGCCCTGGCTACTTCCGGGTTAAGGAAGGTGCTTGGGAAAACGCTCCAGTGCACCTGATAGTCACCGAAGTCTTCCTGGCCGGCCTGCGCCTGAGCGAATAACAGCAGTCCCAGGGTCAGGGTCAGTAGGCGAGTTATTGAACGAGTCATCATCATGGGTTCTCCCGCGTGATTCGATAGATGGCAATTTCCCCCAACAGGTTCGGCCAGAGCCTGGCCAGCCAGCTGTTCTGGTGCTGACCGTCTACCACCCGGCGGCTCTTGATGCGAATGCCTTTCTGACGGCACAAGGCTTCAAAATCCTTGAAGGTGCATAGCCGTATGTTGGGGGTGTTATACCATTTATACGGTAGTGCGTCGGATTCGGGCATACGGCCACTCAGAGCCAGTCCCCAGCGCAGGCGCCAATGGGCAAAGTTGGGGAAGGTGACGATGCCCTCTCGGCCGACCCGGAGCATCTCTTCGATCACTTTGTCCGGTCGCCGAACGGCTTGCAGGGCCTGGGTCATCAGAACCACGTCGAACATGCCGTCGTCAAAATTGTCCAGCCCCTGGGTGTCCAGGTTCTGTTCGATCACACTCACCCCTTTCGCCATACAGGTGGTGATGTGGTCCGGGTTGATCTCCAGGCCGAAACCCGTGGCGCCTCGCTCCCGCTGAAGAAAGTCCAGCAGGGTGCCATTGCCGCAACCCAGGTCCAGTACGTGATGCCCTGGCTGGACCCATTGCTGGATGATTTCCAGGTCTGGTCTCATGCGCCCACCTCCCGTGCCACCCGGTCCATATAGGCGGTGAAAATATCGGTGTACCTGGGGGTTGGAATCAGGAACGCGTCATGGCCCCAGGGGGCATCGATTTCGGCGTAGCTGACCTTCTTGCGGGCAGAGATCATGGCGTTCACCATCTCTTCGGAGCGTTCGGGCGAAAAGCGCCAGTCGGTGCTGAACGACAGCACCAGGTACTCGCAGCTTGCCGGTGCCAGAGCCTTGGCCAGATCCCCGCCGGCGGCATAAGCCGGATCGAAGTAGTCCAGGGCCCGGGTCATCAGCAGGTAGGTGTTGGCATCAAAGCTTTCTGAGAAACGCTCGCCCTGGTAACGAAGGTAACTTTCTACCTGGAACTCGGCGTCGAACCCGAACTTGTAGGCCTCTTCCCGCAACTCCCGGCCGAATTTCTCACCCATGGAGGCGTCGGAAAGGTAGGTGATGTGGCCGACCATACGGGCGAGCATCAGGCCGCGGCGGGGCACCGCGCCAAAATCATAGTATCGGCCGTCGTGGAACTCCCGGTCGGAGGTAATGGCCTGGCGAGCCACTTCATTGAAGGCGATATTTTGTGCACTGAGTCGGGGCGTGGACGCAATCACCACCGAGTGACGCAACCGTTCCGGGTAATCCAGGCTCCACTGCAACGCCTGCATGCCACCCAGTGAGCCGCCGACCACCGCGGCCCATTGTTCGATGCCCAGGTGGTCAGCCAGGTAAGCCTGGCTTTTTACCCAGTCGGCAACGGTAATCACCGGGAAGTCCGGGCCATAGGGTTTGCCGGTTGCCGGGTTGGTGGAATTGGGGCCGGTGCTGCCGTGGCAGCCTCCCAGATTGTTCAGGCTGACCACAAAAAAACGATTGGTATCGATGGGCTTGCCCGGGCCGATGCAGCTGTCCCACCAGCCAGGCTTCTTGTCTTCCATGCTGTGATAGCCCGCGGCATGGTGATGGCCGCTGAGTGCATGGCAAATCAGCACCGCGTTGCTGGCGTCCGGATTCAGGGTGCCGTAGGTCTCCACCACCAGGTCGTAACTATCCAGGATCTGGCCGCACGCCAGTTCGATCGGCGTGTCAAAGTGAATGGTTTGGGGGCTTACAAGGCCCACGGAGTCCGAGGGCAGGGAATCAGGCATGGCGGTGATGAGTTCCTGGTCCGGTCCACAAGTGTCTGGCCATTGGCCTTGGAGTGTTCAGAAAAGCGCGACAGCATCGCAGTTTAAAGGCGGGTGGGGGTTGCTGCAACCGGCGCGTGGCTGCGGCGCCGTTTTCGGGGCCCGCGCGATGTTCGAGCGGGCCCCCGGTCCTTCAGATGGCGCCTGAGATATTGACCACTTTCTGCTGAATCATGGTGGGGGCCGGCTTGCGGATTTGCCGCATCATGGCGTCGGCCAGTTCCAGCTGTTTACGCAGGTCGACAATGGCATTATCCAGGCGCTGGCGCTCAGCGCGGCTGTCCCGGTCGCTGCGGACCATGTCGCGCAGGCGGCGGATCTGGTGCTCCAACAGCTGTTTCTGCTCCATGGAATACTGCATGATCGGCAGCAGGGCTTCCTGGGGCCAGCGCTCTACATCCTTACGCACCCGGCCGTGAAGGGTGCGAGCTTCACCCACCATGACATTGAAGAAGCGGCGCACCAGCAGGGACTGTTCGGTCAGCAGGTTTTTCGGGCTGATGCGGAAACGCTTGGCTTTCTTGCGCAGTTCCCGAATAGCGATCACATGGCGGCCCGCCCGCAGCGGGATGGGCTCCAGGTGCCTGGCCCGGGTGTCTTCGTTATAACGGCGGTAGATGGCTCCGACCATTTTCTCCGCCAGCCTGCCTTCGGCCAGCAGGTTGGTCAGGTCGCTTTCCAACAGTTCAAAGAAATGGTCCATGGCCCGGTTCATGCCGGCCGTCGTCCAGCTCTTGGACATCGTGTGACGAACCTTGGCGGCGTGATTTTCAAAACGATCTTCGGCGACCAGGTTCTTCAGCATCTCTCCCTGGGAATCCATGAGCCGGCGGGAGGAACGCAGGGTGATCAGCTTTTTGTAGTAGAAGTCATAGTCTTTCTGGGCGCGCTCTGCCAGCCGGCTGAGGGCGGCCTTGTCCATGGTGGCGCCGGCACAGGCCTGGCGTTCTTCTTCCAGTGATTCAAGCCGGTATTGCATGGCCGCCTGACTGTTTTGAAGCATGCCCAGAAGATCGTTGATCAGGTTCTGGGTAATCAACTGCTCCTTGTGCATCAGGATGCGCTGAATAATCAGTTGCTCGAGCTGGCCGATGTTGGAACGCCCGAACAGCTCGTTGTCTTTGCGCACCCGGGCCAGCAGTCCCTGTTTTGCCGACAGCGGAATCACATCTTGCTGGCGTATGCTCAGATGTTCCGCGGTATAGGTGCGTACCCGCTCAATGGCATCGGTGGTGTGTTGCTCGCCCTGCAGGTCGTCCCACAACACATCAATCTTGTTCAGCACGGCAAACCGGCCGGCCCGGTGGTCGGCGTGTTCGGTATCGATATGATCTTTCCAGATCGTCATATCGCTGGCGGTTACGCCGGTGTCCGCACTTAACACAAAAATGACCGCGTGGGCGCGGGGCAGCATACTGATGGTCAGCTCTGGTTCGGAGCCCAGCGCGTTGAGCCCCGGCGTGTCGAGGATGCGCAGGCCACGCTCGAACAGCGGGTGGCGAATGCTGATCTGGGCGTTGCGCCAGGCAGGCACCAGTACATTGCCGGGGTTGTTGCGATCCTGTTCCAGCATGGCTTCGTCAAAGCCCAACTGGCGTGCTTCGTCAGGGGTCACGCTTTTGATGCGGGCAACCTCGGCCAGCACTTCGCGCATGACTTCCGGGTTGCGCTCGTCCAGCTCGTGCTTTACCCAGCGCTCAGGCTGCTTGCGCAATTGCTGCAGGGAAAGCTCGCCGGTCCGGGTCTCAATGGGCAGGAGCAGAAGGTAGTTCTGGTTGGCGCTGCGATCAAAGAACAGCTCCGTGGGACACATGGTGGTGCGGCCTGCCTGGGACGGCAGCATGCGCTGACCATACTCCGAGAAAAACAGGGCATTGATCAGCTCGGTTTTGCCGCGGGAGTACTCGCCCACAAAGGCGATGGTCAGCTCATCTTCAATGAGCAGTTCAAGGCCATGGCGAATTCGGGTGCTGACGTCTTCCGAGAACAGATTGTTATCTTGCAGCCAGAGCCGGTACCGGCCAATCTGCCGTATCAGCTCTTTCTTCCAGTTGTGGTATGCCTCAACCTGCTGCGACAGAGTTCCCTGCTGATTCATTGGATAATCCTTCTGCGCGACTTCCGAGATTAAATGACGTTAATAGTAGCCTTTTTAGTCAGTTGGGTGGGGTGCGCCAGTAGGCATTTTTTGCGGTAGGTCGGGTTCTGATGCAAAAAAGGCTTCAGAATCATGTTGTTGACGCTGAAGCCTTCGGTGTTTCGAAATGGATAAAACTGTAACTGAATGTATATCTGTGAGGCAGGTTACATTCCAAGGCCGATGGAGCCGAGGCCCGCGGCGATCTTCATATGGTCAATCACCACAGAGATGACGTTCAGTATCAGGAACACAATGATTGGTGACAGATCCAGCCCGCCCATGGAAGGCATGACGCTGCGCACCGGTCGCATGACCGGTTCGGTAATCTGCGCTACCAGCTGGATAGCCGGGTGGCTGCTTTGCGGGGCAATCCAACTGACCACCACCACGGCAATCACTGACCAGAAGTAGATTTTGACAATCAGGCTGAGCACATTCAAAACGGCCCAGACGAGCAGGGTAATCGGATTGATGCCGGGAATCCCGCCGTTCAGGGCCACCAGGATCAGGAAGAAGGTAATGGCCTGGATAATGACAGCAAGTACCAGCGCTGCTCCATCAATGCCGCCCCAGCCGGGAATGAAACGGCGCAGCGGGCGCAGCGGCGGATTGGTGGCCTTCACCACAAACTGGGAAATCGGGTTATAGAAGTCGGCCCGAGCCAGCTGTAGCAGGAAGCGCAGCAGTACGATGGTCATGTAGAAGGTGGACGCGATCAGCAGGATCGTAATCACAATATCTGCCAGCATGTAGCTGTGTCTCCGTTAACGGTTACTGTTTATCTGCCAGTTCTTTGGACATTTCCCGGGAGCGATCAAACGCTGCGCCATAGGCCTTTTTCACAAGTTGCCGCAGGCCGCCGTCCTCAAAGGTATTCACTGCACGCTCGGTGGTGCCGCCGGGGGACATGACGTTGCGTTTGAGCTGCGCCGGGTCATCGTCGCTTCGGGCCGCCATTTCAGCCGCGCCAGCCATGGTCTGAATAGCGAGTGCCCGGGCGGTTTCAGGTGCAATGCCGGCTTCGGTGGCGGCGCCTTCCAGAGCTTCAAGCATCAAGAAGAAATACGCCGGGCCGCTTCCGGAAAGCGCGGTAACGCCGTGCAGCTGGTCTTCGTCGTCCACCCACAGCGCTGAGCCGATGCTTTCGAACATCGACTGTACCGATGTCTTCTGTGCGTCTTTGACCTGTGCGTTGGCAAACAGCCCGGCGGCACCCTTGCCAACCAGCGATGGTGTGTTGGGCATCACGCGAACCAGCGGCATGCCGCCGCCAAGCCAGGTGTCCAGAGTTTCAGCGGTCAGGCCTGCGGCGATGGAAACCATCAGCGGGCGGGTGTTCTGCACCACCGGGGCGATGTCGTGGCAGACATCCGCCATCACCTGGGGCTTAACAGCCAATACCACAATATCCGCCTGTTGGGCGCAGTACCGGTTGTCTGTGGTAACGCTGACACCAAAGCGCTTCCGGATGGATTGCAGGTGGCCATCGTCAGGGGCGCTTACCCAGATATTACCGGCCTGGTAGCCGTTCTCCAGCATGCCGCCGATGATGGCGCTGGCCATGTTGCCGGCACCTATAAAAGAAATCGTGGGTGATGTGCTCAAGGGTCACTCCAGGGCTTTGGTCAGTGAATTCGTTGAATGCGATGATAGCAGGAACCAGCGGTTTCAGCTCTGGCTGTGTTTGGATGGCCTTGCCCCAAATAGACCGGTACCTACGCGAACCCAGGTTGCACCCTCTGCGATGGCGATCTCGAGATCATCCGACATGCCCATAGACAGTGTGTCCATCGGGCCGGCCTCAGGAGACGCCCGTTTAAGCTCCCGCAGGGTATTGGCCAGCTTGCGAAAACTCATTCGCAGATCTGCCTCGGACTGGTCTGGATCGGGAATCGCCATTAGCCCTCGCAATTTCACGTTAGGCAAATCGCCGATCTCATCCACCAGTTCGGGCAGTTCGGACAGCGTGCAGCCGGATTTGCTGTCCTCGTCATTGATGTTGACCTGCAGGCACAGATTCAATGGCGGTAAACCGGGAGGTCGCTGCTCGCTCAGGCGGCGTGCAATCTTCAGCCGATCAACACTGTGCACCCAGGCGAACATCTCCGCAATTTGACGGGTTTTGTTGGACTGGATGGGGCCAATAAAATGCCACTCAATCTGATTGAGATCCTTCAGGGCTTCAATCTTGTCCATCGCCTCCTGAAGGTAGTTTTCACCAAAGGCAACCTGGCCGGCACTGGCAGCGACCCTGAGTTCGTCTGGCTGGCGTGTCTTGCTGACTGCCAACAGGCGCACACTGCCGGGGTCCCGGCCTGCCTTCAATGTTGCTTTTTGTATGCGTCGGGTTACGCTCCCGATGTTGTCTGCTATGCTGCTCATAGTGTGAGTTTGCCGCTTCTGGACTAAAAGAAAAAGCCCTCCGAGGAATCCTATGGATATTACTGAACTGCTTGCCTTTTCGGCGAAACAGGGCGCATCGGATTTGCACCTGTCTGCCGGTCTGCCCCCCATGATCCGTGTCGACGGCGACGTGCGCCGCATCAACCTGCCCCCGATGGAGCACAAAGAAGTGCACGGGTTGATCTACGACATCATGAACGACAAGCAGCGTAAGGATTACGAAGAGTTCCTGGAAACCGACTTCTCGTTCGAGGTGCCGGGTGTGGCCCGTTTCCGGGTAAACGCCTTCAACCAGAACCGTGGCGCCGGCGCTGTATTCCGGACCATCCCCTCGAAGGTTCTGACCATGGAAGATCTGGGCATGGGGCAGGTGTTCAAGGATATTTCGTCCGTACCCCGTGGCCTGGTGCTGGTCACCGGGCCCACCGGCTCCGGTAAGTCCACCACCCTGGCGGCGATGATGGACTACATCAACGACACCCGCTATGAGCATATCCTGACCATCGAAGACCCGATCGAATTCGTGCACGACTCGAAAAAGTGCCTGGTCAACCAGCGGGAAGTGCACCGGGATACCCTGGGCTTTAACGAAGCCCTGCGTTCCGCCTTGCGGGAAGACCCGGACATCATCCTGGTAGGTGAGCTCCGGGACCTGGAAACCATCCGACTGGCCCTGACCGCCGCAGAAACCGGCCACCTGGTGTTCGGCACCCTGCACACCACCTCCGCTGCGAAGACCATCGACCGGGTGGTTGACGTGTTCCCGGCCGAGGAGAAGTCCATGGTGCGGTCCATGTTGTCGGAATCCCTGCAGGCGGTTATCTCCCAGACCCTGATGAAGAAGATGGGCGGCGGCCGGATTGCCGCCCACGAGATCATGATCGGTACGTCTGCGATCCGTAACCTGATCCGGGAAGACAAGATTGCGCAGATGTACTCATCCATCCAGACCGGTGGCTCGCTGGGCATGCAGACCCTCGACCAGTGCCTGGAGCGCCTGCTGCAGAAGGGTCTGATTTCCCGCGAAGCAGCGCGGGCCAAGGCCAAGATGCCTGATAACTTTTAACTTTTAATTGGATTGCTCCGGGCCGTGTCGTTGGTGCCAGGAGCGGAAGGGGAGTTCACCAGACTCCCCGAATACAGTTTGACGGGTGGAGCGGGTGCAGCTTCCCAGGACTGTCTGCAGCATGGATGCTGCAGTCAAGCTTACATGGACGTATTTACAGCGTGTCCTGGGAAGCTGCACCCGCTCCACCCAGGCACCAAACAATGAAGACTGGGTACAAAAAATGGAATTCGAAAAACTGTTACGGCTGATGGTGGAAAAAGGCGGATCGGACCTGTTCATTACAGCGGGTGTACCGCCAAGCATGAAGGTGAACGGGAAAGTGCTCCCTGTGACCAAAAACGCGCTGACGCCGGAGCAGACGAGGGAGTTTGTCTACGGCGCCATGAACGACAAACAGCGCGCCGAATTCGAAGAAACCCACGAATGTAACTTCGCCATCAGCGCCCGCGGCATTGGCCGCTTCCGGGTGTCCGCGTTTTTCCAACGCAACCTGTGCGGTATGGTATTGCGACGGATTGAAGTGAAAATTCCCCAGATTGACGACCTGGCGCTGCCCGAGATTGTCAAAGACCTGGCCATGACCAAACGTGGCCTGATCATGTTTGTGGGCGCCACCGGTACCGGTAAGTCCACCTCCCTGGCCGCCATGCTCGGCCATCGGAACCGTAACAGCCGCGGCCACATCATCTCCATCGAAGATCCTATCGAATTCGTGCACCAGCACCAGGGCTGCATCGTCACCCAGCGGGAGGTGGGCATCGATACTGAAAGCTTCGAAGTGGCCCTGAAAAATACTCTGCGACAGGCGCCGGACGTTATCCTGATTGGTGAGGTGCGTACCCGCCAGACCATGGAATATTCGGTACAGTTCGCGGAAACCGGCCACCTGTGTCTGGCCACCCTGCACGCCAACAACGCCAACCAGGCCCTGGACCGGATTATCCAGTTCTTCCCGCCAGAACAGCACAACCAGATCTGGATGGACCTCTCCCTGAACCTCCGCGCCATAGTGGCTCAGCAGCTGGTGCCGACGCCGGATGGCAAAGGCCGTAAGGCCGTAATCGAAGTATTGATCAATACGCCGCTGGTGGCGGACCTGATTCGTAAAGCCGAAGTGCACAAACTCAAAGAGTTGATGGCCAAGTCCAACGAGTCCGGCATGCAGACGTTTGACCAGGCGTTGTACCGGCTGTACGCCGAAGGCTCCATCACCTATGAAGACGCTTTGGCCCACGCGGATTCCGCCAACGATCTGCGCCTGATGATCAAGCTCGGTGCCGATGCCCAGGGCGCCGACAAGCTGTCATCGTCGGTCGACAAGCTCACCATTCAGGACGATTGATCGAAACCGAACATCGATCCTCCTTCCAGGCGGCCCTGTCCGGGGCCGCCTTAATACCAAAGTCGTACTTTGTTAGTGCCTGCAACCAGTAGTTTTGGCATTTGAGGCCATTGTGTTGCCCTGCGTATACTCCGCGCGCGACTAACAAAGGAGACAGCATGCACAAGAATACCAATGCCCTCGTAAAGGCCATCCGCTTCGCTACCGTGACAGCACTCGCCGCCCCAGCCACTGTTTTGGCCGGCGGATTCGCCCTGAACGAGCAGAGCGCCAGTGCCATGGGTACTGCTAATGCCGGTGCGGCGGCTAACCCCGAGAATGCCACTATTGTATTCTTTAACCCCGCTGGCATGAGCCAGTTGTCTGGGACCAATATTTCGTTTGGTGCGGCCTACCTCGACATTGATGCAGAGGCAAAGGACGGGGCGTCTGCCACTCGGATATCCGGTAATCCTGTAACCCCGGCTGGCCGGGGCGGGGATATAGCCGATGGCGCGTGGCTGCCTAATTTCTACTTGGCCCATGAGGTGAGTGATTCAGTAGACGTCGGTTTTGGTATTCATGCTCCCTACGGGCTGGCCGGTGACTACGAGGATGATTTTGTGGGGCGGTTTTTTGCGGACAAAACCGAGTTAACCGCCATTGCGTTTACACCCTCGATCGCCGTTAATAACGGTCAGGGCCTGTCCATGGGTGCCGGGCTGAATATCATCTATGCTGAGGGCCGGCTTACCAGGAATCAGGATCTTGGGCCGAGTGCGGAGCCGCTCCCGGTTGGCGCAGAGCCCTACGCTGACATTGAAGGCGATGATATTGGTGTGACCTTTCGCGTTGGTTTCTTGTACGAACTGTCTGACAAAACCCAGTTTGGCATGACGGCGCAAACCGGCACAGAACTCAACCTAAAGGGTGATATGGAGGTGACGGGTGTTCCCGTCCCGGGTATGCCTGGAGTGACAACAACCCTGAACGAAAAGGTTGAGGTGCCCCTGGCGATTCCCGAGAGCATTACTGTGGGGGCGCGCCATAAACTGACAGACGATGTAACCCTGTTGGCGGGTGCAACATACTCTCGCTGGAGTCGCTTCGAGGAGCTGGACATCATCAGCCGTGACCCTGATGGAGAGATCGCGGGCGTTCCGGGTGCGGTGATTAGCCACACTACGGAAAAGTGGGGTAATACCTGGCAATTCAATGTTGGTGGGATATGGCAAGCTACCCCGGCCTGGGCTTTCAAGGCAGGCTATGCCTATGACGAATCACCAGTTGGTGAGTACGTTACCGCCCGTATTCCATCAACGGACCGTCACTGGCTGACACTGGGAACCCAGTGGAAAGACGTCAATAGTGGCTGGACGATTGATGCAGCAGTCGGAACCCTGATCTTCGACGGCAACGCTAAAGTCGATGAAGTGTTCTACCAGCACGAGAATCCGACTCAGCAAGATCCGAGCTTCGGTGCTTCCAACTATCAGGCGGAATACGACCTGAGCGCCTGGAGCGCCGCCATCGAGTTCAGCAAGGCCTTCTAAGCGCCTGTCCTTCTCGATAGCTGATCCGGCCTGTCCGGGTCAGCCTACCACCTGACCACGATAGATAACCTGTTTCTTCCGTGGTCGGGCTTCTTCCCCGCCTTTCTCCTCCTCTGAACCAGCAATCTCCTGCCCGCGATAAGTTTTGGCAGCTGCTGGCGCTGCCTCTATCTGCCCCAGCTCCGGCACCCTCTGTTTAAGCGCTTCCCACGTATGCACCAGATGTTTCGATCGGGTTTTGCCCGCGTATTCGGCCAGGTGCTCCGCAAGGTGGTCTTCGTTGAGGTGAAGTTTTACCCCGAATTCAGACTGAATCAGCCGGCGGCACTGTTGCACCAGTTTCAGGTGGGATGGGTCGAATAACCAGTTGCGTTCATTCGCTACGGAATTCATGGAAAAGCCTCGCATTGCTGTCACGGCATAGGGCATCAGTGAGCCCAGACTCTCTGGTCTTTGCAGATTTCGTGCCGTGACCGGAGAGGGCGCAAACGGCGCTGGAGGGGTTGAGAGAGGTGAAACGGGCGCCCTGTCATTGTGCATTTCTCGTGAAAATGAACAAAAACAGGGCGTTATCAGGGAAGAGGGAGGCTTTAGTGGGCCTGGTCCCAGTTGTCTCCGGTGCCGGCTTCCACCAGCAACGGTACGTTCAGCTTGGCGGCGGCAGACATTCGCTGCACCAGGCCTTTGCGCACGGTCTCAAGAGCTTCTTCCCGCACTTCGATGATCAGTTCATCGTGCACCTGCATGGTCATGCAGGCATCGTCGGCATGCTCTGAGCGCAGCCACTGGTCCACGTCAATCATCGCCCGCTTGATGATGTCGGCAGCGGTTCCCTGCATGGGTGCGTTGATGGCGGTGCGCTCGGCAGCCTGTTGCAGCTGTTTGTTTCGGGCGTTGATCTCCGGCAGGTACAGGCGGCGGCCGAACAGGGTTTCCACATAACCGTCGTCGTGGGCCTGTTTGCGGATGTTATCCATGTATTTGAGTACGCCCGGGTAACGCTCGAAATAGCGGTCGATGTATTCCTGGGCGGTCTTGCGGTCGACTTCCAGTTGGCGGGCCAGACCGAAGGCGGACATGCCGTAGATCAGGCCAAAGTTGATGGCTTTGGCGCTGCGGCGTTGGTCGGAGCTGACCTCAATCAGGCTTACGCCGAACACCTCGGCGGCGGTGGCTTTGTGAATGTCTTCGCCATGTTCGAAGGCCCTCAGCAGGCCCTTGTCGCCGGACAGATGCGCCATGATCCGCAGCTCGATCTGGGAATAGTCCGCCGCCAGCAGTTTGTAGCCTTCCGGCGCGATAAAGGCCTGGCGAATGCGGCGGCCTTCCGGAGTGCGGATAGGAATGTTCTGCAGGTTCGGCTCGGAGGATGACAGGCGCCCCGTGGCAGTCACCGCCTGATGGTAGGAGGTGTGTACACGGCCGGTGCGGTGATGGATCAGCTCTGGCAGGGTGTCCGTGTAGGTGGACTTCAACTTGCTCAGGCTACGGTGCTCTACAATCAGTCGCGGCAGTTCGTGCTCGTGGGCCAGTTCCTGCAATACTGGCTCGGCGGTGGAGGGCGCGCCCTTTGGAGTTTTCTTGATCACCCGCAGGCCGAACTTGTCGTACAGAATGGCCTGAAGCTGCTTGGTGGAGCCCAGGTTGAAGCTTTCGCCGGCCACCTCGTGGGCCTCTTTCTCTAGCTCCGCCATGCGCTCCGCCAGTTCCTGGCTGTGCTGGCGCAGGGTGCTGGCGCTGATCAGGGTGCCCCGCTGTTCCATGCGCGACAGCACCGGTACCAGCGGCAGGTCGATATCCCGATAAACCGATTCCAGCTTACCGGTTTCTTTCAGTTTCGGGCTCAAAGCCTGGTGCAGGCGAAGGGTAATGTCAGCGTCTTCGGCGGCGTAGGGGCCTGCTTTCTCCAGATCAATCTGGTTGAAGGTGAGCTGCTTGGCGCCCTTTCCGGCGATGGATTCGTAGGTGATGGTCTGTTCACCCAGGTATTCCCGGGCCAGGCTGTCCATGTCGTGGCGAGTGGCCACCGAGTTGAGCACATAGGACTCCACCATGGTGTCGTCGCCAATGCCTTCCAGGTGGATGCCGTGGTTCGCCAGTACGTTCTTGTCATACTTCAGGTTCTGGCCGATCTTATTCACGTCCGGGTTTTCCAGCAGCGGTTTAAGCTGGGCGAGCACATCGTCGCGGTCCAGCTGATCCGGTGCCCCCATGTAATCGTGGCCCAGTGGCACATAGGCCGCTTCCCCTGGCTCGATAGCAAAAGACACACCCACGATTTCGGCGTCCATGTAGCGCAGGCTGGTGGTTTCGGTGTCGAAGGCGAACTGGTCGGCGGCTTTCAGGCGTTGCAGCCAGGTCTCCAGCTGTCCCTGCTCGGTAATCACGGAATACTGTTTCTCTAGCGGTTTTGCGGATTCCTGCTCGGTGGAGCGCTCACGTTGGTCGCTGGCGGAACCTTCGGTGTTCTCCAACTCAGCAATCCAGCTGCGGAATTCGTATTCCTTGAACAGTTCCAGCAGGGAATTGTCGTCCTGTTCCCGCTCCTGCAGATCTTCCAGGCCGAAGTCCAGGTCGACATCCAGGCGGATGGTGGCCAGTTCCCGGCTCAGGGGCAGGGTGCCGGTGGCTTCCCGCAGGTATTCACCGATCTTGCCTTTGATCTCGTCGGCGTGTTCGATCAGGTTGTCGAGATCGTTGTAAGTCTGCAGCCATTTCACCGCGGTTTTCGGGCCACATTTGTTTACGCCCGGTATGTTATCCACCTTGTCACCCACCAGGGCCAGGTAGTCGATAATTTGTTCCGGGGTTACGCCGAATTTTTCGACCACTCCCTCCCGGTCCATGGCGGTTTCGGTCATGGTGTTGATCAGGGTCACGTGGTCACTCACCAGCTGGGCCATGTCTTTGTCGCCGGTGGAGACCACTACGTCGATACCCTTGCTGGTGGCTTCGTAGGCCAGGGTGCCAATGACGTCATCAGCCTCCACGCCCGGAACAATCAATAGGGGTAGCCCCATGGCGCGGACGATTTCGTGGATCGGTTCGATCTGAACGGCCAGATCTTCCGGCATGGGTGGCCGGTTGGCCTTGTACTCTTCATAGATGTCGTGGCGGAAGGTTTTGCCTTTGGCATCGAACACCACCACTACCTTGGAGCCGGGGAAATCCTGCTCAAGACGCCGCAGCATGCTGATAACGCCCTTGATGGCTCCGGTCGGATGATTCTTGCTGGTAGTCAGTGGCGGCAGCGCATGGTAAGCGCGAAACAGGTAGGACGATCCGTCAACAAGAACCACGGGTGGGGTCTTTTTCTCAGTCATATCAAAGCCGGTCCGGAATCTGATTGAAGCGTGGGTTGGCTTGTGCAACTCTAGCCAGAAAGATGAACGAAAGGGTACCACGAAAATGAAACGAATCGCCTGTTCCGCCATGTTGGCTGGGCTTGTGTCTTTGCCGGTGATGGCGCAGCAAGAAGGCTCACTGGATGCCACCCCGGTGGTCACGCCCCAGGAGCCTGTGGTTATCTCCGATTACCAGCCCCCGGAAGGCGGGCCGGAAATTGTGATCCGGCCGGGGGAGAATGAAGTGTTCTATGAATACCGCGTGAATGGCCAGCTTATGGAAATCAAGGTGGTGCCTAATGTTGGGCCCGAATACTACCTGGTGCCATCTGGTGGCGGCTGGATTCAGGACACTGAGTCTGACCTGCTGATCCCAAGCTGGGTGATCTTCCGCTGGTAACCTGGCACCTTTCCTTTGCGCTCAGATCAGGTTGACTTCCACCGGGTCTGAGCGTCGGCTTTCAAGCCCATCCACATCGACCGTCGTAATCGAGAACTCGTAGGCGCCAGGGGGCATGTCCTCGAGGCGGTAACGGGTTGTGCTGGCATCGTTCAGCGGAATGATATTGAAATCATTCTTGTGCTTCATCCGGTAATAGATGCGATACCCGGAGATCTGGCCAGGTGCCAGTGACGAGCCATCTTCGCGGGTCATTGGTGGATTCCAGGCCAGGGTGCGGGGGCTTTCGGTATTATCCGCAGGATACTGGCTCTCCTTCGCCGTGGGCGATTGCCCCAGTGTGGCCAGCAGGTTTGACTGTGCCTGTTTCAGCCGGGCATCTGAGACTTCCGAGGCGCGCTGTGTGTCGAGTTTGCTGGCGCGAGTGTCTTCCTGACAGCCAGTGATCATGGAGGCAAGGGCAATAATCAGCAGGCAAAGCACAGCCTGGCCGGGCAGTGGTGGCAGTAGAATTTTCATGGTCAACTCGCATACGGAGCCGTGGAGGGCTCTCTGGTTACTGATCGTATGGAGCCTGAATAAAACCGGGAGACGGGCTACCTGAAACAAGATGCGATTATGCCAGCCACTACCTTTCGATCAAGTGAACTATCTGTAAAAACCGAAAATTGGTTTTAGTATGAACATTCTAATTTTTATCCGTACCTTGGCAGGTGAAAGTTACCAAAGGCACGCAGAAGCAAGGGCTTGTGGTGCCGAAACGATCCTAATATCAAGGAGAACTACCATGGGTAAACTTAAATCCTACCAGGAACAACTGCAGGACATCGTTGAGAAGGGCATCAACGCTGCTGAAGAGCAGCAGAAGAAGCTGGCTACCAAGCCGTTTGACTACGCAGAGAAGCTGGAAGCGGAAGCCCGCGAATACAGCGTCAAGACCCTGCGCAAGCGCTACACCGGCTACTCCGAGAACCTGTTCGAGCAGCTGCGTAGTCTGAACAGCCGCTTCGGTAACTTCGCCGCCGAACTGGTTGCCAAGCTGGAGAAAGAAGCGGCTGAAGGCGCTGACGCCGTTTCCGGCGCTGCTGAAGACGTAGCGGAAGCTGCCCAGGATGCCAAGAAGTCAGTCACTGCCAAGAAGCCGGCCGCTCGTAAGCCTGCGGCTCGCAAGACGGCAGCCAAGAAGGAAACAGCTTCCGCCTGATCATAACGGCGAGCTGTAACCACAAAGGGCGCTCTGGTGAGCGCCCTTTGTCATTTCCGCCAATACAAACGTTTATTCCGGCTCGAGGGGGAGTGTCCGCTCCTGGCCAGTAACGACTTCCAATCTTTTGATATCCGCCTCAAATTCCTTTTTCATCGCACTGATGTCTTGCTGTTGGGCGGCAATTTCCCGTTCCACGTCGCGGATCTGTGACTCCAGCCGACGAATCCGTTCCAGGGTAGCTTCCGGAATATCCCTGCCGGCCCGCTCCATGTCGGCTGCCCGGCTTTGTTCGCTGTCAAGCTGGCTGGAAATTACGGAAATATTGCCTCGCTTTAACTGGATGATCCCTTCCAGTTCGCGAATCTTCCGATGCATGGCGCGAACAGCCTGGTCTGGATGGCTGAAGCGCTTCAACAGCTGGCGATCCTGCTCCTGTTGAATCTCGGCCTGACGTTGGCGCTCTTTCTCCGCTTCCCGGGCGGCGATTTCCTCGGCTGTGGGGGCCGGTGGAATGGTTTCAATCACCCGGCCATTGGTGCTGAGGATGTCGTAGCCGCGTTTGGTAGCCTCCTGCGGGATGGTGCTGCTGATCACCAGTTGACCGTTGTCATCCGTGTAACGATACATATTGGCCTGCACACTGGCGGACAGCAGCAGTCCTGCTGCGGCCAGGCTGGCAATAACCGTTGATTTGGACACACGGTGGTGCATGGTCAGACTCCGTAACGGTCCCGGTAGCTGGCCACTGTTTCCGCGTGGCCGGCAAACTCCGGATTGGACTTCAGGTAGTCCAGTACCTGCTCAAGACGAATGATGCTGACAACGGGGATGCCGAATTCCTGCTCCACTTCCTGGATGGCGGATAACTCGCCATTGCCTTTCTCCTGCCTGTCCAACGCAATCAGCACGCCGGCGGGCTCCGCGCCAGCGGCACGAATGAGGTCAATGGATTCCCGAATGGCGGTGCCGGCAGTGATGACGTCATCCACAATCAGTACCTTACCTTGTAGTGGGGCGCCGACAATATTGCCACCCTCACCATGATCTTTCTTTTCTTTGCGATTGAAGGCAAACGGTTTGCTGTTACCGTCTGTTGCAAGGGCCATAGCGGTCACTGTGGCCAACGGAATGCCCTTATAGGCGGGGCCGAAAATAATGTCATAATTCAGGCCGCTGCGTTCGATGGCTGCGGCATAGGCTTTGCTTAGCTGCAACAGGTCGTTTCCGGTATTGAATAGCCCGGCATTGAAAAAGTAGGGGCTGGTTCGGCCGGATTTGAGCGTGAACTCTCCAAAGCGCAGAACATTCCGCTCAATGGCAAACTCGATAAAATTTTGCTGATAGTCGTGCATGGCAAGGCTTCTGGCGGGGTTTGATCTTTAATTAAAGCGTAAAACCGGTATCATACACACAAACCGAATCAGGGAACATGTATGCGGGTAGTTACAATCAGCGTCAATGGTCTTGAACAGGCCGTTGAGAAGGGTTTTTTTGACTGGCTTGCAGAGCAGGACGCTGATGTCGTCTGTGTGCAGGACCACCGCATGCGTGCCTATGAAGTAGAAGACAAAAACCTGATTCCGGAAGGCTATGAGGCCTACTTTATTGATGGTGAGTTGAACGAACACGGTGGTGTGGGTATCTACACTCGCCATTTTCCGAAGGCCATCATGTACGGGTTTGCTAATGAGCAGGCAGACCGCGAAGGTCGCTTTATCCAGGCGGATTTCGACAAGGTCTCCGTGGCTTGCGTGCTGGCGCCCTGCGCCCTTGGCCGGGAAGACGAGCTGCTTGGTGAAGATGACCTGACCGTGCTCGATCACAAAGACGAGTTCATGGAAGCGTTCGGCCTGCATATGCAGAAGACCCTGCGCAAGCGCCGGCAGTTCATCTTCTGCGCCAACCTGCAGACCGCCCACCACGTGACGGACGCCAGCCCGCTGTACCACAAGACGGATTTCTCCGGTTTCCTGCCCCATGAGCGTGCATGGCTTGATCGCCTGTTTGATGAGATGGGCTGCATTGATGGTTTCCGGGAAATCAACAAACAGAGCAATCAGTTCACCTGGTGGCCGGAGCAAACCGAGGGCTCCCGTAAGAAGGCGGGTATTCGGGTGGATTACCAGTTGTTGACGCCGGGTATTCGCAAGACCATCCGTGATGGCTGGATTGATGAAGACACCCGTTTCTCTGATCACGCGCCGGTGATCATGGATTATGATATTGAAATCGGCTTTTAAGCGTTGAGATAGTCGACCGCGTGTCCGGAGTGGGAAGCCTTTCCGGGACACGCTACGAGCACATCCCTGTGCGCTCCGCTCCGGCCATCCATGGCCGGAGAGGGTCCCGGAAAGGCTTCCCCCTCCGAACCCGCTAGTTCTCAGTAGGTCGTCAGGCTTCAGCGCCCAGAGCTTCTTTCTGGATTTCAAATAGCTCGTTAATCGCCTTACGCGCAAGAACCAGCATGGAGTCCAGTTCGGTTTGCTCGAACGGCGCGCCTTCCGCAGTACCCTGAATTTCGATGAAACCGCCCTGATCGGTCATGATCACATTCATATCGGTTTCCGCTTCGGAGTCCTCCGGGTAATCCAGATCGGCTACCGGCGTACCTTTGTAAACGCCCACAGAAATGGCGGCGATCATTTGCTTGAGCGGTGATTTTTTCAGCCGCTTGGCCGCTACCAGGTGGTTCAGGGCGTCTACCAATGCCACGCAGCCACCGGTGATGGCCGCTGTGCGGGTGCCGCCGTCGGCCTGGATAACGTCGCAGTCGATGGTGATGGTGTGCTCGCCCAGGGCTTCCAGGTCAACCGCGGCGCGGAGGCTGCGGCCGATCAGGCGCTGGATTTCCACGGTGCGGCCACCCTGTTTGCCGCGGGCGGCTTCGCGGCCCATGCGGCTGCCGGTAGAACGGGGCAGCATGCCGTACTCGGCGGTGATCCAGCCTTTGCCTTCGCCGCGCAGGAACGGCGGTACCTTGTTCTCAACAGAGGCGGTACAGATGACTTTTGTATCACCAAACTCTACCAGAACCGAGCCTTCGGCATGGCGGGTGTAGTTGCGGGTGATGCGGACGTCTCTGGGTTGCTCGGGCGTTCTGCCACTTGGTCGCATAGTGTGTCCTGTTTATGAAAATACATGTCCGGGCGGTGCCGGGCGGAATCTTTGAAAGGTTGGCGAGTATAACACGTAGCATGCCCGGGGCGGTGGCCTGCAGGGTGATCTTTGGTCGGGTTCGCCGCCTGGGCAAATACCCTGTTAAACTCGATGCTTCTGTTCATCGGTTATGGAGCCAATATGATCCGCAGCATGACTGCTTTTGCCCGCAAGGATACCCAGGGTGACTGGGGTACGCTCACGTGTGAGATCCGTACCGTAAATCACCGCTACCTGGAGCCGTCTTTCCGTTTGCCGGAGGCGTTCAGGGAACTGGAGAACCGGTTTCGAGAAGAGCTGCGCAGTCAGGGGTTAAAGCGGGGCAAGGTGGATATCTCCATGCGCCTGCAGTCTGCCGAGAACGAGGTGCAGAGCTTCGAAATCAGCGATGAAATGGCCAAGGCGGTGAACGAGGCGGCCAATCACATCAACCGCATTCTCGATAACCCGGCCCATATTAATGCACTGGATATTCTGCGTTGGCCAGGCGTGATGTCTTTGCCGGAGAAAGACTACAGCGCTGCGAAAGAGGCGGCTGCCGGTCTTTTCAAAGACGCGGTCAAAGAGCTGATGTCCGTTCGCGAGCGGGAGGGCGAGCGCTTGCGGCCGTTATTTGAGGAACGTCTGGCCACCATGGGCAAGCTGGTGGCAGAAGTGCGTGAGAAAATGCCGCAGCTGCTGGCCGCCCAGGAGCAGAATCTGCGGGATCGCTTCGATAAAGCAAAAGTGGAGCTGGAGCCGGAGCGTGTGGCCCAGGAAATGGTGATGCTGGCGCAGAAGAGTGATGTGGCCGAGGAACTGGACCGGCTGGAGGCTCATATCAGTGAAGTGACCGATACCCTGAAAAACGATGATGCCATCGGCCGGAGGCTGGATTTCCTGATGCAGGAGCTGAACCGGGAAGCCAATACCCTCAGCAGTAAAAGTATTGACGCGGCGGTTACCTGTGCGGCGGTGGACCTCAAGGTTTTGATCGAGCAAATTCGGGAGCAGGTGCAAAACCTTGAATGATTGTCGCGGGCCGGAGTAGACCGGCCCGTTTCTGCCTTATTCTTTCTCGGCCGGTTTAATGGCCACGAGATCGGTTCTCAGGTGAGTCAGCACTTTCTCAGCCGTATTGCCGACAACTTTGGCCGCCAGACCGGTTTTGCCGGTGGTGCCCATGACCACCATATCAGCCTTGATTTTGTTGGCGACACTCGGGATCACTTTTTGTGCCGGGCCAGCGACAATGTGAACCTGCTCCGGGTTCAGGTGCCAGGTGTTGCGCAGGTGTTCGATTCTGGGCTTCAGTTCTTCCTCGCGCTTGCGCGCATGGGCGGCGGTATCAATGATGTCCAGATCAGCCAGCACCACCGATGTGTGGAGCGCATGCACCAGGTGTAGGTCGGTATCCATGGCCTTGGCCAGCCGCCAGGCATGATCAATAATCCGGTTGTTCAGGGCCCGTTTAACCGGCTTCTCCGAGCTCAGGTCAATGGCGGCCAGAATCGGGTGTGCTTTCTTCCATTTGTTGTCTGCCACCAGCATCACCGGCGCCGGGCACTCCCGAATCAGATGCCAGTCGGTGGGTGTGTACAGGAATGTCTCGGATCGATGCCCGGTTTTCACCACGGTGCTGATATTCTCGCGTTCGCAATGCTCGTTAATCCATTGGTGAATCTGCTTGGCCCAGACCGTGTGGGCGACCACGTTCAGGTCGTCGCAGTCTGCCAGTGCCAGCATTTTCTCCAGCCATTCCTGGCGTAACTCGATCAGTGCCGTGCGTGCATTGTTCTGAACCACCGGGTCGGAGGGGAGGGCGTCGAGATATTCATGCACGAAGGCCACGATTTCGAGGCTGGCACCGGTTGCCCGGGCCAGTTCAATACCCCGGCTCAGTGCGGTCTGGTGCTTGTGTTTCGGGTCCATGATGATCAGGAGTTTGTCCATTCCGGGCTTCCACTAATCGGCAGATTCAGGGTGAGGGGCTGATGGCCCCGGTGTCTGGGTTTAACTCGCTATATTATCAGTAGAACACGGCTCGGGATGCGCATATAAGTCAAACCCCGTATAATTCACCGTTTTCTCGCAGGCCCCTGGGACTGCGCAAACTGTATTTGGAGTCAGTAAGCCATGAGCCAGGCCGGTGAGCAGGGTACCCTGTTTGTAATTTCCGCTCCCTCGGGCGCGGGCAAAACCAGCCTTGTCGCGGAAATGCTCCGTCAGGATTCGCAGCTGGGTGTGTCGGTGTCTCACACCACCCGGCCCATGCGCACCGGCGAGCAAGACGGCGTGAATTACCACTTCGTCAGCCGTGATGAGTTCGAGGCGATGATTGCCGAGGGCGATTTCCTGGAGCATGCCGATGTTTTCGGTAATTACTACGGCACCTCACATGCGTGGGTCCGCGAGACCCTCGCGACAGGTCAGGACGTCATCCTGGAAATTGACTGGCAGGGCGCCGAGCAAGTTCGCCGCCTGGTTCCCGAGTGCATCAGTATCTTTATTGTGCCGCCCTCTGCGGAGGTGCTGCGTGAGCGCCTGATTGGCCGCGGCACCGATGCGCCGGAGGTGATTGAGCGCCGGTTGGCAGAGGCGGAAGAAGAGTGCCGACACGCTGCCGAGTTTGACTACCTGGTGGTAAACGACGATTTCGGCGTGGCATTGGCCGACCTGCTGGCCATCACCCGTGCCCAGCGGTTGAAAATGTCGGTGCAACAGTTGCGCCACGGCAAACTGCTGGCGGGTCTTGTCAGTCGGGACTGAATCTGGTTTTCCCTGTATACAAATTAAACCGGGGGCAGTAAACTACGCGGTCTGCTAAATCAGTGATTCTTTTTGTCGGGGAAGATAATGGCACGAGTTACCGTTGAAGATTGTCTGGAAAACGTTGATAACCGCTTCCAGCTGGTCATGCTGGCCACCAAGCGCGCCCGCCAGATTGCCACCAAAGGTTCAGAGCCTATGGTTGCTGAAGAGAATGACAAGCCGACGGTTATCGCCCTGCGTGAAATTGCCGAAGGTAAAGTTACTCGCGATCTGCTGACCGAAGACGACGACGAGTAAAATCGCCGGCAGGAGTGCGTACATTTACCTGCCAGCGATTGAGACCCATTGAAATCTGTCACCGCAGTTTTATAGTGTAGCTATAGAAACCTGCTGGAAGGACAAGGGAAGGCCCGGATGCATGCATTCGGGCTTTTTTGTCCCTGGCGAACAGAGAACACTGGAGGCGCGGTGTCGGAAGAGGCAACGGTTGAAGAACTGGCCAAAGAGCTCAGTTCGTATCTGGATACCAGTCGCATCAATCAGGTGCGAAGGGCTTACTATTACGCGGAGCAGGCCCATGAAGGGCAGATGCGTAAAAGTGGCGACCGTTACATTACCCACCCTCTGGCCGTAGCCCATATCCTTGCCGAGCTGAGACTGGACCATCAAAGCCTGATGGCCGCCATGCTCCACGATGTTATTGAAGACACCGGAATTCCCAAAGACGCGCTGACAGAACAGTTCGGTGAAGACGTTTCTGAGCTGGTGGACGGTGTCTCAAAACTGACCCAGATTGAATTCCGCTCCCGAGCCGAAGCCCAGGCCGAGAATTTCCAGAAAATGACCCTGGCCATGGCCAAGGATATCCGGGTAATCCTGGTCAAACTGGCAGACCGCCTGCACAACATGCGCACGTTGGGGCCGATGCCCTATGAAAAGCGCCAGCGCATTGCCACCGAAACCCTGGATATCTATGCCCCGATTGCGAACCGGCTCGGGATGCATGCCATCTCCACAGAACTGGAAGATCTTGGTTTCTCCTCGCTGTACCCAATGCGGTCCAGGTACATTTCCAAGGCGGTCGACAAGCTGCGGGGCAGCCACCGGGAGATCATTGATGAGATTCGGGGCAAGCTGCAGGAGAAACTGGAAGAACGGGGTTTGCCCGGGCGCATTCAGGGCCGGGAGAAACACCTGAACTCCATCTACAACAAGATGAAGTTCAAACAGAAATCCTTCCATGAAATCATGGATGTCTATGCGTTTCGGATCATCACAGACACGGAAGACGATTGTTACCGCATTCTGGGTGCAGTGCACAGCCTCTACAAACCGCTGCCGGGCCGCTTCAAAGACTATATTGCCATGCCCAAGGCCAACGGCTACCAGTCGTTGCACACAACACTGTTCGGCATGCACGTGAACATCGAAATCCAGATCCGCACCGAGGAAATGGAGCACATCGCCAATAACGGTATCGCCGCGCACTGGATGTACAAAACCGACGATTCCGGAGTCACCAACATCAATCAGTCCAGGGTTGATCGATGGGTGAAAGGGTTGATGGAAATGCGGGAGCGGGCGGATGACTCAATGGAGTTCATCGAGCACGTAAAGGTTGACCTGTTCCCTGACGAAATCTACGTGTTCACGCCCAAAGGGCGCATCATGGAATTGCCCAGCGGCGCCACATCGGTTGATTTTGCCTACGCCATTCACACCGATATCGGTAACGCCGCGGTTGCCTGCCGGATCAACCGCAACCTCGCCTCCCTGAGCCAGCCGCTGCAAAGTGGTCAGACCGTCGAGATCATCACCGCGCCCGGCGCCAAGCCGAACCCCGCCTGGTTGAGCTTTGTGGTCACCGGTAAGGCCCGCAGCAGCATTCGACATGTGTTGAAAACCCGCAAGCGGGCAGAGTCCATCGAGCTGGGCAGAACCCTGCTGAAGAAGTCCCTGAAAGGATTCGGTGCAAAACTGGCGGACATCAGCGATGCCCAGAAACAGGCTGTGGTGAACCACAATCAGGTCAACAGTTTTGATGACCTGATCGGCGATATCGGGCTGGGCAATCGCATGGCTTACCTGGTGGCGCGGCAGCTGGTATCTGGCAATGAAGCGCTGGATGGTCCGGCCAATCTGGAGAGTGTGGAGGTCGACAAACAGGGCGCGGTGACCATTCGCGGTACCGAAGGCATGCTGGTGCGCTTTGCCAACTGCTGCAAGCCGATTCCGGGCGACCCGGTGGTCGGCATGATGGATTCCGGCAACGGCATGGTCATTCATTCCGACACTTGCTCCCGTCTGCCGGAAGACGACGAAGGCCGTGCCCGCCTGACCCACCTGAAATGGGCCAAAGACATCACCGATGAGTTCTCAGTGGAGCTGCGCGTAGAGCTGGAGCGTCAGCGCGGTGTGATTGCGGAGATGGCCAACGCCGTGGCCATGGCCGACGGTAATATCGAACGGATTAACGTGGAAGAGCAGAATGCCAAGTTTGGTATTGTCAGTCTGGTGGTTCACGTGAATGGCCGTAAACACCTGGCACGGGTGATGCGCCGGGTGCGCAACATTCGGGCGGTGACCCACATCAGCCGGGTTCGCCACTGACCAGACCGAGGTATGGTTGACAGTGGCCACGGCGAAGGGTGACGATTGGCGTTTTGAACGAGAGGAAATTACAGGTCATGACCAACAAATCTGTCATCCAGACTGAAAACGCCCCTCAGGCGATTGGTACATATTCCCAGGCGGTGAAAGCCGGGGACACCGTGTATTTGTCTGGCCAGATTCCGCTGGACCCGGAAACCATGGAAGTGGTCGCAGGTGACTTCGCCGCCAAGACCCGCCAGGTGTTTGAAAACCTGAAGGCTGTGTGCGAGGCCGCAGGCGGTGAGCTGAAAGACATCGTCAAACTGAACATTTACATGACCGACCTGGCCAACTTTGCCACCGTGAATGAAATCATGGCGACCTATTTCCAGGAACCCTACCCGGCACGGGCTGCCGTGGGCGTGGCAGCGTTGCCGAAAGGTGTGCCTGTGGAAATGGAAGCCGTGATGGTGCTCAGCTAAGGCCGTCGATGAGTTCCCGGTATCCTGCCTTGTAATCGGGGTACCGGAACTCAAAGCCGGTGGCCAGCAGGCGCTGATTGCTGCATCGCTTGCTGCCGGCTCTGCCGCCCTTACGGGCACCCTCCACCGGATCTTTACACGGCACCTGCTGCCGAACCCACGCTACCACGTCATCCAGCCGCACCGGCTCGCAATCACTACCAATGTAGAGATCGTCCAGTGGTTCTCCCTTCATGGCATTTTCTGTCAGCCAGGCGACCGCCCGGGCCGCATCCTGCTCGTGAATCCGGTTGCTGAACGGGGCAGGGGGCTCTGGGTTCATTCGCCCTTCAAGAACCTCCTCCAGAAAGCGTTGCCGGCTGTGGCCGTAAATACCGCTGAACCGGACCACGGTGGCCGGGTGAATACTGTTCAGGGCGGTCTGTTCGCCTTCGAGAATGAGTTGCCCGGTGAAGCGGTCTGGCCTGGCCTCACTGTGTTCATCCACCCAGCTGTCGTCGTTCTGGGCGTACACGCTGGTGCTGCTGATGAACAGGAGTCTGGTTAATTTATTCGGACCCAGGGCATTGATCAGGTTCTGTAGTCCGGTGACGTAGGCATCCCGGTAACCCGGTTCGTCGTAGCTTGATGGTGTCAGGCAATAAATCACCACATCAAGATTTTCTGGCAGCTGGCCCTTCAGTGTGTCTGGCCGGGTCAGGTCGGCACCTATACCTGTAACCTCGGGCGGTACCTTGTGTGGGTTCCGGCGCAAGCCGTACACGTCAGCCGTCTTCGCCAGCAAGGAGGCGATGTCGCCACCCAGCTTGCCGCAGCCCGCCACCAGGATTCGCGTTGAATGTTTGCGATCCGTCATTGCCATAGACAATTTCAATCCTTATGCTTTCGCTGATAAAGTATGTGAAACTTCGACCTGCACCCTGTGACCGGAGCTCACCATGACACTCACCGAGTTACGATACGTCGTTACGCTTGCCCGGGAAAGGCATTTTGGCCGCGCGGCAGAGCGTTGTCACGTCAGTCAGCCCACGTTGAGTGTGGCGGTTAAAAAGCTGGAAGATGAGCTCGGCATTCCGTTGTTTGAGCGGAGCAAAAGCAGTATCCGCGTCACTGAAGTGGGCCAGCGGATTATCGAGCAGGCCCAGCGGGTTCTGGACCAGGTGGGTGTCATCAAGGACATGGCCCAGGACGGCAAGAATCAGCTCAACTCGCCGCTCAAGGTGGGTGCCATCTACACCATTGGTCCCTATCTGTTTCCGCACCTGTTGCCGGAGTTGCGCCGCGCCGCGCCGGAAATGCCGCTCTACATAGAAGAGAACTACACCGCCAACCTGCGACAGAAACTCCGTCATTCCGATCTCGATGCCATCATCATCGCCTTGCCATTTGAAGAGCCGGAGGTGGTCACGCTGCCGCTGTATGATGAACCCTTCGTGGTGTTGCTACCGGCTGACCACCCGCTGACGGCGAAAGACCAGATCACGGCGGAAGAGATGTCCAAAGAGCAGCTTCTGTTGTTAGGGCCGGGCCACTGTTTCCGGGACCAGGTGCTGGAATCCTGCCCGCCATTGGTTGATGCCATCACCAAGCGCACTGATAACGGCCAACCTGAACTGGTTACTGAAGGTAGTTCTCTGGAAACCATAAGGCACATGGTGGCTTCAGGGTTAGGGATCACCGTGTTACCCCTGTCTGCCGCCACCGCCATCAAATACCAGGAAGATATCCTGGCGGTGCGCCCGTTTGCGCCGCCGGTACCCTTCCGCACAGTCGCCCTGGCCTGGCGCGTAACCTTCCCCCGCCCGAAAGCCATTGATGTGTTGTCGCTGGCGGCCAGCCAGTGCCGCGTAATGGAGAAGGCGAAAACGGCAACGCCGGTGGTTGCTGAGCGCGCCTGAGGGCTGTTATGACGTCACTGGACGACATCTCCGTTACCCAGCTCAAGGGCGTAGGAAGCGCCCTCGCGGGAACGCTTGCCAAGCTGGGTATCCATTCCATTCAGGACCTCCTGTTTCATCTGCCTTATCGTTACGAAGACCGAACCCGCGTTGTCCCCATGGGCAGTTTGCGCATCGGCGACGTGGCGGTGGTCGAAGGCGAAGTCATGAAGGCCGACCTGGTAATGGGGCGCCGTCGATCGCTTCAGGTTACCCTGCGGGATGACAGTGGTTTTCTGGTGATGCGGTTCTTCCACTTTAACGCAGCCCAGAAAAACCAGCTGACTGAAGGCGCTCGGGTTCGTTGTTTCGGTGAGGTTCGCCCCGGCCGGGCCGGTTATGAGTTCTATCACCCCGAATACCAGGTTAATCCGCCACCCATGGCAGCTGCCGGTGAGGCGACACTGACTCCGGTCTACCCGCTGACCGAGGGCATTCAGCAGCCCCGGGTGCGAGGCCTGTGCCAGCAGGCACTGGGTTACCTGGCCCGTTTCCCGATCAAGGACTGGTTGCCGCCGTCACTGTTATCAGACTATCAACTGCCTGGTATTACTGACGCGGTCAAACTGGTGCATTCTCCTCCTGCCGATGCGGCGGTGCATTTGCTGATGGAGGGCCGGCACCCGGCCCAGCAGCGCCTGGTGATGGAGGAATTGCTGGCCCATCAACTCAGCCTGTTGCAGGTGCGTGAGCAGATTCAGGCCCGGGCGGCGCTCCCACTGTTGCCGATCGGTGACTTGCCGGAGCAGTTCCTTGACCAACTGCCGTTCAGCCTGACTGGCGCCCAGAAGCAGGTGATGAAGGAGATCCGGCAAGACCTCAGTCAGCCGGTGCCCATGCTGCGCCTGGTTCAGGGCGATGTTGGTTCCGGAAAAACCGTGGTGGCAGCTCTGGCAGCGCTACAAGCCATTGGCTCGGGCGCTCAGGTAGCCCTGATGGCACCGACGGAGATTCTGGCCGAGCAGCATTACCGGAACTTCCAGGGCTGGCTTGCCCCTTTAGGGATTGAACTCGCCTGGTTGTCTGGCAAGGTAAAGGGCAAGGCCCGGCAGGAGGCTCTGGCAGCGGTTGCTTCCGGCCAGGCGCAGGTGGCCATCGGTACCCATGCGCTGTTCCAGGACGAGGTTCAGTTCCAGCGCCTGGCCCTGGTGATTGTTGACGAGCAACACCGGTTTGGTGTGCACCAGCGCCTGGCGCTTCGCGAGAAAGGCGTCGGCGGTCAGTTGGCCCCGCATCAGTTGATCATGACCGCAACACCGATCCCCCGAACCCTGGCCATGAGTGCCTACGCCGACCTGGACACGTCGGTGATCGACGAACTGCCGCCTGGCCGGAAGCCGATAGAAACCGTTGTGCTGCCGGATTCCCGCCGTGATGATATTGTTGAACGGGTGCGCACCGCCTGCCGTCAAGGCCGCCAGGCGTATTGGGTGTGCACGCTGATTGAGGAATCCGAAGCGCTACAGTGTCAGGCTGCGGAGGTGACAGCGCAGGAGCTGGCGGAGCGATTGCCGGATCTGAAAATCGGATTGGTCCATGGTCGGCTCAAAGCCGTAGATAAGGCCAGCGTAATGGAACGCTTCAAGAGTGGCGAGCTGGACTTGCTGGTGGCCACCACCGTGATTGAGGTGGGAGTTGATGTACCCAATGCGTCGCTGATCATCATTGAGAACCCGGAGCGTCTTGGGCTGGCGCAACTGCATCAGCTGCGGGGGCGTGTGGGCCGGGGGGAACAGGCCAGTTTCTGTGTGTTGATGTATCACCCGCCTTTGTCGAATAACGGAAAAGCAAGGTTGCAGGCGCTCAGAGACAGCCAGGATGGTTTCTTTATTGCCGAAAAAGACCTTGAGATTCGTGGCCCGGGTGAAGTTCTGGGTACCCGCCAGACGGGCCTGATGCAGTTCAGGCTCGCGGATTTTGAACGGGACAAGGGCTGGATCGAACCCGTCAAAGCGATGGCGCCCGCGCTCATGCGACAGCCAGCGGTGGTGTCCGCTCTAATCAGGCGATGGCTCGGGGAGAATATTCGGTACGGCGAGGTGTGAGGCCGAGGCCATACTCTGTTGGCTCATTGTGGCCTGACCCACTTTCTGCCCAGAGTTTGCTTGAAATTAGCTGCACAATGCAGCCAAATAGGTATCAAACCTTCTTTTGGAGAAAGCTATGGAGCTCCCTGTTGCGGTTCAGCAAGCGCTTGGCGACAGCGCCGCGGGGGTGTCGCTGAGAAACGCGAACCAGATTCAGCCGCAGCACCTGTTGCGTATGGTGCTGCTGAATGACAGCGAAGGTAATCTGCAGGCTATTTGCCGGCGGGATGACTTGCTGGATCTGGAAGCGCTGAACAAACAGCTTGGCCGTGATCTGAGGATGATGCAGCGGCGCGAGCAGGTCCGGGTGCGCCAACGCTCCGGATTACAGGAATTGCCCGCCTTGCCATCGTTGACCGGTTGGCCGACCGTGATCGACCAGAGGGTGGATGAACTGGAATCCGTCGCCCTGGAATTGGCGGATCAGAAACTGGCGATCATGATGCCAGCGGAGGATTTCCGCCAATTGACCGCCAAGGCCGAACGCCATGACTTTGCGGTGGATACCGACACCATCTCTGTGAATCTCGACAATCACGGTGCTGATCGGGACCAGTTGCATTCTGCGCTGAAAAAATTTACTGGCCTGCGCATCCAGCAACGGCTGGAGGATACCCTGGAATTACCGCCACTGCCTGAGACCGCCCAGCGCATTATTCACCTTCGGGTAAACCCGAACGCGGTGATGGGTGACCTTGTGGATGTGGTAGAGAGCGATCCCAGCCTGGCAGCCCAGGTAGTAAGCTGGGCGTCGTCCTCGTTTTATGCCGCAGCGGGGCAGGTGCGCTCGGTGCACGATGCGGTGTCGCGGGTGCTGGGCTTTGATCTGGTGATGAACCTTGCTATGGGCCTGGCCCTTGGGCGGGCACTCAAACACCCGAAAGACCATCCGGATGGCTACGTGGATTACTGGCAGCAGGCCATCTGGCAGGCGCAATCGGCTGGCATTCTGGCGAGTATGATGCCCAGGGGCCGGCGCCCGATGTTTGGCCTGGCGTATCTGGCTGGCCTGTTGCACAACTTTGGCCACCTGGTGCTGGCCCAGGTGTTTCCTCCCCATTTCAAACTGGTTTGCCGCTCTCTGGAAGTGAACCCGCATATCGATTCCAGCGTGATCGAACACTACTTGTTAGGCATCACCCGTGAGCAGATCTCCGCCCAGCTGATGGAAAATTGGGGCATGCCCGACGAAGTAACCCTGGCCATCCGGTATCAAAAGAATCCCACCTACGATGGCCCCCACAGTGATTACGCGCGATTGCTTTGGTTGGGGCGTCAGTTGCTGACAGAACGAGGGGTTGCCTTGGGAGCGGGAAAGCTGGCTGACGCTTCCGTATATGAGGAGTTGGGCCTGGATCGAGAGGCTGTGGAGGAACAGTTCGATGAGCTGGTCAACAGCAAAGACAGCATTATGGCCATGGCCGGCATGATGGGCCAAGGCTCGTAAAAAAGCCGGCCTTGGAAGGCCGGCAAATTCAACCGCTTTGCAGAGTCGTCCAAACTTATCAGGAGACAACAACACAGGTTTCTGCCCCGGATGCGTGGGGGCAGCGTCCTTGTTTAAAGTTAGACAAGCTACGGGAAAAGGAAAGCACCAAACGCTGCTTCGCAATCCATGAGCGCAACGTCAGGTTTGCACGGAAAGCAAAACTATTGATTTGCTTTGCTATATTTCTCTGGGCGCCCGGCTATCCGTTACAAAAAATTACAAAATAGGCGCCGATCAATCGAAACGATGGTGCCGTATGGCGGTTGCCGCCCGGCGCACCTCGTCTGAATGGGCCTGTTCGACGGCATGGCGTTCTTTATCCATCTTCTCGACAAAGCGGGTGTCAGTGGCCTGTCGGGCCCGATGAGTCGGCATGTGCTGAATCTTGTCGTGAACCTCCTGAAACACCCGGAAAGGTGATTTTTCCAGCAGGTCCGGGGCAACGTGGTCCAGCAAGCCCTTGAGTCGCAGGCAAGCCTCGGAGTACTCCACCTGGTCTTCCTCCACCGCCATGGCAATAATCCGGATGCTCTCAATCATCTCGTCCCGGCGCTTGGCCCGAAACTCCTCCGATTTTTTCTGGCGCAACCGGTGTTCCGAGATCGCCCTGGCCTGGCGCCAGATGTAGAACAGCAGAATGCCTATGGCCACCAGGCCAATAACGATGATGACCAGTTGGAGCCCTCTGGGCATGATGTGTCTCCCTGTGGTGAATGTGTCAGGCCTGCTTGAGTTGCGCTTCAGTTTGCCAGACTTTGACACTCACTACCTGCCCATTTAACACGGATGTGCCGGAAACCGGGTCCACATCTGCGTCGTTGAGCACGTCATTGATGCTGGCGCCAGCATGGGCCGCCGCCGTGGACTGGCCGGTGCCCGGGCGATGATGACCCCAGCCATGGGGGATGGACACCACGCCGGGCATAATATCTTCGGTCACTTCCACCGGCAGGACCACTGATCGGCCGCCGGAGCCGATTTCCGCCTGCTGGCCGTCGGTCAGCCCACGGGTTTCGGCATCCACTGGGTGCATCATCAGTGTGCAGCGGCTTTTGCCCTTCACCAGTCGCTGACTGTTGTGCATCCAGGAGTTATTGCTGCGCACATGGCGCCGGCCGATCAGCTGCAAGTCATCGGCTTTGCCGGGCTCCAGCAAGGCTTTCAGCCGTTCTACATCGGCAAGATATCGGCGTGGTGCCAGCTGTATCTTGCCATCCCGGGTATACAGGCGCTCTGGCAGCGAGGGTTGCAGGGGGCCAAGATCAACGCCGCTGGGATAGTCTTTCAGCAAGGACAATGACAAACCTTTGGGTAACTCCTGCCAGCGCCGATTCAGGGGGCTGAGTTTGGCGAGGCCTTTCAGGGGGTGGCGCTTGGGCAAGCTGTCCATGGCCAGGTCCAGTGCCGGCTGGACGAGCTTGCCTGCCTTGCCCAGGTTGGCGCCGTAGGGGCCGGTGCGCAGCAGGGCGTCCAGAATCGGGTCTGGCCCCAAGGCTTTGAATGCCTTCCAGCCCAGCTCAGAGCGCAGTGGCAAACGACCGCCTTTGCGAGCTTTCTCCAGGCGATGGGCCAGTTCCAGAAGAATCTGCCAGTCGTGGCGAGCGTCTGGTACAGGTTCAAACAGGGCTTCGCTGTATTTGGCCACGTTGCGAACCGCAAACATACTGAAAATCAGATCGTAATGGCTGCGCTCAAGCGCGGCGGTGGGCGGCAGTATCACGTCGGCGTGGCGGGTGGTTTCGTTCAGGTAGTAATCCACTGACACCATAAACTCGAGACCTTCGAGGGCCTCATCCAGCCGTTGTCCATTAGGATTCGACAGAACCGGGTTCCCGGCCACGGTCACGAATGCACGAATCTGCCCATCACCGGGGGTGAGCATTTCATCAGCCATGGTGCTGGCCGGGTACTCGCCGGCAAACTCCGGCAGCCCGCGAACCCGGCTGTGCCGCTTGGCGAAGTGGCCATTCTGGCCAGACAAGGCCCCCAGTGCCACCAGGTCAACAGCGGGTTGGGTAAACAGAACACCGCCGGGAATATCCAGTTTGCCTGTCAGGATGTTGAGGCAGTAGGCCAGCCAGGTGGTGGTGGCACCGAACGCCTGGGTGCTGGTACCCATTCGGGTATACAGGGCAGCCTTGCGGGTGTTCGCCAGATCCCGGGCCAGCTGGCGAATATCGTCAGCGGCAATGCCCGTGGCTTCTGCGACCGATTCCGGGCTGAAGCCAAGCGCCGCCAACCGCAGCAGGTCCATGTCTTTCACCAGCCGCTCGGCCGCGCCGGCGTTAACCAGGTTCTCCGCAAACAGGGTATGTACCATGGCCATCAGCAGCAGGGCATCGGTGCCGGGGCGAACAAAGTGGAACTGGTCCGCGAGCTTGGCGGTTTCCGTGCGGCGGGGGTCGATCACAACCAGCTTGCCGCCACGCTGTTTCAGGGCTTTTATCCGCCCGCGTACGTCCGGCACCGTCATCAGGCTGCCATTGGAGGCCATCGGATTGCCGCCAATGCAGATGAAAAGGTCGGTATTGTCGATGTCCGGAATCGGGAACAGTATCTGATGCCCGAACATTTCCAGGCTGGCCAGCATGTGAGGTAGCTGGTCGTTGGAAGTGGCAGAGAAGCGGTTTTGGGTGCCAATGGCATGCAAGAACGGCATGGTGGTCATCAGGGTGCCGTGGTTATGTACGTTGGGGTTGCCCAGGTACACGCCAATGCTGTTGCGGCCATGGCGCTTGCGAATATCGGTCAGCCGCTCGGCCACCAGGTCAAAGGCGTCGTCCCAGGAGATCTCCTGCCAACCGTCGGCGGTTTTGCGGATCGGCTTGCGCAGGCGTTCGACATCCTCATGCAAATCCTGCAGCGCCACGGCTTTCGGGCAGATGTGGCCCTGGCTGAGCGGGTCTTGCTCGTCCCCCTTGATGGAGGCAATCTTGCCATCCTGAACCTCAATCGCGACGCCACACATGGCCTCACAAAGATGACAGGTACGGTAGTGTGTGCCGTTTTGCATGGAGCTCTCCCGGAATTGTTGTTTTAGGTTTCAAGTTGCAACCAGATTATCAGGAAATGGCTGCCAGATAAAAGAACGGATGGCAAAGGACAGCTGACCTTTGTTCATAAAAAAGGCCAGTCCGGAGACTGGCCTGAACGTCTATCGAAATGTCGGTGGAACCCTTATTGTTCGATAGGCAGTTCCTTTATAGGGTTGGAGATGAAGTTCAGGTAAATACCGCCCTCCGGAATCGTCAACGGAATCAGTACTGCCCCTGTGTCCTCGGACGACTCGTCGAGAAGGTCCTCACAGGCTGAAGTATCACCGAACAGGAGTCCCCCCAGGCAGCTGATCAGCTCGATGCCGGAATCAAGAATCGCGTTTTCGGTACTGACCAGCACGTTAATGTCAGGCGCGTTGTTGTTGCGCTGTTCTATTTGCATCCGGCCATCGTCGAAGAAAGTGATAGGGCCGTCCAGATTCAAGGTGATCGGCAGACTGTACAGGTTGTGCTGAAGGGCGCCTTCAAGCGGTACAGACAGGTTGGGCGCATCGAGTGTCAGCTCAGCCGTGGTTTTGAAAATAGGACCACCGTTGGCATCTTCTATAATGATGCCTTCAATCAGTTGGTCCCTGCGGCCTTCTGCACCCTCGCTGTAGCGCATTCTCAGAACTTGCGGCCCGGTAACCTGATCGCCGAGTCCGTCCAGAACCACGGTTGCGGACGTCGCAACGAGCATGGTCGGGTACAGCAGAACCTTAACGCCTGTTTTGTTGGTTTCCGGGTCGATGGCTGGGCCAACCACTTCAGTGTTCAAACCGTAGGTCTGGTAGATAAACTTGTCGCGGGGGCAGTCACCTTCGGTATCGGCGGAGCATCCTACAGCGGCACCTGCTGGCGCGCCCAGGACCGTTGCCTGCTTGTCTTTAACAATCAGCTTCGCAGCGTTAGCCGAAGGTAGAAAGCCGCCCATGCCGTCACTTTCCTGCTCGAATGGCTCCAGGCAGCCTTCATCACCGAGAGTAGGGCAATCAATTTCAAAGTTGGAATTGGTATCCCTGACAGGCAGATTTCTCAGCGGGGTAAATACCGACGCGATGGACTCGGCACCCCGGAAGTAGATCGTCATGTCCGGGCCGCCGACAGCCTCCGGGTTAACCAGGAGATCCGTTTTCAGCGGATAGCCCGGCCCCAAGTCGGAGCAAATAGCTTGAGCGCAATCGCCCACGGCGGTCGACGAACGCAGCGTGTAGCGGTAGAAGCCGCCTGGTTCCCACGGCTGATCCGGGAAGAACCGGATGCGCTGGTTGTTCTTTTCAATACGGCCACTGACGATTTCGCCAGCGCCGATAGCGGTTGCCGGGTCGCTGACCTTTTCAACAACCAGTGTCTCGCTGTTGATCGTGTCAACTTGCATGGACTGGGAAAACACGACAATGATCGGGCGGTCTGTTGGCATGTCTGTAATTGGCAGAACATCGCCAGCAGGGCCGCTGGGCGCTGCATCAAGACATTGGCCATGGCTCAGCGACGCGAAATCAGCGGCCGTGGTCACGCAGGGGAAACCGGGATACGTCGTCAAGGCAATCGGCGAGCGTTTCGTGACGCTGCCATCGTTGTCGCCGGTTGAGGTCATGACGAAATTGAGGTCCTGGAAGATGGCCGGATTGCCCGCCAGGTCTGAGAGCCCGCTCGGCGAGACTCGGTATGCCAGGCCATGTTTCAGTCCGCCCTCAGGATTGATGGTGAGCGTTGTGCCGTCCACTTTCACATGAAGATTTTCAACAACGGTTCCAGCTTCAAACAGAGTAACGCCATCCGGGGCCGTCGCCGGGTCCAGTGGTTCATCAAAATTCAGAATTACTGGGTCACCAGGGCGTTGCATGGCCTGGCGCGTGTCCGGAATGGCATTCTCAGGTCCTGGCATCCAGCTAACGAGTTGTGGCGATGTGGTGTCCAGTTCGCGCATCGCATCGGCGTCCAGCACAGAATCCACGTCCGTAGCCGCCTGCAAGTGGAAGGCAATGGTGGAGTCGGTAAATTCCTGCCCCAGAAGGTTGGGCTCTACCATGCCGATGGCATCAATCGTCAGAACGCCATCCTGTACCAGCGCAATCCCGCGCAGCTCCACCCCCATCAGATCCTGAGACAGCGAGGCATTGGGCTGCGCTTCCTCGGTGTTCATGGAAACATCCATAAACAGGGTAATGTGACGCGGGGCATTCTGGTTGTCCGTGTAGGGGTTCGGGCTGAGGTAACCGGAGGCATCTGACAACATGGTGACTTTAATGTTGCCAGTTGTCTGCAGCTGTCCGGTAGCGGCGTTTAGTATGGCAACCTCACCGCCTATGCGCACATCCAGGCTGGTGCTGTTCAGAACACTGCCTTTTGGTACCCGCAAAGGCAGCGCCTCATCCGCCTGGAAGGCGGGGGCAAAGGCCAGCTCGGCGTACAGATCCCCGGTTTGCTGGGAAGGACCAGCCACGCCCTGAAGCACCGAGTTCAGGGTTACCCCGTTGATAATCTGGCCGTTCAGGATAGAGCGCTGGGCGGCATCTTCTGATACTCCCTCACCAAGGCCGGAATCCACCGCCGCCTGTTGAAGCACCACGGTGGGGCCGGTATCACGGGGCTGGAAGCTGAATTCCTGGCTGAAGCGGTCGCCATCCGGGCCATTGGTCAGGCTGGCCAGGTTGTTCAGCTTGAGAGTGTAAGTCTGGCCGGCTTCGAGAACGTCTGCCTTGCTGCCGCAGTCTTCCGGTTCTGCTGTGACGCAGGGATCAACCGTAATGCGGTTGCCTTTGACCAGAACAGTGGCCGGTACCGCCTGGTTGTCTGAATCCAGCAGCTCGATGGTGCCGCCAAGTTTTTTCCAGTCCGGATGGACAGGGTGGGTCATGGCCAGGCGAAAGGTGGAGAAGTTCATGGCCTGGAAGGAGCTTCCCTGATCCGGCACCTGCCAGGCCACCCGGAAGGTTTCGTCGGTGTTGGTCAGGTTGGCGATAGCGGTAAAGTCACCCCGGGTGTCGAACTGGATACCCGGTTCGCCGACCGCATTAGGGGTAGCGACGGTGCGACCGCCCTCCGCTGCCAGCGGCTGTTCGAAGGTGACGGAATAGCGGGTCAGGATATCTAACCTGCCAGTGGGCTGGAGCTTCAGGCTTTTGCCACCGTCGATTTTTTCGACGGTAAAGTCCTGAGAAGTATCGCCAGAACTGATGCTGATTTTCTCACGTATTGTGGCTTCGTCATCGGTAATCGCATGTGAGAATCGCAGTACCAGCTCGGTTTTCGGACTCACATCGGCTTGCCCGTCCATCGGGAAGGAATACACCACAGAACCGGGCGCGGAGCGCTCACCCATGGTCTGTTCATCACTGCCGCCGCAGGCGGCGAGCAGAATTGCGGGAACGAGTGCCAGTGTCTTGTTGTATTTCATGGCCTTCCTCTCCTCAGAACTTCAGGGTGATGGAGCCGCTGACGACGTGGACGTCACCGTCTGCTGTCACATCGGTTTCATTGCCGTCAAAGTCGACCAGCGTGAAATCGCGCTTCTGCAGTTGCTGGTACTGATAGCCCAGGTCCAGTCGCACCGGGTAAGCCAATAGGCGGGTTCGGTTATAGGTGGCACTGATGCCAAGGCCAACAATGATTTTGTCGGTGTCCAGGTAGTTGAGTTCGGGATTACGCGTCGTTTTCAGCGGTGATTCTTCATAGGCAACGCCACCTCGCACCGCGAAGTTCTCGTTCAACTGATATTCGCCGCCGAGGCGGGGAATGAGGATGTCGTCAAACCGGATACGGTTGCCCGGAGCAACAGAGCCCTGGTCCTTGATCGTGTCGCTGGCGAAAATATCTTCAAGCTCCGACCAGTTCTGCTGCTCGATACTGCCGCCCACTCGCCAGCCGTCGCCGACATACTGTGTGCCAATAGCGAAGGTTTCAGGCTGGAAGGAGTCGATGGTAGTCACCGCGAGGCTCAGGCCCGGGTCTGGAATGGTCTGGGTGACGATGATGTTGGAGTCCACGGTGGTGGAGGCCGAAGACTTGGTACGATAGGTGAACGCGGTCTCCCAGCCATCCAGGAAACAGTTGTTGTCTGGGCAGAAGGTGCTGCCCAGATCGACTCGGGTACCCAGAATGGTTTTCATGGAAGGCTCGGCGCTGACGGCCAGGCGTTCACGGCTGGTTTCGCCGCCCAGGGTAGAAACCGCATCCAGGTTGGCGGTAGCTTCCAGAGTGATTCTGACCGAGGCGCCGACGGAAATACCGCGCCAAATCGGAGTGGCACCGCCGATATTGAGGAACAGAGGTTCACGGCCATACTGAAGGTACTGACCGGTTTCGCTGGTCTCGGATCCGAAGGCCAGCATTTCCTTGCCGTATTTCTCCACGCCGGCCACGAAACCCAGGTAGATCGGGTGCTTGAAGCGGGTCAGCGAGCCCAGGTTGGTTTTCATGCCGATCAACACGTGTTGGCTTGGAGAACTTGATAGCACGTCGCCATCGGCATTGGGGTTCTTCGAACGCAACTCCTGCTCTGCATGGAGAATGCCGGCGGTCAACTCGCCGCGCTGGTCACTGGTCAGTGACGCAGGATTGTAGTAGGTCGCGGACACCTGATCATTAAACATGGAGAGCGATTGAGCAGTGCCTACGTCAATGGGCATTACGCCATAGCTGGTACCCAGGTTTCCCATACTGGCGTGAGCATTGAAAGAAAGGCCGGCAGTTGTTGTGACAATGGCCACGGACAGTGCCCGCAGGGCAAAGCGGTGAGAACCTATCATGTGTAAAGCTCCTGTTATTTTTGTCATTCAGGTGTTCATGAGCCGGCAATTATCCTGGCCGTTTTTTCGTATTTACACCTCTATACTGGATATTAGCCCGCTTGTCTTTTTGGGACGTTGGCCCGGATGACGCAAATTTGCGTCGAATTGAACACAGAATTTCCCACTTACATGGTTAGACAAAAGCAGGGAGCTGTGTAGATCAATTCGGGTCAGGTTTGTTGGGGATTTGTGAGTAAATGTTTCTATGTGGTCTGCGCTCGACATCAGCACGCATGAACGCTCGGTACTGACGCTATGGCCTGGGAAGGGTGGGCGAGTACTGAAAAAGAAAAGGCCGGCGAGTGCCGGCCTTGCGTTTTACTGTTGAGTAGATGGCGATATGTAGTTCAGGTAAAGCTGCTGTTCGGGTATTGTCAGCGCCAGCGAGGTGCGGGGGCCTAAGCCGAGGATGTTGCCCAAACCGCCCAGGGTGTTCCCGTCAATCACGATATTCGGCAGGTCAACAGTTGCGGTGTTTCTCTGCACAATCTGCATGCGCCCATCGTCCAGAAAGGTGACGGGCCCCGAGAGCTTGAGGTTGTTAATCGGAAAGCTCCGCATGTTGTGGTCGAGTTCCGTCAGGGGGATTTCCGGCTTCAGGTAAGGCGCATCCATATAGAGGTCCAGCTCGGTTTCGAACGTAAGCACTCCCTCAGCATTGGTAAGCAGATAGCCACTGATCAACTCGTTCCGTTGTTCCCCTTCATAACGCATGCGCATCAGCATCGGGCCGGTCTTTATGCTGTGATGTTTGCCGACGAGCCAGGCCACCAGATCGGAAATGCTCACATTCACATCAAGTTCTGAGGTGTAGAGCACTGAGGGGTAAAGCTTCACCGGTACTCTTCCCTGATCATCCGGTTGGCCGATGACGGCAACGTCCAACATCGCGGTCATGTAAATGAACTTCTCTTGTTCACAAGTCTGACCGACACGGCATCCGATATTCGCATTGTCGACCAGCGTGCTGTCCACACTTCCGGGCTTGTATCGAACCTGCCCCGAGTTCTCGATAGCGGCGTAGGTGCCAGACTCGCTTGGCTGAACCTTCTGTTCAGGATTGGTGATCTGAAAATCACTATTGATATCGGCCGTTGGGAGGTTCCGCAGAGGGGTCAGAACGCCCGGATTCTCTGGGCCGCCCACGAAGTAATTCTCCATAGCCGGGCCGCCGAAGGTCCGAACCGGGGTGCGAATGGATTGGCTCAGTACCTGGGTCTGGAGTGGAAGATTGGCGACCGATCGGATGCCATCTTGACCAGACTCGAGGCGATACCGGTAGTGTGTGCCGGATTGCCAGCCGTCATTTGGAATTATTTTGAGTTCCTGTGGGCTGGTCTCAACGACAAAGTCAGTGAAAGCTTGCCAAGTGCCGTCTTTGAACTCGTCCATTCGCACCGTATCGTCAGCGATGATCGAGTCGCTCTTCATGATCTGCGAGAAACGCACGATGATCGGTTGCTGGCCAGGATGCGTGTGAATTGGCAGCAAATCATCTGTGCTTTTGCCGCCAGCACACCGGCCCTGGTTGCCGGCCTCCGGATTCGCCGGAACGTTAACCTTGGCGCATGGGTAACCGGGCAACGAGGTTAAAACCACGGGTGATTGGTTGCTCGGGTTGTCCTGATTGGTACGCGGACGAGTAAACATCTTTTCAGTGGGCGTCAGGGCGTTGCCCGCAATATCGGTGATGCTGCCGGAAAGTGACAACCGGTACTCCCTGCCTCCCTCAAGAGGAGAATGCGGTGCCACTGACAGTGCCGATCCGTTGAGTGTCAGCGAAGCCGGCGTTGGCTCGTTCGGATTGTCCACCGAATACAGAGTAACGGAGCTGCTTGTTACCGTGCTCGGGAGCAAAGGCTCAGAAAAGAACACCGTAAGAGGGTCGCCCGGAAGCAGTTTGTCCACGTCGGCAGCCGCAGGTGACCAACTCTTAACAAACGGAGCCTCCTGGTCCGCGAACTGTTCCTGTGTTGGAGCATCTGCCTCAAAGCGGAAGCCCTCCAGCCGGAACGAGATCAACCCTGAGGCCTTGTCCACTCCCATGACGTCGGGTTCGATAACGCCGACCGCTTCAATGGTCAAAGTGCCGTTTTCCACGATGGCGGTGCCCACCAGTTGAACGTGCAGCATTTGTTGGGCGAATGCGGCGTTGGCAGTCGGGTTTTCCGTGTTCAGGGCCATATCGATGAACAGTTCGACAAGCCGGGGAGCATCCTCTGCGTTGGTGTAGGGATTTGGCATCAGGAACCCGTTTGCGTCCGAAATAAAGCGAACGCTCACGGCATCGGACTCAAAGCCGGCAGGAACAGCGCCGGCAACGTTGACCTCCACGCTTGAGCCCGTCATCAGTGAGCCCCGGCTTATCGCCAGGGGCACACTCTTGCCTTCCCTTTCGAACTTTGGAATGTAGCCCAGCTCAGCAAATACCACGCCGCTGGCAGTGGTAGGATTCTCCTCCCCCAGGAGTTGCGATTGCAGGTTCACGGTATTGAATTCTGCTCCGGAAAGGGCAACTTCTCCGGGATTGGTGGCCGCTTTCTGGGCGGCAAACTGACGTTCGCCGTTCGGCGAACGAGTGTCCAGCGGCTGGAATGTCCAGGGGGCTTCTGCCGGCACGGTCAGTTTGGCGCCAAGTATTTCACTTTCAATGCCGTCGGTCACTTCGATGGAATAGGTTTGCGAAGGGTCCAGGTAGTCGTCCGGGTCAATCGTCAACCGGTGGCCCCGGAGGTACACTTCAGCTGGCACCAGTTCACCGCTGCTATCGCGCAGGCTGAAAGTGTCGCCATAGATCAAGGTTGAGGCTTTCACCGGTTCGGTAAACTGAACCCGAAGCACCGACAGGTCGGTTGCAGGGTATCGGTGGTCATCAAGGGGGATAAATCGAGCAATTCGGAAGTCGATATCCTCAGCCTGGCTTAGCAGTGGCCCCTTGACTGCCGGTTCGGTCTTGAAGACGATGCCATCGCTTGTGAGTGTGACAGCCTGGCCCGCCACTTCCAGTCCGTCTGCGGTGAGTGTGTAGACCTGTCGCGGGGATAGCGGTTCAAGCGGTCTCACAGCCAGTCCTTTGTCGCCGGCGGTTAACGTCGCAGCTCCTAATGGAACGGCGTTGCCCTGGCTATCCTTCAGGGACAGGGTATTGGCAAGTTCGTCCTCGGGAGTGGTGATTCGATCAGTGAATCGCAGGAAAATGGGTGCTGACACGGGTACCGTACTGGTAAAAAGCTGTTGCCCGTTCGCCATAACCGGAGTGTCGGCCGGATAGGCGAAATACAGTTCCGGGGCTGCGGCTGGCTGGTTGACGGTCTGATTGTCGCCACCGCAACCCACCAAACCGAGACCTGCCACTGACAGTGCAAGAATTGTTTTTTTCATGGTGCGCCTCTCAGAACTTCAGGGTAACTGAGCCACTGACGACGTGGATGTCGCCGTCGGCCGTGACCGCTTCTTCGTTGCCGTTGAAGTCGACGATCGTAAAATCGCGCTTCTGTAATTGTTGGTACTGGTAGCCAATGTCGAATCGAACTGGGTAGGCGAGCAGCCGGGTACGATCGTACGTGGCACTGAGCCCCAGGCCCACCACTATCTTGTCTGTGTCCAGGTAGTTCACTTCCGGATTGCGATCCGATTTGAGTGGAGACTCCTCGAAAGCAATGCCTGCTTGAAACGCAAAGTTTTCGTTAAGGTTGTACTCACCACCCAGTCTCGGAACGAGGATGTCGTCAAACCTCATCCGGCTGGCGGCTGCAACACCCTGTTGATCTTTTACACTGTCGTTGGCGAATACGCTTTCAAGCTCTGACCACTTTTGCTGCTCAACGCTACCGCCGATTCGCCAACCATCGCCCCGGTATTGGGTGCCAATACTGAGCGTTTCCGGCTGGAAGGAATCAATGGTGGAAACCGCCAAGCTCAAACCCGGGGCTGGGATGGTCTGGCTGACGATCACGTTGGACGATATGGTGGTAGACGATGTCGATTTGGTGCGGTAGGAAATCGCCGTTTCCCATCCGTCCAGGAAACATGCCTGGTCTGGGCAGAAGGTATCTGCGTAATCGATATTAACGCTAAGAATGCTCTTCAACGACGGCTTGGCATTCACGCTGAGCTTCTCTTTCTCCGTATCGCCTGCCAGGTTGGAGGTGGCGATCAGTTCGGCCTCAGCTTCCAGTGTGATTCTGGCCGAAACCCCGGCGTCGATACCGCGCCAAATTCGCGTGGCACCGCCCAGATTAAGAAACAGAGGTTCTTTTCCGTACTGCAGAAACTGCCCCGTCTCGGATGTTTCAGACGAGAACGCGAGCATCTCTTTTCCATATTTTTCCACACCCGCTATGAAACCGAGGTAAAGCGGGTGCCCGAAACGGGTCAGTGAGCCCAGATTGGTTTTCATGCCAATCAAGACGTGCTGGCTTGGGGAGCTGGAAACCACGTCACCATCCCGGTTTGGGCCGCTGGCGCGCAGTTCCTGTTCGGCATGCAGCAGGCCGGCAGTGAGCTCACCCCGGGGGTCCTTGGTCAGATAGGCGGGGTTGTAATAGGTGGCAGACACTTGTGTATTAAACATCGACAGTGCCTGCGCTGAGGCAACATCAGTGGGCATCACGCCATAGGTGGTACCAAGGTTTCCCATGCTGGCACACACGGGTAACGACAGGGATAGACTGATCGCCGAAACAGAGGCGCAGAGAATCCGCTTACCTGCGAAATCAAAGCCGTGCATTGTAATACTCCGTTGTTTTTTTTAGTCGCTTGTCGGTCTTGTGACCGATTTATCATTATTCTGTGATCATAAGCTGGACGGCGCACTGGGTGGTGTGGCTTTGGTGACAGGTAAAGAGGCGTTTGAGGGTCAAGATTGATATAAGTCACTGTCTGGCATTGGGTTTGCGAGCCAGCCCGAGAAGTGCGGGAGGGATCAAGTTGTCCGTTTTGTGATGAGATTCACGTATTTTGGGGGCAGCCGTGTGTTGATGAGCGCGGTAATTTCGTTTGATGCGTAAAGAAACCTGACAGCTACTTCAATGGTGGGCCACGATCATAAAAACAAAGCCCCCCGATAGGAGGGCTCTGAAGAGACGGCAACGACTCTAGCTGCTTATGCAGTGCGTTGCAGTTTCCGGCGAACCGTCAGCAGCCCCAGGATGCCGAGACCAAGAAGGCCCAGCGTGCCCGGCTCGGGTACGGTAACGGTGCCGCCGTTGAACTCAGTCAGATGGCTGAGCTGAAGATCTTCTTTGTCCTTGAAGTAGTCCAGAAGCCGGAACACGCCCCAATCCATGTTGGGCTCGTTCTTGAACAGAACGTGTGTGCGGGCGTCTTTCAACAGAAAGTAGGACGGTGTGGTCAACAGTTTGAACGCGACGATACCCGAGTCTTCAACGGTGACCTGAAAGCTCGCGGGATCTGATTTTCCTGTAAACGTCAATGTGGTACCAACGATGCCTGATGCCCACGTTGCTTCCGTGGCGGGGTCCGACGGATTCATGTTTTCGATCTTTCCTAAGAATGAATCGATTCCTCCAACGTCTGTACCACCCGCGATGGTGTACGCAAAAGCGCTGCCACTGACACTGAAGGCCAGTAACGCACTGAATAACATAGTTTTGATTTTCATGATGACACACTCCTTGAGATCAGCACCTGTCGGTGACCAACGGCACCCTGTATCGATCTTTTCACTACCCATTCCTTAAGGGCGTGTAGTGTCGGGTTTCCATACGGATGTCATAGAGGGTCAAGCAATCGGCGGGCCAAGGTTTCAGGGCATTGATCGATATGGGATTTTTGTCTCGATTTATGCAAGGTGTGTAAAGTTACCTGACGTCTGATCGGGTGTGGCTGTAAAGGGACCTATCCGTGTTCTCGTGCGAGTCGGTTACCGGAGGCGTTTGCCATTGTCGCAAGGGCTTTGTAGAGCCGTTCGGTTTGCGAGACCGCCAATGTTAGCCCCTCGCCTTCAACCAGCTCGATGGTGAGGTCAGGGTTAATGCCCCGGAAAATACTCAGGTGAGGCACCGGGGTACTGGCATTGCAGTCGCCGTGAATAAGTGTCAGAGGGAGGTTCGGAGCGTCCAGCAAGTGCCCCCAATCCTGAATCATAATTCTGAGGTCCTCCAGATACCCGGCCCCGAGCTGATTGATATAAAACCCGTAGGCCGCGATCACCCCTTGTCTGAGGGAGTTTTTGCGAATTATATGCTCATCTGGCTCCACGCCCTCGAAAATCACTTTGGGCCACTGCTCCGGCCCGAGCTTCCTCATTCTCAGGATCAACAGCCGAACCATCAACCTGGCCAGCCAAGGCGCGTGGCGGGCGGCCTGGATGAAAATCGCCTGGTGAGCAGGCATGGCGTTAATCTGCTCCAGCTCCTTGAAAGGCGGAGCTGCGGAGACGGAAACAATGCCGTTTATCGCTATGCCTGGCTGTTTCAGCAGCGCAAGGGCGGGGATAAGGGCGACTTCATGGGACAGAATGGTTACCCGAGAGATCGACAGGGAGCCTAGCACGGCGAGTATATCGTGGCACTGGCTTTCCAGTGGGTCTTCGGATTTGTCCGAGGGTTCGGTCCTGCCATAACCGGCGCGTTCGACGGCAATGACATCCAGCCCAAATTGCGAAGCCAGTCGCCGTTCGTCCGGAAAGTCCCCGGCACCGAAGGAGGGGCCATGGAGGAATAGCGCTGGTTGCCCGCCGGGGCGGCCAAACCGGCGCCAGCCAATTCGCCGGTGATCACGGGCCACCTCATGAATACTCATGGGATAATCGTCGTAATGGGCAGACAGCAAATCCCCTTTCGCTTTCACGGTATCCATGGCGGTCGCTGCAGAGGCGGCCATGGTGGCTGCCTGCACCTGACTTTTAGCGCCCAGCTTCTGTAACAGGCTCTTGATTTGCTGCCGGACGGTAGCCACCGAACTGCCTCGCTCTTCAGCGATCTCTTCCGACGAGCAGCCCCGTGATAGTAGCGCGAGGATATGGCGTTCACTGGCAGACAGGCCGAACACATCTGCGAACGCCAGATCAATGGATTCCGGCCAGTGTTGCTGCAAGGCATTCAGCACGAAGGTTTTCAGTTTCTGCTGGTACATGCCCACGAGAATCAGGGGCAGGGTATGTTCGTCACTGCCTTTTCGGTAGGCCTTCAACAACGTGGGGCCCTGGGTGGAGGCGAGGCGTTCCTTGAACTGATGAAATGCCTCCGGGCTGATGCCCAGAGTGACCAAGCCATCACCGGATTGCATATCAAACAGCTGGGCCGCGCCCACGTTCAGAGCAACAACCTGGCCAGACTCATTGAGAGCCAGGGCGGGGGCTGTGTGGTCGTTAACCAGTCTGTATAGCGGGTCGTGGCCCGTTGCACGCTCTTCCAGGTCGTGCAGCGCCGTAGACAGTTCCAGGGCAAGATCAGTCGGCAGAATGGCCTGTGAGCTAAGATCCGGTGCCAGAGCGACGATCAGGTCGGCAAATTCCGCTTGCCTGGCGGCAACGGCCGAGATGAGTTCCTTGAGGTTGGTGTCTGACATCGGGCTCCACCGGATATATCCCATCAGTTAAACGAAATCAGGGAATTTCCGGATCACTTTATACCATGTGGTAGATGCCGCTTGGTGGCAGGCCCATTAATGTTAGCTCAAAACGCTGGGAGATACGGACAGGTGCTTGCAGATTACGCTGAAATTTTCCGGCACCGGGGTGGCAGTTACCATAAGGCCATGCTCACTGTGCCTCATGCGAGGGAGCTTGAGTTTAAACGGGCTTTAGAGCCCCTTATAGCAGACCTTGCAGCCCGTCCCGCCTTCCGGATAGCTGATGCGCCGTCTGGCGGGGAGTACCTGCGGAGTTTTCTGCCCGCAACGGTGGAGTACCATAGCTTCGACCCCAGTTCTGGCTTTAATACCGGCCCGGCTGAAGGTGGCGATCTGGCTGACTTGCCTTTCCCGGACCTATCGATTGATGCGTTTATAAGCCTGGCGGGGCTCCATCACTGTCTGGATAAGCGCCCTTTTCTGAATGCGTGTCACCGCACACTGGTACCCCATGGTTTGCTGTCTGTGCTGGATGTCCGGTCAGGGTCTCCTGAAGCCCGGTTTCTCGACGAGTTTGTAGGTGAATACAACGGCATGGGGCATAAAGGCGATTATCTCGGGCCTGAGTTCGTTTTACAGCTCGAACCATCAGAATGGGATGTCCTGTCAGCGGGTATGGTGGATTGCCACTGGCAATTCGCCAGTAAGATCGAACTGTGCGAATTCTGCCGTGGCTTGTTTCGTCTGCAGGGCGTTTCAGACAGCCTGATCCTTGAGGCCGTCAGAAGTTACCTGGGCATCAAACCGAGTATTGATTCGCAAGAATCTGTGCAAATGCCATGGCGCCTTTACCGAGTGGTGGCTCGCAAATGCGTCCCCAACCCGCAGGAGCACTGAATGCTGCAGAGACCCGATTGGGATATGCAGCCACCGGTTACGCGCTATTACGGTGGTTCAGATGTGACCCGTCAGCCTGGCTTCTGCGTGAACATCCGCCCGCCTTCGAATGCTTCGGAGCCGGTCTCACGGGCTTTTGTCACTTTGCTCGAACGCGCCTTTCCGGAACCCGGCTTTGGCCGATTACCGAAGCCTTCAGGGCACCCCGTCGGGCCTGAGACCTGGTTGGAATGGCTTGGGTACTGGCACCATCGAATCGTGCGGTTCGCCGGGTTGCCGGTATTCGAGGCGCCGAAGGCTTTGCCTTCGCCGGATATGCCCAATTACTACCTGGTGTACTTCCCCTCATACGAGGGTACGGAGAACGCCAGTTTATCGCTTTTGAAGTGGCTGTTGACGGTGTCCATGGCCCCCCAAACCGACACCCTTGTTCGTGAGGCAATATCCAGCCTTGAAACCGTCATGAAGCCCCTGGCTGACTGTGCCCCGACCTCGGCCAACATCTCGAGGTTTCTCTTCGCCGCTTTCGAGGCGCGTTTGCCAGTGGTTAGTCTGGGGCATCACATGTTTCAGATCGGCATTGGTGCATCCGGTGTGTGGTTCGACAGCTCGTTTACCTCCTCAACCCCGGTGATGTCGGCCAATCTGGTGAGAAACAAAGCGGCCACCAGCGACTTCCTTGCCAAGGCGGGCATTCCGGTGCCCAGGCAGGCACTGATCATGGAGGAGGTGCAGCTGAAGCCTGTCGCCGAGGCACTGGGCTTTCCCTTGGTGTGCAAGCCGGCCGATCTGGACGGTGGTAAGGGCGTTCATCTGTACCTGGAAGACCTGCCTTCGCTGGCGGAGGCCTTCCGGCAGTGCCGGGAACTAACCGATCAGGTTCTTGTTCAGCCTCAGGTGCAGGGTCGGGATTATCGATTAACCGTGCATCGCGGAGAATGTGTATGGGCGATAGAGCGAGTGCCCGCCAGTGTGATTGGTAATGGAAAAGACACTGTTTCGAGATTAATAGAGCGTGAAAACGCCCGGCCGGAGCGTTCCGGCACCGGCCTCAGCCCGCTCAAGCCTTTGCCTGGTGCGGAATCCGCGAAAGACTTGCTCAACGCTCAGAACCTCAAGCCAACCAGTGTGCCGGCAACAGGCCAGGTTGTTGTGCTGTCGCATTTACCGAATGTCGCCGCCGGTGGCCAGCCGGTTCCGGTCTACGCCGACATTCACCCGGACAACGCCGAGCTAGCAGCCAAAGTAGCGCGATTGTGCCGCCTGGACTTGGCCGGCATTGATCTGATCATGCCGGACATCAGTCATTCATGGCGTGATATCGGCGCCTGGGTGATCGAAGTGAACGCGCAGCCGGATATTGGCCAGACCACCGCTGCCCACCTGTACGGCAAATTGCTCGGAAGGATGCTGCCGGAAAAGCCGGTTGAGATTCGCTACGTTGAAGGGCGGGAGCGTGATGCCTGGGGTAGGGGGGATAGAGTGAGCCACAAGGGGCTTTTTTGGGATGGGTTGAGCTGGCAGCCGTTGCCCGATAAAACGGCCGAACGGATTGCCTGGGCGCGACAGTGCCTTTTGGATGATCAATGCCAAGGTGTATGGCTGGATGAGGTGAGTTGGAAATGGTTCAGGCAAGCCGCCACGGACTTGAGAATCCAATGGCGGCCGCAAGAAGACTAGTTAAATCACCACGGATGGATCATAGGAAATTGGCCCGAGCCCCGGAAGAGGAATGAACCTGGTTGGGCCATTTTCGCCATCGCGACAGACGTTATCTTCACTTGCTGTCGATATTGCCACAGCTGGATCGCGGTTGGTTTGAGTATTGTTCTCATCCACATACACGCGAGTCGTTTCCTGCGAGTTGCCATCTAAAAGGAAACTGATGCCCGCGACCATTGGTGCGCTGGGTGTAGAGGAATAGCCAATCGTGGCACTTGTTGGGCAATCCAGCCGCGCTTGGTCTGATCTGCCTCTCAAGAAGCTGGCTTCGTCTCCAACAAACTCAAAGTCCGCGGTAATGAACTTATCATTGCCACCGTTTGACAGGGTTTCGATAAAGACCGTTTCGGCGTCCTCATCACTACCGAATACGATAGAGCTAGCTTCGGCATTTTCATCACCGCGGTAGGGTGATTCGACGTACAACTTGTAGATATCGTCTGGCGTGTTGTTACCCAACTCAGTTGGGGCCACAAAAACAGACGCAAAGTTGTTGAACTGCACCTGCGATGCTGTGCCACCATTGGGTGTGGTGGTGATGCTCAGGTTCGCTGCATCGAAGGCATACATGCCTTTGAAGTCGTTATCGGCTAAACGCTGCTGGAACAGGCGTGATCTGAACGGCTGAGCGTATTCAAAATTGCTCAGTGCGTTTTGTTGGGCCTGGGAGAACTCGCCAAAGACATGGGTTTCGGTAAAGCCAAAAGCCAAGCTGTAGGTGGTGTTACCCTTGGTCACAACAACCGGCTCTCTGGCTTCAAGGCCAGACGTGCCGAAGTTAAAGTGGAAGTTATCCATGATAATACGGCTGTTACCCATATCCCCGTTGCTGCTCTCTCCAACCCATTCCCGTATAAGTGCGACCTGGCCATTAATCGTGGCGACGACGGTGCTTGAATCGGCCGGGTCGACGAGTTCACAATCATTGAAGATCAGAAGGGCGACTTCTCTGAAGAGCGCTGCCGTACCGACGCCATCCGGGTATGCCCCAAGCTCTTCTTCGTTATTCGCAGTATCTTTGGAAGACACTTGAAAGGAATTGGCGGGTGTTCCGACGGCTGGGTCAGGCTGTGTTGCTAGAGCGCCAAAGGTGCCTACGCCACACTGATAGTTGGTGAAGGCATCTTTTGTATCAATCCAAAACGAAAGCCTGTCTGTGCTCGACGCAGTGCCGCCTTCAATGAGCTGCTGGCGTAAGAGGTTATACAGCTCGGCCGGAAACGCCTTCTCAGGCAACTCCTTCATCTCATCCAGCGCCGTCGCCGGATTCTGACTGAACGCAAACGCTGCCGGGAAAGTCGGCTCATCCGGCGTCATATCCTCTTCCACCTGCTGATTCCCAGAGGAACTGGAACCACCACAACCCGCCAGCGCCAGTGAGGTGGTTAAAACTGCTAAACCCAGAAGATTCTTCTTTGTGTTCATGGTCGACATCCATTCTGATCACGGAATTAAGTGCCCGAACAGAGTAGGAGAGCGACACAAACGGAGCATCTACCATCTGGTATAAAAGTTGGGTTCTACTGGGAAAAAATCGAAAAGTATTTGAAACGATGGAGTTCGCTTTAGGAGAGGGAAGAAAGCTGCAAGTAGTGTTGGGCCCACCTGGACTCGAACCAGGGACCAAAATTCATGTGTGGCCGTTTCTACGTATCCGACGCCCCCTTAGTCCAGGGCCCTTCGGACTAAGTGGTATCTTCAGGCAGCGGTTTTATCGAGACCGCGCTTATAGTGCCGGGTTTGGAAGGGGAGTAAGGCTTTCATAAACGGCCTGAGATCGTGATCGAGCCCCCAGGATCGGGCCAGCCCGTCGACACGCTCCCGTGACAAACGCTCAGGAAGGTTCGCCTTCGCATCAGAGGCGACGGTTTGCAGTTCTTTCTTCTGCTCGGCACTCAGGCAGTTGAACCTGGATAAACGGTCAACCAGATAGCCGGCCAGGCGTCGCTCTTCTAGGGGCAACCCTGAAAGCGTCGGGACATAGCCCTGATGCCAGACTTCAAGGGCTGCTTTTACAACCTCTTGGTCTGTCACACGGTCGAGTCCTTTGTGTGCGACGTTAAGTAAGGAATTCATGAAATATCCGCGTTGATCACTTTGTATACGTTTTTATAACGTGGGTGATATTCCCTGTCAATCTGTCGAGGTTGCCGGGAAAGTACTTACGGGCCTCCTCGGCACGGTTTTTGAACTCCTCGATGGAGAGTCCATGGTCAAACAGCGTGTGTATATCATCGATGTCCTGGTCTCCATAGCGCCCGAGTTTCGAAACAGCCAGGTCCACTTTTTGAACCAGGTAGACCCAGATCGGTGAGTCTTCCTCGTTCCGGTTAAGCCAAATGGCGTCTTCCTGGTAATCCTCATGCAACGGTGCGAGGGTCGGAGTGAAATTCGGATCGAATACGATAGATGAGGGGCCGGTTTCCGGATCATCAAAAAAGACTTCATCCAGCGCAAGGACCAGCTCATTTGGAGAAATCCTCTCCATAGCTTCGAGTTCAATATCCAGATCACTGCTACCACGCGCGTTAGTATGGAGGTGGAGAGCACACCCGCCGAAAATATACGCCTTACAGCTACCAGGCTTTGCTCCTCGATCTTCCAGGAAGTCAGCCAGGTTATCGAACATTTCGAAAATGGCTTTCGCCATTGGTGTGTCCCTGTATATTTCGGTCATGGATACCCCCGTATATCAGCCCGGAAGCATAACAGAACCTCAGAGTCGTATCGTCCAGGTTAGCAGTAAAAAAGCGCCGTTGACGTTTGGTTGACACCTAGCGAGGAGAGGGGGGGGAAGTGATGTAAGTGCTTGAAATATGGTGGGCCCAGCTGGACTCGAACCAGCGACCAAGGGATTATGAGTCCCCTGCTCTAACCAACTGAGCTATAGGCCCTAAAAGGAAAGCGGGCGCCATTATACCCACGAGGGGTGGCGCCCGCTACTGTCTTGCGGATTAACCGTTGCCCTGGTCGTCAATAAAGCCGCGCAGGTGATCGGAGCGGGAAGGGTGGCGCAGTTTGCGCAGGGCCTTGGCTTCGATCTGACGGATACGCTCCCGAGTTACGTCGAACTGTTTGCCGACTTCTTCCAGGGTGTGGTCGGTGTTCATTTCAATACCGAAACGCATGCGCAGTACTTTCGATTCGCGAGCGGTCAGGCCGGCCAGCACCGAGCGGGTCGCCTCGCGCAGGCCTTCGGCAGTGGCGGAATCCACCGGCGACAGGGCCTGGATATCTTCGATGAAATCGCCCAGATGGCTGTCTTCATCGTCGCCAATCGGGGTTTCCATGGAGATCGGCTCTTTGGCGATCTTCAGTACCTTGCGGATCTTGTCTTCCGGCATGTCCATGCGCTCGCCCAGCTCTTCAGGCGTGGGCTCGCGGCCCATTTCCTGCAGCATCTGGCGGGAGATACGGTTGAGCTTATTGATGGTCTCAATCATATGCACCGGAATCCGGATGGTGCGGGCCTGGTCCGCGATGGAGCGGGTAATGGCCTGGCGAATCCACCAGGTGGCGTAGGTGGAGAACTTGTAGCCACGGCGGTATTCGAACTTATCCACGGCCTTCATCAGGCCGATGTTGCCTTCCTGAATCAGGTCCAGGAACTGCAGGCCACGGTTGGTATATTTCTTGGCGATGGAAATCACCAGTCGCAGGTTGGCCTCGACCATTTCTTTCTTGGCGCGGCGGGCCTTGGCTTCGCCGATGGACACCCGACGGTTGATTTCCTTGATATCGACTACGTCCAGATCCACTTCGGTCTGTACGTTCTGGATGCGCTTCTGCAGGCGCACGATCTCGTCGATGCGCTCACCAATGGCGGCGGCGTATGGCTTCTTGGTGGCCGCGATTTCTTTCGCCCATTCCAGGTCGGTCTCGTTGCCCGGGAACCATTTGATGAAATCTTTGCGCGGCATTTTGCAGTCGCGTACACAGATCTGCATGATGGCCCGTTCGTTCTCCCGCACCAGATCGTTGGTGGAGCGAACCACGTTTACCAGCTCGTCGAACGCCTTGTTGCCCAGCTTGAAGGGGGCAAATACCTGGCCCAATTCGTTCAGCGCTTCCTGGGTTTTCTTGTGGCTGCGGCCGTGCTTGGCCAGCGCCTTGTCGGCGGCATCCAGTTTTTCTTTCAGCAACTCAAAACGCAGGCGGGTTTCTTCCGGGTCCGGACCGTTATCGGTTTCTTCCTCGGTTGAAGTGTCGTCGTCATCATCGCTGCTGTCGTTATCGTCAGCAGAGGTGTCTTCACTGGTGTCTTCGCCCATGAACGGCTCGGCGTCGTCTGGGTCCAGGAAGCCGGTAACGATGTCGCTGATGCGGCCTTCGTTCTCGATGATGCGATCGTAAGCCTGAATCACGGTGCCGGCGGTGCCGGGGAAGTGGGCTACGGCGGCCATGACGTCGCGAATGCCTTCCTCAATGCGCTTGGCGATCACGATTTCGCCTTCACGGGTCAGCAGTTCAACGGTGCCCATTTCACGCATGTACATGCGTACCGGGTCGGTGGTGCGGCCGGCATCGGTTTCTACGGCGGCGAGAGCGGCGGCGGCTTCAGCAGCGGCGGCTTCGTCGGCGGTGGAGTCGCCTTCGGTCATTAACAGGGTATCGGCGTCGGGTGTTTCTTCGCACACCTGGATACCCATGTCGTTGATCATCCGGATAATGTCTTCAACCTGATCCGGATCTGCGATATCTTCCGGTAGGTGGTCGTTTACCTCGGCGTAAGTCAGGTAACCTTGTTCCTTGCCTCGTGCGATGAGGTCTTTCAAACGTGATTTCTGCGAATTGCCTGACATAGACACCCTGTGAACTCGCTTTTAAAGAGGAAAAAAGTTAAACAGCCATTATAGCTGCCGCGTATCTGCTGTGCCACCGAATGGTTAGATGGTGATCAGTGGCGTCAGTTTCAAGTGGTCATGCCCCAGCAACGGGATTTAACGCAGGATTCAATCTGCGTTGCCCTTGCTGAGCGTTCTCAGCTCTTCCCGCTGTTCCGGAGTGAGCGTGGCCAGATTCCGGAGCAGGGTTGCCAGTCTTTGCTGGCGCGCGGCCTCTTCGTTCGGGCTCAGCAGTTCTCTGGCGGCTGCCAGTATGCTTTCCCGGGCCGGTATATGCTCCAGTCCATCAAACAGGTTGTAGAACCTGTCTCTGGCCTGTTTGTCCGTTGCCAGCCCCGCGACTAATGCTTTGCGGGTACTGATATTCTGTTCCATCAGCCAGCGGGCGAACCGCCCGGCCTGCTCCAGCTGGCGGTTGCTGTCAGCCAATGCTTTGACTTCCGCCGCCATTTCCGGTGCTTCCAGTAGTGCCAGGCAAAGCGTGCTGTCTTTGCTCAGCTTCACATCTATGCGTTCTTCTGTCGGCCGGCTCTGCCGCTCGCCGCGCCATCCGCGGGCCTTGAAGTCATTGCCTTTAGGCCGCTCCTGCCAGGGCTTCCGGCCGCCACACAGGCGCATCATTTCGTGCCACATGGCGTCCCGCAGTGTGCTGCGGGGCATCTTGTTCAGAAGCGGTTCTGCCCGGGCTCTCAGTTCGCCTCGGTGTTCCGGCAACTCCAGGTTCAAACCTTCGCTCTGCCGGTCGAACAGGTAACGTGACAGGGGCGTTGCCGCCTCAATCCGCTGTCTGAAGGCGTCTGCGCCTTCCTTCCGGATCAGTGTGTCCGGGTCTTCACCCTGTGGCAGCATCAGAAACTGCAGGTGCAGGCCGTCGGCCATCAGTTCCAGGGCGTTCTCCATGGCGCGGTCTGCAGCACGGAAACCGGCCTGGTCGCCATCAAAGCAGAACACAATGTGCCGGACTTGCCTTAGCAGGGCGGTCAGACTGTCCTGGTTGGTTGCGGTGCCCAGGGTTGCCACTGCATCGTGTATGCCGTTCTGGGCCAGCGCGATCACGTCCATATAGCCTTCAACCACCAGCAGTTTGTCCAGCTGGCGGATGGCTTGCCGGGCCTCATAAAGGCCGTAGATCTCCCGGCTTTTATGAAACACATCCGACTCCGGGGAGTTGATGTATTTGGCCTTGTCGTCTCCGAGGGTGCGGCCGCCAAAGGCCACCGTTTTGCCCCGGGTGTTCCGGATCGGAAACATCACCCGATTGCGGAACAGATCTCTTGTTCGGCCGTACTTGTCTGAAACTGTTTTGGTTTCCAGTAACGGCTCTTTCAGATCTTTCGGTGCGGCGTCAAAAAGCGCCGTTCCGGTGCCGGGCGCAAAGCCGATCTGGTACTGCTCGATGATGGCATCGTCCAGGCCGCGCTGTTTCAGGTAGTCCCGAGCGTAAGCGCCTTGCTGGCTGCCAAGGGCCGAGTGGTAGAAGCGGCTGGCGAAATCCAGGGCGTCGGTCAGGGTTCTGGCCTGTTGCATTTCCTGTCGCGCAGCGCGGTCATAAGGCACTTCCAGCCCGGCCCGTTTCGCCAGTTCTTCTACGGCTTCGGTAAAGCCCAGACCGTCGAATTCGCGGATAAAGCTGATGGCATCGCCATGAGCGCCGCATCCGAAGCAGTGGTAAAAGCCTTTGTCTGGACGAACGTTAAACGACGGTGTTTTTTCGTCGTGAAACGGACAACAGGCCTTGTAGTTGGCGCCAGCCTTTTTGAGGGTGATGCGGCTACCGATCAGCTCTGCCAGATCAATCCGATCAAGCAGGTCTTCAACAAATCGTTGAGGGATCAGTCCGCTCATGGTGGCTCCACTTCAGTCGGGGTGCCTGATACAAACCGGTATTCACCATAGCCAAAAATGCCGCCGAAGCCAGGCCTCGGCGGCATTTTCAGTTTGCCGGAGAAGGCGAAACGCCGTTCCGGCAATCAGTCTTGCTGTCGATGCGCGCTGAACTCAGTACAGACGCTCGAACTTACGCTGCTCACGCTGAAGCTTCTTGAGATGACGCTTAACGGCGGCAGCTGCTTTACGCTTACGAACAGCGGTCGGCTTCTCGTAGTGCTCACGACGACGTACTTCAGACAGTACACCGGCCTTCTCGCAGGAACGCTTGAAGCGACGCAGTGCTACATCAAACGGCTCATTCTCTTTCACTTTAACAGCTGGCATTCGAAAATCACCTACCTGATAGATTCGGTTTCAATTGGTTCCGCCGGCCTTGGCCACGCGGGCTCGATACCTGGTCAGATTGGCTAAAACTCGACCAGTGCATAATTTAGGGCGGCAATGATAGCCGTTGGATATGTTCAGGTCAATGACTGTTCAACGAAACTGCCGGAGCCTTTCGGGTTTCTGCTAAAATGCCGCCAGTTCCACATTCCCATTTCGGACGCGGCCCAGACTATGCTGATTCTTGGTATTGAAACCTCCTGTGACGAAACCGGCGTTGCCCTGTATGACACCGAGCAGGGCTTGCTGGCCCACGCGCTGTTCAGCCAGATTGCTATGCATGCGGATTATGGCGGGGTAGTGCCTGAGCTGGCGTCCCGCGACCATGTTCGCAAGCTCTTGCCGCTGTGTGATCAGGTATTGGCCAAGGCTGGCAGGGATCGTAACGATCTTGAAGGGATAGCCTATACCGCCGGCCCTGGCCTGGTCGGGGCGCTGATGGTGGGTGGGTCGGTGGCCCATGCCCTGGGGTTTGCCCTGGGTATTCCTGTGCTGGGGGTTCACCACATGGAGGGGCACCTGCTGGCGCCGATGCTGGAAGACAATCCGCCGGCGTTCCCTTTTGTTGCTCTGCTGGTGTCCGGTGGTCATACCCAGCTGGTTCGGGTAGATGGTATCGGTCAGTACGAGATGCTGGGTGAATCGGTGGATGATGCCGCCGGCGAAGCCTTTGATAAAACCGCCAAGATGCTCGGGCTGGATTACCCGGGAGGCCCCCGGGTAGCAGCCTTGGCGGAAAAGGGCCGCGAGGGGATCTACCGCTTCCCCCGGCCAATGACGGATCGTCCCGGGCTGGATTTCAGCTTCAGCGGCTTGAAAACGTTTACCCTGAACACGGTGAACGATGCGAAAGATAACGGTGCCTTCGATGAGCAGGTAAAAGCAGACATCGCCCTGGCATTTGAGGCGGCGGTAGTGGATACCCTGACTATCAAGTGCCGGAGGGCGTTGGAGCAAACCGGTTGCAAGCGCCTGGTTATTGCCGGTGGAGTAAGCGCCAACAAGCGTCTGCGGGCAGGGCTGGAAAAGATGACCGCGAAACTCAATGGCTCGGTGTTTTACGCCCGCCCGGAGTTCTGTACTGACAATGGCGCGATGATTGCGTATGCCGGTGCCCAGCGGCTCAAGAGCGGTCAAAGGGACGGTGAGCGCATTGTGTCTGTGCCGCGCTGGCCGATGAATACCTTGCCGCCGGTTAACGAGCCGCGGGCGAACGGCCTGGTTGATTAACCCGGCCGGGCTTCAGAGCCCGGTTTCTCGACCCTGGGCGAGGCGGATCAGGTTGTTGCGGTGGCGCACAACGATCAGCAGGGTCAGCAGCCCGAACAGTGGCAGGGTTTCCGGCTCAATCAGCGCGCTGATAACCGGCCCACTGGTAACCGCCACCAGGGAGGCCAGCGCTGAAATGCGCCAGCGCCACATGATCAGCAGCCAAAGCAGCGCCATAATACCGGTGGTCACCGGAGCCAACGCCAAACCGGCCCCGAGTGCTGTGGCCACGCCCTTGCCGCCTTTGAAACGATAGAACAGGGGGATCATGTGGCCGGTGACCGCGCACAGTGCCACCATGGCCTGAACCAGTATCGACATACCCGCAATGTGTGATAGCCACACTGGCAGCCAGCCTTTGAATGCATCCAGTACCAGTGTAGCCACCGCAGGTTGCCAGCCACCGGCCCGGTATACGTTGGTGGCACCGGGGTTGCCGGAGCCCAGGGCTCTTGGGTCAGGCAGGTGCCAGAGCCTGCATACCGGGATGGCAAACAGCACGGAGCCGGCCAGGTAGGCGCCGAAGCAGAGTGCGACAATCAGAACTGGGTTACTGGTCAGGTTCATGGCCATATCACGGGCGCGCAGACGGCGCCGGGTGTTCTGTGAGAAAATGCCCGCCCTGAAGCTCAGTACACAGGCAAACTCCCACACTATCGTTTGCCTGCATATTATTCAATCAGCCTTGAGTGGAACACACTGGGAGTCCGGTTTGGCAGAAGGTTTGGTAGACACAGTGCTCATCGAGGGCCTGGCAGTGGACACCGTGATCGGCGTTTACGATTGGGAGAGGGAAATCACCCAGCGGATACTGGTGGATCTGGAAATGGCCTGGGACAACCGTGCGCCCGGGGCCAGCGACAATGTCGCCGATGCACTGGATTACGCGGCCGTTAGTGAGCGGGTGAGTGAATGCCTGCAAACCCTGAAACCCCAGCTGCTGGAACGGGCAGCGGAGGAGATTGCTGCGCTGTTGCAGTCGGAATTTGGTGTTCGCTGGCTACGGCTGACCCTGAACAAGCCCGGGGCCGTGCCGGCTGCGCGCTCCGTGGGCGTCCGGATTGTGCGGGGAACGCGGGCATGAGCCGGGTTTACATCAGTGTTGGTACTAACATCGAGCGATACCGCCATGTCACTGTGGCACTGGACGCGCTGGCAGGGTGGTTTGGAGATTTGACCATCTCGCCGGTTTACGAGAGTGAATCCGTCGGTTTTGAAGGTTCCGATTTCCTCAATCTGGTGGTGGGAATCGACACCGGGCTTTCGGTGGGAGAGCTGTCCCGCCGGTTCAAGCAGTTGGAAGCCGACAACGGCCGAACCCGATCTGCGCCCAAATTCAGCCCTCGAACCCTGGACCTGGATATATTGACCTATGATGATTCTGTCGGGGTGGTCGACGGTGTCGAGCTGCCGAGGGCGGAGATTCTCAAGAACGCTTTCGTGTTGCGGCCGCTGGCAGACATTGCCGGGGCGGAAATGCATCCGGCCTGCCGGCAAACTTACCAGCAGCTCTGGCAGGACTACCAGCGTGACCAGAAGCTCTGGCCGGTCGACTTCAGCTGGCAGGGGCGCCAGATTTCACGGGCGGTTGGCTGACCTGAATAGCCGGATCATCTGGTCGGTGGCACTGTCGCCGGCGGTGCCTTCGAATTTATCCCCGAGCAGCCGGGGCAGGATCTGGTTGCCAATCTGCTTGCCCAGTTCCACGCCCCACTGATCAAAGCAATCGATATCCCAGATCACGCTTTGCACGAAGGTGCGGTGCTCATACAGCGCGATCACGGCCCCAAGGGTTGTCGGGGTAATCTTGTCCATCACCAGAATATTGCTGGGTTTATTGCCTGGGATTTCCTTGTGGGGTGCCAGAGCTTTTGCGTCAGCCGAGGCCAGGCCCGCCTGCAACAGTTCCTGTTCCGCCTCGGCCCGGGTTTTCCCGGCCATCATCGCGCTGGCCTGGCTCAGGCAGTTGGCAAACAGGGTAGCGTGGTGATGTTCCACCGGGTTGTGGGACTGTAAGGGGATGATGAAGTCAGCCGGAATCAGCCGTGTGCCCTGGTGAATCAGCTGGTGGTAAGCGTGCTGGCCATTGGCGCCAACGCCGCCCCACAGGATTGGCCCGGTTTCGTAATCCACCGCGTTGCCGTTCTGGGTTACCCGCTTACCATTACTTTCCATATCCAGCTGTTGCAAGTGCTCCGGCAGATGCTTGAGGTATTCGTCATACGGTAGAACGGCGTGGCTCTGTGCATCCCAGAAGTTGTTGTACCAGACGCTCAGCATGGCCATGATCACTGGCAGGTTGCTGGCTGCTGGCTGTTCACGGAAGTGGCAGTCCATCGCGTGAGCGCCCTCAAGCAGCGCCCGGAAGTGCTCCATGCCGATGATCAGGGCAATGGGCAGGCCGATGGCCGACCAGAGTGAGTAGCGGCCCCCTACCCAGTCCCACATGGGGAAGATGTTGTTGCGGTCGATGCCAAACCGGATGGCTTCGTCCACGTTGGCGGTCACCGCCAGGAAATGCCGGGCCACCGCTGGCTCACTGCCGCTCTTGTCGAGAAACCACTGGCGGGCCAACAGGCTGTTATCCAGGGTTTCCTGGGTGCGGAACGACTTCGACTGCACCAGGAATAAGGTGGTTTCCGGGTTCAGCGACCTCAAGGTTTCGGCGATGTCGGTGCCGTCGATGTTGGCGACAAAGTGGCAGTTCAGATGGCCGTGCCAGAAGGGTTTCAGGGCTTCCACCACCAGTTTCGGGCCGAGGAACGAGCCGCCGATACCGATGCTCACCACGTCGGTAAAGGGTTTGTTGGTATAACCGGTATGGCGGCCCTCGGTGATGGCGGACACCAGCTCTGCCATTCTGTCGAGTGTGGCGTGCACTTCCGGAATAATGTTTTTACCGTGTACCCGAACGTCCTGGCCGCGGGGTTGGCGCAATGCCGTGTGCAGGGCGGGGCGGTTTTCCGTTCGATTGACGATGCCGCCATCAAACAGCGCGTTTCGCTGCTGCTCCAGGCCACAGGCCTGGGCCAGGTCCATCAGCGCGTTGAAGGTGGCATCGGTAAGCCGATTGCGGGAGAAGTCCAGGGTCAGACCGGCGCCGCTCACCAGGTACCGCTGGGCTCGCTGCGGGTCGTCCCTGAACAGATCCCGTATCGGCGTTCCGGCCAGCTTATCCTTGAATTGGGCCAGAACCCGCCATTCCGGAAGGTGAGTCAGTGGTGCCGGTTTGTCGGGCATCAGAGGTTCCTTTCTGTTCGCCGCCGGACAGTCTTCAGGCGGTGGTTCCTGGTGTTATCGGGTGACGCTAAGGTTGTCGATTAGCCGGGTGGTCCCTAAAAACGCCGCGACCAGGAGTGTCAGCTCCTGATCTGCTTCGATGGCTGGTTTCAGCGTCTGGCTATTCACAATGTTGAAATAGTCCGGGCGTAGCCCGGCCTTGGCCAGCGTGTCGTTCGCTTCCCGTGCCAGATCGTCAAAATCGGAGCGGCCCTGTTCCAGTTGCGCAGCCACGTTGGTCAACGTCTGATACACCACCGGCGCAATGGCTCTTTCCTCTTCATTGAGATAGCCGTTTCTGGAGCTTTTCGCCAGCCCGTCCTCTTCGCGAACAGTGGGGGCGCCAATAATTTCAACCGGGATCATCAGGTCCCGGGTCAGTTTGCGGATGACGGCCAATTGCTGGAAATCTTTCTCGCCGAACACTGCCAGGTCGGGCTGAACCATGTTGAACAGCATGGTGACGACCGTTGCCACACCCTCGAAGTGCCCTGGCCGGCTGGCACCGCAGTGCCCTTCGCTGACTTCCGGCACAACCACTTTGGTTTGTCGGGCCAGGCCTTCGGGGTAAATCTCGTCCGCCGAAGGCGCGAAAACCAGGGTGTTGCCAGCGGCGGCCAGCTTGTCCTGGTCGTCGGCGAGTGTGCGGGGGTAAGTGTCCAGGTCTTCGTTGGCGCCGAACTGCATCGGATTGACAAAAATGCTGGTGACAACGATATCCGCTGCCTCTGCCGCCTTCCGTACCAGCGAAACGTGGCCCTCGTGCAGATTGCCCATGGTGGGCACCAGGCCAATGGTTTTACCCTGCTGCCGGTAGCTGCGCAGAATGGTTCGGAGTTCTTTGAGTGAATGTACGGTTCTCATGCCTTGAACGTATGCTCCTCGGCCGGAAATGAACGCGCCTTGACGGCCTGGGCGTAGGCGGCGATGGCCTCCGGAATAGAGTTGGTTTCCGCCAGGAAGTTCTTCACGAAGCGGGGTTTGCGGCCGGTGGTGATGCCCAGCATATCGTGCAGCACCAGTACCTGGCCGTCGGTGTCTGCGCCTGCGCCAATGCCGATCACCGGGGCCCGGACGGCCTGGGTGATGCGGGCAGCCAGAGGGGCGGGTACGCATTCCAGAAGGATGACATCGGCGCCGGCCGCTTCCAGCTCGCAGGCATGCTCGATCATGGCTTCGGCAGCCTTTTCGTCACGGCCCTGAACCTTGTAGCCGCCAAACTTGTTGACGAATTGTGGCGTCAGCCCCAGGTGGGCGCACACCGGCACACCGCGCTCACTCAGGGCTTCGATGGTGTCTTTCATCCAGTCGGTACCCTCAAGCTTGACCATGTGGGCGCCGGCGCGCATCAGTTCTGCGGCGTTGTCCAGGGCATCGGTCACGGTGCCGTAAGACATGAAAGGCATATCGGCCATGATCAGTGAACCCTGGTTGCCTTTGGCAACGCAGCTGGTGTGGTAAACCATCTGTTCCATTGTGACTGGCAGGGTGCTGTCATGCCCCTGCAGAACCATGCCCAGCGAATCACCAATCAGGATAACGTCAACGCCGGCCTCACTGACCACATGTGCGAAGGTGGCATCGTAGGAGGTCAGGGCAGAGAAGGCTTCGCCCTTTTGCTTGTATTCCCGCAGGGTATTGATGGTAACTGCCATAAGATCCTTGCCTTTTGGGTGGATGGGCCGGTTCTGGCTCGGGGTCGTCCGAGCTCAGAGCGATAGATTAATGCCGGGGTATATCTGACACAAGAGTAGCATGGGAGTCTGGCTTGGGGTCAGTGACTTCCGGCCTTTGGGGGCAATAATCGAAGCTGGTTGTCCGGGCATGCTTGTCGCAGTGTTTCAATGCTTCGGCCATCGGGCAGCACCAGCTCGGGATTCAGATCGAGCAGGGGCTGCAGCACGAAGTCCCGGTTGGCCAGCTCGGCATGGGGTACGGTCAGTCGTTCGTCGTGGATGCTGTCGTTGCCGTAAAGCAGCAGGTCAAGGTCCAGGGTTCGGGGCCCCCAGTGGCGCAGTCGCTCCCGGCCATGAGCCTGTTCGATGGCTTGAAGATGATCCAGTAGCTGGTGTGGCGACAGCTCCGTGGACAGTTGCACGGCGCCATTCACGAAGTCCGGTTGATCCTGAGGGCCAACCGGCCGGCTGGCATAGAAGGCAGACTGTGCCATCAGGGAGGTGTTGGGCAGGCTGGCCAGTTCGGCAACCGCGCGTGCCAGCTGTGCGGTTGGGTCTTCCAGATTGCTGCCCAGCCCAACATAGGCCACTACCGTCATGCTTGCGGTGGCCTTTTGACCGGGCTGCGTTTGCGGCGCCGTTTACGCGGGGTGCTGGCGGAGCCCAGTTCCGACAGCATTTTTTCCTGCCCGCGTTCATCCAGGCGCTGGAATTCCGTCCACCAGTCGCCGAGGCCCGGTTCGATCTCGCCGGCGGATTCACGTACCAGCAGGAAATCGTACGCAGCCCGGAAGCGCGGGTGGGTCAGCGTGCCAAAAGCCCGCTTGCCCTGGCGCCTGGGCAGGCGCATCTGCATTTCCCAGATCTCTTTCATCGGGCCTGAGAAGCGTTTCGGAATGGCCGTGGCCTGCACCTGCCGGCCAATGACTTTGCCGATGGCGCCATGAAGGGCGGGCTGCACCGGGTCGCCATTATCCTGGCGGCGGCGCCATTCCACTTGTAGGGCCGGCCAGAGCATGGCGGCAAACAGGAAGTAAGGAGTGACGGATTTGCCCTGGGCAATCCGGGCGTCGGTATTGCGCAGTGCCTGGCGAATGAGTTCGTCGGATTCCCCGGCGTCGATGGCCTTGGCGGTTTCCGGGAACAAGGGCGCCAGTAGCCCGTACTCGCTGAGCAAGTCGTAGGTAGCTTCGCCATGGCCCGCCGAGAACAGCTTGAGCACTTCATCAAATAGCCGGGCCGATGGGATGTGAGTCAGCAGTGGAGCCAGTTCCCGGATGGGAGCTTCGGTGTCCGGTTCAATCTCGAAACCCAGTTTGGCGGCAAAGCGGATGGCGCGAAGCATGCGAACCGGGTCTTCACGGTAGCGGGTTTCCGGGTCACCGATCAGGCGGATCTGGCGATTTTTCAGATCGTCAACGCCGTTGGCGTAGTCGATGATGGTGAAGTTGCGGATGCAGTAGTAAAGCGCGTTGATGGTGAAGTCACGGCGCAGGGCGTCTTCTTCCTGGTTGCCGTAGACATTGTCGCGCAACAGCAGGCCATGCTCACTGGTTCTGTGCTCGTCGGCTGCCGGTTCATCTTCGGTGTCCCGGGCGTTGCCCCTGAAAGTGGTCACCTCGATGATTTCCCGGCCGAATACCACGTGCACAATCCGGAACCGGCGCCCGATCAGTCGGGAATTCCGGAACAGGTCGTGAACTTCCTCAGGGGTAGCGTCGGTGGCAATGTCGAAATCCTTTGGCTGTCCGCCCAGGAGGATGTCGCGCACGCCGCCACCCACCAGATAAGCTTCATAGCCGGCTTTGTTGAGCCGATGCAGGACTTTTCGTGCGGGCTCGCTGATCATCGAGCGGGACACGGTGTGCTGATCCCGGGGGATCTCCTGCCGCTGGTAGCGTCGGGCTTTCTTTTTCCCGTTGCCGGGAATGAAGGAGCGTAGTTTTTCTACAAGTCGTTTAGGCATGAAATTCCGTGATTGCGATGCGCAAAGACGGGGATTTTAACGGTTTGCGCAGGAATTGCACATGTTTAGGCAGAAACGGAAATAGAAAAGGTGATTTTTGTTCAGGGGTTGGGGCGCTGAGGGTGGGTCTGTGGGCCAGATAATCAAAAGGCGGATCCGTTTTCACGAACCCGCCCTGAAAGCGTTGACGATCTGCATTGTTTTTGTTGTTGCCGGGATTCTTTTTGATTTTTTTACCCCACCGTGTTGTCCCAACAGTAAGGACATCAAATAACGCAAACGGAAAGCTTTGAATACATAGAGCGGTCAGGAGCAAAATGCGGGCTATGTTGGTAGGTGCAGTGCCGCTTCTGGAGCGATTCTTCTCTACATCTACAACTCGCACATGCCTGGGGACCACTAAAAAGCAAAGTACCCAAAACACTCAGTTCGCTTGCATCCTGTTTTTGTTTTTGTTGCTGGATGCTCATGCAGCTTTTTGTTTTTGTTTTGCCGCTGCGTTGTCACTTTTGTTTTTGTTGTTGTGCGCTAATAAGGGTGCGAAGGCTGTGCCAGTTTTTGAAAATCTTTAATTAACAGAGGGTTATGTTTTTGTGAGAAATAAGTGTTACCCCGTATACGTCTAAAGTGTTACCTGTCTCACGTAACCTGAGCCGGAAGTGTTACCTTGGGGAACGCCTGGTAACAAATGATTTTGGATTCATTTCTTTGTTCAGGAACTTTTCTTGCGGGGAATACCCAAACGCTGGCGCCGTTCCCACAGAGATTTCCGGCTGATGCCCAGTTTCTGAGCCAGCTCGGTTTCGCTCATCCGGTCCTGGTTCTCCAGCACAAAATGCTGAAAGTAGTCTTCCAGAGACAGGTCGTTGGCGGAGTCCGGCTCGCGGGTGCGGGTCTGCTCGTTGTTGCCTTCTACCAAAGTTTCGGGAATGTATTCGTCACTGCCCTCGTTATCGAGGTCCAGCACTGAGGGGGTGATGATGTCTCCGTCCGTGAGAATGGAGGCCCGTTCGATGGCATTTTCCAGCTCCCGCACGTTACCTGGCCAGCGGCACCGCTCCAGCGCCTGCATGGCCTCCGGGCTGAGACTGAGCTCCGGCCGTCCGAGCTTCTCTGCCTGCCGCTTAAGGAAACGGCGGGCCAGGCCCAGAATGTCTGACCGGCGTTCTCGCAGGGGCGGAATTCGGATTTGCATTACGTTAAGCCGGTAATACAGGTCTTCCCGGAATTCTCCGGTGCGGGTCATTGCTTTCAGGTTGCGGTGGGTTGCGGCAATCATGCGCACATCGACTTTCCGGCTCTGGGTGGAGCCGACCTTGCGGATCTCGCTTTCCTGCAGCACCCGCAGTAGCCGGGCCTGGGCTTCCGCTGGCAGTTCTCCTATCTCATCAAGGAACAGGCTGCCGCCATCGGCGGCTTCAATCAGACCGGTACGGGCGGATACGGCGCCGGTGAAGGCGCCTTTCTCATGGCCGAACAACTCCGATTCAATCAGGCTTTCGGGTATGGCGGCGCAGTTTACTGAAATCAGCGGCTTGGTAGCCCGGGGGCTGAGCAGATGCAGGGCTCTGGCCGCCAACTCCTTGCCGGTGCCGGACTCGCCCTGTATCAGGACGGTGGTTTCGGTCGGGGCCACCTTGCGAATCAGCGTGAACACCTTCTGCATGGGCTCGCACTGGCCGTACATGATGGCTGCCGGGTCGGATTCGGTCGCCTGGTGCTGCCCGGTGCTCTCGCCACTGCCGGGCTCAGCAGGCTGCGTACTCTGGCGGGCCAGGATGTTCTCCACGGCTGCGAGCATTTCATCGTGATCAAAGGGCTTGGCGATGTAGTCCACGGCGCCGAGTTTCATGGAATCCACGGCGGAGCGCAGGCTGGCATAGCTGGTCATGATCAGCACCGGGGTGTTGGGCGCCCGGTTGATCATCTCGGTACCCGCCGCGCCGGGCAGGCGCAGATCTGTGATGATCAGGTCAAAGCCGTCCGGTTCCAGGTTGTCCGCTTCCTCAACGGAGACGGCATCCGCCACTTCGTAACCGGCGTGCTGTAGAAGCTTGCGGACCGCGGAGCGGATAATGTCTTCATCTTCAACTATCAGAATACGGGGCATATCGCGTTCACGACCTTTCGTTCGGGGTGCTGTTGCCGGTATCGGTGTCTGGCTCGTAGGCGGGCAGGCGTAACCTTACACAGGTTCCCCGCTGGCGTTCGGTATCGGCCGGGCTTTCCACTTGTACGTTGCCATAGTGTTCTTCAACAATGCTGTACACCAGCGAAAGCCCAAGGCCCGTGCCTTTGTTCGGTGCTTTGGTGGTGTAAAACGGTTCAAAGATATGGTCCAGCTGGTCAGCGGGAATGCCGGTGCCTTCGTCAATCACTTCGATGATAGCGGAGTAGCCATCGCCCTTTCCACTGACCCGAATGGTGCCGCCGTCTGGCGAGGCATCACGGGCGTTGGCCAGCAGGTTGACGAAGACCTGCACCAGGCGTTGCTCATCCCCCAGTATCTGCAGGTTTGCCGGGCACTCATTCATGTACCGGATGCCCATACCCTTGTCACTCAGCGACAACAGGTTGATGGATTCTTCCACGCAGCGGTGGATACTGACCGGCTCATAGCGGTTGGCATGGGCGTGGTTGCCCGTTCGGGCAAAGTTCATCAGTGACTGCAGAATGGCGGAGATGCGTCGGGTTTGCTGCTGTATCTGGTCTGCGGTTTCCAGGATGGACGGGTCGTCGGTTTCCAGTTTCAGGTTCTGGGCCAACGACGAAATACCGGTGACCGGGTTGCCAATCTCGTGGGCAACACCTGCGGCCAGTCGGCCCACGGAGGCCAGCCGTTCACTGTGCATCAGCTCGTCTTCCAGCAACCGGGTTTCGGTCTGGTCTTCCACCAGAATGATAGAGCCACCCTCTGGATGGTCTGGCCCGCTCAGGGCGGCCTTATGAAGGTTCAGCCAGTGGGGCTTGCCGCGCAGGTCCAGCCGGTGTTTGTAACGGTGCAGGTCGTCGCCCCGGTTGAAGTCGTCCAGCAGGGTATGCCAGTGCTCCGGCAGAGCCATGAGTTTGGCGCCGACCACCTCGTCGGCAGAAATGCCGGTGAGCGATTCGATGGCGTGGTTCCACATCAGGATTTCGCCATCCTCACCGACAGAGCAGGCGGGTATCGGCAGGTTCTGCAGGGTCTGCCGGTAGTGGCGCCGCAAGTTGTCGAGCTCCCCCGCCAGGCCGGTGAGCTGGTTCTGGTAGTCGCCCAGCGCCCGTTCCACGTAGCGGATGTCCTGGCCGGTGCCGCCGTGGGTCAGGGGTTTGAAGCCCAGATGGCGTTTGACAATATCCCGGGCCACGGCAGGGCCCAGCAAGCCCGACAGGTTGATTTCAACCTGATCCCGCAGGCGCCTGAGCTGGTAGGGGCGAAACTCCACGTTGGGCAGCTTTAATTGCCCCAGTGCGCGCTCCACTTCCCGCCGGGCCACGGTCGGGCCCAGCGGGTCGGTCAGGTGTTGAACGAAGTCGTTGGAAGATGTTGCCAGCAGTTCCCTACGCTGTGGGCGAGACAGCGCACCCAGGGAGCAGGCCTGTGCCGCGCTGGTTTCTTCCGGAGACGCGGGGCTCAGGATGGAGACCAGTGCAAACACCGAAATGTTGGCCGTCAGGCTGATGAACGTGAACAGATGCCAGTTGTCATAACCCGGAGTGACCGGAAGGTCCAGCCAGGACAGCAGGTCGGCGGCGTAGGAAAACGGCAGCACCAGGGTGGTCATCCAGATGGCCAGGCCGGTCAGCAGTCCGGCGATCAGGCCGCGCCGGTTGCCCTCCGGCCAGTAGATAACGCCGAGGGCGCCTGGTAGCAGCTGCAAGGTGCCGGAGAGCGAGATTGCTCCGAGGATGGACAGGTCCAGGTTCTGGCCAATGGTTTCGTGGAATAGCAGCGCCAGAAACAGGATAACGGCAATGAGCAGGCGTTTTACCCACTGCAGCCACTGATAGATGTCGCCCTGGTCTTTGGGGGTTTTCAGGGGCAGCACAACATGGTTCAGAACCATACCCGACAGCGCCAGGGTGCTGACGATCATCAGTCCGCTGGCGGCGGAAAGCCCTGCGATATACATCAACAGTGTTAGCGCTGGGCTCTCCAGTGCCTGGGCCACCCCGATACTGAAAAACGCCTGGGGCACAACAACACCCAGGGCCTGACCGGCCCAGACAATCAGGGGCACAGGCAGGCCAAGCAGCAGCAGATACAGGGGCAGGCCCCAGCTGGCTTTCGCCAGGGCTCTTGGCGATGGGTTCTCGCTGAAGGTCATATGGTACATGTGCGGCAGGACCAGCGCGGCGGCAAACGACATCAGCAGCAGGGCCCGCCAGCTGCCGTCATTGATCGCCATGGTCATGGTTGCCTCGGGGTGTGAGGCCTGGGCCAACCATTCTTCAAGCCCGTCGGTGCCGCCGAACACACCGAATAACACCACACCACCCAGCACCAGCAGGGCAACCACCTTGACCAGGGAGTCAAAGGCGATGGCCAGCACCAGCCCCTGATGGTTGCCAGAGCTCTGGTGCCGGCGTGCGCCAAAGAGCATGGTGAACAGCACGACGATCAGGCTGAACATCACACTGATGGCTTTGGGTGAGGTGTCAGGCGCGAGCAGGGACGCCGATACCGCAACAGCCTGAATCTGCATGCTCAGCAGCGCCAGAATGGCGGCGGCTGAGCAGAGTGTCACCAGGGTGCCGGCCCACTGGCTGCGATAACGATAGGCAAACAGGTCAGCCAGGGACGTCAGTTGATAAGCGCGGCCGATGCGCAAGATCGGGTTCAGCAACACCGGTGCCAGCAGAAAGGCCCCGGAGATACCCAGATAGTAAGCCAGAAAGCCGTAACCGGATTCCGCGGCCATGCCGATGGCGCCGTAGACTGCCCAGATGCCGGCGTAGACGCCAAGGCTGAGGGTATAAACTAGAGGATGTCGTACCCACTGGCGCAGCAGAGTGCCCCGCTCGGTACTCCAGGCAATGCCGAACAACAGAATCAGGTACAGGAGGCTGGCCAGTAGCAGGCCGCTGGCGCTAAAACTCATTTGGGTCTCGCCGCCATTCGAGCCAGAAGCCGATGGCAATCAGGCCTCCCCAGATCACGTAGGGGCTGTACCAGGCGTTATCTGGTGAGGTCCACCAGTCCAGAATGTTGGGAGAAAAAATATAAATGGCCAGTACCAGCAAAAAGACCAGGCGGTAGATATACATCGGCTCAGTGGTCCGGACGCAAGTGTGTGTCTGGGTTTATACCATGGGCCTGCCGAGATGTCAGGGGGATAGCGTGCCGGCGCCAGTTTTCCCGGCCCCAGGCCAGCACATCGTCCACCGTTGCGTTCAGAAGCGCGGACGGCGGCTGTTGGCCCAAGGCTGCCAGTGCGTTGACCAGGTTGGCTGCGGGCTGTTGGTCATCCAGCGCCGGAGCATGGGTCTGTTTGCTCAGCTTCTGGCCCTGATCGTTCACGATGACGGGAATATGCAGCCACTGCGGTGGCTGGGCGCCAAGAGCACGGAAAATCTGTTGCTGCTGCGCTGTCATGTCCAGTAAGTCGGAGCCCCGCACCACGTGGCTGATGTTCTGGTCGATATCGTCCACCACCACCGCCAGTTGGTAGGCATAGAAGCCCTCCTTACGCAGTAGCACCGGGTCGTCCAGTTCTGCCGCTACTTTCTGTTGCTGATCGCCCAGCAGCAGGTCCTGCCAGTGGCTGAGTTCGTCGGTCAGGGCAAATCGAATAGCGTAGGGGGTATCTCCAGGTGCTGGATGGCCATCTCGGCAGTGGTCCGGATGATAACCGCCGTGCTTTTGGAGCAGTTTTCGGGAGCACCGGCAACGATAGGCTTGATGCCGCGCCAGAAGCTGGCCAATGGCAGCCTGGTAGGCGTCGTGGCGCCGGGATTGAAATCGTACCGGTTCGTCGGGAAACAGCCCGTGGCAATCCAGGGAATGGAGAATCTGGCCGGTGGCCTCGGGGGGCTCCCGTAGCGGGTCCAGGTCTTCGATACGAACCAGCCAGTCGCCACCGGCGGTGCGGGCTTCCAGCCAACTGGCCAGGGCGGTTACAAGGGAGCCGAAATGCAGCGGTCCTGTCGGGGAAGGGGCAAAACGCCCACGGTACCGTGGTTGCTCCATAGAGACTCAGTAAGCCGGCTGCTTATGCGGCCGGCTATCGGTAGGGCTCAGATGCCAGTCTGGCGCTCGCGGATTTCTGCCAGGGTTTTGCAGTCGATGCACAGTGTGGCCGTCGGGCGAGCTTCAAGGCGACGAATGCCGATCTCCACGCCGCACTGATCGCAGAAGCCATAGTCGTCCTTGTCGATGCGGTCGATGGTCTGGTCGATCTTTTTGATCAGCTTGCGCTCGCGATCCCGGGTGCGCAGCTCCAGGCTGAATTCTTCTTCCTGGGTTGCACGGTCACTGGGATCCGCGTAATTTGCGGCGTCTTCCTGCATGTGGTGCATGGTGCGGTCCACTTCTTCCATCAACTCCTGTTTCCATTGCAGGAGCAGATTTTTGAAGTGCTGCAGCATATCAGCACTCATGTAGTCTTCACCCTTTTTCATTTCATAAGGGGTGAAATTGGTAAAACGTTCGCGTGGTTGTTCTGCAGTGTTTGCCATTGAACCCGGCCTCTTGTTTGTACTTCTACAAGAACGCTTTGCTTCCGCCGCGCCAGCACGGTTGCTGCGCGGTTTAACCCTGGATAAAGCATTCGTCCTGAAACGGGAATTTGCGGAAAATAGCAGATTAGTCTCAGGGTGGCCAGCCTTGTGACAACGACTTTTTGCGGAGAGCACATGAAGTTTGCTGAACCTTTGGTGGAAGGGCGCCTGATTCGACGCTACAAACGCTTCCTTGCCGATGTACGTCTGCCCGATGGCGAAGAGGTTACGGCCCATTGCCCGAACACCGGGTCTATGCTCGGTTGCCAGCCGGATAATGCCCGGGTCTGGCTGAGCCGGAGTGATAATCCCAAGCGGAAACTGAAGTTCACCTGGGAGTTGGTAGAAACGGCCCCGGCTGTGTTCGCCTGCGTCAACACCGCCCGTCCCAACGCCCAGGCACGAGAGGCCATTGAAGCCGGGCGGGTACCGGAGCTGGCCGGTTACACAGAGTGCCGGGCAGAAGTGCGATACGGTGATGAGAAAAGCCGGATAGATTTGTTGTTGTCGGGCCATCCGGCGCGGCCAGACGCCTGGGTTGAGGTAAAGAATGTCACTTTGGCGGAAGGTTCGCACGGCTATTTCCCGGATGCGGTGACCGAACGGGGCCAGAAGCACCTGCGGGAACTGATGGTGCAGGTTGCAAAAGGCGACCGGGCGGTACTCTTTTTTGTGGTTAACCACACAGGAATCGACAGGGTGCGCCCGGCGGATCATATTGATGCCCGCTATGGCGAGTTGTTACGCCAGGCGAAGGCCGCCGGGGTCGAGGTGCTGGCTTATCGCGCCGCGCTGTCGGGGCCGGATGGCAACCCGGGAGGCAGGCTGGACCTGACCGAAGCGGTGCCGGTCAGTCTTCAAGCCTGATTTCGATCTGGTCACCGTTCTGGCGTACATCCAGGGCAGTCAGGGCATCGCCCTGGCAGGGCCCGGCAATGCATTCGCCGGTGCCGGGCTTGAACAGCGCGCCGTGGGTCGAGCACTGGATAAACAGGTTGTCGGCGTCCATGAACTTGCCCGGCATCCAGTTCAGTTCGATGCCCAGGTGCGGGCAGAGGTTCAGGTAGGCTTTCGGCTCGCTACCATCCAGAAACACAAAACCGGTCAGGGGCATGCCTTCCGGTTCACGGGCTTTCTGTTTCAGCCGGAACTCCAAAAACGCGCCCGGCACCAGGTCGCTGACCGGGCAAACGGTCTGCCAGGGATTGCTCTGTTCCGTCATTTCGGCAGCAGGGCGTAACGCATTCGGGTGCCGTGGTTCAGCGACATCACGATTTCATCGGCCTCCAGGCGATGGGGGAAATAGCAGCCGGAGATCTTGGCGCTGGCAATGCTGGCGCCCTCCATCCGGGATTTGGAAAAGTCGATGCCGCGCAGGTCGGCGCCCCGGAAATAGGCGTGGCGTAAATCCAGTCCTTTGGCGTCCAGGCCCCTCAAATCCAGCCCCCGGAAGTCGCCATGAGCAAAACTGGGCAGTTCGCTCAGCTTTGCTTTTTCGGCATTGAATGCCTTGATGTCTTCGCTGCGCAGTATTTCATACAGCGGATGATCAATGTGATGCAGTTCGTGTTCCTGAATTTCGTCCATCTCGCACCTCGAATGGAATGACAGCCAAGCATTTCCGGATAAGTTTAGACGCTCTGGCGCGGAGGCAAGCCAAAGTGCTGCCGAATTCGGTCTGCGACCGCTTCAGCTACATGCTCCTGGTCGGTATGCAGGTGCACCGTGTGGGTTTTCTCCTCCACCGTCAGTGGCTCGAACCAGCTTTGCTGTGCATCCAGCAGTTCTTCGGTGGCTTCCGAGGCATCGCCTTTGCGTTTGCGCACCCACTCCCGCCTAAGCTGTTCCGGGGCCTCGCAGTGCAGCAGGGCAAAGGGCACGCCCTGGGCCTCGGCCACCTTGGCAAAGAGCGTGCGTTCGCGTTCTTTCAGGCAGGCCGCATCCACAATGACGGAAAGCCCGGAGGCCAGCAGGTCCTGGGCCAGATTGGCGAGGTGCTGGTAAGTCTGTTCGGTGACTTCCGGGCTGTACAGGTCCGTGCCAACGCCGGATTTGCTGTCGTCCAGCGGTCCAAGGCCGTACAACCGTTTGCGCTCAACATCTGAGCGCAGCCTGATCAGGTTCAGCTCGCCGGCCATGGCGGCACTGACGCAGGTTTTGCCGCTGGCTGAAAGCCCGGTGGTGGCCAACAGGTAATGGTTGGGGATCTCGCCGTAATCTTCCGCCAACTGGGCGTAATCCCGGTATCGTTGCATCAGGCCGGCTCTTTCGTCCTCGCCCAGGCTTGGGTTAGCCATGGTGAACAGGGCGATTTTGGCCCGGACCATCGCCCGGTAAGCCTTGTAGAGCGGGAGCAGCGCCAAGGCTTCGAAATCGCCCCGGTATTCCAGATAGCTGTTCAGCACCAGGTTGGCCAGCAGCGGTTCCCGGCGGGATTCCAGGTCCATCAGCAGAAACGCCAGATCGTTGATGACATCAATCCAGCGGAACGGCTCATTGAATTCGATGCAGTCGAACACCGTAACCTGATCGTTGAACACTGTAATATTGGCCAGGTGCAAGTCGCCATGGCATTCCCGCACCATGCCTTTTGCCCGCCGGCTGGCAATCAGCTCCCGGTGCCGCTCGAAGGTGGTTCGGGTCCAGTCTTCCAGATTGTCCAGCTGCAGCAGCAGGGCGTTGTCGTCCAGCATCGGGCGGATCTGGTCGAAATTCTCTTGCATGGCAGCGAACACCGCTTCCGGGGTACCCAGTGGCTTGTCTTCATCAACGGCGGGCAAGCTATCGTGGAACTGCGCTACCTGGCGGGCCAGGTTGGTGAGCATCTCCGGTGGCAGGTCACCGCGCTCCTGGCGCTTGTCGAACAGCTGGTCCTGGTCGAACTGGCGCATGCGGATGGCGTATTCGAAGGCTTCTCCCTCGCCGCCGATAACAGGCTGCTCCGGTGTGCCGGTAATGGGCAAAACGTCCTGGTACAGTTCCGAGGCCAGGCGGCTGTTGAGCCGGAGTTCTTCCTCGCAGAAGCGCTTGCGGCGCGCCAGAGTGGAGAAGTCCAGAAAGCCGAAATCCATCGGTTTTTTGATCTTGTAGGCGTAGCTGCCGGTCAGTAACACCTGTGAAATATGGGTTTCAATGACCTGGAAGCCCTGTACCGGGTGGTCATACAGTGCCGGGTTTTGCAGTGCCTTGATCAGTGTTTCCGATGGGGTCTCGCTCACGGTGTGCTCCTGGTTCCCTGAACTCATTGATTTTTATCGCTCTGTTCTGATTGGCCTACTATAACGGGCGGATTACAGAAATAACACACAACAGACCTGCCGAAGGGGTCGCCCGCTTCGTTATAATCCGGCCATGACCAAATCTCGTTCCCCCCGTAAAAAATCCTCTAAATCCAGACCGGTGCGCAAACGCAGCGGTTTCTGGCGTTTCCTGTTTCGTGCCGGGGCCCTGGGCCTGGTGCTTCTGGCCGGCTGGATGGTGTACCTGGACGCGGTAGTCACCTCCCGCTTTGAGGGGCGCCGTTTTGAAGTGCCGTCCCGTGTCTACGCCCGGCCACTAGAGCTCTACGATGGCGCGAGCGTGAGCGCATCAGGTCTCGCCCGTGAGCTGGAGCTGGCGGGCTACCGGGCCGGAGATGGCGTTCGCGCAGGCACCTATCAGCGTAATGGCGGGCGCTTTGTGATCAGCGCCCGTGGTTTCAGGTTCCCCGATGGTGAGGAGCCCCGGCGCCGGTTGTCGCTGCTGGTATCCGGAGACCGTATCCAGTCGTTTTCGGTCGTAGCGGGCCCGGATTCCCCGATTGTCCGGCTGGAACCTGCCCAGATTGGCGGTATCTACCCCACCCACCGGGAGGACCGGGTGCTGGTTCGGCTTGACGAGGTGCCGGAGCTGTTGCCCCTGGGCCTAATGGCGATTGAAGATCGGCAGTTCTACGAACATCACGGCGTTGCGCCTTTGTCTATCGCCCGGGCCATGCTGGCAAACATCAAGGCGGGGCAGATAGTGCAGGGTGGCAGTACCCTGACCCAGCAGCTGGTGAAGAATTTTTTCCTGACCCGAGACCAGACACTGGTGCGCAAGGGTAACGAAGCCCTGATGTCGGTTTTGCTGGAATGGCACTACGAGAAAGACGACATTCTGGAAACCTATCTGAACGAGGTCTACCTCGGCCAGGCCGGCAACCGCAGCATCAACGGCTTTGGCCTGGCCAGCCAGTTTTTCTTTGGCGAGCCCCTGAAAGACCTGGACGTTCATCAGATTGCCCTGTTGATCGGCATGGTCAAAGGCCCCAGCTACTACAACCCGCGCCGCCACCCGGAGCGGGCCAAGGCCCGGCGTGACCTGGTGCTGTCAGAAATGGCTGAGGCCGGGCTGATCAGCGCTGATGATACAGCCCGGGCCATCCGCCAGCCCCTGGGGGTGAGCGCCAGGCCGTCTTATACCGATAATCGTTATCCGGCATACATTGACCTGGTGCGCCGGCACCTGGCTCGGGATTACCGGGAAGAAGACCTGCAGAGTGAAGGCTTGCGCATATTCACCACCCTGGACCCGGCGGTTCAGGGTGCGTCAGAAAAGGCGGTTCGCGATACCCTGCCCAGGCTGGCCCGTGGCGACACCCGCGAGGCCCTGGAGGCAGCTCTGGTGGTCACCGCGAAGGACACCGGCGAGGTGTTGGCGCTGGTGGGCGGCAAAGACCCTGAGTTTGCCGGCTTCAACCGTGCCGTAGACGCCCGCCGGCCCATTGGCTCGCTGATCAAGCCGTTCACCTATCTGGCAGCCCTTGAACAGGCTGACCGGTATACCTTGATTACCCCGGTTCAGGATCGCGCGTTTACCCTGGAGTTTGACGACGGCCGGTTGTGGCAGCCCAAGAACTTTGATGGTGAGGAGCGTGGCGAAGTGCCCCTGCACCTGGCCCTGTCCCGGTCCTACAACCTCCCGGCAGTGCGGGTAGGGCTGGATGTCGGCATCCCGCGCGTGCAGGAAGTATTAAGGGCGTTTGGGGTGACCACACCGATTTCGGACTATCCCTCGCTGCTACTGGGGTCCATGTCGTTGACGCCAGCGGAAGTGGCTCAGATGTATCAGGGGTTGGCCACTTCGGGGTTCAACACACCCCTGCGGACCATTCGCGAGGTGACCGATGCCCGCAACGAGCCGTTATCGCGCTATAACCTGAAAGTCGACCGGGTTGCCGACCCCGCTGCGGTGCACCTGGTGCAGTACGCCATGCAGGAAACCATGCAGGAGGGTACCGGCCGCTCAGCTTATCGGACCCTGCCAGATCGACTGACACTGGCTGGAAAGACCGGCACAACAGACCAGGGTCGGGACTCCTGGTTCGCCGGGTTCAGTGGTGATTATCTGGCGGTGGCCTGGGTGGGGCGTGACGATAACGGCCCCACGGTATTGACCGGCGCCTCTGGCGCCTTGCCGGTGTGGTCTGCAATGATGGCGCAGTTGCCACAGCATGGCTTTTCACCGGTCATGCCGGACGGTGTCCAGTATCATTGGGTCAATGCCCGGGAGCAGGCATTGACGGGAGAGCGGTGTGAGGATGCCCGTCTGGTGCCATTTATCGCCGGCAGTGAGCCCCGGCAGCGCCTGGACTGCGAAAGGCAGTTCGGCCGGCAAATACGCAGTTGGTTTGAAGGATTGTTCCGATGAATAAAACAACGATTACCCGCGCCGGTTGCCTGGCTATGGCGCTGGGCCTTGCAGGCTGCGCCAGCGGCCCCGGCGGTGGCTCCATCTACGTACCTATGGGCGGCGATGATCGCTCGAGTGCGCCGGAACCGCCAAGAACCGCAGAGCCGCAAGAAGAGTCTGAGCCCCGGGTATGGCGCAAGAGCGAGCAGCCCGAGGTGAGTGAGCCGGAGGCGCCCGCTACCCGCTCGCCCAGTTATCGGGAGTCCGGTGACGAACTGCCGGCCGCAGCGGTCAGCCTGATCCGTGATGCCGACCAGCGCCTGGCGCAGGGGGACTCTGCCGGCGCTGTCGCCCGTCTGGAGCGGGCACAACGCATAGCGCCGCGTTCCTCAGAGGTCTATTTCAAACTGGCGGAAGCCTATGTGTCTGGTGACAATCTGGGGGCGGCAGAACAGTTCACGCTGAAAGGTCTGTCGCTGGCGGGAAACGATTCGAGAATGCAGCGTTCGGGGTGGTTGTTGCTGGCGGACATTCGCCGAGCCAGGGGTAACGTGGCCGGGGCCGATCAGGCCGAGGCTCGTGCAGGGGCGTTATAGTTAGCACTGAACAGCCAGAGCAAAGGCCGTCCATGGCCTTTGCGTCAATGCAGCGTTATCAAAGCTGCTCGGGGATGGGGTCAGCCACGGTGGTTTCGCCAGCGATAACGTCGAGGGTCTGGGTACCCTCAAACTCGATCTCGTCGCCGGTCTCGTTATCATCCAGCTGGCAGCTGTAGCTGATGGTGTAGGTGCCTTCGGTGAGGAAGGCCGCGGTCCACTCATACAGGCTGCCATCTTCCTGCTCAGTGACCGGAACCACCATCAGCGGATTGAGGCTGTCCCGTTCGACGTTCAGATCTACCGGTTCGTCAATCTCACCTTCGTAGACATAGACTGCACCTTCATAGTTCGGACTGCAGTCAAGCCGCTCCGGGTTTTCACTGCGAGCTTGCAGGATTGTGGTGTAATCCACCTCGCCAGTCAGCTCACCCACCTCCAGGTTGTTGACCAGGCGAAGTACCGGCTTGAGCATATAATCCCCGAGCGCTCGGCCCTGGGGGTTAACGATGGATTTGCGAACATCGAAGTCGATGGTGAAGCTCTGGCTGGAATCGGCCGCGACAATAAAGCTGCCTTTGAGCTTCAGGCCGCTTTGCTCACCAGATGGCACACCCAGAGTGTAACGGGCATCACCATCGGACTCTTTGGTTACCCAGGACTGCTCAGTATCGACAATCAGGCGGATTTCCTCATACTCACCGGCAGGTACTTCTTCGTCGGTAATCAGAGGCTCGGTCACGCCGCCTTGCAGGGTGAGCAGGTCAATAATCCCTACTTCGTCCAGGCTGAATTCCTGCCATGGCCCGTCAACTGGCTTCAGCCGGATGGCGTTGAACGCCACGTTCACGCTGCTCAGCTCCATTGTGGGGGCATCGGTCAGCCCCATGGATACGGTGCCTGTCTGCCCTGAAGAATCGCTGCCACTGCCACCACAAGCCGCCAAAGCGGCAGCGAGGGCGGAGACCGTGAATACTTGGGTTGAACGCTTCATAAATCCTCCGGTTCGTATCCTTTTCAGTGTGTATCCGGCGTTGTGATCGCCAGTATTGTCTCCACGCTTCCGATTCCCTGCGGGTTCCCCCTGATTTGATTAACATTTGCACATGAGTTGGTCATAATTCGCTGGTAAGGGCAGGGCTGGTATAGACTGCGCGCTTCTGTAAACCGTCATCAGGCAGTACTTTTTTGGCCATTCTTCCGTTTCGCCCATCCGCGCAAAAGCGATTTCAGCGCCTGGTGCAGCCGCACCTGACGGCGTTGCACAGCTTTGCCTATCGATTGACCGGTAGCCTTCAGGACGCCGAAGACCTGGTGCAGGATGTGGTAGTGAAACTCTATCCGCGCCTGGATGAGCTGGAATCCGTGGATCAGCTTCGGCCGTGGTTGAACCGGGTGCTGTACCGCCAGTTCATCGATTCGGTCAGAAAAAAGGGGCGCCAGGCTGACCGCCCGGTGAGCGAATTGATGGAAGCGGATAGTCAGTCTGATTGGCTCGACAGCCAGATGTCGGACGATCAGTCGCCTGAGCTGGAGCTCAACAAAGAACGGCTTGGCCCTATGCTGGACCGGGCCCTGGAGCAGATGTCGCCAGACCAGCGCACGCTGCTGTTGCTTCATGATGTGGATGGCTGGCGCCAAGAAGACGTGGCGGAAGTGTTGGGAGTGCCCATCGGCACGGTCAAATCCCGGCTGCATCGCAGTCGGGCGGCACTGAGGAAACATCTTCAGGCGGTGGTGGAACCGGATGGCGATTCCGGGCGTCTGGAACATTGAGGTGATAACTATGTCCTGTCGGCAAATCCGATCACAATTACCCGAGTATGTTCGGGGCCAGCTGCCTGCTGATGAGTCGCAAGCGGTGCTCGTGCACCTGGAAGATTGTGCTTCGTGCCAGCAGCATGAGGCGTTCGAGCGCTCGCTGATGTCCGAAATGGCCTCCCGCTGCAAGGTCCCAGAACCGTCACCGGGCTTCGAGGCTCGGGTGTTCGGCCAGCTTCCCGCATCAGGCTCCAATCGCAAGGTGCACGTGGCCTGGGGCGGTGCCGTTGCGGCGGCACTGGTGCTGGGTCTGGTGCTCGGCCAGGGAGGAGGTAAACCAGGGCTTGAGCCGGAAGTGGCGGCCACAGACGTGACCGAAGAATCGGCCGATACGTTGGAGATGGTGCCGGTGGAGCGCAAGGTACGACTGGCGTTTAATGCGGGCGAAGCTCTGGATGATGTCACCTTGACCCTGGACCTGCCGCCCCATGTTGAGCTGTCAGGCTTGCCCGGTCAGCATCGGGTCAGCTGGCAGGTGAGTCTTGTACAGGGCGACAATGTATTGGAGCTACCCTTGACGATTCTGTTTCCCGGCGCCGGCGAGTTGATTGCCGAGCTCGATGCCAATGGTCGTCAGAAAGTGTTCAGGGCGATGGTGCCCCAGTACCCGAACGATGATGGCCCGGCAGCCTCCGGCAGTCGGACAAATCAAGAGGAGCCTGCAACATGAGCGTTTGTGAATCCTGGTGGCGGGCCAGCTCTTCCCGCTGGATGCTGGTGGCCGTGCTGGTGGTTAGCGCCCCTTTGGCGCTGGCTGACGACCTTGATGTGACCATGAGAATGGTGGACGACAGCGAAGATCTCACCGGTGCCGTGACTCGGGAAATACGCCTGCCGGAGCTGCCTGGTTTGCGCCGCCACGAGCGAGGTAATAGCTCGGTGCCTGGCAGGGCAACGGCAGAGGATGCCAGAGAGCGGGGGCGGGATTTTGGCCAGTCGGTCTCTGAACGTGCCCGGGAAGTCCGGCGTGGAAATCCGGATATCGGGCGCGACAGTCTGCCGGAAACTGTAAGGGATCTTGACGAATTGAGGCCTGAGCTACCGTCACCATCGTCACGTCCCTGACCTTTTATCTGTGTTAACCTCAGGGCTCGCCCGGAACGGGGCTGCCCCGGCCGGTTCCGTTGATGTCGAGCCTGAGGTTTTCGGTTGTTCAAGACCCTTCGTTTTGTGGGCCTGTTGGCCATCTCCGCTGTCGTTGTTGCTGAGCCGGATCAATCCGCGCAGCAGGCCATGGCCACTGGCATTGAACAGTTTCAGCAGGGCGATTATCCCGCCGCACGGCAGCAGTTTGAAACGGCCAGGGAGCTGGGTCACGACAGCCCAGCCCTGACCTACAACCTGGCGGTCACCTACTACAAAACCGGTGATTACCCGGCCGCCGAAGCTCTGTTTCTCCAGCTTTTGCAGGGGTCAAATCAGGCTCTTGCCCACTACAATCTCGGTCTGGTTGCCCTGGCGGACGGCCGAACGGCCGAGGCTGAGGGCTGGTTTCAGGAGTCTGCCCGTCAGGAATCGCCAGAAACCATCCGTGAACTGGCACAGCGGCAGCTGGCCAAACTGGCCGGAGACGCCCCCTCTGACTCGTCCTCAATGAAATCGATTGCCCAAGGCTACTTGGCTACCGGGCTTGGCTACGACAGCAATGTGGCCGGCGTTCCCGACGACTCGCCGAGCGACAGAGGCAGCTTTTTCGCCGAGCTGGTGGCGGCGGGCACTCTGAGCCAGCCGGTCAGCGAGCACTGGCGGGTGGTCTGGGATGGCGTGATTTATGGTCAGGATTATACCCGCGGCCGGGCGGACGACACGTCTGTGGTTCAGGCCCGGGCGGCCGGGGTGCGCCGCTTTGACCAGTGGGAACTTGGCCTGCGTGCCGGTGCCTCACGGGCCTGGCTGGGCAATGATGAGCTGGAAACCCGTGTAGGCCTGAGCCTGTTCGGCCGTTCCGGCGTTTGCCCGTTATCCGACTGGCTGTCCGGCTGTTCATGGTCGGTGTCAGCGGATCAGGTGAATGGCGGCCCGGATTACGCCGCCTATGATGGCCAGTGGTACCAGTTTGAAGTCCGTGCGGAACAAGGCTTTGACTCGCTGCTTGTTGACGGGTTCTATCGTTGGCAGCGCAATCACCGGAGAGACTTTCAGCAAGACGAGTTTTTTGCCAGCGTATCCCCGGACCATCATGAACTGGGCGTTGAGGCGATTTATCCGGTTGGGCCGGCACTTTCGGTAGGCGCGGAGGTTGCCATGCGGCACAGTCATTACGAAGATCCACACCAATGGCTCGAACAAGATACACTGATCACCCAGCGGCGCCGGGATGTGCGGCGGGAAGTCGGGCTGATGGCAGAGTATGCAATCAGTCGGCAATGGCTGGTGCGTAACCAGTGGCTTTTCCGGGATCAGAATAGCCGGATTGACCGGTACGACTACCGTCGTCACACCTATACACTATCGCTGGAAGGGGTATTCTGAAAACCATCAGCCCTGGCCTGAGGTGGCCAGAGCTGACAAGGCGATCCTGTTACAGGGTCGCCATGACTTTCCGGGCCGCGGCCAGGGTAAACTCAATGTCGTCATCGCTGAGGGCGGCCGTGGTAAAGCCCGCTTCGAATGCCGAGGGCGCAAGGTAGATGCCTTCCTTCAGCATCCCCTGGAAGAACTTCTTGAAGCGTTCCACATCGCAGGCCATCACCTGTTCGAAGGTGGTTACCGAGGGCTCGCTGGTAAAGAAGAATCCGAACATGGCGCCAGCGGACTGCACGGTCAGCGGGATGCCGGCTTCGTCGGCGGCGGCTTTCAGTCCGTCGCGTACCTTGTTGGTTTTCTCCGTCAGTTTATCGTGGAAGCCGGGCTCAGAAATGGCGTTCAGGGTGGTTAGGCCCGCAGTCATGGCCAGGGGGTTGCCGCTCAGGGTGCCGGCCTGGTAGACCGGGCCCAGTGGAGAAATGTGCTCCATGATTTCGCGCTTGCCGCCAAAGGCACCCACCGGCAAGCCGCCACCGATCACTTTGCCCAGGGCGGTCAGGTCCGGCTTAACGCCGTAGAAGCCTTGGGCGCCGCCGAGTGACACCCGGAAGCCGGTCATCACTTCATCAAAAATCAGCACGGTTCCGTGTTCATCGCAGACTTCCCGCAACCCTTCCAGGAACCCGGGTACCGGCGGAATGCAGTTCATGTTGCCGGCAACAGGCTCGACAATGATTGCCGCCACCTGGTTGCCAATGTCCTTGAAGGTTTCCCTCACCTGGTCGATGTCGTTGTAGTCTAGGGTGATGGTGTGTTCGGCCAGGCTGGCGGGAATGCCCGGGGAATTGGGTACACCCAGGGTGAGCGCGCCGGAGCCAGCTTTCACCAGCAGCGAGTCCACGTGGCCGTGGTAGCAACCTTCAAATTTCACAATCTTGTCCCGGCCGGTGTAGCCACGAGCCAGGCGAATGGCGCTCATGGTGGCTTCGGTTCCGGAGTTAACCATGCGCACCAGTTCAATGGAGGGCACCAGCTCACACACTTTCTTCGCCATCTCGGTTTCGATGGCGGTAGGGGCGCCATAGCCCACACCCAGATCCACCTGGGCGTGCAGGGCCGCTTTAATGCGCGGGTCTGAGTGGCCAAGGATCATCGGGCCCCAGGAGCCGATAAAGTCAATGTATCGGCGGTCATCTTCGTCATACAGATAAGCGCCTTCGGCATGCTTGAAGAAAACCGGAGTACCGCCAACACCGCGGAAGGCCCGCACCGGTGAATTTACGCCGCCCGGAATGTATTTCTGGGCCTGTTCGAATAGCGTTTCAGAGTGAGTCACGGATAGCTCCTGTCAGTTTGAAGATGAGAAAAGAGGGTGATGCCTGGCCACCAGCCGGGTAAAGGTTTCCGCTCTGTGCCTGATGTCCTCCGGAGTGCCACCAAACAGACCGCCCACTACCGCAATCAGGTCTGCGCCGGCACAGATCAGGGCTTCGGCGTTGTCGGTGGTGATGCCGCCAATCGCGGTAATCGGAAGCGCCAGCGCTCTGGCTTCCGTCAATACACTCGTTTCTGCAGGTGGTGCACCGGGTTTGGTGGCCGAGTTGTAGAACCGGCCAAACGCCAGGTAGTCGGCCCCTGCCGCCTTGGCGTTGCGGGCAAGGTCCAGCCGATGGTGGCAGGTAATGCCAATGATGGCCTCTGACCCCAGAACACGCCGGGCGTCGGCCAGGGTGCAATCGTCCTGGCCCAGGTGCACACCCGCAGCGCCCACCCGCAGGGCCAGTTCCGGGTCATCGTTAATCAGCAGGGGCACGCCGGCCTGGCGGCACAGGGCGTTCAGCTCCGTTGCCTGGCGCAATCGCTCGGCACTGGTGCCTGCCTTGTCGCGGTACTGTACCAGTGTCGCTCCGCCCTGCAATGCCGCTTCCACGGCGGCAATCAGCTGATCTGCCGGGGTCAGTACGTTATCGGTAATGGCATACAGGCCTGGTTTAAGCATCCGGTTCAGCGTTCCCACAGAATGCCCCGGTCGGGAACCCGTTGGCCTTTGCCCACGTTCAGCGCGTGCAGCAGGGCACGGTGAACGTAGTTCTGCGCCTGGGAGATCGATGCCCTGGCCGACAACCCACTGGCGCGCCCGGCCGCAATGGCGGCGGCCAGCGTACAACCGGTGCCGTGGAACTCATTGGCACCGACCCTTTCCACTTCCCAGTGCATGGGTTCCGGGGCGTGGTTGTACAGGGTATTGACGATATGGATGCCCGTGCCATGGCCACCGGTGGCCAGTACCGATTGGCAGCCGGCGTCAATCAGGTTTCTGGCGGCCTGGTCAGGATCATCACTGCCACCCAATTGGGCCAGTTCAACGCCATTGGGGGTGATCATTTCCGCCCTGGGGAACAGCCGGGTTTTCATCGCCTGAACCAGCGCTTCATCGGCAAGATCGCCGCCGCCGGCGGCCTTGATGACCGGGTCGACAATCAGCGGCAACTCCGGCTGGCTGTCAAGAAACTCCACCAGCACATCGACCACATCGGCATTGCCCAGGGCGCCGGTCTTGATGGCATGGATGGGCACATCTGCTGCCAGGCACTGCAGTTGTTGCCGGATCAGCTCGGCGTTGACAGGCTCGGCGCCATAGACGTTGTTGGTGTCCTGCACGGTCAGGCAGGTCAGCACTGGCAGGGGGTGCCCGCCAAGGGAAGTAATCGCCTGGATATCGGCCTGAATGCCGGCACCACCGGAGGGGTCCAGCCCAGACAGCACCAGAACATGGGGGCGGGTGTAGCTATTAATGGTTGCTCTCCTCAAAAGGGTTTTACAACAGCCAGAATGACCACCGCTAACAGAATGAATACCGGAACCTCGTTAAACCAGCGATAGAACACGTGGCTGCGGGTATTCTTGTCATCCCGGAAGACTTTCACCAAGTGGCCGCAATAGAAATGGTAGACGACCAGCAGCGCGACCAGAGCCAGTTTGGCGTGCATCCAGCCCATGCTGAAATAACCGGACACATTGTAACTGAGTAACCAGATTCCAAAGACCACCGTGGCGATCATCGAGGGTGTTGTTATGCCCCGGTACAGCTTGCGCTCCATGATCTTGAAGCGTTCGCGGCCCGGCTGGTCCTCACAGGCTGCATGGTACACGAACAGTCTGGGCAGATAGAAAATGCCGGCAAACCAGCACACCAGAGAAATGATATGAAACGCCTTGACCCACAACATCCATCAACTCCGTCGGTATTGGTAATAGCTTTCGATATCTGATTGAAGCACGACACCATAAACCCGCTGAATCATCGGGGCTACATGGCGTTGTACGTACAGTGCCTCAGCCTGGGTCGAGTCGAATTCGTTCAGGGCCTCTTCCAGGGTGGCTTGATATTGCACTGGCGCCACATCCCGCCGGTTGGCCGGGATTTCCATCAGGTCGACGGTGTCCGGAGGGTCGATGCCCTCTTCGGCAACCTGTTTTTCGGTGTCTTCCAGGTAGCGGGCAAGATCCACTGCCGGTAGCAGCGCGGTTGGCCCGTTGCTGCCCTCAACCAGCAACCATTTGGGTTCCGACTTCAGTGCCTTGCGGGCCTCATCCGGGGTTAGCTCCCGATCCGTGCGCAAAATGCTCCGGTCCATGATCGCGCCCACCGACACTCGCCTTAACGCCTGGATCACTGGTGAATTCTGGTAACTCAGGCCCTGGTTTTTCAGAATGGTCAGGAACAGGGATTTTTTGCCGAAAGCTTCACTGGTCACCAGGCTGGCGGTGGTGATGATCAGCATGCCAGGCAGAATGATGTTCGGGTTTCGAGTCAGTTCCATCAAGGCCATCAGTGCGGCCAGCGGTGCCTGTAGCACCGCCCCCATCATCGCCCCCATGCCCAGCATGGCGTAAAAGCCCACCGACGATGCCAGCTCGGGGAAGATCTGGGCGCCGATCAGCCCCATCGCTCCGCCAAGGGTCGCCCCCATGAAAATGGTCGGGCCGATCACGCCACTTGGCATGCCAAGCCCGATAGACAACCCGGTAATCACCAGTTTTGCCACGCCCACGCCAAGCAGCAGCCAGAACCCCAATTCGCCGTGAATGGTTTCGCTGACCGTGTCGTAACCAATACCCATGGTTTCCGGAACCAGGATCGCAAACGGCACCATCAGCAGGCCAGCCACCGTGATACGGAGCAGTACCGGCCGGTGGTGATGGCGCCCCATGTTGTCCACCAGATGGATAAAAGCCGCGGCGGTAATTCCGATGATCACGGCAATCGCGAGGATCCATGGAATTTCCAGCAGAGAGTTCATCGTCAGCGCGGGCACGCTGAAGGCTGGTTCCGAGCCGTAGACGATCTGGGTAATGATGGCGGCACTGACCGCCGCCAGAATAATCGGCGTGAAGCCGGCAATGGTGTACTCCATCATCACCACTTCCATGGCGAAGATCACGCCGGCAATCGGCGTGTTGAAAGACGCCGAGATAGCGGCTGCACAGCCGCAGGCCACCAGTGTTCGTATGCTGTTGTTGGGCAGTCTCAGCCATTGCCCGAACAGGCTTGAAAACGCCGCGCCCAGGTGCACCGCAGGGCCCTCCCGGCCAGCCGACTGGCCGGATACTACGGTGGTAACCCCGGCAACAAACTGAACCATGGCGCTTTTGAACGATATGTAGCCCTGATGGTAGTTCAGGCGCTCCATAATGTGGACGATGCCCACCTTGCGATCGTGAATGGACAGTTTGTGCAACAGAATGCCCAGACCAACGGCACCGGCCAGAGGCAGCAGCCCCCTGGTCAGGATGTCCAGTTGCTCGAAGTTCTCTGAGCCCGCTCCGGGCAGGAAATGTTCCAGCGGCCATTCAATGGCGAGCCGGAACAACAGAATCACCGCGCCCGTGACAATTCCGGACAACAGCCCAAGCACAGCCAGTTGTGGCAGTGCATCGACCCCCGACAGTTTCCTCCGGAAAACGGGGATCAGGTTCTCGGTGATCTGTTGCCTGATGTTACGCATGAGCGCCGGGTTCCGGGTCGATGGGCGGGTCCTTCAGAAGGATTCTGACAACATTGTAACCATGGGTCTGCAGGCTGCAATAAGTCCTTGGATTATCATGGTAGACTACCCGGGAATTCTGACCAGACCACGTTGGAGATGAGTGTGATTAAAATAGGCATCGTTGGGGGAACCGGGTACACCGGTGTTGAGCTATTGCGGATTCTTGCCGTTCATCCGGACGCAGAGGTGAAATGCATCACTTCGCGCTCCGAGGCTGGTATGCCGGTAGCTGACATGTACCCCAATCTGCGAGGGCATTTTGACCTGGCCTTCTCGGAGCCTGATTCGGCGGTGCTGGCACAGTGCGACCTGGTGTTCTTTGCCACACCCCATGGGGTTGCCATGCGCATGGTTCCGGAGCTAATGGCCGCCGGCGTTCGTGTGGTAGACCTGTCTGCGGATTTCCGCCTGAAAGACCTGGATGTCTGGGCCAAGTGGTACGGCATGCCCCATGAAACCCCGGAGTGGGCACAAAAAGCGGTTTATGGTCTGCCTGAGGTGGCACGTGACGCGATTCGCCAGGCCCAGTTGGTCGCCAATCCTGGTTGTTATCCCACGGCGGTGCAGCTTGGCTTCCTGCCTTTGCTCGAACAGGGGCTGGTTGATCCCACCCGGCTGATTGCCGATGCCAAATCTGGTGCCAGCGGTGCCGGTCGCCAGGGTAACATCGGCATGCTACATGGTGAGATCGGTGAAAGCTTCAAGGCCTACGGTGCCTCCGGGCATCGGCACCTGCCGGAAATCCGCCAGGGCCTGAGTCTGGCAGCTACCGGGCCGGTGGGCGTAACCTTCGTGCCGCACCTGGTACCGATGATTCGGGGTATCGAAGCCACCTTGTACGCGGAGCTGTCCGAGCCGGCGGATTTTGATCGGCTCCAGGCCCTCTACGAAGAGCGCTACAGGGCGGAGCCATTTGTGGATGTCATGCCTTTTGGCAGTCACCCGGAAACCCGAAGTGTTCGCGGCGGCAACCAGTGCCGGATGGCATTGCATCGCCAGGAACAGAGCAATGTGGTGATTGTCTCCTCGGTCATCGACAACCTGGTCAAAGGCGCTGCCGGGCAGGCAGTGCAGAACATGAATATCATGTTTGGTCTTGACGAAACCCAGGGCCTGAAGGCTCCGGCACTTCTTCCTTGAGGGCAATACAAGGTGAGTGATACCCGCAAACCGAACGATGAGTATGTGGTGATCCGCCACCGGCCGGGCTACCGCCTGCGCCGGACGATGATCCTGCTGGCTTTTACCGTGGTTGCCGCCATTGCAGGTTACGCTGCTGGAATGGCGCAGGGCGGGTTCCGGTTTTCATCTGCTGAAGCCTCGAACGAGCAGCTGGCACAGGAGTTGCGCAGTCTGCGGGATCAATTCCGCACCGCGCGGCAGAATCTGGTGAATCTAGAGCGCGGGCGGGCGATCGACGAACAGGCACTGCGAGAAGCCAGGAACACCATCGTTGGGCTCGAAACCCGAATATCGGAGTTGGAGGCAGACCTGACGTTCTATCGGAATATCATGGCGCCCTCAGAAACCAGTAAAGGGCTGCAGGTTGACAGCTTTACGTTGGCGTCCGCCCGTGGTGATAACACCTATCGGTTCAAGATGGTGCTAACTCAGGTTGGCAATAACAACAGTTTCATCGCCGGGCAGGTGGCCGTGAATATCATAGGCCGGTTGGGCGGTGAGAAAGAAGTGATTGCCTTGCGCGATCTGTCCGATGACATCGAGGATCTGGGGGTCAGGTTCCGGTTTCGGTACTTCCAGGATGTAGAGGGTACCTTGAGCCTTCCCCAAGGCTTTGAGCCCTACGAAATCCAGGTGGTTGCGCAGGCGCAGGGGCGGAATGCCTCACAGGCAGAACGAACATTTGATTGGGCACAGTTAACTGGGAGCTGATACATGCTGGGCAAGAAAAAACAGAAACCGCGCCGTTCCGTTGGCCATTTCGATACCTTGATTTCATCCAGAACAACCATTGAGGGCGATGTACGCTTTTCCGGCGGCTTGCACGTGGATGGCAAGATCAAAGGTCGGGTGCTGGCGGAAGAGGGCAGTGACGCTGTGGTCCGGCTGTCGGAGGTGGGGGAAATCACCGGCGATATCACTGCGCCACACATTATTATCAATGGCAAGGTGAACGGTGACGTGCGCGCCACCAGCCACCTTGAACTGGCAGAGAACGCTGCCATTAACGGTAACGTATACTATCGTCTTATCGAGATGGCCATGGGGGCATCCGTGAACGGTAATCTGGTTCGTCAGGATGAAACCAGCGGCCTGCTGACTCACAATAAAGAGTCTGTGCTGAGCGCGGAGTCAGAGGGTGAGGGTAAATCCGAATAGTTGACTGTTTTAGTCGGGAATACCATAATCCTCTGACCGCTTTATCTCCCGGAGGCATACCTTGAGTGTAGTTCAACAGCAAATAGCCACACCGTTGTTCTTCAGCGACAGCGCTGTTGCCAAGGTTCGCGAGTTGATCGAGGAAGAGGAGAATCCTGATCTCAAACTGCGGGTGTTCGTAACAGGTGGCGGTTGTTCGGGGTTCCAGTACGGGTTTTCGTTCGACGAGAATCAGGAAGACGACGATACCGTCATAGAGCGGGATGGAGTGAAGTTGTTGGTTGATTCCATGAGCTACCAATACCTTGTAGGCGCCACCATTGATTATCAGGAAGGCCTTCAGGGTTCACAATTTGTGGTTCAGAATCCAAACGCCAGTTCCACCTGCGGTTGCGGCAGTTCGTTTTCCATCTGATGCCTCAAGCCGGGTAAATCGCGCCCAGCACCCGCGGGCCTCTGGCGCCGGTCACCTCGGGAAGGTTTCCGGGCTGGCCTTCGAGGGTTTGCCTGGCCAGCCAGGCAAATGCCACCGGCTCTACCCATTGCGGGTCCAACCCCAGATCAGCCGTTGTGGTCAGTGCTACCGACCCCAGTCCGACTCTGAGTTCATTCATCATTAACCGGTTGAACGTTCCGCCGCCGCAGGCGTAAACCGTCATGTTGGCGGACTCCTGTGGCAACTGCTTCAGAACGGTAATCACCGTCAGTTGTAACAGGGTCCGTTGAACGTCCTCTGCAGCCAGATCGGGGAACCGCTGCAGGTGGGTTCTGATCCAGTCAAGGTTGAAGCGCTCCTTGCCGGTGCTTTTCGGAGCTGGCTTGCTGAAATAGGCATCGGAAAGCATGCTGCTCAACAGCTCCGAATGCACAGCGCCCTCGCTTGCCAGGTGTCCGGATTCATCATAGTGACGCCCGGTCTGGTCCAGGCACCAGGCATCAAGCAAGGCATTTGCCGGGCCGGTATCAAAGCCTATCACCGGTTTGCGGCCAGCGGCTGGAAGCCAGGTGATATTGGCAATTCCTCCAAGATTCAGTATGCAGCGATCCTGCTCGTCCGAGGCAAACAGCCATTGATGGAAGGCCGGAACCAGTGGGGCGCCCTGACCACCAGCGGCCAGGTCTCTGCTGCGAAAATCCGAGACCGTGGTCAGTCCGGTGCTTTCCGCAATACAGGCGGCATTGCCAATCTGAAGTGAGAAGGGGGCAGGGCCGGCAGGTTGGTGGCGTACTGTTTGCCCGTGACTGCCAATGCCTCGAATATCCCGGATTTCCAGGCCGGAGCGCCGGATCAGTTCCTTTGCGGTATGACCAAAGTGGTGGCCCACCAGTGTGTCCAATTCACCGAGTTCGTCAGTGTCTGACTGGTTTCGGGTGGCCAGCAGGAGCCTTTGTCTGAGTGGTTCAGGGTAGGGTAGCGAAAGCGTGGAATGAATATCCAGATGCCGGCCAGTGAAAGACACCAGCACCGCGTCCACTGCGTCCATGCTGGTGCCTGACATCAGGCCGAGCCAGTAGGTCATAATCAGTTGTCCGATGCCAGAGCCAGTTGGCGGCCACTCTCGCGGAAACCATTGAACTGCGCCAGCCGTTGCTCGGTGAATTGGCGAAATCTTGCCATTTCAGCGCTTGGTACGGGCTTGGCGTCGGGCAGTTTCACGGTACGGGAGTTCTTGGCAACGCCATTCACCCGGAACTCGTAATGCAGATGAGGGCCGGTCACCATTCCGGATGAGCCAACATAGCCAATGGTGTCTCCCTGTTTTACCCGGGTGCCATTCTTGATGCCTTTACCCAGTCGACTCATATGAGCATACAGGGTGGTGATATTGTCGCCATGCTGCAAAACCACGGTGCGGCCATAGCCGCCTTTCCAGCCGGCAAACTGCACTCGCCCACTGCCGGCTGCCTTGATCGGTGTGCCCGGGGGCGCGGCATAGTCGGTTCCCTCGTGGGGTCTGACCACGTCCAGTACCGGGTGTCGGCGTTGCAGGTTGAAGGGCGATGACACGCGGGCGTTGATTGGAACTCTCAGAAACGCCTTACGCATACTTTTGCCTTCCGGCGTGTAATAGTCACTCTCGCCGTTGTTGTCTGTGTACAGCAGGGCCACATTCTCAGTACCGCGGTTGATGAAGCGTGCGGAAAGAATTCGACCGGTATCAAATTTTTTACCGTCGATGTACAGCTCTTCGTACACAACTTCAAAGCTGTCACCCTTGCGGACGTCGTAGACAAAGTCGATGTCCCAGCCAAATATTCCGGCCAGTTCCATGGTGAGCCGGTCATTCAGGCCTGCGTCCCTGGCGGCAAGATAGAGGGAGCCGTCAATGACGCCGGCGGCAAATGCCGGGCGCGGCTCCGGTTTGCGAACTTCTGTGTTGCCAAGGAAGCCGTTGTCGGCCTTTGAGATCTTGAGAGTTTCCAGGCGGCTGCGTTGCAGCTCTACGGCCACAAGCTGCCCCTCGCTGTCGACACCGAAGCGAATGTCTTCCCCGGCGTATAGGCGCTGAAGCTTGCCTGCTTCGCCCTCACCGTGAATCACCGACAGCATGATGCCATCGTTGAAACCTGCTTTGCGAAACAGCGAAGACAGTGTGTCGCCGGACTTTACACGAAACTCCTGCCAGTCGACCTTCGGGGTATCGGGTTTCGCTGTGCGCCCAGTCTGAGCGATTGGTTCTCCGGCACTTTGCGCTTTGTCCTCTGAGGGCTGAGTGCCGCTGGCTTCCTGTGTCTGGGCGGGCCTGGTGTCTTTCGATGCCGCGCCAGACACCAGGCCCTCTTCGAGGTCAATGGTGTAGGACATGCGCTTGGCTTCGACGTCAGCGCTGGGGCTCATCAGCACAGCCGCAGAGACAACAATCGTCACTGCTGCTGCCAGAGTAATATGTGTTTTGGGGAATGTTTTAAGCACGTGGCTCACCCGTTTTCATCGGTATTCCAGCAAGTTGTACTAGCTAATTAAAGCGCTAGATCAAGTAAAGTCAAACAGATTACCGCATCTGACATTATCAGGACAGTGTCGAACATTACGGTTGAGCGGGTGTCTGGTCGTACAAAACTGCCTGCCGCTGGTATAATGCCGGTCCTTTTATTGCTCGGTTTGGTTGAAAACTGAGCAGTCACACTTTAGCAAGGGTGTCGGTTAAACACAGATTTGTTTTGTTGAGGTCTGTAACTGCCGCCGGCAAACCCTGGCACCAAGTCAAACTGGGGACGAAAGGTTCATGGCAACAATTGAGGAAGCGTTGGCCGTTATCAAGCGCGGTATTGAAGAGCTGATTCCCGAAGAGGATTTGATTGCAAAGCTTAAAGAAGATCGGCCGCTGAGGATCAAGGCGGGTTTCGATCCGACCGCACCTGATTTGCACCTCGGCCACACCGTGCTAATCAACAAGCTCCGCCAGTTCCAGGATCTTGGCCATGAAATCATCTTCCTTATTGGTGACTTCACGGGAATGATTGGCGATCCAACCGGAAAAAGCGCAACACGTCCTCCTTTAACAGAAGAGCAGGTGCGCAAGAACGCTATTACCTATAAAGAGCAGGTGTTCAAGATTCTGGACCCGGAGAAAACCCGGGTTGTATTCAATTCCGAATGGATGAGCCAGATGAATGCCGCGAGCATGATCCAGCTCGCGGGTCAGTATACGGTTGCACGGATGCTCGAGCGTGATGATTTCACCAAACGTTATAAAGCTGAGCAGCCGATTGCCATTCACGAGTTCCTGTATCCGCTGATTCAGGGCTACGACTCCGTAGCGCTTGAAGCTGATGTGGAGCTTGGTGGTACTGACCAGAAGTTTAATTTGCTGATGGGGCGGATTCTGCAGAAGCATTATGGTCAGGCGCCCCAGGCCATTATTACCGTTCCGATTCTTGAGGGTCTGGATGGTGTGCAGAAAATGTCCAAGTCGTTGGGCAACTATGTTGGGGTCAGTGATTCACCGGGAGAGATGTACACCAAGCTGTTGTCGATGCCGGATGAGTTGCTGTGGCGTTACTTCGAATTGCTGAGCTTCCGGCCGATGGCGGAAGTGGAACAGTTCCGCGCTGAGGTGGAAGCTGGTGCCAACCCGCAGGACTATAAAAAAATACTGGCTGAAGAGCTGATTACTCGCTTCCATGATGAAGAGGCTGCGAAAACCGCTCACAAGTCTGCCGGCAACCGGGTTGCGCTCGGGGAGATTCCGGAAAACGTACCATTGGTAGAAGTCTCTCTCGAAGGGCAGGATGAAATGCCGATGGCAGCCGTCCTTCGCCTGGCTGGGCTGGTAAAGAATGGCGCTGCTGCCAGAGATGTACTTGGTCGTGGTGCTGTCTATATAGATGGCAAACAGTTTGAAGGTGATCGCAGGTTTGTCAAAGGTGATGATTGCGTTGTCCAGGCGGGTAAGAAGAAGATTGCCCGGGTGGTCATTGTCGAGTGAAGTAAGGCTGGTTGCGGCCAATTTGAAAAAATTTCAGATTGGCCGTTGACTCCTCAGCAGAGGTCTGTAGAATGCGCATCTCGCTTGAGGGGCTGGCCACTGAGAAGGGGTAAAGCCTCAGCGATAACTGCTTGAAAGCACTGAAGAAAAAGTTTGAAAGATTCTTCAGGAAGCGGTTGACAGGAAGGCGGTTCAGTGTAGAATGCGCACCTCGAAACAGGCAGTAAGCCGGACAGTTTTTCGGCGGTTTTCGGAAGCGGAAACGGCGAAAAATAAACGGTTGACAGGGCAGCGGAACGATGTAGAATACGCGGCCTTGATTGAGCAACAGCTCAAACGCTCTTTAAAAAGTTAACCAAGTAATTCGTGTGGGCGCTGGCCGAGGTATTTCGGATACGAAATATCAGGACAGTGACTCGTCGAAATTGAGTTTTGTCTTGAGCAAGAATTAAGAACTTTCGGGTTCTTGTATGATTTAAACTGAAGAGTTTGATCATGGCTCAGATTGAACGCTGGCGGCAGGCTTAACACATGCAAGTCGAGCGGTAACAGGGGGTGCTTGCACCCCGCTGACGAGCGGCGGACGGGTGAGTAATGCTTAGGAATCTGCCCAGTAGTGGGGGATAGCCCGGGGAAACCCGGATTAATACCGCATACGTCCTACGGGAGAAAGCAGGGGATCTTCGGACCTTGCGCTATTGGATGAGCCTAAGTCGGATTAGCTAGTTGGTGGGGTAAAGGCCTACCAAGGCGACGATCCGTAGCTGGTCTGAGAGGATGATCAGCCACATCGGGACTGAGACACGGCCCGAACTCCTACGGGAGGCAGCAGTGGGGAATATTGGACAATGGGGGCAACCCTGATCCAGCCATGCCGCGTGTGTGAAGAAGGCTTTCGGGTTGTAAAGCACTTTCAGCGAGGAGGAAGGCCTTAAAGTTAATACCTTTGAGGATTGACGTTACTCGCAGAAGAAGCACCGGCTAACTCCGTGCCAGCAGCCGCGGTAATACGGAGGGTGCAAGCGTTAATCGGAATTACTGGGCGTAAAGCGCGCGTAGGTGGTTAGGTAAGCGAGATGTGAAAGCCCCGGGCTTAACCTGGGAACGGCATTTCGAACTGTCTGACTAGAGTGTGGTAGAGGGTAGTGGAATTTCCTGTGTAGCGGTGAAATGCGTAGATATAGGAAGGAACACCAGTGGCGAAGGCGGCTACCTGGACCAACACTGACACTGAGGTGCGAAAGCGTGGGGAGCAAACAGGATTAGATACCCTGGTAGTCCACGCCGTAAACGATGTCAACTAGCCGTTGGGACTCTTGAAGTCTTAGTGGCGCAGCTAACGCACTAAGTTGACCGCCTGGGGAGTACGGCCGCAAGGTTAAAACTCAAATGAATTGACGGGGGCCCGCACAAGCGGTGGAGCATGTGGTTTAATTCGACGCAACGCGAAGAACCTTACCTGGCCTTGACATCCAGAGAACTTTCCAGAGATGGATTGGTGCCTTCGGGAACTCTGAGACAGGTGCTGCATGGCCGTCGTCAGCTCGTGTCGTGAGATGTTGGGTTAAGTCCCGTAACGAGCGCAACCCCTATCCCTGGTTGCTAGCAGGTAATGCTGAGAACTCCAGGGAGACTGCCGGTGACAAACCGGAGGAAGGTGGGGATGACGTCAGGTCATCATGGCCCTTACGGCCAGGGCTACACACGTGCTACAATGGCGCGTACAGAGGGCTGCCAACTCGCGAGAGTGCGCCAATCCCTTAAAACGCGTCGTAGTCCGGATCGGAGTCTGCAACTCGACTCCGTGAAGTCGGAATCGCTAGTAATCGCGAATCAGAATGTCGCGGTGAATACGTTCCCGGGCCTTGTACACACCGCCCGTCACACCATGGGAGTGGATTGCACCAGAAGTAGTTAGTCTAACCTTCGGGAGGACGATTACCACGGTGTGGTTCATGACTGGGGTGAAGTCGTAACAAGGTAGCCGTAGGGGAACCTGCGGCTGGATCACCTCCTTAAACGAAGCCGAGAGCTTCGGTCAGAGTCCACACGAATTACTTGGTTGGCTAATAAAGAGAGCAAAAGGGGCTTTGCAGTCCCGTATGTTTGGGTCTGTAGCTCAGGTGGTTAGAGCGCACCCCTGATAAGGGTGAGGTCGGTGGTTCAAGTCCACCCAGACCCACCAAAATCGCTCAGCTCGTCGTTGCTTCCAGGCTCACGTGCTACTCGCACGCTACACCTGAAAGCGCCTAGATCTGAACGATTTTCCGAGTACGGCATTTGGTCGGCTTGGTGAGTGGTTTCGATGAGGGGCTGTAGCTCAGTTGGGAGAGCGCCTGCCTTGCACGCAGGAGGTCAGCGGTTCGATCCCGCTCAGCTCCACCAAAAAAGCCTGAACGATCGACGATTAACTGACTAACTCCGGTTAGCAGTGTACAGAAACGAATGTTTCATATCGATGAAGCCTTCCTTTCTGATCACTGGGTCAGATTTGCTCTTTAACAAATTGGACGAGATAGAACACGAATAGATTTCTCTCATTATCTCCGAGAGAAACTGTTCAAAGTGATAGCGATTTCAAGCGTTATCCGGTGTTGTCGTTGAAGTGGTTGTTATATCGCTTCAAGGAACTGTCTCCACTTATTGGCATCCTGGTTTACCAGGCGGTCGATAGATGGAACGCAGTTGTCTTGGGGTTATATAGTCAAGCAACTAAGCGCATACGGTGGATGCCTTGGCAGTCAGAGGCGATGAAAGACGTGGAAGCCTGCGATAAGGTTCGGGGAGCTGGCAAACGAGCTGTGATCCGGACATCTCTGAATGGGGAAACCCACCGACTTTCGGGTCGGTATCTTGTACTGAATCCATAGGTGCAAGAGGCGAACCGGGGGAACTGAAACATCTAAGTACCCCGAGGAAAAGAAATCAACCGAGATTCCCTAAGTAGCGGCGAGCGAACGGGGACCAGCCCTTAAGCTGGACAACTGGTAGGAGAAGGCTCTGGAAAGTGCCGCCATAGTGGGTGATAGCCCCGTATCCGAAACCTGAGTCCAGTGAAATCGAGTAGGTCGGCGCACGAGAAACGTTGACTGAACATGGGGGGACCATCCTCCAAGGCTAAATACTCCTGACTGACCGATAGTGAACCAGTACCGTGAGGGAAAGGCGAAAAGAACCCCTGTGAGGGGAGTGAAATAGACCCTGAAACCGTATGCGTACAAGCAGTCGGAGCAGACTTGTTCTGTGACGGCGTACCTTTTGTATAATGGGTCAGCGACTTATGTTCAGTGGCGAGGTTAACCGTTTAGGGGAGCCGTAGGGAAACCGAGTCTGAATAGGGCGAATTAGTCGCTGGGCATAGACCCGAAACCGGGCGATCTATCCATGAGCAGGTTGAAGGTGCCGTAACAGGCACTGGAGGACCGAACCCACTGTCGTTGAAAAGCCAGGGGATGACTTGTGGATCGGAGTGAAAGGCTAATCAAGCCCGGAGATAGCTGGTTCTCCCCGAAAGCTATTTAGGTAGCGCCTCGGACGAATACCACAGGGGGTAGAGCACTGTTTCGGCTAGGGGGTCATCTCGACTTACCAACCCGATGCAAACTCCGAATACCTGTGAGTACTATCCGGGAGACACACGGCGGGTGCTAACGTCCGTCGTGAAGAGGGAAACAACCCAGACCGCCAGCTAAGGTCCCAAAGTACCAGTTAAGTGGGAAACGATGTGGGAAGGCTCAGACAGCTAGGAGGTTGGCTTAGAAGCAGCCATCCTTTAAAGAAAGCGTAATAGCTCACTAGTCGAGTCGGCCTGCGCGGAAGATGTAACGGGGCTCAAACTGGTCACCGAAGCTGCGGCTGCATACATTGTATGCGGGGTAGGGGAGCGTTCTGTAAGCCTGCGAAGGTGTGTTGAGAAGCATGCTGGAGGTATCAGAAGTGCGAATGCTGACATGAGTAACGACAATGCGGGTGAAAAACCCGCACGCCGGAAGACCAAGGGTTCCTGCGCAACGCTAATCGGCGCAGGGTGAGTCGGCCCCTAAGGCGAGACCGAAAGGTGTAGTCGATGGGAAACGGGTTAATATTCCCGTACCTTGGATAGCTGCGATGGAGAGACGGAGAAGGCTAGGTGAGCCGGGCGACGGTTGTCCCGGTTTAAGCGAGTAGGGAGTGGACTTAGGCAAATCCGGGTCCACAATCCTGAGACGCGACGACGAGTGCCCAAGGGCGCGAAGTCATTGATGCCCTGCTTCCAGGAAAATCTTCTAAGCTTCAGGCTATTCGAGACCGTACCCCAAACCGACACAGGTGGTCAGGTAGAGAATACCAAGGCGCTTGAGAGAACTCGGGTAAAGGAACTAGGCAAAATGGTGCCGTAACTTCGGGAGAAGGCACGCCGGTGTGTACGTGAAGCCCCTGCGGGTGGAGCGGAAGCCGGTCGAAGATACCAGGCCCCTGCGACTGTTTATTAAAAACACAGCACTCTGCAAACACGTAAGTGGACGTATAGGGTGTGACGCCTGCCCGGTGCCGGAAGGTTAATTGATGGGGTTAGCATTCGTGCGAAGCTCTTGATCGAAGCCCCGGTAAACGGCGGCCGTAACTATAACGGTCCTAAGGTAGCGAAATTCCTTGTCGGGTAAGTTCCGACCTGCACGAATGGCGTAACGATGGGGGCGCTGTCTCTACCCGAGACTCAGTGAAATTGAAATCGCCGTGAAGATGCGGTGTATCCGCGGCTAGACGGAAAGACCCCGTGAACCTTTACTATAGCTTCACAGTGAACTTTGAGCATGCTTGTGTAGGATAGCTGGGAGGCTTTGAACCCGGGACGCCAGTTCCGGTGGAGCCAACCTTGAAATACCAGCCTGGCATGTTTGAGGTTCTAACTCTGACCCCTTATCGGGGTTGAGGACACTGTGTGGTGGGTAGTTTGACTGGGGCGGTCTCCTCCCAAAGCGTAACGGAGGAGCACAAAGGTGGGCTAAGTACGGTCGGACATCGTACGGTTAGTGTAATGGCACAAGCCCGCTTGACTGCGAGACAGACACGTCGAGCAGGTACGAAAGTAGGTCATAGTGATCCGGTGGTTCTGTATGGAAGGGCCATCGCTCAACGGATAAAAGGTACTCCGGGGATAACAGGCTGATACCGCCCAAGAGTTCACATCGACGGCGGTGTTTGGCACCTCGATGTCGGCTCATCACATCCTGGGGCTGAAGCCGGTCCCAAGGGTATGGCTGTTCGCCATTTAAAGTGGTACGCGAGCTGGGTTTAGAACGTCGTGAGACAGTTCGGTCCCTATCTGCCGTGGACGTTGGAGATTTGAGGAAAGCTGCTCCTAGTACGAGAGGACCGGAGTGGACGAACCGCTGGTGTTCGGGTTGTGTCGCCAGACGCATTGCCCGGTAGCTATGTTCGGACAGGATAACCGCTGAAAGCATCTAAGCGGGAAGCCCCTTCCAAGATGAGATCTCCCTGAGGCCTTGAGCCTCCTGAAGAGCCGTTCAAGACCAGGACGTTGATAGGCTGGGTGTGTAAGCGCTGTGAGGCGTTGAGCTAACCAGTACTAATTGCTCGTGCGGCTTGACTATATAACACCCAAGACAATTGCGGATAACGCAGAGCCACGCGAAAGCCACGCTCAAACGAAATCAATATCACGTTCCATCTCGTCCCCCAGTGATCATCCGTTTTGCCTGACGACCATAGCGGTCTGGAACCACCTGATCCCATCCCGAACTCAGAAGTGAAACAGACCAGCGCCGATGGTAGTGTGGTTCGCCCATGTGAGAGTAGGTCATCGTCAGGCTCTTAATACCAAAAGCCCCAGCATCCTTGATGTTGGGGCTTTTTTATTTGTGTTCTCGAAAGTATGACTCGCCGCACAGCTACAACCTGCAAACAAAGTTAACATTCGGTAAAGACTGGCCGACCCAGAATATAAAAAGAGCCAGCTTCAGAGACACTCATCAGTCATTCAATCGATGCCGTCAATAACAAGAAACGGCGCAGGGTGTGGCTATGAGTAAAAAACTGCAGGCACTTGTTGTTGCCATTGTTTCCCTGCCGGTGTCCGCCGAAGCAGGTCTTCAGCCTATTTCCGATGAGCAGATGTCGGAAGTCACCGGGCAAGCATTCCTTTCGGTTGATCGCCAGTACCATCCGGATCCGGACAACACTACCTCTTATACCCGCGTTAACCTTGGCATGGATATAGAAATCCAGACCAATGTCGATGTTCTGGAACTTGGCCGTTATGAACGGGAAGGTGAGAAAGCCGGCTCATCGGACGTCTTGATAAGGGATTTTGCGCTCGGCTATATCAATAACCAGGCGTACTATCAGCGTAACCCCAAGGCGGCGAGACAATATCGTCCGGATGGCTCTTCTTATAACGAGAACGAAATCGTTCCGTTCATGATCGATAACCCCTTTTTCGAGTTTGCATTTGATGAGGCGACCAACGAGGTGGTTGGTGTTCGCCTTGGCTTTGGGGATGCAATGGGAGTGCTGTCGGGTAAGATCGAAACCCTGACGGGTAATGTGAATGTGGACATCATTGACAGGGGTGAAGGGCTGCGGGATGCCAGTTCCAGCGGCAACTTCTTTGATCAACTGATTGTTTTGCTGACCCCTCTTCTGGAAGGCGGCAGTCCCCTGGCAACCAAAGCGCAGCTGGTCTACGGCGATGATAACGATCCTCGGGTTGGTGAGCTTGACCCGATAAGAGCAGAGTACATCGGTATCCCCAACGGTGAAAAGTTCGTTCTGGAGAACGCAGGCAGCTTCACCCGCTGGTCGGTTAAAAATCTGATTGGCTGGGGTTCGAGCTCGGAGATAGAGGTTCCCAATTGTTCATTCTTTAGCTGCGGCTCCGGTGATATCTACGTGTATGCCGATGGCTGCAGAGTGTTGGGCATTGACGCCTGTTTTGACCTGGATATCTACAACAGCTTCCCCATCGGGCAGGTAGAAGAGGTTAACGGGGAGCGTAGACTCACCGGGCCGGCGGATGGGGCTTTCATTTCTTTCCAGACGAAAGATCTGGACTGGTTGAAAGACGTCAAGAAAAGCGACCTGACGGTAGAGGATTTTATTCGAGCGACCTCCGGAGCCTTCTTCAATATTCCGAATGGTGCCACCGAGGTTAACCTGAACGAAGCCCTGAATGGGACTGATCGATATCGTACTGAGTATATCGATCGTGGCCGGGGGCTGTTCTGATGAGCGCGCGTATGCTGCGGGGCAAAGCAGGCTTGCGGCCTACCTGTGCAGGGGTGTTTCTTCTCCTGGTTGCTGTTGCTCCTGCCCCCGCTCTGGCTGAGCTGGAGCGGCTTGCCGAGTCAGAGATGTCGGAGATCGACGGGGCAGGTATTGGCCTGGTATTCGATAACTTTACCTTTTCCCACGGCACTGACCGGCCGGACACTGACGGCAACCAGGCGCGCATCTTCCGTATATCCGGTATCAAGAGTACCGATGGCCGGGAAGTGGATATCACTGTCAACCACCTGTATATCGCCGGCGCCAACTCAAATTATGGGGAAAACCTGACGCCGGTGAATCTTGGCAGGCTGGTTAATCCGTGGAGAATCGATATTGTTGACGGAAATGACATTGGTGTTCCCGATAGGGCGGTTCTCGAACTGGCGGCGCCGAGCAAGATTCCGGGAGCTGAAGGGTTCGACTGCATGGGCGCCACTGCCGCCGCCGGCAGTGGCCAATGTTCCAGTCGACCCGCCACAGCTGACTGGATTGGCGAGCGCGCAGATATCGGTATGCAGATGAATGTCGCCGTTGGCGATGACCGTTCAGCGAATCTCAATATCCATGCCCGAAGTGCTGTTATTGACGGCAGTTATCTGCGTTTGTGGGGTGATGACCAGCGTAGACAGATGGCGGGGCAATTCAAGCTAAACTTCTATTCACCCGAAGTGTCCATCAATGCCTGTACGCAAGACGGCACCGCTTGTGGTTCCCGGATTACCATGTCGGATTTTGCATTGGAGCTGGCGATTGGTAACAGTCTACAGCCGGTATTTTTCGACGTTGATGGCGGCGGAAATTTCATCCTCGAGGTGGAAACCATTCGCTCCCCGGGAGCCGGCCAGATTGCTGCAAACGGACTGAGGGCAGGGAGTAATGCCCAAGCCTGGGATTTCTACCAGGATTACTACAGCAACCCTGAGTATCGAAGTAACCTCCAGATCGGCAACTTCAGCGTTGGCGACCGAGATTTCGGCGCTGCACGGGTTGAGGGCATGCTGATACAGCATTTGCAAATACAGACAAAGGACCTGGCGCCATGACGTTTCCATACGCAGTTCCTGTGCTCTCGCTGTCACTGATGGTAGTCCTCACCTTGCCGGTCAGAGCGGAGATGGCCCCGCTGGGCGATGAAGCTTTGTCGAAGGTGGCAGGACAGGGCGGAATTTACCTGTCGGGTGACATCAGCATCAATGAAATGGGCGGGCCGGTAGAGAATGCTTACTTTGGCCGTTGCGATGAAACCGACAAAAAATGCGGTGCCCGGTTTGCCTACCGCTTGAAAGAAGACGGCGGTTGGATGGTTCTTGATGAAATTCGGGGGTTGTTTGCTTTCGAGGGGTTAACGCTAAGGGTAAGAAAGATCGATTCCGGGTTTGGCGGCGACGGCGAGCTGTTTGATCGGGATGTGATTGAGCTGGGGTTGCCAGATACCGTTCGGTTTACCGATGTGCATTTCAAGGTCGCGGCCAGCAGTACCGCCAGGCCGACCGATCCGGGGTTCATCCAGACCGATATTTTTGCGGTGCAGATGCAGGGTGATGTCATCATGCAGGGCAACCTGCTGGTCTTTCCGGACGGAAACCCATGAGGAAAAGTCTAATGGTCATGACAGGTGCTCGTCTTTTCCCTGGTCCTCTTTTATTGGTATCGATGGTGCCCGTGCTCGTTAACCCTGTGGCTGCCATGGAGCGGTTGGATGATACCGCCCTGTCACAGATTCAGGGGCAGAGCGGTATCACATTGGAGATGGAGTTGAACCTCTCCGCCGACCGCCTCTCTTATTATGATGATGGCAAGGGTGTGCATCTTGAGGGTATGCGCGTTGGATCTTCCAGGGGAGATAATGCGGGGGCGTTCCATCGGGTAAAGGTAGACATTGGGGCCGATGCATCATTGAACCTCGACTATCTGGTAGAGGATCGAAGAATCGAGTTTTCAGATATACGCCTGGCCGGCGCCCCCGGTGTGGGTATGGGGGGGATATTCTTTGATCACTCCCTGCAGGGTAGTCTGCGTATTCGACAAGGTGGGGCTGTGGGTGGCAGTGGTTACACCTTCGATACCGCCTACACCATGACGGGGGGGCGATTGGGATACCGAACCAATGGCAACAGCGTCTTCCTGGATGACATCACCATGGACGTCCAGGCTCTTGGGGTTACGCTGGATGTTGTGGGGGACACGCTGCAGCTGGTTTCCCCGGAGGTGATCGGTAACTGGAGCGTTGGTGCCATTCGCTACAGCAACGAACCGGGCAATATTGACCAAAGTTATAGTTCTGCCACGGGGCTGCCCTTGCCAAGCTACGGTGGGCTGCAGGGTCACTACAAGCTTTCCTCCGTGACCGATATCCGAGCCGGTGGCCGGTCGGGTGAGGGGTTAAGGCTGGATAATGAAACCACCATACACACGGCATCGTTTATCTATCTGGATGATGGCAACAGCTTGGCTCTGCGGGATATCACCGGTGACTATCGCATACACGACCTTCGCCTGGATGTTTCAGAGGACTGGCGTGGCCGGCCTGCGGTTGCGCTGACCCTTGGTGGACTGGAGGGTAATCTGAATATCGGCTCTATAGAGGTCGGCAGTAGCGGCCGAAGCTTTGGCTCGCTGAATTTGTCATTTTTACTGGAAGACCAGATATTCAATGGTCGAACCTATCGCAATGAGTTGTATCTCCAGGGTGGCGGGCATCCTGACGCCGGCCCGCAGGGACTGCGCATGGCAACGGAGTGGAGTTTGCGCCTCGCGGATCTGAGCTACACGGAGGATGGCAACCGTGTGATCTTCAGCGGTCTGCAATCCTGGGGATCGGGGGATGTCACCGTCAATGTCACGCGTAACGAAGTACGTAATGGCACACGGTTCTACGATGGTCTGCGAATTGGCTTTGAAGGCCTGGAAGCGGGTTATCGTATCAACGGGCTCAGAGTGGGCGGTGATGACGCGCCGCTCCAGGGCGGTACCGAGCTGCTGTTGGCACTGGGATTCTATCCCGCCTATGAGTTCGAACTGGATGGGCATATAACCCTGGGTGCCGGCGGCGCCTCGGGAGAGGGGCTTACAATTAATTCTGACATCCAGATTCGGGATGGTAAGGCCGCGGTGATCGCGGCTCCCTATGATGAAGGTAATGGCGAAATCGCCCAGAAGGGACTTTGGCTGACGGAAATGACTTATGACGGTCACGTCCGGGATATGACCCTGGATGTGACCGAAGAGGGGTTGGCCGTTGGCACCGGGGAGTCCTGGAGCACCATGGATATCGGCAATGTGCGGGTGGGCACCAAGGACGACGGTGCCAGTATGGGACGGTTACGAATTCAAAAATATCAGACCGGCAGCACGGCTTTGGTGAAGCCCGGAGGGGCCGGAGATATCTGTGTCGGGGGTGCTGGTAGTTCTGAGGGGGCCTGTGTGGCCGCGGGCGGGCAGTGGGAGACTCGGGGCAGCGAGGGTGTGACCATCGACATGGTTCAGGTTCTGGCTCGAGCCGAGGGCGACGACAAGAAGAATGCCTTGATGTGGGAGAGTAATCGCGCCGTGGATAGTCAGGGAAGGCCAATAAACAACACCGGTATGAAGTTGTTGGTTAACGATATCTATACCAGTGATGGCGGTGACTTTGACGGTGATGGCGTTGAAGACAATCGCTTCGGTATTCGAACCGATCTGTCGGTGGATGTCTACCAGACCAAGGTTACCAAAAAAGAGGATGGGCCTGACGCCCAGGGTGTAGTGGGAAGCCGCGGCGATGAGAAAATCATGAGCCCAGGGTCGGCGGCTGGGTACCGGTATGTAGCCAATCCGGGCCCGGGAGACATTGCTAACCGCCCCCTTGGTTTTGCGGTAAAGGCAGATACCCGTTTCAAGGAGCTCTCAATCAATAACATCGATCTGATCCATCCTGTCGGCGGCAGTCAAACGGTTGTCTACGGAGCAAAATTCCAGAACGTAGATATCCGTGCGAACCTGACCGCAACCCCCATACCCTGACGATTCAGGGGTCCGGTTATGGCAAACGGGCGGTCAAGGCGACTGTCCTTTTTGTGTTTTTGGCTGTCCTGTTGTTTAATCCGGGCTGTTCCATGTCGCCTCCGGAAGTTGTTTCATGAAATCCAGCTCGCTGTTATCCCTTCTTGAAGATCGTCGAATTCATTCCGGCGAATCCCTGGCGCAAACGCTCGGTATTTCCCGAACGGCGGTCTGGAAGCAGATTCGCAAGGCGCAAGCCGAAGGCGTGGAAATCAGAACCATCCGGGGGCAGGGGTATCAGCTCATCTCTACGTTGGATCTCCTGGCAAGTGACCGCATTCGGAAAGCACTGCCGGAGCGACTGCATAACGTCATTGCCCTTGATGTTCTGGATGCCGTTGACTCAACCAACGCGGAAGTGGCGCGACGGTTGACCTCGGGGTTGAAGGGCGTGCCGGTGGTGGTGGCTGACAGTCAGACTGCAGGTCGTGGCCGCCGGGGGCGTCAATGGGTGAGTCCGCAGGGAGAAAATCTTTATCTGAGCCTGGGGTTGAGTGTTCAGGGTGGGTTTTCTGCCCTCGACGGTATGAGCCTTGTGTTGGGGGTGGCGGTCAGTCGGGCACTGTCGACCTTTGGGGCAACGGATGCCGGTTTGAAGTGGCCCAATGATCTGTTCTACGGTGACCGGAAGCTTGGCGGGATACTCGTTGAGATTCAGGGAGAGCTTCAGGACGGAGAAGTGCAGGTTATTGCTGGTATAGGGATTAACGTGCATATGAAGCAGGCTGAGATGGTCGACCAGCCATGGATAAGCCTCGCCGAGGCATGGCCGGATGTCGTCTGGACGCGAAATGCTCTGGTGGCCGCTATTGTGTCGGAGGTAGTAGAGATTATCGCGCAGTTCGAACGTCAGGGCTTTGCCCCGTTCAGGGATGAATGGCAGGCCCGGGATATCTTTTTCAGCAAAGATCTGGTGGCCAGGGATGGTGGCGTTGAGGGTAGGGGTGCCGGTATCGATACCGCAGGCAACTATCAGGTTGATACTCCTGAGGGGCTGGTGCCCGTCAGGGCCGGAGATATCAGCTTGCGGGTGCGATCATGATTCTTTTGCTGGACTGTGGCAACACCCGGTTAAAATGGCGCCTCATGGCCGATGGAGTCGTCGTGCATGACGGTGGCGGAGCCCTCGAAGAAACAGTGACTTTTGCTGAGTTAACACCCTACGCCCGCAAGATAGATCGTGTTGCCGTATCGACAGTCGCATCGGAGCAAAGCCGGCTGCGCCTGGACGAGAGTTTGGCAACCGTAACGGCTGCCCCGGTTCGATACCACTGGGCGGAGGTAAGCCGGGACGGGCTCAGGAATTCCTACCAGGACGTGGCCAAAATGGGTGCCGACCGATGGCACGCAATGGTGGCCGCCTGGGTTGGCACCCGGCGCAGTTTCGCCGTCGTGGATGCGGGCAGTGCGGTGACCATTGACTATGTCGATGGCCAGGGCCAGCACCTGGGCGGGTATATTCTGCCAGGGCTGAATATGATGCGACGGAGCCTCAAGCTGGATGCCGCCCGCATTGGATTCGAATACGACGAACAGATCAACGCTGCGCCGGGCCGGTCCACCGGTGAGTGCGCAAACCACGGTCTTGCATGGCTGACAGAGAGTCTCGTCCAGCGTCTGCTTGGTGATGTTGGTCGCCTCGGGCTGGAGCGGGTTGTTTTGACCGGCGGAGATGCGGGGCGGTTTCTGTCGTTGGGGCTGAAGGCGGAGCATCGGCCCGGTCTGGTGCTGGAGGGGCTGGAAATCGTCGATCTGCAGGAATCGCAGGGATGAGGTTGATCGCGCTGGTGTTGTTGCTGGCCAACCTGGCTGTCTGGTTTGCCCCCGGCTTGATTCCGCCGGTCATCTATGAGGGGGCGGCCGGTGGTGTTTTGCCTCGCGTTGCTAGTCTGAAAGTGTCCGATTCGAGTGAGCAGGCTCCGCTACCTTCCACGGAGTGTGTCAGGGTCGGTTGGTTTGACTCCCGCGAGGACGCCACTGCATTTGCAGAACGGGTTGGCGAGCATTTCCGCATTGAGGAGCGAGAGCGGGAGCTGCCGCCCCTGAATTGGGTGATGATCCCTCCGCAGCCCAGGGAGGTAGCGCTATCCCAGTTTCGTGATCTCTTTAGTCGTGGCGTGGAGTCTTATGTGGTGACAGAGGGTGAGTACCGAAACGCCATCTCGCTTGGTCTGTTTGAGTCGAGGGCGGCAGCAGAGTCTGTGCTGGAGGAAAAAAAACAGCAGAATCTCAATGTAGTGCTAGTCAACTTCCCCCGAAATCGTATAGGATACGCCCTCGTTTTTGATGTTGAGCCAGCAAGGGAAACCGAGGTGGTTCAGGCGGTTGAGGCGGAAAGTCACAGCAATTTCGACTTCGTTGAAATCTACGCTTGTGAAGGTGTTGCATCACCAGAAAAAAATCCGTAGTATACCGCCCTCGCTGAACAGGCGAATGTGAGCTGGCGTAGCTCAGTTGGTAGAGCAGCTGACTTGTAATCAGCAGGTCGGGGGTTCGATTCCGTCCGCCAGCTCCACTTTAAGTTTTGAGCAGGTTTGCGGTTGCAGATCTGTACGGGAGGGGTTCCCGAGTGGCCAAAGGGATCAGACTGTAAATCTGACGCGAAAGCTTCGCAGGTTCGAATCCTGCCCCCTCCACCACTAATTGCTCGCGGGCATCGTATAGTGGCTATTACCTCAGCCTTCCAAGCTGATGACGTGGGTTCGATTCCCACTGCCCGCTCCAATTTGGTTTCAATGCTCATGTAGCTCAGTCGGTAGAGCACATCCTTGGTAAGGATGAGGTCACCGGTTCAATTCCGGTCATGAGCTCCATTTTTATCCGGTCAACGTTACGATCCTGGTTGATTAGGGAGATTGGTCGAATGTCTAAAGCAAAGTTTGAGCGTAACAAGCCGCACGTAAACGTGGGCACCATTGGTCACGTTGACCATGGTAAGACCACTCTGACAGCCGCCCTGACTCGTGTATGTCACGAAGTATGGGGTACTGGTGAGAGCCGTGCTTTCGATCAGATCGATAACGCACCGGAAGAGCGTGCGCGTGGTATCACCATCGCGACCTCTCACGTTGAGTACGATTCTCCGACCCGTCACTACGCACACGTAGACTGCCCGGGCCACGCGGATTATGTGAAGAACATGATCACCGGTGCTGCTCAGATGGACGGCGCTATCCTGGTCTGCTCCGCTGCTGACGGCCCCATGCCGCAGACTCGTGAGCACATCCTGCTGTCCCGTCAGGTTGGTGTACCGTTCATCGTTGTGTTCCTGAACAAAGCGGACATGGTAGACGATGAAGAGCTGCTTGAGCTGGTAGAGATGGAAGTTCGTGACCTGCTGAGCCAGTACGACTTCCCGGGTGACGACACTCCGATCATCACCGGTTCTGCGCTGATGGCTCTGGAAGGTAAAGATGACAACGAGATGGGTACTACCGCTGTCAAGAAGCTGGTAGAAGCCCTGGATGACTACATCCCTGAGCCGGAGCGTGCGATTGATCAGCCGTTCCTGATGCCGATCGAGGACGTATTCTCCATCTCTGGTCGTGGTACCGTTGTTACCGGTCGTGTAGAGCGTGGCATCATCAAGGTAGGTGACGAAGTGGAAATCGTGGGTATCCGCGACACCACCAAGACCACCTGTACTGGTGTTGAGATGTTCCGCAAGCTGCTGGACGAAGGTCGTGCCGGTGAGAACGTAGGTGTTCTGCTGCGTGGTACCAAGCGTGACGACGTTGAGCGTGGTCAGGTTCTGTGTGTACCGGGCTCCATCAAGCCGCACACCAAGTTCGAGTGTGAAGTGTACGTACTGTCCAAAGAAGAAGGTGGTCGTCATACTCCGTTCTTCAAGGGCTACCGTCCGCAGTTCTACTTCCGGACTACTGACGTAACCGGTTCTTGTGAACTGCCGGAAGGCGTTGAAATGGTAATGCCGGGTGACAACGTGAAAATGACTGTTACCCTGATCGCTCCGATCGCCATGGAAGATGGTCTGCGCTTCGCGATTCGTGAAGGCGGCCGTACCGTTGGTGCCGGCGTGGTCTCCAAGATCATCGAGTAACCTTCGGGTTACTCGTTGTTTGTTGCGCTGAGTTGTTTCGGTGCAGGCCAGTAGCTCAATTGGCAGAGCAGCGGTCTCCAAAACCGCAGGTTGGGGGTTCGATTCCCTCCTGGCCTGCCATTTTTCAACATCCGGATACATAAGTTGATTCCTATGGAGTCAAAAGCCGTTCAGTCAGCCGGCCGTTTCGATACCGTGAAATGGCTGGTTGTTTTCGTTTTGATTGCCGTCGGCGTCGTCGGTAATCAGTACTTCAGTGCCGAGTCCGTGCTATATCGGGTTCTGGCTCTTGTTGCGCTGGGCTTGGTTGCTGCGTTTGTGGCGTTGCAAACCGAGCGGGGGCGGCGTTTTGCCACCCTGTTAAAAGAAGCGCGTGTCGAGATCCGGAAAGTCGTCTGGCCGACCAGGCCAGAGTTGATTCAGACCACCATCATCGTGGTTGTGTTTGTTCTGGTAGTGGCGCTTATTTTGTGGGGCATGGATTCGCTGATCAGTTGGCTGGTCGCCGGATTTATCGGTTAACGGGAGTGGGCAATGGCTAAGCGCTGGTACGTCGTTCATGCGTATTCTGGCTTTGAGAAGCATGTAATGCGCACTCTTAAAGAGCGTGTAGCGCTCGAGCAGATGGAAGACAAGTTCGGCGAAATCCTGGTTCCGACTGAAGAAGTGGTCGAAATGCGGGACGGGAAGAAGCGCAAGAGTGAGCGCAAGTTTTATCCCGGCTACGTATTGGTCCAGATGGAAATGGACGACGCCTCGTGGCATCTTGTCAAGAATACACCTCGGGTACTGGGCTTTATTGGCGGTACCAAAGACAAGCCGGCTCCGATTACTGAGCGTGAGGCTGAGGCTATTCTGCGTCGGGTTGAAAGCGGTGCAGACAAGCCCAAGCCCAAGACGCTGTTCGAGCCAGGTGAAATTGTTCGCGTTGTTGAAGGTCCGTTTGCAGACTTCAACGGTGTGGTAGAAGAAGTCGACTACGAGAAGAGTCGAGTGAAGGTTGCCGTTCTTATCTTTGGCCGTTCTACTCCGGTTGAGCTGGAGTTTGGGCAGGTCGAAAAAGACTGATGGCAGCTTTGAAAATTGAAAGCTCGCGCGCTACGGCGACGCGGGCTTTTTGTGTCTGCTTAAAGCAGTTGTGAAAAACCGGGGAGCCGAAAGGCGTTCGAACCCACAGGAGATCTATCATGGCAAAGAAGATTGAAGCCTATATCAAGCTTCAGGTTGCTGCCGGTCAGGCCAACCCGAGTCCCCCCGTTGGTCCTGCGCTGGGTCAGCGTGGTGTTAACATCATGGAATTCTGTAAGGCGTTCAACGCCAAGACTCAGGGCATGGAACCTGGTCTGCCTATTCCGACCGTTATCACCGTTTACAGTGATCGCAGCTTCACATTCATCACCAAGACCCCGCCTGCGCCGGTCCTGCTGAAGAAGGCCGCTGGCATCAAGAGTGGCTCTGGTCGTCCGAACACTGACAAAGTGGGTACGGTTACCCGTGCTCAGCTGGAAGAAATCGCCAAGACCAAAGAGCCGGACATGACTGCTGCCGATATGGAAGCAGCCGTTCGCACCATCGCTGGTACTGCCCGCAGCATGGGCCTGAACGTGGAGGGTCTGTAAGATGGCTAAGCTGAGCAAGCGTCAAAAGCTGATTCGTGAAAAAGTCGACTCCACCCGCGCCTACTCTGTAGACGAAGCGGTTGCGCTGCTGGCCGAACTGGGCCAGAACGTGAAGTTCAAAGAGTCTGTAGACGTAGCGGTTAACCTGGGTGTTGATGCACGTAAATCCGACCAGGTTGTGCGTAGCAGCACTGTTCTGCCTCACGGCACCGGTAAATCCGTGCGTGTGGCTGTGTTCACCCAGGGTGCCAATGCCGAGAAAGCGACCGCGGCCGGTGCCGACATCGTAGGCATGGACGACCTGGCTGATGAAGTCAAGAAAGGCAACATGGACTTCGACGTGGTTATCGCCACTCCGGATGCCATGCGTGTTGTTGGTCAGCTGGGCCAGATCCTCGGTCCCCGTGGCCTGATGCCGAACCCGAAGGTTGGCACCGTAACCGCTGATGTTGAGACAGCGGTTAAGAACGCCAAAGCGGGTCAGGTTCGTTACCGTACTGACAAAAACGGCATTATCCACGCTCCGCTGGGTAACGTTGAATTCTCTGCCCAGAACATCAAGGAAAACCTTGAAGCTCTGGTGGCAGATCTGAAAAAGGCCAAGCCTGCATCGTCCAAGGGTGTGTATCTGAAAAAGATCACCATCTCTTCTACGATGGGTCCTGGCCTGACTATTGATCAGGGTGCTCTGAGTCTCTGATTGGTAGTTACTTTGTAGTCTGGGCGGAAGCCAAGGCTGTCAAAGACCGCAGGCCCCCGAAGCCCTTGGTAACAAGGGCTGCAAGGGTTAAAGCAACGCCTGCGCAGACGGTGTGAAGACGTTCTCTCTGAACCCAAACACCGTTAGGCGTCCTCGTTGAGGACAATGATGGGTTTGCCGGCATAACGCTGGCGAAATCGAGGAGAAATCCAGTGGCAATTAGACTCGAAGACAAGAAGGCGATCGTCGCTGAAGTCAACGAGACTGCTGGAGCTGCTCTGTCTGTGGTTTTGGCTGACTACCGTGGTGTCACCTCCGGTGACATGACTGCCCTTCGTGCCAAAGCTCGTGCCGAGAATGTTCGTCTGAAGGTTGTTCGTAACAACCTGGCGAAGATTGCTATCAAAGGTACTGAGTTTGAGTGCATCGATCCGGCGCTGGTTGGTCCGACCATTCTGGCTTTCTCTATGGAAGATCCGGGTGCCGCTGCGCGCCTGCTGAAGGATTTTGCCAAAGAGAAAGAGGCGTTTGAGATCAAGGGTCTGGCTGTCGGCGGTGAGCTGATGGGCGCAGAACAGATCGATCGCCTGGCCACGCTGCCGACGCTGCACGAAGCGTTGACCAAGCTGGCTATTGTTACACAGGCACCAGTTACCAAGCTTGCACGTACCCTGAACGATATTCCGGGCAGGATCACACGTGTTGTAGCTGCAGTCCGCGACCAGAAGCAAGACGCTGCTTGATTCTGTTGAACACCATTTTTTACATTTTCGGAGAAAGTCATGGCTCTGTCTAAAGACGATATTTTGAATGCAATTGCTGAAATGAGCGTAATGGAAGTTGTTGAGCTCGTTGAAGCTATGGAAGAGAAGTTCAATGTTTCTGCTGCCGCTGCTGTTGCCGCTGCACCTGCTGCTGCCGCTGGTGGCGAAGCTGCTGAAGAGCAGACCGAGTTCGACGTAGTTCTGACTGGCGCTGGCGAGAAGAAAGTCAACGTCATCAAGGCCGTTCGTGAGCTGACTGGTCTGGGTCTGAAAGAAGCCAAGGAAATGGTTGACGGCGCTCCTTCTACTGTTAAGGAAGGCGCTAGCAAGGACGAGGCTGAAGAAGCCAAGAAGAAGCTTGAGGAAGCAGGCGCTTCTGTTGAGCTCAAGTAATAGTCGGCTGTTGATCGACACCGTGCGTTAAGCATGGATGGGCTGGTGGCTCTGTGCCACCGGCCTTTTTCTGTTGTATATGCTATAGAGTCTGGTGTGCTTTTACGGGTTAATGTCAGATCTATAACCTACAGCCAGAGTCTTGTTCAAGACGGCGCGATAAGCCGAGCAATTCGGCCCCGAAGCAGAACATTTGATTGCTTCTTGATACCAGGTATCAGGTCTAAAGCTGGGGAATGCAGATGACTTACTCCTACACTGAGAAAAAGCGGATTCGCAAAGATTTTAGTAAATTGCCTTCCGTGATGGACGTCCCCTATTTGCTGTCTATTCAGCTGGATTCGTTCCGGGACTTCCTGCAAATGGAAGCCGCTCCTGAAGACCGCCGGGAAACCGGTCTTCACGCAGCGTTCAAATCCGTATTCCCGATTGTCAGTTACTCTGGCAACGCCGCGCTCGAGTATGTGAGCTATCGAATCGGCGAGCCAGTGTTCGACGTCAAGGAATGTCAGCTCAGGGGCGTTACTTACGCCGCGCCGCTGCGGGTGAAAGTCCGCTTGATCATTTATGACAAGGAATCGTCCAACAAGGCGATCAAGGACATCAAAGAGCAAGAAGTCTACATGGGCGAGATGCCCCTGATGACTGAAAACGGTACCTTCGTGGTCAACGGTACCGAGCGTGTTATTGTTTCCCAGCTGCACCGTTCGCCTGGCGTCTTCTTTGATCACGACAAAGGCAAGACCCACTCCTCCGGCAAGCTGTTGTATTCGGCCCGAGTGATTCCTTACCGTGGTTCCTGGCTTGACTTCGAATTCGATCCGAAGGACTCCGTGTTCGTTCGTATCGACCGTCGTCGTAAGCTACCTGCGTCAATCCTCCTGCGCGCTCTGGGTTACACCTCTGAGCAGATGCTCGACATGTTCTTCGAAACCAGTAAGTTTGCTCTGGGTGAAGAAGTCTGCAAGCTTGAGTTGGTGCCCAGCCGGCTGCGTGGTGACATTGCGACCTTTGACATCAAGGATAAGGAAGGCAACGTCATTGCTGAAGAAGGCCGTCGTATTACGGCGCGTCACATCAAGCAGTTGGAAAAGGCCGGCATTACCGAGCTGGAAGTTCCCACTGAATACCTGTACGGCCGTGTTCTTGCCAAGGACATGATCGATCAGTCTACCGGCGAAGTGCTGGTGGAATGTAACACCGAGCTGACCGAAGAAGTCATCACCAAGATTCTTGGGGCTGGTGTTAAGGATATTGAAACGCTGTACACCAACGATCTGGATTGTGGTCCGTTCATGTCTGATACCCTGCGTATCGACCCGACCCGAACTCCGTTGGAAGCGTTGGTTGAAATCTACCGGATGATGCGCCCGGGCGAGCCGCCCACCAAGGAATCAGCGGAGAACCTGTTCAACAACCTGTTCTTCTCCGAGGAGCGCTACGACCTGTCCGGTGTTGGCCGGATGAAGCTCAACCGTCGCCTTGGTCGTGACGAGAGCACCGGTGAAGGCACGCTGACCCACGACGATATCATCGACGTGCTGAAAACCCTGATTGCCATTCGTAACGGCCAGGGCCAGGTGGATGATATTGACAACCTGGGCAACCGTCGGGTTCGCTGTGTTGGTGAGATGGCTGAAAACCAGTTCCGGGTAGGCCTGGTACGGGTTGAGCGCGCGGTTCGAGAGCGTCTGAGTCTGGCGGAAAGCGAAGGCCTGATGCCGCAGGACCTGATCAACGCCAAGCCTGTTGCGGCCGCAGTCAAGGAGTTCTTTGGTTCCAGTCAGCTGTCACAGTTTATGGACCAGAACAACCCGCTGTCTGAGGTGACTCACAAGCGTCGTATCTCTGCGTTGGGTCCGGGCGGTCTGACCCGTGAGCGTGCCGGCTTTGAGGTTCGGGACGTTCACCCGACCCATTACGGCCGTGTGTGTCCTATCGAGACTCCGGAAGGCCCGAACATCGGTCTGATCAACTCGCTGGCAACCTATGCCCGTGCCAACTCCTACGGCTTCCTGGAAAGTCCGTACCGGAGAGTCGTCGACGGCGTGGTGACCGATGAGCTGGTGTATCTGTCTGCGATTGAAGAGAGCAACTATGTGATCGCTCAGGCCAGTGCTGCTACCGACGATGGTAAGCGCCTGACCGACGAGCTGGTTACCGTGCGTCACCAGAATGAATTTACCGTCGCTCCGCCGGAAGCGGTTAACTTCATGGACGTATCTCCGCGCCAGGTTGTATCGGTGGCGGCGTCTCTGATCCCGTTCCTTGAGCACGACGATGCTAACCGGGCCCTGATGGGTGCGAACATGCAACGTCAGGCGGTTCCGACGCTGAAATCACAGGTTCCGCTGGTCGGCACCGGTGTAGAACGCACCGTTGCCCAGGATTCCGGCGTGTGCGTAACCGCCCGTCGTGGCGGTGTGATTGAAAGCGTGGATGCTGCCCGTATCGTGGTGCGGGTAAACAACGAAGAAACCGAGGCCGGTGATGCAGGTGTGGATATCTACAACCTCACCAAGTACACCCGCTCTAACCAGAACACCTGTATCAACCAGCGCTCCATCGTGCGTCAGGGCGATGTGATTGCCCGCGGCGACGTGCTGGCAGATGGTCCCTCAGTGGATCTGGGTGAGCTGGCGCTGGGCCAGAACATGCGCATCGCGTTCATGCCCTGGAACGGTTACAACTTCGAGGACTCCATCCTGATCTCCGAAAAGGTGGTTCAGGAAGACCGGCTGACCACGATCCACATTCAGGAACTGACCTGTGTGGCCCGTGACACCAAGCTGGGTAGTGAAGAAATCACTGCGGATATTCCGAACGTCGGTGAAAGCGCGCTGTCCAAGCTGGATGAGTCCGGTATTGTCTACATCGGTGCGGAAGTTGGCCCGGGCGACATTCTGGTGGGTAAGGTCACGCCGAAAGGTGAGACCCAGCTGACACCGGAAGAGAAGCTGCTGCGTGCGATCTTTGGTGAAAAGGCCTCTGACGTTAAAGATACCTCTCAGCGTGTTCCGACCGGCACCCGCGGAACGGTTATCGATGTTCAGGTGTTCACCCGTGACGGTATCGAAAAAGATGCCCGTGCTCAGTCCATCGAGAAAGAGCAGCTCGATCAGTACCGTAAGGATCTGAAAGACGAGTACCGCATTGTCGAAGGCGCTACCTATGAGCGTCTGACTGCCGCACTCAACGGCCAGGAAGTGATCAGTGGCCCGGGTCTGAAGAAGGGTGCCAAGCTTGATGAAGCCTATCTGGCCGATCTGCCGCGTCCGGACTGGTTCAAGCTGCGCATGAAAGACGAAGCTCTGAACGAACTGCTGGAGAAATCCGAGCAGGGTCTGGAAGATCGCAAGAAAGAGCACGAAGCGCGCTTCGACGACAAGAAAGGCAAGCTGCAGCAGGGCGATGACCTTGCTCCGGGCGTGCTGAAAATCGTCAAGGTTTACCTGGCCATCAAGCGTCGTATCCAGCCGGGTGACAAGATGGCCGGCCGTCACGGTAACAAGGGTGTTATCTCTGCGGTAATGCCGATCGAGGATATGCCTTACGACGAAAACGGCACCACCGTTGATATCGTGCTAAACCCGCTGGGTGTTCCTTCGCGGATGAACGTTGGTCAGGTTCTGGAAACCCACCTGGGCGCAGCCGCCAAGGGGCTGGGTGAAAAGATCAGCCGGATGCTGGAAGAGCAGCGTAAAGTGGCTGAACTGCGCAAGCTGCTGGATGAGATCTACAACCACTCAGACGAAGTGACCAAGGTTGATCTCGACAGCCTGAGCGACAAGGAAATCCTGGAGCTGTGCGGTAACCTGCGTGACGGTGTTCCGATGGCAACGCCGGTCTTCGACGGTGCCAAGGAAGCCGAGGTCAAGCGTATGCTTGAGCTGGCCGACATGGATACCAGTGGTCAGGTCAAGCTGTACGACGGCCGCACCGGTGATGCATTTGACCGTCCGGTGACTGTGGGCTACATGTACATGCTCAAGCTCAACCACTTGATCGATGACAAGATGCACGCTCGTTCCACCGGCTCCTACAGCCTGGTAACCCAGCAGCCGCTGGGTGGTAAGGCTCAGTTCGGTGGTCAGCGTTTCGGTGAGATGGAAGTCTGGGCGCTGGAGGCATATGGTGCCGCCTATACCCTGCAGGAAATGCTTACCGTCAAATCTGATGACGTCAACGGTCGGACCAAGATGTACAAGAACATTGTCGATGGTGATCATCGTATGGAGCCGGGCATGCCCGAATCCTTCAACGTTCTCGTCAAGGAAATCCGCTCGTTGGGTATCGACATCGAGCTGGAATCCGAGTGAGCCGAATTGTTTTTGGCAGCGTGAGCGGGCACCTCGTGTGCCCGCCCGAGATTAACGCCATCCGGAGCTTTTACTGATGAAAGATTTGCTGAATCTTCTCAAGAGCCAGAATCAGAGCAAGGAATTCGACGCCATCCGTATCGGACTGGCTTCGCCTGACATGATTCGTTCCTGGTCTTTTGGCGAAGTAAAAAAGCCTGAGACCATTAACTACCGTACCTTCAAGCCGGAGCGTGACGGTCTTTTCTGTGCCAAGATTTTCGGCCCGATCAAAGACTACGAGTGCTTGTGCGGAAAATACAAGCGTCTGAAGCATCGCGGCGTTATCTGTGAAAAGTGCGGTGTTGAAGTCGCACTGGCCAGCGTGCGTCGTGAGCGTATGGGCCATATCGAGCTGGCCAGCCCGGTCGCTCACATCTGGTTCCTGAAGTCATTGCCGTCCCGTATTGGCCTGATGCTGGACATGACCCTGCGCGATATCGAGCGGGTTCTGTACTTCGAATCCTTCATCGTGATCGATCCGGGTATGACCACCCTGGAGAAGGGCCAGCTGCTGAATGACGAGCAGTACTATGAGGCCCTCGAAGAATTCGGTGACGAGTTCGACGCCCGTATGGGTGCCGAGGCCATCAAAGAGTTGCTCGAAGCTATCGATCTGCAAGCGGAAGTTGACGCCCTGCGGGAAGAGATCCCCCAGACCAACTCCGAGACCAAGATCAAGAAATTCAGCAAGCGCCTGAAAATTCTCGAGGCGTTCCTGTACTCCGGTAACAAGCCGGGCGACATGGTGATGACCGTTCTGCCGGTTCTGCCGCCGGATCTGCGCCCGCTGGTTCCGCTGGACGGTGGCCGTTTTGCCACTTCCGACCTGAACGATCTGTACCGTCGGGTCATTAACCGGAACAACCGTCTCAAGCGCCTGCTGGAACTGAACGCTCCGGATATCATCGTGCGCAACGAGAAGCGTATGCTGCAGGAGGCGGTTGATGCCCTGCTGGATAACGGTCGTCGTGGTCGTGCCATCACTGGCACCAACAAGCGTCCGCTGAAGTCCCTGGCTGACATGATCAAGGGTAAGCAGGGTCGTTTCCGTCAGAACCTGCTGGGTAAGCGAGTCGACTACTCTGGCCGTTCCGTCATCGTGGTGGGTCCGTACCTGCGTCTGCACCAGTGCGGTCTGCCCAAAAAGATGGCCCTGGAGCTGTTCAAGCCGTTCATTTTCTCCAAGCTTGAGCATCGTGGCCTGGCGACCACCATCAAGGCCGCCAAGAAAATGGTCGAGCGCGAGGAAGGCGTGGTCTGGGATATCCTGGACGAAGTCATCCGCGAGCACCCGATCCTGCTGAACCGTGCGCCCACCCTGCACCGTCTGGGCATCCAGGCGTTCGAGCCGGTTCTGATCGAAGGTAAAGCGATCCAGCTGCACCCGCTGGTGTGTGCGGCTTACAACGCCGACTTCGACGGTGACCAGATGGCGGTACACGTACCGCTGACCCTGGAAGCCCAGCTTGAAGCCCGTGCGTTGATGATGTCCACCAACAACGTTCTGTCGCCCGCGAACGGTGAGCCGATCATCGTACCGTCCCAGGACGTGGTATTGGGCCTGTATTACATGACTCGTGAGCGCCACGCTGCCCTGGGTGAAGGCATGGTGTTTGCTGATGTCAAAGAAGCCCATCGTGCCTATGGTGCCGGCAAGGTTGACCTGCAGGCGAAGGTCAAGGTGCGGGTTAAGGAAGTGGCCTATGCCGAAGATGGCAGCAAGTCCGAAGCCTACCGTGTGGTTGATACCACCGTTGGCCGTGCTTTGTTGTTTGATATCGTTCCTGACGGCCTGCCGTTTGAGATCGTCAACCGTCCTATGGTCAAGAAGGCGATTTCTAACCTGATCAACACCTGTTATCGGGACGCCGGCCTGAAAGATACTGTCATCTTTGCTGACCAACTGATGTACATGGGTTACCACTATGCAACCCGTTCCGGTATCTCTATCGGCTTCAACGACTTCGAGATTCCGCCGGAGAAGTATGAGCTGGTTGATGCCGCGTCTGACGAAGTAAAAGACATCGAGAACCAGTACGCATCCGGTCTGCTGACCCAGGGTGAGAAGTACAACAAGGTGATCGATATCTGGTCCCGCGCCAACGATAAAGTGTCCAAGGCGATGATGGAGCGTCTGTCCAAAGAGCAGGTTATTGGTCCTGACGGCCAGCCTGTGAAGGGTGAAGACGGCGAAGACCTGATGCAGGAATCCTTCAACTCCGTCTACATGATGGCCGATTCCGGTGCGCGGGGTTCCGCAGCCCAGATTCGTCAGTTGTCCGGTATGCGTGGTCTGATGGCCAAGCCGGATGGCTCCATCATCGAAACGCCGATTACCGCGAACTTCCGTGAAGGTCTGAACGTACTCCAGTACTTCATCTCCACCCACGGTGCTCGTAAAGGTCTGGCGGATACCGCACTGAAGACCGCGAACTCCGGTTACCTGACCCGTCGTCTGGTTGACGTGTCCCAGGACCTGGTGGTGACCGAGGAAGACTGCGGTACCGATGAAGGTCTGCTGATGACGCCGCACATCGAAGGCGGCGACGTTGTTGTGCCGCTGGGTGATCGCGTTCTGGGTCGTGTGACGGCCCGTGACGTATTCACCCCAACCGACAAGGACAACGCTGTTGTTCCGGCCGGCACATTGCTGGACGAGAAAACCGTCGAGATGGTCGAGCGCGCCGGTGTGGATGAGATCTGGGTTCGCTCTGCGATCACCTGTGAGACTCGCCACGGCATCTGCTCCAAGTGTTACGGCCGCGATCTCGCCCGTGGTCATCGGGTTAACGTGGGTGAGGCCGTCGGTGTTATCGCTGCCCAGTCCATCGGTGAGCCTGGCACCCAGCTGACCATGCGGACCTTCCACATTGGTGGTGCGGCCAGCCGGGCCTCCGCCGTGGATAACATTCAGGTCAAGCATGGCGGCACGGTACGCCTGCACAACCTGAAGTCCATCGAGAAGACCGATGGCTCCCTGGTTGTGGTGTCCCGTTCTTCCGCTCTGGCGATTGCCGACGAGCAGGGTCGTGAGCGCGAGTGGTACAAACTGCCTTACGGTGCCGTTCTGTCTGTGAAGAACGGTGACGTGGTTGAGGCCGGCGTTGTAGTTGCCAAGTGGGATCCGCACACGCACCCGATCATCGCCGAAGCGAAAGGCACGGCCAAGTTTGTCAACATGGAAGAGGGCATTACTGTCCGCACCCAGGCTGACGAGCTGACCGGTCTGTCCACCATGGAAGTGATTGACCCGAAAGAGCGTCCTGCGGCTGGTAAGGACATTCGTCCGGCCATCCAGCTGATTGACGATGCGGGTGAAGAAGTAGAACTGCCAGGCGGTGGTACCGCGATCTTCTTCCTGCCGGCTAACGCGCTGGTGACCATGGCTAATGGCGCGAAGATCGAGCTGGGTGACGTAGTTGCCCGTATTCCGCAGGAAAGCTCGAAGACCCGTGACATCACCGGTGGTCTGCCGCGGGTTGCCGACCTGTTCGAGGCGCGTCGCCCGAAAGAGTCTGCCATCCTGGCGGAAATCAGTGGCGTGGTGTCGTTCGGTAAAGAGACCAAAGGCAAGAAGCGCCTGGTCATCACGCCGAAAGATGACGATGCCTATGAGGTTCTGATTCCGAAGCATCGCCAGCTCAACGTTTTCGAAGGTGAAACGGTTGAGAAGGGTGAGGTGATTTCCGACGGTCCGTCCAACCCGCACGACATCTTGCGTCTGCTGGGTGTGGTCGAGCTGGCCAAGTACATCACCAACGAAATCCAGGACGTGTACCGCCTGCAGGGTGTTGTCATCAACGATAAACACATCGAGGTTATCGTTCGGCAGATGCTGCGCAAGGTGGAAATTACCGATCCGGGTGATACCACCCTGCTGTCTGGCGACCAGGTGGAAATCACTCAGGTACTGGAAGAGAACGAAAAGGCCAATCAGGCGGACAAAGAGCCGGCCAGATTCGAGCGTCTGCTGCTTGGCATTACCAAGGCATCGCTGGCCACCGAATCGTTCATTTCTGCGGCCTCGTTCCAGGAAACCACACGGGTCCTCACCGAAGGTGCGGTGACCGGTAAGCGTGACTTCCTGCGTGGCCTGAAAGAAAACGTTGTGGTTGGCCGGTTGATTCCGGCGGGTACCGGTCTGGCTTACCACAGCGAACGTCGTCGCAAGCGTGACCTGGAAGAGCAGGGCGTGACCGCGGCAGATGTTGAAGAAGCTCTGAGCGCGGAGCTCAACCGAGAAGGTTGATTGCCGGCGTGCCATTCTCGGGGTAGTTACTTATCCCGAGGGTGGTTAAAAAGAGAACAGTCATCTTGACTGAGTCGGGGCGCAGGCTTACACTTGCGTCCCTTAAATTTTACCCCCTGCACAGGGGGTAAGTTTCATTGGTATGGTTTTTTGGAGTTTGCTTACATGGCAACGATTAATCAGTTGGTGCGTAAGCCTCGTAAGCGCAAGGTAGCCAAGAGCGACGTTCCTGCTCTCCAGGCTTGTCCTCAGCGCCGTGGTGTGTGCACTCGTGTGTACACCACAACGCCGAAGAAGCCGAACTCAGCACTTCGTAAAGTGTGCCGTGTTCGTCTGACCAACGGCTTCGAGGTTTCCTCTTACATTGGTGGTGAAGGTCACAACCTTCAGGAGCACAGTGTTGTGCTGATCCGTGGCGGTCGAGTAAAAGACCTTCCGGGTGTGCGCTATCACACTGTTCGCGGTACTTTGGATACCCAAGGTGTTCAGAACCGTAAGCAGGGCCGCTCCAAGTACGGTGCAAAACGACCCAAGTCCTGATGTCCCGAGCGGGTGTCTTTTATCGTTGCTTGTAAGAACGGTAAGAGTAAGGCTGAGTAGCATTTGGCTATCTCAGGGGTTCCTGAAGACCTTTTAGATATAAGGGCTTATCGATGCCTAGAAGAAGAGTTGCAGCAAAGCGGGAAATCATTCCCGATCCTAAATTCGGCAGTGCACGTCTTGCCAAGTTCATCAACCATGTGATGGAAAGCGGTAAGAAGTCGGTTGCAGAGCGCATTGTTTACGGTGCTCTGGATATCGTTGCCGAGAAATCTAAAGAAGAGCCGATCGAAATGTTCGAGAAGGCCCTGGAGAACATCCAGCCGATGGTTGAGGTTAAGTCCCGTCGTGTGGGTGGTGCTACTTACCAGGTGCCGGTAGAAGTTCGGCCTTCCCGTCAGAACGCGTTGGCGATGCGCTGGCTCGTTGAATATTCCCGGAAGCGCGGTGAGAAGAGCATGGCGCAGCGTCTGGCTGGCGAAATTCTTGATGCGGCCGATAGCAAGGGTGCCGCAGTGAAGAAGCGCGAAGACGTGCATCGCATGGCAGAAGCCAACAAGGCATTCTCTCACTTCCGTTTCTAACAAGCCGAGGTTTATATCGTGGCACGCAAGACTCCTATCAAACGTTACAGAAACATTGGTATCTGTGCGCATGTGGATGCGGGCAAGACTACTACCACCGAACGTATTCTCTATTACACCGGTCGTAGTCACAAGATGGGTGAGACCCATGACGGCGCTTCCACTACAGACTGGATGGAGCAGGAGCAGGAGCGTGGTATCACCATCACGTCTGCCGCTGTTACAACCTTCTGGCAGGGTATGGACAAGCAGTATCCCGAGCACCGTATCAACATCATCGACACCCCGGGGCACGTTGACTTCACCATCGAAGTAGAGCGGTCCCTGCGTGTTCTTGATGGTGCTGTGGTTGTGTTCTGTGGTTCCTCCGGTGTTGAGCCGCAGTCCGAGACTGTATGGCGCCAAGCCAACAAGTATGAAGTTCCCCGCATGGTGTTCGTCAACAAGATGGACCGTGCAGGCGCCAACTTCATGCGCGTTGTTGAGCAGATTCGTAACCGTCTGGGTGCTATCACTGTGCCCATCCAGCTGCCGATCGGCGCCGAAGACGATTTCGAGGGTATCGTGGATCTGCTTCGCATGAAGGCAATCTACTGGAATGAAGCTGATCAGGGTATGACCTACGAGCTTCGCGATATTCCTGAGTCCATGGTTGCTGAGGCTGAGAAAGCGCGCGAGCAGATGATCGAAGCCGCCGCTGAAGCCAACGAAGAGTTCATGGAGAAATACCTCGAAGGCGAAGAGCTGACCTACGAAGAAATCAAGCAGGGTCTGCGTACTCGTACCATCGCTAACGAAATCGTTCTGGCTACCTGCGGTTCTGCGTTCAAGAACAAAGGCGTGCAGGCGGTGCTGGATGCGGTCATCGAATTCCTGCCGGCCCCGGATGAGGTTAAAGCCATCCGCGGTGAGGTGGATGACGAGGGTACCGAGGAAACCCGTCCGGTTGACGACGATGCTCCGTTCGCCGCTCTGGCGTTCAAGATCGCGACCGATCCGTTCGTGGGTACGCTGACGTTCTTCCGGGTTTACTCCGGTAAGCTTGAGTCCGGTAACGCGGTATTCAATTCCGTGAAGGGCAAGAAAGAGCGTGTGGGCCGTATGGTTCAGATGCACGCCAATGACCGTGAAGAGATCAAGGAAGTTCTGGCGGGCGACATCGCAGCTGCGATCGGCCTGAAGAACGTGACCACGGGTGACACCCTGTGTGACGAGAACAACAAAATTGTTCTTGAGCGCATGGAGTTCCCGGAGCCGGTTATCTCCGTTGCGGTTGAGCCGAAGTCAAAAGCCGACCAGGAAAAGATGGGTGTTGCTCTGGGTAAACTGGCCCAGGAAGATCCGTCATTCCGTGTTCGCACCGACGAAGAGTCTGGCCAGACCATCATCTCCGGTATGGGTGAGCTACACCTCGACATTATCGTTGACCGTATGCGTCGCGAGTTCAAGGTAGAAGCGAATATCGGTAAGCCGCAGGTTGCTTACCGTGAGTGCATCCGCAAGCCGGTTGACGTTGAAGGCAAGTTTGTTCGTCAGTCTGGTGGTCGTGGTCAGTACGGTCACGTAAAAGTGAAGTTGGAGCCGCTGCCGTTGGATGTGGAAGATGGCGAGAACTTCATCTTTGTGAACGAGATCGTTGGTGGTGTGGTTCCCAAGGAATACATCCCGGCTGTTCAGCAGGGTATCGAAGAGCAGATGCAGAACGGCTGTCTGGCCGGCTATCCGCTGCTGGGTATCAAAGCGACGCTGTACGATGGTTCCTACCACGACGTTGACTCCAACGAGATGGCGTTCAAAATCGCTGGTTCCATGGCGATGAAGAAAGGCGCCCTCGAAGCGAATCCTGCCCTTCTTGAGCCGATCATGAAGGTTGAGGTTGTTACCCCTGAAGATTACATGGGTGACGTAGTTGGCGACCTGAACCGTCGTCGCGGCCTTGTGCAGGGTATGGATGAAGGCCCCGCGGGCAAGGTCATCCGTGCTGAAGTTCCGTTGTCGGAGATGTTCGGTTACGCCACCGACCTGCGTTCTGCAACACAGGGTCGGGCGTCTTATGCGATGGAGTTCTCCCGCTATATGGAAGCTCCTTCGAACATTGCCGAAGCGATCATTAAAAAGGGTTGATCCCCAGGACTTAAGAAACAGGAAGAGGTGTAACCGTGTCTAAAGCAAAGTTTGAGCGTAACAAGCCGCACGTAAACGTGGGCACCATTGGTCACGTTGACCATGGTAAGACCACTCTGACAGCCGCCCTGACTCGTGTATGTCACGAAGTATGGGGTACGGGTGAGAGCCGTGCTTTCGATCAGATCGATAACGCACCGGAAGAGCGTGCGCGTGGTATCACCATCGCGACCTCTCACGTTGAGTACGATTCTCCGACCCGTCACTACGCACACGTAGACTGCCCGGGCCACGCGGATTATGTGAAGAACATGATCACCGGTGCTGCCCAGATGGACGGCGCTATCCTGGTCTGCTCCGCTGCTGACGGCCCCATGCCGCAGACTCGTGAGCACATCCTGCTGTCCCGTCAGGTTGGTGTACCGTTCATCGTTGTGTTCCTGAACAAAGCGGACATGGTAGACGATGAAGAGCTGCTTGAGCTGGTAGAGATGGAAGTTCGTGACCTGCTGAGCCAGTACGACTTCCCGGGTGACGACACTCCGATCATCACCGGTTCTGCGCTGATGGCGCTGGAAGGTAAAGATGACAACGAGATGGGTACTACCGCTGTCAAGAAGCTGGTAGAAGCCCTGGATGACTACATCCCTGAGCCGGAGCGTGCGATTGATCAGCCGTTCCTGATGCCGATCGAGGACGTATTCTCCATCTCTGGTCGTGGTACCGTTGTTACCGGTCGTGTAGAGCGTGGCATCATCAAGGTAGGTGACGAAGTGGAAATCGTGGGTATCCGCGACACCACCAAGACCACCTGTACTGGTGTTGAGATGTTCCGCAAGCTGCTGGACGAAGGCCGTGCCGGTGAGAACGTAGGTGTTCTGCTGCGTGGTACCAAGCGTGACGACGTTGAGCGTGGTCAGGTTCTGTGTGTACCGGGCTCCATCAAGCCGCACACCAAGTTCGAGTGTGAAGTGTACGTACTGTCCAAAGAAGAAGGTGGTCGTCATACTCCGTTCTTCAAGGGCTACCGTCCGCAGTTCTACTTCCGGACTACTGATGTAACCGGTTCTTGTGAACTGCCGGAAGGCGTTGAAATGGTAATGCCGGGTGACAACGTTAAAATGACTGTTACCCTGATCGCTCCGATCGCCATGGAAGATGGTCTGCGCTTCGCGATTCGTGAAGGCGGCCGTACCGTTGGTGCCGGCGTGGTCTCCAAGATCATCGAGTAATCTGCTCGTTTGATCAGGAAAAAGGGGCTGACTGGTTCAGCCCCTTTTTCTGTTTAAGTCGCAAAGTCTGCCTGACCTCCGTCAATATCAATGATGTTGACAGGGTTGGGTATTATGCATACAATGCGGCTCCTTTTTTTGAAGGTCGGCTAACTAGTAGCTGCTACGAGTGGAGTTTGGTGCATCATGCAAAGCCAAAAGATTCGAATCCGGTTGAAGGCGTTTGATTATCGCCTGATCGACCAGTCCACGCAGGAGATCGTCGATACCGCCAAGCGGACCGGCGCTCAGGTGCGTGGTCCTATTCCTCTGCCGACGCGCAAGGAAAAGTACACGGTATTGATCTCTCCGCACGTCAATAAAGACGCGCGTGATCAGTATGAAATTCGTACCCACAAGCGTTTGCTCGACATTGTTGAGCCGACGGAGAAGACAGTGGATGCTCTGATGAAGCTGGACCTGGCAGCAGGTGTAGACGTTCAGATCAGCCTCGGCTAATACCGCCCGGTATTAGTCTGTGTAACTGTCACAGGCCATAGAGGGTGCAAGCCCCGTACACTTAAGAGGTGAAACATGGCAATTGGTGTTGTCGGTCGTAAGGCCGGTATGACCCGTATTTTTACGGATGAAGGGCAGGCATTGCCCGTAACGGTAATCGAGGTTGAGCCCAACCGCATTACCCAACTGAAAACTCTCGAAAACGACGGCTACCGCGCTGTGCAGGTAACCGTAGGTTCTCGTCGTGCCTCCCGCGTTAGCAAGGCTGCTGCTGGTCACTTTGCGAAAGCAGGTGTTGAAGCTGGTCGTGGCGTGTGGGAATTTCGTCTGGCTGATGGCGAAGGTGAAGGCCTCGCTGCAGGCGGCGAGCTGACGGTCTCTGTGTTTGAAGACGGTCAGGTGGTTGATGCCACTGGTCAGTCCAAAGGTAAGGGCTTCCAGGGTGGCGTCAAGCGCTGGAACTTCTCCATGCAGGACGCTACTCACGGTAACTCCCTGTCTCATCGTGCTCCGGGTTCCATTGGTCAGAACCAGACTCCGGGCAAGGTATTCAAGGGTAAAAAGATGGCCGGTCAGATGGGTAACGCGCAGGTCACTGTGCAGAACCTGAAAATCGTCCGTGTCGATGCCGAGCGCAACCTGCTGCTGGTAAGTGGTGCCGTACCTGGTGCGACTGGCGGCGACGTTGTCATCAAGCCTGCAGTTAAAGCCTGAGGAGCGGTGCGATGGAATTGACAATTACTGGTAGCGGCAAGGGGATTTCTGTTTCCGACGCTGCGTTTGCCAAAGATTTTAATGAAGCACTGGTGCACCAGGTGGTAACTGCCTACATGGCAGCTGGCCGTCAGGGTACCAAGGCTCAGAAAACACGTTCCGAAGTCAGTGGCGGTGGCAAGAAGCCGTGGCGTCAGAAGGGCACCGGTCGCGCTCGTGCGGGCACCATTCGCAGCCCGATCTGGCGTTCAGGCGGCGTAACGTTTGCAGCCAAGCCCCGTGATTTCGAACAGAAAGTTAACCGCAAGATGTATCGTGCGGCTATGTGTTCCATTCTTTCCGAGCTGGTCCGTCAGGAGCGTCTGGTGGTTGTTGACGATATGAACGTTGACAGTCCGAAGACCAAGGCGTTCACCGCCAAGCTGAAGGATCTGGGCGTATCTAACGCTCTGATTCTTTCCGATAGCGTTGAGCAGAACCTGCACCTGGCTTCCCGCAACATTCCTCACGTGGATGTTCGCGACGTGGCAGGTCTGGATCCGGTCAGCCTGGTTGCCTACGAGAACGTCGTGGTAACTGTTCCCGCTCTGAAGAAGATCGAGGAGATGCTGGGATGAATCAGGAACGTATTTACAAGGTCCTGCTGGGGCCGCACGTATCAGAGAAAGCGTCTCTGGCAGCCGAGCGTGGTCAGGTGGTATTCCGTGTAGCACCAGACGCCACCAAGCCGGAGATCAAGAAAGCCGTTGAGCAGCTGTTCAACGTCACCGTCGAAGGTGTTCAGGTTCTGAACCGTAAGGGTAAGCTCAAGCGCACTATCCGCGGGTTCGGCAAGCGTAATGACATTCGTAAGGCTTACGTCAAGCTGGCAGAAGGTCAGGACATCGATTTTCTGGATGTGGAATAAGGTAAAGGGGTCGTAATATGCCGATCGTCAAAACCAAGCCAACATCTGCCGGACGCCGTCACGTTGTAAAACTTTACAACCCGGATCTGCACAAAGGACGTCCTTACGAGCCGTTGGTAGAAACTAAGAGTAAGTCAGGTGGTCGTAACAACGCTGGCCGCATTACTACTCGTCACATTGGTGGTGGCCACAAGCAGCACTACCGTGTCATCGATTTCAAGCGGACCAAAGATGGTATTCCGGCGGTTATTGAGCGCCTGGAATACGATCCTAACCGCTCTGCGCACATCGCGCTGCTGAAGTACTCTGATGGCGAGCGTCGCTACATCATCGCTCCCAAAGGTATGAAGGCAGGTGATCCTGTGCGGTCCGGCGTCGACGCGCCGATTAAGGTGGGCTCCACTCTGCCGCTCCGGAACATTCCGGTTGGTTCTGTGATCCACTGCGTCGAACTCAAGCCTGGCAAAGGTGCCCAGCTGGCTCGCTCCGCGGGCGCATCCGTACAGCTGGTAGCTCGGGAAGGGGCTTATGCCACTATCCGCCTGCGTTCAGGTGAAATGCGTAAGGTGCTTGTAGATTGCCGTGCAACGCTGGGTGAAGTATCCAACAGCGAGCACAGCCTCAAGCAGCTTGGTAAAGCGGGTGCATCACGTTGGCGCGGTAAACGTCCAACAGTACGTGGTGTTGCTATGAACCCAGTTGACCACCCACATGGTGGTGGTGAAGGGCGTACCTCTGGCGGGCGTCACCCGGTTACTCCGTGGGGTGTTCCGACCAAAGGGCATAAGACTCGTAAGAACAAACGTACTGACAAGATGATAGTACGTCGTCGTTCAGCCAAGTAAACGACTACATAGAGGTAAATGCTGTGCCACGTTCTTTGAAGAAAGGTCCTTTTATAGACCTGCATCTGTTGAAGAAGGTCGAGGCAGCTCTGGAAACAAGTGACAAGCGGCCGATCAAAACCTGGTCCCGCCGGTCAACAATCTTTCCGGAGATGGTAGGCCTGACCATTGCAGTCCACAACGGCAAGCAGCACGTGCCGGTTTATGTCACCGAAGATATGGTCGGGCATAAACTGGGTGAGTTCGCGGCAACGCGTACTTATCGTGGTCATGCGGCCGACAAGAAAGCTAAACGCTGATTGTGAGGTAATAGAAATGGAAGTAGCAGCCAAGTACAAGGGCGCTCGCCTCTCAGCTCAGAAAGCACGTCTTGTTGCCGACCAGGTACGCGGCAAGGCTGTTGAGGACGCCCTGAACATTCTGACTTTCAGCCCTAAGAAGGCAGCGGTTGTGATCAAGAAAGCTCTTGAATCCGCCATTGCCAACGCTGAGCACAACGAAGGTCTGGACGTAGATGATCTGCGGGTTTCCACCGTCATGGTGGATGAGGGCCCAACGCTCAAGCGAATCAAAGCTCGAGCCAAGGGGCGCGCTGACCGTATTTTCAAGCGCACCTGTCATATCACCGTCAAGGTCGCCGACAAGTAGGAGATGCTCAGATGGGTCATAAAGTAAATCCAACCGGCATGCGCCTGGGTGTGATCAAAGAGCACAACTCAGTGTGGTATGCCGACAAGAAGGACTACGCGAAGAATCTGCTGAATGATATTCAGGTTCGCGAGTTCCTGGACAAGCGTCTGGTGAAGGCGTCTGTCAGCAAGATCGTGATCGAGCGCCCTGCTCAGAACGCCCGGATCACGATCCATACCGCCCGCCCCGGTATTGTTATCGGTAAAAAGGGTGAAGATGTTGACCGTCTGCGTCGCGAAGTCAGCGACATGATGGGTGTGCCCGTGCACATCAACATCGAAGAAGTCCGCAAGCCGGACCTGGATGCCCGCCTGGTAGCGCAAAACGTTGCCGGTCAGCTGGAGCGTCGTGTGATGTTCCGTCGCGCTATGAAGCGTGCGGTTCAGAACGCCATGCGTCAGGGTGCCAAGGGTATCAAGATTCAGGTTGGCGGTCGTCTTGGGGGTGCTGAAATCGCACGTTCCGAGTGGTATCGCGAAGGTCGTGTACCTCTGCACACATTGCGTGCAGATATTGATTATGCAACCTATGAAGCGCACACCACTTACGGCGTTATCGGCGTAAAGGTATGGATCTTCAAAGGTGAGATTCTTGGTGGTATGGAGCAGGTCCGTGCTGACAAGAAAGCCTCTGGGAAGAAAGGTTCTAAGTAAAGGGGCACTCTTATGCTGCAACCAAAACGCACCAAATTCCGCAAGGTAATGAAAGGCCGTAACACCGGTCTTGCTCACCGCGCCAACAAGGTGAGCTTCGGTGAATACGGATTGAAAGCGACCAGTCGCGGGCGTATAACTGCGCGCCAGATTGAGGCGGCACGTCGTACTATGACACGTCGTATCAAGCGGGGCGGTAAGATCTGGATTCGGGTTTTCCCGGACAAGCCGATCACCGGTAAGCCGCTTGAAGTACGGATGGGTAAAGGTAAAGGTTCTGTCGAGTATTGGGTGGCTGAAATTCAGCCGGGCCGTATGTTGTACGAGATGGAAGGTGTTTCCGAGGAAATCGCTCGTGAGGCCTTCACTCTTGCAGCGGCCAAACTGCCGGTACAGACCACCTTTGTAACGAGGACGGTGATGTGATGAATGCAACAGAGCTGCGTGAAAAGTCAGTCGAGGAGCTGAACAAAGAGCTGATCGACCTCCTGAAGGAGCAGTTCAACCTGCGCATGCGCAAAGCGACAGGTCAGCTGAATCAGTCTCACCTCCTCGGCAAGGTGAAGCGCGATATCGCTCGCGTTAAAACGGTATTGAATGAAAAGGCAGGACAGTGACATGACCGAAGCTACCCAAACTGCCAGAACTCTGAGCGGCAAGGTCGTGAGCAACAAGATGGACAAGTCCATCGTGGTCCTGGTTGAGCGTCAGGTGAAACATCCTCTGTACGGCAAGTACATGAAGCGCTCGACCAAGATCCATGCGCACGATGAAAGCAATCAGTGCAACATCGGCGACATCGTAACCATTCAGGAAACCCGCCCGGTCTCCAAGACCAAAAGCTGGGCCCTGGTGGAAGTCACCGAACGCGCGTCCAAGGTGTAATTCGCCCGGAGAACAACCATGATTCAGACTCAAACAATGCTTGAAGTCGCGGATAACAGTGGTGCACGTCAGGTTATGTGCATCAAGGTCCTGGGCGGATCTCACCGGCGTTATGCGAGCGTTGGGGATATCATCAAGGTAACCGTTAAGGAAGCCATCCCCCGCGGTAAGGTGAAGAAAGGCCAGGTCCTCAAGGCTGTTGTAGTACGTACCCGTAAGGGTGTGCGTCGTCCGGACGGTTCATTGATCCGTTTTGACGGTAACGCGGCGGTACTTCTGAACAATCAGGACGCTCCCATTGGTACCCGTATCTTCGGACCGGTTACCCGTGAACTGCGTAACGAGAAGTTCATGAAGATTATCTCACTGGCACCCGAAGTACTTTAAAGGACCAGAGGCCGGTTATGAAAAAGATCAAACGAGATGACGAAGTAATCGTCACCACGGGGAAAGACAAAGGCAAACGTGGTAAAGTCCTGAAGGTTCAGGACGACGGCCGTGTGATTGTTTCTGGCATCAATATGATGAAGAAGCACACCAAGCCGAACCCGATGCTTGGCACCCCGGGTGGTATCGTCGAGAAAGAAGCGCCTATCCAGGCTTCCAACGTGGCTATTTTTAATCCGCAGACCGGCAAAGCCGATCGTGTTGGCTTCCAGACCAAGGAAGACGGCAGCAAAGTGCGGATCTTCAAGTCCACGAACGAAGCTGTCGATAACCAGTAAGCGGTGGTGGTTACGATGCTTAACATGAAAGAGCAGTACACTAAGGAAGTGGTACCCGCCCTGCAGAAAGAGTTCGGTTACAAGAACGTTATGCAGGTGCCGCGTATCGAGAAAATCACCCTGAACATGGGTGTTGGCGAAGCGGTTGGTGACAAAAAGCTGATTGAAAACGCTGTGGCGGATCTTGAGCGCCTGGCGGGTCAAAAAGCGGTTGTTACCAAGGCACGCAAATCCGTAGCGGGTTTCAAAATCCGTGAAGGTTGGCCGATTGGCTGTAAGGTGACCCTGCGCGGTGAGCGTATGTGGGATTTCTTTGATCGCCTGGTGCACATTGCGGTTCCCCGCATTCGTGACTTCCGCGGTCTGAATCCGAAATCCTTCGACGGTCGCGGTAACTACAGCATGGGTGTTCGTGAGCAGATCATCTTCCCTGAGATCGAGTACGACAAAGTCGACAAGATCCGCGGGTTGGATATCACCATCACCACCACTGCCGGTACCGACGACGAAGGTCGCGAACTGTTGAAAGCCTTTGGCTTTCCGTTCAAGAAATAAGGAACGAGTGACATGGCGAAGGTTTCAATGAAAAACCGTGAGCTCAAGCGCGAAAAGACTGTGGCTAAATTCGCAGCCAAGCGCGCCGAGCTCAAGGCGATTATCAAAAACCCGAATACCAGCGAAGAAGATCGTTGGAACGCGCAAATGAAGCTGCAGCAGCTGCCTCGTGATGCGAGTCCCTCACGTCTTCGGAATCGTTGCCAGGTGACTGGTCGTCCCCACGGCGTTCTGCGCAAGTTCGAACTGTCACGGATCAAACTCCGTGAGTACGGCATGCGCGGTGACGTTCCGGGCCTGACCAAGGCAAGCTGGTAAGATAGGCCGCCTGACTTCGGTCAGGTGCCTGTTGGTAAGCGGTGCGGCACGCCGCTGCACAACTAAAAAGATCAGGAGCCTCATACTAATGAGTATGCAAGACACGCTTGCGGATATGTTTACCCGTATCCGTAATGCCCAGATGGCATCGAAAGCTGATGTGACGATGCCGTCTTCAAAAATGAAGGTCTCCGTGGCCCAGGTCCTTAAGGACGAAGGCTACGTAGCAGATTTTTCTGTTTCAGCTGACGCGAAGCCCGAGCTGACCATCACTCTGAAATACTTCGGCGGCAAGCCGGTTATCGAAGAGATCAAGCGGGTCAGCCGTCCGAGTCTGCGCCAGTACAAAGGCGCTGGGGAACTGCCGAAGGTTTCCGGCGGTCTGGGAGTCGCGATTGTCTCAACGTCCAAGGGCGTTATGACAGACCGCGCCGCACGTGCTGCAGGCGTGGGTGGCGAAGTCATCTGCACCGTATTCTAGGAGATACACATGTCCAGGGTTGCCAATAATCCTGTCGTGCTGCCTTCCGGTGTTGAGGTTAAGCTGAACGGACAGGAAATTAATGTGAAGGGCTCCAAGGGAGCTCTCCAATTCACCATTCACCAAGCGGTTGAAGTGAAGCAGGAAGAGGGTTCTCTTCGCTTTGCGGCCCGCGATGGTGCGAAACAGTCCCGCGCTCTTGCTGGTACTACTCGTGCGCTGGTTAACAACATGGTTACCGGCGTATCCACAGGCTGGGAGCGTAAGCTGCAGCTGACGGGCGTAGGTTATCGTGCGCAGGCGCAAGGTAAGAAGCTCAATCTGACACTGGGTTTTTCTCACCCGGTTGAGTACGAGCTGCCCGAGGGTGTTACCGCTGAAACTCCGTCCAATACGGAAGTTGTGATTCGCGGTATCGACAAGCAACAGGTTGGCCAGGTCGCTGCTGAAATCCGCGCGTTCCGTCCGCCCGAGCCTTATAAGGGCAAGGGTGTTCGTTATGCGGATGAGCAGGTCAGACGCAAAGAAGCCAAGAAGAAATAAGGCGGGACTATGAGCGCGAATAACGAAAGATTGCGTCGCGCACGCAAAGTGCGCATGAAGATCCGTGAGCTGGGTACCGACCGTCTGTGCGTTCACCGCACGCCGCGTCATATGTACGCCCAGGTTACGACTGCAGATGGCAGCAAAGTGCTGGCCACTGCCTCCACGTTGGATAAGGAACTGCGCCAGGGTGCAACCGGTAACGTGGACGCTGCCAAGAAGGTCGGTCAGCTGATTGCTGAGCGTGCCAAGGCGGCAGGCATTGAGAAGGTCGCTTTTGACCGCTCAGGTTACCGTTATCACGGTCGTGTACAGGCTCTGGCCGACGCAGCCCGTGAAGCTGGCTTGCAATTCTAAGAGGTGGAGAAGATGAGCGTTAACGAACAGAAGGCGCCTGAGCTCCAGGAAAAGCTGGTTCAGGTCAATCGCGTCGCCAAGGTAGTTAAAGGCGGCCGTATTTTTGCCTTCACCGCACTGACTGTAGTGGGTGATGGCAAAGGACGCGTTGGTTTCGGTCGTGGTAAGGCCCGGGAAGTCCCGGTTGCCATCCAGAAGGCGATGGAAGCTGCTCGCAAGAACATGGTAGACGTGGCCCTTGACGGCACCACCCTGCAGTACGCAGTTCGTGCCCAGCACGGTGGCTCCAAGGTGTTCATGCAGCCTGCATCCGAAGGTACCGGTATTATCGCCGGTGGTGCGATGCGTGCGGTACTGGAAGTGGCCGGCGTACACAACGTACTGTCCAAGTGCTACGGCTCTACCAACCCGGTGAACGTTGTACGTTCTACCATCAAGGGTCTGCAGGCCATGAAGGCGCCTGAAGATATTGCAGCCAAGCGCGGTAAATCCGTCGAAGATATTCTGGGTTGAAGTCATGGCGAACGCAAAAACGATCAAAGTAACTCTGACCCGCAGCCCGATCGGCTGTCAGCCCAAGCACAAGCTGTGTGTGAAAGGCCTGGGTCTTCGTAAAATCGGTCATACCGTTGAAGTGGAAGATACACCTTCTATTCGCGGCATGATCAACCGGGTTAACTACCTGGTGCAGGTTGAGGAGAACTAAGATGCGTCTGAACGAACTTGCTCCGGAACCTGGTTCACGTCCTTCCGCCAAGCGTGTTGGTCGTGGTATCGGTAGCGGTCTGGGTAAAACTGGTGGTCGCGGTCATAAAGGTCTGAAATCCCGTTCCGGTGGCTCTGTAGCGCCTGGTTTCGAGGGTGGTCAGCAGCCTTTGGCTCGTCGCCTGCCCAAGTTTGGTTTCACTTCCCGCCAGCAGCGTTATGTTGCCGAAATTCGCCTGAACGAACTGGCGAAGGTTGAAGGCGACGTGGTCGATCTGGCTGCACTGAAGAAGGCTGACATCATTCGCGAAGAAATTCGCGAAGCCAAGGTTATGCTGTCCGGTGAGCTGGATCGAGCGGTAACCGTTAAAGGGCTACGTGTCACCAAAGGCGCACGCGAGGCAATCATTGCCGCGGGTGGGAAAGTCGAAGACTAAGACGAGTCGAGGACTAAATGGCCAAGACAGCATCATTGCCTGCGGGCGCCGGAAAAGGATTTGCAGAGCTGCGTTCGCGGCTCTGGTTCGTGTTTCTGGCATTGTTGGTGTACCGGATCGGTGCCCACATCCCGGTACCAGGCATCAACCCGGACCGGTTGGCGGCACTGTTTGACCAGAATCAGGGAACTATCCTGAGTCTGTTCAACATGTTTTCCGGTGGTGCGCTTGAGCGCATGAGTATCTTCGCACTCGGTATTATGCCGTATATTTCGGCTTCTATTATCATGCAGCTCATGACTGCGGTTAGTCCGCAGCTTGAGCAGCTGAAGAAAGAAGGCGAGGCAGGTCGTCGTAAGATCAGCCAGTATACGCGGTATGGTACGGTTGTCCTGGCCCTGGTTCAGGGCTTTGGTATTTCTGTAGGGTTGGCCTCACAGGGCGTCACCTTCAACGACAGCTTCAGCTTCCACTTTGTGGCGGTGGTGTCTTTCGTTTGTGGTGCCGTGTTCATGATGTGGCTCGGTGAGCAAATCACTGAGCGTGGCGTTGGTAACGGTATATCACTGCTGATTTTTGCAGGGATTGTAGCCGGCTTGCCTGGCGCCATCGGGCAGACTCTGGAGCAGGCCCGTAACGGTGAAATGAGCCTGTTGGTAGTGCTCGGTATCGGCGTGCTGGCGATCGCAGTGGTTGGCTTCGTGGTGTTCATGGAGCGGGGCCAGCGGCGGTTGACCATCAATTACGCAAAACGGCAGCAGGGCCGCCGGGTATTCGCCCAGCAGTCCAGTCATTTGCCGCTGAAGGTCAATATGGCCGGTGTTATTCCGCCGATCTTTGCCTCTTCGATCCTGTTGTTCCCGGCCTCGTTGGGCCAGTGGTTCGGTCAGGGCGAGGGCATGGAATGGTTGAGTGACATCTCTCAGGCATTGGCTCCGAGCCAGCCGTTGTATATCATCCTGTTCGCAGCAGCAGTGGTCTTCTTCTGCTTCTTCTATACAGCGCTGATGTACAACCCGAAGGAAGTTGCGGATAACCTCAAGCGTTCCGGCGCGTTCATCCCGGGCATTCGCCCAGGAGAGCAGACTGCCAAGTACATCGATGGTGTACTGACCCGTCTGACGTTGTTCGGGGCTATGTATATTGCAGCAGTGTCCTTGTTCCCTCAGTTCCTGATGGTGGCAGGTAATGTACCTTTCTATCTTGGTGGTACCTCACTGCTGATTGTTGTAGTCGTGGTGATGGATTTCATGGCTCAGGTTCAGTCGCACCTGATGTCGCATCAGTATGAATCGCTGATGAAGAAGTCCAATCTCAAGGGCTATGGTCGGAACGGCTGATACAGCCGTTCCCCTTGAAAACTGGAGTCGACAATGAAAGTACGCGCTTCGGTAAAGAAAATTTGCCGTAACTGCAAAGTAATTCGTCGCAATGGCTCAGTTCGAGTCATCTGCACGGAGCCTCGTCACAAGCAGCGCCAGGGCTGATTTCCAAGAAATCGCTCTGACATTGTAAAAGGGGTTCGGAATAGTAGCGCTTGACTCGCGAGCGGGTCAGGCGCTATTATTTCGCGCCCTTTTTGTGGCGGAAAATTCACACAGCAAAGCTTTGAACGCGGAGTAATTTGGATGGCACGTATAGCCGGTGTCAATATACCCGATCACAAACATGCTGTTATCTCGCTCACCTACATCTTTGGTGTTGGCAAGACAACAGCCCAGAAGCTTTGCGATGCAACCGGCGTTAAGCCGGACGTCAAGGTCAAAGACCTGAGCGACGAGCAGCTTGAAGCACTTCGTACCGAAGTGGGCAAGTTCACCGTCGAAGGCGATCTGCGTCGTGAAGTACAGATGAACATCAAGCGTTTGAAGGATCTCGGTTGCTTCCGTGGTCTGCGTCATCGTCATGGCCTTCCGGTCCGTGGCCAGCGCACCAAGACCAACGCCCGCACCCGTAAAGGTCCTCGCAAACCTATTCGTAAGTAACAGGTAGGCAAACATGGCAAAGCCAGGTACACGTACCCGTAAAAAGGTGAAAAAGACGGTTGTTGATGGCGTCGCGCACATTCACGCGTCCTTCAATAACACCATCGTGACCATTTCGGACCGTCAGGGCAACGTCCTGTCCTGGGCCACCTCAGGTGGTTCCGGTTTCCGCGGCTCACGTAAGAGTACACCTTTTGCTGCGCAGGTAGCAGCTGAAAGGGCCGGTAATGCGGCTGCTGAATACGGCCTTAAAAACCTGGACGTAGAGGTTAAGGGTCCTGGGCCCGGACGTGAATCTGCAGTTCGCGCGCTGAATGCGTGTGGCTACAAGATCACCAACATCACTGATGTGACGCCGATTCCCCATAACGGCTGTCGTCCGCCCAAGAAGCGCCGCGTCTAACACAGGAGACAGTGAAATATGGCTCGTTATATAGGCCCGAAGTGCAAGCTGTCTCGTCGTGAAGGGACAGATCTTTTTCTGAAGAGCGGCGTACGCGCGCTCGATTCGAAGTGCAACATCGAGACTCCGCCGGGTATGCACGGCGCGCGTCGCGGTCGTCTGTCCGAGTACGGCGTACAGCTTCGTGAAAAACAGAAAGTCCGTCGTATCTACGGCGTACTTGAGAAGCAATTCCGCAACTACTACAAAGAGGCCGCTCGTCTGAAGGGTGCAACCGGTGAAAACCTGCTGCAACTTCTGGAAGGTCGTCTGGATAACGTTGTGTATCGCATGGGCTTTGGTTCTACCCGTGCAGAAGCCCGTCAGCTCGTCTCTCACAAGGCGATCCTGGTAAACGATAAGCCGGTCAACGTGCCGTCCTATCAAGTCAAGCCGGGCGACGTTGTGAGTGTGCGTGAGAAAGCCAAAAACCAGCTGCGCGTTAAAGGTGCACTGGATCTGGCTGGTAGCCGCGCACCGGTAAGCTGGGTAGAGGTTGACGCCAACAAGATGTCCGGCGTTTACAAGTCAGTACCTGAGCGTACTGAACTGCCGGCCGACATCAACGAGAACCTCATCGTCGAGCTTTACTCCAAGTAAAGCCCAGTTAGCAACGATAGCAGATAGGGGCGTCTATGCAGCGTTCAGTACATGAGTTATTGACACCTCGTACCATTGACGTGAAAGAATCCAGCGCCACGCGCGCCAAGGTGACACTGGAGCCGCTTGAGCGCGGTTTCGGTCATACCCTGGGTAGCGCACTGCGTCGCATTCTCTTGTCTTCGATGCCGGGCTGCGCCGTGACTGAAGCACAGATCGACGGTGTCCTGCACGAGTACAGCGCCATTGAGGGTGTCCAGGAGGACGTCATCGAGATTCTTCTGAATCTCAAGGGCGTCGCCGTAAAGATGAACGGCCGTGACGATGCTGAGCTGACGCTCAGCAAGAAGGGCCCGGGTGTAGTGACCGCCGGCGATATCAAGCTGGACCACGATGTGGAAATCGCTAACCCCGAGCACGTGATCTGTCACCTGAGCGAGAACGGCGAAGTCAACATGCGTTTGCGTGTTGCCCGCGGTCGCGGCTATGAGCCGGCTGATCAGCGTGGTCTGGACGAGGATGAAACTCGTGCCATCGGACGTTTGCAGCTTGATGCTACGTTCAGCCCGGTTCGCCGAGTGGCGTATGCCGTCGAAAGCGCACGGGTTGAGCAGCGTACAGATCTGGACAAGCTTGTTATTGATCTGGAGACAAATGGCACCATCGATCCGGAAGAAGCGATTCGCCGGGCGGCCACGATTCTCCAGCAGCAGCTGGCTGTGTTTGTAGATTTCGATCATGAGAAAGAGCCAGAGCGTGTAGAAGAAGAGGAAGAAATCGATCCGATTCTGCTGCGCCCGGTTGATGATCTGGAATTGACTGTGCGTTCAGCTAACTGCTTGAAGGCAGAAAACATTTACTATATCGGCGATCTTATCCAGCGCACCGAAGTGGAGCTGCTGAAGACGCCTAACCTTGGCAAAAAGTCGCTGACCGAGATCAAGGACGTTCTTGCGTCCCGTGGTTTGTCTCTGGGCATGCGTCTTGATAACTGGCCGCCGGCAAGCCTTCGTGGTGATGACCGGGTTCTGGGCGGTTGATCGCCGATTAGTTTAAGGTAAGGAATCAGAGCAATGCGTCATCGTAAGAGTGGTCGTAAGTTCAGCAGGACCAGTGCGCATCGCAAGGCCATGTTCCGTAACATGACTGCGTCACTGGTTGAACATGAGCTGATCAAGACAACGCTGCCGAAAGCCAAAGAGCTTCGTCGTGTAGCCGAGCCGTTGATCACGCTCGCAAAGAATGATTCGGTTGCAAATCGTCGTCTGGCGTTCTCACGCCTGCGTAGCGATGCTGCGGTAGCCAAGCTGTTTAATGAGCTGGGCCCCCGTTACAGCGAGCGTCCGGGTGGTTACCTTCGTATTCTGAAGTGCGGTTTCCGTGCTGGCGACAATGCCCCTATGGCATTCGTTGAGCTGGTTGGCCGTCCTCTGGACATCGAAGCTGAAGAAGTGGACGAAGGCGAAGAGTAAAATCTGCGTTTAGTCTCTGAAGAAACCGGGTTCCGAGAGGAGCCCGGTTTTTTTTGTGTCTGGGGTTTGGTTTCCGTTTCTAGCCTGGCGGCTTGTCGGGCGGGTCAGGGGGTGTGGGTAAATTTTCTTTGGAAAAATAACTCGCTTTGCTCTGACATCTTTTTCCGGCAGAAAATTTACCCACACCCCCTGACCGTCCGGACTGCCCGGGAATCGCTTTTCAAGCGCCTTAATTTTCCCTGTCTATTCCTAGCGAAAACTTACTTGAGCATAGGCTTCAGATAACGCCCAGTATGGGACGCCGGATTGTCCGCTACTTCCTCCGGGGTGCCTTCGGCAATAATCTGCCCGCCACCAGAACCACCCTCTGGCCCCAGGTCGACAATCCAGTCCGCTGTCTTGATCACGTCCAGGTTGTGCTCGATGACCACGATGGTGTTGCCGTGATCCCTCAGGCGTTCAAGGACGTTCAACAGTTGCTGGATGTCGTAGAAGTGCAAGCCGGTGGTGGGCTCGTCGAGAATGTACAGGGTTTTGCCGGTGTCTCGTTTGGACAGTTCCTTGGCGAGTTTCACTCGCTGGGCCTCGCCCCCTGACAGGGTGACCGCGCTCTGGCCGAGTCGGATGTAGGACAGGCCCACGTCCATGAGGGTTTGCAGTTTTCTGGCGATAAAGGGGACGGCGTCGAAGAACTCTCGCCCTTCCTCTACAGTCATCTCCAGCACTTCGTTGATGTTCTTGCCCTTGTAGCGGACTTCCAGGGTTTCCCGGTTGTAGCGTTTGCCTTTGCAGATGTCGCAGGGGACGTAGACGTCCGGCAGGAAGTGCATTTCCACTTTGATTACGCCGTCGCCCTGGCAGGCTTCACAGCGCCCGCCTTTGACGTTGAAGGAGAATCGGCCGGGCTTGTAGCCGCGGGACCGGGCTTCCTGGGTGCCGGCGAAAAGTTCACGGATGGGGGTGAACAGGCCGGTGTATGTCGCCGGATTCGACCGGGGGGTGCGCCCGATCGGACTTTGATCAATGTCGATGACCTTATCGAGGTGATCCAGGCCCTTCAGGTTTTTATAGGGGGCATGGTTCAGGCTGGTGGCCTTGTTCAGCTTGGCGGCAGACACCGGGTACAGGGTGCTGTTGATCAGGGTGGATTTGCCGGAGCCGGAGACCCCGGTTACGCACGTCATGACGCCCAGTGGCAGCGTAAGGGTGACGTCCTGAAGGTTGTTGCCCGTGGCGCCCGATAACACCAGGTGTTTGCCGTTACCCTTGTTGCGGGCGGGTGGTACGGCAATTTCTTTCTCGCCGCTGAGGTATTGGCCCGTCATCGACGCCGGGTTGGCGATAATCTCTTCAGGGGTGCCGCGGGCAACGATTTCACCACCGTGTACGCCGGCACCGGGCCCAATATCAATGACATAATCGGCAGCACGGATGGCGTCTTCGTCGTGCTCAACCACAATTACGGTATTGCCGAGGTCGCGCAGGTGGGTGAGGGTGGCCAGCAGGCGGTCGTTGTCCCGCTGGTGCAGGCCGATGGATGGTTCGTCCAGGATGTACATGACGCCCACCAGCCCGGCGCCAATCTGGCTTGCCAGGCGAATCCGCTGTGCCTCACCACCAGAGAGAGTGTCTGCGCTGCGTTCCAGCGTCAGGTACTCAAGGCCGACATTGACCAGGAACTGTAAGCGTTCCCGCACTTCTTTCAGGATTTTTTCGGCGATTTCACCTTTTCGGCCTGGCAGTGTCAGTTCACTGAAGTAACGGTGAGCGTCGCCTACCGGCAGGTGAGTGATTTCCGGTAGTGTCCGTTCCTCGATAAAGACATTGCGCGCGCCGCGGCGAAGCCGGGTGCCACCGCAGTCTTTGCACGGCTGGGTGCTCAGGTTGCGGGCCAGTTCCTCGCGCATGCTTTGGGAGTCTGTCTCCCGGTAGCGGCGTTCCAGGTTCGGGATGATGCCCTCAAAGGGGTGGGCTCTCTCCATGATCTGGCCACGGGAGTTGACGTACCGGAAGCTGATGTCTTCATTGCCAGAACCATACAGCAGTGCTCGCTGAAACGGTTCTGGCAAGTCTTCCCACGGCGTTTCCAGGTCGATGTCGTAATGTTCGGCCACGCTGGTCAGCATCTGGAAATAATAGACCGCGCGCCGGTCCCAGCCCTTGATCGCGCCGGAGGCCAGTGTGGCTTCCGGATTCTGGATAACTTTTTCGGCATCAAAGAACTGGCGCACTCCCAGACCGTCACAGGTGGGGCATGCGCCGGCCGGGTTGTTGAAGGAGAAGAGCTTGGGTTCGAGTTCGCTCAGTGAATATCCGCATTGGGTACAGGCATAGCGTGCCGAGAAGGTCTGTTCTTCGCCGTCTCCGGTCATTGGGGCGACCAGCGCGATGCCATCGGCCAACTCAAGGGCGGTTTCGAAACTTTCCGCCAATCGCTGTTCCAGGCCCTCTTTGACCTTGAAGCGGTCTACCACGACATCAATCTGGTGTTTGCGTTTCTTGTCCAGTGCCGGAACATCATCGATGTCATAAACCGTGCCGTCGACCCTAAGGCGGATGAAGCCCTGGCTGCGCATGGTATCAATCACCTGGAGGTGCTCGCCTTTTCGGTCCCTGATCACCGGCGCCAGGATCATCAGTTTGCTGCCCTCAGGCATCGCCAGGACTTGATCGACCATCTGGCTGACGGTCTGGGCCTCCAGGGGCTGACCGTGGTCCGGGCAGCGGGGTTCGCCGGACCGGGCAAAAAGCAGTCGCAGGTAGTCGTAGATTTCAGTGATGGTGCCAACGGTTGAGCGGGGGTTATGGGATGTGGACTTCTGTTCAATGGAAATGGCGGGTGACAGGCCTTCGATGTGGTCAACATCGGGCTTTTCCATCATCGACAGGAATTGCCGCGCATAGGTGGACAAAGACTCTACATACCGGCGCTGCCCCTCGGCGTAGAGGGTGTCGAAGGCCAGTGAGGATTTTCCTGAACCTGACAGCCCGGTGATGACAATGAGTTTGTCTCTTGGCATATCCAGGTCGATGTTCTTCAGGTTGTGCGTGCGTGCGCCTTTGATCTGGATATGGTCCATAACACCTCGCTTGAGTAAAACCACCATTATATCGTTTTCGGTAGCCCCCGGCGAAACTGGTGTTGTGCCGCCTGGGGTATGCGGTCTTGGGTAGTCCCTCACCCGGGGCGCATCTGGTACAATGCGCCGCTCGCAGCGAGTAGCTGCCTTCCCAATTTGTTCAATCCGGCACAGGTAAGCATGAACGCGCTTGAAAAACGCTCTGTAACGGCTTTGGCCTCGGTGTACGCAATGCGTATGCTTGGCCTGTTCATGGTCATGCCGGTGTTCGTTTTGCTCGGTAGTGATCTGCAGGGCGCAACGCCTGCGCTCATTGGTTTGGCGATTGGGGCCTATGGTTTGAGTCAGGCCCTGTTGCAGATTCCGTTCGGCTTGCTCTCTGACCGGGTTGGCCGCAAGCGGATGATCTATATCGGGCTGGTGCTGTTCGCCGCTGGAAGCCTGCTGGCAGCCTCCACGGATTCCATATACGTTGTGATTGCCGGACGGATTCTTCAGGGGGCAGGCGCGATCGCCAGCGTGTTGATGGCCCTGTTAAGCGATTTGACCCGCGAGGAAGAGCGAACCAAGGCAATGGCTATGGTGGGCATTTCCATTGGTCTGTCGTTCTCGGTATCACTGGTGGTTGGGCCCCTGCTGGGCTCGCTCTGGGGATTGTCCGGCATTTTCTATGCAACGGCAGCCATGGCCATGGTGGCCTTGTTCATCGTAGCCAGAGTGGTGCCAACACCCCATGCCCACAGAGTCAGCGCGGATACCCATCCCGCGAGGGAGATGGTCGGGCGGGTGCTGCGGGACGGTCGCCTGCTGCGGCTGGACTTCGGTATCTTTATCCTCCATTTTGCCCTGACGGCGTTGTTTCTGGTGTTTCCCACCATGCTTCAGGATCAATTGGGGCTGGCCAGCGTTTCCCATTGGTGGTTCTACTTGACGGTGATGGTGACATCCTTCTTCGCCATGGTGCCATTTATCATCATCGGCGAGAAAAAGCGGGTGATGAAACCGGTGCTTTGCGGTGCCATCGCCCTGCTTTCGCTGGCAACGGCCGCATTAACCGGTGTGGAGCAGAGTCTCTGGCTGGCCTGGGGCGTACTGTTCTTCTTCTTTATGGCGTTTAACCTTCTGGAAGCGAGCCTGCCCTCATTGATCAGCAAAGAAGCTCCGGCCGCCAGCAAGGGGACCGCGATGGGGGTTTACTCGACGTCGCAGTTTTTTGGTGCGTTTCTCGGCGGTGCCCTGGGCGGTTACTTGCTACAATCGGCCGGCCTGGAAGGCGTTCTCTGGTTAACGGCCGGTGGTTTGGCTACCTGGTTTCTGGTAGCGCTGACGATGCCGGCGCCGAATTACACCACGAGCTTTGTGGTTGAGTTGGAGCAGGTGCTGCCCACCGGTTTTGATGAGATTGATGAGACATTGCGCCGCCTGCCCGGTGTGGAGGACGTGGTGATTGTGGAAGACGCGGCAACCGCTTACTTAAAAGTGGACCGTCAGCATTTTCATGAAGATCAGCTTGCGCACTTTGAATTTGTGCGGCAGGGTAAAGGTTCTTAAACAAAGGATGCGTGCATGGACCGCACGAGTTCCGGAAAATCGATCAGGAGCAGAAGATGGCACGAGGCATTAACAAGGTAATTCTCATTGGTAATCTGGGCCAGGACCCGGATACCCGCTATACCCCGAATGGCAACGCGGTTGTGAATCTCAACCTGGCTACCGATGAAAGTTACAAGGATCGCCAGACTGGCCAGATGGTACCGAGAACCGAATGGCACCGGGTTGTGCTGTTCGGCAAGGTGGCGGAAGTGGCCGGCCAGTACCTGCGTAAAGGTTCCAAGGTGTATATCGAGGGTCGCCTGCAAACCCGCAAGTGGCAGAATAAAGAAGGACAGGACGTATACACCACCGAGATTGTGGTAGACATCAACGGCCAGATGCAGATGCTCGACAGCCGCGGTGGCGAAGGTGGCATGAATCAGGGCGCTCCCCAGGGCCGGCCGCAGCAGCAGCCCCAATCTCAGTATAATGCTCCGCCCCAGCAGCAGGGTGGCCAGGCTCAGCAGCCGTCCGGGGGTTATAACCCTCAGGGGCAGCAGAGCGGTGGCATGCCGGAGCCGATTGATGATTTTGATGACGACATTCCCTTCTGAACGTGATCCAGCTCATCGACAATCAAAAAACCCGTGCTCTGCGCGGGTTTTTTTGTTAACGAGTTGCAAAATCTCCGTGAAATCAGTCGGTGAAACGTAGAGTTACGTTCACTTTCTCAACTATCATGTAAGCTTGTGTTAAAAGTGCTGATAATTTAAACACCTTGTGCACGCCGGCCGGCAGCAGAGCTGTGGTCACGACCTGGGAATCCATGATCCTGAATCTTGTTACGACGCTACAAAAACTGATCCGCCGCAAGCCTTCGGGCCAGCCTGTCTGTCTTGAGGTGCGCCCGGATGGCATTGCCTGGGCCAGAGCCGCTGCTTCGCCCGGGCAGTCGCTGGGCTTTGTGGAGTGTGTTTCTGCACAACGGCAGGACACGCTCAGCAAGCTGGTGGACGACCAGGGCTGGGCTGGTGTGCCTGCGGTTCTGGTCCTGCCCATTGATCAATATCAGGTGTTTCAAGTTGAGCGTCCGGAGGGTGTTGAGGACAGTGAGCTGGCCGATGCGCTCAAATGGAAGCTCAAGGACTTCCTCGATTTCAGCCCGGCCGACGCCGTGTCGGATGTGTTTGCATTTCCGGAAGACGCGTCCCGTGGGCGTGGCCCGCTGGTGAACGTTGTTGCAGCCCGTAAATCTCTGGTTCGCGAGCTGGTTGGTCTGGTAGCGGATGCAGGCCTTGAGCTGGATCGAATCGATATTGCCGAGCTGGCCTTGCGAAATCTGGCGGCCCGCCTGGATCAGTCGAATAGGGGGGTGGCTCTGGTTCATCTTCGTGACCGCTATGGCCAGATGGTCATATGCCAGGGCGATACCCTGTATCTCTCCCGCCGCCTTGAGCTGTCTTATGATGATCTGCGGGACGCCTCCAGCCAGGAGAGTGCTGTGCAATCCCTGGCGCTGGAGATCCAGCGTTCCATGGACTATTTCGAGAGCCAGCTCGGTCAGGTGCCACCGTCGACCATCCAACTGGTGGCCCGGGATTCGGTATTACCGTTGAACTCCATGCTCTCATCTTACATGGCGGCCGGTATCGAGGTGCCTGAGTGGAGCCAGTTTGGCTTGTCTGACGCGCTTGATAGCCGATGCCTGCCCGCCTGGAGTGCGGCGCTTGGCCAGGGGGGGCAGGCATGATCAGGCAACAGGTGAACCTGTATACCCCGGAACTTCGCCCTACAAGGCAGCGGCTGCATGCCGGTACGGCCGGAGCTTTGGTTGGGATCGTATTGCTGATACTCGTGGCCGTCATGGCTTTTGGCCGCTGGCACAATCAGACGCTGGAGCAGCAGGTAGAGCGGCTGGAACAGCAGAACCGGAATCTGGAAACGGCGGTTGCCACCATGGCCGACCAGGTGCAGGCAAGGCAACCAGATCCTGACCTGGAAGCCTCGCTGGCGCGGATCACCGAGACAATTGCTCGCAGGCAGCGTCTGCTCGAACGGGTGGAAGGGCTGGCAACCCACAACCACGGTGGTTTTTCCGGGCGGCTTTCGGCCCTGGCGCGCCAGGTTCCTGAGGACCTGTGGCTGACAGCCGTGCGCTTGCAATCGCTTCCCTCGGCCATGCGTCTTGAGGGCAGAACCCGGGCGGCGGAACTGGTGCCCAGCTACCTTGCGCGCCTGGGTGACGAGCCGGCGTTTGTTGGTGAAACCTTTGGCGATTTCCGGTTGCAGCGGCCAGACGACGAAGCTGATCATCAGTGGGTGGAATTTCGTGTTGCAACACAACCGGGAGAGGCGTCGGGGCGATGAGTAAATTGACAGATTCCCTGGCCACCACTGCGCAATGGTACAACGACCGTCCGGTCCGTGAGCGGGTTTTGATTGTCGTGACTGCCTGTGTGCTCACGTTTGTCCTGGGCTGGGAGTTGTTGATTACCCCAGTGGAAACCCGGCAGCAGCAACTCAACAACCGTGTGCAGGCACTAACGGCTACGCAGAACAGTTTGCTTAGCCAGCAGGAAACCCTCAACAGCCAGTTGGCCGGTGACCCTTCGGAGGCCTTGCGCCAGCGATTGGCTTCTCGGCAAAGCCGCCTGGAGCGGCTGGATCAGGAAATTACCGAGACTACCGGGCAGCTGATCGCACCGAGGGACATGGTCACGCTGTTGCGGGGCATGCTCTCAGCTCAACAGGGCTTGCAGTTGGAATCCATGACATTGCGCACGCCAACACCGGTTTATGACGGTGCCCAGCCAGAGGCGGGTAATCGGCAAGCGGCAGAGCCCTTGCTCTATGCTCATGACGTGGAGCTGACCATCCGGGGTGGTTATCTCGATGTGCTGGCGTATCTGCAGCGGCTCGAAACCATGGATGAGCGTCTGGGGTGGATACAACTGGACTATCAGGCCGGTGCCTGGCCCAAGGGTGAAGCGACCATCCGTGTGCGCACCCTGAGCCTTGATGCCGCCTGGCTGGGAGTTTGAGATGGCACATCCTTTGTTCAGATATTTGATGATGACGCTGGTGTCACTTGGGTCGCTCCAGGCCTATGCCTTGCAAGACCCGACCCGACCTCCCGGTGCTGACTCGCAGCCGGTGGTGGCATCGCCGGCCCGGGAAATTCGGCTGGGCTCGATCCTCCTGGGCAAGGAGCGGCGGATTGCCGTCATTGAGGGTGTAGCCCTGAAAGAGGGCGACAGCCACGACAACATACGTGTGCGCCGTATCTTCAAAGATCGGGTAGAGGTAACAGATCGCGGCCAACCCAGAACCCTGTATCCGGAACCGCTCCCGCAGGTGCGGAGAACACCATGACAGACAGTCGGACCATGATGACAACACTCAGACCTCTCGCAGCTGCCATGCTCTCTCTAACGCTGGTTGCCTGCGCCAATAACCCGCTGATGCGGACGTCTGCCGCCACATCAACAGACGTTGCCGACCAGATTGACCAGGCGCTGGCCGAAGCAGAGCGGCAAACCCCTGCCTCGGGCGCCGCATCCGCTGACCCTGCTGCTGCATCGGCCGCGGATATCAGCAGTCAGTTGTTACCGCCCCTGTCTAGTGCGCAGGAGCAGGACGAGCGTTTTGATGTGAATGCCCGCGGCGTTCCAGCCTCGAGCTTCTTTGAAGCGCTGGTGGAGGGTACCCGCTATAACGTGGTGGTTCATCCGGGCGTTACGACACCGGTTGATCTGCGCCTGAGCGATGTCAACGTCCCGGAAGTCATGGAGATTGCTGCGGATTTATACGGTCTGGATATCCAGCGTAATGGCCGGCTGTTTCGGGTGGCGGAAGACCGGATACAGACAAGACTTTTCCCCATTGACTACCTGCATTTCAAGCGTCGTGGCGGCTCAGAAACCCGGGTAAGTTCGGGCCAGGTCAGCAGCGCCCGGGGCAGTGGCAACGGCACTTCCAACTCAAACTCCAATTCCAATACCGGTAATGAAACCCGAAACCTGGTGGGCACCACCATTTCGACTGATACCGAGTCAGACTTCTGGCGGGTCAGCCGATCCGCACCCCGGATATTGGCGGGCTGTTCTCCGCCACGGTGAGCGCCGGCGATTTCACTGGTCTGATCCAGCTGTTGGGCTAGCAAGGCAATGTTCAGATTCTTTCCAGCCCGCGCATCTCCACCATCAACAACCAGAAAGCCGTCATCAAGGTAGGTACCGACGAGTTCTTTGTCACCGATATTGATTTCAATGATAACAACTCGGCGGTGACGGCCACTGACAGAACCTCCACCTCGGTGGAGTTGACGCCGTTCTTCTCCGGCATTTCTCTGGACGTTACCCCGCAGATTTCCGACAGCGGCGCGATAACGCTGCACGTGCACCCGTCTGTCAGCGAAGTGAATGACCAGGAAGTTCAGGCCGAGGCGGCCCCCTATGACTTCGAACCGGAGGCCTCTTTTGATATCCGCTACGGCCGGCTGATCATGGAGAACGTTTACGGCCCGGAAACGGTGGAGGCCTTGTTTATGCCGTTCAGGGTGGAGTCTTTCGAGGGCGGGCGGTTTGTTACCCATGATGCGGACAGTTGCACCACGTGGACAACGACCGATATTGATTCGGCCGAAACTCACCATGCGCTGCTGGCGGATTCCGGAGTTTTCGACGAGGGCACAGCCGGGCCATTGCGCCTGGAACCTCTTGGTACCCAGGGCACCGATCTGCTGACCTGGGATGTTCCGGAGTGGCTGGAGGATGATTGGAACAACGATGGGGTGTTAGCAGACCCCTCCGCCAACGCCACCTTCGGCGTCTACCGAGGCAACGACCGCATCATCTACTGGCGGGAAGTACCCGCCAACTGAGCCACCGGCGTTATCAATAAATGCGTATGCTGCCGGTCATTCCTGCCTCCTGATGACCGGCTACCGGGCAGGTCAGGTCGTTGAACTCTCCGGTTTGTACCGGCACAAACCACCAATCCGCCTTGTGGCCTGGAAATACCTCAATTTCATGGATGTGGCCTTTGATTTCGGCTGTGCGCTGGCCGTCGGGTGCGTAGGTTTGTGCCTTGCGGGTAAATACCGAGCGTGCCATACCATTGGAGGAAAAATAGTGTGGCTGGGGGCTGTTGTTGATCAGCACCAGCCGGTAGAGCTTACCAGTCTCAAATTCGAGGTGTGATGGGCTGAATCGCATCTCACCCTCGGTCGTGCCCAGTTCGACTTCCACTACGATGGGCGTTTGTCTGGTCAGGTCGCCTTCACTGTGAGCCTGAAAGGGCAGTGTGATGCCAGCCACCAGTAGTGTTATCCAGAATTTCATCGCGTTGTTCTCCTCATCCACTCGTTTCGACAGTATCAGCGGACAAGTCGGGATACCTAGCGTCTTTCCGTAGTACAACCAAAGTTGGGGAAGTGGCGACCAAAGGGCGGTTCAGGCGGTCCTGGCATTGTGTCAGGCTCAGGTTGAATCAGTGCCATTTGCGCGGAATTGGGTGACGTGATGTCTGAGTGGTTGAGTCCGTTGGTGGAAATGGGTGTGTTGACGCCCGGATTGGTGGAATTGCTGGGTATTGGCGGGCCGGTGGTGGCGATCTTGTTGGTATTCTCCATGGTTGCCGTCACGTTGATTATTGGCAAATCCCTGCAGTTGTTTTTGGCCACCTGGCAATCCAAAACCAAAGTTTCGGACAGTCTGTCTTTGTGGCGGGATGGCCAGGTGCGTGACGCCCACAGTCTCTTGATGACGTGCCAGCAACCGGTGCCGGCATTGGTGGCCAGTGCCATGGCCTCGGTGATGCGCCATGGTGACTCACCACTGGTTCGAGAGGAGCTGGCCCGCCAGGCGTCCCGGCACTTGGCTTCGCTCAAGAGCTATCTGAAGCCGCTGGAAGTTATTGCCACATTAAGCCCGTTGCTGGGCCTTCTGGGTACGGTAATGGGGATGATTCTGGCGTTCCAGCAGATGGAAGCAGCGGGTAACCAGGTGGACCCGTCGGTGCTGTCGGGAGGGATCTGGCAGGCGCTGCTGACCACGGCTGCGGGCCTGATCGTGGCCATTCCCGTGGTCATGTTGCACAGCTACCTTGAGCGTAAAACGGACCGCCTGGTGGATGAGATGGAAGATGCGCTGACCGCGGTGTTTACCGGACCCTTGGTTGGCAATACTTCCGGCGCGGTGAATGTGTCTGAGCCAGCGGCTAATCCTCTTAACGCCAGTGATGAGCGGCGGGGCCATGCAGCTTGATCGCCCTGCGGCACCCTCCCGAAAGCTGATTGGTCTGACACCATTGATTGATGTGGTGTTCATTCTGCTGCTGTTTTTCATGCTGACCTCCTCGTTTATCCAGTGGCAAAGTCTCGACTTGATGGTGTCGACGGGCGAGGGCTCAGAGGTCTCCGGTGAGCCACCGTTGATGCTGGGGATGGCACCGGATGGCCGACCAATCCTGCCGGATGAGCCGCTCGTGTTTCTGGATGACAGGCAGCTGAGTGACCTGCTCGCAGGAGGCGACCGATCCGTGATCCTCACACCCAATCCGGCGAGTTCAATACAGCAGGTGGTCTGGTTGCTTGACCAGGTAGGGGCGTTGGGAGCCGCCAGCGTCTCGGTGAACACTGGGGCGGCAGAATGAACATCAAACGTGGCAGCGCTCCGGCGGCCAGTAATGACGATCATCTGATACCGCTGATCAACGTGGTCTTTCTGATGCTGATCTTCTTCATGCTGGCCGGTCAGATTCGGGCGTCTGATGGTTTGCCGTTTGTTCCCCCAGCCATGGACTCCGGCGAACCGGAGGTGTCAGCGCAGGTCGAGATTCTGATGACGGAAGGTGGTGAGGTTTTTCTCAATGGCACCCCGGTCCAGCACGACGAGCTCTCGCGGGCATTGGCGGATGGCTGGGGTGTGGATGGAGCGGCGCGCTCCCAATCCCAGGTGCTGGTCAAGATTGATCAAGCGTTAACGGCAGAGCAATGGCAGCCGGTGTTGGCCTGGGTGTCGGAAGCTGGGTTTGAATCGGTGCACCTGTCCACGCGGCGGAGCCCGTGATGGGGTTGAAGCGTCGGTATCTGTTTGCGGGTGCGCTCTGTGCACTGGCGTTTCATGCCGGAGCCTTTCTGATCGTGCAGGGTGTATTGGCGCAACAGCCGGTGCCGGATGTGGCCGCAGATGAAGGGACCGATGGTGTTTTTGTGACGCTGGCGAGAGCTGACATGTCGCCTGCTGAAAGTCCTTCTGACACTGATCCGGAGCCGGTACAGGCCACCCCGAAAGAGGAGCCCCAGAAGAAGCCTGATTCCTTGCAGGCCCCCATGCCCGCGCCGTCGCCAGAAACAAAGCCAGAACCCCTGCCAGAACCAGAGCCCAAGCCACAGCCAACGCCAGAGCCGGAGCCTGTCGAGCCGGTATCGACAACGTCAGAACCCGATATGGATGTAGAGGAGCCGGAGGTGCCCGAAACCAGTGGCGCCGACCCGGCACCCACCGCAGAGCCTAACTTAGCCTCCGCCGAAGATGCCTCGGTAACCCACGCCACACAGGCAGATAGCGGTGGTGTGGTGAACGATGAAGCCCGTTATCTGCAAGCGTTACTGGGCCACCTGAACCGCTATAAACGTTACCCCGAGTCTGCCCGCCGCATGCGTCGGGAAGGCGTGGTCGAGGTGACCTTTACGGTTAACCGGCAAGGCCAGGTGGCAGACGCCCGGGTGGTAAAGAGTGCGGGCTTTCGCCCTCTGGATGACGAGGTGCGGGATATGTTGTCCAGGGCGGTACCGTTACCCGGAGTGCCTGCGGATTATGGCCGGCCCGAGTTGACGGTGACCTTGCCCGTCGCCTTCTCCCTGCGGTAACGCCCGGCTTTAACGGGAAAATGTCCCGACCCAAAGTAGGCCTCCTCAGGTTCCATCGTTCAGTTCTCCCGAATCGCTCCCCACTCTAAGGTTACCCCAACAGCAATAAAAACCTGTGCTAAGGGGAATACGATGAGTTTGATGTTGAAACCAATAATCCGCGCGGTGCGTTTCGCCGTTCTGGCTTCCGTTCCGGGCATTGTGATGGCCCAGCAGACAGGCGAGGCAGTGTATCTGCCGGCACTGGATGTGCGTAGCCTGGTGCCCACGTCTGTTGAGGGCATGCCGGGTGCCGCGAGCGTGCTGACCCGTGACCAGATCGATGTGTATAAGCCCTACACCCTGCATGATGCCCTGGACTTTGTGCCGGGCGTGCGCACCATTGATGATGATGTCCTCGGCCGGCGCTCCGGTATTGGTGTTCGCGGTGCACCGCCGCGTCGTTCCCGTAAGGTGCTCTTGCTCGAAGACGGCACGCCGATCAACAACAGTGCATATCTCGATTCCGGTGCGCATTACACCCCGCCGCTGGAGCGCCTGGAGCGCGTTGAGGTCTACAAGGGCGCCGGGCAGATTGTCCACGGCCCTCTGAACAACCACGGCATCGTCAATTTCCGTAACCTGAAACCTACCCCGGTGCCGGAAACCGTCATCGAAGTGGGCGTGGGCAACCAGGACACAGTCCAGCAGCATATTCACCATCGCCGCACTGAAGGCGATGTCGGCATGGTGTTTTCCTACACCGGCAAGCGTGCTGACGGAACCTTTGATGTGGAAGAGCATCAGTACGACGATTTCTACACTGGCCTGGAATGGCAGGTCAATGAACGCAACCAGCTGGCGGCGTCTGTGACCTACTTGCGTGAGCGCAGCGATGGTTACGACGAAGCGAATCTTTCTCTGCAGGAGTATCGTGACGCGCCCCGCAACAAGAGCCGTTTCGATGAGGGGCGCGAAGATAACAACATTTCGGTGAACTACCTGAAGTACGACCTGACCCATAACCTGCAGGTGACGGACGATGTCAGCGTGTCCAGTAAAGTCTTCTTTACAGACCTGGACCGCCCGCGTTTCCAGACTCGCGGCACGGCACCTGCAGACGGCGGCGTGATGGAAGGCCGGGATCGCCGTTATGAGAACCTGGGGGTTGAGAGCCGACTGGAGTGGGCCAACATTGAAGCGCTTGGGCTGACCCATCGTATCCAGACCGGCGTACGCTACGAAAACCATAACTTTGAGGACCGCCGCCCTGTTGGCCTGCCGGGTGAGAAGCTGGATGAGGGCAACCGCGGCCGTTTGTTGGCGGTCTCTGGCGAGGACGGTTACACCCGTGACGGGCGCCTGGTGGAATACGATGCCGAGGCGGTTTCCGGATATATCCAGAATAGCATGAGCTTTGGTGATTGGACGGTGACCCCGGGCCTTCGTTATGAAACCTACAACCAATACAAAGACACGGTGTTTCGCCCTGGTAGCAGTGACGAAGGTGTTCGGGAAAAGGATTCCAACTCATTGTTCCTGCCTGGGATCAGCCTGCTTTACACAGGGTTTGCGCAATCAGAGATCTACGCCGGCATCCATCGCGGTTATGCGCCTGCCTCGGCTCGCTCGGATGAGTTTCCGCTCACCCCGGAAACCGGCGTGAACAGCCAGTTGGGTATCCGTACCAGCGCAATTAAAGGTGTCAGCCTGGATGCCGCTGTGTTCCACAATCGCATCAAGGACACGTTGATTCGTGATGATGTGGACGAATTCGGCGATGCGTTGTTTGTAAACGCAGCGGATTCGCGCATTACCGGCGTCGATGTCGGCGCCAGAATCGATTCCTCTGCCTTCTATCTGGCGGATTACAACCTGTTCGCCGAAGCTGCGCTGAATTACACCGATGCCCGTTTCACCACCGGACCCCTGGACGACAATCGGGTACCTGAAATCCCGACCCGGGCAGGCAGCTTCACCGTTGGGATGGATCACATGGCCGGCTGGCACTTGAGCGCCACTGTCAGCCATCTGGGGTCCTTCTACAGTGATATCGAAAATACCCGTGAGCTGACTGCTGACGGCGAGGCGGGCAAGGTGCCCAGCCGCACCCTGTTCTCGGCACGGGCAAGCTACAAGTTGCCAACCACCACGGATGCAACCTTGTGGGTTCAGGGGCGCAACCTGTCAGACAAGCTGTATATCTCGGATGTGCAGGACGGCATTCGCCCCGGCGCTCCGAGAACGGTTGTTGCTGGCGCAACAGTGAGGTTTTGATATGACCCTCGGTTAGTCATATCGCTTGGCCGGGTTTCCTTCCTTTTCCCGGCATTTTTCTTCCGATGCTCCGGTTGCTCTGCGGCCGGAGCTTTTTTCGTGTCAGGGGGGACAAACGCCCGAGAGGGTTGTGATAATCTTGGCGGGTGAATACCAACAACAAAAGAGTCCGAGATGAAAATTCTGATTGCGGATGATCATGCGGTGGTGCGACAGGGTTATGTCAGCCTGTTGTCGATGGCCCTGGAACCCTGTGAAATTATGGAGGCGGCATCTGGGGAGGAAGCCTGCGACTTCAGCAGAAGGCATCAGCCGGACCTGATCATCATGGATGTCGGACTGCCCGGCATCAGCGGTATTGAGTCCGCGGCCCGAATTCTGGAGGATCAGAAAGATGCTCGCATCCTGTTTTTCAGCATGTACAACGAAGTCCCCATCGTTAAGCGCGCCCTCCAGGTAGGCGCCATGGGATACATCACCAAGTCCTGCGATACCGACACTCTGATCAAGGCGGTCCAGCGAGTTGCCGAAGGTGAAATTTTTGTTGAATACGATCTGATCATGAAGTCGTCGTTCAACGATCAGGCCTCCGAGTCCGCAAAATTGCAGCAGTTGACGCGCCGCCAGTTTGAAGTGTTTTCCATGCTGGCTCGCGGGTTAAGCAATGATGAAATTGCCCATGCCCTGGCAATCGAAAAGAAAACCGTGGCCAATACGGTGACCGCCATTAAGAGCAGCCTTGGAATCGAGTCGATGGCGAAGCTGGTCTTCTTCGCCATTGATGCCGGGCTGGTTCAAATCTGCACGCAGCCAGCGGCATCCGTTTCCCAGGAGTAACGGCTGCTTAGTCTTCCGCGTCCTCAGCAGAATCGATTTTCAGTTCGTTAATCTTCCGGGTCAGCGTATTCCTGCCCCAGCCAAGCAGCACGGACGCATCCCGGCGGCGCCCGCCGGTGTGCTTCAGGGCCACCTCAATCATAATCTTCTCGAACTCCGGTACGGCGGTGTCCAGGATCGACTTCTTGCCGCGCTTCAGTTCCTGTTCTGCCCAGTTTTTCAGGCCTTCCTGCCAGGTCTGGCCAGTGGCGCTGTGCTCACTTTCCGCCTGGTGCAGGAGTTCCGGGGGCAGGTCATCTACATGAATCTCGCGCCCGCTGGCCATCACGGTCAGCCAGCGGCAGGTGTTTTCCAGCTGGCGGACGTTGCCGGGCCAGGGCAGGGTGGTCAGGTACTCTTCGGCATCCGGGCGCAACAGCTTCGGCTCCACCGCCAGTTCCTTGGCGGCCCGTTTCAGGAAGTGCTGCATCAGGCGGGGAATATCTTCCCGCCGTTCCGCCAGCTTGGGCAGGTGCACGCGGATAACGTTCAGGCGGTGGAATAAATCTTCCCGGAAGCTACCTGCCTGCACCAGTTTTTCCAGGTCTTGATGAGTGGCGGCGATGATACGCACATCCACTTTAATCGGGGTGGTGCCGCCTACCCGATAGAATTCACCATCGGCCAATACTCGCAGCAGACGGGTCTGGGTGTCGGCTGGCATATCACCGATTTCATCCAGAAACAGGGTGCCGCCGTTTGCTTGCTCAAACCGCCCCTGGCGGGCTGCGCCGGCGCCGGTGAAGGCGCCCTTTTCATGGCCGAACAGTTCAGATTCAATCAAATCCTTGGGGATAGCGGCCATGTTCAGGGCGATGAACGGGTTGCGGGCCCGGGGGCTGTGGTTGTGCAGGGCCTGAGCGACGAGTTCCTTACCGGTGCCGCTTTCTCCGTTGATCAATACCGTGATGTTGGAGTGAGACAGGCGGCCGATGGCCCTGAACACTTCCTGCATGGCCGGAGCTTCACCGATGATTTCGGTATTGCGCTGGGCGCTGTCGGCCTGGGGTTCGCTGGCGGCCCGTTTTTCATGACTGTGGGCCACAGCGCGTTTCACCAGGGCCACGGCATCGTCCACATCAAAGGGCTTGGGCAGGTATTCGAAGGCACCGGTCTGATAACTGGTAACCGCACTTTCCAGGTCCGAATGGGCGGTCATGATGATCACCGGCACATCCGGATGCTTGTCGACAATCTGTGAAAGCAGGGTGATGCCGTCTACTCCGGGCATGCGGATATCGCTGACGATGGCATCGGGCTGTTCGTGTTCCAGTCGCATCATGATGCTTTCGCCGCTGTCGAAAACCCGCGGCTGCATACCGGCCTGGTTGAGGGCGCGTTCCAGCACCCAGCGAATGCTCTTGTCGTCGTCGATAATCCAGACGTTTGCCGGTTGGCTCATTGGTTGTCCTCCAGAGGCAGGAAGATAATGAAATCGGTTCTTCCGGGCTCGCTCTCACACTCCACCAGCCCTCGGTGCTGGCCGATGATGCTTTGGGTAATGGATAGGCCAAGGCCGGTTCCTGAGGCCCGGCCACTGATCATGGGGTAAAAGATGTTCTGCAGAAGATCCGCTGGAATACCCGGGCCGTTATCGATGATGTCGGCGCGGCACACCAGCCGGTGACGACGGTGGCCTATGGTGAACTGGCGCAGCGCACGGGTACGGAAAGTGATGGTCGGCGGTACATCGGAAGGACTTGCACCTTCGTTCTCGAAGGCCGCCTCCATGGCGTTACGCGCGATGTTCAGGAATGCCTGGATCAGTTGTTCTTTGTCTCCGGGGAACTCGGGAATGCTGGGGTCGTAATCCCGTTTCAGCCGGACCCGGCCCCTGCTTTCGGCTTCCACCAGGGTACGTACCCGCTCCAGAACCTCGTGGATGTTGGTGGGCGCGATTTTCAGTGCCTTGTTGGGGCCGAGCATACGATCGACCAGGCTGCGCAGGCGGTCTGCTTCGTCAATGATTACCCGGGTGTATTCGCGCTGGTCTTCATCGTTCAGCTCCCGGTCAAGCAGTTGAGCCGCGCCACGAATGCCGCCCAATGGGTTCTTGATTTCGTGGGCCATGCCGCGAACCAGGATCCGGGTGGTCTCCTGTTGGGAGATAATGTCTTCTTCGCGGCTGATGCGCATCAGCCGGTCCCGGGGCTGGATCTCGATCAACAGCTCCATGGGTTCAAGGCTGATGGGTGTCACCGAATAGTCCACCGTCAGCCTTGAGCCGCTCAGTAAAGCGAACTCTGCTTCTCGCCGGGTGTAGGATTGGCCATTGCCTGCTGCCGCATACAGGGTTTTCAGAGCGTCCGCAGAATCGAGCAGAACGTCTTTCAGGGGCAGGCCCTGGCTACGGGTCATGCTGGTTTCAAAAAGACTTTCGGCGGCGGGGTTCAGGTAACGGATGGTCAGGTCGTTTCCCAGCACCAGAACGGCCGTGGTCAGGCTGTCCAGAATGCTCTTATAACCGCTTCCCAGCGAGATGGATGGTTGGAACGACATGCTTGGTTTCCGTTTTAAACTCATAGTAGTTACCCCGGTTTTGCAAAAAACGAACCAGTTTTGCCTGGTGAGATACGACGATGGTCTAAGTACGGGCACAGCAGGGCCCGGAGGGCATCCGGGTGCTGTAGGTTGGTGCAGATGGGGAGCTTGTCGCTACAGGCAGCCGGGGTTTTGCCCCTTCGCTGCCCAAAGTATGGCTTTATCGTGGTGCGGTTGCACTAAAGTGGTGCGTAAATATCAGTTCAGGCGCGAAGGTCGGTGAATGGTAAAGGTGATTGGCTGGCCGCTTTTCACCTGTATGCCTTCGCGATCCACGATGTGAACGCCCGCCTGATGGGTGCCCCGGTCAATATTGCGGACGGTGATGGAGCCTGAGGTGCTTTGGCCAACTGGCTGGCCGTCCAGGGTAACCTCATAGCGATGACCGCGCCGCAGGCTCGGGGTGCTGCGCACTTCAAAGGTGACGTCGCCGTTGCCACTGTGGAAGGCCTGATCGTTCTCAGGGGAGATCAGGGACAGGCTCTCATAGGCTGCGCCTTCGCGCTCCACTTCCTCAAGCAACTGTTCGGTTTCTCTCACCGCGTCAGGCTTTGGCAGTGTGATGGTGGTTACCGGTTTAACCTCGATTTCTTCCCCACCCTGCATGGGCTCGTCCGAGAAGGTTACATTGCCCTGGGCATCCACATGGCGGTAAACCTCTGCGTGGGCGGATGCGGTGGCCAGCAGTAACAAGCCGGTTGCGAGCGTGAGCGGTGCTTTCATGACAATAACCTGCGGTAGTGAACTGTCTCGATTATCGGCGGCGGGTGCAGGCATTTCAACGCCGGAGGGCGATCCCTTGGTTACATATCGTTAAGGGCGCGGGGTGTTTGGCGGGATTTGAGAAAAACGGCACAAAAAAGCCCCGCACGGGGCGGGGCTTTCAGGCTTAAATGCCCTGCACCTTATTGGTGCATTGCATTAGCAGGAGTAGTAAAGCTGGAACTCAACCGGGTGAGTGGTCATGTTCAGCTTCTCAACTTCACCGCGTTTCAGGTCAATGTAGCCTGCGATCATGTCTTCGGTGAACACGCCGCCACGGGTCAGGAACTCGTGGTCTGCTTCCAGGCAGTCCAGGGCTTCAGACAGGGTCTCGGCAACCTTCGGAATGTTCAGAGCTTCTTCCTTCGGCAGGTCGTACAGATCCTTGTCCATGGCATCGCCAGGATGGATCTTGTTCTGGATGCCGTCCAGGCCGGCCATCATCAGGGCAGCGAAGGCAAGGTACGGGTTAGCCGCCGGGTCAGGGAAGCGCACTTCGATACGACGTGCTTTCGGGCTGTTTACGTACGGAATACGAATAGACGCGGAACGGTTGCGGGCAGAGTAGGCCAGCATAACCGGTGCTTCATAGCCCGGAACCAGTCGCTTGTAGCTGTTGGTGGCCGGGTTGGTGAAGGCGTTGATGGCCTTGGCGTGCTTGATCACACCACCGATGTAATACAGAGCGGCTTCGCTCAGGCCCGCATAGCTGTCGCCGGCGAACAGGTTCTTGCCGTCTTTGCTCAGGGACATGTGTACGTGCATACCGGAACCGTTGTCACCAACCACCGGCTTGGGCATGAAGGTGGCGGTTTTGCCGTAGGCGTGGGCCACGTTGTGTACGCAGTACTTCAGGATCTGAACTTCGTCAGCCTTGCGGGTCAGGGTGTTGGCGCCAACGCCGATTTCACACTGGCCAGCGGTACCCACTTCGTGGTGGTGTACTTCAATTTCCAGACCCATGGATTCCATGGCGGCACACATGGCGCCACGAAGGTCGTGCAGGCTGTCGACCGGCGGAACCGGGAAATAGCCGCCTTTAACGCCTGGGCGGTGGCCGATGTTGTTGCGATCGAAATCTTCGCCGGAAACCCAGGCAGCTTCTTCGGAGTGGATGTGGTAAGACGCACCTTGCATGTCCACATTCCATTTAACGGAGTCGAACACGAAGAACTCGGGCTCCGGGCCAAACAGCGCGCCATCGGCGATGCCGGTGGACTTCAGGTATTCTTCGGCACGACGGGCAACAGAGCGGGGATCGCGCTCATAACCCTGCATGGTAGACGGCTCTACAATGTTGCAGGTGATGTTGACAGTGGTTTCTTCGGTGAACGGATCCAGTACGGCGGTCTCGTCGTCCGGCATCAGGATCATGTCGGATTCGTTGATACCTTTCCAGCCAGCAATAGAGGAGCCGTCAAACATTTTGCCGTCAGCAAAGAAATCTTCATCGGCTTCGGTGGCGGGCAGGGTGACGTGCTGCTCTTTTCCGCGGCTGTCGGTGAAGCGCAGGTCAATCCATTTCACTTCGTGTTCTTTGATCAAATCAATCGTCTTGGACATTGTGCATGCTCCGTAGTGATGTCGTGTTCGTTATGCCGGATCGTTCAGCGGGCTGAAGCCCGATCTTTTTCAGGTCAGGGCAGCTTAACAGAAGCTGTTGGCTCTTACCTTTCAATTACGGCTGCACAAGGATAAGCAAGGGGCTTGCCAGTTTTTCGGTTTTGCGCCAGAACAGCGCAGCGGCAAGGCTTTGGGGCGATTCTGGCGCACCGGAGTGCAGCTTACAGGCATTGGTTGCACTGAATGTGTGCACTTTATTGGTGCATTGATTCTTATCCTGCCTGATAACGGTGCATTAGCCGATTGGTTACATATTAGGCACTATTCTTCATATTATCGACATGGACTTTTCTATATACTGCTCGCCGCTAAATTCTGCAGGATACCCGTTGTGATTGATAAGCTTAGAAACGTTGCCATTATTGCCCACGTTGACCACGGTAAAACCACCCTGGTTGACCAATTGTTGCGCCAGTCTGGAACTTTGGACCGTAAAGAGCTCGAAAACGAGCGCGTTATGGACTCCAACGACCAGGAAAAAGAGCGTGGCATCACCATTCTGGCGAAGAATACCGCGCTGAAATGGAAAGACTACGACATCAACATCGTGGACACCCCGGGGCACGCGGATTTTGGTGGCGAAGTTGAGCGAGTCATGAGCATGGTAGACAGTGTGCTGTTGGTGGTGGATTCCATTGATGGCCCGATGCCGCAGACCCGTTTTGTAACCCAGAAGGCGTTTGCCGCTGGCCTGCGCCCGATCGTGGTGGTTAACAAGATTGACCGCCCCGGCGCGCGCCCGGACTGGGTGGTGGATCAGGTATTTGACCTGTTCGATAACCTTGGTGCCACCGACGAGCAGTTGGACTTCCCGATTGTTTACGCCAGTGCCCTGAACGGCATTGCCGGCATGGAGCATGAAAACCTGGACGACAACATGGATGCCGTATTCCAGGCGATTGTCGACCATGTGCCCGCGCCTTCCGTAGATCTGGACGGCCCGTTCCAGATGCAGATTTCCCAGTTGGACTACAACAGCTTCCTGGGCGTGATCGGTATCGGCCGCATTATGCGTGGCAAGGTCAGAACCAACACTCCGGTGGTGGCTGTCGGTGCCGATGGCAAGAAGCGTAATGGTCGTATCCTGAAAATCATGGGCCACTCCGGTCTGCAGCGTGTGGAAGTTGAAGAAGCGCAGGCTGGCGACATTGTGTGCGTGAGTGGTCTGGATCAGCTGTACATCTCTGATACCTTATGCGATCCCGCCAATGTTGAGGCACTGCCGGCGCTGACCGTTGACGAACCCACGGTATCCATGACCTTCCAGGTCAACGATTCACCGTTTGCTGGCAAAGAAGGCAAGTACGTGACCAGCCGTAACATCAAGGAACGTCTGGAAAAAGAACTGCTGCACAACGTGGCGCTACGGGTAGAAGAAGGGGACTCTGCTGACAAGTTCAAGGTCTCCGGCCGGGGTGAGCTGCACCTGTCCGTATTGATCGAGAACATGCGCCGTGAGAACTTCGAGTTGGCCGTGGGCCGCCCGGAGGTTGTGATCAAGGAGATCGATGGCGTCAAGCAAGAGCCTTACGAGAACGTGATCATTGACATTGAAGAGCAGCACCAGGGTTCCATTATGGAACAGATGGGGCTGCGCAAGGGCGACATGACCAACATGATCCCGGACGGCAAGGGTCGTATTCGCCTGGAATACACCATTCCGGCCCGCGGCCTGATTGGTTTCCGGAATACCTTCCTGACCATGACATCGGGCACCGGTATTCTGACGTCTACCTTCAGCCACTACGGCCCGATCAAGCTGGGTGACGTAACCAGCCGCCAGAATGGTGTGATTGTCTCCATGGCCACTGGCACGGCGCTGACCTACTCCCTGGAAACCCTGCAGAGCCGTGGCAAGCTGTTCCTCGACCCGGGCCAGGAGATCTATGAAGGCCAGCTGTGTGGTATTCACAGTCGCGACAACGACTTGGTGGTTAACCCCACCAAGGGCAAGAAACTGGACAACATGCGTGCCTCTGGTAAAGACGAAGTGATCGGGCTGGTGCCGCCCATCAAGTTCACCCTGGAGCAGGCGCTGGAGTTCATTGACGACGACGAGCTGGTGGAAGTAACGCCCAAGTCGATCCGTCTGCGCAAGAAGCTTCTGACCGAGAACGAGCGTAAGCGCGCGGGTAAGAAGTAACAGACTTTTTGCCACAAAAGAACACGAAAGAAAGAAACTGATTGGCCACGGACACTCACTGACCCTCACGGACAAAAATGCTTTTGGCAGTTGTCCGTGTAATTCCGTGAGTGTCCGTGGCAAAAAAATAATCATTTTCTTTTAAGTTTTTTTCGTGTTCTTTCGTGGATTTCGTGGCAAAGCAATCCCTCCTTTATTGTCCCCACCCAACTCAGCTAGACTGCCGTTATCCCTGAAACGGAGTTCGTCATGCTGAGCCTGTATCCTGAAATTCAGCCATACGCTCGTCATCACCTTGCGGTGGAAGAGCCTCATGAGCTTTACCTGGAGGAGTCCGGCAATCCGGAGGGTATTCCTGTGTTAGTGGTGCATGGGGGCCCGGGTGGTGGTTGTGAGGATAATCACCGGCGATATTTTGATGCTGAACGCTTCCGGATCATTCTGATGGACCAGCGCGGGGCAGGGCGATCCACGCCGCTTGCGGAACTGGAAGGCAATAGCACAGACAAGCTGGTGGAGGACATGGAAACCGTTCGCCAGTTTCTGGGTATTGATCGCTGGCTGCTGTTTGGCGGCAGCTGGGGCTCCACCCTCAGCCTGGTGTATGCTCAGGCCTACCCGGAGCGGGTCACCGGGCTGGTACTCCGTGGCATTTTTCTGTGCCGGCCCAAGGATATCCATTGGTTCTATCAGGAAGGCGCCAGCCGCGTGTTTCCGGACTACTGGCAGGATTTCGTGTCACCCATCCCGGAAGTGGAGCGTGATGATCTGGTGCCGGCCTATTACCGCAGGCTGACCAGCCCCAACGAGCTTGAGCAGATTCAGGCGGCCAAGGCCTGGTCAGTCTGGGAAGGACGTTGCGCAACCCTGCATCCTAATCCCGGAGTGGTCGAGCGCTTCGCCCACCCCCATGTGGCGATTGCCCTGGCACGGATTGAGTGCCATTACTTCATGAACCAGGCGTTTTTGGCGGCTGACCAGATTGTGCGCAATGCATCAAGGCTGGCGGGGATTCCGGGGGTGATTGTTCACGGACGCTATGACATGGTTTGCCCTCTGGATAACGCCCTCGCGCTAAGCCAGGCTTGGCCCGAAGCGGGTCTGCGTATTATTCGCGATGCAGGGCATTCCGCGTCTGAACCTGCCATTGTCGATGCACTGATTCGGGCCGTTGAGGATGTGGTGTCACAAACTGACTCGCCCGCCGGGTGACTGGATTATCTTTTCTTGATCTGAGGGGTTGCGGCCGGTGTTGCGCGCCGATACACTCTCGACGTTTCTGATTTTTAACCCTCGAAGTTGTTGCTCAAGGGACTGAATGAAAGGACTTATCCAGCGAGTATCAGAAGCCAGCGTGACGGTTGACGGCCGGAAAATTGCCAGCATTGGCAAGGGGCTTTTGTTGCTGTTGGGTGTTGAAAGGGACGACTCACCGAGTGAGGCAAAGGAACTGTGCCGAAAAATTCTCTCCTATCGGGTTTTTCCAGACGAGCAAGGCCGCATGAACATTAACGTTCAGGATGCGGGCGGCTCCATCCTTGTTGTTCCCCAGTTTACCCTTGCGGCCGACACCAGTTCAGGCACCCGGCCGGGCTTTTCCCTGGCTGCTGCACCGGAACTGGCCGTCTCGTTGTATCGCGAGTTCCTGCTCAGTGCCCGTAACCAAATGGGGAGCGAGCGTGTGGAAGAGGGGGAGTTTGGCGCGGATATGAGTGTGGCGCTTATCAATGACGGGCCAGTCACCTTTTTGCTGGAGGTTGCGCAGAAACATTAATGCCCCGAAATGTTGCGCGTGCCATTTGCCTGCGCGTTTCTGGTGCCACATTGTCGGGTGTATGGTGTGAAGACGATGTCGTGAAACGGCTTGGCATGGTTTAACTATATGTTTTAGATTGGAAAAGTCTGTTTTGGCCTCGAGTTTGAGTGATCTGCGTATCGGAAAGCTGGCAAACTTTTGGGCATAAAGGGTTGCCTTGCAGGCACCAAAAAGGCTAAAAACCGGTTGTTAAAAATTTGCAAAAATACATTCACTGTATTAAAACAAGCTCATCACTAAGAGCTTTAAGAAAGGCTGTTAAGTGGTTGAGATGTAAGGCTCAGCTTGATGGCTTGAGTCATATAAAAAGAAAAAATGTCGTGTCCCGCAGGATATAAATGGGAGGCGATCAGGAGTCCGGCAAGCGCAGCCCAGGCTGTTTTGCCAGCAAAAATCGGGATTTAGAACCCGTCGAAAACCTGAGTTAACTCAAAAAGGAAGACGCAACATGAAAAAAACTATCCTTGCTTCTGCTATCGCAGCTGCAACTTTCTCTGGCGCTGCTCTGGCCCAGGAAAGCAACCTGCCGACCGTATACGGTAACATTCAGTATGTTCTGAACCACGACAATGTTGACGGTGGCGGTTCTTCTGTTGAGCATCGCGACAACGGTTCGACGCTCGGTGTGATGCATGACCATGAAATCGCTCCTGGTCTGACTGGTTTCTTCAAGGTCGAAATCGACCGTCTTGGCGCTGACGACATCAATAGTGCGAACGATCCAGAAGGTCGTTTCCGTATTGATGAAGCGTACATCGGTGTTAAGGGTGAGAACTTCGGCCAGCTCTGGGTTGGTACCGACGACACAATTTACGAGCTAGCCGTAACAGAGATTTCAGAATTTTACGAAGTCGCACTGCTGAACCAGGCGGTGAGTTATGACACAGGCGAGGGTGACATGGTTCAATACCTGTCTCCTAATTTCGGTGGATTGACTATCGGCGCCGCTGTCCAGGTCAACGGTGACGATGAGTTTGGCAAGAAGTCTTACCCATGGCAGCTGGCTGCTATGTACGAGGTTGATGCCCTTGAGCTGGCGTTCGCTGTTGACTCAAACGACGGTGGCCGCGCTTATAATCGCATAAGGACCGTTCCCAGCGAGAACAATGAGAATACCTACGGTCTGCGCGCCAGCTACAACCTGGACAATCTGCGTCTGACCGGTGAATTCCACACTCGTAAAGATGTGGCCGACACCTTTGGCGTGATGGGTATTTATACTCTTGGTAAGAATCAGTTTGCTCTTTCTTATGAGCTGACTCAGTACGACGACAATTTCAGCGACGCGCAGTTTGCTGACAAAGACATCGACACTGTGACACTACAAGCGCTGCACAACCTGTCTGACCACATGTATGTCTACTTCGAGGGCTACCTCGGTGGCGGCGATGACGGCGTATACGGCGTTGCTAACAAGAGTGAGCGTTCACTCGCTTCCGTTGGTGCTGTTTACTACTTCTGATCAGCAAACCTGCTAATCAAGTAGTCTCGAAAACCGGTGGCTCAGGTCACCGGTTTTTTTGTATTTTTAGGGGCCTGTTATTGGGAGTCTGCCATGGAAGTCGAACTTGAAATCAAACTGACTCTATCGGAACGGGCGCAGGCAAAAGCCCTCCAGTGGTTGCTTGCGCAGCCTGAGGCCAGTCGCGGTGGTCAGAAGGATTTGATGAATCGCTACTACGATACGCCGGACGCAGCGCTTAACAGGGCCAGGGCGGCACTTCGGGTGAGACAATCTGGAGATCGCTACATCCAGACTCTGAAAACTCAGGGCGAGTTTGTTGATGGTGCCCATCGCCGTCAGGAATGGGAATGGCCGCTGCCGGGGCCTGAGCTTGACCTGTCATTGCTTGAAGACACGCCATTAAAGCAAAAGCTGGATCTGCAGAAACTCCAAGTGGCCTTCGAAACCAACTTCTCCAGGCAGGTGGTGATGCTTGAAACTGCGGACGCACTTGTTGAAGTTGCCGTCGATTTTGGCGAGGTCGTCGGGGGTGGGAGGTCTCGTCCCTTGTGCGAGGTGGAGTTTGAGCTGAAGTCCGGAAACTCGTCACTGCTGTTGAGCTGGGCCAAGGCACTTGCTGTTGAGGTGCCGGTTTTACTGAACCTGATCAGTAAGGCGGAGCAGGGCTACTATCTTGCGGGTATTACCGGCAGAGAAACACGGGTGGCAGAAGATGGAGAGTGTGCGCGCGGGTTCCTGCGGGCGTTGAGTGACTCCTGGCTCACAGGGGCTGTGCTGGCATTGCCGGAAGACTGTTTCAGACAATTAACTCAGAAATCCACGGAGTCAGGATGTCATGCTACATGGCGCGAGGTAGAGGGCTTTCTGAAATCGGGATGCAACACCCGAGATCTGCTTGATCATGTGCCGCGCCTGGGTTTCCTCCAGTTGGCCTTGGCGGAAGGCTGACGGTGCACAGAAAAAAGGGGCCGGATAACCGACCCCTCTCTGCACTACTGCCTGTGTTATCCGGGCAGATAACGTGTCAGAACGATTTGGTCCAGCCTACCCAAACCTGCGGTTTGTCAGCGCGTGGGCTGCCGAAGGGAGAGTCGCTTTTGCTGATGTCCGCGTAATCGACGTTAAGGCTGAACTCGCCCAATTCGCTCGCATCCTTTGCAAGGCTGGCTGAGTAGTGTACGTAACTGGCATCTTCAAAGCCGGCCTTACCATCAACATCGAAATCATAGTAGCCAACGGTGAAAGACGCTGCGAAATCGTTCGCCAGTGGGAGCGAGGCAGAGCCGTAGTAGTAGATGTCGCCCTCATCGAAAACGTCTTCCTGGTTTTCGCTATGAGCAGTGTATGCTACACCGACGGCGAAGTTACCCAGCCCGATCTCGCCATAAATTTCACCGAAATCGATGTTTTCCGGGGCATCGGTGTAGGCGTAGTAGATGTAGCCGACATCATACGCGATGCCCTCCACGTCGCCCGCGAAGCCAAAGTAGAGATCCAGTTCGTGCGTGGCCTCGTCTCCAAAGTCTATCGTGGAAACCCATGTTCCGGCGTAAAGCCCGCTTGCGTCCTCGTAGTCAACGCCGCCCTGAATAGCGGAGGCACCTTCCGTCTGGGTGAGGCCCCGGAACATGTAGTTGCTCACGGCACCAATATTTGCAGACAATTCTGCGTGGGCGATACTTGGCACGGCCAGCGTCCCGAGCAGGGAAGCAGTGAGTACCGAAGCAGTCAGGTTGTATGCGTTGCGTTTCATCGGATACCTCTTGGATCGATTGTTTAACTCACGGTTGACTAAGCACAGTCGATGCCAATAAATGAAACTTATTATAAATCAAAGGCATCCGTGAATCCTCCGTTATTGCGGTTGCTGAGTTGTCCCAATGTGCACTAAGTCTGGGCGTCAGTTTTTGCGGCTGCACCAGATTGCACCACGGAGTGGTGCGTCAGCTATGGCAGGCTCAGAAGCGCTGTTGCCACGCTGAAGTAAATCAGCACGCCGCTGACGTCGGCAATGGTTGTTATCAGTGGCGTACTTGCCGTTGCCGGGTCGAACTTCAGCTTATCCAGCAGGAAAGGCAGCAGCATACCAATGAGGCTGCCCACCATCACCACAGCGATCATGGTAACCGCCACCACAAAGGCAATCTCCGGCCCGGCCCTCATAAAGCCAACCACCATTACGGCGGCAGCCATGGTGACACCCAGGGCACTGGCTACCAGGGTTTCTTTGCCCAGCAATTTGCCCCAGTCTGCGATTGTTACATCGCCGGTGGCCATACCCCGTACCATAAGCGTGGCTGACTGTGCCCCGGCATTACCGGCGCTGGCGACCAGAAGAGGCATAAAGAACAACAACGCAATGTGCTCGGAGATGATGTCTTCGAAGTAAGCGATGCCCGCGCCGGTGAAGATATTGGCAAATACAAGGATGACCAGCCATTGCACCCGTGAGCGGTAGAGCGAGAACGGTGTTGCATCCCTCAGGCCGGTTTCCAGTTTGCCCACCGTGGCCCCTTTGTGGATGTCTTCGGTGGCCTCTTCTTCCGCTACGTCCATGGCGTCATCGTAGGTGACAATGCCCACCAGCCGTTCGTCCTGATCCAGGATTGGCAGTGCCAGCAAGTCGTAGCGTGATATCAGTCGGGCCACTTCTTCCTGGGGAGTGTCGGTGCTGGCGGTCACCAGGCCCGTAGCAATCAGGTCATCCACCGGCGTGCCGGGCATCGCGGTAATCAGGTTCCGAAGGGAAACTGCACCCACCAGTTTGTGCTGGTTATCGATCACGTACGCCTGGTAGATGGTTTCTTTATCCGGCGCGGTGTTTCGGAGTAGGTTAATCGCCGCGCTGGCGGACATGCCGGTGCTGATCACCGCGTATTCCGAGCTCATCAGTGCGCCGGCGGTGCCTTCTTCAAAGCTTGCCAGGCGCCTAAGGTCTTCGCGCTCCTTGCTGGCGAGGGATTGGAACAGGGCGTGTTGACGGTTCTCATCCAGCAGGTTGAAGAAGTCGGCCCGTTCGTCCGAGGGCATGGCGGTTACTAGCTCAGCCAGGTCTTGGGTGGGCAAGAGCTCCGCGATCAACGTTTGGGTGTTGGGGCCGATATACCCGAATACCTTGGCGCTTTGTTCCGTTGTCAGGGCCCGGAGAAGGCGGACGCCTTCCTCGTTATCCGGATTTTCCTCAACAAACTCCGCGAGGTCGGCGGCATTGAAGGTGGCCGCCGCGGCCTGAATCTGCGCTTCGTCACCGGTGGCGATCGCCTCAAAGAGGGGTTGATAGAATTCGGAGTCCAGGTATGACATGCGTTACCTTACTCTTTTGGTGTCATGGTTTCGGCTGTCTGCTCGTTGTGATTGTGCAGGTCTCGCCACTGCTTGAGGAATTCCCTGTACCGGTCCAGGGCCTCCTCAACCACAGATACAGATGGGGTGTCGGTTGATCGGACCAGCACAATCAGTCCCTTGCCCTCGACCTCTTCATTGGTGGGAGGGTGGCAAATCACTTCATTGTCGTGATCGATATACGCCAGGGCGGTGCCTATGCCGTGGCGCACGAGTGCGCTGACAATGTCTGCCCAGACCAGGTCGTCCAACTCCAGATCATAGCGGTGAGGATGGTCGCGCTCGTAGTTGAACATGTCTTCCAGCACCTTCTCTGAGCCGGGTGCCACCACGGCGCGAACCATGATCTCCGGGTAGGTGCGCACCGGGCGGATGGTGGTGCGTACCCCAAGTGTTTTGAAACGGTCGCGATTGTGATCGCTCACGCATTCCACCGTTGTTCGGCCCCCCAGGTTGGATTCTACCAACCTGTGGGCGATATCGAAGGTCAGACTGTCTGAGAACGGATCGGATTCGTCTGCGGCGAGCACAATGATGTGTTTGGCACTGCCGGCATGCACCGCTTTCAGGGCTTCTGGATCGTTGCCCGCGCCATGAAAATGGACCATCCCGCAGTCGGACAGTTCTGCAGGTAATCCGCCCGGGAACTGACGGGTCAGTAGCATGATGGGTACCGTGTGGTATTCGGGTACCGAGCGGATCTGGGAGGCAAAGCGCATAAAGTACTGCTCGCCGCCACTTCGTGGGGTGTTAATGATTACGATGTGATCTTTCATGTTGTAAATCCAGCGTCCGGTCAGGATTCGTTCACGGCGGTAGAACCGGTATTCAATATAGTCGCTGACGATCAGTGTCAGCAGCGTGATGGCGCTGATAAACATCAGCAGGATGGTGCTCAGGCGGCCAACGGTGGTTTCTGGAGCGAAATCTCCGTAGCCCACGGTGACCAGTGTGGTCATGGTCATCCACACCGCCTCAAACAGCGTCAGAGGCTCTGCCGCCCAGATAATCAGTATCTGGGTGATGAGCAAGCAGCCCAATATGACAAAGAGCCGCCGCATTCGGCTGCGGATCAGGCCGCCCATGGGCAGGTGAGACTGCGTATGTTCGGGATTCAGCGGGCGGCGATTGCGCATCATAGAGTTGGCGTGCCTGTTCAGTCCTTGGCGAGTTCGTTATACAGTACCGGAAATATATCAGAGAGACAGGGGTTTGCGTTATGTCTGAGCCTTGGGGTTCATTGCCAGCGGAACTGGCCAACGATGTGTCAGGTTGTTGGGCTTCGATATTCCCGGACGGGATTCCAGGCTGGTTGACCGATGACGCAGACCTGACGGAGGCCGATATTGCCGAAGCCTTTGCCCGAAGCCTGTTCTTGCGGCAAACCATAGAGCGACATTCTGAGCAGATTCGCTCGGCGGTACAGGCACGGCCACTGCAAGAACCCACCACCGAATCCTGGCTGGCGGAGCGCTGGGCATCTTTCCTGGGCTCGGTGGATTCAGAACCAGCGCTGCACTCAGCTCTCAGGCAATTCCGGCGGGAGATCCAGTTCCGGATTATCTGGCGGGATCTGCTTAAGTGGGCCGACCTTCAGGAAACCATCGCCGCCACCAGTGCGTTCGCCGATACCTGTATTGATGGCGCGCTGGATTGGCTATACGAACAGGCTTGTGAAGAGTCCGGCACGCCCTGGGGCAAAGACCCGGTAACCGGCGAGGAAGCTCCCCAGAAAATGGTGGTGCTGGGTATGGGCAAACTCGGCGGCCGTGAACTGAACGTCTCTTCTGATATTGATCTTATCTTCGCCTTCCCGGGCAAGGGTGAAACGCGCGGTGGTCGGCGAGCCCTGGATAACCAGCAGTTTTTTATTCGTCTGGGGCAAAAACTGATCCAGGCGCTGGACCAGATCACCGCCGACGGGTTTGTGTTCCGTGTGGATATGCGCCTGCGCCCCTACGGCCAGAGCGGCGCCCTGGCCCTGAGTTTCGCAGCGCTGGAAACCTACTATCAGGACCAGGGCCGTGACTGGGAACGCTACGCGATGGTGAAAGCCCGGGTAGTGGCGGGCGACCAGCGGGCAGGGGAGGTGCTGATGAGTAGCCTTCGGCCCTTCGTTTACCGGAAGTATATTGATTTCAGTGCCTTTGAGTCGCTGCGCAATATGAAGGCAATGATCAGCCGGGAAGTGCGCCGCAAGGGGCTGGAAAACAACATCAAGCTGGGCAGTGGCGGCATCCGTGAAATCGAGTTTGTGGTGCAGGCGTTTCAGCTGATTCGGGGCGGCCGGGACCGGGAGCTGCAGCAGCGGGAACTGCAGGTGATCCTTAAAGAGCTGGAGGAGCTGGAACTACTGCCCTCCACCGTGGTTCGGGAGCTTCGGGATGCCTATGTGTTCCTGAGAAACCTGGAACATGCTCTTCAGGGCATGGAAGACAAGCAGACTCAGGAGCTGCCCGACGATGCACTCTCACTGGCTCGGATATCACGAATCATGGGTTACGGGGATTGGTCCGCCTGCCAGAAGGCCCTGACAGAGCATCGTGAGCGTGTGGCCACACATTTTTCCAATATCATTGCCTCGGAGGAAGAGGAGCAGGAGGGCGAAGCCGGCATTGAGGATGGCTGGTTCGAGCTTTGGCTGGCGGAAATGGAAGCGCCTGCTGCCGTGGAGTGGCTCTCTGAGCAGGGGTTCGAGCGCCCTGAAGACAGCGTCCAGAAACTGACGGACTTACGGGACAGCCGCACCGTGCAAACGCTGCAGACCCAGGGTCGAAGACGACTGAATGAATTCATGCCACTGTTGCTAAGCGCCCTGACAGGTGTAGAGAATCCCTCAGAAACACTTGAGCGGGTGCTTCAGCTTGTTGAGGCCATTCTGCGCCGCACCGCGTACATGGTGCTATTGTTGGAGAACCCAGGCGCCCTGACCCAGTTGGTACGCCTGTGCAGCGACAGCCCCTGGATCGCCAGCTTGCTGGCGGAAACCCCGTTGTTGCTGGACGAATTGCTGAACGCCGAAAGCCTGTACACGCCCCCCGCCAAGGAAGAGTTACAGGACGACCTGCGCCAGCAAATGCTGCGGATTCCCTATGAAGACCTGGAAGAGCAGATGGAATCGCTGCGGTATTTCAAAAAGGCCCATGTGCTGCGGGTAGCGGCATCCGAGATCAAAGGCACCCTGCCGTTGATGAAGGTGAGTGATTACCTCACCTGGATAGCCGAGGTGGTGCTGGACCACGTGGTGGATGTGGCGTTCGCAAACCTGGTGAGCCGGCACGGCTATCCGCGCAGGGCTGATGGCTCCGCCTGTGATACCGACTTCGCTATCATCGGCTATGGCAAGCTCGGCGGCATCGAATTGGGTTACACCTCAGATCTGGATCTGGTGTTTGTGCACCAGGCAGACCCGGAACTGGCCACCGACGGCGACAAGCCCATCGACAATGCCGTGTTCTATACCCGCCTCGGCCAGCGCATCGTCCACATCCTCAGCACTCAGACCCCGTCCGGCCAGTTGTACGAAGTGGATATGCGTCTGCGCCCTTCGGGCAATTCCGGGTTGCTGGTCAGCACCTTGCAGGCCTTTGAAAAATACCAGCGGAATGATGCCTGGACCTGGGAACACCAGGCCCTGGCGCGGGCCCGTGGGGTGGCGGGTTGCCCGGATACCCTGAAAGCCTTTGAAACCATTCGCCACAACATTCTTTGCCAGCCACGAGACAAGCAGGCACTGCGCAAGGAAGTGGTGGATATGCGGGAAAAAATGCGCGCCAATCTTGGTACGCCCGAGGCCCGGCGGGCAGAGGTGTTCCACATCAAGCATGACAACGGCGGTATTGTTGATATCGAGTTCCTGGTGCAATACCTGATGCTGGCCTGGAGTGCGGAGCACCCTGAGCTGACCCAGTGGAGTGACAACATCCGGCAGATGGAAGAGCTGGGTCGTGCCGGCGTCATGGCGGTGGAAGACACCGAAAAGCTCAGGGAGGTGTTCATAACCCTGAGGTCCACCATCCACCGGCGGGCCCTGCAGAACCTGAACAGCCAGGTGGAGGGAGACGCCTTTCCCGAGGAGCGGGCTTACATACAATCCATGTGGCAAAAAGTGATGCTCGCCGATTAAGCAACATTCAATTCCGGCAGAGAATCCTGCTAGAATGCCGGTTCCCCGAAAACCGCTTTTTTTAGGAGCAGAACAGAATGTCGATGGCTGACCGCGATGGCGTTATCTGGCTGGACGGAGAAATGGTTCCCTGGCGTGATGCCAAGACCCACGTCCTCACCCACACCCTGCATTACGGCCTGGGCTGTTTTGAAGGCGTGCGTGCGTACAACACCGCGAACGGCCCGGCGATTTTCCGCCTGAAAGAGCACACCGACCGCCTGTTCCGCTCCGCTCACATCCTGAACATGAAAATGCCGTTCAGCAAGGATGAGATCAACGAAGCCCAGCGTGCCGCGGTTCGTGAAAACGACCTGGACGAAGCCTACCTGCGCCCCATGGCGTTCCTGGGCTCCGAAGGCATGGGTCTGCGTGCCGACAACCTGAAAGTGCACGTAATGGTTGCCGCCTGGAGCTGGCCGTCTTACATGTCGCCAGAAGCCAAGGAGCTGGGCATCAAGGTGCGCACCTCCTCTTACACCCGCCACCACGTGAACATCACCATGTGCAAGGCGAAGGCCAACGGCAACTACATCAACTCCATGCTGGCCCTGAACGAAGCCATCTCCGGCGGCGCTGAAGAAGCCCTGCTGCTGGACAACGAAGGCTACGTGGCGGAAGGCTCCGGCGAGAACATCTTCATCGTTCGCAACGGTGAGCTGCACACCCCGGAACTGACCTCCTGTCTGGAAGGCATCACCCGCGCCACCATCATCGACTTCGCCAAAGACCTGGGCCTGCAGGTGAAAGAGCGTCGCATCACCCGTGACGAAGTCTACGTGGCCGAAGAAGCCTTCTTCACCGGCACCGCCGCCGAAGTACTGCCCATCCGCGAGCTGGATGGCCGCCAGATTGGTGAAGGCAAGCGCGGGCCGATCACCGAGAAGCTGCAGAGTATGTATTTTGATGCGGTTAAGGGGAAGTTGGCTGCGCATCAGGAATGGCTGACGGCAGTTCGCTAACCCGGAAATCGTGTTCGATCAGTGTAGAAGCCGCCCCAAGTTTCCCGTGGGGCGGCTTTTTTATTAGAGTTGTTGGTGAATGGCCTTGTGAGAGGTTGAGTGGTGGGCTCAGATACGGAAGTACACATAAAACGCGATGGCATCAACGCACTGGTGGTGCCTGAGTGGGCAGAACAGTTCGACCCTGGTTGGTTTGACCCTGATTATTGGGGAGAGCGCGCGGTGCCGGTTTCTTCGGGGGGGCGTGGGAGTGCCTGGTTTGTTGCGCGCAGCCCGGAACATTGGGTGCTTCGTCATTACCGTCGGGGAGGATTGATCGGAAAGCTGATACGTGATCTGTACCTTTACGCCGGCGAGGTGCGCGTGCGCGCGTTCGCTGAATTCCGACTGTTAGTCCAGCTCCGTGTTTTGGGGCTTCCTGTGCCTAAGCCGGTGGCTGTTATGTACCAGCGCAGGGGGTTGTTTTACTCCTCGACCATTATCATCGAGCGCTTGCAAGGCGTTCGCCCATTAGGGGACGTTGCTCTGTCACTGGACGAAGCCCGTTGGCGCGAAATCGGCCAGGTGATTCGTCAATTCCATGATGCCGGTGTGTATCATGCGGATTTGAACTGTTTCAATATCCTGGTCGGAGAGACTGCAATTCACCTGATAGATTTCGATAAAGGTGAGTTGCGTTCCCTAACCCCTTATCAGGCTTTCTGGAAAGGCAATACGGTAGATCGGTTGAAGCGTTCCCTGAATAAGGCTTATGGCGAAGAGCTGGAGCGTGAATGGCAGTTTTTCCTTGAGGGGTACAACGCCTCCACTAACGTTTGACGAGAGAGTTTAACAGATCTTCCATAGCCTGTTTTTGGTTCACCATTGAATACATTTGGCCAAGACTTGCCGCCGCCTGACTAGCTCGCTTTCCTACGTCAGGGTCTGTCAGCATGTTCTGCGCGGCTTTCCCCCACTCCTCCAGGTTGTAGCCACTGATTACCTCTGGCACCGAGTGATCCTGCATCAACTCAGCGACGCCGACGTTGTCACTTGCGATCGTAGGCACTCCACAGGACAACCCCTCCAGGACAACACGGCCGTATTCTTCCAGTAAGGCGGGGAATATGTGCAAATCCAGGGCATGAAACAATTCGTGAACGTTTGGTACCGGGTCAAGAAATCGAATCCGGGACTGCAAGTCGTGTGCAGATATTTGTTCGGCAAAACGAGTACTGTCTGATTTTCCCACGACAAGGAATTCAATCGGCAAAGATGTGTTTGCTGCAAGAAATCCGGCGACCTCCAGAAAGAAACGAACGTTTCGTTTGGTAAAGTCTCCGGAGGTGATCAGCCCAACAACCGTGGAGGTTTCCGGGATCTGCAACTCTCGGCGAGCTATTCTCCGTAACTCCTCTTTGCCCGATGTACTGAACAGACTGGTATCAACGCCCTGGTAGAAAACACGTAGCTTCTCTTTGGGTACTGAATATCGGCGATGGAAATCATCGGCCATAAGTTTGGAGTTGGCGATGAGTACCCGGTAATCTCCATCGGAGATAACGGAGTCGTGGAAGGCTGCTACATCAAGCTCCGGAGTGCCGCATTTTTCTTCATGCAACCTGACACAGTTGTGCATCACCAGGATGTCATTGCTGTGGCTGTCACCATGACTGAAAAAGAGGTCGTAGGGGTTTGCTCTCAGCCAGTGTTGTACACGCTTATCAAACCAGGTTCGGCGATAGGCCCCTTTGATTGGCCATCGCATGATGCGAACGAAATCCGCTCCACATTCATCCAGGATTTTTCGGTTATAGCGTTCTGCGATGACCGTAATGTCATAGCCCAACGCCTTGAGGTACTGGCAGTGTTCAATAACATTCCGAACAGCACCCGTGTACCTCTGAATTTGTCTGATAGCGATGACGGCTTTCAATTTAGACTCTTCCTATGAGTGTTATAGATGAACCACGCAGCAATAGCATAATACAAACCATAGTTCTGAATAACTCTCCTCTGATCAAACAGGGTGATTGTAAGCCCAAAGAAGATGAAGGATAGAAAAATCACAGCCAGCGTAACACGCAGAATATGGTGGTTCAGATGGCTGCCAGGGCGAGGTGTGGCCAGGTAGAACAAGGGAAGGGTCAGCATCAAGAGTAGAAGAAACAGACCTATCAGGCCGTGAGATGCAAGCTGATACAGGTATTGATTGTGAGGCTCGGAAGAAAAATCGGACATGAGTGGTTTTAGATGCCCTTCTGAAATCCGGGTAAGGATTTCGGTTCGGTATCCAGAGAAACCAGAACCAATAACAGGTGCCTCGGTAATCACATTCAATGCTGCATCCCACATGAGCAAGCGCATTCCCATGGAGGTGTACAACTGACCTTCTGAAAATTTATCCAGCTCACTCAGGGTTAGCTCATATCGTTCGGAGATAGGGTCAACATACTTGACTGAGACGATGGCAGCAGACGCGACGAGCGCGAGCGTAATGACGAAGTAGCGAATTTGGTTTCGAGTAACGCTGAACCAGAATCCAACAGCGAGGAGTGCCAGAAATAGTGCAACGAGGCCTCCCCGGGATCCGGACTCCATAAAGGCTATCAGTGCGCCAACACTTCCCGTCGCGGCTATCACATACCAGTGACGTTTGCTCTGGGTGAGTAATCCTCCAACGCAGAGTACCAAGGTAATTAGGGCGATATTGCCAAAATGGATGGCATGAACCAGTCCATCTAACCTGCCCTCGCCATCGTGCACAATCCAATACCCCAGAAACACCAGACCGCTCAGGGAAAAACTCAGTAACAGGTCTTTTGCCCGGAACCGCGCATGAAACAGGAGTGCGATGACAGGAATGCTGATCAAGAGCAGGGCATGTCGCTCGACACGGGATTTCGCGAAATCGCTGGGATCAACGAGCCAGTAAATAATGATTGACCACACAAAGAAGAGAAAAGGCGTGGCAACGAATAGCAGGGCTTTTGGTTCAAAGCAGAGTCTCTCTCTCACATTGGCGCTGATCGCAAATGAGACGATTCCCACGAGACCCAAAAGATACCAAAGGGCACTGCCGTACCCATCAACGATGACGCTGAGTGCAGGGAAAGTGCCAATGACGATAAGTAGTAAATATTTGAGGGTGGATGCCAGGCCACTTTGAACTGGGGTCATTTGATGCTGCCTGACTCACTGATGCGTCTGATTCTGTGGAGTTTGAAGAGGGTCTCCAGCTTGACAGGATGCACATGGACCAAGCGTTTCAGAAACAGGTTTGCCTTCACTGAAGCTGGTGCTTTAGGGAAGTCCGGGTCACAGTAACGGCGATAAATCTCTTGCCATTCCCAGTGTTGCCACTGGGCGCATTGCCCTTTGGTACGTGAGATTCGGGCGGTTCCGAGAAACTTCTGGCAAAGCCCCAAACCGAGCTCTGGAGGGGAGGCAATTATCAGATTGTTGGCGAAACACAGATCAGACTGGTTCATCTTGAGGGGCGATCTGTCAAGTAAGCCGTTGATATTTAATGATGAATCAAATTTCCTCAGGGCTTTTATCCAGAACATCTGGGTGCAATCGGGCGGATAATCTGTAAATAGAGTGTCCTCGCTATCACGAATCGGGTCCTGGGCGTCGTCAAAAAGGGCAAGATCCCAAAGGGTTCTCAGATCTTCGGTTAAGCCAAAATAGAAAAAGTCAGAGAGATGGAAGGGTACCCTGAATCCTTTAGCGTACTGTCTGGTGAATACGTTTGAGACGACAACTCTCTCTTTCAGAAAGCAATGCGTTGAGGTTCTTTTGGGGTATTCACGTTGCAGAGCTACGAAGTTGTTTCCCGTCAGATAGTTGTCACTACGTAATTTGACCGCGTATTTCGTGGTGACCTCTCTCAAGCCCTCACGTGTTGATACTATCTGCCTGTTATTGTTGAAGCGATGTGGCGCACCGTCCCTTCCAAAAAACCTGACGTTAGGCCCTGGGTCTTCGGAGATGATGAGCCGATCGTAATCGAGCCCAGCGAGTTCCTGGCCGGGCCATGTGGAGAGGATCAGCGTGCTACCAGGAAGATGTTGCCGAACTGACTCCAGGCATTTCTGGGTAATGCCTGGTTCTTGTTCACGGTCCTGAAAGCTCTGCACGGGGCCTTGGACAACCACGCTAATGTCAGAAAAGTCGCTCATTCTCATGCTCGTATCAGGTTTCAGATGCCAATATCAAAGCCAATAGACTCTTCAAGCATTTCTTTGAGGTCGTCGCTGTTGCGTTTGATATTTATTGCGTCACAGCTCTTGAAAGGGTTTGTTCGGGCGTAATCATTGATTACGATTCTTCGGCCATGCACCAGGCCAAAAATAATATCGTCGTAAGGAATATTTAGGCGCTCAAGTTGTTTGATGGTCGCTTCCCGAAAGCTTTCCTTCCGCGATGTAGTAATAATTATCTGGACCTTTCCAGATTTGTGAAGTTTGTTCAGGACCTGAATGTTCTTTGTTATGCCATTGGTTTCGCCCCAGTATGGTGAGTTGTACTGGGCCGAGTTCTCTACCAGAGTTCCATCAAGGTCTACGAAAAGCGTAGAGTATTGAGCCTTATATTGATTCCATTCGCGAATCGTTCCCCAGTCACAATAATCTTCACTATGCAGGGCGTTGAACGTATGGCCGTCCAGGAGCATCTGATAAATAATGTTAGAGATGTAAAGGTCGTGTGAGTCGCTGCTTAGCTTTTCATAAATGCTCATAAAGGTTTGGGCTGACTCAAAAACGTAGCCTCCCACACAGAATGTTGAGCTCACGATCTTTTTCTCAACAATATTTTGGACAAAACCATACTCGTCAATGTCTATATAGCTTTTGTTTCGTGCATTAACGGTTTCTAGCTCGTGGAGATCCAGGCAACAGACGTGGTTTCCCTCCTTAACGGGAGCAGAAAACTGGTTGTCAGAGTCTTTAATGAATATTGGACCGGTGATGCCCGCAGCCTTGAGCCCTTGATAAACCGTCTCGGGCTGGTTCCGTGTGCGTTCTTTCAGCATGATAAAACGAAGCTTGTCTCTGTAGCCAATTTCATCAAACTGGGTTTCAATCGCGACTCTCACGGAATGTTTATCTTCATGTTCCTGTAAGCAGATCAGGTTGATACTTTCAAATTTATCCAGGTCCAGTTTTTTGATCGCTTCAACAATCATCATGTGGCCCCTGGGGTGCGTAAGTAGCCATTTGGGTTTCATGTCTGGGAACCGTGATGAGCTGCCAGCAACTGGTAGAATTAGGTGCATTTAGTCCTCCAGAGTCTTCAGGGATGTTTGAATGAAGTTTAAAGTGGTTGTGTCGTTAGCGTACGGCAAAATTCTTAGAACGTTGACAGATTGGAGTAGGTTGTACTCTTTTCCGGAGATTCCGAGAGCTGAAAGCTTACGTTTTGCAAATATATCCAACTGCCGGAGGCCTTGGCAGACTCGAAGATGAGAGAATGGTTTTTTGGATTTGGTGAGAGACCAGCGAAGGTGTGTATCCTGCCGGAGCTTGACTAGGTCCATGATTGGGGAGTCGATGTAGCTGTCCAGGAAATCGAATAGGCCGATGCAATTACCATTGGCAGAAAAAACGATGTTGGACAGGGTAAAATCGCCGTGACACCAACCATGAGGAATATTAATTTCTTTTTTTGTTAATCGGTCTCGCAATTTATTCCCGAAGAGTTGGTCGATCTCTTGTTTTTGAGGCTCCCCTGAAATGTTGCGAGATATTTCATCCAGCTTTACCAAAGCCGATGTATTAACTGTTTGGTAGTCGGTTCGCAGGTTGTGATCGATGAAGCCTTCGATTGCTTTGATACTTTGCATTAACGCAGGCACGGAACAAACGCCAAGGAAGTCGATGAAGTTCAGGTAGGGTAGAAATTCCATTCGTGCGGAATAGAAGGCGGGATTGTCCGCTTCATCATAGAGTTCTGGGACTATTATGGCAGGGTTCTTAAGTGCATGTCGGAAGTTGTCTTGTTTGCGAATTTGTGCCTGGAGACGCGGAATATACGACGGGAGTGCGCATTCCTTTTCAACCATGATTCGCTGGTCATGAGTAAGCAGCCTTACGGTGCATCCCGAATTGCCAGAAATCTCAATTGAAGGCTGATGTGGCATTCCCGTTCCTTACCTTTCTATTTTGTCTTGTGTAATCACACTAGACCGATGATCTATCGTGGATAATCTGGCCAATATGCGTTAGCAGGGATAGTGACGCCTCGTTGTTCGGCAACGTCACAAGGAGGCTGCCGGTCAACACCCTTACCTTTGTGCCGATACTGGCTCGTTCCGCTGCTGCAACGTCACTTGGTTTATCCCCGACCATAATGCACTCCGACGGATCCAAATCAAAGTCCTCAATCCCCCTCAATATCATCCCCGGCTTCGGCTTCCTGCAATCGCAGTCCCGTTCATCTTCGGGCCCAAAGTCCGGATGGTGGGGGCAATGATAAACTCTGGAGATGGTCACGCCCTGTTCCTTGAATCGTTCTACCATCCAGTCTGTCAGTTCCTGGAATTGAGCTTCTGAGTACATGCCGCGGGCAATGCCGGACTGGTTAGTGACGACAATCAGCAGATAACCCTGTTCCTGAAAGTGCCGGCAGGCCTCGAAGATACCATCTACAAACTCGAAATCTTCTTTGCGATACACATAGCCGTGATCCACGTTGATCACGCCATCCCGGTCCAGAAATACGGCTTTGTTGGTCATAGGTTCTGTTCCTGAATACAGCGGTCCAACATGTCGATAACGTGTTCCGTCGTGATGTTCTCCATCAGTTCTTCGCCCTTGAGCCTCTGGCCCCAGCGGCTTTGTTCCGGCGTTTCCCCTCGCATCTGTTTCAGTGCGGGGGTATAGGCGTCTACCACGTAGTTTTGCCACAGGTAGGGGCCGGTACGTTTCGGGTTGCTGTGAGCATACAGGCCGATAACCGGCGTGCCTGCGGCAACGGCCATGTGGGCCGGGCCGGTGTCTGGGGCGAGCACAAGGCTGGCCTCGCCAATCAGGGCGAACAATTGCTTCAGGCTCGACTGGCCAACCAGGTTATGCAGGGAGTGTTTGGCGTGGGCCTGAATGTTGGCAGCTAATTGCTTTTCATGATCGGCCGGCCCGCCACACAGATACACGGAAAAACCCTGGCTGGCGGCGTAGTCGGCTACCGCGGCGTATCGGTCTGGCAGCCAGTTCCGCTCGGTGTTAGAGGCGGCGGCGGTGATGATCAGGTGTTTGCTGGTGTTCGGGTCGAGCTGGGCTTTGGCCCAGCCCCGGTCTTCGGCATTAACCGGAATGTTCCAGCCGGGCGCTTCGAGCGGGATGCCCAGCGATTTCTGGAACTGTCGGAAATTGTCCAGCACGTGGACCTTGTTCGTTGGCTCGATCCGCTCGTTGATAAACAGGCTGTGCAGCTCTTTGCTCTTGGCTTTGTCGTAGCCAATTCGCCGCTTGGCGGAAATACACAAGCTGGCGAGATTCGCTCTCAGGGCGACTTGCATCAGTAGCAGGGCGTCAAATCGTTTGCCCTGGAGTTGGCGCCGAAGGTTTCGGTAAGCGGCCATGCCCTGCTTCTTGTCAAACACGACAAAGTTGACGCCGTCCATGCCTGCCATCAGCGCGGCTTCAGCCTTGCCGATCACCCAGGTGATCTCAGCTTCCGGGTAATGTTGCCGGATGGCATGCACCACTGCAGCGGCGTTGCAGGTGTCGCCAATGGCCGACAGGCGCAGCAGGCAGATGGAGCGTGGCGCAGACAAATCAGCCTCGAACTTTCTTGATCAGCCCGGTGGTGGAACGGCCTTCAACCGTGGGCAGAATGGCAACCTCACCGCCGTTTTCCTGAACAAAGTCCGCGCCGACGATGGTGTCGATTGAGTAGTCGCCGCCTTTGGCGAGCACCTGCGGATTCACCCGTTTGATGAGTTGCTCCGGGGTGTCGTTCTCCTCAGTGTTGTCACCGAAGGGGATGACCCAGTCCACACAGGCCAGGGCGGATAGCACTTCCATCCGGTCTTCCAGCGAGTTCACCGGGCGCTCCTCGCCCTTCAGGCGACGCACGGAGGCATCGGAGTTCAGCCCGACAACCAGTCTGTCACCGAGCGCCCGGGCCTGGGCCAGGTAGCGTACATGGCCGGCGTGCAGGATGTCGAAGCAGCCGTTGGTAAAGACAATCCGCTCGCCCTGTTGGCGGGCGTAGTCAATGTGCAGCAGGCTCTGCTCGACGCTGGGGTGGTAGCCGCTGGTCTTGGCCGACCACTGATGGCTGGCGCGGGCCGCCAGTTCCTCCGGGGAAACGGTTGCGGCGCCTAGTTTGGCCACCACAATGCCGGCCGCAAGGTTGGACAGCCAGGCCGCGTCTTTCAGATCAAACCCGGCACTCAGCAGGGTGCCCAGGGTGGCGATCACGGTGTCACCGGCACCGGTGACGTCACTCACTTCCAGGACTTCCGCCGGGAAATGGTGGTGCTCCGTCGGGGTGATCAGACTCATGCCTTGCTCGCTGCGGGTCAGCAGCATGGTATCGATGCCCGCGTCGGCCAGCATGGCGCGGGCCGAACTCAGCATGGCGTCATCTGAGGAGGCGTCTCCGCCGGCGGCCTTGAACTCACTCAGATTCGGGGTAATGACGGTTGCGCCACGATACAGGGAGAAGTCTTTGCTTTTCGGGTCAACCAGCACCTTCTTGCCGGCCTTTCGCGCAGCCTGGATCAAGTCGCCAACAAAGGCGAGGGTGCCTTTGGCGTAGTCGCTGATGATCACGGTATTGTATTGCTCAACCAGTTCGCCGTAACGCTGCTTGACGCTTTCGGCCTGGGCGACGGGGAAGGTGTCTTCCATGTCGAGCCGAACCATCTGTTGATGGCGGGAGATAATACGGGTTTTGGAGATGGTGCGTGCGTCGTCCAGTTCCAGGAGCTCGGAATGGACCTTTTCCTTGACCAGAAGGTCTTTCAGCAAACGACCGTCGGTGTCGTTGCCGATGATGCCAAGAATGGCAGCCTGGCCATCAAGGTGGGCAATATTTCTGGCAACGTTGGCGGCACCGCCTGCCCGGTCTTCCGTGTGGGCAACCCGGACCACCGGCACCGGTGCTTCCGGTGAAATGCGGTTGGTGTCGCCAATGAAATAGCGGTCGAGCATGACATCGCCAATCACCAGCACAGAGGCGGTCTGAAGCTGGTCCAGCCGGGCCAGATCAAGCATCAGTCAAAGCCTCCGGACAGCATCACCTCATCCATCGCTTCACACAGCCAGTGGCCGATGAACATATGGGCCTCCTGGATGCGGGCGGTTTCGTCACTGTTGATGATGATGGACAGCTTGGCGATGTCTTTGACTTTGCCGCCGTCCCGGCCGGTCAGTGCCACGGTGGCCGCACCCATGTCGTTGGCGGCTTTCAGGGCACGGTTGATGTTCTCGCTCTGGCCGGAGGTGGTCAGGCCGATCACCAGGTCTTCCGGCTTGCCCAGCCCCAGAACTTGCCGCTCGAATACGGTCTCGAATTCGTAGTCGTTCGGGTGTGCCGTCAGAATGGAGGTGTCTGTGGTCAGGGCGATGGAGGCCAGGGGGCCGCGCTCCTTTTTATAGCGGACCATGAACTCGGCCGCCAAATGCTGCGAATCTGCGGCACTGCCACCGTTGCCCAGGAAGATGATCTTGCCGCCCCGTTTCAGGCTTTGGCGAGTCAGTTCCAACAGTTGCTCGACGGATTCCTGATGCTCTTCCATCACGGCAAAGGTTTTGCGGTGCCGTTCCAGGGTGGCGAGGTAACTGCTTTGCTGGGACATATGAGCCTCCGGTGTGAACAATCCCAAAGTCGACCCGGTGCGGCGCAGCACCAGTTCCAAGCGCGAAGTGTACCATGGCCGCAACAGGCGTCCCATATGCTTTTTCACCGACTAACCGCCCGTTAATCCAGTGTTCATCATGGTTCTGGCCGATGGCCAGTCGGGCTCTGGTTGTTTTAGGCAGGTACAAAAGAGGTTAGTATTACGGCTGAACCCAGCGGCCATTATCCGGCCTGTCTGCACAGAAATTTCAGGAGCCTTACCATGATTGTCGTCACTGGCGGTGCCGGTTTCATTGGAGCCAACATTATTCACGCCCTTAACCTGCGTGGCGAAACCGATATTCTGGTGGTGGACGATCTGACCGACGGCACCCGTTTTCGGAATCTGGCGGAGCTGGATGTTACCGATTACATGGACAAGGGTGAGTTTCTGGAGCGGGTGAAAGCCAACGATTTGCCCATGGGTATCCGTGCTGTATTCCATGAAGGCGCCTGCTCAGACACCACCGAGTGGGACGGCAAGTTCATGATGGAGAACAACTACACCTACTCCAAGGTGTTGTTGCACTGGTGCCTTGATCGCAAGGTGCCGTTCCTCTATGCATCCAGCGCGGCGGTCTATGGTGCCAGTGACGAATTCCGCGAAGAGCGCGAGTGCGAACGACCGCTTAACGTTTACGGTTATTCCAAGTGGCAGTTTGACCAGTATGTGCGAAAGATCCTGCCCTCCGCCCGCAGCCAGATTGTTGGTTTTCGATACTTCAACGTGTATGGCCCGAGGGAGCAGCACAAAGGCAAGATGGCTTCCGTTGCCTATCACCTGCACGAGCAGATCAAGGCCGGCCAGAACCCCAAGCTGTTCGAGGGGTGGGATGGCTACTCTGATGGTGGTCAGCAGCGGGATTTCGTGTACGTGGAGGATGTCTGCAAGGTTAACCTCTGGTTCTACGACAACCCCGAACAGTCCGGCATTTTCAACCTGGGTACAGGGCGCGCCCAGTCGTTTCTGGATGTGGCTCAGGCTGTTATCCGCTACCACGGCAAGGGCAGTGTTGAGTTCATTCCCTTCCCGGATGAGCTGAAAGGGCGCTATCAGAGCTTTACCCAGGCCGATATTACCGCTTTGCGTGATGTTGGCTACACTGCTGAGTTTGCTGATGTGGCCAGTGGTGTAGAGAGCTATCTGGCCTGGCTGGACCGATGAAATACCTGGTGGTAGGGCCGTCCTGGGTGGGTGACATGGTCATGGCCCAGGCACTGTTCATGTCCCTCAAACAACAGGACCCGCAAGCAGAAATCGACGTGCTGGCTCCCGGGTGGTCGCTCCCGATCATCGCCCGTATGCCTGAGGTCAACACAGGCATTGCGGCACCCTGGAAAAGTGGTGAGCTGGCCCTGAAGGCTCAGTGGCGACTGGCCAGAATGCTAAAAGGGTATGATAAAGCCATTGTCCTGCCGCGTTCGTTCAAGTCCTCTTTGATCCCTTTCTTTGCAGGCATTCCCGAGAGGGTTGGTTTCAGTGGGGAAGGACGCTCGATTCTGTTGACCGATGCCCGGCGCAGACACCCGACTCGAGACGGCTCTACCATCACCGATAAAACCGTGTGGCGTTACATGGGGCTTGGGGCCAGCAAGGCGGATTACGAAACCTATCAGTTTGATGTGCCACAACCGGCACTGACGATTAACAAGACAAACCTGAACGACGTGATGTGCAAGCTGGGCCTGGACCCGGAACGCCCCGCCATTGCCATCTGCCCTGGTGCGGAGTTCGGCCCAGCAAAGCAGTGGCCTCTTGAAAGCCACCGGGCGCTAGCCGAAAAACTGGTGCAGCAGGGTTTTCAAGTCTGGGTTATGGGCGGTCCGAAAGATGTGGAGCCGGGTGACCAGATTGCCAATGGTCAGGAAGGCGTATTCAATCTTTGTGGCAAAACCCGCCTTGAAGATACCGTGGACCTGTTCAGTCATTGCCGCAAAGTGGTCAGTCACGATTCCGGCTTGATGCACGTGGCCGCCGCTTCTGGCGCTGATGTGGTTGCCATCTACGGTTCCACCAGCCCGGATTTCACACCTCCGCTGACGGATAAGGCGACGATTGTCCGGCATCCGGTGGAGTGTAGTCCCTGCTTTGAGCGGACCTGCCGTTTTGGTCATTACAATTGCTTGACCGGTATTTCCGTGCAGCGGGTTCTGGAGGCTTGCCAGTGAAACTCAGCGCGGTACTGATCACTAAGAACGCAGGGCCTGAGTTTGCCAACTGCTTGGAGAGTTTGGCTTTTGCCGATGAGATTGTAGTGCTGGACTCCGGCTCTACAGACGATACGCTGGCCGTCGCCGAGCAATTCGGGGCGCGCATTTTCCAATCGGACGACTGGCCAGGCTTCGGTCCGCAGCGTCAGAGGGCCCAAAGCCACGCGCTGGGCGAGTGGTTGTTCTGGATCGATACCGACGAAGTGGTCACCCCTGAGCTGGCCTCATCCATTCAGCGCGCCATCGAACAGGCTCCGGCGAAGAAGGTGTTTCAGGTAAAGCGGTTGTCGTGGTTTTTTGGCCGTTTCATCCGGCACTCTGGCTGGTATCCCGATAAAGTAGTGCGGTTGTACCGCCGTGAAGAATTCGGTTATGACGATGCTCTGGTGCATGAAAAGGTACACTGCCCAGGCGCCAGCGTGGAGACATTGGACGGGGATTTACTGCACTATACCGCGACCAATTTCCCGGATTACATGGCGAAATCCGTCCGTTATGCAGAGGATTGGGCCGAGGGGCGGGCCCGCCGTGGCAAGAAAGCATCACTGTTCTCTGCCTGTACCCACAGCCTGGGAGCGTTTGTCCGGAAGTATCTCGTCCAGAGAGGGTTTCTGGACGGCCGGCATGGGTTTTTGCTGGCCGTCACCACCGCCATTTATGTGTTCAACAAATACGCAGCGCTCTGGATTAAAACTCGCCGTTGACGGTTTCGTTCAGTACCTTCAACAGGGCTTCAGACGACTGCTGTACATGAAAGTGCGACGCGATCCGTTTTTGGGCAAGTTCGCCCATATTTGCGCATAGCTCAGGGGATTCATGCAGCTTTTGGATACCTGCCGCAATTTCTTCAGCGCTACCGGGCGTTACGCGTACACCGGATACGCCATCTTCAATGAGCTCCGCACTTCCTCCGGTATCGCTGACGATTGGAGCAACGCCGTAGGCCATCGCTTCAATCACCGTTTTTGGAAGCCCCTCTCGTTTGGTTGAAGCCAGCACGGATACCTGGCAGGACGCAATGATGGCCGGCGCGTCTTTTCTGAATCCAGTCAGGTGAATTCTGTCGGCCATCGGGCTGGCCTGGATTAGAGCCTGAACCTCTGGATTGTCCATTCCCCGGCCCACGAGCAATAGGTGGATGTTGCTGTCCGAGGGTAAAAGGTGTGTGGCTTTCAGCAGAATTGGCAGTCCTTTTCTGGGGCGGATATTTGCCACCGACCCAACCACAAAGGCGCCATCCGGTACGCCGAATTGTTTGAGGTCTACCTGAGTATCCTGGTACCAGTCGAGATCGTGGCCTTTATAGACCGTACAAACTTTGTCTTTGTTGCCCCAGACGTGCTTTTGTAGGTCATCGCGGGTTGCTTTGGAAACGCAGATAATTCGATCCACCCGTGGGCTTAAGTGGGTCAGGTAGCCACTTGGGTCCCAGCGGCTGATATTGCCGGTTTGGCCTCGATAGGTCATAACTTTGACTGGCAGGCCGATTGCCGCAAGGTTGGTGTTAGCGATGGCTTTGTTGTTAAAGCAGTACACTGCGTCAAACTTGCCTTCGATCAGGAGGTGACGAATTCGACGAATGGCTTCAGGCTCTATTTTCTTTCGGGGATGGAAACCGTGTACCTTGATGCCGTTTTCTTCAAAACGGGAACGGTACTCCGCATCCGGTTGTGTCATCAGCTCAACTTCGACACCCAATTTTGCCAGCCCGATCAGCATTTCCGCTTCTGGCCGAACAGAGTTCCAAGTATCTACATAGGAGCTGATTACAAGTAGCTTCACAGTGTTATGTCCTTTTCATGGTCGATCTCTTACACTGCCGCCATTAAAACATCGACAGGGCCGAGTTGGTATGCACATTTGCCACGTAAATCTGGCCGGAGGTTTTTCCGGTGGTGAGCGACAGACCGTAAACCTGATTCGGGAGCTGGCGAAGCGCGGCATTCAGCAAACGCTGGTGGCCAAGCCGGGGAGTCGTCTATGGGCAGAGCTGGAAAGCATCCAATCGCTCGGTAGGCGAGAGACTGCACATTTTCTGCTGGGCCACGGCAAGGGGGATTGGGACCTCGTTCATTGCCACGACGGTAAATCAGTCTACTGGGCCTGGATTGAGTCCCGCCTGCGTAGAACGCCTTACGTCGTCACACGGCGAGTCGATAATCCCATCGGAACCGGGCGCCTGACGTCTGCGGCCTACGGCGGAGCCTCGACCGTCGCCTGCCTCAGTTCCGCCATTGAATCTGTTGTACAACAGCGACTGGGCTGTGTGGACACTGTCATCATTCCGTCGAGTTTCTCAGGCTTTCCCGCCGCACCAGACGCCGTCGAAGCTATCCGGCAACAGTATCCTGCCAAACGCCTGGTTGGCCAGGTGGGGCGCCTCCTGAAGCACAAGGGTTATCACATCACGATTGAGGCAGCGCGTTTGCTGGGCAACCTCAGGCCAGACGTGCAGTTCATTTTCCTGGGAGAAGGGCCAGATGAACAGTGGCTCAAGTCCCTGGCACAGGGTTTGCCCAACGTCAGTTTTCTGGGGCATAAAGATAACGTCGGGGATTGGTTGGCAGCTCTGGATGTCTTCGTGTTCCCCTCACTCTCCGAGGGGCTTGGCTCAACGATTCTTGAGGCCATGCAACATCATGTGCCGGTGGTTGGGGCCAAAGCCGGAGGCATTCCTGATCTGATCTCCGATAAAGCGAATGGTCTTCTGGTATCTCCGGGTGACCCGGAGGCTTTGGCTTCGGCGATTCAGTTTATCCTCGATAACCCAGAGCAGGCCGCCGCTTTCGCAGACGCTGCCCAGGCTGGATTAACAGCGTTTAGCCCTGCATCGGTAGCGGAGCGTTACCTGGGACTCTACTCCGCAACCTTGCAATCCTAAGGGAGTTCCCGGCAGCCGGGCGGTTAGTCGCAAATTTGCCCGGGCTTATAAGGGTTCGGATTCCCCGGCGGCCGGTGCCGCATACGTTTGTACTCCCACTGGTACTGCTCAGGGGCCATTCGCACCACCTTTTCCACGGATTGATTCAAGGCGGTGGCGCCGGCCACTGTATCGTCGGCACCAATGCCAGGCTCCGCCCGGGTGACCAGAATCTTGAAGCCTTCGCCGTTGGGCAGGCGCTCGGCGTAGGTCACCAGAACGTTGGCCCCGGTTTTCTGAACCAACTTGCCGACCAGGGTCATGGTCATCACGTCCATGCCGAAAAAGGGCGCGTAGGCGTTGGTTTTGCCGCGGGGAGACTGGTCGGGGAGAATGCCCGCTACGCCGCCTTCCTTCAAAATGCCCATCAGGCGCATCAGGCCTTTACGGTCTCCGCGTACCAGTTCGGAGCCCAGGCGCCCCCTCACCCGAATCATGTAATCTTCGAATTCCTTGATGTGCGGAGGGCTGTATAGCGCGGCCATTTTGTAGCGGGAGGAGAAAAACAGGCCCGCCAGCTCCCAGTTGCCCAGGTGCGGTGCGAGCAGGATCAACCCCTTTCCTGTCGACAGGGCTTCGTCCACCAGTTCCAAGCCTTCCGTTTCCTTGATCAACCCGAGGCACTTATTTACGGGCCACTCCCACATCAGTGGAATTTCCAGGGCCGTCATGCCGGTATGGGCCAGGGAGTCTCTGGATAGTTCCCTGCGCTGCTCTTCGGTGAGTTCCGGTAGGCAGATGTCCAGATTAATGTCGGTGATCTTCTTTGGCCTGCCGCCCAGTTTCCAGGCCAGGAGCCCCAGCCATTTGCCAATGAACTGCGCGGCTCCCAGGGGCAAATAGCTGACAATCCGCAACAGGCCGGCAATCAGGTAATACTTGAATTTGCTCATGATCTGCCGTACCGGTCCTCAAATCGTACAATGTCATCTTCGCCCAGATAGGATCCGGACTGCACTTCAATCAGTTCCAGATCAATAACGCCGGGGTTTTCAAGGCAATGGATCTGGCCGACCGGTATGTAAGTGGACTGGTTTTCGGTCACCAGGTACGACTCCTGGCCATTGGTTACCTTTGCGGTGCCGCTGACAACAATCCAGTGTTCTGCCCGGTGGTGGTGCATCTGGACAGACAGCTTGGCGCCGGGCTTCACGGTGATGCGTTTCACCTGGTAGCGGTGGCCGTTATCGATGGAATCATATACACCCCAGGGCCGGTAGACTTCCCGGTGATTCATGTGCTCGTGTCGACCATCATTCTTGATGCATTCAACCACCTTTTTGACATCCTGGACCTGATCTTTGTGGGCGACCAGCAAGGCGTCTTTGGTTTCAATGATTACAAGGTCTTTCACGCCAACCGTGGCCACAAGGCGGCTGTCTGCCCGGACCAGAGTGCTCTCTGTGTTGTGGGCAATGACATCACCGCTGAAGGCGTTTCCGCAGCTGTCTTTCTCGGAAACTTCCCATAAGGCGGACCAGGAGCCGATATCGCTCCAGCCTGCATCGAGCGCCACCACGGCGGCGTTGTCGGTCTTTTCCATCACGGCGTAATCGATGGAATCTTCCGGGCACTCGGCGAATACGCTTTCATTCACGCGGGTGAAGTGCAGATCCTCGCTGGCGTCGTCCAGTGCTGCCTCGCAGATGGCGACAATGTCCGGGCGGTGTTTCTGCAGTTCCTGAAGGTAGGTGCGGGCGCCGAACAGAAACATGCCGCTGTTCCAGAGGTAATCACCGGAAGCGAAGTATTCCTCTGCGGTTTTCTGGTCGGGCTTCTCTACAAACCGGCTGACGCTGAAACAGTTATCGGCCAATTTCGGGCCTTGCTGTATGTAGCCGTAACCGGTTTCCGCATGGCCGGGCACTATGCCGAAGTTCACCAGCTTGTCCTGCTGTGCCAGGGGAATGGCGTTCTGGATGCCGCTCTGGAACGCAGCGATGTCTTTGATCAAGTGGTCTGCGGCCAGAACCAGCATCAGCGGGTTCTGGTTTTCATCGATGTTCTTGACCAGTTGCAGGGCTGCCAGAGCGATGGCCGGTGCCGTGTTGCGCCCACAGGGCTCCAGAATAATTCGGGCATCTTTATAGCCCGCCTGGCGCATTTGCTCGGCCGCCAGAAAGCGGTGGTCTTCGTTGCAGATCAGGAGTGGATCGGCGGATTCCATGCCATCCAGCCGGGCCACGGTCAGCTGCAGCATGGATAGATGTTGGTCCGTCAGTTTCAGGAACTGCTTGGGGTTCAGTTGCCTGGATAACGGCCAAAGGCGAGAGCCGGTGCCTCCGGCCATAATGACGGGGTGAATCATGTGTTTGCTCCACGCGTAGCTTTCGGTCAGCATTGTCCTTTTCTGATGGCTGAATATTATCACAGGTGCGCTCTCTCGGCAGTGTTTGGGGCCGAGCAGGGGCCAGTTTGCGGGTGTTTATGATGAAACTGCCGTTATCGGTTTACTACATCACGTTGAATGAAGAGGAGAGGCTGCCGGAATCTCTTGAGAAGGTGAAGGACTGGGCTGATGAAATCATCGTTGTTGATTCGGGTAGCACAGACCGAACCTGTGAGCTGGCAGAGGCCGCGGGCGCCCGAGTGGTTTATCGGGAATGGGAAGGCTTTGCGAGCCAGAAGGCCTATGCCGCCAGCCTGTGTGCGAACGACTGGGTGCTTGATCTGGATGCTGATGAAGTGCTTTCCGATACCCTGGTACGAAACATCAAGCAGCTGTTTTCCAAGCCGATCTCTCCGGATATCGCAGGCTATCGTATGCGTTGGGTTTTGTCGTCCCCCAACCCGAGGCACCCTTTTCGGCACGACAAGTCCAAGAAGATCCTGCGGCTCTACAATCGGAAACGGGCTGCGATCCATGCGGAAAAACACAGTAACGATGACCGGCCTAGAGTGCATACAGGTAAAGTGTTGGAGCTCAACGGCGATGTTTTGCACAGGACCTTGATCTCTCTGGAGCAGATGGAAAGAAAATACACTCAACTGTCCAGCGAGCAGGCCCGGTTCCTGTGTGAGAAGGGCCGCCGAATTTCGACCCCCCGCCTGATGGTCGAATTTCCTTTGAAGTTTCTCAAGTATTACCTGATTCACCGCCAGGTATTGAATGGCTGGTTCGGGTTCAGTGTTTCGGTAGTGGCCGCAAACCGTAATTTCATGCGATTGGCGAAGGCAAGGGAATTGCAAATGCTCGAGGGAATCAGTCGTTCCGGTGGTGAGGAGCGGTAAGGCGCTCTCGCAGGTGCTATTCGGCTTGATATACTCTGACGGTTGCCTCGGCCATGCCCCTGAGCGTGAGATGAGTCTGCGCATAGTCAAAGGCTGACTGCTCTGATTCCCGGAGCCTATCCAGACCGGCAAGTGCCTTGGAGATGACGTCGGCGATAGCCGGCGCGGAAATGTCCCTGGCGAGCGCGTTTTCGGGAAGCAGGTCGATACTACCGGAAACCGGGGTTGAGACAACCGGCAGTCGCGCGATCAAGGCTTCTATCAATACGTAAGGGAATCCCTCCCGCCTTGAGCTGAGAACCATCAAGTCTGCATTGGACAATGCCGATGCCAGCGTTGTTTGGTGCCCTGCCATCGTCACCGAATGTCTTAGGCCTTCATCGTCAATCAGCCGATGCAGGTTTCCGGCTTCAGAGCCGTCACCAAACAGTGTTAGGTGTGCCGTCGGAAAGCGCTTATGGATCAGGCTCCAGGCCTGAACGAGCATGTCGAACCCCTTTACTGGCTCCAGTCTCCCGGCAGCAATGACGTTTGTTGCTTCGGGGAGTGGATAGTTGCCATGGGGCGAATCCGGGAATTCCTTCCGGATTCCATTGTAAATCAGATGACGGGACGGGTGACTCAGGCCCTCATAGATTGACCGGCTTACGGCGATGACTTTGTCCAGCACAAGGAACGGGCGAAGGTTTGATTTGCTGCCGTGAATCGTGGCTACGGTTTGCCAGGTCTGATGAGGCAACCTGCCCAGTATGAGGGCGGCTTTATTGCCGTGGGCGTGGGCGATATCGGGAGAAACCCGCTTCAATATCCGGGAAACGCACCAGCGAAGCCAAGGGTTGTTTCGGCTCAGCTTCATTGGGCACGGGTGAAACTCGGCGAATGGGAAGTGCGTGCGGTAGTCGGGATGGGCGACTATGTGCACCTCATGTCCGAGGCTCGTGAGGGCTTCTGCCAGGTCCGCCACATGTTTTTCCATGCCACCCCAGGCAGTACTAGGCGTTGCGAGTATCAGGGCGACCTTCAATCGGGCCTCCCGTTCAGGGCCTGCTGGTATACCCGAAGCGTCGCCTCCGTCTGCGCCCTCAACAAAAACCGCTCTGGCAACTCAATCTCCGGCCGGGGTTTATCCAGCAGCCCCAACACCGCACTGGCAAACGCCCCGGTATCATCCGGCGTCACCAGTCCGTCCCGAAAGCATGCCTGCAGCGTTTCCGCCGCACCGCCCCGGTTGTAGGCCACCACTGGCGTGCCGGACGCCAGGGCTTCGGTTACTGTCCGCCCAAAGGGTTCTGGCTTGGTGGACATGTGGCAAACCACATCGGCGAACAGATACAGGTTGGTCATGTCGTTGCGCTGGCCAAGGAATGTGACTTTATCGGTCAGGCCCAGCCGGCTGCGCTCTTTTTCAAGCTCCTGCAGGAATCGTTCTTTTCCCGGTTCGGCCCCGCCTACGATGATGCCGTGACAATCCGGCCGCTGGCGGACAATGCGGGCCATGGCTTCAAGGTAGTCCAGCTGGCCTTTCCAGCGGGAGATGCGGCCGGGCATCATAATGATTTTCTTGCCGGCCAGTTGGGGGAAGCGGGACAGGAGAATGTCCAGCCACTGATCATTTATGGCGCGGTTGCGGAAGGCGTCGATGTCGACGCCGCGCTGGATCACCGTCAGCTTGTGTTCCGCTACCTCGAAATTCTTCAACACGTAATCCCGCACGCAATTGGAGACGGCAATGATCTGGTCCGCCCTTGTCATGATGGCGCTGTAGGGATTGACGGAATACATACCGTGAAAGGTCGAGACAACGGCGGGCTGGTGGTCGGCAGGCAGAGTCTTCAGGGCCAGGTGGATAATCCAGGCGGGCATTCGGGAGCGGACATGAACAATGTCAGGCTGCAGCTCCTGTAACAGCTTGCGCATGGGCAGGATCTGCCCGAAAGACGCTGGCGTTTTCCGGTGGATGGGCATGTGGATATGGATTGACCCCTGGCCACGAACCTGTTCCGCCATCGGGCCGCCGTTGGAAACTACATAGGATTGATGACCACGCTTGACCAGTTCTGCGGCGAACTCCACGGTGCCTCGCTCCACGCCGCCACTGTAGAGTGCCGGAAGAGCCTGGAGAATCTTCATTGTCTGGCCTCCTTTCCTGATTTTTGAAAAGCAGCCAAATAGTTACCCGCCACCCATCGGGCGGCCCGGTCGGCTTCCCAGAGGCGTTCATGCCTTTCTGCCTGTTCGGCCATCACGCTGGCATGGTCTGCCCAGTGGGCAATCAGCCCCCGCTCTGTCAGGCGTTTTACTCCGTTCGCCACGCGGCTGTTGGCACGCGCATTCAGGTTCAGCAGGCCGGTGGGCACGCCGGAAGTGGCGGCTTCGCACACCATGGAAATGCTGTCCGGCGTTACCCAGACCGCGCGGGAAGCAGCGAGCTGGTGGCTGAGCCAGTCGTCGTGGGTACGGGTGTGATGCACTACGGAGATTTTCGGGCTCTGCAATTCGGCCAGTCGCTCGCTGGTCGTTTCCGGCGTGCGGCGGGAATCGGTGATGGTCCAGCGCCACTGAGGGTAGCGGGCTATCAGGTCGCTTACCTGGCTCAGAATGGCATCGTCGTCCCAATCGAAATGTTCCGAGCGCCCACCCACCAGGATCAGGGCTTCCGGTTTGCTGGTTAGCCGGGCGAGGGGTGTGATGGTGTTGATCACGCCTTCGGTGTGCAGGATGTTGTTAGCAGGCTTTACCTCGTCATGGGCCGGGATAATCGCGCCATCTACCCAGCCCAGTGGGAAGGCCGGTTTCATCAGTACGAGGGTTTTGGCCTTGCCCAGGCGCCGAAGTGCCAGTAATAAACGGTGAGTGCCGGTGCCTGCGGCGACCATCAGGTCTGGTTTGGGCAGTGCCGTATCCATGGCAGGGGCCACACCCAGAAGGGCTCGCCAAAGAGGTACCGGGTATTCTTCGGCACTGACCCAGTAGAGCGCCGCGCCAGTCAGCACCCGCAGGCGATTGCCCAGCCCCTTGAGTTGGTTTTTGTGGCCGGGCTTGTTGTCAGTTAACAGCCAGACAACCGGTGCTTGTGAGTGATTGCTCACGGATTATTCCTTGCGCTTGCGCCCGTAAAAGCCAGGGTCTTCTCGGTCGGGGCGGGTTTTAAAGCGCCGGTGCATCCACAGGTATTGGTCCGGCGCTTTGCGAATTTCTTGCTCAATAACGGCGTTGGTCCGGGTTGCGTCGTCCAGGTCGTCACCGCTTGGGAAGTTCTCAAGGGCGGGGTGGAAATAGATGTCATAGCCGGGCTTGTCATCGCGGCGAAAATGGCTGAAGGGCACGACTTTGCAGCCGCTGCGTTCAGCAATTCGCGAAGTGGCTGTGATGGTACCGGTGGGAATGCCGAAGAACGGGGCAAACACGATGTCCTTGCGGCCGTAGTCCTGATCTGTCGCGTACCACACGGCGCGATTTTTCTTGAGGCTACGGAACAGGCCGCGCAGGTCGCGGGCACCTAGTACTGTGCCATAGCGCCGGCCCCGGGCCCTGGTCATCACGGCATTCATCAAAGGGTTGTTGTGATCACGCTGCATGACGTCGGCTTCTATGTATTCGGTGACCAGGCTGCCACCCAGGTCGAGCGTGCTGTAATGGCCGCCCAATAGCAGCACGCCCTTGCCGGCTTCCAGCGCTTTCTCGAAATGTTCGATACCGTGAATGCGGGTCATGCCGGTCAGCTTGGCCGGGTTCCGGAACCAGGCAATGCCGAGCTCCATCAATCCGATACCATTGGCGATAAATGCGTTGCGCACCAGGGCGGTCTGTTGCTGTTCGTTCAGCTCCGGGAAGCACAGCCGGATGTTGACCTCGGTAATGTGTCGCCGGCTTTTCGCCAGTTTCCAGGCGAGCAATCCCACCATCTTGCCCAGCCACCATTGAAACCGGATGGGCAGTTGGGCAACCAGCCACATCACGCCAATACCCAGCCAGGTTGGCCACCAGCGAGGATGACGGTAAGCTGAATAGTCGGTATTCCTTGGAAGTTTGCGGTACTTCTTTTTCAAAATCGTGAATCCTGCATCGACAAACGTTTAACCCGGGGGCAAGATGCAACCCCTCGACATTTTTCGCCCTATGATAACGCACTGTTTTGCCGGGAGTCCTGCGTGTTCCAGTTTATCTATTCCCTGCTGATTCGCCTGGCGCTGCCGTTTATTCTCATCCGGCTTTGGTGGCAGGGCCGCAAGGCGCCGGCGCTCAGGCAGGACTGGCAGCATCGCCTGGGCCGTGTGCCTTCCATACCCGGGCCCGTCATCTGGGTGCATGCGGTCTCCGTGGGCGAGACCATCGCCGCCGGCCCCATGGTGCGTCGACTGCTGGCGCGCAATCTCGGTGCCACCATTCTGATGACCGCCATGACCGACACCGGCCTTACCCAGGCCCGGAAAATGTTCGGTAACAGGGTAACCTATGCCTACGCGCCATACGACACACCGGGTGCCATCCGTCGATTTCTGAGGCGGGTCAATCCCCGCATTCTGGTCATCATGGAAACCGAGATCTGGCCCAATATGATCAGCCAGTGCCGCCGCAAAAACGTGCCGGTGTTTCTGATCAACGCCCGGCTGTCGGAGCGCTCGGCCCGGGGCTACGAGCGGGTCAGGGGGCTGGCGGCGCCGATCATGAAAAGTATCACCTGGGTGGCTGCCCAGGCAGAACCTGATGCAGAACGCTTTCGTCGAATTGGGGTTGCGGCAAGCCACGTCGAGGTGACGGGCAGTGTGAAGTTCGATGTCGACATCCCGGAGGATGTCCGGCTTGCCTCTGAAAGTTTTCGTACCACACTTGGCCCACGTCCGGTCTGGATCGCCGGCAGCACACACTGTGGCGAGGATGAACAGCTGCTTCAGGCTCACCGATTGGTGCTTGCGGGACACCCTGATGCCCTGTTGATTATTGTGCCGCGCCACCCGGAACGCTTTGACGCCGTGGCGGTCATGGCACAGGAGTTGGGCTTTCAGGTTGCACGGCGATCTCAGGGGCAGAGTGCCTCGGGCGCGCAGGTTTATCTGGCCGATACCATGGGGGAGCTGATGATGCTCTACGGAGCCAGCGACCTTGCCTTTGTGGGTGGTTCACTGATCGAACGGGGCGGTCACAATCCGCTAGAGCCGGCAGCCTGGGGTATCCCTGTGTTTTCCGGGCCTCATGTGTTCAATTTCGAGACCATCTACGAACGGTTGTTGGCAGACCAGGGGGTGCAGTTGGTTCAGGGGGCAGACGACCTGGCTCGGGCGATCAATCTATTGTTTGCCAACCCGGTGGAACGCAAAGCCTATGGAGAGCGGGCGCTGGCGGTGGTTAACAAAAACCGGGGCGCATTAGACCGGGTGGTTGAGGGGATTATAGAAAGGCTGTGATTCCGGGGCAGTCGCCACCGGAATCACACGGACGACGGCGCCATTACTGCGTGGGGTCGTCCAGGGTCAGATCTTCTTCTGCCAGAGCTTCGATGCCCCTGGCGTTGGCGCTGAGCCAGTTGTTCAGTTCAATCAGGTCTTGCGGGCTCAGAGTGCCTGCCGCCTGTTTCAGCTGTAACGTGTTGATCACGTAATCGTAACGGGCATTGGCATAATCCCGAAGGGCCACGTAATACGCCCGCTCGGCATCCAGCACTTCCACAATGTTCCGGGTTCCCACATCGTAACCGGCACGGGTCGCGTCCAGCGCACTGCGGCGGGAGATGATGGTCTGCTCCAGAGCCGAGGCGGTTTCAACGTTATTGTTTACGGTCAGGTACAGGCTGCGTGTATTTACCCGAACATCCCGGCGCGTTGTGTTCAGGTCTTCCTGAGCGGCGGTAACCAGCGAGCGCTGCTGGCGCACGCCGGCTTGTGTGCCACCGCCCATGTAGAGTGGAACATTCAGCTCAAGGCCAATCACGCCTTGTGTGCCTTCCTGCTGAGTATTCTTGGCTCCATCCAGTTCAGACTTGCCATAAGATGCAAACAGGTCAAGCGTGGGGAGGTGGCCAGATTTCGCAACCTTCAGGTTGGCTTCATTGGCATTCAGCTGATACAGCGCAGACTGGATAACCCAGTTCTGCTCGAGCGCGGTGTTTTCCCAGGCGGAAGGGTCCATCGGCTCCGGTCGGCCAAGCGGGAAGTTCTCGCGCAGGTTTTCCAGATCCTCTGCATATTCGCCAGTCAAACGCGCCAGTTGTTCACGGGCAACGTTGAGCTGGTTTTCAGCGGCGATGCGCTGACTTTTACTGTCATCGTAACTGGCGCGGGCCTCATAGACCTCGGTGATGGCAATCAGGCCGACATCAAAGCGTTCCTGAGCCTGCTCGTATTGCCGCTGAATGGCTGCTTCGGTGGCGCGTGCGGTTGTCACCGTATCCTGGGCACGCAGCACGTTGAAGTAAGCGGTGGCGACGTCCAGTATCAGCTGCTGTTGGGCCAGGTTGTACTGAGCCTGGGCGGCCTCGGTCTGGAACTGACTGGCATCGTAGCGGAACCAGCTGTCGGCACGAAACACCGGTTGGCTCAGCCGAACGCCGTAGTTCAGGGCCTTATAGCTGTCTCCCGGGCCATTCTTGGCGTCGAAATCGGTGTGGTTGGCCTCAGCAAACGCGCCGACTTGCGGCAGAAGTGTGCTCCTGCTGACATCGCTGGCCGCCTGTTGCGCCTGGAATTGTGCCAGCGCGGAGGCAATGCCCGAATCGTATGATAGCGCCTTCTCGTAGGTTTCCATCAAATCCAGAGAAAAGGCAGGCTGGGCTGCGAGCAGGGTGATCAATCCTGGAAGTAGACGTTTCTTCATTGTTTCTCCTGAAAAACTAACTCCGGGAATCTGCCCGGCAATGACCCAAAGGTATTGGTTGACCATTATGGACAATAATCAGTCCGGCCTCTACACTTGCATAGCTCAACCATTTTGTGAGCAAAACAAAATACTTATCGCGTCTTGACGGGGTGCCGAATTGCCAGAACATGGTGATCGGCTGAGATTGCAACGCAGAACCCGCGACCTGATCCGGATAATACCGGCGTAGGAATTAAGACCATATGAACCGCGTCAACATGCCTTTGGTGGCATCTTGTCGTAACTCCGTCATACGCGACCCGACACCATCAGCCTCAACGGGAGCAGATCATGACGGACTTGCCAGCTTACCTCAGCGACTCCGCGAAAGTGGACTCCGCAGCAATCAAACCATTACCAAGCTCACGAAAAATATACGTGCAGGGTAGCCGACCTGATCTGCGTGTGCCTATGCGGGAAATTACTGTGGGAGACACCCCCACGGAAATGGGCGGCGAAAAGAACCCACCGGTCGTTGTGTACGACACTTCCGGGCCTTACACCGACCCTGAGGCCTCCATTGACCTGAGAAAAGGCCTGCCGCCGGTTCGCGCCAACTGGATCGCCGAGAGGGGCGATGTGGAGCAGCTGGACGGTTACACCTCCGAATTCACCCGTCGCCGGATGAAAGACCCGCAGCTCGACCCGTTGCGTTTTATGGATGAGCGTAAACCCCTGCGAGCGAAGCCGGGTAAAAACGTGTCCCAGATGCACTACGCCCGCCAGGGCATCATCACCCCGGAGATGGAATACATCGCCATCCGAGAGAACATGAAATTGCAGGAAGCCCGCGAAAATGGTCTGCTGGCGGACCAGCACCCAGGCCAGTCTTTCGGTGCCAATCTGCCACCAGAGATCACCCCCGAGTTTGTTCGCGACGAAGTGGCCCGGGGCCGGGCGATTATTCCCGCCAACATCAACCACCCGGAAACAGAGCCGATGATCATCGGCCGTAACTTCCTGGTGAAGATCAACGGTAATATCGGCAACTCGGCGGTCACCTCGTCCATCGAAGACGAAGTCGAGAAACTGACCTGGGGTATCCGCTGGGGTTCCGACACGGTGATGGACCTGTCCACCGGCAAGAATATCCACGAAACCCGCGAGTGGATCATCCGCAACTCTCCGGTGCCCATTGGCACCGTGCCGATCTACCAGGCCCTGGAGAAAGTGGGCGGCGTGGCCGAAGACCTGACCTGGGAAATCTTCCGGGACACGTTAATTGAACAGGCAGAGCAGGGGGTGGATTACTTCACCATCCACGCCGGTGTGCGGCTTCATCACGTGCCGCTGACCGCGAAACGTACCACGGGTATCGTGTCTCGCGGTGGCTCCATCATGGCCAAATGGTGCCTGGCTCACCATAAAGAGAGCTTCCTGTACGAGCACTTCGAAGACATCTGCGAAATCATGAAGGCCTACGACGTGTCCTTCAGCCTCGGCGACGGACTGCGCCCCGGTTCTATCGCGGATGCCAACGACGCCGCCCAGTTCGGCGAACTGGAAACCCTGGGCGAGCTCACCAAAATTGCCTGGAAGCACGACGTCCAGTGCATGATCGAAGGCCCCGGCCATGTACCCATGCACCTGATCAAAGAGAACATGGACAAGCAGCTGGAATGCTGCGATGAAGCGCCGTTCTACACCCTTGGCCCACTGACCACGGATATTGCTCCAGGCTACGACCACATCACTTCCGGAATTGGTGCGGCCATGATTGGCTGGTTCGGCTGCGCCATGCTCTGCTACGTTACCCCGAAGGAGCACCTGGGGCTGCCGAACAAGGATGATGTAAAAACCGGCATCATCACCTACAAAATCGCCGCCCACGCGGCCGATCTGGCCAAGGGCCATTCGGGGGCCCAGATCCGCGATAACGCCTTGTCCAAGGCCCGTTTCGAGTTCCGTTGGGAAGACCAGTTCAACCTCGGCCTGGACCCGGACACCGCCCGCGCTTTCCACGACGAGACCCTGCCCAAGGAATCGGCGAAAGTGGCTCACTTCTGCTCCATGTGTGGGCCGAAGTTCTGTTCCATGAAGATCTCGCAGGAAGTGCGGGATTATGCAGCGGAACACGGCATCGATGAGGTATCGGCGATTGATGCCGGGATGCAGGCCAAATCGCGGGAGTTCGTGGAGTCTGGCTCCAAGCTTTACGACAAGGTTTGAGTTGGGTGTTCGTGATCGCCTAGCCTTCTGGCTGGGTGCTTAGAGCCGGGGTGGTGGCCTTGTTCAGAAAACGACTCGAGACGTCCCTGTGCGTCTCGGGCTCCGCCATCCCTGGCTCCGCACGTTTCTGAACAAGGCCACCACCCCGGCTCTTACTGGCCTTTGCAGTAATCGCTTTACTCATACCCTATGCATTCGTTCTGAGCGGATTGCACAATGTTGGACTGGGCGTGTCGGGTAGGGCCTCCAAAAACTGTGCGGAGCCAGGGATGGCGGAGCCCAAGCGCCCCAGGGATGGGCCGAAGGAGCGTGTTTTTGGAGGCCCTACCCGACACGCCCACCTCCCAAGCTCAGCAGGCTGTGGGCAGAACCGTAATCCAAAGCCAGCCGTAAGACACTTGCACCCAAGCAACCCCTAAGGCTATCGTTCCAAGCCGAACACCAAACCGGAAACACGAATGCCGAAACCGTTCCAGTTCAACGCCAGCGACGTCACCGTCGAAAAACGCGAAACCGTCTTTCAGGGCTTCTTCCGCATGGACAAGCTCTGGCTGACCCACCCGCGCTTTGACGGCCGCGACATGCCTACCTTCACTCGTGAGCTGTTCGTCCGCGGCGACGCCACTTGCGTGCTCCCCTACGACCCGGAACGGGACGAAGTGGTGCTGCTGGAACAGTTCCGCCTCGGCGCGCTCGGCCGTAACCAGTCGCCCTGGTTGCTGGAGCTCGTGGCCGGCATGAACGAAGACGGCGAAAGCCCGGAAGACGTGGCCCAACGCGAAGGGCAGGAAGAAGCCGGGCTGAGTTTCAGTCGGCTTGAGAAAATTTGCGATTACCTGGTCTCTCCTGGCGGCACCACCGAAATGATTCACCTCTACTGTGGCCAGGTCAGTACGGCCGAGGCGGGTGGAGTTTTCGGCGTGGAGCATGAACATGAAGACATTCTCAGCCACGTGGTCAGCGCCGAAGAGTGCTTTGCCATGGTCGCCGACGGCCGTATTAACAACGCCGCCGCCATCATTGCGATACAGTGGCTGCAACTGAACCGTGACAGGCTGCGCCGGGAGTGGCGGGCATGACCGAGTGGGTAAAACGGCCTAAGCCGTATGTGCCGGATCTACGTCAGCTGGGTGCGCTGTGTGATGGCAACTACCAGCGCCTGCGCAAACTGCGCCAGTTGGAGGTTGATGGTAGGCCCGTTTGCGAGTTTGAGCTGCACCGGGAAAGCCAGTATTTGGGCCGGGTGCGCATCGAAGTCCTGCAAACCGCAAAGTTCACTGAAACCCTGCTGCTCGAGCAAGTGCACAACAGTGGCCGGTGGCTGAACAACCCTCAAATAACGGTGCGGGTCTACCATGACGCGCTCATGGCTGAGGTGATCAGTTGCTACCGTCAGCGCCAGATTGCGCCGGTAAACGATTACCCGAACCGGTTTATGCATCATCCTGATGAAAAAGTGCAGGTCAACGGGTTCCTGGCTGATTGGCTGGATTACTGCCTGCGGTTTGGGCACCTGCCTATGGAACACGCCGCCTGGTCTGCGGGCGAAGGCTGCGACTGAATTCGTTGTCTCTGTCATAAACGGCGCCACAGTGCCCTGAAAGTCTGACTTGCTCCCGGCTTTGCCTGTGCCATAGTTGTTAAAAACTGCAAAATCTTTGTGGTAGCGGGCCAGAATGTGACCTACCTACCATTTAAAACTGATAAAACGGAACGCAGCCGTCGTACACTTGTCTGAAATATCAAACGGTTGCACTCAAGACAACAGGCCCTGAATGACCATTGCGCATACTGCTCGCCCCCTGAAGGTATTGCAGCTGACCGACCCGCACCTGATGGCGTCGGCAGATGGCGCGTTACTTGGGGTCAATACCCGGGACAGCCTGGCGGCGGTGATTGATGAAGTATTGCGCAACCATGGCCAGCCGGATCTGATCCTCGCGACCGGTGATCTTACTCAGGATGCGTCATCTGAGGCCTATCGGTATTTTGGCGAGCAGTTGAAAGCGTTTAACTGTCCTTCGCTCTGGATTGCCGGCAATCATGACGACTCCGATTTGTTGGCCTCCATCGCAGCGGAGTTTCAGGCCGAGCAAAAACAGGTTGTGCAGGGTGGCTGGCATTTTGTGATGTTGGACTCTTCCGTGCACGGCAAGGTGTTCGGTGAGCTTTCGCCGCCGGAGCTTGCTTTCCTGGACGAGTCACTGTCGCAGCAACCGGAGTTGCCCACCATGGTGTGCCTGCACCATCACCCGGTGGATATTGGCTCTGACTGGATGGAAAAAATCGGCCTGAAGAACCGTGATGCTTTCTGGCAGGTGATCGACAGGCATCCTCAAGTGAAAGTCGTGCTCTGGGGGCATATTCACCAGGATCTCCAACAGCAGCGCAATAGCGTGCAGCTGCTTGCCACGCCTTCCACTTGCATCCAGTTCGCCACTGGCTCCAGTAAATTTGCCGTAGAGCCGCTGGCGCCCGGATACCGTTGGTTTGAGCTTGAGGCTTCCGGGCAGTACTCCACGGAAGTATGCCGCGCCAATGAGTTCAAGTTTGACCTGGACGAGAAGAGTACCGGTTACTGAGCGAACTCTGGTTGCCCTCCAGAATTCCCTCTTCCCGCTGATATCCGCACATACAGGCCCTTGCCTACCCCCGGCCCGCTGAGCAGATAATGCTGCAACCACACGGATAATGCCCGTAGATACACATTGTTCCGATGTTGGATTGAAATCTAGAATGTCCCTATATGTTCTCATGGTGAAGGTTTTCTGGTATTTTGAGAATATATAGGGTCAGGCGTGGTTGTATGGGAGCGATTACCAGAAAGTTGGGGCAACAGATCAAAGAGCGCCGAAAGGCTTTGGGCTATCAAAGCCAGCAAGCCTTGGCAGATGAAACCGGTGTTCTTCGTAAGCGCATCAGCGAAATGGAAACGGGTCGTTATACCGGACGGATAACAGACTTGCAGAGGGTTTTGGCGACGTTGGGGCTGGAAATGGAATTCAGGGTGAAAAGTCGTCCTACATTGGATGATCTGGATGTTCTTTTCCCTGCTGAGGATGATGAATGACGCGAAAAATCAAAACGCTTGGCGTGTCTGCAGGTGGAAGGCTGGCCGGTGAACTGCGTAAAGAGTCGCAATTTTGCTTTGCTTATGACTCCAACGTCAATGAGGGACAGTGCGTTTCGCTTACCATGCCCGTCAGGCCTCAGGAATACCGCAAATCTGTTCTCCATCCGGTGTTCGAGATGAACCTGCCGGAGGGCTATCTGCGCCAGCGGATCATCGAGCGTTTTCGCAAGCACGCAACGGTGGATGAGATGTTTTTTCTGGCTCTGCAGGGTGACAGCTCTATAGGTCGACTGGGGTTTCAGTCGAAGGAGGTGGAGCGTCAGGCTGTCGTAGGAATGTCTCTGGGCTCTTTGGTTGAAACCGACAACCCCCAGTTGTTTGAGCAATTGGTGGAGCGCTATCTGGGTCAGACAACGATCGCCGGCGTTCAGCCGAAGGTTCTGGTGCCCGAAAATACTGAGCCGAAGTCTTCAGTGGTTTTGCCGGAATTGATTGTAAAGTCCGCCGGCGCCGAATTCCCGGGCCTGACGATCAATGAGTTTGTCTGTATGTCTATTGCAGCAAAGGCAGGGCTTTCAGTACCTGAATTCTACCTGTCTGATGATACTCGAATGTTTATCATGCGCCGTTTTGACATCAGTGAGAGCGGTGAGCGGTTCGGCATGGAGGATATTTGTGGACTGATAGGCCTGGTGGCCGACGACAAGTACAAGCGCAGCTATGAGCAGGTGGCCAAGGCAATCGAAGTTTATTCTGAAGCTCCCAATCGGGATCTGGAGATACTTTTCCGGTCACTATGTGTGTCGGTTCTGGTCGGGAATGGCGATGCGCACCTGAAGAATTTTGCCATGCTGTATCGGGATGCGTCCTCGGGCAAAGCGTGGATGTCACCGGCCTATGACATCGTTAACACCACGGTTTATCTGGAGGCGGATACCCTGGCCCTGAAGCTGGGTGGCACAAAGGACTTTCCAAACCGGGCGACTATGATCCGATTCGGCCGGGAGCACTGCAACCTCACCGAGAAAATGGCCGAAGCGGTTATTGATGAATGCATCTCTGCGGTTGAATGGGGTATGCGTGAGTTTGCTGACTATGCAGAATCGGTCGAACTGGAAGGGCGATCGATGCTGTGTGAACTGGGTAAAGGCGTCGGCCGGCTGATGAAACCTGAGCGAAAACAGAAAGTCTGGAAAGGCGAGGTGCGCCTGCCAAAGCGCACCCGCTGATTCCCATAGAGGCTCGTTACGCCCGCAAAGCCTGGGCCGCTGCAACCATCGTCTCCAGCGCTGGCGTCACTTCCTCCCATTTACGGGTTTTCAAACCGCAGTCCGGGTTAATCCACAATCGTTCTGCCGGGATGCGTTCTGCCGCCAGGGTCATCAGATTGATGATGTGTTGCTTGTCCGGAATGTTGGGGGAGTGAATATCGTAAACGCCCGGGCCAATGTCGTTCGGGTATTCAAAGTTCCGGAAAGCATCCAGCAACTCCATGTCCGACCGTGAGGTCTCGATGGTGATCACGTCGGCATCCATGTGGGCGATGGCCTCAATGATGTCGTTGAACTCCGAATAACACATGTGGGTGTGAATCTGGGTGCAGTCATCCACGCCATTGGCGGCGATGCGGAAGCTGTTAATCGCCCAGTCCAGGTACGTTGCCCAGTCTGACTGGCGCAGGGGCAAGCCTTCCCGCAACGCGGCTTCGTCGATCTGGATGATGTTCACGCCAGCCTTTTCCAGGTCCTGTACCTCTTCACGAATGGCCAGGGCCAGTTGCAGGCAGGAGTCTTTCCTTGGCTGATCGTCCCGCACGAAAGACCAGTTCAGAATCGTCACTGGGCCGGTAAGCATGCCTTTGACCGGTTTTTCGGTCAGGGATTGAGCATAGCGAATCCAGTCCACCGTCATTGCCTGGGGGCGGCGAATGTCCCCAAACAGGATGGGCGGTTTTACACAGCGGGAGCCGTAGGATTGCACCCAGCCGAAGCGGGTAAAGGCATAGCCTTCCAGCTGCTCACCGAAGTATTCCACCATGTCGTTGCGCTCTGGCTCACCATGAACCAGCACATCCAGTCCAAGCTTTTCCTGTTCTTCGATGCATCGGGCGATTTCTGCCTGCATCTGCTCGGTATAGGCTTGCCCGGTCAGTTCGCCTTTACGGAATTGCAACCTTGCCTGGCGGATCTCCGGCGTTTGCGGGAAAGAACCGATGGTGGTGGTCGGGAACGCCGGGAGGTTCAGAATCTGCCGCTGCCTGGCGATGCGCTGGGGGTAGGGGCTTTGACGGTTGCCCAGTTCCTGCGTCACTGCGGCGATGGCACGGCGAACCTCCGGGTTGATAACACGGTCGGAGTTCTGGCGGCTGTCAATGGCCCGCTGGTTTGCGGCCAGCTCGGCGCGAACGCTGGCGCGGCCTTCGTTCAGGGCCTTCGCCAGCGTGCTCAGCTCATCAAGTTTTTGCACGGCAAAGGCCAGCCAGCTGCGGATTTCAGTATCCAGCTCCTGCTCACGATCCAGGTCTACCGGTACATGCAGCAGCGAGCAGGACGGCGCCAGCCACAGGCGGTCGGCCAGTTTCTCACTCAGCGGCTCCAGCCATTCCAGGATGCTGTTCAGATCGGATTTCCAGATATTACGCCCGTTGATGACACCAAGGGAAAGCACCTTGTGGTTGGGCAGCCAATCTGCCACGCGGCTGACTTCAGCAGGGGCGCTCACAGCATCGATGTGCAGCCCGGCCACCGGCAATTCGCAAGCCAGCTGCAGGTTATCCCGGAGCTCTCCGAAATAGGTAGCCAGCAGCAGCTTCGGGCGATTGGCCTTCAACTGGTGATAGGCCAGATTGAACGCATAGCGCCAGTTGGCATCCAAATCGGTCACCAGGGCCGGTTCATCAATCTGCACCCATTCGGCACCGGCATCGGCCAGGGCTTCCAGTAGCTGTGAGTAGACTGGCAGCAGGCGCTCCAGCAAATCCAGGCGATTACTGCCATCGGAGGTTTTGCCTAACCACAGGTAAGTAACGGGCCCGATGATCACGGGCTTGGCATTAACGCCTTGTTCCCGTGCTTCAGCCAATTGGGCCAGAAGGCGTTCGGGATTCAGCTCGAACTGGGTGTTGGCATGCAGCTCCGGCACGATGTAGTGGTAGTTGGTATCGAACCACTTGGTCATTTCGCCTGCGGCAGGGGCGCAGCAGGGGCTATCGTTGGCGCCCCGGCCACGGGCGGCTCGGAAGTAGGCGTCCAGTTCCGAGCCTTCTTTGTCTTTGGCCCGTGCTGGCAGGTTGCCGAGGGTGACGGACATATCCAATACCTGGTCGTAAAGGGAAAATTCGCCTATTGGCGCATAGTCCAGCCCGGCTTGCTGCTGCCAGTGGCGCCGGCGCAGGTCGGCGGCCGTGATGGCTAATTCTTGCTCGGTATTCCGGCCAGCCCAGTAGGCTTCCAGTGCGAATTTCAGCTCCCGCTGGCCGCCAATGCGGGGGAAGCCCAGGTTGTGAGTGATTGCCATGATTGAGTCCTTGAATTCCGTGGTTTGTTAAAGGCCTTCAAGGTTAGGTGGGTGATGGCATGAATAAAAATGGTATTATTTCACCTATCCATGAGAATAATTCACGGGTTAGCCATGATTGAACGACATCACCTGGAGATATTGCGAGCGGTGGAGCGCCAGGGCTCGTTGACGGCGGCAGCGGAACAGTTGCACCTGACTCAATCCGCGCTGTCCCATGCGGTGCGCAAGCTGGAGCAGCAACTGGGCACACCGGTCTGGCTGAGGGAGGGCCGGCAACTGAGGTTTACCCAGGCGGGCAGTCAGCTGTTGGGATTGGCGAACCGCCTGTTGCCACAGTTTGAACATGCGGAAATGCAGGTTCGCCAGATTGCCAGGGGGCAACGCGGGAGTCTGCGGGTGGGAATGGAGTGCCATCCTTGCTATCAATGGCTTCTGAAGGTAGTGGGTCCTTACTTGCGGCATTGGCCGGATGTGGATGTGGATGTAAAGCAGGAGTTCCAGTTCGGTGGTATGGGGGCGCTTTTCGGCCATGACATCGATCTTCTGGTAACGCCAGATCCGCTGCACAAGCCGGGAGTATGTTTTGAGCCGGTGTTCGACTACGAGCAGGTGTTGGTGGTGCCAGAAAGTCACGCGCTGGCGGACAAGGCGTGGGTAGAGCCCCACCAATTGGAGAAAGAAACCCTGATTACCTACCCGGTGGCGGTAGAGCGGCTTGATATTTTTACCCGGTTTTTCCTGCCGGCCCACTGCGCGCCCGCCCGGCACAAGACCATCGAAACCACCGATATCATGTTGCAGATGGTGGCTGCGGGCCGGGGAGTGAGTGCGTTGCCGCGCTGGCTGGTGGACGAGTACGCCAGAAACCTGCCAATCACTGCGCTGAAACTAGGTAAAGAGGGTATACCCAAGCAGATTTTCCTGGGCTTCCGGGAGCGGGATGAATCGGTGGATTACCTTTCTGAGTTTGTGAAGTTGGCGCGTGAGGTTCGCTGGGGCTAGGATCTTCGGTTAAACTGCGCGAAAAATTTCAACAGGACACACAAAATCATGAGCGATATTCCTGCAGATCTGAAATACATCGAAACTCATCAGTGGGTTCGGGTGGATGCCGATGGCACAGCCACCGTGGGGATTACCGATTTTGCCCAGGAGCAGTTGGGTGATGTGGTTTATATCGGTGTGCCGGAGGTTGGTGCGACGGTGAATGGTGGTGAGGAGGCCGGTGTGGCCGAGTCGGTTAAGTCGGCTTCGGATGTTTTTAGCCCGGTGACGGGTGAGGTGATTGAGATTAATGAGAAGCTTGAAGACGAGCCGGAGATTGTGAACGAAGATCCTTATGGCGATGGCTGGATGTTCAAGGTGAAGCTGGCGGACCTTGGTGAGCTGGACGGCCTTATGGATGCTGCAGCTTACGGTGAGCACGTCGCTGCTGCCGAGTAATTTTTACAGTGGTGCAAGTCGCGGTTCCGGGGGCGCTTCCCGAAACACGCTGTGAATACGTCCTTGTACGCTCTGCTCCGCCATCCATGGCTCCGCAAGGTTTCGGGAAGCGCCCCCGGAACCGCGCCCCCAACGCTGTGCAAATGGCCCTGCCGACAAAATTCAGGTGATTATTTGATGGATTTCCCGATTCTCTACCTGCGCAAGGGCGCAGAACGCCGTCTCCGTGCCGGCCACTTGTGGGTTTACAGCAATGAGGTGGATACCCAGCGTAGCCCGCTGCCAGGGTTTGAGCCCGGCGCGCAGGTGCAGGTGCGTGCCTCGAACGACAAGCCGATGGGGGTGGCGTTTGTGAACCCTCACGCATTGATTTGCGGCCGGCTGATCAGTCGGGATGCGGACCATGGCATGACGCCTAAGCGGTTGACGGATCGGATGGAGGCGGCGCTGAGTCTTCGGGAGCGTTTGTTTGATAAGCCTTTTTACCGTTGGGTGTTTGGTGACAGTGATGGTTTGTCTGGCCTGGTGGTGGACCGGTTTGGTGATGTCGTGGTGGTGCAGATTTCCACTGCGGGCATGGAGCAGATGAAGGATGCCATTGTGCGTGCCGTTCAGCGGTTGGCTCATTCCCGGGTTATTGTGCTGAAGAACGACGGCAAGATGCGCAAGGTTGAGGGGCTGGACACCTATGTGGAGTTTGCCCATGGGCCGGAAGCGGACACGGTGCTGGTGGAGGAGAACGGTGCTCGCTTTGAGGTGCCGCTGGCCGGTGGTCAGAAGACCGGCTGGTTCTATGATCACCGTATGAATCGGCAACGCCTGCAGGCCTATGCGCCCGGGAAGAAAGTGCTGGATGTGTTCAGTTACGTCGGCGGTTGGGGGATTCAGGCCGCTTGTGCCGGGGCATCCCAGGTGACCTGTGTGGACGCGTCCTCATCGGCGGTGGATGCGGTACATCACAATGCCAAGCTGAACGGGCTGGAGAATGTGGACACAATTGAGGGCGATGCCTTTGATGCCCTGAAAGCCTTGGCGGATGAGAAAGAGAAGTTCGACATTGTGGTACTGGACCCGCCCGCACTGATTCCGCGCCGCCGTGACCAGAAGGCCGGGGAGCAGGCCTATGCCCGGCTGAATCAATTGGGGCTCAGGCTGCTGGAGCGTGATGGATTGCTGGTGTCAGCATCTTGCTCCATGCATCTGTCCCAGGAAAAGCTGATCGACATTATTCGTGGCAGCGGCCGCAAGATTGATCGGTTTGTGCAGCTACTGGAGCAGGGGCACCAGGCGCCGGATCATCCGATTGTGCCGGGGATTCCGGAGACGGACTATATCAAGTCCTGCTTTGTACGGTCGCTGACCGGGTTTTTCTAGGTTTTAAGGGTCTGTCCCAAGGGTCTGTCCCCGAACGGGGACTGACCCATTTTGGAATCCAGTATCGTTGTTAGCTTTGGGCCCAGGGGTCTGTACCCGCATGGGGACTGACCCATCTTGGACTCCAGTACCAAGGTTCGATCTGGGTGCAGAATACGGGCAAAAGTGGGTCAGACCCCGTTCGGGGTCAGACCCTTAACGACATAACCCGCCAACCATTCTCCACAGCCGTCTTCTCCAGCGTCGGGTCCGGATCCACCGCCACCGGGTTCTCCACCTTTCGCAACAGCGGCAAGTCATTGTGTGAGTCGCTGTAGAACCAGGCGCCCTCAAGGCTCTCACCGTGAGCAGCCAGCCAGTCGTTCAGCCGTTCCACTTTGCCTTCCTGAAAACTCGGAGTGCCAGCCACTTCACCGGTGAATTTGCCGTTGACCAGCTCGGGTTCGGTGGCGATCAGGTGCTCAATGCCCATTAGTTCAGCAATTGGCTCGGTAATGAATCGGTTGGTGGCGGTGATAATCATCAGGGTATGGCCCTGTTCGCGGTGGTCGGCCAGTAGCTTCGCCGCCTTATCCTGCATCATGGGCTGTACTTTCTTGGCCATGAAGGCTTCGCGCCAGCGTTCCAGTTCGTCCATGTTGTGCCGGGTCAGTGGTGCCAGGACAAAGCGCTGATAGTGGAATACGTCGAGCTCTCCGTTCAGGTACTCTTCGTAAAAGCGGTCATTGGCGCGCTTGTACTCTTCGGCATCCACCATGCCCTCTTCCACCAGAAATTCACCCCAGGCGTGGTCGCTGTCACCGTTCAGTAAGGTGTTGTCCAGATCAAATATTGCGAGCGTCAAGCCGTTTCCTCCCATTGTGACGGGCTCTGAAGCAGGAGTCACAGTCTACCATGACCTGCCGCTAACGGCTCCGTTTGCCGAAGCCTTGGGATTCTGTAAGAATGAGAGCAACTTGGACAATTTTCGCCGGTTAAAACTTAACCGGTGCCGACTTTTATGAGGACTGTGCCGTGATCGACTCAGACGGTTTCAGACCCAACGTCGGAATCATTCTGGCCAACCACAGGGGAGAGGTTCTCTGGGCAAGGCGAATAGGGCAGGACTCCTGGCAGTTTCCACAAGGTGGTATCAAGCACGACGAATCACCGGAGGATGCGCTTTATCGGGAGCTTGGAGAGGAAATCGGCCTGAGTGCCAGCGATGTGGAAATCATCAGCTGCACCCGGGGCTGGCTGCGTTACCGGCTTCCGAGGAGGATGGTACGCCATAACTCGCACCCCGTTTGTGTGGGGCAAAAACAGAAATGGTTCCTGCTGAGGATGATGTCGCCAGACGCGCATGTGCGCGTGGATGGTACCGATTCACCGGAATTCGACGGGTGGCAGTGGGTAAGCTACTGGTATCCGTTAGGACAAGTAGTTTCATTCAAGAGAGAAGTGTATAGGCGCGCGCTGAGAGAGCTGGCTCCCAGGCTGTTCCATAACATGGAACAGTGGCAACGGAGTGAGCAGAACCGGCGTTTGAAGGAACACCAGAAATGACGGACTGACTCCATGCTGAGCATCCTGCGAAGTCTAGTACAAGAGGTAAACAGCGCCCGCGATCTGCAGGAGGCGCTGGATATCATTGTCTCGCGGGTGCAAAAGGCCATGAATACCGAGGTCTGCTCCGTCTATCTGTTAGATCCGGCGTCCAATCGTTACATCCTGATGGCTACCGAGGGTCTTTACAAAGACTCTGTTGGCAAGGTCAGTCTTGCTTATTCTGAGGGGCTGGTTGGCCTGGTGGGCTCCCGTGAGGAGCCTATCAACCTTGAAGATGCCCCAGCCCATCCCCGCTATCGTTACTTCCCGGAGACGGGTGAGGAACGCTTCCGTTCATTCCTGGGCGTGCCCATCATTCACCATCGCCGGGTACTGGGCGTGCTGGTGGTTCAGCAACGGGAGAGCTCCCGTTGTTTTGATGAGGGCGAAGAGGCGTTCCTGGTCACGGTCTCTGCCCAGTTGGCGGGTGTCATTGCCCACAGCGAGGCCACCGGGGCCATAAGCGGCTTGTCGTTGACCGGGGAAGAAACCCAGGATGTCAGTTTCAATGGGGTGCCGGGCTCCCCTGGTGTCGCGATTGGTACTGGTGTGGTGGTGTATCCGTCCGCCGATCTGGACGTGGTGCCGGAGAAACCGACCGAGGACATCGAGCAGGAACTGGAGCTGTTCCAGTCTGCCGTGCAGGCCGTTCGGGAAGACATCGAGCGGGTAGCGAACCGCCTGGCCTCGCAACTTCGCCCTGAGGAACAGGCCCTGTTTGACGTTTACCTGCGGATGCTGGATGACGGAGCCCTGCCAGGCGAAGTTGCGATCAAAATTCGCGAAGGCATCTGGGCTCAGGGTGCTTTGAAACAGGTGGTGCAGCAGTACATCCGTCATTTCGAGATGATGGATGATCTTTACCTGCAAGAGCGGGTGGTGGATATCCGGGATCTCGGCCGGCGGCTGCTGTCCCATATGCAGGAAGGCGAGCAAAAGCTTCAGGAATACCCGGAGCACACGGTACTGGTCAGTGAAGAACTGACGCCAGCCATGCTGGGCGAAGTGCCGAAAGGGCAACTGGTTGGCCTGGTGTCCGTCAAAGGGTCCAGTAACTCCCATGTGGCCATACTGGCCCGCGCCATGGGTGTCCCCACCGTGATGGGATTGGTGGATATTCCGGTCAACCAGCTGGATGGTCGGGAACTGGTGGTCGATGGCTTTGAAGGCCAGATATACGCGTCACCTTCCTCCGATCTGCGCTCTTTCTATCAGGCCATTTGTGAAGAAGAAGACGAGCTGATTCGTGGGCTTGAGGTTCTGCGGGATAAGCCTGGCGAAACCACTGATGGCCATCGAGTGTCGCTGCTGGTGAATACCGGTTTGATGACCGATGTAGTGAGATCCTTGTCTAATGGCGCGGAGGGCATCGGGCTTTATCGCACCGAAGTGCCGTTCATGATCAAGGATCGCTTCCCCTCTGAACAGGAGCAACGGGAATACTACCGGGAACAGTTGGAAGCCTTCGCCCCCAACCCGGTCACCATGCGCACCCTGGACATCGGTGGTGACAAGGCCCTGACCTATTTCCCGATTGAGGAGGAAAACCCCTTCCTTGGTTGGCGGGGCATCCGGGTTACCCTGGATCACCCCGAGATTTTCCTCGTTCAGGTGCGGGCCATGCTCAAGGCCAGCGAAGGCCTGAACAACCTGCAGATCATGCTGCCGATGATCAGCAACATTTCCGAGGTGGAGGAATCCCTGCACCTGATTTACCGGGTTTATCACGAAGTGCGCGAAGAAGGCTACGACATCCACATGCCCAAAGTGGGTGTGATGGTGGAAGTGCCGGCTGCCGTTTACCAGATTCGTGAACTGGCTGAGCGCGTGGACTTTCTCTCGGTGGGTTCCAACGACCTGACCCAATACCTGTTGGCGGTAGATCGCAACAACCCGCGTGTTGCCCAGCTTTACCATTCTTATCATCCGGCCGTTTTACAGGCATTGGTGCGCATTGCCCAGGATGCCCACTCCGTGGGTAAGCCGGTGGGCATCTGTGGCGAGCTGGCCGGCGACCCGGGTGGCGCGTTGCTGTTAATGGCGATGGGCTATGATTCCCTGTCGATGAACGCGGCCAGTCTGCCGAAGGTGAAATCCGTTATCCGCAGCATTGATCGGGAGTGGGCTATTCAGTTGCTGGAAGACGTTCTGCTGCTGGATTCCCCCCACGTCATCAAGAGCTGTGTCGACCTGGCCCTGCGTAATGCCGGGTTTGGCCGGTATTTGCGACCGGTGAAATCCTCCAGCGCTGCGATGGCAGAGCAGGCGGTTTCCTGACCGACTGTGACAGTAATAGGGTGCTTACTCTAAAATCCGTTGATAGGTTAGTAACGTAATTCTTACTGCAGTACCTACGAAGGACAGGCTATGACCAAAGCGACCGAGCTCAAGCCAGCACCGCGCATTGGCCTCGCCCTTGGGGGCGGTGGGCCACTGGGTGGCATTTATGAGATCGGAGCGCTAAGGGCGCTGGACGAAGCCCTGGATGGCCTGGATTTCAACAACATCGATGTGTATGTCGGGGTTAACTCCGGTTCTTTCGTGGCGGCTAACCTGGCCAACCAGATGACCACGGCCCAGCTGTGCCGGATCTTTGTGCGCAATGAAGCCGAAGTGCATCCGTTCCACCCGGAAGTGTTCTACCGCCCTGCATTCCGTGAGATTGGCAGCCGCTTGCTGGCCGTGCCCGGGCTGCTGTCTTCCGCTGTCAGCCGTTTCATCAACAACCCCTACGACCAGAGCCTTCTGGAAGCCTTGACCATTCTGGCCCAAGCCGCGCCAGCCGGGTTGTTTGATAACGAGGGGCTGCACGAATACCTGCGGCGGGCGTTTACCATGCTTGGCCGCACCAACGATTTCCGTCAGCTAAAGCGTAGCCTGTACGTGGTGGCTGCGGATGTGGAGAGCACGGAAGCGGTATGCTTTGGTGCCCCGGGGTATGACCACGTGCCCATTTCCAAGGCGGTCCAGGCCAGCACGGCTTCGCCGGGGCTGTACGTGCCGGTCGACATCGATGGGCGTTACTATGTGGACGGCACCTTGCGCAAGGGGCTGCACGCCTCGGTCGCCTTCGAAGACGGCGCCGATCTGGTGTTGGCGGTGAACCCTCAGGTGCCTATCGACGCCAGCGCAGCGGTGCGTGCAGGCACCATGAAGCCCGGTGACCTGACACGCTCCGGCATGCCCAACCTGTTATCCCAGACGTTCCGCACCATGGTCTACTCACGGATGCAGTCCGGCATTGCCCAGTACGGCCGTGACTACCCGGACAAAGACATCCTGCTGTTCGAGCCCACCCGGGACGACGCCAAACTGTTCTTCTCCAATGTGTTCAGCTTCCAGAGCCGGCGGATGGTGTGTGAGCACGCCTATCAGATGACCCGCCGAGACCTGCTGAACCGGGCCGATGAGCTGGAGCCAAAGCTGCTCAAGTATGGCATTAAGCTGCGCCGGGATCGCCTGGAAGACGAACAGCGCACCATCAGTACCAGCCTGTATGGCGAAATGCTGCCTCTTTATGTGGCCAAGGGGCGCAAGAAGCAGGCGGAGAAGGGCAAGTTAGCCGCAAGTATCGGCAACGTGACTCATTTGTTCTCGAAAGCCCAGTAAGTAAACGCCAGGGTACAAAAAAAGGCCGGATGCGTTAAACACATCCGGCCTTTTCAGTATCGGGCGAAGCCGGTTACAGAATATACCGGCTCAGGTCCTCGTCTTCAGACAATTCGCCCAGCTTCTCATCTACGTACTCCGCAGTAATCTCGAAGCCATCCGTTACCTTGTCACCGGCATCGAACGACAGGCTTTCAAGCAAGCGTTCCAGCACCGTATGCAGGCGACGGGCACCGATATTCTCGGTGGTTTCGTTCACCTTGAACGCCACCTCCGCGATCCGCGCGATAGCGTCTTCGCTGAAGTTGAGCTTCACACCTTCGGTGCCCATCAGGGCTTCGTATTGCTGTACCAGAGAGGCATCTGGTTCGGTCAGGATGCGTTTGAAGTCGTCCGGTGTCAGCGCCTGGAGTTCTACCCGGATCGGCAAACGCCCCTGCAGTTCCGGGATCAGGTCTGACGGCTTGGACAGGTGGAAGGCGCCGGAGGCGATAAACAGAATGTGATCAGTGCGCACCGCGCCATACTTGGTGCTGACGGTGCTGCCTTCGATCAACGGCAGCAAATCCCGCTGCACACCCTCGCGGGAGACATCCGATGAGGTATTCTCCGAGCGCTTGGCGACTTTGTCGATCTCATCAATGAACACAATGCCATTCTGCTCAACCGCATCAATGGCTTTGTGCTTGATCTCTTCCTCGTTCACCAGCTTGGCGGCTTCCTCGTCTCTCACCTGCTTCATGGCATCCGCCACTTTCATCTTGCGGGTCTTGCGCTTGTCAGATGACAGGTTGGAGAACATGCTCTGCAGCTGATTGGTCATCTCCTCCATGCCAGGAGGAGCCATGATTTCAACGCCGGCGCCGCCACTGCGAACGTCAATCTCGATTTCCTTGTCGTCCAGCTCGCCTTCCCGCAGCTTTTTGCGGAACATTTGGCGAGTGGCGGAATCGTTACTGGCGCGCTGGCTGTCTTCGTTAAAATCCCGGGCCGGTGGTAGCAGGGCATCGAGAATGCGATCCTCGGCGGCGTCCAGGGCGCGGTTCTCGTGGCGTTTCATCTCCTTCTCGCGGAGCAGTTTCACCGCCATATCCGCCAGGTCCCGGATAATGGATTCCACATCCCGGCCCACGTAGCCCACTTCGGTAAACTTGGTGGCTTCCACCTTCAGGAAGGGCGCATCCGCCAGCTTGGCCAGGCGTCGGGCAATCTCAGTTTTACCCACGCCGGTGGGGCCAATCATCAAAATGTTCTTGGGGGTGATTTCATCACGCAGGCTGCTGTCCAACTGCATGCGGCGCCAACGGTTGCGAAGGGCAATGGCTACGGCACGCTTGGCTTCATCCTGACCCACGATGTGTTTATTGAGCTCGTGGACAATCTCACGGGGAGTCATTGCAGACATGGTCGCTCCGCTCAGTCTTTGAAGGACAGCACTTCCAGAGTGCGGTTCTGATTGGTGTAAATGCAGATATCGCCGGCAATCTCGAGCGCCTTTTCGGCGATTTCGTGTGCACTCAGGTCGGTATTTTCAAGCAGCGCACGCGCCGAGGCCTGGGCAAACGGGCCACCGGAGCCAATGGCAATCAGTCCTTGTTCAGGCTCGATGACATCGCCATTGCCGGTAATAATGAGCGAGGCGGTTTTATCGGCCACGGCCAGCAGGGCCTCCAGCTTTCGCAGTGCGCGATCGGTACGCCAGTCTTTGGCAAGCTCAACGGCAGCGCGGGTCAGATTACCCTGGTGCTTCTCCAGCTGCGCTTCAAAGCGTTCAAACAGGGTAAACGCATCGGCGGTACCACCGGCAAACCCGGCAATCACCTGACCGTTATAGAGCCGGCGAACTTTACGGGCATTGCCTTTCATGACGGTATTGCCCAGAGAAACCTGGCCATCGCCGCCCATGGCGACTTCATCGTCCCGGCGGACGGAAACTATGGTAGTCATTTTGGCTCCAGTTGCCTGATTGAAAATCGTGTCTTGGAGCTTTATGGAGGCTGACTGCAGGATTTCAAGAGGGCCGGCTTGAGGTGGAGGCCAGCTTTGCGGGGGTGCTTTTCAAAACACGCTGTGAATACGTCCCTGTACGCTCTGCTCCGCCATCCATGGCTCCGCAAGGTTTTGAAAAGCACCCCCGCAAATCTGTCCCAATCTCCGGCGCGGTTATCTTTTCGGGTGATTCCAGAGGGGGCTTACAAGAACTTTAACCTTCGCGCGGAATTTTCCGAACCAGCGGCTGAATATTAATCGAAACCAGCTTATCCACCGCCGCATTCATCTGGCTGCGAGACTCAAACGGCCCCACATTCACCCGATACCACACGCTGCCACTTTCCAGATCAATGCGCTGAACCTGCGCCCGCAAACCCTGGAATGCGATCTGTGCCCGCTGCCGTTCCGCGTCCGCTTGGCTACGGAAAGAGCCGGACTGGACGATATAGTTGAAGTCCTGTTGGGTGGGATTCGGGGCATACTCCTGAACTTTGGGAGGCACCACTTCCGATTCCGGCAACATATCGTAGAATCGGAAATTCTGCTCCCGTGGCCGGCTTGGCTCCTGCTTGGCGGTGCTGGGCGCGGGTGTTTGGGGCTGGGTAGACTGCTGTGCGGGTTGGCTCGGCCTGGAGGGTTCCTGGCCCGTAGGCAGCGTGTTGAGATACACGATAAAGCCGACAAAACCACCCACCGCAGCCAGAGACAGAATCCATTTGAACGACAGCGCCCCGTGCTGGGAGTGCGATGGCGCACTCCGCTTGGCGGGAGAAGCTTTACGGGGCTTCGGCGTGGGCTTTCTGGACGAGGCCGCTCCTTTTCCCGCAGGCCGGTCTTTCTTGGCGTAGTCTCTGGCCATGGTCTTTTTACATCTCCTCTGGCGCACTAACGCCCAGCAAATCCAGGCCGTTGGCAATCACCTGGCGCACGGCCAGATAAAGGCTGACACGGGCATCCCGCAAGGCGGTGTCTTCAATCAACACCTTGTGGGCGTTGTAATAGGTGTGGAACTGGCCGGCCAGCTCACGCAGGTAATGGGTGAGGTGGTGCGGCTCCCGCTGGGCGGCGGAGTTGGCGATCAGCTCCGGATACTTGGCCAGCTGATTGGCCAGTTCTTTCTCTTCGTCCAGTGTTAACAGGCTGAGATCGCCAACACATTCGTTCATGCCCCGCTGTACGCCTTCCGCTGCCAGCTTACGCAATACGCTGCAAATACGGGCATGGGCATACTGAATGTAATACACCGGGTTTTCATTGGTCTGGGAGCGGGCCAGATCGATATCGAAGGTCAACTGGGAATCGACACGGCGCGCAGCCAGGAAGAAACGGGTGGCATCGCGGCCGACTTCGTCGATCAGGTCCCGTACGGTTACGTAGCTGCCGGCCCGCTTGGATATTTTCACTTCCTGGCCGGAGCGGGTCACCATCACCATCTGGTGCAGAACGTAGTCCGGCCAGCCCTGGGGAATGTCGGCTTTCAGTGCCTGCAGGCCGGCACGCACGCGGGTGACGGTGGAGTGGTGATCTGCACCCTGTTCGTTGATCACGGTGGTAAAGCCACGTTGCCACTTGTCCAGATGGTAGGCCACATCCGGCAGGAAGTAGGTATAGCCGCCATCCTTTTTACGCATAACGCGGTCTTTGTCATCGCCAAACTCGGTGGTTTTCAGCCACATGGCGCCGTCCTGCTCGTAGGTGAAGCCGTTCGCCTTCAGGCGCTCAACGGTGGCCTCCACCTTGCCGTCTTCATAGAGGGACGATTCCAGGAAATACACATCAAACTGAACGCCGAAGGCTTTCAGGTCCAGATCCTGCTCCCGGCGCAGGTAGGCCACGGCAAAGTCGCGGATGGCGTCCTGGTCGTCCGGGTCGGCCTTGGCGGTCACTGCCCGGTCGTCGGCAATCACGGTTTCGCCGGCCAGGTAGGCGTTGGCCACATCGACAATATAATCGCCACGGTAGCCGTCTTCCGGCCAGCTTTCGTGCTCCGGCGTCAGGCCTTTCACCCGGGACTGAACCGACAGCGCCAGATTGTTGATCTGGGCGCCGGCATCGTTGTAGTAAAACTCCCGGGTAACATTGTAACCGTTGGCTTCCAGCAGCCGGCACAGGCAGTCGCCAATAGCGGCACCGCGGCCGTGGCCGACATGCAGGGGGCCGGTGGGGTTGGCCGACACAAACTCCACCTGAACCTTCTCGCCTTTACCCGATTTGTTGCGGCCAAACTGTTCCGCTTCACCCAGGATGGTATCCACAATCCCGAATGCGCTGGCGGTGCTCATGAAAAAGTTAATAAAGCCCGGCCCGGCAATCTCCACCTTCTCCACCGCTGAACTCTCCGGCAACGCCGCCACCAGGGCTTCGGCCAGCTTTCGCGGCGGGCAGCCAGCCGCCTTGGCGGCCATCAGAGCAATGTTGCAGGCGTAATCGCCATGGGATTTGTCCTTGGTGTTGCCAACCTGCGGGGTAAAGGTCTGGTCGGCCGGCAGGGTGCCTTCAGACTGCAGGGCAGCCAGTGCGGACTGGAGAAGCTCGGATACGGTCTCTTTCATGCGTCAGATGACTCGGTTTTCAGGAGAATGGGTACAGGGCAGAGCGCCCGTTGAAATCAGAAGAGGCGTATTATCGCGGAAAGTTTGGGTGTAAGCAAAAAGCCCGGCGCTGGGGCCGGGCTCTGTTAGGAAAATTATTGATTAATCAGTAATCGGTGCCTGTAGCGTGAAAGGGTCGCCGTTAAATGGTGCTGGAGGCGTCACTTCGACGGTGAAGGTGCCTGTAGATGATGTGCCGTCGGCCTCGACCGTTACGCATAGCTCGATCGGTGTTGTCCTGTATGACGTGGTGGATGTGAAGCTGGTTGGATCAACCAATGTTCCGTTTGTTGTCGCGAACGAAACATCGGTGCCTCCTGGAGGTGGGCCTGCAACTGTAGTGCCCAAGTCGTCGTTCCAAAACATGCCGGCAACCTGTGCGCATACAAGTCCTGGCGCGACCGGCGTTGTAAACGTGATCATGATGTCGTCACTGGCAAGGAAAAGTTTGCCTGTTTGCGTGATTTCCAGCAGAGAGCTCGTACAGTTCTCTTCCGTCACGCAGGCTGTTCCGTTATAGATGCCGTTGGGCGGGTCATACTGGCCATTGTTGTTGTAATCGAAATACTCTTCACCAGGGTCGTAAACGCCGTTTTGATTTCTATCTAGAAACGCTTCCCCCAAATCATCTGCAACTGTGTTGAATTGATCTGTCCCGAAAGTATATTGTCCGTCACTGTTAACATCGCGGAAGCTCTCCTCACCAACGGTTCGAGCTAGTATTAAAACAACGCCGTCTGAGCTACGGGGGTTCTGGCTGATCCATTCAATTGAGCAAGCACCATCAACTAGGGTGCACTCGCTTTGAACAGATCCAGCGTTGGTGAGAAAGTTAACTACAGCATCTCTGACCCTGTTGTTGTTTCTGTCTGCGGCGCGAATAGTAATTGGGACCTCAATACCATCGTAGTTGCGGGCGTTTGGAAGAAAATTTTCTTCAATGGAGATCGAAAAACTGTCTTGGTCTGGGATTGCTGCACTGATAGATATAGGGGCGGAAGTGGTTTGGATCGTCGCGCCTGAGTCGGTGGTGTGACTTGCGGTGACGCTTACAACACCGGGGACGGAGCCGGCATTTACTCGTGTTGTAGCTACCCCATTGCCATCAGTTTCGACTGATTCACGTGAAAGCGAGATGCCTCCTACTGTTGTGGAAAGCCTGAATCGGACCTCCTTGCCGGTTGTAATCGGCTCACCACCATTCGCAGTAAGTCTGAAAGAGACTTCTGAGACACTTGGTCTGGAAGCGTTCGAATTTCCGCTTAAAGCAATTGAATCTGGTACGACACTAACAAATTCAAGCTCGCCTACTTGAGCTGAGGCCACAGAGAGTACAACGGTCGCACTCGCGCCATTATCCAGCCTTGCGGTAATTGTGTCGGAGCCCTCACAGGCTGCATTATAGTTAAACGTAAATGAGCCAGAGTTAGAGGTGATCAATCGGTCGAAATCAGCATTTTGGCAAAGCGAAGAGATTGCTGCCGAAGTCGGTTCTGCATTGTAAATGGTGTTTCCGGTTCGCGCATCAACCACGTTGAATTCGAGACGTGCAGAACCCCCAAAAGACAGCTCTGTCGCAGAAGCCTGAATTCGACCCGACTGGAAGCTAGAGCCGCTGCCGCTTCCAAGCTCAAGGACAGCTGTTTGGGCCCCATCGCCGCTGCCCGTTCCTCCATTATTCCCGCCGGTCCCACTGCCACCGGCCAGAGGAGTGGAGTTTTCATCTCCCCCGCAAGCGGCCAAAACAAAAGCCAGCGACAACGCTGACGCACGCGCAAGGAATTTCCCTGACATTTTTATATCTCCAGTTTTCGTTACAGCAAAAGCCTTTTCGCTGCGCATTCCCTGCATGAGAACCGCAACCTCAGGTGTTGTTACAGCTTTGTTAGGTAGTTTGCTGAAAATCATAGCACAGTCGGCGCGAACGCAATGCTTACGGGTGCGGATTTCTGCAAAAGATTGTAACGATTTGCAGGTTATCGACTGCGTCACATTTTTGTTGGCTGAACCGGTTAGCCGGTTTCCTGCGGATCTACATCAACCACCCATCGGGTACTGGAGGGCAGCCTGGCTTGGTCCAGGTGTTGGCAGAGCTGTGTCAGCACGCGGTTCAGGTGGCTACGGCTATCGCTGCACAGAATCAGTTGGGCCCGGTGGCGGTCGGCTTTGCGGGCGATAACGGCGGGTAACGGGCCCCAGATTTCGATGCCTGGGCTTTGCGCCATGGGTTTCAGGGTGTCCAGAAGTTGCAGGCTGTTCTGCATGGTGTCGGCTTCGGCCCGAACTATCGCCATAGCGCGGTAGGGTGGCAGGGCGCCTGTTTCACGCTCGGCCAGGAGTTGGTCTGCGATTGCAGCGTAGTTGCCCCGGCACAAGTTGGTGAGAAGCGGGTGGTCGCTGTGGCAGGTCTGGATCAGCACTTTTCCCGGTTTGTCGCCCCGGCCGGCTCGGCCACTGACCTGCAGCAGAGTCTGGATCATCTGTTCCGGCGCCCGGAAATCAACACTGAACAGGCCACCGTCGGCGTTTACCACGCACACCAGGGTGACGTTGGGAAAGTCGTGGCCTTTTGCCAGCATTTGGGTGCCCACAAGAATGCACGGCTCACCAGTGTTCACTCTTTTAAGGATGGCTTGAATGCTGCCTTTACGCTGGGTGCTGTCGCGGTCTACCCGCACGATTGGCGTGTCCGGAAATTGCTCGGCAAGGGTATCTTCGGTGCGCTCGGTGCCCTGGCCAACCGGTTTGTAGTTTTCACTCTGGCATTTGGGGCAGGTGTGGCTTGCTGCCATCTGGAAGTCACAGTGATGGCAGCGCATGGCGTGGTCGCGCCGATGGTAGGTCAGGCGGGTGTCGCAGCGTGGGCATTCTTCAAGGTGGCCGCAATCAAAGCACATCATCACGGGGGCAAACCCCCGTCTGTTGACGAAGACCAGCGCCTGCTCGCCCCTCGCAAGCGTTTCTTTGATCGAATTCAGGGTTGGGCGGGACAATCCCGCTTCAAGTGGCCGGCTACGGATGTCCAGCAATTCAAGCTGGGGTGGTTTTGCGTTGCCGGCCCGTTCTTCCAGTCGAATCAGTTGGTATTTGCCCTGTTGCGCGTTATGCCAGGATTCCAGGGATGGTGTGGCCGAGCCGAGAATCACCGGGCACCGGTTCAGGTGAGCTCGGTAGACGGCAACATCCCGCCCGGAATACCGGAAACCTTCGCCCTGTTTGTAGGAGCTGTCGTGCTCCTCATCGACGATGATGGTGCGAAGGTGGCTAAAAGGAAGCAGCACTGCCGAGCGGGTGCCGATCAGGATGACCGGTTCGCCATTGCGGATTTTCAGCCAGGTGCTGAGGCGCTCGCCATCATTGAGGGCGGAATGCCATACCTGAATGCGGTAGCCAAAGTAGCGGCGGAAGCGAGCCAGGGTTTGAGGTGTCAGGTTGATTTCGGGCACCAGCACCAGCGCCTGTTCGTTCGTTTCAAGGTGCGTTTTTAAATAATGCAGATAGAGCTCGGTTTTGCCGCTACCGGTGATGCCGTAGAGCAGGGTGGCGGAGAATTCGTGGGTGTGCTCCGGCATTTGAGCTGACGCTGCCTGTTGGGCGGCCGACAGTGTCGGGGCCGGTAGGTCTTTGGTGGCCGGCGTAGTTAAGGCTTTGGCGCCCTCGGTGATCAACTCTTTTTGCTGCAGGTTACGAATCTGAGCCCGGCTGAAGCCAGATTTCACCAGCGCGCTGGAGCTAATGCCAGGTGATTCCTTGATGGCATTGAACAGGGCGACCTGCCGATGTGCGTTGGCTGGTAAGGCGGCCTCTGTTGTCGCCGGATGCCAGCTTTCATCCGCTTTCTCCTGAGCGGGCCGGCCTCGTCGCAAGGCTGGGGGGAGGGCGGTAAACAGGCATTCCCCCAGCGGATGCTGGTAATAGTCGCTGGCCCAGGTGAGCAGGTTAAAGGTGTTGTCTGGCAGGGCTGGCCAGGCTTCCAGTGTGCCTTTGATGGCCTTCAGGTTGACGCCGGGCGGGGGCTCAACGCCAATCTCTACTACCAGGCCAGTCAAAGTCTGGCGGCCGAAAGGCACGGTAACCCGCTGGCCAGGTGCGAGCTCCAGGCCGTCGGGAATAAGGTAGTCAAACAGGCGCCTCAGGGGACGGTTCAGGGCGATGCGGGCGATAGCTGGCCGTGTCACGGTATCTGCGTATCCTGATGGCGGGCCGTTTGGCGCCGGGCGTTGTGTTCTGGAGTCTTGTGAGGAGTCAAGATACTTGCCTGTGGCCGGGTTTGTCAGTAAGATTCGCGGTCTGTTTCTGGCCGGGCATGATTGTGCACGGTCTTTCCAATTGATTCAAACATGCGGTGCCTGGCATGTAGGCCGTTTCTCGGCGGGTGATCAGGTAGCGGCATGACCGACAGAGGTTCGCCATGAAAGAAGGTATTCACCCGAAGTACGAAGACATTACCGCCACCTGTTCTTGCGGTAACGTGATCAAGACCCGTTCCACCGTGGGTAACGATCTGCAGCTGGACGTATGCTCCCAGTGCCACCCGTTCTACACCGGTAAGCAGAAGGTTATGGACACCGGCGGTCGTATCGATCGGTTCCAGAAGCGTTTCGGTAGCCGTATTGGTGGCAAGAAAGCCTGATCTGCACCGAAACGTTGCAAAAAAGCGCCTGAGGGCGCTTTTTTTGTGTCCGGACGTCGGTTTTTTCGATGTCTTATACGCAAAATGCACTATTGACTGGTCATAAAATATTCGGTTTTGGCTTGTCGTTTCGGGGCGGTCGCGCCATAATGTCGCGCTCCGTTGGGCGAGCCCCGGCGGTTATTACCTTTAAACGTGACAAACGGAACAGTGGCAATGTCTCAAGATCTGAAAGAAGCAGCCCTTGAATATCACGCCAAACCGCGGCCGGGTAAGCTGAGTGTTGAAATCACCAAGCCAACCCAAACTTCCCGCGACCTTTCCCTGGCGTACAGCCCCGGGGTTGCCGAACCGGTCCGCGAGATCGCGAAGGACCCCGAGAACGCATACAAGTACACAGCCAAGGGTAACCTGGTAGCTGTGATTTCTGATGGTACTGCGATCCTGGGTCTGGGTAATCTCGGCCCCTTGGCAAGCAAGCCGGTAATGGAAGGCAAGGGCGTACTGTTCAAGCGCTTTGCTGGTATTGACGTGTTCGATATCGAAGTCAATTCCGAAAGCCCGCAAGCGTTTATTGAAACTGTAGAGCGTATCGCGGATACCTTCGGTGGTATCAACCTCGAAGACATCAAGGCACCGGAGTGCTTCGAGATTGAGCGTGCGCTGATTGAAAAGTGCAACGTGCCCATCTTCCATGATGACCAGCACGGTACTGCCATCGTGACTGCAGCTGGCATGATCAATGCCCTTGAGCTGCAGGGTAAGAAAATTGAAGAGGCAAAGGTGGTTTGTCTGGGCGCCGGTGCGGCTGCCATTGCCTGCATGAAGTTGTTGATCAGCTGCGGTATTCGCTCTGAAAACATTTTCATGCTCGACCGCAAGGGTGTGATCCACTCTGGTCGTGACGATCTGAACCAGTACAAAGCGATGTTCGCAAACGAGACAGACAAGCGCACACTGGATGACGCCATTGACGGCGCCGACGTGTTCCTGGGTCTGTCTGGTCCGGACCTGTTGAGCGCTGAGCAGCTGGCGAAGATGGCTCCGAACCCGATCGTATTCGCGTGCTCCAACCCGGATCCGGAAATCAGTCCGGAAGTGGCTCTGGCTACCCGCGATGATCTGATCATGGCAACCGGCCGTTCGGACTATCCGAACCAGGTGAACAACGTTCTGGGCTTCCCGTTCATTTTCCGTGGCGCGCTGGACGTTCGTGCAACCGCCATCAACGAGGAAATGAAGGTGGCTGCTGTTCACGCCATCCGTGAGCTGGCCAAGGAGCCTGTGCCCCAGGAAATCTGCGCCGCCTACGGTGTAGACAGCCTGGAATTCGGCAAGGAATACATCATTCCCAAGCCGATGGACGTTCGTCTGCTTGACGTAGTGCCTGCTGCGGTTGCCCGTGCTGCCGTAGACTCTGGCGTGGCGCGCAATCCGTACCCGGCGCACTACCCGCTGAAGTCCATGGACGACATCATCTGATCTGGATGTAGTTGTTCGGCTTCAACAAAAAACCGGCGGAGATCCCGCCGGTTTTTTTGTGTCTGGCCATTGCTGGGCTCGCCTGCACTGGATCAGAAAATCTGTCCGGGCAGGCTGTCAGAGTCATTGGCGCCTGACCCGTTGCCGTTGGTGTCCTGTGATAGCGGCGCTGGGGCGTCTTCCTCTTTGAAAATTTCAAACGTGCCATCTTCTCCAGGGCGCGCCCGTTCGCCGGTTCTGGGGTTGATGCGGATGCTCACAATCCCGTTGGGTCTTGCCATGGTAGATTCGGGTACGCCTTGCATGGCGGTTTTCATGTAGTCAACCCAGATTGGCAGGGCTGTGCTTGCGCCAAACTCCCGTCGGCCGAGGGGGGCTGGCTGGTCGAAGCCCACCCATACGGTTGTTGCCACGTCGTGATTGAAGCCGGCAAACCAGGTGTCTTTCTGTTCGTTTGTGGTGCCGGTTTTGCCGGCCAGGTCTTGGCGATTCAGCGCCAGTGCGCGGCGACCGGTGCCGCGACGGACCACGTCCTGAAGAATCGTGTGCATGATATAAACCGAGCGTTCGTCGGCCAGGCGTTTCATCACGCGTTTTTCCGCAGACTGCTGGGCGCTTGCCGGCAACAGAATGCCATCCGTTTCCGGTGTGTCGCTGTTGCTCGCTGTGAGCGGGCCTTCACTGGCGTTATCGGTCAGTTGCTGTTCGCAGTCGCTGTCGCAAAGCTCGGTTTCAGGTGCCTCGTAGACAACGGTGCCATCCGGTTCCTGGATGGTTTTAATCAGGTACGGTTCTACGTCATAGCCGCCGTTGGCAATAACGGCGAAGCCGCGCGCCAGCTCCATTGGCGTGAGCTGGCCTGCCCCGAGGGACAGAGACAAGTTGGCTGGCATGTTGGTGGTCGGGATCTTCAGTTGGTCCAGATAGTTCAGGGTTTGGCGGATGCCAAGATCCCTCAGTAGTCGAATTGAAACCAGGTTGCGCGAGCGATAGAGGCCTTCCCTGAGTGTGGTTGGGCCGTAAAACTGGCCCGATGAGTTCTGGGGGCGCCAGGCGCCTTCGAGCTCTGAGTCCTCAAATACGATGGGCGCATCATTGTAAATGGTTGCAGGCGTGCGGCCGTTCTCCAGGGCAGAGAGGTACAGGAATGGTTTGAATGTAGAGCCCGGCTGGCGGTTAGCCTGGGTTGCCCGGTTGTATTTGCTCTGGCTAAAGCTGTAACCGCCGGCAAGGGCCTCAATGGCGCCGGTTTTTGCCGACAGAGAAATCACTGCGCCTTCCACTCTTGGGGCCTGAGAGAGCGCAACCTGTAGTTCAAGCCGGGGCTCGTTGCTGTCAGTTTCAGGGTTCTGCTCCTGTACTTGGGGCAGTTGCGCCACCTTCACGTAGACCACGTCGCCAACACTGACTACATCGGACGGCTTTTCTGGGGCTGGTCCCGTCAGGTTCTCTGTGCGGTATCGCTTAGCCCAGGTCATCGTTTCGAAGTCCATTTTTCCCGGGCCGAGGTGGCGGGTGTGAACCCTTGCTGCGCCCTCATCATCGTTGACTGAGGTGATCACTGCAGGGATGAGGCCTTCTACCCTCGGGTAGTTGAGTAGCTGATTGGATAGCTCTGCTGCAGACATGCCGGCAGCGTCAAACTGGCCGATGGGGCCCCGGAAGCCGTGACGCCGATCGTAGTTTTCAAGGCCGGTGCGGAGGGATTCCGTTGCCGCTTGTTGTTTGATTCCGTCAACGGTCAGCGTTACGCTGTAGCCATCATTGTAGGCGGCTTCACCAAAACGGCGAACCATTTCCGTTCGTGCCATCTCGGCGACGTAATCGGCGTCTACCTCGGCTTCCCGCATGTTATAGGTGGCGGTGAGGGGGGCATTGGTTGCGTCTGACCAGTCTTCCTGTGTGATGTAGCCGAGATCCCGCATTCTTCCAAGAATCCAGTTTCGGCGTATCAGTGCTCGCTCAGGGTTGGCCAGAGGGTTGTAGGCAGAAGGCGCCTTTGGCAGTCCAGCCAGCATGGCCATCTGGGCAAGGGTGAGCTCGTTGACGGGTTTGTCGTAATAGACCTGGGCGGCGGCGGCGATGCCGTATGCGCGGTTGCCCAGGTAGATCTTGTTCAGGTACAGCTCCAGGATCTTGTCTTTATCAAGTTCACGTTCGATCTGAAGAGCCAGAAGTATCTCGTTGAACTTACGAATAAAGGTGCGGTCGCGTGACAAAAAGTAATTTTTTGCAACCTGCATGGTGATCGTACTGCCGCCGGACTGGATGCTGCCGGTGGACACCAGTTCGATGGCAGCCCGCGTCAACCCTTTGATGTCGACTCCGAAATGGTCGTGGAATCGGGCGTCTTCCGCGGCCAGAAAGGCTTGTAACTGAATTGTAGGGATCTGTTCGATTGTGATCGGTGCCCTTCTCTTTTCGCCGAATTCTGCTATTAATCTGTTGTCTGCACTGTATACCCGAAGCGGCGTCTGAAGTTTTACGTCCAGCAGCTGGTGAACAGGAGGCAGACTGGGCCGAAGGTATAAATAGAAGGCCGAGGCTATAATAATGGCGACACTCAGGCCGGTGAGCAGGAACCAGGCGAAAACACGAGATGTGCGCAGCAAATGAGACATTTTTTTCTGACAACAGTTGGATATAGGTCTATTATTTGAGAAATTGCTTTAGGAAGGTTGAGTTGCTTCACTGAATGCAAGATCTCTTGAATAACAAAGAGCCTGCATTGTAGACGGAAAACTTGAAGAATTCTCTTACATAAAAAACACATAAAGCGTCTCTGTCATGATTGCCGTATCAGGGATTGGTTCAGAGGCGCCTTAGCCGGGTGCATTAAACCAGGTATAGGGTGAGCGCGTGTTCGGATTGCTAGGAAAAAAATCCAGTGCAGTGCTGGGCGTGGATGTCAGCTCCAGCTCGGTCAAACTTCTGGAACTGTCAAGGCATGGCGACCGTTACAAGGTTGAAAGCTATGCGGTTGAGCCGTTACCGGCCAACGCAGTTGTCGAGAAAAACATCACTGATGTAGAAGCGGTGGGTGAGGTGCTCAAGCGAGTGGCCTCTAAATCCCGTACCGGCGTTAAGCAGGTTGCCGTGGCTGTGTCAGGTTCTGCAGTTATCACCAAGCTCATCCAGATGGATGGCGGCCTCAACGAATTCGAGATGGAAGACCAGATCACCCTCGAGGCCGATCAGTACATCCCGTATCCGCTGGATGAAGTAGCTATCGATTTTGAGGTGCAGGGTCCGTCTGAGTCGAATCCGGACCAGGTCGACGTGCTTCTGGCTGCGTGCAGAAAAGAGAACGTGGATATCCGTGAGGACGCTCTCGAGATTGCCGGCCTGACCACCAAGATTGTCGATGTCGAAGCTTATGCACTGGAAAGGGCGTACAAACTGATCGAACCCCAATTGGAGTCCCAGGGCGAAGAGCTGGTGGTTGCCATCGTCGATATCGGCGCAACCATGACCACGCTGAGTGTGCTGGCTGAGGGCAAGACAGTTTATACCCGAGAGCAGATTTTCGGGGGCAAGCAGCTTACTGAGGAAATTCAGCGCCGCTACGGCTTATCACTTGAAGAAGCCGGCCTGGCCAAGAAGCAGGGCGGGCTCCCGGACGACTATGAACCGGAGGTGCTTACCCCCTTCCGTGAAGCGGTTGTGCAGCAGGTTGCACGCGCTCTCCAGTTTTTCTTTGGTGCCAGCCAGTACAACGCCGTTGATTACGTCGTTCTTGCGGGCGGTACGGCATCCATTCAGGGCCTGACCGAGATGGTGGAGGAGAAGACCGGCACGCCAACTCTGGTTGCGAATCCATTCGCCGACATGGCCGTGGGTTCCAGAGTGAATGCATCAGCCCTGAGCAATGATGCTCCATCGTTGATGATTGCCTGCGGCCTGGCAATGAGGAGTTTCGACTGATGGCAAAGATTAACCTCAGACCATGGCGTGAGGAACTGCGAGCCGAGAAGCAGAAGCAGTTCGTGGTCATGATCCTTGGCGCAGCTATTGTGGCGGCTGGCCTGGCATTCCTCTGGAAGTCGGATATGGACAGCCGGATTGCTTATCAGCAATCCCGAAACGCCTATATTGAAACCGCTGCAAAACAGCTTGACCAGCAGATCAGAGAGATCGAGAACCTCAAGCGCCAGCGCGATGAGTTGTTGGCTAGGATGCAGGTAATCCAAGATCTCCAGGGCACACGTCCGGTCATCGTTCGGGTGTTTGATGAGTTGGTTCGCACCTTGCCTGATGGCCTCTTCTACACCGATCTGAAGCGGACGGGAGAACGCATCGAAATCGTGGGTATGGCGGAGTCGAACAGCCGTATATCCAATCTGATGCGTCAGTTTGATGACTCTGACTGGTTCACAAATCCCAATCTCACCAATGTGGCTGCAGCCGACGCTCGTCGTGCAGGTTACAGCCAGTTCAACCTGTCTGTTCAGCAGCAGACACCAGAGCCCGAAGGGGAGGATAATTAATGAGCCTCGCGGACTCACTCAAGAGCTTGAACGAATTTGATATCAACGACCTCGATATCAATAACGCCGGTATCTGGCCTGCACCGATAAAAGCGATTGTTGCTCTGATTATTTTTGGCCTGATTCTTGGCGGCGGATACTGGTTCTTTATCAAGGATCAGTATGCCCAGCTGGACAGGGTCGAGCGCACCGAGCAGGAGCTCAAGCAACAATATGAGCGTAAGGCCTATCAGGTGGCCAACCTTGACGTGTTCAAGGCTCAAATGGCCGAGATGGAAGAGACGTTTGGCGCGCTGGTACGCCAGTTGCCCAGCGAGACTGAGGTGCCAGGCCTGCTGGAGGACATTACCAATACCGCATTGGGTAGTGGTCTGTCTCTGCAGCAAGTAGCGCTGCAGCCTGAACAGCGGCGGGATTTCTATTCGGAGCTGCCGATCAATATCCGGGTGTCTGGTGCGTATCACGAGCTGGCAACGTTTGTCAGCAGTGTGGCAAGTTTGCCGCGGATTGTGACATTGCACGATTTAACCATTCAACCAATTGGCGGAGATGGTGAGCGGCTTGATATGCAAGTTGTTGCACGTACCTACCGCTACCGGGCTGGAGAGTGAGCATGACAGGAAAGCATGCGGGAAAAGCCTGGCTGGGGGTGTGTCTGGCGTCTTTGCTGACGGCTTGTTCCCAGGGCAACGGTTTCTCGGATCTGGACAAGTTCATGGCCGATACCCGGGCCAAGCCCCGGGGGCACGTAGAGCCCCTGCCAGAATTCAAGGCCTACGAGGCGTTCAGTTATTCCGCGGCAGATCGCCGGGCCCCCTTTGAGCCGCCTGTCGACGTTCAGTTGACCATGGTGGACGAGCAGCCGATCAGTGATGTTGAGCCAGACCTCGACCGGCCGAGAGAGGTTTTGGAGAACTTCGATCTTAAATCTCTGACCATGGTTGGTACGCTTCAGGGGGTCGGCGGCGGATTGTTTGCATTGATTCGTGATGGCAGTGGCGGCATCCACCGGGTGCGAAGCGGAAATTATATGGGGCAGAACTACGGCCGGATTGTCGGTATCAGTGAAACCCGCATTGAATTGATTGAAATCGTTCCAAATGGCCGGGGTGGCTGGGTCGAGCGCCCGCGTTCCCTGTCTTTGGATGAAGGATAAGGCCGGGAGCGATATAGGATGAACGAAAAAAACATGCACGAACAAAATGGTTTAAGGTCGAGGCTAGCGATGTTCAAAAAACTCAATGTCTGCGTGGGCGTGATCGCCATCGGGTTATGGACCAGCCTGGCCAGCGCGGTCACGCTGGAAGACGTGTCGTTTTCGTCGCTGCCGGGAGAACGCCTGGAAGTGACCATGAAATTCGACGGGCCACCGCCGGAGCCAACCGGTTACACGATTGAGCGCCCGGCGCGCATCGCCGTGGACCTCAAAGACACCACCAGTGGGCTTAACCAGCGGAGCATTCCGCTTGGATCTGGCAACGCCCAGAGCGTGACTGTGGTGGAAACCAAAGATCGCACACGGCTGATCTTTAACCTGGTCGAGCTGGTGCCGCACGATACCGTTCGCCAGAACAATTCGTTGGTGATGACCATTGGTGGCGCCAGTGGCGCGCCGACGGTGACAGCAGGAGCCCAGCAGAGCAGGACCGGAACAACCAATGCCTCTGCAGCCAACGCCTTGGCTGGCGTTGACTTCCGTCGCAGCAAAGAGGGTGAAGGGCGCGTTATTGTTGATCTGGGTAGTGCGTCGGCTCCGGTGAACCTGTCTGAACTGGCCGGTCGCATTCGCCTGACCATGCCGGGCCTTGAAGTGCCTGTGGATCTCCGTCGCCGTCTCGACGTGACTGACTTTGCGACCCCTGTTACCCGCATTGATACCTTTATTGAGGATGGTAACGCTGTTGTTGAGATTCGCCCGGAAGGAAACTACGACTACATAGCGTATCAGTCTGGCCGTGAATTCACCGTGAGCGTGGAACGCATCTCGGAAGAAGAGGCAGAGACCCGTCGCGAAGAGAAATTCCCGTACACCGGTGACAAGCTGTCCTTGAACTTCCAGGACATTGAAGTACGTTCGGTTCTCCAGTTGATTGCCGACTTTACCGGGCTGAACCTGGTGGCCAGTGATACCGTTGGTGGCAGCATTACCCTGCGTTTGCAGAATGTACCCTGGGATCAGGCGCTTGATCTGATTTTGAAGACCAAAGGTCTGGACCAGCGTCAGATCGGCAACGTTCTGCTGGTGGCTCCGGCAGAGGAAATCGCCGCCCGTGAAAAGCTTGAGCTCGAGACCAGTAAGCAAATTGCGGAACTGGCCCCAGTGCGCCTTGATATCATTCAGGTGAACTACGCGAAGGCGGCCGATGTTGTGGCGCTGATTCGCGCGGATGAAGAGTTGATCTCCTCTCGTGGCTTTGTGTCTTCAGACGTCCGCACCAACACGATTAGCGTTCGTGAGACGCAGCAGAAGCTGGAAGAGATTCGTCGCCTTGTCGGCACTTGGGATGTGCCTGTACGGCAGGTGTCCATCGAAGCCCGAATTGTTCGCGCGCAGACCAATGTGGCTGAGAATCTCGGGGTTCGCTGGGGTGGTGCGGCTTACGATGTCAGTGGCAATGATGTCATTAGTATCGGCGGATCGTTGGGTACCCTTCAGGAGGCGCGTGATGCCGCAGCCGGTGGTGGTGGTGGGATTTCGTTCCCCGGCGCCCTGGGAGTCGATCTGGGAGTTTCTGGCGACGGTGCCTCATCCTTTGCCATTGGCTGGGGTAGTGACGACTTCCTGATCGACCTTGAGCTTTCTGCTCTGGAAACAGACGGTCGCGCCGAGGTTGTCTCTCAGCCACGCGTGGTGACAGCAGATCGCCAGAGTGCGTCCATTAAGTCAGGTGAGGAGATTCCCTATCAGGAAGCGACCTCCAGTGGCGCGACTAACGTTGAGTTCAAGGAAGCGGTTCTTTCACTGGAGGTAACCCCGCAGATCACTCCGGATGACAAGATCATCATGGACCTGGTGGTAAACCAGGATTCCCGGGGCGAGGTAACGGCTGGTATACCCTCTATCAACACCAACTCCGTGACCACGCAGGTCTTGGTAGCCAACGGCGAAACTGTTGTATTGGGCGGTATCTTCCAGTCGGAAGTGGCTACACAAACCACCAAGACGCCGTTCCTGGGGGATATTCCCTACCTCGGTCGCCTGTTCAAGCGCACGGAACACATCGATGAGCGCAGCGAATTGCTGATTTTCATCACACCCAAGATCATCAAGAACGACTTGATTCAGTAATCGCTCCGCACGCAAAAAGCCGCCGCTAACCCCGGCGGCTTTTTTCTTTGTGTCGGCCTCTGGCTTATGGAATGTCTTACCCTGTGCTATTCTCACGCGCTTGAACCCTGTTGAGCGGAAATTATGTCTTTGCCCGAACGTGTTGTCCTGGTCGGCCCTATGGGAGCCGGAAAAAGTACGATTGGCCGTATGCTCGCCAAAGAGCTGGGTTATCGTTTTCTTGATTCAGACCGGATAATCGAAGAGCGGTGCGGAGCCAATATTCCCTGGATATTCGATGTCGAGGGAGAAGACGGATTCCGGCAGCGCGAAACCGCCATGCTGGATGAGCTTTCAGAAACGCGGTCAACGGTATTGGCGACCGGAGGTGGTGCGGTGATGCGCCCGGAAAACCATGCATTGTTGAGGAAAAATGCAGTGGTGATCTATCTCAAAACGTCGATTGAGCAGCAGGTAGAGCGCACCCGAAAAGATCGAAATCGTCCTCTGCTTCAGAACGATGACCCCGAGGGTGTGTTGAGAAGGCTGTTCGCAGTCCGGGACCCGCTATACACCAAGCTCGCTGATATCGTGATGTTCACCGATCGCAAGAGTCCAAGATTGGTGGTGCGCCAGCTGGTGAATCGAATCAATCCGAAAACCCCACGACATAAACGGCAGAGACGGAAAGAAGGTCGTCAACATGTACCAGGTACTCAAAGAGCTTAACGTAGAGCTGGGTGACCGCAGCTATCCCATCGTTATTGGTCAGGGGTTGCTGGGGGCTTATGATCTGACACCCTGGGTCTCCGGCAGTCAGGTGATGATTGTTACCAACGAGACGGTTGCACCTTTGTATCTTGAGCGCGCGAAGGCTTGCTTCCCAGGAAAATCGGTTGATGTGGTCACGCTTCCGGATGGCGAGAAGTTCAAGGATTGGCAGACCCTTAACCTGATTTTCGACCGGTTGCTGGAGCGCCGGCACTCCAGAAAAACAACACTTGCTGCCCTGGGCGGCGGCGTCATCGGGGATATGGCGGGGTTTGCAGCGGCCTGCTATCAGCGGGGCGTACCATTCATCCAGATGCCCACTACCCTGCTTTCCCAGGTGGATTCATCCGTTGGCGGTAAAACCGGGATCAATCACCCCCTTGGCAAAAATATGGTTGGTGCTTTTCATCAGCCCAACATCGTCCTGATTGATACCGATTCCCTGACCACACTTCCTCCCAGGGAGGTGTCGGCCGGGCTTGCGGAGGTTATCAAGTACGGCCTGATTCGTGATGTGCCTTTTCTGGAGTGGCTGGAAGCGAACATGGATGCGTTGGTCCGGCTGGAGCCCGAAGCAATAGGAGAGGCCATTTTCCGTTCCTGCCAGTGCAAGGCAGACGTTGTGGCGGTTGATGAGAGGGAAGGGGGCTTGCGGGCCATCCTGAATCTTGGCCATACCTTTGGCCATGCGATTGAAACCTACGCAGGTTACGGCAACTGGCTCCATGGCGAGGCTGTTGGAACAGGGATGATGATGGCATCTGACCTATCGTTGAGGGAAGGTATGATCAGTGCCAGCGATCATCAGAGAGCGGTGGCGTTGATTTGCCGCGCGGGATTGCCCGGGCGGGCCCCGAAAGGCATGACGCCTGATGATTTCATGTCGCTGATGGCCGTTGATAAGAAGAATGTGGATGGCAACCTCCGGTTGGTATTGATGAGGGCCTTGGGGGATGCCTTCGTAACGGCTGATGCCCAGCCCGATAACCTTAGAAAGACCTTGTTGGAATTTATCGATTGATCGTCGTATCACGCGGTGATTGAGCAACAGGCAGGGATGAGTTGTGACCCAGGATAACCTCAATGCGATAGACAGTGGCGGATTGTTTCCGCGCCTCCAGCAACGCTACGGCTTGCGAGACAACCCGCTGGAGATGGAGACACCGTTCTTCCCGGACGCCATGCGCCATCATGCATTGGAGTCATTGCGTCATTTGTGTGGGTTTGGCGACATGGCGCTGCTGCTCACGGGTGCACCCGGTGCTGGAAAAACGCGAATACTCACAGAGTTGGTTCGAAGCGAATCCTCCCGGCTCGATTTCCATCGCATTCCGACAGCGGCTTTGACGAGTACTCAAGCTTTGGCTCGGGATCTCCATAAAATCGCTGGCTCGGGCTTGCCGGGAGATTTAGAGCCCCGCGAACTGGTTTACCAGTTTTTCAGGTGGTCTCAAGCGCGTGCCCAGCGTGGCCGGCGCCTGGTGTTGCTTCTGGATGATTCTGACGGAGTCGCGCCAGAGTTGCTGAATCTGTTGCTATCTGGATTTCTGGCGGCTGATCGGTCATTGGCCGCAGCCTTGGTATTCTCGGGTGCCGAGGGGCTCGAGGAGCAGTTTCGGGCCGAGGATCTCTCCGTTCACATCCATCATATCAATCTCCCAGCATTAACCCGTGATGACGTTTTCGCTTATCTTCAGCCTCGGGTTCATAGGGCTGGTGGCAGGCAGGATGAATTGCTTTCTTCATCGCGCCTTAAGCAGCTTCATGCTTTGAGTCAGGGCAGTTTCGGCCGACTGAAGCGCGTTGCACCAGGTATCTGGCTCGACATGGTTACGCCACAAAGCCGAGCCGCAGCCCGTAGCTGGCCTCCCCTTGCATCACTGCGTTGGCCTGCCTTGGCACTGGTGATATTGCTGGTGTCGTGGTGGTTCGTGGCACGGCAATATGACGAATCGGTCGCTGGCGCAGGTGGGTTGGAGGCTCCGAAAGAGACAGTTCGAAGGAGCATTACTATAGGGCCCGAAGCAGCGCGAGAGGCGGCTGAAGAGCCTACCGCTGATGCGCGGCCGTCGCCAGAGTTACCGCGCCAGCAGGAACCGGAAAACCTGGCGTTGACAGGCGTCAGTGCCGCAGTCGAAACTGAGCCAGAGCCAGAGCCAGAGCCAGAGCCAGAGCCAGAGCCAGAGCCAGAGCCAGAGCCAGAGCCAGAGCCAGAGCCAGAGCCAGAGCCAGAGCCAGAGCCAGAGCCAGCGTTCACTCCGGCAAGACCGAAGAACTTTGTGCCTTTGGCGCAGTTGCAACAACGTGAAGGCTGGACTCTCCAGCTTGTCGCCGGTCATCAGGAGCGTACGATTTTAAATGTTCTTGATCGCCAGCCAGACAACCCCCAATTGAGCTATACCCTCGGAGAGCGCCTGGGTCAGCCCTGGTTTATGTTGGTGTATGGCGAGTATCCAAGCCGTGAATCCGCCCGGGAAGCCTCCGGACGGTTGCCCTCTGCTTTGGGAATTACTGAGCCCTGGGTGCGGTCCTTCGAAAGCTACTAGGCGCACTATTTTGGTGCATTTCCGGCCTGTTCTAGCGGTAAAACAGCGAAAAAAATTGTATACGTAGTTTCACGTGTGTAAAATCGCTTCCCCCTTTTTTTCGGTGTCAGTACGTTTTGTGCACTAAGTTGGTGCGCTTCGGGCTGGCGAGAAAGCATTTACACGCGAGAGAACGCTTATGACAACAGGCTTGTATCATCCCGATGAGTTCAGGGACAACTGTGGTTTTGGCCTGATTGCCCACATGAAGGGCGAGGCGAGCCATAAGCTGTTGCAAACGGCCATCGAGTCATTGACTTGCATGACCCACCGTGGAGGCATCGCTGCCGATGGCAAAACCGGTGATGGTTGTGGGCTTCTTATTCAAAGTCCCAAGGCCTTCCTCTACAAAGCTGCTCAGGCGGCATTCGGGAAAAAACCTGGAGACTTATTTGCAGTCGGCCAGGTTTTTTTAGCCCGGGACGAAAGCCAGGCGGCCGCCGGTCGTGCTGCGGTTGAGAAAAACCTCGTCGATCAGGGGTTGGAAATCATGGGCTGGCGAGAAGTGCCCGTGGACGACAGTTGCCTGGGGCCAATGGCGCTGGATTGTCTGCCCAGGATTGAACAGGTTTTTGTTGAGCCGGGCGGAAAAACCGAGCAGGAGTTTGCCGTTGCGCTGTTTGTTGGTCGCCGCCATGCTGAGCGGGAGATGGCGGACGACTCTGAGTTTTATATCTGCAGCTTGTCGCATCGCACCCTTGCATACAAAGGCCTGATGATGCCGGCGGATCTCGCCAACTTTTATAAGGATCTGGGTGATCCGGATCTGCAAACCGCCATCTGTGTGTTCCACCAGCGGTTCTCCACCAACACCATGCCCAAGTGGCCGCTGGCCCAGCCGTTCCGGTTCCTGGCCCATAACGGTGAGATCAACACCATCGACGGCAACCGTAACTGGGCGATCGCACGCGCGGCCAAGTTCAGCTCACCGGACCTGCCAGATCTGCAAACCCTGCAGCCGCTGGTTAATCTGACCGGCTCGGATTCATCCAGCATGGATAACATGCTGGAGATATTGCTGGCCGGTGGCGTCGACCTGTTCCGTGCCGTGCGGATGATGATTCCGCCGGCCTGGCAGAATGTCGACACCATGGATTCCCAGTTGCGGGCGTTCTATGAATACAACTCCATGCATATGGAGCCCTGGGATGGCCCTGCCGGCCTGGTTATGTCTGATGGTCGTTACGCCCTATGTATGCTCGACCGTAACGGCTTGCGCCCGGCTCGCTGGGTCATCACCAAGGACGACTTTATTACCCTGGCATCAGAAGTGGGCACCTACGGCTACACGCCGGATGATGTGGTTGCCAAGGGCCGTGTGGGCCCGGGCCAGATGCTGGCGATTGATACCGAGTCTGGTGAGGTGCTGCACACTGCAGACATCGACCAGCGCCTGAAAACCGCGCAGCCCTACAAGCGTTGGTTGAAAGACAACGCCCTGCGGGTGGAAACCACGCTGAACCAGGCCACCCCTGAGTTCAAACTGATGGAGCCGGACGAACTTCTGGTTCATCAGAAGATGTTCAATATCTCCTTTGAAGAGCGCGACCAGGTGTTGCGCCCGCTGGCTGAAAGCGCGCAAGAAGCTGTGGGCTCCATGGGTGACGATACGCCGATGGCCGTGCTGTCCAGCAAGGTGCGGCATGTGGCGGATTATTTCCGCCAGAAGTTTGCCCAGGTCACCAACCCGCCTATCGACCCGCTGCGCGAAACTATCGTGATGTCGCTGGAAACCTGCTTGGGTGCGGAGCAAAACGTCTTTGAGGAGACCCCTGAACACGCCAACCGGATTATTCTGACAACCCCGGTGTTGTCGCCGGCCAAGTTCCTCAAGCTCAGCAATAACGATCGCCCGGGCTTTGAAGTGGCCAGAATTGCCATGAGCTACCGACCGGAGGAGGGCCTTCACGAAGCGGTTCGCCGGATGTGCGATGAGGCTGAAAAGTCGGTCCGCGACGGTAAGGTGCTGCTGATTCTGAGCGACAAGGACCTGGTGGAAGGCGAGTTGCCTGTAAACGCCATGATGGTGACCGGTGCTGTGCACCACCACCTGGTTGAGCGGGGCCTGCGCTGCGATTCCAACATCATTGTGGAAACTGGCTGGGCCCGGGATCCCCATCACTTCGCCGTACTGTTCGGCTTTGGTGCCACTGCGGTTTATCCGTACCTGGCCTATCAGGTCCTCAACGATCTGATTCGCACCGGTGAGCTGCTGATGGACCCGATCGAGGCCAAGAACAACTATCGTAAAGGCATCAACAAGGGCTTGTTGAAGATCCTGTCGAAAATGGGAATCTCCACCATCACCTCCTATCGCGGAGCCCAGCTGTTTGAAGCCATCGGTCTGGCCGATAACGTTGTGGATCTGTGCTTCAAGGGTGTGCCTAGCCGTATTCAGGGGGCGGACTACTTTGACTTCCAGCAGGATCAGGAACAACTCGCGGCCGTTGCCTGGAAACCCCGCAAGCCTCTGTCTCAGGGTGGTTTGCTCAAATACGTTCACGGTCAGGAGTACCACGCTTTCAACCCGGATGTGGTTGCCAAGCTTCAGGATGCCGTGATCAGTGGCGACTACGGCCACTATCAGGAATACGCCTGCCTGGTGAACGAGCGCCCGGTGGCTACCCTGCGTGACTTGTTGGTATTCAAGAAGGATATCAAGCCCATTGATCTCTCCGAAGTTGAGCCGGTTGAGAATATCTTCCCCCGGTTTGATTCCGCGGCCATGTCCCTGGGTGCTTTGTCTCCGGAGGCCCACGAGGCGCTCGCGGTGGCTATGAACACCCTGGGTGGGCGGTCTAACTCCGGTGAGGGTGGTGAAGACCCGGCCCGCCATGGCACTAACCGCCGTTCGAAGATCAAGCAGGTTGCCTCTGGCCGATTTGGTGTCACCGCAGAGTACCTGCGCAGCGCCGATGTGATGCAGATCAAGGTAGCCCAGGGCGCCAAGCCCGGTGAGGGCGGCCAGTTGCCTGGCGGCAAGGTGAATGACCTGATCGCTCGCCTGCGTTATTCCGTGCCGGGTGTGACCCTGATTTCTCCACCGCCCCACCACGATATCTATTCCATCGAGGATCTGGCGCAGCTGATTTTCGATCTGAAGCAGGTGAACCCGGAAGCCCTGGTGTCGGTGAAGCTGGTGTCCGAACCTGGAGTAGGCACTATCGCCGCCGGTGTGGCAAAGGCCTATGCCGACCTGATTACCGTATCTGGTTACGACGGCGGTACTGCGGCCAGCCCGTTGACCTCGATTCGCTATGCCGGCTCGCCGTGGGAGCTGGGCCTGACCGAAACCCAACAGGCCCTGAGGGCAAATGACCTGCGGGGCAAGATTCGCCTGCAGACAGACGGTGGCATCAAGACTGGGTTGGATGTTGTTAAAGCAGCGATTCTGGGCGCTGAAAGCTTCGGCTTCGGTACTACGCCAATGGTGGCCCTGGGTTGTAAATACCTGCGGATCTGTCACCTGAACAACTGTGCCACCGGTGTTGCTACCCAGAACGATTACCTGCGGGAAGAGCACTTCAAGGGCACCGTTGAGATGGCCATGAACTTCTTCCGTTTTGTCGCGGAAGAAACTCGCGAGTGGATGGCCAAGCTGGGTGTTCGCAGTCTTGAGGAATTGGTTGGCCGTGTCGATCTGCTTGAGCGCCTGCCGGGCAATACTGAGCGCCAGAAAAAGCTGGATCTGACCCGTCTGCTGCAGAATGATCACATCCCGGCGGACAAGCCCCAGACATGTCAGGTTGAGCGCAACCATCCGTTCGACGAAGGCCGCCTGGCGGAGCAGATGGTGAAAGATACCGCTGCAGCTATCGCAGAGAAGTCCGGCGGCGCCTGGAGCTACAAGGTTACCAACTGCGATCGCTCCATTGGTGCGCGGCTGTCTGGCGAAATTGCAGCGCAGTACGGTAACCAGGGAATGGTGGATGCACCGATCACCCTGGATCTTACCGGGACCGCAGGCCAGAGCTTTGGTGTGTGGAACGTGGGTGGTCTGAACCTGATTCTTGAAGGCGATGCCAACGACTACGTGGGCAAGGGCATGACTGGCGGCAAGCTGGTTGTTAAACCGCCCCGCGGCAGCGACTTCAAAACCCAGGAAACATCCATCGTGGGTAATACCTGCCTGTACGGCGCGACAGGGGGCAAGCTGTTTGCCGCTGGCACAGCCGGTGAACGCTTTGCGGTTCGTAACTCTGGTGCCCATGCGGTGGTAGAAGGGGCCGGGGACCACTGTTGTGAATACATGACCGGCGGCCTGGTGACCGTTCTCGGTTCCACCGGCTATAACTTCGGTGCCGGCATGACCGGCGGCTTCGCCTATGTGCTGGACCTGGACAACACCTTCGTGGACAAGTACAACCACGAACTGGTTGAGATCCAGCGCATTTCGCGGGAAGACATGGAAGCCTACCGGAATCACCTGCGTGGTGTGATCCGGGAGCATATTTCCGAAACCGGAAGCGCCTGGGCGGAGCACCTACTTGAAGATTTCGACGATTACATCGGCCGCTTCTGGCTGGTGAAGCCAAAGGCTGCGAACCTGCGCAGCCTGCTGGCCAGCACCCGTGCCCGCCCGGAATAAGGCTGGGCAACGCAAAGGTTGATGGGCTGCGCCAGCGGGCGCAGCCCCCGTCGAAATTGAGCTGATGAGAGTAGCAACATGAAAGAACGTCTCAACAATGACTTTCAGTTTGTGGAAGTTGGGCGGGTAGACCCGAAGAAGGTGCCTGCCAAAAAGCGGAAGAAAGAATTCGGTGAGATCTATCACCCGTTTACCGAAACCCATGCGGCATCTCAGTCTCACCGCTGCCTGGCTTGCGGTAACCCCTATTGCGAGTGGAAATGCCCGGTACACAACTATATTCCGAACTGGCTGAAGCTGGTGTCTGAAGGCAACATCATGAAGGCCGTGGAGTTGTGCCACCAGACTAACTCCCTGCCGGAAGTGTGCGGCCGGGTGTGCCCACAGGATCGCCTGTGTGAAGGTGCCTGTACCCTGAACGATGGCTACGGCGCGGTAACCATCGGTTCAGTGGAAAAATACATTACCGACACGGCCTTCGCGCTGGGTTGGAAGCCTGATATGTCCAATGTGAAATGGACAGACAAAAAAGTGGCCGTTATCGGCGCCGGGCCCGCTGGCCTCGGCTGTGCCGATATCCTGGTGCGTAATGGCGTCAAGGCGGTGGTTTTCGATCGTTACCCTGAAATTGGCGGTCTGCTGACCTTCGGTATTCCCGAGTTCAAGCTGGAAAAGTCCGTGATGTCCCGGCGCCGTAAGGTGTTCGAGGAGATGGGCGTGGAATTCCGTCTGAACACCGAGGTGGGTAAAGACGTCCAGGTGAAGAGCATCATGGAAGAATTCGACGCGGTGTTCATGGGCATGGGCACCTACACCTACATGAAAGGCGGCTTCCCGGGAGAAGAATTGCCGGGCGTCTATGATGCTCTGCCGTTCCTGATTTCCAATGTGAATCGCCGTCTTGGGTTCGAGAAAAAAACGACAGACTTCATCGATATGAAGGGCAAGCGCGTGGTGGTGCTGGGTGGTGGTGATACCGCCATGGACTGCAACCGCACCTCCATTCGTCAGCAGGCGGAGAGCGTCACCTGTGCCTACCGTCGGGATGAAGCCAACATGCCCGGTTCGCGCCGGGAAGTCGCAAACGCCAAGGAAGAAGGTGTGAAGTTCCTGTTTAACCGGCAGCCTATCGCCATCATCGGTGAAGACCGTGTTGAGGGCGTCAAGGTGGTGTCTACCCAGCTGGGAGAACCGGACGAAAATGGCCGTCGCCGCCCTGAAGTCGTGCCGGGTAGTGAGGAAGTCATTCCTGCCGATGCGGTACTGGTGGCGTTTGGTTTCCGGCCGAGCCCCGCTGACTGGTTCGGTGAACACGAGGTGAACACCGATGATTCCGGTCGCGTTGCAGCGCTGGAGGAAGCCGAGTTCCCGTTCCAGACCAGCAACCCCAAGATCTTTGCCGGTGGCGATATGGTGCGCGGCTCTGATCTGGTGGTCACCGCCATCTGGGAAGGTCGCCAGGCTGCGGAAGGCATTCTGGACTACCTCGACGTATAACTCTGAGTTGATCAGAGTCAGAAGGGCGGCTTGCTACGGGTAAGCCGCCCTTTTTTATTCGTATAAACGGGGTATCATTGCTCCCCATTATCTCTGACCATTTACCGACGAGAACGGGATACCATATGACCGAGCTGAAGAATGACCGCTTCCTGCGCGCCCTGATGCGGCAGCCTGTAGACCGCACCCCGGTGTGGATGATGCGCCAGGCGGGTCGCTACCTGCCGGAGTACCGCGCAACCCGGGCCAAGGCCGGCGATTTTCTCAGCCTGTGCAAGAACACGCCGCTGGCCTGTGAAGTTACCCTGCAGCCGCTCGAGCGCTATCCGCTGGACGCTGCCATCCTGTTCTCCGATATTTTGACCATTCCTGATGCCCTGGGCCTGGGCCTGTATTTCGAAACTGGCGAAGGTCCGAAATTCCGCAAAGTGATTCGCACCGAAGCCGACGTCGACGCCCTGCCGAAGATGAATGCCGAGTCGGATCTGGACTACGTGATGAACGCCGTCTCCACCATCCGCCGCGAACTCAGCGGCCGGGTGCCGCTGATCGGTTTCTCCGGCAGCCCCTGGACCCTGGCCACTTACATGATTGAGGGCGGCTCCTCCAAGACTTTCTCCGAAGCCAAGAAGCTGATGTATGGCCAGCCGGAAGTGATGCACCGCTTGCTGGACCACTTGGCGGATTCGGTGATTGATTACCTGAACGGTCAGATCAAGGCCGGTGCCCAGGCAGTGCAGATTTTCGATACCTGGGGTGGAGTGCTGAGCAGCTGGGCCTACGAAGAGTTCTCCCTGCGTTACATGAAGAAGATTGTGGATGGGCTGATTCGTGAAAGCGAAGGCCGCAGGGTGCCGGTGATCGTGTTCACCAAGAACGGCGGCCAGTGGCTGGAGTCTATTGCTGACTGTGGTGCCGACGCCGTGGGCCTGGACTGGACGACGGACATCGGCAATGCCCGCGCTCGCGTGGGCGATAAGGTTGCCCTGCAGGGTAATATGGACCCGGCGATGTTGTACGCACCGAAAGCGCGGATTCGCCAGGAAGTGGCGGATATCCTGAAGCGGTATGGCTCGGGTTCCGGGCATATCTTCAACCTGGGGCATGGTATAACGCCGGATGTGGATCCGGAGCATGCTGGGGCGTTCATTGAGGCGGTTGTTGAGCTTAGCGGGCAGTATCACAAATAGGTTCGAGTTTGTGCTTTGCTTACTCCTAGCCTGCGGGCTGTGGAGTAGGCAGGGTGGCGATAGGGCCTCCAAAAAAACGCTACGAGCTCATCCCTGAGCGCTTCGCTCCGGCCATCCATGGTCTCCGAGATTTTTTGGAGGCCCTATCGCCACCCTGCAGTCCAACGTTTCGGGAATATCTTAAGCCCTCGGGAGCGAAGCTCTCGTTAACCACTCCACGCTGTACTCCCTTTTATGTCCGGTCTATAGTCATAGAGAGTAATGACCGTCGAGCCGGAGCTGCCCCTTGTCTATCAAAACTTCCGAAAAACGCCGTTTCCATCGAATCAGTTTCGATGCGCCCTGTGAGCTGCATTGTCAGGATCAGGTGTGGTCAACCGAGGTGTTGGATATTTCCCTGAAGGGCGTTTTGGTCCAGCGGCCGGAAGGTTGGAAGGTTCCGCTGAACAAGCCTTGTGAGGTGGTGATTCACCTGAATGAGCATGAAGCCGCGATTGTGATGGCGGTGGAGTTGAAGCACGTGGAGGATCATCGGCTGGGATTTCGGTGTCAGTATATTGATCTTGAAAGTGCCACGCATTTGAAGCGGCTGGTTGAGTTAAATCTTGGGGATCAGGCGCTGTTGGAGCGGGAGTTTGCGCATCTGATTGACTGATGCGGATGTGTTTGCATTTCTCTGTTGGATTAGCGGTTTGCACGACTGATAGAGAGGGTGGTGTTGGGTGACCTTTCAAAAAATCTCGTAGGCCATGGATGGCCGGAGCGAAGCGCACAGGGATGTGCTCGTAGCGTTTTTTTGAAAGGTCACCCAACACCGCCCTAACTCCAAGCCTGGGAAGGCTGGGTGCTAGAGCCTAAAGTTCCTCTAAAGCCGAAAGAGCATCAGAAAGCTTGGTCACCGGAATGACCTTCATGCCTTCCACAGGCTTGCGCGGAACGTTAGCCTTGGGAACCAAAGCCCGAGTGAAGCCGTGCTTGGCTGCCTCGTATATCCGCTCCTGGCCATTCGGCACCGGCCGGATCTCACCGGACAGGCCCACTTCTCCGAAAATCACCAGATCCTGCGGCAACGCCCGATTCCGGAACGACGACACCACCGCCGACAACAAGGCAAGGTCCGCACTGGTTTCATTGACCTTCACACCCGCCACCACGTTAACGAACACATCCTGATCGGCTACATGCATACCGCCATGACGATGCAACACCGCGAGAAGCATCGCCAACCGGTTCTGGTCGGTACCCACGGCCACACGGCGCGGATAGCTGCCCTGGGCCATATCCACCAAAGCCTGGATTTCCACCAACATCGGCCTGGTGCCCTCCCAGACCACCATCACCACACTGCCGGGAGCAGCTTCCTCTCCCCGGTTCAGGAAAATGGCGCTGGGGTTTTTCACTTCCTTCAGGCCCTGTTCCAGCATGGCAAACACGCCCAGCTCATTCACTGCACCAAAGCGGTTTTTGATGCCCCGTAGGGTGCGGTAGCGGCTGTCGCTGGAGCCTTCGAGCAGGATGGAGCAGTCGATCATGTGCTCCAGCACCTTCGGGCCGGCCAGGCTGCCGTCTTTGGTGACGTGGCCAACCAGCAGCAAAATCGTGCCGGTTTGCTTGGCAAAGCGGGTGAGGAAAGCGGCGCTCTCCCGCACCTGGGAGACTGAACCTGGGGCGGATTCGATATCGGCCACGTGCATCACCTGGATACTGTCGATCACCAGAATGCGGGGCTTTTCCATTTCCGCCACCTGCATCAGCCGCTCCACGGACGTTTCCGAGAGCATTTTCAGGTCTTTGGTGGGTAATCCCAACCGTTTGGCGCGCATGGCCACCTGTTGCAGGGATTCCTCACCGGTGACGTAAAGCGCCGGGTGCTGCTCGGCTAGTTGGCAAACCGCCTGGAGCAGCAGGGTGCTTTTGCCCGCGCCGGGGTGCCCGCCCATCAACACTGCGGAGCCCTCCACCAGACCGCCGCCCAGCACCCGGTCGAACTCCTGCATGCCGGTGCTGATGCGGGCCTGCTCGGCCAAGCTGACTTCGTCCAGGCTTTTGACCTCGGATAGGCTGCCTGCGTAGCCCTCAAACCGGGCGCTGCGTGCACCCTTGCCGGGGCTGGAAACGCCGCGTACTTCGCTGATGGTGTTCCAGGCCTGGCAGGCCGTGCACTGGCCCTGCCACTTGGAGTAATCCGCACCGCACTCGGTGCATACAAAGGCGGTTTTGGCTTTGGCCATGGCAGAATTCCGTATCGGGCAAATCGGGGCGGGAGGAGCGAGCCGGCAAACGCCGGCTCAGTACCACAGTTACGCCAGCTTCTTGTACTTCATGCGCTTGGGCTGCATGGCAGATTCCCCTTTGCGCTTCTTGAAGTCGGCGTCGTAATCGGTGAAGTTGCCTTCAAAGTACACCACCTCACCGTCATCCTCGAACGCCAGAATGTGGCTGGCCACACGGTCCAGGAACCAGCGATCGTGCGAGATGATCAGAGCGGAGCCGGGGAAGTTCAGAATGGCTTCTTCCAGTGCGCGCAGGGTTTCCACGTCCAGATCGTTGGTGGGTTCGTCCAGCAGCAACACGTTGCCGCCTTGCTTTAGCAGCTTGGCCAGGTGCAGGCGGTTACGCTCACCACCGGAGAGATCGCCTACCCGCTTTTGCTGGTCGGTGCCCTTGAAATTGAAGCGGCCCACATAAGCGCGGGAAGGTGTTTCGTAGTTGCCAACCTTGATGATGTCGTTGCCGTCGGACAGCTCTTCCCACACGGTTTTACTGCCGTCCAGGTCGCGCATCTGATCCACGTAAGCGAGCTCAACGGTTTCGCCCACGGTAATAGTGCCGGAGTTTGGTTGGTCCATGCCGGCAATCATCTTGAACAGCGTGGATTTACCGGCACCGTTACCACCGATGATGCCGACAATGGCCCCGGGCGGCACGCTGAACGATACGTTTTCGTATAACAGGCGGTCGTCAAAGGCCTTGCTGATGCCTTCCACTTCGATCACCTTGCCGCCCAGGCGAGGTCCGGGCGGGATGTACAGTTCGTTGGTTTCGTTACGTTTCTGGAACTCCTGAGAGCTCATCTCCTCAAAGCGGGCCAGACGGGCCTTGCTCTTGGACTGGCGGCCCTTGGCGTTGGAGCGCACCCACTCAAGCTCCTGCTTGATGGCTTTCTGGTGCGAGGCTTCCTGCTTGGATTCCATTTCCAGGCGTTTTTCTTTGTTCTCCAGCCACTGGCTGTAATTGCCCTCGAACGGGATGCCGTGGCCACGGTCCAGTTCCAGAATCCAGCCGGCGACGTTGTCGAGGAAGTAACGGTCGTGGGTGATGGCGACCACAGTGCCGTCGTAATCGTGCAGGAAGCGCTCCAGCCAGGCCACGGACTCCGCGTCCAGGTGGTTGGTCGGCTCGTCCAGCAGCAGCATGTCCGGGCCAGACAGCAGCAGGCGGCACAGGGCCACACGGCGGCGCTCGCCCCCGGACAGCACTTTGACTTTCTGATCCCAGGCTGGCAGGCGCAGCGCATCGGCGGCCACTTCCATCTTGCGTTCGATATCGTGCCCGTCCGTGGCCTGGATGATGGCTTCCAGTTCGCCCTGTTTCTTGGCCAGGGCGTCGAAATCGGCATCCGGCTCTGCGTACGCGGCGTATACCTGGTCCAGTTCGGCCAGGGCGTTGTGCACGTGGGCAACGGACTCGTCGACGATTTCCTTGACGGTTTTTTCTTCGTCCAGCTCCGGCTCCTGGGGCAGGTAGCCGACATTGATGCCGGGCTGGGGCCGGGCTTCGCCGATGTAATCCTGGTCGACACCCGCCATAATACGGAGCAGGGTGGATTTACCGGAGCCGTTCAGGCCCAGCACGCCGATTTTGGCGCCCGGGAAGAAGCTCAGGGAAATGTCTTTCAGAATCTCCCGCTTGGGTGGTACCACCTTGCCCACGCGGTTCATGGTGTATACGTACTGGGCCATATTGGCAGAATCCTTATCCGAAATTCGCGTAGATAACAGAAAACACGACCGGTGTCTGGCTGAGGCCTTCGGGGTGGGCGATTCGGGATCCACAAAAACAGGGATGTTTTTGTGGAGCGTACAGGGACGTATTCACAGCGTATCCCGAATCGCCCACCCCGAAGGCCGTCACTGCCAAAGTCGACACCTTTGAATGTTGATCGGCTAAGGTATCTAAACCTATCCGGGATAGCAATTGAGCGAAAACCGGGATCCTCGATGTGCCGGTATCTGCGGACGGCATAAAGGATGATTTTTAACCCGCTTTCGGGATAGAATAGCGGCCCAATTTTTCAGGGGTTACGGCATGCACAGAGGCAGCGCCGGGCCAGCCATACAGACAGGGGCAGCACATCCATGTTTAATCGTGATATGAAAATCGCCGGTTTCGATGACGAACTTTGGAACGCCATGCAGGCGGAAGAGAAGCGTCAGGAAGCGCACATCGAACTGATCGCGTCTGAAAACTACACCAGCCCGCGGGTGATGGAAGCCCAGGGCAGTGTGCTGACCAACAAGTACGCCGAAGGTTATCCCGGCAAGCGTTACTACGGCGGCTGTGAGTTTGTCGACATTGCTGAAGACCTGGCCATCGCCCGTGCCAAGGAACTGTTCGGTGCTGCCTACGCCAACGTTCAGCCTCACTCCGGCTCCCAGGCCAACTCTGCCGTGTTCATGGCCCTGCTCAAGCCCGGCGATACCGTTCTGGGCATGAGCCTGGCCCACGGTGGCCACCTGACCCACGGTGCCAGCGTCAACTTCTCTGGCAAGATCTATAACGCCGTTCAGTACGGTATCAACACCGACACCGGCTTGCTGGACTACGACGAAATCGAGGCGCTGGCGGTTGAGCACAAGCCGAAGATGATCATTGCCGGCTTCTCAGCCTACTCCCAGGAACTGGACTTTGCCCGCTTCCGTGCCATCGCCGACAAGGTTGGCGCCTACCTGTTTGTGGACATGGCTCATGTGGCTGGCCTGGTTGCTGCTGGCGTGTATCCGGACCCGGTGCCACACGCCCACGTGGTTGCAACCACCACTCACAAAACCCTGCGCGGCCCCCGTGGTGGCCTGATCCTGGCCTGTGATGATGAAGATCTGCAGAAGAAACTGAATTCTGCCGTCTTCCCCGGCGGTCAGGGTGGCCCGCTGATGCACGTGATTGCAGCCAAGGCCGTGTGCTTCAAAGAAGCCATGAGCGACGAGTTCAAGGCTTACCAGCAGCAAGTGGTGAAGAACGCTGCGGCCATGGCCGAAGTGTTTGTTGCGCGTGGCTTTGACGTGGTTTCCGGTGGCACCAAGAACCACCTGTTTCTGGTCAGTCTGATCAAGCAGGACATCACTGGTAAAGACGCCGATGCCGCGCTTGGCAAAGCGCACATCACCGTGAACAAGAACGCTGTCCCGAATGACCCGCGCTCGCCGTTTGTGACTTCTGGCCTGCGCATTGGTACCCCCGCAGTCACCACCCGTGGTTTCAAGGAAGGGGAGTGTCGTGATCTGGCTGGCTGGATGTGTGACATCCTGGACAACCTTGAAGACGAAGCAACCATCAGCCGTGTGCGTGAGCAGGTAGAAGCGGTGTGTGCCCGCTTCCCGGTCTATGGCTAAGTGATAGCGTAACAAGACTGCCCGGGCGTTCTTGACGGAGCCCCGGGTTCTTCCTTTCCGGAGCATCTGAATTATGCATTGTCCTTTCTGTGGTGAAGCCGATACCAAGGTGATTGATTCGCGCCTGGTGGCTGAAGGTGATCAGGTTCGCCGCCGCAGGGAGTGTTTGTCCTGCCGGGAGCGGTTCACTACGTTTGAAAACGCTGAGCTGGTGATGCCGCGCGTGGTCAAGCAGGATGGAACCCGGCAGCCATTCGATGAAGAAAAACTTCGGGCAGGCCTGATGAAGGCGCTGGAAAAGCGGCCGGTCAGCATCGAGGAAATCGACGCTGCCCTGAACCGTATCAAGTACCGCCTGCGTTCCACTGGTGAGCGTGAAGTAAAGTCTATGCAGCTCGGTGAGGAAGTGATGACCGAGTTGCGTCAGCTCGACAAAGTGGCCTACGTTCGCTTTGCCTCTGTTTATCGCAGCTTTCAGGACATCAACGAGTTCAAGGAAGAGATTGAGCGATTGTCTCAGGGTAATGGTGAAACCGCGGCTGATGTGGCAAGGGCGTTGGCCGACAAGCAGTCCGGAAAAGGCAAGGCATGATTGCAGACCGTGACCGGGCGATGATGGCCCGGGCCATTCAGTTGGCCTGGCGTGGCCGCTATTCTACCCACCCCAACCCCCGGGTTGGCTGCGTGATCGCCAAGGGCAACCGCATCGTCGGAGAAGGCTGGCACGAACGTGCCGGAGAGGCTCACGCAGAAGTTCGCGCTCTGAGCCAGGCCGGCCAGGATGCCCGTGGGGCGACTGCGTATGTCACGCTAGAGCCCTGCAGCCATTATGGCCGAACGCCGCCCTGTGCCAGAGCGTTGATTGACGCTGGCGTGGCGCAGGTATTTGCCGCGACTAAAGATCCTAATCCGTCAGTGTCTGGCCGGGGGCTGGACATGCTCCGGGATGCCGGCATCAAGGTGACCGAGGGGTTGATGGCCGATGAAGCGGTTCGCTTGAACCCCGGTTTTATGAAACGCATGAATACTGGCCGGCCCTGGGTTCGCCTGAAAATGGCCGCCAGCCTGGATGGCCGTACCGCTATGGCCTCTGGCGAAAGCCAGTGGATCACCGGGCCCGAAGCCCGGAGGGACGTGCAGCGGCTGCGCGCCATCAGCGATGCTATCCTGACGGGAGTAGGCACGGTTCTGGCGGATGACCCATCGTTGACGGTGCGTCGGGATGAAATGGGGGAGATTGGTGATGCCACGGATCCCTCACGCCAGCCTCTGCGGGTTATTGCCGACCGGGACGCCCGCACACCGGCGACGGCGCGTATTCTCCAGGGGGGCAATGTTCAGGTGTTCTGCGCCAGTTCGGCACTGGCATCGGCGCCGGCGCAGGATCTGGCCGCGCTGGGCGTTAGCCTGACCGGTGTGGCCTGGAAAGATAATGGTGTTGACCTTGCTGAGCTGCTGGATGCCCTGGGCGAACTTGGCATCAACGAATTATTGGTAGAGGCGGGGCCAACCTTGGCCGGAACGTTCATTCGGGAAAACCTTGTGGATGAACTCTGGTTGTATCAGGCGCCGGTATTTCTGGGCAGCACCGGGCGACCAACCGCTCATCTGCCGCTTGAAACAATGGCTGATAAAGTGCAATGGAAAGTGCTGGATCGGCGTCAGGTGGGTGAGGATCAGAGGCTGATCCTGGCCCGCAGCTAATCATTCAATTCATTCCCTTCGGTCGCAGCAAGATGCGGCCAGGGTGACAGGGTGCAGAACCGTATGGCACTGAACAGCATTGAAGACATCATCGAAGACATCCGCCAGGGCAAAATGGTGATCCTGATGGACGATGAGGATCGCGAGAACGAGGGCGATCTGGTAATGGCTGCAGAACATTGCACGCCGGAAGCGATCAATTTCATGGCTCGCTTTGGCCGGGGCCTGATCTGTATGCCGATGACCCGAGACCGGTGCGAACAGCTTGGCTTGCCGTTGATGGTGCAACAGAATGCTTCCGGTTTCGGCACCAAGTTCACGCTGTCTATCGAGGCGCGTGAAGGCGTGACCACCGGTATCTCTGCGGCTGATCGCGCCCGCACGGTACAAGCGGCGGTTGCCCGCAATGCCAAGGCGTCAGACCTGGTTCAGCCGGGCCATATTTTCCCCTTGATGTCTGATCCTGGTGGGGTTTTGAGCCGGGCAGGGCACACCGAAGCCTCCTGTGACCTGTCGGCTCTTGCTGGTTGCGAGCCTGCCGGTGTGATCTGTGAAATCATGAATGACGACGGTTCCATGGCGCGCCGTGAAGACCTGGAAAGATTCGCAGAAGAGCATGACCTGAAAATCGGCACCATCGCCGACCTGATCCACTACCGCACCATGAATGAAAAAACCGTGGAGTGCGTGGAAGAGCACGACCTGGATACCGAGTATGGTCTTTTCAAGTTACGTACCTACCGAGACAACATTCAGGGTGCCACCCACCTGGCCATGGTGATGGGAGATATTGCCCCTGAAGAGCCTGTGTTTGTGCGTGTACACATCACCGATACCCTTCGGGATCTGCTGGGTGCACGTCGTAAGGACTCGCGCAGTTGGCCATTGCATCATGCCCTTGAGAAAGTGGCTGAGGAAGGGCGTGGTGTTGTGGTTCTGCTGAACAGCGCTGAAGACAGCTATAACCTGGAAGATCGAATCCAGGAATTCTACGACGAGGGCACAGCATCTGCCGGGAAAGGCAGTTCTGGCGTGTACTTCACCGTCGGAACCGGTTCTCAGATTCTGCGGGATATCGGCGTAGGCAAAATGCGCTTGTTGAGCCCGCCGGTAAAATTCTCTGCCATTTCCGGTTTCGATCTGGAAGTTGTGGAATACGTACCCTATACCCCCGAATGATAAACCCGGCTGCGGCTCTGAGTGCCGCAGCTCGCGAAGGAGCCCAAGATGGCAGATATCAAAGTAATTGAAGGTGATTTCACCCAGTGCAGCGGCCGTTACGCCCTGGTGGTTGGCCGGTTTAATGGTTTTGTGGTTGAAAGTCTTGTAGATGGGGCTGTAGATACCCTGTTGCGCCACGGTATTTCCAAAGATGACATCACCATCATCCGGGTACCGGGTGCCTATGAAATGCCGCTGGCAGTCAAGCGCGTAGCCGAAACCTCCGACTACGATGCCATCATCGCCCTGGGTGCGGTTATTCGTGGTGGTACGCCGCACTTCGAATACGTCGCCGGCGAAGCCTCCAGTGGTTTGGGCGCTGTCAGCCTGGAAACCGACGTGCCAGTGACCTTTGGCGTATTGACCGTCGATTCGATCGAACAGGCCATTGAGCGCTCAGGCACCAAGGCCGGCAACAAAGGCGCGGAAGCGGCCATTACTGCCCTGGAAATGGTCAGTCTGTTCAAAAAGTTGGGTGAGTAATGAACGAAGCGGGTGATACCTCTCCCCAGCCGGGGAAAACCGGCCAGCCCAAGGCTGGTGATCGGCGCAGGGCGCGGGCCCTTGCCATGCAGGGCCTGTACCAGCGGCACTTCAGCAAAACGCCGATCTCTGACATTGAAGCGGAGTTCATGGTCGATAATGACATGAGCAAAGTAGACATCATGTATTTCCGGGATCTGTTGCGGGGCATCCATCGGGAACAGGCCGAGCTGGACAAACTGATCGAGCCTTTCCTTGATCGGCCCCTGAAAGAGGTGGATCCGGTTGAGCTGGCGATTGTCCGCCTGGGCACCTATGAGCTGAAGCATCGGATTGATGTGCCCTACAAGGTGGTGATTAACGAAGGCATCGAGATGGCCAAGCGTTTTGGCGGCACCGAAGGCCACAAGTTTGTGAACAGTATTCTGGATAAACTGAGCCAGCGCCTGCGCCTGGCAGAGACTCGCCCGCGTTGATTCATGGGTGAATTCGAGCTGATCCGTCGCTTCTTTGTGCCCCTGGCCAACAAGGCCATGACAGATCAGCTTGTGCTCGGCCCCGGGGATGATTGCGCTATCCAGCGTGTTCCCGAGGGTCGGGATCTGGTCTTCTCAGTCGATACGCTGGTTGAAGGCGTTCATTTCCCTACTAACTATTCCCCTTTCTGTCTGGGATGGCGAGCGCTGGCGGTAGCCACCAGTGATTTGGCTGCCATGGGCGCGACACCTGTTTGCTTTACCCTTGCACTGACATTGCCTGAGGCGCAGCCTGAATGGTTGGCGGATTTTGCCCACGGGCTTGCTAAGGCCAGCGATGCTTTCGGGATTTCCCTGGCCGGTGGCGATACTACCCGGGGGCCGTTGGCGGTCTCCATCCAGGTACACGGTACGGTGACACAAGGCTCTGCTATCCGGCGCTCTGGCGCCCGCCCGGGGGACCTTATCTGCGTGTCCGGGCCTCTGGGTGCAGCAGGCGCGGCACTTGATTTTCTGGGGGCCACAGACCCCGGGGTGGACCAGCAGGCGATACTGGCGCGTTATCATTTTCCCGAACCGAGGTTAGTGCTGGGTCAGCAGCTGGTTGGCAGGGCCTCGGCGGCGATTGATATCTCTGACGGGTTGCTGGCGGATCTTGAACACATTCTAGAGCAGTCCGGTGTGGGTGCTGAGCTGGACGGCAATAACATTCCAATGTTGCCGGAGTTGCGCCGAATTAAAGGGGCTGCGGCGCTCTGTCTGGCATTGACCGCAGGCGACGACTATGAATTGTGCGTGACCATCGCGCCTGATCAGTACGCTGCCCTTGCACCGGAGGTGCAGGGTGGGTTGATTATTATAGGGCGCATTCAGCAGGAGTCGGGGCTGCGCGTGACGGGAGCGGAGATGACGGAATCACCCGCCGGATTTGATCATTTTGGGGGATCGGTTTGAAGGACGAAGATCTGATACATGAGCCAGACAGTCCAACGGCTATACTGCCACCGGGGTTTTTGCGACACCCGGTGCATTTTCTGGCCTTTGGCTTCGGCAGTGGCGCCATGCCAAAGGCGCCCGGCACCTGGGGGAGCCTGGCGGCGATACCGGTATGGTATACCTTCGCCTGGTTGCCGCCGGTTGCCTATTGGCTGGTGGTTCTGGCGGCTTTCCTGGTGGGTATCTGGTTGTGTGGGAAAACCGCAGCCGCGCTCAAGGTGCATGACCATGGCGGTATCGTCTGGGACGAGTTTGTGGGCATGTGGATCGCCCTTGGCCTGTTCCCGGACCAGATCTACGGTGTATTGATGGCGTTTCTGCTGTTCCGGCTGTTCGATGTGGTCAAGCCCTGGCCCATCAGTTGGCTGGATGCCCGGATGCCAGGAGGGCTGGGGATCATGGTGGATGATGTGGTGGCCGGATTCATGGCCCTGGTCTGCTTGTGGGGTATCGATGTATGGGTAATGCCCTTCATCATCTGAAGAACATTACCCTGCGGATGGGCCAGCCGGAGCTTCCTTTCGGCCAGGTCTAATGGAGTTGCTGTTCTTCCGGTAGCATCCTGACCACGTGCAGAAATCGTTTGAGGCCGATCTCAGCACGCTCCCGGGACGCAAAGGGACCGCTGTCAAAGCCTTCCCGGGTGGTGAAATACCATTTGCTGCCTACACAGAAAAAACGACTGCTGCGAAAGGGTGCCGGGCCTTGTTCCCCGGTCCTGCGCTGAGTGTCCATGGTTGCTCCTGAGCCCGCTTATTCTTTTCTTCTCGGGCAACGCGTTTTGTTTGCCGACCTGATTAAAATTAATCCAATTGCCGCTTAATTCAACAATTTTTTACATTCTTGTGATCGGCGTTGCATGAGCCCGGTAAAAATCTCCGGTGCTTGGCGCCCGCATATCAAAGCTTTGCTTGCTCCCCATGGCCTGGATGGTCAGAATGCGAGAGCGTGTGATCCCGTCATGGCCGCCCAGGCCTCTCAAGGAAAAGGAGATGAAATGAGTATGTGTCACGTTTCCAGGGTTTTCAAGTTGGTTGCCCTGATGCTGAGCGTTACCTTGGTAGGTTGTGCATCATCACTGACGCGAGTGGATGCCTGGCAGGGCGACCCCGAGGGGGCGGCGAACCCGGCAGTGTTGAAAGCCCCGGGTGAAATCCAGGTAGCTGCCATCAACGGCAGAAGCATGACCCGCTTCATGTTGGACGACCTGGCTCTGGACTACGGCTTGTTGCCCGGTGAAACCGAGGTCGTCTTTACCTACAAGACCATATGGGCCCGAACCGGGGTGGTGCGGGATGGCGAATCCAAAGTGCATACCGTTGAAAGCGAGCAACAAGTGGTGCGCTTCGATGCCCAGCCGGGCGCAGAGTATCGCTTCCGTTTTGACAAGCCGTCGTCGCGGCAGCAGGCTGAAGCCATGATGACAGGCTTTTCCGCAGCCATTATCGACAGTAATGGCGCGCTGGTGGCTGAATCCAGCAAGTGGGATGGGGCGTCAAAGGGCAGCGCTTCTCGCACGCCTTTGGCGGCATCTGGCGGTAGCGCCGGCAGCGAACCTGGCTCGACCACGCTGGAGCGCCTGAAAGCTCTGTGGGAAGACGCTACCGAGGAAGAGAAGCGAACCTTCCTGCGTTGGGCGTTTGAGTAATATTGTCGGCGGGCCGGGCGTTGGGTGCCCGGCCCGAGTTATCGGCGAAAGCGCTGAAGCCCGCCCTTGATCATGTTTTCAAGCGCCCCTAGTACCTCATCGGTCAGGTTTTGGCCGCTGCCGTGCGGAGTCTCCAGGCCCTGATCGGGGCCGAGGTCATGCAGACACTCCTCGATCCCGGTCAGGCTATCCTCAATCAGGCCTTTCAGGCTGTCTCCATCGGGAGCCACGTCCGGGCAGAGGGTAAAGTTCAGTGTCAGTTGTCCTTGATAGCTCACGGCCACAATGACCAGCCCAAGGCTGTCGAACAGCGGGGCCGTGTTGTATTGCCGGATCAGTCGCGCGCCTTGTAGGAACAGTGGAACTTGTGGTCCGGGTACATTGGTGATTGGCAAGTTGAAGAGCGGGTGATAACGCTGCGCCACCTGCAGCTCAGAATATAGCCGGGCAGACAGCGCCAGCAGGGTGGATGGCAGAAGTTCTGTCAGCCGGTCGGCGGCAATGGCTTCGCGGTAGGGTTCAGACTCCACCGCGTTCTGATGGATGCGTCGGATCCGGGCTGCGGGATTGGGTTCGTTAGTGGCAAGGTCCAGCAGCATCGCAGACATCTGGTTGCCGGTGGCTTTGCGCAGGCTGCTGGAGCGTACGGAAATTGGTGTCATTGCCACCAGGGACTTGTCTGTGTCGCCCCCCTGTTGTTTGAGGTACCGGTGCAGGGTCTCAGCGCATAATCCGAGTACGACATCGTTCAGGGTGACATCCCCGAGGCTTGCCTTGATCGCTTTGAGTCGGGACAGGCTGACGCTGGCGGAGACAATGCGCCGGTTGGCGGTGATCTGCCGGTTAAACGGACTGTGGGGTGCGGTGAACAGCGGGAAGGGCACCGGCAGCTTCTGCAGCTGTTTCTTGACCAGGCCCCGGGCGGTGGCTTCTGCTGCGTTGTAAGCGAGTGAGGCAACCTGCATGGGGGTCTTGAGCATATTGGCGCTGGCCTGAAGAAATACACGCTCCTCGGAAGGCTCCGGTCGCGCCAGCCAGGGACGTGGCGGTGCGATGGGTCGGGGCTCCGGCGTGTATTCCAGTAACTTGCCCATGATCTCCTCGCCACTGAAGGCATCAATGGCGGCATGGTGCAGTTTGACGATCAGCGCAAATCCTTGTTTATCACCTTCCGGGTCGTCAATGCGAAAGCCGTCGACAAACGTGATGTGCCACAGGGGGCGGTCACGTTTAAGCGGCTCTTCCATGATTTTTGACGCCAAAGACATCAGGCTTGCCTGTTTGCCATGTTCACCCAGGTTAACGTAGGCTAGGTGCCGTTCAATACTGAAGCCGGGGTCATCGATCCAGTAGGGGCGCCCCAGGCGCAGGGGGATTTCCTTGAGCTTTTGCCGAAACAGGGGTACCACGTGCAGGCGGCTGCGCAGGTATGACACAAACGTGCTGAATGCCAGGGGATCTCTCAGGCCGCTGGCGTCGAACAGGTACACACCGCCAATGTGCATGGGGGTGGTTTCTGACTCCAGATAGAGAAACGAGGCATCCAGTTCCGACAGCTGACGCATCCAGCGCACTCCCTTGTGTGTCACGGTTAAGGTTGCGGGCCTTGGAGTATAGCCCATGGCATGATCGGGCCTATTGGCCCCGGTGCCTCGATTTTATTCCGGTTGAAGCCATTTGTGGATGGTCTCATCATGGCTGAGTCTGTCCCAGAACCACATCAATGCCTTGCCTTTGTCTTCGCTATGGCGGGCCAGATGTACGCTGATGGCGGAGCGGGGTTCACTCGTCTCTTTGGTAATAAGCGAGCCCCTGGCGAGCTGGTTCCGGATTCTCGGGTAGGGCAGCCAGCCAACCCCCAGTCCTGCCTCCTGGGCCAGAATCTTTTGGTCAATGTTGCTGACGGTGAGGGTTCTCTGGCGCCGGAATATTCCCGCATGGCCGGGTGGTAGCGAGCGCGACGTATCCGCCGCTACCGCTGCCGGATACTGTGCAATATCCGCTTCGGCCAGGGGGGCGGTCACACTGGCGAGAGGGTGTTCTGCGCCTACGGCAAACACAAACGGTACTTCCCCCAGTGATTTGGTGGCGAAAGCTCCGGCAGGTTTGCTCAGCAGGTCAGCCCCGACAACCATATCAACGCGACGGCTTTGCAGGGCATCCCAGGCACCGGCGAAGACTTCTTCGATAATCTGCACATCAACCGGAACCCCGAGCTGATGAAAATCCCGAATGGCCGGAAACAGGCATTCAGCCGGCAGCAGCGAGTTAAAGCCAATACGCAGCCGGGTTTCCCAGCCCTGGGCCACCTGCCGCGTGGTATGGGCAAGGTTCTCAGCGGCTTCCAGCAGTGAACGCCCCTCCTCAAGCAGATACCGCCCGGCCGAGGTCAGCACAGCCTTATGACCGCTGCGGTCAAAGATACTGACGTTCAGATCCTCTTCGAGCTTCTGAACCGTGTAACTGATGGCGGAAGGCACCCGGAACAGCTCCGAGGCAGCCCCGGCAAAACTGCCCTTGCGGTCAATGGCGTCCAGCACTTTGAGTGCGTCAATCGTAATGGCTGTATGCATGTTCGAATAATCTGAAAGTGTTTGCCAGAAATGCTTGCTATCAGCCTACCAGCCCACCCGGTAACCTGTCTCCAACATTTGTAAACGGGGTCAGACCCCTGTGAATTAATGTGGACAGTTAAATTGGGGTCAGACCCCTGTTGATAAGTCTACAGTTATACATAGGGGTCTGACCCCAACAGGAGGTTTTATGGGTTTGTTGGTTGATGGTCAGTGGCACGACGAGTGGTATGACACGGACAAGACCGGAGGCAAGTTTGAGCGTGAAGCGGCTCGGTTTCGCAACTGGGTAACGGTTGATGGCTCGCCCGGTCCGGCGGGGGAGGGCGGCTTTGCGGCCGAGAGCGGGCGCTACCACCTGTATGTGTCTATGGCCTGCCCCTGGGCGCACCGGACATTGATATTCCGGAAGCTGAAGGGTTTGGAGCGTCACATTTCGGTGTCGGTTGTGCATCCGGACATGGTGGAGAATGGCTGGGAGTTTCGGGAGGATGATCCGGCTCACCAGGATCATCTGTATCAATCCCAGTTTATGCATCAGATCTACACTCGGGCCGCGCCAGATTATTCCGGTCGGGTCACCGTACCGGTGTTATGGGATAAGCGGCAGGAAACCATTGTCAGCAATGAGTCTGCCGATATCATCCGGATGTTCAATTCCGCGTTTAACGGCCTGGAAGGTGTGAATTCCGGTCTGGATCTATACCCGGAGCAGCTGCGCGAGCAGATCGATTCGGTGAACGAGCGGGTTTATGACACCGTTAACAATGGTGTTTACAAGGCCGGCTTCGCGACTGCACAGGACAAATACGAAGAAGCCTACAGCGCGCTGTTTGATTCTCTGGACTGGCTTGAGCAGAGCCTGGCGGGGAAGCGCTATCTGACCGGCAGCCAGCTTACCGAGGCGGACTGGCGCCTGTTCACCACGTTGATTCGGTTTGATGCCGTGTATTACAGCCATTTCAAATGTAATCGCCGGCAGATCCGGGATTATCCGAACCTGTCGGGTTATGTGCGGGAGCTGTACCAGGTGCCCGGAGTGGCCGAGACGGTGGATATTCGGCAGATCAAGCAGCATTACTATGTCAGCCAGCGCACCATCAACCCGACACAGGTGGTGCCGGTTGGGCCAGATCTGGACTTCGATGCGCCCCATGGTCGCGAGCAGGTTGGCTAAGGCAGTAGAACGGGCGGCGCCTGATGGGTTGCCGCCCGGTTTGATACTCAGCTGACTCGGGCTACCGCCACTTCAGTCAGCAACTCCAAGGCCTTCCGGTGCTCAGACTTCGGCAGGCAGGTGAGCAGGTCGCAGGCGATCTGTGCCTGCTCTTTTGCCTTGGTCATAGTGTATTCAATGGCGCCGGAGGCTTTGACAATCTCCAGTACCTTTGGCAGGTCGTCCAGCCCGCCTTTGCGGATGGCCTGACGAATCAGCTGTCGCTCTTCATCGCTGCCGTTGGCCATGGCATAAATCAGGGGCAGTGTGGTTTTCCCCTCGGCCAGGTCGTCGCCCACGTTTTTGCCCATGGCTTCCGCATCGCCCAGATAATCGAGAACGTCGTCCACCAGCTGGAACGCCAGGCCTAGATGCTTGCCGTAGTCTTTCAGTGCAGCTTCCTGCTTGTCATCGGCGCCCGCCAGCAGCGCGCCGGTGTGGGAGGAGGCCTCGAACAGCATGGCAGTCTTGTTGTGGATGACCACCATGTACTGCTCTTCGGTAAGATCCGGGTTTTTCACGTTCATCAGCTGCATTACTTCGCCTTCGGCAATCACCGCCGTGGCGTGGGACAGCACGTTCATGATCGACAGGCTTTCCAGTTCCACCATCATCTCGAAGGCCCGGGCGTAGAGGAAATCACCTACCAACACACTGGGAGCATTGCCCCATTTTGCGTTGGCGGTGCTGCGGCCCCGACGCATGTCAGAGGTATCGACAACATCGTCGTGGAGCAGGGTGGCGGTGTGCAGGAACTCAATGACGGCAGCCAGTTTCAGGTGTTCGCTTTCGCTGTAGCCGGCAGCCCGACTGGATAGTAGTACCAGCAGCGGCCTCAGGCGTTTGCCGCCGCTTTCAATGATGTATTGAGCGATCTTCTCAACCATTGGGACGTCAGAGGCAAGCCGCTGGATTATCAGGTCATTGACGCGGCTGAAGTCTTCCGCCACGGTGTCATGGATGCGCTGGGCTGTCATCGGGCTGGTACGTCCCTTGCTGGTGTTTTCGTTGAGTTTTCGGGCAGGACGCGGCAATGCTAGGTATTGCTGCCTACAGTGTCAACTTGCCCGGGAATCTCACTTGTATTGCCCGGCGGCTTTTCGTACAATCACGCGCCCAACTCATCCCAACCTGCGCTCCCTGCAATAGGGTCGCCAGAGCGCCTCCCTTAGAACCAGGTGGATAAGAGCAGGGATGGGTCAATCGCGGAGACTATGAATGTACGCAGTTATTGTTAGCGGTGGTAAGCAGCACCGTGTAAAAGAAGGCGAAACTCTGAAGCTGGAGAAGCTGGAAGTTGAAACCGGCGGCTCTGTTGAGTTCGATCGTGTTCTTCTGGTTGCCAACGGCGACGACGTAAAAGTCGGTGCCCCGGTAGTTGATGGCGCAAAGGTGACCGCTGAAGTGGTTAGCCACGGTCGTCACGACAAGATCAACATCATCAAGTTCCGTCGTCGTAAGCATCACATGAAGCGTCAGGGCCACCGTCAGTGGTTTACTGAAGTCAAGATCACGGGTATCCAGGGCTAAGCCCTCGAATAACCCCTTAATTAAGGAGGCTGGTAATGGCTCATAAAAAGGCAGCAGGTAGTACCCGTAACGGTCGCGATTCCGAGTCGAAACGACTTGGTGTCAAGCGCTACGGCGGTGAGACTGTCACTGCAGGCAGCATCATCATTCGTCAGCGTGGCACCCGTTTCCACGCCGGCAGCAACGTAGGCATTGGCAAGGACCACACCCTGTTCGCGAAAGCGGAAGGTCAGGTGAAGTTCGAGACCAAAGGCCCGCAGAACCGCAAGTTCGTGAGCATCGTTCCGGCTGCGTAAGCAGCGGCGATCCGGTTCTGTTGAACCTTGGATGAGCCTGATATGCTGATCTGATCAGCCCTCAGGTGAATCCGGAGCCCCGCAAAGCTTCCATGAGGCTGCGGGGCTTTTTAGTTTATGCAAAGGCATCAGGCGTATGAAATTTGTAGACGAAGCCACCATCATTGTTGAAGCCGGTAAAGGCGGCCACGGCTGCCTGAGTTTCCGGCGGGAAAAGTATGTACCAAAGGGTGGTCCCGACGGCGGTGACGGCGGGGATGGCGGCTCTGTCTACCTGGAAGCAGACAGCGCTCTGAACACGCTGATCGATTACCGCTTCCAGCGCAAACACAAGGCCCAGAATGGCGAGCCGGGGGCCGGGCGTAACTGCACAGGTAACAAGGGTGAAGACCTGGTGCTGCCGGTACCGGTAGGCACCACCGTTGTGGATATGGATACCCATGAAGTGCTGGGCGACCTCACCAAGGAAGGCCAGCGCCTGAAGGTGGCCCAGGGTGGTTTTCATGGCCTGGGGAATACCCGTTTCAAGTCATCGGTCAATCGTGCCCCGCGACAGACCAGTAAAGGCTCGGAAGGTGAGACCCGTAATTTGCGCCTGGAGCTGAAGGTTCTTGCGGATGTCGGTTTACTGGGCATGCCCAATGCCGGCAAATCTACTTTCATTCGTTCGGTATCTGCGGCAAAGCCGAAGGTGGCTGACTACCCGTTTACCACGCTGGTACCCAATCTTGGTGTGGTTAGTGTTCAGGCTCACCAGAGCTTTGTCATTGCCGACATTCCGGGGTTGATCGAAGGCGCTGCCGAGGGCGCAGGGCTGGGTATCCGCTTCCTTAAACATCTGGTGCGTACCCGCTTGTTGCTGCACTTGGTGGATGTGGCGCCTTACGATGGTTCGTCCCCCGTTGAGGCGGTAAAGGCCATTGCTCTCGAGTTGGAGAAGTTTAGCGAAACCCTGGCCAGCCGCCCCCGTTGGCTGGTGCTGAACAAGGTCGATATGGTGCCAGAAGAAGATCGTGAAGCCCATTGCCGGGCCATCGTGGATGAGCTGGGTTGGGAAGGTCCGGTATTCCGCATCTCGGCATTGAGTGGTGAGGGTACCAAGCCGTTGGTTCAGGCGGTGATGCGCTGGATTGAAGAGCAGGCGGAGCAGGAAGCCGAGAACCCGGAAGTTGCCGAGCAGGAGGCCGCTCGTCGCCGCCGGATGGACGAAGAGGCCCGCGCCAGAATTGAAGCTGATCGACAGGCTCGCCGGGCTGCGCGAGAAGCCGATGACGATGATGACTTTGACGACGACGATTACGACGTCGAAGTCGTCTACGCCCCTGAGTAAACCGCAACCCCAAGGGACAGAATCACAATCATGAGTGAACGCCTCCAGCTCCGAAAGGCTCGACGTCTGGTTATCAAAATTGGTAGTGCCTTGCTTACCGATGATGGCAAGGGGTTGGATGTCGCGGCCCTCGGGTTGTGGGTAGACCAGATTGCGGAGCTGATTGCCGAAGGCGTGGAAGTGGTGGTGGTGTCCTCAGGCTCGGTGGCTGAAGGCATGAGTCGCTTGGGCTGGAGCTCGCGGCCCCAGCATTTGCACGAGTTGCAGGCCGCAGCAGCGGTCGGTCAGATGGGCCTGGTGCAAACCTGGGAGGCGCAGTTCAAGCGCCATGATATCCACACCGCTCAGATTCTGCTGACCCACGATGATCTCTCCGATCGCAAGCGTTACCTGAACGGCCGCAGCACGCTGCGCACGCTTCTGGATTACGGTGTGGTGCCCATCGTCAATGAAAACGATACGGTGGTGACCGACGAGATCCGTTTCGGTGACAACGATACCTTGGGCGCGCTGGTGGCCAACCTGATCGAAGCTGATGGTCTGATCATCCTTACCGACCAGTTGGGGTTGTTTAACAAGGACCCACGTAAGCATCAGGATGCAGAACTGGTTACCGAACGAAAAGCCGAAGACCGGGATCTCGACGCCATGGCGGGTGGCGGCGCCGGGGCGCTAGGCCGGGGAGGTATGCTGACGAAGCTGCGGGCAGCCCGCCTGGCAGCCCGTTCAGGTGCCTTTACCGTGATCGTCGGCGGTCGTATCGAGCATGCGATTTCCCGTCTGCGGCAGGGTGATGTGATTGGCACGTTATTGCTTCCAGAGCAGGGTAGAATGGCGGCTCGCAAACAGTGGATTGCCAGCCATCTGCAAACCCGGGGTAAGTTGACGCTGGATGATGGTGCGGTAAAGGTGTTGCGCCAGGGCGGTCGCAGTTTGTTGCCGGTAGGCGTGAAGGCAATTGCCGGCCAGTTCCGGCGGGGCGAGATGGTGTCATGCGTTGACCTGAATGGTCGGGAAATTGCCCGCGGGCTTGTTAACTACGATGCTGACGAAGCAAGGGCTATTGCCGGCCGCTCAAGTGATCGCATTGCCGATGTGCTGGGTTATGTCTCCGACGAAGAGATGATTCATCGGGATAATCTGGTTGTGGTCTGAGTTGTTCGTATAACGGGTAAAATTCAGGCACAAAAAAACCGGCACGAAGCCGGTTTTTTATGAGCTCAAGATTCAGGCAGCTTTCAGGGCCTTAATCTTGGCGTTCAGGCGGCTCTTATGACGAGCAACCTTGTTCTTGGCGAAGATGCCTTTGTTGACCATGCTGTCCAGAATCGGCTGAGCGGTCTTCAGGGCTTCCTGAGCGCCTTCGTAGCTGCCAGCTTTGATCTGGGCATCTACTTTCTTCATGTAAGTACGTGCCATGGAACGCAGGCTGGCGTTGTGCTTGCGGTTTTTCTCGTTCTGACGAGCGCGCTTCTTGGCTTGCGGGGAATTTGCCACCGTAAAACTCCTGAAATTCGTTGCTGTAACTACTGAATATGTTTACATCGCAGGCGCGCCAAAACCAGCGCGTCGGAATAAATGACGCGGAACTATGCCGCCGAAAGCCCCAAATGTCAAGGCCGGCGGCGCAGTAATCCCCGTGTTGAAAAGGCCTGTGATACACTCCCGCATCGCCTGCATGGGGCCTGAACCGGCTATGGCTGGCACCTTGCGGATTACCGAAACGCCGTTCCGGCCTGAACCCTGGATTTCTGGACGCCCATCACCATGTCATCGGAACCTCAACCAATAGACTCTCAGCCCCCAGTTCAGGAGCCCCCAAAAGCGCCCGGCTTGCTGCGTTCATCCGGGGTGGTTGGCGTAATGACCATGCTATCGCGGGTGCTGGGGTTAGTGCGGGATATGGTGATTGCTCGCTATTTCGGGGCGGGTACCGCGGCGGATGCCTTCTTCGTGGCGTTCAAGATTCCCAACTTCCTGCGCCGCCTGTTTGCCGAAGGCGCCTTTTCCCAGGCCTTCGTGCCGGTGCTGTCGTCCTATCGGGAAAATCGTGACATCTCCGAGGTCAAACGCCTGGTGGATGCGGTGGCAGGTTCTCTTGGCCTGGTGCTGCTGGCGGTGACGCTGGTCGCCATGCTGGGTGCGCCGGTGCTGACCTCCATCTTTGCCCCGGGCTTTCTCAGTGATGACGTCAAGTTTGCCCTGGCCAGCGATATGCTGCGCATCACGTTTCCATACCTGCTGCTGATCTCTCTCACGGCGTTCGCCGGTGGTATTCTGAACAGCTATGACCGATTTGCGATTCCGGCGTTCACCCCTGTCTTGCTGAATCTATCTATGATCGGGGCGGCTATTTTCCTGGCCCCGTTAATGGATGAACCTGTCATGGCGCTGGCCTGGGGTGTGTTTATCGCCGGTGCCTTGCAGCTTTTTTTCCAGTTACCGTTCCTGATGCGCCTGGGGCTGCTGCCCAGGCCGAGGGTGGACTACAAACACGAAGGCGTCAGCCGCATTCTCAAGCTGATGGCGCCGGCGTTGTTTGGCGTGTCGGTCAGCCAGATTAACCTGTTGCTGGACACCGTGCTGGCGTCGTTCCTGCAAACGGGTAGCGTATCCTGGCTTTATTACTCCGATCGGCTGGCGGAGCTGCCGTTGGGCGTATTCGGCATTGCCATTGCCACGGTAATTCTGCCCAGTCTGTCGCGCAAGCATGCGGCGGCGTCCAAAGATCAGTTTGCCGCTACCCTGGACTGGGCCGTGCGCGCGGTGTTGTTGATTGGCGTGCCGGCAGCGCTGGCACTGGCACTGTTGGCGGAACCGCTGATTGCCACCCTGTTTCATTATGGTGAGGTGACCGATCGGGATGTGGCCATGTCGGCCCAGAGTCTCCGGGCATACTCCGCTGGCTTGCTGGCGTTCATGTTGATCAAGGTGCTGGCCCCCGGTTTTTTCTCCCGGGAAGACACCAAAACCCCAGTGAAAATCGGCGTAATTGCCATGGTTGCCAATATGGCCTTCAACCTGGCGTTGATTGTGCCCCTGGCTCATGCTGGCCTGGCGCTGGCGACTTCCATTTCGGCCTGGCTGAATGGCTACCTACTCTGGCGCGGATTGCGCAAAGAGGGCGTCTGGAAAAGCCAGCCGGGCTGGCCCAGGTTCCTGATTCAGTTGTTGGTGGCCAATGCCGCCCTGGCTGCGGTGGTGTTCTGGCTGAATGCCCCGGTGGCAGACTGGCTTGCCGCCAGTGGTCTGCAGCGGGCCATCGATATGGGGGTTCTGGTTGTTGCCGGGGTGGCGGCCTATTTTGTGGCTCTGGCCCTGGTAGGTGTGCGGGTTCGCCAGTTCCGCCAGAAGTAAGCAGCCTCAAGATTTCTACCGCACCCCAGCATGAGGTATAATCGCGCGTTTTCTCACCAGCGCATCTCGCTTCTCGGGCAGGTGCGCCACAAAGCCAGCTGGCAAGTTAAGGTTCGCAGTACATGCGTCTGATTCGAGGCCTGACCAATCTTAAGCGCCTGTCCGGGCAAGCGGATTCGCCGCTCGCCGATGGCTGTGTGGTGACCATCGGTAATTTCGACGGCGTGCACCTGGGCCACAAAACCATTATTGATCAGGTGAAGCAGAAAGCCGCTGAGCTGGATGTGCCCGCGGTGGTGATGATTTTTGAGCCTCAGCCCCGGGAGTTTTTCCAGGGTGCTGACGCGCCACCACGACTCATGCCGTTCCGCCAGAAATTTGAGGCGTTGTTGGCCGAGGGCGTGGATGTGGTGCTGTGCATCCGTTTCGACGAGCGATTCCGCAGCTATTCTGCGATGGGCTTTGTGGAAGATGTGCTGATCCAGGGCCTGGCGGTGCGCCATCTTGTGGTGGGTGATGACTTCCGTTTTGGCTGCGACCGGGCCGGGGACTTCAGATTGCTGGAGCAGGTGGGCCAGGAGCATGATTTTACCGTCGAAAATACCCGCACTGTGACGGTAGACGGCGAGCGGGTAAGCAGTACCCGCGTGCGCAATGCCCTGAATGTGAACGGCCTTGAGGAAGCGGAACGGCTGCTCGGGCACCCTTACCGCATCCATGGGCGGATTGTGTACGGGCGCCAGTTGGGCCGGCAGATCGGTGCCCCCACAGCTAACATCCTGCTGCATAAGATGCCGGCGCTGCGTGGTGTGTACGTGGTGCGGGCCCGGCTTGAAACCGGTGAATGGGGCGATGGCGTGGCCAATATCGGCCTGCGGCCCACGGTAGACGGCAAGCGGCCATCACTGGAAGTGCACCTGTTCGACTTTGCTGGCACACTTTATGGCCAGCATTTGGAAGTGGTGTTCCGCCATGGCCTGCGGGACGAAGTGAAATTCGACTCTGTTGACGAACTGAGGCAACAGATCGCCCGGGATTTTGAGCATGCCCGGGCCTGGCTGGCGAATAACCCCGCCACGCCGGAAACCTGATTCAACTGACCAACTAAAGAGTACGCACACAAACATGAGCGACTACAAGCATACCCTGAATCTGCCGGAAACCGCGTTTCCCATGCGCGGTAACCTGGCCAATCGCGAGCCGGAGATGCTCAAGCGGTGGCAGGACCTGAACGTCTACGGCAACCTGCGCAAGCAGCGTGAAGGCCGGGAAAAGTTCATCCTGCACGATGGCCCTCCTTACGCCAACGGCAGCATTCACATCGGGCATGCGGTCAACAAGATTCTGAAAGACATGATCGTGAAATCCCGCAGTTTCATGGGCTATGACGCACCCTACGTGCCCGGCTGGGATTGCCACGGCCTGCCCATTGAACACAAGGTGGAGCAGGAAATCGGCAAAGCCGGCGTTAAGGTGGATTACAAAACCTTCCGCCAGGCCTGTCGCGATTACGCTATCAAGCAGGTTGAAGGCCAGAAAGCCGATTTTATTCGCCTGGGTGTGATGGGCGAGTGGGACAAACCCTACCTGACCATGGACCCGAAAGTTGAAGCGGGCATTGTGCGGGCGCTGGGCAAGATCGTGGCCAAGGGCCACCTGGTACGTGGATTCAAGCCGGTTTACTGGAGTGTGGTTGGTCAGTCCGCACTGGCAGAAGCGGAAGTTGAATACCAGGACAAAACCTCTACCCAGATCGACGTGCGTTTCACTGCCGTGGATCAAGAGGCTGTCCTAAGCGCCTTCGGCACCGACGGCGGCCAGGGCGATGTGTCGGTTGTGATCTGGACCACCACCCCCTGGACCATCCCGGCCAACCAGGCGGTGTCCATCGGCGCCGATCTGGAATACGCCTTGGTGCAACTGGATGCCGGCAACGGCCCGGAGCGCCTGATTCTGGCCACCGATATGGTGCAGGGCATCATGGCTCGCTGGGGGGTGGAAGATTATCAGGTGCTGGCCAATGTGGTCGGTTCAGCGCTGGAAAACCAGCTATTGCACCATCCGGTGTATGACAAACAGGTTCCGGTGCTGCTGGGCGACCATGTCTCCCTGGATGCCGGTACCGGCGCAGTCCACACCGCACCAGACCACGGTATGGAAGACTTTGAAGTAGGCAGGGCCTACGGCATTGGCACCATCAACCTGGTGAAAGCTGACGGTACCTACACCGAAGCGGCTGGCGAGTTTGCCGGCGTGCACGTATACAAGGCCGACGAGCCGGTATGCAGCGCCCTTGAGCGTGAAGGTAAGCTGGTGCGCTCGGAGAAATTCCGCCACAGCTACCCGCACTGCTGGCGGACCAAAACCCCGCTGATCTATCGGGCCACGCCCCAATGGTTCATCAGCATGGACAAGCTCAACCTGCGCGCCGATGCTCTGGAAGCCATCAAGGGCATCCGCTGGGTGCCATCGTGGGGCCAGAATCGTATCGAGGCCATGTTCGAGCAGAGCCCGGACTGGTGTATCTCCCGTCAGCGCACCTGGGGTGTACCGATCACCTTGTTTATCCACAAGGAGACCCAGGAACTGCATCCGAACACCCAGGAACTGATCGAGAAGGTAGCCCAAGCGGTGGAAGCCGGCGGCATCGATGCCTGGTACGACATTGACCAGAAGGAACTGCTGGGCGCAGACGCCGACCAGTACGAAAAAGTAATGGATACCCTGGATGTCTGGTTTGATTCCGGTGTCACCCACGACTCTGTTCTGAGAGTGCGGGAGGAACTGGGCCAGTTCCCGGCCGATCTGTACCTGGAAGGCTCCGACCAGCACCGAGGCTGGTTCCAGTCGTCCCTGAAAACCTCCATCGCCATGAATGGCGTGGCCCCGTACAAGCAGGTGCTGACCCACGGCTTCACCGTGGACGCCAAGGGCTACAAGATGTCCAAGTCCATGGGTAACGTCATCGCACCACAGGAAGTGATGAATGAGCTGGGTGCGGACATTCTGCGCTTGTGGGTTTCCGCCACCGACTACAGCGGCGAGATGAGCGTCTCCAAGGACATCCTGCGCCAGACGGCAGACGGCTACCGCCGTATCCGTAACACCGCCCGCTTCCTGCTGAGCAACCTGACCGGGTTTGATCCGGAGCAGCACACGGTGGCGCCGGAAGACATGATCGCCCTGGACCGCTGGATGGTGGACCGTGCCCTGCAGCTGCAGAAGGAGCTGCACGAAGACTACGGCAACTACGCCTTCCTGCGGATTTACCAGAAGGTATACAACTTCTGTGAATCCACCCTGGGCGGTTTCTACCTGGACATCATCAAAGACCGTCAGTACACCACCCAGGCTGACAGTCTGGCGCGGCGTTCCTGCCAGACGGCGCTCTATCATGTAGCCGAAGCCCTGGTGCGCTGGATTGCCCCGATCCTGAGCTTCACCGCCGATGAGATCTGGCAGCACCTGCCAGGCAAGCGCGGTGACACCGTGTTTTATGAAACATGGTACGAAGGCCTGACCGCTCTGCCGGAAGACTTTGATCTGGGCCGGGACTACTGGCGCGAGATCTACGCGGTAAAAGAAGCCGTCAACAAGTGCCTGGAAGAAGCCCGTGCCCGTGGCGAAATCAAAGGCTCCCTGAGTGCGGAAGTTACTTTGTACTGTGAAGGTAGCCTGGCTGAGCGCCTGAACCACCTGGGTGAAGAGCTGCGCTTTGTGCTGATTACCTCTGAAGCTACCGTGAAACCGGTGAGCGACGCAGCGGGTGCAGAGCAAACCAACCTCGAAGGCTTGTTGGTGAAAGTCACTCCGGCCGCCCACGCCAAATGCGAACGCTGCTGGCACCACCGCGAAGATGTGGGTGCCAATGCGCAGCACAGCGACCTGTGCGGCCGCTGCGTCACCAACGTGGAAGGCCCGGGTGAAGCCCGCGCCTACGCCTGATGGACGCTGTGATGACTCAAACCCGTGTGGGTAGTAAATTGAAATGGCTGTGGCTGGCGGTGCTGGTGATTGCCCTGGACCTGGGTACCAAGGCTCTCGCCACCGCCATGCTCACCTACGGTAACCCGGTACCGGTGATGCCCAGCTTCAACCTGACCCTGCTGCACAACACGGGCGCTGCTTTCAGCTTTCTGGCGGATGCCGCTGGCTGGCAGCGCTGGTTCTTCGTAACCCTGGCCATCGTGGTCAGCGTAGTGTTGGTGGGCTGGCTCAGAAAACTCCAGAGCCACGAAACCTGGATGGCCATCGCCATCGTACTCATCCTTGGTGGCGCCCTTGGTAACGTCTACGACCGGGTGGTGCATGGCTACGTGGTGGACTTCCTGCATTTCTACTGGCAGGACTGGCACTTCCCGGCCTTCAACCTGGCCGACACCGCCATCACCATCGGTGCCGCCATGATGATACTCGACGCATTCCGCAAACCCGCTGACGACAGCGGGGATGCCAACCGGAGCAACTGATTCCCATGAGAGAACTGCCCATCGACAAGGGGACCCGCGTAAAACTCCACTTCGCCCTCAAATTCGAAGACGGCGAAACCGTGGACTCCACCTTTGATAAAGAACCGGCCACCCTGGAAATCGGCGACGAAAACCTGCCGGAGAACTTCGAAGCCTATTTGATGGGCCTGAAAGCTGGCGATCACCAAACCTTCCAGGTGCCGCCGGAAAAAGCCTTCGGCCAGCACAACCCCAGCAACGTACAAACCTTCAAACGCCACGAATTCAGCGCCGACATGGTGCTGGAACCCGGTGTGGTGGTGTCTTTCGCCGATGCCCGTCAGCAGGAGTTGCCCGGTGTGATCAAGCGGGTAGAAGGCGATCAGGTGGATGTGGACTTTAATCACCCGCTGGCAGGGCATACACTGAGTTTTGAAGTGAAGATCATTGATGTGGAGCCGGCTGGCCCGACTCATTGAAGGCTCGAATTCAGCCTTGAACACCTGATCCGAATATAGCGGGGCACCTCCCCGCAGCACGCGGGCGACCAACTCCACCAGGCGGAAACTCCAAAGGCAAGATGATGCAAATCCGACTCGCTAACCCCCGTGGCTTCTGTGCCGGCGTAGACCGCGCCATAGAAATCGTAAACCGCGCCCTCGACGTATTCGGCGCCCCCATCTACGTGCGCCACGAAGTCGTCCACAACAAATTCGTCGTCGACAACCTCCGCAACCGCGGGGCCATCTTTGTCGACGAACTGCATGAAGTGCCAGACGATAAACTGGTGATCTTCAGCGCCCACGGCGTATCCCAAGCCGTACAGAACGAAGCCGCCCGCCGTGGCCTGAAAGTCTTCGACGCCACCTGCCCACTGGTCACCAAAGTCCACATGGAAGTCATGCGCTACAGCCGCGACGGCCGTGAATGCATCCTCATCGGCCACCATGGCCACCCGGAAGTAGAAGGCACCATGGGCCAGTACGACCACAGCAACGGCGGCGACATCTACCTGGTGGAAGACGAGGCCGACGTCCAAAAGCTGGAAGTCAAAGACCCCAGCCGCCTCGCCTACGTCACCCAGACCACTCTCTCCATGGACGACACCGCCCGGGTGATCGACGCCCTGCGCGCCAAATTCCCGCAAATCGAAGGCCCCCGCAAGGACGACATCTGCTACGCCACCCAGAACCGGCAGGACGCCGTCAAACAACTGGCCGGCGACTGCGACCTGATGCTGGTCGTAGGCTCCCCCAACAGCTCCAACTCCAATCGCCTTCGGGAACTGGCGGAACGCATGGGCACCCCTGCCTATTTGATCGACGAAGCCGCCCAGATTGATCCCGCATGGCTGGAAGGTAAGAGCGCTGTGGGCGTTACTGCTGGTGCTTCTGCCCCGGAAGTGCTGGTGGCAGATGTTATCAGCCGGCTGAAAGAGCTTGGTGGGGAAGAGCCGCAGGAAGTGGCGGGCAGGGAGGAGAATATTGTGTTCTCCATGCCTAAGGAATTGCGGATTGATGTGATTGAGGTCAGTTGACCTCAATCACAGTTGAGCTGCGTCACACTTTTTCCTAAAGCATCCCGCTTATCCCTGTGCAATAACCGTTTGTCATCTCAATACTGCACCATTCAGTCCCTCTGCCTAGAATGAAATTGGGTTAATAATGGAGTAATCAATGTCACCGCTGATTCAACACCGGGGTTTTACGCTCATTGAGCTCCTCGTCACCTTAGCTGTGCTTGTCATTGTGACAACGGTTGCAGTGCCGAGTTTTCGTAATTTGGCTGAGAGCAATCGAATGACCGGTCTGGCCAACGAAATGGTCGCCGCCATGAACCTGGCCCGCAGTGAAGCTGTGAAGCGGGGAGCTCCAGTCGCTGTCTGCGCAGCAGCAGGTGGATGGGAGGGCGGCTGGTCGGTCCGAGAGGGGGCGGCCTGTACCGGAACCATTCTTAGAGTATGGGATGCGCCGGACGCCGGGCCTACTATGACAACAAAACCGGCCAGTCTCAACAGGGTTACATTTGCGGCCCTGGGCAATAGAGCTAATGCGATCGAATGTATTCATCTTTCAGGCGCGAGTTCTTCAGATGACAGGGTGGTGTTGGTTGGGGCATCTGGCGCTATCAGCGTAGCTCGGAGGGACGAATGTCCGACAACATAATGTTTCAAGCCTCGGGTTATCACCAAGGTTCAAGGCCCATGATGCAGAAAGGTTTCTCACTGATTGAAGTGCTCATTACTGTGCTCATTCTGGCAATAGGCCTATTGGGGCTTGCGTCGCTGCAGGCGAACTCCTTGGTGGGTAATCAGCAGTCCTATATGCGCTCCCAGGCAACCAGTCTTGCCTACGATATGACAGACCGTCTGCGCGCGAACAAAAGGGCGGCTCTCGATGGAGACTATAACTCTTCATTCGGAGATGCTGTCACTTGTGGCGTACCCCAGGGTGGCGGAACCGTTGCAGAGGATGATCTCGAATCCTGGCAAATTGCCTTGGCATGCGCCCTAACGGAGGGTCGTGGGGCCGTAAACGTCGACGGCGGGTCGGGCATTGCAACAATACGCGTGCGTTGGACCAATGGTCGCTCTGGCGGTACCGATACCGAAACGTTTGTAACGAGGACGGCATTGTGAGCATTTCAACCTTCGCACCGTCAAATATGTCCAAGCCTAAGCAGTCTGGATTGTCTCTCATAGAGCTAATGATTGCTGTTGTGCTGGGATTACTGCTTATTGCTGGCGTGATCAATATTTTTCTGGGAACACAGCAAACCAATCGTACACAGGAGGCGCTGGCACGCGTCCAGGAAACGGGCCGATTTGCGGTAGAAATATTGAGCCGTCAGGCTCGAGAAGCTGGTATGAACGGTTGCCCGGCAGGTTCCGTAAACAATCTGCTTGATCCCAATGGAACTGGTTACGATGCCGCCAGTATGGCTGGTTCCGAGCCTTTCTCCTTCATAGATCCGGATGATCTGGATGGTCATGTTAGAGGTCACGTTTTGACCATCAACGGAGCCCGTAGACTTGATTTGAATCTAGAGGCTTCAGGAAACGGATCAGCGGGAGGTGGTGGGCAGGTTCCGCCAATCAATCTGACCAGCAGCAACGGTATTGCCAAGGGAACGATCATTACGGTTGTCGGTGCCGATGGCTATACTTGCGATCTTTTCCAGACAGGATCTGCGCAGAATGCTAACAACTTACAGCGTTCAACGAATGACAACCCTGGCAACTTGAGCGTCTCCCAAGCTCGTGGTGTTTACTCCGCATTCTTCGGACCGATCGAAGTGTTTGAGATGGCGAGCTCCAGTTACTACATCCGAAATAATCCGGCAGGGATTCCCAGTCTCTATGTCTTGTCCCGAGGCGATCTGGACGAAGTCGTTGAGGGTGTGTACGACATGCGGTTGGAATATGGTATCGACAGCAACGGAAATGGTCGTGTTAACCAGTACGTTAATCATGAAAGTATGACTGCGAACCAGTGGGAGCAGGCAGCAACGATAAGGATTCATTTGCTTGCCTATAACGGTGAAGAGGGCCAGGTATTAGAAACCGCGCAAACCGGTTTGTTGTTCCGAGATTCACTATTCAATGCCCCTGATAACCGTCTTTATCAGGTGTTCACCACCACCGTTGCTGTTAGAAACATGGTGCTATGATGAGTGTTTTCTATATTTTTGAGAACCGTGAAAGTCAGCAAGGCTCTGCGTTAATCATTTCATTGCTGCTGCTGTTCATTTTGACGATCCTTGCCCTTGCCGGGGCCAGAAACTCCGTTCTGCAGGAGCGGATGACTGGGAACATGGTCGATCGAAATATGGCATTCCAAGCTGCCGAGGCGGCGATGTCGGAAGGTGAGCGGGAACTTCGGGCCGGCGGATTCCGCAATGCAATATCGGAACGTGAAAACCCGGGAAACCCCGACAGCTGGATTACGTTTTTCAACGATACCAGTAATGCGGGCTCTGTCTACGATTTTGATCTGAATATCTCATCGGACGATTATAATTACGAACTTTTCGCCAGCCCAAGGTTCGTTATTGAAGAGCTGCCGCAAGCCCCGAATTTGGTGGCTGACCAACCCCCCCTGCCAAGCCTGTTCCGAATTACCGTCATAGGCCAGGGTGGTACGGAAAACTCGATTGTTATCTTGCAGTCTGCGTCTCGACTCTGAGTAAACTCAACGGAGTGCTCACTATGAATAAGTTCAAACTACCTGCCGTTGCCCGAAAGCTGGGCGTGATGTTCGCTAGCGCGTTGATGGCATCGGTAACGCTTTCTTCAGCCACTGCTTATGCTGCGATCGCTCAAAAGCCATTGTTTTTGACCGGGGAGGGGTTGCCTCCGAATGTTCTGCTCATTCCGGATACCTCTGAGAGTATGCAGGAGGGACTAATTGACGGCCGGGTGGCATTAGACTTTTCAAGCTGCACACCGGGACAGATTACAAATCCGTCCGTGTGTGTAGCCGGCGCCGCAAACACGCAAAGTAAGGCAAGTATTGTTAAGCGCACTGGGTTGGCTTTGATAGACGATTATATGGACCAGATAAATCTGGGATTGCTGTCCTATCAACAAAGCCCGGCAAGCAGAAGTAGGGATGACTTTAATTCTGGAGGAACGGTCCGTTGGAGATTGGTCGAGCGTTTGTTGGATGTTCGCTATTCCAACAACGCCAATCCTAGCTGGTATCAGCCTGCAACCGAGCAGGCATGGAACTCGGATATAAAAACTAACCGAATACCTAGTCCCCGTGGAGGAAATCGATGGGTTTTCTTCAATACTAGCGTAGTTGGGTACGATTGGAATACCTCTGACGGCACGTTTGGATTACCAACTAGTGACAGGGTTTTGTTTACCGAAGAGACCAATACTCGAGATACCGCCAATGTTCCGCCCGAATGGTTCCGGCACACATGGTCACAAATGACCGGTTCTGGTGGGTTGACGAACCTTGGCACGGTGGATATCTATATGACAGATATCCTGAGACAGCGGGGCATTAGCTCTTGGGGGAGAAGTGTGCTTTTCCTTCCACTTAATCAGGTGGAGTGGAGAAGCACTTCAGCGCCAGGTCTTGGCTATTTGCATGTTCCAATCGGCGGGCGAAACGCTGACGGCACTCTGGACTCAAACCATTGGGATCGTTTGCGCACCAAGCTGCAACCGCAGAGAGTGGATTGGAATGGATCCGGTAACCCCATGACGGATTCATCCTGGCCACTTGTCGCAGCAGGATTAACGCCACTCGAGGGTACAATGTTGACCGCCCGAGACTACTTCATGGGTGAACGTACGTACTTTAACAATGCTCAAGGAAGAGCGAATAGGGCCCCGATACCACAGAGTTGCGATGCTAATGCGGCTATCTGGATAACTGATGGTTTGCCGTCGGTCAGTTCTGATGGGACACCTTTAGGGCAGAATCCGGTGCTGGCTGTGAGACAGGCTGCAGACGCGGTTGCAACATTCCATGGCGATACAGATATTCCTCTCTATGTGATTGGGTTTGCTATGCCGCCTGGCGTAGGCGGTTTGTTTGCAGGTCAAACTGACTTCCCTACTGGTAACCCGTTAGACCTTTTGGCTGAAAAAGGCGGTACTGGAAGTGCTTATGATGCTTCTTCAGAGGCAGAGCTAAAAAATATAATGGACGAAATATTCTCGCAGATCGTGCAGGAAGCGAGGGGAAGCGCTGCTTCAGCAGCAGCAAGCTCAACCAGTCTCCAGACAGACACAGCTATTTTTGTTGCGGGCTTCGACTCTCGTGACTGGACCGGTGAGCTAAAGGCGTTCAGGGTTAACCGAAGAGAATCGGATGAAGATTCTTTGTTGGATGAATCTCCGGCCTGGAATGCCGAGGATAAATTGCCTGCTCCAGGAAGTCGAAACATTCTTACATGGGTTCCGGATAGCTCCGCAACTGGATCTGTTGATTGGGCTAAGGGCGATACTAAACCCTTTACAACCTCTGGAAGTGGACTCAGTGCCGCTCAGATCTCCGTACTTTCTGCTGGTGGGGTTGATGTAGATGATCTCGTTGGGTGGTTGCGTGGGGATCAATCCAACGAGGGGGCTGAGCCTGGCGATCTTCGTCGGCGGACACGGGTGTTGGGCGACATCGTTAATTCCAGCCCGTTGTATATTAGAAACCAGAATTTCAACTATCAGTTATTCCCAGAGACTGAGGGCGGAACCAAGTATAATGCGTTTCTAGACGCTAATCGTACTAAAGCTCCTTTAATAGCCGTGGCTTCCAATAATGGCATGCTGCACGTGTTTGATGCCCGGTTGCCTTGTCGATCTGGCGAAACTGCGGCTTCTGACGGTTGCTCCGCTGATGGTGGCAAAGAGGTATTCTCGTATGTTCCCAATGCGCTAATGTCTCGTCTCCCCAATCTTGCCAAGCAAAATTATGATCGAGAGTATTATTTTGATGGTTCTCCTCGCATTGGCCATGTTTATGATGGTACCGACTGGCGTCGAATCCTGGTTGCTAGTCTGGGGGCTGGAGGCAAGGCAGTTGTTGCTATCGACATAGATTCCCAAGAAGTTTTGTGGGAACTCGATGCATCTCATAACGATAATCTTGGTTATGTCCTGGGAGATCCGATTCTTGGCAAAGCTGCAAGCGGCGAGTGGATAACGGTTATTCCCAACGGGTATGACAGCGTTAATAATCGGGCCTCTTTGATTATTCTGAATACATTGACCGGTGAGGAAATCACAACTTGGACCCCAACAGGCTCCAACCCTTCCGGTAACGCGATGTTTGAACCATTGCCGCTTGATGTGACCGGAGACCGGAGGATTGACCGGATCTACGCTGGTGACTTGGAGGGCAATCTCTGGCGTTATGACCTTGACCCGCGAGGCCCTGGGCAGTGGGGAGTGATCAATAGCCTCAGGTCTGGTGGCAATGATGGTCCGCTGTTCAAGGCTGTGTCGCCCGAGGGGCAGAAGCAGCCAATCACCGTGCGCCCAAATGCGGCAAGGGACTCTTCTGGAATTATTCATCTGGTCTTTGGCACAGGTAAGTATTTTGAAGTTGGTGATAATGCGGTAGCCAATGTCCCCACTCAGTCTCTCTACGGTATTCGCGATGAAGACGACACGGTTGCTCGGTCGGACTTGCTCGAACAATCAATTATCTATGAGGGTACGGAGCACGGTTTTGATGTTCGGGTCTCCACTGACCTGGTTGTTGGTAGTAATAGAAAAGGTTGGAGACTTGATCTTATCTATGATGGCCAGAACAATGGCGAACGACTGGTGCAGAACCCGATTATCCGAGGCAGCAGAGCCGTATTTGCAACCTTGATACCTGAGCCGAACCCCGATCCATGTGAACCGGGTGATGGTACTGGTTGGATTATGGAAATAGATGCTTTCAACGGTGCTCGCTTGAGCCAGTCACCGTGGGACCTCAGTGGCGACGGCTTCGGTGAAGAGAGCTTTGTTAATGTGCCTGGTCTGGGTCTGGTTCCAGCCAGCGGTATTCGTTCACCAGTTGGTATCCCAACGATTCCTGCAGTGGTTGAAGATCATCAGTTGAGTGATCGCGAATACAAGTTCGTGGTTGGCTCAACCGGTGACGTCTGGGAACTCCCTGATGAATCGCGGGATGGCGCTGGCCGTCAATTCTGGCGCCAGTTGCGGTAATCAAGTCAGGGCAAGGAGCGGCCAGCTATCAGGGCCGCTCTTTTATCATTTTCGAGGTATTAGGTTATGGTTTTAAAACGGCGTCACCATCAGGGATTCACCCTGATCGAGTTGATGATTGTAGTGGCGATTATCGGGATTATTGCTGCCATCGCTTACCCTTCTTATCAGCGATATGTGCTCAATTCATACCGAACAACGGCTGCGGGTTGCGTGATTGAGCTGGCGCAGGCGATGGAGCGGCAGTTTACAGCCTCCATGAGGTATCCGGCAGCGTTACCTGTGCGGGGCTGCACAACAGAAAGCAATATGGATGATAGGTATTCATTTGCTCTGGATGGCGATAACTCGTCGACAACAACGTTCCGAATCACCGCAACACCTCAAGGCGCCCAGACTGCTGATGCGTGCGGAACGCTGGCCTTGAGTCATACCGGGCAGCGCGAGGCAGATGAAACAGGTTGTTGGTAAGCGTATAAATGGTTCAGGAGTACTGTTCATGAAAAAAATATGCATACTGGTTCTAATGCTGTTTTCCCCCCTTGCTTTAGCTAATGAGCGGGTTGTGGTGGTGGAAAACGCGGACTCCATCGCTGTTACCAGAGTCGTTGTTGCTTCAGGTGAGTACTTTCACTTTTCTCCCTCAGCAGTTAAGAGCAAAGATAAGCGTTATACGCTGTCTGATATAACTCCGGGTCGAAATCTGGTGATTGAAACTGAAGTTGGTCGCAACCAGCAAAAACAGATCGTTCAATGGCAGATGATCGAGTCGTTGTAAGCGTTCATTCTTTATTGTTCATTGTTGATTGGCTATTCATGAACAATACGAGGCCTCCCGCTCCAGCTGACGATAATTTTGCTTCTGGAGCGCTCTATGTCCTCCAGGGCATTAAGGGTAACTTCAATTCGGCCAGGGGTGCCCTTGGTCTCTCCGGTGCCCCGAAACTGAAAGAAGTTTTTGGTGGCCGGGAAAGCTAGCAACTGATTGTGTTTTGGTGCTGGGAGCACCTTCTTAAGGAATTCTTCGTTTGTGATCTCTTTCTGGTTTAATGGATCCAGAAATATTCCAAGTGGCTCATTCCAATTGTTGGTGCATTTGTTTTCTTGTACCGGACAAATCGTCACCAAGACGTTGTGAGAGATCGCGGTATATCTTGCAAACTGAAGGGCTTGATAGAGTTCACGGACTTCGGATTGGTGTTTGCTTCTCTGTATCAGGCCAGAAAAGCTCGGATAAGCCATTGTGATAAGCGTTGTGAGTACGATAAGGCTGACAAGTAGTTCGAGCAGGGTAAACCCTGCGTAGCGAGTATTCATGGTGCGTCCTTGCGTTTGTGTGAGAGACCAGATCCTTCCGGTCATTTGCCTAGCAGATGCTATCGTTGGATGCTGACCAAATCTGTGAACCAGTTTGGCCTAGTTGCAATTACTCCATCCCCAACTTCTTCAACCGATACCTCAACGCCCGAAAACTGATCCCCAGCCTCTTGGCCGCCGCCGTCTTGTTCCACCGGGTTGCCTCTAGCGCCTTCTCAATCGCCTGCCGCTCGATGTTCTCCAGGAAGCCTTCCAGGTCTATTTCCCCCTCGGGCACAGGAGCAGGAGCCTCTGATGTGCCAGTGTCAGAGCTGCGCTCCGATACCGGGGTTCCGGGAATAGCACCGCCACCCAGATGCAAATCACCCGCATCAATAAAATCTTCATCACACAGCGTAAACGCCCGCTCCAGAATGTTCTCCAGCTCCCGCACGTTGCCTGGGAAATCGTATCCCTGCAGGCGTTCGATAGCTCCTGGCGTTAGTTTGGCGGGGTCGCATTCGTACTCTCGGGCGATGCGCTGCAGAATATGGTCGGCCAGCAGGGAAATGTCTTCCGCCCGCTCGCGCAGAGGCGGTACCGCCAGTTCAATCACGTTAATGCGGTAGAACAGGTCCTGACGGAAGCTGCCTTCCTGCACCAGTTCAGGCAGGTTTTTGTGGGTGGCGCTGAGTACGCGGATATCTACTGGCACTTCCTTGGTATCGCCCACCGGGCGCACGGCCTTTTCCTGAATGGCGCGCAGCAGCTTTACCTGCATGGCCAGGGGCAGGTCGGCGACTTCGTCCAGGAACAGGGTGCCGCCGTTGGCGCTGCGGAACAGGCCCTCCTTGTTTTCGACCGCACCGGTAAAGCTGCCTTTCTTATGGCCAAAGAACTCGCTTTCCATCAGTTCCGAAGGGATGGCGCCGCAGTTAACGGCAATAAAGGGGCCATCAGCCCTTGGCCCCTGCATGTGGATCATGCGGGCGACCAGCTCTTTTCCACTGCCGGATTCGCCGCTGATAAACACCGGCGCCTGGCTGCGGGCCAGCTTACGGGTCTGGTTCCGCAGCTTGCGGATTTGTGGGGATTCACCGAGCAGAAGTCCGGGCTCGTCAGCTTCGGCGCTATCCTGGTTCTTGGGTTCGCTCAGCTTCAGGGCGCTGTTCACCAGTTCCCGCAGGCGGGGCAGTTCCACGGGCTTGGAGACAAAATCGAAGGCGCCGGCCTTGAGGGATTCGATGGCGGTGTCCATGCTGCCGTAGGCAGTGATGACGGCTACCGGCGTGCAGGGCGTGTGCTGCTGAATCCAATGCACGAGGTCTATACCGTTGCCGTCCGGCAGGTTCATGTCGGTCAGGCACAACTGGGGTTTATGCTGTTCAAGCAGGGCCCGGGCTGTAGTCAGGTCCGGTGCGGTGTAGGTGGTAATCCCCATTCGGGTGAGGGTGATCTCCAGCAAGTCCCGGATATCCGGTTCGTCGTCAACAATCAGCGCTGTTTGGTGTGTCATTATTTGTGTTCGGTTCCCTGTTGAATTTCAAACGCCCGATGCCCCGCGCCCGGCCTAAATCATCCGCCCGGGATGCGCAAAGGTAATGCGAAAGCGGCAGCCTGGCTGTTCATCTTCCACCAGCGACAAATGCGCCTGGTTGGCCTCGCAAAGTTCCCGGGCCAGGTACAGGCCAAGGCCGGTGCCGCTCTTGTCGGTGGTGAAAAAGGGCTCAAATACCGAGTGTCGGTGTTCCCGTGCAATGCCGGGGCCGAAATCCCGGACATCCACGTAAGCCCGTTCGCCATCGGCGGTGGCGCCAACCACTAATTGTATCCTGTTTTGGCCGGTCTGCTGTTTGCTGTAGCGCAAACCATTGTCACACAGATTCACCATGACCTGTTCAATCTGGCTCTTGTCAAAGCGGGCAGGCGGTACGGCATCGTCTGCCAGTAATTCAATGATGGCTTTGGAGCCGTCGTCTCGGGTCTGCTGGAAGTCCTGAGTGAATTCGGTCAGCCAGTCCCTCACGTCCACTTGCTCTGAGTTGGCCGCCCTGCGCCGGGACAGGTCGAGCACGTTCTCAATAATGCCGTTCACCCGCTTCGAGTGTCGGCGAATGATATCCAGCATCTGTTTGTCGCCTTTGTCCAGGTTGGGCGACTCTTCCATCAGCTGTGCTGCGTGGCTGATGGCCCCGAGGGGGTTGCGGATCTCATGGGCGATGCCTGCCGTCAGGCGCCCTAGCGACGCCAGCTTCATTTGCTGGGCTTGCTGGGTGACTTTGCTCATGTCCTCGATGAACACCAGAATCTGGTCGCCCCGCTCCTGATCCAGTTGGGTAAAGTTGGCCTGTAGCAGGGGGGAGGTGGGCGACGCCTGAAACGGTTCGATGCGCATGTTGGGGTTTTTTAGCCAGGCCTCCAGACCTTTGCGCAACGGTTTGGGCAGTAATCGGTTTTGGTGCTCTGCGCTACCCTGGCTGTTGACCGAACCGAAAAGCAGCTCCTCCGCCGCTGCGTTAGCCAGTCGGACCTGACCAAAACGGTCCAGTACCAGAATGCCCGTTCGCATGCGCTGGATGATCTGCTGGTTGATCTGCTCCAACTCTGCAATGCTTCGGGCTCTGCTGGTGGCAAGAGCCTCGCTGCGCATCATGCGCTTTGAGATGCCTTGCAGAACAAAGGCAGCGGCAAAGTAGAGGATGCCCAGTGAACCGGCACGAACAATGTCGTCTGCAGATTCGTTGATCACCAGCACCGCCCAGCCGGAGATGCCCAGGGAGCAGATGGCCGCGAGGGCGGCATAGAAGGTGCCCATGCGACTGGGGTTGAGGATGTTCCCGGCCGCAACGGAGACAATGACCAGATTGGCGAGGCCGTTGGTGATGCCGGTGCTGGCGAGTAATAGCCCATGCATTATCAAGATATCGATCAGGATAGACAGCGTGATGTGCCGTTGCCGGGGCTGCAGTCTGGCCAGCAGCATCAGGCCAACAAAGGCGTTGATGGCGAGATAAGACACCGCGCCCGCCTGGTAATAATCCAGCCAGCGAAATTTGGAATCGGTGGTGAATGGGTCCACAAACAGCAGGCCGACCAGCATCAGGCTGATCACCAGCCGGTAATGATTGTAGATGCGGAACAGCCTTACCTGCTGATGGTGTGCTCGTGGCCCGAAAGGAGAGCGCGCGGCTGTGGCTGAAGATGCGTCGGTTACCATGGGTATGGTTATCTGCCTTTGGTCAGGAGAAATCCTTGTCTATGGAGGGTTATAATAGCCTTTTAACGGCAATAAGTTACAGGAGCCCTGATCATGACGGTAACCGGTACAACCACCGAAGACACTGCTGCGCCCCGTAAGCTACGGGTGGTGATGGCCCAGCTGGATTTTCTGGTGGGGGATATTCCTGGCAATACCGACTTGATCATTCAGGCTACCCGTGAGGCAGAGGAGCAGCATCAGGCTGATATCGTGTTGTTCCCGGAGCTTTGCCTGACAGGGTACCCACCGGAAGACCTGTTGCTTCGGCCGAGCCTGGATTTGAGAGTCCAAGAAGCGCTTGAGCGTTTGAAGCAGGCGAATCTGGCCCCCGCCATGATCATTGGTGCGCCTTTCCGCGCGGCGGGCCTGCTCTACAACGCGGCAGTGGTCATCGAAGCGGGGGAAATCCGGGGCCGGTATTTCAAACGCTGCCCACCCAACTACCAGGTATTTGATGAAAAACGCTACTTTGCCGAAGGCTCCCAGACCCTGGTCGTCGACATCAAAGGGGTTCCGGTAGGTATCACGGTGTGTGAAGACCTTTGGAAAGATGGCCCCCTGGAGGATGCGGCAGCCGCTGGTGCCCAGTTGGTCCTGAACCTGAACGCGTCTCCCTACGACATCGACAAGCAGGCCCGCCGCAAGGCGTTGCTGGAGCGAAAAGCCTCGGAAAATCGCGTCAGTATCGTCTATGTCAACCTGGTGGGTGGGCAGGACGAACTGGTGTTTGATGGAGGTTCGATGGTTTATGACCACTCAGGTACTTTGAAAGTCGAAATTCCCCAGTTCACCAACGGCCTGTTCCCGGTGGATTTTCTCGGTGAACACCACTGCCAGCCGGTGTCTCAGCCATTGCCGCCGGAGCCGTCACTGGAAGCGAATGTTTATAATGCGCTAGTCACCGGTGTTCGGGACTATGTTAATAAAAACGGCTTCAAGTCTGTGGTGCTTGGCTTGTCCGGCGGCATTGATTCCGCGGTGACTCTGGCAGTGGCGGCGGATGCCCTGGGCAAGGAGCGGGTGCGGGCGGTGATGATGCCATTCCGTTATACCTCAAGCGCCAGCCTGGAAGACGCGGAAGCCCAGGCGAGGGCTATGGGCGTTCAGTACGATGTGTTCTCCATTGAGCCCATGTACGACACCTTTATGGCGACCCTGGCAAAACCCTTTGAGGGCACGCGCCCGGACACCACGGAAGAAAACCTCCAGGCTCGCCTGCGCGGTGTGTTGCTGATGTCCTTGTCCAACAAGTTTGGCTCTCTGGTGCTGACCACCGGTAACAAAAGCGAGATGGCGGTGGGCTACTCCACGCTCTATGGCGATATGGCCGGCGGCTTCGATGTGCTCAAAGACGTACCGAAAACCCTGGTGTTCCGCCTGGCCTGGTACCGCAACGGCGTGTCACCGGTGATTCCTGAGAGGGTCATTACCCGCCCGCCGTCGGCCGAGCTGGCGCCAGACCAGAAAGACGAAGACAGCCTGCCCGGCTACGACATCCTTGACCAGATTCTGCATTTTTACGTAGAGCGGGATTACAGTGCCGAGGCGATTGTCGCAGAGGGGTTTGCGCGGGCGGATGTTGAGCGGGTGGTGCGCCTGGTGGACATTAACGAGTATAAGCGGCGCCAGGCGCCTATCGGCGTGCGCATTACTGAGCGTGGCTTCGGGAAGGATCGCCGTTACCCGATTACCAATGGCTGGAAGATCGGTTTCTGAGTTCCTGGCTTGAAACAAAAAGGGCCGGCAGTGAAGACTGCCGGCCCTTTTTACTATTACGCTGGTTGGCTTACTCGTCGCCCATCAGGCCAAAGGTGACCACATTGGTGAGCGAGCGATTCTGGCGGCGCAGGCGGTCAGACTGGAATTCGCCGTTCTCATCAAACGCCTCGCTGTTGGGGAAGTTGGTGCGCAGGGTGGCAATGGCATCGCTGGCGCCTTTTTTCAGGTCCATTAACCGGAAGGTATCGGCCAGCAGAATCAGGGCCTCTTCAACGGATGGTGAGGACGGGTAGTTCTCCACAACAAAACGGGCCCGGTTGTTTGCAGCGATGTATGCCTCACGCTTGATGTAATAGCGGGCGGCGTGCAGCTCCAGTTCCGCCATCCGGTTGCGTACGGCGATCATACGCTGGCGGGCATCCGGGGCGTATTCACTGTCCGGGAAGCGGTTCAGCAGTTGGGAGAAATCCCGGAAGGCCTGCAGTTGCTCGCCAGGGTTTCGGGCGGCAACATCAATGGCGAAGTATCGCGCCGCCAGACCGATATCGAGATTATAGGAAGCAAGGCCGCGCATATAGAGCGCGTAGTCCAGGTGTTCGCTCTGCGGATTCAAACGCATGAACCGATCTGCTGCCGCCCGAGATCCCTCGAGGTCAAGATTCTGGTAGCGGGCATAGATCAGGTCCAACTGGGCCTGTTCGGCATAACGGCCGAACGGGTAGTAGGTTTCCAGGGCATCAAGGTTCTGCTCGGCTTCATTGAAGTTGCCGGAGTTCATCGCCTTTCGGGCATTGTCGTAATAGGTCTTCTCCGGCAGCACTTCCACGTCTTTTTTGGAGGCGCAGCCGGTGGCCAGCGCTATCATTGTGGAAAGTAGCAGTAATCGGACAACTGATCTCATGCCGGAATCCCGTATAATGGTCACAACTTGAATGAATTTCGCATTGTAGCAAAAAGAGGCTGAATGTCTTCCAATAACCGGATTACCGGACATTACATAGTACCCCCGCAGCTCAGCGACAAGCGCCTGGACCAGGCCGCCGCCGAGTTGATGCCCGAGCATTCCCGCTCGCGCCTGCAGTCCTGGATCAAAAGTGGCGCCTTGACCGTTAACGGCGCCGTTCGCAAGCCCAGAGACAAGGTGATGCTGGATGACGTTCTCGACCTGGATGCCGAGCCGGAAGTGCAGGTGACCTGGGAAGCCGAGCCCATCAGCCTGGACATTGTCTACGAAGATGAGCACCTGCTGGTGATCAACAAGCCGGCGGGCCTGGTGGTACATCCTGCCGCCGGCCACGCCGATGGCACCCTGGTCAACGCTCTGCTGAATCATGCGCCAGAGGTAGAGAACCTGCCCCGGGCCGGCATTGTTCACCGCCTGGATAAGGACACTTCCGGCATCATGGTGGTGGCCCGAAGCCTGATCGCCCACACCTCCCTGGTGGACCAGCTGCAAACCCGAACCATGGGCCGGGAGTACGAAGCGGTCGTGGTTGGGTCATTGACCGGAGGTGCCACCGTAGACGCACCCATCGGCCGACACCCCCAGGATCGCAAGCGCATGGCCGTGGTCCCGTCCGGAAAACCGGCGGTCACCCACTATCGGTTGCTGGAGCGTTTCGCCGCCCATACCCACATCCAGTGCAAACTGGAAAGCGGCCGAACCCACCAGATCCGCGTACACATGACCCATGTGCGCCACCCCCTGGTGGGCGACCCGGCATACGGCGGCCGCCTCCGCCTGCCCAAGGGCACCACAGAAGAACTTCGCCAGGCGCTGGCTGCGTTTAGCCGCCAGGCCCTGCATGCCAGAAGGCTGACTCTGGAACATCCGGAAACCGGCGAAACCCTCAGCTGGGAAGTGCCGCTGCCGGAAGACATGGTTCAACTCATCGAAGCCCTGCGCAAGCACGCCCGGGAGCTGGAAAACAGTGATTTCTGACAATAACACCCTGACCCCGAGCTGGCGCGCACCAGCTCACGTGCGGGCCCTGTGCACAACCCGAAAAGGTGGTATAAGCCTGCCGCCCTGGGAAGCACTGAACCTGGGCGGGCACGTCAACGACAACCCGGATCACGTGGCTGAAAACCGCAGCCGCCTGGCGGGATTTATCGGCCTGGATGCCAACAACATTGGCTGGCTCAACCAGGTACACGGCACCGGCGTGGTAGAACTCACGCCAGATAACGTTGGGGCGATCCCCGAAGCCGATGCCAGCTACACCCGGCAGCCCGGAATCGCGTGCGCCATCCTCACCGCCGACTGCCTGCCCGTCATCCTGGCAGACACCGACGGCACCGTCATAGGCGCTGCTCACGCTGGCTGGCGTAGCCTTTGCGGCGGCGTACTCGAAAGCCTGATCACCGCCATGGCGGTACCCCCGTCCAACCTCCAGGCCTGGCTCGGCCCCGCCATAGGCCCCGACAGCTTCGAAGTCGGCCCCGAAGTCCGTCAGGCCTTCCTCGACCACAACCCCGATGCTAGCCAGGCTTTCATTCCCTCAAAACAGCGTCCCGGCCACTACCTGGCCAATATCTACCAACTCGCGAGCCAGCGTTTGAAAGCAGCCGGCGTTACGTCCATCTCTGGCGGAAGCTTGTGCACCGTCAACGACAGCGACTGGTTCTTCTCGTATCGACGAGACGGTGAAACCGGAAGAATGGCGACGTTGATCTGGATGAAGTGATCATTAGCCAATAGTCCCTCTTGCCGAAAAGGCGACAAGCACCGAATTCGGCGGGCCGGGGCAGGATCTGCTTCCCGGAACTGTCTGCAGCATGGATGCTGCAGTCAAGCCTACATGGATGTATTCACGGCGTGTTCCGGGAAGCAGATCCTGCCCCAGCCCATGCTCCGCTGTATCATGCCCGAAACCAAGTCTATCGCTCGCCAAGACTGACCGCCGTCAAATTTCTGACGAAATAGCCCCGAGCCAACTTGAAGTCCCCCAGGTTGCCCCTACATTAATTGTCAAAGCAACACGAATACCCTTCACCAACCACCAACTGGTATTCGCACAAAATTCGGGGAAACGAACACATGAGAATCGACAAACTCACCAGCAAACTGCAAAGCGCCCTGGCCGACGCCCAGTCCATTGCCGTCGGCAAAGACCACAACTTCATCGAGCCGGTTCACCTGATGCAGGCCCTGCTCGACCAGCAAGGTGGGTCCATCAAGCCCCTGCTCAAACAGGTGGGTGTGGAGCCCGGCCGCGTGCGCCAGGCCATCGCCAAAGAAATTGAAAACCTGCCGGAAGTGCAGGGCAACGCCGGCGACGTCTCCATGTCCAACGACATGGGCCGGCTGTTCAACATGGCGGACAAACTGGCCCAGAAGCGCGGCGACCAGTTCATCTCCAGTGAACTCATTCTGCTGGCAGCCGTCGAAGACCGCGGCTCCCTCGGCCGTGTGCTGAGAGAACAGGGCGTGGACAAGGCTGCCCTGGAAAAAGCCATTGATGCCGTGCGCGGCGGCGAAACCGTCAACGACGCCAGTGCCGAAGAAAACCGTCAGGCGTTGTCCAAATACACCATCGACCTCACCGAGCGGGCCGAAGCCGGCAAACTGGACCCGGTCATCGGCCGCGATGACGAAATTCGCCGCACCATCCAGGTACTCCAGCGCCGCCGTAAGAACAACCCCGTGCTGATTGGTGAGCCGGGTGTGGGTAAAACCGCCATCGTTGAAGGCCTGGCCCAGCGGATTGTTAACGGAGAAGTGCCGGACGGCCTCAAGGATAAAAAGGTGCTGTCTCTGGACATGGGTGCCCTCATCGCTGGCGCCAAGTTCCGCGGTGAGTTCGAAGAGCGCCTGAAAGCCGTGCTCAACGAGCTGTCCAAACAGGAAGGTCAGATCATCCTGTTCATCGATGAGATCCATACCATGGTCGGCGCCGGCAAAGCCGAAGGCTCCATGGACGCCGGCAACATGCTCAAGCCCGCGCTGGCACGGGGAGAGTTGCACTGCGTAGGCGCCACCACCCTGAACGAGTACCGGGAAAACATCGAGAAAGACGCAGCGCTCGAGCGCCGTTTCCAGAAAGTTCTGGTGACCGAGCCCAGCGAGGAAGACACCATTGCAATTCTTCGGGGCCTCAAAGAGCGCTACGAAGTTCACCACGGTGTGGAAGTGACCGATGGCGCGATCATCGCCGCCGCGAAACTGTCCCACCGTTACATTACCGATCGCCAGCTGCCGGATAAGGCTATCGATCTGGTAGACGAAGCGGCCAGCCAGATTCGTATGGAAATGGATTCCAAGCCCGAGGCGTTGGATCGCCTGGAGCGGCGCCTGATTCAGCTCAAGATTGAACGCGAGGCCCTGAAGAAAGAAACCGATGCTGCTTCCAAAAAGCGGTTGGAAGAGTTGTCCTCGGTGATCGGCAATGTCGAACGTGAATACGCCGATCTGGAAGAAGTCTGGAATACCGAGAAAGCGGCACTCCACGGCTCCCAGAAGATCAAGAGCCAGCTGGAGCAGGCCCGGATTGACCTGGAAAACGCCCGCCGCGCGGGCGATCTGGGCAAAATGTCTGAGCTTCAGTACGGCACCATTCCGGAACTGGAGCGCCAGCTGGATATGGCCAGCCAGGCTGAAATGATGGAAATGAAGCTGCTGCGTAACCGGGTCACCGACGAGGAAATCGCCGAGATCGTCTCCAAGTGGACCGGCATCCCGGTATCGAAGATGCTGGAGGGCGAGCGGGATAAACTGATGCGCATGGAAGACGCCCTGCACGACCGGGTGATCGGCCAGCATGAAGCGGTCGAGGCGGTCTCCAATGCCGTGCGTCGGTCCCGGGCCGGGTTGTCTGATCCCAACCGGCCGAATGGCTCGTTCCTGTTCCTCGGGCCGACCGGTGTGGGCAAGACCGAGCTGTGTAAGGCTCTGGCATCGTTCCTGTTTGATACCGAAGAGGCCATGGTGCGGATCGATATGTCCGAGTTTATGGAGAAGCACTCCGTTGCTCGTCTGATCGGCGCGCCTCCTGGTTACGTGGGCTACGAAGAGGGAGGCTACCTGACCGAGGCGGTGCGCCGCCGGCCTTACTCGGTGCTGCTGCTGGATGAGGTCGAAAAGGCCCATCCTGATGTGTTCAATATCCTGCTGCAGGTGCTGGATGATGGTCGCCTGACCGACGGCCAGGGCCGTACGGTCGACTTCCGGAATACCGTGATCGTGATGACCTCCAACCTGGGTTCCCACATCATTCAGGAAAAGGCGGGCGAGGAAAACTACGACGCCATGAAGGCGGCAGTCATGGAGGAGGTTGGCACGCACTTCCGCCCTGAGTTCATCAACCGGGTGGACGAAGTGGTGGTGTTCCATCCGCTGGCGGAAGGCCAGATTCAAGGTATTGCCCGTATCCAGATCGAGAATCTGGCGCGGCGATTGAAGGATCAGGATATGAAGCTAGAGCTGGACGATGCGGTTATGCAACTGCTGGCGGAAGTGGGCTACGACCCGGTCTACGGTGCACGTCCTCTCAAACGTGCGATTCAGCGGATGATTGAAAACCCGCTGGCGCAGAAGCTACTGCAGGGCGGCTTTGTGCCCGGCGACACTATTCGTGCCGCTGTAGAGAACGACCAGTTGGTGTTCTCGAAGGCCTGACAAAGCCAGCGTCAGCCAATTAAAAAGGCCGGGCAACCAAACTTCGTTGCCCGGCCTTTTTTGTGGTGAGAAAACTAGCGTTGGGCGGGTGCCGAGCCTTCCGGCCCGCAGTTTTCTTCCATAATCTCCCGGAACCGGCGACGTTGCTCTTCGATTTCGTCCGGCGCCAGATAGCGCATCTCGCCGTTCTCCTCAACCCGGATCCGCGCGTTGCTGTTCAGCACGTCCAGGTTGGATCGGGCGGTGGCACAATTGGCTTCCCGCTGCTTGCGGCGCGCTTCCTCAACAGCGGTCTCTTGACGGCGCTGTTCCTGGGAGCGCTGCTGCTCCTGCAGTTCTCCCAGCTGTTCCTGGGCACTTTGGCGCTGGCCAGACTGGCTTCTGCTGGTCGTGCCGGAGCGGACATTCACCTGCTCCGAGTTCGCGCCCGTTGGCTGGCGGTCGCCAAAGTGGGTTACCCCGTTTTCATCTGTCCATTTATACACTGAAGCGCCGGCCGCAAGGCCCGGTGTCATCGCCATCAGAAGTGTCAGCATCAGGATTTTTCGATTCATGTCTCTGCCCGTTTCTTGTCTACTGCCTGGGGATATCATGCCACCGAAACGATGGATTTTCCCTTGTCTGGTTCAAATCTCTTACACGTTATATCCGGTCAGTATGGCAGAGTGTAGAGGAAAATGGTCGCAATTAAGCCACAGCGCCTATTGACAGTGAGTTTCCCGCTGTCAGAATTACCGATTGCCTGAAGACTGGGGTCAATACGGCAGGCAATCCCGAGCGAGTATCCCCCGTTAATCACCACACTGAGTTCGCCACGCGCTGGCGGGCGCTGGTTGTTGCTTACGTGCAACCCGTTGATTGGTCGTTCTCCGCAACCCTCAGGAGGGCGGCTGGCCAGGAGACAACCTCTTATTCATGGTGTGGAGGAGTGCCGGTTCCGCTTTCAAAAGAAGCAGGGAAACCGAAAATCCAGGCAACCGGGGCGAAACCCGGCTCATTCACTCGTAGAAGAGGGTAGAAAATCGTGGAGTTATTGTCTGGCGCCGATATGCTGATCCGCTCCCTGCAGGATGAAGGGATCGAATACATATACGGCTATCCGGGTGGTGCAGCCCTTCATATTTATGATGCGCTGTTCAGGCAGGACAAAGTCAAGCATATTCTGGTGCGGCACGAGCAGGCGGCGGTCCACATGGCCGACGGCTACGCCCGTGCAACCGGAAAACCAGGTACCGTACTGGTGACCTCGGGTCCTGGAGCCACCAACACTATTACCGGCATTGCCACCGCCTTTATGGATTCCATCCCCATGGTGGTTCTGTGCGGCCAGGTTGCATCCACCCTGATTGGTGAAGATGCTTTCCAGGAAACCGATATGATGGGTGTTTCCCGCCCGGTGGTTAAACACAATCTCAGTGTGCGCCATCCGGAAGAGATTCCCGAAGTCATTCGCAAGGCCTACTACATTGCCGCGACCGGCCGCCCCGGCCCGGTGGTGGTGGATATCCCCAAGGATATGACCACCCCGAACGAGCGCTATGAGTATTCCTATCCCAAGAAAGTGAAACTGCGCTCCTATAACCCGGCGGTTCGTGGCCACGCAGGCCAGATCAAGAAAGCCGTGGATATGTTGATGGCCGCCAAGCGCCCGATGATTTACGCCGGTGGCGGGGTGATTCTGGGTAAGGCCTCCGGCCAGTTGACTGAGCTGACCAAGACACTGGGATTCCCGATCACCAATACCCTGATGGGCATTGGCTGTTATCCGGCGACTGACAAACAACACCTTGGCTGGCTGGGCATGCATGGCACCTACGAAGCCAACATGGCGATGCACCACTCAGACTTGATCCTCTGCGTCGGCGCGCGTTTTGATGACCGGGTAACCAATGCCACCGAGAAATTCTGCCCTGGCGCTCGCATCATTCATATCGACATTGACCCCGCGTCTATTTCCAAAACGATTGATGCCGATGTGCCGATTGTGGGTCCGGTGGATGCGGTCCTGAAGGAAATGCTGTCACTGGTCAAAGAGTCGAAAGACAAGCCGGATGCGGATGCGCTCGCGGCCTGGTGGAAGCAGATTGAAGAGTGGCGAGCATTCCACGGGATGCGTTACGAGACCAGTCCGGACGTCATCAAGCCGCAGGAAGTGGTTGAGATGCTCTGGAAGCTCACCAACGGCGACGCCTTTGTGACCAGCGATGTTGGCCAGCACCAGATGTTCGCGGCCCAGTACTACAAGTTTGACAAGCCCAACCGCTGGATCAACTCCGGTGGCCTTGGCACCATGGGCTTCGGCTTGCCGGCAGCCATGGGCATCAAGCTGACTCACCCGGATGACGAAGTCCTGTGCTTCACCGGTGAGGGTAGTATCCAGATGAACATTCAGGAGCTGTCTACCTGCAAGCAATACAATCTGCCTGTGAAGATCATCAACCTGAACAACCAGGCACTGGGTATGGTCAAGCAGTGGCAGGACATGAACTATGAGTCCCGGCATGCAGAATCCTACATGGAGTCATTGCCCGATTTCATCAAGCTGGCGGAAGCCTACGGTCATGTCGGTGTTCGCATTGAGCGCAAGGAAGATCTCGAGCCCAAGCTCAAGGAAGTTCTGGCGATGAAAGACAAGCTGGTGTTTGTGGACATCTACGTTGACCGCTTTGAGCATGTGTACCCTATGCAGGTTGCCCGTGGTTCCATGAAAGACATGTGGCTCAGCAAAACGGAGAGGGTGTGATCATGCGTCGAATCATTTCTGTTTTGCTTGAAAACGAACCCGGTGCCTTGTCTCGGGTAGTTGGTCTGTTCTCGCAGCGCAACTACAACATCGAGACCCTGACCGTGGCCCCGACGGAAGATGAGACGCTGTCCCGCCTGACCGTCACCACCACCGGTTCCGACAAGGTCATCGAACAGATCACCAAACAGCTGAACAAGCTGATCGAAGTGGTCAAGCTGGTCGACCTCACCGAAGGTTCGCACATTGAGCGCGAACTGATGCTGGTCAAGCTCAAGGCGACCGGCTCCCAGCGTGCGGAAATCAAGCGCACGGTGGATATCTTCCGAGGCCAGATCGTTGACGTGACCAGTTCCGTGTACACGGTGCAGTTGGCGGGTGACAGCGAAAAGTTGGATGGCTTTATCCAGGCGGTAGGTACCTCCGGAATCCTGGAAGTGGTGCGTACCGGCGTGTCAGGTATTGCCCGTGGCGAAAAGGTGCTCAGCCTCTGAGGCTGCTTTGCAAATTTGAACATCATGGCCCGGCAGGGCCATTACATATAATAGAGGTTTCTCATGCAGGTTTATTACGATAAAGATTGTGATCTTTCCATCATCCAGGGCAAGAAGGTTGCCATTCTGGGTTTCGGTTCTCAGGGCCACGCCCACGCGTGCAACCTGAAAGACTCTGGCGTTGACGTAGTGGTTGGCCTGCGTGCCGGCTCTTCCTCCATCGCTAAAGCCGAAGCCTACGGCCTGAAGACCAGCGACGTGGCTTCGGCCGTTGCTGCCGCTGATGTGGTTATGGTTCTGACTCCGGACGAATTCCAGGCCCAGTTGTACCGTGAGGAAATCGAGCCGAACCTGAAGCAGGGCGCTACCCTGGCCTTCGCTCACGGCTTCGCAATCCACTACAACCAGATCGTTCCCCGTAAAGATCTGGACGTGATCATGGTTGCCCCGAAGGCTCCGGGCCACACTGTGCGCACCGAGTTCACCAAGGGCGGTGGTATTCCTGATCTGATCGCCATCTTCCAGGACGCTTCCGGCAACGCCAAGAACGTTGCTCTGTCCTACGCCAGCGGCGTGGGCGGCGGCCGTACCGGTATCATTGAAACCACCTTCAAAGACGAAACCGAAACCGACCTGTTCGGTGAGCAGGCGGTTCTGTGTGGCGGCGCGGTTGAGCTGGTGAAAGCTGGCTTCGAAACCCTGACCGAGGCAGGCTACGCTCCGGAAATGGCTTACTTCGAGTGTCTGCACGAGCTGAAGCTGATTGTTGACCTGATGTACGAAGGCGGCATCGCCAACATGAACTACTCCATCTCCAACAACGCCGAGTACGGTGAGTACGTAACCGGCCCGGAGGTGATTAACGAGCAGTCCCGTGAAGCCATGCGCAACGCACTGAAGCGCATTCAGAGTGGCGAATACGCCAAGATGTTCATCTCTGAGGGCGCGTTGAACTACCCGTCCATGACAGCTCGCCGTCGCCAGAATGCGGCACACGAGATCGAGACTGTGGGCGAGAAGCTTCGCTCCATGATGCCGTGGATCTCCGCGAACAAGATCGTGGACAAAGAAAAGAACTGATCCGGAATTTCCGGTACGGTTTTGAAAGCGCGGCCCTAGTGGCCGCGTTTTTCGTATATACTCCGCCCAAATGCTTTCCGGAGTTTATGGAATGACTGAAGACAAAAAATCTGTTGAACATCCAGAGTCCCACTGTGCACACGAGTCAGAAGTGGCGGCCGGAGAGGTTATTGAGGAAGAAGTCGTAGGTGGTGCAAAGGTTCGCCGAAAAGGTATCTATCTACTGCCAAATGCCCTGACAACGGCATCCCTGTTTTCCGGGTTCTATGCGATTGTTTCAGCAGCCAACGGCGTTTTCGATAATGCAGCTATAGCAATATTCGTCTCCATGATTCTCGACGGCCTTGATGGCCGGGTAGCGCGGATGACCAATACCCAGAGCAAGTTCGGGGAAGAATACGATAGCCTTGCCGACATGGTGGCGTTCGGCGTTGCGCCCGGAATGGTGGCTTTTTTCTGGGCTCTGAACGGCCTCGACAAGGTTGGCTGGGCTATTACGTTCATCTACGTTGCCGGAGCTGCCCTGCGCCTCGCTCGTTTCAACACCCAGATTGGATCGGTGGACAAAAAGTACTTTGTGGGGCTGCCGAGCCCGGCAGCTGCAGCGTGTGTGGCGGGTCTGGTCTGGTGCTTCCATCAGTATGAGCCAGCCACCTGGTTGACCCTGCTTTCGATTATTGTTGTCGGCGGCACCGGCCTATTGATGGTCAGCAATGTGCTTTACCGCAGTTTCAAGGATCTCGATATGCGGGGGCGGGTGCCATTCGCGGCCATCCTGCTGGTAGTGCTGATTCTTGTGGTGATCGCCCTTGACCCGGCCACCGTACTGTTTACAGCATTCCTGATATATGCACTGTCTGGTCCGGTGCGCGCCTTGTTCAGACAAAAGGCAAAACGCGCCTGATGCTATAGTGCACCCGCCCGGGGACGTCCGGGCGGGAATTTCTCCGGGAATCTACGGTCACTTATTCAAACCGCTTCCTGTGGAGTCAGCCCATGCTCATCAAACGGCGCCCTTCCTGGTTTTTGCCCGAATCCGAAGTCACTCCCCGGTCTGTCTACCTGAACCGACGTAAATTCATGACCGGTGCCATTGCCTCTGCTGCAGCTCTCACTGCGCCCGGCCTTTTGCGGGCAGGTGACAGTTCGACAACCACACCGCTGACTTTCCGTGAAGCGCCGGAGTACTCAACCGACGAGAAGAAAACGCCCTTTGATGCAGTAGCCAAGTACAATAATTTCTATGAGTTTGGCACCGGCAAGGGCGATCCTGCCAAGTATGCCCACGAGATGTCTGTGGACCCCTGGTCTGTGGAGGTTGATGGCGAGTGTGCCCGGCCAGGTCGTTACGCCCTGGAAGATCTGCTGAAGCCCCACGACTATGAAGAGCGAATCTACCGGCTCCGCTGTGTTGAGGCTTGGTCTATGGTGATTCCCTGGGTTGGCGTGCCGTTAGCGACAGTGTTGAACCGCCTGGAGCCGAATTCGCGAGCGAAGTACGTGTACTTCGAAACCCTGCATGACCCAAAACAGATGCGAGGGCAGCGCTCCCTGTTCAGTACCATAGATTGGCCGTACAGGGAGGGGCTACGTATGGATGAGGCGATGAACGAGCTTTCTTTCCTGGCGATTGGTCTCTATGGCGAAACCCTGCCTAATCAGAATGGCGCTCCGATCCGCCTCGTGGTTCCCTGGAAGTACGGATTCAAGAGTATTAAATCGATAGTTCGGATTCGGTTTCTGGAAGAGCAGCCTAAAACGACCTGGGAATTACTTGCGCCAAGTGAGTACGGATTCTATGCCAACGTAAACCCTGAGGTGGATCATCCGCGTTGGAGTCAGAAGAGAGAGCGGCGTTTACCCTCTGGTGTACTCCGTCCGAATTGGCTGGAAACCCGAATGTTTAATGGTTACGAAGAGCAGGTTGCGCATCTCTACAAAGGGATGGACCTGGCCAAGTTCTACTGATGTTGCCTGCAGCCGAACGAATGGTGTCGAGCGTTGTGGCGAAAGTTATCGTCTTTTGCGCTGCCTTGATGCCATTGATATGGTTGGTGTCCGATGTTGTGGTTGGCCGAATAGGTCCGGATCCTGGCCAGGAGATAACGGAGCGGCTCGGCATTGCGGCCTTCCAGTTATTGCTTGTGACGCTTCTGATAACCCCTTTGAAGAAAATGACCGGCTGGCCTGGTTGGTTACGCCACCGGCGCATGCTGGGTTTGTTTGCCTTCTTTTACGCAGTGTTGCATGTGTTTGCGTTCTTGCAGCTGATTCTCGGTTGGGGCGATTTGTGGGCGACCTTCACGCGCCGGCCCTACATCGCCCTGGGGGCAGTCGCCTTCCTCCTGATGATTCCTCTCGCATTAACGTCAACAAAAGCGATGATGAAGCGGATGGGTCGCCGATGGAAGCCGATCCACCGCTTGATCTACCTGTCGGCACTTTTCGCCTGGCTGCATTTTTTGTGGCAGGCAAGGAGTGATGTCACCGAAATGGTGATGTACGGGCTGTTGCTTATGGCTTTGCTGTTTACCAGAGCTTACTGGTTTGGTGTTTCTTCGTTGGTTCCCTTGCGAAAGTCCGGAGTTTGACTGGAAAGTAAGCATTTTGGTGGCGTATTGATCAGTGACATAGGTGGAAACCGAATAAGGGAAAGGTTTTTCGAAAAAGGGCGTTGACAGTTTTCGTGGCGCCTGTAGAATGCGCACCACTTCTGAGGGACAAGCCGCTGACGGCAACCTCCCAGACGAAAGCAACTGTTTGAAAGTATTCGAAAATTTGATCTGAAAATTCTTCGAAATAAACGGTTGACAGGGCAGCGGAACGATGTAGAATACGCGGCCTTGATTGAGCAACAGCTCAAACGCTCTTTAAAAAGTTAACCAAGTAATTCGTGTGGGCGCTGGCCGAGGTATTTCGGATACGAAATATCAGGACAGTGACTCGTCGAAATTGAGTTTTGTCTTGAGCAAGAATTAAGAACTTTCGGGTTCTTGTATGATTTAAACTGAAGAGTTTGATCATGGCTCAGATTGAACGCTGGCGGCAGGCTTAACACATGCAAGTCGAGCGGTAACAGGGGGTGCTTGCACCCCGCTGACGAGCGGCGGACGGGTGAGTAATGCTTAGGAATCTGCCCAGTAGTGGGGGATAGCCCGGGGAAACCCGGATTAATACCGCATACGTCCTACGGGAGAAAGCAGGGGATCTTCGGACCTTGCGCTATTGGATGAGCCTAAGTCGGATTAGCTAGTTGGTGGGGTAAAGGCCTACCAAGGCGACGATCCGTAGCTGGTCTGAGAGGATGATCAGCCACATCGGGACTGAGACACGGCCCGAACTCCTACGGGAGGCAGCAGTGGGGAATATTGGACAATGGGGGCAACCCTGATCCAGCCATGCCGCGTGTGTGAAGAAGGCTTTCGGGTTGTAAAGCACTTTCAGCGAGGAGGAAGGCCTTAAAGTTAATACCTTTGAGGATTGACGTTACTCGCAGAAGAAGCACCGGCTAACTCCGTGCCAGCAGCCGCGGTAATACGGAGGGTGCAAGCGTTAATCGGAATTACTGGGCGTAAAGCGCGCGTAGGTGGTTAGGTAAGCGAGATGTGAAAGCCCCGGGCTTAACCTGGGAACGGCATTTCGAACTGTCTGACTAGAGTGTGGTAGAGGGTAGTGGAATTTCCTGTGTAGCGGTGAAATGCGTAGATATAGGAAGGAACACCAGTGGCGAAGGCGGCTACCTGGACCAACACTGACACTGAGGTGCGAAAGCGTGGGGAGCAAACAGGATTAGATACCCTGGTAGTCCACGCCGTAAACGATGTCAACTAGCCGTTGGGACTCTTGAAGTCTTAGTGGCGCAGCTAACGCACTAAGTTGACCGCCTGGGGAGTACGGCCGCAAGGTTAAAACTCAAATGAATTGACGGGGGCCCGCACAAGCGGTGGAGCATGTGGTTTAATTCGACGCAACGCGAAGAACCTTACCTGGCCTTGACATCCAGAGAACTTTCCAGAGATGGATTGGTGCCTTCGGGAACTCTGAGACAGGTGCTGCATGGCCGTCGTCAGCTCGTGTCGTGAGATGTTGGGTTAAGTCCCGTAACGAGCGCAACCCCTATCCCTGGTTGCTAGCAGGTAATGCTGAGAACTCCAGGGAGACTGCCGGTGACAAACCGGAGGAAGGTGGGGATGACGTCAGGTCATCATGGCCCTTACGGCCAGGGCTACACACGTGCTACAATGGCGCGTACAGAGGGCTGCCAACTCGCGAGAGTGCGCCAATCCCTTAAAACGCGTCGTAGTCCGGATCGGAGTCTGCAACTCGACTCCGTGAAGTCGGAATCGCTAGTAATCGCGAATCAGAATGTCGCGGTGAATACGTTCCCGGGCCTTGTACACACCGCCCGTCACACCATGGGAGTGGATTGCACCAGAAGTAGTTAGTCTAACCTTCGGGAGGACGATTACCACGGTGTGGTTCATGACTGGGGTGAAGTCGTAACAAGGTAGCCGTAGGGGAACCTGCGGCTGGATCACCTCCTTAAACGAAGCCGAGAGCTTCGGTCAGAGTCCACACGAATTACTTGGTTGGCTAATAAAGAGAGCAAAAGGGGCTTTGCAGTCCCGTATGTTTGGGTCTGTAGCTCAGGTGGTTAGAGCGCACCCCTGATAAGGGTGAGGTCGGTGGTTCAAGTCCACCCAGACCCACCAAAATCGCTCAGCTCGTCGTTGCTTCCAGGCTCACGTGCTACTCGCACGCTACACCTGAAAGCGCCTAGATCTGAACGATTTTCCGAGTACGGCATTTGGTCGGCTTGGTGAGTGGTTTCGATGAGGGGCTGTAGCTCAGTTGGGAGAGCGCCTGCCTTGCACGCAGGAGGTCAGCGGTTCGATCCCGCTCAGCTCCACCAAAAAAGCCTGAACGATCGACGATTAACTGACTAACTCCGGTTAGCAGTGTACAGAAACGAATGTTTCATATCGATGAAGCCTTCCTTTCTGATCACTGGGTCAGATTTGCTCTTTAACAAATTGGACGAGATAGAACACGAATAGATTTCTCTCATTATCTCCGAGAGAAACTGTTCAAAGTGATAGCGATTTCAAGCGTTATCCGGTGTTGTCGTTGAAGTGGTTGTTATATCGCTTCAAGGAACTGTCTCCACTTATTGGCATCCTGGTTTACCAGGCGGTCGATAGATGGAACGCAGTTGTCTTGGGGTTATATAGTCAAGCAACTAAGCGCATACGGTGGATGCCTTGGCAGTCAGAGGCGATGAAAGACGTGGAAGCCTGCGATAAGGTTCGGGGAGCTGGCAAACGAGCTGTGATCCGGACATCTCTGAATGGGGAAACCCACCGACTTTCGGGTCGGTATCTTGTACTGAATCCATAGGTGCAAGAGGCGAACCGGGGGAACTGAAACATCTAAGTACCCCGAGGAAAAGAAATCAACCGAGATTCCCTAAGTAGCGGCGAGCGAACGGGGACCAGCCCTTAAGCTGGACAACTGGTAGGAGAAGGCTCTGGAAAGTGCCGCCATAGTGGGTGATAGCCCCGTATCCGAAACCTGAGTCCAGTGAAATCGAGTAGGTCGGCGCACGAGAAACGTTGACTGAACATGGGGGGACCATCCTCCAAGGCTAAATACTCCTGACTGACCGATAGTGAACCAGTACCGTGAGGGAAAGGCGAAAAGAACCCCTGTGAGGGGAGTGAAATAGACCCTGAAACCGTATGCGTACAAGCAGTCGGAGCAGACTTGTTCTGTGACGGCGTACCTTTTGTATAATGGGTCAGCGACTTATGTTCAGTGGCGAGGTTAACCGTTTAGGGGAGCCGTAGGGAAACCGAGTCTGAATAGGGCGAATTAGTCGCTGGGCATAGACCCGAAACCGGGCGATCTATCCATGAGCAGGTTGAAGGTGCCGTAACAGGCACTGGAGGACCGAACCCACTGTCGTTGAAAAGCCAGGGGATGACTTGTGGATCGGAGTGAAAGGCTAATCAAGCCCGGAGATAGCTGGTTCTCCCCGAAAGCTATTTAGGTAGCGCCTCGGACGAATACCACAGGGGGTAGAGCACTGTTTCGGCTAGGGGGTCATCTCGACTTACCAACCCGATGCAAACTCCGAATACCTGTGAGTACTATCCGGGAGACACACGGCGGGTGCTAACGTCCGTCGTGAAGAGGGAAACAACCCAGACCGCCAGCTAAGGTCCCAAAGTACCAGTTAAGTGGGAAACGATGTGGGAAGGCTCAGACAGCTAGGAGGTTGGCTTAGAAGCAGCCATCCTTTAAAGAAAGCGTAATAGCTCACTAGTCGAGTCGGCCTGCGCGGAAGATGTAACGGGGCTCAAACTGGTCACCGAAGCTGCGGCTGCATACATTGTATGCGGGGTAGGGGAGCGTTCTGTAAGCCTGCGAAGGTGTGTTGAGAAGCATGCTGGAGGTATCAGAAGTGCGAATGCTGACATGAGTAACGACAATGCGGGTGAAAAACCCGCACGCCGGAAGACCAAGGGTTCCTGCGCAACGCTAATCGGCGCAGGGTGAGTCGGCCCCTAAGGCGAGACCGAAAGGTGTAGTCGATGGGAAACGGGTTAATATTCCCGTACCTTGGATAGCTGCGATGGAGAGACGGAGAAGGCTAGGTGAGCCGGGCGACGGTTGTCCCGGTTTAAGCGAGTAGGGAGTGGACTTAGGCAAATCCGGGTCCACAATCCTGAGACGCGACGACGAGTGCCCAAGGGCGCGAAGTCATTGATGCCCTGCTTCCAGGAAAATCTTCTAAGCTTCAGGCTATTCGAGACCGTACCCCAAACCGACACAGGTGGTCAGGTAGAGAATACCAAGGCGCTTGAGAGAACTCGGGTAAAGGAACTAGGCAAAATGGTGCCGTAACTTCGGGAGAAGGCACGCCGGTGTGTACGTGAAGCCCCTGCGGGTGGAGCGGAAGCCGGTCGAAGATACCAGGCCCCTGCGACTGTTTATTAAAAACACAGCACTCTGCAAACACGTAAGTGGACGTATAGGGTGTGACGCCTGCCCGGTGCCGGAAGGTTAATTGATGGGGTTAGCATTCGTGCGAAGCTCTTGATCGAAGCCCCGGTAAACGGCGGCCGTAACTATAACGGTCCTAAGGTAGCGAAATTCCTTGTCGGGTAAGTTCCGACCTGCACGAATGGCGTAACGATGGGGGCGCTGTCTCTACCCGAGACTCAGTGAAATTGAAATCGCCGTGAAGATGCGGTGTATCCGCGGCTAGACGGAAAGACCCCGTGAACCTTTACTATAGCTTCACAGTGAACTTTGAGCATGCTTGTGTAGGATAGCTGGGAGGCTTTGAACCCGGGACGCCAGTTCCGGTGGAGCCAACCTTGAAATACCAGCCTGGCATGTTTGAGGTTCTAACTCTGACCCCTTATCGGGGTTGAGGACACTGTGTGGTGGGTAGTTTGACTGGGGCGGTCTCCTCCCAAAGCGTAACGGAGGAGCACAAAGGTGGGCTAAGTACGGTCGGACATCGTACGGTTAGTGTAATGGCACAAGCCCGCTTGACTGCGAGACAGACACGTCGAGCAGGTACGAAAGTAGGTCATAGTGATCCGGTGGTTCTGTATGGAAGGGCCATCGCTCAACGGATAAAAGGTACTCCGGGGATAACAGGCTGATACCGCCCAAGAGTTCACATCGACGGCGGTGTTTGGCACCTCGATGTCGGCTCATCACATCCTGGGGCTGAAGCCGGTCCCAAGGGTATGGCTGTTCGCCATTTAAAGTGGTACGCGAGCTGGGTTTAGAACGTCGTGAGACAGTTCGGTCCCTATCTGCCGTGGACGTTGGAGATTTGAGGAAAGCTGCTCCTAGTACGAGAGGACCGGAGTGGACGAACCGCTGGTGTTCGGGTTGTGTCGCCAGACGCATTGCCCGGTAGCTATGTTCGGACAGGATAACCGCTGAAAGCATCTAAGCGGGAAGCCCCTTCCAAGATGAGATCTCCCTGAGGCCTTGAGCCTCCTGAAGAGCCGTTCAAGACCAGGACGTTGATAGGCTGGGTGTGTAAGCGCTGTGAGGCGTTGAGCTAACCAGTACTAATTGCTCGTGCGGCTTGACTATATAACACCCAAGACAATTGCGGATAACGCAGAGCCACGCGAAAGCCACGCTCAAACGAAATCAATATCACGTTCCATCTCGTCCCCCAGTGATCATCCGTTTTGCCTGACGACCATAGCGGTCTGGAACCACCTGATCCCATCCCGAACTCAGAAGTGAAACAGACCAGCGCCGATGGTAGTGTGGTTCGCCCATGTGAGAGTAGGTCATCGTCAGGCTCTTAATACCAAAAGCCCCAGCATCCTTGATGTTGGGGCTTTTTTATTTGTGCTTCGGGAGAAGTGATATACTCCCTACCATTATCCGAACCAAGTTTTGATGGGAGCCTTCCAATGGCCGCAACTGATCACCTTGTCATTTTTGACACTACTCTTCGTGATGGCGAACAGAGCCCTGGCGCCACCATGAACAAGAACGAGAAGCTGCGTATTGCCAAGGTGCTCGAGAAGCTGCGCGTGGATGTGATAGAGGCCGGCTTCGCGATTGCCAGCCAGGGCGACTTCGATGCGGTCAAAGCCATTGCAGAAACCATCAAGGACTCCACGGTCTGCAGTCTTGCGCGTGCTCTGGACAAGGATATTGATCGTGCGGCGGAGGCCATCCGCCCAGCGGCCAGCGGCCGCATCCATACCTTTATTGCCACCTCGCCAATCCATATGAAGCATAAGCTTCAGATGGAGCCGGACCAGGTGGTGGAGCAGGCGGTTCGGGCGGTAAAGCGCGCTCGAAGCCATACTGATGACGTTGAGTTCTCCTGCGAAGACGCCGGTCGTTCGGAGCTGGATTTCCTGTGCCGAATTATCGAAGCTGCGATTGATGCCGGTGCCCGAACCATTAATATTCCAGACACTGTCGGTTATGCAATCCCCGAGCAGTTCGCTGAAACAATCCGACAGCTATTGAACCGTATCCCCAACGCTGACAAAGCCATTTTTTCCGTCCATTGTCATAATGATCTGGGGCTGGCTGTGGCTAACTCTCTTGCTGCGGTTACCAGTGGTGCCCGCCAGGTGGAGTGCACTATTAACGGTCTGGGTGAGCGTGCCGGTAATGCTTCTCTGGAAGAAATCGTGATGGCTGTGCGCACCCGCCAGGATCTCTTCAATATTGATACTCGAATCGATACCCAGCACATCGTGCCGGCATCCCGGCTTGTGTCGACTATTACCGGTTTTCCGGTACAGCCGAATAAGGCCATTGTGGGCGCCAATGCCTTTGCCCATGAATCCGGCATCCATCAAGATGGCGTACTCAAGCACCGGGAAACCTATGAGATTATGCGCGCCCAGGACGTGGGCTGGCATACCAACAGCCTGGTCCTGGGTAAGCATTCCGGTCGCAACGCCTTCCGTACCCGGTTGCTGGAACTGGGCATTCAGTTCGATACCGAATCTGAGCTCAATGAGGCCTTTACCCGTTTCAAGGCTCTGGCTGATCTGAAGCATGAAATTTTTGATGAAGACCTCCAGGCCATAGCCAGCGACACGCGTCAGAAAGACGAGGAGGGGCGTTATGGTCTCGTCTGCATGCAGGTCTGCTCGGAAACCGGTGTTGTACCCAAGGCTCATCTGACCCTGACCATGGATGGCAAAGAACACTCGGTTGAGGCCGAGGGCAGTGGTCCGGTGGATGCAACGTTCAAGGCAATTGAGTCGCTGGTTGATTCAGCCTGTAATCTCCAGCTGTATTCCGTGAATAATATAACCAGTGGCACCGATGCCCAGGGCGAAGTGACCGTGCGCCTTGAGCGTGGCGGGCGCATTGTCAATGGCGTTGGCTCCGATACTGATATCATCATCGCATCAGCAAAGGCCTATATCGAGGCGTTGAACCTGATTGCGAGAGGCGGTATTCGTCAGCACCCTCAGGTGGCCGATGTCTGATCGTGAAGTTATGTGGCATTTGTCCCCGGTCAGAGGCATGACGTGATTCGAACAGAGGCGGAAAGGCAGTTCTATCTTGGGGCCGCGGGCATTCATCTGTGGTATGCCCGCGCACCGCTGCCTGGCGCAGCGCCAAGCCCGGAGTATGATTTCGGTGTTGCCGAAGTCGAGTCAGCCCCGGTCGTTGTTGATGCGCCGGCAACCAAGCGTGCCGTGCCCGCTCGCCCTGCCGTTGATCCCGGCAATAAAGACCGTCTGGCGCAACTCAAGAATCTGATGGAGACCGGCGCTGGTAAGCCAGATAAAGCAGCGCCGGTGGCCGAGGTTGAGTCGCGAGTTGTGGATTCCGTCGAGCCAGACCCGGCCGCAGAACTGTTGGGTCAAAACGTGCCCGAGGCCAGCCCACGGGTTGCTTCGATCGAAGATATCGCTCGGCTGTGTCTGCAGTTCTGGGTGGGAGATAGAGTTATTTTGCTTGCCAATCTCTCCGAGGAAGCCAGTTTCAGCATGCAGGATGCACTGGCTCGCAACATTCTTCGCAGCCTCGGTGAGCAGACCCTGGACATGTCAGACCTCATTCGCTGGCCACTGTTCAATAATGTGAGGGTTTCGCTCAACAGTGATGCAGATCTGACGGGCTTGCTGCGCCAATCGCTGGTCCCTGCGAATGGCAAGTCTGTCATAGCGCTTGGCTTTGGCGCCGGGGCCGGTGAGGTGCCTACTATCCTTTCCGACGTTATGGGTCGCAGACCGGAAGTGGTGTTTGACGCCTCCCTTGCTGGCCTGGCAAGTAACCCGGTACTGAAACGAGAGTTATGGCAAAAGATTCGCTCCCTGGACGCGAAGGGTTAATGTCGACACGGGTCCTTCGCCAGGTTCAGAATCAGGACCTGACGGTTCGAAGCCTCGTGGAATCCGATCTGCCCCGAGTGATGGAACTGGAATGCCTGGGGTATTCTCACCCTTGGCCGGTGTCTGTGTTCCAGGACTGTTTTAAGCCGCAATATCGACTGTGGGCGCTGATGCAAGGCGATGAGTTGGTCGGTTATGCCGTAGTCAACTATATGGTTGATGAGGCTCACCTCCTGAATGTCTGCGTGCATCCTGCCCTGCGGGGTCACGGAGCAGGCCGTTACTTGTTGCGCTACGCCGTGGCTGAATCGATCCGGGACGGAATGGTACAAATGATTCTGGAAGTCCGACAAAGCAACGAAGCGGCTGCTTCGCTGTACGCCAGCGAGGGATTTGAGGAAATTGGCCGCAGGCCCGGCTACTATCCGGATACCACTGGACGAGAAGATGCCCGCGTAATGGTCTATCGGTTCACCTGAACCCACGCTACCCCGTATAATAGTCCGTTTTTCACCCAACCCAATCAGGTTTCCGTTGTTTATGTCTAACCTATCCCAGGAAGTGGCCAAGCGCCGCACCTTTGCGATTATCTCGCACCCGGATGCCGGTAAAACCACCATTACCGAGAAAGTGCTGCTCTTCGGTCAGGCGCTTCAGAAAGCCGGAACGGTCAAGGGCAAGAAGTCCGGCCAGCACGCAAAGTCTGACTGGATGGAAATGGAAAAAGAGCGGGGTATTTCGGTCACCACCTCCGTGATGCAGTTTCCTTACGGTGGCAAGCTGGTCAACCTGCTGGATACCCCAGGTCACGAAGACTTCTCTGAGGATACCTATCGGACCCTGACGGCGGTTGATTCATGCCTGATGGTTATCGACAGCGCCAAAGGCGTTGAGGAACGTACCATCAAGCTGATGGAAGTTACCCGCCTGCGTGATACGCCAATCATCACCTTCATGAACAAACTGGATCGCGACACCCGGGACCCGATCGAGTTAATGGATGAAGTGGAAGATGTTCTCAAAATTGCCTGCGCCCCCATCACCTGGCCGATTGGCATGGGCAAGAGTTTCAAGGGTGTCTACCACTTGTATCGGGATGAAGTGATCCTCTATCAGACTGGCCAGGGCCACACCATTCAGGAAAAGCGGGTTGTCAAAGGCCTGGATAACCCCGAACTCGATGAAGCGATTGGCGGCTATGCCGCTGACCTGCGCGACGAAATTGAATTGGTTAAGGGTGCGTCTCATGAGTTTGATCATGAGGCATTCCTTGCCGGACAACTAACCCCGGTGTTCTTTGGTACCGCACTCGGTAATTTCGGTGTGGACCATATGCTGGATGGCCTGGTTGACTGGGCACCTGCGCCTCAGGGGCGGGAAACGGATGTACGCAAGGTCGAACCGGCGGAAGATACCTTTTCCGGTTTCGTATTCAAGATCCAGGCAAACATGGACCCACAGCATCGTGACCGGGTCGCGTTCCTGCGTATCGTGTCAGGTCGCTATAATCAGGGTATGAAGGCGCGCCACGTGCGGATTGGTAAAGAGGTGAGGTTCTCCGATGCCCTGACGTTCATGGCGGGTGATCGTGAGCATGCCGAAGAAGCCTATGCCGGGGATATCATTGGCCTGCATAACCACGGCACCATCCAGTTGGGTGATACCTTCACCGCAGGCGACGACATGAAGTTCACCGGTATTCCCAACTTCGCACCGGAGTTGTTCCGTCGTATCCGGCTCAAGGACCCTCTCAAGGCCAAGCAGCTGCAGAAGGGGCTGATTCAGCTCTCGGAAGAGGGTGCTGTCCAGGTGTTCCGGCCGATGAAGAACAACGATCTGATCGTGGGTGCGGTAGGTGTGCTGCAGTTTGATGTGGTGGTGAGTCGTCTCAAGAGTGAATACAAGGTCGAGGCTGTTTATGAGCCGATCAACGTCGCCACAGCGCGTTGGGTGAGTTGCAGTGATGAGCGCAAGCTGGATGAATTCCAGCGCAAGAACCAGGACAACCTGGCGCTCGATGGCAGTGACCGCCTGGCCTATATTGCCCCAACGATGGTTAACCTGAATCTGGCTCAGGAGCGTTATCCTGATATCCAGTTCCATAAAACCCGGGAACACTAACCGGCCACCGGAGGGTTCCATGCAGCTGGTCGATGCCCATTGTCATTTCGATTTCCCCGAATTTGACGGGGTTCGCGATCAGGTTCTGGATACGGCCAGGGCTCGGGGTGTGGAGGCGCTGGTGGTTCCGGGGGTACGCAGGGTGGATTGGGATCGGGTTGAGGCGCTGGCGTCCCCGGCGCGCGGGCTCTGGTATTGTCTTGGTATTCATCCCTGGTTCGTTGGCGAGCACAGCGAGCAGGACCTGGCGGTTCTGGAAGCTCGGCTTTCGGCCCGGCCCGAGGGCTGCGTGGGGCTTGGTGAGTGTGGTCTTGATGCCCTTCACGGCGATCTCGCTGCACAATTGCCGTGGTTCCAGGCGCAGATCGACATCGCAGCCAAGCTGGCCTTGCCTCTGGTCATTCATTCGGTGCGCAGCCATGATCAGGTGCATGGCCTGCTGCGATCGTCCGGGTGGTCCGGCAGGGCCCTGGTTCACGGGTTTTCCGGCAGCTACCAGCAAGCCAGGAAACTGGTAGATCTGGGCTGTTTTATCGGTGTGGGTGGTGTGATCACCCACGAACGGGCCCGTAAAACCCGCGATGCCATTGCGCGGTTGCCCCTGGAGGCGCTGGTGCTTGAGACCGACGCGCCGGACATGTCGCCGGCCGGTGTGGAAAAGGGGCAGAATTCCCCGGTGTACCTGCTGAATGTTGCGCAAGCGCTGGCGGAGCTTCGGGGCGGGCCGGTCGAGGCAGTCGCAGAAACCCTGTATGACAACGTCCAACGGCTATACGGTTGGCGCTGAGTTCAGGGGAGAATAGGGGATTGACGAAACACCTTGAGGCAGGGTTGGCTTTCCTTGCGGCTTCGAGTATACTTCGCGCCCTGGCTTTTCAAGGCGATGTCACTATCTCAGCCCCGAATGGTGGCGACGTCAACATACAGGTATGAACCTCCTCCGGATGCCTTGCATTTACCGGTGGTGGTTTTTAACGTTTCTTATATAGCGTTCAAGGCGGAATCAATGAAGACTCTGAGTGCGAAACCAGAAACAGTAAAACGTGACTGGTACGTTGTAGACGCAGCCGGCAAGACGCTGGGTCGTCTGTCAACCGAAATCGCCCTTCGTCTGCGGGGCAAGCATAAGCCTGAGTATACCCCTCACGTGGACACTGGCGACTACATCGTTGTTATCAATGCCAGCCAGGTGAAGGTTACCGGCAAAAAGGCATCAGCAAAAATGTATTACAGCCATACCGGCTTTCCGGGTGGAATCAAATCCATCAACTTCGAGAAGCTGGTTGACAAGGCTCCCGAGCAAATCATTCAGAAGGCCGTAAAAGGCATGCTTCCGAAGGGCCCGCTCGGCCGCGCCATGTTCAAGAAGCTGAAAGTGTACGCAGGCGCTGAGCATGCTCATGCCGCCCAGCAGCCCAAAGAACTCGACATCTAACGGAAGGCGAATATGTCTGTAGCACAAAATTACGGTACTGGTCGCCGCAAATCATCCACGGCTCGCGTCTTTATCAAGCCGGGTAGCGGTAACATCTCCATTAACGGTCGCACCATCGAAGATTTCTTCGGTCGTGAAACTCTCCGCATGATCGTTCGTCAGCCGCTGGTTGTTGCCGAGTCTGCTGATCGCTTCGACATCACCATCACGGTAAAAGGTGGTGGTATCAGCGGCCAGGCCGGCGCCATTCGCCACGGTCTGACTCGTGCGCTGATGGAATACGACGAAACTCTGCGCCCTGCGCTGCGTAAAGCGGGTTATGTTACCCGTGATGCTCGTAAGGTTGAGCGTAAGAAGGTTGGTCTGCGCAAGGCGCGTAAGCGTCCTCAGTACTCCAAGCGTTAATCGGCACTACTGTCGATGGAAAAACCCGATCCTATGGTCGGGTTTTTTTGTGTCTTGCGGGTGGCCAGAATTTTGATCTGACGCAGGGATAGGCTCTCGGGTGAGCCTTTCCGGCTTGTAAGCGAGGGGTAATTTCATTACCATTTCAGCGCTTATATTTTTGGGTTGTGAAGTCCTTTTCGAAGCGCAGTGCCGGTTTTTCCGCGTCTGTGCCTCGCCTGATGGGAGAAAACCATAATGAGTAATGGCGACGTGAACCAAGGTCGACGCCGGTTTCTGATCGGCGCAACGTCCGTGGTGGGTGGTGTCGGCGTCGTCGGTGCAGCGGTTCCTTTCGTGGCGTCCTGGAATCCCAGTGCGAAAGCGGAAGCGGCCGGTGCGCCGGTAACCGTAAGTGTCGACAAAATCGAGCCGGGTCAGCAAATTACCGTCGAGTGGCGGGGTAAGCCGGTGTGGATTATCCGGCGTACCGAGGAGATGCTTGAGAACATCGAGCAACTGACTCCGAGAATGAAAGATCCTGAATCTGAAGAATCGAGTCAGCAGCCTGCTTATATCAGCGGCGCTCAGCGGTCCCTCAGGCCGGAGTTTATTGTCCTGGTTGGTATCTGTACCCACCTGGGCTGTGTTCCGAGCTACCGTCCTGAGATAGCTCCTGCGGACCTGGGCAGCGAATGGCTCGGCGGTTTGTTCTGCCCGTGCCACGGTTCCCGATTCGACTTGTCCGGTCGTGTGTTCGCCAATCAGCCGGCTCCGCTGAACCTTGAGGTTCCGCCGTATCGGTTTGATGACGATGCGACCATGACTGTTGGTCTTGATCCGGAGGCAGCGTAATGAACAAACTCATTAGTTGGGTAGACGAGCGTCTGCCGATTGTCGATGCCTGGAACAAACACCTGGCAAAGTATTACGCGCCGAAAAACTTCAACGTGTGGTACTTCTTCGGTTCCCTTGCCATGCTGGTTCTGGTTAACCAGTTGGTCACCGGTATCTGGCTGACCATGAGCTACAACCCATCTGCAGAAGGCGCCTTTGCTTCTGTGGAATACATTATGCGCGATGTGGAGTGGGGCTGGCTGTTGCGCTACCTGCACTCTACCGGTGCCTCTGCGTTCTTCGTGGTGGTCTACCTGCATATGTTCCGAGGTCTGATGTACGGCTCGTACCAGAAGCCGCGTGAGTTGATCTGGATCTTCGGCATGTTGATCTACCTGGTGCTGATGGCTGAAGCTTTCATGGGCTACCTGTTGCCCTGGGGTCAGATGTCTTACTGGGGTGCCCAGGTTATTGTTAACCTGTTTGGTGCTATTCCGGTGATCGGTGAAGATCTGTCTCTGTGGATTCGTGGCGACTACCTGATTTCAGGTATTACCCTGAACCGCTTCTTCGCCCTGCACGTGGTTGCATTGCCGATCGTACTGTTGGGTCTGGTTGTCCTGCACATTCTTGCTCTGCACGAAGTGGGTTCCAACAACCCTGACGGCATTGATATCAAGAAGAACAAGGATGAAAACGGTATTCCCAAAGACGGCATTCCGTTCCACCCATACTACACCGTGCATGACCTGCTGGGTGTGGCGGTCTTCTTCTTCATCTTCTTTATCGTGGTGTTTTACTTCCCGGAAATGGGTGGCTTGTTCCTTGAGAAGCCAAACTTTGAACCGGCAAACAATTTGAAGACACCAGAGCACATTGCGCCGGTGTGGTACTTCACCCCGTTCTACGCCATGTTGCGGGCGGTGACCGTCGACCTGTTCGGTCTGGACGCCAAGTTCTGGGGCGTGGTTGTGATGGGGGCGGCAATTGCCATCCTGTTCGTGCTGCCATGGCTCGACAAGAGCCCGGTACGGTCTATCCGCTACAAGGGTTGGATGAGCAAGGTTGCCCTGGCAATCTTCGTGGTGAGCTTTGTTGTGCTGGGTTATCTGGGTATTGTTCCGGCAACTGAGGGCCGCACGATTGTCGCTCAGATCCTGACGGTGCTGTACTTCCTGTACTTCATTCTCATGCCGTTCTATACGCGCATGGAAAAAACCAAACCAGTACCAGAGAGGGTGACAGGATAATGAGAAAGCTGATTTTTGGTCTTTTCATCGCGATCCTGCCGGCCCTCGGGCTGGCGGCGGGCCCCTCAGGTCCTCTGGATACCATGAAGCCGGATCACACCAATAAGGAATCCTTGCAGCGGGGCGTGGCTCTGTTCACTAACTATTGCATGGGCTGCCACTCCATGGAGTACGCTCGTTACAAGCGGGTGTCTGACGACCTGGAGATTCCGGCCGAGCTTTACGAGGAGAACCTGATCTTCACCGGCGCCAAGATCGGCGAACTGATGCAGATCTCCATGGGTAAGGACATGGCCGCAGGCTGGTTCGGTGCTCCGCCACCTGACCTGACTCTGGTTACCCGTGTGCGTGGTGAGTCCTGGGTTTACTCATACCTTCGTGGTTTCTACAAAGACGATTCCCGTCCGCTGGGGGTAAACAACGTGGTGTTCGACAACGTTGGTATGCCGCATGTGATGGTAGAAATGCAGGGGCTGTGTGCTGTGGAGCCGCGTATTGGCGTTGGCGCTTCGGTAGAGCCGCTCAGTGGCAACATCAACAATGCCGATGTGTGCCCGGAGTATGCGATTGAAGGCAACATGTCAGCAGCAGACTTCGACCGCGCCATGTGGGACTTGACCAACTTCATGTCCTACATGGGTGACCCGGTGAAGGTTGAGCGTGAGCGTCTGGGGATTTTCGTGCTGATCTTTGTGGCGATCTTCTTCATCTTTGCGTACCTGCTTAACCGCGAGTACTGGAAAGACGTGCACTAAGATTTAGGGTATAATCCCGTATTCTGAATTCCAGCGGGTCGGTAAGGTCCGCTGGAATTTTGCGTTTGTGGATTGTTTCGATTTTTAGAATCGTGAGGTAGCTTTATGGGCGTTGTGACCAAGCGGTCATCAATGACGTTTTTCTCGGATCCGGCCAGCCATTACAGCCACCGTGTTCGCATTGTTTTGGCTGAAAAGGGTGTAACCGTAGATATCGTAGACGTGGATCCGGACAACCCGCCCGGAGAATTGGCGGATCTGAATCCGTATAACGCCCTGCCTACTCTGGTGGACCGGGATCTCGTTCTGTACGAGCCCAACATCATGATGGAGTACCTGGACGAGCGTTTTCCGCACCCGCCACTGTTGCCGGTGTACCCGGTTGCGCGGGCCAACAGCCGCTTGATGATCCACCGTATTCAGAAAGATTGGTGCGGCCTGGTTGACCAGATTCTGGCGCAACCGACTGGCAAGGCGGCCGATGCGGCCCGAAAAGAACTGAAAGAGAGCCTCCTGGCAACAGCACCTCTGTTCGCGGAAATGCCGTTCTTCCTGTCAGAAGAGTTTACGATTGTGGATTGCTGCATCGCTCCGATTCTCTGGCGCTTGCCTGCGCTGGGAATTGATCTGAGTGACAAGCAGGCCAAGCCTATTCAGAAATACATGGACAGCATCTTTGCCCGGGAAGGTTTCAAGGCAAGCCTTTCAGACCTGGAAGAAGACATCCGAAGCTGATCGGCAAGCCCGCATGGCGGGGCAGGAGTGGTTGCAGTGCCTGATATGAGTGTCACTATGACGTCTAGCCGTCCATACCTGGTGCGATCCCTGAATGAGTGGATTCTGGATAACGACTGTACTCCCTACATCGTGGTCGATGCCGGTGTACAGGGCGTTCAGGTGCCCACAGAACACGTGGCCAACGGCCAGATCGTCCTGAATATCAGTCCCGGCGCGGTAAGGGGGCTGGTGATCGGCAATGGCGCGCTTGAGTTCAGTGCCCGCTTTGGCGGGGTGCCCATGCAGGTGTTTATCCCGTTGCAGGCCGTGATGGCTATCTACGCCAAGGAAAATGGTGAGGGGATGGTGTTCGGCAGTGAGCCGGGTTCACCGGACCCTGATGGCGGAGCGGATGGAGATGCGCCGGCTGACAGGCGATCCGATGAGCGCCCGAGTGGGCGACCAACCCTGAAAGTGGTGAAGTAAAAAAGCCGGCGAAAGCCGGCTTTTTCGTTATCCGCCAAACAGTTTGTGGTCAACCAGGTCGCACAGGGTGTTGATGATCAGCAACATCAACGGGGTGGCTTCATGGGGTGCCAGATCATTCAGTGCAATTTCATGGTCTTCCGGGTGCATTAGCGAGGTGATGTCTGACTTTTCCCGGGCACTCAGAACGACCACCTGCATCTCCCGGTCGTGGGCGGCCTGGATCGCCTGGATGAGGTTGGCCTTGTGGCCGTCATCGACAATGACAAACAGAAGGTCACCGGGTTTGCCGATGGCACGAACCTGTCGGGAGAAGGTGTCGTTGAACCGGTTATCCCTGCATATGGCCGAATAGGTTGTGGCATCCGCACCGAGGTTGATGGCGGGCAGTGCCGGCCGGTCCTGCTCAAAGCGATTCAGCAGTGCCGTGCAGAAATACTGGGCCAGGATATTGGCGTTGCCATTGGCGCAGGCGATCAGTTTGCCGTCCTGCAGCAGGGTATTCACAAAGGCATCTGCCACGTCCTCGATATCCGGCCCAGCAGTACTGGCGGCCTGGGCAGTCTGTTCCATGTGGTTGGCAAACCACTGGTTAATCTTTTGTGCGGTGTCGGTCATTGGTTCGGTTATTCTGCCTGGATTGCATTTTTGATCCATTGTACCCGGTATTTGCGCACCGTACCCGGCATGATCGCGACGACGTCAATTCTGGAGGCGATGTTCCACAAACCATGCCTGTGCAGGTAATAAGAGGCAGCCCGGAGCAGTCGTCGCTGCTTGCCATACGTTATGGAGCCTGCTGGATCGACCAGGCTGCCATCGCCGCGATAGCGAACCTCGAAGAACACCAGGGTATCGCCGTCCCGGCCAATCAGGTCAAGTTCTCCGCCCCGGTTGTAGACGTTCTGTTCCAGAATGGTAATACCGTTTTTCACCAGATAGCGGGCGGCCACCCCTTCGTAATGATTTCCAATGGCGCGTTTGCCTTCCATGGCTTATGTCCTCTACAGGCGCTGGCTATCAACTTGCTCAGTTTCACGAGCGCCTTCCCGGGAAGTAGCCTCGTTGAGTTCCGGGGCCAGTACCGGGCGCCCGTTCTGGAACTGTGCCCAAAGTTGATGGCGGTGGATGGCGCCGTCCGGGGACATGGTGAGGGTGCCGGTTTGACCATCAATGGCGGCGCCTTCCACCTGCCGCAGCAGCGGCAGCCGTTTGCTCAACTGCCAGGCGTCGGCCCCCATGGCAAACAGCCGGCCCAGTTGGCCGCGTGTGCCGCTGAGATTCTGCTCGGCCTGGGTGCGCATTGGGTTGTCCTCGGCCAGGACCCAGGGGATGTCGGTAAACGTCACCCGGTTCAGGTCGCGATCGCGCCCCGGGTCGGGGGTGCCCTCGTAGACAATGGACGGCGCATATACCGGCAGATCGCCAGAGAAGTAAAACGCAAACAGCGGATTGAACTGGCGTGCCACGTTGGGTTGCGCAACCAGTACAATGGCCTCGGCATCCTGGCGACGACGAGGTTCGAATTCGACGTTTTGGCCAATGGTCCTTTCTACTTGAATGGCCCGCTGCCGGGACGTGGTGACGCCCAGTAAATCGGCGGTGACTGACCGGAAGTTGTCCTCCGGGAAGAACCGTTCAATGTCGAGCGCGGAACCGTTGTGGGTAGCCATGCGTTGCAGCAATGCCTGTTCCACGCGATCACCCCATTCGCCCCTGGGAATGAGCACCAGGATCTGGCGGAGCGACTGTGCTGCCAGCTGGTCGGCAATCTGCCGGGCTTCATCTTCGGCTGATAGGCCGAACTGGTAAAGCCCGTCGGGCACACGGCTGTCCGCCGGCAGGTAATTCAGCCCGAGCACTGGAACGGCAAGTGTGTTTCTCGCACTCAGGCCTGCAAGTGCGTCTTTCTCGAGGGGGCCAACAATCAGGTCAATGTTCTGGCCAGCCAGTTCTTCATACAGCGCCGTAAAAGGTTTGCTGGAGGTGTCGACGATGCGGATATCGGTTTTGCTGCGGTCCGCGCTGTCATCACTGAAATAGGCAGCGAGGAAGCCGTCCCGGATTGCGCGCCCGGCACTTGCCAGAGAGCCCTGCAGGGGAAGTGCCAGTACGATGCGTTCCGGCCGGCTGGTGGCCAGTTCCGACAGCAGGCGAAGGTCTGTGGGCAGGATCTGTGCCGCGGGGTGCCCTGGCCAGTTATTCTGCCAGGCCCTGATCAGACGCCCCTGTTCGTCAAGGCCGACATCGCGGGCGCGCAAGGTGGTGGCCAGCTCCAGCCAGCCCTGTTCTTCGAAGCCGATGGCTGTTTCTGAAGCTTCATTCAGCGCTTGCCCGGGGATTGTCCTGAGGTATTGCCAGATCTGGTCGTGGGTGTCCTGTGGGTCGCTTTGGGTGTCAGTCTGGCTGAGCAGCATCAGCGTAAGCGCGGCGGACAGCTGGTCATCATTGAGGGCGAATGTCTCAGCCTGCAGTTGCGCGGCTTTTGCCATGATGTCTGACGGGTAGCCGAGGAAGTGGTCTGGCGACAGATTGCCGACCAGTTCATTCGCCCAGTCGCTATCTTGCAGTTCGACGGCGCTGGCCATGGACAGAAGTAATTTCTGGCCGGTTAGCTGGCTGTCGATCGTGTCCAGCTGCTGGTTGCGGAGAATCTGGCGCGCCGCCCTGTGGTTGCCCTGATCCTGGAAGTTGCTGGCCATCCGCAGCAGGTAACGCTGTGCTGTTACGGGGTTTCGTTCGCTGGCAGCAAGTTCGAGTGCACGCTCTGGTGTGTCTGCAACCTGGCTGTCCAGGTTGACGGTGGCGCAACCCGCAGTCAGAAGGATGACCAGGGTGATCAGGGCAAAAAGTGTTCGATGGCTGCGGTATTTAGTCATGGCAGGCTCGGAGTCTCCGGATCATTAGGCTTGTGGTGCCGCTTTATTGGTGGCAAGTTTACCAGCTCCCGGCCCATTTCACATGACATGCCTGTCATGGGTGCCGGGTTGCACGGGAGTGACGCAGCTCCTGTCTTCTATCGGTGGGAGTATGTGTATGTCCGGTTCGGAAAATGTCCGGAAAGAGATGGATGGTGTTCTGTATGTGGTTGCAACGCCAATTGGTAATCTGGACGATCTCTCTGACAGGGCGCGTCAGACCTTGGCAAAAGTGGACCTGGTGGCTGCGGAGGATACCCGTCACTCGGGACGGTTGCTTCAGCATCTTGGGTTGAGCAAGCAAATGATGGCGCTGCATGACCACAATGAGCGTGCTCGGGTAGCAGGTATTCTGGATGCGCTGGCGGCGGGGCGGCAGGTAGCGTTGGTATCTGATGCTGGCACACCGCTTATCTCGGACCCGGGTTACTTGCTGGTTCGCGAGGTTCGCGCGGCGGGTTACCGGGTGTCGCCGGTGCCTGGCCCGTGTGCGCTGGTCGCCGCCTTGTCTGTGGCGGGGTTGCCTACCGACCGGTTTCTGTTCGCAGGCTTTTTGCCAGCCAAGCGCTCGGGCCGGCAGGCTGCGTTGACGGAATTGGCGCGGGAGCCAGCGACTTTGGTGTTCTATGAGTCGCCGCATCGCATTATCGATTTTATGAAAGACATGGCTGAGGTGTTGGGGGGGGATCGGGAGTGTGTGTTGGGGCGGGAGCTGACCAAGACCTTTGAGACCTTCTACAGTGGTCGCGCGGATGAGGTGCTTGAACAGCTTGAGAGTGATCCTCATGGAGCCAGGGGCGAGTTTGTGGTGATGGTCCGTGGCGCGGCGCCGACACCCGCTGGAGAAGTCTCCGTTCTGGACACCGATAAACTGCTGGGGTTGTTGATCAAGGAGTTACCGGTGAAGAAGGCGGCCCGGATTGCGGCGGAAGTCAGTGGCCTGGGTAAAAATGAGCTCTACCAGCGCGCGTTGGAGCTGAAAGATCATTAAGGCCTTGCATGGCGGCGGATGCGGGGGTATTGTCGGCACCGAGCTCGCCAGGCAGTCGCCGCCGGTTTCGATCGGGGGAGGAAAGTCCGGGCTCCGCAGGGCAAGGTGCCAGGTAACGCCTGGGCGGCGCGAGCCGACGGAAAGTGCAACAGAAAGTATACCGCCTAAGCGCCTTCGGGCGCCGGTAAGGGTGAAATGGTGCGGTAAGAGCGCACCGCGTGGCTGGCAACAGTCCACGGCGATGGTAAACCCCACCTGGAGCAAGACCAAATAGGAATCCAATGGCGTGGCCCGCGCTGGATTCGGGTAGGTTGCTTGAGGCCTGCGGTGACGCAGGCCCTAGATGAATGACTGTCCAAGACAGAACCCGGCTTATCGGCGAGCTCGCCATTTTCTTTTCTGATGTAATGCCCATCCTTCTCACAATTCGGCCTTTATAGCCAAAAAATCTTAAACCTCAGAAAGGCTCTTTAGAGTTTTCTGCAGGTGCTTGTTTTTTCTCCTTTTCTTTACGTCTTTTTAACGATTTTCTAAGTTTCCCCTTTGTAACCTCTTGTCATTAAAGGAACTTTCGCCTGTGTGGTGCCGAATGCGGCGCTTGCATTGTCTTTTGCGTGTTTCTATAGTGTGCGGAAGTGGGAAAAAGTGGTTTCAAGTGGTTTTTTGTGGAAATAGCAGCCTTGGACACGGCATAAATGAGCAACTTTCTTGGCAGTCATGCCATCAATATGGACGCGAAGGGTCGCCTGGCGATCCCGACAAAGGTGCGTGAGGAACTCGCGCAGCTTTGTGGTGGCCGTATTGTTCTGACCGCCAATGCCGATGAAGAGCGCTGTCTTTTGCTGTATCCAGAGCCGGAATGGGAAACCCTCAGGCCCAAAATTGAAGCGCTGCCGAACATGAATAAAGCAGCACGGCGTTTACAGCGGCTGATTCTCGGTAATGCGGCGCCCATGGAGCTGGATTCCGCGGGCCGCATCCTGGTGCCGCCGACGCTGAGAAGCTACGCGCACCTGGAGAAAAAGCTGATGCTGATTGGCCAGGGCAAGAAGCTGGAGCTCTGGAGCGAGGAGCGCTGGTTTGCCTGGCTGGATGAGTCTTCTGGCGATGACGATATGCCGCCGGAAATGGAGGCGCTGTCGCTATGACCAAAACAGAGCAGGCGTCAGATCAACCTTTCCGGCATCGCTCGGTGCTGCTGGATGAGGCTGTTGATTATCTGATCAATGACTCGGCTGGTCGTTATGTGGACGCCACCTTCGGTCGGGGCGGTCATAGTCGTCTGATTCTGGGCCAGCTGGACGCTCAGGGCAGCTTGCTGGGTATCGATAAAGACCCGGAAGCCATTCAGGTTGCAAAAGAACTGGCCGCGGAAGACGGCCGGTTTTCCTGGTATCACGGCTCCTTTTCTGAGTTGAGTCAGGCTCTGGACAGTCAGCAGTGGCCGGCGGTACAGGGCGTGTTGATGGATCTCGGGGTGTCGTCGCCACAGCTGGACGATGCCGCGCGCGGGTTTTCTTTTATGCGCAATGGTCCGCTGGATATGAGGATGAATCCCCAGCAGGGGCAGAGTGCTGCCCAATGGCTGGCAACTGCAGACGAGCGCGACATCGCAGATGTGATCTGGCGCTACGGTGAAGAGCGTTTCTCTCGCCGTATCGCGCGCCTGGTAGTTGCCCGTCGGCAGGAAGAGGCCATTGAAACAACCCGCCAGCTGGCGGAGTTGGTGGCTGAAGCGGTGCCCAAGAAAGAAAAGCACAAACACCCGGCCACCAGAACCTTTCAGGCGATCCGCATCTTTATCAATCGGGAGCTGGAAGACCTGGAAGTCGGTTTGGCTGCTGCGGTCGAGCGCCTGGCGCCAGGCGGTCGCCTGGTGGTGATCAGCTTTCACTCGCTCGAAGATCGCCTGGTAAAGCGCTTCATGCGGGATTTGGCCCGGGGCCCGAAGATACCAAAGGGTGTGCCAGTGACCGCTGATCAGGAGCGCTCCGAGTTTTGCCTGGTAGGTAAGGCCAGCAAGGCCAATGAGCAGGAAATTACCGAAAACGTCCGTGCCCGTAGTGCAGTCATGCGGGTACTGGAAAGACGAACCAACTAATCGAATTCGCAGGGGAGCGCGACGTTATGGGCGCGGTAGCCATCGAACAACCAACCAAGACCACCAGGCTCAGCAAGCAGCGGGTCCGTGACGGCGTGGCAACCGCCGTGCGCCTGTCCCGGCAGGTTTTCGATACCACGCGGGAGAGCCGGGTGGTGGTGACTCTGGCGTTGGTGGCGGTATTAACACTGTCTGCCATCGGTGTTGTTGTCAGTGCCCACGAAAACCGGGAGTTATTCAATACGTTGTCCGGGTTGCAGCAGCAACGTGATGCTTATCAGCGGGAATGGAGTCAGCTCTTGCTTGAGCAGAGTGCGCTGAGTGCTCACGGGCGCGTAGAGCACCTGGCGGCAGAACGTTTCAATATGGTGGTGCCGGGGCGACAGGACATAGTTCTTGTGCCGCTGATGTCTCCGGTTGCGGCGAAATAACGATCATAACAAACACATCAGGGTGATCGATTTGTCCGGTCAGGGAAAGCAGGCAGCAAACTGGCAGCAGCGTTTGTCCGCGGGGTTGAAAGCCTGGCGCTTCGGCTCGGTGCTGGGCGTTTTTCTGCTGGTGATGCTGGGTATTGGCTGGCGACTGGTCGATCTGCATGTGGTGGATAACGAGTTCCTGCGTCAGCAGGGTGATGTCCGGACCATCCGGGTTGAGTCCATTGACGCGCATCGTGGTGTGGTTAGCGATCGCCATGGTGAGCCACTGGCGGTCAGCACCCCGGTTCAGACGCTGTGGGCGAACCCCTCTGAAACTGATCCTGATGATCCCCGGTTGGCGGGTCTGGCTCGCCTGTTGGGTATGACCGAAGGTTCGCTGCGGGAGCGTTTGCGTACCTTTGCGGGTCGTGAGTTCATCTATCTGCGCCGGAAAGTTCAGCCAAGCCTGGCGCGTGAAGCACTGGATCTTGGGATCGGTGGCATCTATGCCCGGCAAGAATACCGTCGGTACTACCCTGCCGGGGAGGTGACTGCGCATGTGGTTGGTTTCACCAATATCGACGAGCTGGGACAGGAAGGGATTGAACTGGCCTATAACCAGTGGCTAACCGGCGAGCCCGGGCGCAAGCGGGTACTCAAGGACAATCGTGGGCGCGTCATCAAAGACCTGATGTTAATCCGGGATGCCCGGCCCGGCCGGGATCTTGAGCTTAGCCTGGATCTGAGGCTTCAATACCTGGCTTACCGAGAACTCAAAGCAGTGGTAACTGCCCACAACGCCCGGGGCGGCACGCTGGTCATGCTGGACGTTGATACCGGTGAAGTTTTGGCAATGGTTAACCAGGGTTCATACAACCCCAATGACCGGGCCCAGTTATCCGCGGATAATCTGCGCAACAAAGCAATCACCGACTTGTTTGAGCCAGGTTCCACCATCAAGCCGATTACCATCGCGGCGGCACTGGAATCCGGCAAGTACCAGGTTAACAGCACCATAGACACCTCACCCGGCTTTCGCCGATTTGGTCGTTTTACCATCCGGGATGCGCGAAATTACGGAACCATGGACCTGACAGAAATGATCGTCAAATCCAGTAACGTGGGGGTCAGCCAGATTGCCACGGAGCTTGGGGGCGATGTGTTGAGGAATCTGTTCGCCAGGATGGGGTTGGGGCAGGCAACCGGTATCGGCTTCCCAGGGGAAGCCGTTGGTGTTTTACCGGCACCGCCAAGGTGGCGCCCGGTTGAGGAATCCACGCTGTCCTACGGTTACGGCATGAGCGTGAACGCCTTGCAGTTGGCCCAGGCCTATATGGTGATTGCTAATGGTGGCATCCGTTATCCGTTGAGCCTGATGAAGCAGGACGCGCCGCCCCAGGGGCAGCGGGTACTGAGTGAAGACGTGGCGTTCGCCGTGCGCGGTATGCTGAAAGAGGCCGTGGCGCGGGGAACGGGTGGTCGCGGCCAGCCGGGCCTTTATGCGGCCGGAGGCAAGACCGGCACGGTTCACCTGGTGGGCGCCCGGGGTTATGAAAAGAGCCAGTACAAAGCGATATTTGCGGGCATGGCGCCAATTGATGACCCGCGTATCGTGACGGTTGTGGCCGTGGATGCGCCTCAATCCGGAGAGTACTACGGTGGCGAAGTGGCGGCCCCGGTATTCGCCCGGGTGATGGGGGACGCACTGCGACTGCTGAATGTGAAGCCAGAACTGGAAGTCAGCGGGGCCAAAGGCTCTGGTCGGGCCTCCGGAGAGAGAGGGTAACACCATGTGCATCACATCTATCAGCAACTTGTTACAGGGTATTGTCGACGTGCCATCGGTGTTTGATGTCACGATTCATGGCCTGAAGACCGACAGCCGAACGGTGACGTCGGGGGATGCGTTTATCGCACTGGCCGGGGCTCGAACGTCATCGGAGCAATACGTTGACCAGGCGATATCGGCGGGTGCCACTGCGATACTTCTGGAAGCTTCGGAATCGAGGGAATGCCACGAGCGCCATGGCGCGTTGGTAGTGCCCGTGGTTGGGCTCCGGGCCCAGTTGGGACGGATTGCAGATCGATTTTTCGAGCATCCCTCCCGGCATTTGCGCCTTATTGGCGTGACCGGTACCAACGGGAAAACATCGGTCACCCAGTACATCGCACAACTTTTGAAGGAAACCGGCACCCCTTGTGGTGTGCTGGGCACTCTGGGATATGGCATGCCAGGTAACCTTCAGCCGGCAACCCACACCACGCCGGACGTGGTCCAGGTTAACCGGGTACTTAACCGGATTCGAAACGACGGTGGTCGTGCAGCGGTGATGGAGGTGTCATCCCATGCATTGGATCAGGGGCGGATTGACAAGCTGACCATGACCGGAGCGGTGTTTACCAATCTTACACGGGACCACCTGGACTACCACGGCTCCATGGAAGCTTACGGCGAGGCCAAAGCCAGACTGTTTCGCAGGGAAGAGCTGCACTTTGCCGTAATCAACTTTGACGATCCTTTTGGGCGGCAGTTATTCGAACAGCTCAATGGGCAATGTGACCGGGTTCGTTACAGCCTGCATGAGGCCCAGACCGAGTTGTGGCTGAAAGATTTCGCGCCTGTGGCGACTGGCTTCCGGGCCCGTGTTGATGGCCAGTGGGGCGAATTCGACCTGCAGGTGCCGTTATTGGGTAGCTTCAACGCCAGCAATGTTCTGGCGGCACTGGCTACGGTCCTGACGCTGGGGGTGCCTGTTGACAGAGCAGTCGCCGCAACAGCAGGGCTGACCCCGCCACCGGGGCGGCTGGAGCGGTTCACCGGTGCCGATGGCAGGAACGTGGTTGTGGACTACGCGCACACGCCGGACGCCCTCGCCAATGCCTTGGCGGCCCTGCGCTCCCACGTCACCGGCCGGTTGATCTGCGTGTTCGGTTGTGGCGGTGACCGGGACCCCGGAAAGCGTCCGGAAATGGCCCGCGAGGCGGAGAAAGAGGCGGATGTGATTATCGTCACCGATGACAACCCTCGCTCAGAACATCCGGCACGGATTATCCGTGATATTGCGCAGGGCTTTTCAAAGGATGGGTGTTTCGAGGTTATCCATGACCGCGCCGAGGCGATAGCGGCAGCGGTGACCATGGCGGGGCCGGAAGACCTGGTGCTGATCGCCGGGAAGGGACATGAAGCCTGGCAGGAGATTGCCGGGCAGAAGCTTCCGTTCAGTGATGCAGAGCAGGTTCGCCACCTATTGAAGCTGAATGGGGGTGTGGCATGATGCGCGCCTTTTCTCTGGCGGAGGCCCGCGACTGGTTGCAGGCAACTGTTGCCGGATCCGTTGCAGCGCTTGACGCAGTTCGGTTTGACGGCGTTTCCACCGACACCCGGTCTGTGGTGCCAGGGCAGCTGTTTGTGGCACTGCGGGGCGAGCGGTTTGATGGTCACGGATTTGTCCGGCAAGCCATGGAGCAGGGCGCGGTTGCGGCGGTTGTGGATACCGCCGACAGCTCCCTGGCGATCCCACAGCTGGTGGTTGCCGATACGGTGGATGCGCTGGCGCGGCTCGCGGCCGGAAATCGTGATGAGAGCAGCGCTCGTTTGTTGGCGGTGACCGGCAGCAGTGGCAAAACCACGGTCCGGGAAATGACGTCGGCGATCCTTGCGGGCATGGGGCCGACCCTGGCCACCGAAGGCAACCTGAATAATCACATCGGAGTGCCGCTGACCCTGTTCCGCCTGGCACCTGAACACCGGTTTGGTGCCATTGAGCTGGGTGCCAGTGGTCTGGGAGAGATTGCCCACACGGTCGCGGTGGTTCGCCCCGAAGTGGCAATCCTGACCAACGCCGGCCAGGCACATCTGGAAGGTTTCGGCAGCTACCAGAACATTGTACTGGCCAAGGGTGAAATTATTGATGGTGTGCCCGCCGATGGCGTGGTTGTGCTGAATCGCGACGACCCCGCTTTTGACCAGTGGCGCGAGCGGGCGGGCCGGCGCCGGGTGCTGAGTGTTTCCCGGCTCGGGGTTTCAGGTGCCGACTATCAGGCCGTCGCCAGCACCCCGATGTCAGAGGGATTTGAAACCGAAGTAACCGGTCCGGAAGGCTGGCATTGCAAGGTGCGTATACCGCTGGCCGGCGAACACAACATAACCAATGGCCTGCTGGCGCTGGCGGCTTGCCGGGCGCTGGGAGCCACGGATCAACAGATCGTGGACGGTCTGGCAGGGGTGCAGGCGGTGAAAGGGCGATTGCAGGTACTGAACCCCGCAGCCGATTTAACCGTGATTGATGACAGCTACAACGCCAACCCGGCGTCCATGATCGCTGCCCTGAATGTGCTGGCGGGTTACCCCGGTACTCGGGTGGCGGTATTGGGTGCCATGGCGGAGCTGGGTGCGGAGGCTGCCGAGTTGCACCGGCAGGTGGGTGCCCATGCCCATGCCAAAGGCATTGAGCGCCTGTTGGCGGTGGGTCCGGGTGCAGAGGCATACGAGGCCGGTTTTGGAACCGGCACTGAAATCTTCCAGAGTCATGAGCAGGCTGTGCCGGCCATCATGGATGGCAGGCAGGGCGCTACAACAGTTCTGGTGAAAGGTTCTCGCAGTTCCGCCATGGATCGCGTGGTGGAGGGGATTCAGAAAAAGGTGAAAAACACATGCTGCTCTGGCTGACAGAGATTCTATCGCAATACTTCTCCGCGCTGACGGTGTTTCAGTACCTGACCCTGCGCGCCATTCTGGGCGTGCTCACGGCGCTGTTGATATCGCTGCTGATCGGGCCGGTGATGATTCGCAAACTGAGCCAGTACCAGATTGGCCAGGCGGTGCGTGATGATGGTCCGCAGACTCATCTCAGCAAAGCCGGAACACCGACCATGGGCGGTGCGCTGATTCTGGTGGCGATTGCAATTTCCACCCTGTTGTGGGCGGATCTGAGCAACCGCTACGTCTGGGTGGTGCTGTCTGTCACCTTGTTGTTCGGTGCGATTGGCTGGGTTGATGACTACCGCAAAGTGGTTGAGCGTAACCCTCGTGGACTGCCCGGGCGCTGGAAGTATTTCTGGCAGTCGGTCATCGGTGCGGCTGCCGCAATTGTGTTGTACATGACCGCATCGCTGCCTCAGGAGACCTCGCTGTATCTGCCGTTCCTGAAAAACGTATCACTGACCCTCGGGCCGGTGATGTTCATTCTTCTGACCTACTTTGTGATCGTTGGTAGCAGCAACGCCGTGAACCTGACCGACGGTCTGGATGGCCTGGCCATCATGCCGACGGTGATGGTGGCGAGTGCGCTGGCGATCTTTGCCTATGTGTCTGGTCATGCCCAGTTCGCCAACTATCTGCTGATTCCACACCTGCCGGGTGCCGGTGAGCTGATCGTATTCTGCTGTGCGCTGGTCGGGGCGGGGCTCGGTTTCTTGTGGTTCAACACCTATCCGGCCCAGGTGTTCATGGGGGATGTAGGTGCACTTGCACTGGGCGCTGCCCTGGGCGTGGTGGCCGTGATTGTTCGCCAGGAGATCGTGCTGTTCATTATGGGCGGCGTGTTTGTGATGGAAACCATCTCGGTGATTCTGCAGGTGGCCTCGTTCCGGCTGACCGGGCGTCGCATCTTCCGCATGGCGCCGTTGCATCACCATTTTGAATTGAAAGGCTGGCCCGAACCGCGCGTTATTGTGCGTTTCTGGGTGGTCACTGTGGTTCTGGTTCTGATTGGCCTCGCCAGTCTGAAAATCCGATAGGAAGTGGTTACAGCTATGAGTGTCATTGTTTCGGATCGTCGCACATTGGTAGTAGGGCTCGGTAAGACCGGGCTCTCCTGCGTGCGCTATTTGTCCGGAACGGGCCGCGACATTGCGGTGGCTGACAGCCGGGAAAACCCGCCCGGGCTGGAAGAGCTGCGTGCGGGCTGGCCGGATGTGCCGGTCTATCTCGGAGCGTTTGATCCCTCGTTGTTTGCCGGTTTTAACGAACTGGTGGTCAGCCCGGGTATTGCCATTGCAGAACCGGCGATTGCCGCTGCCGCCAAAAATGGTGCTCGAGTCCGCGGTGATATTGATGTGTTTGCCGACGCGGCAGATGCGCCCATCATAGCCATCACCGGTTCCAACGGTAAGACAACGGTCACCACCCTGGTTGGGGAAATGGCCCGGTCGGCGGGGCGGAACGTCAAGGTTGGCGGCAATATCGGTACACCCGCCCTGGATCTCCTTGGTCAGGGCGCAGACCTGTATGTGCTGGAACTCTCGAGTTTCCAACTGGAAACCACCGAAGAGCTGAACGCCGAGGCCGCCACCGTGCTTAATGTCAGCGACGATCACATGGACCGTTACCCGGACAAAATGGCGTACTTTCAGGCAAAACAGCGGATTTACCGGGGCTGTAAGAACGCCATTGTGAATCTTGACGACGCCCTCAGTACTCCCATGGCCCGCGATAACCTGCGGTTTATCTGTTTTGGCTTTAATCGGGTGAACCCGGAGACTTTCAGCACCCGGGACGACGATCAGGGAACCTGGATAACCTTCGGGTTCGACAACCTGTTGCTTGCCAGCGAGCTCAAGCTGATGGGGCGGCACAACATCAGCAACGTGATGGCCGCATTGGCCCTTGGTCAGGCAGCGGGCCTGCCAATGGAGACCATGCTTGGGGTGGCACGTGAGTTTACCGGCTTGCCCCATCGCTGTGAGTTTATCCGGCATCTGGATGGCGTTGATTACATCAATGATTCCAAAGGCACCAACGTGGGTGCCACTGTTGCCGCGATTGAAAGCCTGGCCCCCGAAGACGGCCAGGTAATCCTGATTGCCGGTGGCTATGGCAAGGGCGCTGACTTCAAACCCTTGGCGGAACCCGCGGCCAGATACTGCCGTGCGGTCGTATTGATGGGTCGTGATGCCGATACCATTGCCAGGTCGTTGGCCGACGGAGTTGACCTGGTCAAGGCAGGGTCGCTGGCCGAGGCTGTCGAGCAAGCGCGCCGGCTGGCGCGGCCAGGCGACCGGGTGGTGTTGTCACCGGCCTGCGCCAGTTTTGACATGTTCCGGGATTATAACGATCGCGGAGACCAGTTCCGTGCGTTGGTGGAGGCCCAGTGATGCAAGTGGGTGCAGCCAGTTACCGGCCACAAGCCTGGTTAGGTGATCTCCAGCCCCTGCCAGTGCTGGTGGTGACGTCCGTTGCGCTTCTGGTGCTGGGCGTGGTGATGATTTCGTCCGCCTCCATGGATATGGCGGCGGCCACCATGGGCAACAGTTATCACTATGTGATCCGGCAGGTACTGTTTGCGGCGCTCGGTTGCCTCATGGCCCTGGTCGCCGTGAATGTGCCGGTGTCCTGGTGGGAGCGCAGCGGGTGGTTGCTGCTGGGTGTCGGCATACTGGTGTTGTTGCTGGTGCTCACACCCATGGGGCGCACCGTCAACGGTTCAACCCGCTGGATCCCCCTGGGACTGTTCAATGTGCAGGTATCCGAGGTGGCCAAGCTGTGCCTGATCGCCTATCTGGCCGGATACGTGGTTCGGCGCCGGGATGAGTTGCTGAACACCTGGTCCGGGTTTCTGAAACCCCTGGTAGTGTTGGGTCTGGCGTCGGTGCTGCTGGTCATTCAGCCAGACTTCGGTGCCACCGTGGTGCTGGTCACCGCCGCAGCGGGCATGATTTTTCTCAGCGGCGTTCGGCTGACCCGGTTTGCTCCGTTGATCGGCATCCTGGCGTTACTGGGAACCGTTCTGGTGGTTACCCAGCCCTACCGTCTCAAGCGGGTAGTGAGCTATCTGGACCCGTGGAAAGATCAGTTTGACACCGGGTATCAGCTCACCCAGTCCCTGATTGCTTTCGGGCGGGGCGAGTGGGCGGGCGTTGGCCTGGGCAATTCGATCCAGAAACTGTTTTATCTGCCGGAGGCACATACCGACTTCATCTTCGCCATCATCGCCGAAGAGTTTGGTTTGTTGGGCTCGCTGATTGTGCTGGCATTGTTCACCGCACTGGTAGTGAGCGGGTTTGTGATTGCGCGGCGGGCGGAGAAAGCTGGTATGCCGTTTGGTGCGTGCTTCAGTTATGGCCTTACCCTGCTGATTGGTCTGCAGGCGGGTATCAATATGGCCGTCAGCACGGGATTGTTGCCCACTAAGGGGCTGACGCTGCCCTTGGTGAGCTACGGCGGCTCAAGCCTGATGATGACCTGCATTGGCATCGGCGTGCTGGCAAGGGTTGAAATTGAACGGCTTGATAAGGTGCGAATGAATTCAGAACAAACCAGGAGAAAGGCGGGGGGAGGTGCTGTGTATGAGTAAGCCCCGTCGTTTTCTGATGATGGCTGGTGGCACCGGTGGTCACGTATTCCCCGCGCTGGCTACCGCCCGTGCGCTGCAGGACAGAGGCCACGAGGTGTTCTGGCTGGGTGCAAAGGGCGGTATGGAAGAGCGGCTGATCGGCGAGACGGATATTCCGCTGTCGTTGATTCATATTTCCGGGCTTCGTGGCAAAGGCAAACTGGCCCTGGTGCTGGCACCGATCCGCTTGATGCGCGCACTGGGTGAGGCGTTCACCGTACTGCGAAAGATCAAGCCGGATTGCGTTGTGGGCATGGGTGGCTTTGTGACTGGCCCCGGCGGCGTCGCTGCCTTTTTGCAGCGTGTGCCCCTGGTGATCCATGAGCAGAATGCCATCGCGGGAATGACCAACCGTTGGTTAACTCGGGTTGCGGATACGGTGCTCGAAGCCTTTCCCGGGAGCTTCGGTGCGAACGTGGTTACCCGTTGCACCGGCAACCCGGTGCGCAAAGATGTCACCGAAATCGACGGGCCGGAACGCCGCCTCGATGGCCGGACCGGGCCGGTGCGTGTTCTGGTTGTAGGCGGCAGTTTGGGTGCCCGGGTTTTCAACGTGCAGGTACCAGCTGCACTGGCGTTGTTGCCGGAGGAACTGCGCCCGGAAGTTCGGCACCAGTGTGGTGAAAAAAATGCGCAGGAAGCCCGGGACGCCTATGAGGCTGCCGGTGTCTCGGCCAGTGTTGAACCGTTTATCCGGGACATGGCCGAAGCCTACGCCTGGGCAGATATTGTGGTGTGTCGGGCTGGAGCCCTGACGGTGTCAGAACTCTGCGCCGCTGGCGTCGGGGCAGTGTTGGTCCCTTTCCCCCACGCGGTGGACGATCACCAGACCCGCAATGGCGAACACATGGTAAAAGCAGGGGCAGCGATTCTGATACCCCAGCAGATGATGACTCCGGATGTGCTGGCAGAGACCTTGAAAGATCTCGCTGGCGACCGGGAACGAATTTCGACAATGGCGACGGCCGCCCGCTCACTGGCCCGCCCTGATGCAACGGAGAGAGTTGTGAATTACTGTCTGGAGGCCGCCAATGGCTGATGTAACCAATCCGCCGCTGGTCTATCAGGTGCCCGAAATGCGCCGTATTCGCCGTATCCATTTTGTCGGTATCGGCGGTGCGGGCATGAGTGGCATCGCAGAGGTGCTCAAGAACCAGGGCTACGATGTGTCCGGGTCGGACCTGAAAGAGAGCCCGGTTACCGGCCGCCTCCGCGCCATGGGCGTAGAAGTCCAGATCGGCCATCGGGCGGAGAACAGTGAGCAGGCAGACGTCGTGGTCGTCTCTTCTGCTGTCGCCGGCGACAACCCTGAGGTGACAGCCGCCCGCAGCCGCCGCGTGCCGATCGTACCGCGAGCAGAAATGCTGGCGGAAATCATGCGCTATCGCCATGGCATTGCCATCGCTGGCACCCACGGCAAGACCACCACCACCAGCCTGATTGCCTCGATTCTTGGGGAAGCAGGACTGGACCCAACCTTTGTCATTGGCGGCAAGCTGAACAGTGCCGGTACCAATGCCCAGCTCGGTGGCTCCCGGTACCTGGTGGCGGAAGCTGACGAAAGCGATGCATCGTTCCTGCACCTGACCCCGGTGATTTCGGTGGTGACCAACATCGAAGCCGACCATATGGATACCTACGGCGGTGATGTTGAAAAACTGAAACAGACGTTCGTGGACTTTCTGCACAACCTGCCATTCTACGGCATTGCCGTGATGTGCGTGGATGACGCCTACGTGCAGGAAATCATTCCGCGGATATCCCGGGCCATCATTACCTACGGCATCGACAACCCGGATGCGGATTACCGGGCCGAGCAGATCAGTTCGGATGGTCTGAGAACCCATTTTGTCGTGCGCCGCCCGGGGAATCGCTCAGACCTGACGGTCGAGCTGAAAATGCCGGGCCGTCACAATGTTTTGAATGCTCTGGCGGCCATTGCCGTCGCCACCGATGAAGGGGTGGATGATCAGGCAATCTGTCGGGGCCTCGCGGGCTTTGCCGGTGTCGGCCGGCGCTTCCAGGTGTATGGCGAATACCGGATTCCGCAAGGGTCGGTAACGCTGGTGGACGATTACGGGCACCACCCCACAGAGGTGGAGGCGGTCATTCGCGCCGCCCGGGGTGCCTGGCCTGGCCGGCGCATTGTCATGCTGTACCAGCCCCATCGCTACACCCGTACCCGGGATTTGTACGAAGACTTTGTACGTGTGTTGTCGGAACTCGATGGCCTGTTGTTGATGGATGTGTATTCAGCCGGCGAGCCGGCAATACCCGGTGCCGATGGCCGTGCCCTGTGCCGGAGTATCCGGCAGCGTGGCAAGGTTGAGCCGGTGTTCGTCGAGGAAAACCGGGAAATCGAAAATCTGTTGGAAAGTGCCCTGAAAGACGGCGACCTTCTGATTACTCAGGGTGCCGGCGATATTGGTGGCGTTGCTGCGCGACTGGCTGCGGCGGGAGTGAGCAAGTGAGTGATTTGAGTCATACCAACGCACAGCCCTATCAGGCTTCGCCGGAACTGGTGAAAGCCTTCGGGCGCGTGGCGGTCTTCATGGGAGGCGATTCCGCAGAGCGGGCGGTGTCCCTGAAGAGTGGCCAGGCTGTGTTGTCGGCGTTGCAGTCGGCCGGCGTTGATGCCTTTGGTATTGACGTGCGTGGCTGTCTGCTGAAAACCGTCGAAGCTCCGGAGTACGACCGGGTGTTTATTGCCCTGCACGGCCGGGGCGGCGAAGACGGCACCCTGCAGGCGATTCTGGGGCAGGCGGGCATTCCCTACACCGGCAGCGAGGTTTTGGCCTCGGCCCTCGCCATGGACAAGTTACGTACCAAGTACGTGTTCCAGGGCTGCGGGCTGCCAACGCCTGCATTCAGGGCCATGACCTCCGCCGCGGAGGCGGATGAGATTATCCGGAGCCTGGGCACACCGTTGAGTGTCAAGGCGGCCCATGAAGGCTCCAGTATCGGGATCTTCAAGGTTCACAATACCGAGGAGTTGGCGGAGGCCTATCGGAAGGCAGCGGAAATCGATGACCTTGTGCTGGTGGAACAGTGGATTGAGGGGCCGGAATTTACCGTCAGCCTGCTTCAGGACAAAGCTTTGCCGGCCATTGGCCTGAGTACAGACCATACCTTTTACGACTACGACGCCAAGTATCTGGCTGACGATACCCGGTACCGGATTCCGTGTGGCCTGGCCCCGGATGATGAAGTCCGGTTGCAGCACCTGGCGCTGGACGCCTTTCGCGTGCTCGGGTGCAGAACCTGGGGGCGGGTCGACATCATGCAGGATGCGGACGGCGAGTTCTGGTTGCTGGAAGCGAACACTGTCCCTGGTATGACTGACCACAGCCTGGTGCCGATGGCCGCCAAGGCAGCAGGCATCAGCTTCGAAGAACTGGTCGTGCGGATTCTCAAGGACACTCTGCCGGAGGCGACGAATGCTTGAAACATTACTGATCCGGAGCCGGGCGGTACCGCCCGAGCCGCCCCGGCGACGGGGGGCAACCTCGGTCGGACCGGAGCGGGACCGGTTTGGTGTGTTGCGAGGGGTATTGTCGGCGGTGCCCTGGCTGCAGGTGGGGCTGGGCGCGACCATTGTTCTGCTGGCGGCCATGGTGCCCTGGGCAACCGACCGGCTGCTTACCGCCATGGACCAGCAGATCATTGCGGTGGATGTGCGCGGAGACTTTGTTGGCGACAGCTCGGTGGCCGTGGAGCGTGCTGCCGGAGCCTGGATTGGCAAGAGTTACTTCGCTACCGATCTGGCGGAGGTGAAAGCCGAACTGGAACAGCGGCCCTGGGTAGCCTCGGCCGCGGTCAGGCGGGTTTGGCCAGGGCGGCTGGAGATCGACATCCGGGAGAAAAAGCCATTGGCGTATTGGACGGATGGCCGGCTGGTAAGCAGGTCAGGCGAGCTATTCCTGCCGCCAAACCCGGAAGTGGCGGGCAGATTGCCCAGGCTGGCGGGGCCGGATGAGCGGGTGCGAGAGGTGATTTCCATGGCCCGCACCATGAGTGACCAGCTGGCCGGCTACGGGCTCGGATTTGCTGGCTTGTCCCTGGAACAACGGGGCGCCTGGACACTCACGCTGTCAAACGGCATTGAGGTGGTTTTGGGGCGCGACAAGGTTGAGCAACGTTTTGAGCGTTTTATTACGGTTTATGAGAACCGCCTGGCTTCGCGAGTGGACGAAGTCAGTCGGGTTGATGCCCGCTACTCCAACGGCGTGGCGGTGCAGTGGAAGTCGGATGTGGCAACCGCCGCGCCGAAATCCTGATAACGATTATTACGAACCTGGGGTTTGGTGAAACACATGTCATCGGTTGAAACGGAAAACATGATTGTCGGCCTGGATATCGGAACTTCCAAAGTGGTTGCGATTGTCGGCAAGCGCAAGATGGATGGAACCATCGAAGTGGTTGGTATCGGCTCACACCCGTCCCGCGGCCTCAAGCGGGGGGTGGTGGTGAATATCGAAACCACGGTTCAGGCCATCCAGCGGGCAGTGGAGGAAGCCGAGCTGATGGCTGGCTGCCGAATTCATTCGGTCTACGCAGGCATCGCGGGCAGTCATATCAAGAGCCTGAATTCCCATGGCATTGTGGCCATCCGCGACCGGGAAGTGACTCAGGCCGATATCGACCGGGTGATCGACGCGGCCCAGGCGGTTGCCATACCCGCGGATCAGAAAATCCTGCATATCCTGCCGCAGGAATTCGTGATCGATAACCAGGAAGGCATCAAGGAGCCCATGGGCATGTCCGGTGTGCGCCTGGAAGCCAAGGTGCACCTGGTGACCTGTGCGGTAAACGCGGCACAGAACATCGAGAAATGTGTGAAGCGCTGCGGCCTTGAGGTAGACGACATCATTCTTGAGCAGCTGGCATCGAGCCACGCGATTCTGACCGAGGACGAAAAAGAGCTGGGTGTCTGTGTGGTGGATATCGGCGGGGGCACCACCGATATCGCGGTGTTTACCGGCGGTGCGATCCGCCATACCGCGGTGATTCCCATTGCCGGTGATCAGGTCACCAATGACATCGCCATGGCGCTGCGCACGCCAACGCAAAATGCCGAAGAGATCAAGATCAAATACGCCTGCGCGCTGACTCAGCTCGCCGGTGCCGATGAAACCATCAAGGTTCCGAGTGTCGGGGACCGGGCGCCCAGAGACCTGTCACGCCAGGCGCTGGCGGAGGTGGTGGAGCCCCGCTACGAGGAGCTGTTCACCCTGGTGCAGTCGGAGCTTCGCCGGTCGGGATTCGAAGACATGATTCCCGCAGGCATCGTGATTACGGGCGGTTCGTCCACCATGGAAGGGGTGGTGGAGCTGGCCGAAGAAATCTTCCACATGCCGGTAAGGCTGGCCTGTCCGCAGGCGGTCTCCGGCATGACCGAAGTGGTCAACAACCCGATCTACGCCACGGGTGTGGGGTTGTTGATTCATGGCTTCCGGCAAATGGATCTTGGCCGGGCGCCGGTGCTCAAGGGGGAGGATGCACCTTCCCTGATTGAGCGCATGAAAGCCTGGTTTACCGGTCACTTCTGACGGTGAATCAGCAGGTAGTACACGAAGGTATCTCGAAAAACACAAAACGATCGAATGAAACCGGTCTGGAAAGACCGGAAACAGCACGAAGGAGTAGGGGATATGTTTGAACTCGTTGATAGTGTTCAGCAAAACGCAGTTATAAAGGTTGTCGGTGTTGGCGGCGGTGGCGGTAACGCCGTTCGTCACATGCTTAACAGCGACATTGAAGGTGTGGAATTTATCTGCGCCAACACAGACGCCCAGGCACTGAAAGACCTGGACGCCCGCCAGATTATCCAGCTTGGTGGCAACATCACCAAGGGCCTGGGTGCTGGTGCCAACCCGGAAGTGGGCCGTCAGTCTGCCCTGGAAGATCGTGACCGTATTGCCGAGGCGCTCAGTGGCTCGGATATGGTGTTTATCACCGCCGGTATGGGCGGTGGAACCGGCACCGGTGCCGCGCCTGTTGTCGCGGAAGTCGCCCGGGAACTGGGTATCCTGACCGTTGCCGTGGTCACCAAGCCGTTCCAGTTTGAAGGTGGCAAGCGTATGAGCGTGGCCGAGTCCGGCCTGAAAGAGCTGGGCGAGAGCGTTGATTCACTGATCACCATCCCGAACGAGAAGCTGTTGGCGGTGATGGGTAAGAAGACCAGCCTGCTGGACGCCTTTGCCTCCGCCAACGACGTGTTGCTGGGCGCGGTTCAGGGTATCGCTGACCTGATCACCCGCAACGGTATGATCAACGTTGACTTTGCCGATGTCAAAACCGTGATGTCCGAAATGGGCAACGCGATGATGGGTACCGGTCGTGCCACCGGCGAGAACCGCGCCCGTGAAGCCGCCGAGGCCGCCGTTCGCAGCCCGCTGCTGGAAGACATCAACCTGCAGGGCGCCAAAGGCATCCTGGTCAACATTACCGCCGGCATGGATCTGAATCTGGGCGAATTCTCCGAAGTTGGTGACATCGTTCGTGAATTTGCGTCAGACGCCGCCACGGTAGTGGTGGGCACCGTTATCGATCCGGAAATGACCGACGAGCTCAAGGTCACCGTGGTGGCGACGGGTCTCGGTGGTGAACGTGAGAAGCCCACCAAGGTGGTGGACAACTCACGCACACTGGACGGCAAGACCGATTACAACCAGCTGGACCGGCCTGCTGTGCTGCGTCGTCGTGCGGTTTCGCAGGGCAATGTGGCGCTGGACCAGAGCAAAGAAAGCGAAGAGCAGGGCGTGGACTATCTCGATATTCCCGCATTCCTTCGCCGGCAGGCTGATTGATAATCTGTCTCACCTGTGTTCGGGGGTATCGGTTTCAATGCAGTGAAATGGAACCTTTAGTCCGGAATAAACGTGAGCTGGTTGGCCATAGCGGATGACTATTGCAATTTTTAAGTAAAGTCATGTTGGCTAAATGGTACTCAGTCTTGAATTCTGATATTCTCCGGGCAGTTTTTTGCTCAGAATATCGACTTTTTGTGACGGAATGATGAACCGATGATCAGACAACGGACACTCAAAAATACCATCCGTGCGACCGGTATCGGCCTGCACTCAGGGGAAAAGGTTTACCTGACCCTGAAGCCGGCTCCGGTTGATACGGGCATCATCTTCCGCCGTACGGACCTCGACCCGATGGTTGAGATCCGGGCATGCGCGGAAAATGTAGGTGAGACCATGCTGTCCACGACGCTGGTAAATGACGGTGTCCGTGTGGCGACCGTAGAGCATTTGCTCTCAGCCATGGCTGGTCTTGGCATTGACAACTGCTACGTCGAACTGAGCGCGGCGGAAGTGCCTATTATGGATGGTTCAGCCGGGCCGTTCGTATTCCTGCTGCAGTCGGCCGGCATTTCCGAACAGGATGCCGCCAAACGCTTTATCCGCATCAAGCGGGAAGTCACCATCGAAGAAGGTGACAAGAAAGCGACCTTCCTGCCGTTTGAAGGCTTCAAGGTCAGCTTCGGTATCGACTTTGACCATCCGGTGTTCAAGGGTCGCGCCCAGACCGCAACGGTGGATTTCTCCAGCACGTCTTTTGTGAAGGAAGTCTCCCGTGCCCGTACCTTCGGGTTCATGCGCGATATTGAAAAGTTGCGTGCGATGAATCTGGCGCTGGGTGGCAGCGTGGACAACGCCATTGTGGTCGACGACTACAAGATTCTTAACGAGGATGGCCTTCGTTATGATGATGAGTTCGTCAAGCACAAGGTTCTGGATGCGATCGGCGATCTCTACCTGCTGGGCAACAGCCTGATCGGTGAGTTCCGCGGTATCAAGTCCGGTCACGACCTGAACAATAAGCTGCTGCGCAAGCTCAGGGCAGAAGAAGACGCATGGGAAGTGGTGACCTTCGATGATGAAGCCACTGCTCCTATCTCTTATATGAAACCTGTGCTCGCGGTGGGTTAAGGCCGGAAGCCTTAATCCCGGACGTGGCTTGCGAGTTTTTCGAGAACCTCGCGTAGTGCTTTATCCTTCGTGTGCCCGGCTTCCTCTTTGAGGAGCCGGGCATTTTCTTTGCTCAGGGGTGTCATTTTGGCCTCCGGTTTGTCCCGGTACCTCAAGGGTGACACCTTGATGCGAACCTTCCAGACAAACCTGAACAGCTCCTGCTCCCGCAGCTTTTCCATGATCTCGTGTTGCCGGAACCGTAACCGGGTAGCCTTGCTGGCGTTGTCGGTGGCCAGCACCAGTTCTCCTTCGGTGCAGCTGACAAAACGCGTACCGTCTGCCAGCTCTTCCGGAACCGCGTCGAGCACCAGTTGTTCCGCCTGCTGGTGAAGCTCGGCTTTGGTCAGCAGGGCTTTCAGAGTAGAGCCGGGGCTGGAAGCCACTTTGCCAAAGATCATTTTTTGGTCATTTTTTTTGCTCATAACCGGCTTTTTTCTCGACGGGACTGTTTACGATTGGTTACACTTCGGCACGCTTTGTGCGTAGCGCTGATAACACACTCGTTTTACATTGTGGGTAATGAGTATGTCTACCGGGCGCTGCGATTTATCAGTACGTAGTTGTTGCCAAGGATAGCAGAACCGCTCGGATATTTATTTCCGGGCCGCAGCACTACAGGGACAGGTATGCGGCTCTTCAATGAAATCGAATGACGATATGAACGTAATATTCGTTGGCAAACGCCACGGCCGTTCCCGGGCAATCGCGCTCAACGCCGGTATTGTTGCAACTCTGGTGTTTACTGTGCTGGCGCTGTTGTTGGCGGCTGGCTGGGCGGGTTATCAGGTGGCCGTGGCAAAGGCTGAAGCCAAAAAGCCCACAGAGACCGAACTGGTATCTACCTGGCAGGACAAGCTTCAGGAGCAGCGGGTCGAGGTGACGCGGGTTCGGGAGAGCGTGCAGCAGCAGGTGGACGCTTTGACACTCCGGCTTGGTGATATCCAGGGGCGGCTTCTGCGATTGGACGCCCTTGGTCAGCGCTTCGTTGAGTCCGGGCTGGTGGCCAGCGATGAATTCAACTTTGATCAGCCGGCGGCTGTGGGTGGCCCCGAAGACGGTATGGGTGGTGAGTCCTACAGTGCCCCTGAGTTGACCGATATGATCGAGCAATTGGAGCGCACGCTGGATGATCGTGAAAAGCAGCTGCGATTGCTTGATAAGGTGGCGTCCCGCAACAAGCTCGAAGACGAGCTGTATCTGCAGGGCCGTCCCATCACCTGGGGTTGGTTGTCGTCCCCTTATGGATACCGTACCGACCCCTTCACCGGCAAGCGCCGCTGGCATGCCGGAGTGGACCTGGCCGGCAAGGAAGGCAGTGATATCATCACTGTCGGTGCCGGCGTGGTGACCTTCGCCGGTGACCGCTTTGGCTACGGCAATCTGGTTGAGGTAGATCATGGCGACGGGCTGGTTACCCGTTATGCCCACGCCAAGACCATCAAGGTCGAAACCGGTGATGTGGTCCAGAAGGGGCAGGTTGTGGCACTGATGGGAAGCACCGGCCGGTCGACTGGCCCCCACGTGCATTTTGAAGTGATCCGCAATGGCAAGTCCGAAAATCCTGAGAAATATATCCAGCGCGCAAGCCGCTGATTCCATTCCCGTGAACCCCACCTTTTGTCCTGTCGCCAAATAAGGTTAGAATGCCGGCTTCCTCCGTTTAACTGAAGAAGCAGTGGTCTATGTTCACAAAGCTTGCAACGAAGATGTTCGGCAGTAAAAACGCCAGAGAAATCAAGCGGATGCGCAAAACCGTTACGCGCATCAATCAACTTGAAGAGGCGCTGGGCGGGTTGTCGGATACCGAGTTGCAGGGCAAGACCGCTGAATTCCGCCGGCGTCTTGATGAGGGTGAAGCCCTGGATGCCCTGTTGCCCGAAGCCTTTGCCACCGTTCGCGAGGCCAGCCGCCGGGTGATGGGGATGCGTCATTACGACGTACAGCTGATTGGTGGTATGACCCTGCACGAAGGCCGCATTGCCGAGATGAAGACCGGTGAGGGTAAAACCCTGGTGGCCACCGCAGCGGTTTATCTCAATGCATTGCCCGGCAAGGGCGTTCATGTTGTAACCGTCAACGATTACCTGGCAAGCCGTGATGCCGAGTGGATGGGCAAGCTGTATCGCTTCCTTGGCCTGACCATTGGCGTGGTCGTTGCTGGGCAGCCGCCGGAAGAGAAGCGCGCCGCCTACCAGGCAGATATCACCTACGGTACCAACAACGAATTCGGCTTTGACTACCTGCGCGATAACATGGCCTTCAGTATTGATGACAAGGTTCAGCGCGGTCTCAACTTTGCCATCGTGGATGAGGTGGATTCCATCCTGATCGACGAAGCCCGTACCCCGCTGATTATTTCCGGTGCTGCCGAAGATTCCTCGAAGCTCTATCAGGCCATCAATACGCTGATTCCGGGCCTTGAAAAAGGCGAGGTCAGTGAATCCGGAGAAAGCTCCGGCGACTTTACCATCGACGAAAAGTCACGCCAGGTAGAGCTCACCGAGGCCGGTCATGAGAAGGTTGAAGAATTGCTTCTGGAGCGAGGCCTGCTGCAAGAGGGCGAAAGCCTGTACTCGGCAGCCAACCTGAGCCTGCTGCACCACGTTCATTCAGCCCTGCGGGCTCATCACCTGTTCCAGAAGGATGTCGACTATATCGTTCAGGGCGGTCAGGTGGTGATCGTTGATGAACACACCGGCCGGACCATGCCGGGCCGCCGCTGGAGCGAAGGCCTGCACCAGGCCATCGAGGCGAAAGAAGGCCTGAAGATCCAGGCCGAGAGCCAGACCCTGGCATCGACCACCTTCCAGAACTATTTCCGTCTGTACGACAAGTTGGCCGGCATGACCGGTACGGCCGATACCGAAGCCTTCGAATTCCGCCAGATCTACGGTCTGGACGTGGTGGTGATTCCGCCCAACAAACCCATTCAGCGGATTGACTATAACGACCTGGTGTACCTGACCCAGGAAGAAAAGTTCCACGCCATCATTGATGAGATCAAGGATGTCACTGGTGAAGGCCGGCCTATCCTGGTGGGTACCGCATCCATCGAGGCCTCCGAGCTGCTGTCCATGCTGCTCAAGAAGGCCCGCATTGAGCACAAGATCCTCAACGCCAAGCAGCATGACTCTGAGGCACTGATCATTGCCCAGGCGGGCCGCCCCGGCGCGGTGACGATTGCAACCAACATGGCCGGTCGTGGTACGGACATTGTGTTGGGCGGTAACTGGGAATACGAAGTGGCCGCCCTGGATAATCCGTCCGAGGAAGAAGTCGCCCGCATGAAGGCGGAGTGGACCGAACGCCACAATCAGGTGCTGGATGCCGGTGGTCTGCATATTATTGGTACCGAGCGTCACGAATCCCGGCGGATCGACAACCAGTTACGGGGCCGTGCCGGCCGTCAGGGCGATCCGGGTTCTTCCCGTTTCTTCCTGTCGCTGGAAGATAACCTGATGCGGATCTTCGCGCCTGAGCGGGTGAAGAACCTGATGCAGGCCATGGGTATGAAAAAGGGTGAGGCCATCGAGCATCGGATGGTTACCAACGCCATCGAGAAATCCCAGCGCAAGGTGGAAGGTCGTAACTTCGACATGCGTAAAACCCTGCTGGAATACGATGACGTAGCCAACGATCAGCGCACGGTGATTTACGACCAGCGTAACGAGGTGATGGCGTCTGACGACATCTCCGAGATGGTCGACACCATTCGCAGCGATGTGGTTGACGCGATGGTCAGCGAGTTTATTCCGCCCCAGAGCATGCCGGAACAGTGGGATGTGGCCGGGCTGGAAGCGCAGCTGCAGTCGGAAATGGCCATTGATCTGCCGATTCAACAGTGGCTGGACGAAGACAGCAAACTGTATGAGGAAAACCTGCGCCAGAAGATTCTTGACGCCATCGTCACCGAATATAAGGCGAAAGAAGAGATTGCCGGCGCAGAACCCATGCGCAAGTTCGAGAAACAGGTGTTCCTGCAGGTGCTCGACACCCTGTGGAAAGAGCATTTGTCGAACATGGACCACCTGCGCCGCGGTATCCACCTGCGCGGTTACGCTCAGAAGAACCCGAAACAGGAATACAAGCGCGAAGCCTTCAACCTGTTTGAGACCATGCTGGACACCATGAAGCGTGACGTCACCCGTGTGTTGTGCCATGTCCGGGTTCAGAGTCGCGAAGAGATGGAAGAGATTGAGCGCCGCCGCAAGGAAGAGCTGGAGCGGGAAATGGCCCGGGCCAAGTTGCGTCACGATCAGACCAGTGCCACCCAGGGTGAGGATGATGGCCAGGGTAACCAGGCCCAGGGCACCCCGGAAACTTTCGTTCGCCAGGAGCGCAAGGTAGGGCGAAACGAGCCGTGTCCCTGCGGGTCTGGCAAGAAGTACAAGCAGTGTTGCGGTAAGGTCAGCTAAAACCTGAGCAGCAACCTCGGCACCAGAACCCGCAATCGGCCAGTGTATGGGCGGTATGCGGGTTTTGTCGTTTACAGTTTCGGATAAATTCAGGAGGCAGGCATGGCGGTAGGTCCCGGAACCTTACCCGAGTTTTACCCGGTGGCGGGTATCAAGGTGGGGATTGCGAGTGCGGGTATCAAAAAGCCCGGGCGTAAAGACATAGTGGTGTTCGAGTTGGTGCCGGAGGCAAGGGTAGCGGGCATATTTACCCGTAATCAGTTCTGCGCGGCTCCTGTGGTACTCAGCCGGAAACACTTGGCCCAGGGCGCACCCCGCTACCTGCTGATCAACACCGGCAATGCCAACGCCGGTACCGGAGAGCGGGGTATGGCCGACGCCCTGCGTTGTTGTGAGGCGCTGGCCGCCGAAGCGAGCGTCAGCCCTGACGCGGTGTTGCCGTTCTCAACCGGTGTGATCGGTGAGCCCCTGCCGGTCGACAAGATTATCAAGGCGCTGCCGGAAGCCCTGGCCAATACCCGGGAAGACCGCTGGGCGGAAGCCGCCAGTGGCATCATGACCACCGACACCCGGCCCAAGGGGGCGTCTGTGCGGGTGGACCTGGGTGGCCATGCGGTGACCATTTCCGGCATCAGCAAGGGCGCGGGCATGATCCGGCCAAACATGGCCACCATGCTCGGGTTTATCGCCACCGACGCCCGCATTGCACCCGACGTGCTGCAGTCATTGGCGTCGGAACTGGGCGAGAAGTCGTTCAACCGGATTACCATTGATGGCGATACCTCCACCAACGATGCCTGCATGTTGATGGCCAGTGGCCAGTACGACGGGCCGGAAATTACCGCAGGCAGCCCGCACCTGCCGGCGTTGAGAGAAGCCCTTCGCCAGGTATACCTGGACCTGGCCCATGCCATTGTCCGGGACGGTGAGGGTGCCACCAAGTTTGTCACCATCGACGTCAGCGGTGCTGCCAGCCAGCAGGAGGCGCTGGATGTGGCCTATACCGTCGCGCACTCGCCGCTGGTGAAGACCGCGCTGTTTGCCTCGGACCCGAATTGGGGCCGGATTCTGGCGGCGGTGGGGCGCGCGGGCGTGCCGGACCTGGACCTGGGCTCTTTGGAAATCTATCTGGGGGATGTCTGCCTGGTGCGCAACGGTGGCCGTGCCGATGATTACTCCGAGGACCGGGGTCAGCGGGTAATGAGCCAGGAAGAAATCACCATTGCCATCGACCTCAAGCGCGGTAGCGTCCAGGAAACCGTGTGGACCTGTGACTTCTCCCACGACTATGTGACCATCAATGCCGAATACCGTACCTGAGCCTGAGACCCTGGCGGGGAAGAAGCAGATCCACGTTGCCGTCGCCGTCATTATCCGTGACGGCCGGGTTCTGATTGCTCGCCGTCCGGATCACGTGCATCAGGGCGGACTGCTGGAGTTCCCGGGTGGCAAGGTGGAGCCGGGGGAGACCGTACAGCAGGCCCTGGTTCGGGAGATTGCCGAGGAAACCGGCCTGCAGGTACCCCTGGCCAGCCTGGAGCCGGTGATCGGTATCCGCCACGACTACGGTGACAAACAGGTGTTCCTGGATGTCTGGAAAACCTCGGGGGCCGAGGGGCAGCCAGAGGGCCGGGAAGGGCAGCCGATCAGTTGGCTGCGCCCGTGCGAGCTCGCCGATGCGGATTTCCCTGCCGCCAACCGCCCGATCATCAGGGCACTCAATTTACCGCAGCGCCTGGCTATTGTTGGCCCCATGGCATCCTGGCAGGACGGTATCAGCCGGCTGGAACGGTCGATTGGCGGGATGGCGGGGCAGCTGGTTGTGCTTCGGGCGCCTCAATTACCGGATAACGATTACCTGAAACTGGCGGCAGAGGCTTTGCCGATCTGTTCCGGTGCCGGCGTCGGACTGGTTTTGCATGGCCATCCGCGTTTGCTGGGTGCGTTTCCGAAAGCTGCCGGCCTGCACCTGCCCTGGCGTGAGGCTCAGGCGCTCTCAAGGCGTCCTGTGCCGGCCGATCGATGGCTGGGTGTGTCGTGCCATGACCAGGGCCAGCTGCACCATGCGGCGGCCCTGGGTGCGGATTACGCGACGCTGGGCCCGGTGTTGGAAACGTCCACCCATCCGGGGCAACCCGGAATGGGCTGGGGGCAGTTCGAATCCCTGGTGGCCAATGCCAGGCTTCCAGTCTACGGGCTGGGGGGGCTGACGCCAGGTCATGAAACACTGTGTCGTGAGCGGGGCGGCCAGGGCATTGCCGGCATCGGATTCTGGTGGTGAGCCGCTGGCGGAGATTACGGATTTCCGCCGGCATCAGTCTGTGCAACAGTAGTTAATCAGTGACAGATCAAAAACGAGCGGGGAGTGCAGCGTGAGCAAGTTGACCCATCTGGATGATAAGGGCGAAGCCCGAATGGTGGATGTGACGAGCAAGGCCGTCACCGAGCGGGAGGCCCGGGCGGAAGCAACCATCCGCATGGCGCCGGAAACCCTGCGAATGATCATTGATGGTGAGCATCCCAAGGGAGATGTGCTGGCTACTGCCCGTATTGCCGGCATCATGGCGGCCAAGAAGACCCATGACCTGATTCCCCTGTGCCATGCCCTGAATCTGACATCGGTGAAAGTGGAGTTGTCCCCGGGGGCGGATGGCGCCTCGGTGCATATCCTTACCCGCTGCAAGCTGTCGGGGCAGACCGGTGTCGAGATGGAGGCGCTTACGGCCGCCAGTGTTGCCGCGTTGACCCTGTACGACATGTGCAAAGCCGTTGATAAGGCGATGGTGGTGGATGGTGTGCGGCTGCTGGAAAAGAAGGGTGGCCGCTCGGGACACTGGCGCGCGCCGGAACAATGATCTGCTCTCTGGCCTTGGCCGTACTCTTTCCGACCACACTGTATTCGGAGAGTAAACGTGCCAACACTACGCCAGGCAAGCAGCCGCATGATAGAATGCCCGCCCAATTTGTCAGAACCACGAGGAAATACAGTGGCTGTTCGTTACATTGAGACCTGCCGTTTGCCCACCCCCTTCGGTGTGTTCGACATGCACGGCTTTGAGGAGCCGGACACCGGAAAGGAGCATGTGGCACTAACGCTGGGCGATATTGATAGCGATGAGCCTCTGCTGGCACGTACTCATTCCGAATGCCTGACCGGCGATGCCCTGTACAGCATGCGTTGTGATTGCGGGTATCAGCTGGAAGAAGCATTGCGCAGCATTGCCCGCGAAGGTCGTGGCATTCTGATGTATCTGCGCCAGGAAGGCCGTGGCATCGGGTTGCTGAACAAGATTCGCGCCTACCGGTTGCAGGATCAGGGCGCAGATACCGTAGAGGCCAACGAGCGGCTGGGTTTTGGTGCGGATTTGCGGGACTACAGCATGTGCAAGGACATGCTCGAGCACCTGGGGATTCGAAGCCTGAAGCTGATGACCAATAACCCCAGGAAGGTCAAGGCGTTGGAGTCTTACGGAATTCAGATTTCGGAGCGTGTTCCCCTGCACGTGGGTCGCAACCCGCACAACGAACACTACCTCAATACCAAGCAAAGCAAGCTCGGCCACTGGCTCGAGACTCATCAGGATGACGACCCGGCCTGATTGAGCCGGCTGGCAGAGTCGGCTGATAGCACGGCTGTGCTATCAGCCAGCAGTGATCACTTGATGGCGGTCAGTGCGGCGTTACCGAGGCGGTCAATCCGACTTGCGATGGCGCTACGGATACCTTCCGGGTCCAGCCCGCATTCCTTGAGCAATTCCCCGTGCTTGCCATGGTCGATGAAGCGGTCAGGCAAGCCCAGCTGCAGCACCGGCAGCATCACTTCCCGTTTATTCAGGCATTCGGTCACTGCGCTGCCGGCACCGCCAGCCACAACGTTCTCTTCCAGCGTTACCAGCAGGTCGTGTTGTTCGGCCAGTTCCAGTACCAGGCTCTCATCCAGCGGTTTGACGAAGCGCATATCGGCCACGGTGGCATTCAGGCTGTCGGCCGCCTCCAGGGCAGAGCCCAGCAGAGTGCCAAAGTTAAGTATGGCCACCCGAGTGCCCTCTCGGACAACGCGACCCTTGCCGAGGGGTAGAGCCGTCAGTGTCTGCTGGATTTCGGCACCGGGGCCGGTGCCCCGGGGGTACCGCACGGCAGCTGGGCCATGGTATTGAAGACCGGTGTGCAGGAGCTGGCGGGTTTCGTTTTCATCTGAGGGGGTCATCACCACCATTTTCGGGATGCAGCGAAGATAGCTGATGTCGAACGCGCCGGCATGGGTCGGGCCGTCTTCGCCCACCAGCCCCGCCCGGTCGATGGCAAACAGCACGTCCAGATCCTGGATGGCAACGTCGTGAATCAGTTGGTCATAGCCCCGTTGCAGGAAGGTAGAATAGATTGCCACGACAGGTTTGGCACCATCACAGGCCAGCCCGGCCGCCAGGGTTACCGAGTGCTGCTCTGCGATGGCTACGTCAAAGTAGCGGTCCGGGAAACGCTCCGAGAACGCCAGCAGGTCTGAGCCCTCGCACATCGCGGGGGTGATGCCGACCACGCGCTCATCCTGCTCCGCGGCATCGCACAGCCATTGCCCGAAGACGTTGGCGTATTTCGGTTTGGCCTGCTTCGGTTTGACCGGCTCCGGCTTGCTCGGTGGCACGGGTTCAATCTTGTTGATGGCGTGATAGCCAATGGGGTCCGCCTCTGCGGGCGCAAAGCCCTTGCCTTTGGTGGTCACCACATGCAGGAACTGCGGGCCGTCCAGCTCCCGGATGTTCTCCAGGGTTTCAACCAGCAATGGCAGATCGTGGCCATCAATGGGGCCGATGTAGTTGAAGCCCAGCTCCTCGAACAGCGTGCCCGGGGCAATCATGCCCTTGAAGTGTTCTTCGGTTTTCTTCGCCAGCGCCATCAGGTGTGGGGTGCTTTTCAGCACTTTCTTGCTGCTGTCCCGAACCTGGTTGTAGGTTCGGCTGGCCAGCAGCTTGGCAAAATAGTTGGACAACCCGCCCACGTTGCGGGAGATCGACATGTCATTATCGTTCAGGATAACCAACATATCGGCGTGCAGGTGGCCGGCGTGGTTCAGGGCCTCGAAGGCCATACCGGCGGTCATGGCGCCGTCGCCAATCACCGCAATGCTCTTGCGCCCGGTATTCTGCATGCGGGCTGCAATGGCCATGCCCAGTGCGGCGCTGATGGAGGTGCTGGAGTGGCCAACACCGAAGGTGTCATATTCACTTTCCGCCCGTTTCGGGAACCCGGCCAGGCCATCCTTGCGGCGGATGCTGCCCATCTGTTCCCGGCGACCCGTCAGGATCTTGTGGGGGTAGGCCTGGTGGCCAACATCCCAGACCAGTCGATCTTCAGGCGTATTGAAGACATAGTGCAGGGCGACGGTCAGTTCCAGAACGCCCAGGCCGGCACCAAAGTGCCCGCCGGTCTGGCCGACAGACCAGAGCAGGAAAGCCCGGAGTTCTCTGGCCAGTTGGGGAAGATCTTCCTCGGGCAGGGTGCGCAGCTGGGCGGGCACGTCAATCCGGTCAAGAATGGGCGTGTTGGGCCGCTGCGACGGGATTTCCCTGAAAATGTATGTGTCCTGCATCAGCTCGGGTCTTTATCGGAATATGGATTCTATGACTGGCATTATAAGGGAACAGGGAGGTGTGTTTCACACTTCCCGGGCCAGATGTTACAAAACGGTGTCGTCAGACCGGCCGATTCTTGTTTGTCAGCGCGGTTCAGTGGCTTCTGGCCACCACATAATCGGCCATGGCCCTCAGCACCTCGGCTTCGTCGCCGAAACTGTCCAGGGCACTCTGGGCCTGATCCAGCAGCTTCTCCAGGTGTTCCCTGGCACCGGAAATACCCAGCAGGGCCGGATAGGTGGGTTTCTCCCTGGCGGCGTCCGAGCCCTGTCGCTTTCCGATGACTTCGGTATCGCCTTCAATATCCAGCAGGTCATCCTGCACCTGGAACGCCAGGCCCAGGGCGCTGGCAAAATCAGACAGGGCGGCCAGTTGTTGATCTGTGACCGAACCGGATGTCAGCGCGCCAAGGCGAACACTGGCTTCGATCAGGGCGCCGGTTTTATGGCGATGCATGGACTCAAGTTGTTCTATGGTCAATTGGCGGCCAACCGATTCCAGATCAATGGCCTGGCCCCCAACCATGCCTTGATGTCCGCTGGCGGTCGCCAGTTCCCGAATCATTGCGATGCGTTGTTGGTCTGACAGCTCCGGGGCCTCCGCCAGAAGTGCAAAGGCCAGGGTTTGCAGCGCATCGCCGGCCAGTATGGCGCTGGCTTCGTCAAACGCGATGTGAACGGTTGGTCGGCCACGCCGGAGGTCGTCGTCATCCATGGCGGGCAGGTCGTCGTGCACCAGGGAATAGGCGTGCACCAGTTCCAGCGCACAGGCGGGGGCCAGCGCCGCTAATGGATCGGCGCCGATGGCGCGGGCTGCGGCCAGGCACAGTGCCGGGCGAATGCGCTTGCCACCGCCCAGAACGCTGTAGCGCATGGCCTCATCCAGCCTGGGTGAGGCGGCGCCATCGCGAATAGAGAGTTCCAGTGCCTGGTCAATCTGCTGGCGGGATTGCTCCAGAAATTCCAGAGCCAGGGACAGGCGCTCACTCATCAGTTGGCATCATCCGCTGAAAAGGGGCGGGTCTCCAGGGAGCCATCGCTGTTCTGAACCAGCTGTTCAACACGCTGTTCGGCGGTTTTCAGGGCGGTCTGGCATTCTCGGGTGAGCTTTACGCCCCGTTCGAAGGCTGCCAGTGACTGCTCCAGCGAAAGCTCTCCCTGCTCAAGATCGCGAACCAATCGTTCAAGTTCGTCCAGGGATTTTTCAAAGTCGGCAATGGATGTGCTGCTGTTATTCTCACCGGCCATGGGCGACCTCCGGTCAGGTGTTTCGGAAATTGCGCGGATTATATCAGAGTCCCTGAGCTATCGCTGCCAGGTGAATTGGCGTTTTTCCAGAGTTGTGGCATTCGGTCCCCAGGATTGCTCGGTGACTGACACCTGGCCCTGTCGGGACACGGTAACAACCGTGGTTGCTCGGGTTCCGTAGTGGTCGCCGACGATGAATGGTGAAGACAGAAATCGCTCGGTTTCCATGCCAACGCCGGTATCCGGAAGGCTCCGGTCGGGCGCTGGCGTGGTGTCCTGTAAGAGTGACAGTAGCTGTTTGTGCAGCGGCGCCGGGTCTTTGCGCGCTTGTTCCACGCAGTGGCCAACGGCCTTGCGTAACCTCAGCAGTTTTGGCCAGGGGGTCTGCAGCAGGTGGTTGCTCAGGCCATAAACGCCCCGGAATACCTGCCGGCCAGGGTGGGCGTCCCGATTGCTGTAATACCAGCCTCCAAGCCCGGTCAGCTTCACCAGGTTGAACCCTGCGTAGCGGCCCGGCTCTGCATCCAGTGAGGATTGCAGTTCACTGGTTGAGAGTCTCAGTGCGTGTAAGGGCAGTTCGCCACGGCTTTGGCGGCCAGCCTCGGGGCTTCCCTCCCGCACGTTGGTCACGGCTGTTACCGTGCCGTCGGTATTGACCGCCAACCAGGTGCCGCCGGATTCCAGGTCCTGTCCGGCCAGAATTTGCTGGCCGTTGTTGTCCTGCCACCAGTCGATGGCGGCGGTGGGGCGCCGGAAGAACTCGTCCCGGTTGGCTGCCACCACCAGGGGAAATTCCGGGCTTTGTCCGATGGCGAAAGCAATGAGGCACATGGTCGATGGCAATCCTTTAATTGAATTGGGAGGCTGCAGCGGTTGGCAACAATGCGTATCATACCAGCCTGATTTATTCCCGGGATTAAGCAAACAAACATGACCCTGATCGGTATATTCATTCTGTACCTGACACTAGGTGCACTGGCAGGCACCATGGCTGGCCTGTTCGGAATCGGTGGTGGCCTGGTTATCGTTCCGGTGCTGATTTTCACTTTTGGCTTCCAGGGGTTCAGTTCCGAGATCGCCGCTCACCTCGCTATTGGTACTTCTCTGGCCACTATTGTCTTTACGTCTATCAGTTCCATACGCACCCACCATATCCATGGGGCTGTCCGGTGGGAACTGGTGCGTCCCATGACGGTCGGAATCATCGTCGGGGCATTGGCCGGCGCGTGGACGGCGTCGCTGCTGAGTGGCCCGATGCTGAAAACCATCATTGGCGCCTTTGCGATTCTGGTCGCGCTGAAAATGCTGCTGGAAGCAAACCCCAAGCCTGGTCGGGATGTGCCTGGAAACGCCGGGCTCGGCGTGGCCGGTGGGTTTGTGGGCTGGGCATCTGCCATCTTCGGAATTGGTGGTGGCACAATCTCCGTGCCTTACCTCACCTGGTGTAACGTGCGCATGCAACAGGCTGTCGCCACGTCCGCGGCTTGCGGCTTGCCGATTGCCTTGGCCGGCGCTGCTGGCAACATCTGGACCGGCTGGCAGAACCCGCAGCTGCCCGATTTCAGTGTTGGGTTTATCTATTTGCCGGCGTTGGTCGGTATTGTTGCCACCAGTGTCTTTTTTGCCCGTTTCGGCGCAAAGCTGGCGCACAAGCTGGATGGCCGCCTGTTGAAGAAGATATTTGCCGTTGTGCTGATCCTCGTCGGCCTCCGATTCCTGCTGAGTTGAGAGCGTATTCATGTTGCAACACCCGCAGATTGACCCGGTGGCTATTGCCATCGGCCCCCTGAAAATCCACTGGTATGGCCTGACCTACCTGGTTGGCTTCGCCGCCGGCTGGTGGCTTGGCCGCCTGCGTAGCCGCAAACCCTGGTCGCCCCTGAATGAAGAGCAAGTAGGTGACCTGCTGTTTTATATGGCCCTGGGTGTCATTCTCGGTGGCCGTTTCGGGTATGTGGTGTTTTATAACTTCGATGCCTTCCTGGCCGACCCGCTATGGTTGTTGCGGGTGTGGGAAGGGGGGATGTCGTTCCATGGCGGCCTGCTGGGCGTCATGCTGGCGATGTGGTGGTTCGGGCGTAAAACGTCGGCCGGGTTCTGGAGCATCGCCGATTTTGTGGCGCCGCTGGTGCCGGTGGGCCTGGGCGCGGGCCGCATCGGCAATTTTATCAACGGGGAGCTTTGGGGCAAACCTACGGATGTGTCCTGGGGCATGGTGTTCCGCACCGCCCCCGACAGCCTGGCCAGGCACCCCTCCCAGATCTATCAGTTTGCCCTGGAAGGGGTGGTGTTGTTCGCTATCCTGTGGTGGTTCTCCTCCCGGCCCCGCCCGAAAATGGCCGTCTCTGGCCTGTTTCTGGCCTGCTATGGCAGTTTCCGATTCTTTACCGAATTCTTCCGCCAGCCTGACCCGCAACTGGGTTACCTGGCCTTCGACTGGCTGACCATGGGGCAGGTGCTGTCGTTGCCCATGGTCGTTGCTGGCGCTGCCCTGATTGTTATTGCTTACCGGAGAAACGCTGCATGAAAGCTTACCTCGACCTGATGCAAGACGTTGTTGACAACGGATTCGACAAGGGCGACCGCACCGGCGTTGGCACCCGCTCCGTGTTCGGCCGGCAAATGCGCTTCAATCTGCAGGATGGCTTCCCCCTGGTGACCACCAAGAAAGTCCACCTACGCAGCATCATCTACGAATTGTTGTGGTTCCTGAAAGGTTCCACTGACAACAACTGGCTGGCGGAACGAAAGGTCAGTATCTGGAACGAGTGGGCGCTGGACAACGGCGACCTGGGGCCGATTTACGGCAAGCAGTGGCGCAGCTGGCAATGCCACGACGGTCGGGTGATCGATCAGATCAGCGAGGTTATCGAGCAAATCCGAACCAAGCCCAACTCCCGGCGCCTGATCGTCTCCGCCTGGAACCCGGCGGAACTTCCGGACGAGTCGGTCAGTCCGCAGGAGAACGTGCGGGAAGGGCGCATGGCGCTCGCTCCCTGCCACTGTCTGTTCCAGTTCTATGTGGCGGACGGCAAGCTGTCTTGCCAGCTTTACCAGCGCAGCGCGGATCTGTTTCTGGGGGTGCCCTTTAACATTGCGTCTTACGCTTTGTTGACCCACATGATTGCCCAGCAGTGTGATCTGGATGTTGGCGAGTTTGTGCACACGTTTGGGGACTGTCACCTCTACAGTAATCACCTGACCGACGATATCGTGTTCGAGCAGCTAAAGCGCGAGCCCCGCGGGTTGCCCAGGCTGGTCATCAAGCGCAAGCCGGAATCCATCTTCGACTACGAGCTGGAAGATTTCGAATTCGAAGGTTATGACCCTTACCCGGTCATCAAGGCCCCTATTGCGATTTGATTGATGGTCTGGCGGTGTTTTCGTCAGACGGGCCCGCGAGTATGGGGGGCGGCTGCCAAGCGGGTGGGGCTTTCCGAAAAGCGCCTCAAGACGTCCCTGTGCGGCTTCGGCTCCGCCATCCCTGGCTCCGCAGATTTTCGGAAAGCCCCACCCGCTTGCCAGCGATCACGCTGCGAGATGGATCGCAGTAAATGAGGTCATACAGTGAAGTTTGGGTGCGAGGGGCGGGAGCTGGTTTTCAAAACTGTGCGGAGCCAGGGATGGCGGAGCCCAAGCGTCACATGGATGTGCTTGAGCGTGTTTTGAAAACCAGCTCCCGCTCCTCGCTAACTCCAGGTTATGAGGACCAAATATGAGAAAAGCACTGATTGTTGCGATGTCCCGGAACCGCGTCATTGGGCGGGACAACAAGCTCCCCTGGTATCTGCCTGGCGATCTGCGTTACTTCAAGCAAGCCACTATGGGTAAGCCGATCATCATGGGGCGGAAAACCTGGGATTCCATTGGCAGGCCACTGCCGGGACGGATGAACGTGGTGATTTCCCGAAACCCGGCATGGGAAGCGCCGGCCGGCACGGTCGCGGCGGCATCATTGGATGAGGCGTTGGTCAAGGCTCAGGCCCAGGCGGAACTGGAGGGTGGTGATGAGGTGATGATCATCGGCGGTGGCCAGATCTACGCCGAGGCGCTGCCCATGGTCGACCGGATGTACATCACACAGGTGCACGCCGAGGTAGATGGCGACGCTTACTTTCCGGAAGTGAACTGGGATGACTGGGAAGAGATCGGACGCGAAGATTTCTCCGCGTCTGATAATAATCCTTACGACTACAGCTTTGTCGTCTACCAGCGTAGCCGGTCAGCCTGACCGGCTAGCGTTTCTGGCCCTTAGCGCGGGGCGCGCTTGGGACCATTGGCAGAGGGCTTGCCGCCTTTGCCAGCAGGCTTGCCCTTGGGTGGTCCCTTGCGGAAGCCGGGCTTGCCATCTTTGCTGAATTTCTTGCCGGGCCCACCCTTGCGGAAACCGCCTTTGCCCGGAGGCGGGCCTTTGCGGTCGCGACGGGGCGCTGCCGACACTTCCGGCAGGGCTTCCGGCTGCTCCAGCGGCAGGGAGTCCGGCTGGGAAGCTTCCAGCAAGCAGGCCAGGGCGCCAGCAACGGCGGCCATGTCCATATCGTTACGCTCGGCAATTTCGTCCAGCAGGGCAATGGCCTTTGCGGCGCGTGGGTCTTCGGTGAAGCCCAGCAGTTGCGTTTCAAACTGCTCTACCCGCATTTTCTGCAGGGCCGCCGGCGACGGCAGTTGGTACGGTTCCATCGGCGAGTTGGTCGCACGCTCAAGCGTTCGCAGCCAGCTGCGCTCGCGCGGTGTGACCAGCAAAATCGCCTTGCCGGTACGGCCGGCACGGCCAGTACGGCCAACCCGGTGGATGTAGGCCTCGGTGTCGTAGGGCACGTCGTAGTTGATCACGTGGGTGATCCGGGGCACATCCAGGCCACGGGCAGCAACATCGGTGGCGATGATGATGTCTTTCTTGCCGCGCTTGAGGTCTTCTACGGTCTGTTCACGCTGGCGCTGGTTGAGGTCACCGCTCAGGGGCGCAACCGCATGGCCTCGGGCTGACAATTTTTCCGCCAGCAGGGTGGTCTCGGCCTTGGTGCGCACGAAGATAATAGAGGCGTCGAACGGCTCCACTTCCAGGATGCGGGTCAGGGCATCCAGCTTACGCTCGGCGTAGACCGGCAGAACGAACTGGGCGATACGCTCAACGGTGCGGGTCTCGCTCTCGATCTTAACTTCCGCGGCGTTCTTCAGGTAAGTCTGTGCGACTTTCTTGATCTGCGGCGGCATGGTGGCCGAGAACAGGGCACGCTGACAGTTGTCCGGGGTTTTCGCCAGAATCGCTTCGACGTCATCGATAAAGCCCATGCGAAGCATCTCGTCGGCTTCATCGAGCACCAGGGCGCGCAGGTTGTCCAGTTTCAGGGTGCCTTTGCGCAGGTGGTCGAGCATCCGGCCCGGGGTGCCTACGATAACCTGGGCGCCACGCTTCAGCCCGCGAATCTGCGGAGAGAAGTCCTGGCCGCCGTAAATGGGCAGCACATGGAAGTTGCGGAACTTGCTGGCGTAGGTGGTAAAGGCTTCTGCCACCTGGATGGCCAGTTCCCGTGTGGGGGCCAGGACCAGGATCTGGGGTTCGGCAATGTTGGCGTCGATGCGGCTCAGCAGCGGCAGGGCAAAGGCTGCGGTCTTGCCGGTACCGGTCTGGGCAACACCCAGCAGGTGTTTGCCGGCCAGCAGGGCAGGGATGGATTGCGCCTGGATGGGCGACGGAGTTTCATAGCCAACTGCGGAGACGGCTTCCAGTACGGCTGGATCGAGCCCCAGTTCGGCAAAAGACAATTCTGACATGAATGTACTCGGTATTCGGAGGGTATCGCATTACAAAGGCAATGCATGATTTTGAAACATTATAGTCGGTTTGGGCAGTCTTTAACATGACTATTGCCGGTAATAGGGTAGGTAGTTGCCGGGGAAGCCGCTTGCCAGCTTCGGTAAACTGCGGCAGTCTTGGTTGTTTGCAGGCTAATTAACAGGAATAGAAGAGTATGACGTTCGATGAGCTTCTGAATTCGGTGCGTGAGGGCCGGGACGTTGTGATCCCGGCCAGTTGGGGGCAGGGACGGGCTACCTTCGGTGGGCTGGTAGCGGCACTGGCATTCGATGTGATGGCGTCGAAAGTTGCTCCTGGCAGGGCGATGCGGGCGATGCAGGTGTCGTTTGTCGGGCCGGTGGAACCGGATGTGCCTGCGGTGTTTGAGGCAGAGCTGTTGCGTGAGGGCAAGGCGGTCTCTCAGGTTCAGGGGCGAATTCTGCAGAACGGTGAGACCAGACTGGCATGCCTGGCGAGTTTTGGTGGTGACCGGGAGTCGTCGGTTCAGGTAGCGCCATCGCCTGCCCCGGCGGCTATTCCGGTAGACCAATGCCAGGAGTTGCCATACATTCCCGGAGTTACCCCGGAATTTACCCAGCATATCGACATGCGTTGGGCGTTTGGCAACATGCCGTTTTCCGGCAAGGGTGGTCGTGATATGGGGGGCTGGATGCAGTTTCGAGAGACGCCCTCGGCCCTGACCGACGCGCACATTGTGGCGTTGGTGGATGCCTGGCCACCAGCATTATTGCCGCATTTGAAGGGGCCCGCACCGGCCAGTTCCCTGAGCTGGGCGCTGGAGATTGTGCATCCACGGCCGACCATGAAGCCAGGAGAGTGGCTGCTCTACAGGGCCACGATTGATCAGGCAGGCGCCGGTTACGGCCATACCCATGCCGGTATCTGGACCGAGAGCGGCGAACTGGTGGCGTTGAGCCGCCAGACGGTGACTGTATTCGGTTGAATGGTTGGCGGCTTCAGGCCGCCATTTCAGCTTTCAGGGCGTCCAGTATGACCCGGGCAAACTCCCTGGGGGAGTCCTCCTGCAGGAAATGGCCACCGCGCAGGGTAATGTGGGGCTGTCCCAGTGCCCCGGGAATGCGTCTTTGCATGTGACGATCGCCTCCCCGGGTGATCGGATCGCCATTGCTGAAGCAGGTGATGAAGGGCTTGCGCCATTTCTCCAGGATCCGCCAGGCCTCACGGTTGGCGGCGCTGGCTGGATCATCCGGTGAAACTGGAACCAGGCCCGGAAAGGCGCGGGCGCCCGCTTTGAATGCCGCGCTCGGAAAGGGTGCCTCGTAGGCCGCCATCTCACCCGGGCTCAGAGCCCTTTCGGTACCCAGCTGTATGATGCGGGCCACGGGAAACCAGGGGCTGTGGCTGGCAAACGCTTTCCACGCACGGAACACCGCAGGCACCGGCGAGTCTCCGGTAGGCAGCATGCCGTTACCGACAATGATCCGGTTGAAACGTCTGTGGTGTTCAGCCGCCAATCGCAGGCCAAGCAGTGATCCCCAATTCTGACAGACCAGGGTGATGTTGGTGAGGTTCAGGTCTTCCAGCCAGCGGGTCAGCCAGCTCATATGGCGGCTGTAGCTGTAGTCCGTCACTCTGGCCGGTTTGTCTGATTTTCCGAAACCGATGAGATCCGGTGCCAAAACCCGATATCCCGCCTCTGCGACCATGGGAATCATGTGTCGGTAAAGATACGACCAGGATGGTTCCCCATGGAGCATGACGACCGGTGTGGCATTGGTCGGACCATGATCGACGAAGTGCATGCGCAGGCCTGGCTCAACGTCCAGATAATTTGCTTGGAAGGGATAATCCGGAAGGCCTGCGAAGCGGGCTTCGTCGGTTCTCAGAATACGCATGCCATCGACTGTCCTGACTGATTGGTTGCGTGATTGTCTTTACGGCAATCGTCGGAAATCAGGATAAATCAGATGGAAATTTTGTGTGTTTGAGTTGCGTAACAGTGCGTTGCCGGTTTGAATCAGGACGCGATATCAAACAGGCGTTCGGGGTTGTCAATCCGGGCCAAAGCATCGTCACAGCAGTTGACGGCGCCACAGTCGTCGGCCGAGCACAGGCCGATGGTATGGCAATGGATGTCCTGATGGCCGTCGCCCTGGTTCCTGAAAATCCTGGCTCTGGAAAGAATGGAACGGCAATGGCCGCACAACAGTGTCGGCACGGCACTGCCTTCAGCCAGGATGGCGGTGTAATGGGTCGTCTTTGTCATAATAATCCTCCTGATCCATAGAACATAAGGACAAAATGTGACAGTTCAAAGTCGCCACAGTGATCCTGCGTTGGTTCGGGTTCGGCAGTTATACGTATCAGGCGTCAGGATCGACCACGGGGCGACGGTTTGAGCGTTTGTCCTCCCAGTCCAGGTCTTTCGGGTCGTACCATCCGAGTTTGTCCATAACCCGGTGCCGGGTATACTCGGACAGTGTTGGCCACAGTTCCTGGAAGTCTTCCAGCCCTCTATCCCGTTGCCTCTGCTGTTTGCTCTGCAAGCGGTTGATGGTGCGCGGAAGATGCAGGGCTTCACCCAGTTGACCAGGCACCAGAACCTCCTGCCCCATCACCTTGCGGCGGTGCATACGCGAAGCCAGAACCTTCTGGAGTTCTGTTGCGGCCTCAAGGGCTGTTTCAACGGTAAAAGCGTCTGAATCCAACAACATGACCTGTTAAGTGGCTGATCGATAACCTGATACTATATCGTGAAGGTGGCTATAGTGGCCACGCTATCGTGTTAGTCTGTTTTTTCGTGAAACGTTCCATCTGTTATGGGCACCGTTCGCTTCCGAGTATGGGGATTATGTACGCAAAACTTGAGACACGGACTTTTCTGGCGATGCTGGTGGGCGTTTCCATCGCCTTCGCGTTGTTGATGAAGCCATTTTTCGGGCCAATATTCTGGGCCATCGCCATTGCCCTGATTTTTTACCCGGTCAATCAGTGGCTGACCCGCCGTATGGGCGACAGGCCTAACATCAATGCCATGATCACCCTGCTGGTTTGCATCATCATCGTGGTGATTCCGGTGCTTGGGCTGGGAGCGGCCCTGATCACCGAAGGCATGGGGCTGTACCAGAAGATCCAGAACGGTGAGATCCGTCCTGGTGAATACATTGACCAGGTCAACCGGTCGTTCCCGGCCATTCAGGCATTTCTGGGCCAGTTCGATATCAGTTTCGGTGAATTGCGGGATCGCGTGGTCAGTGTGTTTGTTGGGGGCAGCCAGTTCCTTGCCAAGCAGGCCCTGGGCATCGGCCAGAACACTTTCCAGTTTTTCCTCGGCCTGGCGCTTATGGTGTATCTGGCGTTTTTCCTGATTCGGGATGGCCAGCAACTGGTAGAGCTGCTGATCAAGGCATTGCCCCTGGGTGATGAGCGGGAGCGCCTGCTGTTTGCTAAGTTTGCCGAAGTTACCCGCGCAACGGTCAAAGGCAATTTGCTGATTGCCATCATTCAGGGGGCGCTGGGTGGCGTGATTTTCTGGATTCTGGGGATCTCCGGTGCGCTCCTGTGGGGGGTGGTGATGGCCATTTTCTCCCTGCTGCCCGCCGTTGGCGCTGCCATTGTGTGGATTCCGGCGGCGGTCTACCTGGCTGCCATCGGTGACGTGGTGCCAGCGGTCATTCTGACGGTCTACGGTATGGTGGTAATTGGCCTGGCCGATAACCTGTTACGGCCCATCCTGGTGGGGCGGGATACCAAGATGCCGGACTACCTGGTTTTGCTGTCGACCCTCGGGGGGCTTGTCATGTTCGGCATTAACGGGTTTGTGATGGGCCCGCTGGTGGCGGCTCTGTTCATGGCGTTCTGGGGTATCTTTATCCGGGAGTTTGGCAACGAAACTACCGGGAATATGCCGGAACGTGCGACAGGTTCGGCAAAGGACGACTGATCTGTGTTAGGGTCTGTGGGTCGCCCGGGCTTGTGGAGATGGGCGCCACATAATAATAAATAGACCGATATCCCTGAGGTATCAGGAGCAGATCAGGTGTCAATGACGAATCCTTTCAGCCATCGCATACGAAAGGCGGCTATGGCCGCCGGAACTATCGCTTTCCTGGGATTGACATCCCCGGCTTATGCCAACGACGTCGTCGCCCTCAAGCATGCTTTGTACGGTGCCGGTTACGATATAGAAAACGTTAACCCGGAGCTGGACAGTAATACCCGAGCCGAACTGGAAAAGTTCCAGAGTGACCAGGGGCTTGAGGTAACCGGTTCGCTGGATGAGGCAACCGAGCGCGCCCTGGGTATGACCGCTGTGCAGCCGGTGGCCAGCGCTGCGGGCCAGGCCGGAGCTGGAGCTGCGCCGGCGGCAGAGGAGAGTGCCGCTGCCGCGACCGAGCCGGAGCCGGAAGAGGAAGAAGAGGAGAGCGGCTGGTCACTGTGGTGACCGGACGATAGCCACAAAAAAGCCCGCCAGGCATTCGTCAGGCGGGCTTTTTTGTTAGTGCGTGGGTGCTTAGTCCAGTTTCGACAGGTCCCGCACAGCACCTTTGTCGGCACTGGTCGCCAGCAGCGCGTAGGCCTTGAGTGCTGCAGAGACTTTGCGGTCGCGGGCGAGTTCGGGCTTCCAGCCTCTGGCGTCACGGTCTTTGCGACGTTTGTCCAGTTCTTCGTTGCTGACCTGCAGATTGATGCTGCGCTCCGGGATATTGATCAGGATGGTGTCACCATTCTCGATCAGGCCGATGGCACCGCCGGCGGCGGCTTCTGGTGACGCGTGCCCGATGGATAATCCGGAAGTGCCACCTGAGAAGCGGCCGTCCGTCAGCAGGGCGCATTCCTTGCCTAGGCCCTTGGATTTCAGGTAACTGGTGGGGTACAGCATTTCCTGCATGCCTGGGCCGCCACGGGGGCCTTCATACCGGATAATGACGACCTCGCCGGGTTTGACTTCGTCGCTCAGAATGCCGGCAACTGCCGCATCCTGGCTCTCAAAGACCCTGGCTTTACCCTCGAACACGTAGATGCTCTCATCCACGCCCGCTGTTTTTACCACGCAGCCGTCCTGGGCAATGTTGCCGAACAGAACCGCCAGGCCACCCTCGGATGAGTAGGCATTTTCAACGGACCGGATGCAGCCGTTTTCACGGTCGCCGTCCAGGCTGGGCCAGCGGGTGCTCTGGCTGAAGGCAGTCTGGGTGGGAATGCCCGCCGGGCCGGCCTTGTAGAACTCAACCACCTCAGTGGTGGGAGAACGCATGATGTCCCATACTTCCAGGGCATCTCTCATGGTTTTACTGTGTACCGTTGGCAAATCGACGTTGATCAGCCCGCCACGTTCCAGTTCACCCATGATGCCCATGATACCGCCGGCCCGGTGTACATCTTCCATATGGTATTTCGGGGAGTTGGGAGCCACCTTGCACAGCTGGGGTACTTTCCGCGACAGCTGGTCAATTTCGGCCAGCGTAAACTCAACACCGCCTTCCTGGGCCGCCGCCAGCAGGTGCAGAATCGTGTTGGTGGAGCCGCCCATGGCAATGTCCATGACCATCGCATTCTCGAACGCGGAGAACGACGCAATGCTGCGTGGCAGCACGCTGGCATCGTTCTGCTCGTAATAGCGCTTGGCATTCTCCACAATTTGACGACCGGCCTTCAGGAACAGCTGTTCACGGTCGGCGTGGGTGGCCAGCATGGAACCGTTGCCGGGCAGCGCCAGGCCAATGGCTTCGGTGAGGCAGTTCATGGAGTTGGCAGTGAACATGCCGGAGCAGGAACCGCAGGTAGGACAGGCGCTACGCTCGTATTCTTCGACCATTTCATCGGTGGCCGTCGGGTCGGCTGCGATCACCATGGCGTCCACCAGGTCCAGTTTGTGCTCGGACAACTTGGTTTTGCCGGCCTCCATCGGGCCACCGGAGACGAAGATTGTCGGAATGTTCAGGCGCATGGCGGCCATCAGCATGCCAGGGGTGATCTTGTCGCAGTTGGAAATGCAAACCAGCGCGTCGGCACAGTGGGCGTTAACCATGTACTCGACAGAATCGGCAATAATTTCCCGGGAGGGCAGGGAGTAAAGCATGCCGTCATGGCCCATGGCGATGCCATCATCCACCGCAATGGTGTTGAACTCTTTGGCAACGCCGCCAGCCGCTTCGATCTCACGGCAGACCAGTTGACCGAGGTCTTTCAAGTGAACGTGCCCAGGCACAAACTGGGTGAAGGAGTTGGCAACGGCGATGATTGGTTTGCCAAAGTCTTCATTTTTCATGCCGGTGGCGCGCCAGAGCGCCCGGGCACCGGCCATGTTGCGGCCAGCGGTTGATGTATGGGAACGGTACTGGGGCATGGTGTGCTGCTGTCTCCCTGATTATCTGGTTGTACTTGATCACAAAGGATACCAGATTAAACGCTGGTCGCATGGCTGTTTTGCCAGTGCGTGTTTACAATACGTAACAAGTAACGGGATATTTTGACCAGAATTGCGAGGGAGTCTGTCTATGGGTGGCCAGGAAAGCCTGCAGCTGCGTCGTCTCAAGGATTTCCAGCCATTGGGGCGGTTGACGGACGACCAATTGGTGTTGTTAGCCAGCCGGGCTGAACGCCGGACCCATGGGCCCGGCCAACGGGTGATAGAGCGGGGCGTTCGCGACGGCCTGGACTTTTTCCTGATATCCGGGAAGGTAGAGCTCGAGTCTGTGGACGGGCGCAAAACGGTGATTGAGGCTGAAACGGAAAAGGCACTCAACCCCATTGCCCGGTTGCAGCCCAGGATGTACGACGTTACTGCGGTCAAACCCTGCGAGTTTCTGGTCATTGAGCAGGAGATTCTGAACCAGATGCTGAGATCGGCGCCGGTCGCCCAGGTGGAAATGGATTCCGGGGATGGCGGCGCCGATGAAAGTGAAGAACATCATCTGTTGATGGAGTTTTACGCCGAACTCCGCTCCAATCAGCTCAAGTTGCCCAGTGTGCCGGATGTGGCCTGGAAAGTGCGCCGAGTGGTGGACCGCGAAGACTCGACGGCGCTTGATGTATCCAAGGCGGTCTCGGCCGACCCCGCCATGGCGGCAAAGCTGGTGCGGTCCTGCAACAGCCCGTTGTACCGGGGGTTCAGTGATGTCCGGAACGTGCGGGAGGCGGTGGTTCGTTTGGGTATGCGAACCACCCGGCAATTGGTAACAGTATTTGCCATGCGCGAGGTGTTCAAGACTCGTCGGGCCTCGTTGCAGAAGGAAATGGAACAGCTTTGGCGGCATTCCCGGGAGGTGGCGGCCTTGTGTTGGGTGCTGGCGGATCACGCCACCCGGATTGATCCGGAAGAGGCCCTGCTGGCGGGCTTGCTGCACGATATTGGTATCGTTCCGGTCCTGGTGCAGGCCGAGCACCATGTGAACCTGTTTGCCGATGAAAAGAACCTTCAGCATGCCATGTCGGAGTTGCGGGCCGATGTAGGGTGTGCGGTTCTGGAGAACTGGCAGTTTCCGAAAGCGTTTATCGAGTCCGCCCGCCACGCGCAAGACTGGAGCTATGAGTGTCGGGAGTCTGCGCCCCAGCTGGTTGATGTTGTGATCGTGGCGCAGTTGCATTCCATGATCGGATCCAGTCAGAATGCCGGCTTGCCCGCTTTTGACCAGGTGCCAGCCTGGCGCCGCCTGGGGGAACTGGATCTCAATGCCTCGCGGAGTCTACAGCTTTTGAGTGAGGCCCGTGAACGGGTAGATGAGGTGCAAAAGCTCCTGTCCATTCGATAACTACTGCCTGATGACGGAGTCTGCCCTGCAGTGAATGACACCATTATGAATGTTCCCCTGTTTCCGTTGAATTCAATTGTTTTGCCCAAGGGGCGCATTCCCCTCCAGCTGTTTGAGCCGCGTTACATCGATATGCTCTCCCGGTGTATGAAAGAAGACCGTGGGTTTGTGGTGGTCTTGCTCCGTGAGGGCGGTGAAACCGCCCGACAGGCGGCGTTCTACGATATCGGAACCTACGTGCGGATTATCGATTTCCAGCAATTGGACAGCGGGCTGCTCGGGATTACCGTGGAAGGTGAGTTGAAAGTGTCTGTTGTTCGCAGTTGGCAGCAGGAAGACGGCTTGAACCTGGGGGACGTGGAGTGCCTGATCGCAGAAGCCGAAAGCGAGGTCCCTGAGCGTTACCATGAACTGCCTTCCGTGCTGAGGGCGTTGTTCCGCCACCCGGTTGTCAAGGATCTGGGTATGGACGTGGACTACGAGGATGCCCGGGACGTAGGCTGGCGGCTGACGGAGCTGCTGCCCCTGGACAAGCAGGAAAAACAGCGGCTGGCAGAACTGCAGGATCCCCTCGAGCGGCTGCAACGGCTTCAGGAATTGCTTGAGGCGCTGGAGCAGAACTAGCCCGGAGGCAAGGGCGAATAGGAAAGACTGGCGGTGTCCCACTGAGTGATGAGGTAACCTGCGGCGAACCCCAGCCAGAGCATCACCGCTGCCCAGGTCAGGGCATCCGGCCAGATGGGTACCCGGTCGTAGCGACTGTAGCTGGCGCGAATGGCGCCGGTAATGGCCAGCCCCAGCAATACTCCTCCCAGTACATCGGTAAACCAGTGTACCCCCAGGTAGAGCCTGCTCAGGGCAATGGGCACCAGGGGTAAGGACAGCAATACATAGGTTTGCCAGCGCTGTCGCATCCTGTTTTCGCCAGCGATGAAGCTGGCGGCCATAGTTACCAACACCGTTGCCCCTGCAGTATGGCCGCTGGGAAAAGCGCCTGAGGCGGGTGGCCTAAGCACCTGATCCGGGCGATCCACCATCAGGCCGGTTTTGACCAGCCATACGCAGGCAAAGCAGAGAATCGCCGCCAGGGCAATGTGCAGGGCAGCGGCGTAATACCCCCTGAACGACAGAACTGCCACGGCCAGTACGGCCGCGCTGATCAGTACCGGAGGGTCGCCCATGAGCGTGGCGGCGATCACCGGAATATCCAGCAGCGGTTGTCGCAGCACTTCAAACCAGGCAACGACCAGGTGGTTCAGCTCGTTGATCCGCCGGCTGTAAGTAATCAGCTGGGTCAGGATCACAAACATCGCCAACGACCCCGTAGCCAGAACAATCGATGGCAGGGGGAATTCGCCTTTGCGGGCAGGCCGTTCGTTGGTGTAAAGCCGCCAGAACCGATGCGTGGTGTCGTAACGGGCCATGAATGACTCCAGCCAGCGGTAGGGCCTGCTGCCCTCGCCAACGCCAAGCCGGAACTGAAGAACCACCACATACAAAGCCACCAGCACCGCTGCGCTGATGCCAATAACCGGGTAGAAATGAGGTGGTGGCTCTATTTCGCTGGCGAGGGCGCTGCCGACGGCATAGCCCGGCAGCACATAGACCAGGGCCCAGCCGACCGCGGAAATAAGGTTGAAGGTAAGAAACCGGCGCCATGGCATGTGCAGCGCACCGGCAATCAGCGGGATGACCGGGCGGATAGGGCCAATAAAACGCCCGGCAATCACACTTTTGCCGCCGTGGGCATTAAAAAAAGACTCGCCCCGGGTAATCAGCCCCGGGTAACGGCTGAAGGGCCAGACCGAATGCAGCCGCCCCTTGAAGAAACGGCCCGCGGTAAAACTGATGAGGTCACCGATAACCGCTCCCATGCCTGCCCAGGCCAGGGCTTCGGACAGGGGCATGCCGGATTTTCCTGCAAGTGCGGCAAAACCAAACAGCATGGCAACGCCGGGTACAACAATGCCGGCAATTGCCAGGGACTCCACCATGGCGGTTGCAAAGAGTGCCAGTATCAGCCAGCCGGGATTGTCTGCTACCCAGGCTGCGGCACCAGCCAGCCAGCTTTCAATCATATGTCGACGGACTCTCCCGGGCTGAACCAGGCCGAATCCATGCCCCGTTTACGAGCCTGATGCATTGCCTGATTGGCCCGGTTACGGAGTGAGACCGTACTGGTATCGCCGTTGCCGCGAGTGGTGCAGCCCAAGCTGACAGACAGCCTGCCAATGCTGCTCCACTCCCTTTCGCCAATGGTCCTTCGAATCCGCTCGGCGATAACGCGTACACCTTCCTCTGGCGTGAAGGGGAGGATCAGGAAAAACTCGGAGTCGTTCAGGGTGTACAGGCTGTCGCCCGCCCGGATAACGCCAAACAGATGTTCGGTGACCGATTTAAACAGGTTTTGCAGCCCCGCTTTGCCATGCAGGTCCCTTATTTCGTCCGTGTAATCAAAGCTCAGGTTAATCACTGACAAGGGGTGGCCCGTGGCAATCGCTCTGCTGATTTCCTTTTGCAGCGTTTCGTCAAGAAACCGTGAGTTGTGGGCGCCGGTGACCGGGTCGGTAATGGCAAGATCCTCCGCTGATTGGGCGATGTGATCGTAGTGCCAGATGTACAGGGCGCCGACTGCGAGCGTCAGGATCAGGCCCACGGAGGTCATCAGGGCGTAGGCGGCGGGATGACCGAGCCACACAACACCCATTACCGGAACCAGGAGCAAGGCAGACAGGCTTAGCCCCTGGCGCAGCGGCAGAACCAGAAGATTCAGGATCAGGAGCGGCATCGCCCAGTGAGTTACTCCGGGGCTGTCCAAAACCAGAATGGCGGCCACCAGGCCTGCGTTGAGACCAGCCAGAATCAGCAGGTGCCCTGGGGCCGATAGCTGCTGGCGGCGACACACGAAGGTGTAGATCAGCCCGGCCAGCAACAGGCAGGTCATCGCCAGGGCGAGATAGAATAACTCGTAAAAGCCGTAGCGCAGGTTCTGCAGTGCCAGCGAGAAAATGAACAGGGCCGCCAGTCCGTAGCCGAAGCTGTGAGTCCAGGTTCTGAGTCTTGTTTCTGTCATCGCGCGTCACCTTCGGTGCCGGTGGGGCTCTGGACATCCGGGTGCAGCCAGTTGCTGTAGGCCTGGGTGCGGTTGCCCCCCTGTTGCTGCGCCCGGCGTAGCGCGTTGGCGGCACTGTGTTGCAGGCTGTCGGCGTCGTCGCCGATGTTCAGGCCGGCAATGCCGGTGCTGACGGTCAGTTTCATGCCGTGGGATGCCAGCAGCTTGCACAGGCCGTTGCGGATTTTCTCGGCGCTGGCGGCGGCGCCCGCGGTATTGATACCCGGTAGGATAACCAGAAACTGCAGGTCGGCTACCCGGTAGTAAGTGTCAAAATCCCGAAGCTGGGAATGCAGGTAACGGCCAATTCTGGGCAGGATGGCGCGAATGTCTTCGTCCGGATCATTGTCGCTCAGGTGGGTGTCCAGCCCGATCATCATCACAGACATGTCGGTGCCCTCACGCTCGCTGCGCTGGATTTCCTTGTGCAGGTCGGCAGACAGGTACTCCCGGCTGGCGGCCTGGGTGAGTTCGTCGGTTCGCCTTAGTGGTGCCAGCTGCCGGGCCTTGTATTCTCGCAGGAAGATCAGCAGCGTGGAGAGCAGCGTTGTCAGCACAAAGGCACTGATCATCTGGTGGCGGTCGGGAAGAATCACGGCCCATTGGGTGGAAACCAGTATGGCAAAGGTCAGGAGCGCAGTGATCAGGGCTGCAATATAGGTTGGCATCAGAGCAAAAGTCACCAGCGGTAATGCATAGAGCCAGTGGCTGAGCGCCCAGGGCCCCTGCCAGAGTGCGACCAGTAACAGGATTGCCAGGATTGAATAGCTGGCTGTTTTGAAGTGTTTCCAGAGCCGGGCATGGTGGCTGGTGAAACGTGGGTTGCTGGCCAGGCTGATGCCCGCCGCCGCGGCAGCGCAAGCCGCCAGCAGGAATTCGCCCAGCATTATGCCGGCCGCGCTGGTGAGCGCAAGGGCAACAAAACCGGCTCTTGAGAGCCGGCCTGGCAGGAACTTTTCAGCCGACTGGGGCATGTTATCTATCCTTTGCTGGCGCATCCATTTGAATCTGTGCAGCGCTATAATAGTCGTTTGGGATGCGGACTTGAAACGGGAAAGGTAAAGTAGCGTTCCAGTTCCGGAATCAGTATGCAAAATATAAAGGTAATCCGATGGATGTAGCAGCCTACATGGCAGAACTCGGTCAACAGGCTCGGGCCGCCGCCCGGGAAGTGGCCCGTTCAACCACCGCCGTTCGCAATCAGGCACTGCTGGCAACGGCCAGGGCGTTGAGTGCTGCCCGTACCGAGCTGGTGCGGGCCAACCATAAGGATCTTGAAAATGGCCGGGCGAATGGTCTGGATGATGCCATGCTTGACCGCCTGGAGCTTACTGAGGCCCGCATTGACACCATGATTGAGGGGCTGAAGCAGGTGGCAGGCTTGCCAGATCCTGTGGGTGAAATTACCGACATGACCTACCGGCCATCCGGCATTCAGGTTGGCAAGATGCGGGTGCCTCTGGGGGTGATTGGCATTATCTACGAATCCCGCCCCAACGTGACGGTTGAAGCAGCCAGCCTGTGCCTGAAGTCGGGTAATGCTACCATTCTGCGCGGAGGTTCTGAGGCTATTCATTCCAACCAGGCCATCGCTGCCTGCTTGGCGACCGGGCTGGCTGAAGCCGGTTTGCCTGAAACGTCAGTACAGGTGGTGGCGACTACCGACCGGGCTGCAGTAGGTGAACTCATTACCATGCCCCAGTATGTGGATGTGATCGTGCCGCGGGGCGGCAAAGGCCTGATTGAACGAATCAGCCGCGACGCCCGGGTGCCGGTCATCAAACACCTGGACGGTGTATGCCATGTTTACGTAGACAGCCACGCGGACCCTGAAAAGGCGCTGAAGGTCGCGGTCAATGCCAAGACCCACCGTTACGGGACCTGCAACACCATGGAAACCCTGCTGGTGGATGAGGAAATTGCCGGTGACATGCTGCCTTTGCTGGCTCGGGAGTTTGTGGCCAAGGGGGTTGAGCTGCGTGGCTGTGAACGCACCCGGGCGGTACTGCCCGATGTGATCGCTGCCACGGAAGAAGATTGGCACGCGGAGTACCTTGCGCCGATTCTTGCGGTGCGGGTTGTTGCCGGGCTGGATGCCGCCATAGATCACATAAACCGCTACAGTTCCCAGCACACCGAGAGCATTATTACCGAAAACTACACCCGTGCTCGCCGGTTCCTGACCGAGGTCGATTCCAGTTCGGTGATGGTGAATGCTTCTACCCGGTTCGCTGACGGATTTGAATACGGCCTGGGTGCGGAAATCGGTATCTCGACCGACAAGCTCCATGCCCGTGGACCGGTGGGTCTGGAAGGACTGACGTCACAAAAATACGTGGTGTTCGGCGACGGCCACATCCGGACATGATGTCATGCACGTGATCTACGGCGGCACCTTTGACCCGATCCATCACGGCCACCTGCGCCTTGCGCTGGAGATAGCCGATGCCCTGGCGGTGACAAAGGTGCATCTGGTGCCCTGCCATATTCCCCCGCATCGTGGCAGCACCGGTGCCAGCTCCGAACAGCGGCTGGAACTTATCCAGCTGGCCATCGAGGGCGAGCCGGGGCTGCGGGTGGATGACCGCGAACTGCGCCGGGCTGGCGCCTCCTATACGGCCGACACCCTGCGTCAGTTGCGACAGGAGCTGGGGCCGGATGAACCTCTGGTGATGGTGGTGGGCACCGACGCCTTTGCCGCTTTTGATTGCTGGCGTGAATGGGCCGACATTCCGGGTCTGGCGCACATTGTGGTTGTTAAGCGCCCTGGTTCGGATTTGCCCGTTGGCAGTGAGGCGGCTCGCCTGGTGCGTGAACGCCGGGCAGACGGCCCCGAGGCTTTAAACTCAGCGCCTTGCGGGGCGTTGCTGGAGCTGGGCCCGCCCCTGCTGGATATATCTGCAACGGGAATCCGGCAACGCATCGCAGACGGGCGCTCTCCCCGGTATCTGACCCCGGATTCTGTCTGGCAGAGAATCCAGGCGCTCGGCCTGTACGGTGCGTGCCCCGCAGGGAACTTTTAATGGTACAATTTCGTCTGAATATCATTTATCGGGCGGTCATCCTGGCCGGAGCCCGGAAAACAGGGTAATTATGCAGGCAGAACAACTGAAAGATCTGGTCGTAACCGCACTTGAAGATATCAAGGCACAGGACGTCAGTGTGATTGATGTCCGTGATCGAACCAGTGTTACCGACTTTATGGTTCTTGCATCCGGCACCTCAAGCCGCCACGTAAAATCCCTGGCAGACTCCGTCGTATCTGAAGCCAAAGATCAGGGTGTAAGGGCAAACAACGTTGAAGGCGAAGGTGGCAGCGACTGGATTCTGGTGGATCTGGGAGACGTGGTCGTGCATGTCATGATGCCTGCAACTCGCGAATTCTACGACCTGGAACGCTTCTGGCGTGACGCGCCGGACCTGGGTGCGGCAGGTCACGAGTAACCATGAAACTGCGTCTGATCTGTGTAGGGCAGAAGATGCCCGACTGGGTCAGTGCGGGGTATAACGATTATGCTCGCCGGATGCCGCCGGAGCTGCCCCTGGAACTGACCGAAATTGCCATGGCTCACCGGGGTAAGAACCCGGACATTCCGCGGCTGATGCAGCGTGAAAGCGATGCCATCCTGGCGTCGGTTGCCCCCCGTGACCGGGTCATCGCCCTGGAAGTGGGCGGCAGGCCCTGGTCCACGGAAAAACTGGCCAGCCACCTGGAGAGCTGGCAACAAGACGGTCAGGATGTCTGTTTTCTGGTAGGCGGCCCCGATGGTCTGGCCGATGCCTGCCGGCAGCGAGCTGACCAGCAGTGGTCTCTGTCGCCGCTTACCTTGCCCCACCCCCTGGTGCGTATTGTGCTCGCCGAGCAGCTCTACCGCGCCTGGTCGATCACCCGTAACCACCCGTATCACCGGGCCTAGGAGTTTCCATGGCCTGGGGCGAATTCAAGGATACTGCAGCGGAGCGCCGGCTGTTCCAGCGCCGTGCCGTGGTCATGCTGGTGTTCGTCCTGCTAATGATGATCGGCCTGCTGGCGCGGATGTACCAGCTACAGATTGTCGAACATGAGATCTACACCACGCTGTCAGACAAAAATCGGGTTCAGGTCCAGTCTGTGCCACCGCCCCGGGGCCTGGTTTACGACCGGAACAATCTGCTGCTGGCAGAGAATCGCCCGGTGTTCAGCCTTACACTGGTGCCAGAGCGCGTGGCGGGTATGGAGGCCACTCTGGCCCGGTTGTCCGAGATTCTGGACATCGCCGAAGAGGACATAGAACGGTTTAAGAGGCGGCTTCGTGAACCTCGCCGGCCCTTCCAGGAAATGCCTCTGAGCTACGATCTGGGCGAAGAGGAAATTGCCCGAATGGCGGTGCACCGGCATGAGTTCCCCGGCGTGGAGGTTCGCGCTGAACTGGTTCGATATTACCCCCACAGTGAACTGACGGCTCATGCCCTGGGCTTCGTTGGCCGAATCAATCGGGAAGAGCTGCAGCGGATTGACCCGGTGAACTACGCGGGAACCAACTACATTGGAAAATCCGGTATTGAGCGATTCTACGAGCAGGTGTTGCACGGTACGGTGGGCTACCAGCACGTCGAAACCAACGCCCGGGGTCGTATTCTGAGGGTACTTGAGCGGGTAAACCCGGTGCCCGGTGAGGATCTGCAGCTGCACCTTGACCTGCGGCTCCAACGCAAGGCCTATCAGCTGCTCGAGGGGCGCCGCGGCGCTATTGTGGCAATCGAACCAGAGACTGGAGGTATCCTGGCGCTGGCCAGCGTGCCGGGCTTTGATGCCAACAAGTTTGTCACCGGAATCAGTGTTGAGGACTACCGCAATCTTAGTACCGATATTGACAAGCCCCTGTTCAACCGGGCGTTGCGTGGTCAGTATCCGCCGGGCTCCACCATCAAGCCCATGATGGCGATTGCGGCGCTGGACAGTGGCGTGACCAACCGGGAGCGGCGAATCTGGGACCCCGGATACTTTCAGTTACGCGAGGGGGGGCGGCGTTTCCGGAACTGGAACAGATCCGGCGACGGCTGGGTTGATCTCAAGTATTCCATGGCCCGATCCAACGACGTTTACTTCTATGAGGTAGGCGTTGAAATGGGTGTCAGCGTGATGTCCGAATACCTGGCGCATTTCGGCTTTGGCGAAGACGCCACCCTGGATGTGTCGGGGGCCCTGAGCGGTCTGTTGCCCACCGCTGACTGGAAGCGGGCAGCGCGAAATGAGCCGTGGTATCCGGGGGATTCTGTGAACATGAGTATCGGCCAGGGTTTCATGCTGTCGACGCCTCTGCAGCTGGCAACGGCAACCACGCTGATTGCCAATCGTGGCGTATGGGTTGAGCCCAGGCTGCTTAAGGACATTCGCGGTGACCGGTCGGTGGATGAGTTTCTTCCTTCAGAAACCCATGAGCCGCTGATACTGAAGAACCCGGACGATTGGGAATACGTAGTGGACACAATGGAAGAGGTGATGCATGGCGCCCGAGGCACGGCGCGTTCTTCGGGGCAGGGGGCCAGTTACCGGATGGCCGGGAAAACTGGAACCGCTCAGGTGTTCAGTCTCGGAGAAGACGAGGAATATGATGAAGAACAAATAAAAGAGCGCTTGCGGGACCACGCTCTTTTCGTCGGTTTTGCTCCCTCGGATAATCCCAAGATTGCAGTGGCGGTTATCGTTGAAAACGGCGGTGGTGGCAGCTCCACCGCTGCACCGGTTGCCCGGGCTCTGTTTGATGCCTGGCTCGAAGAGTTTCCTGCGGCCGACCAGTCATCGGTGATCAGTCAGGTTGACCAGGAGGGAGGGCTCTGATGGCATTGGGGAGCTTGCTCAATAACCCTGCCGATCACAATCTTGGCCGTTCGCGGGGTTTCTGGTCGGCCATTCACCTTGATCCTTTGCTGCTTTTGCTACTGTTGCTACTCATGGGAGCCGGGCTTTTTGTGCTTTACAGTGGCGCTGACCGGAACATTGAGGTGGTCAAGGCCCAGGGCATTCGGTTTGGTGTGGCGCTGGTGGTGATGTGTGTGTTTGCGCAACTGGACCCAGCCGTTTTCAGGCGCTGGGCTCCGTGGCTTTATGCTGTTGGTATGGTGGGGCTTGTGGCCGTTCTGTTGGTGGGCGTGGGGGCCAAGGGGGCCCAGCGCTGGCTGGCGATTCCCGGATTGCCCAGATTCCAGCCCTCGGAATTCATGAAGTTGGTCGTGCCCATGATGGCCGCCTGGTACCTGTCCCGTCATTTCCTGCCGCCGCGTCTCTCCCACGTTGCCGTCGGGTTGCTCATCGTGTTGATGCCCATGGCACTGATTGTTCAGCAACCCGACCTTGGTACTTCACTGCTGGTGGGTATGGCCGGGATATTCGTGGTGTTCTTTGCGGGCATGAGCTGGAAGCTGATTTCGGCGTTCTTTGCGCTGGTATCGGTATCTGCGCCAATGATGTGGTTTTTTGTCATGAGGGACTACCAGAAGCAGCGAGTGCTGACATTGCTCGACCCTCAGAGTGACCCTCTGGGGGCGGGCTGGAACATCATCCAGTCCAAAACCGCCATTGGTTCCGGTGGCATGGATGGCAAAGGCTGGTTGCAGGGTACCCAGTCCCATCTGGAGTTCCTTCCCGAAAGTCACACGGATTTTATCGTGGCAGTGCTGGCCGAGGAATTCGGTTTTATTGGCATGTTGCTGCTGATGACCCTGTATTTCTTGATCATTCTTCGTTGCCTGTATATTGCGGTCACCGCCCAGGATTCATTCAGTCGTCTACTGGCAGGTGCCTTGACCATGACCTTCTTTATCTACGTTTTTGTGAATGTGGGCATGGTCAGTGGATTGCTGCCCGTGGTGGGTGTGCCCCTGCCACTGGTCAGCTATGGTGGCACGTCCGGGGTAACGTTGATGGCAGCGTTCGGGGTGCTGATGTCGATTCATACCCATCGTCGCATGATCTCTGCGTAGCGGGTGTAAGCGATGATGGCTTGCCGGTAATGGTGAATCCTGCCGGGAACCCGTTACAATATTACAGGTCACTAAGGCTGGGTACCGGATGAAGATGCATGGGTTGCCGAACATAATGATCAGGGAACAAAGAACAATGTGGTTGGGGGTGCTGGTAAGCCTGATCTTTGCGGGTTGCTCCAGTACGCCCAAGTCGACATCTCCAGAGCCGGATCACTCATCACGCTATACGATCAAACAGGATAGAGCCCCTTCCGGGAGTTTCGATGTCTCGGGCCTGCAAGATGCGGTTCCCCGTTACGAGCAGCCCCGAAATGCCGGCAATATGGCGCAGTACAAGGTGTGGGGGAAAACGTACCGGGTTATGGACAGTAACGACGGCTACGTCGCCCGCGGAATCGCCAGCTGGTACGGCGAGAAGTTCCATGGTCACAAAACGTCCAATGGCGAGATATTCGACATGTATTCGATGTCTGCCGCCCACAAGTCCCTGCGCATACCGAGTTATGCCCGGGTGACGAACCTTGAAAACGGCCAGTCGGTGATTGTTCGGGTGAACGATCGCGGGCCGTTTCACGATGACCGGCTGATAGACCTGTCCTATGCGGCGGCCAAGAAACTTGGCTACAAATCCAAGGGTACCGCAAGGGTTGAGGTGGCGGCGATCACCGTTCGCGAAGATGGCTCCATGACGCTGGCCGGCAAACCGTTCAAGCCGGGTGTCGGGGCACCTGCTGTCGCCGCTGCTCCGGTGCCGGGCCAATCGGCGGGCGGGAGCAGTGGTCTGTTTGTTCAGCTCGGCTCGTTCAGCCAGCGCGACCCGGCGGAGGCCTTGCTGGCAAAGGCGCGGGGAGTCATCGAAACCCCGATGCGGGTGCGCGAAGTGACAACAGGCTCTGGCCGCTTTCACCGGGCCCAGATAGGGCCATTCAGTGATGAGTCCGAGGCCCGTCATGCACAGAATTTACTGGAATCCCGGGGCTTTGGTCAGTCTATCGTGCTGACCGACAGCCACTGATTCCTGAAACCCCAGAAGAAAATACACCTTACGACGAATGAACCTACCCATGGCTTTTAATTCAGTGATTCGCAGCTTTGTTTTTGTCTTGTCCCTAGCCACCCTGCTGGTGGGGCAGGCGGTTGCCCAGTCGGCTTTGATTCCGTCTCCGCCCCAGATCGCAGGCAGTTCTTGGGTGCTGAAAGACCCTCTTAGTGGTCGTGTCATCATGGAACATAACAGCCATGAACGAGTGCCGCCGGCCAGCCTAACCAAGATGATGACGGCCTACATCGTTGAGCGCGAGCTGGATGAAGGCCGAATTTCCATGACGGACATGGTGCCGATCAGCGTCAAGGCCTGGAGAACCGGAGGCTCCCGGACCTTTGTACGGGAGGGTACACAGGTGTCCGTGGAAGACCTTCTTAAAGGCGTGATTATTCAATCCGGCAACGACGCCTCCGTCGCGTTGGCGGAGTTTGTGGCCGGTAGTGAAGATGCCTTCGTGGATATCATGAACCAGCAGGCGCGCCAGCTGGGCATGAACAATACCAATTTTGAGAATGCCACCGGGTTGCCACATCCTAATCAGTATGCCACCGCTTATGACCTGGCCTTGCTGGCCAAGGCCATTATTGAGGACTACCCGGAGAACTACCCGTTGTATGCGGTGAAAAGCTTTACCTACAACAACATCCGTCAACCGAACCGGAACAGTCTGTTGTGGCGGGATGAAAGTGTGGATGGTCTGAAAACCGGCCATACTGAAGAAGCCGGTTACTGCCTGGTGGCCTCCGCCAAGCGGGACAACACCCGGCTGATTGCTGCTGTGATGGGAACCAGCAGTGCCGAGGTGCGGGCCCGCGAAGTTCAGAAGATGCTGAACTATGGCTTCCGTTACTATGAGACGGAGCGCCTGTTCCGGGCCGGTCAGGAGCTGGTGGATGCCAAGGTCTGGGGTGGCAAGAGCGATCAGATTTCTGTAGGCCTGGCGGAGGATGTGTTTGTAACGATTCCCCGTGGTGCCCGGGATAAGCTTGAATCAACCGTAGACCTTGATTCTGTCATCAAGGCACCCATCAAGGTGGGGGATGAGCTGGGCCGGATCCAGGTTATGCTCGACGGTGATGTGTTGGTGGATGAGCCTGCACTGGCACTGACTGATGTGCAGCAGGGTGGCGTTTTCAAACGGCTTTGGGATGCTATCAAACTGTTTTTCGTACAACTGTTCAATTAAGGTGGTCGGCGATAGCCAGCCGGGCATCGGGGAGTATCTGGCATGAGTGAGCCAAAAGCGCCGAAGATCGAGTTTCCCTGTGACTACGTCATCAAGGTGATCGGCAATTCCGCTCCGGATTTCACCGAGTTTGTCGTGGAAGTTGTGGAGCAGCACGCTCCTGGTATCAGCGAAACCGATATTTCGGTGACGGACAGTAGCAAAGGTCGATTTTCCTCGGTGCAGCTCAAGATTGTCGCCACTGGAGAAGCGCAGCTCAAGGCCCTGTTCGAAGATCTGAAAGCGAGCGGTCGCGTGCACATGGTGCTCTGACGCCATGGCTGACCTGATTGTCCGTTCATTGGGCCAGCAGCCCTACATGGAAGCCTGGGAAGCGATGAAAACCTTCACCGCCAACCGGGACGAAACCACCGTGGATGAGCTGTGGTGCCTTGAGCACCCGCGGGTGTTTACCCAGGGCCAGGCGGGCAAGGCAGAGCATATTCTGTTGCCGGGCGATATCCCGGTGATTCAGGTGGACCGGGGCGGGCAGGTGACCTACCACGGCCCCGGCCAGCTTGTTATCTATCTACTGATCGATCTGCCGCGTTGCAAACTGGGTGTTCGGGAGCTGGTGGATCACATCGAGCAGGCCATTGTTCGCACGCTTGCGCAATCGGGCATCGAGGCGGCGCCAAGGCAGGATGCGCCCGGTGTCTATGTCAACGGCGCCAAGATTGCCTCGTTGGGGTTGCGGGTACGTCGGGGTTGCTCGTTCCATGGTCTGGCGCTCAACGTCAATATGGATATGGAACCGTTCAGCCGCATTAATCCCTGTGGCTACGCCGGTATGTCCATGTGCCAGGTCAGTGATTTTGAACCGGAAGCCAGCGTGTACAGCCTGGAGCATAGGCTTGTTCACGAGCTGGTCAGCGGTCTCGACCGCCAGCAGGTGGAGCTGCGACAGGGCTGGCAATGATGCTCAGGCGGCGACGCTGGCCTGGCAGGTACGGTTGCGGCCCTCGGACTTGGCCTGGTAAAGCGCTTCGTCGGATCGCTGCAGCAGGCGGTCAATCGACTCCGATCCCTGTATCGTTGCCACGCCAATACTTATCGTGGCCCGAATAACCTTGCCATCCACGGTAATGGTCTGGCTGGATACCGCCTGCCGTATCCGCTCAGCGGAGGCGTAGGCATCCGCTAACGATGTTTCCGGAAGCAGAATCAGAAACTCCTCGCCGCCCCAACGGGCAATGGTGTCCACCTTTCGGCACTGGCTGGCCAGCGTTCTTGCGACCAGAACAATCATCTCGTCACCGGCCTGGTGGCCGTGGGTGTCGTTCACACTCTTGAACAGGTCGATGTCCATCAGCAGGACTGAAAAGCCGCGGCCGCTACGCAGGTAACGCTGATATTCGTTATCCAGTTGTTCCAGGCCCTCGCGCCGATTGGCCAGACCGGTCAGCGCATCGTGTTTCGCCGCGTATTCAAACTCCTTGGCCAGCTTGATCAACCCGAGTTTGCTGCGCCGGCGGCTCTGGTCAAGGATGTAACAGGTCACCATGACGAACGCCAGGACGATGATCATGACAAGGCGGAAGGTGGCGTTGTAGGGGGATGCAAACAGCGCATCGCCAATCGGGCTGAACAACACCAGGACAGCCAGCCAGCCACCCAGGCAGGCGTAGATACCGACCCGGGCCTCACTGATATAGAAAATAATCGGTGGGTAAGCAAACAGCCAGATAATCGCTGAGCCATCCTCCACCGCTTGCGTTGCCAGATAGGTAAACAGCGCGGTGATCAGGGTAATAAAGACCCGGCGATGAAAGGTCTTGTGGCCCGCGAACAGAAAAATCAGGCTGTTGATCGCCAGCAATACAGCGAAGCCAGTCAGGAAGGGGGCAGTCACCGAATCCCCTTGCTGCATTGAGCGCCAGGAAAAAAACAACAGTAACGGCACGGCAGCGGTCGTAAGCCCGTTGATAAGGGCCGGTACCGGGATCTCGCCCTTCACCCGGAACTGGGAAAGTTCAGAATCTGGTGTTCTGGTTGTTGAAGGCTTCATGTCTTGGCTTTTATTGTAATTGACGAAAGTCACATTGTTCCTGTTAACCAATTCTAGAACGCATTGTGACCTGAGTTTGTGTTAAATCGTAACCATCGACCTGAACATATTTACGGTGAACAATATTTGTCCACATTGGCTGCGGAAACGGAGCTTTTGCGGCGTAGAGGTTAGGTTGTCACCGCTTGCGATCCGTATAATGCAGTAACGGCGCCGGGAAAAACTGTTCCGGGCGCGGTCGAAACGCCAAAATTTTCTGAACATACAGGTTATCCATGTCTTCCAGACGCCCCGGAAAATCCGTGTCCCGCATCAAAACCGGCAGCTTCGAGCGCAGGCTTTCCCTGACTAAGGCCGGGCTTTTCGCTGGTACCCGTATGGCATCACACATGGCCACCAACTGGTTCAGCAGCAAGGACACTCGGGAACAGCGCCATCGTGCGATGTTGTCGAGCCAGGCGCGTTTTCTGGTGGATGAGTTGGGCCGGCTGAAAGGCAGTGTGGTCAAGATTGGCCAGGTGATGGCGCTCTATGGCGAGCATTTTTTGCCAGAAGAGGTGACCGAAGCCCTGCATACGCTGGAAGACCAGACCACGTCACTGGAATGGCCGGCGATCGAGCGGGTGCTGAAGGCCGAGATTGGTGCCGAAAGGCTCGCAGAGCTGGATGTCGATCCGGAACCAATCGGTGCTGCCTCCCTTGGCCAGGTGCACCGTGCGGTGCGACGCAGTGACGGCCTGGAGTTGGTGCTCAAGGTGCAATACCCCGGCGTTGCTGATGCCGTGGACAGTGATCTGAATGCAGTGGCGCAGTTATTGAAAGTGGCCCGGCTGGTGAGCTTCGGCCCGGAATTCAATGACTGGCTCGAAGAAGTCCGGCAGATGATGCACCGGGAAGTGGATTACCGCCTGGAGGCCAGGACCACCGAGAAATTCCGCAACATGCTGGGCTCCGACCCAAGGTTTGTTGTGCCCAGGGTATTACAGGAGTATTCGACCGACCATATCATCGCTTCTACCTACGAGCACGGCCATTCCGTTGGCTCCCCGGCGGTACGGGATTTGCCGCTGGAACGCCGCAGTGCCCTGGGCGAGGCGGCGCTGGAGTTGTTCTTCCGGGAGCTGTTTGACTGGGGCGAAATCCAGACAGACCCGAACTTCGGGAACTACCGCATCCGGATTGCCGGTGAGGAAGGTGGTGACGAAGATTATGACCGCATCGTACTTCTGGACTTTGGTGCCGTTCAAAGTTATTCACCGGCCTTTCTTGATCCGGTTATCCAGATGATTCGCGCGTCATACGAGCAGGATCTGGAGCAGGTGATTGAGGGTGGCGTTACCCTCCGGTTCATGAGCCGGGATTGGCCAGAAGAAGTCCTGGAGAAGTTTGGTTCGGTGTGTATGTCGGTGCTGGAGCCCCTGGCCCGGGACCGCAGCCAGTGGCCGGACTATGCCGTGAACGCCAGGGGCCAGTACTGCTGGAAGCAGAGCGACTTGCCTTCGCGGGTAGCCAAACACGCGGCGCGCTCAGCCATCAGTCGGTACTTCCGGGTGCCCCCGAAGGAATTCGTGTTCCTCAACCGAAAGTTGATCGGGGTGTATACCTTCATCGCGGTGATGCACGCGGAGTTCAACGGCGAAGACCTGTTGCGCAAATACCTTTACGGTGATGGCGCCGATGAGGCAAATCCGGTGGCTTCCAGCACTACCCAGATCACGAAGGCATAGCGCAGGCCCTTTCCGATACCCACCAGGATCACAAAGTTGAGCCAGGGCACTCGCATAATGCCGGCCACCAGCGTCAGCGGGTCTCCAACAATCGGCAGCCAGCCCAGCAACAATGACCATTGCCCATAGCGGTTAAACCGGTTGCGGGCCTTGTGCAGCTGCAATTCGCTGACCGGAAACCATCGTTTATGCTTAAAGCGATCCACCTGCCGGCCGATAAGCCCATTAACGACTGACCCCAGCGTATTGCCCAGTGTGGCCCAGAACCACAGCCAGAATAGCGGCCGGCCCTGACTGGCCAGCGTGCCCAGCAGCAGCTCGGAATAGGCTGGCAGCAATGTGGCGGCGGCGAATGCGGTGAAAAAGAGGGTCAGATACGCCAAGGGCGCCTCCATGCTCTAGTATTGTCAGTAAAGGTTCATTAACAAAGGTTTCGCGGTTTATGAAACACCTGTCGCTTCGCTTCAAGCTCTATGGTCTGGTTATCTCACTGCTACTGGTAATGGGCATCAGTATTGTGGTGACTGCCCAGTTATCACTTGGTTCGATGGAAGAGCGATTGTCCCGGGAAACTCGCGATACCGTGCAGAATATTGTCATGGACCAGCTGAGCGCAACGGCGGGGCAATACGGTGAATTGGTGACCGGCCTGTTCGAAACCGCCTACCAGACGCCGGAAGTGGTGCGCAGCCTGATCACCCGCAACATTGAATCGGACAGTTCCGGCCGCATCAGCCGCCGGGATCTTCAGGAAACCATCGGAACCATTCTGTCCGAACAGCAGCATTTAAGTTCCATCTACGCCCAGTTTGAACCTGACGCATACGATGGTATGGACATCTATTTCACCGACGGCGTAGAGGAACACAGCAGTGATGAAGGCACCCTGGAGATCTACTATTACCGTGATCCTCAGGGCAATGTGTTGTTCAGCCGCACCGAAGACCCGTCCACCAAGTACCTCGACAACCGGAACGAATTCGGCATTCGTGAAGCAGAGTGGTATCTGTGTTCCCGGGATTCCCTCAAACCCTGCCTGATGGAGCCTTACGAGTACGAAATCGAGGAGGGATACTCTGAGCTGATGACCAGCCTGGTGGTGCCGATTCGGAACAACGGTGAGTTTGCCGGTGTGTCCGGTGTGGATATCAACCTGTCCACACTGCAAGCCACGATTGCCGGTGTCAGCCAGGCGTTGTTTGATGGTGAGTCCCGGGTGTCACTGTTAAGCGAGGGTGGGCTGATTGCCGCATCCAGCCATTATCAGTCCCACCTCGGCCGGCCATTACAGGAAGCCGTACCAGACCTGGCTGATGAATTTGTCCGCCTGCACCAGCGTGGCGGCCGGTTTGATGATGGGCAGACCCTGGCGGTGGCCTATCCGGTGGAAGTGCAGTTACCCGGCGCCGAATGGTCATTGCTGATTGAATTGCCGCGCTCAGTGGCCCTGGCCAGTGTTGAGGAAATCACCGGTCTGTTGTCTTCCGAAGTGTCCGATACGGCTGCGCGGCAGACCATGGTGGGTGTGGTGGTGGTACTGATTGCCATTGCCGTGTTGATTCTGCTGGTGCGTTCAGTAACCCGGCCATTGGATGAAATTCGAGACCGGATGCGCAACCTGGCCAGTGCAGAAGGGGACCTTACCCGGGAACTTGATATAGACACCCACGCCGAGCTGATTGACCTGGCCGGTGGCTTCAACGCTTTCCTGGCTCGCCTGCGGGAAATGATCAATGACCTGAAAGAGGTCAATGCCCAGGTGCGAGGCCAGGCTGCAGACGTGGGCGCCATCGCCCGTGATACTGACGACCAGACGTCGCGACAGCATCAGGACATCGACAGCGTCGTCACCGCCATGAACGAGATGTCTGCCGCCGCCGGCGAAGTCGCAGGCTTTGCCGGTGAGGCTGCCGACAATGCCCGGGCCGCCCGGGATGGCATTCGGTTTACCCAGGATACCCTGGGCGCGGCGCTCAAGGGTGTCGATGCGCTGGCGGGGGATATGGAGCAGGCCAGCTCCGCCATCGGCCACGTGGCACAGCGCAGCGAGGAGATCAACCGAATCCTGGAAGTGATACGCGGCATTGCCGAACAGACCAACCTGCTGGCACTGAATGCGGCCATTGAGGCGGCTAGGGCCGGCGAGCAGGGCCGGGGCTTTGCGGTGGTGGCCGACGAAGTGCGAACCCTGGCGTCGAAAACCCGGGAATCCACTGACGAAATCAGCGATATGATCGAACGCCTCAAAGGCGATGTGGACGGCGCGGTAACCGTCATTCAGGGTGGTGTAGAGCGAGCAACCACTGCTGTAGACGGCACTCGCGAAGCGGACCATTCACTGGCCACGGTGGTGGAGCGGATTGGTACCATTGTCGAGCACGTTACCCAGGTGGCCACGGCCGCCGAAGAACAGAGTTCGGTGAGCGAAGAGATCAACCGCAACCTGACCCAGATTGGCGATGCGGCCAACGATCTGCGGGAGCTGGCACGGCGGGTCCGCCAGAGCGGTGACGCGCTGGACGGCCAGGTGCAAGTGCTTGACCGGGAACTGGGCCGGCTGAAAACCTGATGGCTTAACGCAGAGGATCAGTATCGCCCCTTACTATCACAGCCATGAGAAGCATCAATTTTCAATTGTTGCTTCTCATGTCATCATTTAATCCAAGTATTGAACCATTCGTTTCGCCCTGGGGCTCACCCGGATTCAGGAGGTTGTTATGGAGCAGGTCACTATTTATGGCCGTACAAGCTGTGGTTTTTGTGTTCGGGCAAGGGACCTGTGTGAATCCAGAAATATCCCGTATATCTGGGTCGATATGATCGAGCGGGGAATGAGCAAGCAGGATATTGCCGACCAGATCGGCCGCCCGGTGTATACCGTGCCCCAGATTCTCGTCGGTTCCGAATACGTTGGCGGTTTCGATGATTTTTATGGCTATGTTCGCGACCATGAGGCCGCAACAGCACGCTGATCGTCGTCCGTTTTCAGGTACAAAAAAGCCCGGCTACCGTGAGGTGACCGGGCTTTTTCATGACGACCAGCTCAGAGCTTGAACTCAGTCCTCAGCTTCTTCTCGACCAGCTGGTTTTTCAGGTGCGCAACCTTGGGCAGACCATTCTCGAATGGCGGGAAGCTCTCGCCCTCGATCAACGGCTGCAGGTAGTCCCGGCAATCCTGGGTAATGCCAAAGCCATCATCAGTGATGTAGTGGATCGGCATTTTCTTTTCCTGGTTGGCTACTTCGCTCAGGTTGGCCTCACCAATGCTCCAGCGGTAGGGCTTCGCCTGCTCGCGAACGATGGTGGGCATCAGCGCCTGTTTGCCTGCTATTGCCATTTCCACGGCGGCCTTGCCTACGGTATAGGCCTGCTCCACATCGGTGGCCGAGGCAATGTGCCGGGCGGCCCGCTGCAGGTAGTCAGCAACGGCCCAGTGGTACTTGTGTCCCAGGGCCTGTTTGACCATGTTGGCCAGTGCCGGAGCAACACCGCCCAGCTGGGTATGGCCAAAGGCATCCTTGGCACCGGCGTCGGCCACAAAGCGGCCGTCTTCGTACTGGGCCCCCTCAGAAGCGACCACCACGCAGTAGCCGTAATCTTTCACACACTGGTCGACTCGCTCCAGAAACTTCTCCCGGTTGAACGGAATTTCCGGGAACAGAATGATGTGCGGCGGTTGGCCTTCACCCTGGCCGGCCAAGCCACCGGACGCTGCAATCCAGCCCGCGTGCCGGCCCATTACTTCCAGGATGAACACCTTGGTGGAGGTTTCGCACATGGATTTGATATCCAGGCTGGCTTCCAGGGTAGAGGTGGCAATGTACTTGGCCACCGAACCGAAGCCCGGGCAGCAGTCGGTGAACGGCAGATCGTTATCGACAGTTTTGGGCACACCAATGCAGGTGATCGGATAACCCATTTTTTCACCAATCTGTGAGACCTTGTACGCCGTATCCTGAGAGTCGCCGCCACCGTTGTAAAAGAAGTAGCCGATGTCGTGGGCGCGGAAGACTTCGATCAGCCGCTCGTACTCGCGCTGGTTCTCGGAGATATTCTTCAGTTTGTAGCGGCAGGAGCCAAAGGCGCCGCCCGGGGTGTGAAGCAACGCCGCGATGGCGTCGTCTGATTCCAGGCTGGTGTCGATCAGCTCTTCTTTCAGGGCACCGATAATGCCGTTACGACCGGCAAACACCTTGCCTATTTTATCCGTGTGCTTGCGTGCGGTCTGGATAACGCCACAGGCGCTGGCATTGATAACGGCGGTAACCCCGCCAGATTGGGCATAAAATGCGTTCTTGATAGCCATCTCGGGCTAAGGCCTCCTGCTGGTTCAACGATGGCGCAGATGATACGCCAAACACGGCGGTTTTTCATGAGCACATACCGGCTCTTGACCCCGCAGAAAGTATGGTAGAGGCTTGGCAGGTTTCAAACCGGAGGCAACACGTTAATGCACATACACATTCTGGGCATCTGCGGCACCTTTATGGGTAGCCTGGCGGTTATCGCCAGAGAGCTTGGCCATACCGTGACCGGCTCCGATCAGGGTGTTTACCCGCCCATGAGTACCCAGCTTGAGGCTCAGGGCATCGAGTTGATGCAAGGGTACCGTGCCGACAATCTTGAGCCCAGGCCAGATCTGGTGCTGATCGGCAATGCCATGTCCCGGGGTAATCCGGAAGTGGAGGCGGTGCTCAACCGGGGCATTGATTACATGTCTGGCCCCGAGTGGCTGGCCCGTGAAGTGCTCCGCCATCGCTGGGTGATGGCGGTCGCCGGCACCCATGGCAAAACCACCACCACCGCTATGCTGTTGTGGATTCTGGACCAGGCCGGGTTTGATGCCGGTTACCTGGTAGGTGGCGTGCCCCAGGATTTCCCGGTTTCGGCGCGCCTCGGTACCAGTGACTTTTTCGTGATTGAGGCGGATGAATACGACAGTGCGTTTTTCGACAAGCGTTCCAAGTTCATCCATTACCGCCCGAACACCCTGATCCTGAACAATCTGGAATACGACCACGCTGATATCTTTGACAGCGTGGAAGCCATTGAACGCCAGTTCCACCACCTGGTGCGTACCGTACCCTCCCAAGGGCTGATTATCCGCCCGGCGGTCGACAAGCACCTGGATAATGCCCTCGACATGGGCTGCTGGAGCCCGGTGCAGGATACCGCCATCGGCAGCGAGATCAGCCGCACCGCAGACTGGCGCGCTGAACTGCTGGCGGAGGATGGCAGCCGGTTTATGGTGATTCACCACGAGCAACCAGTCGCCACCCTGAAGTGGAATCTCACCGGCATGCACAATGTGCGCAATGCGCTCTCGGCCATCGCCGCTGCCCGCCATGTGGGTGTCACCCCGGACCATGCAGTGGCGGCCCTGTGCCGGTTCTCCGGCGTGAAACGGCGCATGGAACTGGTGGGCGAAGTAGGCGGTGTGCGTGTGTATGACGATTTCGCTCATCATCCCACGGCCATCGCCCTGACTCTGGAAGGCTTGCGCAACCGGGTGGGGGATGAACCGATACTGGCGATCATCGAACCCCGTTCCAACACCATGAAGCAAGGGGTGCACCAGCAAACCCTGATTCCCAGTGCCGCCGCTGCTGACCGGGTCCTCTGGGGTAACCTCAGCGATATGACCTGGCTACCAGAGCTGGTCGAAGGCTGGCGTGCTGAACATGGTGAACTGGACCACCATTGGGTGGAAGCATCGGTTGAAGCCTTGATTGCCCGCGCCGTGGAACAGCTACCTGAAACCTGCCACATTGTGGTTATGAGCAATGGCGGCTTTGGTGATATTCATCGTAAACTGGTTGCCGAACTGGAGAAACGTCGTGGCTGATAACCCGCCGGTCATCAATCTGGCCTTTACCGGTGCCTCTGGTGCCCAGTATGGGCTGCGACTGCTGCAATGCCTGGTGGCCAATGGCTGCCGGGTGAATGTGATGGTGAGCAAGGCTGCCCAGGTGGTAATCGCCACCGAGACAGAGTTCCGGCTGCCGGGTTCCAAGCCGGCCATGGTCGAGGCGTTCACGGACTATACCAAGGCAAAGCCGGGGCAGGTGCGGGTGTTTGGCCGGGAAGAGTGGTTCTCGCCACCAGCTTCCGGCTCTGGAGAAAAGGCCCCGCTGGTGGTCTGCCCCTGCAGCACAGGCACCCTGTCGGCGCTGGCTACCGGCGCCAGCAACAACCTGATCGAACGAGCCGGCGATGTGGCGCTGAAAGAGCGCCGCAAGCTGATCCTGGTGTTGCGGGAAACACCGTATTCCGAGGTTCACCTGGAGAATATGCTTAAGCTCACCCGCATGGGGGCGGTAATCATGCCCGCCAGCCCCGGGTTCTACCACAACCCCCAATCATTGGATGACCTGGTGGACTTCATGGTGGCACGGATTCTGGACCACCTGGACCTGCCGCAAACCCTGGTACCCCGTTGGGGCGAGAGCGCGGACTGACGATCCGCGCCCGTCCGGGGCGATGGTTTTGGCCAAAGCGATTGATGGTTTTCACCATTGAGCGAAAACCCGCCCCGCCACAGACTTGCTGAACACAACGATAAACCAACCCGTTCACCGAGGTTCAGCATGATTCCACGTACTCTTTTCGACGCCGATCTGGAAGGCTTCCGGGACTCCGTCCGCAAATTCCTGGAGCAGGAAGCCGCGCCTTATCACGAACAATGGGAAAAAGACGGCCAGGTCAGCCGCGAGCTTTGGCGGAAGGCGGGCGAGCTGGGCTTCCTGTGCCCGATGCTGCCGGAAGAGTATGGCGGTGTTGGCGCCGATTTCCGATATTCCGCGGTGATTATGGAAGAAATCTCCCGGGCCGGTTTGTCTGGCATTGGCTGGGGACTGCACTCCGATATCGTGGCGCCTTACATTCTGAACTACGGTTCAGAAGCGCAGAAACAGAAGTACCTGCCGAAAATGGCCTCTGGTGAAATGATCACCGCCATCGCCATGACCGAACCGGGCGCGGGTTCCGACTTGCAGGGCGTAAAAACCACCGCGATTCGCCAGGGCGACCACTACATTCTGAACGGCTCCAAAACCTTTATCACCAATGGCCAGCTGGCGGACCTGGTGATCGTTGTCGCCAAGACCGACCCCAAGGAAGGCGCCAAGGGCACCAGCCTTTTGCTGGTGGAAACCGCCTGGGAAGGCTTCGAGAAAGGTCAGAACCTGAACAAGGTGGGCATGAAGGCCCAGGATACCTCCGAGCTGTTCTTCCAGGATGTAAAAGTACCGGCCGACAACCTGCTGGGCGCCATGGAAGGACAGGGTTTCTTCCAGCTGATGCAGGAGTTGCCGGCGGAGCGCTTGCAGGTGGCGCTGACCGCCGTAGCCGCCGCAGAAGCCGCCTGGCAATGGACCCTGGATTACGTGAAAGAGCGCAAGGCGTTCGGTAAGCCGGTTATCGCGTTCCAGAACACCCGCTTCAAGCTGGCGGAACTGAAAGCCGAAATCACCGCCGCCCGCGTGTTTACCGACCGCTGCCTGGAACTGCACCTGGACAAGAAGCTGGACATTCCCACCGCTGCCATGCTCAAGCAGCACACCACCGACCTGCAGTGCAAGGTGATGGACGAATGCGTGCAGCTGCACGGCGGTTACGGCTACATGTGGGAATACCCGATCGCCCGGGCCTGGGCAGACTCGCGGGTTCAGCGCATCTACGCCGGCACCAACGAAATCATGAAGGAAATCGTGGCCCGGTCGTTCTGATCGGAGCCCTGTAAGTGCAAGCCCCGGCACATTCCGGGGCTTGCCTGTTACCAAACTTTACAATTTGCCAAGCCTGTCAAGGTCTGTACCGATCACATCTCCTAAAGTAGCGGCACTAATAAAGATAAATGGTTGCCGCGATGAAACGCCTGATCACCCTTACTGTTCCTTTGCTGTCTCTTGTTATCGCCGGTTGCGGTGAAGAATCCGATCGCTTGCCCGTTGACGGGCGAGATTTCGATGGGGTTGATTACAGCGAGCCTGCGCCATATCAGGGGCGCGTGATTGACGGTTACCTCAACAATGCCCGAGTCTGGCTGGATATTGATGGTGATGGCCAATTCACCCCGGGCCCGCTGGAAGTGGAGTTGGCCAACGGCGCAGTGGTGATTCTCGACGAAGGCGAGCCCACGGCCATGAGTGGCCCGGGCGGCAGGTTCTCCATCGATATCTCGGCACTCAGCGTGGACCCATCCGTTGGGCCTAATCTGGACCCCAGGCATTACCCGCTGTACGCCCTGGCCATTCCCGGCAAAACCCTGGAGGAAACCTCCCGCGGCGACGTGGTTGTTGAGCAGGCTTACCTGATGTCGGCCGGCCCCGGCATCCGTAACGTGACACCACTGACCACACTGGCCCGGTTCCGCGCCGACGCCGCCCGCCGCAACAGCCTGAGCCCGGTCAATGAAAGCCAGTTAGCAGATCTGGATGGCCTGAACCTCTGGCAGGACTATATCGTTGCCGGCGATCATCGCGCCCACGCTTACGCCAGAGCCTTGGCTCGCTTCATGGCCAGCCAGATTCCGGATAGCTACAATGAAGTGCTCTCGCGCCCCGGCAGTGACGGTACCGAGCGGCAACTGAGTAAGGATGCCGTTTTCCTGTTGGGCTATTCCCTGGTGCAGAACGCGGGCGATGTTATTGCCATCGTTGATGCGGCTGCAGCAGGCAATTATGAGAATCTGGACACCGATTCACTGGCATTGCCCAACGTGCCAGTGGAGTTGGCCAATCCGGTGCTCTTGACCCGCCTGCAGGTATCTGCGGATTCCAGGCGGGGGCAGGATCTGCCCACGGGTACCTCCGATCTCGAGATATCTGCGGAACTGGTTTTTGATTACACCGAAGACGGGCAACTGCTTTCCGTGTCCAGTCGTGGGTGCCTGGTGCCTTCCATGCCTGAGGTCGCCCGCCTGATCCAGGTGAACGGTTATATGGCGCAGTTGAAGACCCAGTGGCTGCCGTCAGCCTCTCTCTCCCGCCAAAGTCGACAGCGCTATGAGGAAGAGGGCGAGGCTATCCACGAGCGAATAGTCTTCGATTGGGACAATCAGCAAGCGTACTTCGATACCGTAACCAGCTGCCACGAGCAAACCCTGGCGGTTTCTCCGGAAAGCTCAGAGCTGGACGGAACGCCGGAACTGTCCTGGAGCTGGACCCAGGATGATGCCGGAGTAGAGTTGGTTGAGCGCCAAGGGAGTGCGGGAATTGAGCGGCGAACCTTCACGACACTGGCGGCCAACTCGCCATCGGAAGAGCTGGAGGCAGATGCGCCGGATTGGGTGACCGGTTACCGGGTACTGGCGGAGGAGGTGACGGAAGCAGAACTCAGTTTCACCACGCCCGATGAGGCCTGCGAACCTGAAGGTACCGACCGAACACCGGTTGATGAGGCGGCACCCTATGTCACCCGGCTATTCCCGTTTGACTATGCCGGCAATACAGAGGCCGCCAACAACTTCGGGCCCCGAGCCTATGAGTACGACGCCCGTGACGTGGACGGACTGGCCATAGAGCGATTGCTGAAACTGCCGTTCCTGGACACGGCAACGGCTAATCTCGATGGGGTCAGCCCCGGTGATGGCGCCTTCCAGTGGTCGCTCTACTACCCCCGGCTGGATGCCGACAGCCTGAACCCCGACCTGCCAAACTTGATCCAGACGGCGTACCTGCTGGATGTGACAACCGTGGCCGGTTGTGGTGCCCGGTTTCAGGATGCGCCGAGAAACGCCTATGCCAGGTTAGATTATCAGTATCAGACCCTGTCGGATTACCTGGTGGGTTTGCTGGCGGAGTGATTTGAGCTCGTCGGGTTGTGGCTTCCGGGGTTAGGCGCGGGGCCACGGCTCAGGGCGCGTTTCAGAAACACAAAAACAACACCAATAGCTTCGATGCTAGTGTGATTCTTAATGCTTGGGAGTTCTTTCTGTCCATTCCTGGGGGAGGAATGGTGCCGAGGAGAGGACTTGAACCTCCACGGGGTTGCCCCCACTAGCACCTGAAGCTAGCGTGTCTACCAATTTCACCACCTCGGCAGGTGATTTGCAAAACCGCTGTTAGTTTGTTGAAAACTTAGCGTTTTGCCCGTGTTGAGAAGTTGCCCCTCAACCGATGGCGCGTACTTTAATAATTCCCCCGAACGCTGTCAAATATTTTTTCAAAAATCTTTCTGCCGTATTTATGCCTATAAATCAGCCCGCGGTTAGGCAGGTACGGCCTACCGACGTTATACTGCTGGAATAATGAATTCCGCCGCAGTGTTTGCGGCCTGATAACAAGGATCCGAATGGTTTCCAGGAAGAAAGAAGGACGGGATCCTCACGCTGAACGTGAGGCCCAGAAGTATGAAAACCCTATCCAGAGCCGGGAGTTTATTCTCAAGCACCTTAAAGAGCGAGGTGCGCCGGCCACTCATGAGACGTTGTGCCAGGAACTGGGGCAAACGTCCGAGGAAGGTATCGAGGCGTTGCGGCGACGGCTGATTGCCATGTGCCGTGATGGCCAGTTGATCTGTAACCGCCGGGATGCGTTCCTGCCCATTGAAGAGGCGGATCTGGTCACGGGTAAGGTGACTGGACACAAAGATGGCTTCGGGTTCCTGATTCCCGATGACGGCGGCTCCGATCTTTTCCTCACCGCGCGCCAGATGCGCCAGGTGTTTCATGGTGACCGGGTAGCTGCCCGGGTGGACCGCGTGGATGATCGTGGTCGCCGTGAAGGGGTAATTGTCGAAGTTCTGGAGCATCGCACCAGTCAGACGGTTGGTCGCTTCTTCAAGGAAAGCGGCATTGCATTTGTGGTGCCCGAGAATGCCCGCATCAATCACGAAATTCTGGTGCCGGATGAGCACGCCGGTAAGGCTGTGCACGGCCAGTACGTGGTGGTGGAAATTCTGCGCCAGCCCACCGTACGCACCCAGCCGACAGGTCGGATTATCGAGGTCCTGGGGGAGCACATGGCTCCTGGCATGGAAATCGATGTGGCAATCCGTTCCTATGAGATTCCCCACAGTTGGCCAAGTGCCGTGGGTGAGCAGGCAGCGGGGATTCCTGAAGAGGTTGCCGAGAAAGACAAGGCCAACCGGGTGGATATCCGCAACATGCGGCTGGTCACCATTGATGATGAAACCGCACGTGATTTTGATGACGCCATCTACTGTGAGCCCCGGCCCCGTGGCGGTTACCGGTTGGTAGTGGCCATTGCGGATGTGTCGCATTATGTACGCCCCGGCTCGCCGCTTGATGAGGAGGCGATTCGCCGGGGTAATTCGGTGTACTTCCCGGACCATGTGGTGCCCATGTTGCCGGAGAAGCTCTCCAATGGACTGTGTTCACTGAATCCAGGTGTTGATCGATTGTGTATGGTGGCGGATATGACCATCAGCGCAGCCGGTAATATCAGTGGCTACACCTTCTACCAGGCGGTTATGCGCAGCCATGCCCGGCTGACCTACAACAAGGTCAGTGCCATGCTGGAGCACCCGGACTCGGAGCAGGGCTACAAGCTGTCGGCCCATTACGCCGATTTGCTGCCGCATCTGCATAACCTTTATGAGCTTTATAAGCTGCTACGCCGTGCCCGGACTGAGCGTGGGGCGATTGATTTCGAGACCACCGAGACCAAAATCGTTTTTGATGCCGAGCGCAAGATTGAGGAAATCGTGCCGGTGCACCGCAATGATGCCCACAAGATCGTAGAGGAGTGCATGCTCTGCGCGAACGTGGCTACGGCCCGGCTGTTGAAAAAGCATCAGGTGCCGGCGCTTTACCGGGTGCATGATGGGCCCTCCGAGGAGCGCCTGAATAACCTGCGCTTGTTCCTGGGTGAGCTCGGTTTGCAGTTGGGGGGTGGTGACAAACCAACTTCCGGGGATTACCAGCAGCTGCTGGCCCAGGTTGCCGACCGTCCGGATGCCAATGTGATCCAGATGGTGATGCTGCGTTCCCTCAGTCAGGCGGTATACAGCCCGGAAGAAGCTGGCCATTTTGGTCTGGGCTTTCCCAGCTATACCCACTTTACCTCGCCCATTCGCCGGTATCCGGACCTGATAGTTCATCGAGCCATCAAGTCCCGGATTCACAATCCGGAAGTTCAGAAAGATGTGGTGTCGCCGAAAAACCACGATCCGGAGCTGGCGGTTTATCCCTACGACTATGCCCGTATGGAGCAACTGGGTGAGCATTGTTCGATGACCGAGCGCCGTGCCGACGACGCCACCCGTGACGTAATGGCCTGGCTCAAGTGCGAGTTCCTGCGGGATCACGTGGGCGAGGAGCACGACGGTGTGATTGCGGCCGTCACACCCTTCGGTTTCTTCGTCGAGCTGTCGGATATCTATATTGAGGGGCTGGTGCACGTGTCCACCCTCAGTGGCGATTACTTTCACCACGATTCCGCCAAGCACCGCCTGATCGGTGAGCGCACCGCGGTGAGCTTCCGGTTGGGGGATGAGGTTCGCGTTCGGGTTGTTCGGGTAGGCCTGGAAGATCGCAAGATCGATCTGGAACTGGTCAGTACGCCCAGGAAAAGGACGGCAGATCGTGACGCCCTGGACATGTCCAAACGCGAGACCCGCGGTAAAGGTGATCGTGCCGGTAAGGGCGGAAAGGGCGGAAAGCGCGGTAAATCTGGCAAGCCCGAGAGTGCCAAGGAGAAGCTGGCAGCCGAGGCGGCCAGGGCGGCGTCCCGAAAAGGTGGCAGGGGCAAGCCCTCTGCCGGCGGTAAAGCCCGTAAGGCCCGAAAGTAAACCGTTGCACAGGAAATAAGCGTCAGTGTCACAGGAATATGTATTTGGCTGGCATGCCGTCGATGCCGTTCTCAAGCGGGAGCCGGAGCGCCTGCAGCAAGTCTGGATTCAGACCGGGCGGCAGGACAAGCGGGTTAAATCGGTTACCGACACCCTGGATAGCCTGGGTGTGCGCTGGAAAGTGGTGCATCGTCGTGAGCTGGATGAGCGAGTCGCCGGCGTTCACCAGGGTATTGTTGCCGCTGTGGCGGAAAGCCGTGAGTGGACCGAAGCGGACTTGCTGGCCCAGCTGGCCGCCAGTGGCAAGCCACCATTCCTGCTGGTGCTGGACGGGGTGACCGATCCGCACAACCTCGGTGCCTGCATGCGTACGGCAGATGCCGTGGGAGTACAGGCGGTGATTGTGCCCAAGGACAAATCCGCTTCGCTGACTCCGGTGGCCCGAAAAGTTGCCTGTGGTGCGGCGGAGACCGTGCCGTTTGTTCGGGTGACCAACCTGGCTCGCTTCCTGCGCGAGCTCAAGGAACTCGGCGTTTGGCTGATTGGTACGGCCGGCGAGGCGAGTGCAAACCTGTATCAGGCAGACTTCAAGGGGCCGGTGGCCCTGGTGATGGGCGCCGAGGGTAAGGGTATGCGCCGTTTAACCCGGGAACACTGCGACCAGTTGATCAACATTCCCATGCTGGGGCATGTCGATAGCCTGAACGTGTCGGTGGCGACCGGAGTTTGCCTGTATGAAGCCCTGCGCCAGCGGCTCGGTTAAGTCTTGCACAACACCGCTCATACGCCTAGAATACGTGACCCCTTTTCCAAGGGGTGGTTTTGTATTGCCTGAATGCAGGCAGGCAGAACCTGGCTTTTGATCGGGCCTTTGCGTTTAAGGTCTTGTTGATAAAAGCAAAAAGAAGCCGGCAGCTTTGCTGTCACCTCCTTGCTTTCATGCTCGGGATCGGGGCTTAACCGCGCCCGCCGCAGAAGAAAGCTGTTTAAACCGTAGGGAGAACTCATGCGTCACTACGAAATCGTTTTTATGGTACATCCGGATCAGAGCGAGCAGGTGCCCGCAATGATCGAGCGTTATACCAGCGTCATCACTGAAGATGGCGGCAAGGTACATCGCCTGGAAGATTGGGGCCGTCGTCACCTGGCTTACCCGATCAACAAGATCCACAAGGCTCACTACGTGCTGATGAACGCTGAGTGTTCACAAGCCGCTATGGACGAGCTGACTCATAACTTCCGGTTCAACGATGCCATCATCCGTGACCTGATTCTGCGTCGCGATGAGGCTGTTACCGACATGTCTCCGATGAAAGCTGCCGAGTCCCGTGAGGACCGTCGTTCCGGCGGAGACGATCGTCCGCGTCGTTCAGCTGACTCTGAAGATCGTCAGAGCGCATCCCAGGACGAAGAAGAGTAATCAACCGGAGTTAGGAGTTACGTTATGGCTCGTTTTTTCAGACGTCGTAAGTTCTGCCGCTTCACGGCAGAAGGTGTGAAAGAGATCGATTACAAAGATCTGGACACCCTGAAAGGCTACATCACTGAAACCGGCAAAATCGTGCCCAGCCGTATCACCGGCACCAAAGCACGTTATCAGCGTCAGCTGGCTACCGCTATCAAGCGTGCCCGCTACCTGGCACTGCTGCCGTATACGGACAGCCACGACCACTAAGCACAGATAGACAGGACCCGGGACCATGCGTGCACTGGCACAATATGTAATGCGCGGTCCCCTGCAGGCTGGCGGGGTTGCAGCAGTTACCACTGCAGTGCCCCTGTTGTTCTGGATTGGCGCAGCGGTTATCGGCCTGGTCATTCTCAGACTGGGCATCCGGCAGGGGTTGAATATCGGCCTCTGGGCATTGATGCCGGCGTTGGGTTGGGCCGTTTACGGCCAGGATCCAACGTCACTGGTGGTGCTGCTGCAGGTGATGCTGATGGCATCCATCCTGCGAACAACCCTGGCCTGGGAGAAAGCACTGTTGTCGGGTGCTTTTCTGGCAATACTGAGCGGGCTGATGTTGCCCGTCATGTATCCGGCACTGCTGAACGATCTGGTTCAGACCGGTGTCAGCTTTTACGAGCAGTACAACGCCGAAGTGGCCCGGTCATTGGGCAGCGATCTTGAGCTGATCATCCGGGACACCATGAACGCCAGTATGGCGGGCACTTACTTCGCGACAGCGGTTGGTATGACCATGCTGGCGAGGGCCTGGCAGGCGGGGCTCTATAACCCAGGCGGATTCCGGAAGGAATTCCACGCCCTGAGGTTGTCGCCGGCCATTGCGGTGGTTTGTGCACTCACCATGGTGATTGGCCCGGTGTTGGGGCTCAATTCCATGCTGTTGGCCTGGGCAGCGGGTACGCCGCTGTTCATCGCTGCGCTGGGGTTGGTTCACGGTGTTGTTGGTCGTAAGCAGTTGAGCGGTAACTGGCTGGCCATGTTTTATCTGGCGCTGGTATTGCTGGGTCCGAGTCTGATGTTGCTGTTGTTGGTTCTGGCTTTTGTGGATAGCTGGCTGGATATCCGGGGGCGTATACAACCCGCCGGGCCAGCTGAATAAAGCACGAAGAGGTTAACGAGATGGAAGTTATTCTGCTCGAGAAAGTAGCAAACCTTGGCTCCCTGGGTGACAAGGTAAAGGTTAAGGCCGGTTACGGTCGTAATTTCCTGCTGCCGTACGGCAAAGCTGTTCCTGCCACGGCCGCAAACGTACAGGCGTTCGAAGAGCGTCGCGCTGAGCTGGAAAAAGCCGCTGCTGAGAAGCTGGCTGCTGCCCAGGCCCGTGCCGAAGCTCTGGAAGGTGCATCCTTCACCATTACCTCCAAGGCTGGTGACGAAGGCAAGCTGTTTGGTTCTATCGGTGTTCGTGACATCGCAGACGTGGTTTCTGCCGGTGGCACGGAAGTCGAGAAGAGCGAAGTTCGTCTGCCGGAAGGTCCTATCCGGACCACTGGCGAGTTCGAGATCGAACTGCAGCTGCACACAGACGTAGAAGTAACCATCAAGCTGGCGGTTGTTGCCGAGTAATCGGTCATCGTTGATTGATGTAAGCATGGAGTGTTGAAGCCAACGGCTTGAACATTCTGAGACGGGCCCGAGCCGGAAACGGTTTCGGGCCCGTTGCTTTCTGGTATTCTTGTTTCCTGTTATTCAATTCAACGTTGTCTGGTGTTTATGGCCAATCCCACTCTGAAACCTGCATCCATTGATCCGGAAACCAGCCGTATCAAGGTTCCGCCCCATTCTGTTGAAGCGGAGCAGGCGGTGCTCGGTGGTTTGATGCTGGATAACCGGCGTTTTGATGAAGTCTCCGAGATCATTTCTGCTGCTGACTTTTACCGCCAGGACCACCGGTTGATTTTTGGTGCCGTGGAGCGCCTCGCCAGTGAAAGTGAACCCCTGGATGTGGTTACCCTGGCCGAGTTTCTGGAGCGTGCCGGTGACATTGAAGATGCCGGTGGCTTGTCGTATCTGGCCGAGCTTGCAGAGAAAACGCCGGGAGCGGCAAATATCCGTGCCTATGCCGAGATTGTCCGTGAGCGTTCGGTGCTTCGGAAACTGGTGGAGGTCTCTGGCCAGATTTCCGACTCTGCGTTCAATCCCCAGGGGCGAAAGAGCAGCGAGATTCTGGACGAGGCCGAGCGCAGCGTATTCCAGATCGCCGAATCCCGGTCGAAGGAAGGCTCTGGCCCCAAGGCGATCAACCCCATTCTGGCGACAACGCTGAGCCGTATTGAAGAGCTGTTTGAATCCGGTGAACAGACCACGGGTTTGACCACAGGCTTTCGTGATCTGGATGACCAGACCTCCGGTATGCAGCCAGCGGACCTGATTATCGTTGCAGGCCGGCCCTCCATGGGTAAGACCACCTTCGCTATGAACATTGTCGAGAACGCTCTGATCAGTACCGGCACGCCGATACTGGTGTTCAGTATGGAGATGCCGGCAGATGCTCTGGCTATGCGTATGTTGTCTTCCCTGGGGCGGATAGACCAGACCAAAGTCCGGAGCGGTAAGCTGGAGGAAGACGACTGGCCTCGGCTGACCTCCGCGGTGAGCCTGCTCAAGGACAAACCCCTCTATATTGACGATACGCCGGGCCTGAGCCCGACGGAAATGCGGTCACGGGCACGGCGGATTGCCAGGGAGAATGGCGGCAAAATCGGCCTGATCATGGTCGACTACCTTCAGTTGATGCGGGTGCCTGGCAATACCGAAGGTCGTACTGCGGAGATCTCCGAGATTTCGCGCTCACTCAAGGGTATTGCAAAGGAACTGAGTTGCCCGGTCGTGGCGCTGTCACAGCTTAACCGTAGCCTGGAGCAGCGGCCCAACAAGCGGCCGGTGAACTCGGATCTGCGGGAATCCGGTGCGATCGAGCAGGATGCCGACGTTATCATGTTCGTATACCGGGATGAGGTCTACAACGAAGACACCCAGGATAAGGGCATCGCGGAAATTATTATTGGTAAGCAGCGGAATGGTCCTATCGGCACCATTCGCTTGGCGTTCATCGGTAAATACACCAAGTTTGAAGACCTGGCCCATGGGGATTACAGCGATTACGGTGGTGATTATTAATGCCACGCAGTACCGTTGCCCGCGTTGACCTGGATGCTCTAAGGCATAATTATCGGTTGGCTCAGGCCAGGGCCGGTGGCGCCCGTGCCATGGCTGTGGTCAAGGCGGATGGCTATGGCCACGGGATTGTTAACGTTGCCCGGGCTCTGGCCGGTGAGGTCGAAAAATTTGCCGTGGCCTGTATTGAGGAAGCGCTGGCAATCCGGAGCGCCGGCCTCGGGCAGCCTGTCGTGTTGCTGCAGGGCGTGCATGCCCCTGATGACTTGCGTGATTGCGTACAGCATGGTTTCGAGCCCGTAATGCATTGCCACGGGCAACTCGAATGGCTGGCTGCGGGCCCGCAACCCCGGTTCTGGCTGAAGGTGAACTCCGGCATGAACCGTTTGGGGTTCCGCCCGGAAGAACTGGATTCCGTGGTTGCCGCCTTGGGGCCGTCAGCGACTAGGGGGCCATTGCTGGGGTTTGTTACCCATTTCGCCTGTGCTGATGACCTCACCAGCGATATGACCGATCATCAAACCCGTTTGTTTGAGGACGCCACGGCGGCCTGGCCAGCGTTAATGCGCAGTGTGGGCAATTCTGCGGCCCATTTTCGGCCGGGCCAGCCGCTCTATGATTGGAGTCGGCCCGGTATCATGCTGTACGGGGCCTCGCCCATGATCGGCAAGACCGGCCCGGAGCTGGGGCTGCAGCCAGTGATGACTCTTGAGGCGCCATTGATCAGCACGCGTGTTGTTCGCGCCGGAGAATCTGTGGGTTACGGTGCAGGTTGGGTGGCTCAGGAGGATACCCGAATGGGTATGGTGGCCATCGGGTATGGTGATGGTTATCCTCGCCATGCCGGTACCGGAACGCCGGCAGCCATTCGTGGCAAGCGTATTCGTCTGTTGGGCCGGGTATCCATGGATATGCTGGCAGTCGATCTGACCGGTGCGCCAGAGGCCCGTGAGGGTGATCCCGTGGAGCTGTGGGGCACGACGGTCAGCGTCGACGAAGTCGCAAGCTGTGCCGGTACCATAGGCTACGAGCTGCTGACCGGGGTCACCGCCAGAGTGCCCAGGGTCTGCGAGTAAAAGGCAGACCCACAGGGCTCTTGGGCGAGTTTAGTGGGCTTCAGGTTCGTGAATGATTTCTTCGATAAAGTCGAGAATCGCCGCCAGGCTCCGGTCATCCAGCTTTTTCAGCACCTTGTGAACAACCATCTTGCTGCCTTTAAGCATGCTGCTGATGCCCATTTTGGCCATGCCCATCATCATGCTGCTGGCATTCAGGCGCCGCAGGGGCTCCAGGAAGAAGAAATCCAGGCCCTGTTCAGTCAGCTCGACAATCAGGTTGTACAGCTTTTCGATGGCTTCCTTATCGGCTTTACCGCGCCCCTTGAGCTCGCTTACGGTATACAGGGCCCGGGTGCGCAGTTCGTCCGGGATGGGGGCCACGATATGGCTTTGTTGTTTCAGCATAGAGGTTCCTGTTGTTGTATGCTCGTCAGTGAGAATGGGTTTTACACCGGCGCTTGAAGTTGCATGATAGTGCAGCAAATGGATTGCCCGGGCCATTGGCCTGAGTGATTGCCAGCGCCCGTCATATCAGTGATATTCCGGAGGCAGTGATTCAACGTGCATGTACTTGTGGTTCACGACTATGGCCCTCTTGGCAGGGTGTTGCTGGAGCGGCTGCGAAGAACCCATCTTCAGGTCAGCCCGTTACTGGTCAGCGACCCGGCCAACGCCGACTTGCACGCTCTGGAAAACTGGATTCCTGAAGACACTGACCTGATTGTGAATGCCCTGTGGCTGGTAGACCCCGAAAAGGCCGAGGATAATCGCGAGGCAACGCACCAGGCGGCGTTTTCCCTACCCCTGGCGTTGGCGGAGTTTGCCCGTGACCGGAACATGGCCCTGTTACAGCTATCGTCCTGTTATGTCTTTGATGGCCGTAAGCAGGCGGCTTATATTGCCTCCAATCCCGGGCAACCAGTCAATGAACTGGGCCGCTGGCAATGGGAGTGTGAACAGGCGCTTCGCACCGTATTGCCCAGGCATATCCTGCTGAGAACCGGCTGGAGCCTCGCCCGGTTTATCGAGAAGGTCCAGAAAAGCACCGCTGGTAACGAAGGGCTGCATTTGCCCGGGCGTTGCAAGGGCCAGCCGGTGGCCGTGCAGGATCTGGCACGGGTGATTACCGCGGTGGTTCTGCAGGTAGATTGTGGCGCTGAGGTATGGGGCACCTATCAGTACGCCGGGGCTGAAGAAATCAACCTCTATGAGCTGGGGCTGGCGATTGCTGGGATGCCCGGTATTCCCGAAGACATAAGGATAGTGGACGAAGTGCCTGGGTGGGGGCATCTGGAGCCGGTGAATACCACCATGGTGTGCAGCAAGATTCGCAATACCTTTGGCATCAAGCAGCTGCCCTGGCGAACGTGGTTGTCGGAAGAGGTGGCGATGCTGAAAACAACGCCAGAAGTAGAGCCAGACAAGGCGCCGGCGAGCTCCTGAAGCTGCCGGCGCTGTTGGTCCCCGGGCTTACTGCTGGCAGCCCTGGCGAGCGAAATCCCGAGTGACCATCTGCAGGGCTTCAACATCAAGAAGTTCCACTTCCCGGCCCTTGGCCCGGATGATGCCCTGATTCTGGAAGCGGGTGAACACCCGGCTCACGGTTTCCACGGCCAGCCCCAGGAAATTGGCGATATCGTTTCTCGCCATGGGCAAGCTGAAGTTGGTGGGCGACATTCTGCGACGGCGGAACCGGCTGGACAGCGACAGCAAAAGGGCAGCGATGCGCTCTTCGGCGGTATTCTTGCTCAGCAGCATGGCCAGTTGATGGCTGTTCTGGATTTCCTGGCTCATCAGGTGGTACATGTGGTGCTGCAGTTCCGGCAGCTTGCCGGTGAGTTCTTCCAGTTTGTCTACCGGGAACTCGCACACACTGGTGCGTTCCAGGGCTTTCGCGGTACAGGCATAGTGTTCGCTGCTCATGCTGTCGAGGCCCACCAGTTCGCCGGGCATGAAGAAGCCCGTCACTTGCTCGTCTCCACCTTCGGTAATGATGGATGTTTTGATGGAACCGCTCTTGACCGCAAAGCACGAGCGGAACGGCGTGCTCTGATCAAAGATGTGCTCGCCGCGATTGAAAATCCGTCCCTGCTGGACAATGTCTTCCAATCGCTCCAGATCGTTTTCTTCCACCGCCAGGGGAAGACACAGGTTGCTCAGGCTGCACTGCTGGCAGGAGGCCTTGAGGGGAGACACTTGGTGAAGTCGAATTGCCTGGGCCATATTGACGAACCATCCGGGTTGATCCATATCAGGCTGCGGTCATGCGCAGCCGTCCTCATTCCTGGTTGGCAAGGATTGCCCCTGCTCAGGAAGCAAGACCATGGCCAATCCGGATACGCTTAAAGTTTAGCGGACCGCCATGGGTGACAATGCTGAAACATCTGGATTCTCACACATTGATCAAAATCAAGTATAGCAAAAGAGTCTAGTCTTATGCGTGGATTTTAAGAAGGCTTTGGTCTAACCGGGCCGGTGGCCAAACGGTGGGAATTCGCTCAGGACGACCTCTTCTTGCGTTGCTCGGTACGGGCCTGCTTCTCGGCTTCCCTGGCTTCTTCATCGGCCCGGGCCTGCTGAAGTTCTCTCTCTACCATCTCAGGTGTTTCCAGGGAAATCCGGCCGATGGTTCCGGCCCTGAATTCATTGAGCAGGATTTCCGACACTTTGTGGAGGTCTGGCACACCGCCCCGGCGGAAGAACTTTCGTTTCGCGGCAATGGCATCCATCAGCGCCAGGCCATCGGCCGGTTGCTGTTCCAGACCGTAGCGGGCCATCACCAGTTCCAGGTAGGACTTGACCAGGTAGTCCGCCTCAAACATCGCCACATCTTCGAAGTCCAGCACGGCGCTGCGAATGGCGCCGGAAATGGCCAGCCGGTAACCGCACTGTTCCGGGGACAGTTTGGGCCAGAGGAACCCTGGCGTGTCATAGAGCAGTATGTTGTCTGGCAGTTTGATGGCTTGCTGGGCCCGGGTAACCGCCGGCTCGTTGCCGGTCTTGGCGGCCGGCCGGCCGGCAAGGGTGTTGATCAGGGTAGACTTGCCAACGTTCGGAATGCCCAGGATCATCACCCGAAGCGCGCTTTTCTGCCGATCGTGGCCAGGGGTAAGTTCCTCGGCCAGCTTGAGGATACCCAACGCTTCCTTACGTTCGTTATGGGTCAGGGTAATGGCACGAACGCCCCGTTCCTGCTCCAGCCACTGTAGCCATTGATCGGTGATCGCCGGGTCTGCCAGATCACGCTTGTTCAGGACTTTGATCAGCGGGGTGTCACCACGAAGCGAGGGCACCAGCGGGTTCTCACTGCTAAAAGGAATGCGCGCGTCGACTACCTCGATGATCAGATCCATCTGAGGCATGACTTTTTTGATCTCCTTTCGGGCCTTGTGCATGTGCCCGGGAAACCAGTTAATCGCCATGGTGTGTGCTCCGCTCGCTGTTTAAAGGCGCCATTATGCAGGGGAATGACTAAATTTTCATAGTCGCTGCGACCCCCGTGTGCCGGGAGCCGACGGAGATTTTTTCGGAAGTGTGTACAAAAAGAAGGGTGATCGGGGTGAAAAGTGGGGCTGGAATGTTTTAGTGTGTACAGCCTTGGACAGTGAAAGCAACGAAATCCGGTGGTTAGAGCGTGGCCACCGGCCATTTGGAGAAATTTATGAAGATTGCAAAAATTATTGGTTCTGCTTTGGTGGCCATCAGCCTGTCAATGCCTGCATTTGCCCAGCAAGCCGCCCCTGGCCAGCCTGACCAGGTAGACCAGTTGGCCGAGATGGTGGGTTTGTCTGATGACCAGCAAACTGAAATTCGCGGCATCATCGACGACATGCAGGGCGAAATTGGTGCACTGCGTCAGAATGCCCAGTCACTGCAGCAGGCACTGCAGGCTGAAATCAAGGCGGACTACAGCGAATCTGCCATTCGGGACAACGCCGAGAAGCTGGGTGATGTGACAGGCGAGATCGCCGCGCTGTCTGCGTTGATGCAGGCAAAGGTGGATGCGGTATTCACCGAAGAGCAGCGTGATGAGCTGGATCGTCGCATGCGGGAAATGCAGCAGCAGATGCGTCAGCAACAGCAGATGATGCAGCCTGGCCAGTAAAACCGGCTGAATCAGACCCCGCCCGAGCGATGCTCCGGCGGGGTTTTTTATTATCGGGCAGGGAAAGGCTTGAACAGGATGATCAGCCTTGGCAGCAGCGTCAGGGCTCCCACCAGGGCCATGAACATGGCAAAGCCGGTGAACAGGCCGAAGTAGATGGTCGGGATGAAGTTGGACAGTACCAGAATCGAGAACCCGGAGATGATGGTCAGCGAGGTGAAGAACATGGCCTGGCCGATGCTGCGATGGCATCGGTGCATGGTGGCCACGTAGTCGCCGTCTTTGGCTAACTCGGTTTTGAACCGGTGGATATAGTGGATGGTGTCATCCACGGCAATGCCCACGGTGATGGCCGCCACGGTGATGGTCATCATATCCAGTGGAATTCCCAGCCAGCCCATCAACCCAAGCACCGAGCCAGCCGCTATCAGGTTCGGGGCCATGCCGATCAGCGCCAGTTTGAGTGACCGGAACAGGATCAAAAACATCACCATAATAGCTGCGAAAACCACCCCGATGGTTTTGATCTGGGAGTCGAACAGGCTCTGCAGCATGTTGTTGTACATCACTGTCATACCCGAGAGCTGGACTCGTTCCGGAGCGTAGCCAAGGTCCGTCGTCAGGTGGTTGTGTATGCGGTCCAGCAGGTCCTGCCGGCGCAAATCCGGCATGGTTTCCAGAATCCGGATGCTGAACCGGGCCTGGCTCTGCTCTTCCGATATGTAGGGTGTCAGAAGAATGTCCTGCAAATCGTCGGGCACCGCGGCGGGCACAAACGCCAGCTCAACGGCGTTCAGTGGCGTACCGCCGTTGATCTGGGCGAGCAGGTCCAGGGTGGTGCTGATCGACAGCACTTTGCCGGTCTCTGGCAGGCTGTTCAGGTAGTCGTGCACGTCACCAAGCTGGCGCATTTTCTGGTAGGTATACCAGGTGTCCCGGTAGTCTTCTTCGTCGCAGTCTTCCACAAACGGATCGCAATCGCTGGCGAAGGGGTCGTCGCTGTAGTTCTCAGGTGGCGGCTCATCGGTGATCACCACATCCAGCGGCGTGGTGCCGCCAAGCCGGTCGTCTATGGTGATCATGCCCTGGTGGATTTCGGTGGAGGATTTGAAGTAATCAATAAAGCTGTTCTCAACGGTCAGCCGGTTAAGGCCAACCACGCACAGTGCGGCAATCACCCCGGAACCCACAAGCACGGTGCCACCGAACCGCTCGGTGAATCGGGCAAAGGCATCGGTGAACGGAATCCTGTCCGAGGTTACCCGGCTGTCCAAAGGTGGCGGCAGCAGGCTGAGCAGGGCAGGGAACACCAGGAAGGTGATGATGAAGGCTACGGATAGTCCCAGGGTCATCATCCAGCCGAAATCAATCACTGGTCGAATGCCGCTGAAGGTCAGGGACCCGAAGGCGACAATGGTGGTGATGGCCATATAGAAGCAGGGTTTGATCATGGCCATGACGGTGCGGCGCAGGACATCCCGGGGCGCAGCACCTGGCTCGTCGTGCTGGAACTCCCGGTAGCGCACAATCAGGTGAATGGTGAGCGACAGGGTCATGATCAGCAGCAGGGAAATAAAGTTGGATGAGATGACGGTGACGGGCCACTGGGCCCAGCCAAGGAAGCCGATCATCAGCCACACGGTAAAGCCGCAACACAACAGGGGCACCAGAACCCAGCGCCATTGCCGGAAGATAACCGCCAGGGTCAGCAGCAGGAACGCCAGCACACCCAGGCCAAAGGTAGACAGATCGCTCTTAATGAAGCGGATCATATCGGCCACAATCATCGGTACGCCACCCAGGTGAATGCTGGCGTGCTCCCGGTGGTTATCGAGGATCACCCGGACCTTCCTGATGGTGGCATCCCTCTCCTTGCCCAGGGATTCGGTGTAACGAATGAATTCCTGGCTGACCTGTTCCAGTTGCCGTTGGTCATTGGCGCTGGCGTTGCCGGAGTTAACCCTGTCCCGCAGGTTGTCACGCTGGTTCAGCAATTCGAAATAGCGCTCGGGTGTGGGCAGGTTAACCTGAATGGCGGTGGTGCCGGCATCTTCGCTGAGCAACAGGTTCGGGTACATGGGGTTGTCCAGCAGCGCCTGGCGCGCGGTGTCCGGGGCAACCTCGTGTTCGTCCAGGGTCTTGATCTCGGTGTCGACGGTATCCAGCGTCAGATCCGGACTGTGCAGCAGCGGTACGTTCAGGATGCTGTTGGTCGAGCTGACGGCTTCCAGCGCCTGCAATTCGTCCCGCAGGGCTTTGAGGCGGCCCAGGCCCTCCGGGGTGAATAGTGGCTCGTGGGGCGTGTAAGTCACCACCAGGAAGTCGTCTGAAGTGGTGAAGGTGCGGTTTACCTGCCGGTACTCTTCCAGAGAGCGATCATTCTCAAGCACCAGCGATTCCGCCGAGGCGTCCAGCCGGAACTGGTCAAAGCGCACGGCCGCCAGGGCCAGGATGGCTCCGAACAGGACCAGTACCATCCAGGGGTGGGGAAGAATAAAACGATCGTAAAAGGCACCGATGCGGTTCATGTATCAGGACTCTGCAGCGAAAAACGACTGCAGAGTGTGCCACAAACCTCAGTGAACTTTGACCTTTGATGCCGCGTCTTCGAGCGATTCGATCAGGTGTTTCAGTCGGCGGGTCATCTCGGCGCTGTCGGAAAGCTGGGTGACCATGCTCTGAGTGGTGTCCCGGATACCCTGAACATTGGCCAGCACGTCATCGGTACCGGCCGTCTGTTCGGCGGACATGTCTGCGATTTCCTGGTTGGTCCGGTCAATGCGGGTAACCACTTCATTGATGGCTTCCAGGGCCTGGCGCCCCTGTTCCGACTCCTCCACGCAGCGGGCAGCGCTCTCTGAGCTGCCGGTCATCTGCTGTACCGAGGTGTTCATGGCGGCCAGCAGCTTGTCCAGTCTGGTCTGGATCTGGTCGGTGGAATCCTGCACCCGTTGGGCCAGTTTGCGCACTTCATCCGCGACGACGGCAAAGCCTCGGCCCTGCTCGCCAGCGCGGGCGGCCTCAATGGCGGCATTCAGCGCCAGCAGATTGGTCTGCTCGGCTATGCCTTTGATTTCGGTGATGGTCTGGCCAATGGCCTGGCTGTTTTCGGCCAGGGATTCGACGCTGCTGGCGGAGTTGCGGATAACCTGTTCAAGCTGGCGAATGCTGTCGGCGCTCCTGCCCACCCGTTCCTGGCCGGCAAGCGCCGTATCGCGAGCTTCGTGGGACAGGGTTTTGGCAATGCCAGACTGCTCGGCAATGCCGATGAAGCTTTGTAGCATGGTTTCGATCACTTCGGCGGAGCGGTCGGCACCGGCCTGCTGGCGTGCCAGATTATCCCGTCGGGATTCCGCTGCGAGCGTCAGTTCCTGAACCTCCCGGTTCAGACGTTCGATAGCCTCCTTCATGCTGCGAACAACTTCGACGGTACGATCCTGCATGGCGTTAAAAGCGGTAGCCATCTCGCCGATCTCATCGGTGGAATCCACCGGGGCCCGCTCGCTGAGATTGCCGCTGGCCTGAACCGACACCATGGTGTCTTTGAGGCGGTGTATGTGCCGCTCTATAAAGGAAATCAGCAATTGGGAACCGGCCATCTCAAGTGCCATAAGCACAGCAACCACCAGGGCAAACCCCGGTGCGGTGTCGGAAAATACCTGTGAGAAGGTTGCGCCAGACTGGTCAGCGATCAGCTGCATGGCGTAAAGCACCAGCAGGCAGAGCACAGCAAACACCACAATATTCAGCAACCAGAACTTGTACTTCAGCCGGGCATTGCGCAGCAGTGTCAGCATGGGCGCCTCAGTCGATGGCTTTAACGGGAATCTGCATGGCGTTGCTCGCCTGCGGAACGTCGGGCACGGCCAGCCCCAGGTTGTTCTTGTCGAACACCCGGTCAGCCCGATAGCTGGAGCGCACCATGGGGCCTGATGGCACTTCCATGAAGCCCTTCTCCAGGCCGATGTCGCGGTAGCGGTTGAACTCTTCCGGGGTCACGTAGCGTTCAACCGGCAGATGGTTGGGCGTGGGGCGCAGGTACTGGCCAAGGGTAAGAATGTCGACGCCAATAGCCCGCAGGTCATCCATGGTTGCCAGGATTTCTTCTTCGGTTTCACCCAGGCCGAGCATCAGGCTGGTCTTGGTGAGTACGTCTGGCCGGTGCTTCTTGGCGTGGGCCAGCACGCTCAGGGTTTTCTCGTAACCGGCACGGGGGTCGCGCACACGGTGAGTCAGGCGTTTGACGGTTTCCACGTTCTGGGCGAACACGTCCAGGCCGGAATCCACCACTTTTTCCACGTCGCTCATTACCGCGTCAAAATCCGGGGTCAGGGCTTCAACAGCCACTTCCGGGGTGCGCTGTTTGATGGCAGAGACACAGGCGGCGTAGTGCGCAGCACCCCCGTCGTCCAGATCGTCCCGGTCTACCGAGGTCAGAACGATGTAGCGCAGGCCCATCAGCTCCACAGACTTGGCGGTGTTCTCTGGCTCTTCCGGGTCCAGCCAGCCTTTTGGGTTGCCAGTGTCGACCGCGCAGAATTTACAGGCTCGGGTACACACCGAGCCCATCACCATGATGGTGGCGGTGCCGTTGGTCCAGCATTCGCCGATGTTGGGGCAGTGGGATTCCTGGCATACGGTGCTCAGGCGGTGTTCCGAGACGTTGCGGCGCACGGCATCGTAGCGTTCGCCACCGGGCATTCGCGCTCTCAGCCATTTTGGCTTGCGCTCCAGGGGTTTGTCTTCCGTGCTGGAGGCTGTTCTTTTCACGCCGTCCTTGATGGCGGAAAAGCCGTGTTCGTTACGGAATTTGGAACCACTGGTAATGCGGGGCTTTGCGCTTTCGCTCATTGGGCCGGAGACTCTCGCAGAAAAGGTATGGAGAACCTTAAAGGTTAATCGGCGGGGCGAGCAGTTACAAGGCAGATACGGGCAATCACGGGGTAACCGGGCACGACTTTGGTCGTACCCGGTTGATGGTTATCAAGCCTGGGATTTGTCCAGGGCCTGGGTGATGTCGGCAATGATGTCGTCTGCGTGTTCAATGCCGATAGACAGCCGCACCAGGTCTTCACTGACACCGGCACTCTTCAGCTCGTCTGCGTTGAGCTGGCGGTGGGTGGTGGTGGCCGGGTGGCAAGCCAGGGACTTGGCATCGCCAATGTTTACAAGACGCAGGATCATGTCCAGCGCATCGATAAACCTGGCGCCGGCCTCGCGGCCACCCTTGATGCCAAAGCTCAAAATGCCGGAGGCCTTGCCGCCGCAGATCTTGTCACAGGTGGCCTTGTAGGGGCTGGCGGTCAGGCCGGCGTAGTTCACCCACTCCACGGCAGGGTGGTCCTGCAGGAACTGGGCAACTTTCTGGGCGTTGTCACAGTGGCGCTCCATGCGCAGGGCCAGGGTTTCCAGGCCCTGCATGATCAGGAAGGCGTTGAATGGCGATAAGGCAGACCCGGTGTTACGCAGGGGCACCACGCGGCAGCGGCCGATAAAGGCGGCTTCGCCCAGGGCTTCGGTGTAAACCACACCGTGGTAGGACGGGTCCGGCTGGTTCATCATCGGGAACTTGTCGGCGCTGGCTTTCCAGTCAAATTTGCCGGAATCCACCACAATACCCGCTACGGTGGTGCCGTGGCCGCCGATGTATTTGGTCAGGGAGTGAATGACGATATCGGCGCCATGCTCAAAGGGTCGGCACAGGAACGGGGTGGCGACGGTGTTATCGACAATCAGCGGAATGCCGTGCTTGTGGGCAATCTCCGCCCACTTCTGGATATCCACCACGTTGCCTGCCGGGTTGCCAATAGACTCGCAGAACAGGGCGCGGGTCTGGTCGTCGATGGCGTTTTCCACCGCCGCAAAATCATCGTGGGGCACCATCTTGCACTCGATGCCCTGGTTGGGCAGGGAGTGGGCGAACAGGTTGTAGGTGCCGCCATAGAGTTGGCTGGTGCTGACGATGTTGTTGCCAACCTTGCAGATGGTTTGCAGGGCATAGGTGATGGCCGCCATACCGGAGGCCACAGCCAGGGCGCCGATACCGCCTTCCAGCGCTGCCATACGCTCTTCCAGAACCGCGTTGGTGGGGTTCATGATGCGGGTATAGATGTTGCCTTGCACCTTAAGATCAAACAGATCGGCACCGTGCTGGGTGTCATCAAAGGTGTAAGACGTGGTCTGGTAAATGGGTGTGGTGGCGGCCTTGGTGGTCGGGTCGCTCTTGAAGCCGGCGTGCAGTGCGAGGGTTTCCGCTTTCATCACAACATTCCTTGCTGGTGGTTTGTTCGTTATTGGTTTGAGGCCCTGAAGTATGGCACAGAGGTTTCCAGAAGAGGATGATGCCTGTCAATCGCCACAGATCAGTCCAGGGCTCCATAAACCAGAGCTCGGAGTTCTTGACGAACTGCATAAGAGGAGGAGGGCATTAGCTGAGTCATGAAGATCACTACCATGTCTTCTACCGGATCGACAAAGAAGCTGGTGCTGGCCAGCCCGCCCCAGCCGAATTCACCTTCTGAGCCGATGGTGGCTGACCGGGCGACATCGGTTTTGACCGAAAAGCCCAGCCCGAAGCCACTGCCCGCGTAGGGTGTTTCACTGAAACCGCCAATGGACAGGGCAGGTAGGTCCTTGTTGCCCGGCAGGTGGTTGCGGCGCATAAATTCAAGGGTCTTTCGCCCGATAATCCGTTGGCCCTGATACTCGCCACCCTGGCACAAGGCCTGGGCAAACCGGTAATAGTCATCAATGGTGGAGACCAACCCGCCACCGCCAGAGAGGAAGCGGGGCTGCTTGAGATATTTCGAGCGCTGCGGGTCATCCTGCAGTTTCATGGTGTCGCCGGGTTGATGCAGGTAACAGGCGGCGAACCTGTCTTGCTGGTCCGGGCGAACCTGGAAGCCTGTCTCGGTCATACCCAGTGGTTTAAATATATGCTCGTGGAAATAGTCATCCAGCGGTTGACCGGAGAGCAACTGGACCAGATAGCCGATCACATCTGTAGATACCGAGTAGTTCCAGGCGGTTCCTGGCGAAAACTCCAGTGGTAGGTCAGCCAGCCGATCCACCAGCTTGTCCAGAGTCAGGATGGAGCTGCCATCCAGCTTCAGCTGACGGTAGGCGGCATCTACTTCCGTTCTTTCTGTGAAACCGTAGGTCAACCCCGAGGTGTGGGTCATCAGGTCCCGGATGGTCATGGTGGTAGCTGCCGGTTCGGTTTTGAAATCCGGGTAGCTGCCACCCTTGTACACCCGCAGGTTGCGCCAGGCCGGAATATACTTGTGCACCGGGTCGTTCAGCAGGAACTTGCCCTGTTCGTGCAGCTGCATCATCGCGATGGAGGTGATGGGTTTGGTCATGGAGTAGATGCGGAATACCGTATCCCGTTCCATGGGCAGGTTGCGCTCTATATCTCTCAGCCCTCTTGCCTCACTCCAGACAATCTTGCCGTGTCGCGCAACCAGTGCCGCAAAACCGGGTAGCTTGCCGGGCTGGATATAGTTCTGTTCAAAGTGCCGGCTGATGCGCTCGAGGCGATCCAGCGACAGTCCTGACACGAGGGATTCCGGCATGGCTGCTATCCTGTGCTGTAAAACACGCAATCGGGCTCTCAACGGGGTTGGGCCAGAACGAAAAAAGCCCGGATCTTTCGAACCGGGCTTTTAAGAATACTGGTAGCAAGGGGCGGAGTCGAACCGCCGACCCCAGCATTATGAGTTATTGACGGCATAATTCAACATTTTACAAAACCTTGCAAAACAACGCGTTTAACTTTGTTGAATATTCAAGGCAGTTCAATAATTATCACTGTATGGGTGATGTAGACAACACTGAAAGGGACCTTCAATGAATTACTTTCTTTTTTTTCTTCTGCTGGTTTTTGCCGCCGTGCCTGCTCACGCCGATCAGCTTTATCGTTGGGTTGATGCAGACGGTGTAACCCATTTTTCAGACGCTCCCCCAAAATCAGACGGAACGCCTTCCCGTATTCCTCGTAGTAATACCTCTATCCCGATTCGATCCAACAATTACGAATCCCAGAGGTCTCTTAATCAGATCAATCGTGTTACTTCTCAGCCCCGAAGAAACACGTCTTCTCGGTCCTCCGAGTCCACTGGTTCCAATCAGGCCGTCTGTGAGTCCTACCGCAAACGAATTGCTTCTATTGACTCCCGTCTTCGTGCTGGTGGTTACTCCGTTAGTCAGGGCAATAGGCTCAGAGCTGAACGCCGTGAAGTGTCGGGAAAACGCTCCAGGGAGTGCCTTCTTAATCAGTGACGTTTCGCGTCTCGGTGATACCACCGCTCCATAACTGCCTTCGTAATGCTTATCCCTCGGCGCGATTGTCTAACTTTGAGTTCACTTCGTCGTATTCGGGGCTGGTCTGTCCGATTTCTGGGGCAATGTTTCCTGTAGCTATCCAGTACCCATAGTGAGGGAACAGCGCAATAACCGCTTCTATCTCCTCTGTTTTCAAGGCTCGCTCGGGCTTATTCCTTATGTTCTGCCAGGTATACCGGTTTACTCCGGTCCTTTCCTCAAGCTCCGGGTTCTTCAGCCCTGACTCTTTAATAACCGTTATTACCCGTTCTTTTATCATAAGAAAATAGTCTAAAAATAACTTAAGCCAATATGGCTAAAGATATCACGTTTAGCTAAAATGGCTTTAGTTGAATTGAATTAATAATGAAACGCACTGCAAGGTACTGAACATGATAGACGAGCAGATCACCGAAAGCATCAGCGACAAGCTCCAGTCGGGAACACCCCCGATGATGGACTGGCGCGCTTTTGCTGACTGGATCTCGGTTGATCACTCAGTTGTGCACATGTGGCTGCACCGTGCCTACATCCCGTCTATCAAGATCGGTCGCCGTCGCCTGGTGAATCTGGTTCGGCTTGTAGAGCAGTTGAAAGGGGAGGGTGAGTGATGAAGCGCCTTAACCATGTTGGTGACATGATCGCCACTGTTGCCCGGGCTTCAGATAAAGAGCGCAAAGCTGTCTATTTCTTCGATGGCAAAAACTTCGTTGCTACTTCTGATCGCCTTGGTCCCGCTCGTATGGTGGCTCCAGGTACTGTTGCAGTAAGCCTTTCCGGTCGTCAGTGGATTGCCGTAGGTGGTGATCGTGTGAACGGTGCTACTGGCTGGGCCTTTGTCTCTCCATATGTCGACCAACCCTCTTTAGACGGTGATGCCGTCCGTTTCAGCGACAACCCTAAGTCGTTGAAGATTCGCGCCAGTCTTGATGAATACCTCGGCTACTACCAGGACTGCAAAGGCGTTCTTCCTGATTCCGTCATTCTACGTAGCGAACAGCTTTCAACCCTGGGGGCATTGCCAGGCCAGGTATACAAGGGTGTTCGCCTGGAGGTTTTCTTGTGACACAAATAATTCCACCCCGCAACCCGAATCAGGAAGACGAAGAAAAACGCTTCTACGTCACCGCTAAGCGCTCGGTAAAGCTCCACCTGGAACAGGAGGCTTTTGACCGTGGTACGGACGTCTGGACGCTCGGCGGGCTTGTTATTGAAGCCTGGTTAAAGGCTGGATGTCCTGATTTCGGTTTCTCTGGCCAACCTCCCGTGTCTGAAAATCCGCCCCCGTCATCGTCGCCATCGCAGCTCGCGGACGATCAGGGAGGCGCGGAATGACCGGCGCAAGGCTGCGTAGCACGCGTAGCGCTTGGCCTTGCGCTGGTCAGGCCGTGACTCACAGTCCGCAACCAGGAGCTGCGTTGGCGACGATGACGGGGGTGGATGACCGCCCCTTGATTCAGAACCGGAGCGGTGAGCAAAGGATGCAAACGGAGTGCGCAGGTCACCTTGGTGACCGTAGGCAACAGGGATCGTCACCCGTAAGGGCCGAAACCTTAGTTTCGGGGAGCGAAGCGAGTAGAGCCCGCCCCGGAGGGGTTGCACGAAAGCCGGTCACCTTAAGTTTGACGCTGAAAGAGTCTCGGCAATTACAGAACAGTCTGGAACGTCAATTAAAGGCAATTAGATCAAGCCTGGCGTTCTGGAAACACGAAATGGCCATCGGCCAGAAGCCGCCCTTTGATATAGCCGCAAAGGCCTACGAGGCGGAGTTGATACAGCGCCTGTTCCTGGAACTGTTCGACGCAAACAAGGCAATCCAAAACTCAGAAACGGCCTACAACACGGCCAAAAACCCGGAGAAATAAGCCATGCAATTCGAAATGACATCCACCGTATTCAACTGCCGCAAAATGACCATTGAAGGTCGCACCTTTTGCAGTGTTATTACCGGCCAGGCACCAGTAGGCGATAACTCAGGCACCCTCGGTTATGAAGTTACGAAAATCAGTGCAGAGCCGGGAATCTTTGACCAGTTGAAGCAGGAGGGGTACCAGCCAGGTCAGCCCCCGCGCGATTTCAAGCTGGTCGCCATGTTGAAGACAGCAGCCGGTGGCAAGTCACAGCCGCACATTATTGGCGTTGTACCAAGTCAAAAAGCCGCTAACTCTCCCGACGCTAAGTCCAAACCGGCTGGATAAGGAGCCCCTAACCCATGGAAATCGTGACCTGTGACGGAATCATCAGCCAAAGCGGCAGCACCCCCCAGTGCAGCGGCTCCTGGCAAGTCGTCCAGGTCGCCGAGTTCGCCGCCCAATACCGGGAGGCGTTCACCATGTCACCGGAGGAATTCAGCTACCTGGCTGGCACCTTCGTGACGTGGTTTTTAGTGGCGTTTGGGGTCCGCCTCATCCGCCGCATGTTCAACACCTGAAACCCAAACCAGAAAGAGGAAACCACCATGTCCCGCATCATCGACATGCAGAAAGAACCGGACGGCAAAGCCTGGGCCATGGCCCGCAGCCGTGTCGGCCGCACCGTAGCCAAAGTGGGCACCGCCGTGGCAGCCGCTGGCGCAACCGTCACCGCCCAGGCCTCCATCCTGCCCGCTGATTTCAGCGACAAGATGGACGGCGTAGGCACCGACATCACCACCGTGGGTGGTGCCCTGATCGCCCTGGCGGTGATTGCCGTGGGCATCAAATGGGTCAAGGCCACCTTCTTCGGCTAAGCCGGGGAAGGCACCCACACCCAGGAGGGCGGGCCACGGCCCGCCTTTTTTGATCACAACAGGGAGAAAACCGGTGTGTTCTTCAACGATCCGTACTATCTGTCGCTACTGGCCCTTATTGCTTGCCTTTGGGTGGCTACCGGCTGAGTCCTGGGCTGTCGGTGTTACCCCTGGGTGGACTGCAGACATGAACTTTAGTATTCGCCACCGTCTGGAGTCCTGTGGTGTAGGTGTCCATACCAAGCAGGAAGCATTAGATGAAATTAACGCCAAATGTGATAGCGGTTCATTGGGTTTTTATAGTCGAGACCCTGGCTATGAATGTCGAGCCGTTGTTGTCAGCGAGGGGTCTTCCTGTAATACCCACTATCACGTTGCGCCGGAATATCGGGAGATTCCTGAGCCGCCTCCACAGTGCTCAACGGAAACCATCCCGGGAGGCTCCATCAACGGCGGTTTTGGCTCTGGAGTCTATAACGTTGAAGGCTGCGCCTACACCTGCGGCACTAACTATTCCAAGCTCGATGGCAGCACCAGCATGTTTGACGCCCAAGAGTGCGCCGGCTTGGGTGAACAGTACGTCTCCGACAATCCCGAAGACTATACCGGCCAGCCTGAACAATGTGACATCAAAGACAGCCAGGGCAACTGCCTGGACATGGACAAGCAGCCCGGCGGCAGCTGCCCAACTGGCACCACCTATGGCGAAGTAAACGGCACCAGCGTCTGCGTCCCCTCCGGTACCAACCTATCCGGACTCGACCAGGGCTCTCAAGGTGTGCAGGGTGAAGGCGGTTCAGAACCCGCTATCCAACCGGGTGACGGCGATGGAGACGGTGACGGAGATGGAAGCGGCGACGGTAGCGGAGATGGTGACGGCTCTGACGGCGGTGATGGGTCAGATGGTGGCTCATCTGGCGGAGGCGGTGGAAGTGGCGACGGAGAAGGAGAAGAAGGGGAGGGCGAATACGGCTCTAACGGCTGCGAGGCACCTCCCACCTGTGAAGGTGACGCCATTCAGTGCGGCATTGCCCGGGAAGTCTGGGAAAACCGCTGCCTGATCCACGAAACCGGCGACAAAGCCGACGAATTCTTTAACCAGAAAACCCAGGGAGTGGGCAACCTGGATGAGGAAGGCCTGGAACTGGTCGACACCCAGGAAATGGACCTGTCTGACAAAATGCAGGACTTCACCAACGTGGCCGACCCGGCCCCGGCCGAATGCCCGCCCCCGGTTGATATCAGGCTTAGCCTTGGCAACTTCCAAGTGGAATTTACCACCTTCTGCACCCTGGCCGAACAACTGCGCCCCTTAACCCTCTTTATCTTCTCGTTCCTCGGCTCCCTCGCCGTGGCCCGAACTGTCATGGGGGTTATCTAACCATGCCTATACTCTACTTTGTCTGGTCCATTGTTCTCTCTGTCGTCCCTTACATCGTCACCTACGTGGTACGGGGCCTCGGCTTTGGCCTCATCGTCTTCACCGGCGTCACCCTCATCCTGGACCAGGCCGAACAGTTCCTGTTCGCCAAATTCGACGGCTTACCGACGGCCCTGTATTCCGTGCTGGCTATCGCCGGGTTTCCCCTCGGCATCAAAATCCTGTTCACCGCCTTTGGCATTTGCATTGCCATCAAAACCGCCGTCAAACCCGCGCACCCCATCTGGCGCAAACCCGGTTCACCTTGGGAGGCCTGACCATGAAACTCCGACACCGACTTGAAAACATCGGCTGGTGGCTCCTGACTGACGTTGCCCCCACCTCCTTACTTCTTCTCGCCGTCTGGTTCCTCGCCTACAACCAAGGCCAGATCGACGCCATCAAACTCATCGACAGCGTAGAGGTTCGCTCATGATCACCCTGATCACCGGCACCCCTGGTGCTTCCAAAACCCTCAACGCCATCGACCTGGTACTGAACGATCCAGCCTTCCAGGAGCGCCCCGTCTACGTCTACAACATCGAACTCCTGGCCCCCGGTGAAGCCCTAGGCTGGCAGACCCTCGACCTTGAACAGGCCAAAGCCTGGTACGACCTCCCACACGGTGCCGTCATCATCCTGGACGAATGCCAGGACCTGTTCCCCCCGGAGAAATTCGGCAACAAAGTGCCCGAACACATCCGCCGGCTGAATACCCACCGACATTTGGGCATTGACCTGGTTCTGATCACTCAACACCCCAAACTGATCGACACCAAGGTTAGACGCCTGGTCGGCCAGCACTTCCACTTCAAGCGCCAGTTCGGCCTGCAGTCGGCCACCCGCTTCACCTTCCAGGAATGCGCCGATGACCCCAGCGACTACTTTGCCCAAAAAGCCGCCACCAAAACCCGAAAACGGTTTAACAAAAAGCTCTTTGGCCTCTACAAAAGCGCCGAAGTACACACCCACAAACGCAAGATACCCTGGATGGTCTGGGCCCTCCTGGTGCTGATCATCGTCACCGGTTACACCATCTACAGCGTGGTTGCCAACTTCGGCCAATCCGACAGCGTCAGCAGTCCAGGTCCAACGCCTGACAACGTCACCACCCAAGCGAACAACGCGCCCGGACAGCCCGCACCGGCCAGACGGGAAGGGCAACCTCTCACCCGTGAGCAATACCTGGAACAGTGGTCCCCAAGGGTAAAAAGCATTCCCCATTCAGCCCCGGTCTATGACCAAGTGTATGTAGTCCGCGACTTCCCAAGGCCGCAATGCCTCCTGCGCGAAAAAACCGACCAATGCCGGTGCTACACCCAACAGGCCACGCCCCTGGAAGTCCCCGAGGCACAATGCCGCCAGATTGTTGCCCACGGCTATTGGGACCCCACCCGCGAACCACCTCAAGACAAAGGCACCCGCAACCCCGAGAGCAGCAACAGTACCCAGGCCACCGGCGCCCATGAACGCAACATGGAAGCCCTGAGAATCCGTGTACAAACCCAGGCAATGAACTATTGAACCCGACACCCAGGAGGGCCGGCGGTGGCGTGTGGGTGGAAGGCTTGCCCCAGCCACACGCCGCCGGCAGGCGAGAGACGTCCCTGTAACACGTCTCATAGAAATCAAAAAACTATTTCATAACGTTTCAGTAGGAATCACAAAATGGCCATACATGACTTCGAAAGGTTCGACGTACGCACTGGTGAAACGGGAAGAGGTGATCTTTTCATCGGCGAGGGTCAACAAATCAATCTGCAAGGTGTGAACGTCCTCTGGTCCGGTGTTGACACTGTTCGTCAGCTCTATCAGGGTCGGTTGCGTCCTGAAGTCCTAGCCGAAATTGTGACTGCTTATGAACAGGGTCACGGCGCCATGATTCGTATCAATGAGCTGGACTGGGCCGTAATGTCCGGTCGTCGCGGTGGCTTCCGGTACCTTCTTCAGAACCGTGAATACGGCTTGACCATGCTGGTTCAGAATTTCTACGCTGAAGCTGATTCGCTTGGCACGCACGTAAAAATTGAAACCTCACCCTCCTGGTTGTATGAACGTGGAAGTCAACAAGTTCAGGATGAATTGAACTTCTGGGCTCGCTATTTCCTGCAATCTTCCGAACCGTCTGGCGTTGCTATCCATCTCGCCGTGGATTTCCAAGGGTGGCAACCTCCCCAGGATTTTGCGCAAAGGTTTGTAACACGCGCAAAAACAGTCAGTGTTTACAACGGTGTCAGTGATCTTGATTGGCAAACCGGTTCAACCGTTAATGGTCGCGGTGAAACTTATACGTTCGGCAAAGCCAACAGCTTACAGTCCTGCCTGTATGATAAATCCAAGGAAATCGACGTCTCTGACAAACGCGCTTTCATGGAAAGTATTTGGGAGACCGCAACCAACGAACAATGTTTCCCGGAAACCTGCTATGACCAGGAGCAACCTGTCTGGCGTCTCGAAATCCGGTTTCACCACCGCATCATTAACGAGATTGCTGATGGTACCGAGGGTATGCCCGTCATTAAGTCTTTCATCGATGCCGTTGGGCACCTGACAGGCTTTTGGCGCTACGCGTTGAGAGCTAACCGGTTTGAAATCAGAAAAGGTTGGGTTCATCCCATTTGGACAAAGCTCCGGCAAGACGTCGTTTTCACACACCCTGCGCCTCAATTGCTTTACAAACGCGCAAAAAAGGAACCCGGTTGCGGTAACGAAAAAAACGTTTCCCTGGCCTTTGGCAACCTCCTGAGCATTTATGCCCGCAACCGGTTTAACCCTCGTCAGGCTTGGGATTATCTTAAGAAAAGTGGCCTCTGGGAGGATCTCACCAGCTATTATCGTAGGCGTGATATCACCGAGAACGATTTGTTCCAGCTTGTCCAGGATGGGCTAACAAAACGACGGCTACTCGGTAAGGTCTGCGCGTGATACGAAAGATTAAAACCGGTTGGGAAGTTGACTTCTATCCAGAAGGTCGAACCGGTCGAAGGATACGCAAACGGGGTTTTAAGACACGACTGGACGCTGTTGCCTGGTTACGCCGCTTTGAACAGAAGGGCAGCGGGGCCGGTCGCCGCCTATCTGACTTGGTTAAGTACTGGCATGACCATCATGGTTGTACCCTCAAAGACGCCGATCAAAGACTTAGCCGTTTACAAGGTATTGTTTCCAGGTTAAACGATCCGTTGACAGTCGATTTCAGCTCGTCCGATTGGATGGAGTATCGGATTACCAGGTTAAAGCAGGTCAAGGCCTCAACCGTCAATCACGAACAGCGGTACATGAAGGCCGTGTTTTCAGAGTGTGTCCGTCTGGGTGTGATCCAGGAGAACCCGATTGCCAAGGTTCGCCAGGTGAAAGAGCAACACCATGAAATGATGTTCCTCGACCTGGAGCAATGTCGACAGCTATTGACTGAATGTGAATCTAGCACCAATAACCATACATGGTGTGTTGCTGCTATCTGTCTTGCTACGGGTGCGAGATGGGGAGAAGCAGAAGGGTTAACACATTCATCCTGGTTACCAGGTAAGGTGATCTTCAAGGATACGAAGAACGGCAAGGATCGTGCGGTACCGATTATGCCCGAGCTGCAAGAACAGATTAATCCGAGGTTACGTCCAGGTCCTGGGCGCTTGTTTGATTCCTGTCGGTCTGCCTTTCGGTCTGCGTATGATCGTTGTGGTTTCCAGACTCCCCAGCAACTAACGCACATCCTTCGGCATACCTTCGCCAGTCACTACATGATGAACGGCGGAGATCTGCTTACCCTTCAGCGCATACTTGGTCACGGCTCCATAACCATGACCATGCGTTACGCGCACCTGGCACCGAATCACCTGGAATCCGCGTTAAGGTTTTCTCCGATGGCTGCCCTCTGTAGACAAGATGTAGTCAACATGTAGTCGAACCAATAAAAAAGGGCTACCGCGTTAACGGTAACCCTTTGAATCTTGGTAGCAAGGGGCGGAGTCGAACCGCCGACCCCAGCATTATGAGTGCTGTGCTCTAACCAACTGAGCTACCTTGCCATTTCGATCGAGGCGTGCCCCAAACGAGGCGCGTATTTTCGGTATTTGGGCCCAAGGTGTCAAGGCTTTGGGGCCAAAAATTCGGAAAAATTACACGTTAAAACGGAAGTGAATAACGTCGCCGTCTTTGACGATGTATTCCTTGCCTTCCAGGCGCCATTTGCCGGCATCCTTGGCGCCGGCTTCACCGTTGTATTGCACGAAATCGTCGTAGCTGATCACTTCGGCGCGGATGAAGCCGCGTTCGAAGTCGGTGTGGATAACGCCCGCTGCCTGGGGGGCGGTGGCGCCGATCTTGACGGTCCAGGCGCGTACTTCCTTCACCCCTGCAGTGAAATAGGTTTGCAGGCCCAGCAGGCCGTAGCCGGCGCGGATCACGCGGTCCAGGCCGGGCTCTTCCATGCCCATTTCATCGAGGAACATGGCCTTTTCTTCGTCTTCCAGTTCAGAGATTTCGGCTTCCATCTTGTTGCAGATGGGCACCACCACGGCATTCTCTGAGGCGGCAATTTCGCGAACCTTGTCCAAGTGCGGGTTGTTCTCGAAGCCGTCTTCATTCACGTTGGCGATGTACATGGTGGGCTTGACGGTGAGCAGGCACAGTTCCCGCACCAGGGCCATCTGGTCTTTGTCCAGGCCCATGCTGCGCACCGGTTTGCCTTCATTCAGTACTGGCAGCAGCTTTTCGAACATCTCCAGCTGGGCCTTGGCTTCTTTGTCGCCGCTCTTGGCTACCCGCTGCACACGCTTGATGGCTTTCTCGACGGTGTCCAGGTCGGCCAGGGCCAGCTCGGTGTTGATCACTTCAATGTCAGATGCCGGGTCAACCTTGTTGGCCACGTGGATGACGTTGCCGTCTTCGAAGCAGCGCACTACATGGGCAATGGCGTCGGTCTGGCGGATGTTGGCCAGGAACTGGTTGCCCAGGCCCTCGCCTTTGGAGGCGCCGGCGACCAGGCCGGCGATGTCGACAAATTCCATGGTGGTGGGCACGACTCGCTCGGGCTTTACGATTTCGGCCAGTTTGGTCAGGCGCGGGTCGGGCATGGCCACCACGCCGGCGTTGGGTTCGATGGTGCAGAACGGGAAGTTCTCTGCGCCGATGCCGGCTTTGGTCAGTGCGTTGAACAAGGTAGATTTGCCGACGTTGGGAAGGCCGACGATGCCGCAGTTAAATCCCATGGAATGCCTCTGCTGGAACTGAAAAATTTGGGCGGATTATACCGGGGTATCGGTACGGGTGCGAGTAAGGGGATGTGCCTTGCTCAGGGGGTCGGTTTGAAACTGTGTAACCGGTTCATGGCGGCAGCCAGTTTGCCGTTGGCGGCGTCTGGCAAAACCCGCATGACTTCGTCGAACACGGCGCTCAGCTGCTCGGTTTCCTGTTTGCCGAGTCGGCCCAGTACAAAACCGGTGACCTTACGGCTGTCGCCGGGATGGCCGATGCCAAGGCGTAGTCGCTGGAAGTCGTTGGTGCCGAGGTGGGCAATGGTGTCCCGCAGGCCGTTATGGCCGCCGTGGCCGCCGCCTTTCTTCAGCTTGGCCGTGCCGGGAGGCAGGTCGAGCTCGTCGTGGGCAACCAGAATCTGTTCAGGAGAGATCTTGAAGAAGTCCGCCAGGGCCTTGATGGCAATGCCGCTGCGGTTCATGAAAGTGCTGGGGTTCAGGAGGTGCAGGTCGAGGCCCTGCCACTGAATGCGGGCGTAAAGCCCGTGGTACTTCTTTTCGGGGCGTAGCGTCTGGCCCGCATGGCGGGCCAGCGCTTCGACGAACAGGGCGCCGGCGTTGTGGCGGGTATTCTCGTAGTCGGCACCGGGATTTCCCAGGCCAACCACCATGACAATATCCTGTGCCATTCGCCTTTGCCCCCGGAGTGATTACTCCTCGCCGCCTTCCTCGCCTTCGGCGTCCGCAGCGTCGTCCGCCTTGGCACCTTTCGGCTTATGGATAGAGGCAACCGGCTGGTCGTGGTCTTCACCCTGCAGCAGGGCAGCAACACGAACGCCTTTCGGCAGTTTCAGGTCGCTCAGGTGGACAACCTGGTCCATGGCGACGTCAGTCAGGTCGACTTCGATGAACTCAGGCAGGTTCTGCGGCAGACAGATAACTTCCACTTCGGTCATGGTGTGGGAAACAATACCACCCTGAAGCTTAACGGCCGGCGCTGTGTCTTCGTTCAGGAAGTGCAGCGGTACGTTAACGTGGATCTCGTGATCCTTGTCTACGCGCAGGAAGTCGGCGTGGGTCAGCAGCAGCTTGTACGGGTGGCGCTGCAGATCCTTCAGGATCACGCTTTCTTTCTTGCCCTGAATGTCGATGGTCAGGATGTGAGAGAAGAAGGCTTCGTTTTCGAGGGCCTTTTTCAGCTCGTTGTGCCAGATTGAGACTGGCGTTGCGTCTTTCCCGCCACCGTAGATGATGGCCGGGATTTTACGCTCTTCGCGACGCAGGCGGCGGCTCGCACCTTTCCCCTGATCGTCACGAGGAAATGCTTCAATAAGGAATTCCTGAGACATGGTATGTACCTCGTTGTTCATCTGAACGGCCCGCGACCAGGCTCGGGACAGATGAGTTCTTTGAATGACCGGATTTTTCCGATCGACTAAAAGAGTCGGGAGCCCTGTTGGACTCCCGACCCGAAAACTGCCTTTAAAGTCTGAGTGTTACGGAGCTTGGCCCGTTCAGACGTTCTCAAACATGGCGCTGATGGACTCTTCGTTGCTCACGCGACGAATCGATTCCGCAAGCAGTCCAGCCATGCTGAGGGGGCGGATTCTAGCACAATTTTTGGCTTTGTCACCCAGTGGAATGGTGTCGCACACCACCAGTTCGTCCAGCTCCGAGTTGTTGATGTTCTCGACGGCCGGGCCAGACAGCACCGGGTGGGTAATATAGGCGACTACGCGGGAGGCGCCGTGCTCTTTCAGGGCGTTGGCTGCCTTGCACAGGGTGCCGGCGGTATCGACGATGTCGTCAACCAGAATGCAGGTTTTGTCTTTGACGTCACCGATGATATGCATAACCTGGGAAACGTTGGCCTTCGGGCGGCGTTTGTCGATGATGGCCAGGTCGGCATCATCCAGGCGCTTGGCAACGGCGCGGGCGCGTACAACGCCGCCTACATCCGGGGATACCACGACAAAGTTTTCGAACCGCTGCTTTTCGATGTCTTCAAGCAGCACCGGGGTGGCGTAGATGTTGTCCACCGGGATGTCGAAGAAGCCCTGAATCTGGTCAGCGTGGAGGTCGACGGTCAGCACACGGTCGACGCCGATGCTGGAAATCATGTCAGCAACCACTTTGGCGCTGATGGCTACCCGGGTAGAGCGAACGCGACGATCCTGGCGGGCGTATCCGTAGTAAGGGATAACGGCGGTGATCCGTGTGGCGGAAGCGCGGCGCAGGGCGTCGGCCATCACGATCAGTTCCATCAGGTTGTCGTTAGTGGGGTAGCAGGTGGGCTGGATAATGAAAACGTCGTGACCACGAACATTTTCATTGATCTCAACGGTGGTCTCACCATCGCTGAAACGGCCAACGGTGGCCTGGCCCATGGGAATATGCAGTTTCCTGGCAATATCGCGCGCCAGTTCAGGGTTGGCATTGCCAGCGAAGATCATCAATTTGGACACGACAGCATCCTTCTCAGTATCGGCGTTTGATTCAGAAGAAGCGGGAGAAAGGTGGCTGGGGTGGCAGGATTCGAACCTGCGCATGACGGGATCAAAACCCGTTGCCTTACCACTTGGCGACACCCCAATATCATCGTGCTTTCTTGGCATCATTTCAGCTCTGTCAGCTTTTTGTGCAGAGGTGAATGGTTCACCCCTTTAGCTACGAACCCCGTGATGCCGGAGGGTTTGCTTTCCCAGATAATCCGGGCTGCGGATTCTGTCGGGAAACGTCCAAAAATGCAAGCCCCGGTTCCGGTTAATCTTGCAGGTCCGAATTGTGAAAGCCATTCCAGGCTCTTGTTAACCTCAGGATACAGTTTTCGAACTACATCCTCACAGTCGTTTCGGTACCTCGAGGCGTCTCCCTCAAAAGCGGGCGCTATTTTCATTTTTGGGGTGTCCCTTGTCAACCCTTCTTCCGAAAAAATCTTCCCGGTGTTTATTTCGCAGTCAGGCTTGAGGACCACAAACCAGTCTTCCGGCGGATTGACGGGCGTGAGCTTTTCACCCACCCCTTCGCCAATGGCGGAGCGGCCGCGAACGAACACCGGTACATCGGCGCCCAGATCCAGGCCCAGCTCGGCAAGCTCGTTTTCATCAAGATGCAGTTCCCAGAGGTGGTTTAGTGCCACCAGGGTGGTCGCGGCGTTGGAGCTGCCGCCTCCGAGGCCGCCGCCCATGGGAAGTCGTTTTTGAATGCGGATCGTCACGCCGGGCAATGCATGGCTGGCGCGTTCGGCCAGGGCACGGGCTGCGCGAATAATGAGGTTGTCGTCGTCAGGTACCCCGGGAACCGGTTCCTCAAGGCGTATGCGGGCATCCCCCGGGGTCAGGGTGAAGGTGATCTCGTCGCCATAATCGAGAAACTGAAACAGGGTTTGTAGTTCGTGATAGCCATCGGGTCGTCTGCCCACGATGTGCAGGAACAGGTTGAGCTTGGCCGGCGAGGGCAGGGTAATGCTGTTGCTCATGTGCTCAGTCCTTTCTCTGCCAGTCACTGATCACCACTCGAACGCGCTTGTCGTCCTTCAGGGCGGTGATTCGGGCGGGGAGCTGAGGCAGATCATCAATGAACGCCTGCCAGCGATCGTAGCGTATTTCCCAGCCGTCCTGGCGAATGATGGCTAGCCGTTGCTGGTCATCGAACAATAACCGGAAATTGCCGTCTGGTGCCGGCAGGCCACGAATCCACCAGGTCAGGCTGTCAATGGGCAGCTGCCAGCCGGTTGCGGCCTGTACCAGCTGTTCCGGGTTCGATGATTGGTAGGTGTCGCCGTTAGCCAGTTGCAGTTCGAGAAATCCCGGTGTTCCGCGCAGGCTGGTGCTACCCATTCCGAGAAAGGATGATGACAATGCCAGGTCGTATTGCTCGCCTTGCTGTTCCCAGTGATTAATGACTGCGGTGCCGCTATCGGACGGTTGGCGCACCGCAAGTTTCCCGGAAAGCTGCCAGTGATTGAATTGACCAAGTGTGCGGGACCGTTCAGCCCAGTTGGCTGGGGGCTGGTCGGTCATGCCTTCCGGGAGTGGTTCCAGCTGAATGGTGGTGCAGCCGCCCAGCACGCCAAGTACCAACAGGGCGGCGAACAGATTCTTCAACATCAGGAGTTTCCGTTGCCGGTCAGGCGTTGGATGGTTTCAATCAGAATGTCGTGGTCCGGATCCTGTTCCAGGCCTTCTTCCCAGATCACGCGAGCCTGTTCTTCATTTCCGCTGACCCAGAGGGCTTCGCCGTAATGGGCGGCTACTTCCGGGTCCGGGTAGGCGGCCCAGGCGTCGGCCAGGTATTCGAGGGCGGCTTCGGTGTCGCCCTGGCGAAACAGTACCCAGCCCATGCTGTCGAGAATGGCGGGATTATTCGGATCCAGGGCCAGTGCCTGTTCGATGTAACTGCGGGCTTCATCCAGGCGCTCGGTACGAATGGTCAGGATATACCCGAGCGCATTCAGCGCCACCGCGTTGTCTGGTTGATTCGATAATATGGCCCTGAGGTCCTCTTCCGCTAGTTCGGTGTTGCCGAGAGAGTCGTGCAGCATGGCTCGGGCGTAACGGATCTGAATGTTTTCAGGAAAGGCCTCAAGGGCATGGTTGGCGGCTGCCATGGCGTCTTGTTCGCGCTGCTGGTCGAGCAGCAGGTTGACTTCAAGGAGCCAGAAGTTCTCAGCCTGCCCCGGGTTTGAATCCCTCAGTGTGTCAATCTTGGCAAGTGCGCTATCCAGATCCCCTGTCTCGGCTTGCAGTTCACTTGCCCTGGCGAGGGCGGGGAAGAAGTAGTTTCCGCCTTCTACGCTCATATAGTAACCGATGGCGTGGGTGATGTTGCCCGCATCTTCCTCTATGCGGCCAAGGTAGTAGCTGGCTTCATCGGTGTGGTGGCCCTGTTCGATCAGTTCCGTAAGCTCCTCTCTGGCCAGCTCCGGCTGACGATTTTCCAGGGCGACCAGAGCGAACGACAGTCGCAGCCCCGGGGTCTGGGGATAGCGTTTGACCAGTCGCTCGAACTCGTCCTGGGCAGCCTGAAGCTCTCCCTCGTTAATCAGGATGCGGCCGTAAAGCGTGCCCAGTTGCCGGTTGGCCGGGAATCGCCGGGTGTTTGTGGTCAGGTAGGTCAGGGCTTCTCTTGTTTGACCGGTCTGGTACAGCAGGTCGCCTTTGAGTGCGATGGCGGGCTGGAAGTTGGGTTGCTGGTTGGTGAGCCGCTCAATGCGCTCCAGGGCCTGCTCCGGGGCGCCGGTGATTTTCAGGAGCAGGGCAATGCTGTACTCAAGCTCGGGATTGCCCGGGTGCCGTTCAGCCAGTCGCTCGTATAGCTGCAGCAGTTCCCGTTGCTGGGCCGGTGGCAGGTTGGCAGACATCGCCGCAAGGCTGTCAAAGTCTGCGTCCTCTCCCTGCTCCATAATGCGTTCCATGTGGACCAGAGCGGTTTCAAGATCCTGGCGTTTGACCGCCTGAATCGCGGAAACCCGGTGTGCCAGCAGGTTGTCGGGCTCCAGTTGCAGCCATAGGTCTGCCAGTTGCTGCTGCGCGTTATCGGCATTCAGGGACTGGGCAATGCGCATGGCACGGGTAATGACGCCGCGATCTTTTGAGGTTTTGGCTGCCTGCAGGTAGTTGACCAGGGTTACGTCGTAGCGCCCACGCTGGGCGGCAATCTCCGCCGCCAGGAGTTGGTAAAGCACTTCTGGCTCGAAATCCGCATAACGAATCTCTTCCTGTGGCGTCGGGGTGACCGCTACGGGGGTAGGTTCATCAGCCTTTGGTTCTGTCGTTTCGGAAAAGCTGGCGCAGCCGGGCAGGGCGGCAATGGTGAAGGCCAGGAGGCTGGTAACCAGATACGGTGCGGATTTTTGCATGCAACTTCCCGTGTGCTGTCGGCAGTACGTCAGAGTATGTTCTGTTCTGCCGTAGAATTGAGGCAGATCGGGTTTAGGCCGTGGCCGAGCCTCTATAATGGCATAAGCATTATAACTTGCCCAACCTGTCCGCAGTTCCCGAAGGCGGCGTGTTTTCGGGTGGCAGGCGGTGGCCCTCACCGGTAGAATGGCACAATATGATCCACGACTGGCATAAGGTTTTTTAACCTCGAAATGGCATTGCTGACACTGGGAATCAATCACCGAACCGCACCCGTGGAGATCCGCGAACGTGTGGCGTTTACCCCGGAGCGGATGGCGGAAGCCTTCTCAGAACTCCGGGCGGCGTCCGGTGCCAGTGAAGCGGCCATTCTGTCTACCTGTAATCGCACAGAGCTGTACCTGGCCGGGGACGACGACTGCGCGCCCACGGTACTGCGCTGGCTGGCCGGTTTTCATGAGCTGGATGTGGCCGACCTGGAAGACGTGCTCTACGTTCACCGGGATTCGGAGGCCGTTCGCCATATGATGCGCGTAGCGGCGGGGTTGGATTCCATGGTGCTGGGCGAACCGCAGATCTTCGGTCAGCTAAAGGATGCCTACTCCCTGGCCCGTGAGCACGGTGCCACCGGCTCTTTCCTGTCCCGCCTGTTTGAGCAGACATTCTCGGTAGCCAAGCGGGTTCGAACCCAGACCGCCATCGGGGAAAATCCGGTGTCGGTGGCCTATGCCTCTGTCAGCATGGCGCATCATATCTTTGCCGATATGTCCCGCAACAAGGCGTTGTTGATTGGCGCGGGCAAAACGATTGAACTGGTCTCCCGCCACCTGGCCGATGCCGGCGTGAAAGACTTCCTGGTGGCCAATCGCACCCTGGAACGTGCCCAGGCGCTGGCCGAACTGCACGGTGGCAAGGGCATTGTTCTGTCGGAAATTCCCGATCACCTGGCGGACGTCGACATCATCATTTCCTCTACGGCCAGCCCGTTGCCAATACTTGGCAAGGGAGCGGTGGAGCGCGCGCTGAAGAAGCGCAAACACCGTCCGTTCTTCATGGTCGACATTGCGGTTCCCCGGGATATTGAGCCGGAGGTGGGGTCGCTGGCCGATGTGTATCTCTATACCGTCGACGATCTGCGGCAGGTGATTGAAGAAAACATTCGTTCCCGTGAAGGCGCTGCCCGCGAAGCCGAGAACCTGATCAGCAGTGGCGTACAGGAATTCCTGGACCAGCTCCGGGCCCTGGATGCGGTCTCTACCCTGAAAGTGTTTCGCCAGCGTGCCGAACTGCTGCGGGATATTGAATCTGAAAAGGCCCTGCGTGCCTTACGCAACGGCGTTGACCCGGAGACGGTGCTGCGCAGCCTGGCACGTGGCCTCACCAACAAACTGCTTCACCAGCCCTCTGTACAAGTGCGTAAAGCCATGGCCGAGGGCCGCACCGAAGTCACCGAATGCCTGCGGGAGCTGTATCAGCTTGATGCCCTGGAAGCTGACGAGCCCGCCACCACGGAAAAATTATGAAGCCATCGATCCAGTCCCGCCTCGAACAGCTTGTTGAACGGTTCGAGGAGGTCAACGCGTTGCTGAGCGATGCCTCGGTGATTGCCAACCAGGACAAATTCCGGGAACTGTCCCGGGAATTTTCTGAGATTGAGCCGGTGGTAAAGTGTTTCCAGGCCTGGCGCCAATCCCATGAGGATATCGCGGAAGCGAAGGAACTGGCCAAAGACGGCGATGCCGAGATGAGGGCCATGGCGGAAGAAGAACTAGCCGCCGCCGAAGCGCGTAGCGAAGAGCTTGACGAAGAGCTGCAGCGCTTGATGCTGCCGAAAGACCCGAACGACACCAAGAACGTGTTCCTGGAAGTGCGCGCCGGTACCGGCGGTGACGAAGCCGCGATTTTTGCCGGCGACCTGTTCCGCATGTATTCCCGTTATGCGGAAAAACACCGTTGGCAGGTGGAAGTGCTGAGCGAGAACGAGGGTGAGCACGGCGGCTATAAAGAAGTCATCGCCCGGGTGTCCGGAGATGGCGTCTACGGAACGCTCAAGTTTGAGTCTGGAGCCCACCGGGTGCAGCGGGTACCGGAAACCGAGTCCCAGGGCCGCATTCACACCTCCGCCTGCACCGTGGCCGTGATTCCGGAGGCCGATGAATCCGAAGCCATCGAAATCAACAAAGCTGACCTGCGGGTAGACACCTTCCGCTCCTCCGGCGCCGGTGGCCAGCACGTCAACAAAACCGACTCTGCCATCCGCATTACCCACCTGCCCACCGGTATTGTGGTGGAGTGTCAGGAAGAACGTTCGCAGCACAAGAACCGCGCCAAGGCCCTGAGCCTGCTTGCGTCCCGGTTGCAGAATGCCGAGCTGGAGAAACAGCAGAAGAGCATGGCGGAAACCCGCAAAAGTTTGGTGGGCAGTGGCGACCGCTCGGAGCGTATTCGCACCTACAATTTCCCCCAGGGCCGGGTAACCGACCACCGCATCAACCTCACCCTGTACAAGCTGGACGAGGTGATTGCCGGCGATCTCGACGCCGTGGTGGTCCCCCTGCAACAGGAGCACCAGGCTGAATTGCTGGCAGAACTGGCCAATGAGCAGTGAGTCCTCGCTGACCTGTGAAGCCCTTCTGAATAACGCCATTGAACGGATCGGTGGCGACTCTCCCCGACTGGACGCCGAATTACTGTTGAGCCACGTAACCGGCCTGGGCCGCACCAGCTTTCGGGCCTGGCCCGAGCGGGAAGTAGCCCCTGATCAGGCGCAAGCGTTTCGTGAATTGGTGGCTGAACGAGTCAAGGGCTTACCCATCGCCTACCTGCTGGGACAGCAGGAATTCTGGTCTTTGCCCCTGAAAGTCAGCCCTTCCACCCTGATTCCCCGGCCAGACACCGAGTGCCTGGTGGAAACCGCGTTGGAACTACCGCTGCCTGAAAACGCCCGCGTGCTGGACCTGGGCACCGGTACTGGCGCCATTGCGCTCGCGCTGGCCAGCGAGAAAGCTAAGTGGCAGATTATGGCCAGCGATCGTATTGAAGAGGCCGTCGAACTGGCCCGTGAAAACAGTCGGTCCCTGCAGCTGCCGATTACCGTAGTGCGCAGCCACTGGTTCGACCAGATTCCAGAGAGTGGCTTTGACCTGCTTATCTCCAACCCTCCTTATATACCCGCCAGTGACCGTCACCTGAACGAAGGCGACGTACGCTTTGAACCGTCATCCGCTTTGGTGGCGGGTGACGATGGCCTGGACGACATCCGGTTGCTGGTCACCGAAGGCTTCAAACGCCTGAATCCCGGTGGCTGGATGCTGCTGGAACATGGCTATGATCAAGGCGATGCCGTGCGGGATTTGTTTGCCAGGGCCGGATGGCTCAACATAGAAACCCGTAAAGACTACGGCGGAAACGACCGAATGACTTTGGCCCGGAAGCCGGCCAGCGACCAGTAGCGAGACCCCTCATGCTCAGCGATGAAGAACTGCTCCGATACAGCCGCCAGATTCTGATGCCCCGGTTCGACATCGCCGGCCAGGAAAAACTCAAGGCCGCCCATGTACTGGTCATCGGCGCCGGTGGTTTAGGTTGCCCGGTAGCCTTGTATCTGGGCGCCGCAGGCGTTGGCCACCTGACGTTGGTGGATGATGACCAGATCGAACTGGCCAACCTGCAACGGCAGATTGCGTTTGAACAGAGCTGGCTTGGCGATTCAAAAGCGGAGCGCCTGGCCGAGCGGGTAAGGGCGATCAACCCGGAGATCACCGTTAGTGCGGTGAATCGGAGGGTGGATGGCGACGACCTCAAACAGCTGGTTGCTGAATCCACGCTGGTGCTGGACTGTACTGATAACTTCAATACCCGTTTTGCGTTGAACCGGGCCTCGGTCGCCAACAAGGTTCCGCTGGTATCCGGTGCTGCCATTCGTGGTGAAGGGCAGTTGTCTGTTTACGATCCCCGGCATCCTGAAAGCCCTTGCTACCACTGTTTGTATCCTGAGCAAGGTAATGAGGATCTGACCTGTTCCGAGGCTGGTGTTATTGCTCCCCTGGTGGGAATGATCGGCTCAGCCCAGGCTATGGAAGCCATCAAAGTGATCTCTGAAGTCGGTAAGCCATTGGTAGGCCGTTTACTAATCCTGGACGCCTGGCAAATGGAATGGCGGGAAATGAAGCTGGCGAAGGACCCCGATTGCCCGGTTTGTGCCGGCTAGCTCAAAGGTAGGTTAGGGTTGGGGACGGCCTTTCCAAAACCCTGCGGAGCCATGGATGGCGGAGCGGAGCCTACAGGGACGTATTCACGGCGTGTTTTGGAAAGGCCGTCCCCAACCCTGACCGGCAACAAGACTCCAAAGTCTCAATCTTTCAAAGCCTGAAATCTCGCAATGGCCTCTTTCCGGCTCTCTTTCAGATCGACGATCGGTCTTGGGTAGCCTTTCGGGATAACTCCGCCCTTGGAAGGATCGTGAATCCGTTTGTTATCCAGTCTGGCCAGCTCAGGCACCCATTGCCGAATAAACTCTCCCTTCGGGTCAAACCTCTCACTCTGAGTTACCGGATTAAACACCCGGAAATAAGGTGCTGCATCGGTACCGGTTGAGGCACTCCACTGCCAGCCGCCATTGTTGGACGCCAGAAAGCCATCCACCAGATTCTGCATGAACCAGGCTTCGCCCAGCCGCCAGTCGATAAACAGGTTCTTGGTCAGGAACATGGCGGTGATCATCCGCAGGCGGTTATGCATCCAGCCAGTGGTTTTGAGCTGACGCATAGCAGCGTCCACAATCGGGATGCCTGTTCGGCCTTCCTTCCAGGCTTCAAAGTGGTCTCCCGGCTTATTCCATACCAGCGCCTCCGTTTCTGGTTTGAATGCCCGGTGCATGCTGACGCGCGGGTAGTGATAGAGAATGTGAACGTAAAAATCCCGCCAGGCGATTTCATTGATCCAGGTTTCGATACCGTCTCCGGAAACGCCAGCTTGTCGGGCCGCAATCAGGCATTGGCGGCCGGAAAGCACCCCGTTGGCCAGGTAGGGCGAGAGTTGGCTGGTGCCATCCACTGCGGGGAGGTCCCGGTTGTCTTTATAGTCTTTCGCCCGTTCGGCCAGGAATGCCTCCAGCTGACTATGGGCAGCGTCCTCGCCTGTGGCCAGCAGTGGCTCGGGCGCATCGTTGAATGGTGCCGGCAGGGTATCGGTTCGCTCCGGCTTTACCTCTGGCCCCATGGACGATGGCGTCGGGTACAGCGTGGGCTGGGTTTCCTCTATCCAGCTACGCCAGCGTCGGGAGAAGGGAGTGAATACGGAATAGGGCTCATTCTGCTGGGTCAGAATCTGGCCGACGGGGGCCACGGTCTGATCCCGGTACTTGGCCACCCGGATGCCGAGGGCGGTCAGCCGGTCGTGGGCCTGCTTGTCCCGTCTCCGCTCATTAATGCCGTACTCTTCGTTGAAGTGCAGGCCTGCAATCTGGTGTTGTTTGCAGAATGCTTCCAGCTTGTCGAGGCTTTCAGTAAAGGTATCCGCGTAAAGAAATGACAGGGTAATGCCCAGCTTGGCCAGCTGGCGGGCCAGGACATTGGCGTGCTCAAGCACGAACTGCACCCGCGCAGCGGACCAGTCGTGCTCCTGCCATTGTCCTGGCGTTATCAGGAAACAGGCTTTCACGGGTTTGCTGCGGGCGCAGGCGGCAGTCAGGGCGGCGTTGTCTGCCAGGCGGAGGTCGTTGCGGAACCAGACCAGTTCTGTCATCAGATTGCGTACCCTTGAGTGTGTGGCATAGGTGAAATTACAGGCGATAAATCATTGGCTTGTATATTCGCTGTAACTACCGGATTGGATTATAGTTAAGCAGACTAGCCGGCTACCCCAAAAGGAGTTTTTTCTTCGGCATGACTGACGTTACCGAAAGCCAGCGCGATGGTGTCTGGGCACACCCATACCAACTGGCTTCCGGCCAGACCCAGCAGCACCAGCTTGGCCATAAACGATTATGGGTGACCCTGCTGGATCTGGAGTGGCAGATTCGGGAAGAGAAAATTGACGTCGAGTCTGATCCCCAGCACTGGCTGGAAACCACCGGCTACACTCTGCCTTCGGCCGAGATTGCTGCTCAGCGTTTTGTTCGCTCCAGCGACAACGGCGTGGTGAGTTTCTATCCGGCCATGGCCAGCCTGCCAACGGTGATTCGTCCTTTTCAGCCCCTGACAATTCCACCCGGCGCCCGTTGCGTTCTCTATGTGGGTACCGCACTCTGGATGAAAGTCTGCGTGGGTGAAGAGCGGTTGGAATTGGCGGAAATCCCGCTGGCGCCACCTTCCCTGACCTGGCTTGGCCGGAATACCCGTGAAGGCGAGTTGTGTTACGCCTCGTCGACATATGGACGATTAGCGCTGGAAGCGGTACCCAAAAGGCCCTGGCGGGCGGTTACTCCGGTCACCATCATCAACAGTCGGGAGAAACCGCTCCTGCTGGAGCGTTTCAGCATGCCTACGCCCTTGTTGTCTCTGTATCGCAACGAGAAAGGGCAGCTGTGGACACCCGGTATCACGGTGGAATGCGAAACGGACATGAGTTCTGCCAGCTTGCAGATAGCGTCGTCTGTGGTTGCTGAGGCTGGCCCTTGCGAAGCCATCGCCCCGGCCCGGGAAAAGCTTGCCCGGGGCCGAAGGCTGGTTCGCGCCTTCGACCATATGTTTGGCTAACAGCCGCTACAGGAGCAGTTACGTGTTGGAAGCAATTCAGGCAACCATAACACAGGTGATCAACGGGATTGCCTGGGGGCAGTGGTTGTCCGCCGGATTCTTGCTGGCTCTGGGTATCGTTCTGGGTTCACTGGTGGCCCGCAGCGTTGGCCGTATGGTTGAGAGCCGGGTGTCTCGCCATCACATGGTGATGATTCGCCGGTTGTTCTTCTATGCAATCTTCATGTTGTTCGCCATGGCAGCGCTGCGCGAGGCTGGGTTTTCTCTCGAGGTTGTACTGGGTGCCGCCGGTATTCTGACCGTCGCCATCGGTTTTGCCTCGCAAACCTCAGCCTCCAACATCATCAGCGGGTTGTTCCTGGTCATGGAGAAACCCTTCGAGATTGGTGACTTTATCGAGGTGGATGCCACTATCGGGGAAATCGTTTCTATTGACTTGCTGAGTGTGAAACTGCGCACGCCGGACAACCTGTATGTGCGAATCCCCAATGAAACACTGATCAAGACCCGGTTGGTGAACCGCTCCCGCTTTCCCATTCGCCGGATTGATCTGACGGTGGGTATTGCCTACGCGGAAGATGTAGAGCGTGTCAGTGATCTGTTGCTGGAGCTGGCGGAGAAAAATGCGGTATGCCTTGAAGAACCCAAGCCATTTGTTCTGGTAACGGGCTTTGGCGCGTCCTCCGTGGATCTGCAATTTTCCTTCTGGGTACCCAAAGACAAGTTCTTCGAGGGCCGTGGTGGCATGATGGTGGCCATCAAGAAAACACTGGACCAGCAGGGTATCGAGATTCCGTTCCCCCATACCAGCATATACGCCGGTAGCCATTCCGCGCCCTTCCGTGTGCAACTGATGGGCCCGGAACAACAGAAAGATAAGGACTCCCCGGATGTCGAGCGAGACAACTGAAGTAATCAAGAGCACTCAACCCATCCAGGCGGATAACAAGATCGCTCTGGGGTGGCGGGAATGGGTGGCCCTGCCGGATCTGGATATTGGCCGAATCAAGGCGAAAGTGGATACCGGTGCGCGCACATCGTGCCTGCACACCTTTCGCACCGAACCCTACACGGAGAACGGAGAACGCAGGGTGAAATTCTGGGTACACCCCGTTCAGAACGATTTGCACCAGGTAGTGGAATGCGATGCCAAAGTGCTTGATGAGCGAACGGTATCGGATTCCGGAGGGCACAAAGAAATGCGGCTGGTGATTGAGACCACCCTGGTGGTGGGCGATCAGAGCTGGCCTATTGAAATGACACTGACCAATCGGGATTCCATGCGGTTCCGGATGTTGCTGGGCCGTACCGCCATGGCGGGCCGGTCCCTGATCTACCCTGAAGCTTCCTACCTGGCCGGTAAGCCGGCATTAAGGACCTGAATATGAAAATTGCGGTACTGTCGCGAAACCGTCACCTGTACTCAACCCGGCGTCTGGTGGAGGAAGGCATTAACCGTGGCCACGAAGTGAAGGTGATCGATGCCTTGCATTGCTCCATGAACATCACTTCTGCGAACCCGTTGATCCACTATCACGAAGAAGTGCTGGAAGACTTCGACGTGGTGATTCCCCGGATTGGTGCCTCGGTCACCTTCTACGGCACTGCGGTACTGCGCCAGTTCGAAATGATGGGTGTGTTTCCGCTGAACGAATCCGTGGCCATTACCCGTTCCCGGGACAAATTGCGTTCCCTGCAGCTGCTGGCCCGTAAGGGCGTGGGCATGCCGGTCACCGGCTTTGCCAACAAGCCGGACAACGTGCCGGAATTGCTGAAAATGGTGGGCGGCGCGCCGGTGGTGATCAAGCTGTTGCAGGGTACCCAGGGCATTGGCGTGGTGCTGGCGGAAACCCGCAAGGCGGCAGAATCAGTGATTGAGGCCTTTATGGGCCTGAAGGCAGACATCCTGGTGCAGGAGTTCATCAAGGAAGCCGGCGGCGCTGACATTCGCTGTTTTGTGATTGGCGACAAGGTCATTGCCGCCATGAAACGCCAGGGCGCCGAGGGTGAGTTCCGCTCTAACCTGCATCGGGGCGGCACGGCCTCGCTGGTCCGCATTACCCCGGAAGAGCGCCGCACCGCTATTACCGCCGCCAAGGCCATGGGCCTGAACGTGGCGGGTGTGGACTTGTTGCGCTCCAGCCGTGGCCCGCTGGTGATGGAAGTAAACTCCTCGCCGGGCCTGGAAGGCATCGAGAATGCCACCGGCAAGAACGTGGCAGGCATGATCATTAACTGGACAGAAAAGAACTACAAACCCTGGAAAACCAAAACCCGGGGCAGGGGATAAGCGCGCATGGCAAGAGCACCGTTTGAAATCGCTGGCGTACAGGTAAAAGCCGGTACCCGTGAGACTGTGGAAGTCCCGGTGGCCAAACTCTATACCCATACACCGCTGCACATTCCTGTGGAAGTGGTGCACGGCCGCCGTGACGGCCCGGTGCTGATGGTGTGTGGTGCGATTCATGGCGATGAAATCAACGGTGTGGAAATAATCCGCCGGGTGTTGAAAAACGGCGCACTCCGGCACCTGCGGGGCACGCTGGTGGCAGTTCCTATCGTTAACATCTTCGGATTTGTGCAGCGCACCCGTTACCTGCCGGACCGCCGGGACCTGAATCGTTGCTTCCCGGGCTCGGAAACCGGTTCGCTGGGCGGCCGCATTGCCTACCTGTTGCGCACCCAAATTATGGAAAAGGTCACCCACATTATCGACCTGCACACCGGCGCCATTCACCGCTTCAACCTGCCGCAAATCCGGGCCGAGCTGAAGAACCCGGAAACCTCCCGAATGGCGGATGCCTTTGGCGCCCCCATCATCATTAATGCAGGTCTTCGGGAAGGCAGCCTGCGGGCCTACGCCGATTCCCTGGATATTCCGGTCATCACCTTTGAAGGCGGTGAGGCCTTGCGCTTTGATGATGTGGTTATCGCCAGCGGTGTGAAGGGTATTATCCGGGTGATGCGGGAACTGGAAATGGTGCCTGCCAAGAAAGGCCCGAGGGCGCCCAGAAAGCGCTCTGAAACTGCGGCTAATTCACAGTGGGTGCGGGCGGATATGGACGGCATCATGCGCCCCGTGGCCAGCCTCGGCCAGAAGGTGCGTAAAGGTCAGAAACTGGCCATGGTGGCGGATCCCTTTGGTGAGTCGGAGGTGGCGATCACGTCCCCCTGTTCCGGCATCGTGATCTGTGTGAACAACCTGCCACTGGTGAACGAAGGCGAGGCCATCTATCACATCGCCCGCTTCGACGAGCTGGGCGAAGCTGAAAAAGCCATGGACTACTTCCGCAGCTCCTTCGAGAGCGAAGTGTCGGAAGACGCGGTAGTGCCCGTACACCCCTGGGACGAACTGCAAAAATAACCGGAGTTGGTACTATGATCTGGCACCAGAACACCATCGAACTGGCCCCGCTGCCCAGGGGTTTTCACCTGGTCACCAATGAAATTCTGGCCCAGGCGCCGGAACTGACCAACTGCGAAGTGGGGCTGCTGCACCTGTTCATCCAGCATACCTCCGCTTCCCTGGCGGTCAACGAGAATGCCGATCCCGATGTCCGGGGCGACCTGGAGCGTCATTTCAACGTTATGGTGCCCCAGAATGCTCCGCATTATGAGCACACCATGGAAGGCCCGGACGACATGCCGGCCCACATCAAGAGTGTGATGATCGGCCCGTCACTGACGCTGCCCATCAGTCACGGCCATCTGGCCCTGGGTACCTGGCAGGGTATCTATGTGTGTGAACACCGGGATAACGCCGGTAGCCGGAAAATTGTGGCAACGTTGCAGGGGCGTTGGTAAGCCACATTAACTTCACGGATATTATCGGGCCCGGATGGGTGGTGGCCTACCCAAACTCATTCTACTGATGGGTGGGAACCCGCCCATTATCACCGTCCGATAACAGCAACTAAGACTTAACCTTCTGTTCTTTGGCCGTTTTCCCGATCTGGCCTGGTGCTTGCTGATTGCTTCCCCCAGCGGGGCTCTTCTCTGGCCTCATCAGCACCCAACCAACAAGACCAATCGGGAGCACTCATTATGAGATTCCAATCCATTGCGGCGACTGCGCTCGCCTACGCTGTTTTTGCAACCCCTGTTCTGGCTCAGGATCGTTCCGGCTGGCCGACCAGTTTTACCGTCGGTACGGCGAGCCAGGGCGGAACCTACTTCGCTTACGGATCTGGCTGGGCAAACTTTGTGGCGAAGAATCTGGGGGTCTCTGGTGGGGCTGAAATCACCGGTGGCCCGGTTCAGAACATGGCGCTGGTCCATACGGGTGATCTAAAGCTCGGCTTAACCACCATGGGCCCCGCCCGGGAAGCGGTTGATGGCCAAAGCCCCCTGGCTCCGGGAATGAAGATGGATAATGTCTGCGCCATGTTCCCGATGTACGAGACTCCTTTTTCTATTGCCGCGTTATCCAGTTCCGGTATTGCTTCGATCTCGGATATTCCACCTGGTGCAACGATCGGGTTTGGTCCCGCTGGCTCCACTTCGGATACCTATTTTCCGCGCATGATGGAAGCTTTGGGTGTTGATTTTAAACGTCGCAATGGAAGTTGGTCCGATCTTGGTGGACAGCTTCAGGACGGGTTGATTGATGTGGTGGCTTTCGCCGCAGGTATTCCCATTCCGGCGGTCAGTCAGTTGGAGGTGCAGACTGATGTGAACGTTATTGGCATGAATGATAACGAAGCAAAAACGATCACAGACAGTTTTCCGGTGTCTGAATTCATTATTCCGGCCAGCACCTATCAGTCACTGGATGAGCCTTCCCGTGTGGTCTCGATGTGGAACTTCGCCATGGTGAACTGCGATATGCCTGAAAGTTTTGTATACGAAGTCACCAAACTGACCATGGAGAACAATGCCGAGATGGTGTCAATCCATCGGGCTGCCCTTCATTCTGTCCCCGAAAACTATACCCAGAACCAGGCACTGCCATGGCACCCGGGTGCGGCCCGCTGGTTTAACGAGAACGGCTACCCCATCGACGACGCGGCTATCAAACACTGATGAATGTTGCCGGTGGGCCACTTTGCAGCTCACTGGCAACCGCTCGTTACCGATTTACCGCCTCCCGGACAGGCAGGACTTATCATGAACAAAAAACCATTCCAGAGTGGTGGAGACACACCGCTTGCAGAAAATCTGACGGTCAATGAAGACCACATCCTAGCCCACAATGTGGATGACGAACCCGTAGAGGCCAACCGCCGACTGTTCACCGGTGTTCTGATGAAGTTCGTGGTGATGCTGGCCATTGCCTATTCTGCTTTTCATCTCTACATACTGAACGTGGCGCCCATGGAAACCTGGTCGTTCCGAATTGTGCACGTGGCTGGAGCGCTGGTGCTGGGCTTTGTCCTGTTTGCCGGTGCGCGGTTCGTGTCCGGTGATGAAGGCGGTGTTCGGCATCGCTGGACCACCTGGTTTGCGGCTGTTGCCCTGATTCCTGCAGTCTACGTGTTGTATCAGATCTATGTATTCCATCAGATGATTCTGGACGGCGCCATGCGGATTCCCGCCGAGCTGGAAACCTGGCACTTTGGTTGGCCTCTGCTGGCCGCCTCTGGCGTGGGCATTGTGATGAGTTGGTTCCATCAACGTGATCGTGCCCGGTTCAGTGTGCCAGACCTGGTCTTGATCATCTGCTCGGTGGCCGTCGCAGCGTATCTGTTGGTGGTTTTCAACACGTCCATGCGTATGACCACCGGCACCGCCTTCGCCCCCGTGGGAATTTCCTTTGCGGCAGTGGCAGGCACAGCGCTGATTATGGAACTTACCCGCAGGGTAGCCGGCATGGCCCTGGTGGTCATTGCCCTGGTGTTTCTGGCTTATGTGTTTGCAGGCCCGTACCTGCCGGGTTTCCTTGGCTATCCGGGGCTCTCGGTTCAACGGTTCTTCAGCCAGGTATACACCGATGCGGGTATTCTGGGGCCCACCACGGCGGTGTCCTCAACCTACATCATTCTGTTCATCATCTTCGCCGCGTTTCTGCAGGCTTCGAAAGTCGGTGACTATTTTGTCAATTTCGCCTTCGCGGCGGCCGGCCGTTCCCGGGGTGGTCCGGCCAAGGTGTCCATCTTCGCTTCCGGTCTGATGGGCATGATCAACGGCACCAGTGCCGGCAACGTGGTGTCTACCGGATCCCTGACCATCCCGTTAATGAAGCGAGTTGGCTACAGCAAAAAATCGGCTGGCGCAGTTGAGGCGGCGGCATCCACGGGCGGGCAGATCATGCCACCGATTATGGGCGCCGGCGCGTTCATCATGGCCGAGATCACTGGCATCCCCTATACGGAGATTGCCATTGCCGCGGTGATTCCTGCGATTCTCTATTTCGCCTCGGTGTACTTCATGGTTGATTTCGAGGCCAAGAAACTGGGGATGCGGGGTATGCGCGCGGACGAACTGCCGGACCTTCGGCTGATGCTGCGCCAGGTCTATCTGTTTGTTCCCATCATCATCCTTATCGTGGCGCTGTTTCAGGGCTACTCGGTGATTCGTGCCGGCACACTAGCCACTATTTCGGCGGCGGTGGTGAGCTGGATTTCGCCCAACAAGATGGGGTTGCGCCAGATTCTGCACGCGTTCGAGATAGCGGCCTACATGTCCATCCAGATTATCGTGGTCTGTGCTGCGGCCGGTGTGATTGTGGGGGTGATATCACTGACCGGTGTTGGCGCCCGTTTCTCTGTGTTACTTCTGGATGTGGCGGCCCATAGCAACCTGCTGGCGCTTGTGTTTGCCATGTTCATTTCCATCCTGCTGGGTATGGGCATGCCAACCACCGCGGCTTATGCGGTTGCTGCTTCGGTTGTCGCGCCCGGATTGGTCCAGTTGGGCATTGAACCGCTCACGGCACACTTCTTCGTGTTCTACTTTGCCGTTGTCTCGGCGATTACACCGCCGGTGGCCCTGGCATCCTATGCGGCAGCGGGTATCTCCGGCGCTAATGCTATGTCTACTTCCGTGGCCTCCTTCCGTATCGGTATTGCTGCGTTTATTGTGCCGTTCATGTTCTTCTACAACAGTGCCTTGTTGATGGACGGCGGCTGGTTTGAGATTGCCCGGGCGTTGATGACGGCAACCTTTGGCGTGTATCTGTTGTCGGCAGGTGTACTGGGCTGGTTCGCCCGCTCTACAGCGCCGGTTCCGGTGCGGATTTTGCTGGTGGTTGCGGCCTTGCTCACCATCGAGGGCGGTTTATGGACTGATCTCGCGGGTATCGGGCTGGCACTCCTGGCGATCTTTATCCAGCGCAGGGTGGCACCGGCTCTGGCCGCCGCCTGACCTGGCCTGTGCCTGGCCGGGCAGCCTGCTGCAAAGCGGGTTGTCCTGCCAGACCGGGGGCGCTAGGCTTGACCTGAGCCCCTCTAAGCTTCTCGGAACAAAGTCTCATGCCCCAGCGGTTCAGCGTTGTTGCCCTTCTGGTTATCACTCTGCTTTCTTCGTGGATGCTCGGTGGCTGGTATGGCTACCGGCAACTGGAGAGTGAAGCCTTGCAGGAGGCCTTTCGATACCGGCAACTGGTGGCCAATGAGCTGAACCGGTACCTTCCGGTTCCGGCATTGATTGCTGAACACCCGCTGCTGGCGGATGCGCTTAAGCAACCAGACGATTCGATTACGGTGCTCAGGGCGAATGAACAAATGCAGCGGATGGCAACCATTGTTGGGGGCTCCGACATCTACCTGATGGACCTGTCCGGTTTGACCATTGCAGCCAACAACTTTGGCCAGCCTGACACCTTCGTCGGCAACAATTACGCCTTCAGGCCCTATTTTTCAGAAGCGGTACGAACCGGGCAAGCTGTCGCATATTTTGCCCTTGGCTCCCGGTCCCTGGAGCGTGGCCTCTACTTTACCCATTCCGTGCGTGATCAGAGGGGTAACATGTTGGGCGTTGTGGCCATCAAGGTTCTGGTACATGAACTGGAATCCCAGTGGCATCGCCCAGAGTCACCTCAGCAGGCCGAGATGGTCGTGCTGGATGGGGATCGCATCAGTTTTCTGTCCAGCCGCAGCCAGTGGCTTTACAGGGACTTCGGCACGGGGAACGATGGTGAAAGAGCTGACAGGGTCCATCAGCGTTACCCCGAGCGAGCATTGCCGCCAATCGATTTTTCGGTAATCGGACAGCCCTGGGGGCTCGCCGAGCATTCGTTGCGTGTCCGATTGGGGGAGAGTGGCAAGGCTGAAACCTACCTGGCGGTGCAGGCCGACTTACCGCGGCTGGACTGGAGCCTGATGGTACTGACCGCAACCCGGCCGGTACTCTGGGCCCGGGCGGGGTTCGTGGCCGGCGGACTGGCGCTGTTCCTGGCTGGCTTCCTTACCTGGCTGTACCTGAGAGAGCGATATCGTCGTGAGCGGGAGCTGGCCCTGCGGGGAGAGCAGCTTGAGCGTCGGGTTGCCCAGCGCACAGCCGACCTGAAGCGATCCAACGATCAACTCCTGGGTGAAATCCAGGAACGGGAGAGAGCCCAGACGGAGTTGCGTGAAACCCAACACGAGCTGATCCAGGCGGCAAAACTGGCGGTACTTGGGCAGATGTCTGCCGGACTGAACCATGAAATCAATCAACCACTGACGGCCATCCAGGGATACGCTCGCAACAGCCGGATGTTCCTTAAGCGGGGTTCAACCGATATGGTTGATGCCAACCTTGGGGAAATTGTCTCCCTGTGCGACAAAATGGCGGAGTTGATCCGGCAATTCAAGGTTTTTGCCCGTAAGTCTGAGGGACCGCCATCGGTGGTTGATCTGCGGTTGGCTGTCGATGGTGCTCTGAAGATCATTCGTGCCCAGCACAGCAGTTCCGGCATCGAAATACACTGGTGCCGGCCCGAATATCCTGTGATGTGTCATGGTGACCTCATCCGCATTGAGCAGGTGATGGTTAACCTGATTGCGAACGCTGTCCAGGCACTGGAAGATAGAGACCAGCCGTGGATCGATATTAAGATTGTAGACGATGGTGAATACTGGCATTGCCGGGTACGCGACAATGGTCACGGCCTTCCCGGCAACACAGAACAAGTGTTCGAGCCTTTCTTTACGACTCGCTCGGTCAAGCAGGGTCTGGGATTGGGGTTGTCTATCTCGCGCCAGATTGTCGAGGCGCTTGGGGGAAGTCTCATTGGCCTTAACCGTGACGATGGCCCCGGTGCTGAATTTGTACTGAAACTGAAACAGCGTAGGGCAGACGAATGACAACAGCTTCCGTCCTTTTCGTGGATGACGACCCGGATATCCGGCCGCTGATGGAGCAGACCCTGGCGCTGGAAGATATCCCGGTGGTCTGTTTCGCCGATGGTGCTTCAGCCCTGAAACAGATCCATCCCAGCTTCGAAGGTATTGTCCTGTGTGATTACAACATGCCCGGCATGGATGGTTTGGAGCTGTTGGAGCGTGTCCGGGCCACGGACGAGGATATTCCGGTGATCCTTCTGACCGGTCAGGGTGATATCAGTACGGCTGTATCGGCGATGCAGCGAGGGGCTTACGACTTTATTGAGAAGCCCTTCGACCACGAGGAATTAATTGAGCTGCTGCGACATGCTCTGGAAAAACGTCATCTTGCGCTGGAAAACCGTCGACTCAAAGCCCAGCTGCGACACCTGGCCCGGCCGGGCCCCAGGATACTGGGCGATTCGCCCGCCATGCAGCGGGTGATGGCCACCATAGACCCGGTGCTGGATATCTCGGCAAACGTCCTGCTGCATGGTGAGACGGGTTCGGGTAAAGATGCCCTGGCACGCTACATTCACGAAAACAGTCCTCGCAGTGGTCACAACTTCGTGGCGATCAACTGCGGTGCTGTGCCAGAGCATCTCATCGAAAGCGAACTCTTTGGCCACGAGGCGGGTGCTTTTACCGGGGCTGACAAGCGCCGCATCGGTAAAATTGAACATGCTCATCGGGGAACATTGTTTCTGGATGAACTGGAAAGCATGCCGATGCCCTTGCAGGTAAAGCTGTTGCGGGTGCTGGAGGAACAGCGGGTAGAGCGCCTGGGCAGTAATCAGGTTGTGGACGTGGATATACGGATTATTGCTGCCACCAAGGCCGACCTGAAAGAACTCAGTGACAAAGGCGATTTTCGCTCAGACCTTTATTACCGCCTGAACGTGGTCAAGGTGGATATTCCTGCGTTGCGGGAACGCAAGGAAGACATCCCCAAGCTGTTCCACCATTTTGCGTTGATCGCCGCCGCCCGTTATGACCGCGAAAGCGTGCCCTTGGAGGCCCGACAAGCCGCCCGGCTGATGCAGCATTCCTGGCCCGGAAACGTTCGTGAACTGCGAAACCTGGCGGAACGTTACGTGCTGCTTGGTCCGGCGGCCCTGGAAGAAGGCGATTCCGCGAGTGGTCCCAGTATTGCTGGCCGGCAGACATTGTCGGAGATGATGGATAGCTTCGAGCGCTCTGCCATTGTCAGTGCCCTCAACGCCTGCCATGGCAGTATCAAGGACACCATGGTCCAGCTCGGTATTGCCCGGAAAACGCTGTATGACAAGATGAAGAAGCATGGTTTGGATAAGGCGGAGTTCAAGGATTGACGGTTACAAAAGATAACGCTTCGGTTGCGCCTGTTTTACAAACTACGAGGTTTCCTCAATAAATCTGTCGTGTGTTTCTCTGTAGGATTGCTAATCTTTTTTAGTGGATCTCTCCCACTGCCATCCTAACTACGGAAGACACATCTCATGAATAAGCTCACCATCCAGGCACGGGTGCTGTTGCTGGCACTGGTGCCGGTTATAGTTCTGACCGCACTGCTGACCACCTATAACCTGAATCAGGCCCGCTCGATCGGTGAGCAAGCAGTTGCCAGCTTCTCGGAAGACATGGAGGCCAGCAAACGCCAGGAACTCAGGAACTATCTCGAGTTAGCAAAAACCTCCATACAGCATCTCTATGAACAGCCTGGCTCGGCAAACGATCCCGAGGTTCAGCGACAAGCCTGGGATATCCTGCGGCAGCTGCGTTTCGATGACTCCGGCAGTGAGGGCTACCTGTTTGCGTATGACACCAACGGTGTGAACGTGATGCATGGCGTCAATGCGTCATTGGAAGGCCGGAATCTATGGGGGTTTCAGGACCCTAACGGTACCTACCTGATTCGTGAGCTGGTGCGTGTGGCCCAGCGGGGCGGAGGCTATGTTCCTTATGGTTGGCAACACCCGGATACCGGAGCGGTGGCTCCCAAACTGGGATACGCCGAGATGCTGCCGGAATGGGGGGTTATGATTGGCACTGGTTTCTGGATTGACGGTCTTGAGAGCCAGGTGGCCGGCATGGAAGGGCGGGTTGGCGAATCGCTGGCAGCGGCCATTATCGGCTCTGTGACTACCTCCCTTGTGGCGCTCGCCATCATTGTATTCCTGGCCCTGATTGTGGTGCGCGGCATTATACGGCCGCTCAAATCTGCCGTGGGTGCCATGACTGGTATTGCCAGTGGTGACGGTGATCTGACCCGTCGGCTGGAGGTGAGTGGAAAAGATGAGCTGAGTCAGTTGGCGACAGCATTCAACAGTTTTGCCGATCAGGTACACGGCCTGGTAAAGCAGGTGCGGCAATCGTCTGAGACACTTAACGGCGCTACCGAAGAGCTTAACGACGTGATGGTGGAGGCCGAGCAGGGCGTAGACCGGCAGAAGTCTGAGAGCGATCAGGTGGCCACGGCCATGAATGAAATGACCGCAGCTGCCCAGGAGGTAGCCAGTAACGCCAGTGAAGCCTCGGATTCCGCCGGCCATGCCATGGTGCAGGTGACAGACGCGCAAGGGCTGGTGCACCAGGCGATCGAGGTGATCGGTGGGTTGTCACAACAAGTCGAAGAAGGTGTGCAGGTGATTGAAAAGCTGGGAACGGATTCCCGGCAGATTGACAGTGTGCTGGAGGTAATTCGGGAGATTGCTGACCAGACCAACCTGCTGGCGCTTAACGCCGCCATCGAGGCCGCCCGGGCCGGCGAAGCAGGACGTGGCTTTGCCGTGGTCGCCGACGAGGTACGTACTCTGGCCAGCCGTACCCAGCAAAGTACTCAGGAAATCCAGAAAACCATCGAGCAACTACAGAGAGGTGCGCAGGACGCGGTGAAGCTGATCGCAGCCATCAGTGATCGCAGTGAAGCCACCGTTGAGGAGACCCGGCAGGTGAACGAAGCCCTGCAGCGTATCTCTCAGGCGGTGAACACCATCACCGATATGAATACCCAGATCGCCAGTGCTGCGGAAGAGCAGACCAGTGTGTCGGAAACCATCAACCAGAATGTTCATGAGATCGTGGCGATCTCCGAGCAAACGGCCCAGGGGACTCGCCGGGCGGGGGATGCCACCCAGCGCCTGAAATCATTGGCGGGTGAATTGACGGCCGAGGTCAGCCGCTACCGGGTGTAGTACAGATCAGAGTCTTGAGTGAGGTTTTAGCCGGGCGCAGCCATTCTCGGTGGCTGCGCCCTTTCTTCTGGCCCCTCAGGGCGCAATTTTCTTCTTAAGCGCCTTGGTCAGTGGCCTTGGCAGGCTCGGCAGCGATTTCAGCAGCCAGGGCAGAACCTTTCTTTTCACGCCATTCAAAGATTCTGGCACCACCGCCTCGATCAGGTGTGGGCCGGGGTTGTGTTTGGCGTATTCCATGGCTTTGATCAGTTCTTCGGCGGTGGTCACCCGGGTGCCGTGCACCCCCATGCTCTGGGCCAGCAGCGCGTAATTGGTCACCGGGCCACTGATGTCGAGTTGAGACTTGGCCTTGGCCCCGGCTTCTTCTGCACCAACCCGTTCCAGCTCCACGTTCAGGATGGAGTAGGAGGCGTTGTTGAAGATAATGGTGGTCACGCTCAGGTTTTCCCGGGCCATGGTCCACAGGGCCTGGTTGGTGTACATGGCGGTGCCGTCACCGATCAGTGCGTAAACCTGGCGGTCGGGGCAGGCGATGGCCGCGCCGACCGCGTTCGGCATGCCTTGCCCGATGGCACCGCCGGTGAGGGTGATCATGTCGTGCCTCGGCGAGCCGGCGGTCATGGCGTTGAGCATCAGGCCGGAGGTGATGGATTCATCCACAATGATGCTGTTCTCGGGCATCAGTTCGCCCACTGCCCGGCAAACTTTTTCAGCGGTGAGTTTGCCTTTCGGCAGTCCGGGGCGGCCAGGCGCCTGCAGCTTTGGTTGAGCGCTGCTGGCACCGAGGGTATCGGCCAGCTTCTTGAGGCTGGTGGTGGCATCCTGTTCCGGCGTGCTCAGGGTGTGCGCGGTGCAGTTGGCCGGCACCAGGTAACTCTGTTTTCCCGGGTAGGCGAAGAAGGAGACCGGCGCCTTGGCGTCCACCAGAATCAGATGGTCGAACTCGGAGAGCTGCAGGGTAGCGAGTTCTGCCAGGTAGGCAATCCGCTCCACCGGCGGCAGGCCGGCACCCCGTTCGATACGGGTCGGGAAGGTTTCAGCAAACAGGGTGACACCGTTGTGGGCGGCAATGCGGGCTGCTTCCAGCAGGGCGGGCTCACGCAGCGCCCGGCCACCCAGCAGCAGAGCGGTTTTCTTGCCACTGCCAATGGCCTCCGCGGCGGCCTGAACGGCGTGGTCATCGGCCGCCGGTGCCTGCGGCTGTGTTGGTGCTGCACAAGGTTTGCCGCCTTCGCCCCAGGACACGTCCGCCGGCAGAATCAGCGTGGCTACCTGGCCCGGCAAACCCCGGGCCGCAGTGATGGCTTCGGCGGCGTCCTGGCAAAGGGCTTCGGTGCTTTGTGACGTGCGCACAAAATTGGGGGAGATGTTGCGGGCCACGGTTTCGATGTCAGACTGCAACTGGGCGTCGTATTTCACATGGTAGGTGGCATGGTCGCCAACAATGTTGACCACCGGCACCTTGCCTTTGCGGGCGTTGTGCAGATTGGCCAGGCCGTTGCCCAGGCCGCAGCCCAGGTGTAGCAGGGTGGCGGCGGGTTTGTCGGCCATCCGGGCGTAGCCGTCGGCGGCACCGGTGGCCACGCCTTCAAACAGGGCCAGTACCGCTCGCATCTTGGGTTCGCTGTCCAGGGCGGCGACAAAATGCATTTCGCTGGTGCCGGGGTTGGTAAAGCAGACTTCAATACCCGAATCCACCAGGGTTTTCATGAGTGCCTGAGCGCCGTTGGTCATTGTTGTTCTCCAGCTTGGGTCAATTTGTGTGTGTTTGGCAGATCCAGGTGGGCCGCGCTGATGTCAGCAATTCGGGTGACGCCGGTCAGGGTCATGGCCAGTTTCAGTTCCTGCTGCCAGGTGTTCAGGAGTCGGGTTAATCCGGCCTGGCCTTCCGCCGCCAGGGCCCAGGCCCAGGGGCGGCCAACCATCACGCCGTTAGCCCCCAGGGCGAGGGCGCGGAAAACGTCCACGCCGTTGCGGATGCCGCCATCCACCAGGATCTCGGTGTCTTTACCAACGGCGGCAACGATATCAGGGAGTTTGCTGGCGGTGGCGGCCACACCGTCGAGCTGGCGACCGCCGTGGTTGGAGACCACGATGCCATCGGCACCCACGTTGACGGCTGCTTTGGCATCGTCCACCTCCAGAATGCCTTTGAGGATCAGCTTGCCGGGCCAGCGTTCCCGCAGCCATTCGATGGCCTGCCAGGTAACGGAGGCATCAAACTGGGTATCCACCCACTGTTTGAACGAATCCAGATTGCTGGCCTCTGGCACTGCGTCGCTCAGGTTGCCGAAGGTCAGCGGTTTGCCTTTTATGGCCACTTGCCAAAGCCATCCCGGCCGCGACAGCAGTTGCTGCGCCTTGAGGGCGACGGAACGGGCACCGCTGCTGTCCAGACCGTTGCGGGTGTCCCGGTGTCTGGGGCCAGGTAGGGGCAGGTCGATGGTGAAAATCAGGGTCTGGCAGCCGGCATTCCAGGCTTTTTTCAGCAGAGTGTCCACGTACTCCCGGTCACGAATCATGTACAACTGGAACCAGAAGGGTGCATTGGCGGCGGCTTTCACTTCGTCCAGCGGGCAGATGCCAACGGTGGATAGGGTGAACGGTACCTCGGCGGCATTGGCTGCCCTTACCGCCTGGGCTTCTCCCCGCTGTGCCATCATGCCGGCCAGCCCCAGGGGCGCCAGGGCCACTGGCATGCTGCAGGATTGGCCGGCCAGCTGGGCGCGGGTGTCTACGTTGTCGACATCAATCAGAACACGCTGGCGCAGGGCGATATCCTGCCAACCGCTGACATTGGCCCGCAGGGTTTGCTCTTCGGTGGCACCGCCGTCCAGGTAGTCTGCCAGGAAACGGGGCAGTTTACGGCGGGCGAGGATCTGGTAATCGGCGGCAGTGGCCGGATATCTCAGGGGCATGGTGTCAGCCTCCGTTGGTGATGGAACGGGCGGCCGCCCGGGCAGTCAGAATGCAACCGGGCAGGAAGGTGCCTTCCAGTGATCGCTTGCCGTTGCTGCCGCCGCCACCAAAACCGGCCGCTTCACCCACACAGTACAGGCCTCGGATGGGCTGGCCGCTGGCATCCAGCACCCGGCTTTGCAGGTCGGTACGCAGGCCGCCCAGGCTCTTGCGGGTGGTCAGTTGCATGTGGATGGCGATGAAGGGGCCGGCCCCTGGTTTTTGCAGTGGTGCCGGTTTGCAGGTGCGTAGCCGGTCCGGCCCCCACTGCCGGGCATGGCGTATCATGCGGATTTGCGGATCGTTGTTCAGTTGATTGCCCTTGCTGAAACTGGCATCGAAGGCATCGGCGGTGGCTTTCAAGGTGGCGGCGTCGACGTCCAGGGAGCAGGTGAGGGCATTCATTTTCTTCGCCAGCCCTTCCAGGGTGTCGTCCACCAGGAAGTGACGGCTTTCGTTCTGCATCTGATTCACCAGCGGTTTGTTACCCAGCAGCAGCTCTTTCAGGAACAGGGGAAATTGCTTGTCCCGGATGCGGGCGTTGTGTTCGGCACCGGAGATGGCAAATTCTTTCAGGGCGATACGCCGGTTCAGCAGGTGCCAGGTCCAGGGTTTTTCCTGTTCGGCCACGCGCTGGCAAAGCCAGTGGGTATCGAAGCCGGTCACCAGGGGCTCCGGCCCGATGCGCTCGCCCCGGTGGTTCAGCCAGAGCGCGGATTTACATGGAATGGTAGACAAGCCATGGCCCGGGAAATGCGGGTAGGGGTGGGGAAAGCCCGCCGCGTAGTTCCACATTTCGCCGGCGTGGGTAATGCGCGCGCCCAGGTGGTCTTTGGCCCAGTGGTGCAGCTTGCCATCGGCAAAGGGATGGGCGCCGTTAAGCATGGTGGCCGGTTGCGGGCGATGTTTGGGCCAATTGGCCCGGCATTCGGCGTGGCTGCCGTTGATGCCGCCCATGGCCAGCACCACACTGGGAGCCTCAAACCGGACCTCTTCGCCGGTTTCCTCGTTGATGGCAATGGCGCCGCAGACCTCACCCGCCTGATGGTCCAGCCCGGTGATCCGGTGGCGGTGATGAATGGTGAGGCGGCCGCTGGCATTTTCCTCATGCAGGGCGTTAACCATGCAGCGCACCAATTCCCGGGAGGTGCCCCAGGTAACATGGTAGCGGGGCACACTATTGCCATCGCCAAACCGGCCACGTTCTACCCAGTTCACCGCCGGCATGAATTTAATGCCCTCGTTGGCGAGCCAGTCGTGCACGTCGGAACGGGAATGTTCAACGTAGTAGCGGGCCCACTGCATGGGCCATTCATCATTGGGGTCCAGTTCACCAAAGCGCAGCCAGTCCTGGAGGGCCAGTTCCGGCGAGTCGGCAATTCCCATACGCCGCTGCAGTGGGGTGTCGATCAGCGCCATGCCACCAAAGGCCCACAACGCGAGGCCGCCAAAGCGTTCGGGAGTGTCCCGGTCAACGATGGTAACAGTCTTGCCCGCCCGCAGGGCTTCGAGGGCGGTAACCATGCCCGCCAGGCCGCCGCCGGCAATAAGGATGTCTGAGCAATCAGGTTTTGCCATGGTGCATGTCCAAACTGTGTTTTTGGTTTTGTTGTTACAGACCATATAACGCTATGATCGGATCTGAATTGACTTCAGAGGCCAGAATAATTGACTTTAGAAGCCACCGTTTCCATGGGATGGGTCAACACCGTGATCGATGCCGCCCGCCGTCTGGGGGTTGGCGACACCGTGTTGCTCGAAACTGCGGGCTTGCCAGCACAGGCACTGGCCTGGGAGCGCTGGCCCATCGATTTCATTACCCGGCTCTGGCACGCCGCCGAGCGCTGTACCCACGATCCGGGTTTTGGTCTGAAAGTGGGCACGGGCGTGCGCCCGGCCAGCATTGATGCCGTCAGTTTTGCCATGCAGAGTGCGGCGACGCTGCGCGAAGCCATTACCCTGGTGCAGAAATATCAGCGCCTGATCTCCGACGGTGGGCGTTTTCAGATGTTGCCCGGCAGCCGGGGTACCTGGATTGTCTACCATCCAAGGCAGGGCCGGCTGGCATTCAGTCCGCACCAGATTGAGGCCGTATTGTCGGCGGTGGTCAGCCTGACAGACTGGATAGCGGGATCGGCGGTGCGGCCGGTGCGGGTTCAGTTCAGTCAGGCCCGGTTGGGGCCGGTTCGCGGTTATCGGGAGGTGTTTGGCTGCCCGGTGGATTTTGAACAGGCATTCAGCGGTCTGCTGGTGAGTCATGAGATGCTGGACAAGCCTCTGCCACAGGCAGACCCGGCCCTGGCTCAGGTACACGAGCAATACAATGCCGGGCGCCTGGCAGCCTTGGAAAAGGGAGCGGTGTCGGCAGAGGATCTGCGGCAATGGCTGGTGGCACGTGTCGGGCCAACCTTGCCCCGTCGGGCAGAGGCAGCGGGAGCGTTGGGTATCAGTGAGCGGACGCTGGCGCGCAGGCTGGAGACTCAGGGTTACACGTTTAACAGCTTGCTGGATGAGGTGCGCCAGGAACTTGCCCTGGCGGCCGTGCGAGAATCCCGCCAGTCCCTGGCGGATATTGCACTATCCCTCGGCTTCGCCGAACCGAGTACCTTCTACCGGGCCTTCCACCGCTGGACGGGGATGCCCCCGGCGCGCTGGCGCCGGGAGTTACCTTAGTTCTATCTGATTGATGCGAGCCGGTCTTGACCGTCGGAGGTCAGGATCGGCAGTGCCACTTCGCCGGAAACCTGAACCGTCGAAACCACCAGGTCGCGGGAGAAGGCACCCACAAACGTCGGGTGCTGGCCGTAAATCAACAGTACCAGGCGGTCACCCTCGCTCAGACGCTCTGCAATGCCCGTAAGCTGAACCTGGTGGTTGCCCAGGCCGCGGATTGGCTGCACCTGCTCGTCAATGAGTTCCGGTGCACCAAATCCGTTCTTGATCACGCCAACACCAACAAACAGGATGGCGTCGCAGGTGCCCAGGCTCAGAATCGGATCAGAACTTTCAAGGCAGGCGTTATCCAGAGTATCCAAGCCAAGACTGACATTGATATCGACGGTGGGGATGCCGGCAATCACGCCATCCTCCGGCATGGTGGTCAGGGGAACGATGTTAGGCAACACGCCGGCCGGGCCGATCAGCGCGGAAACCGGTACTGACTCTCCGAGAATGTCGCGGGCAATCGGGAAGGCCTGACCGCCTACGGTCACCTCCGGCGCTGATACCGCATCTCCGGGTGACAGGGTGTAGCAGATCTGCTGGCCGGTGGTGATGACATTGTCAGCGTTGCCTTTACCCAGCAGCTTTTCGTTAAACCAGGCCACGGTTGCCCGGTTGATCTCGATATCACCACAGCTGGCCAGGGCGTTCAGGCCGGCGGCAGGCAGTTCGGGCACTGCGTCGAAATAGAAATCAAAGCTGGCCAGGGTTTCCTGAATCAGCCCCACGTTGGGTGCCAGGTAGTGATGGCTGAACGGGTAGGTCAGCAGCCTCACGTCGCCACCGGCATTCTTCATCGCCAGGTAGTTTTCATAGGCTTCGTTAAACGGGAACAAGCTGTCGCGCATGCCCTGGAACATCAGCACATCCACCGGGTAGGGCGTGCTCTGGGGTGTCTTGATGATATAGCGGCCATCGCTGGTGATGGGTAGCCGGCCGGTGATCGGGTCAAGCAGGTATTCCTGACTGTTACCGCTGTCGAACAGCTCAAGCCCGCGCTCGTTATCCGAGAAGTAGCTGGGGCTGTGGTAGTGGAAGAAGTCCAGAGCGGCCTCGGGGAACCGGTTGCCGACAATGCCATCGATCAGGGTGCTTCGAATAAATGGGTCCATAGCGCCCCCGGTGCCGGCATCACCGGCCAGGGACAGGAACGCTGCCCAGTAGTTCTTGGTGACGCCGCCCTGGTTCAGGCTGTAGGTAAGATCATGCCAGGTGATCTGGGGCACCATGGCGTCCATGCGCTGGTCCGGGTCTACGTTGTAGAGCAGATACTGGAAACCACCACCGTAACTGCCTCCAACACCGCCGAGCAGCAGATTGTTGTCCCGGTATTTCAGGTAATCCAGATGGGTTTCGGCCCAATCGACAATCTGTACCAGGTCTTCGCCTTCATAGTCCGGGTCCATTACCCGAACCGTTCCGCCGCTTTCTCCATGGCCTCGCTGATCAATACTGATCACAGCAAAGCCCGCGTCTATCAGCGGCTTGATCGGTGCCAGAGGGTCATCGCCTGCAGTTGTGGTGCGTGAACCACTGAAACCATGGCCCTGCAGTATCAGCGGGTGCTTGGTATCGCAGTCGAACAATGAGGGTTCGAATACCTCGAACACGATGGCGGCACCGTCCACGCGGGATGGCATTTGTACCCGGTAGCTCCGGCCGCCAGCCAGGTCGGTTCCCTGGTTACACGAGGCAGGCTCGAGCGCGCTGGTGCTGGCTGGCATGGGGCGGCTGATGGCTCTGGCGGTCGGTTGAGGTTGGTTGGCTTGTGGCGTGCTGGCCTGTACACCGGAGTTGTTGGTTTCCGGGGCGGCGTCGTTGCCACCGCCGCCACAGGCAGCCAGAAGGGCAGCGCTCAAGCTGGTGATAGCGAACTTGGTTAGATGGTTCATCGGTTTGCCTTATTGTGAGTTGTTGTAACGACAGGTGTCGGAATGTGACAGAGTTCACGATAAGGCGGAAAGAGGGGCGGCACGATGGCCAGTCTGCCGGCCAAAAATGGCGAGAGGGCCAAAAGGCCCTCTGCGACAAGTGTCAGAATTGGCCGGCAGGCGGAGCCGGCGATGGCGTTAGAGGTTGGCTTCGGCGAACTCCGCCAGCACCGACCTCGGTACACCCTGCAGGTGAATGTGGCCTCCGTGGCGGAAGCCCTTGAAGCGCTCGGTCATGTAGGTCAGGCCGGAGCTTAGCGGGCTGAGGTAAGGCGTATCGATCTGCGCCAGGTTGCCCAGGCAAATCACCTTGGAGCCGTTACCGGCACGGGTGATGATGGTTTTGATCTGGTGCGGGGTCAGGTTCTGGGACTCGTCAATAATGATCAGGCTGTGCTGGAAGCTGCGGCCGCGGATGTAGTTCATGGATTTGAAGTGCAGCGGCACTTTGCTGAGGATGTAGTCGACGCTGGCGGTCATGTTCTCATCGTCTTCGTGCAGGGCTTCCAGGTTGTCCACGATGGCGCCCAGCCAGGGCTCCATTTTCTCCGCCTCGGTGCCAGGCAGAAAGCCGATGTCTTCGTCCAGCCCCTGGGTAGACCGGGTGGCGATGATCCGCTTGTAAAGCTTGCTGGCCACGGTCATTTCAATGCAGGCGGCCAGCGCCAGGATGGTTTTACCAGAGCCGGCGGAGCCGGTCAGGTTAACCAGGTGGATGTCCGGGTCCAGAAGCAGGTGCAGGGCCATGGCCTGGTAGATATCCCGTGGCACCAGCCCCCAGACTTCCTCGTTCATCAGGTCGTGCTGGTGCAGGTCTTTGATCACCAGCTGGTCGTCGGAGATGTCCACCACCTGGCCGACAAAACCGTGTTCATCAATCACGAACTCGTTGATGTTCAGTCTGGCCAGTTCGCCCTCCCGTTTGAGCAGGTGTTCGGTGACCCCTTCACGCTGTACCGTTTCTACCTTGGCGATGTTATCCCAGAAGGAGTTCTGGAACTCCTTGTAGCCTTTCGGTAAAAGATCGATGTCGTCCAGCAACTGGTCGTTGTGGTAATCCTGGGCTTCCACACCAAAGCCCCGGGCTTTCAGGCGCATGTTGATGTCTTTGCTGACCAGGATGATGTCGCGGGATTTGTGCCGGGCCTGCAGGGCGGCCAGGGTATTGATGATCTTGTTGTCGTTCAGGTGTTCCGGCAGGGAATGATTGCCGATGCCCTCGGTACTCATGATGATCGACAGGGTGCCCAAAGGCTCCGCCTTTTTGCCGCGAACAATCGGCACACCTTTTTCAATCACTTTCGGGCTGGCATCGCCCAACAATTTGTCGATGTTGCGAATGGCCTGGCGGCAATCGGCGGCGACGGTCTGTTTGCCGGACTTGAGGCTGTCGAGTTCTTCGAGAACCGTCATCGGAATGATGACGTCGTGTTCTTCAAAATTCAGGAGGGCGTTCGGGTCGTGAATCAGGACGTTGGTGTCGAGGACGTACATTTTTCGGCGAGCTTGCGGTGCTCTTGGCATAGGTAGGGCTACCTCTCTGGTGGCTCAGTCGTTCTCGGCGCAGCGTTGCGTCAGTTCCTTCTGGGAAATCAGCTTCAGCATATCGTAAGTGGTTATGATACCGGTAATTTTTGAGTCCCTGGTGACAAAAATACGGTGCAGGTGTTCGCGCATCATGATATTGGCAATGTCTCGCACCGGGGTATCTTCGTCAACCGAAAGTACGATGGGGGTCATGATATCTCGCACTTCAACTGGCACCTTGCCCATTTCCTCGAAGATGACCATGCGTAGTCGACGGGCTTCTTCCTGCTCTTCCGGGGTCAGGCTGGGCTGGCCCTCGGAGCGAGTCGCATTCCAACGGAATTCGGTGATGTCCTTGAGCGTCGCGATGCCGATAATATCGCCGTTGTCGTCTGTTACCGGGCTACCGGTGATTTCGTTGTCCGTCAGAAAACGCGCCAGCCGGTCCATGGTCCAGTGGTGCGGTACGGCTTTAACGGTCGGGGTCATGATTTCATGGGCGAGAACGCTCATTGGTGGGCTTCTTCCATTTGCAGTCCTTTTGATGAAGCTTAGCCGTTCCTTGGCTGTCCGTCACCCCTGTCTCTGTGTCTTGATCAACCCTTGGTCTCGGTTGGTCAGCGGTCAGTGGGGACGACCGCCTGAAGATTGCCGTTTTCGCCCCATTCAAGTTGGTAGCCCTGATACTTGTCTTCTTTGGCCACGGCCTCCAGCGCTTGCAGGGATTTCACTGGAATGTCGACCAGCAGATTATTCACCAGCCAACCGGGGAGAGCTCCGTTGGGTTCCGTGTGCTGAACCCAGACCATGCGGGTTTTGTCGCCGTTCGGGGTGAAACGGTAAAGGGTGTCTGAGCGATCAACCCGAACCCGGCTGTTGAATTCCGCCCGCATACCCGGCACGGCATTCAGGTCCATCACCACTTCACCGGTGTCGGCGTTGCCCCGGGTGCGTATGCGCAACACGTAATCCCGGTCGGTCACCGGCCAGGGCATATCGTTGACGGAGTAAGCGTAGCGATCGTGGAAGTCGCCCTGGCCAAAGGCGTAGGATTCGGTGCAGTTATGGACCCATTCCTTGCAGGATTCGGGATTGATCATCACTGCCATCAGGGTTTCCAGGGGAACGTCCAGATCGGCCACGGCCTTGAAGGCCTGAAACCCGGAATTGCTCTGGTCCATGGTGTAAATACGAATGTTGTCGACTTCCTTGCGCAGGGTCCACTCCCGGGCATCCTCCGGCGGGAGAGGCGGGTGTTCACTGGCCAGGCTCGGCAGGGTTAGAAACATGAGTGTACTCAGTACGCCCGCCACCATGCCTTTGAAGCCATGGGCTCTGGTTATTGTCATAAGCTACACTTCCGTGATGAAGGTGTGCTGAGTCTACCATGGAGCCGGTTTCTGCTTTTCGGCAGGAATAAGGGATTGTGAACCAGGTAGCGTACTGTTGCGCTACAACTTATGAATGGCCTGATCTGACGGTATTTATGAACAAAAAGAACCTGATTGATGCCAAGGGCAGAATTGCACCAGGGGTGCTGGAACAACCGGTCGAGACCATTAACTACATGGATTTTGACCTGCGGACGGTCATGGACCGGCCGCGGTCCCGATTGGCTCGCCGTTGGCGGTTCAACCAGTTTCAGTTTGTCAGCGCCATGGCGCCGGGCTGGGTGTTCGGCATGGCGATTGTGGACCTGAAACTGGTGGGCAACGGATTTTTCTATCTGTTTGATTTTGAAAGCGGTCAAATGTTTGAGCAGTCGTTCATGCAGCCGCTGGCCCGGCACACCGATATTGAACCCTATCCTGAACATGGTCATGCCCGGTTCCGCAAAGGTGACGTGTCGCTGGCCATCGAGCCGGCCACCGGAGGCCGCAACATCCGGGTGACCGCGCCGGGTAATATCCGGGTGGACCTGGAGTTGCAAGACACCGATCAACCCCTGCGGCTGGTCTGCCCGGCAGGCTACAATGGCTGGGTGTTTACCCGCAAATCGGCCGGCGTACCGGTTGAGGGAGAGGTGCGTTGGGGCCAGCAGGTATGGCGCTGTGATGAGCAAACCCGCGGCTCTATTGATTGGAGTTGTGGCTTCATGCGCCGGGAAACTGCCTGGAATTGGGCCTGTCTGGCCGGGGTAACCGAGCAGGGGGTGTCTGTGGGGCTTAATCTGGCGGCCGGTGTGAATGAAACCGGGATGACCGAGAACGCCCTGTGGCTGGATGGCCGGTGTGTGAAGCTGGGCGCCGCCCGCTTCGAATTTGACCGATATCGGCCGGGTGCCGATTGGCGGGTTACCACCGAGGATGGCCTGGTGGACCTGAGTTTTGTGCCTGCAGGCACGCGCAAGGAACGGCTGAACGCTGGCGTGCTTGCCTCCAATTTCCGGCAGTTTGTGGGCACCTTCCGGGGAACGGTCAGAGATGAGGCGGGCCAGTCAGTCCCCGTAGACGGGCTGCGGGGACTGATGGAAGACCACTATGCCCGCTGGTAAGGCGGGCGCAGCGATTACTTTTCCGGCAGGGTGACGTTCAGTTCCAGTACCGAGCAACTTTCGTTACGGTCCACGTCCACCTGAACCATATCGTCACTGATCTGGACATATTTGCGAATTACGTCCAACAGCTCCTTCTGGAGCTGTGGCAGGTAATCCGGCATGTCACGCTGGCCCCGTTCGTGGGCCACAATAATCTGCAACCGTTCTTTTGCCACGCTCGCCGTGTTGGTCTTCTTGCTCTTGAAATAATCCAGAAAACTCATCCCTTAGCCCCCTTTGAACATCCGTGAGAAGAAACCTTTTTTCTGGGAGGTCATGAAGCGATGTTCGCGCTCCTCTCCCAGAAGCCGGGCAACGGCGTCGTCATAGGCCTGGCCGGCATCGCTCTGGTCTTCCAGAATCACTGGCAGGCCCTGGTTGGAGGCGTTCAGTACCACCTGGCTCTCCGGGATCACGCCCAACAGTGGTATCGCCAGGATTTCTTCGACATCGGTCACCGACAGCATCTCGCCGCGCTCTACCCGGTCAGGGTTGTAGCGGGTCAGCAGCAGGTGTTCCTTGACCGGGTCCTGTCCCATCTCGGCGCGCCGCGACTTGCTCTGGAGGATGCCCAGGATTCGGTCGGAATCCCGTACAGAAGAGACTTCCGGGTTGGTGACTACAATGGCCTCATCGGCATAGTACAGAGCCATCAGAGCGCCGTGTTCGATCCCGGCCGGCGAGTCACACACGATGTAGTCGAAGGTTTCCGACAGCTCGTTGATGACCTTTTCCACACCGTCTTTGGTCAGTGCTTCTTTCTCACGGGTCTGGGAGGCGGGCAGAATAAACAGCGTGTCTACCCGCTTGTCTTTGATCAGCGCCTGGTTGAGTGTGGCTTCGCCCTGGATCACGTTGACGAAGTCATAGACCACGCGGCGCTCACAATTCATGATCAGATCGAGGTTGCGCAGGCCCACATCGAAGTCGATTACGACGGTCTTGTGGCCGCGCTTGGCAAGGCCGGTACTGATTGAGGCGCTGGTGGTGGTTTTGCCAACGCCGCCCTTTCCTGAGGTAACGACAATGATTCTAGCCAAGGTTCAGTTCCTGTTTCGCAGTGGATTCGTCATGTCTTCAACGTTGTTATTGGCTGTCACAACATCAGGCCTTGTCTAGTGGCGTCACCACCAGCAGGTCGTCCCTGAGCTGGATCTGCACAGCGCTTTTCCAGCCATTGTCCTGAAGATCTTCGGAGATTTTATAGTGTCCGGCGATGGACACAAGCTCTGCTTCAAGTGACTGGCAGAATACCCGGGCGGTTTCAGCCCCATGGATGCCTGCCAACGCCCGCCCCCTGAGTGGTCCGTACACGTGGATATTGCCTGCGGCGAGCACTTCGGCACCGGCCTGAACCGGGGCCAGGATGATCAGGTCCCCTTCCGGCGCATAGACCTGCTGGCCCGAGCGAACGGTTTGGCTGACGATCTTGGCCGCAGCCGGTTCGCTGGTGGGAACGTCAGCGGGGCTGGAGGTCTCGGCTTCCGGACTGGAGGCCTCATCAGGCTTTGTCCGGGCCGGTGCCTGGTCGCGCGGGCTGCTGCCGGGAAACAGCGCCAGTGAGGCCCCACGCGCCAGGCGGCGCTGGTCGTCGTTGCCGGCACGAACGCCAATCACATGGATGTTATGGCGGCGGCAGGTACCGATCATCTTGAAGAAGTCCAGCTCACTGTCCAGCCCCTCGTATTTCTCCAGGCTGATCACCAGGGGGATATCTTTGAAAAATCCCGGAGCCTGGCTGATCTTGTCCCGGAGATTGGCTTCGAACTCGTCGTTGTCGAAGTAATAAAGTTCCAGGGCTGTCAGCGAAACAGAGGCACTTTTCAGCTGGAAACTCTGTTTTAGCCCGGAGGCGGCGGTATCGCTCATGAATCAGTGTCTTCCCTGGTGGCTTACTGGTTGGGTTCGTTGCGGGCTCGCAGTGGCTGCTGATCAAACCGGATGCCAGACCAGCCCGTGCTGATGAACTGGCGGATGTTGCCATGGCTGTCGCCTGCTGGGTCGCCCAGGACCTGCTGATAGTGTTGGGCAAACAGGTTCAGGGTATCCGCCTCGCTCAGGTTGCAGTACTGGCCCAGTGCGAACACCCGGCAGGAACCGGCGTTTTCACCGGCATCGTTTCGCACCGGGCCATTGTTGAAGCCCGTGGGCTGAAACTCGAAATGCTGGTCGATCAGCGCCAGGGTGTCATCAAAATTGGCGTGACCTGCGTCGAGGGAAGCCAGGTGGATGCGCACCGCCTCATTGATGTTCATTATTTATGATCCTGCTTGGGACCAACCTGATATTTTTCTTTCCACTGTTCATAAGGCATGCCGTAGATTTCTTCCCGGGCGTCCGGATCGGATAGCTCAAAGCCTCTTTCCTGTGCTTCTGCCCGGTACCATTTGGACAGGCAGTTGCGGCAGAAGCCCGACAGGTTCATCAGGTCAATGTTCTGCACGTCGGTATTCTGGCGTAAATGCTCCACCAGGCGCCTGAAAGCAGCGGCTTCGATCTCAGTGCGGTCAGACTCGGGTATGGGGTTTGTCATGGGGCCTCGCAGATGGCGTTCCGGTTTGATGTTCGGGTTCCTGACATTCTCTGCATGTTAGCTTAAGATACAAGGCTGTATAGATGTACAGATTGTTTACGCGAGCCCACGGACCATGCCCCAGCGCAAGATCATTCATGTGGATTGCGACTGCTTCTATGCGGCGGTCGAGATGCGCGACGACCCAACGCTGAGGGACGTGCCCCTTGCAGTTGGCGGCGCCGAGGGCCGGGGCGTGGTGACGACGTGCAACTACCGGGCAAGGGCCTTTGGTGTGCGCTCGGCCATGCCCGGCAGTGAAGCCCGCAGGCTGTGCCCGGGGCTGGTGACCGTGCCACCGGATATGGCGCGATACCGGGCCGCGTCTCAGCAGGTAATGGCCATTCTCCGGGAAATGACCGATCTGGTTGAGCCCCTGTCGCTGGATGAAGCTTTTCTGGATGTGTCTGACATAACCGAACACCGTGGCAGCGCCACTCTGATGGCCCGGCATTTGCGAGAGCGGGTTCGGCAGGAAGTGGGTATTACCATCTCCGCCGGCGTGGCCCCGAACAAGTTTCTGGCCAAGATTGCCAGTGACTGGCGCAAGCCCGACGGCCTGTTTGTGATCACGCCGGAGCAGGTGCCGGAATTTGTCGAATCCCTGCCGGTGGAAAAACTGTTCGGTGTGGGCCAGGTGACGGCCGCCAAGCTGCATTCCATGGGCGTGAAAACCTGCGGTGACATGCAGTTGCTGGGGGTGGACACCCTGATTGAGAAATTCGGCAAGCAGGGCTACCGGTTATTTGAAATGGCCGCGGGCCGGGATGAGCGGCCGGTGATTGTCTCGCGGGTGGCGAAATCGGTCAGCGTGGAGCGGACGTTTTCCCAGGATCTGCCGGATAAGACCGCCTGTGAAACGGTGATGCCCGCCCTGGTGGCGGATCTCAATCTGAGACTGGCGAGAAAGGGGCGGCAGAAGCCCATCCACAAGCTGTTTGTGAAAATCCGCTACAGTGATTTTTCAACTCATACTCTGGAGCGGGTACGGGAATCGGTGGCCGAACCCGAGGTTGCCGATTACCAGCCCCTGCTGGATGAACTGGTTACCCGGGCCGATCGCCCAGTCCGTTTGTTGGGGGTGGGTGTGCGTTTTCGCAACGATGAAGCCCCGGTTACCCAGCTGAGGCTATTCGACTGATCTCTTCCCGCGTGGCTATATCCCCGCCTTTTTTAGTGTAAATCGGTCTTGCGCTCTCTTTGACGTGACATTGTGTCATATCTAGTTTTAGGTTGACGATTTCCTGCTGTAATCGTTGCGGGCCAGGCCCGCCCATTAAAATAACAAGTGCAGGAGAGCAAAAATGAACAAGCCTGACAGGTGGTCCCGGTGTCGCCATAGCGCGCTGGCCGGGTTGTTACTATTAGCCTTTGCCGCCCCCGCCGCTGCAGAACTTGGTGATTACGGGTTCTGGCGAACCTTGGGGAATCTGGTTTCGCCGCCCGGAGCGGATAATCCGGTTACCTCTGACCAGCGCCAGGGAGACTACCCCCTGCTGGCAAATCCGCCAGGGTATAACGACGGCTTTTCGCCCGGTGCCTACTACCAGTGGCAGACTGTTCCACTGGCGCCGGAAACCGGTGCGGTATGTGGCAACGGTTCCGAATACAAGTTCTTTGTAAACCGGGTGCCGAACACCTCCAATACGGTGGTTTATTTTGAAGGCGGTGGTGCCTGCTGGGACTATGAAAGTTGCAGCGGTCAGACTGGCATTCGTGGTGCCCGTAACCCCGATGGTATACCGGACGACTACCTGTCGTTGTTGAACCCCGGCGCAAGCCTGGTCAGCCCGTTTGTGGTGCGCCTGCATCCCTGGAGCCGGGTGAAAACCCAGAACTGGAATATGGTCTACGTACCCTATTGCACCGGCGACATCTACTCCGGTGACCGGGTAGCGGTGTACCAGGACCCGGAGGGCGAGGCTGAACCATTGGTCTGGCACCACAACGGGCTGCGTAATAGCCGGGCGGTTATTTCCTGGTTGAAAGACAATCTCCAGCGGCCCGGGCAGATGCTGACAACGGGCTGCAGCGCAGGTGGTATCGGTGGCTTGACGAACTATTATCCGGCCCGCCGGGACATGGCGCCCACCCGCAGTTTTCTGATCAACGATTCCGGGCCGGCATTCAGTGCGCCGGCAGGGGCAGATCCGCAACAGTACCCCTCGGTCCTGCTGCAGGGTTTGATCCGGCAGGTGTGGGGGCTGGATCAGGCCAACGGACCTCTTGCCTATCTGAAGTCTGGCTTGCCCGGATTGAACCTGAGTGACCTTGGGTCGCTGTATCCCGCCCTGGCCAGCGCACTACCTCAGGACCGCATGGGGCATACTCATTTCTGGCGCGACCTGAACTACTCATCCTATTCCTACGAACGTTTCTTCGATGACATCGAACAGGCGCCGGATCAGGCTACCAAGGAGGCCCTGCTTCACCAGAAATGGGCGCAGGATACCGAACGCCTGAAAAATACCCTGGCCGGGCTTGATAACTTCGGTTACTACCTGCCCATGTTCCGGGATGTGAATGAAAGCCACTGCACCTCAATCATCGAGTTCGCCAATTCGGATATTCAGGAACTGGGCCTGGAACTGGACCACTTCGTGAACAACGTGATGAACGGCAGCGGTGCGGTTATGCAGGCTTCAGAGACTGACACGGTGGCGGATTACAACAAACCGTTCAATCTGCTCTACTGGTCGCTGGACCAGTTGCTCTGAGGGTCTGGTTCGGGCTGGCCCATGGTCTCGATCCGCGCCTCTAGCAGGCGTTGACGCAGATACTGGTCGCGGGTCAGCCCTCCGGGTATCCGGTCAAGAGCCATTACCTCTTCAACAATCTCTTTCTCCCGGACCTTGTAGCGATCAAACTCGGGTTTGGGGGCAGATCGCCAGGCCTCAAGGCGTTCCTCAGACCGGGCCTGATAGCGTTCGATCAGTTCTGTGGCCGCCGCCTTGGCGGCCGCTTCGTCCTGCTCCAGCAGCTGTAGCAGAGCGAGCCTGACCATGAGCGCTTCTGGCGCGCTGACCTGGGTTTCCTGCTCGTAGCGGGCAAGCTGCTGTTCCAGTTGGTCGGCCCGGTTCTGTCGTTGCTGGGCGTCCAGTTCGGCGGCTTCCTGGAAAAAGCGTTGCAGTTCTTCTTCGAAATCGAGTCGTTGGGCGAACTGAATGATTCTGGGGTCTTCCAGCAATGCCCGTTGCTCGGGGGCCAGATCGACCGGCACTGGCGTGTCTGCAGGGGCTTGTGAAAGGGGGTCGTCGGGGGCCTGGTCGTTGACCTGCCCTGGAGGTGGGTCAGCCGGTTCAGGCCAGAGTAACACCAGTGCTGCTGCGGTGGCCACGGCAATGATGAAGGGTTTTCCGTGCTTCATGACGGGCTCCGGCAATAAGGCTTCGGAACCAGTTTAGACCAGTTTCTCAGGGACACTAAAGCGTGGCGAAGGTCGCTCCGAACATCCGTACTGACACCCAGCCCATGCCTGCGCCGATGACAGCCCCCGCGGCAACATCGCTCGGGTAGTGCAAGCCCAGGACCACCCGGGAGGCGGCTACCGACAGGGTGAAGGGCAGAACATACCAGGCAGCCACTGGCATGGTGACGAACAGCATGGCCTGGAAACAGGCTGCGTGCAGGGTGTGCCCGGAAGGGAAGCTGTAGCGATCCAGCGGTGGTGTGCCGCAATTGATGGCCGGAAACGAGATAAACGGGCGCTCCCGGATAAGTTTGTGTTTCAGGCCTTTGTAGGTGAGGGTGCAGGTGAGTCCGGTAAAGGCCATCAGCACCGCCAGCCCCAACCCCTGTTCCGGAGCCAGCAGGGGCAGGGCGAGGATCAGTGCATACCAGAACCAGCCGTCGCCAAGGCGGCTGACGACCCGGAAATAGCTCAGTACAGGCCGGAACCGGACTGCACGGTTGATGGCCTGGCACAGCGCATATTCACGCTGGTCTGCCAGGTCAAAGAAGCGAGATGCCTTGTTTGTTGATGCCATGGTATCGGGCCTGTGCCGGTTGGTTGAGTACCAGGTGTTCAAATTGTTCAATCTGGCTGTTCCAGCTCAGATCCAGCGCATCCAGGCGGGCCTGGGCGCGAACCCGGCTCAAAAGGGTGGGCTGGTCAGCCAGTCGCAATGCGTGGTTGATAAAGGCTTCGTCCTCCGACAGCTCTGCTTTCAGACCATTTTCTTCGTGGCGAAGGTGTTCAGCGGCCGCCGCGTCGTCAAAGGCGACCACTCCGAGCCCACTGGCCATGGCTTCGAGAACCACGTTGCCAAAGGTGTCGGTTTTGCTTGGAAACAGGAACAGGTCGCCCGACGCATAATGCCTGGCCAGATCCTCTCCGCGTTGGGTGCCGCAGAAAATGTATTCCGGGTGGCGTTCCGCCAGTTGTTTGCGCATTGGGCCGTCTCCCACAAGAATGAAGCGGGCATTGGGATGGAGGCCCCGGATCCGTTCAAAACAGGCGACCGCCATGCGCAGGTTCTTCTCGGCGGCCAGTCGGCCCACGTAAAGTACCGCCCGGTCACTGTTGGTCAGCCCCCAGCGGGCGCGCAGGTCATGGTCACGCTTATGGGGAGTGAAACGATGGCAGTCCACGCCGCGGCTCCACAGGCCGGTCGGGTGGATGCCCATGGCTTGCGTAACCGCTTGCATTTTGCGGGTTGGCACCAGAGTGATGGCGGTCCGGTTGTGAAACCAGCGGCCATAGGCGCAGAGTAATCGTTCCAGGCCGCCGGCACCGTAGTAACGGGAGTAGCTATGGAAGTTGGTGTGAAAGCCGGACGACACCGGGATGCCAAGATTTCGGGCGGCGGATACCGCTGCTACACCCAGCGGTCCCTGGGTGGCAACGTAGATGGCGTCTGGTCGTTGACTTTTCCAGAGTTTTTTCAGGGTGGCCGGGCGCGACACGCCGAACTGCAGATCGCTGTATCCGGGCAGGGGCAGGCCGGTGACCACCAGTTCACGGGTAAAGAGGCCGTCACCGGTGCTTTCAAACAACCCTTTTTGCTCATGGGCCTGCTTTGGCCTCACCACCGTGATCTTGTGGCCCCGTTGCATCAACCCCTGGCACAGGTGCTTCAAGGTGTTGGCCACGCCGTTGATTTCCGGCGGAAACGTCTCCGAAACAATGGTAATGTGTTGCGGGCGCCGGTCAGTCAGCTTGGGGTTGGTCACGGTGCGTCCTGAATATGTCGCTGTCATGCTTCTACTATGGAAATCCGGCATGACAGCCATGCGACAACTTTGTGACATTCCCTTTACGTCTTCTATGTGCACGAGGAGATCTCATGCAAACGCGAAAACTTGGACAAACCGACATTGATGTCAGTCTGATCTGCCTGGGAACCATGACCTGGGGTGAGCAGAACACCGAGCAGGAAGCGTTTGAACAACTGGATTACGCCACCGGGGCCGGTATCAACTTTATCGACGTAGCCGAGATGTATCCGGTGCCGCCACGGGCGGAGACCCAGGGCCTGACCGAGAACTACCTGGGCAACTGGCTTGCCCGCCGGGGGCGCCGGGATGACCTGGTGATTGCGACTAAGGTGGCTGGACCGGGCAATGGTTTGAGTTACCTGCGCGGCGGCCCCAGGCTCACCCGTGAGCATATTCGCGCAGCCTGTGAGAGTAGTCTGGCGCGCCTGCAAACCGATTACATCGATCTTTACCAGGTACACTGGCCAGACCGCAGTGCAAATTTCTTCGGCAAGCTGGGGTATCAGCGTAACCCGGACGAGACCTCGACCCCTATCGAGGAAACGCTGGGCGCCCTCGATGAGCTGGTCAAAGAGGGCAAGGTGCGCCACGTGGGATTGTCCAACGAAACGCCCTGGGGGACCATGGAATACCTGCGCCTGGCCCGCGAGAAACAGTGGCCCAGGGTGGCTTCCATCCAGAACCCCTACAGCCTCCTGAATCGATCTTTCGAGCTGGGCCTGGCGGAGTTTGCCCACCGGGAAAGCACCGGGTTGTTGGCCTACTCACCCCTTGCGTTCGGCATGCTGACAGGCAAGTATCTGGGCGGAAAATGGCCGGAGAAGGCCCGCTTGACGCTTTACGAGCGCTTCAGCCGATACACCGGGGAGCGGGCTGCGGATGCAACCCGTGCCTACGTGGAGCTGGCCCATCATCATGGGCTGACCCCGGCGCAGTTAGCTCTGGCCTGGGTGAATAGCCGCGAGTTTGTGACCAGTAACATTATCGGTGCAACCACCATGGACCAGTTGAAGGAAAATGTCGGGTCTGCAGATATCCGGCTCAGCCCCGATCTGGTGGCGGCCGTGGAGGCTATTCACGACGAATTTACCTACCCTTGTCCCTGAGGGAGGCAGCCTACGGCGAGGTTGCCCTGTTTCCGGTTTCTCGGGGCGGGGCGGTTACAGATTGCAATACAAGTGATCATTTGTTGACAAAAAAGTGACTAGTTTGCGTCGGGCTACTGGCGCATTTGTGTACAAAGTCACACCATTTTCAGGGACAATCATTAGACTTTGGTACTGAAGCGTTAATGTTCCGAAATCATTTTTCCGGGTGCTTGTTGTCATCATGATCATTCGTCTGTTTATCGCCCTGCTGGCCCTCAACTTCGTCGCGTTCGTAGTGCGCGCCGAAGCCGCTGAGCCGATTCTGGCCGATCGTATGATGGCAGAGCGTGATGACATGGTATCGGCCGAGGAAATCTACGAGCTTCAGGAATGGATGTCTGGAGATTACGAAGACGACCATTTGGATGCTTTTGCCGCTATCGGTTCGCGTTTGTTGAGTATCGGATTGAGCCGCCGTGCGCAGGAGAAAACCTACGCATCTGACCCCGCGCAGCCGGATCATGGCATCGGTCTGTTGAACGAGGGTGCGGCTCTTAACCTGCGCTGGCGCTTCTGAACCACCTTCAAGGCCCCTGTTTTAACCGTATCTTCCCACGTTACTCCCACCAATCAGCCAATCTCATGACCTGACGCATTGTCAGCTTCATTCTGTCGTGTGATCATCGAACCCGTTGCGATTCTCAAACAGTGGAGAGCTGGTGATGGCAGAACAGAACGGAGTCTATTACGACGACGCGAACGCGTGCGTGGACCGGGTGATCGAACGGGTAGGAAAGCGCATTACGCTGGGGTTACCTCTCGGTCTTGGTAAGCCCGTTCGCTTTGCGAATGCCCTTTACCAGCGCGCCAAGAATGATCCGGAAATCCAGCTGCATATTGTCACTGCGTTGTCGTTACTGGCTCCCGAGGGTGCATCGTCGCTGGAGAAGCGCTTTCTGGGGCCTTTTACCAAACGCCTTTATGGCAACATTCCTGAGCTGGATTACGCGCGAGACGTCAATCGGAACCGGTTGCCAGACAACGTGACTGTCTCGGAATTCTTCTTCAAGGCCGGCAGTTATCTCAACAATCAAAGCCAGCAGCGCCACTACGTTTGCACCAACTATACCCACGCCGTCCGGGACCTGATGGCGCAGGGCGTCAATGTGCTGGGCCAGTTGATGTCGCCTGGTGAAGATCATGGTCAGCCAGGACACCTCAGCTTCAGTTGTAATCCGGATTTGACCCTGGACATCCTGCCGCTGCTTCGGGAACGGGAAGCCGCTGGCACTCCGGTGGCCATGGTGGCAGAGCTCAATCACCACCTGCCGTGGTTCGGTCATCACGCCGAGGTTGAAGCCAGCCAGTTTGACGTGATCCTGTCTCACCGGGCCTCTGACTATCCGTTATTCTCCGCGCCCCAGATGGCGGTGAGCCCCGCGGACCACCTGATCGGGTTTTACGCTAGCAGCTTGCTGAAGGATGGCGGCACCCTGCAGGTGGGGATCGGGTCTCTTGGCGCCGCCCTGGTGCACAGCGCCATCATCAGACACAAGCATAATGACGCCTGGAAAGCCGTGTTCGATCACCTGCAGGTGCAGGATCAGTTTCCGGTGGTGCAGGAGTGTGGTGGTACAGAACCTTTTGAACAGGGACTGTATGGTTGCAGCGAAATGATGGTGGACGGTTTTGTCTACCTGCTTCAGGAAGGTATTCTCAAGCGCGAAGTCTACAACCACCCGGAATTGCAGAACCTGATCAACCGGGGTGAACTGACCGAGACCCCAAGCCTGGAGGCCCTGGACGTTTTGCACAACGCAGGCCTGATCGCCTCACCATTGCGGGCGCGGGATGTGAACTGGCTGGTCCGCCACGGGGTGCTGCGCGACCATGTTGAGTTCAAGGGCGGAAGGATACGACTCAATGAGGAGGTATCGGTTGAGGCGGATCTCTCCAATGCCGACACCCGTAAAGCGCTCGAGGCATTGGCGCTGGGCGACAAGCTGGCTGGTGGGATTGCCATGCACGGTGGTTTCTACGTTGGCCCGGAGAAGTTCTATCAGGCCCTGAGAGAGCTTTCAGACGACCAGCGCGACAAAATCTGCATGACCAGTGTTAATTTTATCAACCACCTTTATGACCATCGCTTCGGTGATCAGAAGCTCAAGGTGGCACAACGGGTCCATGGACGGTTTATCAATTCCGCCATGATGTACACTCTAAACGGTTCGGCGGTGTCGGACGGGCTGGCGGATGGCCGTGTGGTGAGTGGTGTTGGCGGCCAGTACAACTTTGTGGCCATGGCCCATGAGTTGCCGGGGGCTCGCTCCATCCTGGCCCTGAGAGCCACACGGGTCTCCGCCGGTAAGACCGTCTCGAACATTGTATTCAACTACGCCCACTGCACCATCCCAAGACACCTGAGGGATATCGTGATTACCGAATACGGCATCGCGGACCTTCGTGGGCAGTCCGATGAACAAGTGTTCCTCAGGCTGATCCGGATTGCCGACTCCCGATTCCAGGAGTCATTGCTGGCGCAGGCCAAGAAAGCGGGCAAGGTAAAAGCGGACTTCAAACTCCCGGCACACTGGCGCCAGAATACCCCTGAGAAAGTCGCCCGGGCCCTGAAGGCCGGGGGGGAAGGCGACTGGTTCCCGGCCTTCCCGTTTGGCAAGGATTTCACCGACGAAGAGTTGAAATTAGGGAAAGCCCTTAAGGGGCTGAAAGCCGCAACCTCTACTCCCCGTGGTAAACTGGCGACCATCTGGCAGGCCCTGAAGGCGGACGACGAAGAGGGGCGCTATGACGCCCTGCTTGATCGAATGGGTTTGAAAAAGCCGTCAGGATTCCGGGAAAAACTGGACCGGAAGCTGGTAATCCATGGCCTGCAAAAACTCGAACCCCGTAAAGAAACAGGAAACAAAACAAGCTGATGCAAGCCGATAAGCCGCAACTCAAGCCCGAAGTATTCACTGTCCATTACGTGCTCAAGAACCGTATAGGTGAGCTGGTGGATACCTCGGAAGGCAGTGAGCCACTGCATTTCCTGTACGGCACCCCGGAAATCATAGCGGGCATCCAGGAAGCGGTGAAAGACCGCCGGGTGGGCGACTGTCTCGAAGTCACCATCCCGCCGGAAATGGCCTACGGAGACTATCGCGAAGACCTGGTCCGCAAGGTGCCCCGCTCGCTGTTTGAAGGTGTGGAGAACCTGCAGGTTGGTATGAAGTTCCAGACCAATTCCGGCGATCAGGCCCAGGTGGTGCAGGTGGTGTCCATCGATGGCAACCTGGTGAAGGTAGATGCCAACCATCCGCTGGCTGGCTTTACCCTGTATTTTGACCTGGAGATCGTCGGTCGCAGAGAGGCTACGGAAGACGAGGTAGCCCAGGGGCGCCCGCTGTTCTGAGGCCGGTGGGCGTGGCTTCGAATTCGCCTGCGTGAATATGCTTCAAACCGGCACTGATCTGCTGATGGATTAGAGCGGTCAGGGCGTTACTCGATTCCGGGCAGGCCGGGTCTATGGTCGGGTGAATCACCACATCCACCTGGGTCGGCGGTTGCCTGAGCAGCCGGATCAGGTGGGCGTGGAAGCTGTCGTCACCGATGAACGGGGCGATCGGATCCGGACGATGTGCTCTGCGGTAACCGATGGTTATTGGCTGGATCGGTGTGTTGGCGTCGCGGGCGGAGGTCAGCAAAAAACCGTGGATCGGTAGCACAGCCAATCCCGAGCTGGTGGTGCCTTCCGGAAACACCAGGACAGACTCGCCGGCATTCAGGCATCGGCTTATCTCCGTTTTTATTCGCCTGGCCTGGCCGCTTCCACGTTGGATGAACAAGGTGCCGGCTTGCCTTGCGAGCCAGCCGATAATTGGCCAGTTGCCCACCTCAGCCTTGGACAGGAATCTCAACGGCGTTATGCACCCCAATATGGGAATGTCAGACCAGCTGATGTGGTTGGCAACGTAGAGTGCATGGGCTTCCGCGGGCTGGCCGTGCACCCGGATACGGAACCCGAGGCACTGGCAGGCCCGACGGAAGCAGAAAGCGGCCCAGGGTGAGCGGTCGACAGGTTGTCGCCGGAACAGGTCGACCAGTTTCAGGGTGATGGCCAGGGCGCAGGTGCCCGCAAGAAACACCAGGAACCCGGTAAGCCGGATTAGTAATCGTATCCACCCCATCTGCTGCTCCTTTGCCTTCAGGCAGTGCGCCCCATGAAATGCCGGCTATACCTGGCGGTCAGTTTGCTGACTTCCAGAACCACCAGCAGGTCCGCGCAGCGGAAGTCCGGGTCCCAGCAGGGTTCGCCGCACACCCTTGCGCCAAGGCGCATGTAGGCGCGAATCAGGGCTGGCACGTCATCGCTGTGTTCGTGTTCGGCGCGGGTCAGGTGTGGCAGGGCACGGAGTGGGGTTACCCGGAATGCAGGAGCGGCAAGGTATTCATTCTGCAGGTGCCGTGCTATCCGCCAGGCTTTCATGCCGCCATCGGCCATGCTGATACTGGCGCAGCCAATCAGATAGTCCACGTTCCGGCTATCCAGGTATTCCGCCAGGGCTGCCCACAAAAGGGTGATGGTGCCGCCATTGCGGTAATCGGGATGAACGCAGGTCCTGCCCAGTTCCGCAAGGGTGCCCGGCAATTTACCCAGGTTGCTCAGATCGAACTCGCCTGAAGAATAGAAGCCGCCAACCGAAGGCACGTCGCTCTGGTGCAGGATGCGAGTGGTTGCAACCACTTCACCGGTGCCGCCATCGGTAACGATCAGGTGGTCGCACAGGGCATCGTAGGCATCGGCATCGATACCCGGCGTGGTGGCGCCCAGATCACTGCCATACTCCTCGGAGAAAACCCTGTAACGCAGTCGCTGGGCGGTTTCGATGAGTTGTGGGCACCGTGTCAGGGCGGTTTTCAGCTGGCGCCCCCGGCGCGGCTGGGAACGGGCGATTTGTGCTGTCATGGCCTTGGCCTCTTGTTTCAATCACAAGCCAAGGCTATGAAGCTCCTGTGACAGTGAGGTGAACTGCCGGTGACGTCTGTATGACAATGGCCGGGATCTGTCGCTAACCGGATTTGTGTCACAGGCTGTAACCCTATGACCGTTCCATGTATATTTCTGAATAGCATGTATAATTGCTGTAACGGTACGTTGCCTGTATTGTCGGGTGGACGACCCCAAAAACCGGAATAAAAAAACAGAGATGGATGGCGTGGAACAGACAAACGAGAGTTGGCGAATCCTGATCGTAGAGGACGATGAACGGCTTGCGGACCTTACCCGCGAGTACCTCGAAAACAACGGGCTGACAGTCTCCCTGGAAACTCACGGTGGAGCCGCAGTTGAACGAATCCGTAATGAGCAGCCAGATCTTGTTGTGCTGGATCTCATGTTGCCGGGCGAAGACGGCCTGTCGATCTGCCGTCGAGTCAGGCCCTTCTATTCTGGCCCCATCATCATGCTCACTGCCCGAACCGACGACCTGGATCAGGTACTTGGTCTGGAAATGGGGGCTGATGATTACATCGGCAAGCCGGTACAGCCAAGGGTTCTGCTGGCCCGAATCCGGGCCATGCTCCGGCGGATGGAAACCGCCCCTGCCGGTAATCCGGAAGAAGGTGGTGAGGAGCCTGTGCGCCTGCAGTTCAATGACCTGGTGGTTGATCGCTCCATGCGGGAGGCCTGGCTCAGTGAAGAAAGCATTGACCTGACCAGCGCAGAATTTGACCTGCTTTGGTTGCTGGCCAGTAATGCCGGTCGGGTGCTCAGCCGTGAAGAGATCTTTACCGCCTTGCGTGGTATCGAGTACGACGGCCAGGACCGCTCCATTGATGTTCGGGTGTCCCGTATAAGGCCGAAAATCGGAGATGATCCCATTCACCCTCGTCGAATAAAAACGGTGCGCAGTAAAGGCTACCTGTTCGTAAAAGAAGCCTGACCGTTTTTCCGCGGCCTGTCCTCCCTGGTGGGCAGGCCGTGTTACCAGGGTAGGCCCAATGTCCCTGAAATTTTTCCTGACAGTCTATGCTCGCCTGGCCGGTGTCACCGCGCTGGTCATTCTGCTGTGTGTTCTTCTGTTCAACGGTATCAACTCCGTTCGTCATCAATTCTGGCATGAACGGTTCGCGGACCCTTTGATGCGCTGGCTGGCGGCGACGCCCGCGCCCACAAGGCAGTATCACTGGATGCCCTCCCTGTTCGACCTGCGTTCTGGCCCGCCGGAACAGTTCGACCTGGACAAAGTGGCCTTGGAGCGGCTGGGGTATGGGCAGGTGGTGGCGCAACGTACCGATGTTGGGTTTCGTTATCTGGTTCGCTCTTTCGAGGGTGGCCTCGTTAGCCTGCGCCTTGAGCAACCATACCGGGAAATGGCCCAGGCAGTTGCCCTGGTGGTTCGATGGCATCTGGAAACGGTGAGCGCTGAGCAGCGGGCCGATGTTGCCGCGCAACTGGCGGAGGCCCTGGGCGTGCGTGTTGAACCGGTACAGGACCTGAAGGCGCTGCCCAATCAGGACGTTATCGAAGACATCGCCAACACGGGGCTGGTGGTTTTCAATGAGCAGGGCACCCGAAACACCCAGGTGCTGCTGCGTCTTGAGGAAGGTGATCTGGTTGTTGTTCGCATGCCGTCACCGTTCAATCCCTGGGCCTGGCCAATGATTGTCTTGCTTGGCATCGTGGTGGGCTCGGTGCTGGCGGCAGCTCTGTTCCTGGCCATGAGGTTTGTCGATGGCCATCTCCGGAAGGTGGAATCTGTGGCAGTGCGTATTGGCCGTGGCGAAATGGGCGCCCGGGTGGAGTCTGAGGATGGCACACTGGTGTCGCGGCTTGCCTGTTCGTTTAACAGTATGGCGGAGCACATACAGCGGCTGGTTCAGGTTCAACGGGAAATGATCCACGCCGTTTCCCACGAGTTGCGCACTCCGGTAGCCCGAATTCGCTTTGGTGTCCAGATGATCGAATCCGGAAGCAGCCCGGAGGTTCTCGAGAAGCAGCTGGACGGTATCGATGGTGATATCCAGGAGCTCGATGAGCTGATTGATGAAATACTGACCTACGCCCGCCTGGAGCAGGGTGGGCCGGTGTTCAGCTTGCGAGAGGACTCGGTAACAGACCTGGTTCGGCAAGTGGTTTCTGAACAACAGATGATCCGCCCGGAGATCCGGATTGAGTGTCGTATAGATGAGGAATCCGAGCGTTGGGCCCTGTCGGATGTGGAGCCCAGGTACATCCACCGGGCTATCCAGAATCTGGTGGGCAACGCTGGCCGGTATGCTGCTGGCCGGGTGTTGGTGAACTGCCATCTTGACGAGGACAACTGCCGGGTTGACGTGGAAGACGACGGCCCGGGGATCCCCGAGCAAGACTGGGAGAAGGTGTTCACCGCCTTTGCCCGGCTGGATGACAGCCGCACCAGAACCTCGGGTGGCTATGGCCTGGGGTTGTCCATCGTAAGGCGCATTCTTTACTGGCATGGCGGTCAGGCCTTTGTTGGGCGCAGTGACGAGCTCGGCGGCGCGCGATTCAGCCTGGTTTGGCCAAGACGTAAGCCGGATGACGCCATTTTGTGAGCCAGTGCTCACGACCTCACCTGATGTAACAAAGCTCTACAGAATAGCTACTGAATCCGTCAGCTTCCGGGCTGAGAATAGACAGCGTAAGGGATGACTTTTGAGGTTGTAGTTCTTACGAACTTTCCTTGTTTCATTCGTCATTTGAGGGCCGGATTTATCCGGCCCTTTTTTTATGCAAAATTTCCCGCCAATAGTGGTTATTCACACTCGGACTGCTCTCGGACTGGTAGACTCTCCTGAAAAAAAGGAGATCTGAATGTCCCGCTATTTGCTTGCCATTGATCAGGGTACCACCAGCTCCCGGGCCATCGTTTTCGATGCCAGGGGTACGCAGGTGGCAGTCGCCCAGCAGGAGTTTCACCAGTATTTTCCCCGAGACGGCTGGGTTGAACATGACGCCGTGGAGATATGGGGCAGCACCCTGGCGGTGTGTCGCGAGGCTTTGGACAAAGCCGGGGTCCAGACGTCTGCCCTGGCCGGCATCGGGATTACCAATCAACGGGAAACGACGGTTGTATGGGACCGTGAGACCGGCGAGCCGATCCACCATGCCATTGTCTGGCAGGATCGCCGCACCGCTTCGTTGTGCACCAAGCTCAAGTCGGATGGCCATGAGGCCCTGGTCGTTGAACGCACGGGCCTGCTGATTGATCCCTACTTTTCTGCCACCAAGGTTGCCTGGCTGCTGGACAATGTGGAAGGTGCCCGCAAGCGAGCTGAAGCCGGTGAGCTGGCGTTTGGTACCGTCGATACCTGGTTGTTGTGGAACCTGACCAATGGCCAGTCCCATTACACCGATGCCACCAACGCATCACGAACGGCCCTGTTCAATATCCATAAACAGGACTGGGACGATGATCTGCTGGCGCTTTTTCGGGTGCCCAAAGCGTTGCTGCCAGAAGTGCTCGACTGTGCCGATGAATATGGCGATACCCACGCAGATTGGCTTGGGGCACCGGTCAAGGTGGCGGGCATTGCCGGTGATCAACACGCCGCGCTGATCGGGCAGGCCTGTTTCGAGCCTGGTATGGCCAAGAGCACCTACGGAACGGGCTGTTTTCTGATGCTCAATACCGGTGACGACGCCCTGCGTTCGGAAAACCGGTTACTGACCACCATGGCTTACCGGCTAAACGGTAAGCCATGCTATGCCATCGAAGGCAGTATTTTTGTTGCTGGCGCCGCCATGCAATGGCTCAGGGACGGTCTACGCCTGATTACTCACGCCAGCGAGTCGGCCGGCCATGCCGAAACGGTGGGTGTGGATAACCCGGTTTATCTGGTGCCGGCGTTCACCGGGTTGGGGGCTCCCCACTGGGACCCGAATGCCAGGGGCGCTATCTTGGGCCTGACCCGTGATACCGGTATTGCTGAGATTGTCACCGCCGGACTGCAGTCAGTGTGTTACCAGACCAAGGATCTGGTGAGGGCCATTCGTAACGATGGCGCGCGCCTGGAGTCGATCCGGGTAGACGGCGGCATGGCGGTAAACGACTGGGTAATGCAGTTTCTCTGTGACATTCTTAACGTGACCGTTGATCGGCCAAAGGTAACAGAAACCACCGCCCTGGGCGCGGCGTATCTGGCAGGACTGCAGACCGGAGTGTTCGAAAGCCTGGAGCAGATTTCCGATATGTGGGAGTGCGAGCGGCAATTCCGGCCGGATATGAAGCCGGCGCTTCGGGAATCGCTGTATGCAGGCTGGCTGGATGCAGTCGAGCGGGTCTGCAACAACTGACTCGCTCTCTCAACTGGTGCGTTCGAAGGCAATCAGGTGATCGGCTTCGACACGCACTGGCACGTGTTCACCCATGTGGAAGTCCAGGTGGCTCCGGAACAGGGCCTCGAATTCGGTATCTTCCGAGCACCGGAACCGATACAGGGTTGACGTGCCTGCGAAGGTTTTCTCCACCACTTTCGGTTTCAGGTCGGAGTGCTCATCGTAGACGATATCGTCCGGGCGAATCAGAACGTCCAGTAACGTGCCCGGCGTCCATTTATAGGCCCGGTTGCCGTGGATAACGCCCAGTTCGGATTCAATGGTGTCCGGCCCCAGGGCGGTACCGGGAATGAAGCCGCCCTGGCCAACGAAGCTGGCTACGAAGCGGTTGGCGGGTTCGTGATACAGGTTGTAGGGTACGTCCCATTGCTGCAGAGTGCCGTCTTTGAGCACCGCCACCTGATCACACATGGCAAACGCTTCCTGTTGGTCATGGGTGACGAGGATAGCGCTGATGCCGAGTGTTTTCAGGATATCCCGTACATCCAGGCTCAGCCGGCGCCGAAGGTCGGTATCCAGGTTCGAGAACGGCTCATCCAGCAGAATCAGCGTTGGCTCTGGCGCCAGTGCCCTGGCCAGGGCGACCCGCTGTTGCTGGCCGCCGGATAGCTCGTGGGGATAGTTGTTTGCCAGGTCCTGCAGGTGCACAAGGTTGAGCAGTTCCATGACCTTCTGGCGACGTTCGGCCTTGGTCATGTTCCTCAGGCCAAACCCGACGTTATCGGCGATGGTCAGGTGGGGGAATAGCGCATAATCCTGAAACACCATGCCGATACGGCGCTTTTCAGGAGCCAGGGTGCGTCCGGGAAGGCTGATTGCCTGGGACTGGAGCTGGATTTCCCCGCTGTTTAAAGGCAAGAAGCCGGCCAGGGCTCTGAGAATGGTGCTTTTGCCACAGCCACTGGGGCCGAGCAGGCACCCAATGTCGCCGTGGCTCAGGGCGAAGCTGACGTCTTTAACGACAGAGTCGCCGCCATAGCCGCAGGACAGGTTGTTGACTTCCAGCAGCCAGTCGGCCGGTGGCAGCAAAGATTCAGGCATGGATCAGTCCAGGCGGTTAAGAATGAGGAACTCGAGCAGGGCCTTCTGGGCGTGCAGGCGGTTTTCCGCTTCATGCCACACCACTGAACCCGGGTGCTCCATCATGTCGACGGAAATCTCCTCGCCACGGTGGGCAGGCAGGCAGTGCATGAACAGGGCATCCTTGGCGGCCACAGACATCAGTGCCGGGTTGATCTGGTAGTCCTGAAAGGCTTTCTCTCGGGCTTTCTGCTCGTCTTCCTGGCCCATGGAGGCCCAAACGTCGGTGACCAGCAGGTTGGCACCCTTTGCAGCGTCTTCCGGTGTGCGCACCACGGTTACGCGATCACTGTGGGCTTTCAGCAGGTTACTGTCTGGTTCATACCCTTCCGGGCAGGCCACGTTCAGGTGAAAATCGAACTGGGCCGCCGCGTTGATGTAGGAGTGGCACATATTGTTGCCATCACCAATCCAGGCAACGGTAGCTCCGCGGATGCTGCCGCGATGTTCACGATAGGTTTGCATATCCGCCAGCAGTTGGCACGGGTGGAATTCGTCGGTCAAGGCATTGATCACCGGCTTGCTGGAAGCCGAGGCAAAGCGCTCAACGGTTTCGTGGGCAAAGGTCCGAATCATCACCGCATCCACCATGCTGGATATCACGATGGCGGAGTCCTCGATGGGCTCGCCCCGGCCAAGCTGGGTGTCCCGGGGCGACAGGAACATGGCGGTGCCACCGAGCTGGGTCATGCCCGCTTCAAAGGATACCCGTGTGCGGGTGGACGACTTTTCAAAGATCATCGCCAATACCCGGTTTTTCAGGGAATCCCGGGTTTTACCCGCATGCCACTCTTTACGAAGCCTGGACGCATGATCAAGGAGCTGTTCCAGCTCACTGGTGGTCATGTCGTTCAGAGTCAGAAAATGTCTTGCCGCCATGAAAGGCCCCTGTTTCAAGGAAACTGCTGTACGGTTAGCATCTGAAAAGGGCATCAAGTCTAGCCCTTCACAACCCGTAAAACAACGCCGGGGGTGGGGTGGTTGCTCTGGGTCAAACACATCGGTTTGGTGGCTAATCGACCAGCCGTGTACAATGGCGGTTAAGTGCCGTGTAACGGTAAACCTGATTTCAACCAGAGGTATGAGTTCATGGATATCAATGAAACCATCAAGAGCCAGCTCGAAGAGAACCCGGTCATTCTTTACATGAAGGGCACTCCGCAGGCACCGCAGTGCGGTTTCTCCGCCCGTACTGTTCAGGCTCTGATGGCGTGCGGTGAGCGGTTTGCGTTCGTGAACATTCTGGACAATCAGGAGCTGCGCGAAGCCCTCAAAGTCTATTCAAGCTGGCCGACTTACCCGCAGCTCTACATTGGTGGTGAGCTGGTGGGCGGTTGTGACATTGTTCTGGAAATGTCCGAGAGCGGTGAGCTGGCCAAGGCGGTTAAAGACGCGGTCAAGCAAGCCGAAGCCTGAGCTTTCTTTTAGCGGCGCTTCGGGGTGAACACCAGCTTTACCTCGAAGCGGTCCCGCTCTTCTCCTTTTGGCTCCGGATAGGGGCTGGCAGCCAGCGCGGCACGATACGCTGCATCATCAATCCCCTGGACACCCGTCGACTCCACAACCCGTGCCCGGGTCAGCGCGCCATTGGCGAGCAGTCTTAATTCCAGTTCCATCGTGAGTGTCTCCTGCAGGCCCGCTATTGCAGGCACTCGCTCCTGTTCAAGTTGTTCCGCCAGATGGGTGGCCAGCAGAATCAGGTACGGGTCCTGCTCTGACGGCGACAGGGTTATCCGCTGAATCGCTTCCGGCTCGTCTTTGGTGGTTGAGGTTGACGGTGTGGATGCCATCGATTCAGGACTGGCCGGACGCTGTTGTGAACGGGGCCGGCTGGTTTCGGTTCTGGCTACTGGTTCTGGGGTGGGCCGGGCGGTGTGGGTCGAGACTGGCTCGGCAACAGGTCGGTTTGCTGAGTCGGTCGTGATTTGCTCAGGGGCCTCAACGGTAAAATCCGGATGCCTCGGGGGTTGTGGTTCAGCGGTGTTGGGGCTGGATGCGGTGCTGGTTTCGGCGACCGGAGACTGGAGAGTAAACACCAGGCGATGACTGAACTCCCGGGCTTCCCTCAGGGGTGAGGGAAGCCCGGCCAGTAGCAAGGTGTGCACTGTCAGGGCCAGGGAGATGGCCAGAATCAGCCGATAGGACGCCGGGATCGACGGAGGTCGAAGGCCTGGCTCTGACATCGCAATCAGGCGGTTTTGGTGCGCAGGTTGCCCACGACGGCATTCAAGGCGCGGTCAATCAGGGCGCCCTGTTCCAGAAGCGTCAGGCGGCCCCGGCGCATTTCGTGGGCCAGCTCCACCCTGGTTTTCTCGATCACCTTCAGGCCCATGCGATTAACGAACACGAAACAATCGGCCTCTTCGATAACCGCAGACAGTTTACATCGGAAGCTGGTACCGTTGACCAGCTTGAACTCAACCCAGTTGCCGATCTCGATGTCATCCAGCTTCGCTACATACTCCGCAATGGCAGCATCTTCCAGTTCCTGCTGGCGCTCAACGGCGGTCTGATGCACGGTGGGCGCTTCTTCTTCGATCTCTTCAGGGCTGTCCTGGCGTGCCTCGATGGCCGCATTGGTGCGGAAGGCTTCCGCCAGTTCGTGCTTAAGCTGCCCCATCATCTGGTCCAGACGGGAAGCGTTGTAAGACACTTCCTCCAGCCCGGCCCGGAGTGTCTTGAGTAAGGCAGGAACAACCCGGACCCATTGATCCCGCTCTTCGTCTTCCTCGTGGGGATGCAGGCACCAGATCAGGTCGTCTACCACCCGGGCCGTCTCGTGCCAGCGGTGCTCGGTGTCGTCACGCAGGTAAGCGAGAAACATGACCCGGCTCCAGCCATTAATCAGAATATCGTGAACCGGCTCGGGCAGGCGGTATCGGGAGACTTTTTCTTTGATCAGCCGGTCGACCGCTTCCTGGGCCTTCTGGGACTTGATGCGGCCCCGTTCAGACTCCCTGGTACGTTGCTCCACCAGAGACGCCTTGCGGTTCTCGCGCTCCAGGAACTGTTCGAACTCCTGGTTCAGGGTTTCAAACAGGGCGACATCGCCGTCAAATTCGTTGAGAATTCGCTGCACGACATTATGAATCTGGCCATAGAGCTTGTCTCTGGCTTTTTCATCACTGGAGCTCCAGCCAATACCGGCACGGGCAAGGGAGTTGAGCAGTTTGCGGGCCGGGTGGGTAGCTTTGCTGAAAAAGCTCTTGTCCTTGATGACCACTTTCAATATCGGAATCTGCAGCCGGCTGATCAGTACCTGTACCGGAGCAGACAGGTTGTAGTCATCCAGTATGAACTCGAACAACATGGAGACCAGGTTGATCAGGTCTTCGTCTACTTCGTTCAGTGCCGGCTTGCGTCCATCCTGGCCCTCTGCTCTTGCCAGCAATTGCTGCACGATCTGCCGGAGATCCAGTTCCACCGGTTTGCCGGTGCTTAGATCTTCGCTGTCCTGAAGGTTGTCGTAGCTCGGCAGGGAATTGAGCATATCTGCCAGTTCAGGTCCTCCGACTACCCGTAGGGCCGGGTCCGCGCTACGTGGAGGCAGGCCTGAATTGGCCCTTTGCAGCGCCAGCATCTGGCGAATCTGATCAAACAGGGCGGTGTCTTCAGGTCTCTGCTCGTAAGCGGCGGCCTCACCGCCTCCGGCCTTGGGCGCTTCGCCCTGGGCTGGCTTGCCCGAGGCTTTTTGCTGTTGGCCAGCCTTGCCGTGGAATCGGAAGTTGGGGATGACGCCGGCCTGGATCAGAATTCGGTTGGCTTCATCCAGCAGCATGCCCAGGTTGGACACCACGTAGCGGTCAAACTGCTTGAGAACGATCAGCCGCTCCCTGATCTGGATCTCCAGCGCCTGGATGGCCTCGGTGAAAGCGCTGCACAGGTGTTCCGGTGCCATTGGGTTAACCGGCACCTCTTCAGTGGCGTCCGGGTACACTTCGGTGAATCGCGCCTGCAACTGAATCAGGGGGCCCTGGAAGTGTGCTTTGGCCTTGGTGATCATGGCATTCAGGGCAACCTGTTCTTCCAGGTCGTCATTGCCGACCAGCGACAGGGTGTCTGCACTTGCCTGTTGGGTGGTGTCCGGCGTTTGCAGTTGTCCGGCGTGGGGGGGATTAGCAAAGAATTGGGCAACGGCGTTCTGGAAATGCCGCTCAACCCCTTTGCGCTTTATGCGGATTTCCCGCATCGCTTCAAAGTACCGGTTCTGCTCGTTATTACTACGGGCATTATTCGCCAGTTCGAAGAGTGAATCATCGACAGCGTCAAAAGCCCCTTGCAGCAAATCTCCCAGTCCCGCGACAACCGTGTCACGGATACGGGTTACCTCCGCGGGAACCGGCCGGGAGCTTGCGGCTTCCCGGTGTTCGCGGAGGTAATGTATGCCGGACTGCTTGTTCATGGCCGACTCCTGTTTACGCCTCAACCGGATACATGACCGAGCTTGCTCTTCTTCTATTCTGAATTATTGATTAAATTTAGCGCATTTTTGGTTGGATTAACATGAATAAACGCTAACCTGGGACGCCATTCAAAAAGCAGGCCTCATCGGCCGTGTCCGGTTCACCGAGCCGGTCGGGGTTCCAGGGCCGGCCGAGACCGTTTACCGAGGCGTTTGGGGTGTACAATCGCCGCTTTCACCACGTTGTCCTTGATCTGCAGCACTTCCACACGATGGCCACCCACCTTGAGGCAGACGTTGGTTTCCGGAATGTTTTCCAGGGTTTCGGTGATCAGGCCGTTCAGGGTTTTCGGTCCGTCGGTGGGCAGTTTCCAACCCAGGGTCTTGTTGATGGATCTGACGGCTGTACCGCCGTCGATGATATAGGTGCCGTTATCCTGTGGAATGATGTCTTGTGAGGTGGCGGAGTAATCGGTGGTGAACTCGCCCACAATCTCTTCAAGGATGTCTTCCAGTGTCGCCAGGCCCAGAACCTCTCCGTATTCATCCACCACGATGCCAAAGCGGCGCCGACCCTTCTGGAAATTGAGAAGCTGGGTGTTCAGGGGGGTGCTTTCCGGAATGAAATAGGGCTCCTGGCTTAGTTGCATCAGCATGGCCTTGTTGATTTCCGGCTCCTGCAGCAGTTTGGCGGCGCTGCGCAGGTGCAGAATGCCCTGAATGTTGTTGATGTCTCCCTTATACACCGGCAGGCGGGTGTGCTGGCTGCTTCTGAGCTGGCGCAGGATGGTGTCGGTGTCGTCTTCCAGGTCGATGCCCGCCACTTCGTTGCGGGGCACCATAATGTCGTTCACGGTCACTTTTTCCAGATCCAGTATGCCTACCAGCATGTCTTTATGCTTGGCGGGTATCAGCGCACCGGCCTCATTAACAACCGTTCTGAGCTCTTCCCGGCTCAGATGGTCCTCTGTGGCCTGGGCTGAAGATACGCCGAGTAGGCGCAAAATGCCGGTGGTGAACAGGTTGACGGCCCACACCAGCGGGTAGAGGATCTTCAACAGCGGCCTGAGTACGTAGCTGGCGGGAAAAGCAATTTTCTCCGGGAACAGGGCCGCCAGTGTTTTCGGGGTAACTTCGGCAAAGATCAGGATAACGATGGTGAGCAGTACGGTGGCGATAGCGATGCCGGCATCGCCCCAGATCCGGATGGCGATCACCGTGGCGATGGCCGAGGCAAAGATATTGACGAAGTTGTTGCCGATCAGGATAACGCCAATCAGCTGGTCGGTCCGGTTCAGGAGTTTCTGGGCGCGGCGTGCGCCTTTATGGCCGGTTTTCGCCATGTGTTTCAGGCGATACCGGTTGAGGGACATCATTCCCGTCTCTGAGCTTGAGAAGAAGCCCGACAGGATAATCAGGCCGACAAGAAGAATGAACAGCGCCGTCAGCGATGTTTCGTTCAAAAGAAAAGCCCTTATATTGACGACAAGAGTGGAAAATAGGGTGTGTTGGTTTGTGGTGTCAAGCGATTCGGGTGATCAGCCGCCTCTCTGGAACAGCAGTTCCAGCACGAATTTGCTGCCGTAGAATGCCAGCATGAGCAAGGCGCACCCTGCCAGAGTCCAGCGGCTGGCGGTCATTCCCCGCCAGCCTTTGGTGTAGCGGCCCACCAGCAGGCCAATAAAGACCATCAGGGAGAGCATGGAGAACAAGGTTTTGTGGGCCAGGTCCTGGGCAAACAGGTCTTCTATAAAGACTGCGCCGGTGACAATGGCCAGTACCAGCAGAACAACGCCCGCCCAGACCATTTCGAACAGCAGGGATTCCATGGTTTGCAGTGGCGGCAGGTTGCGGATCAGCAGGCTGTTGTAATTGTGTTTGAGCTGCCGGTTCTGGAAATACAGCAGTACCGCCTGAATGGCCGCCAGGGTGAACAGACTGTAGGCTGTCACTGAAAGCGCGATGTGCGACAGCATGCCATAGCTCTGGTCCGGCACAAGGCGGGAAGGGGTCTGGGTGATCAGTGTCATCACAATCGTCAGTGCCGCGATTGGGTAGGCCCCGAGGAACAGGCTTGCGACGGGCTTGGTCAGGTTCAGTCCCAATAACAAAAACACGATCAGCCAGGAAATGAGCACGGAACTTTTGAAAAAGCTCAAATCGAAGCCGCCATCCATGTGCACGGTCTGGGCAATCAGCAGGCCATGGCCAATCAGTGCCAGGATGCCAATCAGGGTGGTGATGGCCAGATTACTCTGTACCCGCCCCCTGAAATGCAGAGCCTGCAGGGCGGTTCCAACGCTGTAAAGAAAGAGTGCGGTAACCGCGAGAATCAGCGTTCCCATGACATCCTTAGTGTGTTGCCTTGTAATGAAAGCGGGCACGGAGTTGTTCAGAGGCTCCGTAGTCTGGGTATAATGTCGCGATTATGCAACAGGAATCAAGCAGCCTGGGCTGGCTTCTTGATTTGTGTGAACAATTTCTCCGGGGTACGGAAGAGCAACATGTTTGAGAACCTCCAGGACCGGCTATCCGGTAGCTTGCGCAAGATCTCCGGCCAGGCACGCCTGACCGACGACAACATCAAAGACACGCTTCGCGAAGTTCGTATGGCGCTGCTGGAAGCGGACGTCGCGCTGCCGGTAGTCAAGGATTTCATCGAAGGTGTCCGGCAGCGCGCTATTGGTCAGGAAGTCCAGCGCAGTCTCACGCCGGGCCAGGTGTTTGTAAAGGTTGTCCAGCAGGAGCTGGAGCGTGTGATGGGCGAGGGCAATGAATCCCTCAGCCTGTCTACCCGGCCGCCGGCGGTGATCATGATGGCTGGCTTGCAGGGGGCTGGTAAAACCACGACGGTCGCCAAGCTCTCCCGCTTCCTTAAAGAGCGTCAGAAAAAATCAGTGCTGGTGGTCAGTGCCGATATCTATCGGCCGGCGGCCATCCGGCAGCTGGAAACCCTGGCCGGTGAAGTGGGTGTCGAGTTTTTCCCCAGCACCACCGAACAGGACCCCGTGGACATTGCGAACGGGGCGATTGAGGCGGCGCGCCGCAAGCATATCGATGTGGTGATTCTCGATACCGCCGGGCGTCTGCACGTAGACGAGCAGATGATGGGTGAGATCGGTCGGCTGCATAAGGCCGTGAACCCGGTGGAAACCCTGTTCGTGGTTGACGCCATGACCGGTCAGGATGCCGCCAATACCGCCAAGGCGTTCAACGATGCCCTGCCGTTGACCGGTGTGGTGCTGACCAAGACCGATGGCGACGCCCGGGGCGGCGCGGCGCTGTCTGTACGCCATATCACTGGCAAGCCGATCAAGTTCCTGGGTGTTGGTGAGAAATCCGATGCCCTGGAGCCGTTTTATCCAGACCGTGTTGCGTCCCGCATTCTGGGGATGGGGGATGTGCTTTCCCTTATTGAGGAAGCAGAGCGCAAGCTGGATAAACAGAAGGCCGAGAAACTTACCAAAAAGATCAAGAAGGGTAAGGGCTTTGATCTGGAAGATTTCCGTGACCAGCTCCAGCAAATGAAAAATATGGGCGGCATTGGTGGCCTGCTGGATAAGTTGCCGGGCATGGGGCAGATGGCCCAGATGGCGCAGCAGCAGGTAAATGACAAGTCGGTTGGCCAGATGGAAGCCATCATCTGCTCCATGACGCCCAAGGAGCGCCGTTACCCGGATGTGATCAACAACTCCCGCAAACGCCGCATTGCCGCCGGCTCCGGTACCCAGATACAGGATGTGAATCGACTGCTGAAGCAGCACAAGCAGATGCAGAAGATGATGAAGAAATTTGGCAAGAAAGGCGGAATGGCCAACATGATGCGTGGTCTTGGTGGTATGATGCCGCCCGGCGGCGGTGGTGGTGGTGGCATGCCCCCGTTCGGCCGTATGTAAAAAGCCTTACATATAAAATGGGGAAACCGAGCGTTTCCCTGTTTTCATTGGCGCTTTTTTGGCATAGAATAGCGCCCCTTTCGAGTATGGGTCTTCTCGTCAGCCGCCAGTCGGCATGGTGAGAATCGTACAAAGTTCGTACAACAGAACAGGATATTGGTCGAAATGGTAACAATCCGTTTGGCTCGTGGCGGCTCCAAGAAGCGCCCGTTCTACCATCTGACAGTCACTGACAGCCGTAACTCCCGTGACGGCCGTTTCATTGAGCGTGTTGGTTTCTTTAACCCGGTTGCCCGCGGCCAGGAAGAGCGTCTGCGTGTAAATCGTGAGCGCGTTGATTTCTGGCTGGGCCAGGGCGCCCAGGCAAGTGATCGCGTTGCCCAGCTGCTCAAAACTGCTGGTTAATTGCACGTAAAGACCGGGGTTTGACAGGCATGACACAGCATCCACAGGAAACTGTGATCGGCCAGATCACCTCGGTGTTCGGGGTCAAGGGTTGGCTTAAAGTCTTCTCTTACACTGAGCCCCGGGAAGGGATACTCACTTATCGTGACTGGACTCTGGTTCTTGACGGTAAGCGTATCCCGGTAAAGCTTGAGGAAGGTCGCCGCCAGGGGCAGGGGATCGTCGTCAGGCTTAAAGGTATAGATGACCGTGAGCTGGCCCGCTCCTATGGCGGTGCCGAGATCCGGGTTCCAACCGAGCAGTTGCCGGAATTGCCTGAAGGGGAATTCTATTGGCACCAGCTGGAGGGGCTTGAAGTGTTCACGGTTGAAGGTGAGTGCCTGGGTAAGGTGCATCACCTGCTGGAAACAGGCTCCAACGATGTCCTGGTGGTGCGCGCAACGGCGAGCTCCATTGACCAGCGCGAACGGCTTATCCCCTATCTGCCTGATCAGGTGGTTCACGGGGTGGATCTGGACAACTCGCGCATGGTGGTCGACTGGGATCCGGAGTTCTGACGGGTGTGGATTGGCGCGGTCAGTCTGTTCCCGGATATGTTTTCTGCGGTGACGGATTACGGTATTACCGGCAGGGCAGTTCGTGAAGGGTTACTGACCTTCAGCTGCTGGAATCCCCGGGATTATACCCACGACCGACATCGCACGGTGGATGACCGGCCCTATGGCGGCGGCCCCGGAATGCTGATGAAAATTCAGCCCCTCCGGGATGCCATCCATGAGGCCAGGGCATCGGCACCCGGCAAGGCCTGTGTGGTCTACCTTTCGCCACAAGGTGAAAGGTTGGATCAGTCGGTGGTGGAGTCTCTGGCCGCCGAACAGCAGCTGATTCTCGTTGCCGGTCGTTATGAAGGCGTTGATGAGCGCCTGATATCGGCGGAAGTCGACCGGGAAGTGTCTCTGGGGGATTTTGTACTCTCAGGTGGCGAACTGGCGGCGATGGCTGTGATTGATGCGGTAACACGCCTCATCCCCGGAGCGCTGGGTCATGCGCAGTCAGCGGAGCAGGATTCCTTTGCTGACGGTTTGCTGGATTGTCCGCACTATACCCGGCCCGAGGTTTACGAAGGTCAGGCGGTGCCGGAAGTTCTTTTGGGCGGTCACCATGAACAGATCCGGCGTTGGCGATTGAAAGAATCGTTGAGGCGAACCCGGGAGCGACGCCCCGACCTGCTGGAAAAGCGGGTGCTTACGGAAGAAGAGCGTCAGCTTCTGGAAGAAATTTTGAACGAACCGGGTGTCTCTGAGTCATCAGGGCATTGAAAGATTGGGTATCAGGAGCATTACGATGAGCGGCAAGAACAACATCATCAGTCAACTTGAAGCAGAACAGATGACCAAGGAAATCCCTGCGTTCGCGCCGGGTGACACCGTGGTTGTTCAGGTTCGCGTAACTGAAGGTAACCGTGAGCGTCTGCAGGCGTTTGAAGGCGTGGTTATTGGCAAGCGCAACCGTGGCATGAACTCTTCCTTCACCGTTCGTAAGATCTCTTACGGCGTGGGCGTTGAGCGTACTTTCCAGACCTTCTCCAAGCTGATTGACAGCGTGAGCGTGAAGCGTCGTGGTGACGTGCGTCAGGCCAAGCTTTACTACCTGCGCGATCTGTCTGGTAAGGCAGCTCGTATCAAGGAAAAGCTTAACTGATTCAAGCCCCTGGCTAATCAGTTGCAAAAAAAGCAGCCTCGAGGGGCTGCTTTTTTTATGCTGTAATGCCTACAGGCAGCAAGTGAAGAGGTATAACCTTGCCCCGGCCAGACGATGAGCAACTGATAGCCCGGTTTTCCGATGCCATCTGGCTGGAAGACGGCTTGGGTGAGAAGACCCGTCAAGCCTACGCCAGCGATTTGTTCAGGCTGGCCGATTGGTTGCAGGCCCAGCCCGGTTCGCCAAAGCTCCGTGCTGCCCGGCGCACCGATCTGCTGGCCTGGATGTCGAGGGGGTTGGCGGATGGTATCAAAACCAGTACCGCGGCCCGGCGGTTGTCTGGCATTCGTCGTTTCTATCGTTTCCTGCTGCGTGAAGGTTTGATCGCCGAAGATCCGACGCTGAGAATCGACAGTCCGCGGTTGCCCAGGCGGCTGCCGGATACCCTGACAGAAGATGATGTAGATGCCTTGCTCACAGAGCCGGACCCACAGGAGCCGATTGAGCTGCGCGACCGGGCTATGCTGGAAATTCTATACGGTTGCGGACTGCGGGTGTCGGAGCTGACCGGGTTGACCGTTGATCAGGTCAATTTGCGCCAGGGGGTTGTTCGTATCAGTGGCAAGGGTGGTAAAGAGCGGTTGGTGCCGCTGGGCGAGGAGGCCGTGGACTGGTTGGTTCGGTACATGAAAGAGGCCCGCAACGAATTGTTGAAAGGCAAAAGTAGCGACGCCCTGTTTCCTGGTAATCGGGCCACGGCCATGACGCGCCAGACCTTCTGGCACAGAATCAAGCATTATTCCGTTCGTGCGGGCATTCGCAAGCCCATTTCACCGCATACCCTGCGACACGCCTTTGCCACGCACCTGCTCAATAACGGGGCCGATCTGCGGGTGGTGCAGATGTTGCTGGGACATTCCGATCTTTCCACGACTCAGATCTACACCCATGTGGCGCGTCAGCGGCTTCAGGATTTGCACCAGGCGCACCATCCCCGGGGTTAATCTGGTATGTTAGCCGGATGAACTTTTGCTGAGTGGCGGTGTCGCATCACAAGGTTTCGAAATTACAAACACAGAAGGTAAGTTAAACCGATGAATCTGAATATTGTGGCCGTTGTGGCGGGTCTGGTGATGTCACTGACCTGGGTTTCCGGGGCGAGTGCTGCCGACACCGAGGATCAAATTGCCAAGCGCCTGATGGATGCGGTGCCTGGTCTGAAAGTGACCTCGGTGCGGGAGTCTGAGGCGGCAGGCCTTTACGAAGTGCAAAGCAACAATGGCGACACCATTTACACCACGGCCGACGGTGTATACCTGCTGACCGGTGATCTGTTGAAGATTACCGACAACGGTATTGCCAACGTGTCAGAGGCGTCGCGGGCCGGGCAGCGGCAAGAGCAGATGGCGGCGTTTGCCGGCAAGGGTGTGATTACCTACCCGGCCAAGGGTGAGCAGAAGGCGGTGATTGATGTGTTTACCGACATTGATTGCCCCTACTGCCGGAAAATGCACGATGAAGTGCCGCAGTTAAACGAATACGGTATCACCGTGAACTACTACGGTTTCCCCCGTTCTGGCCCGGGAACCCCATCATTCAGAAAGTATGAGTCGGTCTGGTGCGCCGAAGATCAGCGGGAAGCAATGGACGCCGCCAAGGGTGGCAAGTCTGTGGCCCAGAAAACCTGTGATAACCCGGTTGAAGAACAGTACCGCCTGGGTGGTCAGGTAGGGGTCACCGGTACGCCGGCCATTCTTCTCGAAGACGGTAACATGGTCCGGGGCTACGTACCTGCGCGAAACCTGGCCGAAGGTCTCGGGATTCTGTAATTTTCCCCGGAGCTGTCGCACAGCTCCGACGTTTATCGTGTTAACTGCAACTGATTCGGGGCTTATTCAGAGGGCCCCGAATCGGTATACTATTGCCCTTTGTTGCAATCCATCAGCACCCCATCGGGATCAGAGGTGAGAGCTTGAAAGACGTTAATGTCGGAATTTGCGGACTGGGAACCGTTGGCGGCGGTACATTCAATGTCCTGACTCGCAATGCCGCGATTATTGCGGGGCGTGCGGGCTGCAATATCCGGATTACCCGGGTGGCCAGTCGCCATAGCCGGGATGACCTGGAGCTTGGCAGCGTTCCTTTCAGCACCGACATCTTCGATGTGGTGAATGATCCTGACATTGACATAGTGGTTGAGCTGATTGGTGGCTATGATGCCGCCAAAGAGCTGGTACTGGCCGCGATTGCCCAGGGCAAGCATGTGGTTACCGCCAACAAGGCGCTGATTGCCGTGCACGGTAACGAGATTTTTGAGGCGGCCGAGAAAGCCGGCGTTGTTGTCGCCTACGAAGCCGGCGTTGCCGGTGGTATTCCGGTGATCAAGGCGGTGCGTGAAGGCCTGGCGGCCAACCGCATCGACACCATTGCCGGCATCATCAACGGCACAGGTAACTACATCCTGACCGAGATGCGCGCAGGTCGTGAATTTGGTGAAGTGCTTAAGGAAGCTCAGGCCCTGGGTTACGCAGAGGCAGACCCGACCTTCGATGTGGAAGGTATCGATGCAGCCCACAAGCTTACCATCCTTGCAGCGTCAGGTTTTGGCGTTCCGCTGCAGTTCGAGAAAGCCTACACCGAAGGCATTTCCGGCATTACGCCTTACGACATTTCCCATGCCGAGCTGCTCGGCTATCGGGTAAAGCACCTGGGTATTGCCCGTCGCCGTGATGACGGTATTGAATTGCGTGTCCACCCAACGCTGGTGCCGCAAAGTCACCTGATTGCCCAGGTGGATGGCGTGCTCAATGCGGTGCTGGTAGACGGCGACGCAGTAGGGCAGACCATGTACTACGGCCCCGGTGCCGGTGACGAGGCCACAGCATCTGCGGTGATCGCAGACATTGTTGACGTGGCCCGCGCGGTTGCCAGCAACAGTCAGCAGCGTGTTCCCTATCTGGGCTTCCGCCCGGAGGCTCTGGAAGACCTGTCGGTCCTGCCAATGGAAGATGTGCAGTCGGCTTACTACCTGCGTATTCAGGCCTTTGACCATCCGGGTGTGCTGGCCAAGATTGCCGCGATCCTGAGTGAGCATGGCATCAACATCGAATCGATCATGCAGAAAGAGTCCGAATTCAAGGATGGACGCATCCCGGTCATCATCCTGACCCACACGGTTCAGGAACGCCAGATGAACCTGGCCATCGAGGAAATGGAAGCCCTGGCCGACATCGATGGCAAGGTTGTCCGTATTCGCGCTGAAAACTTTAACTGACAGGTACGCACGTGAGATACATCAGTACACGGGGTGAAGCGCCCGCTCTGGGCTTTGAAGACGTTCTTCTGACTGGCCTGGCCACAGACGGCGGCCTGTATGTGCCGGAATCACTGCCGCACTTCAGTGTGGAAGAAATCCGCAGCTGGCGTGGGCTCCCTTATGCAGAGCTGGCTTACAAGGTGATGTACCCGTTTGTCGAAGACGCCATTCCGGCGGATGATTTTCGCAAGATGCTGGGCGAAACCTACAGCGTATTCAGTCACCAGGCGGTCGCGCCCCTGGTGCAGCTGGACACCAATGAGTGGGTGATGGAACTGTTCCGGGGCCCCACGCTGGCGTTCAAGGACTTTGCCCTGCAGCTGTTGGGTCGACTGCTGGATTACGTCCTCGAGAAGCGCAAGCAGCACGTGGTGATCATGGGTGCCACCTCCGGTGACACCGGCTCTGCCGCCATCGAAGGGTGCCGCCGTTGCGAGCATGTGGATATCTTTATCCTGCATCCGTACCAGCGAGTATCGGAAGTACAGCGCCGGCAGATGACTACGGTGCAGGGTGACAACATCCATAACATCGCGGTCAAGGGGAACTTCGACGACTGCCAGCGCATGGTAAAAGAAAGCTTCGGCAACCAGTCATTCCTGGGTGGCAAAACCCAGTTGGCAGCGGTGAACTCCATCAACTGGGCGCGGATCATGGCCCAGATTGTTTACTACTTCCAAGCGTCCCTGGCCCTGGGTGGCCCGGATCGTAGCATGGCGTTCTCGGTACCCACCGGTAACTTCGGTGACATTTTTGCCGGGTACCTGGCCAAGAAAATGGGCCTGCCGATTGCCCAGCTGGTGATTGCCACCAACCGGAACGACATCCTGCATCGCTTCATGAGCGGCAACAAGTATGAGCAGCATCAGCTGGAGCACACTTTGTCGCCGAGCATGGATATCATGGTGTCCAGCAACTTCGAGCGCCTGCTGTTCGACCTGCACGGCCGTGACGGTGCGGCGGTGAAAGATCTGCTGGAGCGGGCAGCCAAGGGTCCGGTCAGCATCGAAGACTACCGCTGGAAGCACGCCCGCAAGCTGTTCGACAGCGACGCAGTGGACGACAAAACCACCTGCGACACCATTCGGGACATCTACGAGAAGAACGAATACCTGCTGGACCCGCACACTGCCATCGGCGTGCGCGCTGCCCGCAACTGCCGCCGCGACAGCACTGTGCCGATGATTACCCTGGGTACCGCCCACCCGGCCAAGTTCCCGGACGCCATCGCCGAGTCTGGCCTGGTTGTGAAGCCGCAACTGCCGGCCCACATGGCGGACCTGTTTGAGCGGGAAGAGCGCTACACCGTGCTGGATAACAACGTGTCCGAGGTGCAGGGCTTTATCGCCAAGCATTGGAAGAACGCCTGATCCGGCATGACTCCTAAAAAAATCCTGCGTCGTCCCCAGCCGTCAGACGTGACGGGCTGGGGGCAAAATCTGCCCCCCATCCTTCGCCGCCTGTACGCCGCCCGAGGTGTGCATTCCGACGACCAGCTCCAGTACACCCTGAAACACCTGGCGTCGCCCATGCAGTTGCGTGGCATAGATCGCGCGGTTGAACTGCTGGCCGAGGCCGTTGCCCAGAAGCAGCGGGTGATGGTGCTGGGGGATTTCGATGCCGATGGCGCTACCAGCACTGCCGTCGCCATGCTCGGGCTGTCCATGCTCGGTGTTGCAGCCATTGATTTCCGGGTGCCCAGCCGCTTCTCCGATGGCTACGGCCTGACTCCGGGCATCATTCACCGGTTACAGGACGAAGGCGACCTGCCTGATCTGATGGTGACCGTCGATAACGGTATTTCCGCCATCGAAGGCGTGCGCGCCGCCCGGGAACTGGGTATCAAGGTGGTCATTACCGACCACCACCTGGCCGGTGACGAACTGCCAGACGCCGACGCCATCGTTAACCCCAACCAGCCTGACTGTCCGTTCCTGAGCAAGAACGCCGCCGGTGTCGGCGTGATGTTCTACGTGCTCACCGCCCTGCGCAAGCACCTGCGGGACAACAATCTTTTGCCAGAATCGGAACCAAACCTTGGCAACCTGCTGGACCTGGTGGCCCTGGGTACTGTGGCAGACGTAGTGCCGCTGGATCACAACAACCGGATCTTTGTGGAGCAGGGCATCCGCCGCATTCGCAAGGGCGAAGCCCGACCGGGGATCCTGGCCCTGTTGGAAGTGGCGGGCCGTGACTATACCGAAATCAGCGCCACTGACCTCGGCTTCGTGGTTGGCCCGCGTCTGAACGCCGCCGGCCGGCTGGATGACATGAGCATCGGTATCGCCTGCCTGCTCGCCGACAGTCGCGATGAAGCCCTGCGCCTGGCTCGGGAGCTGGATAACTTCAACCGCGAACGTCGCACCATCGAAAAGGACATGAAAACACAGGCGCAGGACCTGCTTGCCTCCATGTCCCTGGACATTGAAGGCCTGCCCTGGGGCCTGGCCCTGTTCGACCAGGACTGGCACCAGGGCGTGATTGGCATCCTGGCCGCCAGAATCCGCGAACAGACTCATCGCCCCACCATCGCCTTCGCCCCCGATGATGACGGCGAACACCTCAAAGGTTCCGCCCGCTCCATCCCCGGCCTGCACATCCGCGATGCTCTGGCCGTGGTAGACGCGAAAAATCCAGGCCTGATGAAAAAATACGGCGGCCACGCCATGGCCGCCGGCATGACCATCGCCCGGGATGACCTGGAACGTTTTAGTAACGCCTTCGACCAGGCAGTGCGCGATACCCTGAAACCGGAAGACCTCGAAGCCGCCATCACCACCGACGGCCCCCTGACACCGGATGAGCTAAACCTGGACACCGCCTACCTGCTCAAACGGGCCGGCCCCTGGGGGCAGCACTTCCCCGAACCGCTGTTTGATGGTGAATTCCGGGTAGTGAGCCAGCGGATTGTTGGCGAGAACCATTTGAAACTGGTACTTCAGCCGGTTGAGGGCGGGGGCATTATTGATGGCATTGCCTTCAATACCGGGCCGGAAGTGCCGGACTTTACCCGGAGTGGCGCGCGGGTGGTTTATAAGCCGGATGCGAATACGTTTCGGGGGAGAACCAATCTTCAGCTGTTGGTGGATTATCTGGAGCCGTTAAGCTGAATCTGTTGACTCCCCGAATCAAGCTAGGGCGCCGTGCGGGGTAGGGCTTTCCGAGAGTGTCGAAAACAGGGATGTTTTCGTCAAGCGTACAGGGATGTATTCACCGCGTCTCTCGGAAAGCCCTACCTCGCACGGTGCTTACTCCAAGCCATGAATAGCTGATTTAACCCGTAAATTCCGGTAGAATCCGCCCTCTGTTTTTATCGCACCATTTTCCAAAGCGAGACAAGGTTTCATGGAAATTAATCCCATAGTGACGAAGATCAAAGAGCTTCGCGAGCGCACCGAAGCGCTGAGGGGGTATCTTTGACTACGATCAGCGAAGTGAACGACTGGTCGAAGTAGAACGGGAACTCGAGCTCCCCACCGTATGGGACGATCCCGAGCGAGCCCAGAACCTGGGTAAAGAACGCTCCGATCTTGAACTGATCGTCAAAACCATCGACAACCTCACCAACGGCCTGAGCGATGCCGAGAGTCTGCTCGACATGGCCGTGGAAGAGGATGATGAAGGCACCGTCGACGAAATTCAGGCCGACCTGGAAAGCCTCGATGGCGAGCTGGAAAAACTTGAATTCCGCCGCATGTTCTCCGGTGAAATGGACGCCAACAACGCCTATCTGGACATCCAGGCCGGCTCCGGCGGCACCGAAGCCCAGGACTGGGGCAACATGCTGCTTCGCATGTACCTGCGCTGGGCCGAGCGCCGTGGTTTCAAGGCCGAAATCGTCGAACTGCAGGAAGGTGAAGTGGCCGGCATCAAGAGCGCCACTATTCACATCCAGGGCGACTACGCCTACGGCTGGCTGCGTACGGAAACCGGCGTACACCGCCTGGTGCGCAAATCCCCGTTCGATTCCGGTAACCGTCGCCACACCTCCTTCTCTTCCGTGTTTGTGTCCCCGGAAGTGGATGACAGCTTTGAAATCGAAATCAACCCGGCGGACTTGCGGGTCGATGTGTACCGCGCATCCGGTGCCGGTGGTCAGCACGTTAACCGGACCGAATCCGCGGTGCGCCTGACCCACAACCCCACGGGCATTGTTGTTGCCTGCCAGGCTGGCCGAAGCCAGCACCAGAACAAAGACCAGGCCATGAAGCAGCTCAAGGCCAAGCTCTTTGAACTGGAAATGCAGAAGCGCAACGAAGAGAAACAGAAAGCCGAAGACTCCAAGTCTGACATCGGCTGGGGTAGCCAGATCCGTTCCTACGTGCTGGACGACAGCCGTATCAAGGACCTGCGCACCAAGGTGGAAACCAGCAACACCCAGTCGGTGTTGGATGGCGACATCGACAAGTTTATTGAAGCCAGTCTGAAGATGGCGCTGTAACCAGCGCCGTTCACCCACACCCGGACAATCCCGACTTCTTAGTGAGCCAACATGACTGAACACACCCAGAACGCTGCACAGCCCGAGGACAACAAGCTGATTGCCGAGCGCCGCGCCAAACTGGCAAACATGCGCGAGCAGGGCAATCCGTTCCCGAACGACTTCCGTCGCGATGCCACCGCTGCCGAGCTGCAGGAAAAATACGGTGACAAATCCAAGGAAGAGCTGGAGTCCCTGGGTATCAAAGTGGCGATTGCCGGCCGCATGATGCTCGACCGCAAGGCGTTCAAGGTGGTTCAGGATATGACGGGCCGTATCCAGATCTACGCCTCCAAGGATGTACAGAAAGACACCAAGCACTGGGACATGGGTGACATCGTGGGCGTGCGCGGTACTCTGTCGAAATCCGGCAAGGGCGACCTGTATGTCACCATGGACGAGTACGTGCTGCTGACCAAGTCCCTGCGCCCGTTGCCGGAGAAGCACAAGGGCCTGACCGACACCGAAGCCCGCTACCGCCACCGGTACGTGGACCTGATGGTGAACGAAGACAGCCGCCGCGTGTTCCACGCTCGCTCGAAGATCATCAACGCCATGCGCCAGTACTTCACCGACCGTGACTTCATGGAAGTGGAAACCCCCATGCTGCAGGTGATCCCCGGCGGCGCCACCGCACGTCCGTTTGTGACCCATCACAACGCCCTGGGCATCGACATGTACCTGCGGATTGCCCCGGAGCTGTTCCTCAAGCGCCTGGTGGTTGGTGGCTTTGAGCGAGTGTTCGAGATCAACCGCAACTTCCGTAACGAAGGGCTGTCCACCCGGCACAACCCCGAGTTCACCATGGTCGAGTTCTACCAGGCTTACGCCGACTACAACGACCTGATGGACCTGACCGAAGACATGCTGCGCACCATCGCCCAGAAAGTGCTGGGCACCACCACGGTGATCAACACCCGGGTGCTCAAGGACGGCAGCGAAGAAACCATCGAATACGATTTCGGCAAGCCGTTCGAGCGCCTGACCGTGGTTGACGCCATCCTGCGCTACAACCCGGACATTACCCGCGAGCAGCTGGCAGACGACGCGCAGGCCCGTGCCGTGGCGAAGAACCTGGGTATCCATGTGAAAGACATCTGGGGCCTGGGCAAGGTGCAGATCGAGATCTTCGAGGCGACGGCCGAGCACCGCCTGATGCAGCCAACCTTCATCACCGAATACCCGAAAGAGATCTCTCCACTGGCCCGCTGCAAAGACAGCGACCCGTTCGTGACCGAGCGCTTCGAGTTCTTCGTGGGTGGCCGCGAGATCGCCAACGGCTTCTCCGAGTTGAACGATGCCGAAGACCAGGCCGAACGCTTCCAGGCCCAGGTGGCAGAGAAAGACGCCGGCGACGACGAAGCCATGTTCTACGACGACGACTACGTCATGGCCCTGGAATACGGCCTGCCGCCGACCGCCGGCGAGGGCATCGGTATCGACCGCCTGGCCATGCTGCTGACCAACTCACCGTCCATCCGCGACGTGATCCTGTTCCCGGCCATGCGCCCCGAGCACAAAGCCGAACAGAAACCGGAAAGCGAGTAAGTCCATGCACCCTGCCGAGGCACTGGCTCAACAACTGAAGCCCGGTCGCGGCTGGGACCAGTGGCTGGCGGACGAGTTCCGCCAGCCCTACATGCTGCAACTGGCCGAATTCCTGGCCGCCCAAGAGCAGGCGGGCAAAGTACTGTTCCCGGAGCAAAGACACTGCTTCAACGCCCTGAACAGCACCCCTCTGAACCAGGTCAAAGTCGTCATCCTCGGCCAGGACCCCTACCACGGCCCCGGCCAGGCCCACGGCCTCTGCTTCTCCGTCCGCCCGGGCGTGCCCACGCCGCCGTCCCTGGTGAACATCTTCAAAGAAATCGAAACCGACCTGGCCATCACCCCGCCAGACCACGGCTGCCTGCAACCCTGGGCAGAACAGGGCGTATTACTCCTGAACGCGGTGCTCACCGTCGAACAGGGCAACGCTGGTGCGCACCAGAACAAGGGATGGGAGACCTTCACCGACAAAGTGATCGAAACCATCAACCGGGAGCGGGAGGGCGTGGTGTTTCTGCTCTGGGGCAGCTACGCCAGGAAGAAAGGCCGGCACATTGATCGCAATCGCCATCTGGTTCTGGAAGGACCGCACCCGTCACCGCTGAGTGCTTATCGAGGTTTTTTTGGTTGTCAGCACTTCTCGCAAGCTAATGACTGGCTGCAAAGGCAGGGAATAGCTCAAGTCGATTGGTCACTGCCGGATAGATTTCAGCTTATCCAGAGATATGCGAAGAGCTGAAGGCTCTCTGGTGAGTAGTCTTTGCGGCGGGGTTGAGCTCACGAAACCTTGCGGAGCCAGGGATGGCGGAGCAGAGCGTACAGGGAGGTATTCACAGCGTGTTTTGGGAGCTCAACCCCGCCGTAAAGACGGGCGTCAAGCTCCTTGCTTCCAGGCGTGATGTTGAAGCTTACTGAAGCAACGCCATCGCCGCTTCCATCTGAGCGTTGAGATCCTCCTCCTCGCTCATGTCGATATTCGGATCCAACCCCAAACGCCCAAAGGCGGGAATGGTATTCCAGTCCATCTCCGTCCACGGGTGATCTGTACCCGCCACCAGTTGCAGATTCGCCACCATCACCAGATCGGCATAATCCGCCGCCGGCACCTCGCGCTGGAAATTGGCATACTCCAGCGGCACATTCTGAAGATCACTCGGGAAATCCCACTTCTTGAGAATCAGCGCGCCAATGCGCGGGTGCAGCTGATCAATGACATTATCCAGCATGATACTACTGATCTGGATGTCCCTGTCCTCCACATAGCGCAGAATCGGCAGCACCCCAATCAGGTGCACAAGCCCCGCCAGCGTGGCCTGATCCGGTTTGAGCTTGGTGTAATGCTGGGCCAGAACGTGGCATACGCCGGCCACTTCAGTGCTGGTTTGCCAGGTGGCGCGCAGCCGCTTGTCGACCATGTCTGAGGTGGCCTGGAACATCTGCTCCATGGCCAGACCCATGGCCAGGTTGCTGGTGTAGGCCATGCCAAGGCGGCTGACCGCCATGTTCAGGTTTTCAATTGCGCGGCTACCCCGGAATAGCGGGCTGTTGCACACGCGGATAATCCGGGCAGAGAGGGCTGTGTCGTTACTGATGACCTTGACCAGGTCAGCGATGGCCGAGTCTTCGGACTCGGCGATGTCCCGAACCTGAAGCGCCACCTCCGGCAGCGTTGGCAGCACCAGTTTGTCGTTCTCAATGGCGTCGGTCAGGTCAGCCTTGATGGTATCTACAATGTTGGCCATGGTCAGTAACGTTCCGCTTGTCTGGGTGCGCTGCTCGCGCGCACGGGGTAAACCGGTATGTGGTTTAATTTATAGCAAATTTTTCCGGTTTTTCCTGTCAACTTATGTATCTGCCTGCGTTGCGGGCTGTTGCTCGGGCACCGGGTAAGGCAGAGGTTGCATGGTCACGGTCACCGTGTTCATGCCTTCCAGAGCCAGGGTGCCTTGCTGAGCGTCGTGCCGGATAACCGCCAGCATCTCACCAGCCTGTTCAGACGTGAGCTCTGCGTTAACTACCTCGCCAACGTTCTTGCCCTCGCTCAGTAGCCTGGTGCCCGGTTCCGGTGCAGTGTCGGAACCCTCAAAACGCAACCGGAACAGGCTCTTCTTGAGCTGCCCCAGAAAGTGCATTCTGGCGATCACTTCCTGACCGGTGTAGCAGCCCTTCTTGAAATGAACGCCTTGCAGGTGTTGCAGGTTGAGCATCTGCGGAACATAGGCTTCCCGGGTCTGGGCCGTTAGCCAAGGCACGCCGGCGGAAATACTGGAAGCGTTCCAGTGTGCGATGGATAACTCGGGCAGTTCCTCCGGCAGCGGTTGATCTCCCTCAAGCTGCCACCATTCGTAGCGGGCCGTCTGGTCACTGGTATCCTCGATTCGAATCAGGATTCCGGAACCGGTGGCCAGCGTCTGCCCCGGCCGGGAAAGCGATTCGGCTGCGTCTCCGCAGGCAGTGATAGCGGCGGGTTTACCGATCAGGCCAAGGATTCGGGCGGAAGGCAGCACGTCCATGCTGGTCCCACGAAACAGCATCAGGTACTTGCGGAGGTGGCTAAGGGTGTCATCCGCCAGCTCTGCATCCAGGTCCATCAACAGGTCCTGGTCGTGCCGTACCATGCGGGTTACGCAGTAAGCTCGTCCCTTGGGGGTGCAGGCGGTTGCCCGCAAAGACTGGGTCTGTGTCACCTCATCCACATGCTGGGAAAACTGGCCCTGGACAAACTTGTCGGCGCCGGCGCCGCTGATGCGCACCACCAGTCTGTTGGTGAGCTGTGTGTACCCGGCGTCAGACGAGTAGTGTGGCCGAGGGTTTTCCGTGGGGTTCATCGTGATCTCCATGTTGGGTCAGCGGAGTTCAGTGTGCGTTACGCGTATGGCCGATTCTCAGCCATACCCGCAGGCGTCGAAACTCATGCTCGGGAGCATTGGCTTGGAATGGCCCGATCTTGCCGGTAATCATTACCATGATGCTACCTGATCTGGAGTCTTGGGGGTGGAGTTTCAAGATCAGGCAGGACGCACCCAGGGTACTTGAGGCGCAGACCCGAACGGGTGTCTCATGGCCATCGCCGAACTGGCAGGTTATGCCGCCGCTGTCGGTGCGCAGGGACTTAAGGGCCTTGGGCCCGCGTAACAGGCCATAGCGCCGGAAGTTTCGCCAGGCGAAAGCGATTGTGACCGGCACTGCCATCAGTAACCAGAGGCTGGTTTCCAGTGCCGCACCAAGGGCAAAAGCGCTGAGAAGTAACCAGGGTGCACTGGCCAGCAGGCCCGCGATGCCGGAGGGGGATAGAGTCAGATCAATCCGGCTGGACACGGTTCAGGATGATGTCAACGATGCGCTGAAGATCCGGGTCTTCCGGCCGGCTGCGTTGCATGAACCATTCGAACATATCGGTGTCTTCGCAGCTCAGCAGTTTCTTGTATCGGGCCTGGTCGTCCGGCTCGAGATCCCGGTACGCTTCCTCCAGGAAGGGCAGCAGCAGAACATCCAGTTCCAGCATGCCCCGGCGGCTGTGCCACCACAGGCGGTGAAATTCGGTATGGTCGTTGGACGCATTGGTGTCTGACATAGTCGGTTGCCTTGAAAAAGAGTGGAGTCTCCCTGTCAGCCCGTCAGGGAGACAGCGTGCGATAAGTGGTGGGTACCAGAACCGTGTCTTGCGGATCGTTCAGCAGGCCCGGGTAGTCCAGTGTGTAATGCAGGCCGCGGCTTTCCTTTCGCTGCAGGGCCGAGCAGATGATCAGGTCGGAAACCGTCACCAGGTTACGCAGCTCGATCAGGTCATTGGTAACCCGGTAATTGCTGTAGAACTCGCCGATCTCCCGGGACAGCAGATCCACCCGGTGCTTGGCCCGCTGCAGACGTTTGGTGGTGCGCACAATTCCCACGTAGTCCCACATGAAATGACGTAATTCGTCCCAGTTGTGAGAAATCACAACGTCTTCATCGGAGTCCCGTACCTGGCTTTCATCCCAGTCCGGTGCGATGGGCGGCTCCGGTATGTCGGATTCCCGCCGGGCGATGTCAGCGGCGGCAGCGCGGCCGTACACCAGGCATTCCAGCAGGGAGTTGCTGGCCATGCGGTTGGCACCGTGCAGGCCGGTGAAGGCAGCTTCGCCCACCACATACAGCTGGTTGATGTCGGTGCGAGCCCGTTCGTCGCTGACAATGCCGCCGCAGGTGTAATGGGCGGCCGGCACCACCGGAATGGGCTCCCTGGTGATGTCGATGCCAAACTCCCGACACTTTTCATAAATGGTGGGGAAGTGGTGCTTGATGAAATCCGCCGGTTTGTGGCTGATGTCCAGGTACAGATGGTCGGCACCCAGGCGTTTCATTTCATGGTCGATGGCCCGGGCGACGATATCCCGGGGCGCCAGTTCGGCACGTTTGTCGAACCGGTCCATGAATCGGCTGCCGTCTGGCAGTTTCAGCACGCCGCCTTCGCCACGAACCGCTTCGGTAATCAGAAACGATTTGGCATGTGGATGGTACAGGCAGGTGGGGTGAAACTGGTTGAATTCCATGTTGGCCACCCGGCACCCGGCCCGCCAGGCCATGGCGATGCCGTCGCCGGATGCACCGTCCGGATTGGTGGTGTAGCGGTAGGCCTTGGAGGCGCCGCCGGTGGCAATCACGGTAAACCGGGCGCGGAACAGTTCTACGTGGTTATCTTCCAGGTTCAGTATGTAGGCGCCTACGCATCGGTTGCCTGGCAGGGCGAGTTTGCGGTTGGTGATCAGGTCCACCGCCACCCGGCCCGCTTTAAGGTCAATATTCGGGCGAGCCTGTGCCTGGCTGGCGAGTGTGGTCGACACCGCATGACCAGTGGCGTCGGCGGCATGGATGATGCGCCGGTGGCTGTGGCCACCTTCGCGGGTCAGGTGGTAGTCTTCGCTGTCATCCTGGCGGGTGAACTTTACGCCCGAATCAATCAGCCACTGGATGCTCTCTTTACTGTGCTCCACGGTAAAGCGCACGGCATCTTCGTGGCACAGACCGCCGCCGGCGTTGAGGGTATCCAGGATATGGTTTTCAACGGAGTCGGCATCATCAATCACCGCAGCAATGCCGCCCTGGGCCCAGAGTGTGGCGCCGGAGCTGATGTCTGCCTTGCTGACCACGCACACGCTGAGGTGCTCTGGCAGATTGAGCGCTACGGTCAGACCGGCAGCGCCGCTGCCGATAATGAGAACGTCGTATTCGAAGGACTGTGGCATTGAGTCGTTATCGCGGGCCATAATGTGGACGTGTATTGAACTAAACTTTACGCTTGCTGTCTATTTGGCCTGATGGATAAGCCGCCCGCCGGTTGCTGTCCAGGACCATGGGTTCATGATCGAACGCCGGAAGAGCCGAATGACACAAGCAGCAAATCTTATCAAGGCCACTCCGTTGGCTACCAAGACAGGACATTCTGTTACGTCGTCCATGACTCCTGATAACGACTGGAAACCGGGTGAGCAGACCGACAGTCAGACGGATCTGCAGTTGGTGCGCAAGGTTCGCAATGGCGATCGTGCGGCCTTTGATCTGCTTGTGGTCAAGTATCAGTCGCGGGTGGCCTCCATCATCAGTCGATACGTCTACGACAGCCAGGAAGTAATGGACCTGACCCAGGAAACCTTTGTCAAAGCGTTCCGGGCGGTCGAGCGGTTCCGTGGCGACAGCGCGTTCTACACCTGGCTGTACCGGATTGCCGTTAACACCGCCAAGAACTATCTGGAAGCCCGTGGTCGCCGGCCGCAGGGCTCGGCGGACTCAGCAGACGCAGAGAATTTTGACGATGGTGGTCGGCTGCGGGATGTCGCTTCTCCCGAGCGGCTGTTGCAGCGGGAGCAGCTGCAAAAAGCACTTTCGGAAGCAATAGCAGGCCTGCCTGAGGAACTTCGTTCCGCTTTTCTGCTCAGGGAATATGATGGCCTGAGTTATGAGGATATCGCCCGGATTCTGGAATGCCCGATCGGAACCGTTCGGTCGCGGATATTCAGGGCCCGGGATGCAGTGGACCGGCACTTGGGTCCCTTGCTCAATCATTCAGTGACGTAAATGAGGTTGCATCCGATGGATGAGCGTCTCAGAGAAACCCTGTCCGCGATGATGGACGACGAAGCAGATGAACTATCGGTTCGTCGCCTGTTGTCTCATGGTAATCAGGATGAGGTCAGGAACCAGTGGCAACGCTGGCAACAGGTTCGTGACCTCATGCATGAAAGTCATGGCCCTGAAGAGAGCGTCGATGTGGCGGTGGCTGTCCGTGAGGCTCTCGATGGTCACGTACGCCCTGAACCTTCAAGGCTCAAGACTCAGGTTGCCGCAGGCTCCTACTGGCGATGGCCGGTGGCGGCGATGGTCGTTATGGCTCTGGTCATTGGATTTGGCGCCGGCGCCGGATGGGATGGGCAAACCCAGGAGCCGGTGGCTGCGGTGGCAGTGACCGAGCTGTCTGATGAGGATGCACTGGCTTTATCTGCCAGTGTCGAGGAAGTTGCCTTGCAGCGTCTGGACGAAGATCAGCTTAAGCAGATGCGCCAGTTTATGCTCGAACACGCGCAGCACAACAGTGTCGGCGCAGGCCGGGGGTCTGTTGGTTATGCCCGGCTGGTGAGTGCCAGCAGTGGCTACTGACGTTGGGGAACGGCCGATGAAGTGGGTGGTGAGCAGCCTGGTGTCCCTAAGCCGAAGCGTGTTCGCCGGTGTGCTTGCCGGAGTGTTGATCATGCTGCCTGCTCACGGAGCCAATGCTGAGACGAGCAACAAACCTGTTTCTGCAGATCCCGCTGATGCGATGTCGTGGCTGGAGCGCCTGGGGCCGGCTTTGAACATGACCTCTTACCGAGGTGTTTTCGTCTATGCCCGTGGGGATCAGGTCCATTCCATGAAGATTGCCCATCGTTTTCGGGATGGCCAGGTGGAAGAGCGACTGGTCATGCAGGATGGTGGCAGTGGCGAGATTGTTCGTAAAGGCATGAATGTGGTTTGTGTGCTCCCTGACCGTGGTCGGGTGAGCCTTAACGAAGTGATTCCTTCCGGCCCGTTTGCCGAGGCGTTCACCAGTCAGCTGATGCCGTTTGGGCAATGGTATCGCTCAGAGCTGGCGGGTGAAGATCGCATCGCCGGTTATGATGTGGTGACCATTGCGTTAACCGCCCGTGATGACGAGCGATACAGCCATCGGCTGTGGATGGAAAAAGACACCGGCTTGCTGGTTAAGAGCCAGGTGCGCGATGGTGATGGCGAAGTGCTGGAGCACTTTCAGTTTACCAGTCTCGAAATTACCGATGAGATCGCCGACGAGGAGCTGGAAATACAGACCCAGGGGCGCGAAATAACCCGCACGCTGGCGACCAGAGACCCTCAGCAATCGGTGGTCGGCCGCATGAGCGGCTGGACTCTCAACTGGCGGCCCGAGGGCTTTGTGCCAGCGGCCGCGCCGCGGTCTGGCAAGGGCAAAGCCGTCGCTTTCTCGGATGGCCTGGCAGCGTTTTCGGTGTTTGTCGAACCGGTTGGCCAGTTGAAAATGCCGACAGGGGCCTCGCGGGTGGGGGCAACCACTATATACATGCGCGAGATCCTGGTCGCCGACAGACCGTTCCTGGTTGCCGTGGTGGGCGAGATTCCCCCGCGTACTGCCCGGAAAGTGGCGGATGCCGTTGAAATAGATGACGCCCTGGCCCTGGAGTTATCAGGGCTGTGATCACCGAGACCGGCAAGGTGGTGGCCCTGAGTGGCGATAGCGTCTGGGTGCAAACCATCCGTACCAGCGCTTGTCAGAGCTGTTCCGCCAGAGCTGGTTGTGGTCAGCGGGCACTGGCCAAAGTTTCCGGGGGGCGCGCGAATCAGATTCTGGTGGCGAATAGCTTGGGTGCCAGGGTTGGTGATGAAGTGGTGATCGGTATTGATGAACAGTCCCTGTTGACAGCATCGTTGGCTGTGTATGGTGCTCCGTTGCTGCTGATGGTGTTGGCCAGTATTGTTGGTTACCGATGGTTTGGCGGCACCGATGCCGCGGCCATCGCGGGCGCCCTGGCAGGGCTCGGGGCGGGATTCTGGTGGGTGCGTCGATGGCAGCGCCGGGGTGGAGATCGATACCAGCCGCGGCTGATCAGAGTGAACAGTGCTCATTCCGTGACATGTCTGTGAATCCTACCGTTTTGTAAGTTGAAAAACGGGTTGCCGGCCCCAGAATTACAGCGTAATTACAAGCAGAACAGGGGGTTCCACATGCCGAGATCAAACACAGAGGTTGCCCGTCTGGCTCCGGTCCGGAGCGCAGGACACTACTGGGCGGCCTTACTGATGCTTTCCGTCATGGTTTCAGTTTTCTGGAGCCAATCCCTCGCCGCGCGCGGCTTGCCGGACTTTACCGAACTGGTTGAAGAGAACTCCAGCGCGGTAGTGAATATCAGCACCACAAGTGAACCACGTAATCAGGGCTCCCGTTTCCAGGGTTCGCCGTTCGATGAACGGCAGCTCGAGCAGTTGCCGCCGTTCCTGCAGGAATTTTTCCGTGGCCCGCAATCGCCATTCGGCGGCTCGCCCCGTTCGCAGCAGCCCCAGCGCTCCATGGGTTCTGGTTTCATTGTGTCAACAGATGGATATGTACTCACCAACAACCATGTAGTGGAAGGTGCTGACGAGGTCATCGTGCGGTTGAACGACCGTCGTGAGTTTCAGGCCACCATTGTTGGCACTGACCCCCGTTCAGACATGGCCGTGCTGAAGATCGAGAACGGTGAGGATCTGCCCGTGGTCAAGGTGGGGCGTTCACGTGACCTCAAGGTGGGCGAATGGGTGTTTGCCATCGGTTCTCCGTTCGGTTTTGACTACACGGTTACGGCAGGCATTGTCAGCGCCCTTGGCCGTTCATTGCCCTCCGAAAACTACGTGCCATTCATTCAGACAGACGTGGCAATCAACCCCGGCAACTCCGGTGGGCCACTGTTTAATCTTGATGGTGACGTAGTGGGTATCAACTCCCAGATCTATACCCGCTCTGGCGGTTTCATGGGGGTTTCTTTCGCCATTCCCATTGACGATGCGATGAACGTATTCAACCAGATCCGGGACAAGGGCAGCGTTGCGCGGGGCTGGCTTGGTGTGTTGATTCAGGAAGTAAACCGGGACCTGGCGGAATCTTTTGGCCTGAAACGCCCGAGGGGCGCGCTGATTGCGGAAGTCATGCAGGGGTCGCCGGCTGAGAAGGGAGGCCTGGAATCCGGAGATATCGTGCTGGAATACAACAGCGAGCCGGTTCAGTTGTCATCAGACCTGCCGCCGCTGGTGGGCCGGACGCCGGTGGGCGAATCGGCCCGGCTGACGGTACTGCGGGGTGGTCGGGAAATTGAGTTGGATGTGACCATCGGCCGCTTGCCGGAAGATGGCGATGACAGTTCAGACCCCGTGGTTGGTGAAAACAATGCGCCGTCACAGGACCCGCTGGGCCTGGCGGTAGAATCCCTGACGCCGGAGCAGGCCAGTGCCGCCGGTGTTCAGGGCGGCGTGCTGGTGACCCGGGTAGGCCAGGGGCCGGCAGCGGAAGCCGGGATTCGTTCCCGGGACATCATCACCGAGATTAACCGCGAACAGGTGCGCTCAGTGGAGGATTTCCGGAACGCCACCCGCAAGCTGCCGTCTAACCGGGCGGTTTCGGTCAGAATCGTCCGCCAGGGTCGTGCCATCTATCTGGTGATGAAGCCCTGACACCATAGAAAACAGGCGTTTCGCAAGCCCCCGGTGTCTTTGACGACAGGCCCGGGGGCTTTTGCTATAATCGCCCGAACTGATAATAAATGGGGTCATGGAACGGACCGAAAACGATGATGACCAGCAAGGAACTTCCCCTCCGACAGCTTCTGCAATTACGCCATGCCTGGATTGCCTGGCTTGTGTTCTTTGTTGCCGTGGCCGCCACCCTGCTTCTATGGCAGGTGTCAATCCGCCTTGTGGAAGACCGCACCGAGGCCCACTTCCGAACCCAGTCCCTGCAGTTGAAAAGCGCCATCGAAGAACGGTTACTCAATTATGAGCAGGTGCTGGCAGGCAGTTCCGGTTTGTTCTCGGTCGCCGGGGAAGTAACCAGGGAGCAGTGGCGGGAGTATGTCGAGAAAGTCGATATCGACCGTTACTACCCGGGTATTCAGGGTATCGGCTATGTGCAACGGATTGGTGTTCGGGATATGGCCGATCACATCGCTTCGGTGCGGGCCGAAGGTGTCTATAACTATCTGGTCAAGCCGCTCGGTACGGGCCCGTTCTATTACCCCATGGTGTACCTGGAACCGGGCACAGATCGCAACCGCAGGGCGCTGGGTTACGATGCCTTCAGTGATCCGATACACCGGATAGCAATGGAAAAGGCCCGGGACGATGCTGTACCAACCGTGACGGGTAAGGTGGTTCTGGTTCAGGAATCGCTGGCGGAAGACCAGGCCGGCTTTCTGATGTACTACCCGGTATATCAGGGCGGAGAAATCCCGGACATTCGCGCAGAGCGTCGAATGATGCTGTCTGGTTATGTGTTCAGTGCCTTCCGGATGAATAACCTGATTGATGGCATTGTCGGCCTTATCTCTCCCTTTCTTGACGTGCGGATCTACGACAGCGGTGTGGTGGCCCGGGACACCCTGATGTATGGCTCCAACCTGGGGTCGCTGGATAACGAATTCAGCTTTGAAATGAGCCAGACTATCTCCCATGGCGGCCGGGACTGGCTGTTGCAGACCCGTTCAACACCTGCCTTCGACTTTCTGGCGGCAGACCCTCGCCCACCGATTGTGCTGGGGTCCGGGTTGGCCATCAGTGCTTTGTTATGCCTGTTTGTGCTGGCGCTGATTCGTTCCCGGCTGATCGCCCAGATCAGCGCTGGCCGTTACCGGGCCATTACCGAAGGAGCTGCCAACGTCACGCTGGTGATGGATCGCCGTGGTGAGCCGCTTTATGCCAGCCCGTCCAGTCGGGACATCCTGGGCTTCGACCCCGACAAGGTCCATTCCATGCAGTTGGAAGCCCAGGTGCATCCGGACGACCTGCCCCTGCTGCAGCGCGGTTTTGAGGAATCCATGCGTGCGCCGGGCAAACAGATGCCGGTCGTGCGGGCTCGTATCCGGGATTCTGAGGGCCAGTGGCGTGACATGGAAGGCACCTACACCGCCATGTTGTCTGTGCCTGGTGTTAACGGCGTGGTGCTGAGCCTGCGGGACCTGACCCAGCTCAAGGCTGCCCAATCCGAGTTGCATCGACTGGCGTTCTACGATCCGCTCACCGGGCTGGCAAACCGTCAGTTGTTCCGGGACCGTCTGAACCACGTGGTACGCCGGAGTCGCCGCAGTGGTGAACCCGCGGCCCTGATGTTCCTGGATCTCGATGGTTTCAAGCGCATTAACGACACCCTGGGGCACGACGCCGGGGATGAGCTGCTGAAACAGGTGGCGCTGTGGCTGGAAGGCTGTGTGCGTGAGGAAGACTCAGTGGCCCGCCTGGGAGGCGACGAATTTGTGGTGCTGTTGTCCCAGATCAGCGGGCCGGACGCCGCCGGCAAGGTGGCAGAGTCCATACTCCGCCGCCTGTGCCAGCGAATACGCCTGAACGACCACGAAGTAGGCATTACCGTGAGTATCGGCATCACCATGATTCCGCATGATAGCGAGGATGCCGGTACTCTGATGAAGTATGCCGATCTGGCCATGTACCGGGCCAAGGAGCTGGGTCGCAATACCTATCAGTTCTTCACTCCTGCCATGAATATCAAGGCCGCCCGGCGCCTGTTGCAGCAGGAAGAGCTGGCCACGGCCCTGGATGGCGACCGGTTTGTTCTGCATTACCAGCCAAAGATTGATCTCGTCAGCCAGCGGGTGATTGGCGTTGAAGCTTTCCTGCGTTGGCACCACCCGGAAAAGGGACTGGTTTCGGCGCAGCAGTTTATCAACCTGGCGGAAGAGACCGGCCTGATTGTCCGGCTGGGCGAGCTGGCCCTGCGGCAAGCGTGTATTCAGGTGCAGGCCCTGGAACGGGCCGGCTTCGAATCCCTGAAGATGGCAGTGAACCTGTCGGTGCGACAGCTGACCGATTCCGGTTTCCTGGACATGATTCGCCAGGTCATTACGGAAACCGGCGTGTCGCCGGAGCGTCTGGAGCTGGAGATGCCGGCAGAGTTGTTGAACGAAGACCCTCGCATGCTGCGTGAACTGCTGGTGTCGCTGAATGATCTCGGGGTTTGCCTGATCCTGGATGACTTCGGGACCGGTTCATGCTCGCTGGTCGCGTTACAGCAGCTCCCGCTGGACGTCATCAAGATTGATCATCGGTTTATCCGGGACATTCCCTATAACGTCAGTGCTACCGATGTGGCGTCTGCCGTGATCGCGCTGGCGAAGAAACTGCATCTGACCGTGGTAGCCGAGGGCGTGGAAACCCTGCAGCAGCTGAGTTTCCTGAAATCCGCCGGGTGCGCCCAGTGTCAGGGTAATCTGTTCAGCTACCCGCTGGACGAAGACGCGTTGATCGGGTTCCTGATCCGGCAGTACGAGAAGCCGCTTATTTCCTGATCATGGCAATAGCGGCCGGTAACCGGTAAAATCACGCCGTTCCCGGACCCGGTAGCGGCCATTCCGGGCTCAACCCTACGTCTTATATGAGTAATCATTGTCTGTGACTGAACTGAGCCGAATCCGTAACTTTTCCATTATTGCCCACATTGACCACGGTAAATCCACACTGGCGGATCGTTTTATCCAGATATGCGGTGGCCTGACCGACCGCGAAATGGCCGAACAGGTGCTTGACTCCATGGATCTGGAGCGGGAACGGGGTATTACCATCAAGGCCCAGAGCGTAACGCTCAACTACACCGCCAAAGATGGTGAAACCTACAAGCTGAATTTCATCGACACCCCTGGCCACGTGGATTTTTCCTATGAGGTATCCCGGTCCCTCTACGCCTGTGAGGGTGCGCTTCTGGTGGTAGATGCCGGCCAGGGTGTGGAAGCCCAGTCGGTGGCCAATTGCTATACCGCCATTGAGCAGGGCCTTGAAGTGGTGCCTGTTCTGAACAAGATGGACCTGCCCCAGGCAGAGCCGGAACGGGTGGCGGCGGAAATTGAGGACATCATCGGCATCGAAGCCGCCGATGCGGTGCGCTGCAGTGCCAAAAGCGGCCTGGGCGTGGAAGATGTACTTGAGGATCTGATCAGGAAGATTCCGCCACCGAAGGGTGACCGCAGTGCGCCTCTGCAGGCGCTGATCATTGATTCCTGGTTCGATAACTATCTGGGCGTGGTATCCCTGGTTCGGGTGACCGAGGGCGTTCTGCGCAAAGGCGACAAGATTGTCATCAAATCCACCAAGAAAGCGTGGAATGCCGACAAGGTGGGTATCTTTAATCCGAAACCCACCGACACTGATGTTCTGGAAGCCGGTGACGTAGGCTTTGTGGTGGCGGGTATCAAGGATATTCACGGTGCACCGGTGGGCGACACCATCGTGCATCAGAAGTTCGCCGACGAAACTCCGATGTTGCCGGGCTTCAAGAAGGTTCAGCCACAGGTTTATGCGGGCCTGTTCCCGGTCAGCGCTGACGATTATGACGACTTCCGGGATGCCCTGGAAAAGCTGACGCTGAACGACGCCTCCCTGTTTTTTGAGCCAGAGAATTCTGACGCCCTTGGTTTCGGGTTCCGCTGTGGTTTCCTGGGCATGCTGCACATGGAAATTATCCAGGAGCGGCTGGAGCGTGAGTACGATATCGATCTGATTACCACGGCGCCCACGGTAATCTATGAAGTCATTACCAAGCAGGGTGAGACCCTGTCGGTGGACAACCCCTCGCGGCTACCGGATATTGGCTCCATCGAGGAAATGCGTGAGCCCATCGTGGAGGCGAATATCCTGGTGCCTCAGGAACACCTGGGTAACGTTATTGCCCTGTGTGAAGAGAAGCGGGGTGTTCAGAAGAACATGCACTTCATGTCCACCCAGGTTCAGCTCACCTACGAGTTGCCGATGGCGGAAGTGGTGATGGATTTCTTCGATCGGATCAAGTCTGCCAGCCGTGGTTTTGCCTCGCTGGATTACCACTTCGTGCGGTTCCAGCAGGCCAATCTGGTTCGCCTGGACGTGTTGATTAACGGTGAGCGGGTCGACGCCCTGGCATTGATCGTTCATCGGGATCTGGCGCACCGCAAGGGGCGCCAGCTGATCGAGAAGATGAAAGAGCTGATTCCCAGGCAGATGTTTGATATCGCCATCCAGGCGGCGATCGGAACCCAGGTGGTGTCACGGGTTACGGTCAAGGCATTGCGCAAGAACGTTACCGCCAAGTGTTACGGTGGTGACGTCAGCCGGAAGAAGAAACTGCTTCAGAAGCAGAAAGAAGGTAAAAAACGTATGAAGCAGCTGGGCAATGTCGAGGTGCCTCAGGAAGCGTTTCTTGCTGTATTGAAAGTGGATAACTAAAACTAAGGCTCCCGGATGGATATTGATTTTCCGCTGGTACTGGTGGTTCTGACCTTCGCGACTGGATTGATCTGGCTGGCGGATAAAGTGTTTTTCAGCAAACGGCGGCAGGCAGCTGGTCCGGACGTTGGCGGTGCCGCGTCTGATGACACTGCCGAAACCAGTGAACCCTGGTTGGTCGACCTGAGCCGATCGTTCTTCCCGGTACTGGCCATCGTTCTGGTGCTTCGTTCGTTTCTGGTAGAACCCTTTCAGATTCCCTCCGGTTCGATGCTGCCGACCCTCGAAGTTGGTGATTTTATCCTGGTAAACAAGTACGCCTACGGGCTTCGGTTGCCAGTGGCCGGCACCAAGGTGGTGTCGATGGGTGATCCCGAGCGTGGTGATGTCATGGTGTTCCGTTATCCGGAGGATGGCGCCACCAACTACATCAAACGAGTGATTGGTTTGCCGGGTGACCGGGTGCGCTATCGCGATAAACAGCTGTTTATCAATGATGAACCGGTGGCCAGGGAGTTTGTGGCCCGTCTTCCGCCAATGGAGCGCTGGCGTGAGGAAGTGGGCGGCGTTGAGCACGATGTGTATCTGACCCTGGGCCGGGTTGCAGGCAACGGGGAAGGTGAATGGCTGGTGCCTGATGGCCACTACTTTGTCATGGGGGACAACCGGGACAACAGTAACGACAGCCGGTTCTGGGGCACTGTGCCTGATGAGCTTGTGGTCGGGAAGGCCTTTGCCATCTGGATGCACTGGAAATCGCTGACAAGTCTGCCATCTTTTGATCGAGTGGGTAGCATTGACTAACCCCGTTGTGCCGGAGACAAACATGATGAAAAAGAATAATCCCGTCGGATTGCAGCAGCAGGGCGGCAGCGCTCTAACCATGCTGATTGTGGCGATGTTTTTTGGCAGCCTGCTGGCCCTGGGGCTGAAAATTGGCCCTGCTTACCTGGACGATTTCACCATTCAGGAAGCACTGGAAGGTCTTGATGGCACCGAGGGGTTGTCGCGAATGGGGCCGGCTGAGGTGCGCAACCTGATTAACCGGCGCCTGAGCGTCAATAACGTCAGGGGCTTCGACGCCAAGCAGATCAGCGTTGAGAAAAATGGCGAGTTTGTGGTCATCAAGGTGGACTACGAGGTTCGCAATCATCTATTCGGAAACGTGGACACCATCGTTCATTTCCAGCACGAGTATGAGTTAAAGGGACAGTGAGTTCACAACCAGATCTGGATCAGTTGCAGCGTCGTATCGGATACACCTTCAAGGAACCCGAGCGGTTGCTGCTGGCCCTGACCCACAGAAGTTACGGGAACCAGAATAATGAACGCCTGGAGTTCCTTGGGGATTCCATCGTTAATATGGTGATTGCAGAGCACTTGTACCTGCACTTCGAGAAAGCCCGGGAGGGCCAGTTGAGCCGGCTCCGGGCGCGGATGGTCAAAGGCGTGACCCTCGCCGAGATCGGTCGCGAATTCCAGTTGGGCCAGTATCTCCGGCTGGGCTCTGGTGAGCTCAAGAGTGGTGGCTACCGGCGCGAGTCGATTCTGGCGGATGCGGTGGAGTCCATCATCGGTGCTATTTACCTGGACAGCGATTTTCATACCTGCCGTGAGCAGGTGCTGCGCTGGTTCGAGCATCGCCTGGCCAATCTGGACATTCAGGACACCCAGAAAGATCCGAAAACCCGGTTGCAGGAATACCTGCAATCCCGGCAGTTCCCGCTGCCTCGTTACGAAGTGATCTCCGTCGACGGTGAAGCCCATGAGCAGACGTTCCACGTCTCCTGTGCCTTACCGTCACTGGATCGAAAGACCAGCGGCACCGGTAGCAGTCGGAGAATTGCTGAACAGCAGGCTGCCCGCAATGCCCTAAAGCAACTGGGCGTGGAGAACTCCTGATGAATGATATTACCCGCCCGGAAGATCCGGACAGCCGTTGTGGTTTTGTCGCCATTGTTGGCCGGCCGAACGTGGGAAAATCCACGCTTCTGAACCATATCCTGGGCCAGAAACTGAGTATTACCTCCCGCAAACCCCAGACCACCCGACATCAGGTGCTGGGTATCAAGACAGACGGACCGGTGCAGGCCATCTATGTGGATACCCCCGGCATGCACGAAGACGAGCCCCGTGCGCTGAACCGTTATATGAACAAAGCGGCGTCGTCTGCCCTGATCGACGTGGACGTGGTGGTGTTCGTGGTGGACCAGCTGGCGTGGACCACTGCCGATAACATGGTGCTGGAGAAATTGTCGCGGTTGAAATGCCCGGTTATCCTTGCAGTTAACAAGGTGGACAAGGTTGAGAACCGGGACAAACTGCTGCCGCACCTTGAGGCACTGTCCAAAAAACGGGAATTTGCCGAAATTATCCCTTTGTCTGCGTTGAAAGAAACCAACCTCCAGCCACTGGAGGAAGCTGTGGGACGTTTTCTGCCCCAGAGTGTGCACTTCTACCCGGACGATCAGATTACGGATCGCAGCGAGCGCTTTATGGCGTCGGAGATGGTGCGGGAGAAAATTACCCGCCAACTCGGGGCTGAATTGCCTTATTCCGTGGCAGTAGAGATCGAAGAGTTCAAGCACGAGGGGAAAACCCTGCATATCTCGGCCCTGATTCTGGTGGAACGGGAAGGCCAGAAGAAAATCATTATCGGTGACAAGGGCGAGCGCCTGCGCCGCATTGGCCAGGAAGCCCGAGTGGATATGGAACGCATGTTTGGCACCAAGGTCATGTTACGTTTGTGGGTGAAGGTAAAGCGCGGCTGGGCCGACAGCGACCGGGCATTGAAAAGCCTTGGCATGAGCGATTTCTGAGGTCGCTATGAAGGGAGCGGTGCAGCAGGAGCCCGCTTATGTGATTCACCGGCGCCCCTGGCGGGAAACCGCCTTGCTGGTGGATCTGTTTACTCTGAATCACGGCCGAATGAGTCTGGTGGCGCGCGGCGCCAACAGTGCCAAAAGCCCCCTCAAGGCCCAGTTGCAGCCGTTCCAGCCGTTAATGGTGGACTGGACCGGAAAAAGCGATCTGAAAACACTGGTGCAGCTTGAGGTTCGGTCGGCGCCGCTGCTTTCGCAAACCCGTGCCCTGTACAGCGGCCTCTACATCAATGAACTGCTTCAGCGCATTCTGCCAGTGGCAGACCCTCATCCCACCCTGTTTGCCAGTTACATAGAAAGCCTGCAGGCTCTCGCGGCACTGGCGGCCAAAACCGATGTAGAGCCAATATTGCGGCACTTTGAACGGGCGTTTGCCGGGGCCCTCGGGTATGACTTCGCCTGGGATGAAGCCACTGATACCGGCTTGCCAGTGGTGGCCGGTGGTTACTACGGTTATGATCCGGTGCAGGGCATTGTGTCTGCCGCTGCCACCGGGGTTCGATTGCAGCAGATTCCGGGCGAAGCTTTGCTGGCCCTGGCCGACGGCGACTTTACCGGTGAGTTACCGCGCAGGACTGCCAAGCGGGTCATGCGTGTTCTGGTGGACTATCTGTTGCAGGGTAAACCATTACACAGCCGCAATCTGTTCAGCCATTCCGTTTCATCATCAGGGAGAACCCCATGAATTCCAGAGTGTTGCTCGGTGTGAATATTGACCATGTGGCCACATTACGCCAGGCCCGCGGCACCCGCTATCCAGACCCGGTTCAGGCGGCGCTGGTGGCCGAGGAAGCGGGGGCCGATGGTATTACCATTCACCCCCGGGAAGACCGCCGGCACATCCAGGATCGAGATGTACTGCTGCTGCGAGAAGTCCTGCAAACCAAGATGAACCTGGAAATGGCGGTAACCGATGCCATGCTGGCCTTTGCCGAACAGGTTCGGCCGGAGTGTGTCTGCCTGGTGCCGGAGAAGCGCGAAGAATTGACCACCGAGGGTGGGCTGGATGTCGACGGTCAGGAAGAGCGTGTGGCCAAGGCCTGCGACCGGCTGGCAAAGATCGGGGCCGAAGTATCACTGTTCATTGACCCGGATCCGGTGCAGATAGACGCCGCTGTGCGCTGTGGTGCGCCGGTTGTCGAGCTGCACACCGGCGAATACGCCGAAGCGCAGGACCCGGCTGTTCGGGAAAAAGCGTTCAAACAGCTGGCCGATGCCGTGGCCTATGCCCGAAAGAAAGGGTTGATTGTGAACGCTGGCCACGGCCTGCATTATCACAACACCGAGCGGGTGGCGGCGATTCCGGGCATTAACGAGTTGAACATCGGCCATGCCATTGTTGCCAGGGCAGTGTTCACTGGTCTGAAAGAGGCGGTTCGGGAGATGCGCGCCATTATTGAGCGCGCCCGCCCCTAAGCTGGCCTCAGGTGGTCTCCGGTTGGCGCTGCTGCTCTCTGAACAGCTGCTGCCAGTCGGTTTGTTCACTCCAGATCTGCAGTCGGTCCATGGCTGCCAATAGCTGGTCCTTCTGTAACTCCATATCCGGGGCCTGGCACTTCAGTGCGGTTTCAAAACGGTTGGCGGCGGTTCTCAGCTCCGGTACGCCGCAGTAACGGGTTGCGCCGTGGAGCTTGTGTACGCATTCAAGCAGCTCGTCGGTGTCATTGTTGTTCCAGAGTTCGGTTACACGCTCGATGTCGGTGTGCAGTTGTTCCAGCAACATGCTGAACAGTTCTTCCGCCAGGTCGGCCTTGCCAGCGGCCAGTTGAATGCTTTCATCAACACTGACGCAATCCTGCTGCATGCGACGGTTTGATGGCCGCAGGGTGCGGCGGGTATCCCGGACTTCCGAGATTTTGAAACTGTCGTTGCTGCTCTTGCAGTCATAACCCGTGTATTCGCGAATCAACTGGACCAGCTGAGTGCTGCTGATCGGTTTTGGCATGTAACCGTCGAAGCCCTGCTGGGTCAGTCTTTCCTGTTCATCCGCCAGGGCATGGGCGGTCAGGGCGATGATCGGGGTATGGTGAGAGCCGGTATCCAGATCCCGGATTCGTGCCGTGGTTTCCACACCATCCATGCCCGGCATTTGCAGGTCCATGAACACCAGGTCAAAGGGCTTCTGCCGGGCCTTGGTCAGCGCCTCGAATCCGCTTGAGGCGCCCTCTGCTTCAAGCCGGCAGTCCTGCAGCAGGGTCATCACCAGTTTCAGGTTGGCGTCATTGTCGTCCACGGCCAGTACACGCGGAACTCTCGAAGGGCCGCTGCTTCTCAGTGGCAGGGGCACTTCTCCTGCGCCCCGGTTGCTGGCCTGGATGCCGTGGATCAACAGCAACAGTTCGTCGTAGAAGGCATCCCGGCACACCGGTTTGGTAAGGTGTCCGCTGGACAGCCCGGACAACGGCGTGTCGTGGGTTTCCAGGGTGGGGGTCAGCAGCAGTGTCCGGCAGTCCCGCTCAACTTCTAGCGAACGCACCATGTTGCAGTACTGGCTGGAGTTCAGCAGGTGGCGGGTAATGCCGATAATGGCGGCGGCGTAGCCTTCCTGCTTCCGTTGGGCTTCCTCCACGTGTTCCACCAGGGCGGCTGGCGAGGACACCCGTTGTACCGCCACGCCCCAGTCCCGTAACAGGTGTTCGACCGCGAGCCCGGTGGTTTTCTGCTGTTCGAGGTAGATTATCCGCTCGCCGCGCAGGGCGTCTTTTGGCGCGCTGGTGTCGGCAGCGGCAGACAGTTCCGGCGTGAGGGTAAACCAGAAGGTAGAGCCTTTGCCGAGTTCGCTTTCCAGGCCAATCTTGCCGCCCATCTCTTCCACCAGCCGCTTGGAAATGGCCAGTCCCAGCCCGGTGCCGCCATACTGCCTGGCGGTTGAGGCGTCAGCCTGGCTGAAGGCGTTAAACAACGATTGTTGCTGGGCCCGGGACAGGCCCACGCCGGAGTCCGTGATGCTCAGGCGCAGGGTTACCCGATTGCTGTCGGGTGTTTCGTCTTCCAGGCTGGCCCGCAGCACCACTTCACCGGTCTGGGTGAATTTGATGGCGTTATTGACCAGGTTGGTGATGACCTGCTTCACCCGCAGCGGGTCACCCATGACGTTGTCCGGTACATCGTTATAGACCAGTGGCACCAGGTCCAGGTTCTTGGCGTGGGCTGCCGGTGCCAGCATCACCATCACCTCTTCCACGATATCCCTTAGCTGGAACGGTACCCGGTCAAGAATCAGCTTGCCGGCCTCGATCTTGGAAAAATCCAGGATGTCGTTAATGATCGTCAGCAGAATCTCGGACGATTTCCGGATGGTGTTCAGGTGGTCCCGTTGCTGGCGGGGCAGGGGGCTTTTCAGCAGCAATTCGGTAAAGCCGATGATGCCATTCAGGGGCGTGCGGATTTCGTGGGACATATTGGCCAGGAATTCGGACTTGATCCGGCTGGCTTCCAGGGCTTCCTTGCGGGCGAAATCCAGTTCGATATTCTGAATTTCAATGGTTTCCAGGGTTTCCCGGAGGTCCTCTGTGGCCTGGTCGATGTTCTGCTGCATTTCCGCCTGGGCCTTGCTGAGCTCGGAGGCCATGTCATTCAGGCCGGATTCCAGTTGCTCGAATTCGGGGCCGGCACTGGTGTACACCCGGGTATCCAGCTTACCTTCCTTGAGCCGGGCTACGGCTTCATTGAGCTGGAACACCGGATCGGTGAAGGCACGGCTCAGACGCAGGGCAATGGCCATGCTGAGCAGTACCCCGCCAATCACCAGTAGCAGGGAAATCAGTAGCGCCTTGTAGGTTTCCTTTTCGGTGCGGACATGGGACATCTCCACCGCAACCCAGCCCAGGGGTTCCTGTAACCGGGTGGCCGACTGCCGGACATCCGGGTCGAGCATGGTCTCGATCATCAGGTCCTGCAGATAAACCGGAGTGACAAACCGGGTGCTGCTGTCCCGGGTAATCTTTACCGCCAGGTCCGGCTTCAGGGAGGATTCGTCGATGGCATCGGCGCCGCCCGGACCGGTGTGGAGCAAGCGGCGGCCGTCTGGCGAGAAGAAGGTGATCGAGCGAACGTCCTGCTCTTCCAGCAGGGCGTTGGACAAGCTGCTCAGCAGGCTGCGGTTGGCGGTGAACAGGCCATACTCGGAGCCGGCAGCAAGCTGGCGGGACAGGGATTCACCCCGATCCCTCAACAGGTTCTCGATGTTGTTGACCCAGCTGTAGGTGAAAAACAGCCCCAGTAACAAAGTGGTCAACAAGGTGGGAACCAGCGTTACCACCAATACTTTTTTGCGAATGCCCCAGCGCCGCATAGATATGTTCCTGCTAGTTTCCTGAGCCTGGCCGGGCCGATCTTACCCGGAACCGGCACTTCCCTGTGTTATGAGCATAGTTGATCTGATTCCCGAAAACTGTGGTAAAGGTTCCGGGAACAAACAGTTATAGCCGCGGGTCATGGATATAGCGACAAGCTGTATTGGGACAATGCGGCCATAAAGCGTATGATTCGAACCCAAAAGTGTATCACAGGGTTTCGCTATGATTTTCCCGACCATTGAAGATTATGTAGGGCATACCCCTCTGGTTCGATTGCAGCGTCTGCCGGGGGAAACCTCCAATGTCATTCTGGCCAAGCTGGAAGGCAATAACCCGGCCGGGTCGGTGAAGGACCGGCCTGCCATCAGCATGATTCAGGAAGCCGAACGCCGTGGAGAAATCAAGCCAGGCGATACCCTGATTGAAGCGACGTCCGGTAACACTGGCATCGCCCTGGCGATGGCTGCGGCAATCAAAGGTTACCGGATGGTTCTGATCATGCCGGCGCACATGAGTGAGGAGCGCCGCGCTTCCATGCGGGCATACGGAGCGGAGATCGTGACCGTCAGCAAGGAAGAGGGCATGGAAGGGGCACGGGACCTGGCTGCGCGGATGGAATCTGAAGGCAAGGGCAAGGTGCTGGACCAGTTCAGCAACCCGGATAACCCACTGGCCCATTACCGCACCACCGGCCCGGAAATCTGGGAGCAGACCCAGGGCAAGGTGACTCACTTTGTCAGCTCCATGGGGACCACCGGGACCATTATGGGCGTGTCCCGTTATCTGAAAGAGCGAAATCCCGATATTCAGATTATTGGGTTGCAGCCGGAAGATGGTGCATCCATCCCCGGTATCCGCCGCTGGCCCGAGGCCTATTTGCCGTCGATTTACGACGCTGCCCGGGTAGACCAGGTTCTGGACATTGGCCAGAAAGAAGCAGAAGACACCATGAGGGCGCTGGCCGCCAAAGAAGGAATTTTCTGTGGCGTGTCGTCCGGTGGCTCCATTGCCGCTGCCCTCAAATTATCCCGTGAGGTTGAAAACGCGGTGATCGTGGCCATTATCTGTGACCGCGGAGACCGATACCTGTCTACCGGTGTTTTTCCCGGCGCCTGAACCGGTCATCCAAGCCGGCTACACAAGAGAGATTAACCCCTATGAGTAAGCGTCGCCGCAAGGTTCTGCCCCAGGAACCGGTGCGTTGTGAAATTGAGACCCTTGGCCACGACGGCCGGGGCATTGCCCGGGCCGAAGGTAAAGTCCAGTTTGTGGACGGCGCTCTGCCGGGTGAAACGGTGATGGCAAAGATGGTCAGCACCCGCAGCAAGTTTGATGAACTGCGTACCATGGAGGTTCTGGAAGCGGCTCCAGACCGCCAGCAACCGCCCTGTGATTTTGCTGACCTTTGTGGTGGCTGCAGCCTCCAGCACATGAGCGCCGATGCTCAGATTCGGTTCAAGGAAGACACGCTGAGGGAGCATTTTGCCCATTTTGGAGGCATCGAACCCCAGGAGTGGGTTGAACCCATGCGCTCACCCGCTACCCTTGGCTATCGTCGCAAAGCCCGCCTGGGCGTGCGCTATGTGAAGGCCCGGGAGTCGGTGCTGGTAGGATTCCGGGAAAAGCGTAACAGCTTCCTGACGGATATTGACCGCTGTGTAGTGCTGGACCCGCGCATTGGTGATCGCATCAAGCCCCTGCGGGAACTGCTGCATGGCATGGTGGCTTTCGACCGGATTGCCCAGGTGGAAGTGGCCTGTGGTGATGATGTGGCGGCCATGGTGTTCCGTAATATGGACGAACTGGTTCCCGAAGACCGGGAAAAACTGATTGCCTTTGGTCAGGCCCATGACTTGCATATCTATCTTCAGCCCAAGGGCCCGGATACGGTGCACCGCATCTGGCCGGAATCGTCCGGTCGTGATGGTGAGCGCCTGAGCTACAGCCTGGACGAGTTTGATCTGACCATGAAGTACCATCCGATGGACTTCACACAGGTCAATGCCGGTATCAATCAGAATATGGTTCATCGAGCCGTGGAGTGGCTGGATGTTCAGCCCGGTGAGCGGGTATTGGATCTGTTCTGTGGCCTGGGTAACTTTACCCTGCCGTTGGCCCGCAAAGGTGGCCAGGTGGTTGGCGTCGAAGGCGATGATGCCATGGTGGTGCGTGGCCGCGAGAACGCACAGCTCAATGGTCTGGATAATGTGGAGTTCTTCGGAGCCGATCTGCACGGTGACTTTACCGGGCAAAGCTGGGCCAAAGAGGGTTTCGACAAGATTCTGATTGACCCGCCCCGGTCCGGCGCGGAAGACATCTGCAAGTACCTCACGGCGTTCGGGGCCAGCAGAATTGTCTATGTTTCGTGTAATCCGGCCACTCTGGCAAGAGATGCCGGCGTCATGGTGCGCAACGGTTATCGCCTGGTGCGCGCAGGTGTGATGGATATGTTCCCCCACACCACCCATGTCGAATCCATTGCTCTTTTTGAGCGTGAATGACTCTGACTGATCAGTCGACAGTCAGATGCCGGGTCGCCAGGATCGCGACCCGGGTAACCGGAAAATCAGCGGGTATGCCTCTGCTATGGTAAAAGTTCGGGAAGATTATTCGGTCACTGGTGATGGCGAAATCGACATTGATCGTTGTGTTCGCCACATCGCTGAACAGACGCACCTGGATAATCCGGAGCAGCTCCGGCAGGCCTGTGAAAAAGCGGCCAGTATTGCCATGCAGGCATTCAGAGAGGATCGCCTCTGGGCGCCGGGCTCCAGCAGTTTCCGTACTGGTCTGGAAATGGCACAGGTGCTGGCCGAACTGCATCTGGACCAAGCCAGTCTGGTGGCTGCGGTGTTGTACCGGGCCGTGCGTGAAGAGCGGGTACCCCTGGAAGAGATCCGCAAGGAATTCGGTGACGAAGTCGCCGGGCTGATCAATGGTGTGCAGCAGATGGCAGCCATTTCGTCGGTGCACCACCCGCTCAAGGGCAATGTGCTGGGCCAGAGTGAAGGGCAACTCGACAATGTCCGGAAAATGCTGGTTACCATGATTGACGACGTCCGGGTTGCGTTGATCAAACTGGCCGAGCGGACCTGTGCGATTCGGGCCGTCAAGGATGCGCCGGAAGAGAAGCGCATGCGGGTGGCCAGGGAAGTCTTCGATATCTACGCGCCCCTGGCACACCGCTTGGGTATTGGTCACATCAAATGGGAGCTGGAAGACCTGTCTTTCCGGTACCTGCACAGCTCAGCGTACAAGAAGATCGCCAAGCTGCTGGATGAGAAGCGGCTGGACCGTGAAGGCTATATCCGGCGAGTAATCGAGACCCTGCAAACCGAACTTCAGGCCTCCGGTATCAAGGGTGAACTCTCCGGCCGGGCCAAGCATATCTACAGTATCTGGCGCAAAATGCGCCGCAAGGGTATCGACTTTTCCCAGGTCTATGATGTCCGTGCGGTGCGCATCCTGGTGCCGGAAGTGCGGGACTGCTATGCCGCTCTGGGCATTGTTCACACCTTGTGGCGGCATATTCCCAACGAGTTTGACGACTACATCGCCAACCCCAAGGAGAACGGCTACCAGTCGCTCCATACCGCGGTGATCGGCCCCGAAGGCAAGGTGATGGAAGTGCAGATCCGCACCCATGCCATGCACGAGGAAGCTGAGTTAGGTGTTTGTGCCCATTGGTTGTACAAGGGCACCGACAAGAACAACAAGTCCACCGGTTACGACGCCAAGATCAACTGGCTGCGGCAGGTGCTGGAGTGGCAGGAAGAGTTGGGCGACTTGTCTGGTTTGGCTGACCACCTGAAGTCAGACGTCGCCTCGGACCGGGTTTATGTCTTCACCCCCGAGGGCCACGTGGTCGATCTGCCCCAGGGTGCCACACCGGTGGATTTCGCTTATCGGGTACACACCGAAATCGGTCACGCCTGCCGGGGTGCCCGGGTGAACAGCCGGATCGTCCCTCTGACCTATCCGCTGAAAACCGGCGACCAGGTATTTATCCTCACCTCCAACAACCCGGCGCCGAGCCGGGACTGGCTGAACCCAAGCCTGGGCTATATCCAGACATCCCGGGCCAGGGCAAAGGTTACCCACTGGTTCAAGCAACAGAATCGTGACCGTAATATCACAGACGGCCACGCAATCCTGGAAGACGAATTCAAGCGTTTGTCGCTGTACGATGTTGATCTGGGGGATTTGGCCAAAAAGGTGAATTACCACTCGCCAGACGATATGTTCGCCGCCATTGGGGCCGGCGATTTGCGGCCTGCGCACGTGGCGAACGTGGCGCAGCAGATGCTGGAGCCGAAGTCTGAACAGCTCGACCTGAAGCTGACCACTGCCCGCAAGAAGGATTATGACACCGAGTCAGACATCCAGATTCTCGGTGTGGGCAAACTCAAGACCCAGGTGGCCAAGTGCTGCAAACCGCTACCGGGTGATGCGATTGGCGGATATATCACGGTTGGGCGCGGTGTCACCGTGCACCGACAGGACTGCCTGACCTTCCTCAGCCTGAGGGAATTCGAGCCCAACCGGATCATCGAGGTGAACTGGGGTGGCAAGCCGGCCTCTGTGTACCCTGTCGATATCGAAATCGAAGCTTACGATCGCTCGGGGCTGTTGCGGGATATAACCCATGTGTTGTCGTCGTCCCGCAGTGACGTGCTGGCCCTGAATACCTTGACCAACAAGGATGAGAACATCGCTACCATGAGGGTGACGGTGGAAATCTCCAGCCTGGAACAGTTGGCGCGGTTGCTGGCCCAGATTCGCAACCTGCCGAACATCATCGACGTAAGGCGAAAGCGCGGATGAGCTATTCCATTGATGACCTGAAAAACCTGATGGCCCGGCTCCGGGAGCCAGACACGGGCTGCCCCTGGGACACCCGGCAGACGTTCGCCAGCATCGTGCCCCACACGATAGAAGAAGCCTACGAAGTGGCCGACGCCATTGAACAGGCGGATTACCCGCATCTGAAGGATGAGTTGGGAGACCTGCTGTTCCAGGTGATCTTCTACGCTCAGATGGGGCGTGAGGAAGGGCATTTCGATTTCGATAGCATCGTTGATCACCTGGTCCGCAAACTGATTCGCCGGCATCCCCATGTCTTCCCGGAAGGCACTCTGGAAAGCCGCATTGACCCGAGCAACCGTCCCAGCGAAGCCTGGATCAAGGAGAGCTGGGAGCGTATCAAGGCGGAGGAGCGGGCCGAGAAACCTGTTGTTGAGTCTTCGGTTAGCCGCCTGGATGGCATTGCACGAACCCTGCCGGCCATGGCCCGTGCCGAAAAATTGCAGCGCCGGGCTTCGCGCCATGGCTTTGACTGGCCTGACGTTGGCCCGGTCTTCGACAAGCTTCACGAGGAGATCGATGAGCTGAAAGACGCATGGCAGGCCGCCCAGAATGGTAGTGGCGACCAGGATGCGGTCGAGGATGAACTGGGTGATCTGCTGTTCGTGTGCGTGAATTTGGCACGATTCATGAAAGTGGATCCTGAGCAGGCCCTGAACCGAACGAACCGCAAATTCGACGCACGTTTTCGGGCGATCGAAGCGGTGCTGGAAAGTGAGGGGCGTGATCTGGATGAGGAGTCCCTTGAAGCGCTGGATGCCATATGGCAGAAGGTCAAGGGGGTTGAAAACCGTTAACGGTCAGTGCCTCGGAACAGTAGCCGATAAGTACAATCCGTTACCAATTTTCAGTCACTGAAATGTCATTCTTCGTCTACACTTCTAGTACGGCTTGCACCATATCGGTGCGCTGTACCGTCAGATAAGATGCAGGGGTGAAGGCACCATGAAAATCAAAGATCTGGTCAAGCATTGGGACAAGCACGGTCGTGGTCGGCTCACTCGTGATGCCGCGTACCTATCGTTGTCTGACCAGCATCACGAGCTGTTGCAGAAAGTGGCAGCGATGTATCCGATGAAATCCTCTCAAGACCTGATGCGTGATCTGATCTCCGCTGCGCTTGATGAGCTGGAAACCAGCTTTCCCTACGTTCAGGGCGACAAAGTGGTTGCTTATGATGAGGATGGTTTTGAGATCTACGAAGACCAGGGGCTGACTCCGCGGTTTGTAGCCCTGAGCCAGAAGCATATCAAGCGGATCAAAGCCCGTCAGCTTGAATCGGTGGCCTGACGCCAGTACCGATTCAGCTCACCACCGGGTTTCCATCAACCCAGGCGCCGTGCGCTTGGGTTGATGTCTGCTCATCTATATTACTTTCCCTTGTCTGCCAGGCGATCCTTCAGCGGCCCCTGAGTAATCAGGTCGTCCAGGGCAGCGGCAATCATGTCATTGAGAATCTCGCTTTCGCTGCGATCTGGATAGAGTTCCGCCAGCGCGGCTACCCGGGCGGCGTCTTCAAGGGGCAGGCGCAGATTGTATTCGTGTGTACGTTCCGTCGTCTGTTTTTCCTGTTCCCAGTGCTGGGGCAAATCGGTCACTTTCATGGTGGCTCCTTGGGGCGAGGGGATTGAATCGCCAATAGACTTTTCGAACGGATCCTTAGTATCGTAAGTTTACTTCGTCTCCGTCAATTCAGAAGGAACTCAACGTGACCGAACTGCACCCCGATCTGCGAGAAAATGTGCGTCTGCTGGGCGAATTACTGGGCCAGAGCATCCAGCGTTTTCCCGGGCAGGACTGCTACGAGCGGATTGAGGAGATTCGGGCTGCGGCCAAAGCTGACCGTCGGCAGGAGAGTGGCTCCGGGCAGCGCCTGGTAACACTCCTGGGGCAACTGAGCGACGATGAACTGTTGCCGGTCACCCGCGCCTTCAACCAGTTTCTCAACCTGGCGAACCTGGCCGAGCAGTACCATGGCATTCGCCGTAAGCAGGGCCACCCTTCCGACCTGATGGTGGAGTCCCTGGGTGAGGTCTTCGAGCGATTGAAATCCGGGGGCGTTGATCCTGAGGAATTGCATCAGCGGGTGGCTGACCTGCGGATTGAGTTTGTACTGACAGCCCACCCGACAGAAGTTGCCCGCCGTACCCTGATTCTGAAATACGACGAAATGTCGGATTGCCTGGCCCGGCTCGACCACGACGATCTGATGCCGGCGGAGCGTGATGAGATTGTGGCCCGCCTGTCACAGCTGATTACTGAGGCCTGGCACACCGACGAAATCCGCCATGAGCGGCCGACGGCTGTGGACGAGGCCAAGTGGGGCTTTGCGGTCATCGAGAACAGCCTCTGGCAGGCATTGCCCAGATTCCTTCGAAGCCTGGACCAGTCACTTTCTGATGCAACGGGCAAAGGCCTGCCCCTGCAGAATTCCCCGATTCGTATTGCCTCCTGGATGGGAGGGGACCGAGACGGTAACCCGAACGTGACTCACGATGTGACTCGTCAGGTCTTCCTGCTGGGCCGCTGGATGGCTGCCGATCTTTACCTGCGGGATATTCAGGCACTGAGGGCCGAGTTATCCATGTGGCAGGCCAGTGATGAACTGAGGGCGCGGGTCGGTGATTGCCGGGAACCCTATCGTCAGGTACTGGCCGAGTTGCGGGAGCGCCTGGTCCGTACCCGGGACTGGGCCGAGGCCGGCGTTAAAGGCCACGTAGCGGACGAGACCGGTATCCTGTTTGAGAACGAAGACCTGACGGCTCCCCTGGAGCTGTGTTATCGATCACTGATGGATTGCGGCCTGGAGCGAATTGCCAACGGCCCGCTGTTGGACACCATTCGCCGTGCTCACACATTCGGACTGCCGCTGATTCGCCTGGATATCCGGCAGGAGGCTTCCCGGCATGCGGAGGCGGTGGCAGAGATGGTGGATTACCTGGGGCTGGGAGACTATCTGTCCTGGTCGGAAGACGACCGGCAGGCATTCCTGCTGCGCGAGCTGCAAGGCCGCCGGCCACTGGTGCCCCGCAACTGGGAACCCTCAGAGTCAGTCAGGGAAGTGCTGGCTACCTGCGAGGTGGTGGCGGGCCAGACCCCGGAAGCGCTGGGTTCCTACGTTATCTCCATGGCCAGCAAGCCTTCAGATGTATTGAACGTGATCCTGTTGTTGCGGGAAGCGGGAATGAAGTTCCCGATGCGTGTGGTGCCTTTGTTTGAAACCCTCAGCGATCTTCAGGGTGCACCAGACAGCATGGCTGCCCTGTATCAGGTTGATTGGTACCGCGAGTACTGTCAGGGCCGCCAGGAGGTGATGATTGGCTATTCGGACTCGTCCAAGGACGCCGGCCAGCTGATGGCAGCCTGGGCCCAGTACCAGGCGCAGGAAAAACTCACCCAGGTGGCCCGCCAATATGGCGTTCACCTGACCCTGTTCCACGGTCGCGGCGGCACGGTGGGCCGTGGTGGCGGCCCGGCAAACCGGGCGATTCTGTCGCAACCGCCGGGATCGGTGAACGGCAGTTTCCGGATTACCGAGCAGGGGGAAATGATCCGATTCAAGTTCGGTTTGCCCCGGCTGGCGGTACAAAGCCTTACCCTGTACACCACTGCCGTCATTGAGGCGACCCTGGCGCCACCGCCACAACCCGAGGACAGCTGGCGCGAGATGATGGACTGGCTGACCGAGCGTTCCCTCAAATCTTACCGGGAAGTGGTAAGGGATAACCCGGATTTCGTGCCTTATTTCCGGCAGGTTACACCCGAAACTGCGCTGGGTAAGCTGGCCCTGGGCAGTCGACCGGCGCGCCGGAAAGCCACCGGTGGCGTGGAGAGTTTGCGAGCCATTCCCTGGATTTTTGCCTGGACCCAAATGCGCCTGATGCTGCCCAGTTGGCTGGGCAGCGATGTGGCCCTGGAGGAAGCCGCCCGGCATCAGCGCCTGCCAGAGCTGCGTGAGATGATGCGGGGCTGGCCGTTTTTCCGCACCTATGTCGACATGCTGGAAATGGTGCTGGCCAAAGCCGACCTGCGCATTGCCAGCTATTACGAGCAGACCCTGGTGGAGGATGAAAGCCTCAGGGCCCTTGGGGGTAGCCTCAGGGAACGGCTGAACGGCTGTATCGAGCGCGTGCTGGAGCTCAAGGATCAGCAAGCCCTGTTGGAGAGCGAACCGGTGTTTGCCCATTCCATGAGAGTGCGCAACCCCTACACGGACCCATTGCATTACCTTCAGGCGGAATTGCTCAAACGTGACCGCGAGAGTGAGGGCAAAGGTGAGGTGCCGGATATGGTGGAGCGGGCGCTGAAAGTCACCATGGCGGGCATCGCCGCTGGTATGCGTAATACGGGCTAACGTGCATAATAACGCCGGGGCCGGAAAGCCCTGAACCGGATAAAGGAGTCTTCCCCGTTGGCACTGTCAGAGCGACTGTCGCATTACCTCGCCCGCAAGGGTATCAGCTATCAGCAGATCGAAATTGCACCGGTAAGCAATCTCGATGCCGCGGTTCTTGCCTCTGGCAAGCCCCAGCATGATTTTATCCAGCCCACGCTGCTGATCGACATCAATGGTGTGGTCATGGCGGTGCATCGCTTTGACAGTACGTTGGATATGGACACCCTGCATCAGTTTACCGGGCGTCGCCTGCAGCCGCTAACCGCGCGCCAGACAGCAAGGCTGTTTGGCGACTGCGAGCCGGGATTCGTGCCACCGGTGGGGAATGCCTGGGACCTGCCGGTGCTGATTGACGAAGATCTCACCACCGCCGACCAGGTGGTGTTCTCAGCTGGCACCAACGATACCCTGGTTGTGATGGACGGCCGCTCGTTCCGGTTGGCACTGGCGGGTGCCCGGGAAGGGCATCTGGTTATCCGGGGGCAGGGTAATGGCTCCCGTGGCGCACTGAGCCTCGACGAAGTGGCTGACAAACTGCAGAAACTCTATCGTCTGCCGCCCATGCCGGCGCTGGCGTTGCGGATTCTGCGCCTGACCGCCAATACGGAAGCCACAGCCAGAGAGCTGGCGGAACTGATTGAGTTTGACCCGAGCATGACGGCCCAGATCATGCGCTACGCACGGTCGGCACTGTTCAATTACCCTGGTCAGATCAACTCGGTTCAGGAGGCCGTTACCCGGGTGCTGGGATTTGATCGGGTCGCCCATATTGCCATGGGTATTGCATCGGTGAGGGCTTTTGATGTGCCCAGGGGTGGAATGCTGGGCATGGATAATTTCTGGCGTCACTCACTGTATTGTGCCTTCCTGTGCCAAAGTCTGGCGGCGCGCTCCGGCCGGGACAAGGGGCTGGCGTATCTGTGCGGGCTGTTGCACAACTTTGGCCTGTTGCTGGTGGGGCACCTGTTCCCCTCTGAATTTCAGGAACTGAACGCTCTTCGGGAGATCAACCCTGAAGCAAGCATGCATTCACTGGAACAGGAAGTGTTTGGCCATAGCGAGCGCCAGGATATCCTGGCGGTTGGCCATGGTGCCATTGGCGGTATTCTGCATCGGCTCTGGCAACTGCCGGAACCGGTCATCAAGGCGGCAGGCATGCACCAGCACCCGGGTTATCATGGTGAGCATGAAGAGTATGTTTTGATGGTCCAACTGGCGAATGCACTGCTGAAAGAGCAGGGTATTGGCGACGAGTTCAACCCGGATGATATCCCCGCACTGACAGAAGCGCTTGGCCTGGAGCCCGCAACACTGGCGCTGGTTCAGGAAGAAATCCAGGCGGTTGCAACCGACCTGGATGTGCTGGCGTCGTCGCTTGCATCCTGAGCAAAACGGCGTCAGGCTTCTGTGCCTGAAGCCCCCTGTCTTCCGGTAATTCCAACCATGATACGGAGGTCGACTTTCTCTGTCGGGGCGGACTTCGTATAATGCTGCCTCAATTTTGGGCAGGCGCGCCAGCAAGTGGGCCTGGAGCCCCTGAGAGGTTGTCGCAAAGGCGACGGTTTTTGCCGCAACTTTTCAAACGATAATATAAGACAACGGGAGCACAACGTTATGAGAATCATCATGTTAGGCGCGCCAGGCGCTGGAAAGGGTACTCAGGCTCAGTTCATTACCGAGCGTTTCGAGATCCCCCAGATCTCCACAGGCGACATGCTCCGTGCCGCCGTCAAGGCCGAGTCCGAACTGGGCAAGCAGGTCAAGGAAGTGATGGCCTCCGGTGGGCTGGTGTCTGACGATATCATCATCGCCCTGATCGACGAGCGTATTCAGCAGCCGGATTGCAAGAACGGTTTCCTGCTGGACGGTTTCCCGCGCACCATTCCCCAGGCCGAAGCGCTGAAGAACCAGGGTATTGCCATCGATTACGTGGTGGAAATCGCCGTTGAAGACGAAGAAATTGTCAGTCGTCTGTCTGGCCGTCGTGTGCACGAAGGCAGTGGCCGTATCTACCACGTGAAATACGATCCGCCCAAGGTAGAGGGCAAGGACGATGAGACCGGCGAACCGCTGGTACAGCGTGAAGACGACAAGGAAGAAACCGTACGCAAGCGCCTGAACATCTACCACGAGCAAACGGCGCCGCTGATTGGTTTCTACCAGGACTGGGCCAGCAAGGCACCTGCCGATGCGCCCAAGTACGTGCGCGTGGAAGGCATTGGTAGCCTGGACAGCATCCGCGACCAGATCCTGTCCCAGCTTAAGTAATCGAAACGGGAGTAGCCCGGGAGGCTTGATTCTGTGAAGCTTTTAGCACTGGATACGTCTTCTGAGGGCTGCTCCGCCGCTCTATGGCTGGATGGCCAGATCAGCGAGCGGTTTGAACTGGCCCCACGGGGCCACACCCGCCTGTTAATGCCCATGGTTCGCGAACTGCTCGCCGAACAGGGGCTTTCCCCGAAAGATCTTGACGCTCTGGCTTTTGCCCGTGGCCCGGGCTCCTTCACCGGTTTGCGCATTGCGACCGGGGTGATCCAGGGGCTTTCCTGGGGGCTCAACTTACCGGTTGTGCCGGTGTCGTCGCTGGCGGCTGTCGCCCTGGACGCCATTGAGCAGCACCAGTTGGCTGATGGTGAACACATTGCGGTGGCCTTTGATGCCCGTATGGGCGAAGTCTACTGGGGTACCTTCCTGTGTCAGCAGGGGTTGCCTGTGTTGATCGGCGAGGAGCGGGTCTGCCCGCCCGGGGCGGTGAGCCTGCCGGGCTCAGACGTATCGGCGAACTGGACTGGTGCTGGCCAGGGCTGGACATTAAAGGGCGATATGCCCGAAGTGGTGGTCTGCCGGATCAGAGCGGTGGATGACACCCTGGTGCCCCGGGCCGCCATGGTGGCACGGTTGGCAGAACAGGATTTTCGCAATGGCATCGCGGTGCCGGCGGAGCTGGCGCAGCCGGTCTATATCCGGGATGAAGTGGCCTGGAAGAAACTGCCCGGCCGTGCGTGAAAGGTCGTTTTCTGATCAGAAATGTTGCCGCCTGCCTTTCCAAGAGGCCCCGGTTCTTCCATAATGCAGCAACACACTTGAACCGTTTCTGTGGTTGCGCATTATGATCGGTGGTATTAATCCGGCCAATTCCTCCCTGATTCAAACGGGTAACAACAACCCGGCACGAGAGCGTACCGATGTCGCCAGGTCCCCGGCCGCCTCTCCCCAGGCCCCCGGTGCCGAGTCGGTTCGTCGTGACCTGAATGCGCCCCAGCAAAGTCGGGATACCGCTCCTGGCAGCCAGACCACCTCTGAAGCGACTGAGCGCCGCATTGAAGCCCGCAGGGCGGCTGAAGATGCCCGTCTCGAACGATTCCGTGCCGACGAATTGCCATTGCCTGCGTCCAGGGCACTGTCCACCTTTGCCGGTGTGGCAGCCGCCGGGCAGGAATTTGAAGGCGGCTCGGTTATTTCCGGTATCGACATTCTCGTCTGATGCCAAACCCTTCCCATGATACTTGCCACTCCCTGACGACGACCGTTGCCGTTGGTTCCAGCCCGCTGGGTGACCAGATGGTTGCACGACAGCTGGCGGACGAGCTCGGGGTGCGTTGGCTGGGTGTCGTCAAACCCAAACAGGTCCGGGAATTTCCGGTGTTGCTGTATATGGACGACGAAGGCCTTGCCCTGCAGCTGACCGGCAAAGGAGCACCTGGGCCAGTCCGGGCCGAGTTTGTGACCGGCAAAATGGGCTACCGCCGGGAGCACGGTGGCGGTACCGGCCAGTTGGTGGCCCGCGCCGTTGGTTTGCAGAAAACCAGGGCCCAGCTGCACGTACTGGATGCCACTGCCGGCCTCGGCCAGGACGCGTTCGTGCTTGCCAGCCTCGGTTGCCGGCTAACCCTGCTGGAGCGCAACCCGGTGATCCATGCCTTGCTGGCAGATGGCCTGGCAAGGGCCGTACTGAATATCGATTGCGCGCCCCTGGTGGCTCAGATGCAGCTTGAGGCCGGCAGTTCCATTGACTGGCTTGAGAACGCCGGCAGGGAAGCGGCGGATGTGGTGTACCTGGACCCGATGTTCCCCCATCGGGACAAAGCTGCCCTGGTCAAAAAGGAAATGCAGGTATTCCGGCAGGTGGTGGGAGACGATGACGATTCCGAACAGTTGCTTGCCGCAGCCTTAGCCTGTGCCAGTTACCGGGTGGTTGTGAAGCGCCCCCGGAAGGCGCCTGCGGTGGCGGGGCCGGAGCCCACTACGCGGCTCGAAGGCAAAAGTAGCCGTTACGATATCTATTCCATCAAGGCGCTGCCCGCCTGAGATAACCCGGGCCGGCAGACCTCAAAGACTCACGCATCCAGCATGGTGACCTGCTGAATGGCTTGTCGTTTTTCAACGCTCAGCACCAGCCGGGCATCTTCGGCCACCTCATCCAGACCTTCTCCGTAACAAAGCAGGCCGTTGTCATCGGTGGTTAGCACGCCGGTTTTCTGCATATTGGCGATGAAGTTCCGGAACAGGGTTTTGTCGAAGAATTCCGGCGCATTCAGGCCAAACAGGATAGACATCCGCTCGGCCAGCAGGGTGCTTTGCTCTTCCAGTTCCGCCGCGGTCAGTTTGCCCGAACCATACTTGCGCAGAATGCCCAGGGTAATGTGGTATCGCTCCAGGGTCTGGATGATAAAGCGGGACAGGATGCGGGCCCGCAGCATGGCTTCGGTGCCTTCTTCCGGTCGGCCCAGGCGCTCGTCATCCAGTTGGATAACCAGGCCCTGATCAATCAGCACGTCGATCCACTTGTTAATAACCGATTCCACTTCATCCTGCCCGAATTTCAGGAACAGTTCGGACTGCAGGTAAGGGTAGGCAACGCTGGTAAGGAACAGAACCTTGTCTCTGCGCAGGCTGGTTTTGTTCTCGAACAGGCTGACAATCAGCGCCGGCAATGCAAACAGGTGCTGGATGTTGTTGCGGTAGTAGGTCATCAGAATGGCGTTGGCGCCTTCCAGGGCAATGATATCGCCCAGCTTCTGGGGTTGGCGGGTAATCAGCCCCATGTTCTCACAGTAGGCAACCCAGTCCCGCGCAGAACCCTCTGGCAAGGTGACGGTGTTGGCGTACGGGTAGGCCCTGAGCAAGTTGGCATACTGGTCCATCAGCCTGATCAGTTGACCCTCATCCATGGCCAGGCGCTCGGTACCCAGTAAAACGGTGGCGGTCATGCCAATCGGGTTGACCGCCACAGAAGCGTTGATGTTGCTGGCTACCCGCTTGGACAGTTCATCCACTGCCTCGGTGAGCCACGTGGGCCGGTACTCGGCGTCGTAAGCCTCGCTGCGCCAGCTTTCATGGACTTCGTCCAGAACATCGGCCAGTGGTATGGCGTCACCAAAGTTCACCGCTACCCGGCCGAACGAGTTGGTCAGTTTCCGGGCCGTCTTGGCCAGGCCGAAGACGCTTTCCTTCTGTTTCTTTTTACCGCGCAGCTCGCCCAGGTAGGAGCGGCCCTCCATCACTTTCTCATAACCGATGTAAACCGGCACGAATACGATGGGTTTGCGGTGATCCCGCAGGAAGCTGCGCACGGTCATCGACAGCATGCCCGGACGTGGTGGCAGCATGCGCCCGGTGCGGGAGCGGCCGCCCTCGACAAAGTATTCCACCGAGTAGCCCCGGGTGAACATCACGTGCATGTATTCGTTGAAAACCGTGGCGTACAGGGGATTATCCCGGAAGCTGCGGCGCATGAAGAAAGCCCCGCCCCTGCGCAGGATAGGGCCAACAATGGGCATGTTCAGGTTGATGCCGGCAGCAATGTGGGGTGGCATCAGGCCGTTCTTGTAAAGCACGTAGGACAGCAACAGGTAATCGATGTGCGAACGATGGCAGGGAACATAGACCACCGCATGGTCCTGGGCGACTTCCTTGGCCACCTTGATGTTGTTGACGGCGATGCCGTTGTAGATTCGGTTCCAGAGCCAGGCCAGCGCCAGTTCCAGGAATCGGATGGTCACAATGGACATGCTGGCGGCAATTTCGTCCGCGTATTTGTAGGCTTTGGCGCGAACCTTTTCAGGCGGGATATCGTCTTTGGCGGCAGTTTCCCGTATCGCTTCCTTGACAGCCTGGGTGCGCACCAGGCCTTCCACCAGGGTACGACGGTGCGACAGATCCGGCCCCAGCACCGCCTGGCGAACCCGGCGGAAATGGGTGCGCAGAATACGTGCCAGCTTCCGCTTGGCTTTTTCTTCGTTGTTCCTGTATTCGTCGACCACCTGCTTGAGTGACAGGGGCTGGTTAAACTGCACATAGGTGCTGCGACCATGCACCAGAATGATCAGGAACTTCTGCAGCCGCCCGGCAACCGACCAGGTGTCTGACAGCAACAGCTTGACCAGGGATTTCTCCTTATCCGGAGAACGGCCCCAAAACAATGAGACAGGAACAATCTGTACGTCCTGTTCGGGATGCTCCAGGCCAAACTGTACGAGGCCGGTGAACTCTTTGGTGGGAACCGGGGTTTGCCGGCCGCCGCTGAACGGCCCGCCAATGCGCTTGTACAGATAGAAAAAGGAGTGGGCCGGCCCGTTTTTTACCGGCAGGCTGTCGGTTGCACCGGGCAGGCGCGCATGGATGACCTCTTGCTCAAGCACCAGGCGGCTGGACAACGAGCTGTATTGCAGCACGTAGCACACCGGTTTGTCCGGATCGAGCCCCAGGGCCTCCAGGGTATTGCCGCTGACATCGGTCCTGACCCATAAAAACAGGATCTTGCGGAAAAGAGACAGGATCAGGCTGCGAATGCCCTGATAAAGTCGCATAAGATGTTACTCCGGTACTGGAAACAGGCGCCAAGTTTAACGGGTTGAGGCGGGTGCGGAAAGCGGTATACAGATTCTTGCTAGTGATTGTGATGTGTTACATTGCCGCTCAGACAAACGGTTGCTGATAAGGCAAAAGCATGGTGAGCAAAAGCGAGCAGTGGTTGCCGGGCTGGTTTGAAGACGTCCCTGTGCAAGGGGACCTGCTTCTGGCGTTTTCCGGTAACAATGTCCTTAAGCCGGATAACGGCTGGTTGTTGGCCTGGGGCGGTCCGGAAATGGGCGACAGTCGCCCGGAGGCCCTTGCCCTGGGTACCTGGAATGGCCGGCGTCTGTTCGTTTGTACCTTGCCAGACTCCGGGCTGCCTGGCGCCCAGTTGGTTACCTTGAGGGACGCCCTGCTGGTGTCACCCGAGGCGCCTGCAGATTTGCTCAGTACCGGCTTCCAGGTATTGCAGTGGTGGCAGGACCACCGCTATTGCGGTCGGTGCGGAGAGCGCACCGAGTCACATCCCCGGGAGCGGGCTCGCTGGTGCAGCCGTTGCAATATCCCCTGGTATCCCCGAATCGCACCCTGTGTGATTGTGGTCATCCGGCGCGGCAGCCAGTTCCTGCTGGCGAGGTCTTCCAGGGTGACCCGGAATTTCTACAGCCTGATTGCCGGTTTTGTCGAACCTGGGGAAAGCCTTGAGCAGGCCGTGGCCCGGGAAGTAAAAGAAGAGACAGGATTGGACGTTGGCAATATCCGCTACCGGAGTTCCCAACCCTGGCCTTTTCCCCATCAGATGATGGTGGGTTTTTTTGCCGATTATCAGGGTGGTGAACTCAGCCTGCAGGAAGATGAGCTGGCGGATGCCGGCTGGTTCAGTGCCGACGATCATCCACCCATTCCGCCCGATACCACCATTGCCGGCCGCCTGATCAGTGCCATGAAACAGGAAATTGCCGAGAACGGGAGCGATGCCGGATGATGGCCGGTTTGCCTCCTCGGGTGCTGGTATTCGATTCCGGTGTTGGCGGGCTCAGTGTGGCTGCCCGCATTCACCAGTCGCTTCCCGGTGCGGACCTGGTGTATCTGGCGGATAACGCTGGTTTTCCCTACGGCGGTCAGAGCGAGCAGGTGGTGATTGAGCGCTGCTGCTCCCTGATCCGGCAAAGCCTGCAACAGTCGCCTTGTGACATCATCGTGGTGGCCTGCAACACCGCCAGCACGGTGGTGCTTCCGCATTTGCGGGCCATGACGGAGCTCCCGGTTGTGGGTGTGGTGCCGGCGATCAAGCCCGCCGCCGCCTGCACTGTGAATGGTCGGGTCGGGCTACTGGCAACGCCGGCAACGGTACAGCGACCCTATCTGGATAAGCTCATTGCCGAGTTTGCCAGTGACTGCGACGTGGTGCGGCTTGGCCACCCTGGGCTCGTGTGCTGGGCAGAGCAACTGGTGCAAGGCGCAGAACCGCCCCAGAATGAGCTGGATGAAGCCATGGCGCCGCTGCGTGAGGCTGGTGTAGATACCGTAGTGCTTGGCTGTACTCACTATCCGCTGTTGCTACCCTGGCTCCGGAAAAGCCTGCCGGAGGTCACTGCATGGGTGGATTCCGGTGACGCCATCGCTCGCCGGGTCGCCTTCCTGCTGGGCGAATCCGGGCGTTTGGCGGCAGCGGAAACCCCCAGAGCGGATACCGGTGGCGTGGTGTCAGAGGCCCACTTTACCGGGGACGCCCCCCCGGATGTTGCCCTGTTCATGGCCGAAATGGGGATTTCAGTGGCGCGGGTTTGCGAGCATTGGCCCGGCGTTACAACAGCCGGGTCAGCTTGAACATGGCGAGGAATTCCAGAGCCGGAATAGCGCGTTTGTGGCAGCAGTAGGTTTTGAAGTTGTCACCCCGGAAACGGGATTTGGTGAACTCCAGGCCTTTGAAGTTGTAAAGGAAATTGCCTTTCTCGTAGATGCCGTGCATCAAACGTTTCAGTAATCGGCTTTCCTGGTGCTCGGTGGCCTGGTCCAGCGATAGCGGAATCAGGCCCAGGTCCAGGAAGGGCACACCTTCGGCCTTGAAGGTGTCCATGGCGTGGGCCATCAGGGTGTAGAAAATGCCCTGTCGGAAATCGGCGTTGGCGCGGGAGATATTCGGTACGTAACTGATGATCTCGTTGTTGCGGTAGATCGGATCAAAATAGATGAAGCCCACCGCCTTGCCGTCCTGGTAGGCGTAAAAGTGCCGCTCGTTTTCCCGATAGTCCATTTCCATGGGCCGAATCAGGAAGCGGATCTCGTTGCTCTTGCACTTGCGGGTGCGTATCCAGGCTTCGGAGATCTCCCGGGTGTGGTCATCACTGAACCGTTCCATGACGGTAATGCCGTTCTTCTCGGCCTGGTTAAGTGCGGTGCGCAGAATCTGTTTCTTCTTGCCGGTCAGGCTCCAGGACCTGAGATCAATCCGGGATTCGCAGCCAAACTGGGTGCCATACAGGCCAAAGCGAAGGTGCAGAAAATCCACCACCGATTTCGAAACCTGGATGTAGCAGGCGTTAGGAAAGGTCTGCTGGAACTTCTCCAGCATGGCGGGGAAATGCTCGGGTGCGCTCACTGGATCTGACAGGACAAAGGTGCCGCCCCATTTTCGCATATAGGCAATGTAGCCCATACCCGGCACATCAAAATACTGCATGCCCGGCTGCAGGGTTGAGAACGACTGTGAGTGCTGGCCGTATTTCTTGAGGTAGTTGACGCGCTCGGCGAAGCTGAACTGGCCGTCTGCCAGTTCCCTGATGTTGTCGAGGGCAAGAATCTGATCTGACATGATGAAGCTCCCGGTAACCTGTTGTTATTTTGAGTCGGAAGAGATTCAGGCTTGCTTGCGGCCAAGAATCGACCAGTAGCAATCCATGTTCAGAAGTTTGAAATGCTTTTTCTCGGTAACCTGCAGGCCCAGGCGCTGCATGTGTTCCGGGTAGTTGTAGATCTTGTGGAAGGCGTTGTTGGCAAACAGCCAGAAGATGAACACCGCCATGTACCAGTAGAGCTTCTTGAACATGCGGGAGAGGATGTTGCCGGTCGGGTAGCAGAAGTCACCAACCACCACGCTGGCGTCTGCCTTGCCCAGGCGAATCAGGTGTTCCAGCACTTTCACCATCATGTCTTCGTCAAACACGTTGAGGAAAAAATTCGCCACTACCATGTCGTACTGCTCGAACTCGTTCACCTTCATGATGTCGCTGTGAATACGGCGGATGGTCAGGTTCGGCGCTTCTTTCTGCTGGGCATCGGCAAACTTGCGCAGCATGGTTTCAGACAGGTCGACCACGGTTACATCGGCGCCGAGTTCGGCGGCGCGGATGGCATCCCGGCCGTGCCCTACGCCAGCAAACAGGATGCGGTCACCGGGTTTGACGGTTTCCACGTCGAGCATGGCGGTTTTGCAGCGGTGAATGTTTTTGCCGCTGTACAGGTTGCTCAGGAAGTCATAGACGGGGCCGATGTACTTGTACTTGTCGCGCATGATGACTGCTGCCTTCTTCTTGTTCGCTGGTTGAACGTCACCGTTATTGTGATTGTTATTCCGACAGCCTGTCGGACAGTCCGGTGATCGGTTACTGATAACCTGAGCTTAGAGAAGGGGTGGGTTCAAAGATGTGCAGTACTGCGCAATTCCAGATACACAAAGTAACGTATCGAAACACTTTGCAAACCGGGTCAATGTTTTAGTTAGGAGTGTCCTACAATCGAAAACCGGTTATCCGGTGTGGGCGAAGGCCAGGCCATCGCGGCTCAGCAGCCGGTCAATATCGGCCGCTGGCCGGGCGGGGCCGTAGAAGAATCCCTGCACCTGATGGCAGCCCAGGCTTGTCAGGTAGTTGAGCTGGTCGTCTGTTTCCACGCCCTCGGCGACGATCTCCAGTTTCAGGCCGTGGGCCATGGCAACGATGGCGTTCACTATGCAGGCGCCGTCCTCTCCGCTGCGAATGGCCCTGACAAAGGATTGATCCACTTTCAGGGTGTGGATGGGCAGCCGGTGCAAATAGTTGAGGGAGGAGTAGCCGGTGCCGAAGTCGTCAATGGCGATGCGTACACCGCAATCCGCCAGTTCTTTCAATTTCCGGCTGATCTGTTCCAGATCGTTCATGATCACGTTCTCGGTGATCTCGATTTCCAGATTGCCGGCAGGAAAACGATGGGACTGGACCTGCTCCAGCAATGTCTCGACAAAGCGCGGATGTTCTACCTGGCTGGGTGACAGGTTGACCGCCAGGCGCAGGTTCGGATGCCCGCTGTTGATCCAGTGTCCTACGTCTCTGCAGGCCTGGTCCAGCACTCGCTCACTGAGCTTGCCGATTAGCCGGGTTTCTTCCGCCAGTGGCAGGAAGTCGCCCGGATAGATCAGCCCCCGTTCCGGATGTTGCCAGCGCACCAGAGCCTCCAGCCCTACCACCTGGTTGGTCTTGGAGCAGACTTGAGGCTGGTAGAACACCCTGAGTTCGTCCCGCTCCAGGGCCAGCCGTAAATCCCGCTCAAGGCTGAGCCGGTTGGCGGTATTGATGCTCATGCTGTCGGAATAGAAACGATAGCCATCTTTACCGCGGGCTTTGACGTGATACATGGCGATATCCGCGTTCTGGATCAGCTGGTCCATGGAGTTTCCAGCATCCGGGAACACTGCGATGCCAATACTGACCCCCACAAAGACTTCATGGTTACCGAGCTGGAAAGGATCTTTCAGAGTCTGTATCAGTTTCCTGGCAATGCCCCGGGCGTCTTCCGGGCTATTTACCGAGGGCAGCAGCAGGGTGAATTCGTCGCCACCGAAGCGCGACAGGGTGTCGCCCCGGCGCAGGCATTTCTCGAGCCTGTGGGTCACGGCTTGCAGCAGGCGGTCACCCATGGCGTGGCCGAGGGTGTCGTTCACCACCTTGAAGCGATCCAGGTCCAGGAACATGACGGCGAGTTTTTGCTTGGCCCGCCGAGCCTGGGTGATGGCCAGCTCCAGGCGATCTTTGAACAGGGCCCGGTTGGGCAGTCGGGTGAGCAGGTCGTGGTAGGCCTGGAAGTTGATGAACGCTTCCGCCTCCTTGCGTTCAGTGACATCCCGGGCGATGCCGTAATAACGGGCCGGCTGGGCTGTCGAGCCGCCACGGGTGTCGCCGGTCTGGGGCCAGGTTTGCGGGTCTACCGGGAAGGCAGTGATTTCGAAATGCCGGGTTGCCTTGCTGCTGCCGCGGGTTTTAAGCCGCACTTCCAGCGTTCTGGGGTTATCCACCGAGATGTCCGGCCCCTGAAGGGCGTAGGTGCCCCTGGCCACGTCCCGGTCGTCCAGAATGTGCCCGAAATGACGACCGCAGAGCTCCGAAGGCTGATAGCCCAGCAGGCTTTCCACCTTGTTGTTGATGAAACAGATATGACCGGTTTTATCGAGCATGAATACGATATCCGGTGAACTGTTGACGATGTAGCGGTGCAGGGCTTCGGATTTTTCCAGCCGGGTCTGGATCATTTCGTGGGCTTTGATCAGAGACTGTTTGCCCAGTACGCCCTCAACCGTGGTCAGCAGTTCCTCGGGATCAAACGGCTTGCGTATGTAGTCCAGGGCTCCCCGGCGCAATGCCCGGCTGACGGTACCGAAAGATCCTTCGCCGCTGACCACAACCACACCGCAATCCGGCTGGTGGCTGGCTATGCGCTCCATCACCGCAAAACCATCGGTGTCGGGCATGTTGAGGTCGAGCAGTGCCAGGTCAAAGGCCTTGCTGGCCAGTTGTTCACAAGCCTGTTTTCCGCCATTGGCTTCGGTTACCTCGAAACCTCGGCCTCTCAGTAATTTGGCCAGGCTGGCCAGGAGGCGTGGTTCGTCATCGGCTATCAGAATCCTGGCCGGTTCGGACCCATGGAAGGGCTGCTTGCTCTGCTCTAATGCCATTGGTCTGCTTCCGCTAATTCGTCAGTCGGTACCATGCTTGTAGTGGCCTGCCGCCGGGAGCAGAATCCGGAAGGTAGTGCCTTCCTGCCCCGTGTGACAAGCGATGATGCCCTCCATGTCATCAATCAGCTGCTTGACAATGCTCAGGCCAAGGCCGCTGTGGCCCTGGCCCTTCAAACTGTTTACCGGTGCAAACAGGTTGCGCCTGACGGCCTCGGGAATGCCGGGGCCATTATCGGTAATTTGCAATTCAACCCAGCGGCGCTGGTTCTGGAATATTGGTGCTGCTGTACTCAAGGAAATCTCGCCATTGCCGGGCTCCAGGCTCTCAACGGCGTTGCGGATCAGATTGATGATGATCTGCCGGACGGCAGAGGCGCTGCCCTGCACCTGGGTGTCCTCACGGCACGGCCTCAGTTTGAGGGTGCGGTCGTTGCCGTTGAACAGGCTGTCCTGAAGGATGCGGGCAAGGCTTTCAAGCTCCCGGTTCAGGTCTGTACCGCTGGTAGTGCCGGGCGCATCGCCGGTGCTGATTTGCAGCAACAGATAGCCTGCCCGATCCAGTTCCTCCTGAATTATGTCGAGTTCTTCCTGGACGGTCTCATCATGCATCCGGGCACGAAGCTGGAAAATGTACTGTTTGATGATGGTCAGGGGGTTGCTGACTTCATGTACCTGGCGACGTATCCGGTCGTGGGCGATCTGGCTGTCGACGCCTGGCCCTTCGGTTGTCTGACCTTCAATCAGCTGCGTAAGCTCGTGGATGAACAGCCGAACCAGCTGGGTAGTGACCTCCATTGATTCGGAGTCGGTGCCCAGGGCAAAGATCCCGTGTTTTTGCCCACCCTGCTGAACAGGAATCGCCAGGAGAGACGGCGTTCTCAGAATGGCCAGCAGTTGCCGGTCAAGTACGCTGGGCTCACGTTCGTTCAGGCTGACCAGAGTGCCGCCGTTCCACGCATCGCTCAGGACGCTGCCGCCAGGCTGGGGCGACAGGCGCAGGTCCGGAAGGTTGGTGTCGGTACCGGAAAGCAGCCTGAGCTCCTCTGCCTCGGGGCCAAAGCACAGGGCCGGCAGTCCGGTCAGGACGCCCAGACTGCTGACGGTACTGGCGATCAGATCGCACGGGGTCGTGCTGTCTGTGGCTCGCAGCTCAAGGGTTTTGCTGGCGATCGCCTGGTGTATCAGGGTTTGCCTGAGCTGCCGGGCGCCTTCCTCACTCTGGTAGGCGGTGTCCAGAGGAATTCCGAGGGAGGCCGCCATGGTGGCTACTTCTTCGTTGATTCTGTCGCAGATTTCCCGTGTCAGGTCTTCCTGCAACCCAAAGATCGTTCCTGCAGCAGCAATGCCCGCTGAGTCTGAGAGGGCAAGCCGGGTCGACAGGCTGATCAGTTTCACCAGGTGGCTGGCGTCCCGGAGCTGGGTTGGTAGCGACTGCTGATATCGCATGGCGTCTGCCGCCAACGGTCCTAACCCCCATACGGTTACAAAATGGGCGGCAATCTCATTCTGGTGGTTGAGGATGTCCTGTTTGCGTTCCTGGGGCTGGGTCTTGATGGCGATCAGTTCACCAATGTTGTGAACCATACCAAGCAGGAACGCTTCTTCAGGGCTTGGGTAGCGTGTCAGTGTGGCCAGGGCCCGGGCGGTCAGGGCTGTGGTCAGAGAGTGGCGCCAGAAATCCCTCAGTTGCTGCCACTCGTCGCCGCCGAGTTCAAATAGCAATTGTCGCAATGCCGATGTCAGCAGCAGGGTCTGGAAGCGGCGGGTGCCCAGGCGAAGCAGTGCCTGCTCAACGGAGCGGATGGGAGGATTACTTCTGTACAGCGCGGAGTTGGCCAATGACAGAAGTCGGGCGACGAGTGCGGTGTCCGTGGCGACAATCTGACTGATCTCGCGGTAACTGTCTCCGGCATGACATGCTTTCAGCGCCCGCAGGGTTACCTCCGGCAGGCTCGGTAGTTGAAGATCAGCTGCAATATCCATCGCATTAGTCATCGCGCGCCCTTTGTCCTTGCTCCGCGTCATTATGTTTGCGGGGCAAGGTTCCCTGTTCTGTATCAGAGTTTTATGACAGGGTGTTCATTCTTCTTATAAGTCAGTGAGCTTAGACAATAATCCACCCGTGTTAAACCTTTATTGCTGATTTTTTAAGCAGGGTATTTCAAGTCTGTGATATGTGTACCCTTTTTACAGGTTAAAATGTCGCTTATAGTGACAAGCCTATGGATTCGTCTGTTTTCGGTTGCTCAAGCTACGAGGGAAGGCAAAAGTTGCGCCAACCAAGAACCATCGCGGTAACAGGCGGTAAAGGTGGAGTGGGAAAGACCACCGTTGCCGTCAATCTGGCGCTTGCCCTGGCCAAAGCCGGGCAGAAAGTGCTGTTGCTGGACGCGGACACAGACCTTGCCAACGTGAGTCTTTTGGTGGGGCTTTATCCGGAACGCACGCTTGCCGATGTGATCGCCGGCCAGTGTGGTCTGGCTGATGCCATTCTGCAAACCCACTATGGGCTGGACATTGTTCCAGGTGCCTCCGGGGTTCAGTCGTGTATGGAGATGACCCGCGAAGACAGCCTGAAGCTCCTTAAGTCGCTGCATGAGCTGGAGCATTGTTACGATTATGTGATTATTGACACGGCATCAGGGCTGCAGACTGTAGGTCTTCATATGATCGCAGCGGCAGAGTTGGCCTGTGTGGTTGTAACCCCGGACCCAGCCTCACTCACCGATGCTTTCTCCCTAATGAAAGTTCTCAAGCGCCGAGGGTACAGGCGCAAGCCGTCCGTGATCGTCAACATGGCGCAAGGCGCCAGCCAGGCACGATCGGTGTTCCAGCGTCTGAACGGTGCCTGCCAGCGGCATCTGCAGTGGACATTGCATTACCTGGGGGCACTTTGGCGGGATGAAACGCTTCGGCAGTCCGTGCTCAATCAACACCCGGTGACCCTGCTGCCCACCTCGGACCCCTCCTGCCGGCAGTTTCACACCCTGGCGGAAATGCTCAATGTTCACCTGGCGGCACTGCCTCGGCGCAAAGCCGGTATAGCGGCTTACTGGCATCAGGCCGCGCGCCGGCAAGCCGGGCAGGCTGAAGCCGCCATTCCCGGCGGTGAACCCGTTGGCGAGCAATGTCGGGCCCTGGTCGGGCAGTTGGAAAAATTGCTGGCAGCAAAGCCGGACGATGCCATGCTCCGGTATGACGCATTTACCCGCCTTTTTGCACTGTTGGGGCGCAACCCTGATGCCGATACCGTGGAGATCGTACAAACCGGGTTGGCATCAATGAAATGGGATCATCTGCGCCAGGTAGACCGGGATAGGCTGGCGGCCCACCTGCGGCACCTGGCCGATGATCTGGCGTCACCCTCGGCTAAGCCGGAGCCTGCTGTATTGCCTCGAGGGGTGGAGGGACCACTGTACGATCGAGTCAGTTTTGGCGAGCAGGATCAATTACTTCGGGTGCTGCGAGAGAAACCATCGGATGTTTCCCTGGATGACATCTTGCGCTCACTGGCAGGCAGAGATCCCACCCGGTCATGAACGAGCCAAGAGTATGTGCCCAGTTGCTGGTCATTTTTTTAGGGATTTATGTGTCGTAATTTTGCAGTCTGTCACCGCCCTGTAACGGTCACTGTGCAAGAATTGACCGAAATCGTGGCCCGCATTATGCAGGCAGCTCTGACAGGCGGATGCAAAACGGATGCATACATGTCGGGGCAAAGGAAACCGGCCCCCCGCGACTTTTGACCGGCGTTGATCGCTGGTGACATCGATCTCAGAGAAGGAGTTCTACCATGGCAAACCAGCAAGTGAATCAAAAAGAGTCTTCGTCGAAGGTGCTCGGGCAGCTCCGCGGCAAGCGGGTGCTGATTACCGGAACCACCGGCTTCCTGGGAAAGGTGGTTCTGGAGAAGCTGATCAGGTCCGTCCCGGACATTGGTGGCATTTACTTGCTGATTCGGGGCAATAAACGTCATCCTGATGCCCGCAGTCGCTTTGATAATGAGATTGCCACGTCATCGGTATTTGATCGCTTGAGAAGTGTCGATGCGGACTGGTTTGAAACCTTCCTCGAAGAGCGGGTTCATTGCATCACCGGTGAAGTGACGGAACCTTGTTTCGGTATGGGTGAGGACGCCTGGCAGAAACTGGCCGGAGAACTGGATGCCGTGATCAACTCTGCTGCCAGCGTGAACTTCCGGGAGGAGCTGGACAAAGCCCTGACCATCAACACCCTGTGTCTTGAGAATATCGCCGGGCTGGCCCGGCAGAATGCGGAGCTGGCAGTTCTTCAGGTGTCTACCTGCTATGTTAACGGCATGAATTCCGGGCCGGTCACCGAATCGGTGATCAAGCCCGCAGGTGAGTCAGTTCCCCGCTCAAGCGAGGGGTATTACGAGATTGAAGAGCTGGTGCAGTTACTGCAAGACAAGATTGCCGATGTTCGCGCCCGTTACTCCGGTAAAACCCTTGAAAAGAAGTTGGTGGACCTGGGTATTCGGGAAGCAAACCGCTACGGCTGGAGCGACACCTATACCTTTACCAAGTGGTTGGGCGAACAACTGTTGATGAAGGCGCTGAACGGCCGCAGCCTGACCATTGTTCGGCCCTCCATCATTGAAAGTGCCCTGGAAGAGCCTGCCCCTGGCTGGATTGAAGGCGTCAAGGTAGCGGATGCCATTATCCTGGCCTATGCCCGGGAGAAGGTGACCCTGTTCCCGGGTAAGCGCTCGGGTGTGATTGATGTCATTCCGGTGGATCTGGTGGCCAATGCGATTGTTTTGTCGCTTTCCGAGGCCCTGGCAGAACCTGGTCGGCGCCGGATCTACCAGTGCTGCAGTGGCAGCTCCAATCCGGTCTCACTGGGGCAGTTCATCGACCACCTGATGGCGGAATCCAAAGCCAATTACGCCGCCTACGATCATCTGTTCTACCGGCAGCCCAGCAAGCCGTTCATTGCGGTTAACCGAACCCTGTTTGACCTGGTGGTCAGCGGTGTGCGCCTGCCCCTGAGTGTGACGGACAAGGTATTGAAGTTGTTGGGTAATTCCCGTGACCTGAAAATGCTAAAGAATCTGGATACCACCCAGTCACTGGCCACTATTTTTGGTTTTTACACAGCCCCGGATTACATCTTCCACAACGATGAACTGCAGGCGTTGTCTGCCAGAATGGGTGAGGTCGACAAGGGGCTTTTCCCGGTGGATGCACGCCAAATTGATTGGGAAGTCTATCTGCGCAAGATTCACTTGGCGGGTTTGAACCGCTATGCCCTGAAAGAAAGAAAGGTCTACAGTCTCCGGGCTTCCAAGCAGCGCAAAAAAGCTGCCTGATCATCCTTCCTGGGTCCGGCCAGCGGCCGGGCCTGCTTTCCCCACGTCATGTTTTGCCATTCCCCGATCTGCAACTATTCTTGATAAAGCCGCTGTTAAAGCTGCTAAACCCTGCCTTGATCGACGCATTGCTGAACAGGTTAGCCCGAAAATGGCGGTAGGTTAGGACGTTAGTCTAATTCATTGTGCGGTGGCACACATGTTGAACTACATGCATCTGTCTTAAGGGCAAAAATCGCCCGACCACCCTGAATTTTAAAAAACCGACAATGACAACAGACTCTGATTAAGGGGGAGCACAATGACTGATAAACAGGTATATCCGGTGAGTCCGGAAGTTGCCGAGCGTGCACTGGTCAGCAAAGAGCAATATGAACAAATGTATCGCCAGTCCGTAGAAGACCCGGATACGTTCTGGGGTGAGCACGGCAAGCGCCTTGACTGGATCAAGCCCTACAGCAAGGTCAAGAACAGCACCTACGATTACAACAACCTGTCCATCAAATGGTTTGAAGACGGTGTACTGAACGCCTCCGCCAACTGTCTGGACCGCCACCTGGAGAAACGCGGCGATCAGACGGCCATCATCTTTGAAGGCGACGACCCTTCGGTATCCCGCAACGTTACCTACCGGGAGCTGTACGAAGAGACCTGCAAGTTTGCCAATGCGCTCAAAGCCCAGGGCGTAAAGAAAGGTGATGTGGTCACCATCTATATGCCGATGATTGTGCAGACCGCGGTCGCCATGCTGGCCTGTGCCCGGATCGGTGCGATTCACTCGGTGGTGTTCGGTGGCTTCTCCCCGGAAGCGCTCGCTGCCCGGGTTGTGAACGGCAAATCCCGTTTCGTGATTACCGCTGATGAAGGTTTGCGCGGTGGCCGTGCCATCCCGCTGAAGAAGAATGTTGACCACGCGCTCAAGCACGAGGAAGACGCCAAGGTCGATAAGGTGATCGTGGTTACCCACACTGGCAACAAAGAGGTCCCCTGGACCGAAGGCCGTGACGTTCGTTACGAAGACCTGATCAAAGATGCACCGGCCGAGTGTAAGCCGGAGCCGATGAACGCGGAAGACCCGCTGTTCATGCTCTACACCTCCGGTTCCACCGGTGCGCCGAAGGGCGTTCTGCACACTACTGGCGGTTACATGGTCTATGCCTCCATGACCCACGAGTATGTGTTCGACTACCACGACGGTGACGTTTACTGGTGTACCGCCGACTTCGGTTGGGTAACCGGTCACAGCTACATTCTGTATGGCCCGCTGGCCAATGGCGCCATCACCCTGTTGTTTGAAGGTGTGCCCAACTACCCGGACAGCTCCCGCATGGGCCAGGTTGTCGACAAGCACAAGGTCAACATCCTGTACACCGCGCCCACCGCCATCCGTGCGCTGATGGCTCAGGGTGAGTCCTGCATGAACGGCACTTCCCGCGAAAGCCTCAAACTCTTGGGTTCGGTGGGTGAGCCGATCAACCCGGAGGCGTGGGAGTGGTACCACCGGGTCATTGGTAACAGCAAGTGCCCGATTGTGGACACCTGGTGGCAGACCGAGACCGGCGGCATCCTGATTTCCCCGCTGCCTGGCGCGGTAGACCTGAAGCCGGGTTCCGCCACCAAGCCGTTCTTCGGCGTTCAGCCGGCACTGGTGGATAACGAAGGCAACATCCTGGACGGCAAGACCGAGGGTAACCTGGTCATCCTGGATAGCTGGCCGGGTCAGATGCGCACCATTTACGGTGATCACGAGCGGTTTATCCAGACCTACTTCAGCACCTACAAGGGCATGTACTTTACCGGTGACGGTGCCCGCCGTGATGAAGACGGCTACTACTGGATCACCGGCCGTGTGGATGACGTTTTGAACGTGTCTGGCCACCGCCTGGGTACTGCCGAGGTTGAGAGTGCCCTGGTGGCTCATGACAAGGTGGCCGAGGCTGCGGTGGTTGGCTACCCCCATGAAATCAAGGGGCAGGGCATCTACGTGTACGTGACCCTGGTGCAGGGTGAGGAGCCATCGGACGAGCTGAAGAAGGAGCTGGTTCAGTGGGTTCGTAAAGAAATTGGCCCGATTGCGTCTCCGGATGTGATTCAATGGGCGCCTGGACTGCCCAAGACGCGTTCTGGCAAGATTATGCGCAGGATTTTGCGTAAGATTGCTGCGAACGAGCACGATCAGCTTGGAGATACTTCGACCCTGGCTGATCCGGGCGTAGTGGATGACCTGATCAGCAGCCGGGCGTTTCAGTAACGCCGGCGGCTGACAGCCCTAACCTGTGAGGAATCTGTTGAATGACACAAACAATTATCGTCGCTGATGATCACCCGTTGTTTCGGGCTGCATTGAAACAAGCGGTCAATCAGGCGGTGCCGGATGTCGAGACTGTGGAGGTCGACAGCATCAAGTCACTGCAGGCGGCGGTAGAGTCGCACCCGGATGCAGACCTGATCCTGCTGGATCTGAACATGCCGGGTGCCCATGGTTTCTCCGGGCTGGTGTTCATGCGAGGCCAGTACCCGGGGCTGCCGGTGGTGGTTGTGTCGGGTTCCGAAGACTTGCAGGCCATGCGTCGCTCGATTGACTACGGTGCCTCGGGGTTTATTCCCAAGAGTGCACCGCTGCCTACCATTACTTTGGCCATTCAGGCGGTGCTGGAGGGCGATGTCTGGCTGCCTGAGGGCATAGCCGACAAGATTGAGCGGATGCAGTCTGAATCCACCGATTTCTCGGAGCGCCTGGCGTCTTTGACGCCGCAGCAGTTCCGGGTGTTGGGGATGCTGGCTGAGGGGCTTTTGAACAAGCAGATTGCCTATGATCTGGATGTGTCAGAAGCCACCATCAAGGCCCATATCACGGCGGTGTTCCGGAAGCTTGGTGTTCGTAACCGGACTCAGGCGGTGATTGCCATTCAGCAGATGGAGCTTGATCCTTCGGAGCAGTCGCTTTCGGGGGGCTGAGATTTGGCTTTTAGTTGATGCATTGAGAACGGGCGCCTTCGGGCGCCCGTTTTTTTTTGGAGTTAGGCGGTAGTCGGGATGGGCTTCTGAAACACGCTGTGAATACTTCCCTGTACGCTCCGCTCCGCCATCCCTGGCTCCGCAGGGTTTCAGAAGCCCATCCCGACTACCGCCCCGTACTCCGAGTGGTTTTCAGCGAACGCTTGTTTTTATTTTTCATGGGTTCTTTGATTTTTCTATTTTCCAGCCATTGTTTAGTTGTCTTTATTGGTATAAATTCGGCGCACACATGTACGCTGTAAATTTGTTATTGTCGAAATTCAACTAAGCAAAGGTGAAAAATGAACGCAGCAGTGAAACCGGGAGCGGCGGGGGCCGTGGTTTATGGTAAGCCGGACGAGCGGGAGCTTCGGGACCGGATGAAGAAGGAGCTTCCCGCTGATACGTTCAAGGCTCAGACCTGGCGAGTGATCTGGTTCTTGCCCCTGCAGGCGATTATCTGGGGTGGGCTGGCGGTGATTCTGATGGCGGGGTTGCCCTGGTATGCCAATCTTGGCCTGGCGTTGCTGGTGGGGCATACCATTGGTTGCCAGGCTTTGTTGGCTCATGAGGTGTTGCACGGCGCCTTGGGCATGAGCCGGCGTTGGCAGAATTTTTTTGGCTGGCTGGGGTTTGGTCCGTTGATGGTGCCGCCGGAGTTTTGGCGTAAGTGGCACAATGTGGTTCACCACGGTAACACCAACACCGGCGACACAGACCCGGATAGCTTCGGCACACTGCGCCGTTATAAAACCAATCCCGGGCAGAAGAAGTTTCACAAGCTGGCGCCGGGTTCAGGTACCTGGTACAGCTATCTGTTCCTGACCTATTCGTTCACGTTTCACGCCCAGCTGGTGCTGTGGATTCAGGCGAAACATCGAAAGCAGTTCAAGGGCTTTAACCGCAATCTGGCCATTGCTCAGGTGTTCCTGTGCGTGGCGTTGTGGGCTGCCCTGGCGGTTGTCTCAGGCCCGCTGGCGGTGTTTACCGTGCTGATTCCGTTCATGACGGCCAACGCCTTGGGGCAGGGCTATATCCTGACCAATCACTTCCTGCGGCCGCAAACGCCCACGAACAATCCGCTGGATAACTCCATGAGCTTGCGCAGCAATCCGGTTCTTGATCGATTGCATTTCCGGTTCAGTCATCACATCGAACACCATTTCTTTCCGAAGATGGCCCACAACATGGCGCCGCGGGTTCGGAAGTGGTTGGAGGAGAATGAGCCTGAGCGTTACATGGCGATGCCTCATGGCAAGGCTCTGAAAATGCTCTACACCACGCCTCGGGTTTACAAGTCCGCCACGGAGCTTGTGGACCCCAACGACGAGACTCGTGTTTTCGACTTGTTGCCGTTGCAGCGGGAGTTTTCGGCGGCCAACCGATAACTTGGGGATGTGAGCGGGTCGGAGGGTGCCTTCCGAAACACGCAGTAAATACGTCCATGTAAGCTCCGCTCCGCCATCCCTGGCTCCGCAGGGTTTCGGAAGGCACCCTCCGACCCGCTCAGTCCAACCCGGGAGTTGGTTTCAGTGAGTCAGGAGCGGCGTCAGGCCGGCTTACTCGGAGGAGCGGATGACGGGGAGCCCTCTCACAAACCTTGCGGAGCCAGGGATGGCGGAGCAGAGCGTACAGGGAAGTATTCACAGCGTGTTTGTGAGAGGGCTCCCCGTTAGCCGCTCCGGACTCTGACCCAAACGGCAAAGAACCCGAGCGGCAATCACAAAGGCTAACCGGCGTACCCAAGTTCCTTGTTGACAAGGTTGAACAGCTCGCCACCCTTGTGCCAGCGGTCAAAGTTCTCCAGGAACTGGTCCGTCAGCGACCGCTTCCAGCCGATGAAATCGCCCGCCATGTGCGCCGTCATGATCACATTATCCCGCTCCCAGAGCGGATGATCTTCCGGTAACGGCTCCTCCTCGAACACATCGAGAGCCGCTCCGGCAATCTCACCATCGTCCAGAGCTTTGATAAGATCATCCGTCTTCACAATCGGCCCGCGGCCGATATTGATCAGCCTGGCTGACTTTTTCATCGCCGCAAACGCCTTGCTGTCGAACAGCCCTTCGGTTTGCGGTGTCAGTGGTGCGGCAATCACCACAAAGTCCGCATGGCTCAACTGGTCATACAATTCATCGTTGCCGTGCACCGCTACAAAGTCCGGGTCTTTCTGCCGGGGCGTGCGGGCAATGCCATGGGCATGCATGCCTGCGGCGTTAACCAGTCGGCCGATCTGACGGCCGATGGAGCCGGCGCCCACTACCAGCACCTGCTTGCCTTCGGCCCGCTCTGTGTCCCGATGCTTCCACTCGTGCTTCAGTTGTAAACGGATGGACCGCGGGAAATCCTTGGCGAACATCAGAATGCTGCACAGCACATATTCCGCAATGGTCCGGTCGAAGATGCCCCGGGCATTGGTCACGGTAACGTCGCCCTTGATCAGTGCCGGGAACATGAGTGCATCGACACCGGCGCTGGTGGCGTGAATCCATTTCAACCGGTCTGCGGTTGGCCAGGCGGCTTCCAGAGCTTCAGTCCGGAAATCGGTCACCATCATGACATCGGTGCCGGGCAGGGTGTCCCGGAGTGTCTGTTCATCGCAGGCGAAGCGAACTTCCGCCCTGGCCTGAACGGCTTCTATGCCGGGAGGCGGTGCCTCGCCAGGCGCTGTCAGAACAGTGACAACCGGTTTGTTGGACGCTGTCATTTCACCTCCGCAGGAATCGCAACGATTGGTTTTAGTCCATCGTTGTAGTCTGGTAGGCGAGTGGGTGTGGGTCAACCTGGCTTGACGGATCCATTGCCTCGGCGGGTTTGTTCAGTCTTTAGTCCCACTGGCCTTGTACCGCTGATTTTTACTGACTAACCTGCAGGGGTAGGTCTTTATTTACCCTGTTATCGGGAGGTGCGTATGGCGGAATCCGCGAACAAGGATACCGGCGAGACCAAGCCGCGGAAAGTGAAGTACCGCAAGACCAAGGCCAGCTGGAACCCGGCCATGCAGGCCATTCCTGTTTCGGGGATTCGCCGGCTGGTGAATATGGCATCCACCATGAAGGATGTGATTCACCTGTCGATAGGGCAGCCAGACCTGCCAACACCAAAGCATATTATTGATGCCTATATTGACGCGCTGAACGCCGGCCAAACCGGCTATACCATGGATGCCGGCCTGCCGGAACTGCTGGTGGCGCTGCGGGATTACTATGGCAAGCGCTACAACCGCAAGCTCACCCGCGACAATATTCTGGTAACAAGCGGTGCCACCGAGGCCATGTACCTGGCCATTTCGGCGACCTCGGCGCCCGGTCGTCAGTTTATCGTGACGGACCCGTCGTTCCTGCTCTACGCACCCCTTATCCGGATGACCGGCGGCGAGGTGAAGTTTGTGCCCACCCGTGCTGAGAACAACCACCAGCTGGACCCGGATGATGTGATCCGGGCCATGGGGGCACGAACATTCGCTCTTATCCTGAATAACCCCAACAATCCGACCGGAGCGGTGTATCCCCGCAGTACCGTCGAGACGATTCTCGAGGAGTGCGCCTATCGCGGGATTCAGGTATACGCAGATGAGGTCTATGACCACCTGATCTTTGATGATGATGACTTTGCCAGCGTCCTGAACTGTTCTATGGACCTGGACAACATCATGTGCATCAGCAGCTTCTCCAAGACCTACAGCATGGCGGGTTTGCGGGTTGGTTGGGTCATCTCCAGCCAGGCGGCAATCAAGTCGCTACGGCGCTACCATATGTTTACCACCTCGGTGGCCAATACACCGTCGCAGTTTGCTGGCGTGGCTGCCCTGACGGCAGACCAGCAGTGCGTCCGCGACATGGTTGATATTTATCGCGAGCGTCGGGACAAGATTGTGGAGCTGATTGACCAGACTCCCTATCTGACCGGCTACAAGCCCGGCGGCGCGTTCTTTGCTTTTCCGGATTTACCGCCCCATGTGGATGGTTCTGATCTGGCGCTCCGGATGCTGAAGGAAACTGGGGTATGTGTGGTGCCGGGTGACGCCTTCGGTGAGCACTGCACCAATGCCCTGCGCTTCAGTTTCTCGACGACCTGTGAGCGGATGGAAGAAGCGTTCGACCGGATCATCCCCTGGATGGCCAAGCAGCAGTTCTGAGTTCGCATGTCTGCGCTTGATTCAGTGCTCGTTCAATGCCCTTACTGCTGGGAGACGCTGGAAATCAGCGTCGACCCCTCGGTGGCTGAACAGGAGTATGTCGAGGATTGCCAGGTGTGCTGTCAGCCCATCGTGCTGACCGTAACGTTTGATGAACGGCTGACTCCAACCGTGCAGGCCCGTGCTGAGAACGACTGACTCCCTCACCAATCGTTAATCAACACGGCTTGCGTGGAAGGCATGCCTGCCGCAGGATAGGGGGCTCGGTTTCAGAGGAAGAAAAATGAAAACATTCATGCAGGTTCGGGTCTGGTTCCCGGTTCTGGTGCTGGCAGTACTGGCCAGTGGTTGTGCGAGCATTTCACCTTATGCCATCTCCGAGGGCGAGATTGAGCGGCATCTCAAGCGGGCCGTGGCCGACTATGATCGGCAGCATTTGCAGAGTGGATCGCCGCTCAGCCTGAGTCTTAGTGATGCAGATATTACCCTGGGGCCGGATGGTCGCGATGTCGCGGTGATTGATCTTCGGGGGCAGGTGGCTTTGAACGCACTGATGGCCAAGCTGCCGGTGGACCTGGCGCTCAAGGTTGAAGGTGCACCAGTGTACGACAGTCAGGAAAAAGCGGTGTACATCCGCCGGCTCCAGCTTCTGGAGAGCTCCATTGATTCACCCTTTTTCAAGGGCGACCTGGCGCCGGTCACGGACAACGTGATGCGGGTGGTGGCCCAGATGCTGGAAACCATGCCGGTGTATCGCCTCAATGAGGAAGACTTTGCCCAGCGGATGCTGGGCATTGTGCCCGTGGATATCCGTGTTGCCCCCGGGCGCCTGGAGTTTGTCACCGCCGACAGATAATACCGCCGTGGTTCCAGGATAGGCTCTGTGAGAAAGGCCGGATGATGGATATCATCCGGCCTTTTTCGTTTCATGAAATGGGGCTCAGGCGGTGGCTTTCAGGGCCTCCTCGAAGATGCCGGTCGCTTCATCAATCTGGTTCTGGGTGACGATCAGTGGCGGCAGCCATCGGACGATTTCCTGGTAAGGCCCGCAGCGAAGCATCAGTAATCCCCGGTTTTCGCATTCCTTGAGGATCTTGCCGGCCCGTTCGCCATCGGGGCAGTCGCCCCGGCGCATTTCAACTCCGACCATCAGGCCTTTGCCCCGGACATCGGCCATCTCCGGATAATCCTTTTTCAGGGCATGCAAATTGTCCCACAGGCGTTTACCCATGCGGTCTGCGTTTTCCACGAGGCCCTCTTCGCGAATGACGTCGATGGTAGCAATAGCTGCCGCCGCAGCCACGGCGTTGCCTCCGTAGGTGCCACCCTGTGAACCGGGCCAGCCTTTGGACATGGTTTCCTCGGAAGCCGCCAGGGCAGAGATCGGGAAGCCGCTGGCCAGGCCTTTGGCGATCATGATGGCATCCGGGGTTACGCCAAAGTGTTCATGGGCCCAGAACTTCCCGCTGCGGCCGAAGCCGGCCTGCACTTCATCGAACACCAGCATGATGCCGTGTTTGTCGCAGCGTTCCCGAAGGCCCTTCAGGAAGCGGGCGTTGGCGGGTACGTAGCCGCCTTCACCCTGAACCGGCTCAATCAGCATGGCGGCGGTTTCCTTGGGGGCCGAATAAGTTACGAAGATTCTGTCCAGCTCCCGCAGGCAGAAGTCGGTGGCTTCGTCCAGGCTCCAGCCATAGTGAAAAGCGTGTGGAAAGGGGGCAACCACAACGCCACCCATCATCGGGCTGACACCGGCCCGCAGGGCAACGCTGGAGGTGGTCATGGACAATGACCCCATGGTGCGGCCGTGGAAGCCGCCATGGAATACAATCACGTTGGGGCGTCCGGTGGCCTGGCGAACCAGGCGAACCGCGCCCTCGGCCACCTCGGTGCCGGAGTTGGAGAAGAAAAAGGCATTCAGAGGGTCTGGTGTCAGCTCTCCGAGTTTTTCCGCCAGTTCCGGCAGCCTGGGGTTCATTACCGTGGTGGCCTGGGCGTGAATCATGGTAGCCACCTGTTTTTGGGCTGCGGCCACCACTTTCGGGTGGCAGTGGCCGGTGCTGGTGACACCGATGCCGGAGGTGAAATCCAGATACCGACGGCCCTCGGGGTCAATAATATAGGCGCCTTCGCCTTTGGCGGCAGTAATGCCGGTAGCCTGCTTGAGCAGGGGAGACAGTTTGCCTTTATGGTCGGTCATGGGCACCTCCCGAAGTGAATGAAATACCTCTTTAGCAGACTAGTCAGGCCTGCAGGCGTTTACAAATGGCATCGCCAATCTGGCTGGTCGCCCGTTGCTGGTTACCCTGTTCGGCAAGGTCAGCGGCTACTGCGTCGAACAGCTCCTTCCCGGCCTGTGCCAGTTTGGGGTCTTTGCGGCCAAGCCAATCGAGCATACGCGCCGTGGTAAACAGCATGGCGGTGGGGTCTGCAATACCCTGGCCGGCAATATCCGGTGCACTGCCATGGGTGGGCTCGAACATGGACGGCATATTCGGGTCGGTCGGGTTGAGGTTGCAGGAGGGAGCAACGCCCATGCCGCCAGACAGGACGGCTGCCAGGTCGGTCAGGATATCGCCCTGCAGGTTGCTGGCCACCACCACATCAAAGGCCCAGGGGCACTGAACAAACTTCATGCAGGCGGCATCTACGAGTTCGTGGTGGGTGGCCACGTCGGGAAAGTCGTGGCTGACTTCCTCAAAGACTTCGGTGTACATGTCACCCCAGTAACGCAAGGCATTGCGCTTGGTCACCAGGCAAACCTGGCTTTCACAGCTTCGGCCATCCAGTGTGCGGAAGGCGCGGGTACGGCCTTCCTGCACCCGCTCACCGGCACGCTTGCGGGCCTGCTCAAAGCCGTAACGGATGATTCGTTCGGTGGCCCGGCGGGTAAAAACCTCCATCTGGGTGGCCACTTCATCTGGCTTGCCCGGGCGCAGTCGCCCGCCCTGACTGACGTACTCGCCTTCACTGTTCTCGCGGATCACCAGCATATCGATGTCCTTGGCGCGATCATCTTTCAGGTACTGCCTTGCACCCGGCAACAGGCGCGCGGGGCGTTCACACACCCACTGGTCGAAACCTTTACGCATGTCCAGCAGGGGAGCCAGTGAAATGCTGTCTGGCAGGAGGTACCGGTTGGTGTCGTCCATAGGGCCGGGATCGCCCAGGGCGCCCAGCAGGATGGCGTCATAGGCCTTTAGCTGGGCAAGCGCGTCTGCCGGCCAGGATTCGCCGTATTCTTCGTGCCAGGCATGTGATGGCCAGGGGAACCGGGTCCATTCCAGTGCCAGCTTGTGCTTCGCGCGCAGGGTCTCCAGACAGCGGACAGCTTCGGCGACAACTTCCGGACCGATGCCGTCTCCGGGGGTAACTGCGATGCGAGTGGTCTGGGCCATTCCCGAGCCTCCTAACGTGCGGTGTTTGCGGGTTCTGAACAACAACCCCAGTGTAGTCCTCGGGCTGGCAGATGCCAGTGGTGGTGGCTTTAATTAATTGACGAAGTTTTACGACCTGTCGGTTGATAGCTATAGTGGAAACTGATTGATTCTTTTAAGCTTCCAGCGACATGTATCTGTTTTTGTTCCGGAGCCCGTGTGAATAAACCCGAAGTGCTATTTGATGAGTCACATTGTGAGCAGTGTGCCTGTGGGAGCGGTCTGGATTTTGCGTTCAGTTTTGCCTTCCAGCCCATTGTGGATGCGGACAACAAAACAGTGTTTGCCTATGAGGCGCTGGTGCGCGGCCCCGAAGGAGAGGGCGCCATGTCGGTGCTGTCCAGGGTCAATGAAAACAACCGATATGCGTTTGACCAGATTTGCCGGGTCAAAGCGGTCAAGCTGGCAGCCCGGCTCGACATGCAACCGCTACTCAGCATCAACTTCATGCCGAACGCGGTGTACAAGGCTGAATATTGCATACGGACCACTCTGGCGGCGGCGGAAACCTACAACTTTGATACCCGGAAAATCATCTTCGAGATGATTGAAAACGAGGATCTCAGTTCCGTAGAGCATCTGTCCTCCATCATCGAGGCGTACCAATCGATGGGGTTCAGCACTGCAATTGACGATTTCGGGGCCGGTTACTCCCGCTACAACATCATGATGCTGAGCCCGCCGGATCTCCTGAAACTGGATATGGCGCTGGTGCGGAATATTCATGACGATTCCAATAAACAGGCGGTTGTGCTTGGAATCATCACCATGATGCGCCATCTTGGTGGTCGGATTATCGCGGAAGGCGTAGAAACCAAAGAGGAATACTTCTGGCTGCGCTCCCAGGGAATTGCGCTCTATCAGGGCTACCTGTTCGCCAAACCGGGGTTTGAGTGCCTGCCAGAGCCCGTGTTCCCGGACTGACCACCTAAACGTAAAGGATAACTCAGTGCTGTACCGGATTATTACGCTTGTTGGCGGCCTGGTCTTTGTGGTTGCCCTGTTTGCCCTGCTGTGGTTCTTCTGTAAGAAGTTTCTGGAGCACCATGGTGTCAAAGAGCAGAGTTCGGATCGGGCCATGGTGCTGGCTACCTGGACCTTTGCCGGCATCGCAGTTGGCCTGGTGTTTGCTGTCGTGGGCTCGTTTGTGCTCGGCCCCTGGGCTTTCTATCGAACCTTGAGGGGCCACGACGTGCCAGTGTCAGACGCCGCCGCAATCTGGTGGGGTTTTGGAATTGTAGTGCTTTCCCTGGGCATTACCGCTGCCGGTTTCTTTGGCTTCCTTGCCCTGGTAGGCGCCTACTGATGTTGTGGCAGGCTGCGTAGCAGGTCCCGAAACCACACCAGCGCAGGCTCCCGCTCATACGCCCTGTGCCAGTATAGGTGCACATCGATGGAGGGCATCTGTGCGGGCGGGCTCATCACTTCTATTTCACTGCGTTCGGCAATAATCCGGGCGTAGGTTTCCGGCATAGTCAACAACAGGTCGGAATTCTCCACCACCCGGCAGGCAGCATAGTAGTGCTGGCAGCGTAGCCTTATGCTGCGCTGTACGCCGTGCCGGGACAGCTCAAAGTCCTCGATGCCCGGACCCTCGGTACGGGACGAAACCAGTACATGTTTTGCCTTCAGGTACGCCGGCATATCCAGCCCGTCTTTAATGGCTGGGTGCCCCTTGCGCGCCAACACCACCAGGCGGTCCTGCCGAAGCAGTTCGTGGCTGGTCTGGTTACTGACCGGCAGCAATACATCAATGGCGAAATCCAGTTTGCCGGCGGCTAACTGGGTTTCCATATCCCGCCTTGGTATCCGCTGGGAGACAATCTCCATGTCCGGGTAGGGTGCCAGCTTGCCCATCAACTGCGGCAGAAAGGTTGATTCCAGCACATCCCGCAACCCCAGGGTGTAAGTCTTGCGCTGACTGGCCGGGTCAAAGGCATGGAACTGGTTTACCGCGCTCTGCACCTGATTCAGTCCCGGCCGCATGGACTCCAGAAACCTGCGTGCTAACGGAGTGGGCACCATCTGGTTGCCCTGGCGGGTAAACAATGGGTCATCAAAGTGATCCCGCAGCCGCGCCAGGGAATGGCTCACCGCTGGCTGTGTCAGGTGCAGCGCCCTGGCGGCGCGGGTCAGGCTGCCCTCCCGATAAATGGTATCGAAAACATGCAGCAGGTTGAGGTCCAGTCGATTCAGGGCCATGAGACGCGTCCGGTTCCGGAATAAGTAAGGGTAATGATAAACGATAAGAACAATTCAGTCGCGTAATAGCGCGTTGGCTCCTAGACTGTTTTCCATCTGAACAAAAGTGCGCCCCGGTTGGGGCAGGTAAGCGCGAGGAGCTGCACCATGGATTTCAATATTTCCGAGAAAGGCCAGGATTACCTCAAACGCGTGAAACAGTTCATGCGTGACGAGATCTTTCCCATTGAAGAGCAGTACCACAAGGAGCTTGCCTCCCTGGAAAACCGCTGGGTGGTGTTGCCGATCATCAAAGAACTGAAAGAAAAAGCCAAGGCCCAGGGCCTGTGGAACATGTTTTTCCCGGACGACAAATACGGCTGTGGCCTGCTGAACTCCGACTATGCCCTGATTGCCGAAGAAACCGGTCGCAGCTTCATTGCCCCGGAAATCTTTAACTGCAATGCGCCAGACACCGGCAACATGGAAGTGCTGATCCACTACGGCTCGGAAGAGCAGAAAGCCGAGTGGCTGCCAAAATTGATGAGCGGCGAAATCCGCTCCGCCTTCTGCATGACCGAACCGGCGGTTGCCTCCTCCGACGCCACTAACATGGAAGCTACCGCGATGGTTGAAGGTGACGAAGTGGTGCTCAATGGCCGTAAATGGTGGAGCACCGGCATTGGCCACCCGGACTGTAAAGTCGGCATTTTCATGGGCGTGACCGACCCGGACGCACAGAAACACCGCAGGCACTCCATGGTGTTGGTGCCGCTGGACACCCCTGGCATCACCATCGAGCGCATGCTGCCAGTCTTCGGCGCCTACGATGAGCCATATGGCCATGGCCAGGTACTGTTCGACAACGTACGCCTGCCCAAGAGCGCCATCATCGCCGGCCCTGGCCGTGGCTTCGAAATCGCCCAGGGCCGTTTGGGGCCGGGCCGCGTGCACCACTGCATGCGTGCCATCGGTGCCGCTGAGCGCACTCTTGAGTTAATGATCAAGCGCGCCATGACCCGCGAAGCCTTCGGCCGGCCCATCGCCAAGTTGGGTGGCAACCCGGATGTCATCGCCAATGCCCGCATGAACATTGAGCAGGCTCGACTGTTGACGTTGAAGTGTGCCTGGGCGTTGGATACCAAGGGCATTATGGGGGCGTTACAGGAGGTCTCCATGATCAAGGCGGTGGTGCCGGCGATGTTGCAGCAGATTGTGGATGATGCGATTCAGATTCACGGTGGTGCCGGGGTTAGCGACGATGATTTCCCGCTGACGGCATTGTTCGGTTACGCTCGGGTTCTGCGGTTGGCCGACGGTCCCGACGAAGTGCATCGGGCCATGGTGGCTCGCCTGGAGCTTCGGAAGTATAAGTCCTGATTTTTGGATTGGGTGCTTTGGTTCGCCTGGCCTCTTGATTGGGCGTGGGGTGCCGTCGGGGTGGGGCTTCTGAAACACGCTGTGAATACGTCCGTGTAAGCTCCGCTCCGCCATCCATGGCTCCGCAGGGTTTCAGAAGCCCCACCCCGCCGGCCCCTTTTCCAACTTTGGTGAGGGATTGCGGGTAAAGACTTAGGGCAACCTCGTTGCGTTGAAAGTATGAGGTGGTCAGGGCATAAGACTCATTTTTGTTCGGAACAGCCCACTGAGGCGCTTGGGAGCTGATGCCGGGTAGGCCTTTCCAAAACCTTGCGGAGCCATGGATGGCGGAGCAGAGCGTACACGGACGTATTCACAGCGTGTTTTGGAAAGGCCTACCCGGTAGCAGCTCCTACTCCAAAACAAAGAACACGAACTCCAAAACAAAGAACACGAACTCCAGAACATAAACATAACGGAGAGAAACACCGATGACACAGCGAGTATTTATAACCGGCGGGGCCAGTGGCTTGGGCCGGGCGATTGCATTGCGGTATGCCAAAGAGGGCGCGAAAGTCTGCATTGGGGACATTAACCCGGAGCAGGGCGTGGCCGTTGAGGCGGAACTGAACAACGCAGGGGGCGAGGGCTATTTCGTTGAATGTGACGTCCGCCGCCTGAGCGACTTTGAAAAAGTTCGTGATGACCTGGTAGAGAAGTGGGGCGGTGTGGACGTTGTGGTCAACAACGCCGGCGTTGCCTCCGCAGGCTCCATTGAAGACACCACCATTGGCGACTGGGAATGGATTCTTGATATCAACGTACTGGGTGTGGTGCGTGGCTGCAAAGCCTTCACGCCGCTGTTCAAGGAACAGGGCTCCGGAGCGTTTGTGAATGTGGCTTCCATGGCCGGGCTCATGCTGGCGCCGTTGATGGACAGCTACAATGTTTCCAAGGCGGGGGTGATTGCCCTGTCCGAAACCCTCAGCCAGGAGCTGCGGGATTCCGGTATTCATGTTAGCTGTGTGTGTCCGGCGTTTTTCCAGACCAACCTGGCCAGCACCATGCGTTCGGATATTCCCGGCATCCAGCAGAACGTCAACAAGTTGATGAAGCGGTCCAACATTACCGCCGAAAACGTGGCCGAAGATATCTTCCGCAGCGTGAAAGACAAAGACTTCTGGGTACTGCCCCACGCCAAAGAGCGCCGTATGTGGATGCTCAAGCGCCATGCGCCCTGGGCGTTTGACTGGTTGATGCACCAGGAAACCAAGCGCTGGATGAGCAAGATGGGTGGCAAGGCGAACGCCTGAATACATCACAGGAGAGATTGAATGACTCAGATCGACCAGGCCGTAGACATCCGGGAAGGCGAAGAGCTGGATATCAGCGCCGTCGACCAGTTCATGAAACAGGCCATTCCCGGCCTGGAAGGACAGCCGAGTATCAAGCAGTACCCCGGTGGTGCTTCCAACCTGACCTATCAGGTGGACTACGGCGAGCAGTCTTACGTACTGCGCCGGCCACCGTTCGGCAAGATTGCCAAGTCGGCCCACGACATGCTGCGGGAAGCGCGGGTGATGGACGCGTTGAAGCCGGTTTACCCCTATGTGCCCAACATTGTTGCCATCTGTGACGATCACAGCGTGCTGGGGTGTGACTTCTACGTGATGGAAAGGCTCAAGGGCATCATCCTGCGCCAGGATTTCCCCAAGGATTTCGAGCTGAGTGCGGAAGATACCCGCAAGCTGTGCCTGAACGTGATCGACAAGCTGGTGGACCTGCACACCGTGGATGCCACGGCCGCCGGCCTGGACAAACTGGGTAAGGGAGCCGGCTACGTGCAGCGCCAGATTGGAGGCTGGAGCGACCGTTTCCGCAAGGCTCGCACCGAGGATGTCGGTGACTTTGAAATCGTGATGGCGTGGCTGAACGAAAAGATGCCGGACGACATCGCCCAGGTTGTCATCCACAACGATTTCCGTTTCGACAATGTGGTGCTGAACCCGGACAACCCGTTTGAAGTGATCGGCGTTCTGGACTGGGAAATGGCCACCATCGGTGACCCGTTGATGGACCTGGGCAACAGCCTGGCGTACTGGATTGAAGCGGACGATGAAGGCCCGTTCCAGATGCTGCGGCGCCAGCCCACCCACCGGCCGGGCATGCTGACCCGCAAGGAAGTGGTGGACTACTATATGGAGAAATCCGGCTTCCGGTCTGAAAAGTTCGATTTCTACGAAATCTACGGTCTGTTCCGATTGGCAGTGATTGTCCAGCAGATCTATTACCGCTTCTATCATGGACAGACCAAAGACAAGCGCTTTGCCGCCTTCGGCCACGCTGCCAATTATCTGGAGAAACGGTGCCAGCGCCTGATCAGCGAGAGCGCGCTGTAATGGCCACGATTTATCTGGTGCGCCACGGCCAGGCCAGTTTTGGCAAGGAGAACTATGACCAGCTCTCTCCGCGAGGCTGGGAGCAGGGCAGGATCCTGGGCCGCTGGCTGGCGGACAAGGTGGAGCCGGGTGCCATTTTTGGAGGTAACCTGCAGCGCCATCGGGAAACCGTTGAAGCGATCACCACCGGTTACGGTGCAAGCCTGCCGGATATGCAGGTGATGGAAGGCCTTAACGAGTTTGATCATGTTGAAGTGGTGGAACGCCTGCGCCCGGAATGGGCGGACAAACAGTTGATGGCTCGGGACCTGGCGAGTTTCCCGAAACCGGCGAGGGCGTTTCAGCAGGCTTTTGAAAAAGCTGTCGCCCGCTGGGTGAGTGGTGAACACGACCACGAATACGCGGAATCCTGGCAGGGTTTCCGGCAACGGGTTAGCACTTCGCTGGATCAACTGATTGAGCTGGCGGACGGTGCCGATGTCATTGTTTCCACCTCCGGCGGGCCCATTGCGGTGATTGCCCAGCACCTGCTGGAGTTGTCCGACCACAAGGCGCTGGAGATGAACAATGTGATTGCCAACACCAGCGTGTCCCGCATTCTGTATTCCGGCCCCCGGCGCAGCCTGGCCGTATTCAACAACTATAGCCACCTGGAAGCGGAAGACCCCGCCCTGGTGACATTCCGATAATCTGAGGGAAATCCATGAGCAACGTAAACCTGTTCGACCTGACTGGCAAAGTCGCCCTGGTAACCGGTGCCAGCCGTGGCATCGGTGAGAGCATCGCCCGCACACTGGCCCACTACGGCGCCCACGTGATCGTCAGCAGCCGCAAGATTGACGGTTGTGAAGCCGTGGCCAGTAGCATCCGTTCCGATGGAGGTAGCGCTGAAGCCTTCGCCTGCCACATTGGTGAAATGGATCAGATTGAAGCGGTGTGGGAACACATTGCCAAAGCGCACGGCAAGCTGGATATTTTGGTCAACAACGCCGCTGCCAACCCCTACTTCGGCCCGGTAGAAGATACCGACCTGAGCGCTTTCCACAAAACCGTGGACGTGAACATCCGTGGTTACTTCTTCATGTGTGCCCGCGGTGCCCAGCTGATGAAGAAAAACGGTGGCGGTTCTATTGTGAACGTGGCGTCTGTAAACGGCGTAAATCCCGGCCACTTCCAGGGCATCTATTCGGTGACCAAGGCGGCGGTGATTTCCATGACCAAATCCTTCGCGATGGAACTCGGCCAACAGAACGTGCGGGTAAACGCCCTGCTGCCGGGCCTGACCGACACCAAGTTCGCCAGCGCCCTGACCACCAACGAGGCCATCAAGAAACAGGCCATGGCCCACATTCCCATGAAGCGGGTGGCAGACCCGGACGAAATGGCCGGTACCGTGCTGTACCTGGTGTCCAACGCTTCCAGCTACACCACGGGTGCCTGCATTAATGCGGACGGTGGTTACCTGACGGTTTAATCACAGCCAGAATGAAAAGGGCCGGAGAATTCGTCATCTCCGGCCCTTTTTTGTGTCTGGTGCTCAGCTGGCAAGATCAGGAGCAGGTCAGGGCTGTGAAGTCCTGGTTCAATTTATTTGCCCGGGCCTGCAGGTGCTCCCGGTGCTGTTGGTCGCCAGCCTGGATCAACGAATGCATCAGGTTTGCCATGGCTTGCTGGCTTTCCGTCATCATGGCTTGATACTCCGGGCCTCTGGCGTTTTCTGAGTTAACCACCAGCTCGCGGATGGCTTCATCAAAGCCGGGTTGATTCCGGCCCTCCAGTGTCTCCAGCAGCACCTCTTGCCAGTTTTTCCGGCCTTGTAGCCAGATTTCCGTTTGTTGACCGCGATCGGCAGACCATTCTTCAACCAGGGACTGCTGCTCCCCGTTCAGGCTGCCGAGCCATCGCTCTACGCGTTTGGTGGTGCGCTCTGCCCGGGCGCTGGCGGTCGGGTTCTGGTTACCTCCCAGCATTTCCTGTTCAAGCTCAGCCTGATCTTCTGCCATGTTCCTGGCCAGCTCGGTCACCTGGTCATCAGACAGGCTGGCCAGAAGATTCACCGCCACTGGTACAGCTCGATCCAATAAGTCTGGTACAAAGACCAGAAGTTGTTGTTGGTGATACTCAATGGTGTCGATATCCGGTGCGCCATCGGCTATGTCGGCCTCAAGTTCGTCCAGCCAGGCCCGGTAGCGGGGTAGCTCCGTTGAGCAATGCCACTGGCGCAGGCTGTCCAGGTCCTGGTTCAGCTGCTGTTTTTGCGCCCGGCTAAGGGTGACATAATCCTCTACCCACCAAACCACACCCCAGTCCGCATAGCGATAGGCCATGCGGGTCGAGCTGCAGCCAGCCAGGATGAAGAGGGCGACAAGGGAAAGCGTCGTCAGCTTCAGGGTTTTTGTGCGGTGCCGCTGATCCATGGTGCCTGTCTCTCGGTGGTAAAACTTTGCCTACTTATTTTGATGTTGCGCTTGCCTGACGGAATGCTGATCACTTCAGTCTAGTTACGGATTGGCAAAAGTTTCAGATGCTGTTTGCTCACAATTGCCGTGGAGGTGTCATGTCTTCCCATAAAATGACGCGTGCACAGGGGCATCCCGGAATGCCTGCTGGCATAGAGAAAATTGAATTCAGCTCACATTCGTGAGCTGGAATGTAAAAAATTGTGAATCCGTTTTTTTTCCCTCCCCGTAGATTGCTTTGACGCATTAGTCAGGGACTGAACTGGTGCAGGTTCGAACCAAATAAACCGATCGTCAAGCTTTGTACAGTGAGGAACAGCGACAATGAAAACGATAGTGGCTTTACCGGTTTTGATGGCCGGCAGCGTTTTGCTTTCTGGTTGTTTTGATGGTTCGAGCAGTACTCCAAGAACCGATATTCGGGTTGTTCATGCCGTATCCGACGCCCCTTCTGTTAACGTGAGTTTCAACGGCGAGGCACTGGTTGCCGGTGCGGACTTCAAGCAGGCTGCGACCTTGCGGCCAAATCGCGGTAATTATTCAGTTGATGTTGATGCGCTCTTGCCAACAGGCGATCAGTTGACCGTCATCGAGGTCGGAAGCACCCGGTTTGAGGCAAACACCCGATACGACATTATCGCGACTGGTACCGTTGGCGGTAGCGACATTGAGCCGGTGGTGCTGACAGACGACGGCCAGCGGGATGATCCGAATTCGGCTCGCTTGAGGGTGGCCCATCTGTCACCAGCGGCTGACAGCCTGGTGCCAGCTGTGTCGGTTTATGTGACCGCTGATGGCGCCGACTTGCCAGCAGAACCCGCTTTCAGTTTTGCATTCCGTGATTCCGTTGGGCCGCTGGAGCTGGACGCCGGAACCTACCAGATCCGGGTGACCGCCGAGGGCAGCACCGATGTGGTGTATGACAGCGGTGCGGTCGAGTTGCCTGCAGGCTCTGATCTGTTGATTGCCGCTATCGATAACACGGTGTACGGCGAGTCTCCGGTGAGCCTGCTAGTGATTAATGGCAGCGAGACGTCGGAAATTCTGGACAAGGACACAGGTGCAGGCATTCGCGCGGTTCACAATTCTTCAGATGCACCTGATGTTGATATTTATCTGAACGAAGACCCGGACGGTTCCGCCGCCGCTACCGGCGTGGCCTTCGGTGAGACAGTGCCGACGTTCGCCAGACTGGGTGAGTACGTGGGATTGGAGACCGGCGATAACCGCGTCGCGGTGACAGCAACTGGTGAACTGACTGCGGTGTTGGATGAAGACCTGGCCCTCGATAACGGTAGCCTTCTGACCATTCTGGCAGCCGGTTCCGTAGGGGCGGGAACACTCGAAGCCCTGGCCTTTGCAGACGATAACCGCCGTATTGCCACCGAGGCCCGTCTCCGGGTTATCCACGGCGCGGTAGAAGCACCGCTGGTGGATGTATTCCTGGTTCCTGCGGCGGAGGCCGGTACTAACCAGGGTAATGCCATGCCGGCACTGGATGACTTCGCCTATGGTGACTCGTCGGGCTATCTGGGAGTGCCGGCCGGTGATTATGTCGTATTTATCACCTCTGCCGATGGTACCGAGGTGCTCTTCCGTTCCGGTGAGATCAGTCTTGAGACCGGCGGTGTATATACCGCAGTTGCACGACTTGCCTTGGACGAGGAAGAACAGACAGCAGGCGTTACCTTGTTGGACGATTTCGTGCCGCCAGCGACCTGATTCCTGCCTCCAGGCCCCAGATGAAAGCCCCGGCCCCGTCCGGGGCTTTTTTGTCTATACCTCCAAAGAAATACCAAATTTGATTTTTGCCAAGTTTGCTCTGTTTGACTAGGGTGATGAATACACATACAAAAAAGGTGGGTTTATGGATGACCTCCAACAACTGACGCCGGAGCAGAGAAAAAGCAGTGAGTTCCGGCTGTTTGTCTTCATCATCGTATTCCTGTTTCCCATTCTGGCCGTTGCGGTGGTTGGTAGCTACGGCTTTTTGATCTGGATGTCGCAGGTCTTTATGGGGCCTCCCGGACCGCCCGGGGGATAAGGTAAGGCATGGCTGTTAACGCTTCCCGACGGCTGTTTCTGCGCGGCGGCAGGGCGACTGCATCTGAGTGGCGGCCGCCCTGGACAACCGAGGCAATAACCGATCAGTGCACCCGCTGCGACCGGTGCATTGAAGCCTGCCCGGAAGGTGTTCTGTTTCGCGGTGATGGCGGTTTCCCGCAAATCCGCTTTACTGGCGACGGCTGCACGCTGTGCGGTGAGTGCGCCCGTGCCTGCCAGGAACCGGTGTTTGACCTGGCCCGTGAGGCGTTCCCCTGGCGTGCGGTGATTCGGGATCACTGCCTTGCCCAAGCCAATATCCATTGCCAGACCTGCCGTGACGCCTGCGAGCCAATGGCCATCCGATTTCCACCCAGGCTTGCTCATGTCGCCGTCCCGGAGATTGCCGAAGACGAGTGTACCGGATGCGGTGCCTGTGTCGCCGTGTGCCCTGAAGATGCCATCAGTCTGATTACCCAGGAACAGAGAGAGCCAGCCCATGCCTGATTCGCAGAAAGCCGAAATTCACATTGCCAGTTTTCTGGTACACGTGCGCCCGGAGTCTCTGGATGCTGTTCTTGAACTGCTTGAGCAAACGCCGGGCCTGGAGGAGGGCACTCGAGACCCGATTGGGAAACTGGTGGTTCTGGCAGAGGGTAGTAGCCATCAGGATTTGCTCGGTGCCATGGAGTTGATCGAGAGTGCGCCAGGCGTTCTGGAATGCATTCTGGTTTACCACGAAGTGATGTCGCCCGAAGAGGCGAGGCAACAGTTGATTGCTACAGGACAGTCAGAAACAGAACAACAGGAAGCAATGTCATGAACCTGACACGACGTGAATTCGCAAAAGCCAATGCGCTGGCCATGGCGGCATCTGCTGCCGGCCTGTCGATTCCGGCTGCGGCCAGTAATCTGATCACGAATGCCGAGCTCACTGAGCTCAAGTGGAGCAAGGCGCCTTGTCGTTTTTGCGGCACCGGTTGCAGTGTGATGGTCGCAACCAGGGACAACCAGATTGTGGCGACCCATGGCGACACGCAATCGGAAGTGAACCGCGGTCTGAACTGTGTGAAAGGCTACTTTCTGTCGAAGATTCTGTACGGTCGCGACCGGCTGACCAAGCCCTTGCTGCGTAAACGCGACGGCAAATTCCACAAAGAGGGCGATTTTCAGGAGGTCAGCTGGGACGAAGCCCTGGATGTGATGGCAGAAAAATTCACCAGTGCCATCAAGGAGCACGGCCCGGAAAGCGTCGGCATGTTTGGATCCGGCCAGTGGACCATCTGGGAAGGTTACGCGGCCAGCAAACTGTTCAAGGCTGGCTTCCGCTCCAACAATATTGATCCCAATGCCCGCCATTGTATGGCGTCTGCGGTGGCAGGCTTCATGCGGACCTTTGGGTCCGATGAGCCGATGGGTGTCTATGACGACATCGAAAGCGCTGATGCCTTCGTGCTTTGGGGCGCCAATATGGCGGAAATGCACCCGATCCTCTGGACTCGGGTAACGGACCGTCGCCTGTCCCATCCCGGCACGGAAGTGGCTGTGCTCTCAACCTACGAACATCGCTGCTTTGATCTGGCCGACCTGCCGATGGTGATGGAGCCCCACGCCGATGTGGCAATTCTGAACTACATTGCCAATTACATCATCCAGAGCAACGCGGTGAACCGGGATTTCGTCAGTAAACATACCCGGTTTGTGCGTGCTGCAGACGACATTGGCTACGGTCTAAGGCCGGAAGACCCGCGCGAGCAGAATGCCAAGAACGCCAATAATGCCAACGACTGGGAAGACATGTCGTTTGAGGATTTTGCCCGGCATGTCCGTGAGTACGATGTGAAGAAGGCCGCCGAGATCTCCGGCGTCTCTGAGGCACGGCTCGAACGCCTGGCAAAGCTATATGCCGATCCGGACAAGCGTGTCACCACCTTCTGGACCATGGGGGTAAACCAGCATACTCGCGGCGTTTGGGTGAACAATCTGATCTATAACATCCACCTGCTGACAGGCAAGATTGCCACCCCGGGCAACAGCCCGTTCTCGCTGACCGGTCAGCCTTCCGCTTGTGGTACCGCCCGTGAAGTAGGCACCTTCGCCCATCGCCTGCCAGCCGATATGGTGGTGGCCAATCCAGAGCACAGGGCCAAGGCCGAGAAGATCTGGAAACTGCCGGATGGCACCATCCCGGCCAAGCCAGGTTATCACGCAGTGCTGCAAAGCCGGATGCTGAAAGACAGCAAACTGAAGGTGTATTGGACCCAGGTCACCAACAATATCCAGGCGGGTCCCAATACCATGCAGGAGACCCTGCCGGGCTGGCGTAACCCCGATACCTTTATCATCGTCTCTGATATATATCCCACGGTATCTGCCCAGGCGGCCGACCTGATTTTGCCGGCGGCGGGTTGGGTTGAAAAAGAAGGGGCATTTGGTAACGCTGAGCGCCGGACTCAGCTCTGGCGCCAGCTGGTGAACGCACCTGGAGATGCCCGCTCAGACCTCTGGCAAACCGTGGCCCTGTCCCAGCGTATCAAAGTGGCCGATGTGTGGCCGGAGGATCTGATTGCCAAGGCACCGGAAGCGCGGGACAAAACCCTGTTTGACGTGCTATTCCGCAACGGCAATGTGGACCGTTATCCACTGGACGACCTGCACCCGGATTATGAGAACCAGGAGTCGAAAGACTTTGGTTTCTACATCCAGAAGGGGATTTTCGAGGAGTACCGCCAGTTTGGTGCCGGCAAAGGCAAAGACCTGGCCGATTTCGAGACCTACCACGCCACCCGCGGCCTGAGATGGCCAGTCGTTGACGGCAAGGAAACCCTGTGGCGCTATCGCGAAGGGTCAGACCCATATGTGGCGGAGGGCAGTGGTTTCCAGTTTTACGGCAACCCGGACAACCGGGCACGAATCTTCGCGGTACCCCATGAGCCGCCTGCGGAATCTCCGGACGACGAATACCCGTTCTGGCTGTGCACTGGCCGGGTACTGGAGCACTGGCACACCGGTTCGATGACCCGCCGTGTGTCCGAGCTGCACAAGGCGGTACCGGATGCGCTGTTGTACATGAACGCCGATGATGCCCGTGACAAGGGCTGGCGGCGCGGCAGTGAGGTGAAGGTGATCAGCCGCCGGGGTGAAGTCCGGGTTCGGGTGGAAACCCGTGGTCGTGTTCGTATGCCCAAGGGCATGGTGTATGTGCCTTTCTTTGATGCCGGAAAGCTGATCAACAAGGTCACGCTGGACGCAACGGACCCCATTTCCAAACAGACCGACTTCAAGAAGTGCGCTGTCCGTCTGGAATTGGTTAACCTGGCTTAAGGAGACGTCACCATGAGAACGCTTTTATTTTTTCTGGCCGCCTCCCTGGCCTTCCTGGCGTATGCCGAGAGTGATCATTTGTCACCCTCTTCACCGGATGGTCTGCGCAAAGGCGGAACTCTCGGACAGGATCTGCCCGCACCGCCTATCGCCGGTGATCCCAGAGAGGTGAAACGGGAAGTGCGTAATTATCCGGAGCAACCGCCGGTGATTCCCCATGCCATCCGCGACTATCAGGTAGACAAGAACTTCAACCGTTGCCTGGATTGCCACAGCCGCGAAGCAGCCGTGCAGGCGGGTGCGCCCATGGTGAGTGTGACTCACTTTATGGATCGTCACTTTCAGGTGCGGGCTGAGGTAACGCCGGGGCGCTATTTCTGTACCCAGTGTCATGTACCCCAAACCGATGCTCAGCCGCTGGTGGAGTCAGATTTCAAAGCCGTGGATGAAGTGATCCGTGCCTCCAACAGAGGAGATCGCTGATGATGAAACGGCTGAAGCTCTACTGGAACCTGTTGCGCAAGCCCAGTGTGCACTACAGCCTCGGTTTCCTGACACTCAGCGGCTTTATTGCCGGGATCATCTTCTGGGGTGGTTTCAACACGGCGCTGGAAGTGACCAACACCGAGCAGTTCTGCATAGGGTGCCATGAGATGTATAGCAACCCGTATCAGGAGCTGAAAACAACCATCCATTACACTAACCGATCAGGTGTGCGTGCCGAATGTTCAGATTGCCACGTGCCCCACGGCTGGACTCACAAGATTGGCCGAAAGATGGAAGCCTCGAAAGAAGTCTGGGGTTGGATATTTGGCTCCATCAACACTCCGGAGAAATTCGAGGCCAAGCGACGTGAGCTGGCGGAGCGGGAGTGGCAGCGGCTGAAAGCCAACGATTCCCTGGAGTGTCGTAATTGCCATGAGTTTGATTCGATGGACTTCACGCTGCAGGATCCAAGGGCGTCCCAGGCGCATTCAACGGCATTGGCAGACGGCGAGCAAACCTGCATCGATTGCCACAAAGGTATCGCGCACAAGTTGCCTGACATGGCCGGGGTATCCAGGTAGGTTCAGGCTTTTACTGGCGGGGCTTACTGGATGGAAGGCCCCGAGCCATCAGCCGGTGACTGGGACAGGGACGTTCCGACCGGTGGCCGGAAATGCAGGGAGTAAAGCACGCGATCCAGCACCGCCTGGCCATTCCAGGCCGGGTTGTTATTGACCATGCCGACGATGGCCCAGGTGGTGTTCCTGTCATCACGGGTAAAGCCGGCGATGGAGCGCACATGCTCAAGGTAGCCGGTTTTGATCCGGCCCTGACCGTCCATGCCGGTATTTCTCAGGCGCCGGGACATGGTGCCATCCATTGCAATGATCGGCATGGAGGCCATCAAGTCTGAAGAATAGGGACTGTTCCAGGCGTGTTGCAAAATCTGTGCGCCCTGGCGTGCGGTAATCCGGCCATGGCGTGTCAGACCCGCGCCATTATCAATCACCATGCCCGCCGTATTGACGCCAAGCCCTTCCAGCCAGTCATAGATGGCGCGGATGCCCGCCACCCGGTCATCCTGTTCATCATCCTTGCGAAATTCGGCGCCAATGGTCAGCAGCATTTGCCGGGCCATCACGTTACTGCTCCACTTGTTGATGTCCCGCACCATGGTTACCAGGTCGGGTGAGGTGGTGCGCATGACCAGGCGTGCTTCATCCGGTGTGGTCTCGAAGCGATCGCCGCCACTGACAATCACGCCCATTTCAGACAGTACCGAACGGATCAGGGAGGCGGAATAGCGCTCATGGGGCAGCAATGACAGATAGGTTGTGGTCCGGCAACCCTGCGGAAGTTCACCGGTAACCTGTACGGTTACCCTGTGATCGTTATGGAACACCGGTTTCCAGTCAAAGCGGCTGCGGGCGGGGCAGGGACCTTCCGGCAGGGCGGTAACCCGGTTATCAATGGTGACTTCACCAAGATCGGGCGTGGTCCAGGCCTGGGTACCCCGTTCATCCGCGCGCACCTGAAAATGCAACAGGTTAAGGTTGGTCAGGTAAGCGGAGGGCTCCACCAGAAACGGCGCGTGGGGATTGTTGCCGTTGTCTTCAAAGGCAGGGAAACCACCATCCACCCGAAAATAACTGCCATCCAGAACCAGATCGCCTTCAATCCGGTTAATACCCATGCTGCGCAGTTCCCGAAGGGTACCCCAAAGTCGCTCAAGGGTGAGTTTTGGATCGCCACCGAAACGCACATACAGGTTGCCCTGCAGGGTATCGCCAACCATGGTGCCGTCGGTCAGGAAGTCGGTATTCCAGTGATGAGTAGGACCCAACAATTCCAGAGCGGCGTAGGTGGTGACCAGCTTCATGATGGAGCCAGGGCTCATCAGTTCGTCAGCGTTCACATACTGCTCAATGCCCGGCCCGTTAAGGGGAATGGCTGCAACACTGAGGGCCTGCTCGCTATTCAGGGACTTGTTTGCGTAGTCTTTGATCTGACTGGCCCAGAGACGGGATTCGGCAAAGGCAGCGGCAGCTGTGTTGCTTTCCTGGGCCAGGACCGGCGTGCTTGCCATGGTGCAGGCAGCCGCAATGGCCAAAACCAGTCTCTTGGGTGAGGTTACACACCTTGACGCGCAGGTCCTCGCCTGCAAACCCTGAATCAGCATCACACCAGCCCGTTGTTATGTTCTCTTTGTACAATAGCTCATCCCGTGGTTTTGTACTATGCAGAAAAGCTATACATGACGTTAAAAAATGGCAGTAGAGTCGTTGTTTATATTGAGTTTTTGTGACAGCACGTAAGTGCCTTTCAGAATCAGTGGGTTAGCTTTGACCGTAACGCAGTGACGCGCAAGCCAATGGGACAGGCTGCGATTGTGCGACAATGCCGCCCAGAGCCCGTGAACTGAACACAACAGACAAAGGGAACAATATGCTCAAAGCGCTCAGACATCAGGTGAATGTACTGGAATCCGTGGCAACGTCCTCTTTTGCCGCCTGGCGTGGGTGCCTGGTGATCAAGGCCGTTCCACAGCCGGAGAAGCCCCTCATTCTGTACGACATGGAAGCCTGCCCCTACTGTCGCCGCGTGCGGGAAGTGCTGACGGCCTTGCACCTGGATGTTGAGATCAGGCCCTGCCCTAAAGGCGGCCGATTCTTCCGCCCGGAAGCCGAAGCCCTGGGCGGCAAGCAACAGTTCCCGTTGCTGGTGGATCACAACACCGACAAGGTGATCTACGAATCTGAGGATATTGTTGAGTACCTGTTCAGTCAGTATGCCGGTCGGTCCGTGCCCGGCTACTATCAGTCCAAAGCCTGGCAGCCAGCTTTAAATTCAATCGGATCGGCCGCCAGTGAACTGCGCGGCTTGCGTGCCACCTCCGGTAACCGACCGGAACAGGGATTACACCTCTGGAGCTTCGAGGGCAGCCCCTTTTCACGGCTGGTGCGGGAAAAACTCTGCGAGCTGGAGATTCCCTACACGCTGCATAACCTGGGCAAGGAACACTGGACCGAAATCGGCCCGGCCAAGCAACGTTTAAAGCCAGGCGAGTACAGGCCTATACCGGGCGGCAAGCGGGATGCGTTTTTCCAGCAACACGGCCGTGTTCAGGTGCCTTACCTGGAAGACCCCAATACTGGCCAGCAGTTATTTGAATCAGGCCGGATTGTGGCTTATCTGAACAGTCAGTATGGCGGCTGAGTGCCTGCAGACATTGGCCCGGGGCTGGTATTCCGGGCCCGACAAGGTATGATCAGCGCCCAGAGTTTGTGAGCCAGAATCAGGAGCGCACGATGTATACCGGCCAATGCCTTTGTGGCGATATCCAGTTTGAATACGATGGCCCGCTTGGCCCGGTTGCCCTGTGCCATTGCAGCCAGTGCCGTCGGGCGCACGGCAGTGCTTTCTCCGCCAGTGCGCCGGTTCAGACGGTGCGCTTCCGGTATGTTGCCGGACAGGATCTGGTGCGTGAATTCGAATCCCGGCCCGGCAAATACCGGGCTTTCTGCCCCCGTTGCGGCAGTCAGCTTTACAGCCGTGTTGACGCCATCCCCGGCATCCTGAGACTGCGGGTGGGCGTGATCAACGAACCCTTGGGAAAAAAGGCGGCCCAGCACGTATACGTGGGGTCAAAGTCTGACTGGTTTGATATCACCGACAACCTGCCCCAGTTCGAGAAAACCGAACGCACCAACGATCCACACTGATCACTCGGCCGGCACCACCCGGTACACCTTGCCCTGGCGTGAATCGGTCAGCAGCCACAGGGCGCCATCCGGCCCCATACGCACATCCCGGATTCGCTCACCGAGATTGGTGAGCAGATCTTCTTCCTCAATCACCTGTTCGTTGTTAATGGTCAGACGCACCAGTTTCTGACTCCTCAGGGCACCGACAAACACATCGCCCCGCCATTGCGGGAACAGGTCGCCGGTATAAAAGGCCATGCCAGAGGGGGCAATAGACGGGTCCCAGTAGTGCAGTGGATCGGTTACACCGTCCATAGTGGTCTTGTCTGAGATGGGGATGCCGGAGTAGTCGATGCCGTAGGTGACCTTCGGCCAGCCGTAGTCATTCCCCGCCCTGATAATGTTAATCTCGTCGCCACCCCGGGGTCCATGTTCATGGCTCCAGACTTCACCGGTGTCCGGATGCAGGGTCATGCCCTGGATGTTGCGGTTGCCGTAGGTGTAGAAGGTGTTGTTGGTGCGGGCATCATCCATAAAAGGGTTGTCTGCAATCGCGTCACCGTTGGTGGAAATGCGATGAACACCACCGGCATCGTCCCGATTGTCCTGGGCCCTGTCCATGTCACCCCGGTCACCGATGGCCACGTAGAGATGGCCGCTCTGGTCAAAAACCATCCTGCCCGCAAAGTGCCTGCCATTGCTGGAGCGGGGTAAAGCTTCAAAAATCACTTCAACGTTCTCAAGCGCTTCGCCATTGTAGGTGGCACGGGCAACGCGGGTAGTCATGCCGTCGCTGTTGCGGTGTGCGTAACTCAGAAACAGGGTCTGGTTGTCGGTGAACTGCGGGTGCAGCACCACATCCAGAAGCCCGCCCTGGCCGGAGGCAACCAGCTCCGGCAGTCCCTTCACCGGCTCTCGCACAAGATTGCCGTTTTCAATCCGGCGAAGCCGACCCTCACGTTCGGTGACCAGCATGGTGCCGTCGGGCAGGAAAGCCAGGCTCCAGGGGTGCTCAAGGCCCTGGGCGACGGTTTCTATCCGGAAATCGGTTTTGTTGGATGAGAACGTCTGGTCAGACCATACTGGGGACGCTACCAGTACTGATAAGCCCGCGGCGATGACGATAGTCGAGCGGTTCATGAGGTCTCCTCCACGCTAAGGTAGTGTCAGCGGTGCCACGCCGACGACTAGTGAGTAATCTAGACGATACCAGAGTGTACGACACAAAAAAGCCACCGGTTTGCGGTGGCTTTTTTGTGTTCGTCAGGAAAGACTCAGAAACGGTAACTCAAGGTGCCCGTTACAGTGCGTTTGGTGCCTATGAAGCAATCGCCCCGAGCCAGGCAGGTAGTGAAGTAAGTCTCATTGGTCAGGTTGTTGACGTTCACAGCCAGTTCCCAGTTGTCACGACCGTAGGCAATCATGGCGTCCAGCAGGGTTTCTGCAGGGGTCTTGAGTTGGTCTGTGCCGTCCCAGCTTGACCCGACATAACGCACACCGGCACCGGCCCGAAGCCCCGGAATACCAACTGACCGCAGGTCATGTTGGCTCCAGATCGATGCTGTGTGGGCGGGAATGCTTGGCAGTCGGGCACCTTTGTTGTTGCCCTCCTCAACCTCGGTATCCGTGTAGGCATAGTTGGCGATCAGGTCCCAGTGTGCATTCACGTCCACTTTTGCTTCCAATTCGATGCCACGGGCGCTGGTCTCGCCATTCTGAATCTGATTGTTCGGATTCACGGGGTCAGGAGCCTGGCGGTTCTTTTCGCGCAGATCATATACCGTAGCGGTATACAGGCTCGCGGAGTCAGCCGGCTGATACTTTACGCCGACTTCAACCTGCTCACCTTTTAACGGCTCGAACGGATTGTTGAAAGCATCAAGACCGGTGACCGGTTTGAAGGATTCCGAGTAGCTGATGAACGGAGTGACACCGTTGCTGAACTTGTACATCAGGCCAGCCCTGCCGGTGACCTCCTCGTCGGTGAAGGCCGTGCCGCCCTCGGTCTTGTTGCGGGCGCTGTCGTGGCGAAGGCCCAGCACTGCGATCCAGCGATCATTAATGGTCATCTGATTCTGGGCGTAGAACCCACTCTGGATCACCGTATTTTCCGGTGTATCACTGAAGTCGCTTTCGGTCAGCCGGTCATAGTTCCCGTAGACGGGGTTAAATACGTTCAAGTCGCCAATGTCGGCCTTGTAGGCCCGGCGGCTGCTGCTGACCGCATGCTGGTAATCCCAGCCAAGCAGTACCGTGTGGTCCACATTGCCCGTTGAGAACAAAGCCTCTGCCTGATGATCTGCGGTCAGGGTGTCCAGGTTTGGCTTGTTAGCATAGGCGACCCGAGCGATATCCCCGTTCTCCTTGAGGGCAGGAGTAAATTGCGGGTAGATGCTCTGATAGTCTACCTCGGTCTCCGAGTAACGGAGGCTTTGCCGCACTGTCCAGACGTTGTTGAGCTGGTGGCTTAACAACGATGTCACCGCGTTTTCCTTGGTGTTGTAGCGGTCGAAATCCGGTTCGCTGATGAACAGATCGATGGGGATCTGTGGCAGGCCAAATGGTGACGGTTTCAGGGTCCCTTCGATAGGCAGGAACTGTGTGGTGGTGCCTGAACGGTCCTCCTGGTGCAGCGCCATAACAGTCCACTCGGTCTGATCCGTTGGGCGCCAGGTGATCGAAGGTGCGATGACCACTCGATTGTCCTCAACCTTGTTGACCTGTGTGTCGCTATCGCGGCCCAGGGCAATAAAACGATAAAGCAGGGTGCCGTCCTTATTAAGCGCCCCTGTTGAATCGACTGCTGCCTGCTTTCGGGAGTGGTTCCCTACCTGCAGTTTCAGTTCGGTAGACTGTTCTGCCTGTGGGCGTTTGGTGGCGAGATTAACCAGGCCCCCCACGTTGCCCTGGCCGTAAAGCACGGAAGAGGGCCCACGAATGACTTCAATGCGTTCCAGCAGGTACGGCTCCGTGCGAGGGCTCTGATAGAAACCGAAAGTCTTTTGCATGCCATCGAGGAAGATCACCGGGTCGCCGCCGCGCACGGACTGCCAGTCGCCCCGGCTATCAAGACCAAACTGCTCGGCTCCCACGCCCACGGTGTAACGTAAGGCTTCCTGAACACTGGCAACGCCCTGGTCTTGCATCTGATCGGCGGTAACCACAGAAATAGACTGTGGAATTTCGGTAATCGGGGTATTGGTTTTAGTTCCCGCCCGGCTAGAGGTCGCAATATACCCATCAACCGGGGCAGATGGGTCTTCAATACGCTCGCCACTGACATCAATCGGAGTAAGTGTTTCCTGGGCCAGAGCCGGTGTGCTACTCACTGCCAGTGTAAGGAGCCCTGCGGTCCATGAACCGCGCGGCGAATGCTTGTATTCCTTGTTTTTGGTGGAAGTGGGCAACTGCATTCCTGGGTATTCCTCTGATAGGTTAGGGTCAGATGTAAAATTTGTAACGCGGATTGTAATGATAAAGGTTATCGTTTACAAATAGAGTTGGTGGTTGATAACGTCTTTAATGGCTTGTCTGATGCTGATTCCCTGACGCTGCCCATGCGGTCGCGACGGTAAATCCCGCAAGTCCCGCAGTATCCGCCGTCCGGTAACAGGTACTTCAGGCAGCAGCCTCGCCGTTGAGGCAGTGCACAGCGCTGTTGGCTGAATTCAGCCGGTATCCAGTCGATGTATCGGTTTGCCTCACACTCAAACCGGGCCAGCCAGCTGGTGGCCAGGGCGCAGAGCGCTTCCGGGTCCACCTGATTCCAGACCGCAGAAAAGGGTGCACCCAGTGCCAGGCCAACACTGCTCCAGTAGGCGCCGGGACTGACCCCGAAGGACTGCCGGAAGACCGGATACCACGCCTGCATCTGATCAGCGGTTATCTCAATAAATGCCTCGGGTGCCAGCGGCGTCTGACCGTCATTCAAGTTAACCCAGCGAGACGGCGCGTCAGCGAGTTCCAGCGGGCACAGGAAAATTCGGTCTGGGTTCAGGGGGGCGCAGACTCCATCCCGGAACAGCTGTAGCACCCGGGGGGCGATGACCTGCAAGGCCAGGCTCTGGTGTAGCACCGACACGCGGGCCTTGTGCATCCTGGGGTGGCACGCGTCCGGATAATCCTCCAGCAGCTGGTTTTCCAGCAGCTCCGGCCTGGCCAGAACCTGTGCCAGGGAAAACAGCGCAGGGCGTTGCCCGGCGTCTTGAGCCAGTGCGCTGTTCAGCGTGTTCTGTGGGCTCAGACCATGGCCGGTTAACAGTTGGCGATAGCTGGCCAGCCAGTGATCACCACAAACCTCAGTGACGGCCATGGCGGCTCAATCCCCAGAGAAAGTACAGGCCACCCACCAGGGCCGCTAATAGCCCGGATGGCAACTGGTTGGGAAACACGACGACCCGCGCCAGATAATCGGCGATGGCCAGCAGCAGTCCACCTGCCAGCGCCGCAACCACAAGCTGACGCCCCACCGTTTGCTGGCCCAGCACCCTGGCAAGGTGGGGTGCGATCAGCCCAACAAAGCTCAGCGGGCCGATCACCACAGTGGCGGCGGCAGTGAGTACCGAAGCCATCAGCAGCAGCAGAAGCCGGGCCCGCGCAACCGGCAGCCCCAGCGATGATGCGGCCGAATCCCCCAGCGGCAAAAGGGTCAGCGGTCGTATAACCAGCAAAAGCAGTGCTCCAAGCCCCAGCACCAGTGCCAGCAAACCAATGGCTTCCGGTTCAGACACCAGCCAGGTGGAGCCATACATCCAGTTCAGCAATCTCGACGCAACGGTTCCCCCGGAAGCCATTACCAGCCTCAATCCGGCATCCATAAAGACGTAAAGCGCCAGCCCGCCCAACAGCAGTTGGTTGCCGGCAAAGCGATGACGGCGTGCCAGCAGAATCAACAGGCCCAATGCAGCAGCGGCCCCCGCAGTGGCTCCGACCAGTTGTCCGCCACGGCCGATGTCGAGGCCGGTGAGCACCAGGACCACCATCACCAAAGCCGCTCCACCGCTAATACCCAGCAATTCCGGGCTGCCCATAGGGTTGCCGGTCATGCGCTGTATCAGCGTGCCGGCCATGCCCAGAGCCATGCCGGCAAGAATGGCCGCCATCAGCCGGGGGCCACGCCACACCCAGGCATCGCTCCAGTTCGACACGGGTGTCCAGTTCCAGGAACTCAGGCCGGGCGACCAGGCCATAGACACAGCGATGGTCAGCACCAGTAGCGCCATTAGAATGCCGGCGATCAGAACTGTTGGCTTGCGGGTGGGCATGAACCCGGCTGGGCTCGAATCTGCTCCGGGCATATGGTGGGTGTTTCGAATGCCCTGCAACGCCATCAGGATAATGGGGCCGCCGATCAGGGCGGTGGTGGTGCCGGTGGGCACAATGGAGCCGTTACCCAGAGTTGTTGCCCAGTGCGCCAGGGTGTCTGCCAGCAGCAAGAGCCCGCCGCCAGTAATCGTGCTCCAAAGCAGTCGCTCACCCAGCGTGCGGGCGCCCAGTAGCTTGGCCAGCACCGGGGCCGCCAGCCCCACGAATGCCACCACACCTACCCGGCTGACCACCACGGAACTCATCAGCACCACGAGAATCAGGGCGCCGCCCCGAACCAGCGCAACCTTGGCCCCGAGTGCCGAAGCCGAAGCCTGCCCCAGTTGCAGCAGTGCCAGTGGCCGCATCAACATCAGCATGGCAACCGCCAGAATCAGTACTCGCGGCAGCAACTCCAGGAAGGGCCCCCAGTTATTCTGGACCAGTGAGCCTGCACCCCAGATGAACAGGTTGCCCAGCCATTCGCCTTTGAGCAGAAGAAAGGCCATGTTCATGGCGCCGAGGAAGAAGGTGATCACCAGCCCCGCCAGAATGACCGTGACTGGAGAGAAACCCAGGCGCCAGGTCAGCGCAATCACCAGGCCAATGGCCAGAAGGCCGCCCGCCACGGCGGCCAGGTCGGGGCTGAAGGCCAGCAAACCCGGTACAAAAAGCGTAGCAATGGTCACCCCGAACTGCCCGCCGGCTTCCACGCCCAGCGTGGTGGGCGAGGCCAGGGGGTTGCCAAGGATTTGCTGGGTAACGGCGCCTGCCAGGCCCAGTCCGCAGCCGATCAGAACGGCCATTGAGACCCTGGGGGCCCAGCTGTAGTGAGCGAGCACAGACGGGTAATAATCTTCGGTATAGCTCCAGAACGCCGCGAACAGTTCGCCTGGTGTCATCTGGCTCAGCCAGGGAAGGGAGCTGGCCGCCAGGGCGACAAGCCAGAGCAGGGCAATGGCAACCGGAAGTCTTTTGGGGAGGGAAGGGGCGGTCGCAGGTACGCGTGCCGAGTCAGCGAACATTGTTGCGGCCTCCCTCCAACAGGGCATCAGCCAACAAGATCGCCAGGCGTTTTACCGGGTACACCCCGCCGAATGGCCACACCGGCTCAATCTGATACACCTGGTTTCGCTTGACGGCCGGCAGGTAAGTCCAGAAGGGGCTGCCGGCCAGGTGATCCGAGAGCCCGGGCAGGGTGGGTGAAATTACAACGATACGACTGTCGTGATAGGGCGCAATGGCCTCCAGGCCAACCACAGAGAAACCCCAATAGTTACCCTCGTGTGGCCATGCATTGCTCAGCCCCAAGGCTTTGAGGGTGGTCTGATAGAGGCCGTTGTGCGCGTAGATTCGGACATGCCGGTCATCCAGAAAGTTGACCAGGGCCACCGGCTGCCGATCCAGGCCGGCCTCGGCCAGACGGGTGCGTTGTTGTTCGAGGGTTTCGTCGATATCAATAAGTATGGCCTCGGCCAGGTCTTCGCGGCCAAGCATCTGGCCAAGCGTGGTTAGCATTTCCCTGGCTTTGGTGAAGGGGGCGGAGCCCTCTTTGTAGACACTGATGACGTAGGTGGGAGCAATGCGTTCCAGTAGTTCGGCCGCAGGCGCCATTTCGGCACTGGTAACGATCAGGTCTGGTTTCAGCTCGGCAATCGCCTCTAGGCTGGGAGCAACGCGGGTGCCAACATTGGCAACGCCACCGGGTAATTCCGGGGCCTGGACCCAGGCGCTGTAGCCGTCCCGATCTGCCACGCCTACGGGGGTCACCCCCAATAGCAAAAGCGCCTCAGTCGCGGCCCAGTTGAGGGCAACGATACGCTCGGGCGGCCGGGGCAGGGTGAGGGTGCCCTTCTCATGGCTCCAGGTGCCGGAGTGCGCGGGTTGGCTGATTATCAATGCAAGTAAGCAGAGATACGCGAGTGGGCGGGAAGCCCGTTGTTCAGTGCACATAAGACACCCATTGGCCGGGCGCTCGTTCCATCACGCCCATGGCGACGCCGTAGATGGATTCCAATATGCCGCTGTCCATAATCTCATTGGGCGTTCCATCCGCCACAACCTGACCGGCTTTCAGGGCCACGAGGCGGTCGCAGAACCTGGCCGCGAGATCCACATCGTGTAACACCACAATGACGGTCAGTTCCCGCTCTTCGGCAAGGCGGTGGACAAGGCGCAGGGTCTCCACCTGGTGTTTCACATCCAGGGCGGAAATGGGTTCATCCAACAGCAGGCAGCGGGTTTGCTGGGCCAGCAACATGGCTATCCAGGCCCGTTGCCGCTCACCACCCGACAGGGTGTCGACCGCACGGTCAGCGAATCGTGCCAGGCCGGTGTCATGGATGGCCTGTTCAATCAGTGTCTGGTCGCCCGCAGTGTAACGGCCGAGGGGGCCGCGCCAGGGATAGCGTCCGAGTGCGACCAGCTCTCTCACTGTGAGTCCGTCGGTTGCCGGGGGATGTTGTGGCAGGTAGCCCACGGTTCTTGCGAATGCTCTGGTACCTGTAGCCCGGAAAGACTGGCCATTGAGCAGGACTTCGCCGTGGGAGGGCGATATCTGCCGGGCCAGGGTCTTCAACAAGGTGGATTTGCCCGAGCCGTTATGACCGAGCAGCGCCGTTACCTCGCCTTCCTGAAATGCCAGGCTGACATTGTGCAATATGGCGGTGTCACCCAGGCGAACCGCCAGTTGGTCGACTTCAAAAAACGCTGGCATTCAGACTCTCCCTTGGCTTTGGCGGGCAGGATAATCTAAATGCGAATTACTATCAATGAATATCAGGTGTCGGCATTGTTCACCTGGCCGGTTTGAACGCGCCATTGCGCAGCGTAGGCGCCGTTTAGCGCCAGCAGTGTCTTGTGATCGCCTTGTTCGACCACCTGGCCTCCGTCGATCACCGCGATGTTGTCCGCGTCAACAATGGTCGACAATCGGTGGGCGATCATGATCACCGTTCGGTTGTGGCCAATGCGCCGGAGCGAGCGCTGAATTGCCGCTTCAGTTTCGTTGTCCACGGCACTGGTGGCTTCATCGAGTACCAGAACCGGAGGATCTTTCAACAGGGCACGGGCCAGGGACAGCCGTTGGCGCTGGCCGCCGGAGAGGCGCACCCCGCGTTCGCCAACCGGAGTATCCAGGCCCTGGGGTAACTGGCTGATGAACGACCAGGCCTCTGCTGTTCGGGCCGCTTCGATAATCTCTTCATCGGTGGCTTCGGGCTTACCGTAGGCCAGATTGTCGCGAATGCTGCCTTCAAACAGGTAGACATCCTGGCTGACCAGACCGATCGCATCTCGCAGGGATTTCAGGCTCACGTCCCGAATAGCCTGGCCATCCAGGCGGATCTCGCCGTGGGTGGGATCATAGAATCGCAACAACAGTTTGATCAGGGTTGATTTGCCAGACCCGGTTGCACCCACCAGGGCCAGGGTATTGCCGGCGGGTACCTCCAGGCTGATGCCGTTAACACCGGCACCGCTGCTGGCATAATGAAAGCCCACCTGGTCAAACGCCACCCTGCCCTGAACCGGTTGTTCAAGGTCTTTTCCTGCCTGGTCCCGCACGTTGACCGGTTCCGCCAGCAGGTCGAGAATTCGTCGGGTGCTGGCCATGGCGCGCTCGAACAGGTCAATAACCTCAGCGAGGCCCGTCAGGGGCCAGAGCAGGCGTTGGGTCAGGAATACCAGCACGCCGTAGGCACCGACGTTGAGGTCGCCGTTCAATGCCATCATGCCACCGACGGTAAAGGTCGCCAGAAACCCGGCGAGAATCGCCATTCGAATCACGGGTATGAACGCTGAGCTGATACGAATCGCCTGCCGGTTGGCTTCCACATAGGCCTCGCTGGCCTGTTTCAGGCGGCGGGCTTCGCGCAGCTCAGCGGTAAAGCTTTTGATAGTGGCAATACCACCCAGATTGTTGGCAAGGCGGCTGGACAGGTCACCGACTTTTTCACGGACATCGGCGTACAGCGGTCCGGCTTTACGCTGAAAATAGAAGGCTCCCCAGATGATCAGCGGGATAGGGGTGAACGCCAGCAGGGCAATCAGTGGGGACAGCACGAAGAAAACTGCACCCACGGCCACCACGGTGACGGCCACCTGAATCATGGCGTTGGCACCGCCATCGAGAAAACGCTCAAGCTGGTTAACGTCGTCGTTCATGGTGGCAACCAGCTGCCCGGAGCTTCGAGCTTCAAAGAAACTCATATCCAGACGCTGGGCGTGCTCATAGGCGTCTTGCCGAAGATCCGACTGCAGGCGTTGGGCCAGATTGCGCCAGAGGATCTGGTACAGGTATTCGAACAGGGATTCGCCTGCCCAGATGAAAAAGGTCAGTACCGCCAGGATGGTAATCTGTTGCTGGGCGGTCTCGAACCCAAGCCGGGCGACAAAGCTCTGTTCCTGGTTCACAACCACATCGATGGCCACGCCAATCAGGATTTCGGGGGCAATATCGAACAGTTTGTTGATGACGGAGCAGGTGGTGGCGGCGATGATCCGCCGACGATAACCCCGGGCATAACGTAACAGGCGGCCGAGTGCCGCAAAGCTGCTGGTGTGTTGGCTGCTTGTGGCCATGTTCCGCTTCCTTCTTGCCGTGGCTTATCTCACTGAAGGCGGGAAGGTTAGCGGATTTTTGACTGAGTTAAAATAGAATCATTATCACCTGCGACCGTTGCGTTGCAGCCAGCGGTCCAGTTGATCGGCGAATTCTTTGCGGTCTGCCTGGCCGAAGGGAGCGGGCCCGCCAGTGACTTGCCCGGCGTTGCGCATCTCTTCCATGAAGTTTCTCATGGCCAGGCGCTGGCGGATGTTTTCCTTGGTGAAGGCTTGGCCTCTGGGGTTGAACACGTCGGCGCCTTTTTCGATGGCTTCGGCGGCCAGGGGGATATCCTGGGTGATGACCAGGTCGCCTTTGGTCATCTGGTCCATGATTTCGTTGTCGGCTACGTCAAAGCCTTGGGGTACTTGGCGGCGGCTGATGTAGGGGCTCGGCGGCAGGGTGATGGCGTGGTTGGCAATGAAGGTGGTTTGGATTTGCCAGCGGGTGGCGGCGCGGCACAGTATTTCCCGGATGGGGACGGGGCAGGCGTCGGCGTCGACCCAGATTGGCATGTTGGTTTTCCTCGTTGGTTTGTCGTTGGTGCATTTTAACCTTTCATCGGGTGAGCTTGTTAGTTTTGGTCCGCGTATTTGTCTCTATGCCGTCTGGGTTCTGGTGCCTGTGTCATTGGGGGCCGCTTTCCAAAAAACGCTACGAGCACATCCATGTGCGCTTCTCTCAGGCCATCCTTGGCCTTCGAAATTTTTGGAAAGCGGCCCCCAATGACACCGTTCCGACAGTTCGGGTACCTCCACGATTTGGCAGGAATCTGAGAAATGAGGGAAAACTATGAAGGTTTTGTTGTTGGGACTCTTGATGGTCTTTTCAGCGCTGCCCGTGCGGTCAGCTGCAACAGATTTCGACGCCTGGACCGCCCTCCGCGAGGGACGGGCGGTTCTGATGATGCGTCACGCTCTTGCGCCGGGTACCGGCGATCCCAGCGGGTTTGACCTGGAGGATTGCAGCACCCAGCGCAATCTCAATTCGGTCGGGCGCGAACAGGCGCGTTCGTGGGGGCCGTTTCTGGCGTCTCGGGGTATTACCGAGGCAAGGGTGTTTTCCAGCCAGTGGTGTCGGTGTATGGATACGGCGCGGGAAATGGATATGGGGGAGGTGACGGAGTGGCCGGCGTTGAATTCGTTTTTCCGGAATCGGGGTGATGGTGATACCCAAACGCGGCAAACGATTGCGTTGGTGAATGAACTGGAGCCGGGGGCGTCGGTGATTCTGGTGTCGCATCAGGTGAATGTGACGGCGCTGACCGGGGTTTTTCCGGCCTCCAATGAGGGTGTGATTCTGGCGTTGCCGCTGTCGGAGAATCCGACGGTTCTGGCGAGGGTGTCTCCGGGGCGGTAGTGGTATAATCCTGTGCTCATTTAATTAACAGGAAATGATAATGTCTCAATTGCCCCCATGCCCCCAATGCAATTCTGAATACACCTATGAAGATGGCGTTCAGCTGGTTTGCCCCGAGTGCGGGCATGAGTGGACTGCGGCGGAACAGGCTGAGGCCGAGGCCGGTAAGGTGGTTCGGGATTCCAACGGTAATGAACTTCAGGATGGTGATACGGTCACTGTGATCAAGGACTTGAAGGTTAAAGGGTCCAGCCTGGTGGTTAAGGTAGGCACTAAGGTCAAGAACATTCGACTGGTGGATGGCGATCACGATATTGATTGCAAGATTGACGGTGTTGGTGCTATGAAACTCAAGTCGGAGTTTGTGAAGAAAGCCTGATTCCCGTCGTCATCGGCAGCACAGGAGCGGTGCCATGGTGGATAAAGAAAAGGATGTTTTGCCCGAGCGTTCCGCTCGAAAGCATGAGCTTCACCAGGAGCTGCCGATTGATTTCCCCGATCCCTTCTTCCGGGGGCTGCACCGGATTATCCGCTTTGCCATACGCGTGCTGGCGGTGCTGATGGTGGCGGTGATTCTTTGGGGCGTGGGTGATGTGGTGTATATCATCTACGCACGCCTGCTGACGCCGCCTTTCCTGCTACTGGATATCAACGATATCTTCTTCACCTTCGGTGCCTTTATGGCGGTGCTGATTGCGGTGGAGATTTTCATCAACATCCGTCTGTACCTGGGTACCAATGTTTTTCCGGTTCAGCTGGTTGTTGCTACAGCACTGATGGCGATTTCCCGGAAGGTCATCGTGCTGGATTTCGACACGCTTACCCCGATGTACCTGCTGGGTATTGCAGCAACCACTCTGGCTCTGGGTATTACCTACTGGTTGTTGAGCCGCAAGAATTCCGGTGAACCCTGGCACGATTGAGTCGGCCAGGGGCTATCCAGTCGGAGTTTGCCCTTCGTGTTTTTATTGTCTAATACTTAATCAGGACACCGGAACAGGTGTTCTGATCATTATCCCAGGTGTGTAACCCACGCCAACAACAAGACGACCACCCCAAGGCCGCCGTTGCCCGCCAAAAGCAGGCTTGTTGAGCGGTCAGGCTTTTATCGCGAAGCCGGGGGACAGGAGGACGGGATGAGACAAATCCACGAATTCCATGTGGATAGCACCCGCTATCTGGATGACCATGGCAAGCCTCTGGGGGAGCTGCCGCCCCAGGCCGGGAACACCGATCGGGTTCTGGCCGCCTACCGCAACATGGTGCTGACGCGCACCTTTGATTCCAAAGCCATCGCCCTGCAACGCACCGGCAAGTGCGGTACCTATCCCTCTGTGCTGGGGCACGAGGTGGTGGGCACGGCGATTGGCCAGAGCATGGCGAAGTCTGATGTGTTTGTGCCCTATTACCGGGACCAGGCGGCCCATCTTCTTCGCGGCGTCAGTCTCACGGAATTACTGCTGTATTGGGGCGGTGATGAGCGTGGCAGCGCCTGGCAGAACTGCCCGGAAGACCTGCCAATCTCAGTGCCCATTGCCACTCAGTGTTGCCATGCTGTGGGCGTGGCGGCGGCCATGAAGATTCGCGATGAGAATCGGGCCGTGGTGTGCTGTATCGGCGATGGTGGCACCTCTAAGGGTGATTTTCTGGAGAGTATCAACCTGGCCGGCGCCTGGCATTTACCCGTTGTATTTGTAGTGATCAATAACCAATGGGCGATTTCCACACCTCGCAGCCTGCAAAGTGGCGCGGAGACCATTGCGCAGAAAGCCATCAGCGCCGGATTGCCGGGCCACATTGTCGATGGTAACGACTACTTCGCTACGGTCGAGGCGCTGGATACGGCTCTGGGCCGGGCACATGGTGGTAAAGGCGCGACGGTGATTGAAGCCATTACCTACAGGCTGGGTGATCACACCACCGCCGACGACGCGACCCGCTACCGTACCGCCGAAGATCTCAAGCGCGCCTGGGAGAAAGATGGCATCAAACGCCTGCAGAACTGGTTGCATGACAACGGCCACTGGAGCCCGGATAAAGAAAAATCTCTTCAGGCCGACTGCAAGCAAACTGTTGAACGGGCCGTTGAAGCATACCTGGCTATGGAGGCCGAGCCACCCACCGCGATGCTTGATTACCTGTTTGAAACCCTCCCCGCCGCGTTGCAACCCCAGCGTGAGCAGATCGCCAGCAAATACCGGGGAGGTGACCTATGAGCCAGGCAAAGCAATCCATTGAAACCCGTGATGTGACCCTGGTGGAAGCGGTGAATATGGCCCTGCATCGGGCCATGGCAGACGATGCTAACGTAGTGATGCTGGGCGAAGACATTGCCACCAATGGCGGCGTGTTCCGGGCCACCGTAGGCCTGAAAGAAGCCTTTGGCTTCAAACGGGTGATGGATACGCCGCTGGCGGAGAATCTGATCGCCGGTACGGCCATTGGTATGGCTACGCAAGGCCTGAGGCCCGTGGCGGAATTCCAGTTTATGGGCTTTATCTACGCCGGCATGGAGCAGATTGTAAGCCACGCCGCTCGCATGCGTAATCGCACCCGCGGCCGCCTCCATTGCCCATTGGTGTTTCGGGCACCGTTCGGTGGCGGTATCCATGCGCCCGAGCATCATTCGGAAAGCACCGAAGCCCTGTTTGCCCACATCCCCGGCCTGCGGGTGGTTATTCCCAGCTCCCCGCAACGGGCGTATGGCCTTCTGCTGGCGGCCATCCGCAATCCGGACCCGGTGATCTTCCTGGAGCCCAAGCGTATCTACCGGGCAGTCACCCAGAGCGTGGAGGACAACGGTGAGGCGCTACCGCTGGATATTTGCTTCACCCTGCGCGAAGGCGATGACGTCACCCTGATTACCTGGGGCGCCTGTGTGCAGGAAACCCTGCAGGCCGCGGACAAACTGGCGGAGCAGGGCGTCAGCTGCGAGGTGATCGACGTAGCCACCGTCAGCCCCCTCGATCGGGAAACCCTACTTTGCTCTGTGGCCAAAACCGGTCGGGCGGTCATTGTTCACGAAGCCTGCCGCAACGGCGGTGTTGGTGCGGAGGTGGCTGCCTCCATTGCCGAAGGTGCCTTCCTGGACCTTCAGGCCCCGGTGGTGCGAGTCACCGGTTACGACACCATCATGCCTTACTACCGAAACGAGCAGTATTACCTGCCGCAGGTGGAAGACATCGTTAAAGCCGTCGAACAGGTGATCGCGCTATGAAAAACTTCAAACTCCCAGACTTAGGCGAAGGCCTGCCCGAAGCCGAAATCGTCGAATGGCACATCAAAGTTGGCGATACCGTGGACGTTGACCAGGTACTGGTCAGCGTAGAAACCGCCAAAGCCATCGTTGAAGTGCCCTCGCCCCAGGCCGGAACCATCGCCAAACTCTATGGCGAACCCGGCGACATCATCCACACTGGCGAACCCCTGCTGGCCTTTGAAGGAGAGGGGGACGACAGCGGTACCGTGGTGGGTGAGTTGAAGTCCTCCGGAAAAGGCGATGGTAACGGTGCGCAGCAGGACCAGTTTATCGTTGGTGCGGCACCTTCCAGCAAGCGGGCCCGGGCCAATCGCGCCACCCCGGGCGTGCGCGCACTGGCGGAACGCCTGGGCGTTGGCCTGGAAACCATCAAGGGCAGCGGCCCGGGTGGCCTGATCACCACGGACGACGTGCACAAACAGGCCAGCCACCAGAAACAGTTGGGCGAAGCCGAACCCTTGCGAGGCACCCGCCGTACCATGGCCAAGAACATGGCGTTGTCTCACGCCCAGGTCGTGGCGGTGTCGATATTTGAAGACGTGGATATTGGTGACTGGAAAAAGGGCACCGACATCACCATGCGCCTGGTGCAGGCCATTGGCAAAGCCTGTGAAGCTGTGCCGGAGCTCAACTGCTGGTTTGATGGCGACAACCTGAGCCGGCAACTCCTGAACGAGGTGCATGTGGGCATCGCCGTAGATACCCCGGACGGCCTGTTCGTGCCGGTGTTGCGGGACATCACCCATCGCAGCCAGAAAGACCTGCGCCAGGGCCTGGAGAACCTTCGCGAGGCGGTGGCCACCCGCAAGATACCGCCGAAAGAGATGCAGGGCGCCACCATTACCCTGTCGAATTTCGGAACCATGACCGGACAGTACGCCAACCCCATTGTCAGCCCGCCACAAGTGGCCATCGTGGGGGCCGGGCGAATCCGGGATAAGGTTGTGCCACATAAGGGCACTGCGACCATTCGTCGCATCCTGCCGTTGTCATTGACCTTCGACCACCGGGCGGCAACCGGCGGGGAAGCCTCGCGGTTTCTGGGGGCGATGATGACAGCTTTGGTCAAATCGGCTTGATGGATTTTTTCGTTGTTGTCCGGCCTTGTGACTGACCACTTGCCAAGGCAGGATGCAGGGTCAACACTTAAGGTACTGCGAGTGTCATCAACATAATAATCCATGCGAGAAGCCATGAAACCACTGACAAATGCGGCAGCGGCTTTGCTGTTGTCCTCCGCCACACTATGCATGCCATTGATGGCAGCTGATCACAGTCATCATCACGGGCATAGCCAGGAACAGAAGACTGTTCAGATTGACCACCCCTGGAGCCGGCCAACCCCGCCGGGAACCCCCATGGGCGTTGGCTACATGGTGATTACCAATAACGGCGAGCAGGACATCACGCTGGTATCAGCTGAAAGCCCGAGAGCCGGGCATGTGTCCATTCATGAAACATACGAGCATGAGGGACTGATGCGAATGCAGCGGGTCAGCGGCGGGCTCACCATTCCTGCCGGCGGGACAGTGGAACTGAAGCCCCATGGTTACCATTTGATGTTGGAGCAACTTGCTGAGCCCCTGACGGAGGGGGAGCTCGTCTCCGTCAGATTAGGCTTCGATGCTCTTGAAGACGTCACGGTGGAGCTAAAGGTTCAGCCCCTGGATGGCACCCAGGGTAAGATGAACCATTCTGGTATGCATCACCACTGAGCCGCGGTGCGGCTAGCCTGCGGCAGCCTGAACCTGCTGCTCCAGTTCTCTAGCAAGGCCCGCCTCCAGGCGCAATGCAGACGCCAGTTGGTCTAGCCATGCACGCTCCATGGGGTTCTGGTCATCAATCATCAAAACGCTGACGATATACATCTCTCTCGCGGCCTGGGGTGAATCAGCGTTTCTGGCCAGGATTCCTGCATCCAGGGGCGCGTCGAACTGCTGCTGGATCCACTGATGAAGTTCATCATCCGGATTCAGCTTCTCAATCTCCTGTGTCAGAAGGTTGCGCTCGTTGGCATCAATATGGCCATCGGCGCGGGCTGCCATGATCATTGCCTGAAGAATCTCGAGTCCTCGGCGCTCCTGATCCGCACCCTGGAGTTGTTCCAGTGGTCGGCCTTGTTGAGCGGGTTCCGAGGGTTCTGGCGTTTGGGCCTTGCCCTGATAATTCTGGTAGGCCTTCCAGGCCAGCACGCCTGCACCGGCGAGCGCACCGTACTTGAGTGCTTTACCTCCCATTTTCCGACCACGTTTTGATCCGAGCATCAGGCCCAGTGCTCCGCCGCCAAGCAGGCTTTTAACATCAATCCCACTGCCGGATTTTCCGCTGAGATGACTGCCAAGGCCCCCGGCCAGCTGGTTTACATCAACGCCGCCTTTACGCGAAGGGTCAATCTGGGCTTGGCCCATAATCTGATTCAAAACTGACATAACATTCATGAAATGCTCCTTCTATGGGCACAGATAGCACATCCGCACAGCATTCCGACCGGCCTGGTCAGAATCCCGATAATCACGACACGACTATATAGTTGCCCGGTGTCACCAAAAGTTCCCTCAGTGATGACTCGGTACGTCAGATCCGTTTCGCTTGACGCTGTGTAGTTAGGAAAGCTATATAAATGTTTGTCTTGCAGATTACCGCCCCGGAGCATCCGGTGGAGGTGTTCGCTACTCTGTCATTAAATCGGCGTGAACGCCCGTGCTCGCACGTTTAAGGGAATAAAGTTAATGGAAAGAAAACAATCTGCCCACCTCGGCCCCACGAAGCAAGGTGGAATCTGCTTGGTATTGTCTGTGTGTTTTTTACTTCTGACTGCTGGTTGTTCCGAACCCACTGGCGCGCCTGCGAGCCCGCCGGTCGCAGTATCCGTGGTCACACTGACTAATGCGGAAGTGCGGCCATCCCGAGAATTCGTGGCCCGAACCGCCGCGTCTGCAAAAGCGGATATCTCTGCTCGCATTGAGGGAGAGATCAGGGAAATCAATTTCAAGGAAGGCGCCCGGGTTGAAAAAGGCCAGTTGCTGGTGCGCCTGGAAGACACCGTGGCCAGGTCGGACCTCAGGAAAGCAGAAGCTGAACTGACGGCATCCAGGGCGGAACTGGAGTCGGCTACCAGAAACCTGCGCAGGGGCGAAGATGTTGCAGACAAAGGATTCCTTTCAGCGGCTGACCTGGACAAACTCCGTGATCGTTTCAGTGTTGCTCAGAGCCGGCTGCAGGCGGCAGAGGCTGCGGTGGAGAAAGTGCAGAACAATCTGGGTTACACCGAAATCCGAGCACCGTTTGATGGTTGGATCGGCAAGCTGAATTTTGATGTCGGCGCTGTGGTTAGTCCCGCAAGCGGCCCGATTACGGAAATTCTGGTGACTGATCCAATGTACGTAGGCTTCCAGGTTAACGAGGCGGATTTTGTGGCCTATCGGCGCGCCGGCCAGGCTGCGGCGGAGACGAGGGCCGGTAATCTCTCGCTGTCCCTGACACTGCCCGATGGCGAGCGCTATGATCAGGGGGGCGTTCTGGACTTTGCTGACGTCAGCACAGACGCCTCCACCGGCACCGTAGCCATGCGGGCCGTGTTTCCGAATTCCGCTGCGGTTCTTCTGCCGGGGCTGTTTGTAACCCTGCACATAGAAGGGCGAACCGGTGAGTCCAGGCTCCTGGTGCCGCAGGTTGCGGTGCAGGAAACGATGGAGGGCCTGTTCGTGCTTGTGGTAGACGACCAGGAACAGGTCGTTCAGCGTTTTATAACCACCGGTCCACGCCGCGGTGCGATGGTCGTTGTTCAATCCGGGCTCGAGGTTGGCGAGCGGGTGATTGTAGAGGGAATGCAGAAGGTTCGCTCCGGTATCATCGTCAGCCCGGTCGAGAAGCGTATCAACCCTGAAACGGGCGTACTTGCTACTGAGAGCGAGCTTGCCCAATGATCAGCCGCGTCTTCATACAGCGACCAAAGTTTGCCTTTGTTATTTCCATCCTGATAACCCTCGCAGGCGTGCTTGCCCTGCGCGGGTTGCCGGTGAACATGTACCCCGACATGGCTCCGCCGCAGATTCAGGTGTCTGCATCTTTGCCTGGAGCCGGCGCCGAGGTGGTTGAGGAATCGGTTGTTCGGCCCATTGAGCAACAGCTCAATGGGGTGGAGGGGATGATCTACATAGAGTCGACGGCCTCCAGTGATGGGGTGGCAAAGATAACGCTGACCTTTGAAAGTGGAACAGACACGGACCTTGCCCAGGTAAACGTTCAAAACCGTGTCGCCCTGGCGGAACCTTTCCTGCCGGATGAAGCCCGCCGGCAGGGTGTGGTGGTGAGTAAGCAGTCCGGTAATATGCTGATGGGTATCAACCTGACGTCTGAACGGCCGGATCTTGATGGTGTTTTTCTCAGCAACTACGCCTCCAACAACCTGGTTGAGGCGCTGGGGCGGGTGCCTGGCGTTGGTTCTGCTGAGGTCATGGGGGCAAAAGACTACAGCATGCGGATCTGGCTGGACCCGCAACGCATGTCATCGCTCGATATTACCGTTGCAGAGGTGGCCGCGGCACTGCGCGAACAAAACCAGATTGTCGCGGCGGGTAAACTGGGCCAGTCGCCTGTGCCACCCGGGCAGCAGTTTGTATACAGCATACAGACCCGGGAGCGGCTTTCAGACCCTGATGAATTTGCCAGGACTATCCTGAGGGCAAACGCCGATGGCGGGTTCCTGCGCCTGCAGGATATTGGTCGCATTGAGCTGGGGTCACGCTCTTATGCCTCAACCGCCAGGCTCAATAATCGGGATACGGCGTTCGTGGTGATTTACCAGTTGCCGGATGCAAACGCGCTTGACGTCGCCGAGCGCGTTAAAAAGGTCGTAGATGACGCCGCGCCAGGATTTCCGGACGGCGTTGAGTACAGCGTTCTTTTCGATAGTACCGAATTCATCAGCCGCTCGATCGACGAAGTGATTGTAACCCTGTTGCAGGCCGTCGGTCTGGTCATACTGGTGGTGTTCCTGTTCCTGCAGAACTGGCGGGCTACGTTGATTCCCAGTATCGCGATTCCCGTCTCGCTCATTGGCACTTTTGCAGTGATGGCAGTACTCGGGTATTCAATCAACACCATCACATTGTTCGGGTTGGTGCTCGCCATCGGTATCGTGGTGGATGACGCAATCGTGGTGATCGAGAACGTTGAGCGGCTGCTTAAGGAAGAACGGCTGCCAATTCGCGAAGCAGTCACCAAGGCTATGGGCGAGGTTACCGGCCCTGTCATAGCAACAACGCTTGTGCTTTTGGCTGTGTTTGTCCCGGTCGGCTTCATGCCGGGTATAACCGGTGAACTATACAAACAGTTCTCCGTGACCATTTCAGTGGCAGTGGTTATCTCCTCGATCAACGCACTGACACTGAGCCCGGCGCTTTGCGTTTCACTGCTGGGCCGTGGCGGAAGCCAGACCATGGGCTGGTTGAGCCCTTTTGAAAAGCTGATTACCAGAAGCACCAGAGGCTATGACGGGCTGGTAACGCGCCTGCTACGTAAGGGTGCGCTGGCGGGGCTGGCCCTGGGGGCGATACTGGTTGCCAGCGCGGGTTTATTCAAGGCAGTGCCGACGGCATTTGTACCGCCGGAGGATCAGGGGTTTTTGTTTGTTGATGTGCAGTTGCCAGATGCAGCAGCCCTTGAGCGCACCGATGTCGTGCTGGAAAAAGTTACGGAGCTGGTGCTCGAAGACCCGGCAGTGACAAATTTCATCACGGTGTCCGGATTTTCCCTGTTGGGTGGCGCAAACTCCAACAACGGCCTTGGCATTGTGACGCTCAAAGACTGGGAAGAACGCGAAAGTGAAGCGCTGGGCCTGGGGCAGGTCATTCCGCGGTTAACATCACGGCTCTGGTCAGTTTCGGAGGCGCAGGTGATGGTATTCAACCCCCCGCCCATTCCGGGATTAGGCACAACCTCCGGGTTCGACTTCCGGCTTCAGGACAACCAGGGGCGGGATGTTTCTGAGCTGTCCCGGGTGATGAATGGTCTGATCTTTGAGGCCAATGCGCACGAGGCGCTGTCGCGGGTTTACAGTACGTACCGGGCAAACATTCCCCAGTACCTGTTGCAGGTGGACCGCAACAAAGCAAAGGCAATGGGCATTCAGCTTTCTGACATCTTTTCCACCCTTCAGACACAGGTTGGTTCGCTGTACGTGAACGATTTTACCCGGTTTGGCAAGAACTATCGGGTTTTGCTGCAGGCTGAAGGTCGCTTCCGACAGGATCCCGAAGACCTCTCCTACTACCATGTGCGAAATCAACAGGGTGACATGGTGCCGCTCACTACGCTTGCATCACTGGAGCCGGTTCTTGGTCCGTCGACTATTCAGCATTTCAATCTCAAGCGTTCTGTCACGCTGTCAGGTGAAGCCGCCGCCGGCTATGCCAGCGGGGATGCGCTTAAAGCTATGGAGAGCCTTGCAAAAGAGCTGCCCCAGGGTTACGAATTCAGCTGGGCTGGACAGAGTTTGCAGGAGATTCAGGCTGGTAGCCTGGCAACGGTGATCTTCCTGCTGGCTATTGTCTTCGTGTATCTGTTTCTGGTTGCCCAGTACGAAAGCTGGAGTCTTCCCCTGGCGGTCATTGGTGCGGTGCCGCTGGCGATGTTCGGCGCCATGGGTGGGCTCTGGCTGCTTGGCATGGCGAATAATATCTATGCGCAGGTGGGGCTGGTGTTGTTGATCGGCCTCTCGACCAAAACCGCCATCCTGATTGTTGAATTTGCCATGCAGTTGAAACAGTCCGGCCTGGCCACTGCTGAGGCGGCCCGAAAGGCGGCCGTTCTACGTTTTCGTGCGGTCTTGATGACGGCGTTTTCGTTCGTGCTGGGTGTGCTGCCCTTGGTGTTTGCCAGTGGTGCCGGTGCGGCGAGCCGGGTGAGCCTGGGTGTAACGGTACTTTGTGGTATGGTCGCCGCGACGATTCTGGGAACCTTGCTGGTGCCGGTTTTCTATCAGTGGATCCAGGGTGCTCGGGATCGGTTCTGTCGTTAGCGGGCAATTCGTTGTCAGAGTTTCCCGTTCACGGAACCGAGAGTGTTAAGGTTGGCATCCTCGCTGGAAGGCTTGGCGAGGATGCCGTTTGCCGGCCTGTGATTCGTGTTCGTTAGTCCTCAAGATCTAGTTCAAACAACCGGAGAAACCGGGTAAAGCCAATCCGCCCACCTTTGACATACTCGAAATCCGACAGAATGGCCAAGGCCGGGTTGCGGATGCCGGCGAGCATTCGCTTGAAGTCGAGGCTGTCGATGCGCACATGGATATCGGCATCCCTTGATTCGCCGTCCCGAAGTTCTGAGGCGCCTCCTCTCACAGTGAGAGTGAAGCTCTGATCCAGGTCGGGAAATTCAAAGACCACAGACTGATAGATGTCCCATGCGGACTCGCCATCCAGGTTGACGCTCATGCCGCTGAAAAAGTTGTTGATGGGAATTCCCTTCAACATTGTATCGTTCGGGGTTACTGCCATCAGAGGCAAGGTAATCTCGCCGGCCAGCTCGGCGGCGGACGTGAGGTAGTAGTGACGAGCTCCCGGATTGGATTCTGCTGACGCCAGGGCATGCAAGGCCGCAATTCGGTGCTCGATGGCTGCCTGGTGTTCCGGTGTCAGGCTCAGTACATAGTCAGTCAACTCCAGCACCCATTGATGGTCTTCGTTACTGACAGCCTGGTCCACCGCAGCCATCAATGCATCTTCACCACCTGCCAGTTGGGCGATGCGCTCGGCTTTTTCTCTCGGCGGTGTGGGGTGCAGGTTACTGGGATTGCCATCAAACCAGCCAAGCGTTCCGCTAAAGACCATGCGGGCAGACCATTCCGGTTTGCCATAGAACTCCTGCAGGAACGGGGATTGTGCCAGGTGCGGCGGCAAACGGATCTCATGGGCAATTTCGTCGGGAGTTTTGCCGGCATTCATCATGCGGATGGTCTGGTCATAGACATAGCGGATCGCATCGCGGTAGTCGGTCAGGTGCTTACGGATTTCAGCTTTGCCGGTTACCGGGCGTGAGTGGCCGGGTACCAGGTATTCCGGCTCCAGGTCGCGCATCATCTCCAGGCTGTCAGCCCAGGTTTTCGGGTCCCTGTAGCTGGTGCCTCGAATGGTGTAGAGGTTGGGAAAGGCCCGGTAAAAGTTATCGCCGGGCAGCAGTACTTTCTGTTTCGGTAGCCACACCACCACTTGATCATCGGTCTCGCCGGGGGCGTGTTTGAGTATCATCTCCACACCGCCAACGGTGATGCTCAGCTCATCCTGAAAGGTCTGAGTCGGTCGCAGGATCTGCAGGGTACTGTGTTCCTGCAAATCCACAAATGGGCCGATACCCACATTGGTTCGGTCGGCATCGGACAGTCGGCTGCCGTACATGCGAAAGGAGCGCTGGGTGATAATGGGCTGAAGCACACTCACGGTCTGGTCAACCGCTTTCTCCAGAGAGCGGTGAGCATAGATTTCGACCGGATCGCCATCGTTGATAAAAGCCGGCGCCCCATGGATATGGTCCGGATGCGAATGGGTATAGATAATGGCTCGCACCGGTTTGTCAGTGATTGCCCTGAAACGCGCGGCGATTCGTTCCGCCGCTTCCAGCGACTCCATGGTATCCACAATGGTGACGGCGTCATCCCCTTCGATCATGATGGAATTGGCAATACCAAAACCAATGGCAACATAAACACCGTCGGTGACTTCAATCACGTCTTCCCGGAATTCCTCGCCATGGCGGTCAAGAGCTTCCTGTGTCAGGGTTCCGGATGCCGGCGGCCTGTCAGTGCTGGAAGGGCTGCAGGCGGAAATCAGGAGGACGCTCAGTAACAGGAAGGTGATGCGGGGCATGGTGAGATCCTTAGTGTTGTTGTTTCTGGTAGCGAGCATGAGTGTTGCACTGATCGTCACTGATGAACGAGGAGGCATTACTGTTGGCCCGTGAAGTGATGGAAGAGTATCAGGTCTTTATCTATCTGGTGGCTATCTGCCTGGGCCTTTTGGTGGGAGTGTGGATGCCCGACCTTGGTGGGCGTCTGGAATGGCTTCTTTGGCCGCTACTGGGCTCTTTGCTCTACGCGACGTTTACCCAGGTGCCGCTGGTGCGCCTGCGGGATGCGTTTACAACGCCTCGATATATGTTCGCGGCGGTGATTGGCAACTTTCTTTTGCTACCATGCATCGCTTGGGGATTAATGGCCCTTGGCCCGGCTATTCCAGCTGTCCAGTTGGGCCTGTTGCTAGTCTTGTTGGTGCCCTGTACCGACTGGTTTATCACCTTTACCCATTTGGGGGGCGGTGACACCAGAAGTGCCATTGCGTTCACACCAATTAGCCTTTTGCTCCAGCTGCTGCTGTTGCCATTTTACGTGTGGTTGTTCCTGGGCACAGAGATTACCGCCAGTGTGGTCCAGCAGGAGTTGATACTGGCATTCGTCGGGTTGATGGTCGCGCCCCTGATTGCCGCTTATCTGACGGAAACCTGGGTGGGGCGGAGCAAAAGCCGGCAATCGGTTGTGATAGCTCTTGGTTGGCTGCCTGTACCGTTGTTGGCCTTGGTGGTCTTCTGTATTGCAACCGCGCAAGTGAATCTGGTCTTGGAGTGGGTTGGACTTCTTCCCTGGCTATTCCTGCTCTTTGCCGCATTCTTGCTGGCTGCCGGGATGCTGTCGGTGGTCGTCGCCAAGGTTGCGCGGTTACCGGCCAAGCAGGGCAGGGTGTTGGCGTTCAGTTTTGGTAGCCGGAATTCGTTTGTTGTCCTCCCACTGGCACTGTCATTACCTGCCTCGTATGAGCTGGCCGTGGTTGTGGTGGTGTTTCAATCCCTGGTGGAGCTTTTCGGGATGGCTTTTTTCCTGTGGTGGGTTCCGAGGAAGCTGCATCGTTAACCTCCCTGGCCCGAATTACGCGGGTTTGTCTGAATGCCCGAGGGAGTGTTCCGGCGCGATCTGATCCCGCACCAGCTGTTTCAATTGCTTGATGTCCGGGAAGCCTCCCTGTTCCTTGCGGGACCAGATACGGGTGTCGTTTACCCAGACTTCGAAGATGCCGCCGGTGCCGGGTTTCAGGGTAAGTTCGTCGACCATGCCGTCAAAGGTGGTGAGCAGTTCCTGGGCCATCCAGGTGGATCTCAGCATCCAGTTACAGCCGGTACAGTAATGTAAGGTGATTCGCGTTGCCATTTGGTAATGCTTCCTGCGTGGAAAAATCTGTGAGTCATGCTATCAAATGATGTGTGGTGTTTCCTTCGCTCAAGGCAATGGACGGCAATGTGCAAGCAATGTCATCAGACTATCCCGCAATTGGCCAACTTTACCATCAGCATTCCCGACAGGTGCTGGCTACCCTTATTCGTTTGTTAGGCGACTTTCAACTGGCCGAGGAAGCCATGCAGGAGGCGTTTGCCGCTGCTGTGCGCCAGTGGCCTGATGAAGGGCGGCCGGATAATCCGGTTGCCTGGCTGATCCGGGCCGGCCATCACAAGGGCATTGATCATATCCGCCGGGGTCAGACCGCCAGGCGCTATGCGCATCTGATGGCGGTAGACGAAGAAAACTCTGAAGCTGCCGCTCCAGAGGGTATCGAAGACGACCAGCTTCGGTTGCTGTTTATCTGTTGCCACCCGGCGTTATCGCTGGATGCACGAGTTGCGTTAACCCTCCGCGAAATGTGCGGCCTGACCACAGAGCAGGTGGCCAGCGCCCTTCTGCAAAAACCAGCCACCCTGGCCCAGCGGATAGTACGAGCCAAGAAGAAGATCCGTGAGGCGGGGATTCCCTACGAGGTGCCGGAACCGAGGGAGCTTGATGAGCGCTTGCCCGGGGTGCTTCGAGTCATTTACCTGGTGTTTAACGAGGGCTATTCCCGGAGCGACGGCGATTCATTGGTGGATGTGAGCCTTTCAGGTGAGGCCATTCGGCTGGCTGAGGTGCTGGCGAGGTTGCTTCCCGAGGGTGAAGTGTTCGGCCTGTTGTCACTGATGCTACTGCACGATTCTCGCCGAAGCGCCCGTGAGGACGAGCAGGGCGATCTGATTACGCTCGAGGATCAGGACCGTTCAAAGTGGGACCAGAGCCAGATCGAGCTCGGGCTGAAGTGGCTGGAGCGGGCACTGTCAAGAACGCCGGCCTCACCGTATACCCTGCAGGCATCCATAGCGGCGGTGCACGCCCAGGCTCGCCGGGCGGAAGACACGGATTGGCGGCGAATTGCCCGGTTATACGATGCCCTGTATCGCCAACACCCATCGCCGGTAATAGCACTTAACCACGCAGTGGCCGTTGCCATGCGGGATGAGCCGGAAGCCGGACTGGCGCTCCTGGACGGCTTGCTGGGCAACAAGGAAATCCTGACCTACCACCTGTTCCATGCGGCCCGTGCCGACCTGTTGCGCAGAGCCGGTGATTTCGAATCGGCGATCGCTGCCTACCAGCGTGCCTTGGAACTTGCCACTCAGGGGCCGGAGCGCCGTTTTCTGGAGCGACGGCTTCAATCCCTTTCTGGCGGTGTTTGAAAAAATATTCCCGTCCTGTCGATTTCCGGGGTGTTGGCTCGACTAAACAGTAGAACAACCCCCGCAGGAAACATTTATCGCGCAAAGCGGGCGAACCCAGTTCAAACCAGATCCTGCCCCACTGGCAGAAGGAGGGTAATCCATGAAATACGTTGCTCTGGTGTATTACCAGGAGAGCATAATCAACGCCATGACCGATCAGCAGTGGCATGACCTGAACCAGGAGTGTGTGGCCGGAGTAGAGCGGCTGACCGAACAGGGAAACTACGTCACCGGCCAGCCTCTGCAGCCAACCGACACGGCCACCACCGTGCAGGTTCGTAATGGTGAGGTGTTGATATCAGACGGCCCGTTTGCCGAAACCAAAGAGCAGTTGGCCGGGTTTTACCTGCTGGAGGCCAGAGACCTGAACGAAGCCCTGCACCTGGCCAGCCGGATTCCACCGGCACGCTTCGGCAGCATTGAAGTGCGGCCGGTGCGAGAGCTGCCACCGAAGGACTGAATCAGGAGAAAAGTCATGAGTTATATCGATGGATTTGTGGCCGCCGTGCCAACCGCAAACAAACAGAAGTACATCCAGCACGCCAGCGATGCCGCCGTGGTGTTCAAGGAATACGGCGCTACCAAAATGGTGGAGTGTTGGGGTGACGACGTGCCAGACGGCAAGGTCACGTCGTTTCCTATGGCCGTGAAGTGTCAGCCCGAGGAAACGGTGGTGTTCTCATGGATTGAATGGCCGTCCCGCGCAGTGAGGGACAAGGCCATGCCCAAAATCATGGACGATCCGCGCCTACAGCCGGATGTGAATCCTATGCCGTTTGATGGCAAACGGCTGATCTACGGCGGCTTCGAAACGGTGGTGCTGGAGTAGCGGCGCCTGCTGGCACCGCCTGTGGTCAGAGCCCCGCTTTGCGGGCCCTGGCCGCGTGCAGCTTCTTGTAGCTTTCGATCATCTTCAGGTGCCGGTCCAGACCGCGCAGGTCCATGCCGGTTTCTTCCAGGCCATAGAAGCGGACCGTGCCGTTAATCGAGCCCACTACGGCATCCATTACCTCGTCACCAAACATACGGCGGAAGTTGTAGAGGTAGTCGTCCAGCGCCAGTTCTTCATTCAGCGTCGCTTCCAGGGCTGCGTTCATGGCCTGGTAGAACAGGCCCCGTTCTACGGTGTTGTCGTTAAACTGCAGGAACATGTCCACCAGCTCCTGGGCCTCTTCCAGCTCGCCCAGCGCCAGGTAGATGAGCAGTTTCAGCTCCAGAATGGTGAGTTGGCCCCACACGGTGTTTTCATCGAATTCGATGCCGGTGAGGGTGACGATGGTCATGTACACGTCCAGCTCGGCCTCTTCCAGGCGTTGCACCAGATCGGCCAGTTCGTCTTCATCCAAACGGTGCAGGTTGAGGATGTCCTCCCGGAATGCCAGCGCCATGTTGGTGTTGTCCCACACCAGGTCTTCGACCGGATACACCTCGGAATAGCCTGGCACCAGGATGCGGCACACCGGAGCACCCAGGTCTTCGAACACCGCCATGTAGCATTCCTTACCCATATCGGCGAGGATGCCGAACAGGGTGGCGGCTTCTTCTTCGTTGGAGCCGGAGAAATCCCATTCGACAAAATCGTAGTCGGATCTGGCACTGAAGAAGCGCCAGGACACCACGCCGCTGGAATCGATAAAGTGCTCAACGTAGTTGTTGGGCTCGGTCACCGCCATGGAGTTGAACGTTGGCGCCGGCAGGTCGTTCAGGCCTTCAAAGCTGCGGCCCTGCAGTAGTTCGGTCAGGCTGCGTTCCAGCGCCACGTGGAAGCTCGGGTGCGCACCGAAGGAAGCAAACACACCGCCGGTTTTCGGGTTCATCAGGGTCACACACATCACCGGGAACTGACCACCCAGGGAGGCGTCTTTTACCAGCACCGGGAAGCCCTGTTCTTCCAGGGCCTTGATGCCTTCAACAATCTCCGGGTACTTGGCCAGCACGCTCTCCGGCACGTCCGGCAGGGCGATTTCGTTTTCGATGATCTCTTTCTTCACCGCCCGCTCGAAGATTTCCGACAGGCACTGTACCTGGGCTTCCTGCAGGGTGTTGCCGGCGCTCATGCCGTTGCTCAGGTACAGGTTTTCGATCAGGTTGGAGGGAAAATATACCGTTTCTCCGTCTGACTGGCGCACATAGGGAATGCTGCAGATACCGCGCTCCGGCGTGCCCGAGTTGGTGTCGAACAGGTGGGTGCCCAGCAGTTCGCCGTCCGGGTTGAAAATCTCCAGGCAGTAGTCGTCGAGAATGCCCTCGGGCAACTCGCCTTCCGGGCCGGGCTGGAACCATTTCTCGTTCGGGTAATGCACGAACTCGCTGTTGGCGATGTCCTGGCCGAAATACTGATCGTTGTAGAAGAAGTTGCAGTTCAGCCGTTCAATGAACTCGCCCAGGGCCGAGCACAGGGCGGCCTCCTTGGTGGCGCCCTTGCCGTTGGTGAAGCACATGTGGGCGGCGGTATCACGCACGTGCAGGGACCACACGTGGGGCACAATGTTGCGCCAGGAGGCAATTTCGATTTTCATACCCAAGTCTGCCAATATGCCGCTCATGTTGGCAATAGTGGTTTCCAGGGGCAGGTCTTTGCCTTCGATGTAGGTGCTGGAGTCGGTGCCCGGTGCAGCGGTGAGCAGGGCCTGAGCGTCTTCGTCCAGGTTTTCGACCACTTCAATCTGGAAGTCCGGGCCGGTTTGCACCACCTTTTTGACCGTGCAGCGGTCGATGGAGCGGATGATGCCCTGGCGGTCCTTGTCGGAGATGTCTTCCGGCAGCTCTACCTGGATCTTGAAAATCTGCTTGTAGCGGTTTTCCGGGTCTACAATGTTGTTTTGCGACAGGCGGATGTTATCTGTGGGAATATCCCGGGCGTTGCAGTAAACCTTTACAAAGTAGGCTGCGCACATGGCGGACGAGGCCAGGAAATAATCGAAGGGGCCGGGTGCCGAGCCATCGCCCTTGTAGCGGACAGGCTGGTCTGAGACGACGGTGAAATCGTCGAATTTGGCCTCAAGCCTCAGGTTGTCGAGATAATTGACTTTGATTTCCATGGGCAGCTTACCGGATTCAGAAATATGAGCAGTTTACGCGGAATAGACGAGGTAATCCCCGATGCGCGGGATGGTCTCACAAAAACCGAAAGGACGATACTTTACGTCCTCAGTGAAACCCAGAAGGAGCTGGGTGGCCGCAATGTGCCTACGGTGATGCTCTACGGCCGGGTGCTGGAATACGTGAACATCAGCGAGCAGGAGCTGCACCTGTTTCTGGACCGGCTTGGGGTCAAGGGTGATGGCCGTTAAGGGCGGTGGCTACTGAAGTCACGCGGGTCCAGCCGGTAATAGCCGCACAACGCTTTGTAAACATCCGGCTGAGCTTCGAGCAGGTGTTCGGGCTGTTGAAAGAAGGTTTCGGTCAGTACCGCAAAGAATTCCGCCGGTTCGGTGGCGCCGTACGGGTCCAGCCAGGGCTTGTGGTGGTGTGCCAGGCGGTGTTGCAGGTGGTCCCAGGCCTTGGTCATGGTTTCCTGCCAGTTCCGGGCCTGCTCGCCATACAGTGGTGGTGCGCCATCGGCGGTGCCGTCCAGGTAGTCCAGCTGGTGGGCGAATTCGTGAAGAATCACGTTGTGAGGGCTGTCCGGCTCTTCGATGGCGCTCTCGCACTCGCTCCAGGCCAGTACCACCTGGCCACGGGAGGAGGCTTCGCCGGCGCGGACCTGGTCACTGTGGCTTACCACCAGGCCGTCACTCTCAGTACCCTGGGCCCGGTAGACGTCCGGATACACCAGAATACTCTGCACTTCATCGTAGTCTGAAAACGGCCGTTCCAGAATCAGCAGGCAGGCATGGCCAGCAATGGTTACGCGTACTCTGTCGTCTACCTCAAAGCCATCGCAGCCGTAATAGTCCTTCTCTGAGACAAACAGCTGCACCAGGCGCTCAAGCCGCTTCCTTTGCTGCGGTGCCAACCGTTTGTAGGCGGGCACCTGCTTTTTAAGATAGCTGCGCCAAGGTTTGGGGAAGGGCTGCTGCAGTTCCCGCTTTCGCCGCCAGGTGCGATAGAAAAACAGGTAAAACAACGACCCGGCAAGCAGAGTGGTGGCAAAGACAGCAAAAATGACAGGCGCAGACATCAACAACTTCCCCAGGCGTGTCTGGCCAGTCTACCTCAACGATCAGCGAACCACGAAGACCGAAATGTCGCTGTGTTTTACGATCTCAGCGGCGTTAGAACGCAGCAGGTGCAGCTTATCTCCCAGTCCGGGCGTGTGCGATGCCATCACAACAAGGTCTGCGCCAGTATCTTTGATGGCGCCTAGTAACTTGGAATCCAGTTCCACCGCCGTATCGACAGACTCAAGTACCTTGGCGTCTGTTTTTATGCCGTGAGCTTGGCCTTGCTCATGGGCAAACTCGGCTAGTTTCCCGGCAAGCTCTTTCGGGTTGTGGGCGGCGGCGCCGGGCGTGCTATTGGTGACCGTCACGTAGCAAAGGTTTGCCTGATAGTGCTTCGCCATGTCGATGGCGGTGCTCAGGGTTTTGGGAATCTTGTCCATGTGAGAAAGATCCACAGGTACGAGTATTTTTTTGTACATGGTTCAGTCTCCATCGCTCAGAATTTGAACTTATGTCTTCAAGTCTGGACCATGAAACGACAGGTCGGCAAATCAGAGGCAGTTTTATGAAGTATATTTTTGAAGTCACCGTGAAGGACGGCCACACGGCGGAGGATTATGCAGATGCCTGGGTAAGAGCCAGCGAGCTGATTCAGCAGGCCCCCGGGGCTCGCGGCACGGAATTGCACCGGAAGATCGGTGAGCCGAACAAGCTGATTGCCATCGCCAGCTGGGACAGCAAGGCAGACCGGGATGCCATGGACGCAACCAAGGACCCCCGGATTATGGACATCATCAAAAGTGCGGCGCCGTTTGTGGAGATCCGGCCTTTGGGTGAATTTGAAGACCCGGAATGGGTGGTGATGCCGCCCGGGGACAACGGGTAATCAATGGCCATCGAGCTTGTTCAGCTTCAGGTCTTTTTCCAACCGGTATGTATCAAAATCTTTGGCCAGAAACAGGTGGCCTCTGTAGTGCTGTAACGCCTCCGCTGCCAATTGATTAATATGGGGCGTGCCACCAGGTACCGACTGGTAGCGTGAGCTGAAATGAGTCAGCACCAGGTTAGGCAGTTTCGCGCTCTGGGCGAATCGGGCTACCTGTTGGGCTGAGCTGTGTTGGGGCCAGGGGCCAACCCGGTCGGCCACGTCCTGTGTATAAGTGGCTTCGTGGATGAGTACATGAGTGCCTTGGCTGGCCTCTTTAAGAAGCTCCGGTGTGTCGTTATCGCCACCCACAATGATGCGCCGGGCGGTTCTGGGTATGTGCGTGTAGTCATCGCTCCGCAACAACCGGCCGTCATCCAGCAACACGTCTTTGCCCTTCTGCAGATCGCCCCAGGCCGGGCCGGCCTCTATGCGGTCCGCCGCCAGTTTCTCCTGCTTTAGCTGGCGCTCCAGGTTTCTTTCGGTAAAGACATAGGCCCGGCAGGCCACGCGGTGGGAGAGCGCCACGTTGGTAACGCCCATATGGTCATCTTGCCAGTAGAAATCCGGCGCCTCGGAGTTGATGAAGTTCAGCGGGTAGCTCAGGCTCGAATCACTGTTTTCGATCACGGCATCAATAAAGCGGCGCACCTGTGGCGGCGCAATGATATCCAATGGTTCTGTGCGGCCGAGCATGGAGGCACTGGTGAGCAGACCGGGCAGGCCGAAAATGTGGTCGCCATGGATGTGAGTGATGAAAATGGCGCGTAGCTGCATCACCGAATACCGGGTGCGCATCAGTTGGTGCTGGGTACCCTCACCGCAGTCGATCAGGTACCAGGGTTTCGGGCCGGAGCGGCTCAGGGCCAGCCCGGTGACATTGCGTGACCGGGTTGGTGTTCCGGCGGATGTGCCCAGGAAAGTAAATTCCATCATGCCTCGTTTCGCGGTAATGTGCCCCCTGATGATACGAAACCTTTTGCCGAGAGGATACGTGCCGCACCATGTCCGACCTGAAAGACCCCCGGGTACTGTTCGCCGCAGAGCGCACTCTACTGGCCTGGAACCGCACCAGCCTTGGGCTGACAGCCTTCGGCTTTCTGGTAGAACGGGCGGGTTTGCTGCTGGCGGCATTAGCTCCGGAGACGGGCAACAGCATGAACCTGGTGGCCATGTATTGGTTGGGAATGCTGTTCATTCTGCTGGGTGCCGCAACAGCGTTTTACGCCACCCGCCAGTTTGCAGCGGTGTTGAAAACCCTGAGCCCGGAAGAATTTCCCAATGGCTATAACGCCCGCTGGGGAATGACCATCAACCTGATCGTGGCGTTCCTCAGCCTGGCACTGGCAGCCGCCCTGTTTGTCAGTCAGTACTAACACAATCCAAGAACGACAGAATCAAAGGAGTTACACCTTGTCTGAACTAGCGAACTACGAAAGCTTCGATATCGAAGTAAAAGACCAGATTGCCCACGTGCAGTTCAGCCGCCCGGAAGCCCTGAACACTATGAACAAGGCGTTCTGGCTGGAGCTGCCCCGCTGCGTGCAGGACATCGAAGCCAATACCGATGCCCGAGTGATTGTGATTTCCTCCACCGGCAAACACTTTTCCGCCGGTATGGATCTGGGCGTATTCTCCGATCCCAAATCTGTGCCCATGAGCGGTGATCCGGGCCGGATGGCGGAGAACCTCCGCCGGGTGGTGCTGCAGCTGCAGGATACCCTCACGTCGCTGGAGAGAGTGCGTTTGCCGGTGTTGGCAGCGGTTCATGGCGGCTGCATTGGCGGTGCCCTGGATCTGGTGTGTGCGGCCGACAGCCGTTACTGCACCGCGGATGCCTATTTCACCATCAAGGAAACCGAACTGGGCATGACCGCCGATGTGGGCACCCTGCAACGCCTGCCCAAGCTGATGCCCGAGGGCGTGGTGCGGGAACTGGCCTACACCGGGCGCAAGTTCGGGGCAGAGGAAGCTCACCGCCTTGGTTTCGTGAACACGGTATACGAATCTCAGGAAGCGATGCTGGAAGGTGTCATGGCCATTGCGGCACAGATTGCGGCCAATTCGCCCCTGGCGGTGACCGGTTGCAAGGAAATGATCAACTTCAGCCGCGATCACAGTGTGGAAGACAGCCTCAAGTACATGGCTACCTGGCAGTCTGGCATGTTCCGCCCCACCGATATGATGAAGTCCTTCCAGGCGAAGGCCCAGAAACAGGCGCCTGTCTACGATGACCTGTTCCCGGTCAAGGATCTGTTCTCTAACTGATCCATGCCTGACCGCCGTAGCTCCTCAATCTCAACATCCGCCGCCCTGTTGTTTCAGGGCGGCATTGGTGTGGTTGGCCTTCTGGCCATCTGGCTGTTTGGTATTCCGATACTGTCGGGCGGCCTGAGCCTTGCCGGGGCGGTTTTGTCTGGCGTGATTGGTGCTGCTGTTACCTATCTTTCGTTGCTGTTGCTGACCCAGAACTCCTGGTTGTTCCCCGATGACCTCAGCAGCCAGATGCAAGCGCTCTATGATTTTGTATCCGGTTATCGATGGCCGGTGTTGCTGGCATTGGCTGTGCTCGCTGGCGTCGGTGAAGAACTTCTGTTCCGGGGCGCGATACAGGGCTGGTTACTGCAATACACGGGGCCCTGGACGGCGGTACTGGCGGCCTCGGTGCTGTTCGGCCTGGTGCACTATGTGTCATTCACTTACTTTCTGGTTGCCACTGGCCTGGGCCTGGTGTTGGGGACTGCTTACCAGCTCAGCGGTAGTCTTGAGCTGGTGATGGTGTGGCATGCGGTTTATGACATGTTGGCGATATACTGCCTGCTGAGGTATCCGCACTGGTTTGGTGTCAGGGCCTGACCTGCGTGTGAGGACTTTTCTCAAGTAATCGGTTGTTGGTAAGTGCCTGAGTCAGGCGTTCCAGAGCTTCTCCGCTATGGCGCCAGAAATGCCAGTAGAGTGGCACCTCCAGTGATTGTCCCGGGGCGAGACTGACCAGCTCTCCAGATTTCAGCTCCCGGGTTGCCTGTATCTCCGGGATCATGCCGTATCCCAGGCCCGCGCAGGCGAGCTTCACGAAACCCTCCGATGACGGGCAAAGGTGATGGGGAAAGGCGCCATCGTATCCACATTGCGCAAGAAAACGGTGCTGGAGCAGGTCGTCTGGCCCGAAGACAATTGCCGGGGCTTGTTTCAGGCTTTGAGGATTGATGCCGTCCGGAAAATAACGGCGGGCATAGTCGGGCGTTGCCAGGGCGAGATAATGCATTGTGCCCAGCGCAACGCATCGAGCGCCGGCAAGGGGTTGTGGGCTACTGCAAAGGCAGGCTGCGACATCGCCTTCCCGCATCCGCCGCAGGCCAATATCCTGATCTTCAATCACCAGATCCAGTAACAGTTCGTCATCCCTGCATACGTTGCCGATGACCTCCGCCCACCAGGTCGCCAGGCTGTCCGCGTTCAACGCAATGCGTAATCGGCTGGCTCGCTCGGTCAAAGCTGGCAAAGTTCTGGCCAGGTCTCTTTCCAGTAGTTGTACCTGTTGAACGTGATTGAGCAGCCGCCGGCCGGCGGGGGTTGGCGCGAGCGTGGGACTGCGAACCAGCACCGGTTGGCCCAGTCTGATCTCCAGTGTACGAATGCGCTGGGAAACGGCGGACTGAGTGAGCCCCAGGGTGTCCCCGGCACGTTCAAATCCGCCGCATTCAACCACGGTTGCCAGTGCTTCCAGCAGCTTGTAATCAATCATAAGTAAAATTAATTCACTATTAGCAGGATGAATTTAAAGTATATAGGTTTGCGGTTAGTCTGGCCCCTCAATCTTCGGAGGAACGGGCGTGCTTGAAAGTTATCTGACCGGCTTGCTGGTGTGTGGCGGTATTATTGTCGCAATTGGTGCACAGAATGCCTACGTGCTGAGCCAAGCGATTCGTCGTGAGCATCATTGGTGGTCTGCGGGTGTGTGCATGACGTCCGATATCCTGCTGTTCACCCTCGGCATGTTTGGCGTAACGGCGGCCTTGATGGCCATGCCAGAGGCACTTGAGGTTTTGCGCTGGCTTGGTGTGGTATTCCTGGGCTGGTTGGCGATTCAGGCGTTCGTGCGGGCCGGACGGGGCAGGGCCGCGCTTGAAGCTGGGGCAGAGGCCCGAAGAGGTCTGAAAGGAGTGCTGTTGACTACTCTGGCGGTCACCCTGCTCAACCCTCAGGTTTACCTGGATACCTTATTGTTGATCCCGGCCGTAGGCGCCCAGCAATCCAGTGCGCCCGGCTTTGTTGCGGGGGCAAGCAGCGCCTCGGTGATCTGGTTTGGTGGGCTGGCCTGGCTGGGCTCTTCGCTGGCCCCTGTGCTCTCCCGACCCGGCGCCTGGCGGGTTATCGATGGTGTTATCGGTTTGATGATGCTCGCCATCGCTCTGCAACTGGCGTTCGCTGGTCTGTAAATTTCAAACGATCGTATGAATTCTCGTTGAAACTTGTGTCGGCCTGGAACAACATAGCAGGCTATATATTCACCCGCTTTCTCAGGAATTCCTATGAACGCTGCTGTTCGCCGCTGGTTTGCCAGTGCCGGCGCTATGCGCCGTATGATGAGTACGTTTGCGCCATACCTTGGCGCGGGCGTCAAAGTCACGAAGATTGCTGATGACTTTTCGTCCGCAACCGTCGAAATGCGCCAGCACTGGTACAACACCAATTACGTCGGCACACACTTCGGCGGTTCCCTATACAGCATGGTAGACCCCATGTACATGCTGTTGCTGATGCGGCGTCTGGGCAACGACTATGTAGTCTGGGACAAAGCCGCCAGTATCGACTTTATCCGCCCTGGCAAGGGTCGTGTGCAAGCCCGGTTTGAGCTGACCGACGATCGGCTTGAGGAAATCCGCAACGCCACAGCCAGCGGCGACAAATACTTGCCGGAATGGACAGTGGATATCGTGGATGACAGCGGTGAGATTGTTGCGCGAGTTCACAAAATTCTCTATGTCCGAAAGAAACATCGACCGGTTACCTGATCGGCCGGGGGCGGTGCTCGCGAAGTCTGTTTTTCTGCCTATACTCACGTCAGTAACAGAGGAATAGCTTTAACAACAACCACTCTGGCGGAGTTAATTTGGGAATCTTCAAGCGCAATCTTTGGATGTTGTTCTGGCTGGTTGTTGCTGTTGGTGTGCTTGTCCTGTCGTTTATCCTGACCAGTATCTGGCAATCCACACTGCGTGCCCAGGAAGCTCACCATCAGTCCCGCGTTCAACTGATCAGTCAATCTGCCATCAACGTGTTACGTACCCAGGAGTTGATCCTGGACGTAGCCGCCGCTGAGCTTGTGCGCCAGGATCTTGTCAACGCCACTCCAGAGGTGTTGCCTTTTCTCGACAATATCATGGAGGCCAGCCCGGCGCTCGCAGGTTTCGGTATGGCCTTGCCGGATGGGCAATTGGTGAAAGTGACATCCACTGTGGATGTCAGCCTGATGCCGAACCTGTTGGAGCAGGAGGAATCCCGGGACGGCTTCCAGCGGGCTATGGAGTCTGATCGGTTGGTGGTGGGCCGCACCTACTATTTGCCGGCAGTCGGGGCCTGGATTATTCCCGCCCGCAAAGCCATCAGGGATGCCAACGGCCAAGTGATTGCGGTGATGTCTGCCGGAATCCGCGCCGATGGCGAAAAAGGGGTGTTCGGGAACAATCTGCACACCGGCGCGGACGACTCTGTGATGATCTTCCGGGAGCACGATGGCTATTTGCAGTTTATGTCCAGCGAAGGCGTCACGCCGGATATGTACGCCCACATCCAGCGGACACCGGAACAGCGTGAAGAGGACAGGCAAGGCCTGATAGCGGCCAATGATGCGTCTCTTGAGGAACTGAAAGTAAGCCCGGAACCCAGTATCTATTACAGCCATAGAGACGGTGATACGTTCATTGGTGGCGCCTGGTATTCCCCGGACTATGAACTCTGGATTGTTTCGGAATCCAATATTCGTTCGGTCTGGAGTACCTTTCTGGATCGTGCCCTGGTGTTGTTGGCGGTGTTTGTCGCCCTATTCTTCCTGCTCTTCTATCTCGTGCGCCAGATCGAGCGCGCAGAGAAAAAACGCCGCTCGGCCCTGATGTATCAATCTCGTCATGATGACCTGACGTCGTTACTCAACCGGGTAGGCATGATTGACCAGATCCAGCAGCTTGTGAATCGCGACGAGGGCTTTGGCGTTGTCTTGCTCGACATCGATAATTTTCGAGGTATCAATGATCGGTTCGGGCAGGAACACGGCGACAAGGTACTGAGCGAGTTCGCCCGGTGTTTAGGTGAGCTGACCAGTGAACAATACGGCGCGTCGCGACTTGGCGGTGATGAGTTCGCAGTGATCAGCCGTATCCGTGAGCCTGAAAAGCTGCTGGCGTTCTGTAGCGATCTGCTGCGAGGGCTGGCCCGCCATATGGCCACCGGACCGCTGGGGCTCCAATTGGGCGCCAGTGTGGGGGCTGCTGCGTTTCCTGACCACGGAGATTCATTCAACAGCGTTATTCGAAGTGCCCACCTGGCGCTATACCAGGCCAAGAGGACCCGCAACGATGTGTGCCTGTACCGGAACGAATTTGAGGCAGGCTATTTGCGGCGCGTACACATTGAACAGCGACTTCGTGGGGCCATTCACCAGGGAAGGATATTTATGGCGTACCAGCCGCAGCTGGACGCCTGTGGCCGGGTAGTGGGCGTTGAGGCGCTGGCCCGATGGGATGATGAAGAGCTCGGGTATGTGCCACCCAATGAATTTGTTGAAGTGGCAGAATCCTGTGGCTTGATGGTGGAGCTCGGCAACTACGTGTTGGGCCGGAGTCTCTCAGACTTCCGGACGATTCTTGACCAGGCGCGAATGCCATTGGAGCTGTCGGTGAACATCTCCGCCATGCAGTTTATGCAGTCAGGCTTTGCCGAACTGGTGTTGTCTGAATTGCAAAAGCATGGCGTGCACCCCCATTACCTGACCCTGGAAATCACCGAAACGGTTTTCATGGCAGGTTTTGACCAGGTCATCCCCGTGCTGGAACACCTTCGGCGCGAAGGCATCAGTTTGTCCATGGACGATTTCGGTACCGGTTATTCGTCCCTGAGCCTGTTGCGCAAGCTGCCGATTGATGAACTGAAAATCGACAAGAGCTTTGTGGATAACATCATTGATGACGAGCCCGCCCGAAATATGGTCGAGAGCATCATTGCCATTGGCAAGAATCATCGCATGCGGCTGGTTGCCGAGGGGGTGGAAGAGCAAGCCCAGTTTTCAACGCTGGTAGCGATGGGGTGCGGCCGCTTCCAGGGTTACCTGTTCAGCCGTCCGGTGCCGGCGAGCAACGTGGCTTCCGTGGTCCGTCAGTGCAATGACAAGGCTATGCCCTCCGTCTGAGCCAACCTCAGGCGTGTTGTTTCTCCACCTGGCTCAGAAACTCCCCGATGTCTTCAAAGGCTTGTTCCGCTTCCGGCAACAGGGGGGAGAAGATGTGCCATACATGGACCATGTTCTGCCATGTGTGAAGTTGTACCGGTGAGCCTTCGGCCCGGGCTTTGGCGGCATATCGGGTGGCGTTGTCCAGCAGCATCTCCGTGCTGCTGGCGTGAATCAGCGTGGGCGGCAAGTCGTTAAGGTTTCCGCGCAGGGGCGACGCCACGGGATTGGTGGGGGAAATTCGAAACGCCGCCAGGGTACCCCACCAGAGTACCGGTAGCGGAATCTTCGACAAGCCCCCGAAAACCGGCCCAAGTAAGGGATCGGTACGGATATTTTCCCGGTTGCTGGGGGCGGTCAGGGTGAGGTCGGTGGACGGTGACAGGGCAATAGCGGCATCGGCCTGGCGCACCCCGTTATCCCGAATCCAGGCCAGCAGAGACAGGGTATGGCTACCGCCGGCAGAATCGCCCGCTACTACCATGAACGCCGCCTTCTCTTCGCCAGCCGGGCCGTGGTTCAGCAGCCAGGTATAGGCCTGGCGGCAGTCGCGAATGCCGTCCATAAAACGGTGTTCCGGCATCAATCGGTAATCCAACGCAAACACCGCCGCATTGGCCAGTTGCGAGAACCGGTCGGTAATGGCGCGATGACTGCGGGGGCTTCCTGCGGCCCAGGCGCCACCGTGAATGTAGAGCACCCGGCGGCGGGTATCGGCACCGGGTGCAATCACCCATTCGCCCCGGGGGTGCTCGCTATGGCGAATCTCGGATTTAACCTCCACACCTTCACCGAGACTGTCCAGATGGTTCCTGAGTGCAATCAGGCGGGCTTTGCCCTTCAGGCCCCGGGACGCTCGCCCCATGTCTTTGATGCGTTCCATCACCTCGTCGTGGGCGGGGTTCGGAGCCACTTCCCGCACCGCCCAGTCACCGCCATCGTAATGGGAAAGGTCATGCACCCGGAACAGCAAGAAGGTTGAGAGAACGATGAGCGCAACGACAGCGAGCAGAATCCAGAGCATGGGTTTTCCTTTTGGGGCCCTGTGAAAAGGGAACTATGCTGAAACTATATTCGTACCATGGCCAAGCATACAGAGGAAAGTCATCTTGCAAATAGCCTATCGGGCCCGGGATATCACCGAGGCACACATTGTTGCCGGCATGTTGGAGGCCAATGGCATCGACGCCTATGTGGGTGGGCACTACCTGCAGGGTGCGATGGGGGAAATTGGTGCTGCCGGGTTCAGCAATGTTCATGTGGACGATGATGATGTTTACCGAGCCAGAGTTCTGATTGATGAGTACGAATCCGACCGGGCGGTAGCTGCCTCGCAACGCGATGAGCAGGACAAGCCGGATCATTATGCTCGCTGGTTTATTGTTGCAATCGTTGCTTTGGTCTGGTTTCTGTGGCGATTTTGAACTGATCGGATGGTTTGGCGTCTGTTGTTGCGCCCGCACTGGTACTGGGTGCCTCATTTTTGTTATGTTGTAACACTTTTGAGGCCGCACTCATGTCTGATCCCGTCCGTCCTGTTCCTACCAATCTGATCCTTGGTTTTCTTGGTGTAGGCAAAACCACCGCCATCCTTGATTTGCTCCGTCAGAAGCCGGAAGGCGAGGTTTGGGCGGTTCTGGTGAACGAGTTTGGTGAGGTTGGGATCGACGGCGCCATCCTGGAGACCGAGGGAGCCGTGGTAAGGGAAATTCCCGGCGGCTGCATGTGTTGTGTTGCCGGCCTGCCCATGCAGATTGGCCTAAACCAGCTGATTGCCCGGGCCAAGCCCGACCGGCTGTTGATCGAACCCACCGGTCTTGGCCATCCCTCCCAGATTCTGGATACCCTGACGGGCGAGTATTATCAGGACGTCTTGAAACTGGGCCCGGTGATTACCCTGGTTGACCCCCGTAAACTGGAAGACCCGAGGGTGCTGGACAACGTTCAGTTCCGGGACCAGGTGGCGGCGGCGGATATATTGGTCGCGAACAAGACGGACTTGTGCACAGACAACCAGGTGCACGCATTTGATCAATGGGCGGCCCGACTTGCACCGGAAGGCCGTCCGGTGTATCACACCAACCATGGCCACCTTTCGGTTGGCTGGCTTGATGGCACGGCCGCGTTACCCGAGGTGTCTGAGCCCCATGCGCACCATCACCACCATGGCAAGATCGTGGATACCCCGCCACCGTCAGTTGATGAGAGCCCATGGCAATTGGTCACTAACCGGGGGCAAGGGCACAATAGTATAGGCTGGCGGATTCATCCGGAGTTGATGCTGGAGGAAAATGCGATACTGGCGATGGCCATGGATGACCGGCTGCTGCGCTTCAAGGCCGTTGTTCATACCCGGGATGGCTGGCGTGTTGTGAACGTTGTGGACGGCGCGGTTACTATCCTGCCCGGCGAGCCCAGGGAGCTTTCCCGGGTGGAATTGATTTCAGCCGAGGCACTGGATGCCTCGGAAATGGACCAGCTGCTGCGGGCCGCAGCAGGGCTGACCGACCAGGATTAAGGTATGAGAATTCGGATTACGCACCAGAGAATCACCCTGTTTCTGCAATCCATTCTGTTGCTTGAGGCGGTGCTTGCGATCTGGGGGCAGCGCTGGTTTACCGCTTTCCTGACCAGCATGATCATTGTGATCACGCTGTTTCCGATACTGTTTGAGCGGCGGTTCCGGATTCACATTCCCCCGGAACTGCAGTTGGCGGCCATCGGGTTCGTGTTCGCGTCACTGTTTCTCGGAGAGATTCACGACTACTACAACCGGTTTTGGTGGTGGGACATGGCGCTGCATACCATGTCTGGCTTCCTGCTGGGGATACTCGGTTTCTTGCTGGTTCACATCATGAACGAGACCGAAAAGATCCATGTTCACATGAAGCCCGGGTTTGTAGCGTTCTTTGCCTTTATGTTCGCGCTGGGCGTTGGCGCCCTATGGGAGATTTTCGAATTTACCATGGACAGCCTGTTTGGCATGAACATGCAGAAGCCGATGCTGGGCGATCCCTCGGGGCTGACCGATACCATGTGGGATCTGATCGTTGACGCGCTGGGCGCGCTGATTATTTCGATCCTTGGCTGGCGATACCTGAAGAACCCTGAGCGGAACTCGTTCCTGGAGCGCTGGATTGATTCGTTTATCGAGCGTAATCCACGCTTTTTCAGGAAGTGAGTGAAAGCCCGGCAAGCGCCGGGCTTTTCGGTTTTAATGGCCGTAGATGCGCATGGTGGTGTCTTGAACCACCAGGTTGTCCATCATCACCGAGCCGATAGAGGTGCCGCCCACCAGCACCTGGTCAATCGACATATCTGCCGCGAAGGTGTTCAGATCGATGGCCAGGGCGTCGCCGGCACCACCCAGGCGGGTACCCTTGTACACGTCCAGATCAATGGTGGCGCCAAGAGTCAGAACGCCCGGGTTCGCCGCTGAGCCATCGAGCCGGGTGCCCATGTAGTCAGCGCCGGTCATCTTCAGACCACGGATGCCCAGGGCCAGGAAGTCGAAATCAACGTTCAGCTCGGAGATGCCCACCTGGGTGTTCAGGTTAAGGGTATCGGTGGCGGTATCAACGCGGATGCCGACTTTGGTGAAAGCGCCAACCATGTTGAAGTTGCTGGCCAGCAAGGTCGAATCGGTATGGCCCTCCAGCGTCCAGTCACCGGTGCTGATACCGAAATCGATCGGCGCCGCAGTGATCGGGAAGATGTCGATCAGTGCGTCACCGTCATCCGCGATGTCGATGTCGATCTTGATGTTGTCGATCAGATCACTGGTCTGACCGAACAGGGCGTCGCGGAAATCGGTGATTTCCTCGAACAGATCTGTACGGTTGGCACCACCAATCTTGATGTCTTTGATGGACAGTGAGCCTTCATCGGTATACCGGAATTCGCCGATGTCCACCCGGGTTTCCAGCTCAATGGTGACACCGGCCTGACCGGTGATGTTGCCCATACGGGCGTCGTCAAGAGGCTTGAGGTCGGCTTGTGCGGCAAACGGCAAGCCCGCCATGGCCAGCACTAACGCAGTTTTTTTCAGGCTTTTCATTGTATTGTTCCTTTTTGGTTTTGTTATTCGACGTTTCCAACGACGTAGCCACAGCCGGCTATCGCCAGCTGTGGCTGTGTTATCCGGCAAAGCCGGACTTCCTTACAGTTCCGGGGTCAACTCCAGTTCAATGGTGTTGCCGGAACCGGTGAGGAACTGGTTGAGAAGGCTGGTTAGCAGTCCGCAGTTCTCAAGCGCCGGCAGGTCGTAGACGCCGCTGACGGTGCCACCGGTAGCCGGAGAGAAGTTGGAGCCTTCAACCGAAGCGAGGTCGATGCTGACGGGCTCGCGAGTCTGACACTCGGAACCGCCACCAACCCGAAGCGGCAGGCCGAGGATCTTGATCGCCACCTTGGGCACTTTCACGTACAGCTGTGAGTTGGCGGTGAGCTTGCCGTTGATCAGCGTGCCGGTAGTGACGTCTGCCTGTTCAAATTCAACATTGGCTGAGGCATTCAGCCTGCTGAAAAGCAGTTTGATAGAGAAGTTGCCATACGTTGGCTCCAGTTCCAGATCGGCTTCGAAGGTGCCCGCCGCCAGATCCAGCAGGGTGGCAATGGAACCGTTCAGGGGCAGGGTGCCGCCTGAGGACTTGATGAAGGTGGAGCCTTCCAGGCCGAGCAGCAGCTCAAGTTCGGAACCGGTTTGCTCAAAGGCTTCGGCGGAGACGGGAACGCTGACTTCCGGTGTCTCGGGGTCGTCTGAACGGATCACCAGGTTGGCGTTGCTCATACCCACCACGTTGGCGGTATAGCTCAATTCAACGGTACAGCTTGCGTTGGCGGCAATGGTTGTACAGTTGTTGGTTTGACCAAAGTCTGCAGCGCCGGCGCCTTCAAGTGCAATGCTGTCAATCAGCAGGGTTTCATTACCGCTGTTGCTGATGGTCACTTCAGCTGATGCGCTCTGGCCCAGCTGGATTCGGCCCAGATCAACAGCGTCGGGATTAACGCCGATTTCCGGTGTCGGAGCCAGTACGCCACGGCCGGTCAGTGCCACATCAACCGCAGGGTTGTCGGCATCGGTTGACTCGATAGTGAGGGTTGCATTGCGAGTGCCTTCGGTGCTTGGGGCGAAGGTCACGTTCACGTCACAGGACTCACTCGGAGCCAGGCTTGCGCAGTTGTTGGCCTGCAGGAATGCGTCGGCGTCGGTGCCGCTGATGGTAACGTTGTTGATGCCCAGCGCAGCATTGCCCGTGTTGGTAACGGTGACGGTTTGTTCAGCAGTCAAACCGGCCTGCACGTTTCCGAAGGCCAGGTCTTCCCGGTTCACGCCAATACGTGGAGTTTCGGACACCTCACCGCTAACCAGAATGGTTTGCAGCAGGTTGTCCTGATCCGGGAGTTGCACACAATCGGTGAGGATTTCGCCAATGGGCGCTGGCGCAATAGCGCCATTCGGGGTGCGGGCTGTCAGGTCAAGGGTCAGCCCGCCAACGCGAATCTCAGCCTCGCCGATATCGTCTTCGGTAAAGAGTACTTCAGGCGCCAGGCCAGAGGCTGGAACATCGAATTCGCCGCTTACGTTAGGAATGAATGTGGGCGGAATCGTCAGTTCGACAATCTGGTCCAGACTGCGATTGGCGGTTACCACGGTGTTGAAGCTGGTTGCGATGCCTTCGACCGTTTCCGAGCCAACCAGCTTGAGCCCGGTGCGGGCGTCGTCGTTCACCACGGTAATGGCGGTGACTTCAAACTGCGGGGTGGGCTCACCAACGTTGGCCACTGTGGGAATGTCTGCGCTGATCTGGGCGCGGATGGGTTGGGTTCCGATCAGGGGGAACGGGCATTCGAACGCCAGTTCAATGGATACCGGCTCTGCGGCTACGTTGCTGGCACCACCGGCCATCAAAGCCGCTGCCGCAACGGCCGGGCCGAGCTTGCGGACACTCGTATTGAGGTTCCTGAGTTTCATGAGTTCGTCCTCTGTCTATCTGTAGTTGTTGTAGTTGGGTTGCAGACAACACCGATGACGGACAGCTCAATCGGACTTGCAAAGATCCCTTTGCCACGCGTGCAGGGCACGCATGAGTGCAGGGTTATTTAACGGTCTTGGGGTGGCGCGGGTCATTGCTTGCCCCGGCAGGGTTTTTGTCCAAAACGGAGAAGAGGGGAGGGATTGCCTAAAGCGTGAACAGCATCAACCTAATAGCTGAACCGTGTTCACTTTTTTTTGCGGGCCTTGCGACGAACGTCGCCGGGCGTATTGCCGGTCCATGACCGATAGGCTTTGGTGAAGCCGGCTTGATCACTGAAGCCCAGTTTTTCAGCAATGGATTCCAGAGGCACATTGGTGTCTTTCAGGTACAGCGTGGCAAAGCTTTCCCGGATGTCGTTTCTCAGTTGGCGAAACGAGGTGCCTGCGCTGGCGAGATGTTGCCTGAGTGTTCTGGGGCTGATGTCCAGGCGCCGGGCAATGTTCTCTGTGGTGCAGGGGCGGCCTGGCTGGCTCATGATCAGTTCCCGTACCTGCATGACCGTTTCGTCGGCCTCCAGGGTTTGCTGTTTGCGGTCGTGGCGGGTGCGGGCCACCAGGAATTCCAGGCTGGCGTCGTCTTTTCGGATTGGTAGTCCGTTAAGCGGCATGGTGACCTGGCTTACGTTGGCGTTGAATTCAAACTCGCAGCCAGGCGCCAGCCGTTTCCAGTCCTCTTCGGGGATGGCGGTGGGGAAGTCGAACTGGAAGCTGAAATGGCTGCACACCTGGCTGGAGACCCGATGGATGCTGCCCATGTAAATTTTGGTCAGGCATGGACGAAGGTTTCCAAGCCCCCAGGTATCCATCAGCCGGATTCGGAAGGTGGAACCCGTGGAGGCCAGTTCCATATCCATCAACGGCAGCCCCACCCGGAGATACTGTACGATCATGCTGATCAACCGCCGCGGATTCTCCTGGCCGAGCACTGCAAACCCCAGCAGTCCATGGCTTGGGAGATCCAGTTGCTGGCCGAATTCGAAGGCGGCTCGTTCATCGGTCATTAACCAGTCTGCTTTGCTGAGCACCGCCAGAACCTGGTTCATCGACAGGCTGGCCTCCGGGCTTTGGAGCATGTCCTCAGTAACGCCGGTGGTTTCAAGAATGGTGTGGCGCTTCACCCCCCGGCTCTCCATAAAACGGATGAACCGGTACGCATAGCGGGCCGAAATAATTGGCACTTCCAGGGCAAGACTGTTCAACGTGTCCATGTTTTTGTCTCTGGGCCGGTTTACTCTCGGCGTTTCGTCATAAGCCATACAGTTGTTATTATTCATGCCTTTTACAGGCTGCTTCAGGCGCCAGTATAGGCACCGTAGAGGAGCGACTTTCCGGCAGCCGGTCACAAACTGGTTTCATGGCCGGATATGACAATGAAACTTTCGACAGGTTGGGAATTGCCAAAATGCTAGATGGTGAGGAAGGCCAGCCCCTGTGCCCGGTGTGTGAGTCCGGCACTTTGCAGCCGTTTCGCACGGTGATGGAGAAACGCTACCTGCGCTGCGGGCAATGCCTGGCAACAGTGATGGCCCCTGAGTGTCGCCTGACGGCGGAGGAAGAACGGGCCATATATGCGCTGCACAACAATGAACCCGGGGATGCCGGCTATCGCCGGTTTCTGTCGAAGCTGTCAGAGCCTCTGTTGGCGAGGCTGGTTGATGGGGCAAAGGGGCTGGATTTCGGCTGCGGCCCGGGGCCTGCGCTTGCGGACATGATGCGGGAGGCGGGTTTTGACATGGCGCTGTACGATCCGTTCTTCCACCCTGCCACGTCGGCCCTTGAGCAGCAGTACGATTTCATCACCTGTACCGAGGTGGTAGAGCACTTGTACCGCCCCGCTGAGGTGTTCAGGCAACTGGATTCGTTGCTCAAGCCGGGGGGCTGGCTGGGTATTATGACGTGCTTCCAGACCGACGATGATCGGTTTGATCAATGGCACTATCGGCGCGATCCGACGCACGTGGTGTTTTACCGGGAACAGACGTTCGCCTGGCTGGCGGGCCACTACGGTTGGCAGTATGAAGTGCCCCGTAAGGACGTGGTGCTGATTCGCAAGCCGGGCTAGCGCTCTATCGTGTCAGCGGGGCAGTCCGGTATCGACGGGCACGAGCTTCGGCTGCCTCCGGTTGTGCCCTTTGGCAGCTCCGGTGCCTGGCCAAAACGTTCCGGGTTCAGGCTGGCCGCACAGGCCAGAGCCTTGCTGGCCTGCTCCGGGCAAGACTGGGCGCTCAGGGCGTAAGCGAGGTTATTCCAACTCTCCGAGAAGCCGGGAAAGCGGTTAACGGCGCGCAGGAAGTGTGATGCCGCGCCCTCGGCATTGTCCTGGTCGTATGCCAGGTTACCCTGGGCCATGATCGGTGCGGGTTGGTCTGGCCACTGCTGTTCGGCGGCCTGGTAGGCTTGTTGAGCGGCCCGGGTGTGCCCGGTGCTTTCCAGATCGTGGGCCGCTCGCAGGTAGGGCAGGGTTTCCGCGGTTGCTGGCAGTGTGTCTGGCGGCAGAACGACCACCGCCCAACGGTCGGCCCGGTTCCAGGTGGCGTGAAACACCTTGTAGGGCATCCGGTAATGGCGCCGGGTGTCTGTATTCAGAATCAGGACTTCCTCTTCACTGTCGTAGCCCACCACTACCGCAAAGTGCCATTGTGGCCACCAGTTGAACCTCAGGTTCTGCATGATCAGAACGGGGTTGCCTGCATTCACCTCGCCAAGCACTGCCTCAAGGTTGGGCTTCAGTGGATACACCACCATGTCGTGGGAGCGGGCGCCGGCGACCATTTCAACTTGCAGTGACCCCTGACGGCCGGGCAGGTAAACCAGTTCTTTCAGGATCTCCGGGTCCGTTGCCAGGCCCTGGGTGTTCAGCATGGTTGCCAGTGAGGCCGGCCCACACTGGAACTTTTCCTGAGGGTAAAAAGGCACATGGTCCAGCAATGCCTGGCCCGGTATCGTGCTGTCCGGTTGCGCAGGGGCGGCAGACTCTGGCCAGGGCGGTGTGCTGGCACAGCCTGCCAGCAGGATCAGACCCAGAAGGGCTGCGAACCTGCCGGCAAGGCTGGGCTTGTTGATGGGGGCGGAGGGTGTCAACGAATGCAATTGACGAAGGAGAACAGGTTCGTGGCACACAGCATGTCGGTGATGATGAATACCAGAAGGAACAGCACGATAACGCCAACAACGCCTTCCCCGGCGGGGGCCTCAGCCAGCTGTTGTTCAAAGTCTGCCAGCTCGGCCGGTGTCAGGTTCTGGATACGTTCGGCAACCTGAGCTTCGCTGACGCCCATCTGCGCCAGTTTGTCCTTCACGTTCTGGTCATCGAGCATGTCCAGCAGTTGCTGGCGGTCAAGGTCGGTCTGTTGCTGCTGAATCATCTCGCCCGTGCCCACCATGCCGGCATGGGCCGAGACGGAGAAGGTGGTTGCGAACGACATCAAGATGACCATGATCAGGGAAAGCTGCTTCATGTGACGTCTCAGGCTGTTCATATCAGACTCCTTGATTCTTGGGTTATCTGAAAAACCTTAGATGGGAATGTGTACTGATTCAACATACAAAACGTTCACGCTTGCACGCTAAACCTCAGAATGTAGAGAGCCCCGTGGCTTCCATAACCCTGTATTGCCAGTACTTCAGACTGGAGTGATCAGCCCAGGCTGAATAGGGAAGGCTCAGGGTCTGTTCGTTGTCCGGGCCGTGTGTCCAGTAGTCGTTAAAGAAGGCATTGGCTTTTTGCGCGACAGGGGCACCCTGATGCACGGCCAGCCACACGTTGGATTCAAGATTCAGGTCATCCAGATTACGGCGGGTAAAGTTGGCGGAGCCCAGCAGCAGTTCGATTTGCTCATTCTGCCCCCGGTAGATGACAAGTTTGCTGTGGCATTGCTCGCCCTTGGTGTTGCACCAGCGTACCGGAATGCCGGCTTGATGCAGTTCAAGGGCAACCGGCCGATTGGGAATGCCGTTTTTCTCGTGGCCAAAGGCATCCTTGTTGGCGTCCAGCAGCAGGCGAATCTCGACGCCCCTGCGCTGTGCCTCCAGCAGTCCATTGATGATCGGGCGGTGCGACAGATAGAACATGGCCATGTCTAGCTGCTCGCCTTGCTGGCTCCGATTGATCATATCCAGAGCGGCGTCCCGGATAGCGGACTCGGTAAGAAGCCGGATGGTGCCCTTTGAATGGTCGGGCAGCTGGCTACCTTGAGTCATCCGTGCCAGCCAGCGCTCGAGTGTGCTGGTATCGGCACCAGACATCCGGATAACCGCCTGTTCGCTTCGGATGACATCCACAACCGCAGGGCCACTGAAGGCCAGCCCGATATTGCTATGCCGGCTGCTGCCGTTGTGGGGGTTTGCGGAGGTGACAACCGCCCGGAACCGGTCGCCTTCGTCGGTCACCAGCAGCTTTCGGTGATTGGCTTTGAAATTCGGTAGCGCCAGGTAGCTTCGGATGGTGGCGGGTTGGTTGCCCAGGGCATTGGGCAGCCAGCCACCATCCGGGTTGTTGCCCAGCCACCGGCAACACAATCGCCATAGGGATGACCAGGCCGGGTTGCTGTCGCGCAGCGGTTCCAGATCAGTGACAACGACCTCAATGCCAGCGGCAGACAGTGCTTCAAAGTGAGGTGAGTGGGTGCCCCCGTAAAAGGTGTTCAAGGGGTCTGAAATCAGAACAATATCCATGCCTGGTTGAGCATTCTTACGCTCAAGCAAAGCCTGGGTGAGCTGTTCGGCCAGGGGGCGAACGTGGATGTCCTCGGGGCCGGTACTGTTGAACAGGAACATGTCCAGCAAGATAAAGGTTTCCGCCTGTTCGATCAGCCGGAAGATCTCATCGAATATCTCATGATCCAGTGTTGACTGCCCGTCACTGAAATGGCGGGTGGTGTCTGTCAGCAGTTCAGCGTCTTCCAGCGGTGCGGCATCGCCTTGGTAGCGAATGCCGGGCGGCAGGGTTTTGAAGGAATGCCATAGGCCAAGGCCGATCAGGCTGAGCAGGACAACGCCGACAATGAACTTGAGGATCATGGTGGGTTCGTTCCATCGAATGGGCATGGGTGCGGGTTCAGTGCTGCTGTTTCATCACCCAGTCGGCGAAAAGCCGGAGCAATTGGCTGGCCTCGGGTGCTGGCTGAACGGAACTCAGCAAGGCGTTTGCGTCCAGGCCTTCGGTCTCAAGATCAGGGTACTGGACTTCCAGATAGGCTTTCATAATCTGTTCGTCGAATTCCGGATGAAACTGAACGCCCCAGGCATTCTTGCCAACCCGGAAGGCCTGATGGGGTTCAAAGGTGGAGCGGCCCAAAAGCACAGCGCCCGGTGGCAGTTCTATTACCGACTGTTTGTGGGTCAGCTGGGCCGGGAACTGTTTCGGCAGCTGGCTGAACAGTGGGTCGTCCTGGGCGCTGTCAAACAGGGTTACCGCCTGGGTGCCGGTCTCCCGGCCGTCTGGGTGATAATCCACTTTGCCGCCAAGCGCGTGGGCCAATAATTGATGCCCATAGCATACGCCCAGAAGCGGAACGCCCGCTTCAACCGCTTGCCGAACCCACGCTGCCGTCGTTTCACTCCAGGCCGCACGCTCGCTCACCATCGCCGGTGAACCGGTAATGACGATCCCGTTCCAGTCGCCAGGTTGCCCAGGCGGCGGTGCTTGAGTGACGTCTGCAATCGTGAGTTCTAATTGGCTGGAAAGCGCCCGCGAAAACCAGGCATCAAAGTCCCCGAACTGATCCCTGATCTGCGGGTAGGTAGACCCGGTTTTCAGGATCACCACGCGGGCTTTGTGGGGTGCTTCTGTTCCAGCCATAGTCAGCTCCAACTCTTATGACTCTTCCGGGACTTCCGCGTTGTGGAACACGTTCTGAACGTCGTCCAGATCATTCAGCATGTCGAGGAACTTCTCGAACATCGGAATATCGTCGCCCTGCACCACGGTGGTGGTTTTCGGCAGGAACTGGATTTCATCAACATCAAACTCGATGCCTTCAAACGCCGATTCCAGGGCCTGTTTGGCTTTGGCGTATTCGGTGTTGGGGGCAAAGACAGTGATCTTGCCATCTTCGTTTTCGATGTCGGTTACATCGACATCGGCTTCCATCAGTGCTTCCAGAACGGCCTCTTCATCCTGGCCGGAAAAGGCAAAAATGGCGCAATGGTCAAACATGTGTGCCACCACACCGGGCGTGCCGATCTTGCACTTGGTTTTCGTGAAGGCCAGGCGTACATCACCGAAGGTGCGGTTGGGGTTGTCGGTCAGGCAGTCGACAATCACCATGCAGTTGCCGGGGCCGTAACCCTCGTAACGAGCCGGGGAGTAATCTTCGCCCGCGCCACCCTTGGCTTTATCAATGGCTTTTTCAATCACGTGTGCGGGAACCTGGTCTTTCTTTGCCCGCTCAATGAGTCCGCGAAGCGACAGGTTGGCCTGGGGATCTGTGCCGCCAGACTTGGCGCTCATGTAGATTTCCCGGCCGTACTTGCTGTAGACCTTGGTTTTTGCCGCGGCCGTCTTGGCCATGGATTCTTTGCGGTTCTGGTAGGCTCTGCCCATCTGTGGTGCCTCTCGTGCTCTCGGTAAAAGGACGGATTTTACTCAACTAGCGGCCTGGGTGACAGCCTATTTTGCCGGCTGGTGGTTCGAAGGTACCAGTTGAATGGTGCTTTGGTAGCGGCGACGTGTTGGGCACCGGCTGTTAGCGTGTCATGGTGTATCAGTCTCGGTGGAGTTTCGCTATGAACGTTGTCCGACCAACTGTTTTACTGGTCATTGCCATGGCCTTGGCACCCGTTACGGGGATCAGTGCCCAGGAAAATGATGAACAAACCCGCATAGCCCGGGATATGGTCAAGGCGTTGCAGGCCTATGCTGTCTACAAAATGGGGCAATATGACGAGGCGTTTGACCGTTACTGCGAGCTGGCTGAGCGGGGCAACAGCCAGGGCATGCTGAACGTGGCCAACATGTACGCCGCAGGGCTGGGGACCGATAAAGATCCCGAAAAGGCCTTTGAATGGTATCTGAGGTCCGCCACGGCAGGGGACGTGATCGGCATGGAGGAAGTGGCTAATGCCTACCGGAAGGGGTTGGGCGTGCCACAGGATGAGCGCCTTGCTGACGAGTGGCTGGCACGAGCACAGGCTGCGCGCCAGCTATAATCTTCTGTATCAGACGTACTCTACCGGCTGTCGGTAGTTATCCTGTGATACCAGATCAATCCCGCAGTCCATCTCGCTGACCCAGTTCAGGAAGCGGTCAACCATCGCCGGGCCCTCGAAGCGCTTGCCGTGCTGGGGCACGATCATGGCCACATCCATGCCGCGAACCATATTGGCCCAAAGGCCGCACACCTTCTTGGATGCGATATAGCGCCGATGGAAGCCGATCATGTTGGGGATGTGCTTGTCGAAATCCTTGACCGGCTCGTGGTCATCTTCACCGCCCATGGAGGCACCAAGATCGCCTGAGAACAGGATCTTGGAGACCGGATCATAGAACTGCAGGTTGCCCACGGAGTGCATGAAGTGCGCAGGCAGGCACTGAAGGTAGCTGTCACCGAACCGGACGTTAGCGCCACCGTCGGGAATGCTGACGATGCGGTCGTAAACGCTGCCGCTGAGCTGATTGGTGACATAACTGGACACCAGGTGTGGCAGGAACCTGGCCCACAGTTTGGAGGTTACAATCTTGGCGCGGGTGTGAACAATCCAGCGATCGATGGCGCCGATGATGTCTGGGTCCTGGTGAGACGCAAAAACATAATCCATGTCGCGGATGTTCATATACTTCGAGGCGGCTACGGACAGTGGTGTGTAAGTGAGGTCTCCACCGGGATCAATCAGGGCTTCATGTTTGCCATCGACAACCAGGAACTGGTTCGACTGGACGCCTTCGCCAGTCACCAGTGAATCAAACATCAGGCACTTGTGGTGTCCGTTGTCGAAAAGCACAATCGGTTCAGCCGCCATTTCGCTCTCCCGCAGAGGATTGGTTGTGCCATCAGGAAGCCCGCTAGGCCCCTGATGGCCGGATATTGCAAGTTGCGCGGGAGGTTACAGAATTGACAAATGTGAAGTGTTGCCTCAGGTCAATTATCTGATATTCATCAAGTAACGGTTTGTCACGCCGGCTGCCCGGGCCGGGGCTCTTATGGCATCAGGCCAGCTTGGGGACCCGCTTGATTCCTCGGCGCAGGCCCTGCTCCAGAGCGACGCTGACCACTTTCCCGGAAAACGGCACTATGTCTTCAAAGGTGATGGTGTAGTTCAGCTGGGTTTGGCCATCCGGAGTCTCCGAAAAGCGAATCCTGCCCAGATGGTTCTTGATCGGGCTCATGCTGGTGATGGCGTACTCAATCAGCGTATCGGGCTCGAAGTTCAGTACGGTTTCCTCCAGAGAGAGGGGGCCGATGCCGATCTTACGCACAGAGCCAAGGCCGTTCGGGTCTGCCTGGTCACTGTCTTTGATCCGTTTGACCGGTGCGCCGAGCATTTTTCCGAAACGCTGGTGGTCTGCAAACAGGGCGAATACCTTTTTGCGAGGGACATTAAAAGTCTCATTGATTTCAATGGTGTACATAGCCATGGTTGCTCTCTTGTTGTAGGCATTGGGACAAGAGTAACCGTTCACAGAGTTCAACAAAAGTCGCAGATGCGGGCAGATGCAAGGTTGGCCTTACAATCCACACTGGTTATACTCATGCACGCTCAGGACGAGTAAGCAGTTCATCATTAATCTTCAGGGACCGAAGTCATGCCCCAGGCAAGCGGATTGCAGTTTACCGCCCGTGTAGGCGAATTCCCCTCAGATCACTTCGTTGTCGTCAGCTTCGCGCTGACCGAAAGCCTTTCCCAGCTGTTTCAGGGTCGAGTGCATCTGGCCAGTACTGACCCGGACGTGCAGGCGGCGGATATCCTGGAACAACCGGTGGACCTGGTGGTGTGGCAAGACGGCCAGCCCCTGCGGCGCTTCACCGGCGTGGTCAACGAATTCGTCCGCGGCAACACCGGCCACCGCCGCACCGCCTACGAAGTGGTCATCCAGCCCCCGGCCTGGCGCCTGGGCATGATGCACAACAGCCGCATCTTCCAGACCCAGACCACCGATGCCATCGTGCGCACCCTGCTGGAAGAGCGGGGCATCATCGACACCGTGTTCGACTTCAAGCGCTCACCCGAAGAGCGGGAATACTGCGTCCAGCACCGGGAAAGCGACCTGCAATTCCTTGAGCGCCTGGCCGCCGAAGAAGGCTGGCACTACCGCTACCAGCACGGCAGCGTGGATGGCGAAGAACAACCGGCCCTGATCATCGCCGACCACCATGGCGACGCCCCGAAACTCGACCCGGTCCCCTGCAACACCCAGGCCGGCGGCAACAGCAAACAGGCCTGTGTATTCAGCTTCGCCTACGAAGAGCGCATCAAAGCTGCCTCCGTGGCCATGAAAGACTACACCTTCAAGAACCCCGCCTATGCCCTGATGCACGAGCACAATGCTGGCGGTGTGAACCACCGAGAAGACTACCAACACTACGACTACCCCGGCCGCTACAAGGCCGACGCCAGCGGCCAGCCCTTCACCCAGGCTAAACTGGACGCCCTCAGAAATGACGCCTCCCTGGCCAAGGGCAAAAGCAACCGCCCGGACTTCACCCCCGGCGCCAAAGTGGAACTGCAGGAACACGACAGCCAGAGCCTGAACCGGGAATGGCTGCTGACCGCCATCACCCACACCGGCAAACAGCCCCAGGCCATGGAAGAAGAAGGTGGCAGCGAACCCACCAGCTACCACAACGACTTCACCGCCATCCCGGCCGATAAAACCTGGCGGCCCCTGTGTGAACACAAACCCATGATGGACGGCCCCCAGATGGCCATCGTCACCGGCCCCGAGGGTGAAGAGATTCACTGCGACCAGTATGGACGAGTGAAAGTAAGGTTCCCGTGGGATCGCTACTCCAAGAACGACGAACACTCCAGCGCCTGGCTACGCGTCGCCCAAGGCTGGGCCGGCGGCCAATACGGCTTTATGGCGTTACCAAGAATCGGTAACGAAGTGATTGTCTCCTTCCTGGACGGCGACCCGGATCAGCCCATCATCACCGGAAGGACTTACCACGCCACCAACACACCGCCCTACGCGCTGCCGGAACACAAAACCCGGACCACATTAAAAACCAAAACCCACAAGGGTGAGGGCAGCAACGAACTCCGGTTTGAAGACGAAGCGGACCAGGAACAGATCTACGTCCACGCCCAAAAAGACCTGGACCTGCTGACCGAAAACAACCGCACCGAAGTCATCAAGAACGACAGCCACCTGACGGTGGAAAACAACCGCTTCAGCCACACCAAAGGCAACAGCCACCACACCACCGAAGACGAACACCGCGAAAGCATCGGCGCCGACTACAGCCTCACCGTCAACGGCAGCCACCATAGCAAGCAGGGCAAAAACCAGCTTGTGGAAGCCGGCACCGAAATCCACCACAAGGCCGGTATGAAAATTGTGATTGAAGCCGGCGCTGAGGTGACACTGAAGGCCGGTGGCAGCTTTGTGAAGGTGGACCCGAGTGGGGTGACTATTTCCGGGCCGCTGGTGCGGATGAATTCCGGGGGTGGGCCGGGGAGTGGTAGTGGGGTTGGGGTCACGGGGCCGTTGTTGCCCGAGAGTTTGAACGAATTAACAGCCAACGATGAACCTGTGCAGGTGGCGGAAAATGGCACCAGAGCGACAGCGGGGCCTTCTGCAGCCTCGGCGCCCGCATTGAAGTCCGCAGCTAAAAAGGATGTCGCTCTTGTGAAGCAATGCGGCCGCCAACCGGATGGTTCTTGTGCCATGGAAGCCTGTGCATGTGAGGGCGACATTGTATGATGGGCTTGGATGAAAAGGCTATTGAGCGAGCGTGGATACTGATTGATGGTGCGGTATTTAATGCTCCCAGGTTCATCTATGAATACGATGATCAGCCGGAACTCGAATACCTGTACCTTGGCACACCCCATGAGTCGGTCATCGAGGTGAGCCCCTGCCTTGTAAAGCCTTCGCCATCATCACGAATATGGTCAGAGCAGGTAAGGTGGCAAGACCATGCCGTTGTCCTGATGGCAGACGAGATACTGCCCGTATTGGCCGATCATTTACGAAGCCTGTTGAGCGTCAAGTTGCCTGATGGGGGCTATTCCTATCTCAGGTTCTATTCCCCAAAACAGCTGGTCAGGTTGATGGGAGCGTTCAGTGATCTGGAGCGAGACCAATTCAGTGGCCCGATAACAGACTGGCTGGCGTTCCAAAATGATGGTCAATGGCGGCGATTCAGTGCAGATGGCCAGAGACCAGCCAGGCAGGCTGCTGAGGAAGGCTGGTTTGTTCTTGCTGATCACCATATTGAGGCCCTGGCCGCTATGGCCAAAGACGAGTTCGTGACCCGGTTGGCCCAATACCTTTCCCTAAACGATGCATCCAGGCTGAACGCACTGATTCAGCAGGCCAACTCGTTTGGGTTCCGTACAGAGAAAGACGTAAGCCGATTTGCAGAGCTAGCTGTAGTGCACGGAGAGCGCATTGAGCATCCAGAATTTCAGGCTATTTTGTCCAGTTCTGAAATGCCAGCAGGTACGCGCTTGAGTGAAGTGGATAAACGTTTGGCATATGGAGTTGCCCCATGAGTTCCGAGTACACCGTCAAGTCTGGCGACACTCTTAGCGCAATTGCACAGCGACACCAAACTACTTTAAGCAGCCTTCTGAGACTGAATCCGGATATCGACAATCCCGATCGGATCTTTCCTGGGCAGCGGCTAAAACTTCCCGCTGCGAACGATGCAGATTTCTCCAGCTGCGAGGTCGGACAAGTTGCTCAAGAGCCACCATGTGCAGAAGAAATTGTGGAAGTTGTCCATGTCACAGGCTCTGATGAGTTGATCCTGTTGACGGAAGAGGAGCTCTCTGAGTGGCTTGAGGAAGAAGAGTTCGTTTGCGGCCCGATGAATGAGTTTTATGCAAAGCTGGATGAGCTCAATGATGGCGAACGGGATTCCGAATTAAGTCCTGCTGATGGTGAGGGCCAGTTGTTGTCGGAAGTTCAGGAAGAGAAAGAGCGCTTAATTGAAGAACTGGAAGCTCGCTCCGTTCTTACTAACGATATGCAGAGCATCCCGCCCATAACCGAGATCAAGCGGCTTGCCGGTAACACGCATAGAACGTATGTACGCTCAGATAAAATGAAGACTCATCCGCGACGCTATTCCATAGCTGCCAGAGACCGAGCGCGGAGTGATGGATGGTTAACCGAGAATGGTGTTGATCCGGCTAAGCTTCGAGATGCTATTCGAAGTGAGCTAAGCATCAAGTTCAACGCAAAATTGTGGGAGCCTGATCAGAATGGTGCCCTCATGACGACATTGAACAAGTTCTACGATGAGGCGTCATGGTCGATCTGGGGTGATGCCGAGGCAAGACAACAAGCGGTTGACGAAACTGGCTTTGATGCTTCGGCAGAGGCTCAGTTTATGCGCTTTGCCGCGGGTTCAAGTGCCTCTGGAGAGTTTGATCCGAGAAAAGGCAAAGTTCACCTTCAGGCCAAGGCAGAAGGGCAATATTCTCTGGCGCAGGGCAAGGTTGGGGTTGAGCAGTCGTATCCTGTTAATAACCGGTCTGAAGTCAGAGTTTACTACAGAGTTGGTGGGTGGGATGGCGAGCGAAGAGAAGTTTCTCTTGGCCACTTCCAAGCCAGGCTTCGAGCCTCGTTGTCTGGATTTGCCGGGGCTTCTGCACTTCTCGCTGCAAATGTAACGATAGATTCGAGCAATGGTATACCGAATCTAAAAGGTGTTGCAGCTCGACAACGCGGACAAGGTGCAGCAGTTGATGGAGGAGTATTTGCAGGGGTTCGAGCGGGATGTGAACTGTCAGGAGCGTTGCTTTGGACTGATGTACTGTCGACGCAGGCCGATTGGAAAACACTTTGTGAAATAGGAAAGAAAGTTGAGGCGGCAGCTGGAATTGGCGGGGAGTTTCGGCTGCGACTGGAGTTTAGTGAAAGCACCGGCAAGTTTTATTTTAATTTTCACGCTGGCGTGGTGTTGGGCGTTGGTGCGTCTGGAAGCTTTGTGCTTGAAGTGGATCCGGAAAATATAATTACGATGATCCACTACGTCTACAAAGCTATGGGAGATGTGGATTTTCGATATCTGGAGCTCTTCGGTAGTGAGACTAAGGCTTTCGGCTGGTACACCAAGCTCGCCATATATGCTCTTGGAACGGGTGCCAATTTAACTGTCTCTGCGGCCAGGATGGTCGAGCAGGGTATTTCAACGATAGATGATTTTATGGATGATTTTGCTCTTGCCCTGCGATCCAATCTGGAAAAGGAAAGGGTTGGTCTAGAGGTTGCCCGTAATATTATCGCGGATGATGAGCGGGGAGAGGAAAGCGTCTTGCGCCACTCTCCCCCAGAGGTTAAAGCAAAGCTCTTAAACTTGTTAATCGATGACTTCTGGCTGACACCTAAATTGCTAGATGGCACATTTACAAAAGTAAGAGCAGTTGGACTGATTCTACAATCCATGCAGAGCTGGAGAGACTTTGAGGAGACCATGGTTCGCATCAACCCAGAGAACGAGCCGAGACAGGGCGATCTTGAGGAAAACGCACGGAACGTATTCAGTTTCATCGGGAAAAACGTTCACCACTATAACCTTTACAAGCGAATTCTGGAGGATACGACAGCCAATCTGGTTGGTCCTGTTCGGTTAGATCCGTTTTCAGCTTGCCGAACTGCGGGGATCGTCTGATGTTGTTGAAGTTACTCTTGAGGTCAACGATCGCTGGTAGTGCGATTTCGCTTTTCGCCTTCCTCGCCGGATGCTCATCACCGAAGGCGCCCTCAGAAATTGAAATTGAAGCGGTACTCCAGCGTGCCAAAAGCAATCTGGTTTTTGTCGAGGGCGGCGAGTTTTGGCTGGGAGATGTCGGAAATGAATCGGGTGTGCTTTTCAACCCGATCTCCGATGACAACAAACCGCCAAAGCTTGTGGAGATCGAGAGCTTTTCAATTCTCAAGACAGAAGTCACTTGGGGCGAGTTCGTTACATTTCTACAGGATGTGGGGCGAGCGGACAATTATACAGTCGAAAAGGGCTTTAAACGTGCTGTGAGGTTGCCAATAGTATCGAATGATGATCCCGCCTCGCCAAATTACAAAGACAAACCAGCGCGAAGTCCGAATTTCCAAGAGGCCGACGGCTACTGTCTATGGCTTGCTGAAAAGACAGGCCTTCCCTACTCACTACCTTCCGAGGCCCAGTGGGAATACGCAGCACGGAACCGAGGCCAACCAATTGCCTATGCGACCGACACTGGAGAAGTGGAGCTAGACAAGTATCTTCAGCGTCCATCACAATATATTGATCCGATGCAGCCTGTGTCTGGCAACGCGCTGATTCATTCATCAAGTGACGTTGAACGTCGTCCTGTTGGATCTTACCCTCCAAACCCCCTCGGCTTGCATGACATGACTGGGAGTGTGGCCGAGTGGACGAAAGACTGGTTCTATCCCGGTTTTGATCATCTCCCAACCAAGAATCCGGTAGCAAAGCAACAGAGCAACGAACATGCGGGAAAAAGGGTTGTGAGAGATTTGGCGGGTTTCGGTGATCACGTTGGCGGCAATGCGACGGTTTACGGGAGAACGGGACGCAGTATGAACTCTTACTATCAAGGCTTTCGCTGCGTTGTTAATCAGCCAGAACCCATCGAATAACCCTTAGCTGCCCGAAAATGCCAAGATAAACTGAAATGAACTTACGATTACATATTGGCTTTGAATACTGAAAATCCGCCGCATCCAAAGGTATCGAAGATGGCTGGGCTAGTTATCAGCGCAGCGGAATCCACCGTAAAGAGGCGCGGCAGATTGAGCGGCTTTTAGTCGAACAACCGCAGAGCTATTGATGATTGGGCCCTCAAAATTAGCTCCCCTCATAACTCTACGAGGTGCATCGAAGAAACTGCTGTGTTCGCCTGTTTCAGGCCCTTTAGGATTGACGATTTCGGAATATTGGTAGTAGTCGGGTTGGTAGTAGTCGTTGACCCATTCGCTTACATTTCCCGACATGTCATAGAGTCCCAGGGGGTTGGGTGGATACTGTCCGGGTGGCTCGGGTATACGGTGATTGCTCTTATGAGAGGATATAGCCGGATCGTTAGCGCGGTTGATATTACGCCCTGGTTCTATTGCTCCGTTATTTGTCGCATGTCGAACTGTTTGGCCTCGTGAGCGTGCGGCGTATTCCCACTGGGCTTCAGTTGGCAGGTCTACCAGCCGGCCAGATTGTTCGCCGAGCCAACGGCAGAAAGCTTTGGCGTCCAGCCACGACACAGCAGCAGGAAGATCATCACTAAAACGTTCTGGATAGCGTTCCTTATTCACTTCGTAGCGGTTTGCTTCGATATTGTGTCCGGAGGCCGCAAGGAAAGTTTCAAAATCTGCTTGGGTCACCTCATATTTCTGTATATGGAAATCATCCAACACCACTTCATGAGCGGGAATAGTATCCGCACCCATTGCCCAGCCACCAGGGTTGCCCATCATGAATGCGCCACCTTCAACAAAGACCATGGCCTCCATTTGCCTGTGAACCATGTCGTCTTCTTTGGAGTCGGAATATTCGCTACAGCCCGCCAAGGTTGTAGAGGTGATTAATGCGACAGGAAGGAATTCTCTGAAATGTCGGGATATCCGCATGGGGTCGGCTTCCTTTCCGCCATGGAGCTGAAACATCGATATATGCTAGCGGAATGGGTGTTTCCGCTCTAGGAAGAAAGCTTCATATTCTGATAGGAGGGGGTTAATGATGTGACGCGAATATTACCCAATTCCTCCATTTCTGCTGGGGGCGCGGTATAATCTCGCCGGTTTCACGCTAAGGTTTTATCAAAAGCTCGCTCGAAACACGGAAGCAAATAAGTTCAAGGAACGAAAAAATGAAAACCCTGAAAATCCTCAAGTACACTTTCACCCTCATCGGCGTAGCCATGCTGTTCGGCGCTTTTGCCAGCTACAGCAGCACCTCCGCCTTTATCGACCGGGCGACCGAAACCAGCGGGATAGTGACTGAGCTTGTATATTCCCGCTCCAGTGATTCCAGCAGCTATTACCCGGTCGTGGCATTTCAGGATGCCAGTGGCCGAGAGATCGTGTTTCAGTCCCGTTCCGGTTCAAACCCTCCCTCCTTCAGGCGCGGTGAGCGGGTTTCTGTGTTGTATGAGCCCTCAGCGCCGGAGAACGCGCAGATCAACAGTTTCTTTTCCCTGTGGGGGATGTCATTGATCGTTGGCGGGCTCGGCCTGGTGTTTGCCTTGGTCGGTGGCGGGATGGTGCTGTTTGGTGTTCTGAAGGGGCGATCAAAAGCCTATCTGGAACAGCATGGCACCGAAGTACTCGCAAAATTTGCGTCGGTTGAGCAGAACACCAGTCTCACGGTCAACGGCCGGAATCCTTTTCGCATTGTCTGCCAGTGGCAACACCCGCAAACGGGGGAGCTGCATGTGTTTCGGAGCGACAACCTGTGGTTTGATCCCAGCGACCACATCCATCAGGAGACAGTGCCGGTCCTGGTTGATGAATCCAACCTCAAACGTTACTGGGTGAACACGTCATTTCTGCCGAAATTAGCGAGTTAGTCTTTTCGACCCTGACGGAGACCAACATGCGCAGAAAAGGCACCACCGACTGGCCGCTTCTAAGGGCAGCGGTAAAAGATCATCTCGACTTTTTTTTCATGTTACTGGGCATGGGGCTTGTTTTCGGAGTTGTTGGGGGAGGCGTTTTCTACCTGGGCTTTGGCGAGTGGGGCGCCATGATCTTCGGAGCCTTTTTCGCGTTGATAGGTTTGGCCCTGTTCATTTCTTCGTTTGTCACCGCCTACTCAAGTATCGGCTATTACTATGAACAGGCACTGTTGCGTAAGCACGGCGTGGAGGTGGATGGCGTTCTGACCAGAAAAGAGGCGGACTGCCAGTTTCACCAGGAGTATGACAAACACAACCGGCCATTGGACGAGGGACACTACCAGTGCAATCTGTTGGTTGAGTTTGATTTTCAGTTTAACGGCAAAAATTGCAGTGGCGCTTTCTATCTGAATAAGGCTGAGCTGTTCGACAAACTCAAGGAAGGGGATCCGCTGCCACTGAAAGTTCTGAGGCTTGACCCTTCCGTTCATACGGTTCGTGAGCGGCGCCTCGCGAATATGCTTAAGGGCCGGGAGCCACAGACGCCGTCTCTGATTCCGGAAGGGGCAGAGATCAGCCGGTTGGCGTAGGTGTACTGTCGCTATCCTGGAGAACCCTGCTCATCGCACAAAACTAAAGTAACGCCCGCCAGCCATAGTAGCTGGCGGGCACTCTCCCTCAAGGGTTCACATTCACTAACAAATTCGGTGACCCGTTCAGGTTGGTCAGCTGGTTCGTGCTTGCCTGGTTGCGCAGCGTCTGGGCAACCTGTTCCGGCGTCAGGCCTGGGTTCAGGCTGAGCAGCAGAGCGGCTGCGCCAGCCACGTGGGGCGAGGCCATAGAGGTGCCGCTGATGGTATTAAAGGCGGTGTCGCCGGTGTGCCATGCAGCGGTGATGTCTGTGCCTGGCGCCATGATGTCCACGCAGGAACCGTGATTGGAAAAGCTACTGCGGCGGTCCTGGTTGTCGGTAGAACCTACGGTCACGGCTTCTGCTACACGGTTGGGAGAACCGCTGCAGGCATCGGCGTTGCTGTTACCCGCAGCGACCACCACCGGAATGCCGGAGGCGACGACTTCGCGAACGGCGTTGTCCAGTGCCGTTGAATTGCCACCGCCCAGAGACATGTTGGCAACGGCCGGCTTTTCGGCGTTCTCTACCATCCAGTCCAGTGCTTCGATGATGGCACTGGTGGCGCCGGAACCACTGCAACCGAGCACGCGCAGGCCGATCACCTGGCTTTCTTTAGCGACACCGAACAGCGAACCGGTTGCGGTAGAGGCAACATGGGTACCGTGGCCGTTACAGTCTTCGGCAGAGTAGGTTGAGATGGTGTCTTCGTCGCCGAAGGAAATCAGCCCGCCCAGCAACAGATCGATGATTCCGCCAATCAGCGGCACGCCGCCCAGGCCGCTGTCATCGTGGAAGTTCACGCCGCTGGCACGGCCCTGAAAGTCGGCGTGCGTGGTTCGAATGCCGGTATCCAGTACATAAACATTAACACCCTGCCCGGCAACGGTGGGGTAGGTAAACTGGGTGTCCAGAGGCAGGGTGGTCTGGTCAATCCGGTCCAGTCCCCAGGTGGCGTCCTGTTGGGTTTGTGTGGAGGATGTTGTCATCCAGGTGTCCGGCTCCACCGCAAGTACCCCCGGCAGGGCGGGCAGCAGGTCGGCCTGGCTTTGGGTGAGCTGCACGGTCGCACCGGTCATCACGTTCTCATACAGAAACAGAATGTTCCCGCCGCCAACGGCAGTTAATAACGCCTGGATACCGGCAGACAGATCACCACCAACGCCCAGAAGCGAGGGCAGAGTTGGGTCGACCGTTACAATGTATCGCTGCGCAATGGTGTTCTCCGCGCTCGCTGATGTGCCGGTGCTCTCTGTTGTTTCCGTTTGGGAGGATGTCCCCAACAGCCCTGAGAGAAGGCTGGCCTGGGTGTGCAACGGTGCGGTGGAGAGAACGATCGCGGCGGCAAGTGCGCAGGGACCGGGGTTCAGAGAAAAACGCATGGTAGCTCCTTTGGTGACTTTTGTTTTTATCGTAGAGCATAATGCATGCGTTAATATTTCAAGTTCAATGCAAACTGCATTAAATACTGGTCACGATGGGCCAACCGAACAGGCGTACTTCTTTTCGAACCGGCGATCAGCCCAGCTTTCATAAACCCGTTTTGCGACCGGGTAAACCACTGGCCACAACAGAGGCTTGAGCAGCCAGCCAAACGGTGTGTGAGACCATGCACGAACATTGGCCGGCAAGCCGATTACCCATTCGCCGTTCCAGGTCAACAGGTGCAGCCGCTTGAGCAGCTCCTCACGTGTTGGCAACTGTGCGTTGTGCGCATTCTGCTCGTGGATATCGGCAAAGATCAGATCGCCACGTTGTAACTTTCTGAGCGTGCGGATTTCCTTGGCGCACAGGGGGCAGCGTCCGTCGTAGAAAAGGGTGTCATAACGCGGTGGCATCTGGTTCTCCGGTTCACCTCGGGCTTCGTGCCTTTGTATACGCTGTCGGCAATGCCCCCGGTTCAGTTTTGTGCTCGGGCGAATGGTAATTGTTTGATAATGCAAGCAAGATGCTGGAACGCTACACTAGCAAGTCGCCCGCAACCTGCCTGTGCGGGCCTAATCGGCGTTGTGGATGACACGGCGCCATCCTGACCTGAAGGTACTGAAACAGCATGGATGATTCCCCAACAGAAAACCGCTCTCCCGAGAACCAGCCCGGGAAGAGCGTGCTGGCTGAGCTCTCTACGCCCATCTATGGTCTGTTTATCCTGGGCATCCTGTACACCCTTTATCTTGCTCACCAGATTATCCTGCCTATTGTTCTGGCGGTACTGACGAGCTTGCTGCTCTCGCCGTTGGTGAAGAAAGCCTATATCAATTGGCGGTTGCCAAAAGTGGTGAGCTCGCTGGTACTGGTGTTGGTTGTGCTTGCAGGGATCGTGGGTATCGGTGCTGCCGTTGCGACCCCGGCGCTCGAGTGGGCCCAGAAAGCACCTGAGGGCATATCCAGGCTGTTGGTGGGTGACAGTGAAATCATGCGCCAACTCGATAAGGTCAGCCAGTCAGCGGAGCAGGTGGAAAAGTCCGTGGATGAGCTGTCGGAGAACGATCAGTCGAAGCCCACAACGGTGGTCTTGCAAACGGAATCCTGGCGGAGCCAGCTGATGTCCAAAGCCCGCAACGGTGTGGCAGGCCTGGCGTTGGCACTGGCGTTAACCTACTTCCTGCTGGTGAGCGGTGACAGATTGATCTTTAACTTTGTCAAACAGCTGCCAAGGCCGCAGCGCAAGACTGTTTTACGAATCACCCACGACTCCCAGAAACAGATTGCCCAGTATCTGGCAGTGCTGGGGTTGAGTAATCTTTCAGTGGGCGCGCTTACCGGACTCATCTGTTGGGTCATAGGTTTGCCAGACCCAGCCATGTGGGGCCTGATCGCTGGCCTTGCCCGGTTTATCCCATATCTCGGTAATATGCTCACGATTGCGTTGCTGGCGGTGGTTTCGGTAATTACCCTGGATACCCTTTGGATGATGGCCATCGCGCCGCTGAGTTTTATCCTGCTGACCACCATTGTTGGCTTTTTCCTGGAACCCTGGATTCACGGCTTTCGCATGGCCATCAACCCGGTCATCATTTTTGTGTCGATCTTTTTCTGGGGCTGGCTCTGGGGCCCGGTGGGCGTTCTGCTGGCGGTTCCGTTGATGACGGTCATTCAGGTCGTCCTCAAACAAATACCCCGCTTGCGCCCGGTGTACAAAGTCATAGCCCGATAACCAGCGCGCTCCCTGACACAACCACAGATCTCTCCTATGCTCTGAAGATCACTGAAACCACCGGAACAAGGGGGGAGCCATGCCAGATATCCCGGCGTCCATGAAAGCCATGGTCCTCACCGGCCATGGCGGCATCGACAAACTCGAATACCAGGACCTGCCCGTGCCCAAACCGGCTGCCGGCCAGGTACTGGTGCAGGTAACCGCCACCGCCAAGAACAACACCGATCGCAAGGCCCGGGAAGGACTCTACCCCACGAAAAAAGGGGAGATGACGTCGTTCCAGATGGGAGGCAAACCCACGTTGACGTTTCCGCGTATTCAGGGCGCCGACATCGCCGGTAGAGTGGTGGCGGTGGGCGAGGGCGTCAGTGAAACCCGTATCGGAGAGCGGGGTCTCCTGGACTTTAACATCTACGCCAACGACCGCACCGATATCAATCTCACTCCGGACTACTACGGCCATGGCGCCGATGGCGGTTACGCCGAATACGTGGCCCTGCCGTCCGATCAGTTTCACCATATCCCCAACCCCGAGCTGGCCGATGCCGAACTGGCGGCCATGGGCATGTGCTCCTACCAGACCGCCTACCACATGCTCACCTCCGCCAGCGTTCAGGCGGGTGAGCGGGTGCTGGTGACCGGTGCCAGCGGCGGCGTGGGCACCGCACTGATCCAGCTTTGCCGGATCATCGGCGCCGTCCCTTACGCATTGAGCCAGATAGACAAGGCCCAAACCCTGCTCGATCTGGGCGCCGAAGCGGTGTTGGATCGTAGCGACATGAGCACCTTTGTAGACCGGGTCAAGAAAGAAACCGGCGGCAAACCCCTCGATGCGGTGATGGATTTGGTGGGTGGTGAAATGACGGACATATTCATCGACGCCATGATCTTCGACATGAACGCCCGCAGCACCTACCCGCGCCTGAGCATCGCAGGAGCCAGTGGCGGCAACATCAGTGAAATTCTCTGGACCCGAATCTACCTGTATCAGATGCAGATTTTCGGGGTATCCCACGGCACCCGTGAAGAAGCAAACCAGCTGATGACCTGGATACGCGATGGCCATCTAAAACCCGTGCTACACGGCGCTTTCAAACTGTCGGAGTTGCACCGGGCCGAGGAGTATTTCGTCAATCGGGGCGGTAATTATCTGGGCAAGATCGTCATCGTGCCGGATGCCCAATGGCAGGCACACGGCCAACCTTTTGCGCTGGAGGCAGGCGGATGAAACCGGAACTCACCATTCAGTTGATGGATACCCACGCCGGCGGCGATGTCAGCCGTATTGTGACCGGTGGCATCACCGCTTTGCCCGGCGATACCGTACGAGCCCAGATGGAGTATCTGCGAGATGACGCCGACGGCCTGCGCCGGCTGCTGTTGGAAGAACCCTACGGCATCCCCGAAATGTCTGTCGACCTGCTGGTTCCCGCCACCCATCCGGAAGCCGCCGCCGGTTACATCATCATGGAAGTCATGGGTTACCCCATCTACTCCGGCTCCAACACCATCTGCACGGCAACGGCGGTTCTGGAAGCCGGTATCGTCCGTAAACAGGAAGGCAAACAACACTTCAAACTGGAATCTCCCGCCGGCCTGGTGAGCATTGAGGCCACCGTGCATGACGGCGTGGTGGAAGCCATCACCTGCGAAGGCCTGCCCAGCTACATCCACACCCACAACGCCAGTATCAACGTGCCCGGCATCGGCCAGGTCCGCTACAGCGTGGCCTACAGTGGTGGCTTTTACGCCCTGGTAGATGCGAGATCACTGGGCTTCGACCTAACCTTGGACGAAGAGCGCCGGCTGGCCGAAACTGCCCATGCCATCGTTGAGGCTATCCAGGCTGAACGGGGCTTCTCCCATTACACTCTGGGCGACGTGGGCCCGCTGCCGTTCCTGCACTTCATGGGCCCGGTAGAACAAGTGGCCGAGGGATACTACCGCTCCCGCTCCGCCACCTATGTGCACCCCGGTGTTATCTGCCGAAGCACTACCGGCACCGGAACCTCGGCGCGGCTGGCGTTGATGAATCTCGAAGGCCGAATCAAACCCGGCGACAAACTGGAAACCATCTCCCTGCGGGAAACCGGGTTTATTGGGCAGTTCACGGCGGTCGAGCAGGAGGGGGAATACCAGGTGGTCGAAAACAACATAACTGGCAAAGCCTATGTCATCGCCCGTTCCGACATCGTGGTGAACTGTGACGACCCGATGGTGGAGTGTGATGGTTTGAGCCATATTCTGTCGGGTCGCTAGCGTTTCAAGCCCAGTTTCCGTGCTTCCAGCTTGCGCTTGAAATTCAGGTCCAGCCCGGCGGCGCCCGCCAGCAGTGCAAATCCCAGCAATTCCGTGGCCGCATGGTAGCTGATGTAGAGCGCAAACAGGACCAATGCTGTTCCCAACGTTGCCAGCAGGCCAGGGCTTGGTTTGCGATGCCGAATGAAGCCTGATCCGATAATCAATGCTGTTATAACGGTGAACACTGCGATGGCGAAAGACCAGACCTGAAGCGACAGTGATAACTGAACGCCCAGGAGAGTCAGCAGTACGGAGATCGCCAGGATGCCGTAACAGGTAACAAGGGCCATGCTCAGAGCGAGTAGACCCGAAAATCCCTGGCGATGCAGTTGGCCCAGCCATCGGCGAGGGTTCAGCCTTCTTGCCCACTCCCGAATGAGGCCGGGTGTTTTGCTGGCTCGTGTGGCGGACAGCTCCACGGAGCAGGCCCCGAAACTCCGGGCAATATCCCGGGTCTGCTGGCTGGGACTCAGGGCAAAGTAGTCGTGGCGGTTGAGAATTCGGATATCTTCAAACCCGACATCACCAAGCATCGCCAGCAGGTCTTCTTCCACGGTGGCCCCCACCACGCATTCAACCCACAACCTGGGGTCGTCTTCGCAATCGACGGTTACCGGGCGGTGAATGACCACATCCGCCAGTTGCAGCTTGCCGCCGGGTTTGAGAATCCGGAACATTTCCCGAATCGCTTTGCGTTTCGAGGGAACCAGGTTCAGGGCACCGTTGCTGGTGATGCTGTCCATGGATTGATCGAGCAACGGAATTTCCTCGGCGGAGCCCTGTATCGGGTGGATATTCGGGTACTTGCCTGCGATACATCGGCGGAGTTTCTGAACCATGGCGGCGGTCAGATCCAGTGCGATGACCTGGCCGGAAGGGCCCACGATATCGCCTGCGATGAGGCTGTCGTTGCCGGCGCCAGAGCCCAGATCCAGAGTGGTGTGGCCGGGTTGGATAACCTGGCCACGGAACGGCCAGCCGACGCCGGCGAAGGAGGCGGCGGTGCTCTGTGGTAGCCGGGATACCTGTTCTTCAGGATAACCAAGGGCCACACAGGTGGCTTGACCAGTCGGAAAATGGAAGGGCGCCTGGGGCGACTCGGCGACATGGGTATACATTTGCTGAACCGCATCCCGGATTTGTTCGTTTGAATAGCCCAAAATAGCGACCATCGCGCAGTCCTCCTCGTTATTCCAGCCATTCCATCGTGCTATTGCCCGGTCAGCTCCCGAATTCGTTGCTTCAGTCGGATTGGCGCCACCTCCACGCCTGTTGCTGCAATCCGTTCGCGAAGCCGACGTTCAAACTCCGCTCGGCTGAAACAATCAAAACAACGTTTGAGGTGGGCATCGATGATCTGCTGATTGTGGTCATCCAGCTCTCTGTCCAGGTACTCGAACAGGTGATCAATGACTTCCTCACAGGCTATCTGCGATGCCTTCATGGGCTCACCCTCCCGGACTTGTTCTTGGTGTGACCGGTTAATCCGGCCTCCTGACCCTGTCGCCAGAGTGATTTTTGCAACAGCCCCCGGGCACGGTTCAATCGGGACCGAACGGTACCGGATGGCACACCGAGAATGTGCGCGACTTCGTCGTAGCTGTGGCCCTGAATCTCCACCAGAACGAGCACGATACGGTACGGGTCTGCTAGCGCATCAATGGCTTGCGCCAGGTCTTGCTCAAGCAACTGATTAATAAAATCCGCCTCGGGCTGACCGATCCAAAGCAGGAAAGGCTGATGTAAGTGGGCAAACAGGGAAAAAGAAGCAGTGTCGGACGTTTCTGGCTCATCGAGTGATACTTCCTTTTCCTGGCGACACTGTTTTCGTCGCCAGTGGTCGATAAAGGTGTTGTGCAAAATGCGGAAGAGCCAGCCCTCAAGGTGATTGGGGTCGTCCAGTTGTTCCAGCCGGCACCAGGCGTTTGAGACCGATTCAGCGACCACATCCTCGGCTTCGTCAGGATTGCGGGTGAGGCGCAAGGCGGTTCCGTACAGCCGGTCCATCAACGCCTCGACCTGGCGCCTGAATATGGACTGGACCTGTTCCGGGTGCCGGTGTTGCCCTTGATTTTCTGAAGCCTTCGTTTCCATAGCGGTTCCCCGTGAGCTCTTTCGCAGGGACGAAGCAGCAGGGGTAGATGTTCCTGAAATCTCCGGGAACATTTGGTCATCCGGATACGTCCTTGCGGCAGCCAGGCCGTTGTCTGGCGTAACAGCAAACTCGGGAAGAACCCTTACTAGGGAGGATAGATGCGATGGATATTTATGCAAACCAACACAAACGGGCCAGTAACCGGTTACTGGCTCTGGCAACCGCGTCACTGGTGTGCTTCGGCCTGGCATCGTTTGCTCAGGCAAAGACGCCCTACAAGGGCGAGGGCCATATGATGATCGAGCCGTCAGAGATGTCATGGAAGCCTGTTGCTTCCATGGCGGCAGGGGCTGAAATCACTGTTCTGGAAGGTGACCTGAGCAGCGGAAAGCCGTTCACTATTCGGCTGCGACTGCCGGCCGATTACAAAGTGCTGCCGCACATTCACCCGGCCTACGAGCGGGTAACGGTGCTGTCTGGCACCTTTCATTTCGCGCATGGCGAGGAGTTCCGGCGTGATGAGGCCAAGGCCTTACCCACGGGTAGTCTCGCCATTATGGCCCCCGGCGAACCCATGTTCGGTTACGCCGGTGAGCAGGGTACAGTCATCCAATTACATGGCACCGGGCCCTGGGGCATTGAGTACCTCAACCCCGCCGATGATCCACGTAAATGAACCGTTAACGGCGGCCTGGTGTCACGCCATACCGGGCCGCTTCTATGGCAGAAATGTCGATCTTGCCCATCTCCATCATCGCTTCGAAGGCACGCCGGGCGGCGGCGCGGTCTGGGTCGGCTATGGCTTCTGTCAACGCCACCGGCGTGATCTGCCAGGAGATCCCCCACTTGTCTTTGCACCATCCGCAAGCGCTTTCTTCGCCACCATTGCCAACGATCGCATTCCAGTACCGGTCCGTTTCCTCCTGATCTCTCGTGGCGACCTGAAACGAAAACGCTTCGTTGTGCTGGAAGGCGGGGCCGCCGTTGAGCCCCAGGCAGGGAGTGCCAAGTACCGTGAACTTAACGGTCAGCACATCGCCCTGGGTACCAGAGGGAAAATCTCCGGGAGCGTGGAGTATTTCTCCCACCGAGGAGTCGGGGAAGGTTTGCGCGTAGAAACGAGCTGCGTCTTCGGCATCGCCGTTGTACCAGAGGCAAATGGTATTCTTGGGATGTTCCATGATGCTACTCCTCCATTCGATGTGTCGATCTGCGCTCTGTGTGTCCGCATTGATTGTGCTTATCAATATAGATCCCACACGGTGGCGCTCCAGTGGTTTTACTGGCCTTCACTGGTAGGTCGTGTGGCAGGGCTGGGAATCGACAGTGGAAGGAAGAATTTTCAGGAGGGCTATTACCCTCCTGAATGAGTTCTGTGCCTTGGCGCGTTAACGGGGCCGCAATCGCCGCTTCTCCGCCCGCCGCATCCAGAACCACGCGATAAACGCGATCACCGACACCACGGCAATAATGATGGTCGCCAGCGCGTTGATCTCCGGCGACACTCCCATCCGTACAGATGAAAACACCACCATCGGCAACGTCGTTGCCCCGGGCCCGGAGACAAAGCTGGCAATCACCAGGTCATCCAGAGACAGGGTGAACGCCAGCAACCAGCCCGAGACCAGGGCCGGTGCAATCACCGGCAGCGTAATCACAAAGAACGTTTTCAATGGCGTACAACCCAGATCCATGGCGGCTTCCTCAATAGAGAGGTCTACCTCTCGCAGCCGCGCACTCACCACCACCGCCACATAGGCACTGCAGAAGGTGGTGTGGGCGATCCAGATGGTCGCCATGCCACGGTCGGTTGGCCAGCCGATCAACTGGGCCATCTGCACAAACAGCAGCAACAGCGACAGGCCCGTGATCACTTCCGGCATCACCAGGGGAGCGGTGATCATGCTGGACAGCAGGGTGCGGCCGCGCATTTTCTTGAACCGGGCAATCACAAACGCGCACAGGGTGCCCAAGCACACCGCCATGCTGGCGGAGTAGAAGGCAATGCGCAGGCTCATCCAGACGGCAGACAGGATCTGCTCGTTGGCGAACAGAGCCCCATACCACTTGGTGGAAAAACCGGCCCACACGGACACCAGCCGGGAGGCGTTGAACGAGTACACGATCAATACCACCATCGGCAGGTACAGGAACAGCATGCCCAGCACCAGCATGGTTTTGGAGAAACCAGGAGCTCTTAACCTAACCATTCTTTTCCATCTCCCGTGCCTGGAAGCGATGAAACAGCACAATGGGCACCAGCAGAAGTGCCAGCATCACAATCGCCAGGGCGGAAGCCACCGGCCAGTCACGGTTGTTGAAGAACTCTTCCCACAGCACTTTGCCGATCATCAGGGTATCGGGCCCGCCCAGCAGTTCCGGAATCACAAACTCGCCCACGGCGGGTATAAATACCAGCATGGAGCCCGCCAGGATTCCGGCCTTCGATAACGGCAGGGTAATGGCCCAAAAGGTGGTCAGGCTGCGGCAGCCAAGATCAGACGCCGCTTCCAGCAGACGTATATCCAGCTTCACCAGGTTGGTGTAGATGGGCAGGATCATGAACGGCAGGTAGGCGTAGACGATGCCCAGAATCACCGCAAAGTTGGTGTTCAGCATTTTCAGGGGCGAGTCGATCAGCCCCAGCCACATCAGGAACGTGTTCAGCAGGCCCTGGTTGCCGAGAATGCCCATCCAGGCGTATACCCGAATCAGGAACGAGGTCCATGACGGCAGCATCACCATCAGCAGGAACACCAGTTGCCAGTGCTTGGGTGCCCGGGCTATAGCGTAAGCCATGGGGTAGCCGATCAGCAGGCAGAACAGGGTGGCCAGGAACGCCGTCTTCACCGAGCCCCAGTAGGCGGCCACGTACAAGCTGTCGGAGGCCAGGAACAGGTAATTGCCAAAGTTCACCACCACCGACAGGGTGTTGTCGACAAAGCGGAACACCGGTTCGTAGGGTGGAATGGCCATCACCGCCGAGGTCAGGCTGATCTTCAATACCAGCGCAAACGGCAGCAGGAAGAACAGCAGCAGCCAGGCGAACGGTACGCCGAACACCACCCGGCGATGGAACAGCACCGCACGCACCCGCTCCACCACCGGGGCAGGAAACAGCTTTCGATTCATCGCGTCAGTTCCAGAGCAGGATGGGGCTGGAGGCTTCCCAGGACACATAGACCCGGTCGCCCCAGGTGGGCCGCTCACCACGGCGTTCCACGTTGGCCATGGTGGCCTGAACCCGCTTGCCACTGGCCAGTTTCACGTAGTAAGACGTGATGTCACCCAGGTAGGCAATGTTGTCTACGGTACCGCAGCTCCAGTTGGTGTCACCTTCTGGCTTCTCTGTGGTCAGGTAGATCTTTTCCGGGCGCAGGGCAATCAGGGTTTCCGTGGTTTCTGCAGGCGTGGTTACGCCCCGGTCGATAAACACCGGTGCATCCAGCAGGTCGCTGGTCAGCGAGATGCTGTCGGAGTTGTCTTCCAGGATGTTCGACTCAAAGATATTCACCGAGCCGATAAACTCCGCCGTCATCCGGCTGTTCGGGCTCTCGTAGATATCAATGGGTGACCCCACCTGGGCAATCCGGCCATGAGACATAATGGCAATGCGGCTGGCCATGGTCATGGCTTCTTCCTGGTCGTGGGTGACCATCAGGCAGGTTACGCCCACCTTTTCCAGGATATCCACCAGCTCCAGCTGCATCTCCGTGCGCAGTTTTTTGTCGAGCGCGCCCATGGGCTCGTCCAGCAACAACAGTTTGGGGCGTTTGGCCAGGGATCTGGCCAGGGCCACGCGCTGTTGCTGTCCGCCAGACAACTGTTGTGGCCGCCGCTTGCCGTAGGCTTCCATTTTCACCAGTTTGAGCATGGCCGCTACGCGGTCGGCAATTTCGTTCTTCGGTAGCTTGTCCTGTTTCAGGCCCATGGCAATGTTCTGTTCCACCGTCATGTGCGGGAACAGGGCATAGGACTGGAACATCATGTTGGTGGGTCGCAGGTACGGGGGCAGGGCAGTGATGTCCTGGCCGTCCAGCACGATGCGACCGGAATCCGGAGTTTCAAAGCCTGCCAGCATGCGCAACAGGGTGGACTTGCCGGAGCCTGAACCACCCAGCAGGGCAAAGATCTCACCCTTGTGGATGTCCAGGCTCACATCGTCCACCGCCAGGGTGCTGTCAAAGCTCTTGGAAATGCCCTTGATGCTGAGAAGCACCTCCGCTTGCGCGGAGGTGCTGTTGGTTACGGCCACCGTCAGCGACCAGACTTCACGCTGGTCCAGGTACGGGTCATCAGGCGCTGGGCGTCCTGGGGCCGACCTTCCATGATGTAGAGATTCTTCATCACCTCATCAGTGGGGTAGATGCTGGTGTCTTCCAGGATCTCCGGGTTCACAAACTCGTCCGCCGCCTTGTTCGGGTTGGCGTACCACACGTAGTTGGTGACGTCTGCGATGATCTCCGGGCGCATCAGGAAGTCCATCAGTTTGTGGGCGTTGTCCACGTTCGGTGCGCCGGCCGGAATGGTCATCATGTCAAACCACAGCACCGCACCTTCCTTCGGGATGGTGTAGCGGATGACGTTGCCGTTCTTTGCTTCGTCAGCGCGGGCAGCGGCCTGCAGGATGTCGCCGGAGTAGCCGGCAGCCACGCACAGGTCACCGTTGGCCAGATCGCCAATGTAGCGGGACGAATGGAAGTAGGTGATGTGGGGGCGCACAGCCCGGATCACATCGCCACCTTTTTTGATGTCGTCGGCGTTGTTGCTGTTCGGGTCCAGGCCGATGTAAGCCATGGCGGCACGCACCATCTCTTCACCGGAGTCCAGCATGGCAATGCCACAACCGCCCGCGGCCAGTTTTTTGGTCACTTCCGGATCAAACACCATGGCCCAGGAGTCTACAGGTGCCTCGTCACCCAGGATTTTCTGGATGCGGCCTTCGTTGTAGCCATAGCCGTTGGTGCCCCACAGGTAAGGCAGGGAGAACTGGCTGCCCGGGTCGACCTTTTCCAGGTTGTCCATCAGGTCCGGGTTCAGGTTGGCCATGTTTGGCAGTTTGCTGTGGTCCAGCGCCACGAAGGCCCTGGCAGTAATCTGCTTGGCTACGTAGTGGTTGGAGGGCACTACCAGGTCATATCCGGAACGGCCAGACAACAAGGCTGCTTCGAGCACTTCGTTGCTGTCGTAAACGTCGTAGATAACCTTGATGCCGGTCTCTTCTGTGAACTTCGCCAGAGTGTCCTCGGCGATGTAGTCAGACCAGTTATAAACACGCACTTCTCCGGCGGCAAAAACCGAAGAGGCACCCAGAGACAACGCAACAGCGGCGGCAAGCGCCTGTGGCTTACACAACTTGAACATTGGATGGTGTCCCTCACTGAAAAGGGATGGATACAAAGCGTGCAGGACGCACGCAGTTCTTGGTGGGATTCGAGCGATTTTTAACACGAGAACCCGGCGCGCGCTACAAAAATTTCAATGTTGGGATTGGGGGTTGTACGTAGCTGATTTTACTCTGAGCAAACGCCTTGTCCGGTGGACCTTTACCCGGTCTTTACATGGGTTGACGGACACAAAGCGCGGCCTGACGAATAATAGAGGCAAACAACAGGTCGCGGAGTAAAAACATGGAAAAATCCAGGAGGTTGTGGACGGTGGGGTTGCTGACTCTTGCAGCCATAACGTTGTCTGGCTGCAAGGTGAGCGCCACATCCGGGGATCGCTACTACGACCGGGATGAACAGCACTTTAGCCGTGGCTATGTCCTGGATGCCCGAGACACCGGGCGCTACTTCCCCGAGGGCAGATGGAGCCTGAATTACGAGACGGAAGTGTGCATTGGCGACACCCTGTATTTTGAAACGGCGGACCGAAGGGTGCGAGTCTATGGCTCGCCCGCCTACAGCGAAAATACCTTTCGCGCCGCCGCCACAGAGGTGAGCACCCGCATAGACGGCGTGCTCAACCGGTTCAGAATGAGCTGGCGTGATTTCGTAGATGAGCGCAGCTCAGCCGTACCATACCCGGAGCAGGTGATCGCCTGTTTGAGTCCGAGAGTCAGCACCAATAATCTTGCATCTGGCACCCTCGCCGCTGTGGCCGTCGCTCCCTACCACCGAAGCTGGCCCTACGAGGCCGGGCAGATCTTCACCCATGAGCTGGCCCACTACGTCCAGGAAAACCTGAGCCGGTACAACGCCGCTGCATCTCTGCTGCCCTACTGGTTTGCGGAAGGCCAGGCCGCCCTGGTGGCCGGTGACCCCGTAGCACCTGCCTACCGGCATTACGACTATGACCCCCTGCGAGACGCCACCAGAAACGACGCCAGCAATGTCAGCTACCGTTTCGAACATTACGCACTGGCCTACCGCTATCTGGAGCGGGCCAACGGCGCACTGGAAATGACCCTGCTGCTGGATCTGGTCCAATTCATGGACTGGACAGGGGATTACCGCGGGGTGATCAGCACGGGTGAATCACGGGCCTTTGTGGAAGCCTTTGATGCCAAGGAGCTGGTGGACCATCGGGGGCGGTATATGAGCTTTGCTCGTTTTCGGGCGGACTACCATTCCCTAGTAGGAGCGGGGGGTTGATTCAGCGTCCATTCGGTTCCTGCTGCGTCTTCTCTCCGACATTGCGAGCAGCAGGATGCCCAGCCCAAAAAACAACGATAGGCCGGACAAGTACGCAATCTCCGACGTCAGGCTTTGGATTGGGGCTCCCATCTGATTGAGGGAGAGAAATCCTTGAATACCGGGTTTGGCGGGAATCATCATGGTGATTGTGTCTAACCACGCCGGGAGATTAGACGCGGGCCAGGCAAAACCCGCTGTAAAGACGATAGGTAGCGAAGACAGCAGAACAATAACGGTCGTCAGTTCGGGTCTTGGCAACAGGTAACCGAGCAGGATTGCAAAGAGTGTTGTTGAAGTGAGAAACAACATGCTAAAACCGATTAATGCGAACTGCGGTGCAGCGTGCGGGACGCCATAAAGCTGAAAGAAAAAGCCGAAATACAAAAGCGCCAGGATCAGGTAGGCGAACACAAACTTTACTAATCTGATCGGAAGTGCCTGTCTGAGCGGGGTTGTGACGAGCCCAGACAACCGGCGGGCCCGATCTTTAACGGTGACCGTGCCGGCTGCAATCAACAGGGTCTGGTGCAGGATCAGAACAAAGACGGCCGGAACAATATAGTTGATGTATCCGCCGGTTGGGTTGAACACCCCATGCGGAGATATCTTGAACGGCATGATTTCACCGGGGATGTTGGCCGGACTGCTGCCTTTTCTGAGGCTACTGATGATCTGAGTTTCAACGGACAAAGTGGTTGTGGCCTTCAGCAAGCCTTCGACGATATTTCCATAAATCAAAAAGTAACTGGCATCGCCGGCGAAGGCGATATTCACCGGGCGCCCGAGATAAACGTCTCGCTCAAAGTTAGCCGGGATGACCAACAACCCGTGAACGACATCGTTCTCCAACAGGACGGTTGCCTCATCCATGCTTTGTGGGACCGCAGCCACGCGCAATTGGGGCGTTGCATCGGCCATGCGTATCAATTGCCGGGCGAGCGCTGAGCGGTCCTGATCCAGAACCGCGAGGGCCTGTTGCCCCGGAACGTTCTTCTGGTAGGGCAGCGGGTAAAGCAGTGCGTAGAACAAAATGCCACCGATCATCACCAGCATCACCGATCTGTCGTGGATGATATTCGACAGTTCTGCTTTCCAGGCATCCCACAGACTGGTATTGCGGATCATCAGCTCACCTGCTCTGCAAGTTTGGGGTCGAGCTTTGTCGGAAGTAGCTTCAGCGCTATTGGCAAGACGAAGAGGAAAAGCAGCAACGCAATCAGTGAGTTGAAAATGAGAGGCAGGGAGGCGCCGTGGTCGGCAATGTCCACCTGCAATTTGATGTAGTGGGTGGATGGCATCAAGCCTCCCCAGGCCCATGCGATCACGTTCATATCACCTCGGGGGAAGGTAATGCCCATAAATGCAAACGCAGGGGCGAGGTACGCAGCGCTAACACTCATTGCTTTTACCCGGTCCCGAACGAGAGCAACAATGAGGATTGCCATGGCCTGAACGCTGAAGATGGTCAGGGCCAAACCAAGAAGAAGCCAGATGATGTTGCCGGATGGCTGCCACCCCAGAAAGAGGCGGAACAATAGGAGCATCAGCAGCCCCTGGAGCCAAAGGAGCAGACTCACAGGCGCAAGCGCGGCAGTGATCGCTTTGCTCCGCTCAATCAATGCTGCAGGGAGGGTTTGTTTTTCGAGTCGCCAGCTTAACGTCAGAACCGTTGAGATAACGATGATAATTTGCCAGAGAGCCGGCGATATTGACGTCACTAGAAAGCGTGCATAGCTCATGTTGGGGTTATAGAGGGATGTGACTTGTGGGCGCACGGGCACTGCCGAGGTGATGGCTTCAGGGGCGGTCTGGCCATGGCTGATTTTAAGACCAACACCCGTGCGTGCGGCCAGATCCATGGAGGCGCTTATTAACGATGAATTGATGAATTTTCCGGACAACAGATATTGATTGTTGTAAAAGGCGGTCACCGTAGGGCTGACCGAAAGCCGAAGGTCCCGGCCAAAGTTTTCCGGAATGATGACAAGGGCAAGGATATCAGATTGCTGAAGGGCATCTGCGCCAGCGGACGTCGAGGCGTATGACCGTAACAGGCTCAGGCCCGGGCTTGCGTCCAACTGACGTTCAACCGTATAGGATTCATGACTATGGTCCAGATTGACGACACCGACCGGAAGAGATTGCGGTGTGCCAATCTGGAAGATACTGATCAACAACACGAACAGAACCGGCGGCAGCCATACGACAACCGCAAGCAGCCAGGGTTGCTCCTGCAGAGCTTTCCAGCCAGTTAGATGCTCACGACCCATCGAGCTCTCCGGTCTGTTGCCGAGCTTACGGTGCCATTTCAAGAAGAACGCTCATGCCCGCCCTCAATCCAGCGATTGGCTCCACAGGTTGCATTTCTACCTCGAACGTTCTCATGTCAAATCCGCGCCCTGGCGTTGTTGCACGCCATGTTGCGTAATCCCCGAGTACAGAAATGTGGCTGACACGGAATCGTGCGGATTGATCAAGGGCAGGGATTTTCAGGTCAAATTCACTGCCTTCTGTGACTCGGCTGAGCAAATCTTCCCTGACGTTGAACAATGCCCACGAATCATCAAGATCGGTGACAATAATGACCGGGAAACCCTGGGGAGCAAGCTCTCCTTCGTTCAGCAGCACATTACTGACAACGCCGCCTCTGTGGGCCCGCGCCACGGTATCATCCAGTAGCTCAGCAACTTCGTCTCTCAAACTTGAGGTAGCTGCCTCACCGGCTTGAGCCGCGGTGCGGGCTTCCTGCCGTGGGCCTACTTCGGCCAGTTTCAGAATCTCAGAAGCCGTCACCCGTGTTTTCTCGGCCACCTTCCACAGGGTGAACGTATCGTCGGCTCTTTGCCTGGCAACCAGTCCCTCATCCGCCAGTGCGCGAATGCGTTCAAAGGTCGTTTTAGCCAGTGCCTCGGCGGCCAGGGCTTTTTCGTACTCGCTGCGAGCTGCGGCAATACGTTCTTCACGCGTGCCACCCTCAACGGCCTGAGCGAGTGATCGGCTTATGGTTTCAAGCGCCTCTATCTGAGTCAGTTTGGCCTCAAGCTCCGGGCTGTCGATGCGGAAAACCTCAGTGCCTGCCTCTACGCGATCCCCACGGCGAACGCTAATGTCTGCAACCCGCCCCGGAATCTTGGACGCCACCATATGTTGCCTGGCCTCAATCTGCCCCTGTAACTGGATGGGTGCAGGTGCGTAGGCTTTCCAGAAGACGATGACAATGCCCAACAGGATGACAACAACGACAAGCGGAATGGCAATTCGTTTTGCATTCACTGAATTTCATCTCCATCAAGCATGTAGGAAAACAGGTTTTCGTAATCACCGCTCAATGTAAGCAACTGAGTGAACGCCAGTACAAAACGGAGCGCAGCGGCATCACGACGAGTCTGGGTGGCAGCCAGAAAGGTTTGGGCATCAATGACATCAAGAGAGCGGCCCAGCCCTTCTGCGAAAGCGCGTTCCTGCAACCTCAGTGTCTGCTCTGCCAGGGCAACCGTCGATGCCAGGTCACGATGCTCGGCCAGGGATTGCGTCGCTTCGCGATAGCTTCGATCGAAGATAAGCTCCAGCCTTCGTTGTGCGGCTCGTTGAAGCGAATCGACTTCGCGAACGGTGTTGTCGGCAGCTCCTATTTTGCCCTTTCGGCCGCTACGGTCCACAAGTGCGATTCTGACGCCGACACCTACCAGCCAGTCCGGGGTGAGGTCACTTGCGAAAGAGTCATTTTCATACACGTTGTAGCTGCCGAAGAGAAAAACGTCAGGGCGGTACAGCCCTCGGCTTGCTTCCGCGACGCTCTGTGCCTGTTCATGCTTTGTTGCCAATATTTTCAGCTGTGGATGTTCCGTCAGTCCGGGTCTGAAGCTGTCTCTCGGTGGCAATTGAGGAAGAGTGAAGAGCGGTGTTGTTGGGAGAAGTGCATTGCCGTTGAAAGATCGTCCATCATCAGAATCGGCATGGATTAGTGACGAGAGTGCGTTGTGCGCCGTGTCGCGTTGATCTTGGACGGCTCTAGTCGTAATCCTTGCTCTATCGTGGGCTGCTTCGGCGGCCAGACGCTCAACACTGGAAATCTGGGCTTGGTTCTCCAGCGCCTGGGCAACGTGGAGGTGTCTCGCAAGAGCTGCTTCGGTTTGTTGCTGGGTGTTCAATGCGCGTTCGGCCATCACCAACCCGAAGTAAGTGGCAACCAGTTCTGCAAACCGGGCCTGCTTGACTTCTTTCACGACGAAGGATGCCTCAGATTTTTCGAGTTGAAGCAGGTTTCGTTTCGCGGTGATCTTTCCCCCAGTGTAAATCGGCCAAATGGTATTCACAGAGCTTCTGGTAATGTTCCGGCTGGTGACGGGCGTTCGAAAAGCGTCGGGGCCGCCGATCAAGTCGATCAACAACTGTCCCGGTATGGTTTCGGCTGCTCCGCTGAGCGGATTCAGGGCAAGGGCATCCAGCTCAATTTCGGAGTCTAGGCGCGTATAAGACCCCACGAGATCAACCTGTGGCAGATAAAGACTGTTTGCGGTTGATGCCAGTGCCTCCGCCCGAAGGCTGGCTGACTGATTCGCAGCCAGCAAATCGTCGTTATCAATAAGCGCCTGCCATGACTCGAGCAGGGTTAAAGAGGATGGTTTTTCAATACCTTGCGCGGTAGCAGAACAAACGATGGCTAGAGTGAGCGAGAGAAGCTTGGTTATACCATGCACGCTTGGCCGTCCTCCAGTTGCGCCAGATTCGGCTCGCGTCGTATCACGGCCAAAAGTTATAAATTCAAACTATTAGAAAACTCTGGTTTTTTCAACTTTTAACCTGCTTCTTCCGCGAGTCTTGTAGCGCGCGTCATGGTAATAAGAGGTTGGCATAATATATATTATGCTATAAATTAATCGTGTGATGGATAAATGCTGACCAGTTGGCCAGTAACCACAACAACAAATCCAAACACGATGGAGCAACCAACATGATGACAATAAAGCGTGCCATGTTGCTGGCTGCGCTGGTGGCCGGTACAACCGGCTGCCTGAGCTCTGGCGGCGGCAATTCTGCAGCAGACAATCTTGCGGGCCCCGCCGCAGATGCCCCCGGACTTGATCGCTACCGCGCGACCGTTACCCGTACTTCTTTCGGTATTCCTCACATTGAAGCGCCAGACTTTGCCAGCATGGGCTACGCCTACGGTTATGTTCAGGCGGAGGACAACCTTTGCCTGTTGGCTGAAGACACCCTGACCGTTCGAGGTCTGCGCGCGCGTTACCTGGGTGGCGAAGGGCAATACACCATTCCTGCCAACGGTGCCGTGGCGAGCAACGTGGATGCCGATTTCTTCTGGCGTACCGCCATCACCGATGCCGCCCTGGAATCACAGCGCAGCAACAGTGACCCGGAGGTGATCGAGGCATCCCAGGGCTATGTGGATGGCTTCAACCGATACGTTGAAGAAATCCGTCGTGGCGAGCACCCAGGGCGGCACCAGGCGTGCCGTGATTCAGACTGGCTGCTACCGTTAACCCTGGACGATATGTTCCGGCGCTACTTCCGGCTGGCGGTTCTGGCCAGTTCATCCGTGTTTGTGGAGGGAGTGGCCAACGCCCAACCTCCGGCACTGGATTTCATTGGTGGCGAAGAGCCGGATGAAGGGCTGATTGATACGCTGCTTAACACCCTCGAAGGGCCTCTGCCTTTCCCGCTCTCACGGGAGTTGAACATCGGCAGCAACATGTACGCGTTTGGTTCCGAAACCACTCGTGATGGCCAGTCCCTGTTGTTCGGCAACCCCCACTTCCCGTGGGAGAAGACTGAAAGACTGTATCTCGCTCATCTCAAAGTGGGCGATCAGGCCGAAATCATGGGCGCTGCCTTGTACGGCTTGCCGGCAGTGCTCATCGGATTCAACGAGCATTTCGCCTGGAGCCACACGGTGTCCACCGCTTTCCGGTTCTCCTTCTATGAGTTGACCCTGAATCCGGCAGACCCCACCCAGTACCTGTTTGACGGCGAGTTTGTGGATATGACCTCCGAAGACATCACCGTGGAGGTGCTTGAGGCGGATGGTTCAGTTTCCGAGCAAACCCGCACGCTCTATCACTCCCACTATGGCCCCATGCTGGAGTTTGCCGTGTCCGGTGTGCCGGTGTTGTCCTGGTCGCCCCTGAAGGCCTACACCCTGCGTGATGCCAACGCCGAGAACGATCGCTTGTTGAACCAGTTCTTCCGGTGGAACCAGGCATCCAGTTTTGAAGAGTTTGTGGAGCTCCATGGCAGCGTGCTGGGTGTGCCCTGGGTGAACACCATCGCCACTGGCCCGGGCAAGCCTGCGTATTACGGAGACCTGACTGTGGTTCCCAACGTAACGGATGAGCTGGCCATGCAATGCCCAACCGCACTCACTCCGGTACTGGGCGCACTGATGCCGGGGCTGCCGATACTGGATGGTAGCCGTTCAGACTGTGACTGGGGGATAGATGCCGATGCCCCTGCGCCGGGCGTATTTGGCCCTGGCAACCTGCCTACGTTGTCCCGAAACGATTGGGTGCACAACTGTAACGACAGCTATTGGCTGACCAACCCGGATGAGCCGCTGACCGGTTTTGCCAGCATTATTGGTGATGAGGAAACGGCAAGAACATTACGCACCCGGTTGTGCATTACGCATGTAGAGGAACGTTTGAACGGTTCGGATGGCCGCACGGGCAGTCTCGGATTCGATATGGACAACCTTCAGGATGTGGTTCTGGAAAGCAGCCTGATGTCGGAACGACTGGCCAGAGAGTCGGTTGTCACGGCCTACTGCAACCCGGTGTCTGAACTGCTCAGTGGCGTGACTCAGACCGGGATTGCCGAGGCCTGCGACGCGCTCCAGGCTTGGGACGGCACCTATAATCTGGATTCGCGGGGTGGCCATATCTGGCGGGAATTCTGGGCACGTTTGAACCTGTTGCCCGTTGCTTCGCCGCTGCAGTGGTTGACGCCATTTGATGCCAACGATCCGGTTAACACACCGAGAATGTTTAACGCAGCAGACCCGGTGGCTATTCAGGCATTCGTTGATGCGGTTCAGAGCATTGAGTCTGCCGGCATTCCTTTCGATGCCCGTATGGGAGACCTTCAGCGTTCCGGGATTCATGAGGGTGCTGACATTCCGGTATTCGGTGGCGAAAGTTTTGAAGGGGCGTTTACCATTGCGTCCAGCCGAGGCTCCAACCTGGAGGAAGCCCAGGGCTACTCTGTGACCTATGGCAACAGCTACATCCAGACCGTCACCTGGGGCGACGACGGCAACCCGATCGCCGAGGGATTTGTCACCTATTCCCAGTCGACTGATCCCGCATCGCCTTACTACCGGGATATGACCGAAGCCTATTCCAACAAAGAGTGGATTCGGTTCCCCTACACAGAACAGGAAATTCGACAGGACCCGGCACGGGTGATGGTTCGGCTGAACGAGCCGGCGACGCCATGATGAAAGCAGCGCTTAGCTGAAATGAAAAAAATCCCCCGGTAGCGCACGCAGCCGGGGGATTCTTTCAGGCCTTAACGAAACGGCGGTTAACGCCCACAGACTTTTATTTCGCGGTAATAACCGTCATCACCAGCTTGCCGTCTTTGCGAATGGGGCCATCTTCCTTGGCGCCCAGAGTGTATTCAAAGATACCGGTCTTGCTGCCACCTTCCTCGTTGTGAATCATCAGCATCAGCTTGTCGCCACTGGCCACTTCCTCGGTCAGGATGGCTGCAACGTCCATATTCTTGCCCTTCTTTAGGGGCGCATAGGCCACGACCGGGCCGGGCTTCATGGCTTCGTCGGTGCGGTGAACCACCAGCCAGCCGTTTTCCTCAGCTACCACCTTTTTGGCGGTCACCGTGCCTTCGGACACAGACTGGTCATCGCCCCAGACACCTACTTTATTGCCATGCTCCATCGCCAGTGCTGAACCTGATGCCAGTGCACCGGAAACCAGGGCTGCGGTCAGGAATGCGGTGGTTTTGATGTGTTTTTTCATTGTGTGCTCCTTAGGTTCGGTTGTACCCATCCATCACCTTGTTTTTGATGGGAGTACAAGCAGCTACGGAGCGGCGCCTGAAAAGTTTCAGGCGCGATCACAATTTAGTTGCGACCTTTGCCTTGGTCGGCAGAAGTGGGGTAAAGGAAGCCGTGAATGGCCGGGCCAGTCGGTTGTCCGGTGGGTGAACCACCCTTTGGCTCCAGGCTGATGCCAAAGGTGGCGCCACGCAGAGTCTCTGGGTCGTAATCACGCAGTGCAGCCTGGTCCAGGGTGAAGTTGTCACCCATCACGCCCACCGACCGCGGATTCGGGCCATACCCCTCTGCCACAATCCAGAGCTGGTAGGATTTGTCTGGCTCAGGTTCGGCGGTCACCGGCTGGATGTTCAGCTGGCGGCTGTTCAGATCCACGGTCAACAGGAACGCAGGCTGCTCATCGTTGTGTTGGAACACCGCCACGAAGGATTGGGCTTGCGGCTCGGGCTCCGGCTGAGTCGCCAGCACGGCAACCAGTACCAGCGCCGCTGCCGAAGCAATGGCCGTGCTCCAGCGCCAGCGGGTCAGCTGTTTCCGGAGACTGATCACATTGTCTGGCACCGCACTTGGGGATTTGGGAGCGGATGGTTGCTGTTCGATCGTTCGCTGAATTCGTGCAAACAGCTCGGGGCCGGGCTCCACAGGTTCAACCCCATCAAGCATGCCAGCCAGCCGGGCCTCCCATTGCTGAATTAGCGCTTCCAGCTCAGGTTCGCGGGCACGGCGAGCCTGCAAGGCATCCCGCTCTTCTTCTGGCAGAGTTCCCAGAACGAACTCTGCAACCATCATATCCAGGTCGTCGCGTTCGCTCATGGTTCAAGACACCTTTTGATCTGTTTCAGGGCTCGGTGCAACCAGGTTTTCACAGTGTTGATCGGCTGGTCAAAATGCCTCGCCAGCTGATCCCGGGACCAACCGTTCAGATACGCCAGACGAACCATGTCCTGGCGATCTTTTTCGAGTTGGTCAATGCAATGGTTCAAGTGCTTTACCGTTTGTTGATCTGAGATTTGTTCATGGGCCGCCGGCGAATGGTCGGCAATATTGTCGAGTTCGTCGCTTGCGGTCTCCCGCCTTGCCGGATGCCGCCGCAGTTCGTCGATAGCGCCGTGCCTGGCAATCGCTGCAAGCCAGGTGATCGGTGAGGAACGTTCCGCATCGAACTGGTCGGCCTTATGCCAGACTTTGACATAGGTGTCGTGAATCACATCATCTGCCCAAGCCCTGTCCTTGAGGATACGCAGCACGGTGGCCAGAAGTTTCGGGGCGGTGGCTTCGTATAACTCGGCAAACGCGTTTCTGTCCTGCTGGGCAACCCGGTGCAGGAGCCGGGTGATACCGGAGCTGCCTTCCTGATCAGTGCTCAGGTAGTCAGTGGCGCCGGGAGACGCGTCTGGCTGATGTGAATCAGAGTGCATGCGCGCCTCAGTCGGTCTGTTGCGGGGAGCGGGCGTTGGTCCCGATGAACAGGTACACGGAATGTCGGCGGTGGTCTTCTACCCGGTGCAAGGCGACAGCCGGTGCCTTGGCCTCGGCGCTCGTAAACTGAATTCGCTCGCCCGCGGGCTTGCCATCACGCTCCCGAGTGCCCTTTTCGGCCTGCCAATTCGGCCCAAGGCACTCAGACAATTCGCTTGCGGCGCGGGCATGCATGGTTTCCGCAACCTCTTTATCCGGAGCAGACACTGTGCAGGTGTAGGCAGAGTCTCCGTTGCCCCAGGCCCAGATTTCGCAATGGCCCTTGATCAGTTGCTCTTTCGCCCGGTAGATGGTCACCGAATTGAAATTGCTGCTGCTTCCCCGAAATTCGGCAAAGCCGGTCGGGTAATCTGCCACTATGTTCTGGAGAGTTGCGCAGGGATCTTCGGTACCGCTGGTGACAGGCTGAAAACTGCTGCAGCCGGCAAGTGCCGCGCTCGTCAGGGTAACAATGAGAGCCGCGGTTGTGTTTCTGACCATCAATCGGTTCCTTCGCTGAATAGGGGGCCAAAGATCATTTGTTCTTAACTGTAGAAGCGATGCCACAGCCAGACAAGCAAGTTCACAGTTGTTGGCGCGAGATGCCTTGCCGCACCCGGATAATATCGGCCATCACCGCCAAAGCAATTTCGGCGGGCGTTTTGCTGCTGATATTCAAACCTACGGGCATATGGATCCTGCGGATCTGTTGCTCGGTCAGCCCGCCAATGCGAGCCAGCCGTTCCCGCCGCTTCTCAGAGGTTTTCATGGACCCCATCACGCCGATGTAAAACGCCTCGGTTTTGACCGCCTCCATCATGGCGGTGTCGTCAATGCGCGGGTCATGGGTGAGAGCGACTACCGCGGTAGCGCGATGGCAGCCCTCACGGGCAATGTATACCGAGGGCAGCTCCTGTTGGAGTGTCACGTCTGCGAGGTTGAAGTGCCGAACTTCCTCGGGCCTTGGGTCGCACACAATAACTTCAAAGCCCAGGCTGTGTGCAAAGCTCGCGCAGGCGGTGGCAACCGGTGACAGCCCTGCAATAATCAGTCGCGAAACCGGGCCAACACGCAGTCTCAGGCGCGCGTGGGCCGCCTCCTCGGTAACCCGGGCGCCCAACTCGCTCTCCGGCTCGAGGTGAATGTCTCCGGTTTCCAGCGAGACCACCCGGGCAACCGGCCCTTCGCCCGATAACGCGGACTGGAGCGCCAGGAAATGTTTTCGGGTAGCGGCGGATGCTGGCCAGTGCTCTATCAGAACATCCAGGATTCCGCCGCAGGGGAGGGTGACGCGGGCATTATCCGGGCCGTCCGGAGCGCCGTAGCGAATACGATTAATACGTCCCTTGAAGACGTTGTCCTGCAAACGGGCCAGGAAATCTTCTTCCACGCACCCACCAGACAACGAGCCACAGTGGGCACCATCCTGCCGGGCGATCAACCAGGAACCCGGCGCTCGGGGTGAGGAGCCAAAGGTACTCACCACGGTACAGAACCAGAAGTCATGCCCCTCATCACACCAGTGCAGGGCTTGTTCAACAACTTTAATATCCAGTGGCTGCATGCAGAGATCGCTGTGTTGATGGATTCAAAGGCGGCCGGGCCGGCTCGCAGCATAGCCCAGATTGTCTATAATCGGGTACTCATCACAAGGAGTTGTCTGATGCCGGCCTTACCCCACGTCTTCAAGCCTCAACCGCTAGGTCACAACCACTCCCACGGCGCCTGCCAGTGCGGCTCGCCGCTATTAGCCCGGTTTCATGAACGCATGATGGCGGACATCAGCCGCCGGCAACTTATCGGAGGTATGGCTGGTGTGATGGCGATGTTTGCGGCATTGCATGCCCCGAGCGTTCTTAGCCAGCAGCCAAAGGATGATAATCGCCCGATACTGCTGAAGAACCTCAGGCTGTTTGATGGCAGCGGCGGGCCACTGCGAGACGGCGTGGCCATTCGCATTGAGGGTGGCCGTATTCAGGCGCTGCAAACCAACGGTGCAGACGCCGGTGATGCAGAGGTTATTGATTGCGGTGGCCGTGTTGTCATGCCGGGGCTGATTGACGCCCACTGGCATACCACGCTGGCGGGCATCAGCCAGCTGGAGGCCATGACCGCAGACCCAGGCTACGTGCATCTGGTTGCAGCCAAAGAGGCCGAGCGCACGTTGATGCGCGGCGTTACCTCGGTTCGAGACGTGGGCGGGCCTTCCTTTGCCCTCAAACGCGCCATCGACAAGGGCATTGTGGATGGCCCGCGAATTTTCCCCGCCGGTGCCATGATTTCTCAGACCTCTGGCCATGGCGATTTCCGCATGCGGCATGAAGTGCCCAGAGGCACCGCCTCGCCCCTGAGTGAGCAGGAAAAACAGGGCGTTGCCGTAATTGCCGATGGCGAAGCCGAGGTGCTCCGGCGTACCCGTGAACAGCTGATGCTGGGTGCGTCGCAGATCAAACTGATGGCCGGAGGTGGCGTGGCCTCCACTTACGACCCGCTGGACAGCACCCAGTTTACCGAGCGCGAACTGCGCGCCGCTGTTGAGGCGGCAGACGACTGGGGCACCTACGTGGCCGTGCACGTATACACGTCTAAGGGGATTCAGCGATCTTTGCGCGCCGGGGTAAAGTCCATCGAGCATGGTCAGCTGGCTGATGAGGAAAGCGTGCGGATGATGGCCGGTGAGGGCGCCTGGTGGAGCCTGCAACCCTTCCTGCAGGATGAAGATTCCAATGTCTACCCGGATGCCGCGCGCCGAGAGTCTCAACGGATGGTTGCTGAAGGCACTGTTCGGGTGTACGAGATGGCTCAACGTTTTGACGTTAAAACTGCCTGGGGCACCGATATCCTGTTCAGCCCACAGAACACCCACAATCAGTTGCGCCACCTGACCAAGCTTACGCGCTTTTACGACTCGCTCACCACACTGGCCATGGCAACTGGCCGCAACGGCGAACTGCTTGCCATGTCTGGCCCAAGAAGCCCCTATCAGGGCAAACTCGGCACCCTGGAGCCAGAGGCTCTGGCAGACCTGTTGGTGGTGGATGGCAATCCGGAGCAGGGGCTGGAATTTCTGAATGATCCGAATGCCAATCTGCGCCTGATCATGAAGGGCGGGCGAGTCCACAAAAATACCCTTTAACGGCCATCTCCCCAGTGACGGTCAATGCCGTGCTGTATGCCGATAGTCACTGGGGGATTTGCCCATTACCTTCTTGAACAACCGGGAAAAGTAATAGGCATCGTCATAACCCAGCTGACGGCTGATGTCGGCAAAGCTCTGGCTGGTAGTGTCCAGAAGCTGGCAGGCCCGCTCTACCTTCAGGTGCAGGAAGTGCTGGATTGGCGAGGTGCCGGTTTGTTCCCGGTAACGGGTGGCAAAATGTGCTGACGACAGGCCAGACAGTTCCGCCAGTTGCTGCAGAGTCAGCCGTTCTTCCAGATGTTCCCGCATGAAATTGTGAATGGTCTCCAGCTCCGCCTGCTGTGCCAGCCCGGTTTCGTCGGCATTCAGGGGCACGGCAGCCAGCAGTTGTCGCAATCGGTTGCTGGCGTGAATCAGTCCGCGGGCGCGAAAGCCGGTCTGGCGAACCGACAACAGGCCGTTGAAATCCACCAGCAGCCTCGGTTGTCGGCCCAGATGGCGAACGTGGTTGTTGCCATCAAACCCCATGTAGTTTCTGAACTCCTCGGCCAGCGGCCCGGTGTAGTGCACCCAGTGGATGGTCCATGGGTTGTCCGGTGCGGCGGTGTAGCGATGGCTGGCGCCGGCCGGAAGCAGCAGGAGATCGCCTGCCTGCACCGTCAGGGGCTCGCCCGCCACATTCAGGAAGGCCTTTCCCTCGGTGCAATAGATCAAAAGATTGTCACGATGGTGTTCCCGGTGCATGTGATGGCCCGCGGCCCTGCGGTAGTGCCCGAAGGCCAGTGGATACAGCTCGCGGGTCAGCGGATGGTGTGCCAATAGCCGAACAATGGGTTCCGGCACCACATAGCGCACGCTGTCTGGCGGTACGGGCCACTGCGAGGTTTGTGTGGTTTTGGGGAGCCTGGAATCGTTAGTCATCGAAAAATAATCCATCATGGGCGAAATTTAGTCAATCACCCTTTGCCAAACCCCGTGCTACGCTCTTTCCATATCCTGCCGGTTCCAGATGGGAAACGGCGTGCCCGCATAACAACAAACAGGGATTATCAGCATGAAGAAGATACCTCAGTACATCGCCGGTGAGTTTGCCCAGAGCCAGACCGAAAACTGGATCGACGTCACCAACCCTGCCACCAACGAAGTGATCGCCCAGGTGCCCTGTGCCACTGAAGCCGAGATGCGCCAAGCCATCGATAACGCCGGGGAAGTGTTCAAAAGCTGGAAAGAAACGCCAGTCTCCGAACGGGCCCGGGTGATGCTGCGTTACCAGGCGCTGCTGAAAGAACATCACGACGAGATTGCCGAAATCCTGTCCCAGGAAACCGGCAAGACCTTTGATGACGCCAAGGGCGATGTCTGGCGCGGTATTGAAGTGGTGGAGCACGCTGCCAACGTGGCCTCCATGATGATGGGTGAGACCGTTGAAAACGTCGCCCGCGAAGTCGACACTCACTCCTGGATTCAGCCCCTGGGCGTGTGCGCGGGCATCACCCCGTTTAACTTCCCGGCTATGATCCCTCTGTGGATGTTCCCCATGGCCATCGCCTGCGGTAACACCTTTATCCTGAAGCCCTCCGAGCAAGACCCGATGACCCCCATGCGCCTGGCCGAACTGTTCGAGCAGGCTGGCGCTCCCAAGGGTGTGTTGCAGGTAGTGCATGGCGCGAAAGAACAAGTGGATACCCTGCTCACTGACCCGGCCATCAAAGCCATCTCCTTCGTCGGTTCGGTGCCGGTAGGGCGCTACATTTATGAAACCGGCACCAGCCACATGAAGCGCGTACAGAGCTTTGCCGGCGCCAAGAACCACATGGTGATAATGCCGGATGCCGACAAACAGCAAGTGATCAACGCCCTGGTGGGCGCCTCCGTGGGTGCCGCCGGCCAGCGTTGCATGGCGATTTCCGTCGCGGTGTTTGTGGGCGCGGCCCAGGAGTGGATTCCGGAGCTGAAAGAGGCCATGGCCAAAGTCCGCCCCGGTGCCTGGAACGATTCCGGTGCCAGCTACGGCCCGGTCATCAGCCCCAAGGCCAAGGAGCGCATTGAACAACTGATTGCCACCGGCGAGAAGCAGGGTGCGCAACTCCTGCTGGACGGTCGGAACTGCACCGTGGATGGCCTGCCCGACGGCAACTGGGTTGGGCCAACCCTGTTCGGCAACGTGACTCCGGAGATGGATATCTACAAGGAAGAAATCTTCGGGCCGGTTCTTACCTGCATGAACGCCAACGACCTGGGCGAAGCCATCGCGCTGATCAACAACAGCCCCTACGGCAACGGTACCTCCATCTTCACCAATCACGGTGGCGCGGCACGCCGGTTCCAGCATGAGATCGACGTAGGCCAGGTAGGTGTGAACGTGCCCATCCCGGTGCCCTTGCCGTTCTTCTCCTTCACCGGTTGGAAAGGTTCGTTCTACGGCGATCAGCATGCCTACGGCAAGCAGGCGGTGCGCTTCTACACCGAAACCAAAACCGTGACATCCCGGTGGTTCTCCAGCGAGGCCACCTCATCCGAGGCGAACTTCTCAATTCAGCTTCGCTAACGGAGGAGCCGGGTAATGGACTTCAATCTGACCGAAGACCAGCTGGCATTCCGGGATGCCGCCCGTGCCTTCGCCGAGAAATCCATGGCACCGCACGCGGCCCAATGGGATGCCGAACACATCTTCCCTGTGGAGGTGATGAAGCAGGCCGGCGAGATGGGCTTTATGGGCATGTACACGCCCGAAGCCCTGGGCGGTATGGGGCTGTCTCGCCTCGACACCTCGGTGATTGTGGAAGAGCTGGCCATGGCGTGCCCCTCTACCGCCGCGTTTATCACCATCCACAACATGGCCACCTGGATGGTGGCCAGTTTTGCCTCGGATGATCTGAAGCAGGCGTTTGTGCCTAAACTGGCCAGCGGCGAATGGTTGGCCAGCTACTGCCTGACCGAACCGGGGGCCGGCTCCGATGCCGCCAGACTGCGTACCCGCGCGGTGCGTGACGGCGACAGCTACGTGATCAACGGCAGCAAGATGTTTATCTCCGGCGCCGGTGCCACCGACATTCTGGTGTTGATGGCCCGAACCGGCGATGCTGACAGCGGCGCCAAAGGTATCTCGACCTTTGTGATCCCGGCCAATACCGACGGTATTTCCTACGGCAAGAACGAAGAGAAAATGGGCTGGCACAGCCAGCCGACCCGCCTGGTCACGCTGGAAGACGTTCGTATTCCTGCCGGCAACCGGGTAGGCGAGGAGGGCGACGGCTTTGCCATTGCCATGAAGGGGCTGGACGGTGGCCGCCTGAACATTGCCACCTGTTCCCTGGGTGGAGCCCAGGCGGCCCTGTTGCGGGCCCGCAATTACATGCATGAGCGCCAGCAATTCGGCAAACCGTTAGCGGCATTCCAGGCCTTGCAGTTCAAGCTGGCGGATATGGCCACCAACCTGGTAGCGGCCCGCCAAATGGTACGGCTGGGGGCCTTCAAGCTGGACAGCGCAGACCCGGAAGCCACCCTGCATTGCGCCATGGCCAAACGCTTCGCCACCGACGCCTGTTTTGACGTGGCCAACGAAGCCCTGCAGCTGCACGGCGGCTATGGTTACATCCGTGAGTACCCGCTGGAACGCTACCTGCGGGATTTGCGGGTGCACCAGATCCTGGAAGGCACCAACGAAATCATGCGCCTGATTATCGCCCGCCGGCTGCTGGAGGATGGCGTGGTAGAAGCCATCCAGTAACCGGCCAGAGACAAAACAAGGAACCGATCATGAGTGACCTGATTCAACTTGAGAAACGCGACCACATTGCCATCCTGACCATCGCCAATCCACCTGCCAACACCTGGACGGCGGATTCCCTGGCAGCGCTGGCGAAACTGGTGGAAGAACTCAACCAGGACCGCAACATCTTTGCCCTGGTGGTTAACGGACAGGGCGAAAAGTTCTTCTCCGCCGGGGCGGACCTGAAAACCTTCGCCGACGGTGACCGCGCACGGGCCAACGACATGGCTCAGCGATTTGGAGAAGCCTTCGCCGCGCTCACCGCTTTCCGGGGTGTTTCTATAGCAGCGATCAACGGCTATGCCATGGGTGGTGGCCTGGAGTGCGCGTTGTCCTGCGATATCCGCATTGCCGAGGAGCACGCCCAGATGGCCCTGCCGGAAGCCAGCGTTGGCCTCTTGCCCTGTGCTGGCGGCACCCAGAACCTGCCCTGGCTGGTGGGTGAAGGCTGGGCCAAGCGCATGATCCTGTGCGGCGAGCGCGTAGATGCCCAAAAAGCCCTGCAGATTGGCCTGGTGGAAGAAGTTGTGCCCTCCGGTGAGGGGCTGGCAGCCGCCCTGAAGCTGGCGGAAGGTGCCTGCAAGCAGAGCCCGTCTTCCATTGCCCGCTGCAAACAGCTGGTGATGAGTGCCCGGGATGGTCGCAGCCACAGCGATGGCTGGCGGATGGAACGGGAACTGTTCGTAGAACTGTTCCACACCGAAGACCAGAAAGAAGGTGTGAACGCTTTCCTCGAGAAGCGCAAACCGGCTTGGAAGAACCAATAACCGTTGAGACTGCTATGAGCGAGCAACCCATTATTTTTGAAGAGTGGACAACCAGCGGTGATGAGCTGATTGCCGTGGCGCGGCTGAACACACCGCGCAACCTCAACTCGTTGTCGATGGAGATGATCCGCCTGCTCAAACCCCAACTGACCCGCTGGGCGGAAGACCAACGGGTTTGCGCGGTCTGGCTGGAGGCCGAAGGCGACAAGGCCTTCTGCGCCGGTGGCGACATAGTGTCTTTGTACCGCAGCATGACCGAGCCGGGAAAACTCGACGAGGGCGACCAGTTCTTCACCGAAGAATACGAGCTGGACTACCAGATTCACACCTTCCCGAAACCGATCATTTGCTGGGGGCACGGCATAGTGATGGGCGGCGGCATCGGCCTGATGGTGGGCGCTTCCCACCGGGTGGTTACCGAGCATTCCAAGCTGGCCATGCCGGAAGTGAGTATCGGCCTTTACCCGGACATCGGCGCCGGCTGGTTCCTCAATCGTATGCCCGGGCGAACCGGCCTGTTCCTGGGCCTGACCGGCGCCCGGATGAATGCTGCCGACGCGTTGTTCACCGGCATGGCGGACCGGTTCGTGAAGCAGGAACTTAAAGCGCAGGTGGTCGACACTCTGGTTGCGGCCGACTGGCAGGGTTCCAATAGCCACGCCGTGGTCAGTCAGGTACTGCGCAGATACGAGCAGCAAAGCCAGGACGCTGCGTTGGAGTCACCGGTGCGGCAGCATTATGACGAGATCCAGCAAGCCACCGATGCCGATTCCCTCGAACAGGTGGTTATTCGCCTGCAGGAACTCGGCAGCCGCAACGACTGGCTGGGCAAATCTGTGAAAGGCCTGGCCGCGGCCAGCCCGACATCCCTGGCGCTGCATTGGCAGCATTACCACCGCAGCCGTTTGCAAAGTCTGGCCCAGGTACTGGACAACGAACTGGTCATGGCCAAGCAATGCCTGAGAAAAGGCGAGTTTGCCGAGGGCATCCGCGCCCTGCTGATTGATAAAGACATGCAACCCCGCTGGCGCTACGCCGCACTGGGGGAAATCGACAACAGCTGGGTAGATGAGTTTTTCAGCCAGGAAGCCGAGGGCTAACCACTGCCCCTTGGTTTCACTACAACAACAAGGAGAAGCAACATGGCGAAGATTACCTTTATCGGTCTGGGCAACATGGGCGCGCCCATGGCCTCTAACCTGCTTAAGGCCGGGCATGACGTGACTGTATTCGATCTGTCACAGCCCGCCGTTGAGGCGCTGGTGGCCGAAGGCGCCAGCACCGCCGATTCCGGCAAGGCCGCCGCCGAAGGGGCAGAGTGCATCATCACCATGCTGCCGGCCGGCAAACATGTAGAAGCGGTGTACCTGGGCGACGACGGCCTACTCTCGGCCTTGCCGGAAGGCACCCTGGTGATTGATTCCTCCACCATTGCCCCGGAGACTGCCCGCGCAGTGGCGGAAGCCGCTGCAGCGCGGCGCCTCGCGTTCATCGATGCCCCGGTGTCCGGCGGCGTAGGCGGTGCCAAAGCCGGCACCCTCACCTTCATCTGCGGCGGCGAGGAAGACACCTTCAACCGCGCCAAACCTGTCCTGGAAGGCATGGGTAAAAATATCTTCCACGCCGGCCCTCACGGTGCCGGGCAGGTGGCCAAGATCTGCAACAACATGATGCTGGCCATCCTGATGGCAGGTACCAGCGAGGCCCTGGCACTGGGCGCCAAGAACGGCCTGGACCCTGCGGTGCTGTCGGAAATCATGAAGCAAAGCTCTGGCGGCAACTGGGCGCTGAACGTGTACAACCCCTGGCCGGGGGTGATGGAGGGCGCGCCGGCATCGCGGGAGTACCAGGGTGGTTTCCTGGTGAACCTGATGACCAAAGACCTGGGCCTGGCGTTTGATAACGCGGTGAAGAACCAGGCGTCTATCCCCATGGGCTCGCTGGCACGCAACCTGTTCCAGCTGCATGCGGGGCAGGGTAATGGGGAACTGGACTTTTCCAGCATCCTCCGGCTCTACAAGGCGGACTGAGAGGTTCAGCTTTGTAAGTCGGCGCTGTAAAGATCAGGTTATCGTCCTGGCTGGGGATGCACCCGCAACAGCCAGGACGCAGCTGCAACTCCGAGCAGACCAATCAGGGCGCCCGGCAATGCGCCCAGGGCAAGGCTTACGACCAGCCCAGCCATCAGTGAGAAGCCGCCGGCTAGGATGATTCTTGGGCTGGAGGTTGTCACAACCCCTCGCTTGCGCCGCATTTCAAAAGCCACCACCAGCGCGATCACCGGCACCACCATCAGGCTGCAGAGAACAATCCACCACAAGCGCCCCATCCAGAACCCGGGTTCACCGGGTAACCCTGCGTCTACAGGCAACCCGAAACGATCACCCAGCCAGGCGGCTGGCAGTTCTGCCAGTTTGTGCCAGAGGTACAGCGGCATGCTCAAGGCACTGAGCATGGTCACAGTACCGCTGATTCTGCGCCGGTCCAGTAGCCAGCGCCCCGGCCGTTCGAAGAACAACACCGCGCCAACCTGAAGCCACATCACGCCCACCAGGGCCAGGGTGGGGGGCAACATGTTGCTGTCACCATGAAAATCCCGGCCCACCATGCCGATGGGATAACCACTGGCCAGCGCGGCCACCAGCCAGACTGCGCCCAGAACCAGGAAAAACAGGCCTATCCACACACCTTTGAATCGGCCTCGCTTCCAGGCGATGCCCAACTGCTGTGGCAACAGCCACACCAGAACCGCATTGATCCACCCGATGCCATCTGCCGAATCCGTTACCCGTTGGCCAAGGCGCAGAATATCTACGGGTGAGCCGGGCATGGCCCGCACAACATCCACCACCGCGGCAGCCAGAACCAGGCCAACGACTGCCCCCAGGCCCCAGCGCCTGTCGGCTTCCACGCTCAGGGGCAACAGCGCCTGCACGGCCAGAAGCATGATCAGAAACCATAAATGTATAGTGAGCGACTGGTTAAACGGCCCCAATACACGGCCGCCGGTGTAGAGTGAAAGCAGGGCAATCAGTGTAATGGCGGCAAGATACGTCACCGTAGGCCGTGCCAGAGCCAGAGCTCGCCCTGCCCACCAATGCATCTGCCGGTGCCCCTGAGCCATCCGGTGTGCCACACCATCGGCACTGACGGTGGCAGATACAAACACGAACAGAGGCACCACCTGTACAAACCAGGTGATAAACCCTGATGGCTCCCAGATCTTTAGCAGGTGTTCTGTTTGAATTTCCAGGCCACCATCAAATCTGGGCAGGGTGGCAATCCAGTGCCCGAATACCACCACCAGCAAGGCACCGGCACGCAGGGCATCCAGGTACAGGTCCCGCTCGGAAGGTGACTTGGTGTGTTTGTCGGATGACGGCGAAGGTTGTTTTGCCATGAAACTCCTAAGGAAGGGCTGCCAGGGCTTCCGCGATGTAACGGTAGCCTTTCGCGCCGGGATGATAGCCGTCACTGGCCAGCAATTCCGGGTCTGAAATCACAGGGTAGTGAGCGTACGAGAATCGCGCTGGCGCCTCGCTGGCGAGTTTCTTGAACAGGTTATCCAACAACCGCGCCCGCCACCCGATGACGTGCCGCAACGGCGCGGGCAGGGCGGTAAACAGATGCATGGGCGGAACACTCAGCAGCACCAGCGGCGCCGGGTAACGTGTACCGAGTAAATCCCGTAACTCCAGTAACTGCTGGCGGAAACGATACCTTGGGGTAAACCCGGTGGTGTCGTTCACCCCCATGCTCAGGATCACCAGGTCTGCCTCGGGTAATTCGGCCTTTGCAAGCGCCTTGTTCAACGCACCCAGGCGAATACCGTTCACCCCAAAGGTGTGCCAGGCAATGGTCTGGCCGGTACGCTCATGGATCTGCTTTGCCAACTGGCTGGCTAGCCCTTGCTCATGTTTTTCAACGCCCACTCCGGCGGCTGTGGATTCTCCGATCACCAGAACGCGCCTAGCGGGTTCGCCTTCGCCATACTGGCCAGATGGCGAACCGGAGGCCTCCGGCAGCCGAGGAGTGGTTCGCCGGGTGCGCTTACCCTGGTACAGCAACACAGGAAACAGCAGGGCCGTTGTTAGCCAGAATGGAAGATGCATTGTGTAGATCTCAGGTTCAATAAATCAGTGTTTGGCAATGGATAACCTGGCCAGACTAGCACGAAACCGAACCTGCGAATTACCCTCCCCACAATGGCGGCCATTGCCCGTGAGCTTTGATGTACTGCTCAATCGGCTCGCTGCGGTAGCCGCTGGCGTAGCGTTTCTTGACGCTGGGGTGGACGTAGGTCAGGTTGGCCTCAGGTACGGGAATGGTGCGAACCAGTTTGCCCAGCAGCCGGTACTTGCCCTTGTATTCGTTATGTTGCTCTGCCGTTGCGTGGGTTTGGGAGGGCAGATTGTTGTTAAACAGGAGCTTCTGCTTCTTCGCCTCGTCTGCCATCCAGAGTAGCGGAATGTCCGCCAGAACCTGATTCGCCTTATCCGGTCCGTAGCCGCCACCCACATCTGAGTGCACCCCGGCAAACCACACCTGCTGAATGTCTGTGCCTTCCCTCGGCTCCCACAGCGTCGGTTCAAAATCCTCACGCTGCTCGTCCAGAGACAACGCATGCCGGGCGGTTGCGATGTTGCTGCCAATCTCCCTGTCGTAGAACAGGTCTTTGTCTTTAATCAGCCCGAAAAACGTAAACGGCAGCCCCAGGGCACCCACGGTATCCCACACACCCACAAATTTGATGGGAGTGCGCAGCTCCACCGAATGGGCTTTCTTCCACACCATGGCATGTTCGCCATTGGCGGGGTGCTTTTTGGTTTTGTACAGCTTGAACGCGTTTTCAATCTGATTGGCGTGAACCTTCTTCAGAATGCTGCAGTTATTGATCATGCCGCACAGGCTGCGAGCCGTGTAGGCACCGCGACTGAAACCAAACAGAAAAATCTCATCACCCGGCTCGTAGTTGTGAACCAGAAACCGGTAGCCATCCATCACATTCTTCTCCAGCCCTTTGCCTGTGGCACCGGCCCGAAGCTGATCGTGATAGGAGCCAATGCCCCAATCGTAGAACACCACCTGCTCCACGCCCTGGTCATCCGTGGGCCGAATAGCTCGGGCAAACTGCAGAACATTGGTGGGAAAATCTTCGCCGATGTTTTCTTCCGGTCGGTTCCAGGTACCGTCAAAGCAAATGGCGATGCGTTTCATGGTAATGACCTCCTGTCATGCCCACACCTTGCTGCCATACACCAGAGCCAAAACTCCGGCAGGCAAGTACCGCCTGGCTGTTGTGAATGAGTAACTCTGGTAATTAAAGCCGATGGGGGCGGGATATACGAATGTGTTCGTACGAGTCATTGTCGATAAGATGCCAATAGGCACACATTCTGCTAAGCTCGGCCCATGAAGCAAATTAACTGGAATGCTGAAAAGAACCAGCAGTTGATGAGCGAGCGCGGAGTTTCCTTTGAGGATGTCCTGTTTGCTCTTCAGTCTGGTGCTTTACTTGATGATGGACCTCACCCCAACAGGGACAAGTATCCGAATCAACGCCTGCTTGTGGTTCGGATTGACGATTACGCCTGGCTGGTGCCGTACGTCGAGAATGATAGAGAGATCTTTCTCAAAACGGTTATCCCCAGCCGCAAGGCCACCAAGACATTTCTAGGGGGAGAGTATGGCCAAGACTAAATTAGATCCCGAAGAGCAAGAGCTACTGGAGGCTTACGAATCCGGGGAGTTCGAGTCAGACCTGGATGCCGATCGTCGGGAGTACCTGACGAAGTCAGCCGAAGAAACTTTCAAGAAAGACAAGCGGATAAATATACGCATCTCCAGTCGCGACCTGGAGGCACTACAACGTCGAGCGTTGGAAGAAGGGCTTCCTTATCAGTCTCTCGTTTCTAGTGTCCTGCACAAGTATGTCTCCGGCGGCCTCAAGGACATCTCTGCTAACAAGTCAGGCCAGCGGACGCGCTAAAGCGCGCCGCTGCCTTCTGCGGAATGCACCATCCAACATCGGCCGCTTTGTATTTTTGGAAAACCAAGTGAATATTGGCATTTATATCTACCCTGAAGCTGAAGTTCTGGACTTTTCCGGACCATTCGAGGTTTTCTCAACGGCGTCGCGCCTGTGTGGGGCGGAAGCGCCGTTTTCGGTGTATTTGATTGCTGAGAACAGCGAAGCAGTGCCGGCCCGCGGTGGCTACAAAGTCCTTCCAGATTATTCAATCAAAGATCACCCGCCGCTGGATGTCCTGATTATTTCTGGCGGTGTTCATACCTCAGAAATGAAAAATAAGACGGTGGCCAACTGGATTGAGCGCCAAGCTGAGTCTGTCGAGCTTATGGCTACCGTTTGTACTGGCGTCTTTCTATTGGCCAATGCCGTTCAGTCCTTGTCATGCAAGGTGACGACGCACTGGGAAGACATTCCGGAGCTCAGAAGATTGTTCGGTCAACTCGATGTGCTTGAGGGTGTCCGGTGGGTTGATGAGGGCAGTATCGTAAGTTCTGGTGGCATATCCGCAGGTATTGATATGAGCCTGCATCTGGTGAGCAGGTTGCACAGTGATGAATTGGCGGAGAAGACAGCGCGTCAAATGGAGTTCACATGGACGAAAAACGTATAACGCAAACCATAGTCTCAGCAATGTGTGCCTGGTGGTAATGCGGATAGTACCTGAGATCGCCCCTTCTAACCCTCCCAAATAATGACCGCTTCCGATGTTATGCGGCTCTCTTTTAGCCAAAAGTTTACCTTTACGTAAAGTGAAGGCTGTGCTACACCTGATTGAAGTTTGTACAACCAACAACGACAACAAACGGAGTGTACGATGAGCCTTCCGCAATACAATGACGTGTACAACCATTTTGATGCGGCCGCACTGGAAGCGGATATCCTGGACGGACGCTTGGAGAGTGGCCTGAACGTATGCCACGAAATTTGTGACCGATGGGCCGTTGACCCGCAAAAGGTTGCGCTCTATTACGAAAAAACCGGCGGCGGTGACGGAACCCTGACCTTCGCTGAGCTTAAAGCCGCGTCTGCACGTTTCGCCAACTACCTGAAGTCTATTGGTGTCACCAAAGGTGACCGGGTAGCCGGCCTTTTGCCCAGGGGGCCGGAGCTGTTGATTGTGATTGCCGGAACCCTTCGCCTGGGCGCGGTGTACAAGCCGCTATTCACCGCCTTTGGTTCCGGCGCTATCGAGTATCGCCTGGAGAAGGCGAGCACCCGGCTGGTGGTGACCGATCCAGACAACTACCCGAAGCTGAAAGAAGTCAAAAATTGCCCGCCGGTACTGTGCCTGAATGCGGCGGCTACCGGTGCGGATGTGCACGATTTTGATGCGGTGTTGGCGGAACAGTCGGATCAGTGCGAGCCGGCGATGATCACTGGCAACGATCCGTTCTTGCAGATGTTTACCTCCGGTACCGTTGGTAAGGCTAAAGGCGTGGCCGTGCCCGCCAAGGCGTTGCTGGCATTCTACGTTTACATGAAATACGCCATCGATCTGCGCGAAGACGATGTGTTCTGGAATGTGGCAGACCCCGGTTGGGCCTATGGCCTCTATTACGCAGTCACCGGCCCGCTGCTGATGGGCCACGCCACCCATTTCAATCCCAATCCGTTCACCCCGGAATCCACCTACGAGATGATCCGCAAGTACCGGATCACCAACCTCGCAGCGGCGCCGACGGCCTATCGCCTGCTCAAGGCGAACGATCAGGTTCTGCCGGAAGGGGAGAATCTTGGCCTGAGGGTGTGCAGCAGCGCCGGCGAGCCCCTGAATCCGGAGGTGGTGAACTGGATTGCCCGTCGTCACTTCTGCCCGGTGAAAGACCATTACGGCCAGACCGAAACCGGTATGACCTGTTGCAACTTCCACGGCCTGGACCACCCGATTCGCCAGGGCTCCATGGGGTTCTCATCGCCAGGCCACAGAGTAGTGGCGTTGAACGAAAAAAATGAAGAGGTGGGAGAGGGCGAAATCGGCCAGTTGGCAGTGGATCTCAAGGCGTCGCCGCTGTTCCATTTTGATGGCTACACCTGGGGCGAGAAAGACCCGTTCGTGAACGGCTACTACCTGACCGGCGACATGGTGATCTGCCATGGCGATGGCAGTTTCTCCTTCAGCGGCCGTGACGACGACATTATCACCACAGCAGGTTACCGCGTAGGGCCAGCGGATGTTGAAAGTACCCTGCTGGAGCATGCGGCAGTGGCCGAATCCGGTGTGGTGGCCAAGCCGGATGAAAAGCGCGGCTCGATCATCAAGGCCTATGTGGTTATCAAATCTGGTCAGGAGCCGGCGGACGACGCCGTGCTCAAAGAAGAGCTGCAGGAACTGGTCCGTCACCGCTTGTCTACCCACGCCTACCCGCGGGAAATCGAGTTTGTGGACGAGTTGCCGAAAACACCCAGCGGCAAGATCCAACGCTTTGTGTTGCGCAACCGGGCAAAAGAGGAAGTCGCTGTATGAAGATTACCTTTGAGGAGCTGCGCTATTTCCTTGAAGAGCAGTTTCCGCAGGGGGCCTCATACGGCACCCTGCAGGAACTGGGTGATGGCTGGGCAGAAATGAAGCTGGAGGTAGATGAAGAACACCTGCGCCCGGGTGGAACAGTGGCCGGCCCCGCCATGATGGGGCTGGCCGATGTTGCCATGTATGCCGCGTTGCTCAGCAAGATTGGCTTGGTGCCGCTGGCGGTGACCACCAACCTGAACATCAACTTCCTCAGGAAGCCGGTGGCTCATGCGCCTATCTGGGCCAGGGCGACCATTCTAAAGGTGGGGCGAACCATCGGTGTGGGTGAAGTGTTTGTGTATTCCGAAGGCTCCGAAGAGCCGGTTGCGCACTCCACCATGACCTATTCCATACCGCCGGAAAAATAACCAAGTTTGTTCTTGACGTTTACGTATACGTCAATCTAATCTGTGGGTTGATTGTTAAATACAACAATAACAAAAGGTGAAGTGGCTCATGAGTGAACAGTACGTTCTCGAGACCCGTAACCTGGTCAAGGAATTCAAAGGATTTGTAGCGGTTGATAACGTAAATCTGCAGGTCCGGCAGGGTGATATCCATGCACTGATCGGGCCCAATGGCGCGGGCAAGACCACGGTCTTTAACCTGCTGACTAAATTCCTGAGCCCGACCAGAGGCCAGATCCTCTACCACGGTGAAGACATCACCTCCCTGAAGTCTGCGGCTATTGCCCGTAAGGGTATCGTTCGGTCTTTCCAGATATCGGCGGTGTTTCCCCATATGACGGCGCTGGAGAATATCCGCATTGCGCTGCAAACCGCAGAGGGCACGTCTTTCAGCTTCTGGAAATCCGGCGCCTCCCTGAACCGGCTGAACCAGCGCTGCATGGAATTGCTCGATTCCGTCGGCCTTGTCGAGTTTGCCAATACCACCACCGTAGAACTGGCCTATGGCCGCAAGCGCGCGCTGGAGCTGGCCACCACCCTGGCGATGGAGCCCAAACTGCTGTTGCTGGACGAACCAACCCAGGGCATGGGATCGGAAGACGTAGACCGGGTAGTGGAGCTAGTGCGCAAGGCCGCCGCAGGGCGCACCGTTCTGATGGTGGAGCACAACCTGAGTGTGGTCAGCAAACTGTGCGACCGCATCACGGTACTGGCCCAAGGCGCGGTGCTGACTGAAGGGGATTATCAAGCGGTCTCTGCAGACCCGAGGGTGCGTGAAGTTTACATGGGCAGCGATGGCAGCGGAGAACGCGGTGGCAAGAATCCCGCCGAACAGGCGGAGGCAGCACAATGAGCCAGAACCCTCAGAAAGACTACGAACAGTTGCGCGTGTCTGGCCTGCACGCCTTTTACGGTGAATCTCACATTCTCCATGGCGTTGACCTGGTGGTTAAGCGTGGCGAGCTGGTTACCCTGCTTGGCCGAAACGGCGCCGGCCGCAGCACCACCCTTAAGGCCATTATGAATATGGTGGGCCGCCGCACCGGCTCCATCATGATTAACGGCGAAGAAACCATGCAGTGCGCGCCGCATCACATTGCGAGGTTGGGAGTGGGGTATTGCCCCGAACACCGGGGCATTTTTTCCTCTCTCAACGTTCAGGAAAACCTCACTTTGCCGCCGGTGGTGCGCAGTGGCGGTATGAGCCTGGAAGAAATCTACAACATGTTCCCAAACCTGTATGAACGTCGGTTCAGCCAGGGCACCAAGCTGTCCGGTGGTGAGCAGCAGATGCTGGCGATGGCCCGTATCCTGCGCACCGGCGCCAATATGCTCCTGCTCGATGAGATCACGGAAGGGCTTGCACCCGTGATTGTCGAGAAGCTGGGTGAGGTGCTGATGGCGCTCAAAGAAAAAGGCCTGACCATCATACTGGTTGAACAGAATTTCCACTTTGCAGCCCCGTTGGCTGACCGGCATTACGTGGTTGAGCATGGGCAGATTGTGGAAGAAATCCACGCCGATGAACTGAGTGCCAAACAATCGGTGCTGGACGGCTATTTGGGGGTCTGAACTCCGGATAGAACGAGTGCAACAAAACCAATAACTCCAACAACATCAACCAACGCAAGACAGTAGCGGAGATACAATAATGACAATTACCAAAAAGCTTCTGACCTCAGCCGTTGCCTCAGCCCTGATGGTGAGTGGCGCGCAGGCGGCCATTTCTGATAATACCGTGAAGATCGGCTACCTGGCCGACATGTCTGGTACCTATCGTGACCTGGCTGGCCCCAATGGCCTCAAGGCCCTGCAGATGGCCATCAAGGATTTCGGTGGCACTGTGAACGGCGCCAAGATCGAAGTCGTCAGTGCTGATGATCGTAATAATCCCGATGCTTCTTCCAGTACCGTTCGCCGCTGGGTGGAAAACGACAAGGTAGACATGGTTGCGGGGCTGGTGGCTTCGTCTGTCACCATCGCAGTCAGCAAGATCCTTGAGGAGAATGACCGGCTGGGCATTGTTTCCGGTTCTGCTGCCTCAAGCATCACCAATGAGCACTGCACCACCAACCACATTCACTATGTGTATGACACCTATCCGCTGGCCAACGGCACCGCCAGTGCAGTGGTTAAAGAGGGTGGCAAGAGCTGGTACCTGATGACCGCAGACTACGCGTTTGGTCACGCCCTGGAGGCAGACGTTACCCGCGTAGTGGAGGCCAACGGAGGTGAGATCGTCGGCTCTGTACGCCATCCGTTCCCGACCCAGGATTTCTCCTCCTTCGTGCTGCAGGCTCAGGCTTCTGGTGCGGATGTCGTTGGCCTGGCCAACGCCGGTTCAGACACCACCAACGCCATCACCACCGCCAGTGAGTTCGGTGTTACCCAGGCGGGTCAGACCCTGGCCGCCTTGCTGCTGTTCCTGACCGACGTACACGCACTGGGTGTTGATACAGCCCAGGGTATCCAGCTCACCACCGGGTGGTACTGGGACATGAACGATGCCACCCGGGAGTGGTCAGACCGCTTCATGAAAGAAACCGGTGTGCGGCCCACCATGGTGCACGCGGGTATCTACTCCAGCACCCTGCATTACCTGAATGCGGTTGCCGCGGCTGGCTCGGACGATGCCCAAACCGTTCGCAAGCAGATGATGGACACACCCATCAACGACATGTTCGCCACCAATGGTCGTATCCGTGCCGACGGCCGGATGGTGCACGACATGTATCTGGCCGAGGTGAAAACGCCGGCGGAGTCCAAGAACGAATGGGATCTGTACAAGATCCTGCGGACCATTCCGGCCGATGAAGCCTACCGCCCACTCTCTGAGAGCAAGTGCAAACTGGTGACTAACTGAGGCTGAGCAAAGCTGAGGCACGCCCTGCAAAGGGCAGGGCGTGCCCGGCGTGTCACTGAGCCGACAAGCTCAATACCAATGTACGTGCTGCTTGTGGAGTTAAACCCATGACCATGATTTTCGGCGTCCCTCTTGCTGTGCTCTCCGGTCAGCTTTTGATCGGGTTCATCAATGGCGCCTTTTATGCCCTGTTAAGCCTGGGCCTTGCCATCATCTTCGGCCTGTTGAAGATCATCAACTTCGCCCACGGTGCCATGTATATGCTGGGTGCCCTGTTGACGGTGGTTATGTTCAACACCCTGGGCGTCAACTATTGGGTCGCCCTGTTTATGGCGCCGCTATTGGTCGGCGTGTTCGGGGTGCTGATTGAATATTTCCTGCTGCGGCGAATTGCCGGGCAGGATCACATATACAGCCTGCTGCTCACATTCGGGGTGGCGCTGATTATTCAGGGCGTGCTCACCAATATCTACGGTGTGTCTGGCCTGCGCTATGCCATGCCCGATATGTTCAAGGGCGGCATTAAACTGGACTTTATGTTCCTGCCTTATTACCGGGCCTGGGTGATTGTGGTGGCGCTGCTGGTGTGTTTTGGCACCTGGTTCATGATTGAAAAAACCAAGCTGGGGGCATACTTGCGGGCCGGCACGGAAGATTCCCAGCTCATGCAGGGCTTTGGCATCAACGTGCCCCTGCTGGTCAGTCTCACTTACGGCTTTGGTGTGGCGCTGGCGGCTTTTGCCGGTGTGCTTGCCGCACCCATCTACTCCGTCACGCCCGGAATGGGCGCCAATACGCTGATCGTGGTGTTTGCCGTAGTGGTGATTGGCGGTATGGGCTCCATTGGCGGGGCGATTATCACCGGCATTCTGATGGGCGTGATTGAAGGTCTCACCAAAACCTTTTACCCACCCGCGTCGTCTGCCGTTATTTTCCTGGTCATGGTGGTGGTGTTGATGTTCCGACCCTCCGGCCTGTTCGGTAAGGAAGCATAATCATGAGCCAATCCTTTAATCCCGCCGATGTGCGAAAGGCGATCATCGACCAGCAAAAGGCCCAGGATCGCCGGAAGATGCTCCTCAACGGCGTACTGCTGCTCTTGCTGCTGGCAGCGCCTTTCGCGATGTACCCGGTCTTCCTGATGAAGATCCTGTGCTTCGCACTCTTTGCGGTGGCCTTTAACCTGCTGTTCGGTTTTACCGGGCTGCTGTCCTTTGGCCATGCCGCGTTTCTCGCCACCGGCGGCTATACCACCGGTTACCTGCTCAGCAACTACTCGGGCCTGACCACAGAAGTGGGCATTATTGCAGGCACCCTGGTGGCAACCGCTCTGGGCCTTGCGTTCGCCTTGTTGTCCATTCGCCGGCAGGGTATTTACTTTGCCATGGTCACCCTGGCCCTGGCCCAGTTGGTCTATTTCTTCTTCGTGCAGTCGGAATTTACCGGCGGCGAAGACGGCATGCACGGCATCCCCCGGGGCCACCTGTTTGGGCTGATTGACCTGTCGGAAAACCTGAACATGTACTACTTCGTGCTGGCCGTGTTCATCGGTTGCTACCTGCTGGTCCAACGCATTGTCAGCAGCCCCTATGGCCAGGTGCTCAAGGCCATCAAGCAGAACGAACCCCGCGCGGTGTCACTTGGCTACAACGTGGATCGCTACAAAGTGCTGGCATTCGTGATTTCGGCGGCACTGGCGGGCCTGGCAGGTTCCATGAAATCGGTGGTGTTCCAGCTGGCTTCGCTCAACGACGCCCACTGGCATATGTCCGGTGAGGTCATCCTGATGACACTGGTCGGCGGCATGGGAACCTTGCTCGGCCCGGTGGTGGGCGCCACCTTTGTGGTCAACATTGAATACCAGTTGTCCCAGGGGCCTCTGCGGGATTGGGTGAACCCGATCCTTGGCGGCATCTTCGTACTGACCGTACTGGCGTTCCGCAGCGGGATCGTCGGCGAAATCCAGAAATTCCTGAAAAAGAACCTTGGGTGAACCCGGCCCGGACAACATTCATCAAACACACCGGGCTACAGGAGGTGTGGGGGCATTACCCCCTCACCTCGTCCTGCCGGGTAGCGCACATGCCTACTAGAACAGCGGGGGGCTACTGACACTGCTCCAGTTCGGCACTGATCATCCACTGAACACCAAAACGGTCCTTCACCATTCCAAACCGGTGCGCCCAGAACGTCTCTTCAAATGGCATGATTGTTGAGCCTCCCTCGGACAGCGCCTGGAAAACCTGCTCTGCCTGTGCCGCATCAGCGTAATCCAGGTGAACCTGGGTGCCCTGGGGTGCTTGATAGCAGTCGCCTGCCATATCCGCCCCCATCAATCGGCGCCCCCTCAGGTTCAGGGATGAGTGAACAATGCGGTCGTGCATCGCTTCGGGCACATCCGCCTTTGCCGGTGTTTCGCCATAGGTAATCATGGCTTCCAGATGGCCGGCGGTTACCTCAGCATAGAATTCCATCGCCTCCCGGCAATTGCCGCCAAAGGCCACATGCACGTTCATTTCGCGGGGCAAATTTCCCATGGAGCGGTGTTTCTCAAGGGCTGCGCCTGGCTCAAAGTCTTCCAGGGTGAAGTAACGGCGTAATTCCAGGGTCACGTTGCCATCTGAATCTTCCCGGGGCCACTGTTTTGCCCAGGCGATGGCGTCTTCCAGGGAATCTGCCTCAAGCACGCTGTAGCCAGCGAGCAGTTCGTGGGTGTGCTCAAAGGGGCCGCGTACCACTGTTGGTTCACCATTACGGAACTGTATGCGGCATCCTTCGCGGGTTGGCCGTAAGCCATTGCCATCAACGAACACCCCGGCGTGCAGCATGCGTTCGTTGTAGTCAGCCATCGCCTGCAGGATCTCTTCGGTCGGCAATACGGCGTTTTCAGTGTCTGTATCGGCCTTGCGCATCAGCATGTATCTCATACCAGCTTTCTCCAGTGATTGTGGGTTGTCTTCACTGGTAAGTCGGGCGAGGCTGATGGAAATCGACAACCGGATTTATGGATATCGTCGGGAAAGTACCGGCTGTTGGCAACGAGGCTCGCCAACAGCCGGCAGGGGGAAGGTTAAAGCCAGGTCAGGCCGATGCTGATGATGGCGCCGGTAATGAACAGCAGCATCAGGCAATAGCCCATGATGTCTTTGGCTTTCAGCCCGGCAATCGCCAGCACGGGCAGGGCCCAGAAAGGTTGCAGCAGGTTGGTCCAGGCGTCACCCCAGGCTACCGCCATGGCAACTCTCGGGATATCGGCACCCAGTTCCTGGGCAGCTGGCAGCATGACCGGCGCCTGCACCGCCCATTGCCCACCCCCAGACGGCACAAAAATGTTCACCAGGCCTGCGCTGATAAAACTCCAGAAAGGCAGGCTTTGTGCGCTGGCGATGGAAACGAAGCCCGAGGAAATGCTGGCGGCCAGGCCGGATGCAGTCATAACCCCCATGATGCCTGCATAGAAGGGGAATTGAATCACGATGCCGGAACCGCCTTTGACCGCCTCGTTCAGGCTGGCCAGCAGGCGTTTTGGCGTCTGGTGCAGAATGATTGCCAGAAACAGGAACATGAAGTTGACGATGTTCAGGTTCAGGCCGCCACCGTTAATGAAATACTGGAAGATGAACGCGATGCCGCTGAAGCCAATCAGCCACGCCAGAACCCTGCTGTTTTCCAGGTGGTCCGCCGGGCGATTGATCACAACGGCGGTGTCTGGCTCGTCGTCCAGCACTTTCGGGTCTGCGTACACGCTGTCTCGTTCCTCGGGCAACATGAGCCGGTTAACCAGCGGCACCACGATAAACAGGGCCACCACGATGGCCAGGTTGAAAAACGCGAAAATGGTCTCGCTGGTGCCGATAACGCCGATCAAGTTTTCCGTGAAGTGGCCATCGGTGGCAATCACCAGTGGAATGGACCCCGCCAGCCCGCCGTGCCACACGATAAACCCGGAGTAGGCGCTGGCGATCAACAGTGGATAGTGCACCCGAATCTGCCGGGCCAGGGCTTTGGCAAACAGCGCTCCCACCACCAGGCCAAATCCCCAGTTGATCCAGCTGGCAATCAGGGCCACGAAGGTAACCAGCACAATTGCCTGCCCGGGTGTTCTTGCCAGGCCCGCAATCCGGTTGAGTATGCCGCGCACCAGCGGTGTGCTGGCCAGCATAAACCCGGTAACCAGCACCAGCAGCATCTGCATGGAGAACGTCAGCAGGTTCCAGAAGCCATTACCCCACATCTCAATAACCGCCAACGGGCCATGGCCTTCAAAGACCATGGCGGCGATGAACGATAGTAGCGTGAGGATAATAACGAACAGGTAGGGGTCTGGCAGGTACTTCTCCACCAGACTGACAAAGGGTTTGGATGCTCTGTCTAACATGATGTTCTCCTTTATTATTTTTGGGTCACCACAAGCTTAGCAATCAAACGGAAAAACGCATGCTGCAGGGATCATTCTTTTGTCGGATGTGCTCCTCACGCGCGCCAGATGAGTCGCTCAAATAGCACTGACATGTTGATGCACTAATTTGGTAGATTCAGGTTCTGGATCCTCTCTACTCTGAAAACGGAGTCTATTCATGCAGCCCAAAGACATCGTGGCGCAGTTCATTTCAGACATTCAGGCCCAGCGTTTTGATGAGGCAAAGGCCTTGCTGGTTGAAGAGGGGTTTGAATATGTGGGGCCGAACATGCGTTTCCTCCGGCCCGACGACATGCTGGCGTACCAATTCGGCATGGCGGCCATCCAGAAAGACCTGATTGTTCGCCAGCTCAGCGCAGACGGCGAACACGTTTACGCCATTCTGGACTACCAGACCCACTTCAAACCGATCGGAGACGTGCGGCTTGCGGTCTGGTTTCGTGTCCGGAATGACAAAATACACACGGTGGAAACCTTCTATAACGCCGCCGTGGTTGAAAACATGCTTGGGGGTAACCTGCCGTCTGCCAGTTAAAGCGCTGAGAATAGGCGGGCTTGACGTGTTTGCCGTTTGGCGGATAAGCGGCTATCCGTTGCGCCCATTCCCGATTATGCTAGTGAAATATACTTTCACATGCGAAGTAAATAGCTGCGCCTATGCCTGTCGATCTTGAAACCCTGTATCCCAAGCTGGTGAATCTGTTGCTGGATCCTGTATTCGTTGTGGATGAATCCGGGAACATTGTGTTTGTCAGCGATGCCTGCGAGGCGCTGCTGGGGTACACCGCTTCTGAAATGATCGGCTCGCTGATTTTCGATTACCTTCATCCTGATGATCGTGAGCGCACCCGCGCGGAAGCTGACCGCGTTATGCAGGGCCGGGCCCACACAAACTTTGAAAACCGATACCTCCATAAAGAGGGGCATGCTGTTCACATATTATGGTCCGCGCGCTGGTCAGAAGAGGACAGGCTGCGAATCGGCCTGGCCCGCAATGTCACGTCTCTTCGGCGCGCCAATCAGACCCGGGATGCGCTCTACCGAATATCTGAAACCACGCACAGTGCCGACAGCCTGCGTGGGATCTGTGACGGTGTGCGGCAGGTGATTACAGAGCTGTTTCCTCGCAACGACCTGCACCTGGTTTTCTATGACTCGGTGAAAGCGGTGTTGACCGTTCCGGACTGGTCAGCTGATGTCGCGAACGACTGGGTTGAAGGCTCAATGCAACCCGGCACGGCGCTGGCGGAGGTGCTTGGCTCCGGGCAGACAGTGCTTACCTCACGTGACGTTTCTAAACCGGGCCTTGGGGTAATAAATGTGGGCGGGTTGAAATCGACAGGCCCCATGAACTGGCTGGGTGTGCCGCTGATTTCAAACGGTTCGGTACTGGGTGCGCTGGTCATTGAGGGGCAGTCCGAACATACTCGTTATCACGCTGCGGACCAAGAGCTGCTTCAGTTCATTGCCACCCAGGTTGCTACCGTTGTCGAGCGCAAGCGCGCGGAAGAACATCTGCGCTTTCTTGCGCACCATGACCCACTGACCGGTTTGACCAACCGGTCACTGTTTTACGATCGGCTGGAAACCGCACTGAAGTCAGCCAGCCGGCATAACAGCCATGTGGCGCTGTTGTATCTGGACCTGAACGATTTCAAACAGATCAACGACAACCTGGGCCACGAGGCAGGCGACCAGTTGCTGATCGAAACCGCCCGCCGGCTGGAACAGTGCACCCGCGAAACAGACACCGTAGCGCGCATGGGCGGTGACGAGTTCACCGTGTTGTTGACCGATATCGGCGATCTTGCCGCAGCGGACGCTGCCGTTGGCAAAATCCGCGAGGTAATGGCGGCGCCCGTGGTGCTGGAGGGCCAGAGGGTGCCTATTTCCCTCAGCGTGGGTGTTGCCCTGTACCCGGAAGACGGCCACACGGCGCGCAGCTTACTTGGGCGCGCCGATTCGAAGATGTACGAGCAAAAACGGAGTCTCTGAACGGGCTTCTTCACTGCAAAGCCTGCTCAGCTGCCGACCTGTCTCCGGATGTGATCAATCACCAACCCGTGCTCATGCTGCGGGCTGAACATCACAATGTCGGTGTCTTGCTCGGCGCGCACACTATGCCCGGGTGGCCAGTAGAACAGATCCCCGTTACGGGAGGTTTCTTCACTGCCATCCAAATACAGTGCCGTGATTTCCCCTTTCACCACATAACCCCAGTGGGGGCATTGGCAGCGGTTGCCCTCAAGCCCGTGTAGCAACTCGGTGATGTCGGTGCCAGCACCAAAGGAGAAGTATTCGGCCCCCATGGTGTTGTAACCGGAGACATCGCCAAAGCCGGTTTGTTGTCGTGCCTTTGCGCCGGGAACATCAATTCGAACAGGTATATCTTCTCTTGCGATACGCATAGAAATCACCTCCATGGTGTTTCTTGCCGACTGCTCCTACTTCATACATACATCTCGGCAGCCATTTATAAAGATAGCAGAAAGAACCGAAGCGGGATTAACGCTGGCCCGTTAGAAAACGAACGAATCCATTGAAAGCACCCCGTGCTCAATGCCGCCTTCTATAACAGTGCCCCGGGCACCGGAACCAGCAGCCCCAAGGGCCAGCAGCAGTGGCAGGAAATGCTCAACGGTGGGGTGTGCGCGGCGAGCATGGTGCGCCAGGGTCAGGGCGTTGACCAGTCGCTCATGGTCGCCTGCAATCACCGCTTCCCGAATCCAATGGCTGAAGTCCCGGGCGTATTCGCTTGCCTGTTCGTCGCGCCAGCGGACCTCATACAGGTTGTGGGTCAGGCTGCCGGAGCCGACGATCAGAACTCCCTCATCCCTCAACGGGGCGAGCGTCTGGCCCAGGCGCCAGGCAGAGTGGCTGTCGAGCCAAGCCGGCAGGGATATCTGGAATACCGGCACGGACGCATCCGGGTAAAGATGCCGCACCGGCACCCAGGCACCGTGGTCGAGGCCGCGTTGGGCGTCGGCGACTGGTTTCCAGCCAGCTTCCTCAAGGAGAGAAAACGCCATTCTGGCAAAAGCCGGGTGGCCCGGAGCAGGGTATTCGAGCTCATAAAGCGCGGGTTCGAAGCCGTTGAAGTCGTGGATGGTTGCAGGTTTTTCGGCAAGGCCTACCCGCACCTCGGGCGTCATCCAGTGGGGCGACACCACCAGCACGGCGGCCGGCCGTGGAAGTTGCTGCCCCAGCCGGGTGAGGGCCGGGCCTGCCAGGCCCGGCTCCAGTGCAAAGGTGGGGGCGCCGTGGGATACGAACAGACTGGTCATGGCGCGTTGCTCCTTTGAGTTGAGTTCGGTGTACTGTTTAGCGAGCGGCCACAAGCCGGTCAACCGATGCGCGCCCGGCTCCGCTGAACATCAGCGAAACAGAAGCCGCCAGCAAGGCCAGTCCGAACTCGTAGCCATTGTTGCTCATGAACAGGCCGTTCTGGATGTGCACGCTGAAAATGGCAATCACCATGGCGAAAGCCAGAGCCGCGCTGGCAGGGCGAACCAGCAGGCCGATGATCAGCGCCAGACCGCCGAAGAACTCCGTTCCGCCGGCCAGCAGGGCCATCAGGAAGCCCGGGCTTAAACCAATAGAATCCATCCATTGCCCTGTGCCTTCAAGGCCGTAGCCTCCGAACCAGCCGAACAGCTTCTGGGCACCGTGGGCGGCGAAGATGATGCCCACCGGAATACGCAGGGCGAGGGCGCCCCAGCCAGCATTGGTATCAAGCAGTTTGTTGATGAGTGCGTTGTTCATGATCGTGCTTCCTTCTGTGTGGTTGAGTATGGGGCTACTTTACGAGGATCCATTTTTGGGATAAATATGCGTTTAAAAGATTGACTGTTTCAAAAAATGGAACAATAGGATGGATCGATTACTGGAAATGCAGACCTTCTGCGCCGTTGTAGACGCCGGCAGTTTTGTCGCCGCCTCCGAGACCATGGGCATGTCCAAAGCGGCGGTGTCACGCTACATCAACGAGCTGGAATCGCGCCTTACCGTGCGGCTGCTACACCGCACCACCCGGCGATTGTCACTCACGGCGGAAGGGGAGGTGTTCTACGTTCGTTGCCGGGAATTGCTGGCGGGGGTGGAAGAGGCCGAAGCGGAACTGACCTCGCGCACCAGCGTGGCCAAAGGGGTGCTGCGCATTAACGCACCGGTGAGTTTCGGTATTCGACACCTGGCCCCGCTGTGGGGTGAGTTCCACGCCCGGTTTCCGGAGGTGGAACTGAACATCGAGCTGTCTGATCGCATCGTGGATATCGTTGAAGAAGGCTTTGACCTGGCCATTCGTATATCCAGCCTGCAAACCTCCACCCTGGTGAGCCGTCGCCTCACCAATACCCGGCTGATGGTGTGCGCCTCTCCCGAATACATCCGGGCGCACGGTGCACCCGAAACGCCTGAAGACCTGATGCACCACAAGGTCATTGCCTACAGCAACCTGGCCAGCGGTAACGAATGGCAGTTTCAGGGGCCGGAGGGGCCGGTCAGTACGCGGGTACGCCCTTGGATGTACGCCAACAACGGTGACACCTGTTGCGCCGCCGCTGTGGCCCACCAGGGGGTGGTGTACCAGCCGAGCTTCCTGTTGCGTGATGATTTGGACTCGGGCAGGCTGGTGGAGTTGTTGCCGGAATACTGCTCTGCTGAACTGGGAGTGTATGCGGTTTATCCCACCCGCAAGTTCGTTACGCCCAAGGTAAGGGCGTTGGTGGACTTCCTGGTTGCAACGTTGCCAGACGCTGTGTAGTGCCGCCGTAAATTTACAGTAGCCTGCCGGAGGTGACATGAAGTTTCCTTCAAGTACCTCGTTTGCCCTTCTGGGTGCCGCTCTGATTGCCATTAGCTTCGGGCTGGCCCGTTTTGCCTTCGGCTTGTTCGTGCCGCCGATCCGGGCAGAGCTGGAACTCTCGCCAGATATGATCGGCATCATCGGCGCGCTTCCGCTCATCAGTTTTATCCTGGCTACCCTGGTCGCGCCGCTGGCGGCTGATCGCTTGGGCGCCCGCAACACGGCGGTGCTGTCTGGTGGCTTTGGTGCGCTTGGCCTGGTGTTGATCAGCCAGGCGTCGGGCGTTTTGTCGCTGGGTGTGGGCGTAGTCGCTTGTGGTATCTGCACCGGCCTTATGATGCCGGCACTGACCGCCGCCATGCAGGCGCTGGTAAAACGCTCCCTGCATGGGCGCGTGAGCTCGGTGATGAACGCCGGAACCAGTGTGGGTGTGGTGGGCGCCGCGTCGGCCATTCTGTTACTGGCCGGGGCCTGGCGTTATGCCTATTTCTCCTTTGCGGTTTTGGCCGTTATTGGGGTGTTGGCAACCTGGTATTTAATCCCCTCGGTTTCACGAGTCATGCCGGCGAACGCTGCGCCGCCGCCTGCCATTACTACCCTGCAGTGGGTGCGCCTGTTGCGGCTCTCATTGTTCGCCTTCGTGATGGGCTTTGTGTCCGCCGCGTACTGGATTTTTGCGCCGGACCTGGCGGTTACCGTGGGTGCCTTACCATCGGGCTCTACCGGCTGGCTGTGGCTGGGGGTAGGCCTGGCAGGGCTGGGCGGTGCCGTGGTTGCAGACCTTGCCGATCGCAACAACCCACCCATCACCCAGGCGCTGATGCTGATGATGCTGTCTGCCAGCCTGGCCCTGCTGGCCGCCAGCCCCGGCAATATAGTGATTGCGGTGTTTTCCGCGCTGGTATTCGGCCTGGCCTACATGAGCCTGACCGGCCTGTACCTGATGACTGGCATCCGCCTGCTACCCGGTCGGTTGTCTGTGGGGCCGGTGCTACCCTTTATATCGGTATCCCTTGGCCAGGCCGTCGGCTCGCCCATTGTGGGTATGTTGGTGAACGAGTTCAGTTATGCGGATGCGTTTGCCATGTTTGCCGCCATCGGCATACTGGCGGCACTGCTTTCTCCGCTTTACCCGCGTTCTCTCGAGCAGGGCTCCGATGAAGAGGGCGACTCTGAGACCGAAACTGGCCTGCAGGCGGCTTATGACTATCAGTTGCAGACTGAGGAGGGGGAGCCCTATCGGGCCGTCAAAATCGAGGCCCCGAGTGAGGGCAACTGACCTGCCACTCTTGGTTAAATACTGCCCAAGGCAAGCTGAACCGCCTGTTCGGCATGTATTTCCGTGGTGTCATAGAGTTTGACGTTGGTATCTGCGCCCTGAATTAAAAGGCCTATCTCCGTGCATCCCAGAATGACTCCTTGAGCACCGCGCTCAGCCAATGAGGCTACTACGTCCAGATACGCGCGTTTTGACTCAGGCTCAACCACACCCCGGCACAATTCCGTGTAAATCACAGAATGGATGAGTTCTCTTTGGGACTCATCTGGGACAAGAACTTGGATGCCATGATCCTGGAGACGACCAAGGTAAAAAGTCTGCTCCATCGTAAATCGTGTTCCCAGCAGCCCGACACAGGTTACCCCATCCTCTTTGAGGACTTTGGCGGTGGCGTCTGCAATGTGAAGCAGGGGAATGCCCACCGCCCGCTCAATCTCGGAGGCGACCTTATGCATCGTGTTCGTACAGAGAACCAGGAATTCGGCGCCTGCCGATTCAACCGACCGCCCGACAGAGCCAAGTATGTCCGCTGTCGCTTCCCAATCCCCTTGGTGCTGCAACGCCTCAATCTCGGCAAAATCCACGCTGTACAGGACGAGCTTTGCCGAGTGAAGCCCACCCAGCTCGTCTCTCACTTTCTGATTAATCAGCCGGTAATAGGTCTGGGTTGATTCCCAGCTCATTCCACCGATCAGGCCTATGGTTTTCAAGGGGAACCTCCTTGTTGTCTCAGCGGTTGGATTGACCACTTCGCATACCCCGCACTTTTTTCCGGTATTTTGGGGGTAGGGGGCAAATCACCGCTTCGCGCGGCCTCTCAGTCTTATTCGGAGCGGTCACTATTGTTAGAGTCGATCGGCATGTGCCAGGAGCGATACAGGCTTTTCTGACCATGCGTCCCCCGCAATTCCAGTAGCCAGTAGTAACATGGCAGGTCATTAACGGGTAGTCCTGAAGGCACATCAAAACTGAACAGAACAACACGCTCCCGGCCTTCGGGCTTCACCGGAATCTTCTGCTTTATGCTCCAGTATTCAGCGTCACGCGACGGATAATCACTACTTACGATTGCGTCTTTCTCATAACAAACCAGCTTCACCTCCACCTCCACTGACTGGTTCCCCCGCAGAGGCTTCAGAAAACGTATGATTCCTGAAGCGTTACCACCAACCTCAGGTTCCGTGTCCAGTTTTAGCAACGTGGCTCCGTACTTGAGCAACTTTCGTGTGGTGTTCAGCCGAGAGGAAAGCATGCAAATGCCGAAAAACGGACCGCACAACAAATTAGGATGGAAATAGTTGCCCAGCGTTACCGCGTAAACAGTCAGTGGCAACAGCAGAAAAAACAGCCCGATGAGATACTGAATCTTTGACCCTGTTGCCTGCGCACTGCGTGTCCAACGGCCAACTCCCGGATATCCCAGCTCCTCGCGGGACTTTGGTTTCAGGCCGGGGATCGGAATGCTTTTTTTGTATGACACACTAAAGCCCAGAGCAGGGCTTCGCTGACTTACGGAAATTGTTTGCGGACTTTTATCGCGACATTCTGTTCCTGACATAAATACTATTCTTCCCTGAAGTACACCGTTCGCAGAGGTTGCCACAGCCAAACCGTGCTTTCTCTGTTTCAGCTAACAAATAAGAGCATCAGTAAACGTATTGGTTCAGACCTTTTGTTTTCAGGGGGACGCTTTGTGTCTTCGTTTTGGTCTGACGCTATCAACACGGATGGTTTTGGGGTGGAGGCGAAGCTCCGATGGAAAAGACACCGCCACGCCTGCGATGGTTATACCGATTCATACTCACTCGGATGATTAAGCTCACGCTTTTTCCCCTTGAACGCATCATAGAGCGCCCGATGGCGACGGAGCCCGTATTCGTCTGAACGGGTTTCATAGGCAGATACCCATTCGATTAGAATATCCAGGTTTTCATCTTGCTTTTCCTTCGAGCTGAATTTCTCTGGCTCCCAGGGGCGTGCGAGACAATGAGCGATACAAACCTCAACTCCGGGATTCAGAAAAATGAGCTCGTCACACTCGCACAGGACCGGCTCGATGATGTCTGCGTAACAGCCTTCAATTATCCAGCTCTCATTATCGGCAATAAAATGCCTTACATCCGTGATGCTATCTTGGATCGGGCGCCGATGCGCCCCATTGTGAAATGCCACTTCATCAAGAGAAAGGCGAGGGGCTGGGTGTTTGGCAATTAATTTTTTTGCGAGAGTGCTTTTACCAGCGCCAGCATTTCCAAGAAGTATCGTTCTCATCGCGCTGTTTCTTCCTGGGTAACGCCCGGCTCACGCGCCGGCTTGGAGCCGCTAAGCGGCGGAAAGCCGGTCGCTTTACAGCCGTTCTTTATGCCCTGTGCCCAATTTCGGATACAGCAGTCCACGGACGAATATTCTTTAACTGATCCTCCAGGGCATCTTCCGCAATCTCAGTGTCGTAGGCTGCTTGAGCTCGCAACCAGTAGCCGTTAGACAAACCAAAGAAGCGACAGAGTCGCAGGTCCGTGTCTGCGGTAATCGAACGTTTTCCTGCGATGATCTGGCCTATTCTCTGAGCAGGCACCCCAATTTCTTTGGCCAGGCGATATTGAGAAATGCCCATCGGCTCCAGAAACTCCTCTTTCAGCAACTCGCCTGGCGTAACAGCATCAATATTGCGCATGAGCCACCTCCTAATGGTAATCAACAATTTCGACATCTTCCGCGCCAGCCTTGGTCCAGCGGAAACAAACCCGGAACTGTTTGTTGATTCGAATGCTGTGCTGGCCTTGGCGGTCACCATGCAATGGCTCCAACATATTTCCGGGCGGTACTTTCAAATCATCCAACTGGCTTGCAGCTTGGAGTTGCCGAATCTTCCTCAAGGCAACTCGCTCGAAATTGACGAAGCGCCTGACGCGGCGTCCACTTGCCAGTTTCTCGGTATCCTTACACTTGAACGATATGATCATGGCTCAATAATGACGCCCTGCGTCAATAACGTCAAACGTTATTATCTGGCAGATAGGTCTGGAGAAAGGCCTAACGTCTTGCTCACCGGTAAATTAGGAGCGCAGCGAGTAATTTATCCGCGTGCAGCAACTTGTTATGCCTCACGGCCAATCCTCTCCACCATTGGGCGGACAGCAGCGCTTCAATCTGAAAAGAGTTAACTGCCACCCTTTCAGAAAGCCATATTTCCGAAGCGCGGCAATCGCATACTCAGAGCAGCTTGGCTCGAACCGACAAGACTGGCGCACCGACTTTGGTGCTACCAGTCGATAAAACCCGATAAGCTGTACCGAAAGCCAAATCATCACGCCTGCTTTCTGAAAGAAACAACGTGATAGGTGCTCAAGGCCTCTTTCTGCCCAAACAAGCCTGCTATACAACCTGGCTTAACATTCACACCGATCGCGTCGACGCGGTAGAACTCCCAACCATCCTTTGCGTATGTGTTGACTACATCCTCAAGGTACGCTGCTGCCTCATTCCCCCTCTGCTGCTTCGCCTGGACTTCAATGTTTGGTGGAACTTGAACCATCTTGTACTGATACATAGCTAGAAGCCTCCTGGCTCTTTATTGTTGGTAGTGCATAACAGCAATTAGGCAGCAGTCACACCGCCAACATAAACGCGGCCACTTCACGATCACCGCTTGGTTTGTAAGCTAACCAATAAAATAGCCCATAAATCATGCTCCTGCAAAACAACTATCCAGAATTCTTGTAATAACGCCGTGCAAAAACGAAGCGCGCTTCATGATTACAGCCCCAAGGCGTAGTCGCCGCAGATAAATAAAAACCCCGACACAAGGCCGGGGTCTGAAGGGTGTGACTGAAGCCGGGGCGGCCTACTTCTTCAACCCCATCTCCTCAATCGAAATCTCCCGCATCTTGAACTTCTGGATTTTCCCGGTAACGGTCATCGGGAAGGCATCCACAAACTTGTAGTTCTTCGGAATCTTGAAGTGGGCGATCTTGCCTTTGCAGAAGGCTTGCAGGTCTTCACCAGTTACCGGGTCTGTGTCTGGGCGCAGTTTTACCCAGGCGATCAGTTCTTCGCCGTATTTCTCATCGGGTATGCCGGTTACCTGTACGTCTTCGATGGCGGGGTGGGTGTAGAGGAATTCTTCGATTTCTTTCGGGTAAATGTTCTCTCCGCCGCGGATGACCATGTCTTTGATGCGGCCGACGATCTGGATGTAGCCGTCTTCGTCCATGGTAGCCAGGTCGCCGGTGTGCATCCAGCCGCCGTCGTCTATGGCTTCACGGGTTTTCTCTTCGTTGTTCCAGTATTTCAGCATCACGCTGTAGCCACGGGTGCAGAGTTCGCCAATTTCGCCACGGGGCACCACGTTGCCGGTGCCTGGGTCGACAATTTTGGTTTCCAGGTGCGGTTGTGTTCGGCCCACGGTGGTGACCTGTTTCTCGAACGGGTCCAGGGAGCTGGTCTGGGTGGAGACTGGGCTGGTTTCCGTCATGCCGTAGGCGATCTGTACTTCTTTCATGTTCATCTTGCCGTTGACCTTTTTCATCACCTCCGCCGGGCAGATGGAGCCAGCCATGATGCCGGTGCGCAGGCTGGAGAGGTCGTAGGTGTCAAACTCCGGGTCGGCCAGTTCGGCGATGAACATGGTAGGCACGCCGTACAGGGCGGTGGCTTTTTCCTGGTGCACTGCCTGCAGCACGGTTTTGGGGTCAAAGCCTTCGCCCGGGTAGATCATGGCGGTGCCGTGGGTAATGCAGCCCAGGTTACCCATCACCATGCCAAAGCAGTGGTAAAGGGGCACGGGGATAACCAGGCGGTCGTTCTCGGTCAGGCGCTGGCTTTCACCCACAAAGTAGCCGTTGTTGAGGATGTTGTGGTGGGTGAGGGTGGCGCCTTTGGGGTTGCCGGTGGTGCCGGAGGTGAACTGGATGTTGATGGGGTCATCAAACTGTAGCTCGCTCTGGCGTTGGCTGAGATCGGCCTCGGACACGTCGCTGGCGAAACCGATGAACTCTTTCCAGGTCCACATGCCGTCGTGCTTGTCGTCGTGCATGTTGATGACGGCCCGCAGGTCTGGCAGGTGATCGGCTTTGAGCTTGCCGGGGGTACTGCGTTTCAGTTCCGGTGCCAGCTCGTAGATCATTTCCCGGTAGTTGGAGGCTTTGAAGCTGTCTGCGGTCACCAGGGTGGTGATGCCGGCCAGGTTGAGGGCGTATTGCAGCTCGTGCACGCCGTAGGCCGGGTTGATATTCACCAGGATGGCGCCGACTTTGGCGGTGGCGAACTGGGTAACGGTCCACTCATACCGGTTGGGGGACCAGATGCCCACCCGGTCACCGCGTTTGACGCCGATCGCCATGAAGGCGCGGGCTGCTTCGTTGACCTTGTCGACGAACTCTTTGTAAGTCCAGCGGATGTCCTGGTGCAGGCACACCAGGGCGTCGTTGTTGGGGAATCTCTCGGCGGTGCGGTCGAGCATATCGCCGATGGTCATGCCCAATAGCGGTTTGTCGGCGGTGCTGCTCGTATAGCTGGGATTGTAGCTTGGGAGAGTCTTGCTCATGTCTCTGCCTCCATTTGTTTTTGTAATTGAGGGCTGGCAAGTCAATGCACTTGCTAGCGACTCTGGCGGTGGTATTCCGGGTTGGGTTGCATGTCGCTGGCGATGGCCACGCGGTTACTCATATTGTAAAAGCCGATCAGGTTGCTCAGGTCCCAGATGCCCCGGTCGCTCAGGCCGGCGTCTCGCAGGGCCTGGGTGTGTTCTTCGGTCACCAGTGCGGGTGTGCGGGTGAGCAGGGAGGCGAAATCGAGCATGGCGCGCTGGCGTTGATCGAGTTTGGCGCTGCGGTAGTTCATCACCATGTGTTCGCCCAGGGCTGGGTCGCCGCTCAGTACCCGCACGGCGGCGCCGTGGGCGACCAGGCAGTAGAAGCATTTGTTCTCTGAGGAGACGACTACGGCGACCATTTCACGCTCGAGTTTGCTGAGTTCGCTTTCGCCGAGCATGAGTTCGTTGTAGAGGCGGGTGAAGCCTTCGAGCTGTTTTAGGTTGTGGCTGTAGGCGGTCAGTACGTTGGGGATCATGCCGAGTTTTTCCTGGCAGATCTGGAAGTACTTTTGGGTGTCTTCGGGCATGTCGCTGATCTCCGGGATTGGGAGATCCAGGGCTACCACGTTTTTGTTCTGATTCATTGGTTATTCCCAGCCTTCTTGTTTTGGTGCGTTGGCAGGTGGGGTACAACCTCCCGGGACACGCTGTGAATACGTCCGTGTACGCTTGACTGCAGCATCCTTGCTGCAGACAGTCCCGGGAGGTTGTACCCCACCTGCCAGTTCGATCATCGGCAGTTGCCGCCTAATGCCTGGCCGACTTTGGAGCCGTTGTGGCGGTTCAGCTGGTCGCTGATCCAGTCGCCGGTGGCTACTAACTTTTCGAGATCAACGCCCGTTTCTATGCCCAGACCGTTAAGCAGGTATAGCACGTCTTCTGTGGCCACGTTTCCGGACGCACCCTTGGCGTAGGGGCAGCCCCCTAGGCCGGCGACGGAGGCATCAATAACGCTCACACCCTCCTCCAGCACCGCGTACAAATTGGCCAGGGCCTGGCCGTAGGTGTCGTGGAAGTGGGCCGCGAGTTTTGCCATGGGTACGTGGGCGGCGACGGCTTCGAGCATGCGTTTGGCTTTTAACGGGGTGCCTACGCCGATGGTGTCGCCCAGGGAGATTTCGTGGCAGCCCATGTCATACAGGGCTTTGGCTACGGTGGCGACTTGTGCCGGGGCGATGTCGCCTTCGTAGGGGCAGCCCATGACGGTGGAAACATAGCCGCGCACGGGGATGTCGTGTTTGCGGGCTTCTTCCAGCACCGGGGCGAAGCGCTCGAGGCTTTCGGCGATGGAGCAGTTGATGTTCTTTTTGGTGAAGCTTTCGGAGGCGGCGCCGAACACGGCGACTTCGTCTGCCTTTGCTGCCAGGGCGCCCTCGAAGCCTTTAAGGTTCGGGGTGAGGGCGGAGTAGCGTACGCCGGGTTTGCGGGTGATGCCGGCCATCACGTCGGCGGCGTCGGCCATTTGCGGCACCCATTTGGGTGACACAAAGCTGGCGGCTTCGATGTGGCTCAGGCCGCAGTCGGCCAGGCGGTCGATCAGGCCGGTTTTGATGGCGGTGGCAATCACTGCGCCGGGCTCGTTCTGCAGGCCATCCCGGGGGCCCATCTCAACCAGGCGCACCTGTTTGGGAAAGGCCATCAGCTGGCCTCCTCTTCTGCGTCTGCGGTGACTTCGATGGCGATCAGCTCGGCCCCTTCGGACACCTGGTCGCCTTCGGCGAAGAAGATGTCGGTGACGACGCCGTCGGCCGGGGCTTTGATGGCGTGTTCCATTTTCATGGCTTCCATGATCACCAGGCTTTGGCCAGCTTTCACTTTGTCGCCGACCTTCGCTTGCACGGCGACGATGGCGCCGTTCATGGGCGCGGCCAGGCTGCCTTCGCCGGCCATTTCTTCAAAGCCGTAACTTTCCTTGTAGAGGGTGCAGTTGAAGGTGTCGCCTTCGTAGAAGAGCACCAGCTGGTCGTTATGCAGGTTGCCGTGAACGCTGATGCGATGGCCGTTAATCACCGCCTGCAGGTAGTCGTCGTCCAGGCGCATGGTCAGGTTATACACGCTGCCGCCCACGTACACCTGGTAGCGGTCGTCCCGCTCCAGAATTTTCAGGTCGTGGATGTCGTCGCCTACCTGCAACTGCAACGGTTGGGCGTATTCGGAGTTCATGCGCCAGCTGTTCTGGCGGGCGAAGGGCGACCAGGGGTCTGTGCTGATCACTTCCCGGGATTTGCGTTGCTCCAGCACGAAGCCGGCGGCCAGCACCAGGGCTTTGTGGGTATCCAGCCTGGATTTGGGGAACAGCAGTTCCCGGTGGTCGTCGATGAAGCCGGTGGTCAGGTCTGCCTCCCGGAACGGCTGGGCGTCGGCCAGGGCGTGCAGGAAGCGGATGTTGGTTTTCACACCGGCGATGCGGTAATGCTCCAGGGCCTGCACCATACGGTTGATGGCCTGGTCCCGGGTTTCGTCCCACACGATCAGTTTGGCGATCATCGGGTCGTAGTGGATGCTGATGTCGTCGCCTTCGGTGACGCCGGTATCCACCCGCACGTGGGCGCTCTCATCCGGGGTGCTCAGGTAGCGCAGGTTGCCGGTGGCGGGCAGGAAGTCCTGGTCCGGGTCTTCGGCGTAGATGCGGGCTTCCAGGGCGTGGCCCCGGGTTTTTACCTGGGATTGCTCCAGTGGCAGGGGTTCGCCCCAGGCCACTTTCAGCTGCCATTCCACCAGATCCTGGCCGGTGACCATTTCGGTGACCGGGTGCTCTACCTGTAGGCGGGTGTTCATTTCCATGAAGAAGAAGGAGCCGTCTACGTCGTAGAGGAATTCCACGGTGCCGGCGCCCACGTAGTTGATGGCCTGGGCGGCTTTAACGGCGGCTTCGCCCATGGCTTTGCGGGTTTCGTCACTCAGGCCGGGGGCGGGGGCTTCTTCCAGTACTTTCTGGTGTCGGCGCTGCACCGAGCAGTCTCGTTCCGCCAGGTACACGCCCTTGCCGCTCTGGTCGCAGAACACCTGGATTTCCACGTGCCGTGGCTGGGTCAGGTAGCGTTCGATGAGCATGTCCGGGTTGCCGAAGGCGTTCTTCGATTCCCGCTTGGCGGCGGCCAGGGCGTCGTCGAAGTCTTCCATGCGTTCCACCACCCGCATGCCTTTGCCACCGCCCCCGGCAACGGCTTTCAGAAGCAGTGGGAAGCCGCATTTCTCAGCCTCCTGGCGCAGGGTTTCCGGGGATTGGTCGTCGCCGTGGTAGCCGGGCACCAGGGGTACGCCAGCTTTCTCCATAATGGCCTTGGCGGCGGATTTGGAACCCATGGCGGCGATGGCCGAGGAGGGTGGCCCGATGAACACGATGTTGTTGGCTTCGCAGGCTTCGGCGAACTGGGTGTTCTCAGACAGGAATCCGTAACCCGGATGGATGGCCTGGGCGCCGCTTTCCTTGGCAATCTCGATGATCTTGTCGGCTTTCAGGTAGCTCTCGGAGCTGGGGGCCGGGCCAATGTGGAAGGCTTCGTCGGCCATGGCCACATGCCGGGCGTCTGCGTCTGCATCGGAATACACGGCAACGCAACGGATGCCCATGCGATGGGCGGTATGGATTATCCGGCAGGCGATTTCGCCGCGGTTTGCTATGAGAATTTTGCTGAACATGTTAGTTGCTCTCCGGAATCCAGTTGGCGCGGCGTTTGTTCAGGAAGGCGTTCAGGCCCTCTTGTCCCTCTTCGCCTACCCGAATGTCGGCGATGCGTTGTGCGGTGTCGTCGATCACGTCCTGGCCGATCACCTTATGGCTGACGGCAAATACCAGATCTTTGGCGGCTTTCATGGCTTCTGGCCCGTTGAGGGCAAGCTGCAAAAGCAGTTCGTCGCAGCGGCGTTCCATGGCGCTTTCGTCTTCACACACTTCGTGCACCAAGCCGAAGTGTTCGGCTTGCCGGGCGGTGAAGACTTCGGCACTGATAAAGTAACGCCGGGCCTGGCGCTCACCGATGGCGCGCACCACGTAGGGGCTGATTACGGCGGGAATCAGGCCCAGTTTGACTTCGCTCAGGCAGAAGCTGGCTTTCTCGGTGGCCAGTACGATGTCGCAACAGGCGGCCAGACCAACAGCGCCTCCAAAGGCGGCACCCTGAACCAGGCCGATCACCGGCTTGGACAGGTGGTTGAGCGCGTTCATCAGCCGCGCCAGTTGCCGCGAGTCGTCCAGGTTTTCCTGTCGGCTGTTGTCCGCCATGCGGCGCATCCAGCCCAGATCCGCCCCGGCGGAGAAGTGTTTGCCTTCGGAGCGCAGGATGACAACGTGGGTGTTGTTGTCTGCGTCTACCTGTTCCAGCGCCTTGATCAGTTGCTGGATGATGACGTCGTCAAAAGCGTTGCGTTTGTCTGGGCGGTTGAGGACGACCTCGGTGACGCCCTTGGCGCGGTGATTGAGGCGAACCGCTGGTTCCTGATCGGTCATGGCGATGTCCTCCATCACATCCGGAACACGCCGAAGCGTGTTGGCTTGGCGGGTCGGTTGAGGGTGGCAGACAGGCTCAGGGCAACCACTTCGCGGGTCTGGGCCGGGTCGATCACGCCGTCGTCCCACAGGCGCGCGCTGGCGTAATAGGGGTGGCCCTGGTGCTCATAAGTGTCGATGATCGGCTGCTTGAATTTGGCTTCTTCGTCGCTGCTCCAGTCCTGGCCTTTGCGCTCCATGCCTTCCCTTTTGACGGTGGCGAGTACGCCGGCGGCCTGTTCACCGCCCATCACGGAAATGCGGGCGTTCGGCCACATCCATAAGAAATCCGGGCTGTAGGCGCGGCCGCACATGCCGTAGTTGCCCGCGCCGAAAGAGCCGCCGATCAGCACGGTGATTTTCGGTACGTTGGCACAGGCCACTGCCATCACCATTTTGGCGCCGTGTTTGGCGATGCCTTCGGCTTCGTATTTCTGGCCCACCATAAAGCCGGTGATGTTCTGCAGGAACAGCAGCGGGATGTTGCGCTGGCAGCAGAGTTCGATGAAATGCGCGCCTTTCTGGGCGGACTCACTGAACAGAATGCCGTTGTTGGCGATGATGCCCACCGGGTAGCCGTGGATGTGGGCGAAGCCGGTGACCAGGGTTTGGCCATAATAGCGTTTGAATTCGTCGAATTCGGAGCCGTCGACAATGCGGGCAATCACATCGCGCACGTCGAACTGTTTGCGCAGATCGGTGCCGACGATGCCGTAGATTTCGTCCGCGCTGTACAGGGGCGCTTTGGGCTTGCGAATTTCCACGTCGACCGGTTTGCGGCGGTTGAGGTTGGAGATGCAGCGCCGGGCGATGTCGAGGGCGTGGGCGTCGTTTTCGGCGTAGTGGTCGGCCACGCCGGAGATTTTACAGTGCACGTCTGCACCGCCCAGGTCTTCGGCGCTGACCACTTCGCCGGTGGCGGCTTTCACCAGGGGCGGGCCGGCCAGGAAGATGGTGCCCTGATCACGCACGATGATGGATTCGTCCGCCATGGCGGGCACGTAGGCGCCGCCGGCGGTGCACAGGCCCATGACGACGGCGATCTGGGGGATGTCGTCGGCGCTCATGCGGGCCTGGTTGTAGAAGATGCGGCCAAAGTGGTCGCGATCCGGGAAGACTTCGTCCTGCCTTGGCAGGTTGGCGCCGCCGGAGTCGACCAGGTAGATGCAGGGCAGGCGGTTTTCCAGGGCGATTTCCTGGGCGCGCAGGTGTTTTTTGACGGTCAGCGGGTAGTAGCTGCCGCCTTTGACGGTGGCGTCGTTGGCGATGATCATGCATTCGGTGCCTGAGACGCGGCCTACGCCGGCGACAACGCCTGCGGCGGGGACTTCTTCGTCGTAGACGTTGTAGGCGGCGAATTGGCCGATTTCGAGGAACGGTGAGCCGTCATCGAGGAGGCGGTTGATGCGCTCTCTGGGCAGCAGTTTGCCGCGGGCGATGTGGCGTTCCTGGTAGCTTGGGCCGCCGCCTTGCTGGATGGTGGCAACTTTTTCTTTCAGGTCTGCGACGGCTTTGGCCATGGAGTTCTGGTTAGCCAGGAACTCATCGGACCTTGGGTTTATTTTGCTCTGCAGTATCGTCATTTGTTCTCGTCCCATTATTTGGGGGCGCGGGGTTGGCAGGATGCCCTTCCGGAAACCGCTACGAGCACCCCTTGCGGGGTCCGGACAGCAATCACAGATTGCTGTCGTTCGGCTGCGCATGAAGCTCCGCTTCATAAACGCTTGCCTCACCCATGTGCGCTTCTCTCAGGCCATCCTTGGCCTTCGACATTTCCGGAAGGGCATCCCGCCAACCCCTCGGCATGCTTTGGGTGCGGGATTCTCGGAAAGGAAACCCCGCCAGACCCTTGTCGAACCTTGTCAGTGGATTCGCTGGGGCGCTTACTTGTTCAGGAACAATTCCCGTCCGATCAGCATCCGTCGGATTTCAGACGTGCCCGCGCCGATTTCATAGAGTTTGGCGTCTCGCAGCAGGCGGCCAGTGGGGTATTCGTTGATGTAGCCGTTGCCGCCGAGCAGCTGGATGGCGTCCAGGGCCAGTTTGGTGGCCATTTCGGCGGAGTAGAGGATGGCGCCGGCGGCGTCTTTGCGGGTGGTTTCGCCGCGGTCTGCGGACATGGCGACCATGTAGACGTAGGATTTGGCGGTGTTCATCCAGGTGTACATGTCGGCGACTTTGCCCTGTACCAGTTCGAATTCGCCGATGGCCTGGCCGAACTGTTTGCGTTCGCGGATGTAGGGGACGACCACGTCCATGGCGGCTTGCATGATGCCCAGTGGGCCGCCGGAGAGGACGAGGCGTTCGTAGTCCAGGCCGCTCATGAGCACTTTGGCGCCGTTGCCTTCGCCGCCGAGGATGTTTTCACGGGGTACTTTGCAGTCTTCAAACACCAGCTCGCAGGTGTTGGAGCCGCGCATGCCGAGTTTGTCGAGTTTCTGGTGGCGGCTGAAGCCCGGGGCGTCGCGTTCTACGATGAAGGCGGTGACGCCTTTGGAGCCGGCTTTTACGTCGGTTTTGGCGTAGATCACGTAGGTGTGGGCATCCGGGCCGTTGGTGATCCACATTTTGGTGCCGTTGAGGACGAAGTGGTCGCCTTCGTCGCGGGCGCTGAGTTTCATGGAGATAACGTCTGAGCCGGCGTTGGGCTCAGACATGGCCAGTGCTCCGATGTGTTCGCCGCTGATGAGTTTGGGCAGGTATTTCTGTTTTTGTTCTTCGGTGCCGTTGCGGTGAATTTGGTTTACACACAAGTTGGAGTGGGCGCCGTAAGACAAGCCAACAGAGGCAGACGCGCGGCTGATTTCTTCCATGGCGATCACGTGCGCCAGGTAGCCCATTTCTGAGCCGCCGTATTGTTCGCCCACGGTGATACCCAGCAGGCCCATGTCGCCCATTTTCCGCCACAGGTCCATGGGGAACTCGTTGTTGCGGTCGATCTCTTCAGCGCGCGGGGCGATTTCAGCGGCGGCGAAGCCGTTGATCTGTTCGCGCAGCATGTCGAGGGTTTCGCCGAGACCGAAATTGAGTTCTGAGTATTGTGATTTCATCGTTGGCTACCTTGTTGTTCTTGAATCGGGTCTGTGTGCTTCGTCACGCTCAGGTGACGGTTTGTTTGGATTCTTTTTGCCCTGCGCCCTGCTGTTTCTTTTTCTTCTGCAGCTCTTCCAGTGCCTCGCGGCACCGGGTTTCGGCGGTTTCGATTTCCATTTCCGCCTGGGCGATGTCGTTTTTCTGTTGTTCCAGCTGGGCGCGCCTGTCGGCGAGGATTTCCAGCATCTTCAAAAGCTGTTTTTCGTTACCGGTGAGGGTTTCGTCCCACAGGTCGAACAGTTCCCTGGTTTCTGCCAGGGAGAAGCCCATGCGCTTGCCCCGGAGAATAAGCTTCAACCGAACCCGGTCTTTGGTGCTGAAGATCCGGGTTTGGCCCCTTCGGGTGGGCTTGAGCAAGCCCTGATCCTCATAGAATCGGATGCTTCGGGTTGTCACGTCGAACTCTTGGGAGAGCTCGCTGATGCTGAAGGTTCTTTTTTCGTTCATCACGATTTCCTTTTTAGACCAAGGTTAGATAAAGTTTACGTAAACGTAAAGTAGTTTTCGGGTCCGATTTTCAACAAATACAATCCTGAGAATAGGAGTGCATGATGGAATTCAATAATGTGGCGGCCATTGTAACAGGCGGAGCGTCTGGGCTGGGCGAGGGCGCTGCGCGTGCGCTGGCGGCTGCCGGGTGCAAGGTGGCCATCCTGGATCTTCAGAAAGAACAGGGTGAGAAAGTGGCCGCAGACATCGGCGGGATCTTCCTTGAGTGCGATGTAAGCTCCGCACAAAGTGCCGAAGCGGCCATCAACGCTGCGCGGGAAGCCCATGGCCCCTGTGGTGTCGCAGTTAACTGCGCAGGCATTGCGCCGGCGGCGAAGATTCTGGGCCGGGAAGGTGTGATGCCGCTGGACAGCTTCAGCAAGGTGATCCAGGTCAACCTGATTGGCACCTTCAACATCCTGCGTCTTGCTGCGGCAGATATGGCCCAGCGCGAGCCGAACGCCGATGGCGAGCGAGGCGTGATCATCAATACTGCTTCTGTGGCCGCCTATGAGGGCCAGATCGGCCAGGCTGCCTACAGTGCCTCCAAGGGCGGGGTTGTGGCGTTAACTTTGCAATCCGCCCGCGAATTGGCCCGTGAAGGTATCCGCGTGAACACCATTGCTCCGGGCCTGTTTATGACCCCGATGATGGCCGGTATGCCGGAAGAAGTGCAGGACAGCCTGGCGGCGACACTGCCGTTCCCCAAGCGATTGGGTAAGCCGGAAGAGTTCGGCATGATGGTAGACCAGATGGTGCGCAACCCGATTTTGAACGGCGAAGTGATTCGCCTGGATTGCGCCCTGCGCATGGCGCCCAAGTGAATTGACGCAAACCACCCGTCACAAGCGGGTTCAGGCAACAGGATTCGCCACAAGCGAACAAATAACAACAGGTGAGTGATATGACCAACCACGTCGATCAAGAAGAATTGGCCATGTTTCGGGAGTCGGTGATCAAGGCTCTGGAAGCCGAGGTGAAACCGCACTACGAGGCCTGGGAGAAAAGCGGCATTGTGCCACGGGAGCTATGGAACACCCTGGGCAACGCCAGTTTACTGTGTGTCGACGTGCCGGAAGACTGCGGCGGCATTGGTGCGCCTTTCCAGTTTTCTGTGGTGGTGGGTGAAGAAATGGCCCGCATGGGGTTCGGGGCGTTGTCCACCAATGTGATGGTGCACTCAGACATCGTGGCGCCTTACCTCAGCCACATCGGCAACGAGGCCCAGCGCCAGCAATGGTTGCCCAAAATGGTCTCCGGTGAAGCCGTCGGCGCCATCGCCATGACCGAACCCGGCGCTGGCAGCGACCTGCAGGCCATGCGCACCAGCGCGGTTAAAGACGGCGACGACTACATCCTCAATGGCTCCAAAACCTTCATCACCAACGGCCAGCACGCCGACATGGTAATCGTCGCCGCCAAAACCGACCCGAAAGCCGGGGCCCGCGGCATCAGCCTGTTCCTGGTGGACACTTCACTACCGGGCTTCAGCAAGGGCCGCAACCTGGACAAAATCGGCCAGCATTCTGGCGACACCTCCGAGCTGTTCTTCTCCGACATGCGTGTTCCCGCATCCGCTTTGTTGGGCGAAGAAGGGCAGGGTTTCATGTACCTGATGCGCGAACTGCCCCGCGAACGCCTGGTGATCGGCGCCCTCGGCGTCGCTGCGGCCCGGGGCTCCCTGGATCTCACCATTGCCTACGCCCAGGAGCGGGAACTGTTCGGCCAGAAGCTCAGCCAGCTTCAGAACACCCGTTTCGAAATCGCCCGCATGGAAACCGACTACCGCATCAACAAGGCGTTTGTTGATCAGTGCATCCGCGAATACGAAGACGGCAAGTTGGATGCGCCCACGGCGTCGATGGCCAAGTACAGTGCCACGGAGATGCAGTGCCGGGTGGCCGATGGCTGTTTGCAGTTGTTTGGGGGCTACGGTTACACCACCGAGTATCCGATTTCCCGGAACTTTATCGACGCTCGGGTTCAGAGGATTTACGGCGGTACTTCAGAGGTGATGAAAGAGATTATTGCCCGATCGGTGCTTGGGCGCTGACTTCTTTGGTTGGTTTTGAGTTGGGCTCCAAGCCTTCCGGATGTGCGGGCGGGCTTGCGGGGTGGCTGTTGGATTTTTTTTGGAAAAACAACTCGCTTCGCTCAGACATCTTTTTCCGGCAAAAAATCCAACAACCACCCCGCGCCGACGGGCATTGGCGCGTATTCGCTTGGTAACAGCAACTGAAATTTTGTGCTTAGAAAGGAAAACGATCGATTCGGTGCAACGCTCACGCGTACTTGAGGGTGCTTCCGTTGCTTTTCTCCCTTGGTATTCCTGTACTGCCCGTCGGTAGGGGGGTGTGGGGTATTTTTCTGGCAGGGAAAAAGATGTCTGAGCGAAGCGAGTTGTTTTTCCCAGAAGAAAAATACCCCACACCCCGCGTACCCGCCCGCACAACAGGAAGGCTGGGAGCCCAAACCATCAGGCTAGAAACCCAAATAAGACCGATCAACAAAACCAGAACACCAATCAGATTCCGTTGAAGGAGAACAAAGCCATGAACAACGATATCGTAATAGCAGGCTCCGCCAGAACCCCGATGGGCGGGATGATGGGCTCTTTGAGCTCGGTGCGCTCCCCGGAGCTGGGTGCCGTTTCCATCAAGGCCGCCATTGAACGCGCAGGATTGCAACCGGCAGACATTCAGGAAATCATCATGGGCTGCGTACTGCCCGCCGGCCTTGGTCAGGCACCGGCGCGGCAGGCATCCCGCGCCGCCGGTATTCCGGACAGCAGTGGCTGCACCACCATCAACAAAATGTGCGGCTCCGGCATGCAAGCCGTCATCATGGCCCACGACCAGATCAAAGCCGGCACCAACAACATCATGATCGCCGGCGGCATGGAAAACATGAGCCAGGCACCGTACCTGCTCCCCAAAGCCCGCGCCGGCATGCGCATGGGCCACGGCCAGGTGATGGACAGCATGTTCCTTGATGGCCTCGAAGACGCCTACGAAGGCGGGCTGATGGGCGTGTTTGCCCAGCGCACCGCTGATAAATTCAACATCACCCGTCAGGCCATGGACGAGTTCGCCATCGGCTCTCTGCAAAAAGCCCTGACGGCGATCCAGAATGGCTGGTTCCGGGATGAAATTACTCCGGTGACCGTTGCCGGCCGCGGTGGTTATACCGAAGTCGACACCGACGAACAACCCGGTAACGCCAAACCCGAAAAGATCCCGCAACTGAAACCGGCCTTTGCCAAAGACGGCTCGGTAACCGCCGCCAACTCCAGCTCTATCAGCGACGGTGCCTCTGCCCTGGTGCTGACTTCAGCGGTTGAAGCAGATGCCCGAGGCCTTGTTCCACAAGCCAGAATCGTGGCCCACGCCACCCATGCCCGCTTGCCGGCAGAGTTCACACTGGCCCCGATTGGCTCCATCGAAAAAGTGCTTAAGAAAGCCGGTTGGACGTTGGATGATGTCGACCTGTTCGAAATCAATGAAGCCTTCGCGGTGGTCACCCTGGCCGCCATCAACGAATTGAAATTGCCAGCGGAGAAAGTCAACGTGCACGGCGGCGCCTGCGCCCTGGGCCATCCCATTGGCTCCTCCGGTTCCCGGATCATCATTACCCTGATCAATGCCCTCAAACAGCGTGGTCTTAAGCGTGGTGTTGCATCGCTGTGCATTGGCGGTGGTGAGGCTACGGCGGTAGCCATCGAGGTGGTCTGAGTTCTGCTCTGAGCCCTCTGACTGGGTGGCGGGGGGCTTGGGCTCCTAGCCTTCCCGGTTTGCGGGCGGGCTTGCGGGGTGGCTGTTGGATTTTTTTGGAAAAACAACTCGCTTCGCTCAGACATCTTTTTCCGGCAAAAAATCCAACAACCACCCCGCGCCGACGGGCATTGGCGGGCATCCGCTTGATAAAAGCACTTGTCGTTTTTGCACTCAGGAAGGGAAAGGCGCGATTCGGTAAAACGGTCACGCGCGCTTCGGGATATTGTCTTTGCTTTTACCCTTGGTATTCCTGTGCTGCACGTCGGTAGGGGGGTATGGGGTATTTTTCTGGCAGGGAAAAAGATGTCTGAGCGAAGCGAGTTGTTTTTCCCAGAAGAAAAATACCCCATACCCCGCGTACCCGCCCCCACAACCCGAAGGCTAGGAGCCCAAGGCCGAAGTCCAGGAACAAAGAACCAAGAGCGCGTTGACCCCAGTCATGAACCTGAACGGCTGATTTGTTAGGCTTCCGTGCAAATAAGTCAGACCACGGGGAGCCAGTCACAGGTGACCAAACGCCACGAGTTTATTGAAGAATCCCGAAAGCAATGGAGTTCAGAACCGGCCTTTGTGTTCTCCATGGCAGCGGCCGCCGTTGGCCTCGGGAACCTTTGGCGGTTTCCCTATATGGTTGGGGAAAACGGTGGTGGAGCCTTCGTGGTGGCTTACCTGCTGGCATTGGTGATTGTGGTCCTGCCCATCATGATTCTGGAGGTAGCAGCCGGACGGTTGTCTGAGGGTAGTACCGTTCAGACCTTCCGCCAGGTCAACCGGTTTGGTGCCATCTACGGCTGGTTTGTGGTGCTGATCACCATGGCAATCACCAGCTACTATCTGGTAATTACTGGCTGGACGCTGGGCTATGCGGTGGACGCTGCCACGGATGACCTGCGTGTTTTCAGTGAATACAGTGCCGGCTACAACTCGCTATGGTACTTCCTGATCGTAACCGTACTGGCTGCCATCATCCTGGCTCGGGATGTGAAGGCGATTGAAGTCTTCTCGAAAATGTTGATGCCCGTGCTGCTGTTGGTGATGATCGGGCTGATGCTGTTTGCCTCGACGACGCCGGGATGGGAGCAAACCAAATCTTTTTTCTTTGACGTGGACTGGAGCCGGCTTGCAGACGGTCGTCTGTGGGCGTTTGCCTTTGGCCAGGCGTTCTACACCCTCGCCATCGGGCAGGGATATCTGGTCACCTACGGCAGTTTTATCCCCCGCAAAACCCACGTGCCCCGGGCTTGCCTGGTCGTTGCCGGTACTGAGACCAGCGTTGCCTTGCTGGCGGGGTGGATGATCTTCCCATTTGTGTTCAGTCTGGGCATGGAGCCTACCGAAGGCAGCCAGCTGGCGTTTGTCACCATGCCGCAGGTGTTTGAGGATATGCGTGGTGGTTACTGGGTTGGCGTGCTTTTCTTCGCATTATTCTTCATGGCCGCATTTAGCTCCAGCCTGGCGGGCCTGAAGGTGATGATTGCCGCAGTGGCGGAGGAGTTTCGCCTCAGTAATGCGGTGGCTGTCAGTATCGTCACCGTGGTGATGCTGGTGCTCGGTACCGCATCGGCATTGAGCTTCACACCCCTGGAATGGACCATCGCCGGTGAGCCAGTGCTGGATGTGATCGACCGGGTGGCCGGTGGCAATGTGATTATCTTCTCTGGAGTATTCGGAGCCGCCTTGTTCTGCTGGTTTATACCCCCGCAGCGAATCCGGACCGTTCTGGGCACCGAGAGCCGTTGGTGGGAATGGCGGATTTACCTGGTCGGTCGGTTTCTGCCCGTGCTGGTGCTGCTCTGGATTGTAGTCACCTACGCGCTCAGCCAGCTTGGGTTTGGCTCGTAGTCCACTTGCTGCGGAGGTGGGGGCTGGTTTGGGCTCCTAGCCTGCTGGTTGAGGGGCGGGTACGCGGGGTATGGGGTATTTTTCTTCTGGGAAAAACAACTCGCTTCGCTCAGACATCTTTTTCCCTGCCAGAAAAATACCCCATACCCCCCTACCGACGTGCAACTCAGGAATACCAAGGGCAAAACGCAACGAAAGTGCCCTGAATTAATGACTAGCACTGGACCATATCGCTCGTTTTCGCTTCTAAGCGCAAAAACCAATGCGGTCATCAAGCGGTTACCCGCCAATGCCCGTCGGCGCGGGGTGGTTGTTGGGTTTTTTGCCGGAAAAAGATGTTTGAGCGAAGCGAGTTGTTTTTCCAAAAAAAATCCAACAGCCGCCCCGCAAGCCCGCCCGCACAGCTGGAAGGCTAGGAGCCCAAGCCAGAAACCCAAGCGCAAACCTAAGAAGCCCGAAACTGCCGAGCATCCAACTTGAGCTTGCCCAGGCGGGAGTTGAGGGTCGTCGGTTTGATGCCTAGCAGTGCCGCTGCTCCGTCATCACCGAATATGCGCCCGCCAGTCATTTTCAGCGCCTTGATCAGGTTCTGTTTCTCCAGCTCCTTCAGATCAGCCTCGGTTAACAGCTCACTGTCGTAATGACGCGATGGCGTTGAGTTCGCTGCGGCATGCGCAGAAGGTTCGACACCCGGAAGGTCCAGGTCCAGGCGGCCAACGGCGGTAATCACCTGGCGTTCGATCACGTTTTCCAGTTCCCGAACGTTGCCCGGCCAGTGGTAGGCCTTGAGGGTACTCACATCTCGTTCTGTCAGAACCAGCGGTGGCCGGTTGAACTTCTGACACGCCCGGTTCAGGAACTCCTGGGCCAGCATCGGGATGTCTTCAAGTCTCCTGCGCAGGGGGATGGACTCGATGGGGAAGACGTTGAGGCGAAAATACAGGTCTTCCCGGAAGGTTTTCTCCTGCACCTCCGTTTTTAACTCCCGGTTGGTGGCCGCTATTACCCTTACATCGACGGCGCGAGTCTTGTTCTCACCCACGCGTTCGAACTGCTGATCCTGAAGCACCCGCAACAGCTTGCCCTGCAATTCCAAAGGGATTTCACCCACTTCATCCAGAAACAGGGTGCCGCCGTCGGCCAGTTCGAATCGGCCGATTCTGTCGTTCACGGCGCCAGTGAAGGCGCCTTTGATGTGGCCGAAGAACTCGCTCTCAAACAGGTCTTTTGGAATCGCGGCGCAGTTTACCCGGATCAACGGGCGGTCGCGTCGGGTGCTGGCCTGGTGGATGGCGCGGGCAATCAACTCCTTGCCGGTGCCGGATTCGCCGGTGATCAGAACGTTGGCGTCTGTCGGAGCCACCATGCCGATGCGCCGCACGATGGCCTTGATGGCGTCGCTCTGGCCGAGGATTTCGTGGAAGTGGAACTCCGCGCTGAGTTCTTCCTGTAGGTAGGCATTTTCCATTTCCAGCCGGCGTTTCAGGCTCTCTACTTCTTCCAGTGCTGACTGCAGTTCCTTCTGGGCTTGCAGTCTGGCGGAGATGTCCCGGAACACCACAACCGCACCCACCGGGTGGCCGTTGTCCATGATCGGGGTGCTGGTGTACTCCACCGGAAACCCGGTGCCGTCTTTGCGCCAGAACCAGTCGTCGCCAACGCGCTTGATGCTGCCATCCCGGAAAGCGCCGTAGATGGGGCATTCTTTCAGTGGGAACAGGCTGCCGTCTTCGTGGGAGTGATGCACAACACGGTGTATCACGCGCCCCATGAGTTCATCCATGCGCCAGCCCAGCATGCGCTCGGCGGCGGGATTGGCGAAGGTGGTGCGGCCTTCGGCGTCCACCCCGTAAATGCCTTCGCCAACGGCGTGGAGAATCAGCTGGTTCTCCCGCTCCATATCCTTGAACAGCTCTTCCACTCGTCGCCACTCCAGCAGGCCACCCCGGTGGTAGTGATTGGCTTCGTGGCGTTCGCGCAGGGTTCTCAATTGTCGCCGATCACGCAGGAGCAGTAGCAGGGTTTGCGCTTCTGCCTCGCCCACGCAGGAAGAAGAAATTTCCAGTTCAACCGTGTGGCCATCCCGGTGTTTCAGGTGGAAATCACGGCTCCAGCTGTGGCTGCGGAACAGGGTTTCTTCGGTGAAATTGATCAGCTGGGGCCGCTGGTCAGCAAACAGCTGGGTACATGCCATGTTGGCAATGGATTGTCGGTCGGTGCCGGCCATTCGTGCCATGGCGCTGTTGGCGGAGAGGATCAGGTCCTGGCCCGCATCTACCAGAAGGGCAGCCTCTGGCAGGTGGTTGATCCATTGGTGTGTTTCCATGCGTTCGGGCTGGTTCATGCCGGGCCTCCGCTTGAGTGACGGTAAATGCCAAACAAAGCCTGTGCCAACTACGAAAAATCGAAGCGCTCACTACGATAAATCGTGCATTGCGAAATTTCGTAGTGCACCTGGTTAGCATGAGTTTGTATTAAGCCCCATAAAAACAATGAGGTAGAGGTTTTAATAAAGTTGGCACGAACCCCGCAATAGTCATCTCAGAACGTGCTGTTTGCCAAGGCCAAATCCTGGCCGGGCAGAACCAGAGTCTTAGTTGCACCGCAAGAGTGCAAAAAAACTATCTGAGAGTAGGGAGAGTGCACCATGACAACCAAAAGCCTTGGAAACCCGTTTGACGGCGACCAGTCACTGATCCACGCGAAAACCTGTGGTTGCCCGGAATGCAAGCCTGGTGACGGCCTGCCGTCTGTATCGCTGAACCTTCGTGAGACTGCGGGCGAGCAAGCCACAGGCTCTACGGCCGGGATGGATTCCGAAGCCATGATGGACCGCGCCATCGAAAGCGCCGTGGTGCGTTCGGTGTTCGGTCACAACGATCACAGTCGCCGCAGCTTCATGAAGATGATGGGGGCAGGCACCGCAGCGGCATTGCTGGGCTCTGTGTTCCCCATGGATAAAGCCAAGGCGGCGGTGAAGGAATCTCTGGGCAAGCTGGAAAAAACCAAACTGAACGTTGGCTTTGTGCCGATCACCTGCGCCACGCCCATCATTATGGCCGCTCCGATGGGGTTTTATGAGCGCTATGGCCTGGACGTCACCGTCACCAAAACGGCGGGTTGGGCCGTGGCTCGGGACAAGTCTCTGGCGGGTGAATATGACGCCTCACACATGCTCACTCCCATGCCCCTGGCCATGACCATGGGCGCCGGTTCCACGCCGGAGCCGTTCATCATGCCAGCGGTTGAGAACATCAACGGCCAGGCGATCGTGCTGCACGTGGACCACATGGACAAGCGCGACCCGAAGCAGTGGAAAGGCTTCAAATTCGGGGTGCCGTTCGAGTATTCCATGCACAACTTCCTGTTGCGCTATTACCTGGCTGAAAACGGTATTGATCCGGATAAAGACGTTCAGATCCGGGTGGTTCCGCCACCTGAGATGGTGGCCAACCTGCGCGCCGGCAACCTGGATGGCTACCTGTCACCAGACCCGTTCAACCAGCGAGCGGTATGGGAGAAGGTCGGCTTCATTCATATGCTCACCAAGGATATCTGGGAAGGGCACCCCTGCTGCGCCTTCGCCTGCAGCCAGAAATTTGCCAGCCAGAACCCGAACACCTACGGCGCTTTGTTGCGCGCCATCATCGACGCCACCCAGTACTCCAATGAGCCTGAAAATCGCAAAGAGATCGCCGAGGCCATTGCCCCCCGAAACTACCTGAACCAGCCGGTGCCGGTGATCCAGCAGGTGCTGACCGGCCGATACGCCGATGGCCTGGGCGAGGTGCAGAACGTGCCGGACCGCATCGACTTCGACCCGTTCCCCTGGCACTCCATGGGCGTTTGGATTCTTACCCAGATGAAACGCTGGGGCTACATCGAGGGCGATGTGGATTACAAAGGCATCGCTGAGCAGGTCTACCTGGCGGGTGAAACCGGCAAGCTGATGCGTGAGATGGGTTATACGGCACCCACCGAGACCTACAAAACCCACACCATCATGGGCAAAACCTTCGATCCGGAAACCCCGGAAGAGTATGCCCGCAGCTTTGCCATCGGGAGGATTTGATCATGGCCTCGTTGAATGTGAGGGCAGCACTGCTGTCGGTGTCTTTCCTGATTCTGGCTTTGGGTATGTGGGAAATGGCCACACAGCCCCCGGCCGCTCAGGAAGCCATGTCGGAGTATGAACTGCTGATGGGCGGTGCGGACCAGGAATCCCGTGTGCCGCCACCCACGGCGGTTCTCAAGGTGGCCTGGGCTGAATTGTCCAACCCGTTCTACGACGCGGGTGCCAATGATAAAGGTATCGGCATTCAGTTGGCCTACTCGGTTTACCGGGTGCTGACGGGGTATCTGGCGGCCATGGCGATTGCCCTGCCATTGGGCTTTCTGATTGGCATGTCGCCGCTGATGTACAAGGCGCTCAACCCGTACATTCAGGTGCTTCGGCCCATCTCGCCCCTGGCCTGGATGCCGCTGGCCCTGTTCATTATCCAGGATTCGGATGCGTCGGCCATCTTCGTGATCTTCATCTGTTCCATCTGGCCTATGTTGCTGAACACCGCCTTCGGCGTGGCGAACGTGCGCTCGGACTGGGTCAACGTGGCGCGCACCCACGAGCTCAATCCGTTCAAGACGGCGATTACGGTGATTCTGCCCGCAGCAGCACCAACCATCCTCACCGGTATGCGCATCTCCATCGGCATCGCCTGGCTGGTGATTGTGGCGGCGGAAATGCTCGTGGGCGGCACCGGTATTGGTTACTACGTGTGGAACGAGTGGAACAACCTCGACCTCGCCAGTGTGATCTTCTCCATCCTGATGATCGGGGTGGTGGGCATGCTGCTGGACCTGGCTCTGGGCAAGGCTCAGAAGCTGGTTGAATACAAAGAATGATCGGGCAGGGCGCCACTGAGCTGGCGCCCGCCAGAACCCTCCGACTGGAGAAGTGTTATGAGTAAGTCATTTCTGGAAGTAGATGGATTGTCGAAGGTATACCCGGGCGGGCAGGGCGGTGAGTTGACGGTCTTCGAAGATATCCGATTCGCCCTTCAGAAAGGTGAGTTTGTGTGCATCATCGGCCATTCCGGCTGCGGCAAATCCACCATCCTGAACGTGTTGGCTGGCCTGGATGAGGCCAGTACCGGCAACGTGGTGATGAACGGCAAGGAAGTGAAAGGCCCGGGCCTGGAGCGCGGCGTGGTGTTTCAGAACTACAGCCTGCTGCCCTGGAAAACCGCTCTGAACAACATCATCTTTGGGGTAAAGGCTCGCTGGCCCAGCTGGTCCAAAGAGAAGGTGCGAGAGCACAGCGAGCGCTACCTGAAAATGGTCGGCCTGGACCACGCCATGGACCGCAAGCCCTCCCAGCTGTCTGGCGGTATGCGCCAGCGAGTGAGCATCGCCCGCGCCTTCGCCACCCAGCCCGAGCTGCTGTTGCTGGATGAACCCTTCGGCGCTTTGGATGCCCTCACCCGCGGGGTGATTCAGGACGAGCTGGTAAAAATCTGGGAAGAAACCCGCCAGACCGTGTTCATGATCACCCACGATGTGGATGAGGCCATTCTGCTGTCTGACCGCATCTTCCTGATGTCCAACGGCCCCAACGCCCGCATCGCCGAGAGTGTGAAGGTAAACCTGCCGCACCCGCGCTCCCGGGCCACCATTTTCCAGAACCCTGCCCATCAAAAGATCCGGCATTACCTGGTGGATTTTCTGGTGAATCGCAGTGGCTCAGCGCTGCCGGAGCAGGATGGCAGCCCGAGAGTAGTAGACCCCAGCACCGATGAGCTGACGCCCGACCCGGCGCCGGCCGAATCCGAGACCAAGACCGAAACCACCGCGAGAGCGGTGAATGCTTGATGTTGATTGTCCACAAGAGGAAATAACCATGATGAACAAAGAACTGATGACCGCAAAAATCCTGGAAGCCAAGGTTGCCAAGGGCATGACCTGGGAAGCCATTGCTGAATCCATTGGTATGTCGCCGGTGTTCACCACCTCAGCCTGCCTGGGCATGAACAGCTTCACCGAAGACAAGGCGTTCGCCCTGTGCGAAACCCTGGGCCTGGACAAGCCGGTGGCAGAAGCATTGCAGGTGTGCCCGAAGAAAGCCTGGGAAGGCGGTGTGCCCCAGGACCCGCTGATCTACCGTTTGTACGAGATTGTGGGTGTGTATGGCGACACCATGAAGGAGCTGATCCATGAGAAATTTGGTGATGGCATTATGAGTGCGATTGATTTCACCATGGATATCGAGAAGGAGGAGAATCCCAAGGGTGACCGTGTGGTGGTTACACTGAACGGGAAGTTCCTGCCTTACAAAGCCTGGTAATTTTGAGTTTGCCCGCTCCTAGCCTTCTGGTTATGGGGCGGGTACGGGGGGTATGGGGTATTTTTCTTCTGGGAAAAACAACTCGCTTCGCTCAGACATCTTTTTCCCTGCCAGAAAAATACCCCACACCCCCCTACCGACGTGCATTACAGGAATGCCGAGGGTAAAAGCAAAGAAAGCATCCCGAAGTAGCCGTGAGCGTTGCACTGAATCGATCCTTTCCCTTTCTGAGCGCAAAACCTACAAGGGCTTTTATCAAGCGGATACCCGCCAATGCCCGTCGGCGCGGGGTGGTTGTTGGATTTTTTGCCGGAAAAAGATGTCTGAGCGAAGCGAGTTGTTTTTCCAAAAAAAATCCAACAGCCACCCCGCAAGCCCGCCCGCAAACCGGAAGGCTCGGAGCCCAAGCCAGACGGTACCCGCAAAACCAGCAGGCTAGGAGCCCAAGCCAAACTACGGCAGGTCAGTAACGGCCCCCGTAGATGCAGAGCTGACCACCCGGGCATACTTGGCGAGAACGCCACGAGTAAACCTTGGTGCCGGTGGCGTCCAGGCCTTGCGGCGTTTCTCCATTTCCTCTTCAGAGATCTCCAGGATGATGGAGTTGTTGACCGCATCAATGGTAATGGTGTCGCTGTCCTCCACCAGGGCAATCGGCCCGCCAACAGCCGCCTCCGGGGTGATGTGGCCGACCACAAAGCCGTGGCTGCCGCCTGAGAAACGGCCGTCGGTGATCAGTGCAACATCGCTGCCCAGGCCCTTGCCCATGATGGCGGAGGTGGGACTGAGCATTTCCCGCATGCCGGGGCCGCCTTTGGGGCCTTCGTAGCGGATGACCAGCACATCGCCGGCGACCACGGTGCCGTCGAGAATGCTTTCCTGGGCTTCTTCTTCGGAGTGGAACACCCGTGCCCGGCCGGAGAAGTGGGTACCTTCTTTACCGGTGATCTTGGCAACGGAGCCTTCCGGTGCCAGGTTACCAAACAGAATGCGTAGATGACTGTCTGCTTTGATGGGGTTTTCAAAGGTCCGGATGATCTGCTGGTCTTCCGGATAGGGCTCTACGCCAGCCAGGTTTTCGGCCAGTGTTTGTCCGGTCACGGTCATGCAGTCGCCGCGCAACAGGCCGCGGTCGAGCAGCATTTTCATCAACGGCTGAATGCCGCCAATGGCCACCAGTTCAGACATCATGTAATGGCCGGACGGCCGCAGGTCGGCCAGTACCGGCACCTGTTTGCCTATGCGCACGAAGTCATCCAGCGACAACTCCACGCCCGCAGTGCTGGCCATGCCCAGCAGGTGCAGCACCGCGTTGGTGGAACCGCCCAATGCAATGACCACGGTAATCGCATTCTCGAACGCTTCGCGGGTCATAATATCTGAGGGTTTGATGTCAGCATCGATCAGCTTCAGCACCGCCGCGCCCGCAGCTTCACAATCGGCCAACTTGGTGTCAGACACCGCATTCTGCGCCGAACTGCCCGGCAGGCTCATGCCCATCGCCTCAATGGCCGAGGCCATGGTGTTGGCGGTATACATACCGCCACAGGAACCCGGCCCGGGAATCGCCGTTTCCTCGATCTGCTTCACCTCAATCAGGTCCATATTGCCGCGGGCATGGGCGCCCACTGCTTCGAACACAGAGATAATATCGGTGTGGTTCTCGCCAGGCAGAATGGTGCCGCCATACACAAACACCGACGGCCGATTGAGCCGCGCCAGCCCCATCAGGCAACCCGGCATGTTCTTGTCACAACCACCAATCGCCACCAGCCCGTCAAAACCCTCACAACCGGCCACGGTCTCAATGGAATCGGCAATCACCTCCCGCGACACCAGCGAGTACTTCATGCCTTCGGTGCCGTTGGCGATGCCGTCAGAAATTGTGATGGTATTGAAAATCAGGCTCTTACCACCGGCAGCGTCCGCCCCCTTGGCCGCTTCCCGGGCCAGGCCGTCAATGTGCATATTGCAGGGCGTCAGATTACTCCATGTAGAGGCAATACCCACCTGCGGCTTCCGAAAGTCCTCATCCTGAAACCCCACCGCACGCAACATCGCGCGACTGGCAGACTTGTTAATGCCATCCACCACCGGTGCGGAATAACGACGTCGTTTGTCCGTGGCCATAAAAGTGCCTCCCATCAAAAGTAAAAAGTCATCCAACCAGCAAAAACCACAAAACCCGGAAGTGCAAGATTTCCAACAAGCGCCGCAGGCAAAAAATCCCTAGACCAGAAAGGCCCGTCGGTAGTGGGGGCAACACAGGTCTAGGAAGTTTTCCCCGTGAACCCGCCAATGCCCGTCGGCGCGGGGTGGCTGTTGGATTTTTTGCCGGAAAAAGATGTCTGAGCGAAGCGAGTTGTTTTTCCAAAAAAAATCCAACAGCCACACCGCAAGCCCGCCCGCACAACCGGAAGTCTGGGAGCCCAATCTCAACGAACCCCTAAGCCGAACGAACAGCCGCTTGTTCCTGGAGGGCCACATCAACAACCGTATGCAGCTTCTCCAACTGAGAGCGTAACATGGCAATAGGCCGGCTGCCGGAAAGAGTCAGGGCGATGTCCAGATGATCATCGGCAGACTCCATAGACATACGCGAAATCTGGAAACCCCGAACCCGCACCACCTGGCAAAGCCGCTCCAGCGCCGCCGCCTCCTGGTTCATCCGACAGTTCAAGGTATAACTTGGCAAAGCCGTTTGCGCTTGCGGGTTCATGCTACGTACTCCTTGGTGGTGGTGCGACGGTTCTCGTCAATCATGTCTCGGTTACTGGCGCCGGGTTTCACGATGGGCCAGACATTCTCCTCCCGGCTGATGGCCACGTGCAGCAACATCGGGCCGTCGTAAGCCAGGATCGTCTCGATACCCCGGCGGATCTGATCCGTGCGCTCAATATGCAGGGCCGGGATATCAAACGCCCGTGCCATGGCGACAAAGTCCGGGTTGTCGTCCAGATTGATGTGGCTTTCACGGTTGTTGTAGAACAGCTCCTGCTGCTGGCGCACCATGCCCAGGCACTGGTTGTCCAGAATGATCAGCTTGAGTGGCAGGTTGTAGCGGCGAATGGTGGCAAGCTCCTGGGCGTTCATCATGAACGAGCCATCACCGGTGACATTGATGACCGTGCCGCGGCGATTCGCAAACTGGGCGCCGATGGCCGCCGGCAGGCCGAAGCCCATGGTGCCCAGGCCGCCACTGGTCAGATGGTGCCGTGGGTGGTCGAATTCGTAATGCTGGGCTACCCACATCTGATGCTGGCCAACGTCACAGGCGATTACCGTGTCATCCGGTGCAATGCGGGAGAGCTGGCGGATGAAGGCGGGGCCGGTGATCGGCGCCAGGGCTTCTTCGTTGTCCGCGGCCTGGAAGCCGCCAGTCGTGTGCCAGGTTCGGCACTGTTTCTGCCAGTCTGCAATGGCCAGTGGCTTCGCTTTTAAGGCCTCGGTAAACGCAGGCAATATCCTGTTCAGGTCACCCCGCAGGGCCAGGTCTGCCGGCCGCAGTTTGTTGATCTCGGCGGCATCCGCATCGATATGAATCATCCTCGCGTTAGGCGCGAAGCCGTCCAGTTTGCCGGTGGCCCGGTCGTCCAGGCGGGCGCCAACCACAAACAGCAGATCGCACTCATCAACCGCCTTATTGGCCGCCCGGGAGCCGTGCATGCCCAGCATGCCGAGGCTGTGAGGATGGTTTTTGCCGGGGTTGCCAATCCCCTTGAGGGTCACAACACCCGGCAGGGCTGACGCGTTGGCAAAGGCACGGAAGCTGTCCTCGGCGCGGGCCAGGGACACGCCGCCGCCACTGTAGAGCAGGGGGCGTTTGGCTGAGTAAAGCATGATCAGTGCTTCGGAAATGTCCGGGCAATGCGGATCTGGCTGAGCGCAGGTTGTAGCAGCTGGCGCCTCGATCTCCGTCAACTGGATGTCTTTGGGAATATCAATCCACACCGGCCCGGGCCGGCCGCTCTGGGCCAGGGTGATGGCTTCTTCCATGATGCCAGGCAAGGCCTCGGCATCGTCTACCAGGTAGCTGTGTTTCACGATGCCCAGGGTCATGCCCAGAATGTCGGTTTCCTGGAAAGCATCGGTGCCGATCAGCCCGGATGGAACCTGCCCGGTGATCACCAGCATGGGAACGGAATCCATGTAGGCATTGGCAACGCCGGTAATCAGGTTGGTGGCACCGGGGCCGGAGGTGGCGATGCAAACGCCGATCTCACCGCTGGCTCGGGCAAAGCCGTCGGCCGCCAGGGCGCACGCCTGTTCGTGGCGGCACAGCACGTGCTCCACACCCACATCGTCCACCAGGGCATCGTATAGTGGCATGATGCAGCCACCCGGATAGCCGAAAACGGTGTTGATGTTATGGCGGTGGAACGCTTCAAGAATGTGCTGTGCGCCGTTCATGGTCGTTTTTCCCTTTTTCTTTGCCGCAAAAAAGAAACCCCCGGGACCTTGCGGTGCCGGGGGTTTCTGGTGTCTTTGTCAGGTTGTCGCTATCTCACCTGCTTGTCCACGCAAAAGCCCCCGGACGGTACCACGACCACCAGGACTAGCTTCACGATGACAACCATTGCGTTGAGATTCATAAAATCGACAGTCTGCTCTGAATAGATTCAAACAATGTGTGTAGAATCTAACCCACGTTTTAAGCCGGTTGCAACTGTTTATTGCCGGAAATGTGGCCGCGTCCGCCCAGGGTGGGTTGTCACGGCCATCAATAAGAACGATTCCGTGGCGAGTGTTACATGACAAAAGCAAAACTGGGCTCTCTTGGGCTGTCACTACTGATCCTTGTGCTTCTGGTTGTCTGGATGGCTACCGGAGATGTAAAGGTCGCCAGTAAAGAGGCGCCGGATGAGCCACAGGCGCAGGAAGCGGAGCGGACTCGGGTTGAAGTTGAGACCCTTGAGGCAACCCGTTACCAGCCCACCCTGAAACTTCAGGGGCAGCTTGAGCCCTGGCGCTCGGTGATGGTCGGTGCGCGGGTAGCCGGCACGGTTGAGCGAATGCAGGTAGAGCTGGGGCAGAACGTTCGTGCCGGGCAGGCCTTGTTGCAGCTGTCGGTTGATGGCCGGGATGCCGTTGTAGAACGCTGGCGCGCCAACATTCAAAAGCTGGATGCAGACCTTGCCGCCGCGCGCCGGTTGAGAACCAACAACCTGGCGGCCGAGACCGACATTCTCCGGCTGCAGAGCGATCTGGCTGCGGCCCGCGCGGAACTGGCGGCTGCAGAACTCGCGGTCAGGCACCTTCGGCCCGAGGCCCCGTTTGACGGCGTGGTTAACCGCAAAGATGTGGAGCAGGGCGATCTTGTGCAGGTGGGTACGCCGATGCTGGAACTGGTGCAGATTGACCGGCTCAAAGCCACCGGCAGAATTCCACAGCAAACCGTGAAGGATGTTCAGCCGGGGCAGGCAGTGGAGGTTAATCTTCTGGATGGCACACGGCTGGCCGGTGTCGTCAGCTTTGTTGCCAGCGCGGCAAGCCCCGAAACCCGCAGTTTTGCCGTTGAAATTGTTGTGGAGAATCCCGAACAAAAACGCGCGGCTGGGGGCACGGCCAACCTGAATATCCGGTTGCCCGAGCAGGATGCGATTTTTATCTCACCGGCGTATCTGAGCCTGGACGATGACGGCCGGCCCGGCGTGAAATATGTGGATGACAGCAACGCTGTGGTTTTCCGGAACGTTCAGCTGTTGAGCGTATCCACCAACGGTGCCTGGGTGTCTGGCCTGCCGGAGCAGATTCGCCTGATTACCCGTGGTGGCGGTTTTGTGGCCGAGGGTGAACAGGTTGAGCCCGTTGATCGCTCGGATCGGCGGGGTTAACGGCCATGCGAGCGCTGATTTCGGCGGCCATGGACCGCAGCCGCACCACCTTGTTGCTGTTCCTGTTTCTGTTATTGGGCGGCATGGCGGCCTATCAGGCGATTCCCAAGGAATCCAATCCTGACGTCACCATACCCATGATCTATGTATCCATGACCCTGGAGGGCATCAGCCCCGAAGACGCCGAACGGCTGCTGGTGCGCCCCATGGAACAGGAACTGCGATCCCTGGAGGGCATCAAGGAGATGCGGGGCAACGCCTCTGAGGGTCACGCCTCGGTGATGCTGGAGTTCGATGCAGGCTTCAATCCCGACAAAGCGCTGCAGGATGTCCGGGAAAAGGTGGATACAGCCCGCACCAAGTTGCCCCAGGAAGCCGACGAGCCCCGGGTAAATGAGGTCAACGTCTCCCTGTTTCCCGTGCTGTCGATCGGTTTGTCTGGCCCACTTTCCGAGCGTGAGCTCATCACCATTGCCCGTCGCCTGCAGGATGCCATTGAAGCGATTCCCGAAGTGTTGGAAGTCGACATTGGTGGTGACCGCGAGGATCTTCTGGAAATCGTGGTGGATGCCCAGGTGCTGGAGAGCTACGGCATTGACTTCGACCAGTTGGCCTCTCTGGTCACGCGCAATAATCAGCTGGTTGCCGCTGGCTCCCTGGACACCGGCAACGGCCGTATGGCCCTGAAAGTGCCGGGGGTGATCGAGACCATCGAGGATGTGATGTCGATGCCGGTGAAGGTAGACGGCGATTCGGTGGTCACCTTTGGCGATGTGGCTATGCTGCAGCGTACCTTTAAAGACCCTACCGGTTTTGCCCGCATCAATGGCGAGCCGGCACTGGTGTTGGAAGTGTCCAAACGCTCAGGCGCCAACATCATTGAAACCATCGAGAAAATCCGCGCGTTGATCGACGATGCCAGACCACGGCTGCCAGACACTCTGGACATTCGCTACATCATGGATCAGTCCGATGAAGTTCGGGATATTCTGTCTGACCTCCTGAATAACGTGATGACGGCCATCGTGCTGGTGATCATTGTGGTCATTGCCACCATGGGGCCCCGCTCCGCGTTCCTGGTGGGCCTGACCATTCCGGGCGCGTTCCTGACCGGTATTCTGGTGATCTGGAGCATGGGGCTTACCCTCAATATCGTGGTGCTGTTCAGCCTGATTCTGGTAGCGGGCATGCTGGTGGATGGCGCCATTGTGGTGTCTGAGCTGGCGGACCGGAACCTCAGCGATGGTCAACCGGTGAAAACCGCCTGGGTAGAAGCCGCCTCGCGAATGGCCTGGCCGGTTATAGCTTCAACCGCCACAACGCTCGCCGTGTTTGTGCCCCTGTTGTTCTGGCCCGGGGTTGTGGGCGAGTTCATGAAGTTCCTGCCGATGACGGTGCTGATTTGCCTGATTGCCTCGTTGGCCATGGCTCTGGTGTTCCTGCCAGTGATGGGTGGTGTCAGTGGCGGCCGGCGTGTGCACCAGGACGCCACGGAAGGGCGGTTCATGGTCATTTACCGCAGTACCCTTGGCACCTTGCTGCGCCGCCCGGGGTTGACCCTGTTGGGTGCGTTGGGAGTGATTATCCTGATTTACGCGGCCTATGGCCGTTTCAACCACGGCGTGGAATTTTTCCCGAGTGTGGAACCGGACTCTGCCCAGGTGCAGGTGCGTGCCCGGGGTGATCTATCTGTGTGGGAGCGAGACGCCATTGTGCGCCAGGTGGAGCAGCGCCTGCAGAATATGCCGGAAGTAAAAGCCCTGTATGCGCGTTCCATGCTGTCAACCAGCAGCCAGTTGGCGCCGGATGTCATCGGGGTGTTGCAGTTCCAGTTCAACGACTGGTTTACCCGCCGCACCGCCACCGACATTCTGGAGGATTTTCGGGAACGAACCAGGGACATCCCTGGTATCGAGCTGGAGTTTCGCAAGCAGGAAGGTGGCCCGGCAGAGGGCAAGCCCATTGAGCTTCAGGTCAGCAGTATGGACAGTGGCGAACTGGATGGCTACGTGGATGAATTACAGCGGCAGATGCGCGCGTTGGGTGGCTTCGCCGATATTGAGGATGACCGTAGTCTGCCGGGTATCGAGTGGCGCCTGCAGGTAGACCGGGAAGCGGCGGCCCGCTTTGGTACCGACGTGTTGAGCATAGGCAGTGCCGTGCGCCTGGTCACCAACGGTCTGGTGCTGGCTACCTACCGGCCGGAAGATGTTCGGGATGAAGTCGATATAGCCGTGCGGGTACCAAACAACTGGCGGGAGCTGGACCACCTGCAACGCCAGACCATCCACACCCCGCGCGGCCAGGTGCCACTATCGGAATTTGTTAGCCTCGAACCGGGGGATAAAACCGGCTCCATTGTGCGGGTAGACGGCCAACGCACCATCACCATCAAATCCGACGTTGCCCCGGGCCGGCGCATGGATGAGGTCTTGCGCAGCCTGCAGGCCGAAATGCCAGAGCCACCCGAGGGGGTAAGCGTTCGCTTCGCCGGTGAGAATGAAGACCAGCAACAGGCGGCCACCTTCCTGACCACGGCGTTTCTGGTGGCGGTGGGCCTGATGCTGCTGATACTGGTTACCCAGTTTAATTCTCTCTACCAGACTTTCCTCATCCTGTCGGCGATTGTGCTGTCGACCGCCGGCGTGCTGCTGGGCCTGCTGGTCAACGGCCAGTCCTTTGGGGTGGTGATGGTGGGTATGGGAATCATTGCCCTGGCAGGCATTGTAGTGAACAACAACATCATCCTGATTGATACCTTCAACCAGATGAAGAAAGAGGGTAAGGCAGCCTACGAGGCCGCCCTGGAAACCGGTTGCCTGCGTATGCGGCCGGTGCTGCTGACGGCCATTACCACCATTCTGGGCCTGATGCCCATGGTTCTGGGCGTCAACGTCAACCTGCTGGAGCCGTCGTTCGGGCTGGGCGCCCCCTCAACGCAATGGTGGACTCAGTTGTCCAGCGCCATTGCTGGTGGCCTTGCCTTTGCCACCCTGCTGACATTACTCCTGACGCCGGCGCTGCTGGTGTTGGGGGATAAGGCCGGCCAGACCTTTTCCAGACTGACCGGTCGCACTCAAAGCGACTAGTGCCTGATACGATCAGCCAGTTCCCGGGCCTTGCTCGCCATGGCCTCAAGTTCCGGCACGGTGCGAAGATTGTCCTCTGCGGCCCGATGCATAGCCTCGGAGGTCTCTGACACGTCGGTTACATTGCGATTGATGTCTTCACACACACTGGTCTGTTGTTCTGCTGCTGTTGCGACCTGGGTCGTGGCATCACTGATACTGGCCATCCGGCGGTTGATTTCTGCGAGGGTACTGCGAACCGCTTCGACGGCTTCGTTGCTCTCCTGCGCTACTACTTCTGATGCGTGCATGTACTCGGTGGCATCACGGGAGGCGCCGCTGATGGCTGCAATGATCTGATCAATTTCGACGGTAGCATCCTGGGTTTTGGCGGCTAGGTTGCGGACCTCGTCGGCCACCACGGCAAAGCCTCTGCCTGCCTCGCCAGCCCGGGCTGCTTCTATCGCAGCGTTCAGCGCCAAAAGGTTGGTCTGGTCGGCAATCTCCCGAATGACCCGCATCACATCACTCACCTTCTTGCCATCGTTGGCAAGCTGATTGACGGTCTCTGCCGAGCTGCGAATCTGGTTGGTCAGCCTTTGCATGCTTTCGACTGCTTTGTTGATTTGGGCATCTGCGGTGCCAGTCTCTTCCGAGGTTTGGCTCACTTCCGATGCAACCGATGCGGCATGGCTGGCAACATCTTCGGCTGTGGCAGACATTTCGTTCATGGCAGTGGCAATCTGCTCGATCCGCTGATGGGCAAGATCGGACTGGCTGGCGACGTTATCGGCATTGGCGCGGATCAACTCCCCGGTCGTATTGAGCTGAGCGGCATTCTGGCTGAGCTGGGTGCCTGTATCGCTGAGGAATCCATGCAGATTTCGGGCGGCGCCCGCAAGTTTGCCCAGTTCGTCAGACCGTTGCATCGTTACCGGGTCAGACAGATCCCCGTCGCCGAGACGTGCTATCTGGGAGGTAAGCTTCTGAACCGGTCTTACAACACTGGTAACGAGCATGAAGATCAGCACGATCGTTCCAGCCACAATGGCAGCTATCAATAGTGCTGACACGATCCAGCTGCGTTCGGTTACCGTTTTATTGAGGATAGAGGCCACGGCTAACCCATCTTCTCTGATATTTTCAACAGCTTCCTGAATTAATCTGGCAGGCTCCCGATCAATGCCCTGTACGGCGATATCACCAGCATTGGGATCGAAGCCTGAGCGGGTAAAGGCCTCGAAGCCCCGTCTGTAAGCCCGGCCCATCTCCTGATGAGCCCGTTTAAAGTCGGTCAGCAAGGATTTTGCGCTAGCTGCTTCTACTGCCGGTATCAGAGAATCAAGCTGCGCCTGGATTGAAGCTTCTTCCTTCTGGAACCGTTGCCAGTATTTTTCGAGCTGATCTGAATCTGCCCCACGGATCAGCACGTTCTTCCACTCCTGGACCTGGGTTTTGAAATCTGAGAGAACGTCTTGGGCCTCGAGAGCCCTGACCATATTGCTGCTTACCAGTTCATTGAAATCATCTTTGACTTTCAGGGAGAAGTTCAGGTACACCATCGCAACGGCAGCGACCGTCAGGTTCGTCGCCAGTATGATGGCCAGGACACGGCCCAGGATGCTTCTTGAATACCAATTCATGGTTTAGGTTCCGGTTTCGGTGTTGGCTTATTCCAGATCATACGTTGCGGCTTTTTTATAGTGGTGCTTTATGTGTTTTTCTCATCTACATAATAATTCGGCTGATTGATTTGAAACATGAGACTTTCATGCCGAAAAGAATGTGAACTTTTTGTTGCAATATGATGACACCTAATCCGCTGACTGTTCTCTACCAAGACGCACAACTGCTGGCGGTTCACAAGCCGGCAGGCTTGCTGGTGCACCGAAGCCCTATCGACAAACACGAAACCGAGTTTGCCCTGCAATACGCCCGTGCGCTGAATGGCGGCGAGCATGTGTACCCGGTGCATCGCCTGGATCGGCCCACATCCGGTGTTTTGCTGTTTGCCAGAGATCCGGACACTGCCCGCGCAGTTGGCCAGGCCATGATGGCGGGCGAGGTGGAGAAGACTTATCTGGCCATGGTCCGAGGCTGGGCGCCAGAATCCGGGGTGATTGATCACCCGCTGAAAGATGAGCCGGAAGACCGGCGTTTACGTGGAACTGAACAGCCTGTGCGGGAAGCGCTCACTCACTTCCGAAGGCTGGCGACCACTGAGATTCCGGTGGCCATTGAACGCTATCCCTCCAGCCGGTACAGCCTGGTTGAGCTGTACCCGAAGACCGGCCGAAAGCATCAGTTGCGCCGCCACATGAAGCACATTAACCATCCCATCATTGGCGACGCCAACCATGGCCGGGGGCGCCATAACCGGTATTTTGCTGAACGGTTTGGCGAGGGCCGGTTGATGCTGGCGGCTACCCGGCTGTCGTTGTTGCACCCGGTCTCCGGCGAAGCGCTGACACTGGTATCCGAGCCGGAAGAGAGCTTTCTCCGGGTGCTTGAAGTGTTTTCTCAGGCCCGGTTTAACAATTGGCTAAAAGTGTTTGATTAATAACCATTGTGTATCTTTTTTTGTCATTTTGCGTCGATTGGTAGTAGTGGCAGGCGCCGCGCCCAAGCTTGGTGCATACTCGTTGATAAGCACATAACTACACTAAATGCTTATACCCGAGGCCCGCTGTGCCAAGACTCTCGTTACTGCTCATTCTTGCCCTCAGTCTTCTGCTGCCATCGTCAGTGTTGGCAGAGCCGGCAACCTGGGACAAGCACTCGAAGCGACTGGAACTGGCGCCCCATGTCGATTACTGGTTGGAAAACGAGCGAACCTCCTTCTCGGAGGTCACTCAGTTACCAGATGAATCCTGGACCGCCGGTGGCGACGAAAGTGCGAACTTCGGCTATAGCGATGATGTGTACTGGTTCCGTTTCCGAGTGACCAACGTTACCGGAGTGGAAGCCGTCAATTTCATGGAAATTGGTTACCCGGTCTTGGACCATATCGAAGTCTACCTGCCTGACGCCCAGGAGCCTCTGCTGCTGGGCGACAAGCGGCCGTTCTACGACCGGCCCATCCACCACCGTCATTTTGTTGTGCCTTTGCTGTTGCCAGCCAACGAGACGGTTACTGTGTACCTTCGTGTGGACACCACCAGCTCCATGCAGGTGCCGCTGACACTCTGGGAGCGGGATGCGTTTTATGCGGCAGACCAGGGCCGCAGTATGCTGGAAGGTATCTACTACGGCATTGTTCTGGTGATGATCCTGTACAACCTGTTTGTGTTCATGGCCGTGGGCGAGCGCAGTTTTCTCTACTACGTTGGCTACATCACCACCATGCCCCTGTTTCTGGCCAGTCTGCACGGGGTTGGCTTCCAGTACCTTTGGCCGGAGGGCACCTGGTGGAACGATCAGTCCATCATTGTGTTTCTGAATCTGGTGATTGTCTTTGGTGGGGCCTTCAGTATCCGCTTTATCAGCGTTACCCGTGAGAATCACCCGTTGCTGAACCGGTGGACCATGGCGATGATCATGGCCGCGGGCCTGATGGCTGGGGCAGGTCTGATTATTCCCTACAAGCACATGATTCTGCCCACCATTCTGATCGCTGCGGTGGGCTGTTCGACCATGCTGGTGCTTAGCGTGATGCGTTGGATCAAGAAAGATCCGGCGGCTCGCTATTACACCGTTGCCTGGGTGTTCATGCTGTCTGGGGGAATTGTACTGGCCCTGAACAAGTTCACCTTCCTGCCGCGCAACCTGCTGACAGAGAATGCCACTCAGGTGGGCTCGGCACTCGGTGTAATCCTGCTCTCACTGGCCCTGGCAGATCGCCTGAACCGGGAGAAGAAGCGTTCATTTGCTGCCCAGCAGAGGCTCCTGCGTGAAGAACGCAAGGCTCGCCTGGCTCAGGAAAAGTCGCTGCGGGTGCAGCAGGAGGCCAATGCCATGCTGGAGGAGCGGGTGCAGGAACGTACCCGGGATCTGGAAACCCTGAACGAGCAGTTGCTGGAATTGAATGCCACAGACCCGCTAACGGGCCTGAAAAATCGCGGGCATTTCGACAAGGCTTTCCAGTCGTCCGTGGTACATGCTTACCGGTTTGAGGAAGTGGTGTCACTGCTGGTGCTGGATATCGACCATTTCAAGAAATTCAACGATACCTACGGCCATCTGGTCGGCGACGATTGTCTGAAAATGGTGGCCCAGTGTATCAAGCGCCACGTGACGCGCCCCCAGGATCTCGCTGCCCGCTATGGCGGGGAAGAGTTTGTGGTACTGCTGCCGGATACTCCCGGAGATGGTGCCGAGCGCGTAGCAGAGCGGATTCGGAAGGAAATCGAGAAGACCGCCTTCCGGGTTTCCGGTGAAATGCTCCACCTGACCGTCAGTATTGGCGTGTGCAGTGTGTCACCGGCCCGTGCCGACGCCACCAAGGAAATCTTTTCCTGCGCAGACGAGGCGCTCTATGAGGCCAAGGGGCAGGGGCGTAATCGTGTAGTGGCTAACCGGCATCAGGGTCAGGCCATCAGTGCCACATCACCCGCGTAGCGATTATCGCCCAGGCGTGAGATGAGGGGCAGCGGATGGTCCGCTTCAAGCGCGTAAGCCAGTTCCAGCAGGGTGCGCTCATCACCGTGTCGAGCCATGAACTGAACGGAAACGGGCAGGCCCGCGTCTGTGAGTGCCATGGGTACGGAGATGGCCGGTGCCCCGGTGGTGTTGGCTAACGGAGTGAAACAGACGTACCGGGTCAGCCTATCAAACAGCTGGTCAAACGGTACTGTCGGGCTCAGGTGCCCCAGCGGCGGTGTCGTCTGGCCGAGTACCGGGGTCAGCACGGCATCGTATTGGGACATATGCCGCGCATAGTCCTGCTGCGAGCGCTTGAGTCGCCAGAGCGCCGCAGGCAATTTCCAGAGTTTCTTCCGGAACATTTTCTCCAGCCCGTTGGTCAGCCCGTCAACTTGCCGCTTATCGAACTGAGGGTGCATCAACTTGCGCCCCTGCAGTTTAACGCCGAAGGCCAGCAATCCCCAGTACAGTGCAAAGTCGTCCGGAAAAGACGCTGGAATGGGAGCATTCATCGGCTCGATGATATGCCCGAGTTTCTCGAGATAGCGTGCGGTGGCCTCCACGGTTTTGCGGGTTTTCGGGTCTGTCTTGTGGCCGGTCACCGAGTCCAGAACCACTCCGATCCTCAGCTGCTTTCCAGACGGACCCTGCACATGGCCCACCCGGGGAAGGGCCGGGTTGCGTAAATACTCGTCTGCGGCTGCAATGAAGCCTGCGGAATCCCGTACAGAGCGGGTGACTACTCCGTCACTGACAATATTGATGGGCAGGGTTTTGGCGGCCTCGTTATCCACCACACGGCCCCGGGTGGGTTTTAGCCCTATCAGCCCACAGCAGGCTGCCGGGATTCGGATCGACCCGCCACCATCGTTGGCATGGGCCACAGGCACAACGCCGGCGGCCACCAGAGCCGCAGCGCCGCCTGAGGAGGCGCCGGAGGAATATTGCAGATTCCAGGGGTTACGGGTGGCGGCGCCATGGGCCGGCTCGGTGGTGGCATTGAAGCCGAATTCCGGCAGCGTACTCTTGCCCAGACACAGGTAGCCCTGTGCCAGCATCTGCTCAGCGAACGGGCTGGTCTTGCTGGCGGTATTGCTGGGCACGGCCGCCGAGCCATGGCGTGTTGGCAGGCCCTGAACGTCGGTGTTGTCTTTGATGAACGTGGGTACACCGGCAAACGGGGCCTCAGGCTTTGCGAGGCTGCGAGCAAGCGAGAGGCTTCGGTCGTAATCCGTGGCAACCAGTCCGTTAATCACTGGCTGTGCCATTTCGGCCCGTTCAATGGCGGCTTTCGTGACGTCCAGCGCTGACACTTCACCTGCACGAATGCGCGCCGCCAGTGCGGTTGCGTCATCTTCGCCCATGGCATCATCACGAAAACAATGGAACGGACCTTGGTGCTCGGACTGCATGGTGTACTCCAGACTGATCAGATCGTCTAACGATAACCCACCTGAAAACGTGATGGCATGTCATTTTGGGTATCCCATCACATGCTCCGTTAAAACCCGCGAACGGGTGATTGATTCTGATCACTTTCAATAACCGGAATCAGACAGTAAGCTGATGGCCAACCTGTTGAACCAGAATGCATAAATGGATCTGATTGAACCCGCTGTCCGAACGTTTCTCGGCATCTTTTTTCTGATGATTGGCCTGCAGTTCTCCGCCAGAACACTGGGCTTATACGCCCGTATGGGGGTCAGCCACATTCATTATGGTGCCCGGGGCAAAGCGACCTGGTGGCATCGCCATATCTTCAATGTCTTTCGGGCAGCGATTCTTCTGGTGTGTCTGGCACGGATTTTTGTCGACCTGGATGACTGGCTCGGGGTATTTGCCTGGCTGTATCACTGGCCGGTTCTGTTGGCCGGTGCGGTGTTACTGCTGGCATCGTTTACGGCGGTGAACTACCTGCAGGCGTATATGCACGAAGACTGGCGCTCCGGTATCGCACCCTCTGCAGATAAGGCCAGGCTACTGACTCAAGGCCCTTACAGTCGTTCCCGAAATCCGTTGTTTCTGGCGGTTATGACCGGACAGTTGGGTTTTTTTCTGGCATTGCCCAGTGCGTTTTCGCTGGTTTGCCTGGTGGCGGGTGTGCTGGTGATTACCCGCCAGGCAAAAGAGGAAGAAAAAGCCCTGGCTCAGCGCTTTGGCCAGGACTATGAGGTTTACCGGGCAAGGGTGCCCCGCTGGTTCTGACGTCTGTCGTCAGGATGCCTGTTTTCGGGCGTCTTTGATCACATCGTAGGCGTGGCTGATTTCACGAGTGCGCTCTTCCGCCATCTCCCGCATGCTCTCGGGCATGCCGCGCCCGGCCAGTTTATCCGGGTGGTTCTCACTCATCAGCTTGCGGTAAGCGCGTTTGATCTCGGCATCGGAGGCAGAGGCGGATACCCCCAATACCTTGTAGGCGTCCTCAATCTGCTGCCCCGAGGAGTAGTTCGGGCTGCCGCCGGCATGCCCGGCATGGGCGCCGCGCAGCATGGCCTCCAGTTGGTCTACCTGGCTTTCTGGCAGGCCAAGGCCCCGGGCAATGCGTACCAGCATCTCGTGCTCGGCCGGGTGTACCTGGCCATCTGCGGCCACCGCAGACACCTGAACCTGCAGGAACATCTGCAGAAAGGCTGGCTGGCGGCCGGAGTTCTGCAGAAAGCGGTTCAGCTCGGCGTCCAGGTCAAAATCCGGTTGCTTACCACGGTTGAATGCGTCCCGGGCGATGGCTTTTTGCTCTTCGTTCAAACGAAACCGTTCAAACATCGCCTCCGCCAGTTGAATCTCGTCCCGGGTCACCACGCCGTCGGCCTTGCACAGGGCGCCCATGACGGCAAACACGGATTCAACGAAGTTGTTTTGCAGGCTCTGAATCTTGCCTATCAGCCGGCTCTTCATCCGCTGGAACAGGAATGCGCCAATGGCAGCCCCCACCAGAAATCCCGGAAACCGGCCAAAGGCATAACCGATCAGGCCACCGAAAATCATTGCGAACAGCATTCAGATATCCTTAGCGAGTAAATCAGTCCGTAGAATATACGTGTTTTTGGTCAGGGCTTCATGAACAGGCTTTCATCCACCGGATCAATCTGTTCCGGCCGCAGGTGCTGTTGTGCGTAGGTCAGCCAGGTGCGGGACTGCAAAAACAGGTTAAAAGTGTCCTTGTCCAGGTGCCCTTTGTCCACCATAACCGCCATCAGCCCCAGGGACTCGGAGAGGGTTTTACCGCGTTTGTAGGGGCGGTCTACCGCGGTGAGAGCTTCGAATACATCGGCGATGGCCATGATTTTTTCCGGAATGCTCATGTCTTCACCCGTCAGCCTGCAGGGGTAGCCATTACCGTCCATTCGCTCGTGGTGGGTGCCGGCTAGCCTCGGCACATTGGCCAGCCGATCTGGCAGCGGCAGGGCATCCAGCATACAAATGGTCTGCACGATATGCTCGTTGATTTTGAATCGCTCTTCGTCGGTGAGGGTGCCATAACGCACCGTGAGGTTGTGCAGCTCACCCCGATTGTAGGCGTGCTCCGGCAAGGTCATATCGAACCCCCAGCGGTTACGGGGGTCGTCTTTGCGCACCGGTGGAATATTGTCGCCCCAGCTGCGCAAGTGGCCGGGTTTGTCAGCCAGCAAGGTTTCCATAACGGGTAGCTCGGGTGTTGGCTGGTGTTCTAGAGCTTGCTGTTCGTCGCCGGACAAGCCCAGGCGGTCGTTAAAGTTCCGTAGCCAGGTGCGGTTGCCAATCTGGTGAATGCGCGCGACATCGTCATCCGACATGGATTCGCTGCCTTGATTGACCCGCGCAAGAAAGGCGAATTCCTCCTGCAGGGTTTCTTGCAACTGATCCCGTTGTTGTCTGGCCTGATGCTCATGGTCGCCGGCCAGGCGAGCCTTCAGGTACTGGATGTCGGCATCCCGGTGTAACACCTCAAAACGGGTGCGGATTTCATGTATCCGATTGTGAATGGTCTCAAGCTTGACCGCCTTATCAACCACATATTCCGGGCTGGTGATCTTTCCGCAGTCGTGGAGCCAGGCGGCCAGGCGGAATTCATAACGTTCGTCTTCGGACATCCTGAAGCGGGCAAACGGGCCATCACTGGCGTTTTCAGCCTGTTCAGCCAACATCTGTGCCAATTTGGGCACCCGCTCGCAGTGACCCCCGGTGTAGGGTGATTTGGCGTCGATGGCGTTGGCCACCAGTTGAATGATGCCGTCCAGCAGGGCCTGCTGGCTTTCGATCAGCTCACGGGTTTCGATGGCAACGGCGGCAGAACCGGCAATCTCGTCAACAAACTGGATCAGGTCATCGCTCAGTTCTGTTTTGTCTCCGTGCTCGATCTCGATAATCAACACGCCAATCAGTTTGCGGCGGCGGTTGCGGAGAATGGCAAACACTGAGTGGCCCGGAATGTGGCTGCGCAGAATACGGATCAGTTCGTTGTCATCGGCGGCAGGGGGGATAGACCTGAGTGCACTGGGTATTTCAAGGCCGCCATTCACAGTCAGTTCGAGTTTTTGATCGTGAATGTTGAACAGGTAGATCGCACCGCGTTTCTGGCCCACGATACTGACGATCTGCTCGAGAATATCCTGCAGCAGCTGGTTCAGGTCCTGGCCGCGGTTCAGTACGGTGGAAATGTTCTGGAAGCTGCGGATGGTATGGGCCATCTCATCCAGCGCAATGCTCAACTGCGACGCCTCACGGATGTGAGACTCGGAACGAACCTTGGTGTCGAAACGGAAGCGTGACAGCTGGCTGACTCTGTCTGTCAGTTGCTCCAGCGGCTTGCCCACCTGGCGCCCGAGAAACCAGCCGATGACCAGCAACAGCAGGGCGATGGCGCCGGCAATGAGGGTTTGCCTGGCCAGTGCGGCCCAGACTTCTGCAAGCAGTTCATCAGAGGGAATGGCAATCACAATCGACAGTGACTCATCCGGCAGGGCATCCAGTGCTACGGCAACGCCATACCAGTCACGCCCTTCTGCGGAAAAACCGCCGACGCCCTGTTCCGTTTGCTGCAGCCGGGCGGTTTTGATAATGGCACCGGCCGCCTGCTCTAATTCTGAGCTGGCCAGCAACTGTCCTCGATCATTGACGATGGCGAGTTGGCTGCCGGGCGTCTGGCGCAGTTGGGCGAGCTGGGCGCCAAGATCGTTCACCGTAACGTCAATGCCAAGGACCGTGGAAGGCTGTGCACTGGCCCGCTGAGACAGTGTCAGCCCGGTTTCCTGAGTGGTGAAGAAGACGTATGGCGCGGATAACTGCAGTTCGCTGACGCTCTGGGCTGCCTGATACCATGGGCGTTGGCGGGGATCGTAGTCATAACTTTCCAGCACCCGATGCTCGATCAGGTTTAGCCCGTGATCGTAGAAACGCCATATCCCAACCCGTTGCTCATCTTCCCGTTCGAGGCTTTGCAACAGGAAGTGACTGCCAGTGGGAGCATCCGGAAACTGCACGGCCCCCGAACTGCTCAAGGTGCGGAAGAGAAAGAAATCGCCGTCACCAAAACCGGCGTAAATAGCACTGACGATGGGGCTGCTGGACAGAATATCGGCCAGCACTGGCAGTCGGTCCAGCCGTTCATCCAGGTTGGTTGCGCCCGTTAACGGGTCATGTCGGAGCACTGCCAGGGCGGTGGAGGGCGGCTGGGTAATGGCGTTGATACGGTCATCCACGCTGGTGGCCAGTTGCCGTGCCGTGGCCTCTGCCGCCGTTAGTTTGGCCTGCTCCATGCCTCTGAAACTCTGGCCCACCAGTACCAGGGTGAGAATGAGCATGCCCAGGGTGATGGCGGACGCGATCAGAAAAGCGAGCGAAACCTGTGCGGTCTGGCGGTTCGGCAGCATGGGCGAGCCTTAAATGGAAAACAGGTATCCTGAGTGTAGACCCTGACCGCCGAGGTGTTTTGAATGTTGATGAAAATGATCAGGTTATGACAACAGATCTGTTTGATTTCAGTGATGGTGAACCATGGCAGGAACCGGTGGGTGAGGGCGTTGTGGTATTGCGCCGGTTTGCCCGGAATACGGCCCCGGATCTGATGCAAGCCATTGGCGAGGTGGCCAGCAAAGCGCCGTTTCGGCACATGGTAACGCCGGGCGGCCACAGCATGTCGGCCGCCATGACCTGCGCCGGCGAACTGGGCTGGGTGACCGACCGGTCGGGTTACAGGTACCAGTCCACCGATCCGGAATCCGGTCTGCTCTGGCCTGAGATCCCTGAGTCTTTTAAAGAGCTGGCGCGGAACGCCGCCGAGGCGGCGGGATATCGGGGGTTTGTGCCGGATGCCTGCCTGATCAACCGTTATCAGCGCGGTGCCCGCATGGGGTTACACCAGGACAAAGACGAGCAGGAATTCACCTGGCCCATTGTCTCCGTTTCCCTCGGTTTGCCAATAACCTTCCAGTTTGGCGGCCCAAGACGCTCAGACAAACCTGTGAAAATCCCGTTGGAGCACGGCGATGTGGTGGTTTGGGGAGGGCCTGCCCGGTTGTTCTATCACGGCGTGCTGACACTCAAAGCGGGCCACCACCCTCTGACCGGCTCTTGCCGTTACAATCTGACCTTTCGTCGGGCCGGCCGAATGTCACTGCAGCCAGGCGATCAACAGCCCGGCGGCAAGGGATAACACCATGGGGCCTGCCACCAGTAAACCGGTTCGCCGGTTGCCTATCGTCCACGCCATGCCGGATTTCACCAGATTGTTTACTGCAGCCGCGATGACAATGCCGAGCACGGCGGTATTCATTCCCAGGCCATCATTGGACATCCGGGTTAGTGAGAGGGTGATAGCATCGACATCCGCCACACCCGATGTGGCGGCCAAGGCATAGATGCCGGCGTCGCCGAAGCTGTTCTTCAGAAACTCTCCCAATATCAGAATGGCCGTCAGCAGAAGGCCGAACACCAGTGCGGAAGACAGGTCCAGCGGGTTCTGGCTCAGGTTCGGCTGGCTGACCTGAAACTGACGCGAATGCCGCTTCCAGATGAACAGGGCGGGACCGTAAAGCAGAACCGTCATCACCGCGACCGGCCAGATCAGGCTGGGCAGAAGCGCTGTATTGATGATCAGGCAGTACATCAGGATACGTGGGAACATGGTGCCGCAGGCAATCAGAATGCCGGCGGCGAACTGAGGGTTGAAGTCCGGATTTTTCGAGGCCTGCCTGGAAAAGTGTAAGGTCAGGGCAGTAGATGAACTGAGGCCGGCGAACAGACTGGTAAACAATATGCCCTTGCGGGCACCGGCGACCCGGATGGCGAAGTAACCGACGAACGAGATGGAGGCAATCAACACAACCATCCACCAGATTTCCCTGGGATTGAGGACTCCACCTGGGCCCATGGTGGTGTTGGGCAATAATGGCAGCATTACCACGGAAATCAGAAGCAGCTTGAGAGCCGCATCCAGCTCATGGGCCTGCAGCTTTTGCACCCAGCCGTGAATTTCTTCCTTATTATCGAGAATGATGGCGGTTATCACTGCTGCTGCAGTTGCCATGACCGGGTCTATGGCCACCGCGATGGCGCCGAAACAGAAGGTCAGCAACATGCCTACCATACCGGTGATGCTGAAGTTGCGAATGTGCTCCAGCCTTTCGCTGTAGGCCACCAGGCCAATGGCCGCCACGCTGACCAGCATCACCGGAAAAGCCCAGACCGTGATCTCCAGGGCCAGCACTGCAGAGATACCTCCCAGCAGGCCAATCAGGGCAAAGGTACGAATACCGGCGATGCGCTCTCCCGATTTCTGTTCCCGGGCATCCCAACCTCTTTCCAGGCCAATGATGGCTCCCAAGAGCAGGGCAATGGCCAGATTGATGGTGGTTTGGTTGGATGAAATAAACAGCGCTGCAACGTCGTCCACAGGTCGTTATCCTAAAGGGGTAAAAAGTATTCGCTTTGTATTCTAGGTAATTAGACGATTGCCGTGAATCTATGTTGGCATGCTGAAAGACAGCTACCTTACTTTCCTTGCCCGCTTCTGTTAAGCTTCGCCGCCCCGATTCGACAGTAATCTGACTTTCATCAAAGCGAAGCATTCCATAACCGTGACGATCCTTCCGCCATAGCGTTCATGCTCCCTTAACTGGCCTCGCCCAGACTTCTTTTTCAGGTTTCCTGACACCCGCCCGTGCCCGTGTGCATGGCAGTCGTTTATTTTTCATTGTTCAGTTGGATATCCCCAATCATGGTGCAATCACTCAAGCAGAACTGGTTTTCCAATATTCGAGGCGACCTGCTCGCCGGTATCGTTGTTGCCCTGGCGCTGATTCCGGAAGCGATTGCTTTCTCCATCATCGCGGGTGTGGACCCGAAAGTGGGTTTGTATGCCTCTTTCTGTATCGCCGTGATTATTGCCTTTGTGGGTGGCCGGCCGGGCATGATTTCGGCGGCAACCGGCGCCATGGCCCTGCTGATGGTGACCCTGGTCAAAGAGCATGGCCTCGAGTATCTGTTGGCAGCAACCCTGTTGACCGGTGTGATCCAGATTGCTGCGGGCTATCTGAAGCTGGGTGGACTGATGCGCTTTGTGTCCCGGTCTGTGGTCACCGGGTTTGTAAACGCCCTCGCGATTCTGATCTTTATGGCCCAGTTGCCGGAACTGACCAATGTGACCTGGCATGTGTATGCCATGACCGCCGCTGGCCTTGGCATTATCTACCTGTTCCCGCTGATACCCACCGTGGGCAAGCTGATTCCATCACCTTTGGTGTGCATTGTTGGCCTGACCCTTGTGGCCATGGTGATGGGCCTGGATATCCGCACGGTTGGAGATATGGGCGAGCTGCCGGATACCCTGCCCATCTTCCTGTGGCCGGACGTGCCGCTGACCCTTGAAACCCTGATGATCATCCTGCCGTATTCGGTTGCTCTGGCCGTCGTCGGCCTGCTCGAATCGCTGATGACAGCCACCATCGTGGATGACCTGACCGACACCACCAGCGACCGTGACCGGGAGTGCAAGGGCCAGGGCATTGCCAACATCGGCTCTGGTTTGTTGGGTGGCATGGCCGGTTGCGCGATGATTGGTCAGTCCATCATCAACGTGAAATCCGGTGGTCGCACTCGATTGTCGACCCTCACCGCCGGTGTCTTCCTGCTGATTCTGGTGCTGGTTCTGGACAAGTGGCTGGTGCAGATTCCCATGGCTGCACTGGTGGCGGTGATGATTATGGTGTCTATTGGTACCTTCAGCTGGGATTCCATTCGTAATCTCAGGGAGCACCCGTTGTCTACCAACATCGTGATGCTGGTAACGGTGATTGTGGTGGTGGCCACCCACAACCTGGCCTTTGGCGTTCTGGCGGGCGTGCTGCTGGCGGCCCTGTTCTTTGCCAACAAGATTGGCCACTACATGCTGGTGACTTCTGAGCTGGATGAAAACACCGAGACCCGTCGCTACACCGTGGTAGGCCAGGTGTTCTTCAGCTCGTCAGAGAAGTTCCTGGAATCCTTTGACTTCAAGGAAGCAGTCGATAATGTAGTAATAGATCTCAGCCGGGCCCACTTCTGGGACATTACCGCCGTGGCTGCGCTGGACAAGGCGGTGGTCAAATTCCGCCGGGAAGGCGCCGATGTTGAGGTGATTGGCCTGAACCAGGCCAGCGCCACCATCGTTGACCGCTTTGGCGTGCATGACAAGCCGGATGCGGTTGATCGCCTGATGGGGCACTGACCATGGCGGACAGTGAGGAAAAAACCGAGATTCGCAGCCACAATAATAACCAGACCGACAACCAGGGTGAGGCAAGTATGTTACGAGTAGTGGCCTGTATCGATGGCTCCCGGGCAGCACCTGCAGTATGCGATTACGCAGCCTGGGCCAGCCGGCACATGGAAACGCCCCTGATGCTTTTGCATGTTCTGGACGAAGAACGCTACCCGGCGGAGCCGGATCTGGCGGGCAACATCGGGCTTGGCAGCCGTGAGCAGTTGCTGGACGAACTGGCGCAACTGGACCGAAAACGGGCCAAACTGGCGCTGGAGCAAGGCCATCACATGCTGGATGAAGCCGAAACCAGGGTGAAGGCCGCCGGTGCGGAGGAGGCCGTCAAGCGCCAGCGCCACGGTAATCTGACTGAGTCTCTGGTGGCCCTTGAGAAAGAGACCCGCCTGTTTGTGATGGGGCTGCACGGTGAAAGCAGTTCTGACCGTGATATCCACATCGGCAGCCAGCTGGAAACCGTCATCCGAAGTGTGCATCGCTCCATCCTGCTGGTGCCGGATGACTATAGTGAGCCGAAAAGTGCCATGCTGGCGTTCGACGGCAGCCCCACCGCTTTCCGGGGGGTGGAACTGATTGCCCAGAGCCCGGTACTCAAAGGCATGCCCCTGCATCTGGTGATGGTTGGCCCGGATACCGCTGACCGCTGGGAACAGCTCAAGCAGGCAGAGCAGATGTTGTCCGGGCTGGGTGTTGATATCACCCTGGCTATTCGCGCGGGGGATGTGGAGCCTACATTGCATGCGTATCAGGCGGAACATGACATCGACATTTTAGTCATGGGCGCCTATGGCCATTCCAGAATTCGCCAGTTCCTGGTGGGCAGTACCACCACAACCATGCTGAAAACCGCTAAAAAACCACTGGTTATCATTCGCTGACAAGGAATCCCCCGGCCATGCTGACCCGGCAAGTAGTCCCGTTGATCACCAGGCTGAGCCTGTTATTGTTTGCGGGGCTGCTTGCCGGCTGCGCAAGGGGATTGCCGCCGGTCGACCATGGCCCGGTTTTGGCGGTATCCTCGGTGGCAGACTCCTTCACAACGGATCAGCGCCGGATGCACCTTGATCCCGAATCCCGACTCTCTGCGTTTCAGCTGCTCGACACGGGCCGCGATGCCTTTTTGGTTCGCAGCGCCCTGATTGAAACCGCCAGTCAGCGCATTGATGCCCAATATTACATCTGGAACGACGATGCCAGCGGCCGGTACCTGGCTGGCCGCCTGGTAGCCGCTGCAGACCGGGGCGTGCAGGTTCGCCTGTTGCTGGACGACATCAATGTGGCCGGCAAGGAATCCCTGTTTGCCATGATGGAGGCCCACCCTGCCATCAGCATCCGGATTTTCAATCCCTCTCCTTCCCGCAAGGGCGTTGGCCGTTGGCTGTCGTTCATCACCGACTTCGACCGCATCAACCGGCGCATGCACAACAAGACCTTTGTGGTGGATGGCAATGTAGGTATTACCGGCGGCCGCAACATTGGCGATGAGTACTTTGATGAACACCTGGAACTGAATTTCCGGGATCGCGACGTCATGGTGCTTGGGCCGCTGGCTGGCGCCATGACCGATAACTTTGAGGCCTACTGGCAAAGCCCTTGGTCTTACCCGCTGGGGCAATTGTATGAGCTGCCGGAATCGGAGCGTGCGGGTGACCGCTTGTCCGGACTCAGCCGTGCCACCACCGAGCCGCTGCCTTTTACTGCGTCAGTACCCCAGGGCAGGAACCAGGCGGAATCCCTGCTGGCAGGGTGGTTCGCTGACATGGTGAAGGCGGAGGCCGAGCTGGTGTTCGATCCGCCACCGGAAGACCTGGAAGCGCCGGCAGACAAACCGCGAAACACCGCAAAGGCCCTGTTTGATCTGATCGAATCGGCCCGCAAGGAAATTCTGATTGAGTCTGCCTACCTGGTTCTGGCAGACGAGCAGCTGAACGGGCTGGACAATCTGGGCAACCACGGGCTCAAGGTGGCGGCGATCACCAATTCGCTGGCCACCAATGATCTGGTCACCAATCATTCCGGCTACGCCCGTTGGCGGCGTGAGATGCTGGAGCAGGGCTTTGACCTGCACGAGCTGCGACCCGACGCACCCGCCTGTAAGCGTTGGGTGGCTAACGAACAGGCCTGCGATAGCGGTGTGGTCAGTCTGCATTCCAAAGCCGTGGTGTTTGACCGGGAAACGCTGTTTATTGGCTCGTTTAACGTGAACCTGCGTTCTATCTACCTCAACGGCGAAACTGTGCTGGTGATTCGCAGCCCGCAACTGGCGCGCGCGGTAGCCGAAGATATTGAGCGCGCCATGGCGCCGGAGAACAGCTGGCGGGTGAGCCTTAACGAGCAGGGTAGCCTGGTGTGGCAATCCCGGGATGGGGCGGTTTATCAGGAACCCGAGAGCGGATTCTGGCGCCGGGCGGCCTCCCGGATGTTGTCTTGGCTGTCGATCGAGAAGTATCTCTGAGGCCTGTCAGGCCACGTTGCCCGCCGCCACGCCGGAGGCCCACGCCCACTGGAAGTTATGCCCGCCCAGGTGGCCGGTAACGTCCACCACTTCCCCAATAAAGTACAGGTTCGGGCGATCCAGGGCCGCCATGGTTTTGGAGGATAGCTGGCGAGTATCCACTCCGCCCAGCGTTACTTCGGCGGTTCTGTAGCCCTCGGTACCTGCCGGCTTGATGGTCCAGTTGCCAAGCGTGCCGGCAACCTGTTCCAGTTCCTGGTTGCGATACCCCTGCAGGGGGCCGCTCCATCCGTGCAGCTCGTTGAATGCCTGGGCGAATCGTTTCGGCAGGTGCTGGTTCAGATAGTGCGCGATGGTGGATTGTGGCTTGCTGCTGCGCAGGGCCAGCAGGTCTTCGTGAATTTTCTCAGCCGGCAACAGGTTGATGTGTACCGCATCGCCCGGCTGCCAGTAACTGGATACTTGCAGCATCGCGGGGCCGCTCAGGCCCCGATGGGTTACCAGCATGGGTTCGCGGAAGTGCTGCTGGTGGCAGTGGGCATCGACAGGGCAGCTAACGCCAGATAACGGCGCCAGTTGCTGTTTCAGCTCCGGGTGCAGGGTGAAGGGCACCAGCCCCGCGCGGGTGGGCAGCACGCCCAAGCCAAACTGTTTGGCAATCTCGTAACCGAACCCGGTGGCACCCATGGTGGGAATCGACAGCCCACCACAGGCCACGATCAGGGATTCACAACCGAGTGTGCCGCTGCTGGTCTTCAGGGAAAAACCGGAGCCCTGCTGGCGGATGCCGGACACCGACGTGTTCATACGGATCTCGGCGCCGGCCCATTCGCACTCGGTCAGCAGCACATTGAGAATGTCCTTTGCGCTGTCTTTGCAGAACAGTTGGCCCGGCGCTTTCTCTTCATACTCCACACCGTGGCGGTCCACCAGTTCCACAAAATCCTGCGGGGTATAGCGCTTCAAGGCGGAGATGCAGTAGTGCGGGTTGTCGGAGAGAAAGTTCGCAGGCGTGCTGTTCAGGTTGGTAAAATTGCAGCGGCCACCGCCAGACATCAGGATCTTTTTGCCTGGTTTGTTGGCGTGGTCCAGCACCAGTACTTTGCGGCCCCGATATCCCGCGGTGGCCGCGCACATCAGCCCGGCAGCGCCTGCGCCGATGATGATGACATCGTACCGGGATGTTGAACCTGCCATAGAACTGCCCACCACTCGTTGAAAATGGCGGGCAGTATATCAGCCTCAGGCCAGGTAAACGGACCCTTCCATATAAAACGCCGCCTGGCCGGCGATGGCTACCCGGTCACCTCTGAGCTCGCATCGCAGAACGCCACCGCGTGCAGAGAGTTGGCGGGCTTCCAGGGTTTGTTTGCCGAGCTGTTCAGCCCAGTAGGGCACCAGCACGCTGTGGATGGAACCGGTTACCGGATCCTCGTCGATACCCGCTCCGGGGGCGAAGTAACGGCTGACGAAATCGCACTGGGTTCCCAGCGCGGTAACGATCAGCCCCTGATTGCCCAGTTCTGCCAGCAACGCCAGGTTCGGGGCAGCTTTGGTTACCGCAGCTTCCGAGTCCAGAACCACCATGTAGTTGGTGTCATTTGGCACGTAGAACGCCTGCTCGGGGGCGTTTGGCAGCGCTTTCCGGATTAACTCCGGGGTTGGTCGGGATTCAAACGGCAGGTTGGGGAAGTCCAGTTCGAGCCAGTCATCGGAACGGCGGGTAACCGCCAGGGGGCCGCTTTTCGACTGGAAACGAACCCTGTCGTGCTGCCAGCCAAGGCGATTGAACACCACCCAGGCCGACGCCAGGGTGGCATGCCCGCACAGTGGCACCTCGACCGTCGGGGTGAACCAGCGGATATGAAAATCTGCATCATCCTGCTCCGGGAGTGGCACCAGGAAAGCGGTCTCGGACAAATTGTTCTCCAGCGCAATGGCCTGCATCTGTTGCTCCGTAGGCCAGCTGTCCAGGGGCATCACCGCCGCAGGGTTTCCCCGGAACAGTTCATTGGTAAAAGCATCCACCTGGTAGATATTGGTCTTCATGGGTTGTCCTTGTGGGTTGTTAGTAAAAGGCGTCTGGCTGGTGAGACTGAGATTCCATGTAGCTCCTGCTCACTGTAACAGTGAATCTCGGGCAGCGGCGCGGCGCCCCGAAGAACCCAGTGACGGTTGCCAACGGGTATCACACGGATGCCCTCACGGGCCAGGGCCTGCAGGGCTGTCATCAGTGTGCCGGCGGCCGGCGTGCCCTCTGTGGCACAAAGGCCCAGCACATCGTTCCGGGTGGCGCGGTGAACGGGGCGCGTTGAACGCGAGTCGGGTTTTGGGATGATTGCCGTTGCCATGATGAAACTCCTTTTCTGATTCAGGAACCATTATTGGTTTCATCGGATTTCCATAACAGATTCAGCTACAGTGTTATTGAATCGGTACAGATACAGAAAAATGGAAACTGTACTGCCTAAAAAGCCCGGAAACTGTACTGCTCTCACCGGCGTCGGTTCTGGTGGAATAGAGCTTATTAAACACGGCACGGCGGAGAACACGATGGGCATGCTCTACAACCAGGTGGCGGACCAGCTCCAGGCGCTGATCCTTGATGGTGTATACCGGGAAGGGGAACGTGTGCCTGGTGTGCGGGTATTGAGCCGGCAGTTCGGTGTCAGTATTTCAACCGTGCTACAGGCCCACCAGACTCTGGAAGCACGTGGTTACCTGCAGGCCCGGGAACGCAGCGGATATTTCGTGCGCCGGCCAGCCCGAGACTTGCCGGAACCAAGAATGACGGAACAGCGCAGTCGTCCGGTACCGGTGTCTGCCCGGGAAATGACCCTGGACCTGTGTGCCGACGAACAAAAGCGCATGGTGCCTCTGGCCACAGCCATTCCGCACCCGGACTACCTGCCGGTCCGGCAGATTCAGCAGAGCACGTTGTGGGCCGCCAGGCGCGGCCTGGAAACCCTGGACTACGCGTTTCCCGGTAAGGAATCGTTCCGGCGCCAGATTGCACAGCGAATGGCCACCATCGGAGTGCCCGTTGCACCAGATGATGTGCTGGCCACCAACGGAGCCCAGGAGGCCATCATTCTGGCCCTGCGGGCGGTGACCCAGCCCGGGGATATCGTCGCCGTGGAGTCACCCTCGTTCCCCGGCATCCTGCAGGCGCTGGAAGTGGTGGGCCTGCGGGTGATTGAAATCCCCACCCATCCGTCAGACGGCATCAGTCTGGAAGGCCTGCAGCTTGCCCTGGAACAGTGGCCTTTGAAAGCCTGCGTGGTGGTGCCAAACCACAGCAATCCCATGGGTGCCCGGATGAGCGACGAGCGCAAACAACAGCTGGTTTCCATGCTGGCGGCCGCCGGGGTGCCGTTGATTGAAGACGATATCTACGGCGACCTTTTCCATACCGGCGAGCGCCCGCGCCCGGCCAAGGCCTTTGACCAGGCCGACAACGTGATTTACTGCAGCTCCTTCTCCAAAACCATCTCGCCGGGCCTTCGGCTTGGCTGGATGATCCCTGGCCGACATATGGCCGCCGCCCGGCAGCACAAGTATTTCGTGAATCTGGCGACATCGACCATCCCGCAACTGGCGGTGGCCCATTTCCTGGAACAGGGTGGCTATGACCGTTACCTCCGCTCGGCCCGGCAGCACTACAAAGAGTCAACAGACCGGCTTCGCTCGGCCATTGCCAGAACTTTTCCGGAAGGAACAGCGGTGAGCCGGCCCCAGGGCGGATTTGTGCTCTGGGTTCAGCTGCCGGAGGGTGTGTCGGGTACCGAGGTGTATCAACGGGCGCGAAGGGAAAACATCAACGTGGCACCGGGGCGGATGTTCTCCACCGCCAATAAGTTCGACAACTGCCTGCGGCTGAACGGCGGCAATCCCTGGACCGGCCGGATTGAAGCCGCGGTTGATCGGCTGGGCGCCATCGCCCGGGAAGTACAGTCCGGGGTCAGCCCGGACCGGTTCTGAGATTTGCCGGGTTCAGCAGTCCGGCTGCGATGGCAATGCCGGTGACATCCGGCAGCCGCTCGGCGCCCAGGCGTTTCATTACCCGGGCCCGATACAGGTCGATGGTTTTAACGCTGACGTCCAGTTGTTCGGCGATTTCCTTGCTGGTGTAGCCCTGGGCCAGGGGCAGAAAGACATCCCGTTCCCGGCGGGTGAGGGTGCTGATCAGCGCTTCGGTATCGGCATCGGATCGAACGGGTGGCTCGGGTTCGGCGGGTGCCTGCAGCGCCTGCTGCACACTGTCCAGCAGTAGCTGCTCGTTGAAAGGCTTCTCAATAAAGTCGAAGGCGCCGGATTTGAAGGCACGGACCACGATGGGCACGTCGGCGTGGCCGGAGACAAAAATGATCGGAATCTCCAGCCCCCGTTTTTGCAGTTCTTCCTGAACATTCAGCCCGCCAAGGCCGGGCATCCGGATATCCAGAATCACGCAACCGGGGCGTTGGCCTTCCACCGCATCCAGGAATTGCCGGCCATCACTGTAGGCTTTGACTTCAAGCCCGACCGATTCCAGCAGCCATTGGGTGGACTCCAGCATACCGGCATCGTCATCAACAACGTAAACGGTGTTGGCGTTTGACTGGGTGGTACCAGACATCGGGGCTTACTCCTGGGTTGATTTTGGGGTGCATCGGGTGTTGCCGGGGGGGAAGCGGCAGATCAGCGAAAGGCCGCCGGTGTCTGTGCGGGTAGCGTCCAGAAAGCCGCCAAATCCCTCAATGATGGAGCGGCTCATGGACAGCCCAAGTCCCAGCCCCTTGGCCTTGCTGGTGTAGAACGGCTGGAACATCTGGCGGATGCCTTCGTCGTCCAGCCCCGGGCCCTCATCGATGACCTGAATCAGGGTTTCCTGTTGGTCGTTGACGCAGGTGCTGACCACGATCCGGGAGGGGCCTGCACTGTCTTTGCCTGCCCCGGCTTCCACATTGGCCTCGATGCCGTTCCGGATCAGGTTGATCAACACCTGTTCAAGCAACACCGGGTCTGCGGTGATGGTGGGGGAGTCTGCGGCCAGGTTTTCATAGATCCGGACACCGTTCTTCTCCGCTTCCCATTGGCAAAGACGGGCAACCTCGGTAATCACCGAATTCAGGGATACCGGCCCCATACGCTTCTGGCCTTTGCGCAGGAACGCCCGAAGACGTTTGATCACTTCGGAGGCCCGATTGGCGTGGTGCACGATCTTCTGGAGGCCGTCGTCAACTTTCAACAGCTTCTCAGGATGTTTGTCCGCTTCCTTGAGAAAGCGCTGGCTGGCGGATGCGAAATTCACGATCGATGCCAGCGGCTGATTCATCTCATGGGCAATGCTGGAAGCCAGCTCACCCAGGGTGGCCAAGCGGGCAGTGTGGGCCAGTTCATCTGCCAGCAGCCGGTTCTGCTCCTCGGATTCCACCCGTGCGGTGATGTCACGGGATACGCTGATCACCTCCACCACGGCGCCGGTATAGGTCTCCCGGATGGCGCGGCTGGCAATCTCGAACCAGCGGCGGCTTCCGTTGCGGTGAATAATCTCCAGCGTCATGGTGGCGTAGCCGTCTTCCCGCAGCCGGTGGCGGGTCAGGGCCAGTTGCTCGGCCACGTTGTCACCCCGGAATACCTCCTCCAGTGCCTTGCCCCGAAGCTCTTCAGGCCAATAGCCGAGCAGGCGCCAGGACGCCGGGGTTGCATCAATGAAGCGCCCGTCCGGAGCGTGCCGGGATATCAGATCTGTGGTGTTCTCGGTAATCAGCCGGTACAGGCGGTTGGAGCGAACGGCCTCTTCCAGCGAGAGGATATCGTTGGTGGCATCACGGCCCCGAACCAGTACTTCCCCGCTGTCTGGATCCGGAATGAAGCTCCACAGGAAAATATGGTCGGCAAACCGGGATTCCACGTTTTCAATGGCTCGCCCCTGTTCCAGGGCTGATTTAACAAGCGCTGCCGCGTTCACCGGCAAAAGGTGCTCTGGATGGTCCAGTTCTGCGTGTTGGACGAGGGAATCGGCCGCTTGATTACTGGCCAGGGCCTCTAATGTGCGACCGACCACGAGAGTGGGTTGTGGGTCATTGGGGACCAGTTGGCTGAAAACGCGGGCTTTTTTAGGGCTGCTCATAAATTTATAGTAATAATCCTATAATACCATAGTAGAGTTTCTAGTATTTGTTCTATCTTCTACCATTTCGGGCAATCTGGAGTATAGCTGCTTTGGCTATTCTTCTGAATATGCCATAAGAACAACATCTGAGTTAGAGGACCACACCAATGACTTCGATCTTCGACCAGGGCCTTGCGCCCCGGGATGCCAACTACGCAGTTCAGTCCCCCATTGATTTTATCGAGCGCACCGCCAGTGTGTACCCGGATTATCCGGCTATTATCCACGGTGCCATCCGTCGTAACTGGGCCGAAACCTATGACCGTTGCCTGCGTCTGGCCTCTGCCCTGAAAGGCCGTGGTATCGGCCGGGGCGATACCGTGGCGGTGATGCTGCCTAACATTCCGGCCATGGTGGAATGCCACTTTGGTGTGCCCATGATCGGCGCAGTACTGAACACCCTGAACGTGCGCCTGGATGCCGAGGCCATTGCCTTCATGCTGGAGCATGGTGAGGCGAAAGTCGTGATTGCCGACCGCGAATTCGGCCAGGTAGTTAAAGATGCGGTTCGTCACCTTGAGCACAAGCCCCTGGTGATTGATGTAGATGACCCCGAGTACGGTGAGGGCGTTCAGGTCAGTGATCTCGACTACGAAGCCTTCCTGCAGGAGGGCGACCCCGAGTTTCAGTGGAGCTTCCCGGCCGATGAGTGGGATGCCATTTCCCTGAACTACACCTCCGGCACCACGGGTAACCCCAAAGGTGTGGTTTATCACCACCGCGGCGCCTACATCAATGCCCTGGGTAACCAGACTGTTTGGTCCATGGACATGCACCCGGTGTACCTGTGGACCCTGCCGATGTTCCACTGCAACGGCTGGTGTTTCCCCTGGACGATTACCGCCATGGCCGGCACCCACGTGTGCCTGCGCCGGGTAGACCCTGAGAAGATCCTGCAGCTGATCCGTGACCATCAGGTTACTCACATGTGTGGCGCCCCGATTGTTCTGAACGCGCTGCTGAATGCCTCGCCAGAAGCCAAGGCGGGTATTGATCACGAGGTGAAGTCCATGACCGCCGGCGCAGCGCCACCTGCCCAGGTGATTGGCTCCATTGAGGAAATGGGCATCAAGGTGACTCACGTTTACGGTCTGACTGAAGTGTACGGCCCGGTAACCGTGTGTGCCTGGAAGTCGGAATGGGATGAGCTGCCGTTACGTGAGCGTGCCCAGATCAAGGCGCGCCAGGGCGTTCGTTATCACACCCTGGGCGGCACCATGGTGGCTGACCCCAACACCATGCAGCCGGTCCCGAAAGACGGCAAGACCATTGGCGAGATCTTCCTGCGCGGCAACACTGTGATGAAAGGTTACCTGAAGAACCCGAGTGCCACGGAAGAAGCCTTCCGGGGTGGTTGGTTCCACACCGGTGACCTGGCCGTGTGGCACGAAGACGGCTACATGGAAATTAAAGACCGCCTGAAAGACATCATCATCTCCGGTGGTGAGAACATCTCCACCATCGAGGTGGAAGACACCCTTTACCGCCACCCGGCGGTGATGGAAGCGGCGGTGGTTGCCCGGCCGGATGAGAAATGGGGTGAAACGCCCTGTGCCTTCATCACCCTCAAGCCAGAGGCAGGGGATGTGTCTGAAGAAGACATCATCAATTTCTGCCGCGAGCACCTGGCCCGGTTCAAGGTGCCCAAAACCGTGGTCTTCTCGGAGCTGCCGAAAACATCCACCGGCAAGATCCAGAAGTTCGTGCTGCGGGACCAGGCCAAAGATCTGAACTAATCCCCCTGAACGGCGGCATCTTTCGGTGCCGCCACACCTCGTCACAAAAACAACATTGACTGGCACCCTTCACCGGTGTGCCCGGAGGTAATGCAATGCAAATGTTCCACAGAAAAAACGGTGAAGAACAGCCGTTCTGGCCCGCGGGCCCTTTCAAAATCCGTCTGCCGTTCGTCCACTATCGTTGGGAGTTCGCGGAGATGGTCCAGGCCCTGATCATGTTCGTGGTCAGTTTGGCGATGATTCCGCTGCTTGAAACCTATCTCGGCGTACCCTATGAGGTGGCCCTGGCTTATGTCGTTATCTGCGGTATTGGCTTTATGCTGCCGGCGCTGCTGGGCGTGCCACTGGTTCCCGGCTGGATAACCCCGGGTATTCCTGTGGTGCTGCTGTTCCTCTCGGACTACGAGCCTGGCCCTGAGGCCATTCAGGCGCTGTTCGCCCTGCAGTTCCTGGTGTTCCTGATCTTCCTGATTCTGGGGGTTACCCGCCTGGGCAGCAAACTGGTTGAGTGGATTCCGCGCTCCATGAAAGGCGGTATCATTATCGGTGCGGGTATTGCTGCCCTGATGGGCGAGATCGAAGCTGGTGGCCGTCTGGCCAACACGCCAATCTCCCTGATTGTCGGCGGCCTGGTGTGTCTCTACCTGATGTTCTCGGTGTCCTTCAAGGGCTTCGTCGACAAGAGCAATATTGCCCGCAAGATTGCCAACTACGGCATGGTACCGGGCATGGTAGTGGCAATCCTGGTTGGTTTTGCCACTGGTGAATACGCAGTACCGGATGTGCAGTGGGGCATCACCAAGCCGGCCTTTGACCAGCTGTGGAACTACCTGCCGTTTACCGTAGGTTTCCCGGATCTGAATATCTTCCTGTATGCGATCCCGACCGCAGTCATCGCTTACGTGATTGCCTTCGGCGATATCGTGGTGGGTCAGTCTCTGATGAATCGTGTCGACCATCTGCGTAAAGACGAAGACATCGACAACAGCATTGACCGTGTTCACCTGGTAACCGCTATCCGTAACGGTGGCCACGCTTTCTTTGCGCCGTACCCTGGCCTTGCTGGCCCAATCTGGACAGCGGTCACCGCCACCATGGCCGAACGCTACAAGTATGGCCGTAACGCCATGGACTCCATCTACAGCGGTGGTGGGACTTTCTGGATTACCGGCTTTATTGCCCTGTTTGTCCTGCCGCTGGTGAGCTTCTTCCAGCCAGTACTGCCAATTGCGCTGTCGCTGACCCTGCTGCTGACCGGTTACATCTGTTTGATGGTGGGCCTGGAGCAGCTGGAGAACAACACCGAGCGAGGCATTGCCGGCACCATGGGTGTGGTCCTTGCGGTGTACGGTGCGGGCTGGGGCCTCGCCACCGGTGCCATCCTCTACTATTTGATTGAGCGTACGCACCTGCTGAAGTTTACTTCCGACCCGGAAGCTCCGGGTGCTGAGAAGAGCGAGTAACACTGAACCCGGTGCCGTTATGAAGATGGCGGCACCAACCCACTGTGTGTCCTTGGGAGGCTTGATGCCTCCCTTTTTTCGTTTTCAGGTTGGTCTACTTCAGTGATTCGCGAAGGTCAGTCGCTGCCCGTATCAGCAGGGCTTCCTCGGCACTGAGAGGCTGCCTGTCGCCGATTTTTCTGAGGAGTGTCAGAGCGGTTTTCTTGCCGTCGCTGCCATCCATTTTCAAGCGGGCTCTGGCGTATTCGTAATAGACACCGGGATAGTCCGGCGACAGTTGCTGCGCCTTCTCGAACAGCTTTTCTACTGAGGACGCTTTTGCGCCGTAGGTCAGCCGCGCGATGAAGCCGCCGGCTTTTTCTATGATGCCGGCCTGAACGCCGGCAAGCAGAGTGATGGCGTAGATGTTGTCGGGGTTTTCCTTGAGCAGCGCGTCCAGCGTGTCTTGTATTTCAGAGGTGTAGCCGGTTCCCATCGCCTCGGTGGCCGAAAGATCTTCGAGAATCCGCGCCTTGCCATAGGCATTGCCAAACCGGATCATCGGGTGATCCGGCGCCATGGGCATGATGTCGCGGGTGAGGTGAATGACCTCCTCCAGAAGCGCACGCCTTACATCCTGATCGGTTTCAATCAGTGTGGCATGTAGAGCCTGGGCATACAGGCCGGGGAAATAACCGGCGGGTCCCAGGGCCAGTCCGAGGTTCCGCGCTTCTTCAAAGCGGCCGTTGAACAGCAGGCTCCAGGCCCTACGCAGCTCGGCGGCGTAAGATTCATAATGTGCGTCCAGGTCACCTTCGGCGAGATACGCCAGTTCGGGGTGTTCAGTGGCGATGGATTGCAGGTGATTCTGAGTGTACGCGGACATTTCCGGCCAGCGCAGAGCATCTTCTTTCAGGCTCTCTGCCGTTGGCAAGGGGCCTCGAAATCCATCGGTCAGCGCCTGCCAGTGTTCGCCCAGATTGTCTTCCGAGTAACTGAACGACGCCATGGTGGCGGGATACCCGCTCCAGTTCTGAGCGGACATTGCGGGGGCACTGATCAACAGGCCGACTACCAGTATTAAAATACGACTGAGCATGGTGATGGCTCCTCCTTTACTGAATAAGAGCATGGCACCCCCCGGGCTTTCATTGGCTCTGATTTTTTGAACAGTGAAAGAGAAGTCAATACTCGATGTCGTTGAAAGCCTGGTGGTGACAGTTTGTCATTTTGTGACAGTATGTTGATATTTGATCAGAAACCTATTTCCGCCGGCCTGAATCGAGGGTTACACTCGAGCAACTGGTGAATAACTATCCAACGTCGAGTGTTCCAAGAACAAACAACAAGCCGACAACAGGAGGTCGCAATGACCATCAGTTCCACACCGGACGGTATCGCCGTCAAGCCCAGAAATCTGCGCTTTGAGCTTCAGGACGAGTTGAAAACCCTGTGGCACGGTAACGATGCCTTTCGCACCGCATTTTTTAACGCCTTATCTTTGCAATTTCCCGACGGTGAGCAGCAGTTTATCAACGCGGTCAGGCTGTACCGTGACCAGATCACGGATCCGAAGCTGACTGAGGAGATTCGGGGCTTTATCGGCCAGGAAGCCCTGCACAGCCGGGAGCACAAAGACTACAACGAAGCCCTGAAAGCCCGTGGCTACGATATTGATGCCCTTGACGCGCGCTTCCGCAAGCACATGGACTGGGTAGGGCGGTTGCCGCCAAGCCGCCAGTTGGCGGGCACCTGTGGTGCGGAGCACTACACCGCCGTGCTGGCCAACGCCATCCTCAGCCACCCCGAGTGGATGGAGGGCGCTACGCCGACAATGCAGAGGTTGTGGCGCTGGCATGCCATAGAGGAAACCGAGCACAAGTCGGTGGCGTTCGACGTGTACCGGGCTTGCGTCGGCAATGAGCGGTTGCGCCGGATTGTCTTTTTGTTTGTCACCTGGAATTTCTTCAAGTACACCTTCATCAACACCTGCAGCCTGCTGAAGACGGATGGCAAACTCTGGAGCCTGAAAACCTGGTTAGGCGGGCTGAATTTTCTCTGGGGGAAGCCCGGCGTTCTGCGCAAGTGCCTTCCGGAATTCTTGGCCTACTTCCGGAAAGGTTTCCACCCATGGCAGCAAGATAACCGGCGGCTCCTGGAACATAACCTGAAAGAACTGGAGGTTTGACAGCCTGAGGTGGTGCTGAAATTTTCACCAATCTGTGCGAGACTGTAGCGCGATAAAAATAACGACAATAAAGGGCATGCCCATGTGAGGTGTTGCCCGCACCCGGAGACACACAGCATGCGAGTAGGCCTGATTGTAGATTCCGCCTGTGACCTGCCCTATGACTTTGCCCGCAAGCACGACCTGTTCGTGCTGCCGGTAACCGCTATTATCGACGGCCAGACCTACACCGATAAACATTGCCCGGTTCGTACCCAGGAGTTTTATCAAAGTGGCCTGCTGGGCAAAGGTCATGAAGCGGAAACCAAAGCCTACACCGCCGAACAAATCCATGACTTGTTCATGGAAAAGATCGTGACCGAGTTCGATGTGGCCATCTGCGAAACCGTCACCAAAAGCCGTAGCCAGATTTTCCAGAACGCCGCGGAAGCCATGAACTCCGTCATGGCTCATTACGAGGAGGCCCGTAAGGCCGCTGGCCGTGATGGCAAGTTTTCCATGCGGGTGATCGACAGCAAACAGATCTTTGCCGGGCAGGGTTTGTTGGCAGCCCATACTCTGAAACTGATTGAGCAAAAGCTTTCCAAGAATGCCCTTCGGCATGAGGTCGAGACGTTTACCGACAAGATCTATACCTGTGTGATTCCCCGAGACCTGCACTATATACGCGAGCGTGCCCGGCGCCGTGGTGACAAAAGCGTCTCGGCGTTTGCCGCGTTCCTGGGCAAGGCCTTGAACATTGTTCCGGTGATTTTTGGCCAGGGCGCTGAGGGCAAACCCGTGGTCAAAACCCGCAACTTTGATATGGCAGTCGAAAAAGTGATGAATTACGCGGTCGCCCGGGTAGAAGCCGGTTTATTGACGCCATACGTCAGCTTGTCCTGCGGCCTGACCTGGACGGAGATCGAAGATCTGCCAGGCCTGAACCGCTTGCGCGATGCCTGTGAAAGCAATGGGGTAGAGCTGTTGCTGTCACAAATGGGTATTACCAGTGCCATATACGTGGGCCCGGGCAGTATCTGTCTCGCCCTGGCCGCCGAGCCCCACACCTTCAACGATTTCCAGTAGCCTCCAGGCCTGTCGGCCAAGACTGGCCCTGCATTGCCCCAACCGGGGTAATTCCGGCGAACCCGCGCCAGGCCAGTTCGTGTTAGCCTCGTCGGCAACGTTCAGGACCCTAGCCAAAAGGATGCCCGGTTTATGTCAAAGACAAGCCCAAGCCTTGCCGATACTTTGTTGGAAGCACACGTCAAACACGAGATGTCTGCACTCAAAGGGGCAAAACTGAAAAAGTTCATCGATAACGAGGTAGACGAGCTGCTCGATCACGCGGGCAGTGTCACCCTGAACCGACTGGTAAGTGCGGACCAGGTGATGGGCGTGATCCAGCGTATTGTGGTGGATATGGAGCTGGACGCCGGTATTCCGGAGCTGGCCGCGGAAATGGCGACCGAGGTCATGAATGCCTCGGTCCAGTCTGACACCACCCTGGGCGATATCCTGTCTCGTGAACAGGCCAGCGGGTTCATCGAAGAAGCCCTGGAGCTACGTCACCAACGGGAGCGCATTATTGCCGAAATCATGGCGCACCCGGTCTACCAGGAGCTGGTGTCCAACGTGGTCTACCACGGTCTGGTCAATTACCTCTATGAAGACAACCTAATTACCCGGTCTGTGCCTGGTGTTGGCTCCATGATGAAGTTCGGCAAGAAAATGGCCAATAGGGCGGTGCCCGGGCTGGACGAAACGTTTGAGCGGCGCATCAAGGCCTGGTTGGCAGACAGTTTGCCGGGGCTGATTTCCCGCAGTGAGCAATTCCTGCACAAGGCGCTGTCTGATGATGAGCTGAGAGATACTGTGATGGCTGCCTGGGTATCCCTGGAAGGTCGCACCATTGCTGAGCTCAAAGAGGGCCTGGGTGATGTGGAGTTGCAGGAGTTTGTGGTGATGGGGTACGAGTTTTGGCTGAATTTCCGGAAAACCGGCTACTTTGAAGGCTGCGCCAGGGCGGTGGTGGAGCATCTTTTTGCCAAGTATGGCGATCGCCCGGTCATGGACCTGTTGCAGGATGTCGGGGTGACGCGAGAGGTTATCGTGACCGAAGTAGAATCCCTGGCGTTGCCCATCGTGGAGGTGTTGGCCGAAGAGGGCTACCTCGAAGCGCTGGTACGCCGGCGTTTGGGGGCATTTTATCGATCTGCCGCAGCCAAGAAATTGCTGGCTTAGTCTGTTTGGCGGCTTCCTTGCCCTGAGGCCGTCAAGACTCGGGCTCAAACAAAAAGGCCGGACGATGTTTGTCGTCCGGCCTTTTTGTTGTTGAAGTAATGCTGGAGGTTCTTAGCGCTCCAGGTACTTCAGTTTGTCAGGCTTGCCGTCCCACTCTTCAGCGTCTGGCAGCGGGTCTTTCTTCTCGGTGATGTTCGGCCATTTGCCAGCCAGCTCGGCGTTGATCTCAACGAACGCTTCCTGACCAGCCGGCAGTTCGTCTTCAGAGAAGATGGCCTCGGCCGGGCACTCGGGTTCGCACAGGGCGCAATCGATGCACTCGTCCGGGTCAATCACCAGAAAGTTGGGGCCTTCGTAGAAGCAGTCCACCGGGCAGACTTCCACGCAGTCGGTGTATTTGCACTTGATGCAGTTATCAGTAACGATAAACGCCATAGTCAGATCCCTGGTTCGTAAAGTAATCGGTCTCATCAGGAGCCCTGATGTTCCGGCCCCATCTATAATTTTGTGCGCGATATTGTAGGGAGCGCCCCCCGCAGCCGCAAGCGTTGGGCTGCTATAACCTTATTACACAGATCAAGTTTGGCCCAGTTTCCTGTTATTTTGCCAGCAAAGCTTTCAGCTCATAGAGCTGATTGAGGGCATCCCGTGGTGAAAGCCCATCAATGTCCAGTTGTTGCAAGGCGTCCTCTACAACGCTCGGCTCCGCGCTGGCAAACATATCGCCCTGAAACACCGACTCCACGGCAGCCGGTTGTTTAGCCGTTTTGGGGGCTGGTGGTGGCGTTGCAGCGGCACCGCCTGTCGTTCCATTGGACGGGCCGGCGCTGCCTTCCAGATGCGCTAGCTGCGCCTTGGCATTACGAATCACATCCTGGGGCACGCCCGCCAGTTTGGCCACTTGCAGGCCATAACTCTGGCTGGCCGGGCCATCGTGCACATTGTGCAGGAAAACGATGGAGTCGTCGTGCTCGGTGGCGGTCAGGTGAACATTCACTGCATGTTCCAGGTCATCCGCCAGTTGGGTCAGTTCGAAGTAGTGGGTGGCGAACAGGGTGTAGCAGCGAATGTCCCTGGCCAGGTGCTCAGCCGTGGCCCAGGCCAGCGACAGGCCGTCAAAAGTACTGGTCCCACGGCCCACCTCATCCATCAGCACCAGGCTGTGCTCGGTGGCATTGTGCAGGATATTGGCGGTTTCGGTCATTTCCACCATAAAGGTGGAGCGGCCGCCGGCAATGTCATCGGAAGAGCCCATGCGGGTGAATATCCGGTCTACCGGCCCCAGTACCGCCCGGTTAGCAGGTACAAAGCTGCCGGTGTAGGCGAGCAGGGCTATCAACGCGGCCTGGCGCATGTAGGTAGACTTACCACCCATGTTCGGGCCGGTGATCACCAGCATGCGCCGCCTGGCGTCCATCAGCAGGTTGTTCGGTACGAAGGGCTCGTCCAGCAGTTGCTCTACCACCGGGTGGCGGCCCTCTTCCACATCAAAACCCGGCTGCTCGGTGAACTCCGGGGCGGTGAAACGCAGGCTGGTGGCCCGCTCGGCAAAGTTGCTGAGCACATCCAGTTCCGCCAGGGCCTGGGCGGCGTCCTGCAGCGGTGCCAACTGCTCGGCGACGGTTTCCAGTACGTCGTCATACAGGCCTTTTTCCCGGGCCAGGGCCCGGCTCTTGGCGCTCAGGGCCTTGTCTTCAAACTCTTTCAGTTCCGGCGTGATGAACCGCTCGGCGTTTTTCAGGGTCTGGCGGCGGATGTAGTCCACCGGCGCCTGGTCTGACTGGGCCCGGCTGATTTCGATGTAGTAACCGTGCACCCGGTTATAACCCACTTTCAGGGTGGAAATGCCGGTGCGTTCGCGCTCGCGGGTTTCCACATCCAGCAGATACTGGCCAGCGTTCTCGCTGATGTTGCGTAGCTCGTCCAACTCTTCATCAAAGCCTTCGCGAATTACGCCGCCATCCCGGATCACCACGGGCGGGTTCTCGATAATGGCCCGCTCGAGCAGGTCAGCCAGCTCCGGGTATTCGCCAATAACCGTGGCCAGCTTCACCAGGTGATGTGAGTTAACGGGCTTCAGGGCCTCCTGCAGCCCCGGTAAGGTTTGGAACGCATCCCGCAGGCGTGCGAGGTCCCGGGGACGGGCGGAGCGCAGCGCGACTCGGGCCAGAATCCTCTCGATATCACCCACCTGCTTGAGCAGATCGTGGATTGGCTCGTAATGGAAGCCGTCCAGCAAAGCCGACACCGCCTGCTGGCGCTGGCGCACGACCTCCACATTCCTGAGCGGCCGGTTCAGCCAGCGGCGCAGCTCACGGGCGCCCATGGCCGTGGCTGTGCGGTCCATGACCCAGGCAAGGGTGTACTGCTGGCCACCCATCAGGTTGGTGTCTATTTCCAGGTTGCGGCGGCTGGCGGCATCCAGGATCACCGCATCTTCCCGACGCTCGCGGGTCAGTTTGCGGATGTGGGGCAGGGCGGTACGCTGGGTTTCCCGGGCGTACTGCAGCAGGCAGCCGGCGGCACAGATAGCCAGGTGCAGGTCTTCACAGCCAAAACCGGTCAGGTCTTTGACCTGTAGCTGTTGGGTAATCACCCGCCGGGCGGAGTCCATCTCGAACAGCCAAGGGCCCTGGCGACGAACCCCGGTAAAACCTTCCAGCAACTCACCGTAGGGGAAGTCTTCACTGATCAGAATTTCTGCCGGCCGCAGGCGCTGAAGCTCCCCCTGCAGGGCTTCCAGGCTCTCCAGCTCTGCCACCGAAAACCGGCCGCTGGAGATGTCCAGCGAAGCGAACCCGAACTGTTCCTTATAGCTGAAAATCGACACCAGCAAGTTATCCCGCCGGTCTTCCAGAAACGCCTCATCGCTCAGGGTGCCCGGTGTAACCACGCGCACCACCTGACGATCAACCGGCCCTTTACTGGTGGCCGGGTCGCCAATCTGCTCTGCAATGGCGATGGATTGACCTGCGCGCACCATGCGGGCAATGTAGCCCTCAGCCGCGTGGAAAGGCACGCCCGCCATCGGGATGGGGTTGCCCCCGGACTGGCCGCGGGCAGTCAGCGTAATATCCAGAAGTTCCGCTGCTTTCTTGGCGTCGTCGTAAAACAGCTCATAGAAATCACCCATGCGATAAAACACCAGCTCGTTCGGGTGTTCCCGCTTGATCTTCAGGTACTGCTGCATCATCGGGGTGTGCTTGGAAAGATCGGTCTGGGCTACTGACATGGGTTTGTCCGGTTGATCGTACTTTTGGGTGAAAGCGGGGATTGTAAGAAAATAATGCCCGTGATGAAACGAAGGGTTTGGCAACAGACACAGGGAGATTGCTATGCAGGCCTCTGACCAACAACTGGAGAGCGCTGGAAACACGCTGGGTGAGTGGCTCGCCGAGCACGGTAAAACCATCGCCACCGCAGAAAGCTGTACCGGCGGCTGGGTGGCCAAAGTGCTGACTGACCGGGCGGGATCGTCTGCGTACCTGATGGCCGGACTGGTGACCTACAGCAACGAGGCGAAACAGGCCATTCTGGGGGTTGAAGAATCGGTACTCGCCGAACACGGCGCGGTGAGCGAGCCAGTGGTTCGTCAGATGGTCGCCGGCGCCATCCGCGCTGCGGATGTGGACATAGCCGTGGCCATCAGCGGCATTGCCGGCCCGGGTGGCGGCAGTGATGAAAAGCCCGTAGGCACCGTATGGTTTGCCTGGGGCACCGGCCCGGACCGCATCGAAACCAGCCTGCAGTGCTTTGACGGCGACCGGGATCAGGTGCGACGCAAGTCGGTTTTGTATGTTCTGCAAGGGGTTACGGAGTTTCTGAAAACACTGTGACGTTTTTCACCCGGGCAGGGGTTGGTCTCAGCGAAGGCTTATGTTTTAATACTGTTCAAATATACAGGAAAACACTGGATGCCTCCGGTGTCATCGCTTTGAATTTCGCTGCTGTTGGCCCAATCGCGGCTCAGCGGCCCCGGAAAATGAGGGTCAGGTACCAATGGAAGACAATCGCAAGAAAGCACTCAGCGCAGCACTCGGCCAGATTGAGCGCCAGTTCGGTAAAGGTGCCGTGATGAAAATGGGCGACCAGCCCCGTGAAGCCATTCCTGCGGTATCCACCGGTTCCCTCGGGCTGGACGTCGCCCTGGGTATTGGCGGTCTGCCCTACGGCCGGATCGTTGAAATCTACGGCCCGGAAAGCTCCGGTAAAACCACACTGACCCTGCAGGTTATTGCGGAAGCCCAAAAGGCCGGGAAAACCTGCGCCTTCATTGACGCCGAGCACGCGCTTGACCCCATTTACGCGGAAAAGCTGGGCGTAAACGTAGACGACCTGCTGGTGTCCCAGCCAGACACCGGCGAACAGGCCCTGGAAATCGCCGACATGCTGGTGCGCTCCAACGCCATTGACGTGATCATCGTCGACTCCGTTGCCGCACTGACACCGAAAGCCGAAATCGAAGGCGAAATGGGCGACAGCCACGTAGGCCTCCAGGCCCGCCTGATGTCCCAGGCCCTGCGTAAACTGACCGGTAACGTCAAACACGCCAACTGCCTGATGGTCTTCATCAACCAGATCCGTATGAAAATCGGCGTCATGTTCGGCAGCCCGGAAACCACCACCGGTGGTAACGCCCTGAAATTCTACTCCTCCGTACGTTTGGACATCCGCCGCATTGGTGCTGTCAAAGAGGGCGACGAAGTGGTCGGTAACGAAACCCGCGTAAAAGTCGTCAAGAACAAGGTATCTCCGCCCTTCAAACAGGCCGAGTTCCAGATCATGTACGGCAAGGGCATCTACCACATGGCCGAAGTGCTGGACATGGGCGTTAAAGAAGGCTTCGTCGACAAATCCGGCGCCTGGTACGCCTACAACGGCGACAAAATCGGCCAGGGCAAAGCCAACGCCTGCAAGTTCCTGGAAGAGAACCTGGACATCGCCAACGAAATCGAAGCCAAGGTTCGCGACAAACTGATGCCCAAGCCGGTGAAGAAAGAAGCGGCAGAAGCGCCAGCGGAAGCGAGCGGCGAGTTGCTGTGATCTCTACGTTCAGCATTTCATAATGTGCGCTGTTATTAATATGCCGGACGGCGATCTGCGGTAACTGGCGGTCGGGGCAGGGGAACTTCCTCCCGGGAATCTCGGAGGCCATGGATGGCCGGAGCGAAGCGCACATGGGTGAGGCAAGCGTTGATGAAGCGAAGCTTCATGCGCAGCCGAACGACAGCAATCTATGATTGCTGGCCGGACCCCGTAGGGGTGCTCGTAGCGTTTCCCGGGAGGAAGTTCTCCTGGCCTGACCTCGCACCAAAGCGCGGTGATATGGGAGGTCGGACCCCAAATGGAAAAGAAGCGACTACTCATAGTAGCCCACGCCCCATCCCCAAATACCCTGAAACTCCGGAACGCCACAGAAAAAGGCGCCCGTAACCCCGACATCGAAGCCGTAGAAGTCGTGGTAAAAGCCCCACTTGATGCCGGCCCCGAAGACATCCTCGCCTGCGACGCCATCATCCTCGGCACCACCGAAAACCTCGGCTACATGTCCGGCGCCCTCAAAGACTTCTTCGACCGAAGCTATTACCCCTGCCTCGAGAAAACCCAGGGCCTGCCCTTCGCCTACTACATCCGTGCCGGCCATGACGGTACCGGCACCCGCCGCGCCATAGACAGCATCACCACCGGACTACGCTGGAAACGCATACAGGAGCCACTGCTGTGCAGGGGAGATTACAGGGATGAATTCGAGCAACAGTGCGAGGAGCTGGGCATGTACGTGGCGGCCAGCCTGGATGCTGGCCTGATCTGATTAACTGGCGAACCGGTTGTAAAAACCCTCAATCCGGGAAAGCGCATTGTCGATCGCTCTCGAGTAGCCTTTCTTGTCGAGACAATAGCTGAACTGCAGACTCACACGGAAGCCCGTCTGAAACGGCTGGCACGACACCACCCGGGCATCAATGCGCGACTCGCTGATGTATTTACCCTCAATATCCAGGAACAAATGGGCCCCGGAGTCTACCGGTCGAGGGCACAGTACCGCCATACCATAACGATTGAGGTCCAGGCATGTTACCGCCACTGGCTGCTTACCGCGACCAAAGAACGCCCTCTCACGGAGTTGCACCCTGAGACACGACGCCGAAAAACGATCCTTGATGCGGCGATCTGCGGAATAATTCGTCATTGCTTTGACCATCACCCGTATTGTACTTGTTGTATCCGGAATCCGTCCGGGCATGGAAGTGTAGTAATCGACGGCCTGCCTGAAAAATGACCAAGGGGGAATTTGTGACCCGGTTGGCATATTGTCACGAATCCGGCCTCATCCGATAAATGCGGTGTGGATAGGCGACAGCTTGAAGCTCAAACACTACAATGCGAGCGACAGTAACTATTCAAAACCGAACTCAACGGGAATCAAACTTGAAGTCATTGCCCTTGCATCAGCTCTACAAAGCCTGCGTTCTCAAAGATCTGCCATTCAAAACCACCCGGCAACTGGAGCCGCTGGCTGAGATTGTTGGCCAGAATCGCGCCCAGGAAGCGGTGCGTTTTGCGCTCGCCATGCCTCACGGTGGTTATAACGTGTATGCGGTAGGTCGCAATGGCTTGGGTAAGCGCACCATGATGCTCCGGTACCTGGAACATCACGTCGATACCGAGCAGCAGAGCCACGACTGGTGTTACGTGGCCAACTTTGATGAACCGCGCAATCCGCGGTTGTTGCAGCTGCCGGCAGGGATGGGCACCCAGCTCAAACAGGACATGGACAAGCTGATGTCGCGGTTGGTGAAGGTGATTCCCCAGACGTTTGACAGTGACAGCTTCCTGGAGCGCTCAGAGCACCTCAAGAACGAGTACGGCAAAAAGCAGGAAGATGAGCTCGAGAAAGTCGCCAAGCATGCGCGACGCAAGAAAGTCAGCCTCACGGTAACCACACCGGGAGGCTATCGGCTGGTTGCCATGAACGGTGATGAGCCCCACACCGTGGAGAGCTTTCAGGCGCTTACCGATGAGCAGCGTGATAAGTTTGAAGACACCATCAACGCCCTTGAAAAGAAACTCCGCCAGGCCCTTCGCAAGCTGGCCGATTGGGAGCAGGAGTACGCTGAGAAGCAGCAGGCATTGAACCAGGAAACCCTCGAGGGCATCTCTGGCCACCAGATTGATGAGTTGGTGAAGCGTTACAACGAACAACCAAACGTTGTTGCCTATCTGGAGGCGGTTCGCAAAGATCTGGTGGACAACCTGGATATCTTCCTTGAGGACGATGAAGAGCAGGCGGCGATTGCCTATGCCTCATTGGACAAGAAAACGCCCCGGCGCTACGTGATCAACGTGCTGGTGCACCAGAAAACCAACGAGGTGCCGGTGGTGGTGGAAGATAATCCCACCTATCACAACCTGTTCGGCTACGTGGAAAACGTCACCTTCAAGGGCACCGTGTTTACCGATTTCTCCCTGATTCGCCCGGGTAGTCTGCACAAGGCCAATGGCGGTTACCTGCTGATGGACGCCATCAAGGTTCTGGAACAGCCGTTTGTCTGGGACGGTTTGAAGCGTGCCCTCCGTTCCCGGACCCTGCAGATCAATTCCCTGGAACGGGAACTGACGCTCTCGGGAACCATTTCCATTGAGCCGGAAGCGGTACCACTGGATGTCAAAATCGTTTTGTTCGGCGATCGCGAAACCTGGATGCTGCTACAGGAATACGATTCCGAGTTTGCCGAGTTGTTCCGGGTGACCGCCGATTTCGAAAACGAGATGTACCGTACCGAGGAAAGCCAGCTGCTGTATGCCAAGTTCATTGCCAGTCTGGTGGTGGAGAAGAAGCTACTGCACTGCACCAACAAAGCGGTGGCCCGTATAATCGAACACAGCGCACGCATGGCCGAACATCAGAACAGGCTCTCGCTGCATGCAGCGGACATCGCCAATCTTTTACGGGAATCCGATTTCTGGGCCCGACAGGCCGGTGCCAAGCTGATTTCTGAAGTGCACGTGGAGCGAGCGCTGGAGAGCGCCCGTTACCGCAGCAGCCGTATCCGCGATCATTTTTACGATTCGGTTCGGGACGGCTCCACCCTGGTGACCACAACCGGCACCTGCGTCGGTCAGGTGAATGCCTTGTCGGTGCTTTCTACCGGCGGTTTCGAGTTTGGTCTTTCCAACCGGGTAACGGCAACCTGCTACTATGGTGATGGCGGTGTCATGGACATCGAGCGGGACGTGAAGCTGGGTGGCAATATCCATTCCAAGGGGGTGATGATTCTCAGCTCCTGGCTGGCCTCCCATTTTGCGGTGAACGACCCGATGCACCTGTCGGCCAGTCTGACCTTCGAGCAGAACTACGGCGAAGTGGACGGTGACAGCGCCTCCCTGGCCGAGCTTTGCGCGTTGATCTCTGCACTGTCTGGTATTCCGGTGCGGCAGGATCTTGCGATTACCGGCTCGGTGAACCAGTTTGGCGAGGTGCAGCCGATCGGCGGCGTCAACGAAAAGGTCGAAGGCTTTTACGCTACCTGTGAGCTGAAAGGCGGCCTGACCGGCTCCCAGGGCGTCATTATCCCGGTTACTAACGTGCAGAACCTGATGCTGGACAGCGAAGTGGTCAAGGCATCCAAAGCGGGCAAATTTGCCGTATACCCGGTTGCCCGTGTGGAGGAGGCCATTACACTGTTGCTTGGCAAACCGGCGGGCAAGGCCGATGACAAAGGCAGGTACCCCAAGCAAAGCGTTTTTGGCATTATCCAGCAACGGCTTGAAAAAATGCGGGAACATGAACGGCAGGAACATGCCAGGGACGATCACAAAGATCCGTCCATCCACTGACCGGCTCCATAATAAAACGGACAGGAGAAAACAGATCCATGACTGATATCCAGCAGACTGTGTATGTGGTAGAGGACGACGAGGCCGTCCGCGATTCACTGGAATTGTTGCTGAAATCCGATGGCAAGCCGGTGAAAACCTATGAAAGCGCTGGCTCCTTTCTGGCGGATTATTCCGACCAGATGGCAGGCTGCATTGTGCTGGATATCCGTATGCCGGGTATGGACGGCATGGAATTACAGAAAAAACTCAATGACAAGCATTCGATCCTGCCCATTATCTTCGTGACAGGGCATGGCGATGTGCCGATGGCTGTCGATGCGATGAAAGAGGGCGCTGTAGACTTCATTCAGAAGCCCTATCGTGAAGAAGCGCTGCTGGAAAAGATCGAGGCGGCGCTGGAACAGGATCGCGAGCAGCGGAAATCCCTGGACGAGCGCCAGGAGATTGTTCGCCGCATCAAGAGCCTGACACCCCGCGAGCGTGAAATCATGGATCGTATGATTGCGGGCCAGGCCAACAAGGTGATCGCCATCGAGCTTGAGATCAGCCAGCGTACCGTTGAGATTCACCGTTCCCGCGTTATGCACAAGATGGGCACCCATTCATTGGCACATCTGGTGCGTATGGTTCTGTCCGTAAAGGAACTTATCGACTAGGTCTGTCGGTATCGTCATCATACAATGACGTTTTTAACCGGCCATGTTTCTATGACTGAAGTTGTCAGTGAGAACTCCGAGGTGACGGTTCTGCTGGTTGATGACAACCCGCAGAACCTGAAAGTCCTCTACGAGACCCTGAAAGACAAAGGCTACCGGCTTCTGATCGCCAACGAAGGCGAGAAAGCATTGGACCTTGCCCACCGCCATCATCCGGAAGTGATTCTGCTGGATATCATGATGCCGGAAATGGACGGCTATGAGGTGTGTGAGCGCCTGAAAGCCGATCCGGAAACTTCAGATTGTGCCGTTGTATTCCTGTCAGCCCTGGACGACCTGCAGGCCAAGGTGAAAGGCTTCAGCCTGGGTGGTGCAGACTACATCTCCAAGCCATTCCAGTCCCTGGAAGTGATTGCAAGGGTTAAAACCCACGCCCAGGTGATTCGCCTCGAGCGGGAACTCCAGGCCCGGAACCGCGAGCTGCAGAGCGATCAGGCGCGCATCCTGAACTCCATCAGCGAGGGCATCTACGGCCTGGACGAGAACGGCATCATCGAATTTGCCAATCCCGCAGCCGCCATGATTATGGGATGCCCGGCGGAAGACCTGATCGGCAAGAGTTTTTTTGAACTGCACTTTTCGACGGCGGCGGAGTGCCAGGACAGCCTGCCGGTGATGGCCACCTGCCGGCAAGGTGTGGCGGAAAGTCAGCGTGATATCCGGCTGCTGCGTGCTGATGGCCGTGGCTTCCCCGCGGAGTATCGTTCCACCCCCAAACTGGATGACGGCGAGTTGCATGGCGCGGTGGTTGTGTTCCGGGACATTACCGTGGAGCTGGACAACGAACTGGCTCTGGAGGAAGCGCGGGCCCTGGTTCAGGAACAGCGGGATCAACTGGCCCACACCTCACGCTTGACCACGATGGGTGAGATGGCCGCAGGGTTCGCCCATGAGGTCAACCAACCGCTGACCGCTATCACCAATTATGCCCGGGTGTCCAAGCGCATGATGGCCAAGGAGCAACCCGACCTTGTGTTGCTTCAGGAAACCCTCGACAAGATCGAAGCTCAGTCGCACAGGGCCAGTGAGATTATTCGCCGCATTCGCCGATTCATGAAAAAGCCTGCCACTGGTAAAGAAGTTCTGTCTGTTCCGGTGCTGCTGGAGGATACCCGGCAGTTTGCGGAAGTGGATATGAGGAACAACGAGGGCGGTATTGATGTCCGCGTTGAAGATGACCTGCCAGACGTACTGGCAGACCCGATTCAGGTGCAGCAGGTTGCCCTTAACCTGATCCGTAATGCCCTTGAAGCCACTCGCAGTGCTGAATCCTCCACGCCTGTGGAAGTCAGTGCCCGCCGATGCGGTGACCAGTGTGTGCGCATTCAGGTGCTCGATCACGGGGTGGGTGTGCCGGAGGATGCCGAGGAAAAGCTGTTTCATCCCTTCTACACCACCAAGGACGAAGGCATGGGTATTGGTCTGGCCACATGCCGGTCCCTGATTCAGGCCCAGGGTGGCGACATTGGCTATGAGCGTCCGGAAGAGGGTGGCGCCTGTTTTTACTTTACGCTGCCTGTTGCCAATGCTGAGGGGCAGCCCTGCGCCGCAGATTGAGCATCGATCTGGCGGTGTGCGGCCAGATCGATGTGTTTATCCCGCCGTTATAGCCATTCAATACGACCACTCAGGTGTGGTGCATCGCCTTTGCTGTTCAGGAGCTGGTAATCCCAGGCGTCGCTGGCGGTCTGCCAGTTCAGTTGGGCGGTGCCGGGCAGAAACAGGGGTTTCTTGAACTGACAGTTCACCCGCACAGGGCCCGATTGCCAGTCAGCCTGCTGTTCCAGCAATGACAGCGCCCGGGCTTTACTCCACATGCCATGGGCGATGGCCCGTGGGAAGCCAAAGGCTTTGGCACTCAATGCGTGCATGTGAATCGGGTTGCGGTCCCCGGATACCTGCCCGTACCGTCGCCCAAGGTTCTCCGGTGCGGTGATGGACTCGCTGAACGGATAGGTTTCGAGTTTGGGCGGTTGCGCTTTCGGCTTGCCACTTTCAGCAGTTGCCATCCGGAACAGGTTGGTGCTTACCTCCTCCCAGATCAGCCGGCCCGCAGAGCGCGCCTCGGTGATCAGGTCGAACTCGATGCCGCGCTCCGTGCTCTGCTGATTGCCCAACGTAACCCGGATATCCAGGTTTTCGCCGGTCTGGATGGGTCGGTGTTGGGTGATGGTGTTGCGCAGATGCACCAGGCCCAGTAAAGGCAGCGGAAACCGTTTGTCGGTCAGCAATTTCAGGTGCAGAGGGAAAGCAAGGATGTGCGGCCAGGTCATGGGCAGGGTGGAGCCAGGCTTGAATCCGCACACGTTAAGATAGCGGGACAACATCGGCGTGTCGGTTGCCACGCCCAGCAGCTCAGCCTGCAATTCCGGGATCTCAGTGTTAGCGCCGGGCTTGTGTGATTTTGGCAGCAGTGCTCTGCCGAACATGGGCAGCAGCGAGGGTGGGGTGCTGCGATAAATCAGTGGTTCTGTCATGGTATTCATCTCCCTTGTTGGCCTGCTCGGCCGGGTAATTTCCCGTGAATCAGTAACGTAATTACCGATTTTCTCTACATTCTGGTACAACTGTGCGTCTGTGGCCTGATATGCTCTAATGTAAGACGAAAGTCGTGGCGGCCTCGCAGTCTGGCAAACCCCTCCAGATCGGGCATTGACCCGCCGTGCCTTGAGCACTGTCCGGTGGGTCAAAGTAGTAACCATATAAATAAAATAGCGGGATACTATGCAGGAACTACGTGATGCGGGCGTGATGTTGCGCCTGATTTATGAGGCGATGAAAAAAAAGGGTGTCGATACCGATGCCATATTCAGCCGCCTCGGCGTTGACGAGAACTACGTCTACACAGACCAGCTTCGCACTCCCCACAGCGCTCAGGTCTATTTCTGGCAGGCTGTGGAGGACGTCTCCGGTGATCCGGACATCGGCCTGCACCTTGGGCCTCTGCTTCCCGCCTACAAGGGTCAGGTGCTTGAGTATCTGTTTCTGAGTAGCCCGACCTTTGGAGAAGGTTTGCGTCGGGCGCAGAACTATCAGCGCCTGCTCAGTGACGCAGCCAATACCGACTTTTTCATCGAAGGCGATGAAGCCTGCATGGTGCTGGATGCAGCCTCAGACGAGATTCGCAGACTCAAGCACTTCAATGAGTGCTTTGTGCAGGGTCTGATTACCTTCTTCAAGTCCATCACCGATGGCAACTTCTACCCCTCCCGAATTGAGTTTGAGCATGAGCGGGAGCAGGGTGCGGAGCACGTTCGCGAAGTGGTGGGCTGTGACGTAGTCTTTGGCGCAGAAGAAAACCGGTTGTATTTCCCCGCTGCGATGCTGTCCCATGCCTCTCCCCACGCCGAACCGGAACTGTTGGCGCTGCACGAGCGCTTTGCCAGTGAACAGGTGGCGCGGCTAGAGAAAAAAGACATAGTCGGCCAGGTGGAGCGCATCATCGCCGAGCTGCTGGATAGCGGCGAGGTGACCCTGGATGCAGTTGCAGAACGGCTGGGTATCAAACCAAGAACCTTGCGCACCCGGCTCACCGAGGCGGAAACCAGCTTCAACCAGGTGCTGGCGGATTTCCGCTATCGGCTGGCGCGGCAGCTCCTTGCTACCACCGATGAGTCAATTGATGAAATTGTGTACCTCACCGGTTTTTCTGAACCCAGTACGTTCTACCGGGCGTTCAAGCGCTGGTCTGGTATGACGCCCATCGAATACCGGAAGACGGCCCAGGGCAAAGATGCCATGGTTGACGCCATGTAACCGGGGGTTTGGAAAAATCTGAAAAAAGTTCAGTAAAAGCGTTGACATAAACGGGGGCCTCTTTATAATGCGCCCTCGTTGTCACCGAGCAGTCAGCAAACAGGCTGTTAGGCAGCAAACGCGGAGCGGTAGTTCAGTTGGTTAGAATACCGGCCTGTCACGCCGGGGGTCGCGGGTTCGAGTCCCGTCCGCTCCGCCATTTTTATCCCCCCTTGCTTTACCTTAGTTACTCCCCTTGATGTGTTTACGGTATTCTCCCGGGCTTATGCCATACCAGCGCCGATAGGCCTTATGGAAGGCTGGTGGGTTCGCGAATCCCAAGAGCCAAGCGATTTCTGAAAGCGAGCTATTGGTCTCCTGCAAATAGTCTTGTGCCAGTTGCTGCCGAGTGTTGTCCAGCAACTCCCGAAAGCCGGTTCCTTCACTGGCAAGCTGGCGTTGCAGTGTCCAGGGCGTTGTTCCCAGCCGGTTGGCCAGGGTTTCAATGGTGGGTGTTTCGCCCCGCAATAACGGCGTCATCAGGTACCGGGCCCTGTCAGCCACACTCCAGCCTTTGCGAATCTGCTGCAGCTCCTGTTCACACCAGGCGGTCAGTTTTTCGTGCATACCTTGGTGCGCCTGGCTCGGCGCCTGAAGCCAAACGCTCTCCTTCAGACGAATCGAGTTTTCCTTCGCGCCGAATTCCACCGGGCAGCGAAACCAGCTCTCGAATACCTCGTCCAGCCCGATCGAGGGATACTCAATTCGTACCCTTTCCAGGATGTCGTAGCGGCCGGTCATGTGTCTGATCAGTTGGGTCCAGGCGGCAAGGATGGAGTCCACGACAAAGTAGTTGTACTGGTTGTATGGACTGATCGAATAGAAACAGGCCTTACGGTGTTCAGCCGCCAGACTGGGCTCGCCTCTGGAGTTCCGGCTGCTTAGCAGCGCATACCGTATCAGTGTGGCAAGGGACTGGTGTACGGTGTTGGCGGTTTCTGCGGCCAGGCCGGCAATGCCGGCGTCGATGGGGCGGGTCAGGGCGCCCATACGCAGGCCCAGGGCGGGGTTGCCCGTTGTGGCGATGGCAGCCTGGCCCAGGCGCATGAATCTGGGGATGCTGATGCGTCCCTCCGGCGCAGCCAGCTCGGGGTCGTTCAGATGGAACTGGGATTTTAGCCTTTCGGCATCACCCCCTTCGGCCTCAGTGGCGCGCAGCAACACGGAAGCATAGAGCAGGCTGATGTCGCCCAGCGAATTCTGGTTGGGTCTGGATGTATTGGTCATGATCGTATTATCGGTGTTATCCAGGGATAATAAAATGTTCTTTTTGGATATTGTTGCGCTGGCGGGAGCTGGGTAGTGTAGGGGCCATAACAACGGGAGCGATCGCTACCCGATCCTACAATCGATGAGGAGTTTACCCATGGCTGCATCACCGGGCATGACCAAATACCCGCACCTGCTTGAACCGCTGGACCTTGGCTTTACCACCCTGCGTAACCGCACACTGATGGGCTCCATGCATACCGGCCTGGAGGAAGTGAAAAACGGGTTCGAGCGTCTGGCTGCGTTTTACGCCGAGCGCGCTCTGGGTGGCGTTGGCCTGATCGTAACCGGTGGCATCGGACCGAACACCGAAGGTGCGGTATTCCAGCACGCAGCCAAGATGAACACAGAGGAAGAATCTGACAAGCACAAGGTGATTACCCAGGCGGTGCATGAGGCCGACGGCAAAATCTGTATGCAGATCCTGCATGCGGGCCGTTACGCGTATTCCCCTGAGCTGGTAGCGCCTTCAGCTATCCAGGCGCCGATCAATCCGTTCAAGCCCAAAGAGCTGGATGAAGCCGGCATCCAGAAGCAGATCGACGACTACGTGAACTGTGCTGCCCTGGCACAGCGCGCCGGATACGACGGCGTGGAGATCATGGGTTCCGAGGGTTATTTCATTAACCAGTTCATCGTCAAACACACCAACCACCGCACCGATCAGTGGGGTGGCAGTTATGAGAACCGCATTCGCCTGCCCATTGAAGTCGTTCGCCGGGTTCGTGAGCGCGTGGGCGAGAACTTTATCATCATTTATCGCCTGTCCATGCTCGACCTGATCGAAGATGGCAGCACCTGGGAAGAGGTGGTGCACCTGGCCAAGGAAATCGAGAAGGCGGGCGCCACCATTATCAACACCGGTATCGGCTGGCACGAAGCCCGTGTGCCGACCATCGCCACCTCTGTGCCCCGTGGCGCCTTTACCAAGGTAACTGCACGCCTTAAAGGTGAAGTAAGCATTCCGTTGGTAACCACCAACCGGATCAACATGCCCGACGTCGCCGAGAAAGTTCTGGCGGAAGGCGATGCGGATATGGTGTCCATGGCCCGCCCGTTCCTGGCGGATGCTGACCTGGTACTCAAGGCCGCGGAAGATCGTGCTGAGGAGATCAATACCTGTATCGGCTGTAACCAGGCCTGTCTTGACCACACATTCAGTGGCAAGCTGACCTCCTGCCTGGTCAATCCCCGCGCCTGCCACGAAACCGAACTGGCGTACGTGAAGACGGCTACGCCGAAGTCGGTTGCGGTGGTTGGTGCTGGCCCCGCAGGCCTGGCGTTTGCCTCGGTTGCCGCCGAGCGTGGGCATAAAGTCACTGTCTTTGACGCCGGCAGCGAGGTGGGCGGCCAATTCAATGTGGCCAAACGCATTCCGGGCAAGGAAGAGTTTTACGAAACCCTGCGCTACTTCCGGGTGATGCTCGACAAACATGGCGTTGATATTCGGCTCAATACCCGCGTTACCGCAGAGGACCTCAAAGCCGGTGGCTTTGATGAGGTGGTCCTGGCCACTGGCGTGGAGCCACGCACACCGGAGATCGAAGGCATTGATCACCCGAAGGTGATTGGCTACCTGGATGCGCTGTTGGAGCGCAAGCCGGTTGGTCAGAAGGTAGCTGTCATCGGTGCGGGTGGTATCGGCTTCGATGTGTCTGAATTCATCGTCCACAAGGGGGAATCGCCTTCGTTGAACACCGAGCACTTCATGAAGGAGTGGGGCGTGGATCTGACGGTTGAACATCGTGGCGGTATTCAGGGTGTTCAGCCTCAGGTGCCTGAGCCTGCGCGGGAGGTCTACCTGCTGCAGCGCAAGGCCTCGAAAGTTGGCAAGAACCTGGGCAAGACCACCGGCTGGATTCATCGTACCTCTCTCAAGCACCGCAACGTGCAGATGGTGCCCGGCGTCAGCTATCGCAAGATTGATGACGAAGGCCTGCACATCACCATCACACCGAAAGGTGCCGAGCAGGGCGAGGATAAAGTGTTGCCGGTGGATACCATCATCGTGTGTGCTGGTCAGGAGCCGCTGCGTGAGCTTCAGGCAGGCCTGGAAGCAGCCGGATTGCCGGTGCACCTGATTGGTGGTGCGGATGTGGCCGCCGAGCTGGACGCAAAGCGGGCCATTGATCAGGGTAGCCGCCTGGCAGCGGAGATCTGATCACAAAACGTTGCAGTTTTTCTCTGTGTTTCGGTTAAGGTCTGGCTAGACTATGGAGGTGAAGAGCGGGAGGGGGATGGAACTCTCTTCCCGCATCGGGCGTCCATAACAAGAGTTTTCCGAAGCATGGAGAAAGTGAATGGTTAATGCCGGGCAGGCAGCCGAGGGTTACGCGGCGGTTTTCTTTATGGAGGGCAGTCAGGTTGCCCGGCAGATGCGGTTGTCTGAATTCGGCGCGTTTCTGGATGGCTATGTTGGCCTGTCTGATCTTGCCGAGACAGATGTTCGGGCGGTGCTGGTAAACCTTTCACCGGAGTTGACGGTTCGGTCGCTGGTTTTCTTCCGTATCTGGTTTGATGACGAGGGGCGGGCCGACAGTCACTGGAACGTGCCTATCGAGGCGTTGGCAGAGAAAGGCGCCAAGGGGCCGGATATGGGCGGCGGTGCTATCCGGCTGGTTTGCCGGAGCCAGTGCCCTGATCCGGCATTTGCCCAGGAGCTCTGGGACCCGGACATGACGCCGGGCAGTAACCACTTCCAGTTGATCCGCAAAGCGGTTGAAGCCAACGCTTTGCGTTTCCAGAAAGTGGAACCGGAAGAAGAGAATATTCCGGTTCTGACCACGGCGAGTGTGGAGCAGCCAGTCGAGGATAACCGCGACCGGGCCCGCGTTGCCCAGATCCTCCGTGAACAGCGGCTCAGGATCAAAACCCTCCAAAGTGTGCACCGGGATTCCCTGGCAGACCTCCAGCGTGAGCATCGCCTCGAAATGCAGGCTTTGCGCAGCGAAATGTCAGATCTGGAGCAGCGATACGAACGCACCCGGATCAGCAATGAACAGCTCAAACAGCGCCTGGCTCGGCGCAACGAACAATATCTCTCCATGCAGGAAAAAATGGCGGAGGGCGATGCCCGCCAGCGTAAGGACGCAAATGCTGACGCCGAGACCGTTCTGCTGCATGAACAGCTGGAGCGCAAGCAAAGGGAGCTGGAGCTTCGGGATGACAAAATTGTTGCCCTTGAGCAGGAAAACCACGAGCTTCGCCACCAGGTACCACCCGAGGATTCGCTGCTGGAACAATTGCAGAGCCAATCCGTATTCCTGGTTGCCTATCATCCCGGCGTGGGCCATATCACACTGCCTTACGACGATATCGATACCTATTTTGGCAATCCGGTGGCCTATGCCGCCGAGCGTTGCGGTATGAACGAGCCGGCCTACAAAGACTGGCTGGCACACTACGAGCACCCGGTTTGTCGCCACGTGGATAGTGACGGAAATGCCTGCGGTGAGCCGATAATGCGTGTGACCCAGCCGGCGGAATTCCAGCCAGGGGTAGATGATCATTGCGAGCAGCACCGGTCCTGACGCGGATCTTTTTTCAGTATCTGCCTGAGATTCGTTAAACTGTGGCTCTGTTCGTTACAGAACAGGAGGGGCCATGCCTTTCCTGTCTCATTCAGACACCACGGGATACTTCATGGATCAGTTCAGGAATATCGGCATTGTCGGGCGCATGGGCAGCGTCAAGGTGGTTGAGTCTCTGCGGCAGCTCAAGCAGTACCTGACGGCCAACAACTACCACGTCATCATCGAGGAAGACACCTCCACCATGATTCCGGGCCATGGCCTGCAGGTCGCCAGCAAAAAACTGCTGGGCGAAATCTGCGACCTAGTTATCGTCGTGGGCGGGGACGGTAGTTTGCTGGGTGCCGCCCGTGAACTGGCCAAATCCAAGATCCCGATTCTGGGGGTCAACCGCGGCCGCCTGGGCTTCCTGACGGATATTTCTCCATCTGACCTCGAAGAGCGCCTGGCCCGGGTACTTGAGGGTGAATATATCGAGGAATCGCGGTTCCTGTTGGATGGCCATGTGGAACGCAATGGCCAGCCCCTGGGCTACGGTTCTGCCCTGAACGATGTGGTGCTGCACCCCGGTAAGTCTACCCGGATGATCGGTTTTGACCTGTACATTGATGGCCACTTTGTTTACAGCCAGCGTTCCGATGGCTTGATTGTTGCCACGCCCACCGGCTCAACCGCCTATTCCCTGTCAGCAGGTGGTCCCATCATGCACCCGAAACTGGATGCTGTGGTGCTGGTGCCCATGTTCCCGCATACCCTGAGCAGTCGCCCGATCGTGGTCGACGGCAAGAGTGAAATCAAACTGGTGATTGGTGAAACCAACGAAACCTACCCGCAAGTCAGCTTTGATGGCCAGATGAACATTGCCTGTGCGCCCGGGGATATCATCCGAATTACCAAAAAGCCGTTCAAGATCCGTCTGATCCACCCGACCGATCACAATTTCTATGCCACCTGCCGTGACAAGCTGGGTTGGGCAAGCGAAATAGCAGCGAGTTGATTATGGCGGGACAGACTTCAACCGCGAGCCGCGGTTACGACATTATTGGTGACATTCACGGTTGCGCCCACACCCTGGAGCGGTTGCTCCAGCAAATGGGGTATCGTAAACAGAACGGCATTTACCAGCATCCCCGGCGCCAGGCCATTTTTATTGGCGACATCATCGATCGGGGCCCAAGAATCCGTGAGGCCCTGCATCTGGTTCGGGACATGGTGGAGCACGGTGCCGCCCGCATCGTTATGGGCAACCATGAATACAATGCCCTTGGCTACTGCACCCGGGCTCGGCCGGGCAGTGGCAAGCAATTCCTGCGCGAGCACAACCCTCGCCATGACCGCCTGATCAAGGAAACCCTCGAGCAGTTCGATGCGTATCCCCACGAGTGGAACGATTTTCTGGAGTGGTTTTACACCATTCCGCTGTTTATCGAAGAGGAGCACTTCCGGGTGGTGCATGCCTGCTGGGATCAGGATCTGATCGACAAGTTCCGGCAGAATCAGGGCGGTGCCTGTATTGATGAAGACTTTCTTCATGCCTCGGCCGCCATTGAATCTTTCGCCGGCCAGGTGATGGACACCTTGTTGCGTGGCACTGACTTGCGCCTGCCGCCCGGGGTCAAGATTACCGGGCGGGATGGCTATGTTCGGGAATTCTTCCGCACCAAGTTCTGGGCCGACAACCCACAAACATACGCCGATGTGGTGTTCCAGCCAGACCCATTACCACCGGAAGTGGCGTCCATGACCTTGCGGGAGGATGAGCGCAAACAGCTGATTACTTACCCGCTGGATGCGCCGCCGGTCTTCGTCGGGCATTACTGGATGGATAGTGAGCCGGCGCCCTTGAAGTCGAATGTGGCCTGTATCGATTACAGCGCCGTAAAGTACGGCAAGCTGGTGGCCTATCGGCTGGATGATGAAAAGGCACTTTCCCGCGACAAGTTTGTCTGGGTAGAGGTGGATCGTCCCGAGCAGCCAGATTATCCCACCAGTGAAGACAGCGTGGCGCGCTAAGTATCAGCGAGGTTAGTTTGGACCAACATACATCATCTCCGATTACCCCCAGCGGGCGCTGGCAGCCGGCTCCCCGGCATGCACCGTTTGTTGTGAGCATGATCGGCATCGCCGTTGCCATGGTGTGGCTGACTTCCATGGGGCAAAACCCTCTGGCCGCGGCCATGATGATCGTCGATCCGAGGCACTATTCCTGGGACGTGTTCAGTTCCCTGGGCGGGAGGCTGGATGCGCTTTCTGCGACAGTGGCAAGCGGGCAGTTGTGGCGCCTGATTTCACCGGATTTCCTGCATTTCAGCTGGACCCACATCATTTTCAATTCGGTCATGCTCTGGTTTCTGGGCAGCCAGATTGAATGGATTGATGGTCGCGCCCGCCTGGTGGCGCTGTTCCTGGTTACCAGTCTGGCCGCCAATCTGTTGCAGTATCTGGTGTCTGGCCCCCTGTTCGGAGGCTTGTCGGGTGTCGTTTATGGCATCCTTGGTTACTGTTGGCTGAGCCAGCAACGCCGGCCCAGGTTCCAGTTTCCACCGGCGTTGGTCACCTTTGCCCTGGTGTGGATGGTGATCGGCTTTACGCCTATCCCGGAAATGATTGGTCTGGGCCGGATGGCTAACGAGGCTCACCTGGGAGGCTTTGTGGGCGGTCTGGCGGTGGCAGCGGTGATGCCCGCCCGGGGGCGGTTTCGGTGAAGGCATAAAAAAAGCCCCACCAAATGGTGGGGCATTAAAAGAGCTTTTAGCTCCTGATGAGAGAGACCAAATGATACGACCGTCGTCATTTGGTGATGTAATGATAATTGTTATCATTTCCATCTGTCAAACGGATTTGCCGATTTTTTTATGAATGATTTTTCAGGAGGTGGGTAATGACCTACGACGAACTCATTGAGCGGCTGGATCCGACTGTATACCGGAACCTCAAGCAATCTATCGAGCTTGGTAAATGGCCTGATGGAAGGGCAATGACCCGCGAGCAGCGGGAAATCAGCCTGGAAGCGGTTATCTATTACGAGAACAAACACAATGTGCCCGAAGAGCAGCGGGTGGGCTATCTGGACCGGGGCGAGAAAGCCGGTACCGCCTGTGATCCGTCCGTGCAGTTTCGTAAAGATCGCCAGAACGGCAAAGATGTGGATCCAGACCAGTTCGTCGAGGTCAAGGTTTGAGCGAGTCAATTGATGTAACCGGCCGCCTTCGGAAGATGCCGGCAAAAGCCGGTGACCCGGTGACCTACACCCTCAAGGTGGGCGACACTCCGATAGCCCTGAATGAGTTGATCGGCCGTCAAGTGCGCTTTGATTATGACGGCGTGATCCGGTGCATTCATTGTGATCGCACCACCAAAAAGAGTTTCAATCAGGGTTACTGTTACCCGTGTTTCCGCAAGCTGGCAGCCTGCGACAGTTGCATCATGAGCCCGGAGAAGTGTCACTTTCATCTGGGCACCTGCCGTGAACCTGAGTGGGGAGAGCAGAACTGCATGGTGGAACATGTGGTTTACCTGGCCAATTCCAGCGGCCTGAAAGTCGGCATTACCCGTGCGTCACAGGTGCCAACCCGTTGGATAGACCAGGGCGCTGTGGATGCCATACCGATGCTGCGTGTTGCCAGCCGCTATCTTGCGGGCCTGGCTGAAGTCGCCTGTAAGGCCCACGTGGCGGATCGGACCAATTGGCGCGCAATGCTCAAAGGCGATGTGCCGGAGCTGGACCTGGTGCAGGAGCGCCAGAGGCTGCTGGCAGTGATAGAGCCTGATCTGGCAGAGCTGCGGCGAACCCATGGCGAAGACAGTCTGCGAGTTGTGGATGAGGCCTCACTGGGGCTCGGTTATCCGGTTCAGATGTGGCCGTCTAAAGTGAAAACCCATAATCTGGACAAGTCACCGGATGTGGAAGGGCGGCTGGAAGGCATCAAGGGCCAGTACCTGATGCTCGATACCGGTGTGATCAATATTCGAAAATTTACCGGCTACGAAGTCCGGTTCCGGGTTCTTGACTGAGCGCGGAAGTCTACTGTCTGGAGAGTGTGAATGCGTACCAACCAGCCACAAACCATCTACCTGAGCGAGTACCAGGCGCCGGCGTATCTGGTGGACCATGTAAGCCTGAGGTTTGAATTGTTCGAGGACGGCGCGCGGGTGCACAGTACCTTGTCCATGCGCCAGAACCCCGCGGCCGGGCAGAGTGGTGGGCCCCTGGTGCTCGACGGCGACAGTCTGACCCTGGAGTCTCTGTCCCTGAACGGTCAGCCGCTGGCCAGTGGCGAGTATCAGAACGAGGGTGACAAGCTGGTGATTCCAGTGGTGCCGGATTCGTTTGAGCTGGCGGTCGTCACCTGGATAGAGCCGCAGAACAATACCCGCCTGGAGGGCCTGTACAAGTCATCGGGCATGTTCTGCACCCAGTGCGAGGCCGAAGGTTTCCGCTGTATCACCTATTATCCGGACCGGCCGGATGTGATGGCGCGCTTCCAGACCCGCGTTGAAGCCGATAAGTCTGCCTACCCGGTGTTGCTTTCCAATGGAAACCCCATTGAGCAGGGCGACCTAGAGAACGGCCGTCACTTTGTGACCTGGGAAGATCCGTTCCCCAAACCGGCCTACCTGTTTGCGCTGGTGGCGGGTGACCTTGTCGAGAAACGGGATACGTTTACCACCGTTTCTGGTCGCGATATCGATTTGCGCATCTACGTTGAGGCGCGCAATGCCCGCAAGTGCGATTACGCTATGGATGCGCTCAAGCGTTCGATGCGCTGGGATGAAGAGGTGTATGGCCGTGAGTACGATCTTGATATCTTCATGATCGTAGCAGTGGATGATTTCAATATGGGGGCCATGGAAAACAAGGGCCTGAACATCTTCAATTCATCCTGCGTGCTGGCCAGCCAGGACACGGCTACGGATGCCGCTTTCCAGCGTATCGAAGCCATTGTTGCCCATGAGTATTTCCATAACTGGTCCGGTAACCGGGTTACTTGCCGGGACTGGTTCCAGCTGAGTCTGAAAGAAGGCTTTACGGTATTCCGGGATTCCCAGTTCTCGGCGGATATGGGCTCGCCCACCGTCAAGCGCATTGAAGACGTTACCCTGCTGCGCACCGCTCAATTCGCCGAAGATGCCGGCCCCATGGCCCATCCGGTCCGGCCGGCCTCGTATATGGAAATTTCCAACTTCTACACCCTTACCATTTATGAGAAAGGGGCGGAAGTTGTGCGGATGATTCACAACCTGCTCGGCGATGACATGTTCCGCAAGGGCAGTGACCTGTACTTTGAGCGCCACGACGGCCAGGCCGTCACTACCGATGACTTTGTTAAAGCCATGGAAGACGCGTCGGGTCGCGACCTGGGCCAGTTCCGCCTGTGGTACGAACAGGCGGGCACGCCGGTGTTGGCGGTATCGGATCATTACGATGAGGTGCAGGGTGTGTACCGCCTGGATATTCGGCAGTCGGTTCCGGATACACCCGGGCAGACCGGGAAGCTACCGCAGCACATCCCGTTTGGGTTGGGCTTGCTGGATTCCGAGGGTCAGCCTCTGCCCCTGAATTTGGACGCAGATGAGCAGAGTGGCCCGGTTGAGCGGGTACTTGAGCTGACTGAATCGGAACACCGCTTTGAGTTTCATGGTCTCAGGGAGCGGCCAGTGCCGTCGCTATTGAGGGATTTCTCTGCGCCGGTTCGTGTTCATTACCCCTGGACCCGCGAACAGCTGTTGTTCCTGATGAGTCACGACCCGGACGGCTTTAACCGTTGGGATGCTGGCCAGAAACTGGCGGTCGATGTCATTCAGTCATTGGTTGACGCGCCCCAGGGCACGGAAATTGAACCACGGCTGGTGGAAGCCTATCGCCTGTTGTTGAACGATACCGAGTTGGACCAGGCGCTTGTGGCCAAGATGCTGCTGTTGCCTTCGGAAGCCTATCTGATAGAGCTTTCCGAGCAGGCCGATGTGCCGGCCATTCATGACGCCCGGGAGCAGGTTCTGACGCATCTGGCCCAGGCGCTCCGCGATGACCTGCTGGCCTGTTATCAGCGCAACGCTGGTCAGGGCGATTATCAGCTGACGCCGAGTGCCATTGCTCGTCGCAGTCTGCGCAACACGGCGCTTGCGTGGTTGCTTCACATTGATGATGAGCAGGGCCGGGCATTGGCCGTTGAGCAGATTGAACAGGCGGATAATATGACGGACCGCCTCGGCGCCCTGCGCGCCTTGGTGAACTCCGGTTTTGAATCGGAGCGGAACCAGGCCCTGGCGGCTTTCTTCGAGCGTTTCCAGAATGACCCGCAGGTGGTTGAGCTGTGGTTTTCGGTACAGGCCTCCAGTGACCGGGCCGGGCAGTTGCCACAGATTCAGGCGTTGCTGGACCACCCAGCCTTTGACTGGAAGAACCCCAACAAGGTGCGCTCTGTGGTCGGGGTGTTTGCTGGCCAGAATCTGGCCGCTTTCCATAAGCCGGATGGCAGTGGTTACCGGTTCCTGGCGGACCAGGTGTGTCGACTGGACGACAGCAACCCGCAAATCGCAGCCCGGTTGGTGTCTCCGCTCACCCGCTGGAAGAAGTTTTCACCGCAATATAGCAGTCAGATGAAGGCCGCCCTTGAGCGGATTCGTGACAAAACCGAACTTTCACGAGACGTGTACGAGGTGGTTCACAAGAGCCTGGCGGACTGACGCCGGCTCGATATCTGGCTGTGATTGTAAAGCCGTCGTCACAGCCAGATACAAAATCGCACTTTCGGTCGATAGACAATGTTGCTCAATCGGCTAATCTGATGGAAAGTCTGCGATTACGTCAGACCATAACAATAAAGCCCTGTAGAGGCTCCCAGACGGATTTAAGGTTGCACAATGAGATACAACAAGAACGCATTTTTTGGCGGGCTGCTTGCGCTTTCGTTTGCAGCTGCACCGGTTCACGCCGGTGTGTCTGCCGCTGAGGCAAACCGCCTCGGTCAGGACCTGACGCCCTTCGGGTCCATCAAGGCTGGCAATGAAGCTGGTACCATTCCTGCTTGGACTGGCGGGTTGACAGAGCCCCCGGCCGGTTACGAGGGCAGCGGGCAGCACCACATCAATCCGTTTCCGGATGACCAGGTGCTGTTCACGATCACCGCCTCCAACATGGAGCAGTACGACGAGTACCTGACCGATGGCGTCAGGGCCATGCTCCGTACCTACCCAACCACATTCCGTATTCCCGTGTACCAGTCGCGCCGCACCCATGCCGTGCCCGACTGGGTTGCCGAGAATACCCGCAAGAACGCAGTCAACGCGGAAATTGTCGGGCAGGCCGAGGGCTTGAGCGGTGCGTTTGGCGGTTACCCGTTCCCGATCCTGCACGGTACCGATGAAGAAAAAGCCTGGCAGGTGGTCTGGAACCATCTGACCCGGTGGCGCGGGATTTCCGTGACCCGTCGTTCCAGTGAGGTTGCCGTTCAGACCAACGGTGATTATGGTCTGGTAACCTCGCAGCAGGAAGCCTTCTTTAACTTCTACAACCCGGAAGGCGGCGAAGCCGATCTCGATAACATTATCTTCTACTACCTCTCGTTCACCCAGTCGCCGCCCCGCCTGGCCGGCGGTGCCATTCTGATTCACGAGACACTCAACCAGATCATCAACCCGCGCAACGGTTGGGGTTACAATGCTGGCCAGCGGCGGGTTCGCCGTGCGCCGAACCTCGGGTACGATTCTCCGATCGCGGCGGCCGATAACCTGCGCACCGCAGATGACACCGATATCTTTAACGGTGCCATGGATCGCTACAACTGGAACTACGAGGGTATGAGGGAAATATACATCCCTTATAACAACTACCGGATTGGCGAAAGAGGCACACCGTATTCCGAGATTCTGGGTATTTCCCACCTGAATCCTGATCTGACCCGCTGGGAGCTGCACCGCGTGCACGTGGTAGAGGCTACCCTCAAGCAGGGCGAGCGGCACATTTACGGCAAGCGTCGTTTCTATGTGGATGCGGACAGCTGGAATACCGTGCTGCTGGACCAGTACGACGGTCGTGGAGAGCTGTGGCGCGTGACCATGGGCATCCCCAAGAACTATTATGAGCTGCCCGGCGTGTGGACAGTGCTGGACGTATACCACGACCTTCAGGCTCGCCGTTACCACGTGCTGGGTCTGGATACGGAAGAATCCGGTACTCGGGTGTTTACCGACGATGTACCGAATAAACGTTATTTCTCACCGGCCTCGCTGCGCCGGCGGAGTGTGCGCTAAGGACTCGGCGCACAGTCTGATCCCGGAGTGGCAGTAGTGGTACCAGAGATACCGGCGGCCTTATGGCTGCCGGTTTGTTTGTGCTTCTGCGAGGCTCAGGGATAACGCAACAAGATACAATCAACGTAAAGGCAATTTGAATGGCTAATAGGTTCATATGCGAGACACTGGGGTCTGCCTGTCTGGGGTTCTCCATGGTACTGGCAGCCCCCGCGGCATTTGCGGTGCCAGATATTCTTGAAACTCCTGCCCGCCCGACACTGCTGGCGCCGGAATCGTTGCTGAATGACGCAACGCGTGCCGGCGAGCGGATTGTTGCTGTTGGGGAGCGTGGGCACGTGATCTTCTCGGATGATGAGGGGCGTACCTGGGTGCAGGGCGCCGTGCCGGTTTCCCTGACACTCAATGCTGTGGACTTTGGCACCGAGCAGCACGGCTGGGCGGTTGGCCATAGTGGGGTGGTACTGCACTCCTCGGATGGTGGCGAGAACTGGACCTTGCAGCTGGACGGCAATCAGGCTTCAACTCTGGCCATTGAAAGCAAGCAGTCTCAAATAGCCGAGCTGGAAGAGCAGATCGAACAGGCTGAAGACGATGAGAAAGCGGACCTGGAGTGGGCGCTTGACGACCTGTTCTTTACCCTTGAGAACATGCAGGCAGACCAGGATGTCGGGCCGGTAAACCCGTTCCTGGATGTCTGGTTTGAAGATGACAGCCACGGGTTTGTGGTAGGTGCCTACGGCATGATCCTGAGAACCCAGGACGGCGGCGAAAACTGGGAAGACTGGGCGCCGAACCTGGATAATCCTCAGAACTTTCACCTTAACAGCATCACCCAGGTTACCGGTGGCGCTTTGGTAGCGGTTGGTGAAGCCGGGCAGATCCATGTGTCCGTGGACGGTGGCGATACCTGGGAACGCCGCGAAAGCCCCTATGAGGGGTCGTTGTTTGGGGTTATGGGTACCGGCCAGGTTAACGAAGTCTTGACGTTTGGTCTGCGGGGCAACACCTTCCGCTCGACCGATCTTGGCCGTAGCTGGACAGTGGTTCCCAACGAGGGCGGTGCAACCATCAATAACGGTGCAGTTGCGGACGACGGCAGGATTACCCTGGTGGGTAATGGCGGCGCCGTGCTGATGAGTACGAATGGCGGCGAAAGCTTCCGCGTGTACTTCCGTAATGATCGGGAAGGTGTGATGGCCGTTGTTCCCCTGCAAGGAACCGATCTTCTTCTGGTTGGCGAGGGCGGTGTCAAATTCACCGACGCTCGTGGCCGGAATCCGAATTAACGCCCTGGTGTGGCATCAACAGATTAATGGATAGAGGGGCTTTTTAATGTCTAACCCGATGCACGACAGGGGTGAACATTACCTGACAACGCCAAAGGCGGAGCCGTTTCTCGAGCGGCTGATTTTCAATAACCGGGCACCGATCCTGGTTGCGTTTTTCATTCTGACGCTGTTCCTTGGCTATAACGCCGTCAAGATCCAGCCAGATGCGAGTTTCGAGCGGATGATTCCGCTTGAGCATCCTTACATCGTCAATATGCTCGAACACCGGGACGATCTGGAGAACCTGGGTAACTTTGTCCGGATTGCGGTGGCCGTGGAAGAAGGCGATATCTTTACCGCTGAGTACATGGAAACCCTGCAGCAGATTACTGACGAGGTGTTTTACCTGAATGGGGTAGACCGTTCCGGCCTCAAGTCGCTGTGGACCTCCAACGTACGCTGGGTAGAGGTTACAGAGCAGGGCTTTCAGGGTGGCACGGTCATTCCTGACGGCTACGACGGTTCCCGTGAAAGCCTGGAGCAGTTGCGCCAGAACATCCTGCGTTCCAACGAAGTAGGGCGCCTGATTTCCGATAACTTCCGTTCCACCATCGTTTACGCGCCACTGTACGAGAAGAACCCGGAAACCGGAGAGGCGCTGGATTATGGTGAGTTCTCACGCCAGCTCGAAGAAAAAATTCGCGATAAGTATGGAGCGGAGAACCCTAACGTCAATATCCACATTGTCGGTTTCGCCAAGAAAGTGGGTGATCTGATTGAGGGTATTGCCTCCATTGCCTGGTTTGCGGGGATCACCATCCTGTTGACCACGCTGTTGCTGTTCTGGTACTCCCGTTGTATCGCAGGCACCCTGGTGCCGGTGTTCACATCGATCATTGCGGTGTTCTGGCAGCTTGGTACCCTCAAGCTGCTGGGTTACGGGCTGGACCCATACTCGGTGCTGGTTCCGTTCCTGGTCTTCGCGATCGGTATCAGTCACGGCGTGCAGATCGTCAACGCCATGGCCGTCGAGGCAGGTAAAGGCTTTGATGCCATCACCTCGGCCAGGCTTGCGTTCCGGGCCCTGTATATTCCGGGCATGCTGGCGCTGATTTCCGATGCCTTCGGCTTCCTGACCCTGGTGTTTATCGAAATTGACGTTATCCGTGATCTGGCCATTGCGGCCGGTCTGGGTGTGGCGTTCGTGATCATCACCAACCTGGTGCTGCACGTACTGATTATGTCTTACATCGGTATCTCCAAGGGCGGTGTCCGGCATGTGCAGAATCACGGGGAAAAACAGGATCGCAAATGGCGGGTCATGTCGTACTTCTCCCATCCTGGCGTTGCGCCGATTTCCCTGCTGATTGCGGTGATTGGTCTTGGTCTGGGTCTGTACTACAAGCAGGACCTCAAGGTTGGTGACCTGGACGAAGGTGCGCCGGAGCTGCGCCCGGATTCCCGCTACAACAAGGATAACTCCTTCATCATCAACAACTACTCCACCAGTGCTGACGTTCTGGTGGTGATGGTGAAAACCCAGGAAGAGCAGTGCACCCAGTACAACGTATTGCGTGCGATGGATCGCCTGCAGTGGGAACTGCAGAACACTCCGGGCGTGCAGAGCTCTGCTTCCCTGGCGGATGTTTCCAAGATGGTGACCAAGGCGCTGAACGAGGGTAGCTGGAAGTGGTACGAGATCTCCCGCAACCAGACCATCATCAACGCTTCCATTCGTGAGGCCCCGGCAGGCCTGATCAACACCACCTGTGACCTGACGCCGGTGCTGGTGTTCCTGGAAGACCACAAGGCGGAAACCCTGCAGACCGTGGTTGACCGTGTTGAGGAGTTTGCCGATAACTTCAATAACGACGAGCACACTTTCCTGCTCGCCGCAGGTAACGCCGGTATTGAGGCCGCTACCAACGAAGTTATTGCTAATGCCAAAGACATCATGTTGCTGCTGGTTTACAGCGTGGTGAGCTTGCTGTGTTTCCTGACCTTCCGGTCGATCCGCGCGGTGGCGTGTATCGTGATTCCGCTGGGCCTGACCTCCATCCTGTGTGAGGCAATCATGGCGGTCTCGGGTATCGGTATCAAGGTGGCGACTCTGCCGGTGATCGCATTGGGGGTAGGTATCGGTGTCGACTACGGTATCTATATCTACAGCAAGCTGGAGAAGTTCCTGCTGGAAGGCAAGACACTCCAGGACGCCTACTACGAGACCCTGCGCTCAACCGGTAAGGCGGTTATCTTTACCGGTGTGACTCTGGGTCTGGGTGTGGTGACCTGGATCTTCTCGCCGATCAAGTTCCAGGCGGATATGGGCTTCCTGCTGTTCTTCATGTTCCTCTGGAACATGGTGGGCGCCATTTGGCTTCTGCCCGCACTGGCGCGCTTCCTGTTGCGCCCGGACAAAATGCTTGCCAAGGCAAGAGCGGCGAAATAATCGCCGGAACTGCAAAAAAGCCCGCACTCGCGGGCTTTTTTGTTGCTGAGTCAGACGGTTAGCGAGCTAATGCATTCTTTATTTATGGCCCGAAGTGGTCTATGTTCTTAAACGACCGGGATGTTTGTCCGCACTTTGAGCCGGGCAACTGACAATAAAGACCAAGAAAAGAAGGAAGAGCACACATGACACTAAAACTCAAAGCGTCCGCGTTTGCCGTTGCTGCCGCCGTGAGCCTCGGGGCCGCATCGACAGCCGTTTCCGCCCAGGAACAGCGCTTCGTGACGATCGGCACCGGCGGCGTGACCGGTGTGTACTATCCCGCTGGCGGCGCCATCTGCCGGCTGGTGAACATGGATCGGAAAGCACACGGTATTCGCTGCTCTGTCGAGAGCACCGGTGGTTCCGTGTACAACCTGAACGCCATTCGCGGGGGTGAGCTTGATCTGGCAGTGGCCCAGTCCGACTGGCAGTTCCACGCCTACAACGGCACCAGCCAGTTCGAAGACGCCGGCAAAAACGAGAAGCTGCGCGCTGTCTTCTCTCTGCACCCTGAGCCATTCACCGTAGTGGCTAGCAAAGGCTCCGGTATCAAGACCTTTGAAGATCTTGAAGGCAAGCGGGTATCTGTAGGTAACCCGGGCTCCGGCCAGCGCGCCACCGCCGAGGTTCTGATGAACGAAATGGGTTGGGGTATGGACAAGTTCGCCCTGGCTGCGGAAATCAAAGCGGCCGAGCAGTCCCAGGCCTTGTGTGATGGCAATATTGATGCTTTCTTCTACACCGTTGGCCACCCTTCCGGTGCCATCAAGGAAGCCACCACGTCCTGTGACAGTGTTCTGGTAAACGTGGACAATGCCTCCAGCAAGAAGCTGATCGACGACAATCCGTACTACCGGAAAGCCGTTATTCCGGGTGGAATGTACCGTGGGTCTGACCAGGACGTAACCACTTTCGGTGTGGCAGCAACCTTTGTGTCTTCAACCGATGTGGCAGACGATGTGGTTTATGAAGTGGTTAAAGCGGTCTTTGAGAACTTTGACAGCTTCAAGCGCCTGCATCCTGCGTTCGGTAACCTGAAGAAGGAAGAGATGGTCTCTGACGCCCTGAGTGCGCCTCTGCACCCGGGTGCCGCCAAGTACTATCGTGAGGCTGGCCTGATCGACTGATCCGGCCCGTCGCCGGCAGGGCGGGCGTCCGGCCCGCTCTGCTGATTCCAACCAGGTTATCTCCCATCACAGGTACATTCTATGGCGAAGAACGACCCCGGTACCGGGGCGGGTGTTGACGCCGCCAAGGTCGATCAGCTGTTGCAGACAGAAACCGGAGGCAGGGCTCTCACCGGACCGGCATCTGTCATCCTGTTTATCGTGCCCCTTTGCTGGTCTTTGTTTCAGCTCTGGATTGCATCACCGCTGCCGTTTATTCTGAACTTCGGCATTTTCAATTCCACGGAAGCCCGCTCCATTCATTTGGCGTTTGCGGTTTTCCTGGCGTTTTCAGCATTCCCCATGATCAAGGGGGTGCATGCCAACAAGGTGCCGGTCTATGACTGGATACTGGCACTTGCTGCTGCGTTTTCCGCGTCTTATCTCTTTGTTTTTTATAACGAGTTGTCTACGCGCCCAGGTGCGCCCATTACTATGGATCTTTGGGTTGCGCTAGGTGGCCTGGTGCTGCTTCTGGAAGCAACGCGACGGGCCTTGGGGTTGCCGTTGACCATTGTTGCGGCGGTATTTATCACCTATTCCCTGGCTGGCCCCTACATGCCGGACGTTATCGCCCACAAAGGGGTCAGCCTCAACAAGCTGGCGTCCCACCAGTGGCTGGGCACCGAGGGTGTTTTCGGGGTGGCGTTGGGTGTATCTACCAGCTTTGTGTTTCTTTTTGTGCTTTTCGGTGCGTTGCTTGAACGCGCCGGAGCCGGCAACTACTTCATCAAGGTGGCCTACGCCATGCTTGGCCATATGCGTGGTGGCCCGGCGAAGGCTGCGGTGGTGTCCAGTGGTTTGAGTGGTGTTATTTCCGGCTCATCGATTGCCAATGTGGTCACCACGGGTACGTTCACCATTCCGCTGATGAAGCGTGTTGGCTTTCCGGCTACCAAGGCCGGTGCTGTTGAGGTTGCCGCATCCACCAACGGGCAGCTCACACCGCCTATCATGGGCGCTGCCGCGTTTTTGATGGTTGAGTATGTGGGCATTTCATACCTGGAAGTGATCAAACACGCCATTCTGCCGGCTCTGATTTCCTACGTGGCACTGATTTACATTGTTCACCTTGAAGCCTGCAAGCTGAAGATGGAAGGCATTGAACGGCCGAATCGTCCCTCCCTGGCGCAGCGAATGCTGAATTGGGTCGTGATTCTGATCGGCCTGATCGTGCTTACCTTTGCGGTTTACTATGGTGTGGGCTGGACCAAGAATGTTCTTGGTGAGGCGGCGCCCTGGGTGCTTGGCCCGCTGCTGATAGCGGTATACGTAGGGTTGGTTGGCTATGCCACCCGATACCCGGAGCTTGAGGCCGATGACCCCAATCAGGAAATGGGAGCACTGCCGGAAGTAGGCCCGACGGTAAAAACTGGTCTGTACTACCTGTTACCGGTGGTGGTCCTGGTCTGGTGTTTGACCGTCGAGCGCTTCTCGCCGCAGTTGTCTGCATTCTGGGCGACCCTGTTCATGATCTTTATCGTGATAACACAGCGCCCGCTGAAAACACTTTTCCGCAGCCGCGGCCAGGTGCTCCGAGAGTTTGCCAGCGGCTTTGTTGATCTGGCGCACTCTTTGGCCACCGGCGCTCGCAACATGGTGGGCATTGGTGTTGCCACGGCCACCGCTGGCATCGTGGTTGGCACCGTAACTCTCACCGGTATCGGGTTGGTGATGACAGAGTTTGTAGAGTTCCTCTCTGGGGGGAATCTGCTGTTAATGCTCATCTTCACCGCAGTGATCAGCCTGATACTGGGGATGGGCTTGCCCACCACGGCTAATTACATCGTGGTATCTACCCTGATGGCGCCGGTCATCGTTACCCTGGGCGCCCAGAATGGCTTGCTCGTGCCGCTTATTGCGGTCCACCTGTTTGTCTTCTATTTCGGGATACTGGCGGATGATACGCCGCCCGTGGGTCTGGCCGCCTACGCGGCGGCCGCTATCTCGGGTGCGGACCCCATTCGAACGGGTATTCAGGGTTTTACCTACGATATCCGTACCGCCATCCTGCCGTTCATGTTTATCTTCAACACCCAGTTGTTGCTGATTGGCCTGACCGGGTGGGTCGACCTGCTGATCACGGTGGCCAGCGCGGTAACGGCCATGCTCGTGTTCTCCGCCGCGACACAGGGTTTCTGGTTTACCCGCAGCTACAAGTGGGAAAGCCTGCTCCTGCTGTTGATTACCTTCACCTTGTTCCGGCCCGGGTTCTGGTGGGACATGATCTATCCGCCTTATGAAGAGCGGCAGGGCAGTGCGATTATGGAGTACGTCGAGACGGTACCGGTTGATGACACAACGGTTTTCCGGGTATCGGGCATGGGGCTGGATGGCAGTGACGTGACCACCTATGTTCAGCTCGATATTCCGGCTGGTGGGTCAGCGGAGGAACGGCTGTCAGCTGTCGGTTTGGACGTGTCCGATCAGGGTGACGTGCTGGCGGTGAATTTTGTTGATTTTGGCAGCGCTGCGGAAGATGCCGGTATCGAGTTTGGCTGGAATATCGAAGCAGTTCAGGCAAAACTTGACCGGCCACCGAGGGAATTGATGTTTATTCCCGCGCTGTTGTTGCTTGGGTTGGTGGCGTTTGGCCAGCTCAAGCGCAAAGCCAGGGAAGACGCATCACCTCAAACGGCGTAGTGCTCATGGCACTTAGTAAAAACCCGGCGTTGCTGCCGGGTTTTTTTCTGTTAGACTCGCCCTCAAACCGGCCCGTGGTTTGTATCACGGAGCCCGGCCAACATGTGATCTTTGGTATAGATCACCGCTGAGAAACCATCAGGAGAGAATCATGCCCGTCGTTACCCTGCCGGATGGCAGTCATCGCAGTTTTGCCGAACCCGTTACCGTTCATGATGTGGCCGCCGATATTGGTGCAGGCCTTGCCAAGGCCGCCCTGGCCGGAAAAGTGAATGGCAAGCTCGTGGATACCAGTCATCTGATCGAAAACGATGTAGAGCTGGCTATCGTAACCGAGCGCGATGAAGACGGTGTAGACGTGATTCGTCACTCAACCGCCCACCTGATGGCCATGGCGGTACAAGATCTGTTCCCCGGTGCCCAGGTAACCATCGGGCCGGTGATCGAGAACGGTTTCTACTACGACTTCAAATACGAGCGTCCGTTTACCAACGAAGACCTGGCGCGCATCGAAAAGCGTATGGAAGAGCTCGCCAAACAGGACCTGCCGGTCTCCCGTTCCGTCATGTCCCGGGAGGAAGCGGTCAAACTGTTTGAAAAAATGGGCGAGGAATACAAGGTCCGGATCATCGAGGATATCCCCGGTGAGGAAGATCTGTCGTTCTATAGTCAGGGTGACTTTATTGACCTGTGCCGTGGTCCTCACGTGCCCAGCACCGGCAAGCTGAAAGCGTTCAAGCTCACCAAGGTGGCGGGTGCCTACTGGCGCGGTGATACCAGCAATGAACAATTGCAGCGTATCTACGGCACTGCCTGGGGTAACAAGAAAGACCTGAAAACCTATCTGCATCGCCTGGAAGAGGCTGAAAAGCGGGATCACCGAAAGATTGGCAAGAAGCTGGGCCTGTTCCACATGCAGGAAGAGGCTCCCGGCATGGTGTTCTGGCATCCGGATGGCTGGTCCCTGTACCAGGAAGTTGAGCAGTACATGCGGGCCAAGCAGCACCAGCATGGCTACAAGGAAATCAAGACCCCGCAGGTGGTGTCCCGCACGCTCTGGGAGAAGTCCGGGCACTGGGACAAGTTCAAGGATGGCATGTTCACCACCGAGTCTGAGAAACACGATTACGCCATCAAGCCCATGAACTGCCCGTGCCACGTACAGGTGTTCAATCAGGGTCTGAAAAGCTACAAGGACCTTCCGCTGCGCCTGGCAGAGTTCGGCTCATGCCACCGAAATGAAGCCTCCGGGGCTCTTCATGGCCTGATGCGGGTGCGTGGATTCACTCAGGATGATGCCCACATCTTCTGTGAAGAAGACGCCATCCAGGAAGAAGTGTCGGCGTTCATGAAAATGCTGCACGAAGTGTACGAGGACTTCGGTTTTACCGAGATTCTGTACAAATTGTCCACTCGCCCGGAGAAGCGCGTAGGTTCGGACGAGGTCTGGGACAAGGCGGAGGCTGCCCTTGAAGAAGCCCTGAACCGCGAGGGGGTTGATTGGGAGTTGTTGCCGGGTGAGGGTGCCTTCTATGGTCCTAAAATTGAGTATTCCTTGAAGGACTGTCTCGGCCGGGTGTGGCAGTGTGGTACCATTCAGGTAGATTTCTCAATGCCGGGCCGCCTGGGTGCCCAATATGTGGCCGATAACTCCGAGAGGAAAACCCCGGTTATGCTGCATCGGGCGGTTCTCGGGTCTTTTGAGCGGTTTATCGGTATACTGATCGAAGAATACGAAGGCGCATTCCCCACGTGGCTTGCTCCGACACAGGTTGCGGTGCTGAATATTACCGATAACCAGCGTGATTATTGTCAGAATCTGGCCAAAAAGTGGGATTCTTTGGGCTATCGGGTTAATGCTGACTTGAGAAACGAGAAGATCGGCTTTAAAATCCGCGAGCATACTCTTAACAAGGTTCCCTACCTGATCGTTGTTGGCGATAAAGAAATCGAGAACAACGCCGTTGCAGTAAGAACTCGCAAAGGTGAAGATCTGGGCACCATGTCTGTCGACGAGTTTGAACAGCTGCTTGCAGCCGACGTCGACCGAAAAGGCAGAAACAAAACGGAGATCTGATTATTAAACAGCGAACGAATCGGGGTGGGCGTACTCCAAAAGCGCCTATCAATGAGAACATTGACGCAACTGAAGTCCGTCTGATTGATGCCGAAGGCAATCAGGTCGGGATAGTACCCATCGAGGACGCGATCCGCATGGCGGAAGAAGCCACCCTCGATCTGGTGCAGGTTACGGATTCCGATCCGATCGTCTGTAAGATAATGGACTACGGCAAGAAAATTTTTGAAGAGAAAAAGGCCAAGGCGGCTGCCAAGAAAAAGCAGAAGCAGACGCAGGTCAAAGAGCTGAAGTTCCGACCAGGAACGGAAGAAGGGGATTATCAGGTCAAACTACGCAACCTGGTACGTTTCCTTGAGAACGGGGACCGCGGCAAGATCACAATTCGGTTCCGTGGCCGTGAGATGGCACACCAGGAAATTGGTATGAAACTCATGGCCCGGATCGAAGCCGACGTTGAAGAACTTGCAACGGTTGAGATGCGGCCGAAAATGGAAGGCCGGCAGATGACCATGATTGTGGCTCCCCGCAAGAAGAAGTGAACCTGATCCCAGTACGGGTCCCCCGCAGCGGCGGGGGATTTGTCGTTCAGGGGCACAGTTGTTTTTATTCATAATAGAATGCGGAGTTTTAAAAATGCCGAAGATGAAAACCAAAAGCGGAGCTACCAAGCGGTTCAAGAAGACCGCCACCGGCTTCAAGCACAAGCAGTCCTTCACCAGTCACATCCTGACCAAGAAGAGCCCGAAGCGTAAGCGTCAGCTGCGCGGCACCAAGCTCATCGCCAAGTCGGATGTTGCATCTATCAAGCGCATGACCGCGTGCTGATCCAGCCGCGCGAAACGTTCCTTAGAAAGTAAAGGTAGAAGGATTAAAGTATGGCTCGTGTAAAGCGTGGCGTGGTAGCACGTCGTCGTCACAAGAAGATTCTCAAGCAGGCCAAGGGTTACTATGGCGCTCGTAGTCGTGTATTCCGCGTTGCCAAGCAGGCGGTTATCAAGGCTGGTCAGTACGCCTACCGTGACCGTCGCAACCGTAAGCGCGCTTTCCGCGCTCTGTGGATTGCCCGTATCAACGCTGGCGCCCGTGCAAACGGCCTGTCGTACAGCCGTCTGATCGCTGGCCTGAAGAAGGCGAATGTTGAAATCGATCGTAAGGTTCTGGCTGATCTGGCCATGAACGAGCAGCAGGCGTTTGCCGCTGTGGTTGAGAAGGCCAAAGCATCCCTGTGATCGCTTAAGCTCTTTCATCGATTACTGATCGATCCGGGTGCTTCATGTCATCGTGAATGCGCCCTCTGATAGGGGAAGGGCACGCTCTTCCCCTATTTTTGTTTTAACCTACCCCATTTCTGGTTTGGAGCAGGGTCAATGGAAAACCTGGAGCAACTGGTTCAGGACGGGTTGAACGCGGTAGAAAACGCGAACGACCTTCAGGCACTTGATCAAATTCGCGTGGAATACCTCGGCAAGAAGGGGGTGATCACCCAGCAGGCGAAAACTCTGGGCAAACTCTCTGCGGAGGAGCGTCCTGCCGCCGGCCAGAAGATCAATGAAGCCAAGGGGCAGGTTGAGCAGGCTATCAATGCGCGCCGGGCAGACCTTGAGACAGCCGCCATAGAGGCGAAGCTGGCCAGCGAATCCATTGATGTGACCTTGCCCGGGCGCGGCCAGGACCTGGGGGGCTTGCACCCGGTCACCCGCACCCTGCAGCGTATTGAGGAAATTTTTGCCCGCGCCGGTTACAGCGTGGAGCAGGGGCCGGAAATCGAAGATGACTACCATAATTTCGAAGCGCTGAATATTCCCGGGCACCACCCGGCCCGTGCCATGCACGATACCTTCTATTTCAATCCCGGCACTCTGCTGCGGACCCATACCTCCCCGGTTCAGATCCGCACCATGGAAGCCGGCAAGCCGCCATTCCGGATGATCTGCCCGGGCCGCGTGTACCGCTGCGATTCGGATATGACTCACACCCCCATGTTCCACCAGGTAGAGGGGTTGCTGGTTGAGAAGAACGTCAGCTTTGCGGATCTGAAAAGCACGGTGGAAGAATTCCTGAGGGTGTTCTTCGAACGTGATCTTAAAGTACGTTTTCGTCCGTCGTATTTCCCGTTCACCGAGCCCTCCGCGGAGGTGGATATCGAGTGGGGTCGGGAAGCAGATGGCAGCATCAAGTGGCTGGAAGTGATGGGCTGCGGCATGGTGCACCCGAAAGTGTTCGAGCATTGCGGTATTGATGCCGAAGAATATCGTGGCTTTGCTTTTGGTCTGGGCGTTGAACGCCTGGCCATGCTCCGCTACGGCGTGAAAGATCTGCGCATGTTCTTCGAAAACGACCTGCGTTTCCTGCGTCAGTTCCGTTAAGCCCAAGGGCAGGACGACGTACGCAGAGCTCAGAATCAACCGCATAAACCGCATCAGGACAAGGCAAGAACGATGAAATTCAGTGAACAGTGGCTGCGCGAGTGGGTTAACCCGAACCTTGGATCCCAGGAATTGATGGACCAGATCACCATGGCCGGGCTGGAAGTGGATGGCTTTGAGCCGGTGGCCGGGGAGTTCAGCGGTGTGGTGATTGGCGAGGTGATTTCCATTGAACCCCACCCGGATGCTGACAAGCTGCGTGTGTGTCAGGTGAGTGACGGTACCAATACCGTTCAGGTGGTTTGTGGCGCTCCCAATGTGCGCGCCGGCCTGAAAGTGCCGTTTGCGGTGGTTGGTGCGGTGTTGCCCGGTAACTTCAAGATCAAGAAGGCCAAGCTGCGTGGCCAGCCTTCCGAAGGCATGCTCTGTTCCGAATCCGAACTGGCGCTGTCTGAAAATCACGATGGCCTCATGGAATTGCCTGCTGATGCGCCGGTTGGTCAGGACGTAGCGGATTACCTGAAGCTAAACGACATCACCATTGATGTAGACCTCACTCCGAACCGCAGTGATTGCTTGTCCATCAAGGGGTTGGCCCGGGAAGTGGGTGTTCTGAACAGCCTGCTGGTAGAGGCACCAGAGGTTGCCCCGGTGGAAGCGGTGCATTCGGAAGTGCCGGATATCCGCGTAGAGGCGCCGGAAGGTTGTCCGCGTTACCTGGGGCGCGTTCTGCGTAACGTAAACCTGCAGGCGGAAACTCCCTTGTGGATGCAGGAAAAGCTGCGCCGTTCCGGTATCCGGTCCATTGATGCCGCAGTGGATGTCACCAATTACGTGATGCTGGAGCTTGGCCAGCCCATGCATGCCTTCGACCGTGACGAGATCAGTGGAGGCATCATTGTGCGCATGGCCAAGGCCGGCGAAAAACTGGTGCTGCTGGATGGTCAGGAAGTTGATCTGACTCCGGAAACCCTCCTGATTGCGGATCACCAGAAGCCGATTGCCATTGCCGGCGTTATGGGTGGGGAACACTCCGGGGTCAGCCAGAAAACCCGGGACCTGGTGTTGGAGTCGGCTTATTTTGACCCCATTACCCTGGCCGGAAAGGCGCGGGAGTATGGTTTGCATACCGATGCCTCCCACCGTTTCGAGCGCGGTGTGGACTACCAGCTGGCCCGCGATGCCATGGAGCGGGCTACGCACCTGCTGATGGAGATCGTTGGGGGCGAACCAGGTGAAATTGTTGAGGTGGCCAGTCAGGAGCATCTGCCAAAGGCCCGGGTCATCGATCTTCGGGAAAAGCGCCTGGCTGACGTGCTCGGCCTGGCGATTGACCGAACCACTGTTGAAGAGATTCTGTCTCGTCTTGGGTTGCATATTGACAAGCTGCTCAAGGATGGCTGGCGCATCAGTGTTCCCAGCTTCCGCCCGGACATTTCCATCGAAGAAGACCTGATCGAGGAAGTCGGTCGTATTTTCGGTTACAACAACCTGCCGGTGACCGAGCCAACGGGCTCCCTTGGCTTGCGGGCGACGGAAGAGGCGGTACGGCCGTTGTCGGCCATTCGCAACTTCTTCGTGGCGCAGGGCTACCAGGAAGCAGTAACCTACAGCTTTGTTGATCCGAAGGTACAACAGCTGATTGACCCAGAGCGGGACGGCATTGCTCTGGCCAATCCGATTTCGGCGGATTTGTCAGTGATGCGTACCACCCTGTGGAGTGGCCTGCTGAAGACGGTGGTGCACAACCAGAACCGCCAGCAGCCCCGCATCCGCCTGTTTGAAACCGGTCTCAGGTTTGAGAAAAATGACGGTGAGATCGACCAGCAGCCGATGCTGGCCGGTGTGGTGGTGGGCAATCAGGCACCGGAAAACTGGGTAAACGGTCGCAGAACAGCGGACTTCTTTGATGTAAAAGGAGAGTTGGAAAGCCTGTTCCGTGTGCTGGGTATCGAGATTCAGTTCATTGCCAGCCAGCATCCGGCGCTTCACCCGGGCCAGACCGCTGAATTGTTGCGTGATGGTGAACATGTGGGCTGGTTGGGTACGTTGCACCCACAAGTTCAGAAAAATCTTGAACTTAATGGCACGATCCTGATGTTTGAGCTATTCTTGAATTCGATCGTTACCGGATATGTGCCTAATTTCAAAGATATTTCAAAATTTCCGGAAGTTCGGCGGGATTTGGCTATTATTATCGGGAGCGATGTGGCGTTCGCCCAGGTTGAGCATGTGGCCAGGAGGCATGCCGGTGAACACCTTACGGCGTTGCGTGTGTTTGATGTCTATGAAGGCGAAAGCCTGGGTGAAGGTAACCGAAGCCTGGCGCTCAGCCTGTTCTGGCAGCATCCCGAACGCACGCTCAATGAAGATGAAGTGCATTCGCTCTTCAACGGCGTTATTGATGCCTTGAAAGAAGAGCTGGGGGCAACACTGAGGAGTTGAGAAATGGCGGCTTTGACGAAAGCGGACATGGCAGAGCGCTTGTACGAGGAGTTAGGTCTTAACAAGCGTGAGGCCAAGGAAATGGTAGAAGCTTTCTTCGACGAAATCAGAGGCGCACTCAGCCACAACGAGCAGGTGAAGTTGTCGGGGTTTGGCAACTTCGATCTCAGGGACAAGAAGCAGCGCCCGGGACGGAACCCAAAAACGGGTGAAGAGATTCCCATCAGTGCACGACGCGTAGTTACGTTTCGACCAGGTCAGAAACTGAAGCAGAAAGTAGAAGCGTATGCTGGAACCGAGTCATAACAACGAGCTCCCCGCCATTCCGGGGAAACGCTATTTCACGATTGGTGAAGTGGCCGATTTGTGTGCTGTAAAAGCCCACGTATTACGCTATTGGGAACAGGAGTTTCCCCAGTTGTCGCCGGTCAAGCGCCGGGGCAATCGTCGTTACTACCAGCGGGCGGATGTGATCACCATTCGTCAGATCCGTAGCCTGCTGTATGATCAGGGCTACACCATCGGTGGTGCCAAGCAGAAGCTGAGCAGCTCTGAGGTAAAAGACGACATCTCCCAGTACAAGCAGCTGATCCGGCAAATGATCACCGAGCTGGAAGAGGTGCTGGATGTGCTGAATTCCCCGGCCCGGTAAGTTGCTTCGGGGAACACAGAGTAAGCCGTTGATGAAAGGCCGGAGTGGCGTACCCACTCTGGCCTTTATGCTTTCTGGCGTGCGCTTTCTGCCTATCTGGTTTTGCAGGTTTTGATGCCCAGCAGGGAATAGGCGGGGCAGTTGCCAATGGCAGCGGTGGCCAGGGGCACCACACCAATCCAGCCCCAGGCCGTTTGTGGTCCTACAAATACCAGGGCAATCAGAATAACGCCAACAATGGCGCGAATAATCCGGTCAGCTGAACCCATGTTTGCCGTCATCTTTGTCTCTCCTGTTTGATGTCGGGTGATGCTGACACTATAGGCCTGCGGCGACGAGCGTTCAGTGATAAAGTCACACAGCTAACCAAGATAAGCGTCCGGAGCCAATAATGGCGAAACACAGTATTCTGGAAACCCTGAACGAAAGCCTGCGCAAAGACACGCTGACGTCGATCAGTGTTATGCAATTTCCTCCGGGGCAGGTGCTTTTCAGCGCCGGGGAGCATTGCCGGGGGCTGCCATTGGTGCTTGGTGGCAGCATCAAGGTCCAGATGACCGGCGTTTCCGGGCAGGGCATCGTGTTGTACCGGATGGGTGCCGATGATATATGCACCTTGTCGATTGGCTGCCTGATGACCGGTCGTGGCTACCGGGCTGAGGCCATCGTTGAGGAAGAGGCGGAAGCGGCGATCATCCCGCGAGGGCTTTTTGACCGGCTGATGGACCAGTCCGCCGAGTTTCGGCTGGCGATTATGGAATCTTACGGGAAGCGCCTCGACGATCTCATGTTGCTGGTGGAGGAGGTGGCGTTTCGCCGGATGGATGAGCGTCTGGAGGAATGGTTGCTGGCGCGGGCGAGTCATGGCCAGCGAGTGCTGGCCATTACCCATCAGGAGCTGGGGATTGAGCTGGGTACGGCTAGAGAAGTGGTCAGCCGCCTGCTGAAGGAGCTGGAGCGGCAGGATCAGGTCAGGTTGGCCCGCGGCAAGATTGAGCTGACGGGGCTTGCTGGTAAGCTAGCGCCTGCCTGAAACGCTGTGCACCAGTCGGGCCAGCTGACCTGCGGCTGTTTCCAGATTATCGGCGGCCTGGGAGTAGGCCTCCTGCAGTTCCATCGGTGCAGGGGTAATGGAAAAGGCGGCAGATAACCCCAGGCGGTGCAATTCACCCAGTTCCGCCCCCAGTTTCCCTGCCAAGCCAATCACCGGAACACCGTATTTCTTTGCCAGCGATGCAACGCCGGCAGGGGTTTTGCCGTAGGCGCTCTGGGAGTCAATCGCCCCTTCGGCAGTGATCACCAGGTCCGCCCGGGCCAGGTGGCTTTCCAGCTCCACGGTTTCCATCACCAGCTCTATACCTGGGCGCAGTTCCGCCTCCAGAATACCCGCGACCATGCCGCCGATTCCACCCGCTGCGCCACTGCCCGAGAAACTGGCAATATCCATTCCTTGCTGTTCCACCAGGCGGGCAAAGTGCCCCAGATTGCGATCCAGCTCCACCACTTGCCGGGAGTCAGCGCCTTTCTGCGGTCCAAACACCGCTGCCGCGCCATTCGGCCCCAACAGAGGGTTGTTGACGTCGCAGGCCACAACCAGCTTTACCCCGGCCAATCGCTCCAGAGCAGGGGCCAGGTCAAGGCTGGCCAGTTCTGCCAGGCCAGCACCGCCGCGCGGTATGGGGTGGCCACCGTCATCCAGAAGGCGCGCCCCGAGGGCTTGCAATATGCCAGCGCCACCATCGGTGGTGGCGCTGCCGCCCAGGCCCATGATCAGGGTTTTGGGTTTGTGCTCAAGGGCGGCCAGAATCAGTTCGCCGATGCCAAAGCTGGACGCTGTCAGGGCATTTCGGCTACTGGCGGGCACGCAGTGCAAGCCGCTGGCCTCGGCAACTTCAACAATGGCAATCTCTCCCTCATTAACCAGGCCGAAGTGAGCTGAGACGGGTTCACCCATTGGCCCGGTGACCTTCACAGTGTGAAGCTGCCCCTGACGGGCTTCCGTCAGCGCCCGGGTGGTGCCTTCACCGCCATCGGCCAGCGGCACCGTCACAAGCTGGTCATCCGGAGCTGCCAGTCGCCAGCCCCGGGCAATCGCCTGGGCCACCTGTTCGGCGGCCAGGCATTCCTTGAATGAATCGGGGGCGATGACCACTCGTAAAGTGCAGGATTTGTTCGTCGACATTGGAGAGTTCCTCACAGGCCACGATCTTTAACGCTTTCCATCACTACAAAAGTGCTGGTCTGCAGTACATGGGGCAGGCTGGAGATCTGTTCGCCAAGCACTTGCCGGTACTCGGCCATATTTTTGGTTCTGACTTTAAGAAGGTAGTCGAAGTTGGCAGCCATCATATGGCATTGCTCAACCGCAGAGATTTGCCGAACCGCCGTGTTAAATGCCGCCAGCGCCTTGCTGCTGGTGTCACTCAAGGTGACCTGGGCAAAGGCTACGTGCGACAAGCCAAGCTTGGTCTGGTTCACCATGGCGCTGTAGCCGGTGATGTAGCCCTGCTCCTCCAGTCGCCGCATACGGATCTGGCAGGGGGTCTTGGAGAGGCCTACCCGGGAGGCAAGGTCTGTCACGGTTATGCGGCCGTTCTTCTGTAGTTCCCGGATGATCGAGAGGTCAATCCTGTCGAGATCCGCCATGGCTGCTATCCTTTTAGAAAGTCGATCTGATTTTCATGCCCAGGAAATAATTCCTGTTATTGGCCTGAATTAGGGGTAATAGATTCGTAATTTGAGCCTAAAAAAGGGAAAAGGTAAACCAATTCCGGTCTGAATAGGTAAATAGTATATAGCGGCTTCGTTAAAATGCGGACAGTATTCCAATAAGCAGGAGGGTATCCCCCATGAGTCCACAGCAATCCATGACGCCAGAGCTTCATAACATTCGCAAGGCCATCCGTGCCAACTACCTGGCGGACGAGTATGAGGTTATTCATCGATTGATTGCTGAGGCCCAGCTCTCCGATGACGCGCGGGTGGCTATCTCCGCTCGGGCGGCCGACCTGGTGCGCAGCGTCCGCAGCAGCGCCCGCCCAACCATTATGGAAAAGTTCCTGTCCGAGTATGGGCTGACCACCAAAGAAGGTGTGGCTTTGATGTGTCTGGCGGAAGCGCTGTTGCGGGTGCCGGATAACCTGACTATCCATGACCTGATCGAAGACAAGATTACATCCGGTAACTGGGGTGCCCACGTGGGCAAGGCCAAATCCGGCCTGATCAATTCCGCCACCCTGGCGCTGTTGATGACCAGCAACCTGTTGAAGGACTCCGAGCGCCAGAGCGTGGGGGATACCTTGCGCAAACTGGTCAAGCGACTGGGCGAGCCGGTGGTTCGTACCGTGGCTGGGCAGGCCATGAAAGAAATGGGCCGACAGTTCGTGCTGGGCCGGGATATCGAAGAAGCGCAGGAGCGCGGCAAGGCCCAGGAAGCAAGAGGCTACACCTATTCCTATGACATGCTGGGTGAGGCTGCCCGCACCGATGCCGACGCCCAGCGTTACTACCAGGCGTACTCCGATGCGATTGATAGCATCAGCAAGCGCTGCGAAGGCGATGTGCGCACCAATCCGGGTATTTCGGTAAAACTGTCCGCTCTGCTGGCCCGCTATGAGTACGGTAACAAAGAGCGGGTGATGAACGAGTTGATGCCCCGGGCCCTGAAACTGGCCCAGAAGGCCGCAGCGGCCAACATGGGCTTCAATATTGACGCGGAAGAGCAGGACCGGCTCGATCTGTCCCTCGATGTGATCGAAGCGATTCTCTCGGAGCCGTCACTGAAAGGCTGGGATGGTTTTGGCGTGGTGGTTCAGGCCTTTGCCAAGCGAGCCTCCCAGACACTGGATTGGCTCTATGCATTGTCTGAGAAACTGGACCGGCGGATCATGGTGCGGTTGGTGAAAGGTGCCTATTGGGATGCCGAGATCAAACGGGCCCAGGTGATGGGGTTGTCAGACTTCCCGGTGTTTACCCGCAAGGCCTGCAGTGACGTGTCGTACCTGGCCTGTACCAAGCAGCTACTGGACATGACCGACCGGATTTACCCCCAGTTTGCCACCCACAACGCCCATTCCGTCTCTGCGGTGTTGGAGTTGGCAAAAGGCCTGGGTCGAGACAAGTTTGAGTTCCAGCGGCTACACGGCATGGGTGAATCCCTGCACGACCAGGTACTTGAAGACAGCGGTGTACCTTGTCGGATCTATGCTCCCGTTGGTGCCCATAAAGATCTGCTGGCGTACCTGGTGCGCCGCCTGCTTGAGAACGGTGCCAACAGCTCTTTCGTGAACCAGATTGTGGACACCAGTATCACTCCGGAAGAGATTGCCAAAGACCCGATTGATGTGGTGAAGGCTCTGGGGCACAACCTGTCCAGCAAGGCGATTGTGCATCCGTCGAAGCTCTTTGGTGAGCAACGCCGTAACTCCAAAGGTTGGGATATCACCGACCCGGTAACCGTTGAGGAAATCGACGAGGGCCGTAATCGTTACAAGAGCCATCAATGGCAGGGTGGCCCCGTGCTCGCGGTTGAGCCCTCCAGTGATGAGGTGGTGGAAGTGCGCAATCCGGCCAACCCGGATGATCTGGTCGGCCACATTACCTACGCCTCCGAGGCGGACGTGTCTGCTGCCCTGGACGCAGCCCGGGACGGGTTCAAGCAGTGGTCGGCGCTGTCTGCAGAGGATCGCGCCGAGATGGTCCGCAAGGTAGGCGACCTGTATGAAGAGAACGTACACGAGCTCTTTGCCCTGACCACCCGGGAAGCTGGTAAATCCCTGCTGGACGCGGTGGCGGAGATTCGTGAGGCGGTGGATTTCGCGATGTTCTACGCCAACGAAGGTGTCCGTTACAAAGACGCGGGTGAGGCCCTTGGCGTGGTTTGTTGTATTTCCCCCTGGAACTTCCCGCTGGCCATCTTCACTGGCCAGATCCTGGCGAACCTGGCGGCAGGCAATGCGGTCGTCGCCAAGCCGGCGGAGCAGACCTCACTGCTGGCGGTACGAGCTGTTGAGCTGATGCACCAGGCGGGCATTCCCAAGGCGGCTATCCAGTTGCTTCCGGGCACCGGCGCCACTGTGGGTGCTGGCCTGACCTCCGACGCCAGGGTGAATGGCGTTTGCTTCACCGGTTCCACCCTGACCGCCCAACGTATCAACAAAGCCATGACCGAACACATGGAGCCGGACGCGCCGCTGGTGGCGGAAACCGGTGGCCTGAATGCCATGATCGTGGATTCCACCGCGTTGCCCGAGCAAGTGGTTCGGGACGTTCTGGCGTCGTCTTTCCAGAGCGCTGGCCAGCGTTGTTCGGCCCTGCGGATGTTGTACGTGCAGAAAGACATCGCCGACAACCTGCTGGAAATGCTCTATGGCGCCATGGAAGAGCTGGGCATTGGCGACCCCTGGCTGCTGTCTACCGACGTTGGCCCGGTGATCGACGAGAACGCCCGCAAGAAGATCAACGATCATTGCCAGAAGTTCGAGCAGCAAGGCAAGCTGCTGAAGAAGATTAAGGTGCCAGAGAAAGGCCTGTTCGTTTCCCCGGCGGTGCTGCAGGTGAGCGGCATTGAGGAAATGGAAGAGGAAATCTTTGGTCCGGTTCTGCATGTGGCCACGTTTGAAGCCAAAGACATCGACAAGGTTGTGGATGCGGTGAACGCCAAGGGTTACGGCCTGACCTTCGGCATTCACAGCCGGGTAGATAACCGGATTGAGCACATTGCCAGCCGCATCAAGGTGGGCAACACCTACGTTAACCGGAACCAGATTGGCGCCATCGTGGGCTCTCAGCCTTTTGGTGGCGAGGGTTTGTCTGGCACGGGGCCGAAGGCCGGTGGCCCGCAGTACGTGCGGCGCTTCCTGAGAGCGGAGGTTGCCCACAAGCCGTCCGAGTCCAGCAACAAGGTGCTCGGGGCGGACAAGGTACAGAAGCTGATCGACAAGCTGGAAAAGGCCGAAGTGCCGGCTGCAGAACGCCGTAAAGACGCCCTGCGCCCCTGGTTCAAGACCGTACCGGCGCCGTTGGATTTGGGCTATGAAGAAATGCCCGGACCAACAGGCGAGCAGAACCACCTGTCCTGCCATGCACGTGGCACCATACTGTGTTTGGGGCCAGATGCAGAGTCTGCAGTTGAGCAGGCTGGCACGGCGCTGTCGCAGGGCAACAAGGTGGTTGTGATTGCCCCAGGTGCCGAAAAGGCCCTGGCGGATGCGATCAAAGCCGGTTTGCCGGTGGTGGCCACCGACGGCGTGATCGCCCCGGACGCACTGACCCAGCTTGAGGGCTATGCCGCCATTACCAGCGTGGCCGAAAAGCCTCTGCTCAAGCAATATCGCCAGGCCCTCGCCCGGCGCGATGGTGCGTTGCTGCCCATCATCACCGAGCACAAACTGGACCAGCGCTACGTGATCGAACGGCACCTGTGCATAGACACCACTGCCGCCGGCGGCAACGCCAGCCTGATCGCCTCTGCCGAATAGGGTCTGTCCCAAGGGTCTGTCCCAAGGGTCTGTCCCCGAACGGGGACTGACCCCCTTTTACCAAGGTCCATCTCCCAACCCCGATACCACGTGCGCTTGGGGTCAGTCCCCATGCGGGGACAGACCCCGTAGCCAGACCCCGTAGCCACCGTAGCCAGCTCCCCATTCCCAAGCTACCATACCCACTCCCGAGTTCACGTCACCCATTACCGGAACACCATTGAACACGCCCGCACCAAAAGAGACCACCGAAGCCGAAGCCACTCAAACCTTCTTCGCAGTCTGCCTGTCGCTGACGCTCTGTTTCGTGGTCTACTCCATGCTGATCGTCGTGGTACCGGTCTACGGCCTGCAGCTGGGCGCTTCTCCCTTGGTGCTTGGTGCGGTCCTGAGTGCCCAGTATCTGTTACCTCTGGCCCTGGCTATTCCGCTGGGTGGGGTGGTTAGCCGTTTTGGCGGTCGGGCAACACTGATAACCGGTGCCAGCCTGATGGTGGCGGGGCTTTTGGCCATGCATTTCTGGCCTGGTTTTGGAGGGTTGGTCCTGGGGCAGCTTTTGGTTGGCCTGGCGCACCTGCAGATGGTTCTGGCGGCACAAACGATCATTGCCAATCTCGGTACCGGCCCGCGGCTGGAGAAGTACTTTGGCTGGTACTCCACCTGGCTGTCCGGTGGGCAGGTGATCGGACCACTGCTGGCAGGACTGTTGCTGAACGCCAGCGGAACCGCCTACGTGTTTTTGGTGATGGCGGCGTTTGCGCTGGTAGCCGGCCTGGTTGGTTTGTGGTTGACCGGTCAGGCCACTGAACGCATTCAGGTTACTCGAAAGCAGGCAGGATTCCGGGCCCAGTGGGCTTTAATGCAATCCAATCGCGGCGTACAGCTGTCGGTTCTGGTGACAGTGTTGGGCATGTTTGCCCTGGGTGTTTATGGCAGTTACCTTCCGGTTTATCTGGAGAGCCTTGCAATCAGCCCGGTGATCATCGGGGTACTGGTGAGCCTCAGGGCGGGGGTGTCCATGGTGATTCGTCCGTTCATGGCGTCGATCATCCAACTCGCCGGCGGCCGTGTGAATACGGTGTTTTTGTCCCTGGTCACTGTGTCTGCGGGGATCGCGTTTCTGGGTGCAACGGAGCAGGTTGTCGTTATGGGATTGCTCGCAGTGCTGGTCGGTATCGGCTCAGGGCTTACCCAGCCTTTGTCCATGGTTATTCTTGCGGAGTCGGTTGACCGTGCCAAGCGCTCCGGTGCGCTGGGAATGCGACTGATGGCGAACCGTGCCATCCACTTTCTGGCACCGCTGATGTTTGGCCTTCTGCTGGAGTTGGGCGGTTTCGCCCTGGCGTTCGGCGCCTCCGGTGTTGCCATCGCCGCCGCGCTACCCATAGGGCGAAAGCTGTTCAAGCCGTAATCCATTGCAAATTGAACTTCGGTACTCGGGTGGTTAACATTCAGCCTGCAGAGATGAGGGGCTATTCCGTGACCAGACTACTGATTTTCTTGATTGCGGTTTTCGCAGCCAGTGCCGCGTACGCCAATGAGACTCGCTGGTTGCTGCAGACCAGTGTGTTCACCTCCCACCATAACCCCAAGCCGGAGCACAACAACGACCAGAAACTGGTCTCGCTGGAATATGCCCGTGAGGATGACTGGGTGGTTGGGGGAGCCAGTTTTTTGAATTCGTTCAGTCAGCGCTCAGCGTATGTCTTCACAGGCCGATACTTTGATTTCGGGCCGGGGCCAGTGTTTGCCAAGGTGACCGGTGGGCTGATGCACGGCTATCGGGGCGAATATCGGGACAAGATTCCGCTGAATCACCTGGGCGTAGCGCCCGCTATTATTCCCGCGGTGGGGGTTCGAGGGCAGCATGTGTCCTCAGAGCTTTCGTTTCTGGGCGCCGCCGCAGTGATGATTACCACCGGCTTGCAGTTTTAGGGAACTACCAAGGATTCCTTGACGGTTCAGGTCGGCATTCAGTTGTTCCGGGATATGTTAGCCAGAAACAACAAAACCCGGACCTTTCGGCCCGGGTTTTGTGTAGGGAATTCTGGTCGGGACGGTAGGATTTGAACCTACGACCCCTTGCACCCCATAAAGGTAAATTGCCATCCAATAGGCTCTAACCCAATCCATCCTAAAAACCTTTATCACTGATTTAATTGATTTTTCTGTTTTGTGTTTTCTAACGGAATCCAATACCATCCAGTTTAAGCGATCGAGAAACGGTGACCAAACGGTGACGAGAATCCGGCCTCAACTAAGTGGATGGTAATGGGAACGATTACAGACAAGCAGATGAACTCCAAGCCAGGCAAGTCTGTCTGGTTGACTGAGGATGCTCCGAGAGGCTGTGGGCGTTTTATGGCTCGCATTCTGAAAAGCGGAGACAGGCTGTTTTACTTCCGATATACCAATTCTCGGGGCGAACGCGTCTTCCTACCCATTGGCAATTATGACCAGTCCGGAAAAGACGGCTTAACCCTGCGCGAAGCACGGGCAAAGGCTGGTGAGCTTTCCCGCTTGTATCAGACGGGCATTCGTGACTTGCGTGAGCATCTAGACGCAGAGGAAGCGGCGCGGAAAGCGAAACATGACGCTGAGATGGCCAGGCTGCAGGCCGAGCAGGAGGCTGCTGAAGCGGAGAAGGCACGTCAGGCTGCCCGTAAAACCGTTAGAGAGCTGTTTGAGCATTGGGCAGATATTGATCTCAAAAATCGTAAAGATCATGGTGCGGAGGTTCGTCGGCTTTTTAATAAGGATGTCCTTCCCAAAATTGGCCATCTCGCGGTTGAAGATGTCAAAAAGGGGCACGTCACAGAGGTTGTTGATGCGCAGCTTAATCGTGGGGTAACCCGGATGGCGAAGTTGACGCTGAGCCTGATTCGACAGATGTTTCGCTTTGCAGTAGATCGAGACTTGATTGAGCATGACCCCACTGCGAGTATCCGAAAGTCGAAGATTGGCGGGAAGGATGTCGAGCGAGACCGCGTGCTGAGTGATTCGGAAATAAAGGCGCTTGCCCGCCAGATTCCAAACGCAAAGTTGCTACCCTCAACAGCAATTTCAATCTGGATCATGCTTACAACTTGCTGCCGCATCGGTGAGCTAATTAAAGCCCGATGGGCTGATGTCGACTTGAAAAGAGGGCTCTGGAGAATCCCTGCTGAGAATAGTAAAAATGGTAAACCCCATGAGATTGCCCTATCCAGCTTCGCAGTTGCCTGGTTCAAGGACTTACAGAAATTAACGGCAGACTCTCAATGGTGTTATCCGAACTCCGAGGATTCAGGTCCGATCTGCCCGAAATCCATCACAAAGCAAATCCGCGATCGTCAATTGCCGGTCGGCAAAGAGCCAAACAAGAACAGGAGTTCGCAAGGACAAGCTCTAGTTTTAGCAGGTGGCAAGTGGACGCCCCATGATCTCCGCAGAACAGGGGCAACTATAATGACAGCTCAAGGTGTAATACCTGAGGTTGCTGAGCGCTGCCTCAACCACACAGAAGAAAACAAAGTTAAGCGGGTTTACCAGCGCCACAGCTATGGACCGGAAAAGCAAGAGGCATGGGATCTGTTGGGCGCGCATACTCGAAAACTATTCCACCTTGGGATAGCTGAGGGTGTCAAATAATGTCTAAATCGTTCAAAGCGAATCCTGCGGTCAGGCACTTAATTGAACTGCCATTGAGGCTGAACTTGGACGATACGGTTTTGGAAAAGTTCATGAAAGGCGGTGGGCGGATTTGGTGTCGCGCTCCAAGTGCCCTGCAGGTTTACTTTCGGATCGTGGACTTTGACTATTCGGGGCATGAGCTGCAGCGAAAGTACCTAGCTGAATCGCGGTCTTTTAGTTTCATAGCATTGAATCAAAGGGCCGTGAAAGAGGTATTGTGGCTTGGCGAGGCTGAGATAAATGAATCTGAGAAAATAGGGCGTCTATCCGAGTACGGCGGACTTGAAGATAAAGGCGTATCAGAAGTGGCTTTGGAGACAATGGTTGCAAACCTACGTTCTTCTGAACATCGCTCGCTACAATACGTAACGCAGGAAAGGAGAATACACTCAAAAACCGAGTCTTTTGTCCTGGCCAAGCAAGCTCCAGCAAGAGATCAAGGGTTTCAGTACAGGGAAGTCAGTGAGAGTAGCTTCCGTGTCAGGATAAACGATCTATTTGTCACGGAATCTGACTATCAGAACTTCCTTGCAGCAGATTTCATCGAGCCCGACCAAGATATAAAGAGACCGGATTGGATGCCACCACTACTAAGGACGTTAAACAAATACTCCGATCTTCATGCGGTGCTCACAAGCAAAAACTACAATAAAGATGACTTCGCCTCTGAAGCCTCGAGACTTAACTCGGGCTTGGCGGCGGCATTAGGCGAGTCTGAAGAGAAGTCACAGAAAATGGTAGCAGCGAAAAGAATCATTTTGGGGAAGCCGACATTTCACCCAAGACATCCGGTGCAACCTCGCGATGGGGAGGATAAAGTATCACTCCTCGACGTGGCCAACTCTTTAGCTCGACACTTTTGGAAGGGGGACGTTGACTCTACCAAGCGTAAGTACGGAAACATCGGAGCTTTCAATGACGAGTTGTCTGAGATTTTAAAAGACCACGATGTTGATCGGCGAGCTTCACTGTTACCACATTTAAGTCGGTTCATTAGATTCACTGACTAATCGAGGAAATATCCGTTCGAGGGCTCCTACCAGAGCCCTTTCATATATTAAGTGATCTATAACCCGCACACTCTCGCCATTCATCTCAGATTAGGCAGTATTTCAACAAAATGGGTTTTTTTGGCGTCGATGAATGTTCGAACGGACCCAGTTATTTCCAAGTGCTCGAGAGCGCTCCAGAATCTCTTTGCTTTCCTGGTTTTTGATGGGCAGTATTGCATAATCCACCTTCTTGGAAAGATATTGGTGCTAAGGTTTTTCGACTGTTCCACCATCCATGAGTAAAGAAGTTCGGCATCAATGATGTGTTGAGGTCTTGAGTCAAAAATAGTCAAGTATTCTTTTGAGAAGAATACGCAGATATGAATAGCAGTATTTAGTGTCTTCCAGCTTATATCTCCGTCACATTTGTTGACGATATGAAGGTTCGCCGCTACACGTGCAATATTTTCCATGAGTTTAGATGCGTGATCTTTGGCATTTTCAAATAGTCCTCCAGGTTGCATATTGAATTCAATTTCCCTGTCTATCGTTCTGTAAAGGTCTTTGGCTGCATCCTCAAAGCTAAGTACCGATCTACTATCAATATCATTCTTCGCTTTTTTTATGCACTTCGTAATAAGTTTCCTTATTCTTTTATGGTATTTTTCTGGAGATTCTAGGAATGTAATAGAAGAGTTATCTCGATATCCAATAGTGGTGTAGGGGCCGCATACAAAAGCTCTCGCCCACAAACCCGACTCTTTTGCTTGATCTGATTTTCGCTCGCGGTAGTCTTCAAACGGACCAGGCTGGATAGATATAAGCATCGAGAATCGTGGATCGTGGATAATGAACGACTCTGAGGTCTTTCTTCCGGTAATTAACTGGACACCGCTCCAGGCTGAGTTCAGTACAGAGATCCCTGGAGTGATTAATCCGTTAAGTGTTCGAGTTCCTTCATCAGCCAAAACACAAAGATATTTGCTATTTTCATTTGCAGCCTGAAGTAATGCGGGGTAAGTAATATCTTCGTGGAGCATTTGTGGTTTTTTGGGTTTGACCGGCTCGGCGACAAGATGCGCATCAACCAAGTCTTGAGCTTTCTGGACTTGGCTGTCGTCATAATCGAGCTCGCTCAACTCCGCAGCTAGTTGTGCTTGTGCCGTTTCTCGCAAAATTTTTGTGACTACCGTTTGTTTCATCTTCCATATCTGATATTTCCGTTTCCAAAGCTCAAGTTCTTCCCGGTACTCCTTCTCGACCTCTTTTTCTGCTTCACGTAGGAGCATATAGAAAAAGTTAATCAAACTAGATTTACGTTCACCAGAAAAGGCTATGATTAATCCATACAACGATAAAGATGTTACATCGCCCGTTGGCCTTTCGACATCACAAAGTGCCTGATTAACTGTCGCAATTGCTGATAAAGCTGTAAGAAGGACCATAGCGTATGGCGCTTTTATTTGCTCGCAAGCATAGCCTATGGCCGTACCTAGTAAGTCAAGATCTGATAAATTCGGAAGGCCAGTGTATCGTTCGAAAATATTGAATTTTCGATACCGATCTCTGGGATTAATGTGTGAACTGTCAGTAATCATTTTTTTATCCCCTTGCCTGTTTTTTTCGCCACATCACGTGATTTTTGAATTTGCAGGTTCATCCAATCGTCTATTTCATATTCGATCCAAACGACGATTCCTCCCCCTACTTTTATTTGTTGTGGAAAATCTGGATCGTAATATTTGGAGTCCGGCTTTAGTTTGTTATAGATCGAGGCTGTTGATAGACCTGTTTTACTCCTGACGGTCTTTATCCGGATAAATTGAAATACCCTCTCTGATGCATTAGTCATTTTTACCTCCTGTTCTTTATGCACAGATTAAAGTGAGGAGGGTCGGGAGGCTCAGGGATTCTCGGAATATTTGAGAATATTTTCTCACCGGCGTCGCGATTGAATCTTGGATACTCAAGGGAGCTGCTACAGTCGCTACGTGTAGCGCGAGTAGCAGCAAATATGCCATTGCAAAAAATTTCAAACCTATATCAGCTCTGTGAATCAGGGTACTGACAGTGCCTTCCCACCCAAATCACAGAGGTAATATCCAATGTCCGAACAATGCCCCAACTGCCTGTCCCGGCGGATTGGCAGGAATAACTACGGCAAGAAAACTGCCGGTGTGGTCGGTGCTTCTGCCGGTACCTATGGTGGTTATGCGGCTGCCACAGCTGGTGCTCAAGCGGGCGCTGCCCTTGGAATCGTTGCCGGTCCCGTCGGTGCGACCGTGGGCGGTATCGGCGGTGCCGTCATTGGCGCTCTGCTGGGGGGCGCGACGGGCGCTTCCGCTGGCGTAATTCTCGGCGACGTTCTGGATGAACGGGTGCTCGACAACTACCGCTGCCTCGACTGCGGCTACTCCTTCAGCGATGACCCTGGTTCCCCCGGGAAATAACTCCACACCCCAAGGGCGAGCTAGATCTCCCATGGGAGCAAAGCTTTACGCCCGAGGGCGCGGTTGGTCTCCCTCGGGTGAAAAGATCACTCCCACGGGAAAGCCTCTAATTTTCATAATAAATTTATAAGGAGCACAAGCATGGCTCATCTAATCGAACAAATGGCCTACGTGGGCCAAACCCCTTGGCATGGCTTGGGGAATGAACTGTCTTCCAATCAGCCTTTGGAGGTCTGGGCAAAGCAAGCCGGTTTGGACTGGCAGATAAAGGAGAGCCCGGTTCGCTTCGTGGCGAACTCGGGTGGACCACTCGGGGAGATCCTGTCCTATCCAGACTCCAAAGTGCTTTACCGCTCGGATACCAAGGCTCCGCTGTCGGTCGTTGGTAACCGCTTCAAAGTGGTTCAGCCTGAAGAAATCCTGGAGTTTTACCGGGATCTGACCGAGGTATCCGGTTTTGAGCTGGAAACCGCCGGTGTTCTGAAAGGTGGCCGGAAAATGTGGGCACTCGCCCGTACCGGTCAAACTGGCATGCTCAAGGGCAACGACCAGACCAACGCTTACGTGCTGCTGGCAACCGCCTGTGACGGCACTATGGCAACCACTGCTCAGTTCACAAGCATCCGTGTGGTGTGTAACAACACCCTGGCGGTTGCCCTGAAAGGCTCCACGGCTAACGCGGTCAAGGTGAAGCACAACACGGCCTTCGATGCTGACCTGGTTAAGAGGCAACTTGGTATCTCTGTCTCATCCTGGGATGACTTCATGTACCGCCTGAAGACGCTGAGTGAGCGAAAGGTGAAGACCCCAGAGGCCAGGAACTACTTCCTGAAGGTATTCACCGATGACTCCGGAGGTGGTGTTGGCAAAACTAACGAGCGATCCATGGCCAAAGCATTATCCCTCTATGAGGGAGAGGGCATGGGAGCCACGTTGGCTTCTTCGGATGGCACGGCCTACGGCCTGCTGAATGCTGTGACGGAATTCATCGATCACCAACGCCGAGCCAAGACTGTGGACCATCGGCTGGATTCCGCCTGGTTTGGAACTGGCGCAGCCTTGAAGAACCGTGCATTAGAGCAAGCCATGTTACTTGTGGCCTGAGCCAACCCTACAAATCTCTAAACCGCCATAAAGCCCACCGGAGCCTGATGCTCTGGTGGGTTTTTTTATGTCTGGAGGAAAACACCATGGGCATGCGTGCAAACACAATTCAGAAACAGCGACCGGCGTTGCGCCTGGTCTCCACCAAGGGTCTCAGCCGGGAAGAATGGCTGAAGGTACGGAAACAGGGCATTGGTAGTAGTGATGCCGCTGCCGCTGTCGGCATGAACCCGTATCAGTCCCAACTTGAGCTCTGGATGGTAAAAACTGGAAGGGATGCGGGCCTGCCCAAACCCGCTTCTGACGATCCCGAGTCCCCTGTCTACTGGGGTCATATCCTGGAACCGATTGTCGCGGAGCAATACAGTCAGCAAACGGGCCGCAAAGTGCGCCGGGTGAATGCCGTGCTCCAACATCCGGACCAGGAAAAGCACTGGATGCTGGCCAATCTGGACTACTCAGTCGTTGCCGATGAAGACGTGCAGATCCTGGAGTGTAAAACAGCCGGGGAATTCGGGGCACGACTCTGGAAAGAGGGTGTGCCGGACTACATCCAGTGCCAGGTCCAGCATCAACTGGCTGTTACCGGCAAACAGTCGGCAGATGTGTGCGTGCTGCTGTGTGGTCAGGAGTTGAAGATCTACCGCATTGAACGGAATGAGGAACTCATCGAGGCACTGTATGTGCTGGAGCGCCAGTTCTGGGATTTCGTAGAAACGGATACGCCGCCACCCGTTGACGGAACTGATTCCGCCGAACGCGCCTTGCGTCACCTTTACCCGGTGGACCAAGGCGAGACACTGGACTTCAGCCAAAGCAAGGAACTGTCGGATGCGTTCGACGAGCTGCTAGCCATCCGTTCGGAAATGGAAAGCCTAAAGTCCACTGAATCCCACCTGAAACAGCGAATCGAGAGCCAGATGGGAGAAGCGTCAAAGGCAACCTTCCCTAGTGGCAGCGTCAGCTGGAAGCGGAGCAAGGATTCGGTTGGTCTCAACGTCAAACAGCTGCTGAAGGACCAGCCAGGGCTTTTGGAGCAGTACCCCCTCACCAAGCCGGGAAGTCGGCGATTCCTTATCCAGGCATAAGTACCCCATTGGCCACGCGGGCGTGACGAGTGCCCCGTGGTCTTTTTTTCGAAGGAGAGTCATCATGATTAAAGGTTTAGCCATCACGCCCCCCGTATTGGGCCGTATCAGCATTGGTCGGGTCGTCGAGAAGAACGGTATCCGGTTACCGCACAAAGACGATCAGTTCACCATCACATCTCAGATCCAGGAGAAGAACGCCGGGTGGGTTTTGCACCCCATGGACGAAGAACTCAGAAAGGATGCGCCAAACGGCAAGCTGCGGACTATCCCGGTCCGCATGCTCTTCAATGACGAGGACCTCAATTTGCGGGCTGAGTACACCATGTTTGACCGTAAAAGCGGGCGCCCAATGTGTGTAGGTAATGGCGACAGCTGTAAGCGCATGACACAGTCAGGAGTGCAGTCTTTGCCATGCCTGGGACCAACGTTGTGTGAGTTCGGCAAAGGTGGTTTGTGTAAGCCCTACGGCCGTCTGAACGTGAAGGTTGGTGATGACGATGATCTCGGGACTTTTATTTTCCGGACGACCGGTTACAACAGCATTCGAACCCTCGCTGCCAGGCTGAGCTACTACCAGGCAGTCTCTGGCGGTCTACTGGCATACATGCCGTTGGAATTGAAGCTGAGAGGGAAAAGCACTACGCAGAGTCGTCGGACGCCGATCTACTATGTGGATTTGGTGATCCAGGAAGGGGTGTCACTGCAGGAAGCGGTGGCTGAGGCAAGGGAAAAGGCCAGGCAGGTAAAGGAGGAGGGCGTTGACCAGGCGGCTTTGGATGCTGCGGCTGCAAAAGGATTTGGCAACGCGTTGTTTGAGTATGATGAGGATGAGGTGAGTCAGGTGATTGAGGAGTTTTATCCACCGACGAATGATGGAGTTAATAGCCCGGTGGACAGTTCCTTTGTCGTATCAAAGCTACAAAGTGACCTGAAACCCGCCAAGTCGGCTTCCAGATGAAATTTAGCGAGTGGTCCTGCATGGGCCACTCGTCCGGACCGGTGTATGTTTATTTTTTGGTTGCGATGGGATGATCCTGGAGGAAGAGGCAAGCACCTAGTCAGATCAGATGGTAACGAATTATGGTTTGGTCTAACCTGCTGATTAATTGAAGGGAGTTGCAGCGCCGCGGAGTCCTATCTAACTCCTGTTCAAATTATCAGCAAGGAAGCGGGGAAGTAGCCTTGAAAACCAACTACGTACTGATCGACTTCGAAAATGTGCAGCCGAAAAACCTCGAACTGCTAAAGGGCCATGGCTTTAAAGTCATTGTTTTTGTGGGCTCGAAGCAGGTGAAGATATCGTTCGATCTGGCTTTTGCAATGCAGTCTCTTGGTCCTGATGCTGAATATGTGAAGATTGAGGGAAATGGACCGAACGCTCTGGACTTCCACATCGCGTTCTACATTGGAAACATCGCGGCAAAAGATCCCGATTGCTACTTCCATGTCATTTCAAAGGACACCGGGTTCGATCCACTGATCAAGCACCTGAAGGCTAAGAAGATTTACGCTCAGCGAGAAAAGGATATTTCGGAAATTCCACTCCTCAAGATCGCAAACTCTAAGTCTATGGCAGAGCGTATTGATGCCATCGTTGAATTTCTTAAAGCTCGCGGGTCGGCCAAGCCAAGGGCTGTGAAGACTCTATCTAATTCAGTGAACTCCCTATTTATGAAGAGCCTTGAAGAAGATGAGTTGGCGAAGCTCATGGATGAGCTCGTTCGCCAGAAAATCGTTGTGACCAATGGTTCCAAGGTAAGTTACCAGCTACCCAGCTAGGCTTCACTGCTTGTTCAGGCTGATGAAGACAATACCTGACTGGATGCGGATTAAGTGAAGGTTCTGGGGGCATAGATGTTTCTGCATGTGCTAAACCAAGAGAGGAACCGTGGATAACGAACTGCAGGAAATCCTTGCGGCGGCGAAAGATGTCGCTGTTCGTTTCAAAAAGCTAACCGGCAAACCACTGGGAATCACTGGTGAAATTGCAGAGTTCAGCGCCGCCAAGCTACTCGATTTAAAATTAGCCGAGGCAAGACAAGCTGGTTACGATGCCATTGACCGCGCGGGACGAAAGGTCCAGATCAAGGGCCGTTGTTTGCCACAGAAACCTGGCTCGGGCCAAAGGCTGGGATCTATTCGCCTTGACCATGAATGGGATAGCGTCTTGTTGGTTTTGCTGGACGACAGCTATACAGTTATCGAAATGTGGGAGGCAGACCGGCAACCAATCGAAGCAGCAATCCGGGCTCCCGGATCAAAAGCAAGAAATAAACGTGGCGCCTTGGCGGTGAGGCAGTTCAAATCGATTGGGACCAGAGTATGGCCTGTGAGCAAGCCGTGACAAACGACAGTTTCGAAATTGTATCTTAGCACCCTGTTCCGGTTTTATTTCACATTGTGTAACCTCTGAGGACAGGTGGCCCCGTTGCGGTGGTCACGGGTATCCCCATTGGCCCAAGGTGGAGTAAATATGAGCTTAGGCAACAATATCGACGATTCAGACTTTGAGCGTTCTCAAATCCTGTATGAAGCAGCGGTACAGATGGAAGTGAATGGGCTTCCCGATGAAGATGCCCTGAGAGTGGCGAAACAACTGATAGCCAAACGTGCAGAGGCTGAGAAATCTGGGGAAGTGGTCTCGGATGAGCAGGGTAACGCAGTGTCGTATCACGACTCTTCTTTGAACCCTGAACCTGTACCAGAATCTCAGCGTGGAGCAGTTAACAGTACTTATCAGAAATTGTGTGAGAGCGAGGGCGTTGAATCGATTTGATCGGTTCGGCTGGTCTCCAGCCCTTAAAGATGGCGCCACGACTCAGAACAACTCGTGGCGCTTGGTTAGCTGGGCAAGATGGTTAACAAAGTGGGATTACGTCGAGGCTGTAAACCAAATTGTGTAACTGCCCACGACTGAGTAATCTTTTCAAAAGTATACCATCGTGGGTACGCAATTGGACCAAGAAAAACTCAAAGCCATGGCCGCCGAGCTGGCCAAAGACATCAAGTCTGAAAAAGATCTCGGAGCCCTCACACAGCAGCTGGTCAAGCTCACCGTCGAGACCGCACTCAACGCCGAACTGGATGAGCATCTTGGATACGAGAAGCACGCTCTTGAAGGCCGTGGCACCGGCAACAGCCGTAACGGCTATTCTGCCAAGCGCCTGAAGGGCCAACACGGCGAAGTACCGATACAGGCTCCTCGGGACCGGGACGGTTCCTTCGAGCCTCAGTTCGTCCGTAAAGGCCAGTCCCGCCTGACTCAGATGGATGACCAGATCCTAGCGCTTTACGCCAAGGGCCTGAGCACCCGAGACATCGTAGACGCCTTCAAGGAAATGTACGACGCCGACATCTCGGCGACTCTGGTGTCCAAGGTGACGGAGCGTGTGATCGATCAGGTTCACGAGTGGCAGAATCGCCCTGTTGATCCGATCTACCCCATCGTCTATCTGGACTGCATCGTTCTGAAAATTCGTCAGGACAAGAGGGTCATCAACAAGTCCCTATACCTGGCCCTGGGTATCAACATGGAGGGCCAGAAAGAGTTACTGGGCCTCTGGCTGGCCGAAACCGAGGGTGCGAAGTTCTGGCTATCGGTACTGACGGAACTGAAGAACCGTGGTTTGGAGGACATCCTGATCGCCTGTGTGGATGGCCTCAAAGGGTTCCCGGATGCCATTGCCGCTGAGTACCCCCAAACCAAGGTGCAACTGTGCATCGTGCACATGGTTCGCAATTCGCTGCGCTACGTGTCCTGGAAGGACTACAAGGCTGTGACGTCCGATCTGAAGCAGATCTATCAGTCCGCCACGGAACATGAAGCCCGGCAGGCACTGGCGGCCTTTGGAGAGCGCTGGGACAGCCAATACCCACAGATCTCTCGTTCCTGGCAAAGCCACTGGGAGAACCTGATCACCATCTTCGAGTACCCGCCGGCGATCCGGAAAGTGATCTACACCACCAATGCTATTGAGTCACTGAACAGTGTCATCCGCAAAGCCACCAAGCGCCGGAAGCTGTTCCCAAGTGATGACTCGGCCCTGAAAGTGGCCTTCCTGGCGATCCAGCAGGCCTCAAAGAAATGGACCATGCCGATCCGTGATTGGAAGCCGGCATTGAATCGCTTTATTATCGAATTCGGTGACCGCCTGGACGGCCACCTGTAATGGGGTGGGCAGTTACACAGATTTATTTACAGGCTCATTACGTCACAGAGGACAATAAGATCTACTATGATCATCCCACCAGAAAGTAGATGTTTCGCAAGCCTGGTGCCCGGTTGAAATGTCGTCAACCTCAACTACATCTTCCCTGTTAAAATGCGGTGCAATAGTTCCGAGTTCCCCGAATGATTGAACCAGTTGCAGTCCTTTGAGTTGTTGAGTGACAACTATGAGCCATTGTGCAGTCGGTGAATCGCGTCGCGCTTTGGTTGAGTAGCCTGCCCAGTTGACAACCTGCTCTTTTACTTCTTGTGGCGCGCCTTGTATGCGTTCAACGTGAACCTCTGGTGTGTAATGCTCCTGCAATGCAAGCGCCCATGCCTCTTCCCAGCGCCTTTCTGACATGTAGTTGTTGCCCGCGAACATTGAGGGCCTGACCAGCAAAAGACAGTGGAAGTGAGGGTGTGCGGTCGATGGATCTGACCAGCCAACGCTGACTTCCGTATACCGAATGGCACCGAGCACGTTTTTTTGCCAAAACTGCCTTCTCGTCATGCGATAAAATGCTTGAGCCATTTTTTTTATTGTCTCTCGAAGATTCCAAGTCTCGCAGTTCCTGACTGTGAACGTCATGAAAAGCCATTTTCCCTCGGCAAGTTCGGGCCTGTAGTCAAAAAGCTTATGCATCTCCGCGCATGCTCTCTGGGAACGTCGCCATTGGCAGATAGGGCATTGCCGCTGTTTGCAGTAAAACGCAATAGGCTTTGGGCTAAAGGGGGAACTGTACGATAGGGATACTCGCTCAGCACACTCTAAGATTTTGCCCCCGGAACGCTCAGTTAGCGGATTAGTGAGTAAGATATGGCCCACCCACTCTGCTTGGCGCTTCAAGTAGGTTAGGTTATCAAGGTCGGGGTCGTGATTATTGATCATGGTCACTGGTTTATCTCCAAATTAGGTGTTTCAGATTTATTTGGTTGAAGTGGCTGCGCAGGGTTAATTGGCACTTAATTGTCGAGGCAATCGCGTGATTTGGTATGGTATGGTGTTGATATTTAGTGGTTTTGTGATGTCGGATAGTTGACTAATAATAAATATAAAGCTGGAGGACTGATGTGCCTCTCAAGCTATCAGGGGGTCGTTCTCTTCAATGCTGGGTGGGGGGATCAGTGAAATTTATGGTTCCTGGCATTGATTAGAACTGCTATGCAGCGGGAAGGGCTTCGGAAACGACTACAAGCCGGTTAGACTGCAGCGTCGGATGAATCATTGGGCTCTTTTCTGCTAAACATCTGCCTTTTGAGGGTATGCTGCGCCTCCCGTACGTAGCCACGTTCAGACGATCATGAAGGCCTGTAAAAAATGATCTACGGAACTCTACCGGCGTCTACGCATTTCTCTCTTGCTGCGGGAGTGTGTTCTGGTGATTATTCTGCTCCACGGAGTCAGTGGCGAGGCCTTCCGATTAACGATAGGGGGCGTCGAGTTCGCTCGCAGATAGCTACGCACGGCCGATTCAGTCTTAAGGAGTTTGTTTTTGATCACCGCCTATCACGCAAAATACTACGCTCATGAACTGACGCGTCGGCATGCTGTTGATGGTGTGGACAGGCTGTCGCAGTCACTCTTTGACGCAAGTGTTGATCTTAACCCGCACCAGATTGAGGCTGCGCTTTTCGCAATCCGCAACCCCCTTCAGCAGGGTGTTCTGCTTGCTGACGAAGTAGGTCTGGGCAAAACAATTGAAGCTGCTTTGGTCGTTTGTCAGTTGTGGGCGGAGCGCCGACGCAAGTTGCTGATCATTGCTCCGGCCAGCTTGCGCAAGCAATGGGCGCAAGAGTTGCTGGAAAAGTTTGCTGTGCCAACAACGGTTCTGGACGCTGTTGCGCTCCGCAAGCAGTCTGCTGGGAGTGCTCTGGATACTCTTCAGCGGATGGTGGGAAAAACCGTCATCATCATGTCCTATCAGTTTGCTGCGCGGCTGGAGGCTGAACTGCGTGCCATACCCTGGGATGTAGTGGTTATTGATGAGGCTCACAAGCTTCGTAATGCCCATCGCCCGAGTAATAGAACTGGGCAAGCGCTTCGCCGGGCATTGGAAGGCCGCAAAAAACTTTTGCTCACAGCAACACCCCTGCAAAACTCCCTGATGGAGCTTTATGGCCTCTCAACCTTGATTGACGAGCACCTGTTCGGCGATGAAAAGGCTTTCCGTAAGCAGTATGTAAATAATCCGAGCGGTCTTGAGGAGCTGCGAGGTCGCTTGGCCGCCTTCACTCAACGAACGCTGCGTAAGGATGTGCTGGAGTATATTCAGTACACCGAGCGTCATGCTCTAACCCAGCCATTCAGTCCAACGGACGAAGAGCAGGCCGTCTATGAGCGCGTTTCAGCATTTCTTCTGCGGGAAGACTCGTATGCTTTGCCCAAGCGCCAGCGTCATCTAACGGGTCTGATTCTTCGGAAATTGCTCGCCTCCAGCACCCCTGCAATCCTGGCGACACTTTCGACTATCTGCGCGCGGCTTGAGCAGATGTTGGATGATGAGGGGGATGCTGAGAAGATTAATTTGATTGAGCAGTGGGTCGAAGAGGATGACCTTGAAACTGATTATCTCGAGGAGGATCAGCAAGAAACCCTTGAAATTGATAATGTCGTTTCAGGTGATCTAGCCGCTCCGGATTCGACGGCGGCAGGCCCTGAGCAAAAAAAGCAGGCGATACGACAAGAGCTTGTTGAATTAAACGAAATCATCGCGCTAGCCCAGGGCTTGAGTGGTGATACCAAAGCGCAGTCACTGCTCACAGCGCTCAAGCATGGTTTTAGCAACATGGCAGAGCTTGGCGCTCCCCGCAAAGCTATTATTTTTACTGAATCCAAGCGTACTCAAGAATACCTTTACCAGTTTCTGGCGACGAATGGTTATGACGGCAAACTGGCCCTTTTCAGCGGAACGAATAATCACCCAGACACCACGCTTATCTATCAACAATGGCTAAATGAGCATAAAGGGTCAGACCGAGTGACCGGGTCGCCCCAGGTAGATCGCCGTACCGCCTTAATTGATCATTTCCGCAAGGATGACGGGACTGGCGCGGACATTATGATCGCCACAGAGGCTGCTGCAGAGGGTGTGAATCTACAATTCTGCGCGTTGGTCATTAACTATGACTTGCCGTGGAATCCGCAACGAGTAGAGCAACGCATTGGCCGCTGCCATCGATATGGTCAGCGTTATGATGTTGTTGTGATCAACTTCCTCAATACAAGGAACCAAGCGGATCAGCGCGTGTTGGAACTGCTGTCTGAGAAGTTCAACCTGTTCTCTGGTGTCTTTGGTGCATCAGATGAAGTGCTCGGTCGCATTGAAAGCGGTATCGACTTCGAAAAACGTATTCTCAAAATTTATGAGACTTGTCGTCATCCGGATGATATCGAGCAAGCGTTCAATTCCTTGCAGGCAGAGTTGGAACAAGCGATAAATGACCGCATTCAAGAAACGCAGAGCCAGCTGCTGGAGAACTTTGATGAAGACGTACACGATCGTCTGAAGTTACGCCTAAACGAGGCGGAAGCTCGCCTGGATAAATTGGGCCGCTGGTTCTGGGGAACGACGCGCTTTGCACTGGAAAAGCATGCACGCTTCGACCATGACAGCTATGCATTTGCTCTAAAGCAGTCTCCGGAGAGTATTAGCCCCCCGGTCGCTCCAGGACGCTACCAACTGATTCGTGGAGCAACTCAGCCCGATATGCTTGCTCATGCATACCGACTTAGCCACCCTTTGGGCGAGTGGACAATTGAGACCAGCTTGTCGGCCCCCACACCAATGGCGCAACTGGTTTTTAATTACAGTGCTCATGGTGGCAAGATTAGTCTCATCGAAGACCTGCTTGGACAATCCGGCTGGATACGACTTGACCGGCTTGAAGTTACGGCATTTGAAACCACTGATGCGCTGCTATTTTCTGGTTTGACTGATGATGGCCGCACACTTGACCAAGAGGCCTGCGAGAAACTCATGGCCGTAGAGGCCTTTGACCGTCCGGAAAGAGTGAATGGCCCGCTACCCCCAGAATTAGACGCCAATGCTGAGCGCTATATCGCTGCAGCTGTTGCAGAGATACTGGAAATCAACCAGCGCCTTTTCAACGACGAACGAGACAAGTTAGAGAAGTGGGCTGAGGACAAACTGGTGGCTGCAGAGGAAGTGCTCAAAAACACGAAAGCTCGAATTAACCAGCTTAAACGCGACGCTCGTAAAGCGGCGACCCTCCAAGAACAAGCTGGTATTCAGCAGGAGATTTCATCTCTGGAAAAGCAGCAGCGCCGCCAACGGCAGGAAATCTTTGCCGTCGAGGATGAAATCATCGATAAGCGAGATCAGCTAATCGAATCGCTGCAACAACGTTTACAGGAAAGAACAGAAACTACTACTCTCTTCACCCTTCGCTGGCAAGTGGTGTAATACCCCCCCGGCAAGTTACCCAGGGAAATAACCTTTAAGGCTTGAATCATGAGCGCAATGAATAACGCTAAATTCCAGGAACTCGTTGCCAAGCTGCGCGAGATTTTCCAGATTGACCGCCCAGAGCTAGATTTTGGTATCTATCGAATCCTCAATGCTCGTGCCGATGAGATTAATGAGTACCTGGAGCAGCGCCTGCCGGAAAAGGTTCAAGCAGCACTTAGCAGCGGTAATGAAGCTCAGCGAGAGCAGGTTGCCCGTGAGCTGAAAGAAAAAGAAGAGCAGTACATCGCCGATGGGGTCGACCCTTCCACTGTCCCCAAGGTGCAGGAACTGCGCAAAAAGTTGGCCGAATACAGTGCCGGCGCTTCCGAACACGAAAACGCCGTTTTCTCGCATCTACTGGCGTTCTTTTCTCGCTACTATGACAGCGGCGACTTCATCAGCCAGCGACGGTACAAAGGCGATACCTACGCCATTCCCTATTCTGGGGAAGAGGTCATGCTGCACTGGGCTAATAAAGATCAGTATTACACCAAGAGTGGCGAGAACTTCTCCAATTACAGCTTCAAACTGGAAGACGGCCGAATGGTGCACTTCCGCTTAGTCACAGCAGATACCGCCAAAGACAACCGCAAGGATAATGACAAAGAGCGTCGCTTCGCCCTGGTTCAGCCAAAAACAGTTGTTCGCACTGATGATCGGGGTGATGAGTATGAAGAAGACTTGATCCCAGTCGAGGAAATCGGTGGCGAAGATGGCCAGGAACTGGTCATTCGCTTCGAATACGCACCTCAGACCAAAGGAACCAAGCAGGAAACATTGGTTAAACAAGCCGTGGACGTGGTGTTGGATAACAGGGAGGTTAAGGCTCGCTGGCTGGATCTAGCTAACCGTGCACCTACTGAAAAGAATCCCCAGCGAACCCTATTGGAGAAGCATCTAAGCGACTACACGAACAAGAATACCGCTGATTACTTCATCCATAAGGACCTGGGTCGGTTTTTGCGTCGGGAATTGGATTTTTACATCAAGAGCGAAGTTATGCACTTGGACGACGTGCAAAATGCGGAGGCTTTTTCTGAAATCGAAAAAAACCTTCGCATGATTCAGTGTCTACGGATCATAGCCACAGAGCTAATTCAGTTCCTTGCCCAACTAGAAAATTTCCAGAAGAGGCTGTGGCTGAAGAAAAAGTTTGTCGTTTCGAGTCACTACTGCATCACATTAGATCGCGTGCCAGAAGAGTTTTATCCCGAAATTGTGAAAAATGATCTCCAGTGGGAGCAATGGAAGAGGCTTGGGGTCTGGGGTGGTTTATCTACTAGGTCGATAGAAGAACTGAAAAACGGAAAGTACCGGATGGTGGACACGAGCTTGTTTGTCGATGGCTTTAAGCATCGACTGCTTGCCTCTATTGATGCTGTTGACGAAAAGCTTGATGGGGTGTTGATTAATGCCGACAATTTTCAAGGCCTCAGCTTCCTGCAAGGTAGTTTTTCTCAGAAATGTTCCGGCATTTATATAGATCCTCCGTATAACACTGATGCCTCTCCGATAGTCTATAAAAACGGTTATCAGCACTCATCTTGGGCCAGCTTATTTGCGGATCGGATGAAGCTTGCTCAAGATTTGTTAAAGCCCGATTCGTCGATCTGTGTTGCTATTGATGATTTCGAGTATCCCCAACAATACTTGATAATGGAAGGTGCCTTAGGTTTTCGCCATTCAGCTACGGCGGTTATCCGAAGTAAGCCTCAGGGGAGGCCAACTGCTGCGGGTTTTTCTGCTAACCATGAGTACGCCGTATTTTGGTCAAAGGTGGAAAAACCGTCTATTGGACGCCTTCCCCGAATTGGCTCGAAAGCAGACCGCTATCCGTACACCGATGAGAAGGGAATATATTCTTGGGCTAACTTCAGGAAGTCGGGAACGGATTCCAACCGCATTGATAGAAAAAAGTCATTCTACCCGGTTTATGTAGCAGGTAAGTCTATCCGGGTGCCAGAAATGGTTTGGGAGGATGATCGTTGGATTGCCCTAGATGATCCAACTGAAAACGAGGTTGCGGTTTGGCCGGTCGACCCAAGTGGTAATGAAAAAGTGTGGACTTGTTCAGCAACACGCCTGCGCACTGAGCTAGATGATTTAAAAGTAATCTTAGGTGATGATGGCTCTATTGAATTGCAGAAAAAATATCGACCAAATCAAGAGGGCGCTCTGCCAGGGACATGGTGGGATAGGCCCGAGTACTCAGCTAGTGAGAGTGGAACAAAAGTTCTGAAAAATCAGTTTACTCAGAAGAGTTTTGACTTTCCCAAAAGTATAAACCTTGTGATTGATAATCTTCGTGTTCTAAATATAGACGGAAGTGGCATCGTAGTTGACTATTTTGCTGGCTCTGGAACAACCGGTTGTGCAGCAATTGCTCTGAATCGAGAGGATGGGGAGAACCGAAAGTACCTTTTGATAGAGCAGGGGGAGTACTTTGATACAGTTCTTAAACCGAGGCTCCAAAAGATCGTTTACTCTGCTGATTGGAAAAATGGGATACCAGCAACGCCTGAAACTGGAATTTCTCATTGTTTCAAAGTCCTCGAGGCTGTAAACCAAATTGTGTAACTGCTCACGACTGAGTAATCTTTTCAAAAGGATACCATCGTGGGTATACAAGTGGACCAAGAAAAACTCAAAGCCATGGCCGCCGAGCTGGCCAAAGACATCAAGTCTGAAAAAGATCTCAAGCTAGAGGGCTACGAGGACACACTTAATAACCTGCAGCTCCGCCGTGACCCTCAACAAAATAAGACCCTTAGCCTGCTCGATCAGCCAGCCATAGATGACTACTTGCTGCACTATATGCTGGATGTAGAAAGCCGGGGATCGCTGCTGTCTGTTGAGGATTTCAAAAAGCCTTTTGATTACAGCATGAACATCGCCGTTGATTCAGCGGGTGCCTCCGAGGAAACCAAAGTCGACCTGGTGGAAACCTTCAACTACCTGATTGGCCTGCATGTAAAACACATGGATGCCCAGCCAGAGAGAGGTTTTGTTACCGTCACTGGCACCCTGCCTAGTGGCGAGAGCTGTTTGGTTCTGTGGCGCGATTGCGACGTGCTGGATTACGAAGGTGTTACTCGTTTGTGCGATAAGCTAGCGATTAACCCTGCCGACAATGAATTTGATGTGGTCTATATCAACGGCGATCACAACATTCCCACTGTGCTGACTCAAACCGCCGAAGAGGGCGGAGCCACTCGCGTGCTCAAACTGCGCCAGATCGAGCCCGAGTTTCTGGACCGCATGTTCTCGGCAGGAGATGCGGTGTGAGCAAGAATAAACAGAAACGCAGCTTCCACCAAGAGCTCGTCCTTAACCGTTGGATGTTGACCTTTTTCAACACGGAAAAGTTGGCTGATTTGAAACTACGCCTGGGTGATGGCCGGCATGAGGGTATTGACGATGATGGCCAGAGCAAATTTTTTCATGAGCTGATGCGTGGCCTGTTCAATCCTAATCTGATTGCCGAAGCGGATCTTCGCCGATACGACCTGAACATCGTCGGCTATTGGAAACAAATTACTGCCGAGCGAAACAAACTGGAAGGCCATGAGCTGCAGCTGAAGTACTTCCAGTATTTATCGCTTCTGTTCAGCGAAATCTACCTGCACTGGTACTTCAACAAAAGACAGGCCTTGCTCGACGGTGTGAACGAGCAAATGGCTCGCTACCGGGAGGAAAAAGGCGCTGAACCTTTTCGTGACTTCACGGCGGATGACCTGAACAAGGTGGCGTTTTGGAACGCGACAGGTAGTGGTAAAACTCTGCTGCTGCACGTCAACATCAAGCAATATCTGAATTACTTTCAAGCAGGTCACGCAGACGCGCACCCGGACAAGATTATTCTTCTTACACCGAATGAGGGGCTGTCTCGGCAGCATCTGGAAGAGCTCACACTGTCTGGTTTCCCGGCGCAGCACTTTAATAAAAACCAAACCCTGAAGTATCCCGGCATGGTCGAGGTCATCGACATCAACAAGTTGGGTGACGACATGGGCGACAAAACCGTCGCGGTCGAAGCCTTCGAGGGCAACAACTTAGTCTTGGTGGATGAGGGTCACCGGGGTACAGGTAAAGATGCCACGGCTTGGATGCGCCGCCGTAACGCCCTGGTGCAGGGGGGCTTTGCGTTCGAGTACTCCGCTACCTTTGGGCAGGCCGTTGCCAAAGGCTATACCGTTGAAATGGCCGAGCTGGAGATCCAGAAAAAGCGTGCAAAGATGCTATTTGGCACGACTAATCTAAAAAAGCTGGACGATGGCCAGGTCGCACAACTGGCACTGAGCCAGGACGAGAAACGCATGGCCCGGGTGACAGCCACCCGAGAAAGCTATGCCAAATGCATTCTGTTCGATTATTCCTATAAGTTTTTCTATGAGGACGGTTACGGCAAGGAATCGCTGATTCTAAATATGAACGGCGAGGCCTACGAGCAGGAAGATAATGCAGCCAAATATTTCACAGCTTGCCTGCTGGCCTTCTATCAGCAGCTTTGGTTGTGGAGCAACCACAGGGATCAGCTGAACGACTTCAACATTGAAAAGCCACTTTGGGTGTTTGTTGGCAATACGGTGGCCGGCGAAGAGTCGGACATACTTGAAGTGGTGAAGTTTCTGGCTGACTTCTTGAACAATGATGTACGGATAAAGGTTTGGCTTGCGGATTTGGTGGCAGATAAGGCCCAGATTTTGGACGCCAAAGGAAACAACATTTTTAAAGGTCGCTTTACGCCCCTTATGGGCTTTGTCGATAACATTGACGCTCTTTACTCCGATATCCTTCAAAGGGTGTTTAATGCCAGGTCACGACAGCGACTGAAGCTGGTGAATATCAAGAGCAGCAAGGGCGAGTTGGCGCTGCGTGTTGGTGATGAAGAGCCATTTGGTTTGATCAATATTGGTGAAGATAGCAAGTTCTTCACTCAAGCTGAGAATGACGACTCGTTCGACCCTGATCGTGATGACTTTGGCGGCGCGCTGTTTGGCACACTGAACAACAAAGATAGCCAGCTCAATGTGTTGATCGGTTCACGCAAGTTCACAGAAGGCTGGAGCAGTTGGCGAGTGTCCACCATGGGATTGCTGAACATGGGTCAGGGCGAAGGTTCTCAGATCATCCAGTTGTTCGGTCGCGGTGTACGACTCAAGGGCAAGAACTTCTCTCTCAAGCGGACCACTCCTCAGGAGCGCCCTAAAGGCGTGCATCTGGATAAGCTGGAAACTCTCAACGTGTTCGGTGTGCGTGCCAGCTATATGGCAGCGTTTAAAGATTACCTGCGCGAAGAAGGAATTACGCCGAGCGACGAGATACTGGAGCTGGACTTCCCGACACGGGCAAACCTGCCAGCCGGCAAGCTGAAGACACTAGCTCTCAAAGACGGATACAAGGATAACCAGAAGCTTGGTTTCAAGCGCACGCATTATCCCTGGCTCTACGAAGTTCCAACAGAGTTTGAGAATAAGATCAAAAGCCCCCATGTGGTTTTGGATTTGTACCCCCGTGTGGAAGCTCTCAGCACAGAGCGTCGCCCGGGTACCACTGCACCTACTGAGGCTCGCCACAAGGGTAAGCTAAGTGCTGATCTGTTTTCACTATTTGATTGGGATCGAATTTATCTGGCCTTGCAGGAGTACAAAATTCAGCGCAGCTGGAGCAACCTGCGACTGGATCGCCAAAAACTCATTGATTTCTGTTCAGGCTCCGCGGACTGGTACACGCTGTTTATTCCGGCGACCGAACTAAAGGTAAGAAGCTTCGGCGATGTTAATAAGCAGGAAGATATTTTGATTCGCCTGCTGATTGATTACACCGACCGTTTCTATAATGCTTTGAAGAAAGGTTACGAAGGTCAGTTCTACGACATTGCCCATATCGATGAAGACCATGGGTCGATGCTCAAGCTTTATCAATTCGAAATCGACAACAGCGATGACGGATTGGCTTACCTCAAAAAGTTGGAGGTTCTGAAACAGCTGGTGGCCGATGGAAAAATCGGTGAAGCGAGCCAATGGAATGCGCCACACATGGTGGCTATCAGTTTTGATCGCCATTTGTACTACCCCTTGCTGGCACTTGAGGATAAGGAAGCGGTGCCCCTGAAGCTTCGCCCCTTGGGTTTTGATGCACCTAGTGAGTGGCAATTTGTTCAGGATCTGGAGAAATTCTATCGGTCACCGGAAGGCAAAGAAGTGATTGGAGCACGCAGCCTGTACCTGCTGCGAAATGCCGATAGCGAAAAGAAAGGGCTTGGTTTCGCTCTTGCGGGCAACTTCTATCCGGACTTCCTATTGTGGTTGGTAGACGAGGCGACGGGCCAGCAGTGGCTGTCTTTCGTTGATCCTAAAGGGCTCCGAAATCTAGATCTCTCGCACCCCAAGCTGGGGCTCTACAAGGAGGTCAAAACACTGGAGCAAACTCTTGGAGCCCATGCCAAGCCTGGCGAACCACCTCTGACCTTGAATGCTTTCGTGTTGTCACCGACCAAGTTTTCGGATTTGCTGAATGTGGGAGATCCGACGCAGAAAGGTGAGTTGGAGAATAGACACGTGTTGTTTATGGAAGACGGAGGCCAGTCGTATCTCAATAAGCTGTTTGCTAGGCTTCAGTAAAAAATGATGTCGAGCGGTTCCGCGAACTATCTCGTTTAATGGACTTAATGATTGGGGAAAGGGATGCACCTAAGCACAGTCAGGCTAAGGAATTATCGCCGCCTTGCGGATGTTAAGATCGATCTGGATAGTGAAATCTCGATTTTTGTAGGGGCGAACAACAGCGGCAAGACGTCTGTTGCGCACGCAATGCACTTCTTTATCGGTGGTGCCCGGGATCGGTTCAGCTTTCACGACATCAGTGCAAGCCGCTGGAGTGACATTGACGCTTTTGAGGCGGGCCAGGATGGAGCTTCACTTCCCACTCTTTCCATCGATCTTTGGTTTGAAGTTGAGCAAGCTGACCTTCACCGCGTAATTGATCTTCTACCCAATCTCCACTGGCAGGGATCGAAAGTCGGTGTCCGAATTGTGTTTGGACCACGCAATGAGGACGAAACGTTGGCGCGCTTTCGTGAAAGGCATGCGCACGCTCAAGAGGCGGTCGCTGGCTTAAACGAGGCAGAAGAAGAACCTTATATTGCTCCGCCGAGGTCGTTGCGTGAGTTTCTGGAAGAGGGCATCCAGAAAGAATACGAATTCAAATACTTCGTTCTTGACGAAAACCAGTTTAACGATGATTTGGAACCAAACGAAGGTTACGAACCACAAGAGCTGCTGCGAGATCAGGGACGGACAGGGAAGGATATTGTTAATACATTAGTTAAGGTCGATTTCCTGCACGCACAACGCCACCTTTCAGATAGTGAGGGAGGCAGCAGGTCAGAGGAGCTTTCTCGGCATCTCAGTCGCTACTATCAAAGAAATTTAGAACGTCATGGCGATGACTATAACGCGATTAGAGCGCTCGCAGACTCCGAGACGTTGCTAAATCAGCATCTTGAAAACGTATTCTCAGATACGCTTGGTCGCCTGGCGCAGCTCGGATATCCGGGATTGAACAATCCACGCCTGATGATCAAGTCGGCGCTAAATCCTGCGACAGTAATGAGCAGTCAGGATGGTGCCCATGTTCACTATGCCCTGAATAACGAGGGCCTAACTCTACCCGATAAGTACAATGGTCTTGGTTTCAAAAATCTCATCTACATGGTCGTCGAACTGCTCGATCTAAATGCCCAGTGGCTTGGGACAGAAGAGAGAAGACCGCCTCTGCACCTGGTTTTTGTTGAAGAGCCAGAGGCTCATATGCATGCCCAATTGCAGCAAGTTTTCGTCAGCAAGGTTCTGGAGATTCTGTCGGCCGAAGATGAAACTCCTGATGGCTTTCATACCCAATTAGCACTGTCAACGCACTCACCACATATTCTGTACGAGCGTGGCTTTCAGCCCATCCGCTACTTCCGACGCGAAGGCTCTGGGGTCGAGCAGGCATCTAAAGTCCTCAACTTGTCAGAATTTTACCGAACCACGGCCAATCCGAGCCGAGATTTCTTAGAACGTTATTTGAAGCTCACACATTGCGATCTTTTCTTCGCTGACGCGGCAGTGCTTGTCGAGGGTAATGTCGAACGATTGGTCATGCCGCTAATGATCGACAAGGCAGCGCCTGGCCTGAGATCTTGCTACCTTAGCGTACTTGAAATCGGCGGTGCTTACGCTCATCTGTTCCGCACACTCATTGAGTTCCTCGGAATTACTACACTGATCGTTACCGATCTAGACAGCGTCAACGGGCAAGCCGACGGTGAAGATGATGCCGACACCGATGAGGATGAAGATGGCGCGGGTAGTACCTGTATTCCGGAAAAGCCGGATGCCGTGACTTCGAACCAGATGCTTGCCCAGTGGCTGCCTGGCAGAAATAGGATCGATGAGCTCCTGGATATGGATGCGGCGGGGAAGACCATCCCTGCTGACCCATACGGATTAGGGGCAATTCGTGTCACCTATCCTTGCTCGGTCGATCTGACACTTAACGATGAGCAGTTGCAGCGGGCTGGCCGTACACTCGAAGTAGCTTTCGCCTTTGACAATCTTGAATGGACGCAGCAAGCCGCCAATGCTGACCTGAGGCTACGGGTGCGCGCACCGCAGAATCTTGAACATCTCGCAACGCGGCTCCATGAGAAAGTTCACAGCTCGGGCTATAAAAAGACGGATTTTGCGCTTGCACTGCTTGCAAAGGACCCGTGCGCTTGGAATGTCCCTCGCTACATCGCTGAAGGGCTGCAATGGCTTGAAACAGTTCTTGGCGTAGCGATTGATGACGACGAGCAAGAAGGTGAGGGGGCATGACAAGTCGTATCGGTAAACCCAATACGGAAACTGACACGTTACTTCATCAGCGGCTTGTCAGTGACGGGAGCCGGCATTTCGTGATGGTCGCTGGTGCGGGTTCAGGTAAAACCACATCGTTAGTCAAAGCTCTTGCGCAGGTGGAGCGTACTCGGGGACCGACTCTGCGCCTAAACGGGCAGAAGATCGCTTGCATCACCTACACAGAGGTAGCCGTCGAAGAAATTCGAGGTGACGTAGGGACTGACGAGTTGTTTCATGTCTCTACTATCCATAGTTTTCTATGGGCCATTATCAAGCCCTTCCAAAATGACCTCCGGAACTGGGTTCGGGGCCGACTGCAGAAGAAAATTTCTGACGAACAGGAGAAGATCGATAAACCACGAACCAGAGAAGCAACGAAAGTCCGTTCTGCTGAAGCCATAGAACGCTATCGTCGTCAACTTACCGAAATCGATTCGGTAAAGAATTTCCGGTACGGAACTGGCAGTGACTACGCGAATGGTGTCCTCGGCCATAGTGATATCCTGAAGATGGGGCCGGAATTTATCGCAGGATACCCGCTGATGCAGACCGTTTTGACACAGCGCTTTCCGATCATCTTCGTTGACGAAAGCCAAGATACGGAACCGGCCTTTGTAGAGGCTTTGCGCCACGTGGCGCGCGCCTTCCCCTTTGGCTTTTGCCTTGGTTTTTTCGGTGATCCGGTACAGAAAATATATATGCAGGGTGCTGGTCCGATACCACCAGAAGATGGGTGGGAACTTCTTGAAAAGCCCGAAAATTTCAGGTGCCCGCAGGCTGTACTTCGCGTCATTAATCGAATTAGGGCGGAAGACGACGGGCTTCAGCAAACACGGGGACGGCACATTGCTATAAACGGCGAACAGGTTGCTGTCGAAGGGTCGGCTAGATTGTTGATTCTACCTGCAGATGACCGGAGACAGGAGCGGCTGGAAAATGTCCGTCGTTGGCTGGCTGAACAGGACGGTGACGAAGGCTGGCTGGAAGAAACCGACGAGGATTCATTACGGATGTTGGTGCTGGTGCACCGAATGGCAGCGGCGCGGCTGGGATTTCCCGCCCTTTACAGCGCGCTCAATGACAAATCGCCAGAGGACTTAAGTGCCGGTTTGGTTGATGGAACAGCCTGGGTCGTGCGTCCCTTCATTTCCTACGTTTTACCATTGGTCCTTGCGCGGCGCGAAGGGAGAGAGTTCGAACTTATGTGCCTGCTTCGCAAATACTGTCCCCTTTTGCAGCCTGATGCTTTGGCCTATGGAACCGCAGTCGGGCTACTGAATGATCTGCAAGTACGGGTCGACGAGTTGGTTGCCATGTTGCAAGCCGATAACGGTTGGCGCATCGGTGATGTTATGCGTTTTATAAAGGAAAACGATCTGATGGTTTTCGATGAGCGTTACGTCAGTTTGATCGATTTCTACGCAGTCACTACTGATCCAGTTGCCGAACCGGCAACTGAGAACGCCACATTGCGTTTTATGCAGTGCGATGCTTCGGAGCTGTGGGGATACAGAAAGTACATCGAGAAGCTCTCTCCCTTTGCCACTCAGCAGGGGATCAAGGGAGCCGAGTTCGAAAAAGTTATCGTCGTAGTAGATGATGAAGAGAGTCGAACAAATACGTTCTCCTACGGCAAGTATTTCGGTGTTTCGGAGCCATCAGATACCGATCGTGCTAACACTGCTGCGGGTAAAGACTCAGTCATCGATCGAACACGACGCTTGTTCTATGTTTGTTGCTCTCGGGCATTATCCGACCTTGCCGTAGTGGTGTTCACTGAAGACCCAGTGCGGATGCGGGATGCGTTGATCGAAAGAGAATTCTTTGAACCCGAATGCGTCAAAGTCTTCGATTAATCGAGGGTCATTTTGCGCTGCCGCTCCAGTGCCCGATCAGGACCAACCATGAATTAGGGGCTGACATACCCTCAAACGTCGCAGGAGTATAAATGGTGGCACGACGCATTTCGCGGAGCCAGCTATTGGGCTACCTCGATAAACTATCTCGAGAAGAAGCCCTGTCTGAGCCCAAACTGTATCAGGCTGCAGACCAGTTTGCGCTGGACATCGACCAGCTGATCGCCAACGCCACTCGGTTACATGTCCGTCGTGACATGGTCAGATATCTGGGGGTAAATAAAGACCTTCTGGCAAAGTGGCAAGACATAGCAGAGGAACGCCACGAGGTTCCCCGGATTGACCAGTCCAGCCTGGGCAACAGCCACGGCGCTCGCGTCAGCGGCGCGATGGTCACTGTCCGTAGCGCTCGCCAGCCACACCCTCAGGTTGTTATGGTGAGCGATCAAGGCGATATCAGCGCGCCATTGGGGAGCGCTCCTGCTGCCCGACTGGTCATCGTGGAGAATCTTGAAAACTTCCTGAGCCTTGACGGCACGTTGTCACTTTTTCCGGCCTGTGGGCTAAGTCCGGCCTGGCAGGACGCTGATATCCTCTACGGAAGTGGTAATAGCATCACGAACATTCTCCTCACCCCTTTTTTTCAGCAGTACCAGGAGATCGGCTGCCTATTCGACCCGGACCCTGGTGGTATTCGCATGTGTGACACGCTTTATCAGCGCGGAGACCTTCCTCCCCTTTATTTTCTTGCACCAGCAGACCTTCGGGAGCGCCTGAGTGCTTCCAGGCGAGAGATCACCATGAAACAGCGCCAGCAGTTGGCCACTCACATACGCCGTTCACCGCCCTGCGCTCATGTAGCTGGCCTGATCCGCACTATGGGTAAGCACCTCGAACAGGAAACCTACCTTCTCCCCCTGTCAGCTAAGGAGGCCCCCGATGAATCTGGGCTTTGATACCTTTGATACTTTCCGCTTCAAGCAACTGGTCTTCGTTAACAGTGCGGCCTATGCATACACCCAGATTCGCATCGATCAGCACACAGCGCTTTTTGGCGAGAACAACCTGGGCAAGACCTCCATGCTCAACGCCCTTAAGCTGTTTCTCCTGCCGGAGGTCAATTTCCGAAACTGCGGCAGCAAGTTCAACTTTCGGGGTACCAACGGCAATCTCTACGACGGGATGGCGAGCTTTCGCTACTACTTCCCGGAAGACCGCGCCTTCATCATACTTGAGGCTGAGAACCCCCACGGTGACTTTTGTATTGTCCTGCATCGTGGCGGTGCCACCGATAAGATGGAGTACGCCCGCCTGGTGGTGCCTTGCCCTTATGCAAGGCTCGAAGCGCTATTCTGGGATGTCGATGCTGGCGGGGACGGCGGAATCGGCGCTCCGGTCGAGAGCATGACCCTGCAAGGGGTGAAAACGGTACTGCGTGAGATGGGCGGTGAGCCGCTGGGTGACCCGAAAACAATTCTGGAGCGCCTGTTCACCAACCAGCCCTATGACAAGAAGGCCGGACGTTACAGCCTGCTCCCCCTGCGTAATGGCGCCGGCAAGCGAGAAATGGATGCATGGCGCAAGCTCGTGCACCTCGCATTCGATATCTCCGCGTCGGACGAGCGCACCTTGCCGGATACCCTGGCTACCATCATCGAGGGCCAGAAGAGCCGGAAAGAAGAAGAGTTGCAGCTCGACCTCAATGCTATCGTAGAAGAGGCATACCAGCTTCGTGAGGAAGGCGACCGCATCACTCGCATCCGCAACGCCTCCGACAGCTGGAACAAATTCGACGAAAGGTTCCAGGTTGAGACGCAACTGCGCAGCCAAACGGCCAAGGCGTATGCGGATCTTAATGAAAGTGTTGAAATTGAGGAGGAGCGTCTGAAGGAGGCGCTGGAGACAGCCTCCCGCGCCCTCACGGAGGTCGAAAACCGAGCAGAAGCCCTTGATAGAATCAAGCGCGACTGCGATAAGGCGGTCACCAAGACCGATGCCGAGGTCGGGGCCAACCGGAGGCTGGTAGAGGACCTACGCAAGGACATCAATGCGGCATATGCCACTCTGAACGAGTTCCCTGACGGCACGCCTCGCCAGGAAATCATCAAAAGCCTCGATGAGCATATTGACCAGCAGTCGCAAACCATCAAGGGCTACGACGACAAGGCTGTAGCCCAACAGGATTACACCCGGACCTGTGAGCGACTGGACAAAAATATGCGCATCGCCAAACAACTGGATGAGCAGCTCACCAATCGCACCCCAACCCTGCTGGACGACCTCACCGTGAGTGATGCCAGTATCTTAAACTCCCTGAACCGCTCACTGGGCACCACCCATGGAGTGCTCACCCAAGAGCAGAAACAAGCATTCACTCAGTTCAGTCAACAGTTTCTGTCAGAAGATGGCCACTTGGTGTTAGGCGACCCTCAGGAGGGCATCGCTCTAAGTGATATTCGCTACCAGGAATATAACGCCGAAAAAACCCGCGAAGACCTGCAGGGCCGTTTGGACGAATTGAATGCAACAATTGCCCAGGATAAGAAACAGCGCGACAAACTCTTGGAAGAGGCGACCATGGGCCCCGAGGAAATAGCTCGGCGCCGCAACCGGGCAGAGAAGGAACTCAGCAATGCTCAGAAGGACAAGAACGCGCTGAACGCCCTCGATGCTAATCTACAGAAGTTGGATAGCAAAGAAGGCGAACTGCGGGAAAAAGAGGAAACACTTGAAGAGCTAAAGCGCCAGTACGGCATAGCTGATGTCCAGTGGAAGGAGGCGGATGAAAAACGCCAGAAAGCGGCGCAGGACCATAAAAATATTCACGGTCAGGCACAGCAGACGCGATCGATCCGGCAGCGCCTCGACCGCATCGGCAAGGATGCCAACAATGTCTTCGAAGGGCGCCACAAGGTGATCGAACCGACCCCTTGCGAGGTCAGCGAGGCCAATATCGAGGCCCTTGAGAGGAGTGTCGATGAGCTGAGCGCCCAGCGCAACAAGGTTCACGATCAGCTCCGTAAGCTGCTCACCATGAGCATCCTGCCCAACACAGACAGCCAGGCCCACCTCAGCTCTTTCACCAGTGATCAGGTGGCCGAGTTCCACGAGCAGCTCAAGGCGGTGTTCGACAACCTCGACACCCAAGAGGCGAACTACCGCCATCAGGTCGATCGCCACAATAAGACCACACACTCCCAGGTCGAGATCCTGCGCAGCGCCAAACAACTGGTGGCCGCCTTCATCAGCGGGATCAACGCTGAAATGGGACAGTTCTCGATTTCTGATCTGGAGGAGGTGCGGGTGGACTACAAGCTTCACCCACGCTTTGAGCAGCTCCTGGCCGACCTTGAGAAGGCCGATCTCCTAAGCGACGAACTGCAGGACAACAAGGTCTACGAACAACTGAAGGCCTTCCAGGCCGATTTTTTCAACGCGGACGCCCGGCGTACAGGCATCCTGCTCAGCCTCGACAAGATCCTGGCTGGCGTGCATTACAAGTACCGAAAACGCGGCGAGGAAGGCTGGACGACGAATGCCCAGTCTAATGGCACGACCATGATGATCACTACTAACCTGCTCTCGGTGCTGATGTCGCGCCTGATGGACGGTGACGCCCAGGTGACCATGCCACTGGTCATGGACGAATTTGGCTCTCTGGCCACCCAAAACATGCGCACCGCTCGCCAGATAGCCGAGCAGCACGGCTACTGCCTGTTCGTGGCCAATCCCAACCGAGACTCGAAGATTACTCAGGTGCTCGGCAACTACGTCCACCTCGGCCTGTTCCATGCCACCCAGGCCTATGCAGAGAACCGCACTGTCGTGCACCACGGCCTCTACGAGTCACTCGCCCGCAAGGGGACCCTCACTAGACAGGCGGCAGACACCCAGATTGAAGGACCGCCCCTTTCGAAAGAGGAAGCTGACCTGTGAATATCAAGTCGCCGTTCGTGCTCAAGCAGATCATCGAGCACCGTCAACTCTTCACCCAACTGGTGGCGTACATAGAAGAACACGACGGGGATGTAGAGATCCCCTCCAGGCTCTACCGTTTGATTGTTCGCCAGGCTATCCAGACAGAAGCAACCCAGGGCAATAACCGCGAATGCGAACGCCTCCGCTACACCCTTTCGGAAGAGAACCTGTTGCGTGAGCGGCTGATCATCAGGAAAGATCCTGCTCGCGGCACATTGGTGCTGGCCCCCTTCGTCGTCGACATGCTGCGCCACTTTGATATCGGGCGCATGCGAGGGTTGAGCCAGGCAGAGCTTGAGGATCTACGTGACGGCCTCAACCAGAGCCTATCGGCCTTCCAAGAGAGGCCAATCGACCTGAAAAACGACGATTTCACAGATGAGCTGCGCCTGCTCAGGCGTCGGATACAGGACACTCTCGGCAAGATGCAGGAAAGCATCGCGGCACTCGAAGCTCAAGGGGATCACCTGGCGGATCAGGTGGAACAACAGGACGTAGGCAGCCTCGAAGGTGCGGCGGAAACCCGCAAGGCCCTAGAGAATATAAACCATATCTACCAGCGATATATTCTGCCAGCACTCGAATTCCTAGACCCCAAGACACGTTTCAAGAAAGGCGTGCCGGCGATCACTGCTATACGCCGAATCGCTAGACTAGCCGGAGAAAGTGGCCATCCGGCGCTTAATGAGGAGATGCAGCTCTCAGCCAATGCCATACAGAGCTATGTCAAGGATATCGATTCTCTGCGCCTTTCACTTGAGCGCTATGTTCGTCAGGATCGGCAGCAGCGACAGCAATACGACGCCATCGAGCGAGCCTTCAATACCATCCGGCTCGCCACGGAGGAGCGTCACGACGATAGCTTCCGAAATCTCTACATTCCCGTTCGTCACGCTGCCATCCAGTCTCCAGGTACTTTCTTGGGAATCAAACGCATGCGCTTTGCCCGCCTGGACTGGCATGACATCGACCACAGGGCAGATATTGAGGAATTCACAGATCGGCGCATCAAGGAGCTGCGCAACCAGCTCGATAAAGCCGGCTCTGTTACGGTAGACCCGGCGCGAGCGGGTCGCTCAGAGGCCGAGCTGCAAGAACAGTTGCGCCAACACGAGATCCAGGCGCTACTCGAAACGTGGACGATCCCGGATGATTGCCAAGACCTCCACGCCTCTGTTCACGAATACTTAGGCGGTCACCTTGAGAACTACACCCTCAATGACCTTCTCGAAGCCCTGGACTGGGTAATGGCTCTCCCGGACTTCAAGTTTCATGCCCGCTTCCAACACCTCGAAATTGCCCACGGTGAGTTAGCGCTGTCATATCACCCCCTCATTCCCCGGGAAGCCCCGACCCAGGAGATCACCGCATGAGCGACATCCCCCATACTCAAGAAACAAATCCTGGACGGCCGGTCGTGAATCGTCGCTTGAGTCAGGAAGCTTTTCGCAAGTTGACTGCGGGCCAAGTCATCAACCAAACCCAATATGTGAATGGTCAGTTAGCCCCCAACCCTCTGTTCGATGAGCTCTTCAAGGAGCGGGACCGATATTACGTCGAGGCCTACGCCAACATGGGAATGGAATTGGTTCAGCGCCCCGGGTTCTTCTACGTTCGATCTCTATCTGAAGCGCAGAATGATGATGACACCAGGGATCATGAAAGCACTGGCGCCATCCGCCAAATTCAGGGGGTACTATTGGTGCTGGGTCGCGGCGTGCTTGAGAAGGGCTTCATGTTCGAAGCACTAACGCTACCTGATGCCGGCATCTCTCGAGAAATCCTCGAAAACATCGGTAACGATCCGATCTTTAACCAGATTCTTAAGGCATGCAAGATGGATCAACCGCTCCCCGAGGCGGCAAAGGTGGCTCTGGTGGACCGAGATATCGCCTACTTCAACGTGAAAGGGAACCTGGTGCTTGCCGAATCCGGGAAGGCGTTCTTCGACGACCTTTTCATCGAATATCAGTCCGGCGAATAGGCATCAGAGGGATGCTCTCCGGATGAATCGAGGATGATTCAGTAGCGTAATTAATCCGAGCATTTAAGGTTTGGATTGCGGATTAGGGCGGAGGTTATACCTGGCCGATGGGTTTTAACCGGCCAGGTATGTTGTCGTTTGAAGTAGTGGTTCAATTAATCATAGGGGCGTTTTCCAGAGAGCTAATGAGCCCCTCCAAGTCCTTTGCATAAACCGGTTTTCGCTTCTGCTTCTCCAGTTCTTGGTTGAGATAGGCAAGGGCATCTGGTTCTTCGCACAACTTTTCGGCGAGCTCCAAGGGGGTCATGTCATGCGAGTCTCTTCGCCATGCAAGTTGCGGAGATAGCTCGATAAGCCGATCGATTGCATACCCATTTCCTGACCAAGCCCCAGTGTGCATCGGCGAGCGCCCATCCACAGTGCTTAAATCGGTGATGCATGGGTGATCTAATAAAGCATCGATCGTCCTTTTGTCGTGCGATTTCACAGCAGCATGAAGGGCGGACCTTCCTTCAAAATCCTGAAGATCAGGATCTGCACCAGCGTCGAGGAAGCATTGAACCAATTCCGCATCACCCGCCTCAGCAACCAGCATTAAGGGAGTTTGGCCCTTGAAATCAGCGTAATTCAACTGCTTTTCGACCTTGCTTGCGAGCAATTTTATTGCCTGTCTCCAAGTTATTGTTATCGTCTCCACTCGTTGCAGCTCTGATTCGAACTCCGCCGGGGCGATACGCCGTAATTTTGGGAGTTGATCATTGAAATGTGATCGGAGCTTGATCCACAGCATCAGAACCGAATCTCCGGTAACGCATTTCAAGCTATTGCTGAATTTTCGGGAGTTATCCTTAATCCAGTTTTCCAGTCCTGGTAAGTCGCCAGACATGATGAGACCAAAGGAGTCTTTCAAGGCTTGCTCGGAAACGGGCTTCATTGGTTCAATGCCGGGGTAGGGGGTGTATAGCTCATGCCAGAAATAATCGGCAGCTTCTCGCGCTGAATCATAGAGGTCTAACACCTGACGGTTGTTGAAGACGCCCCAGCCAAGCATCGCCCGATAGTATCTTTCGTGGTTATTTGGGACTAGCCTTTGGTTCGCGACTTCAGTGGCCAGGCAATCCAAGGCGATCTCACCCTTGAGGGTTCCGTACGCCTTTTCGTCCGAGGCCTCAAGAGCCTGGCGGAAGCTCTTTGACGCATTGTTGATGTCGTCCATGGCCAGCTGGTGTTTGGCCTCAAAGTGAAGCAACAGTGCCCGCCAATTCTCATAGGCTGAATTTTGCTTGGCTTCATTCAAAAGCGATTCGACCCGAGTACAGGCGTCGTTTGGCAACCTCTTCCTACCCTGGCCTCCGAGGTAGTTGCCAAGCTCAAGCAGTATCCGCTGAATTTTCTGTTCGGGAGTGTCCGCCAGCTCTTTCATTCTCGAGGTCGCAGCCCATCTTGCCTTGGGTGAAAGTCCCGCGAAGTTTGCTACTTGTGCCATGACGGCGAAACGGTTTTCCTTTTGAAAAGTCCGCCAAGGTGAGGCTGTTCTGGCCCTCTCTATGAGGTCTCGAGCGGCTTCTGCTTCCTCTGCTTGGTTCCGGAGCAGCTCTACCCGGGAACGAACTATCTGCGCGTGAGTTGGCGCGTCACTGCCAACGATGTCCGTCAGTTCATCGCCAGGCCTTGATAAAGAGAACAACTGGGTCAGCAATTGCGCCAATTCGAGATTCCCGGTCTTGCGTCTTGACGGAAGGATGGACAGGTAAAGAGTGTTTGCGTCCCCGGGTTCAAGCTGCTCTTCGAACCAGGCATTTTCTGCTGCCTCGCCAGAGCTTCGAAAGTTGCGCCAGGCTTCTACAGTGAGATTGTAGATATGTTTATAGCTAGCAAGAATTTGCAGCAGTTTGTTCTGCTCGAAGTTAGAACATAGCTTATCGACACCGGGGCAGAGCTTTTTCAGGATTCGGTCGTAACCGTCTTGCATCAACCTAGCGAAAAGCAGGCGTTGGCGGATGATCTTGGTAGTTGGTTTCTGGTAGCGGTCTGCGACCAGACGCACCAAAAGCTCCTTTTCAGATTTTGTTGCTTGGCCAGCGATTATTCGCTTCACATCGTGATCGTTGCCCATTGCAAGCTCTCGCCTGAGAGCATCCTCGTTAACATCTAATTCTCTGTTCTTCAAAAACGCCACTGCGGTGTCGAACTGGTGCGCAGCAGGCTGGGCTGTGTCGATTTCAATCGTGCCCTCGAAGGGAATGTCCAAGTCATCGGGAAAAAACTGATAGATCTTATCGTGGAATGGAAGTGTACCGCTTCTCCAGTTGTATAGGGTTCTGGTGAAGGTATCGGCATCATCTTGCCCCCTATCGGTTTTAACTCGAATTCTAGTCTCGGAGAGGCTTTCAATCGAACCTCCAGCCAGATCCGCCAGCCAGTCGATAACCTGCTTCACCGGAAGATCTATTTTTGTTCCATCAGGCGTTGTACGCGGCTCTGGAAGATACCAAAAGCTTCCGCGAGGCATGCCCCGATCTAAATTACCGTGTAGGTTCCAGAAGGCCGTATGGCGAGCAATACCGGGTGTAAAAAAGTATCCCAATAGCACCCAAAGGACCTGTCGTTCGTCGGCCTGGAACGTCCATGTATTGCACTCCAGTCCCTTGAATGCATTGCCGAGCTCCGTCAGATTGGTCATGAAATCTGCACGCGCTTGCCCGTCAAGTTCGAGCTCATCGAATATTTCACTAAGGATTCGCTCGCCCATTGCCTGGTGCTCGGCAAGGCGCATATTTCCGGTACTGAATTTTCTTTTAGTCTTCGTCTGACCCTGCTTCAGCCCCAAGCTTTGATGGATTTCCATCAACACGGTCTCAATCGAAGGGAAGGTAGCCATATATTTCTCCTTGGTTAGTGATGGCTCCATCCTTGTCGAAATTGGTGGCGCTTTCACTGAAAAGTGGCGTACCCCTTATCTGTTTGAACTCGGTTTAGTGAGAAGGGGGGGGGGGTACGGCGGATTTCATACTGGGAAGATCTGATGCCTGACATTCTGGCTCCTCGATCAATCGATAGGAGCGTTTATGAGTCTAACTTCACATTCCGTACCCATCGTAGTCAATTGGCACCTGACTGAAGCATGTAATTTTTCGTGTCGATACTGCTATGCCCATTGGGAGAGGGCGGAAAGCATAAAGGACTTGATCAGAGAGGAGCACCAGGTTCGTGCCTTGGTGACAGAGCTTGGGCGATTCTTTCGTTCTGATGAGGCCGCCAGAAAGTTTGGGTTCCATGGTGTCAATCCGCGTTTGAATATCGCGGGTGGGGAGCCCTTGCTTTTCCCTTCAGCACTCCAAACAGCTATACATCAGGCGCGCCGGCTTGGTATTCGGGCATCTTTGATTACGAACGGCTCCTTTTTGACCGAGGAGCTATGCGAATCACTGGCTCCCGGGCTCGATATGCTCGGGGTTAGTATCGACTCTGGGAAGGTCGACACCAACAACCTAATCGGGAGAGTTGATAGTCACGGCCGGTTCCTGAACCTGGACTCCCTCAGCCGCTCTTTTGAGGTCCTGAGGCATTGCAATCCTGCCTTAGCGGTAAAACTGAATACCGTGGTTAATCGGCTTAACTGGCAGGATGACCTCTCAAACGTTGTTGACTTAGTAGAGCCCAAGAAATGGAAAATTCTCAGGGCGCTGCCGGTTGTTGATCAATCGACTAGCGTGACGGACATTCAGTTCCAGGCTTTTGTTGCGCGGCATGCAGCTTATCGGTCAATCGCAGTGGTTGAGGACAACCAGGACATGCAGGAGTCCTACATAATGGTTGATCCTCAGGGGCGCTTTTTCCAGAACTCTCCATGTTCCGCGGGGTATCAGTACAGTCAGCCTATTCTGGAGGTCGGCGCTGAAAAAGCGTTTGAGCAGGTGAACTTCAATCCTGAACGGTTTCTCTCACGGTATTCGAAGGAAGCCGGGGGCATCGCATGAAGTTCTCTTCGGATAAGGATATTAATCGGTATGCGAAACACCTGGTCCGTGACGGCTGGAGATTTAAGCAGGGTAAGAAGCACGGGAAATTGCTCGCACCCGGATCTCAGGCGATGGTGGTGGTTCCTTCGACGCCAAGTAAACGAAGGTCTCTACAGGAGATGGTCTCCACTGTGAGCAGGATCAAGCGCCGAATCTAAAGATGCGCAGGAGTCCGGGTCCACATTCATGTTGCTGGGGGTATCAGCTGGGTGGAAGGTGGCACCGACTCCACGTTGACTCCGACTGCAAACAAATAAGAGCGAACAAGGCCGCCGGTTTTAAGCCGGCGGCTTTGGGTTCCATCGTGATCCACCAGGGTTTATGGCAGACACTTAAAATATCAGAGGCCCCAGCCTCTAGGTGTTCCATGCCTCAGATCACGTTCAACCTGTTTTTCCTGTAACCACTCATGGATTTCCGAGTCGATCCATCCTACAGATTTTCCGCCCAATGATATCGGTCGGGGAAACATGCCCAAATCGACATATTTGTAGATGGTAGACCTTGCCAGGCCGGTTTTCTCCATCACATCTGGGAGTCTCAGTACTCTCATAACCATACTCCTGTTTTCATCCATATCATTTGTTGAGCAATTGCAAAGTGCCAACGACCGGAACTCAGAGCTGACACGGTTGCCATTATTTGCCACAACTTTTGCCAGGCCATGCCACTTTCTGTTGGTAGTGGTTTTAGAAAACCCCAATAAAGGACTGCTGCCATGGGGTTTGTTCGTGTCTCGAGAATCTGCAAACTGGTTTGAATCGCACTTCTACATCATTCAGCGGGGGTGAGAGCCCAGAGGAGCTTCGGGAGCGATGCCATGAATTGGAGGATGTGATTGAGAGGGCAGAACAGGGTTCTTCGCGTTTAGGTGACCTTGGCGGTATTGTTATCTTTTCAAAATCAGATGCTGCAGGAACAGTTGAAGCAAGAGCACATGGTGATGCCACCATAGTTGGCCGTAACAGCCTCATTATGGTGACATAAGTCAGGAGTTCTGGTCGTTCGGTTTTCAAAGAGGATCTTTTTAGGCGGTCTGAGAAGCTCACACTCTTAAACAAAAGCGAACATTCGAGTCAGGCCTTCCTTCTCCCCCCCGAAGGTTCCAAGCTCGTCATTGGCCTTTGATTCATCATGGTTGATGGAGCAACTTTCAGGTGCCAACTAATTCCGGTATAGAGTTAGCGATAATGGGCTAAGCCGATGTTTACCCCGATTGACCTGCCCCCAGCTTTCCAAAGGCCAAAAAAACTGGATATGTGAAGCCCGGCAAAAGATGAACATAAGCATCCGACAATCAAATCTTGAGTCACGGGCTGCTGCCGTATTCCGCAGCAGCTAAGCATTACTTTCCAATGGCAAGCTTCGTTAACTCAGGCATCCTCCTGAATAAGAGCAGCGAGGTCATGCCGAATTTCTTCCCCGCTCAAATCGGGCCGCATTAAAAGGCGAGGGTTACCTTCGCGATCAAATACATAAATCGCGCTGCTGTGTGACACCGCATAATTTCCATCAGCGTCAGGTTCGTCATAACCGAAGGTTGTCCTATATCGTTTTGCCAGTTCACGAAGCTGGGGTTCTTTTCCAGTGAGCCCTACAATATTGTCACCGAAGAAATCCACGTATTTTGCGAGGCGCTCGGGCGTGTCACGTTTCGGATCGACACTCACGAACAAAGTGAGTACTTCATCCTGAAGCTCGGGGTCCAGGCCACTGGTTACCTGATTGAGTTTTTGCAGGGCGGTCGGGCAAACATCGGGGCACGAGGTGAACCCGAAAAACAGCATTCTCACGCGGCCACTGTAATCATCGCCAGATACAGACTTGCCCTGGCTATTGATCAGGTCGAATTCCAGCTCAGGCATCAAGCCACTGATGTTTTTACCGTTCCAGTCTTCCTCGTCATTGCCAAAGCAACCAGTCAGCAATAGGGATGCTATCAGCGTTAAGGTCGCCGATATGATGTTGGCTGTCGCCAGAAGCGAGTTCTCATGACGCTGTTTCCTCAAGTTGTTTGGATTGGTTGGTATATTTTCCGTCCTGATGCATGGCTCGCCGGAGCATCAGAAGAATGCCAAGAATGCTCATCATGGCCGGAGGAATATAGGTCAGCATGCCGCCCAGAAGCTGGTCGACTTCTGGATCCAGCGGCCAGGCCCTGCCACAGACTTCGTAAACGTCATAGACCATGTCACGTGAGAACACGATCCACGCCCCAAGAAACATCTGAAGCACACCCGCGGCAGCCAGAACCAACATGCGTCTGCCATACCCCAACGATGAGGTGATCGCCGGCGGTCTTGGGTCAAAGATCAACCACCAGAAGAGAAGACCATCCAGCAACATGCTCCAGTTCATGACCCAGTACAGCTCCCGGCTGAGCATGGCGTCGAAATGGATCGATGGCCACAGCCAGAAATAAATGAGCCCAACAAATAGGAAAAGGGCGATAAAGGGCTGTTGCAGAACCTGATAAACCCAACCCAGAGGCCGTAGCGCGCGCCTCCAGCCCGGGCGGATTTTTTCAAACCAGAACCGCATGACCGGTAAAGGGTTGGACAGGGCGATAAGGATAGGCCCGATGTGATGAAGAATCAGATGCTGGCCCCGATGGACGAAGAACATGTATTGCGCGTAGTAATCGAAGCGCGTCTGCATCACCGCATAACAGATCAGCACCCCCAGGGTGAACGCAAAAATCCGTAGCGAGCCAGGCCGATCCTAATCCGGCATCCGAATTAGCCCGACGCCATAGAACCCCATCACGAGCATGTAGCTCAGCACGGTCAGCGGCGAGAAATCGTAGGGTAGAAGGTAGTCAAGCAGTGACATAGCGTTGCCGGTTTTGTTGTTATTCCAGTGACTCTACCTTGGATGTCACCAGGTCGTACAGTTCCTGAGGCCCCAGGCGGCTCAAGATGTCTCCGTTAACGTAGAATGTTGGGGTTCCGGAAATTCCAACCGCCTTAACGTCCGCAGCATCCTGTTGAATAATGCCGTCAATCTCGGGTGAGTTCATACCGGCCCGGGCGGCTTCTACGTCAAGCCCGGCTGACGCCGCCGCATCCCATGCTGCGGTGACCTTTGGATCATCGTGCCATTTCGGCTGTGCTTCCATAACAGCGTCAAGCACCGGTTCATAGATTCCCTGTTCACGGGCGGTTTCCAGAATTCTGACGGCCTCTTCCGAGCCTTTGTGAAACAATACGTAGCGCAGTACCAGACGCACGTTGTCCGGGTAGGCAGCCTGAATCTGTTTCACATAGGGATGCATGGCGCGACAACCTTCGCAGGATGGGTCGAAGAACTCGACAATGGTTACCGGCGCGTCCTCAGGGCCAATAACGGGAGAGTAATCCCTCACCAGTGGCGTTTTTTCAACAACGGCGGGTTCATTAGTGCCCTGGGAGCGATCGTAAATAACAAAAGCACCAGCAAAGACAACCAGACAAAAAAGAAGGAGACTGATGACCAGGGTTCGGGTTTGCACGGGAGATCTTCCTATTTTAAATGAGTTTACGGGTTTCAGATTATTCAGGTGTCCGGTAGCAGCCGACTAGGCACCCACCGCAGATAAAGCATCATTCCAAACAGTTCCAACAAAGACTGGACGACAATCACCACGACGGCCACAGCCCAGGCCTCTGGCATTGACAGTGCCAAAGGTAAAACCACGAAGGAGTTGCGTGTTCCTAGGCTGAAGATGACGGTGCGACCGGTTTCTACCGGTAATCGAAAGACCCGGCGCAGAGCCTTTCCAACCAGAGCCGCAGCTAGAAGATAGGCCGGAAACAGAATCATCAAGGGCCAGATAAGTGAGCCGGTACTGTCGATCTGGCTGACCTGTGTCATTGAGATGATGAACAGTACGACTGTCAGCAGAGGGACCGGCATCAGACCCATGAAGCGAATGAACCCGATGGCTTTTCTGGAGTTTTCGGCCCATTTTTCAGTCAGAAATGCCAGGATAAGCGGGACAATAATCAGCCCGCCAAAGGCCGGCAGGAGGTGCCGCCCAAGCTCAAGATTCACGTCGAACTGATTACCCATGAAAAGCCAGAGGTAAAGTGGAAGAAGACCCAGTTGAGCAATCAGCAGAACCGGTGTTGCCGCAATGGCTCGGGTGCTGTCCCCCTTGCCTAGGTGAGTGAAGGTGACAAACCAGTCGGTACAGGGCATCAGCAATACCAGAAGCACTCCCAACTTCAGCGCGTCATTGTCCGGCAGCGCCAATATCAGCAAGGCAGTGATCGCCGGCATGACCAGAAAATTTCCGGTGAGCAAGGCACCCATGAACCGACGGTCCCGGAACATATCAGACAGGTGGGTCAACGGTGTTTGAGTAAATGTGGCGTAGAGCAGAACTCCGAGCAACCCCCAGATTAAGTAATCCGGCACACTGTCACCGAGGGACGATGTCCAATCCACAGACAGTCCGAAAACAACAGCGATGAGGTAGGCCCAGACCTGGTGGCGTTCAATTACGTCTCGCATGGCGTGCTCGTAACCGAGTGGAATGTCGGCCATTCGCAGCATATCTGCCACACGGTACCCTTTTCAGCAGCCCTGCTAGCCATGGCCATAAGTATGGGCATCTTTGTGACTGTGATCAGGATGTTCAAACTCCAATGTTGAATGAGTGATGCCGAACTCGTTTTCCAAAGCTCGTTTTATCCCACCCTTGACTTTTTCAAGTTCATTCCAGGCACTTATTTCGACCACCACATGGGCGTCGAGGGAGGCATCATGCTCACCCATCTGCCAGAAATGTACGTGGTGAAGGTCTAAAACGCCTTCTACGTTTGATAAAGCCTCGATGACAGAATCTGTGTCGATATCCAATGGACTACCCAGCATGAGTGTCCGGATGGTTCCGCCGATTTCCGTTAGACCCAGGTAGAGAATATAGCTTGCGATACCAATTGTGATCGCGGGATCAACCCAACGCATGTCGTACAGGAGAATCAGGGCGCCGCCTACAACGACTGCAATTGACGCAAACGCATCAGACAAGTTGTGTAGAAACAGCGCACGGATGTTGACGCTGTCCTTTTGCATGGAGTAAGTAAGCAGCGCGGTCAAACCATCCACTACCAATGCGATAATGCCAAGCCAAACTACCCACCACCCCTTGATTTCCGGGGGATCTATGAATCGCATGCCACCTTCGTAGATCAAATATGCCCCGATCATTATCAAAGTGGTGTAATTTATGAGTGCCGCAACAACCTCAATTCTCCCGTAGCCAAAGGTCATCTTCGAGTCGGCCGGGCGGCGTGCAATCTTCCGCGCCGCAAATGCGATAAATAGTGACGCCATATCCGAAAAGTTGTGTATAGCGTCGGCTATCAGCGCCAAGCTGCCAGCGAAGATCCCTCCAGCGATCTGAGCCAAGGTTAGGATACCGTTCGCCCAGATAGCTACTGCAACTCTCTTATCCTTAGTATCCGGTGACATGTGAGCATGCTCGTGGCCCATTGTTTTCTCCTTGGTCGTTGCTGTTCAATTAAACGTAGTCGCAACACTCGCTAAGCCTGGCTCAGAGGGCTTAGCGAGTGTTGCGACCGCGCGAAAACTAGCCATTCTGGCGATTTTCCATGTTATTCCCGGCACCTTTCTCGGCTGTGAAGCTCGTGACCAAAATCATGGCCACGCCCAGGACGATGAACACGTCGGCAAGGTTGAACGCCGGCCAGTGCCGGGATTGCCAATGAAAATCCAGGTAATCGACAACATAGCCTCGAAAAACTCGGTCGATGACATTTCCAAATGCACCGCCAAGTACCATCGAATAGGCTAGTGCTTCGGTTCGCTTATGGCTGTCCCGAATCAATTTGACCAGAACAGCCGAGACGACAATGGCTATCGCAATAAAAAAATATCGCTGCCAGCCACCGCCATCGGCAAAGAGACTGAAGGCAGCGCCTTTATTCCATACGTGCACCCAATTAAAGAAAGGGGTGATCTCAACCGATTGTCCGTAAGCCATGGATTGCTGGACGAGCCATTTAATAAGTTGGTCGGCCAGAGCTATAAGTGCCGAAAAGCCGAGAAAAGTGAGCGTAAAAAAGCGAGAACGGTCTTCAGACATCGAATTATCCTTTTAGCGCAAGGATGCGCTTGGCACCAATGAGTACAATGCCTCCCACAATACCGCCAATAACCAGATCCGGGTAGTTGGAGCCGGTCCAGGCAACAAGAAGGGCTGCAAGGATAACTCCCAGATTGATAACCACATCATTGGCCGAAAATATCCAGCTGGCTTTCATGTGAGCACCGCCGTCACGGTGTTTGGCGATCAGGAGCAGGCAACTGATGTTGGCAATAAGGGCCACAGATGCGACGGCCATCATCATTGACGACTGGGGATCACTGCCAAACAGAAAGCGCCTGCCAACTTCAACCAGTACCCCAGCGGCAAGGATAAGCTGGAGTATGCCAGCCACATGCGCCGCTCTGACCTGCATTTTGATGCCGTGCCCAACGGCGTAAAGCGCGAGACCGTAGACGGCGGCATCGGCAAGCATGTCTAGCGAGTCTGCAATCAGGCCAGCGGACTGGGCGATCAGGCCCATCGTCATCTCGACCAGAAACATCAGGCCGTTGATTGCCAGCAGTATCCATAAAGTGCCGGATTCTTCGCTTTCGTTGGCCTTAGAAGATTCAGCCGCTCTGACGGATTCAGCGCTGGCGTCTTCTGTCCGCTGCAAGGAAGCACCCAAGCCCAGGTTTTCCAGTTTGCTGGTAATAGGACCGGTTTCTCCATGGTGGATAATTTCCAATGTACGACCCGATAAATCGAATGACAGCGACTGAATGTTTTCAACGCCAGTCAGTGCCATTCGAATCATTCGCTCTTCCGAGGGACAATCCATTTTTGGTATTTTGTAGGTGCTTAGCTGGCTACCTGTTTCGGCGGTGGCGCGTCCCTGAAACTTGTCATCTACGACAGAGTCTTCACTACCACACTGCCCATTGCAGGGTTTGCTCATTTTCTCGGCTCCGGTTTTCGTACAAATGATGCAATTTAAAACCCTGTAGCCACTACAGGGTCAATAACTAATCTACACTAGTAGTCGTCAAAATCGGCGTTTGTCTGGATAAAGATCTACAATGATAAGTGCGATGATGTGGACGTCTAATTTTATTTCGAGGGTAAACTTTATGATTTTATTTAAAGGACTTACAGCAACCGCTGCGTTGTTGGTTTTTCCTGCATTCGTGCTAGCGCATGGTGATCAAGGCTCATGGCAAGGGCATGGTCCTGGCATGATGATGGATCAGGAGCAAATGCAACAGATGCACCAGAACTGGTCTCACATGAACCAGCTGATGCAACGCATTCCTGATGAAGCTTCACCGCAAGAACGGCAACGATTGATGCGAGAACACAGGGAGGCGATGCAAGAGCAAATGGGTTTTATGCATCACGGTATGATGGGCCCCGGCATGATGCGTGGACAAAACGGCATGATGGGAGGTCAGCACATGATGAACGGCGGCGGTAAATCAAAGAATGGTGGTAGTCTGTCTAACGAGCAACAAATTCAGATGATGCAGGAGCGCATGGATCAAATGCAGCTGATGATGGAGCAAATGCTGCAATACCAGCAAAATCTAAAGGTAGAGTGATCGAGAAGCCTTCAAATACTTTTACTTAACAGACGCGTAGTAACTGGCGAGTTTGATAGGCTGAAGTTTGTGAAAACGGCGCAGTAGCTGGGTTTCGGTCTCAACGAAATCCCTGGCCTTTTACGGCTGGAAGATGGCGCTCTGGGCACCACTTCGAATGTTCGCTTTGCGACCAATGCACACGCGGAGTTTAAGCTAAACAAAAGCGAACATTCGAGTCAGGGATTTTCTACAAGATCTATAAGCTAGCCATGGCCATTTCAGCCGTAATGATTGCCAGAGCGGATTGCAGACGCTGCATTACTACATGGCAGAAATGTCCGTGCTAGCTTAAGCTACTGTTTATTGAGCCAGGTTGCCTTTATCCGCCGCTGCCGAATTCTGGACCTGTCACTGACAGAGATTCGCGAGCTACAGAGCTATCAGGACGACCCTCGCCAGCCTTGTACCGCCGTCAACGCCATGCTCGATGACCACATCTCTCATGTGCGGTCGCAGATAACTGCTCTGCAAGCGCTTGAGCAACAACTCGTTTCACTGAGGGCGAGTTGCAACGAGGGTCGGGAGATCAATGCCTGCGGCATCCTGACGGGGATCAGCGAGGAGAGCAAACAACAGCTGTATAGGGCTAGCTCAGGCCGTAAGGACTGAGCAGAGACATGCCGGACCTTGCAGTGACATTGTGAATGCATGGTGTGTTGATCGCGAAGCCTCACTGCGTATCTCGGCATGCGAACCTGGGCGTTGCTGCAAACTTGCAGGGGCCGTGAAGAAGAGTCGTCATCAACCAGGTAATCCGCTGAGCTGATGGTTGGTTCCGTCATCATGATATGAGCCAATCAACCAAAAAATCCGGATACCCTGAATATGGTGACCGTCTCCCAAGGGAAGGTTTCATTTTTCCCTGCTGGCACCGAGGGCCCACATCTGGACTATGAGATTGGAAGCCGGGTGGCAGGCACGAGTATGACTTACGACGTGTCGCCTGAGTTGGTGTTTAGTCCGAGGCAAACACTATTTTTGCCGAACCTGCTCGTACGCTCCGGTGGGGACGCAGTTAATATCGGGATTCCACAGGAATCCAGTGCAGCCGAAGATATGATAGGTGTTTATGATACTCGAGTTGATTGGTTGACGCTGAGATCCGGGAAATCTCCCAAAACGCAGTCAACAAGTCTTCTAACGTCGGTTCCGGTGTCCCCCGTATCAGGCAATACAGAGTTATTCTTTATGTCGCCGGATGAAAACTCAGTTCAAAGTGACAGTTTTGACGTTGAGACGTTGGTGTATCGGGCTGCTATGCCTACTGGTCGCTGACTAAAGCTGGATAAGTTGCCCTTGTAGTCGTCAAATGCTTCTGGGAAGCTCGATTAGAACCCGAAGACCACCTTTGGGTGATATAGAAAAATGCATGGCACCACCGTAGTCATTGATGATTTCCTCAACGATTGATAGGCCAAGGCCATAGCCAGGGGTTTTTTCGTCCAGTCTTTTCTGGCGCTTGGTAAGATCGGCGAGTTGGTGTGACGCTACTCCGGGGCCGTCATCTTCAACAAGAATGGTCAAAGTGTCATCGTGAAGTTTCAAGTGTAGATGAACTTCCTGAGAGCACCATTTGCTTGCGTTATCAAGCACATTGCCCAAGATCTCATTAAAATCACGCTCATCAATTGGCCAGACAAGCTCTCTGGGTAATGTTTCTTGAAGATGGATCTGTTTGTAAGGATAGATTCGACTGACTACGTCCACCAGTGCCAGAGTTCTCTCAATGATCGGTGTCGCCTTTCCAATGTACTGACCGGACATTTCGGTTTTTCTCATTTGAGTGTCGATCAGCTCGTGCATTTCAGACAGTTGAGACTTAATTTGACTCGCGATTGTGGTGGGAATGGCTTCGTCATTGATCATGGAGTTTATGACGGCAAGGGGGGTTTTTAAGCTATGAGAAATATCTGCGGCTAGGTGGCGTGAACGGGTAAGTTTTTTGTCGTACGACTCTAATAGACGATTAAGATGTTTGACAAGTTCATTGAATTCTTCAGGTACGTTCTCATCCAGTCTATTACGCTGACCCTTTTTAAGCGACGTTAATTGGGCACTCATCATTTTTAAGGGTTTTAGTGCGATAGTTACCCCAATAAATATGATCAATGATGTCGTAACGAGAATTGTAAAAGATATTATCCATATAAGAACGTGGATTTTGTCAAGCGTGTTTGGTGAGTAGGAGCTTTTTTCAATTATAGTAACGCTTAGTTTATCTTGTCTGTTATTAAATATTCTGTAGTAGCCAAGGATTGAGCGATCATCATCCGATATGTGAAAAATTCCAGGCTTTCTGAACGATTCTACCACCTGTAATTTCGGTTTAATGTTCTCGCTTGTAAAACTCCGACCTTGACTGTCTTCGATGTGAACTGAATATTGAGACAATGAAAAATTTCTGAGAGAGGATTTTGTAATTTCTTCTTTATCATTTGTTAGCATCTTTGAGAGTCGGTTAGCTGCAGCCTCTAGCTGCTGCCTGTGAAGCTCGTCATGGATATAGTCGATTAAAAGGGTGTGTGAGAAGAATATCAGCCCGGTACACGCGAAACCCGTTAGCGTCAGGAAAGTAAGCAGTTTCCGTTTTATTGAAGGGCGTTGTTGTTTTCTGGGCATGTTGTCTGCCAAGCAGGTGGTTAGAATTTGTTATCGACTAAATCTAGCCCGGATTTCTCATGACGGGATAAAAGAAAGCGGCTGAAAGTGCTATAGTTTCAGGACCTTACACCGTTCACCAAGCACCAAAAGCCGCTATCCAAAATGGTACCTGAAAAACTGACCTTCTCGCCACTGTCTCGCCGTCAAATTGAAGCCGATTTCTCCGGTGGTCACATCACCTCCGATGCCGGACTGCTTTTGCTTCGGGAAGTCGACAATCAACACCAGCTCACTCAGCGCCTGGCTACGGTGCTGGACGATGCCCGTAATCCCGTGCTGGTTCGTCACAAGCTTCAAACCATGGTCCGGCAGCGGGTCTTTGGCGTGGCTGCCGGGTACGAAGACCTCAACGATCACGAAACGTTACGCTGACCAGGCACTTCAGACCGCGACTGGCGAAGAGGCCATTCTGGCGGGCAAATCAACACTGTGCCGAATGGAGCAGCGCGTAGACCGGCAGGCCGTGGTCAAGGCCCACGAACTGCTGTGGCATCACTTCATTGAACAGCACGAGACTCCACCCAAGGAAATTGTGCTGGACTTCGATGGCACTGATATTCCAGTGCATGGCGACCAGCCCGGCAAGTTCTTTAACGCCTACTACGATCACCATTGTTTCTTCCCGCTGTACGTGTTCTGCGGCCGTCACCTGTTGGTGAGCTACCTGCGCACCAGCAATCGAAGCGACAGCCGCCACAGCTGGGCCATTCTGGCCCTGCTGGTGAAGTTCATCCGGCAGTACTGGCCGGATACCCGCATCGTGTTCCGGGGTGACAGCGGCTTCTATCGCCCCCGATTGCTGAGCTGGTGCGACCGGAATAACGTGGATTACCTTGTGGGCATCAGCAAAAACAGCCGGCTGCTCAAGGAGGTGGACGTACCCTCGATGCTGGTTCGCAGGGCTCACGGGGAGTTGGGAGAAAAAGTCTCTGCCACCTACCGGTTCCAGTACCAGGCCCGAACCTGGAAACACCCCCGCTGGGTGATCGCGCGTCTGGAGGAGGGCGAACTGGGTGCCAACCCCAGGTTCATTATCAGCTCCCGTTACGACGACGGCGTTAAACTCTACTACGAGCAATACTGTGCCCGGGGTGACATGGAAAACCGGATCAAGGATCAGCAGTTGTGTCTGTTCGCAGATCGCACCTCCAGCACGCGGTGGTGGACCAATCAGTGGCGGCTGCTTCTGTCGGGCTTTGCCTACACGTTGTTCGAGCGATTACGCGCTCACCTGAAGAAAACGCCCTTCGAGCGCATGAGCGCCAGTAACCTGCGGCTGAAGCTGATCAAGGTGGGCGCGGTCATCATTCGCAACACTCGGCGCATACGGGTGTTGATGAGTGATGCCTATCCTTACAAAGACGAACTCTCTGACCTGGTACGCCGTCTGGTTCCGGGATAGAAGCCCGGGCTCCCCCGGCCCGACGCAATGGGGGAAAGGGGGCCGTGTGTCCGGACAACGGGAATTGATCACTTATTGGGCAGGCATGGCCGAAACCGACCGGCCATAGCGGTAACCAGTTCAGTCTGCGAGACTTGCCGGGGACCTATGAGAAATCCGGGTTAGCCTCATTGAGAAGCGCTACAAAGAGTTTTTAGCGACTCATATCTGAACTGTTTTTCCGAATTCAAACTCATTTCAAAGTTTGCACTTATTATCTCGATCTTTTCCTGCCTCGTCATAGGCGCCTTACACCTATGATTTTTGGCTATTAATCGCTTCGGGAGAAAGTCGATGAAGGCAAGCAAGCACTCGCCTCGGGCGTTGCTGTGTTCAGTACTATTGTCCATTCCTCTGTTCGGTCAAGCTGAGACTGTTAATTGGGCGAATTGGCTCACTGGCCAGATAAGCAAGCACCCGGAGGTACTGGCAGCGACAGAGCAGGCGGCAGCGCGGAAAGAGGACGCTGAGGCAAGCGAACAACCGCTGTATAACCCGGAGTTGTCCGTAGGAGCAGACAGAACGGGCAGTGAGAATAACTTTGAGGCAGGGCTGTCACAAACGATCGATTGGTCTGATCAACAGGGCGCATTACAGGAGAAGGCAAAGCTGATCAGGCTGTCTGCGCAAGCTGGCTTGAGCGAAGCAGTTCTGACACAAACGTCTGAATCATTGTTTGCGCTTGTCGAGTGGCGCGCCACTACGCTGTTTGAGGAAATTGCTGAATCCCAACAGCAGCGCCTGGATGCTTTGCTGGACCAGGTTGAACAGCGCCAGCAGGCAGGTGATCTGGGGCGTGCCGATGCAGAGCTTCTGTTTCTAAATCTATCCCGTCAGTTGAGCGAAGTCGCCCAGGCAAAGGCCGCAGTTGATCGGGCAGAAACTCAGGTTCAAGAACGTCTGCCGGACTGGAGGCCTCAGGATGGGGGAATCCCCGAGTATATATGGCCAGCGCTGGAGTCCCAGATTGGTGAGGCTGATCTGCTGTCACACCCGTCAATTGCAGTCGCTCGAGCCGAGTGGCAGGTGCTGAAAAGTGAGGCAGAGGTTGCGAGACGCAAAGCCACAGCATCGCCGACAGTAGGGCTGAGCGGAGGGCGTGACGGCGGCGAGAACGTGGTTGGCCTGACATTCTCGATCCCTCTGAACGTCCGTAATAACTACAGCGCTGAAATCCGGGCCGCGAATCGACGGGCTCTGGAGGCCGAAGCGCGGTTTCAGGCGCTCTACCGGAAACAACAATATGACCTGGCAGGCGCTCGCGCTTCCTGGAAGCGATACGACAAGCAACTTCGTCGATGGAAAGAACTATCCCAGGGGCGTGTACAGCGAAGTGCCGATTTGCTTGAGAAGCAGTGGCAGGTCGGCGACCTCTCCACCTCTGAGTATCTCCAGGCGTTAGGCCAGCGCGCGGAGAGCCTGAAAACCGGTATTGAACTGGAAAAGCTGGCGCAGCTGGGCCTGATTGAACTCTTGAGCCAGTCTGGCGAACTGATCACCCCCTTCCAATAATATTCTGGAAACTGGATAGTCATCATGAAAAAAACTCTGATTTCAGTATTTGTATTGACGCTGTTTATAGCTCCCCCTTCATTGGTGCAGGCCGAGGAAGATGCGCATAACGAGGCGGGCCATGATCATGCCGCCGGTGGCGACGATCATCGAGAAGGTACCGGTGAAGAGGATGAGCATGAGGGCGGGCATGCTGAAGAACGTGAGCATGAAGAGGAAGAAGGTCATGGCCACGAAGAGGAGAGCGATGGTGGTCATGAAGAATCAACTACCGCAAGCATCAATGCCAAACAGAAAGAGCTCGCCGGCATTGAAGTAGCAACCCTCGAAAGCAAGCACGTTGACTATGAAATCTACGCTCCCGGTGAGCTGCTGACCAACGGCTATACCAGCTATCACGTGTCCCCCCGGGTTGCCTCAGTGGTGCTGCGGCGTCACGTGGAACTGGGTGAGCACGTAACCAAGGGCCAGCCGCTGGTAACCCTGTTCAGTGAGACGGTGGCACAGGCGCAGGCGGATTACAGGAAAGCTTTTCCTGAATGGAAGCGAATCAGCGGGCTGGGTCGTTCCGTGGTTGGCGATCAGCGGTTCAATACAGCGAAAGCCAACATTGAAGCAGCAAGGGCGACTCTGCTTGCTTACGGGCTGAACGATGATGACATTGGTGCGTTGAAGGCCAGCGGGGTGGATAGTCTCGGTGAATACATGCTCAGGGCTCGCGTGGATGGTGCAGTACTGACCGATGAGTTTGAGCAAGGACAAAGAGTTGAGGCTGGCCAGCCGCTGGTGACTCTTGCTGATGAGAGTGAGCTTTGGGTAGAAGCCCATCTGCCAGCAAGCTCCGACATTGTTCTAGAGAAGGGCGCGGAAGCCGAAGTCAGGGCAGCGGGTCGTGTGGGCGTGGCAACGGTGTCCCAGGAAGCCCACACCATTGATCCTGTGACCCGCACGCGGATTGTCAGGCTGGAGCTGGACAATCCTGAAGATCGTTTTCATCCAGGAATGTTCGCAGATGTGTATTTTCGTTTTAAGACCAGCGAGCCGGTGCTTGCTGTGCCGGAGACTGCATTGATGCGTGGCGCGGACGGCGACTGGACGGTCTATGTGGAAGAGGCCGAAGGCGAGTATGAACCCGTGGAAGTGGAACTGGGCCGCTCAATTGGCGGGCTCCGTGAGGTTTCCGGCCTGGCTGCGGGCCAACGAGTCGTTTTGCGGGGCGCATTTTTTGTGGCCTCTGAGATTGCCAAAGGCGGCTTTGATCCGCACAACCACTGATTCCGGGAGCCATTATGTTCAACCGAGTTGTCGACTGGGCGGTTCAGAACCGCCTGTTGGTTCTTATTGCGCTTGCAGTGCTTATCGCCACGGCCGCGTTTCAGATACCAAAACTGAATCTTGATGCTTTCCCCGACGTTACAAACGTCCAGGTCGCTGTTAATACAGAGGCGCCCGGACTTGCGGCTGAGGAAGTCGAGCAGCTGATCACCTATCCCATTGAAGCGGTGATGTATGCGTTGCCGGATGTTGAGGAGGTTCGGTCCATCTCCAAAACCGGGTTGTCTGGTGTCACCGTGGTCTTTAAAGAGGGCACGGATATCTATTTCGCGCGCCAACTGGTTTTCGAGCGGTTGCAGGCCGCGCGGGAGCTGATTCCGGACGGGGTCGGGGTGCCTGAAATGGGGCCGAATACGTCCGGTCTTGGCCAGGTCTACCAGTACTTGCTGATAGCGGACCCGGATTCGGGGTACGACGCAATGGAATTGCGCAGCTTGCACGACTGGCTGGTCAAACTGTTGCTGATACCGGCTGAAGGGGTTACGGAAATCCTGTCGTTTGGCGGAGAGGTCCGCCAGTACCAGGTTAACCTGAACCCGGCGCGAATGCTGTCCTATGACTTATCACAGAACGATGTCATGGAAGCCCTGGAGAACAACAACTCCAATGTTGGGGGCTGGTATATGGGCCGCGGGCAGGAGCAGTTGGTTATTCGCGGTATGGGCTGGCTGGGTAATGGCGAGCAGGGGCTCGAGCAGATCCGTCAGGTGCCCGTTAAAACCAGTGATGGCATTACAGTGACAGTGAACGATGTCGCCGAGGTAGCGCTGGGCACTGAAATTCGCCAGGGTGCGGTAACCATGACCCGGAAGGATGAAGCCGGTCAGGTTGAACAACTGGGTGAAGTGGTTTCTGGCATTGTACTCAAACGAATGGGGGCCAACACAAAAGCCACCATCGACGGCATCGAGGCCCGCATTGATCGCATAAATCAGGCGCTTCCGAGTGGGGTTCGTTTTGAGCCCTATTACAACCAGGCGGATCTGGTGACCAAGGCCGTAGAGACGGTGACCAATGCGCTTCTGTTGGCTTTTGTGTTTATTGCGATCGTGCTTGCCCTGTTCCTGATGAATCTGCGGGCAACAACGCTGGTGCTGCTTTCAATACCGATTTCCATCGGGATTGCCCTGATGATCATGGCCTGGTTCGGTCTCTCGGCCAACCTGATGTCTCTGGGCGGTATTGCTGTGGCAATCGGCATGCTGGTGGATGGCTCTGTTGTTATGGTTGAGAACATGTTCAAGCATCTGACCCATCCTGATGCTGAGCATGACGCCCGTCGGGATGAATTGGTGAAAAACGACCCTGACCCATTGGACGCGTCACACGATGACCATGGCATTGCGCTTCGACTGCAGGAGGCAGGCCGGGAAGTGGCGCGACCAATTTTTTTCGCGACGGCGATTATCCTGGTCGTTTTCATGCCTTTATTCAGCTTTGAAGGTGTGGAAGCCAAGCTTTTTCAGCCAATGGCGATCAGCATAATGTTGGCCATCGTGTCCGCTGTGATCGTTGCTCTGGTGGTTGTGCCGGCCTTGGCATCGTTTATGTTTCGCAAGGGTATTCGGGAGCGGGAAAGTTTCATTTTAAAGCCCCTCGAAAAGCTTTATCGCAAGGGCCTTGACTGGTCGTTGAAACACACCCGCTCTGTTGTCGGTGCAGCAGCTGTCCTTGTTGTGCTGGCGGCCTTGGTCGTGCCGCGACTCGGTACTGAGTTTGTCCCCGAATTGGAAGAGGGGACCATTAACCTCCGGGTAACGCTAGCCCCCTCATCAAGCCTTGATACCGCGCTTGAAGTGGCGCCGAAACTGGAGGCCATGCTGATGGAGTTTCCAGAGGTGACCTACGCGCTGTCCCGGGCGGGCCGACCGGAAATAGGCGGCGATCCGGAGCCCGTCAACAACATCGAAATCTACATTGGCCTCAAGCCAACAGCCGAGTGGACCAGCGCCAGTAATCGCTATGAATTGCAGGCCCTGTTTGAGGCGAAGCTCGAACAGCACCCGGGGCTACTGTTTAACTTTTCTCAGCCTATCGCGACTCGGGTTGATGAATTGCTGTCAGGTGTCCGCGCGCAACTGGCCATCAAACTCTTTGGCCCGGATCTCGACGTACTGGCGGAGAAAGGCCAGCAGATTGAAGCGGCGGTCCGAACAGTTCAGGGAACACGAGACGTGGCCATGGAGCAGATTGCTGGTGAAGCGCAGTTGGTGGTTCAGCCTGACCGTCAGGCACTTTCCCGGTACGGACTCGCCGTGTCTGATGTGATGAGTGTCGTCCGGGATGGACTGGGTGGTGCCGCCGCGGGCCAGATCATCAACGGAAATGAGCGGTACGATATCTATGTGCGTCTGGCCAAACGTTTCCGGGAAGACCGGGATGCCATTGCCGATTTCAGGTTACAGGCGCCGTCCGGAGCCTGGGTGAGACTCGGTGATGTGGCCGATGTGTCTATTGAGTCCGGCCCGCCTCAGGTGCGCCGCGATGACGTTCAGCGCCGTGTGGTCATTCAGTCTAATGTGCAGGGTCGTGACATGGGCAGTGTGGTTGCCGATATTCAGGATACCATCGCGACAGAAGTGAACCTTCCCCCCGGCTATTCGGTGGATATTGGTGGTCAGTTTGAAAACCAGCAACGAGCTCAGAAGCGATTGACCATTGTGGTACCTGTATCTCTGGGCCTGATCGCGCTGTTGCTGTACTTTGCTTTCAGTTCGGTTGGTCAAGCGCTGTTGATTCTGGTCAACGTGCCGCTTGCCGTTATTGGTGGCGTCTTTTCACTCTGGATCTCCGGCCAGTATCTTTCGGTGCCCAGTTCCGTTGGATTTATCACACTGTTTGGTGTGGCGGTGCTTAACGGGGTCGTAATGGTCGAAAGCATCAATCAGCGAATACAGGATGGGTTGAACGTGGATACTGCGGTGTTTGAAGGTGCCGTCTCCCGTTTGCGTCCTGTCTTGATGACAGCAATAACCTCGGCACTCGGTTTGATACCGATGCTATTGTCGACGGGCGTGGGTGCGGAAATCCAGAAGCCATTGGCCAGCGTGATTGTAGGTGGCCTCGTGACTGCGACTTTCCTAACGCTTTTTGTTTTGCCGGCTCTATTCACGCGCTTCTCAAGGTCTAAACTCGATGATATGCAACGGTAGAAGAGAGGTGGAAATACACAGTTTTGATCGCGAGCAGGGGAGGGTAATCCCTCCGTCATAGCGGGGCGGAGGAATTATGGTTGTGCTCTACTCTGGGAAAGGAAGCACAACTGTAATTCTGGCGCCCCCTGTTTCTGAGGGGCCAATGTTCATCCGTCCGAAATTGTCTTCTAGTATTTCGGACACGATGGACAGTCCCAATCCAAATCCAGAAACGGTTTCGTCAAGCCGGGAACCTCTATCCATCACTTTTGAGGCCGCTTCTGGAGTAATCCCAGGGCCGTCGTCTGCAACTTCTATCGTTAGCCCGGAATCGGTCTGGCTTATTGAAACGTCAATCTCAGCCTGACTCCATTTCCCGCCGTTTTCGAGCAGGTTACCGAATAACTCTGATAGGTCCTGACGCTCCATGGGCCAACTGAAGTTATTCGGCAAGGATGTATTAATACGGAAACTCTTATCGGGAAAGATTTTTTCCATGACAGAAATGACGTTGTTCGCTATTTCAATCGGCAAACATGTTTACCCCATCTGCCTGCCGGAGATATCTGCCTTGCTCATGCGGTAGTTCAAGGACCGGCTTAGATCCTTTAGGTTGGAGGTCATGAACTCTATGTCGTCGCGGGACGGAGGTAATGAACCAGTGTCTGACAAGATTGCGAGATTGGCAGAGATCGAGGTCTTGACCATGTGAGAAAGATCGGAATTGAGGCGGCGGTGGCGGTCAAGGCGACGACTTGCTAGTTCAAGTAGGTTATTGAACTGTTTGATCAGCGGACTGAACTCCTCTGGTGCGTCAGGATTCAAACGAGGTTGTTTGCCAGATTGCAGTCTCCTCATGTCTTCCTTGATGTGTTCGATCGGTTTCAAAGCGAGGTAAGTAGTGGTGCCTACCAGAGCCAAGAGAACAAAAAGTAATAATGCGGAGGCAGCCAGCAAGGTCATGGTATTAGTTATGGTCGATTGAGCGGGAGGAGCTAGCTGAGGGCTAGAGAGGCGACTGAGCTTGAAAGCATAGATGGGATTGATGCGTGTCGCAACTCACCTGACGCTAGAGGGGTTGTGCTTTGGTCGTTCGTTTAGTCTTGTCAAAATCTGCCTGAATAGCTGTGGGCCTGTAGTTTACGGAATGTGAAGATCTTTAAAATACGTCCACATTCAAATGTGTTTAAGGTTTCGATGTTCTACTAACTGCGTAAGGCGATTGAATTTCGTTGGTTGAATAGAATGACATATCGGAGCTGTTTATGAAAAAAGTGTCTGTAATTTTAATAGCATCTTTTCTAGGAACCGGGGCTTCCATAGCCCTCGCAGGCAGCAATGGCGGACAAGCAGATAGGTATAATGAGGCAAGAAGCTACCCTGATAAGAGCATCGATGAACGGTCCTCCGACTATCGTTCTGAAGAAAGCGAGACGGTCAAGAAGTTGAAGGAAGAGCATCGAGTAATCAAGGAGCTAGTTGCTGATCTATTGAAGAAACAGTAATTTTTTGGTTTTCTGCGAGTCAGGTGAGAGTTACTGACGTGACTCGCAGTATAAATTTTTTAGTGGGTCTCTCTCGCGAAATAGTAACCTTGCCCTCTCAACGTTTTTATTCTTTTTTTCCCAAGTATTTTCCTAAGCCTCGCAATATATACCTGAACAACATTTCGCGTTGGGCATCTTTCGATATTGTAAAGTGATTCAACAAGATCATCCTGGGAAAAGACTCTGTCAGGAGATCGAAGGAAGCATTGAAGAAGGCGATATTCTGTTGCGGTTAGCCTGAATTCTTTATGATCAGGGGTTGTTAGCGTTCTGTAGGTTGAACTTAGAAGAAACCCATCAACCGCTATCTTATCAGTTGTTCGCCCGTCTTTTCTTCTTATGATGGCGCTAAGTCGAGCTTTCAGTTCATCAAATTCGAACGGTTTTGGAAGATAGTCGTCTGCCCCGGCATTCAAGCCTTCAACTCTCTCTGTCCAGTTGGACCTGGCAGTTAGAATCAGGATGGCTTCATCTTTGCCGTTGCTTCTCCATTTTTGCATCAAAGAAAGCCCGTTCTCGTCGGGCAGTCCTATATCCAGAATGATCGCCTGATAACTGCTTGTCTCTACGAAGAAATTTGCCTCTTTTCCGTTTTGGGCAACATCTACAGTAAAGTTTTCCTTCGCAAGCCAAACGGAGATTTTTTCTGCGAGTACCGCGTTGTCTTCGACAATTAGAACCTTCATCTATAAGCGCCGTCTCTGGATGTTGGAAAATTGTGGCTGTCGCCCTTCTCGAGAGCAAATCAAAATTAGCTAAGAGATCGGACTTCAAGCGACCCGCTATAACAACAGACGAAGCTGAATCTAGCTTGAAAAAGGCATTACTGTGAGGAAAGTTTTCTATACAAACACTATCCACATGTGATCGCTTAACCACATACCAGGTGGCCGGGTCAACGATTGATCACCGGGACCGCCCTGGGAAGGTCAACTATCACGGACAACCCACTTTTCGGAGCAGGTGAGAAGTTGAGGGTTCCACTGTAGCGTTCGACAATTTCTCGAACAATCGCCAGCCCAAGGCCATGGCCTGGGGTCTGCTCGTCCAGCCGCAACCCCCGTCGACCCAGATTGCCGATTTCAGCGTCCGCGACGCCGAGCCCATCGTCTGTTACGCCGATCTGCAGATTTCCGGAGTGTTGAACGAGTGACAGCTCCACGCATCGTTCCGACCATTTGCCTGCATTGTCCAGAAGGTTGCCCATGATTTCATTCAGGTCGTGCTCCTCGATCGGCCAGCGGGCGTCCTCCGGCAGGGAGCTCGACAGTTCAAAGGACTTTTCCGGGTATAGTCGCCCCAGCATCCAGACTAGATCCCGTGCCTGTTTCAGAGGGTAAGCGCTTTTCCCAACCTGTGGCCCTGCAAAGCGACTTCGGCGCATCTCGGCTTCAAGCTGTTTGTCGATGTCATTGAGTCTCGCGGTCATCTGAAGGCGGAGATCGTTGGAGAGCGGACGACTGGTGTCCTCAAGAATCTGCCGGACGGCCGCAATGGGGGTTTTGACGCTGTGAGACAGATTCGCCAGCGCATCCCTTGATCGTTCCAGGCGTTGATCCAGCGAGTCGAGCAATTGGTTGAGCTGCTGGGCCAGCGGTCGAAATTCCTCAGGTGCTTGGACATGAATCCGCGAGACCTTGCCATCCTGAAGTCGCTTCAGCGTGGCCTTCAGTTCGACGACAGGGCGCATGGACAGATTGATACCGAACCAGATCACAACGACCAACAGCAGAATCAGCAGAATAGAGACGATGGCCGTCCACCCGTGCAACTCTGCCTGGCTGCGTTTCAGTGCGCCAAGATCCTCGGACACGATCACTACAATCGGCGTATCGCCGATCCGGAACGACTTTCGGTACGCAAGAATGCTCTTTGGGCCTTCGACGGTGTCCGCATCCCGAACACGAACGGTCCCATCCTTTGCTGATTCTATTAACGACGTTAACACCGGTGCCCAGGAATCCGGGGAAATGATCGTTCTGGACGGAGAATGTATGGCGAAGGCGTGGTGAAAGACTTCCTGAAAATAGTCACCAGTCTGGAGACTGTCCAATTGACCGCCAGAATCACGAATCTGATGCTCCAGAAAGGCGACCTCATCCTTGAGACGTGTCTCGACGAATTCCCGGGACATCCGGTCCAGTAAGAGGCCGTGAACCAGCCATGCAAGCCCCATTAGCGCAATGCCCGCTGGCAGTAGCAATAAAAGCAAGGTGCCTTTGACGGATCTGGGCTTGCTAAACCGCGTCATTAAACAGATACCCCTGGCCGCGACGGGTTGCAATGGTGTCGTTGCCAACCAGTTTTCGCAGTCTGCGGATATAGGCTTCGATGACGTTCTCATTCGGGCTGTCGTTCAGGTTGTAAAGCTGTTCCATTAATTGTTCTTTCGAGAACACATGGCCGGGACGGCTCATCAGACAGCGCAGCAGGCGAAATTCCGTGCCGGTGAGGCTGTGCTCCGTGCCATCCTCGGATTTCAGGCTTTGACGATTCTCATCCAGTTCGAAGCGTCCGGCTTTGACCATTGAATGAATGCGACCTTCGCTTCGACGCACAATGGCGTTAAGCCGGGCGATGAGTTCTTCGGTCTGAAAGGGTTTTGCAAGGTAGTCATCCGCTCCAGCTTTAAGGCCTTCCACCTTGTCGTGCCAGTCGCCCCTGGCGGTCAGAATAAGCACCGGACAGACGACCTGATGTTTTCGCCACTTCCTTAATACGTCTAATCCATTGCCGTCAGGAAGGCCAAGATCCAGAACGACGGCCCGATAGTCCTCCTGCTCGCCCAGAATCGCGGCTTCTTTGGCGGTGTAGGTCGTATCAACGCTGAACCCTGCCTTTTCAAGCTGACCACGTAATCCTTCAGCCAGCAAACGGTCATCTTCAACGAGCAGTAATCCCATCGGCCATTTATGTGCTGGATCTTTCCGATAATAAGATTGTGTACATCAGCGATTTTCCCATTCAGGGGTTTCCTGAATTCGAGGAGTCGGTCAGGGAGCTTGAAGACAACGGCCTTATCCTGATTCGGAAAGCAACTGAAGAGCGTCTTGGAAAGGGGTTGCGGGAACATCTGAAATCGATGTTCGCAGAGAAGTAAGCACCTCGCCTCTTTCATTCCGTTACTATCTCAAACCCCGGCTATGTGCCGGGGGGTTGTGGTTTATGTACTCTCTCTGGAAGACCGGAGGCCGCCCTTCGAGATCCGGCCAAAGCTAGATCTACACGTTCGAGTTTCTGGCCAAAGCGTGCAGGTTGTCGAGATTTGCCCCCATTTCCGCAAGCCGGCCGTCCACCGGACGCCCCAGTCGAGCGCCGCTTAATATTGGCGTTAAATTAGAAGAGGTTCGGATGAGGTTAGTTAGTATCTTGTTAATTTTTGTTGGCACATTATCAGCTTTCGGCACTGCCATCGCTTGCGGCAGAGGGCTCCCTGTTCTGAACACCACAAAAAGCGACGGTACCAAAGTTGGACTTTTTATTACGACGGACCAGATAGAAGCTACTCAGAAGTGGAGTTTGGACGAGGGTGAGCCTCCTTTAAGCATTTCGGCTGCGTATCAGCTAGTTGATGAGTGGGCTGAGAATCGATACGTCCGATATGATAGTGTCGAGCAGCGAAGATTCTCGCTCATTCATTATAGTTGCAAGCATGTTTCTGACCGCTGGTATTATGTTGTCGACTTGGTGCCGTTGATTGACGGGGACGAAGTTTGGGGAAATGGAAATTGGGCAGCAGTTTTAATGGACGGTACTGTTATAGGTCCACGAGAGTATTGGGCTGATAAATTATTTAAATTCGGGAGCAAACAATGAGTAAAACCGAACAATCTCATCGCCGAGCCGCTCAATTAGCGTTACCGATAAAGTATGTGGGCATTACTTTTTTAGCAGCGATTGCAGTTAACGCTATTATTATACTTTTATTTCGCGGTTCGTCTTTGGTGTATGCAGTAATACCTTTCAATGTTGCTTACATATTATCGGTAGCATGGCTTGCGAAGGTAGCTTATAGCTGGTTTATGGCTGTAATCACAATATTACTTACTGTGTTTCCTGTAGGAATTTTAGTTATTATGCTTCTGGCTTATAGTCGAGCAGCCAAAGAAATTAAAGAATTAGGGTACAAAACTGGATTCTCGGGAAACTTGGAACAAATTTTATAAATGCAGACAAGGGATGCTGGTGACGCCGCGCCCGTGCTGCAGGCACTATATTTTAGGAGAAAAACATGAAAAATGGTCTAGTCGTTCTGGTATTGACTCTGTTGATGGTAGGGGGGTGTGCTTCGAAATCACCTGAAATCAGCGCTGTTGAAGATCAGAAACTTCCTGCTAATGAAAGAGTGTTAACCTGCCTATTTCAGTGGGATTTCATGTTATATAGCTTTCAGGCGCGGAAGCAGGGACTAGATAGGGAACGGTTCGAGAACTATCTTTTAGAAGAATACACAAAAAATATAAGCCCTAAAGATAATAGGATAATTGAAACAGCTGTGAAGAACGGAGTGAGTGAAATATATACTGCTGAAGCTATTGAAGAAAACTTTTTGCAGGCGTTTTCCGGAAGTATCCATGACGGCTTCAAATCTTGTCTGGACGGCCAAGGAGTTGCTTCATTTGAAAACCATTTGAAAGGCGATATTCGATTGGCACAAATAGTCACTCTCATAGCTGCAGCCAAAAATAGAGGCATGACTAAGGCTCAAATGATAGAGCAATATGGTGGAGTCTCTGAAGAAAGAGATATGGTTATCCAGCACGTGTACAGTAGGCCAGATTTTAATGCCGGCTCTTTTAGACTCACTCTTTGGGGTGACGCAGTAAAAGCTATCAAGTGAAACAGAAAAAATGCAGGCACGACGACGCCCTCTACATTTCGCCTTCGGCTCAATTCCTAGGGCGCGCGTGCTGCAAGTGGACTTCCCCCGATACACATCACACGCCTTAGACTCAAACGGAGGTCCATTTAGGGGCCTTGAACGGCCAACTTCAATGTCCGCTTTGCGACCCCTGGTCACATTCCGGGCTCTGAACAAAAGCGAACGTTCACCATCCTCCACTGCGAAGCGGTTTTTAATCTAGTCCTGAAGAACAATGAGCCGCTTCAATCGTTCGGCAATGCAAAACCATTAGTTAACGAAATGGCAGCCCCATTTGTTCATGAAACCTGTTTATACGCAGTATTTGAGTATGAAGCCATGGACCGCTCCCTGTAGTTTGGCTGTAGGAAGCTCAACCAAGCCTTCCGAGAACCGGAAACGTCGACAACATCCACGACGCAAAGAGTGTCATCCGACCGGTGAGCACCATTACTCCCATTACAACGAGCACCAAGCCAGCAAGCGCTCTCAGTAGTCTACTCCAGCGACTGAGCCAGCGTACTCGTTGCCGAAAGTGTTCAATAAACAGGGCAGTTCCGAGAAAAGGGAGAGCTAACCCGAACGAATACGCCGCCAGATACAGCATGCCAGCCTCAGCATTGGCATGGGTGGAGCTGAGCGCCAATATGGCCCCGAGTATGGGGCCTATACAGGGTGTCCAGCCGATGGCAAACGCGATGCCCAGGAGGAAGGCGGCAGTGGGGCGCCCGCCTTCAAGAGACTGCCCAATGCGCCAGTCCCGCTGTAACGCCGGCATGCTCCACCAACCCAACATAAACAGGCCCATTAACACGATGAGCACGCCAGCCACCAGGTTGGCCTCTTCACGATAAGCCATCAGCCATTGCCCAAGAACACTGGCGCTTGCTCCCAGGGCAACGAATACGAGACTGAACCCCATCACGAAACAAAGACTCAGCCAGAACGCCTTCAACCGATTTGAAGCCTCAGTCAGAGCGCCTCCGGTAACAACCGACAGGTAGCCGGGAACCAAGGGTAAAGTACAGGGTGAGAAAAACGACACGAGACCTCCGGCAAACGCGGCGGCAATTCCCCAGGTTGCAAGATCAGGCATTCAGCCCCCTAAGTTTTGTTAGTTCGTTAAACCGCCCAGAAATCAAATTTGATGCCTTCCTTGGACGTGCCGTTGTCGATGATGGCCCGTGCGCGCCATAGCATTTTGCCGGTACCGCATTCCGGCAGGGTAATGGTTCCCTGGTAAACACCCTGGGTATGCGGTAACAGCTGGGTGCGGACCACGCCCATGTACATTTCAAGCCCTTCGAAATCCACGATCAGGGAGTCGGCTGTAACGTTGCCGAGATACACACGGATGGGAATCTCTGTCATCGATTCGATGGCTTCATTACCTAAGCCGACTGTGATGGTTTGATCGCCCTTTCGCCCGATACACTGACCTTTGAAAGGTGCGCATCCCTCGGTGGCGTAAAAGGTAACACCGGCATCCAGATCAGGCTTCAGGTACTGTGGCAGCACGAAGATTGCTGTGACCACAATGCTGAAACCGATGAGGCCGAATAACCATGACCACTTCTTAAAAAGCTGTTTCAATGCCATTTTCCAGTTACCAAAGACTTGAGGGAGGGTTGTTCGTTATTCCTGACTTTCGTTAGGTTGATAGCGGCGCTGGTCCTCGGTCCAGAGTGTTTTCAGGTAGTTGATCACCGACTGAATTTCCTGGTCGGTGAGGGTGTCCTCAAATGCTGGCATGGTCAGGCGGTCTGTTTTGTTGAAGGGATGCCGCCATCCCTCGGCAATCATCCTGAACAGCATGGCATCACTGTGGCGCCAGGTGTGGCCTGTCTCATCGTGAGGCGGTGGCGGCATTTCGCCTTTCTCATCCGGTTTGTTCCAGTCGGCCGCACCTTCACCCTGCCATCCGTGGCAAGCGGCGCAGTATTGCTCATAAATCTGGCGGCCCTCGGTTACTCCGGCCGGCACGCTGCCACTGTCTGTTGGCGCGCCCCCCGCCATCACAAGGGCCGGGGCAACGAGCAAGACCAGCGGGAAAGACCACTTATTCATAAACAGGAACCCATTCGCCAGAGGCGTTCTGCGAAAGCAACTCTCCGTTTTTAGTGCCCACCACGAGTCCTTCCGAGGGTGAGAACGTCAGAGCGGTCACCGCTTGGGGTATCTCAAGGCCAGCCCAGGTTTCGCCACCGTCAGAACTGTGGTGAAGTTGCCCCTCGATTACGGCGTAGACGTTTTCCGGGGCCGAAGGATCGTAATCAATGGCGGAAACAGTTCCTCGCAATTCGCCGGCGTCACCCCAGAAGCAGAAACAGTCCATGGAACGGGCCACACCGCGGGTGGTGCCGGCGAACAGCCAGCCACTTTCCATGCTGCCTGGCATATCAGAGTGCAGGAACGCCTGCACCGGCTCCCGGGGGCCACTGTCTACCTTCACCCATTCGGCACCCCCGTTCCTGGATCGGAACATGCCACTTGCACCGAGATAGGCGTAAAGCGTTTTGGCTTGGGTAGCGTGGGCGGCAATCGCCGTGACACCCAGGTCCGGCAGGGTGTCATTGAGGGATTGCCAACGCTTGCTGGCCTCGTCATAGCGCCAGATCCCAAGGCCAGGCCCTGAAAGGTACAGGCTTCCGTCAGCACCTTTTGCCATGGACCGGGGCTGGGCGCCGGAATCCGACGGTGGCAGGGGGATCTCGGTAGTGTTCTGGCTATCCAGGGCAAACAGACCGCTCTGCCGAAGCACCAGCAAAGCGCCAGATGAGTCCGTCGTCAGCGCTCTCACTGATTGGCCCTCATTCACAGACTGGGCTTGAACCAGGGTCGGCATGACAGCCACGAACGCGAACAGAAAAAGTCCGGAGACTGCTGAATTCAGGCGGGAAACCATTGCTCTCATAGGGCTGACCTCAGTAATCCTTGTGCTCACGGAAAACCTGTTGCTGGCCATTGGCGTTAAAGGCAATGACCTGGTAATCGTCCTTCCGGCCGGTTTCCATGCCAGGGGTGCCATGGGGCATTCCGGGTACAGACAAGCCGGCCGTGTTGAATTGCGGATCCTCAAGGTAGGCCAGGATGTCATTGGCCGGCACATGCCCCTCAATCACCAGATCATCAACCAGTGCGGTGTGGCAGGACGCCATATCGCGTGGCACGCCATGCTGCTGTTTAATTTCATTAAGGTTGTCGGTTTCAACGATTCGGGTGTCAAAGCCATTGGTCGCGAGGTGCTCGGCCCAGGACTGGCAGCAACCGCAATTGGGGCTCTTGTAGATGGTGATGGTTTGGCCTGCCTCTTCACTCTCGGTTAGAGAAGCCGACGGCTGGGCGGATTCGTCGGCCTGGAGGGCCAATGTGGTGGCGCCAGCGCCGATAACGATAGCGGCTATACCCGTATACAGGGCGAGTTTCTTGGTCTTCATGGGAAATCCTCGTTTGTAATCGCTTATGGGCAGTGCAGGGCTCGGGGGTGCACATGCATCCCCGGCCCAGAGCTTCAGTTCATGAGGGTGCCCAAATGGTTATTTGGCGCCGGTGTCTTTGTCTTTCATGCCACCAGGCATGCCATCGTCGCTATGAGCCTGCATCATCTTCATGCAAGCCTCGGTCATGGCTTTACGGTCTTCCGGGGACATATCTGACATCATGTTCATCATCCCCATCATGCCGCCCATACCCTCCATACCGTGCGAGGACATCATGCGGCTGTGTTCGGAATGACCAGCCATCATGCCGGCGCCTTCGCCATGGGCAAGGGCAGAGAAAAGGGCGACGCTGCCGGCCAGAACGGCGGCGGTTACGGTGAGCTTGAGATTTGAATTACGCATTTGATTCACTCCAGTTAAAGCCTCGTTACGGATGAACGGAAGTACGAGACTTTGTTGCAAGAATTAACTTCAAAGAGCTTGCCGCGATGGGCAAAAACCCGGGTTAAAACTCAGGAGTGATGTTCTGGAGGGGGTGTAATAGAGGCCAGGAACGGATTCTGGTAAAGGGCCGCTCGGCCGATCAACACCGTTTGGGAACCGGTGTCGGTAAAACCGATAGAATGCCCCGGTAGTAGGGCAAAGCTTACGTTGACGCCGCATTTGACCGGCCCAGTGGCGCTTGGACAGGCCATTTCCGGGGCGGAAACACAATCCGGTTCTGTGTCTGAGGAGTAAGCGGTGTCTTCAGTCTGGTCCATCATCATGGTGCCGCAATCCGCCATCGCTGGCTCCGCCTGGCCGCCTGCTACTTTTGACAAAGCAAACGCCGGCGCGCTGATCACAAGAAGCAGTGATAGCAATAGGGAGATGATTGGGCGGTTCTTTGCGGACATCCTGATCTTTAGCACCAAGCTTTGAGGACATGAGCTCTGACATGCAATTACTCTGTCAGTTCCGAAGATCTTAGCACTTTTCTATTCCCAAAACACACTCGCCCGGTCGGAAAGGGAGTGGACTTTCCGATGACTAGCTGAACGTCTTATTTTGGCGCGGAGGAGGACTGGCAACAGTGGCGTTTGGCTAATCGGGCGAATACGACGGAGTGTCATCTCGCAGACATTCAAAGGCTCGACGAAGGATTACGCGTGGTTGAAGGGATGGGGGACAGAATGGGGTCAGCTCACGAAACGGAAAAAATCGTACGCTAAGACCTCTGCAGTGTTCGTAACGATCGGTACTTTCCTTGTTCGACCTGTTTGTCCTGCTGCCAGATATAGTCGCCGGTCAGGTTGATGTGCTCCCAGCCCAAGGGAGAAAGATGCCGCAGAAGCGTCTCGTCGATATCCCGGCCGTCTTCGCGCAGTGCTTGAACCGCCCGCTCCATATAAACCGTATTCCAAAGGATAATAGCGCTGACGACGAGATTGAGTCCGCTTGCACGGTAGCGTTGATTCTCGTAACTGCGATCGCGGAGTTCACCGAGCCGGTTCAGGAAGACGGCACGAGCCAGCGCGTTCTTAGCCTCGCCCTTATTCAAACCAACCTGCACGCGGCGACGCAGTTCGACGTTTGCAAAAATTGCCACGACTATTGAAATCGTTTTTTGGCCATCCGGATTTGGCTTATATCTCCGGGTAATGTTCGCTTACTTTATTTCGAATTAGTAAGTGCAAGGCTGTCCTTGCCCACCCTTAAGGCCACACCTTGAATTGCTGCCCGTTTCCAGATCCACCCCACCATAGTCAGCACCTGGAAGCGCGACCTATTGGAGAGCGCGTCCGACCTCCTCGAAGGCAAGAGTATAGTCGGTAAGCAATTCGATGAACTCAGCACGGACGAACTGTACCGTGAGATTCGCCGACTGACGGTGGAACGCAATTTTTGTTGCTTAAGCTCCTGGGTGGCTCGTTCCACTTTGGCTGAGCTCCATGTATTTCACAGAGCCCTTCGGAAAATCCTTGCGAACCAAAAGCACTTCATCAACCTGTCACGTCAGTGACACGACAGTGTCATCTCTCAGCTTTACCGTTCAATTGTAACTCGCAATACGGCGAGCTTATTTATTGCAAAAGGTGATCCTGTGGCGCCAACTCAATCAACCAATGTGATGCTTCGAGTCGAGAGTATGGGCGTAACCTACCCGGGAAACGTCCTCGCGCTCAAACCCACCAACGTTCACTTTCACAAGGGCGAATTCACCGTGCTACTGGGACTTTCAGGCGCGGGTAAATCCACTCTGCTTCGTTCACTGAATCACCTGGTTAAGCCCACAACCGGGAAGGTTGTGTCTGGCGAGTTTGGTGAACTGACCAACCGTAGAATCCTGCGACAGCACCGCAGCCGCACCGCCATGGTGTTCCAGCATCACCAGCTGATCGAACGATACACCGCGTTACAGAATGTGCTGACAGGCAGACTTGCGTATCACGGTACTTGGCGAAGCCTGCTTCCCCTGCCCCGGCAGGACCTGGAGTTGGCTCTGCAATGCCTCGACCGCGTAGGTCTGGCTGACAAAGCGCTTTCCCGAGTAGATCAGTTGTCCGGCGGCCAGCAGCAGCGGGTTGGAATCGCCAGAGCATTGGTGCAGCAACCATCCATGATTCTTGCCGATGAGCCCGTTGCCAGCCTGGATCCGGCCACTTCTGAAAAGGTACTCGGCCTACTGCGCGATATTTGTCAGGAAGATGGAATCACCGCGGTTATTTCCTTGCACCAATTGGAATACGCCCAGCGTTTTGCAGACCGGATCATCGGCCTTTCGAACGCTCATATCGTTTTTGACGATGCTCCTGAAAACCTGAAATCGAAACACCTGGACGAGATTTACCACCGTTCACCCAGCGTGGTAGCTGCGGAAGGCAAACCAGCCATCCATAAACCTAAGACCACCCCGATAACGACAGACGTACTGGAGATAGCACAATGAAGACAATGATTCACTCTTTGCTGGCTCTGATAATGATGCTCGGCATCCATTGGTCAGCCCATGCCGCAGATACAGACCCTGATCTTTTGAAAGTTGCCTTGCTGCCGGATGAGAACGCGTCAGAACTGATCAAGCGAAACCAACCTTTGAAGGATTACCTGGAAACCACTCTTGGTAAGGAAGTAGAACTGATTGTTACCACCGATTACTCCTCCATGATCGAAGCCATGCGTTTTGGCCGAATTGACCTGGCTTACTTTGGTCCGTTGTCCTATGTGATGGCCAAGAGTAAGAGTGACATTGAACCCTTTGCCGCCATGGTGGTAGACGGGAAGCCGACTTATCGCTCCATCATTATTGCCAATGCGGACTCTGGCGTTGGCTCCTTCGCGGATATCAAAGGCAAGAAAATGGCCTACGGTGACCGCGCATCCACTTCCAGCCACCTGATCCCCAAGACCGTACTCCTTGAGAAGGCAGAGCTCGAAGCCGGAAAGGACTATGAGGCTCATTTCGTCGGTAGCCATGACGCTGTTGCGGTTAACGTCGCCAATGGCAATGCCGACGCCGGAGGGTTGTCCGAAGTTATCTTCGAGCATGTGATGGACCGCGGTTTGATTGATCGGAGCAAGGTCAAAGTGCTGGGCTACAGCGGTGACTTTCCTCAATACCCCTGGGCCATGCGTTCGAACCTGGCCCCTGAGCTGAAGAGCAACATTCAGAAAGCCTTTCTGCAGATCGATGACCCGGAGATTCTCGACAACCTGAAGGCTGAGGGATTCGCGGCAATTACCGACGAAGATTACGATGTCATCCGCGCTATGGGTGGCCTGCTCAATCTTGATTTCGCAAAAATGTGAGGAGTGCCCCATGAACTATACAACGACGGAACCGGCGACTCTGTCGCCGGCCCCGTCGGCCTCCGTGCTGGATGAGCACGCGAAAGGCTGGCGGAAAAAACTCGGACAGTCGCTGTTAGTGCTGCTCATCATTTTTGTCGCAAGTTGGTACGTAGGGCTGCTCAATTTCAATACACTTGCCAATGGCGTGCCAGCCATAGGCACACTCATTGGCGAATCTCTTCCACCTGACTTCACCAATGTGGCCAGCTGGGTGTCGCCGTTAATCGACACGCTTGCGATGAGCATTGCCGGTACTGCCATTGCAGTAACCTTGTCTGTGCCACTGGCATTCCTGGCTGCGCGCAACACCTCTCCACATCCGGTGGTGTTCCAAGTAACTCGAACCCTTTTAAACGGTTTGCGTTCAGTCCCGGAACTGATCATGGGCATCATCTTCGTGGCTGCTGTTGGTTTTGGGGCGTTGCCTGGCGTACTGGCGCTCGGTCTTCACTCCATTGGCATGGTTGGAAAGTTTTTTGCCGAAGCGATTGAGCATGTAGATGAGGCGCCAGTGGAAGCGGCCGATGCTGCCGGCGCTACTCGCTTGCAGGTGCTCTATCACGCCGTGCTGCCACAAGCACTTCCTCAATTCGCGGACGTGTCCATTTATCGCTGGGAATACAATTTCCGTGCCTCGACCGTAATGGGCATGGTGGGTGCCGGTGGTATTGGCTTCGAATTGATGGGCTCGCTGAGAATCATGCAGTATCAGGAAGTCAGCGCCATTCTCATTGTCATCTTGTTGATGGTCACCGTCGTGGACAGTCTCAGTGGCCGCCTTCGTAAGAAATTCAAATAAGGAACGTCGATGAAACCCAAGGTTGTGATAACCCATAAGATCCATGACAGTGTTCTGGATGAACTTGCCCAAGATTGCGAGCTGGTCACCAACCAATCCGGCGCCACGTTGCCCCAGGAGGAAGTGGCTGCGCGCGTTGCAGACGCTGATGCGATGATGGCGTTCATGCCAGACCGAGTTGGAGTGGAGTTCCTACAGGGGTGTCCGCGCTTGAAGGTGATTGGTGCAGCCCTGAAAGGCTATGACAACTTTGATGTGGATGCCTGCACGCGTCATGGGGTTTGGCTGACATTTGTACCGGATTTGCTAACCGTGCCTACTGCAGAGCTAACGGTCGGGCTGACGATCAGTCTCACCCGACAAGTCAAGGCGGCGGACCACTTCGTTCGATCCGGTGAATTTACTGGCTGGACACCACGCTTCTATGGGCAGGGGATCGAAGGCTCACGGATTGGTATTGTGGGTATGGGGGCCATCGGCCAAGCGGTGGCGCAGCGCCTGAACGGATGGGGAGCGGATTTAATCTATTCCCAGCCGGAACGTTTACCCGTGCAGCATGAGCAGGCACTGGGTTTGTCCCATACTCCCCTCAAGATGCTGCTGGCCCAGTCAGATATTGTGATCCTGGCACTGGCGCTCAATGAGCAAACCCTCCACACCATTAATCGCGAAACGCTAACAGGAATGAAACCGGGCGCATTCCTTATCAATCCCTGCCGTGGATCTGTGGTGGATGAGGGTAGTGTTCTGCAAGCGCTTCAATCCGGTCAGTTGGGGGGGTACGCCGCTGATGTGTTTGAGATGGAAGATTGGGCGAGAGAAGATCGTCCGAGGGAGATCGCCCAGGGGCTCAGGGCCCACCCCAACACGCTGTTTACTGCTCACATCGGATCGGCAGTCAGCCAGGTGCGTCTGGCTATCGAGCAACGCGCTGCTCGGAACATTCTGCAAGTGCTTCGGGGTGAGCGGCCGGGTGATGCGATCAATGATCCCAGTGGCCGCGAGAGCGGCCCATGCTGAATCTTGTCTGGCTGAAGAGTTTCGTGGCGGTGCTGGACCACAACGGGTTTCAGGCCGCAGCCCGCCAGTTGGACATCGCACAACCCACACTGTCCCAGCACCTTCAAAAACTCGAAAACCAACTTGGCGTTTTATTGGTCCACAGGGGGCGCTCTGGCTGTGAGCCAACCCGGGCTGCCTTAACCTTGTTGCCTTTTGCCCGAAGTCTGCTCCGGCTGGAGGAGCAGGCGAGATCTTCCATTATGGAGGCTCGACTTCGCGTTGGGGCGAGCTCCAATATTGGGATTTATATGCTCCAGCCCTACATCCGTCGTTACAAGGAGCTGGGCGTAGGGCCCGAGGTGGATGTGGTAATAGATTCCAATCCGACTATTGCACGGCATTTATCGGACGGTGAGCTGGACGTGGCGATTATGGAGTGGTGGCATGATCTACCCGGATTCCATGCTCAGGCGTGGCGTAACGAGCCCGTTGTTCTAATCGTTCCGCCTGGTCACCCGTTAGCCCGTCGAACCGATATCGACCGCGATACGCTGTCTAACATGGCTCTGATCGGCGGCGAACCCGGCACCGGCACTGGCCGGCTTTTGGCGACCTACTTCGGTGAGCATGGGCCATTTCCGACGGTATCTATGCAGCTGGGTAGCACCGAAGCCGTCAAGCAAGCGGTTAAGGTCGGACTTGGCGCATCGTTGGTGCTTGAAAGTTCTGTACGGGAGGAGGTCCAAAATGGAAGTCTGGTGGCTATTCCCGTGAGTGAGCCTGGCCTTAGCAAGGAGCTGATGGTGATTTATCCGAGCAGCCTGGACAAACACAGGCCAGTATACTCGTTTGTTGGGCATCTCTGTGAATAGCTATTGGGTCCACCTCACGCATATCTAGCTGGGAATGCAGATACTGAGCCTCACGCTCACTTCGACAACGCAGTATTCCGTCATCTGCATATCGGCAGAATGGGATATCCGGATGACGAACGGTCAGCCAACGATCCAATGCATAATGCAGAAACAGGTTTGCCAGAACTGGCGATAACGGGCCACCTTGTGGTGTGCCAACGTTCCGTCGTTCCTGCTTACCATCTTTCGTCTGCATCGGTGCCGTTAGCCAGCGCCTCACATACAGCAGCACCCAGGATTCAGAGCAATGGTGGTCAAGAGCCTTGAGCAATAGCTCATGATCAATATGATCAAACAAGCCACGGATGTCATACTCCAGCACCCAGTCCCTTTCCCAGCACCGCTTTCGCGTGATCACAAGCGCATCATGCGCGGATTTCCCGCACCGATACCCGTACGAGTCCACATGAAAGACAGGTTCCAGGATAGGTTCCAGCGTCATAGTAACCACAGTTTACGCTATACGATCGCTAACCGTGGGTACCCCGAGCAATCTTTCTCCTCCACTTTTCTTCGGAATTGGAACTGCTTTGACGGACGGTGGGAAATAGCTGCCGGAGGACATCCGATTCCAAATTAGATAGAGGTTCTTACTCAAGTCTCGATCAAAGTCCTGAATCGTCTGGCCATCTACACCGGCCGCACCTCGATTTGATTTAACGCGCTGATACGCCTTCCATACCTGGCGCTTGGAATTTTTTTCTCTAATTGCGGAAATACCGAAATTAGATAAAACACAGCACGCCCCTCAGTTAGTAATATGGCTGCCCGATATCCCGGAATGATTATGAAGCGGAGATTGGTGTTGGCTTCATTTATGTTTTTTGATGCGCCTTAATAGAATGATGGTACCAATTCAGCCGAAGGCGAAACTGGAAATGAATACAACGGCAAAGCAGGCCGTCAGCCTGCTTTGCGTCTGCGTGAAGATAGGAATTAGTGCCCCTGCCCTCCAGCAGCGCCATGCACGCCCTCTATATAGTGAATGTAATTGACGTAGTCAGCGACAAAGGCACGCCCCTTATCGCTGCTTTGATCAGCCATGGCCCTTGCACGCTGAGCCTCATGATAACGCTCACGAATACCGTTCTCGATCTTGCGGGTTATATTTGCCACGAGGCGATCAATTTGCCCGTTTTCCAACGCCGCATCCGCCGCCATTAAACCCGGATCAATCTGTCCGGAAGGCTTGATGCCGGTAAAGGGTGCGCCTTCGGAGGCACGATGAACCTCAACGAGCGTCGAGAACAGATGCTGATCGGCAATGTTTTTCGCAGTTTCGCTTTGCCCGCGGACTTGGCGCACATCGGCGAATACCCTTTTGATTTCGGCCTCATCCTTTGCCGGCACCCATTTGAGCAAGGGCTTAACATTGCCTGACTCCAGTGCCGCACGGGCTTCGGTAATCACGGGACCGTCCAGAGCATCACAATGAGCTTGGGCGCTACCGGCAAACATCAGGCTGAAGATTGCTGCGGCCACTGCGGGAACAGCGGTTTTGCGTAATTTGGTTTTCATACATGACCTCTTCATATTGCGTTGAGCTTCACGAGCACCGGGTTTGGTGTCGCTTGGCAATCAGAGTACGGAAGGGAGGTCAAAGAAGCGTTCTCAGGTACGAAACCGAACCGATTCCATGGTTTGGAAATAAAATATATAATTCAAAAGGATAGAGGTTTCAGTATCGGGTGAGAGCGTACTCGAACGCCGGGTAGCCAGGTTCAGGATCGTGGCTAGGGTCGGATATCGCCCTGCAGGGCTCGTCGGCGATATTCACTGGGGGTAAATCCTGTCTCTTTCTTGAAAGCAGTGTTGAATACGGACTTCGAGTTGAAGCCAGAGTCATACATAGTTTGCAGAATATTTGCCTGATTGGCTGCATCGGCCAGGCGCGATTTCGCCTCGTCGATGCGATAGCGACTGACGAACTCAAAGAAATTGCAGCCAAAGCCTTGGTTAATGGCCCGTGAAACCTCTCTTGAAGGGGCGCCCAATTTCCGTGAAAGTTGTTCCAGGGTCAGGTTGGGGTGCAAGTGGGGCTTTTCCTGGTGCATTAACTGTTGGAGCCTGACCTTTAAAGTTTGATCAAACTGCGGCGTGGGTTCTTCTTCCAGCAAGGCGGCCTGGTCTGCTGCCAATCCAGAGAAAACAACGGGTTGGCGAAGAGAGTTTATCATCAGAAAATTGATGAAAATGAAGCCCGTTACAGCGCCAGCGCCGGCCACCCACTCGGTTCCAGGCACGCTTCTAAACACATGCGCTGTAAGGCAGTACATCATGCTCACGGTCCAAGCCACTGCATAGCCGATCAGAAGCGTCCGTAACCACGCAAGTTGTTTGTTTTCAATACTCGAGAAAATCTGTCGAATACCAAGGCCGAAACGGTTAATCGCACGAATCGTCGCGTACAGGTAGCCCAGAAAGACCGCGTGAATAGCGACTGCAAGAAGGGGAGAGGTAAGTACGCCCGGGTGGTCCCGTTCAAGCAGAATCTGAACTTTGGTCTCGCTTGGCTGTAAATAATATTCAATCAGAAAAATTGCGCCGACCACCCAGAAGAGCAACGTGTGCACGAGATGCTTCCCGCGTAACTGGAAATTCTGATACATCAGCGATTGCGCATATAGATAGAGCGAGCCGGCTTGTAGAAGTCCGATGAGTGTTCCGAGGTAGGCGAAGTTTGGGTACTGGAGCGCAAGCCCGCTGCCATAGAGGAAGATCTCTCCCAGCCCGGCGGCGAAGAACACCAGAGTGGCAACCAGGAGTCGGTTAGATATGAGCCCACTGTTGGATGGAAGTAGGAGAAAAACGGCAAGAGCCAGCGATTGAATGATGCTCGTCAGCAGCACAATGTCGGTGAGTGTCAGATACATGCCAGATTCAGCTCCGCTTCAAAACCATCCTGCCGTCCTGTTGCCGGCGATCTGAGATGCAGGGTCATGCCGGCACCTTTAGCAATCGCATCGGCAATCGCGAGGCCCAGGCCAGAACCTGCAGCGTCCGTTTTGGCGCGTGCAAACCGGTTTCTTAAAAGAGCGAGCTGTTCCGGTGGCACTCTTGCACCGCCATTGCAGACCCTTAAAACCCCATTATCGTTCAGGTTGATCTTCACCGGCTCGCTACGGGAACCATGCTTAAGGGCATTCTCGATCAGGTTACGCACCAGGATGGCGAAGGCATCGGGATCAAGAAAGGAGTTCACTTCGCGCTCCGGCAGGGATAAAACAACTCGCCCGGGTGCCTGGGCCTCAAAATCCCGGGCAATCATCGCGAGGATGGGCACAAGATCCTGCTGACTTTGTGAGAGTGCACCGCCACCTTCTGCTTTTGCCAACTCGAGCAGTTTTCCGGACAGCACCGAGAGACTGCGTAACGCTTCTTCAATTTCTGCAACATCATTCTTGAGATAATCATCGGGCATTCTGGTTTTCAGTCGCTGCACTTTGGCAAGCGCTGTTGCCAGGGGAGTTCGCAGTTCATGGGCACTGTTGGCGGTAAAGCTGCGTTCTGATTCGAGAGCACGATGCAAACGCTCAAGCAGCCGGTTGATGGCACCGGCGATTGGTTCAAATTCACGGGGTAACTGCTCTTCTACAACAGGGGACAGATCTCCCGCGCCGCGGGATTCAATGTCTTGCTGAAAATCGACCACCTTACGAAGGGAAAGCCGGACAATCCACCAGACACCCAACAGGCTGACCGGAATCAGCACCAGTAAAGGCAACAGTAAGGCTAATCCCGCCTCCAGAGCGGATTCACGCCGGTGCGCCAAGGGTTCGGCCACTTCAAGATAGATGGTATAGCTGACTGCAGATACGCCATATAGCCGGTGGGTCAGAGTATCTGAAAACCCTTCCGCGGGGGTCCTGCTAAACACGCCAGGGTCGGCATCGTGGGACTGGAGCAGAATATTTCCAGCTTCGTCCCGTACCAGATAGGTCAGGTATTCGTCATGGTCTTTCAGGGCTGGGGCCTTTTGATTGCCCGCGCCGTTCTCACGGTTCAGGATGTCGGTGACCGCCAGTGGCAGTATGCGCTGGGCGGTTTCTTCCAGGGCACTGTCGAAGACCTCGTTCATTTCATGCTGTGCCACCAGTCCCGAAGCGGTCACGCCCAACAGCCAGAGTAGGGTGACACCGAGTGTCAGGCCGATACCGAGTGTTTTTTGCAGGCTGGTTCTAGTGGTCATGTGTTTCCAGGCGATAGCCCATTCCCCTGACGGTTACGATAGCGTCCCGCCCCAGCTTTTTACGCAGACGGCTGACATAAACTTCGATGGTGTTACTTTCGATTTCGGCCCCGAAAGCGTATAGACGATCCTCCAGTTGCGATCGCGATAACAGCATTCCGGGTCGCTGGATAAAGCCCTCAAACAATGCCCACTCCCGTGCCGTAAGTTCTACCGGCAGGCCGTTGCGACTGATGCGGTGATCGCCAAGATCAATCATCAGCTCGCCCACTTGTATGATCGGGCTTGGATTGCCGCGATATCGGCGAGCCACCGCGGCCACGCGGGCCGACAACTCCGAAAGATCAAAGGGTTTGACCAGGTAGTCGTCAGCACCGGCATTCAATCCTTCAATCCGGTCAGACACCTGATCCCTGGCGGTCAGAATGATCACCGGTGTTGTTATTCCGGTAGCCCGGATCGTTCGCAAAAAGCCGAAGCCATGGCCGTCGGGCAGCATCAGGTCCAGCAGAATCAGGTCGTAGGCTGTGGTCCTGATACTCGCCTCAGCAAAGCGCAGAGTTTGCACCCAGTCCACGGCGTGGCCGTCGTCCGCAATCTGATCCCGGACCGCCTCGCCCAATCCCGCCGTATCCTCCACCAAAAGAACCCGCATTGTTCACCTCTGACCCAGCCCTGAAATCAAGATACTACAGCTCGAACCTGACAACAGCCTGAATGGTCAATAACGCTTCGATCTCTCTTCACCGACCTTCAGCTGGCTGTCAGGTTTGGGCGCTAGCCTTCGGGGGAATATTCCAGGTACCGATCGCAGGAGATGTGATGATGCGGATGATTTTTCCTTTCGTTGTGTTGGTTTTGGGCCTATGGGCCTGGAACCTCTTTGCAGGTCCTGGGGCCGGTTCTCCCTGGGCAGTCTATGACCAGAGCCTGCTGCTCAGTGGGCTGTTATCCATTGCTCTGATGTCACTAGCCATGATGTTGGCACTGCGCCCAGCCTGGTTGGAGAGACCGCTGGGCGGGTTGGATCAGATCTATCGCACCCACAAATGGGCGGGCATTCTGGCAGTGGTATTCGCCGCCGCCCATTGGCTGATTGAAATGGGTGACGATGTAATAGAGTCGGTGTTCGGAAAAGCCGGCAAGCTGCACGATCAGGATTATTCCGGGTTCATCGACACCATGCGCGATGCGGCGGAAGAGGTAGGGGAGTTCGCCATCTATCTGCTGTTCGCCATGCTGCTGATCACCTTGTTGCGCAAGTTCCCCTACAAATACTGGCGCTATTTGCATCGCGGCATGCCGGTGCTTTATCTGTTGCTCGCTTTCCACGCGGCGTGGCTTACTCCGCTGCAATGGTGGCAGCAGCCAATCGGTGTGCTGATGGCCATTTTGCTCTTTGGCGGCAGCATCGCCAGCGGGCTATCCCTGACCGGCAGAGTTGGTCGTCGTCGCCAGGTTCGCGGCATGGTCACCGCGATCAAAACACCAGACCGGGACGTCACCGAAGTTACCTGCCACATGGGGCCGGCATGGCCCGGTCACCGTGCGGGGCAATTCGCCTTTGTGACCTTCGACCGACTAGAGGGCGCGCACCCGTTCACGATTGCCAGTGCCGATAGGGAAAATGGCACGGTTACGTTCATCATTAAATCGCTCGGCGACTTCACCCGCAATCTGAGCCAAAAAATCAGCGTGGGGCAAACCGTAAATATAGAAGGCCCTTACGGCTGTTTTAACTTCGATCGCCGCAACCGCAAATCCCACCAGATCTGGATAGCCGGTGGCATCGGGATCACGCCGTTTCTGGCCTGGCTCGAAGCTCTAAGCAGCGCCACCGACGCCACCGTGCCTGAAGCCGATCTGCATTACTGCACGCGCAACGCCGGCCAGGATCCCATGGTGGATCGACTTCGGGCGCTTTGCGATGGCTTTCCCGGGATACACCTCGAGATTCATGACAGCAGCAAGGGGCAGAGGTTGTCTGCCGAGACGTTGTCTACCAACGGACGCTCGGCAGCAGGCGCAGAGGTCTGGTTCTGCGGCCCGGCAGGGCTGGGGGAAGCCATTAGAAACGGCTTGCGGGCAGCACCCTTCCGCCTGACTCGCTTCCATAAAGAAGCTTTTCAGTTCCGCTGAAATGGCCTCGTTTGTTCAGGTCGTTGTCAGGTTAGCGCCTTAGAGTGGATTTAACACAACCAGCAGGAGAGACACCATGAAGACCAAACCCATTATTCTGAGCCTGTCTTTGTTACTTCTGAGCGGTACCGCAGTGGCCGATGACGACTGCGATGATCCGGTGGCGAGTTGGCAGCCCCGTGAAAATCTGCGTGAAAAGCTGGAAGCCGAAGGCTGGACAGTTCACCGAATAAAGGTTGACGACGGTTGTTATGAAGTCCGGGGCCTCGATGCCGATGGGGTCAGGGCAGAAGCCTCTTTCGCGCCCGCTTCATTGACCATGATGAAATGGGAGCGTGAAGACAGTGACGATGAGGAGAGGGACCGCGGCAACAGGAAAAATGGACAGGACAATCCCAAAAGTCAGGCGCCACGCAACGGCATCGTCAAGGGGCGTCCCACGGTTACCGTTGAGTAACTCAGCGAATTTGCCCTGTTCCTTTAACGTTCATCAGGTTTTTGGAGACCATTTATGAAAACGTTTGTTCTCACTTGCAGCCTTTTCGCCGCCTTGGCTTTACCGGTATTCGCCCAGGCCCGTGACGTGACCTTCACTACGGAACTACAGAATTACGGCGGCGATGGAGCCTATCTGGCGCTGTATCTTACCGATGCCGCCGGAGAGTATCAGGGTACCCTTTGGGTTTCCGGGAAGAAATCTAAATACTACAAACACCTGGGAGGCTGGGCCCGGGGCAGTGGGCTTGATCCTGCAGAGTATGACGGCTTGACTGGCGCCAGTGTTACCAGTGGCCGCACGCTGAAAGTGACTCTGAACCTCGATGATTCGCTGATCGACAACGGCTATGAGGTTCGAGTCGACTCTGCTGTTGAAGATATGCGCGATATCAGAGCCGATGTGATAGCCCCCCTGACCACCGAAGGGTCCGGAAAGCCGGTTTCAGGACGTGGTTACGTGCGCGCTCTGACCTACGAGCTTCAATAATTCACCAGGAGCATCGACTATTATGTTGCGCAAGTTCCACAGTTTACCGGGTTTGCTTGCAGGCGTGTTCCTGATCGTTCTCTCGGTCACGGGAGCTGTGTTGGCTTTGGCTCCGACGCTGGATAGAGTGTCAGCGGTCATTCCGGCTTCCGGTGAAGTCAGTATTGCCGAGCTGGCAGACCGGGTCGTTGCTCACTATCCCGGGACTGAGCAGATCGTGCGAGAGCCTTCTGGCAAGGTCATTGTCTATTACAGCCGTGACGGCCAGGCCGGTGCGGATCTGGTGAATCCGGTAACAGGTGAGGGCACCGCACCCTACGAACCTTCCGCATTTTTTGGCTGGGTCAAGGACCTGCACCGTGCGTTTATGCTGGATGATGCCGGTAGAGCGCTGGCCGGCGTATTAGCTGCTTTGATGGTACTTCTGTGTCTTTCGGGAATATTGTTGATAGCCCGGCGTACCGGGGGTTGGAAGAATATACTAAGACCGCTTTCCGGCTCAGGCGGGAAACGAATCCATGCCGAGCTGGCCCGGTTTGCCGTGCTCGGCCTACTGTTATCCGCACTGACCGGTAGCTATATGTCGGCACAGCGCTTTGGTTTGCTGCCGGAAGCGCCTGACACAGGGCCAGGGTTTCCGGCTGAGGTCTCGGGCGGGCAACCATCGCCTGTGGGCACCTTAAAAGCGCTAGGCAATTTCGATCTTGGCGAACTCCGGGAACTGGTGTTTCCCTATCCCGGTGATCCGCAGGACGTCTATTCGCTGTCAACCGCCGGCGGCTCCGGATTCGTGGACCAGGCTACGGGCGAGTTGCTGCAGTTCCAGCCGCGCTCTGACAGCGGCGTATTGCAGGACTGGATTGTACGTTTGCACACCGGTGAAGGCCTATGGTGGCTTGGCCTGATTCTTGGCGCTGCGGCACTGACTGTGCCAGCTCTCTCGATAACAGGTGCAACCATCTGGTGGCAGCGTCGCCGGTCTTCAGGGCAGCTTCCTGACAACGCCGATGCCGCTCAGGCGGATACAATTATTCTGGTCGGCTCCGAAGGTAATGCCACCTGGGGATTTGCCCAGGAACTCCATAGCAGCCTGAATAAGGCCGGTTTCCGCGTGCATTGCAGCGAGATGAATGCCCTGGCTAAGCAGTATCCGCAGGCTTCCAGGCTGTTCGTGCTGACTTCGACATACGGTGATGGTGATGCACCCGCATCGGCCCGGCAGTTTATGGCCAGGCTCAAAGAATTCCGGGCTGAGAAGAACCTGCGATACACGGTACTGGGTTTTGGTGACCGGCAGTTTCCGAACTTCTGTCAGTTTGCCTTGTCGGTGGATGCTGCGCTCGCCGGTAAAGGCGTCAGCCGTTTGCACGCCATTGAACTGATTGATCGGTGTTCTGCCTCGCAATTCAGTGAGTGGGGAAACCGGGTTGGTGAGGTTATCGGTACTCCGCTTTTCTTGAACTACTGTGCATTGCAGCCAGCAACGGTCAAACTGGAACTGGTAGAAAGGGCGGATTACGGGATTGCGGTTCAGGCGCCCACCAGTATCTTCCGGTTCAAACCGGCGGAGCAGGGCGGATGGCTAACGGCTTCTCCAAGAAGATTTAAAGCGCTGCCACCGTTCGAGGCGGGAGACCTTTTGGGGGTTATTCCCCCACACGGTCAACCCCCGCGGTTCTACTCGCTCGCGTCCTCGGCAAATGACGAAATTGTTGAGATATGCGTCCGTAAGCAGGCCGGCGGTCTTTGCTCCGGTTATTTGCATGACCTCAAGCCGGGTGATTGTATCGATGGCTTCATCCGCCCCAATCCAGGCTTTCGGCCAGCTACCGGTAACCGACCAGTGATTCTTGTCGGTGCAGGTGCCGGGATTGGTCCGTTAACCGGTTTCATCAGAAACAATACCAGTTGCAACCCTATGTATCTGTACTGGGGCGGTCGCGATGCCAGGTCAGATTTTCTCTACCAACCTGAGCTTGGGCGCTATCTTGAGGATCATCGACTGAGCGGGCTGAACACAGCCTTCTCAAGAACAGACGAGCGCGCCTACGTGCAGGATAAGCTCAAACAGGATGAATTAGCCGTGCGACAGATGGTTAACACCGGTGCGCAGATACTGGTCTGTGGTGGCCGGGATATGGCGGCGGCTGTGCGGCAGGTTATAGAAGACATTATCAAACCCTTGCACATCGATATTGAAACTCTGAGAGGCCAGGGACGTTATCTTGAAGATGTATATTGACAGATAAAGTGACAAGGTCGAACTGAGCCTATAATCCCAAAGCACCAAATCGCGTCCTGAACAGGAAGCTGAAAGATGCCATCCACAGAAAATGAAAGACTGCTCAGCGAGCACCAGCCTAATGCCGTTCGTGCACGGCTTGCTGGTCCCGTTAAGGCCTCGACGCTACCAGATGCTGTGCTTGGCGGCATCGATGGCTGCGTTACAACGTTTGCGGTTGTATCGGGTGCGTTCGGCGCAGGTTTCTCGCCACAGGTTGCGTTGGTACTCGGCTTTGCAAACCTGATTGCAGACGGCTTCAGCATGGCGGTAAGTAATTACGAAGCGGGCCAGGCGCAGTTGAATCAGATCAAATTTGCTGAACGCACAGAACGTGAACATATCCGTGCTGTGCCAGAAGGTGAACGTGAGGAAATTCGCCAGCTGTTTCAGGCGAAGGGATTCGACGGCGAATTGCTGGAGCAAGTAGTGGAGGCTATCAGTCGTAATCCCGATGTGTGGGTAGCAACCATGTTGCGAGAAGAGTACGGACTCTCGGGTGCCGGACTCAGCCCACGCCGAGCCGCGTTGACTACCTTCGCCGCATTTTTGTCGGTTGGTGCTTTACCTTTACTGCCTTATGCCATCCCGGGTATGGAGAGTCAGATTCAGTTCCTGACGAGTCTTGGTTTGGCAGGCGTCGTCTTCTTGGGTATCGGAATGCTTAAAAGTATCGTCTATGGCTTACCAGCAATGCGATCAGGACTCCGGACTTTGATCATGGGTACGGCCGCAGCGGGGCTGGCGTTTGCTACTGGGCATTTTGCGCAGGGGTTATTGGGGGGTTAGTTCTTCAGCGGTGAATAGACAATTTAACATAATATTCCCCTAAGAGCTGATATTCATTCGCGTACCCGCTATTGGAATTAACGGCGGATTTCTCGCTCTGTTCGCCCAATGAGTGTAGTTGCAGAATTGAATTTTTAAAGCACAACTCATGCTGAAATGAAAATTATTTAGCAAGGGCCAGTCGTCGACTAATTACTGCGCAACTTTATGAATTGTGGAAAAAATGGTGTCGATATCATTGATGCCAAAGGCTTAGCGTACAATTTTTTCCGTTTCGTGAACTGACCCCAGAATGTTCGCTTTGCGACCAGCACCTAAACAAAAGCGGACATTCAGATTTTGTTCTAAGTGTCTATTTGCGAGCCCTCCTGACTTGCGGAGATCGCGGACAGTTGTCGCAAAACTTCGTCGACGGAATTCTACAGGGCTTATAAGCCTTTGAACTTTATGGAAAGAGTGCAACAAGGCGATCTTGGATAAGCGAATCAGAAAAAAGGAAAAGGCGGTAATTTTTTGACTCAGAATCAGGCTTCACGCCAAAGTATAGGATACAACGAGTCGCGTAAGGCGGACGCCCCTGATGAGTGCCGCTTCGCTTTGCGATATGCGGAAGTAGAGAACAGAAATGAGAAGAGAGATTAACTCTGAGGAGCTGGGCTTTTTCTATAGAGCTACGGGTGAGGCTATCTGGCAACTGCAATATGTCGAAGATTCTCTCTGCAAGTTCTACATTGTCATCTGCATTCACTTTGGTTGCGATGGTATCACCAGAGAAAATGCAGAAATGATCCAGAAAAAAATCAGTCGGAAAACCCTGGGCCAGCTTATCGGTTTGCTGGAGCGAACTGAGCGCGTCCAAAGCTCAATGCTCTCAGATCTCAAAGAATTCAACTCGTTAAGAAAATGGGTTGTTCATAATTCGATGAGGGAGAATGGACAGGATTTGTATACAGATCATGGCAGGGACGAGTTTGCTAAAAAATTACTAGTTTTCGGTAACATGGCTAAATCGATTCACAATGGCATTTCGGATAGTTTGATGCATTTGGTCACAACGGCAGGACACGCAACCGAAGAACAAATCATTCGAAAGGCCAACTCTGAAATCGACAGGTTGAAAGGAAAAGCATAACCAAAGCGTTATGCCATCTCATTACCCACGAAGAGTAAACGACTAAAGTGATTAATAAGTGACAACCCTACCCGCTATCCACAAGCCACTGGAAGATGCTGATCATCGTGGTGAGTTGATCTCTTGTATTCTTTCCTTTGAGAGTCGTATTCGTAGGCAGGAATGCGGCCCTATACTATGCGAACTTCATAATTTAGGAAAAATATCGCTGGTTTCAGATGACAATCTGGCCGCTATTGAGGCACTTTCTCACAATGATTATTGGTCGATTGTACATGTGTTCGACCAGGCGATACCCGAACTAGATTGTTCGTATCGAGACGTACTGAAGTTGGTCCACACACTTGTAAGTAAAGCGGGATCAGTCGGCGCAGCAGGCTTACCAAATACTTCACTGGTTAGATGGTGCAAAACTAATCCTGAAAAGGCCAAACTGATCGTCGAGGGGGCTAAATCTCGCGACGAATTGTGCCTTTCGCATTGTGTTTTTGCCATCCAAGGCCTTGGGAGCGCAACGTTTGCGTTCGAGTTGCTAGAGCACCCAAACGAAAGCGTTGTCGCGGTGGGGCTGCGTGCTCTTGGGAGGCTTGATATAGACAATGAAGTAGTTGCAAAGCGCGTCATAGACGAATGCTGCCAAGCCATCAAACTGAGTTTCGATCAAAACGTCAGGTCTTCCGCTATCGAAACCGCTTTCATAACATGGGAAAGGCTTGATCCGGCGGAATCATACCGACAACAAGAGGTCCTTGAAGCTGTTATCAATGCAAATGAGGGTGACGAGTTAGTTCAATTATCAGCTGCTCTGTTTTATCACCCAAAAGGCTTGGCGACAGAGAGCATTGATCAAATTTTGGGGGCTCTCGCTGGGGAGGTTTCAAATCCCCGTGCAACCCTTCATTGGCTGGATCACGCTTTACATTCCAAGAGAAGAAACTGCGATCTTGCTAAAGTAATAGATATCCTCGCTGCGCAAATCCCGAAGCTGGAGGGCTCAATTGAGCCGAACGAGCTTCACAATTTTTCTCAATGGATTTGGGAAGATCCAGACAATTCGGCTCAGCTTTTTTCTAGATGGCTTAATCGTGGTCAGTATGAATTATGCGCATTTCTCGCGAGTATGGTTGGAGAAGGCGGCAAGAAAAACACGATTGTTGACATTCCTAGAGCGATTTTACCGAATGAATTGGTAGATCAGATCTTCATGGCACGGAAGTGCGTTGGTTTTCTATGGTTTCATGAGGTAACAGCCGCCTCAATTCTATTGAGTATCGTGAGAAACGGGAAAAAGGCCGCGCGAGAAGAGGCAGAGAAACTATTATATGACCCGCTATTGCTTAGCTACAGTGGTGATCTTCGTGATTTCCTTGAAGAACAGGTGAAAAACCCATCACAGCGGATCTCTGACTGCATTGCGCGCCTTATAAAAAGTCATGATGCCTATCTTGCGGGTCTTAAACAAACAGAACACTTGGTCGAATTTCTTCCTACAAATGCGCAGCGCCGTACCGCAGCGATGAAGGATCGTGAGCGCAATAAGGACATCCAAAAACAAGCACACAAGATGTCAATATTCTCCCAATTGATTTCCCACCAAACGCTTCTTTACGGAAAGAAAACGCTTTCCATAATTCACGGGGAAGGAGGAAAGAAGTTTCCCAACATAACGCGATTATCAGAGCTTTCTTACAGTGCCGAATTACCCAGGCTTTCCGTAATTGACCCTGTAGGTTTTCACCAAATGCTCACGGCTTTCCGAGTTGAGCGAAAGGTTTTGCAATGAAGATAATTTTGAAAGAGTACCTCGCGTCGCTTAAGGAGCGCGGCGATTTAGATAAATCCGTTTTGCCTAATTTACTTTCTGAGATTGGACTGCGCGTACTGAATACACCAATGATAGGGACGAGACAGAATGGTGTAGATATAGCAGCGGTTGGAAAGATCAAAGGCGAGGATAAACAGAGATATCTATATCTATTCTGTATCAAAGCGGGAAACATTTCGCGTAGCGATTGGTCAACCGGAATTCAGGCTGTCCGTCCAGAACTGGATGAGATCAGAGACGTTTATCTGAGGAGTAACATAGCGCGAGAGTACGCAGATCTTCCGATCAAGATTTGCCTGTGCTGCGGAGGAGAGTTAGAGGAAACAGCTCTTATGAATTGGGCGGGATACACTGATCGGTACACGACGGAAAAAGTCAGCTACGAAGAGTGGAATGGAGATCGACTAGCTGACCTCATGATGCGATCTCTCCTAGCCCGTGAGCTTTTGGATGAGGACCCGAGGCGGAACTTTCAAAAGGCCGTGGCAATGGTCAATGAACCTAATGCTTGTTACGAGTACGCGCGCGCCTTTCTCGGAAATCTCCTGTCAGAAGAGCATTGCACTGACAAAGACCAACTTCTCAGGTTACGCCAATCCTTTATCTGTTTGCACGCAGTGATAGCTTGGGCGATTGAGGCTGAAAACCTGGAGAGCACTTACAAGGTTTCCGAGCTTGGCATGCTGTTTTGCTGGAATACTATTCGAAAGAGAAAACAAAAGAAAAGGCCAACTAAGCATGACGAGTCTTTGATGTTCGTTTTGGATCAGTTCCTGAAACTGTACCTCACATCATCGGAGATGTACTTTCAGAAAACGGCATACACCCATGGTCGGACACCGCACGCACTATCTGTAGCTGTGCGATCAAGGGAGTCTGTTGATGTTAATCTGGCGATGTTTGAACTCTTGGGTAGATTGGCAATGCGCGGTATTTGGACCGATCTTTTCTCTAGGGGTTTACCGGAGGCCGACCCGGATTTTTCGAAATCTTTAGCAGAGAGCACTAAACACACGCTGGATACGATGGTGTCCGTTATCAATTCTAATCCGACTCTCAGTTCGCCAATTCGGGATGATCACATGATTGAGATTGCATTAGTCATGTATCTTGCTCAGCTAACCCAGTCAGAGTCTCGTTTCCTACCTTGGCTAAAATCCATCTCCTACCGAACAACTTTTGCTCTTATCACAAACTCGCAGTATCCAACATGTCTGAGGGACTATGCCGACCTTCTGGCACACCCAGAAAATTCAGATCAATCGTACCTTGATGAAGCATGTGTGGGGAGTATTTTATATCCCTATGTCTATTTCTGGATGCAGTACATGGCCAATGAGAAAGAGACAACGGAGTTCACAGAACGGCTAAAGAAAAAGATACCGAACTGCACCCATCAGGCATGGTTTCCGGATGAAGATTCTGATGATCTCATGTGGTGTGGCGAGACATATCATGGAATTTGCGTGACTGATGTGTCGCCTCATGATGGCCATGAAGCATTGGTGGAAACACTAAATAAAGCTATTGAGACTTGTACGGCGATAAGTGAAATTAGCGCAATTAAGGCTGGCCTAGTCCCCATGTTTTTGACTGCGTGTAGACACTACCGATTGCCCATACCTCCAAGTTTTTGGTTTATAGAAAGGTAGGAAAAAGGAACGATGCTTCGTCGGCCCGGTTTAATGCTTGGGCATTTCAAAAGCTTTCCTGTTAGCCAAGATGCGAAACAAGGTGCTGCATACCGATCACTTACTCGCTGCGCTCATAATGCTGGTGGGTACAGCAATATTCCCAAGCCTTAATGTCCGCTTTGCGACCAGGTTGGCCAACAGAAAACAAATTTCTGAGCCATACTTAAAGGCCCTTACCCTCTATAGAGGGCCACGTCATGACATTTTCTACCAGCAAAGCTCCCTGGAACAAAGGGAAGCTCGTCGGCCAGAAGCTACCGCTCAAACTCGAACAAATATGGGCTATCCGCATTCGGTTGGAGATTGCAAATAACATCCGCGAGCTGGCGATGTTCAACATGGCGATTGATTGCAAACTCCGGTCTTGCGATATGGTGAAGCTCATGGTTCGAGATATTTCCAGAAACGGAGAGGTTTTGGATCGGGCGCAAGTCATTCAGCAGAAAACCAGTCAGCCTGTTCAGTTTGAGATAACCAAAAAAACGCGTGAATCGGTCGAAGCATGGATTGAGTCTCGCCACCTTTCGGGTATGGATTATCTGTGGCCGAGCCGAATCAGAAAGTTTGACCACATCACTACTCATCAATACGCCCGTATCGTCAAGAAGTGGATAACCAGCATTGGACTGGATCCTTCTGTCTATGCCACCCACTCAATGAGACGTAGCAAAGCGACATTGATCTACAAGAAGACAAAAAACCTTCGAGCTGTACAGTTGCTACTGGGACACACAAATATGTCCAGTACCGTGAGATACCTTGGTGTCGAGGTGGAGGATGCTCTGGAGATCGCTGAGAGCATTGAGATCTAAGTGCGTAACTTTTCTCCTTCGTCCCTGGGTGCTGCAGACGCTGCCAGCTCCAGTCGATGATTACCCTCGGGTTTCGATCAGGCTCCTCCAATCCTAAATTGAAGCGAACTGAACTTACAACACTCTGCAGGTACGCTGTAGCGGTTGCCATGCACATCGATGTAGGCATCCCAGCCTACATGCCGGATGTCGTAGTACCGGGTATCGAAGTCCTCAGCGGGCCTGGGAAGGAGCTGGGGTTGCTCCTCCTGGAAGCGCTCCGCCGGCGTTTGCCGGAACCGCCTAAGCATCCGCTGTTGAGCGTAGGTGTCCAGCCAGTGCTCCAACAACTGGTTCAGGTGGGCATAGCTGTCGAAGCTGCGATAGCGCTGGAAGAAGTGGTGCTTTACATAACTCACCATACGTTCGGTCTTGCCCTTGGTTCTGGGCCGTTGGGGCCGGCAGGCCCTGGCGGCAAAGCCGTAATGGTTGGCCAGCTCCAGGAAGCCGGCATTGAAGGTAACCTTGCCATCGCGGTCGTGGCGAACCACGGCGGCCTTCTGGTTGTCCACCAGAACGCTGGCCGGAACACCGCCAAAGTACCGGAAGGCCTGCACCAGCGACTCATAGGTATGCTCTGCATCTTGGCGAGGGCCGGCCCAGACATGGAAGTGCCGGGAGTAACCCAGGATATTGACGGCGAAATTGACGGTGCAGAGCCGACCGCCCATTTCCGTCCGGATCTCGCCCCAGTCATGCTGGAGTTGTTTGCCGGGAAGCGTCTCGTACCGGACGGTTCGCTTGCTGGCCCGCAAGGGCCGTTTGGGCTGGATGTACTCACGAACGAGGGTGGATGAGCCGGTATAGCCCCGTTCGCGCAGCTGCTGGAAAATCACCTCGGCGTTCCAGACTTCATCGGCCAACTGCTCATCGATATACGGCTTGAAGGGATCCAGTTTGCTGGGCCGACGGGTCTTCGGCTTACCTGTGGGCGGTGCCGGCAAGGCCAGATACCGTCGCACGGTGCGTTCCGAACAGCCAATGCGATGGGCAATGTCCACAATGTGCGCCCCCTGGGTCCGTAGTTGCTTTATCATGTGAAAGTCCTCTCGGCTTTGCATGGCTCTTTTCCTTTCAGGTTTCGTCACCTTCAAGAAAAGGCCATGCGGGTCGGGGGGACAATCTATCCTGACAATTTACGGACTTTTAACACCGTTGCTGACACTTTGGATACCAGAGTGGCCGAGATGTCGGCGTCATACATCTCCTTGAAGGCGTCCACAATATCCCGGGTGCTCAGGCCCTTGGCGTAAAGCGCCAAGATCTGGTCATCCATCTGGGTCAGGCGGGACTGACCTTTACGGACGAACTGAGGCTCGAAGGAACCGTCCCGGTCACGAGGAGCCTGTATCGATACTTCGCCGTGTTGGCCCTTCAGGCGCTTGGCAGAATAGCCGTTACGGCTGTTGCCGGTGCCACGGCCTTCAAGAGCGTGCTTCTCGTATCCAAGATGCTCATCCAGTTCGGCGTTGAGTGCGGTCTCGACGGTGAGCTTGACCAGCTGCTGTGTGAGGGCTCCGAGATCTTTTTCAGACTTGATGTCCTTGGCCAGCTCGGCGGCCATGGCTTTGAGTTTTTCTTGGTCCAATTGCGTACCCACGATGGTATCCTTTTGAAAAGATTACTCAGTCGTGGGCAGTTACACAATTTGGTTTACAGCCTCGCGGACGAATGAAAATCGGAAGACTGTGCGTGTCTGTATGAGTTCAGGTTCTTCTGAGACTCTTTGCTGGCTTCCCATGGAGTCGGAAGAGGCTTTTGATCGCGCATACCTCAATGTCCTGGCTGTTGGCCGCATGAGAAAAGACCGGAAAATATCGAAACGAAAAGACCTCAAGCCGTTGCTCGAAGATCCATCACTTGTGCTCGATTGTTACGACTATGGCGTGCTGCCAAATCCAGAGCTCTATAATCAGCTTCGATCGCAACTGGGACTCGATGAATAAAAACTGGTGGAGCCTGCGAACGTGGGCTGCTTGACCTTGGCAGGTTATCGCTTCACTGAGCCTTCAAGATACCGCATCAAAGTACTGCATCAAGATCATGTGCGTCTTTATCTCCCCAACGCCATTAATCGATGCAATTTCATCGCGCACTTGTTCTATCCTGTCTGAGGATTCCGCCCTGACCGTCACAATCATATCAGTAGTCCCAGCAATGCTGTTGCAAGCTCGGACTTCGGGGATTTTTCGTAAGGCTTGCGCGACTTTGAGACACGGAACCTGATTCTTCCGGATCTCAAAATGTGCTGAAACCTTTTCTCTTTTCGGGTCATTGATAACAGTCGTGTAACCCTTGATGATTTCCGAGTGCTCGAGCTTTCTGATCCTATCTGCTACCGCCGTTCGAGAAAGGTTAACGGCCAAAGCTATCTCTGATACCGAAGCTCTGGCGTTTTCACGCAGCTTGCTTATGATTTTTCTATCGAAATCATCCATGAATAACTCCTATGGTGTGCACCTCAATGAGCAGGTCGGCTTATCGCAGGCCTACACCATAGAATATATAGATCTGCCTGCTAGGTGTCTATTAACTGGTTATCCAGTCATCGACAGTATGAGGCTAATCTATAAGGATAGCCTTACTCGACAGTCACGGCCTTTGCTAAATTTCTAGGCCTGTCGACATCCATCCCTCTTAAAATTGCTACGTGGTAGCTCAGTAACTGTAGTGCGACGGTAAACAGGATGGGTGCAGCCGCCTCTCCGAAGTCCGGCAAGGCGAGGACTGTAGTTCCTTCACTTTCAATAAAGCCTGTATCCCCTTGGGTGAGAATGTAGACGTGTCCGTTGCGGGCTTTTATTTCTTCTATATTCGACTTGATCTTGTCCAAGACCGCGTTCTGAGGTGCCAAAACAACAGTTGGCATGTTTTGATCTACAAGCGCCAATGGCCCATGCTTCAATTCACCAGCCGGATACGCTTCAGCATGGATGTAAGAGATCTCTTTGAGCTTTAGAGCTCCCTCTATTGCTATTGGGTGAAACTCACCTCGCCCGATGAACAAGCAACTTGATTTGTCGCTGAGATCACGAGCCATCGCCTTCATAGCTTCCGAGAGCAAGAGACATTCGAGAATCGCGCTTTCTAGTTTTGAGAAGCTTTGGAACACGCTGTCGAGGTCTCCTACCGGTAGACGCTTATGCCACGCCACGGTGAGCGTGAGCATATGCAGGGTTATCAATTGAGCAATGAATGCCTTCGTGGACGCGACCCCAATCTCTTTCCCGGCGTGAAGCAATACTGTTGAGTCGACTGCACGAGTCATTGAAGATCCAGGACTATTGCATAAAGCAATAGATGCGAGATATTCCTGGGCGTTCGCGACCTCCAGTGCGCCCAACGTATCCGCGGTCTCGCCGGATTGAGAAATGGCTACCAAAAGCGTATTCTGAGGCACTTTCCTGGAGTTGTATCGGTATTCCGACGCTATGAAGGCAGTGCATGGAACTTGGCAGTATCTTTCGAACCAAAGCTCGGCCAAAAGCGCAGCATTGTGACTGGAACCGCAAGAAATAATGTGGACGTGTTCGACCGCGTTTAAGGTCTCGCTTGGGATGTCTTCGATGCTCACTGGTGGCTTTGAGGAGGCTGTCCATTTCGCAGTAAGTTTCTTAGCGATGGATGGCTGCTGATATATTTCTTTCAACATGTAGTGGTCAAAGCCATCGAGTAAAGCGTTATCGACCTCGGTCGAAATATCCGATTCTTCTCTGTAAACAGACTCTCCGTTTCGGTCGATGACGGAAACCCGCCCACACGAAAGTTCGGCAACATCGCCATCTTGCAGGAACATGGCTTGCTTGGCACATTGGACCAATGCAAGGGTGTCAGACCCGAAATAGATGCCTTCCTCAGAAAAACCGATCACAAGGGGACACCCGTTCCTCACCACGACAATGGCTGTTGGATTGAGGGCGTCAAAAGCAGCAAAGCTGTAGTTTCCCTGTAATTGAGTTGAGACCAGGCGTACAGCCTCAGTTAGTGACTCCCCATTCTCGAGGTGATGGAGCACTAAGTGCGGAATGACCTCGGAATCAGTTTCCGAGGTCAGTTTTGCTCCTGCATTCAGTAGAGCATGCCTGTGGGTTTCAAAGTCATCGATGATTCCATTGTGTACAACGACAACCCTATCCTTGGCAGTGTGCGGATGTGCGTTTCTCTGAGTTACCTTGCCATGTGTAGCCCATCTCGTATGTGCAATGCCGCACCTACCGGCAAGGTCCAGCGGATTGGCAGCGTCTTCTAGATTCTGGACTTTGCCGACTTCTTTCAGGCTTGCCAGTTCCCCAGAGTCCGTTACTATGGAAAGACCCGCCGAGTCATATCCTCGGTATTCGAGGCGTTTGAGTCCCTCAATCAGAAAGGGATAGATGTCTTCACCCTGAATACCCCCAACTATTCCGCACATAAGCAAGTTCCTCACTATAAATTCAAATTGTCAGGCCGCCATCGACACTAATCTGCTGAGCTGTAATAAACCCGGCTAACTCGGAGGAAAGGAACGTGCAAAGAGCAGCGACCTCAGATGGCTTTCCGAGCCTCCTGGCTGGAATCGACCTGGCTAAGTTGGAGTTGTTCAAATCGATCGGAGTAGAGGCGGATAGACTGGCCTCGCTCTCGTTGATGAAAGCTTTAGTACGCTCAGTTTCAATCGGGCCAGGCAATACATGGTTAATCGTAATGTTATATGGAGCGTATTGTTTCGCCTGAGATCGTAGAGCTGCGATTAAGCCAGAGCGAGCTGCTGCAGATGCCTCAAGCCCCTGAATGGGCCGAATTGCTGATGTTGAAAGGATAGAGATTATTCTTCCGAACCTATTCCTCTCCATTGATGGAAGCAGAGCTTCGATCAGAAGACTCACTGAAACCATGTTTCGTTCGAAAGCGTCTAAAAGTGCCTGCTTACGATCAGAGTCGTTAAAATTAGGTGTAGGGCCAGGGGTGTTTGCTATCAGAATGTCTATTTCGCCAACCGAATCAGCCAACTCAATCACACACTCTGAGCTTGTAACGTCGCCCGTCCAAATCTCCACCCGATTTCCTGTTTGAGCACTTATTGACTCTGCAACCGCCAAATTCTTATTTTCATTGCGGCCGTTAATTATGATGTCGACGCCGCTGGCGGATAGCGATTCGGCGATCGCACGTCCAATACCTGCCGTAGAAGCGCCAATAAAAGCCCTTCTTTTTCGTTCATTCATATTGATATCCTTTAAACTTCTGCAAAGACCAGAGTCAGCTTTTCTGAAAGGCTTGGCGGAGTCTTGAAGCGAATATTCCTTTGACACCAAAGTTGGCAATCGCGACCCCAAACAGTGCGATTACGCCCCCGAATACCTCCATAAAGGTCGGTGACTGTCCTAGCACGAGATAGGCGAGGAGAATGGCTGATGGCGGCATCAGGAATGTATAGATGCCTGTTTTTGCACTTCCCAGTTCCTTAACGGCACTATTCCACCAAAGGTATGGAAGGAAGGTTGCGAAGACGACTAAGTAGAAAATGGAGAAGACGAACTGGGAGTTCAGAATTCCAAGGTCGATTTGCTCATTGAGCAGAAATGGTGCCGGGAGTAAAGCACAGGTCCCTATTACAAAAGAGACCGCTGATGCTTCGACAGATGATAGAGCCGACGGAGCTCGCCGGGCAGAGACAGCGTATATCGCAAAAGATGCCGCTGCGAGAAGGATCAAAAGGTTTCCATGGGAAGTACTCTCAGAGCTGGTCGCATAGGATTCGGACAATATTAGTGCTGCTCCAAAGAAACCTAGAACCAGGCCAATAATTAAAGACCTATTAAGAGACCCTTTTTCAAGGAAGCTACTCAAAATTGCTGTAAACAGTGGCTGTGTTGTTGGTATTAACAGTGCGGCGTACGCGGCACTCGACTTTGTTAATCCGAAGTGAAGAAAGAGGGTGTAGATGGTTACGCAGAAGAATCCCATCATGAAAAGCGTGAACCATTCCCTTACGCCAAGTTTGCGTAGTCTTAAGAATAAAGGACTTTCACTGCTGCCCCGAAGGTAGACGCAGAGCAGGATATATCCAAAGCTTGTAAGGACGAATCGCACGATCGCGGTAAAAGCTGGCGGTTGATTCAATAGTGCGATCTCACTTGCAACAAATGTCCCTGCCCAAAATATTTGGATAAGTACAAGCTTTAAGTGGGTAGAGTACTGGGGACCTTGGTTGCTGGCCGACATGCTATAAGCTCCTATGACAAGAGACCGCCATCAACATTCAGACACGTTCCCGTTATGAATGCAGCTTGATCTGAATTTAGAAATACAATCGCGTTCGCGACATCCTCAGTACTGGCTAAACGCCCTAACGGGTGCAGTGCCTTCCTTTTTGCAAGGCCTGCTTCCTGGTCAGTTTCAAGGGACAGAGCATGGTCGGTCATGGGGGTATCGACGATGGCGGGAGCTACTGCATTTACGCGAATCCCATATGATGCAACGTCAACCGCAAAGGCCTTTGTTAGTGAGAGCACCGCCGCTTTGGTTGCGCTGTAAACGCCGTCATTTGGCCATGTTCTGAATGATGCCACAGAGGCGATATTCACTATGCTCCCGGGTTTTCGCTTGATCATTTCGGCTATAGCAGCACGACAGCAAATAAAAACACTTCTGACATTAACGCTGAACAGCTTGTCGTAGTCTTTAAAGGACATTTCATGTGTAGGTCCAGTTATTTCAATGCCCACACAATTTACAACTGATGATATACCTCCAAACCCACTTGCCAGCTCCCGAAATAGAGAGCCTATTGCCGCCTCATCAGTAACATCGCAGGGGAACGACTGCGCAGAGCCGCCGAGCAATTCGATACTCTTCCGTGTTCGCTCAAGCCCTTCCTTATCGATATCGACTAAGGCAACGTGCTTGCCCATTTCAGAGTACTTGATTGCAGTTGTCCGACCGATCCCAGATGCAGAACCAGTTACTATCACAATAGGAATGTCCGGATTCACAGCTCTAGCTCCCTCTGTTTTTTCGGCAAGAGATTCCATCTGGGGGGTATAAAGATATTGAGAGATGTGGCATTTGCGCCTGACTCATTCACAGCTGAGTGGGGAACATTTTCATCCGCAAAGTAGACAGAGTTTCGCTTGAACTGTTGTTCGAAGCCGTCAACTTCCATTTTATAGTTGCCTGTCATTCCAAGGCCGATTTGTACGCCTCTGTGTGAGTGCCGAGGCATTACAGCTCCTGGACTAAGGTCCGAAAACATAATCTCGAACCATGGTCCTACAAAAAAGCTCAAGCCTATTTCACTCTTAATGCTCCGATCGCTGGCCACTTTAATAAGTCGAGTCTCTTTACTGCACGGGGTGACCCTCGCATCATCCAAGGCTGTTTTTCGTCTTTTAATATCGAGCGTTCGGATCACATTGGATGTTGTGTTTTTGGCGCTATGTGGAACGTTACTGGGTACCCAGTAGGCGTCTTGGAGAGCAGTGAGCTGCGATGAGACACCTTCGATAACTATCTCCATTGCGCCTTCGAGAACCAATCCGATTTGAACGTCCTCGTGTTGATGTACTGGAACCTCGGTGTAAGGTTCAACCTCGCTTACCATGAGAATCGTTTCGTTCTCGTCGCCCAGTTCATATACAAGAGATCGTACTCCCTCATAGGGCGTTTTAATTTCAGGCTCTACAAAAGGCTTCATTTCTAAGGCTGCTCCCCGTTTGTTTTGGTTGTTTCCACTCGGCGCCTGCGATGCCCTTCATAAGGAAGAGGTTCCAGGACATCTTTATGGGCTCACCGGCTTTCGAAATTACTAGGCCCAGTTTTCTGGCCGTGGTGTAGTTACAAAACGCAACCTGGCACTCGCCCGATAGGGCCTTATTAGCTGCCGCGACCGTTGAGGGCGCTTCAACCAGCTCCCAATTTTTTCGTTGACGGAGTAGTCGACGAATCATTCCAATTGGTGCTGGATGGGTCGCAATTTTTATCGGCGATTCATTTCTAAAAGGGTCTTCGCCGGGCTTCCATGCGAAATGATAAGGAGGAGTGGAGTTAAAAAAGCACCCGAGAAATTCACAGTTCTCAGACATAAAAAAAGCGTCAACACCCCTGAATGCCGAGGGGACAACGGCCAATTCGTTGCACGGGGTGTGTTCGGCCGCCTTGAGAATTGCTTCAAAGGTATCGTGAAGCACTATTTCTGGTTTTGAAGATACGCCTTGAAGAAGAAATTTCGCTGTAAGGTGACTACTAGTGGAGTCCGGTCCGAGGGTGTTTATCGCCCTTAGAGGTATGTCTAAACCTTTCACGAAAGGTTGAGCTAGGTTTGCCCCAGCCTTCAGAAATTTAAAAGTGTCTTTCAAAGAATAAAAGGACTCTTCCTTATCATCATGCATAGATTCCATGCTATGTCCTCGTGAATCACACCTAAGCTCATCCCACCATTGAAGATGCTATCACTCGGTTAGCTTGCAGATTGCAGGAAACTGCAGCCAGAACGGGGGATTACGCATTCATAATCGCTCAACGATCCGATCTGGCTAGGAAGTATGCGAATAGCTCTAAGCCCAGAGCTGGAAATTCACTGATTATGTATCCTGCTTGAAGCCGTCTCCAATCGAACTACTGGACTTCCCCCGATACGCATGACACACACGACCCTCAAAGCGAGCCCTTCGACCTTTGATCTGAATGTCCGCTTTGCGACCTTAGCGTGCTCTACGTAGTAGAGTGACGCAGTCCGAATAGTCCCGCTTTTCAGAAGCGTCCAAAGTCCGGTTAGAAAATCCGGACAGACGTTGGTGCCAATACCACGTGTTAACTGCAGGAAATGAGAGCGAGACTTTGAAAAAATAGGCGCTGAAGATTTCGGTCGGCTGGTGGAGGCGTTCCTGACAAAGGGAGTGTTGACGAAGCACGCGAAACGGTGACCGAGCGGTGACGAGATTTTTAAGGGTTTGAGAAACGGTGACCAAACGGTGACGAGAAAGGCAGTTTTCCAGAAACAACAAAGCCCGGCTCTTTCGAGACCGGGCTAAGTGTTTGATAAATCTGGTCGGGACGGTAGGATTTGAACCTACGACCCCTTGCACCCCATGCAAGTGCGCTACCAAGCTGCGCTACGCCCCGTAAACTGCTGCCCACCAAGAAAAGAGGTTTATCTCAGTGGCTTAGCGGGAGCGAAGTCTACACCAGCCCACGGTAAAAATAAACAGGGAGCGGGCGATTTTCTTCGATGGATTACCTCAGTTTGGTTTACCTCAGCTTCAGGATGAATTCCGGCGGCTCGAAGGTATCGGGCCGGGCATCGTCCCAGTATTTGTCGAATACCGTCAGGCCGGTTTTGCCTTCCAGCAGAGCGCCAGGTTCGAGAAACGGAAACAGGTCCAGGTAACTGTGGATTTCGGTTTTGGAAACACGCCGAACAATGTGTTCGGGCCCCAGTTCCGAGGGGTGTTTCAGGCCCGAGGCTTCCAGCAGGTTCTGGAGCGCATCCAGCGTGTTCTTGTGGTAGTTGTATACCCGCTCACTTTTCAGCGGCACATCGAGTTTGTTACCCCGGCGTGGGTCCTGTGTAGCGATGCCGCTGGGGCAACGCCCCGTGTGACAGTTCAGGGCCTGGATGCAGCCCAGGGCAAACATATAACCGCGAGCAGCGTTGCACCAGTCTGCGCCGAGAGCCAGCGTACGGGCGATGTTAAAGGCCGAGGTGATCTTTCCGGCCGCGCCAATGGCGATGTCTTCCCGAAGGTTTGTGCCCACCAGGGTGTTGTGTACCAGCAACAGGGCTTCGGTCATGGGCATGCCGAGCCGGTTGATGAACTCCAGGGGCGCGGCCCCGGTTCCCCCTTCGCCGCCATCCACCACGATAAAGTCGGGCTTCTTGCCGGTTGCCAGCATGGCTTTAACAATGGCAAACCATTCCCAGGGATGACCAATGGCCAGCTTGAAGCCGACCGGCTTGCCGCCCGAGAGCTCCCGTAGCTGTTCCAGAAATTCCAGAAGTTCCACCGGGTTGGAAAATGCCGAGTGACTGGCTGGGGATACGCAGTCTTCGCCCACCTGAACGCCCCGGGCTTCGGCAATTTCCTGAGTCACTTTTTCACCGGGCAGAATGCCGCCGTGGCCGGGTTTTGCGCCCTGAGATAGTTTGACCTCTATCATTTTAACCTGATCAATGCAGGCATTTTCCCGGAACATATCCGGGTTAAACCTGCCGTCGGGATGTCGGCAGCCGAAATAGCCGGAACCAATTTCCCAAACCAGGTCGCCGCCTGGCTTCCTGTGGTAACGGGAGATAGAGCCCTCGCCGGTGTCATGGTAGAACCCGCCTTTGCGCGCACCGGAATTCAGGCTGAGAATGGCGTTGGCAGACAGCGAGCCAAAACTCATGGCTGAAATGTTGAACACGCTGGCGCTGTATGGCTTATCGCAGTTCTTGCCGATCACAATACGGAAGTCGCTGGAGCTGAGCTTGCTTGGTGTAAGGGAATGGTTCATCCATTCGAACCCCTCCTCATACATGCCAAGTTGTGAGCCAAACGGTCTCTTGTCGAGTACGTTCTTGGCCCGTTGATAAACAATGGTGCGTTGTTCCCGGGAGAATGGCCGTTCTTCGGTGTCTGACTGGATGAAGTACTGCCGGATCTCCGGCCCCACGGATTCAAACAGGTAGCGAAAGTTCGCCATGATCGGATAGTTGCGACTTACCGTATGGCTTCTCTGGAGCAAATCCCAGGTTCCCAGGGAGGCCAATCCAGCGAAAATCAATGGAATAACGTATCCAGCGCCTGCCCACAAAGTGATCGGTAAGGAAATGATCAGACCGGCGATGCTGATTGCATAGGCCGAGTAGCGCAGCGGGAAGGTGGTGGTTTTCGCCATGGATACCTCTGTGGTCGGTATGGGTCAGGCCAAATTGGCGTGGGCTAGAGTATATCTTACGGTTTTCAATGCGGAGGGGTTCAGATAGATGTTCGGTTGTACTTTCGCTCCTGAAATCTGGTCTATGCTTGAATATGCAGTAATGACACATATCAACTTTTGATGTTTTGAGCTCAAAATAATAAGATGACCAGCTTGTAATCTATGAAGATAGATTCACAGCTAATGAACCCGAACGAATATTCAATCGTCACACCAGACCAGGAGGCGCCAACGTGGGCGAGGTAGTGAAAGACGAATATCAGACGGATTACGTCGCAGGCCAGGACAACATAAGACCGTTTGGACTGGACCTCCATAACTGGGTATTCCCGGTCACATCAGTCATTGTTGTGCTGTTTGTCATAGCAACCCTGATGTTCCCGACAGCCGCCAAGGAAACGTTGGACGGCATGAAGTGGGACATTATCGGGTCCTTTGACTGGTTCTTCCTGATCAGTGCCAACATCTTTGTGGTGGTTAGCCTGGCCCTGATCTTCATGCCCGTGGGCAAAATACGGCTAGGCGGACAGGACGCAAAACCTGAGTTCTCGACCCTGTCATGGTTCGCCATGCTGTTTGCAGCAGGCATGGGTATAGGCCTGATGTTTTGGGCCGTGGCTGAGCCAGTTGCGTATTACACCGGTTGGTACGAGACGCCATTCAATGTTGAGGCGAACTCGGCCGAAGCCCGTGACATGGCTATGGGCGCGACCCTTTACCACTGGGGCCTGCATCCATGGGCTATCTATGCGGTGGTTGCCTTATCGCTGGCATTTTTCGCCTTCAACAAGAACATGCCATTGACGATTCGCTCGGCCTTTTTCCCACTCCTGAAGGATAAAGTCTGGGGTTGGCCCGGTCATATCATCGATGTGCTGGCGGTTGTAGCGACTATCTTTGGTTTGGCTACTTCTCTTGGCTTCGGTGCGCAGCAGGCGGCTTCTGGGCTCGACTACCTGTTTGGCATGGGCTCCGGTATCAATGTGCAGATGGCTATCATCGTTGGTGTAACGGCCTTGGCACTGATTTCGGTGCTTCGCGGTCTGGACGGCGGCGTCAAGGTGCTCAGTAACATCAATATGGTCACCGCGGGTGTGCTGCTGTTCTTCGTGATTTTTGCCGGCCCGACGCTGGCCATTGTGGAAACCATCTGGATTACCTCGTCCACCTACGTGGCCAACGTGGTGCCCCTGAGTAACCCGTTTGGTCGCGATGACCAGGCCTGGCTGCAAGGCTGGACCGTATTCTATTGGGCCTGGTGGATTTCCTGGTCACCGTTCGTCGGGATGTTTATCGCCCGGGTGTCCAAGGGCCGGACAGTGCGCGAGTTTGTGACTGCAGTACTGATCATCCCGACCCTGATTACCACCGTGTGGATGAGTGGGTTTGGTGGCGCGGCCCTGGAGCAGATTCAGCAGGGCATGGGAGCACTGGCAGAGGATGGCCTGACAGAAGTGTCGCTGGCCACTTTCCAGATGTTCGCCAACCTGCCGCTGACTGGCATCATTTCCTTTGTGGGTATTGTTCTGGTGCTGGTGTTCTTCGTGACATCGTCGGATTCGGGCTCACTGGTCATTGATAGCATTACTGCCGGTGGCAAAACTGATGCACCGACGGCTCAGCGTGTGTTCTGGGTGGTGATGGAGGGTGCGATTGCCGCAGCCTTGATCTTTGGTGGCGGTGACGATGCCCTGGGGGCCATTCAGGCGGTGGCCATCAGTGCCGGCCTGCCGTTCACTGTCGTGCTGCTGATCATGACATGGGGTCTGTTGAAGGGCCTGACACACGAACGAAAACTGTTGTTGCAACGCGGTGAGCTGCTCTGACAGGGCAGCCCTCACGGCCACAAAAAAAAACCGGAGCCTGGCGCTCCGGTTTTTTTGTGGCCTGCCATCGGTCAGAATTTCCCGAAAGCTCCCATCGCGTACTGAACACGCTCCCTGGGGCTGAAATGGGGGCGCTTAAGGGCCTCGATGTTTCTCAGCCTGGGTAACAGTCCCTCCCCGTTAGCCATCTGTATGGCCAGGCCAGGACGTGCGTTGAGTTCTAGCAGCAGGGGGCCTTTTTGCGTGTCGACCACCAGGTCTACGCCCATGTAGCCCAGCCCGGTGGCTTCATAGCATCGGGAGGCCATTTCCAGCATGTCTTCCCAGCTTTCAATCTGGATGTTTTCCAATGCCAGGCCAGTGTCTGGGTGCAGGGTGATTGGACGATTGAACTGAACCGCGTTGAGGCTGCGGCCAGTGCCTACGTCCAGGCCAACACCAACGGCCCCCTGATGCAGGTTGGCTTTGCCATCGGAATCCTTGGTGGCCAGCCGCAACATGGCCATCACCGGATAACCCTGAAAGATAATGATGCGGATATCCGGAACGCCCTGGAAGGAATACCTGGCGAGGGAGGGGGTGGACTGTACCAGGTCTTCCACAATGGCGACGTCTGGCGTTCCTGCCAGGGAATAAAGGCCGGCCAGGATGTTGGTCAGATGGCGTTCGAGCATGGCCACGGAAATACGGGCGCCAGAGGCCTTGACGTAGTCATCGCCATCCCGCCCGGTGATTACGGTGATGCCTTTGCCACCGGAGCCCTTGGCAGGCTTGATGGCGAAGCCAGCGAGCCCTTCGGCTATCTCTCGGAAATGGGAGATTTCGTGTTGCTGGCGAACTACCTGCAACAACTCCGGAGTTTTGACGCCGTACTCGCTGACTGCAAGTTTGGTTTTCAGCTTGTTATCAACCAGGGGGTAGGCCGCCCGTTCATTGTACCGGGAAATGTAGTCCACATTTCGCCGGTTCATGTTCAGGATGCCAAGCTTTCTGAGTTTTCTGGGGGAAATCCAGTCCATATCAGTCGTAGGCCTTCATCGGGGTAAAGCGCCTTAATTCGCTGAGTTTGTAACCGGTGTACTGCCCCATTAGCAGGATCAATCCCAGCACCACCAGATGCAGTTCCGGGAAGTTGAATGTCAGGTGCCCGGCCAGCGACGTGTTCATGGCCAGATAGGCACAAATAGCGACAAACAGGCTGCCGCTGCCTTGTACCATAACTTCGCGGGCACCTTCCTCTTCCCAGAGGATGGACATCCTCTCAATGGTCCAGGCAATGATCACCATCGGGAAGAAAGTGACGGTCATGCCGGTATTGAAGCCCATCTGGTAGCCGATAATGCTAAGTCCGGCAGTGATGAATATCACCAGGATGATCAGTGCCGATATCCTAGATACCAGAAGCAGGTTGAGGCTGGAGAGATAGCCCCGCAGTAGCAATCCGATAGACACGACGGACAGAAACGCAATCAGTCCCGGGACCAGAGTGGTCTGCACAAATGCCACGGCAATCAGCACGGGCATGAATGTGCCGGAGGTGCGAACCCCGATGACAATCCGCATAAAGGCCACGATCAGAGCCCCGATGGGCAGTAACAGCAGCATCCGGAACATGCTTTGCTCTTCGATCGGGAGTTGGTAGAACCCCAGCACGCCGAGGCCATTCTTGTTGGCTTCCAGGGTGGCCAGCTGAAGTGCGGGCACTGTCTGCCGGAGCATGGAGAAGCTCACCTGGGAGTTGTCGCCACCCACCACATCAAGCAGCGACTCCGACCCCTGGCGCCACAACAGCAGATTTTCCGGCACCCCCTGTTCGGCGGTTCTTGGGTCAAAGGTGAGCCAGCGGTCGCCGTTATGAATCTGCAGGAACTGCATCAATTGCTGGCGCCGGCGGGCATCTTCCAGTTTGAGCGCGTCGGCGGTGCGGGCTGGAATGCCGGCATGATTCAGCATTCGAACCAGCATTTGCAGGTAGTTTTCGTCAGCGACCAACAGGGTGGTGTTCTGGGTTCGGCTGTCAGGTTGCAACAGCCGGATTAGCTCCCGTGTCAGGCTTTCCGGAGAGCTGGAGCGTTCGTTAGCCTGGCGCAGTACTTCGCGAACTGCGGTAGCCTGGGGTTCTTCCCAAAAGGTGGGGGTTGGTCTCGGTTTTCGTGACCGCGCGGATTCCCCGGCACTGTCATCAGGCACAAACTGGGCTTTGAAATAGAGTGTCTGGGGGCCGGAGACATCCCGCTTGGTCCACTCGGCGCGCCGGCTGCCAGAGGTTTCGATAATGGAGAAACCATAGCCGGGGGACGCTGCCTGTTCGGTGAGGATGCTGAACCCCGGCGGGTGCTCGGGAACGTGCAAACTGATCTGTGCGGCTTCATCCTGACCAACAAAATCAACCCGCGCCTCAATCATCCAGACCGGCCGTTGCTCGCCCGTCATCCAGGGGACACCAAGCTCGATGTGTCGCCAGGTGGCAATGGAAATGCCGGCGGCGATCAGTAGCAGAACAAAGGCGTAGAAAGGCGCTCTGGAGCGGACGGTCATGAGTCATCTCCGTTAACGGCTTGCCTGCGGTAGGAGTCAGGAAGTTCCGTGGCGTATTCCTTACCCACGTCAATGAGCATGACATCCCGCAAAACGTTCCGGCCAATCAGTACTTCGTAGGTCAGGTTAGTCCTGTCGGCCAGGGTAAACTCAGCCACTTGCTGGTGGTCGCCGATGGCAAACTGGAGCTCCACCACCACGCGCCGTTCTGCTTCTTCGGCACTGGCCTGAATGACTCGAACACGGCGCGATATCTCCCGCTCCATGGTTACCCATTCGCCGTCCGCACCGGGCACAGGTACCTCAAAGCGTACCCAGTTGCTGCCATCCCGCTCGAAACGTTTGACGTTACGTGCGTGAATCGAGGATGTCTCTGCACCACTGTCAATGCGTGCGGTGTAGATGTGCCCAGGGCCGGCCAGGTAAAACTTCTCTATTTCCCCCACAATCACTTTGCCTTTGAGCCTGTCGGCGCGCCCCTGGTTCTCCGCAACTGCAGGGCAAACCGGTGCTGCGGCCGGCGGGCAAACGGGCCTTTCAACCTGAGTGGCGATGGCATCTAGAATGGTTTGTGTGGCAGCGTCGCTTTTGTGGAGGAGTTGCTCATGCCGCACGGTGGCGTTGTTTTCCATCGTCACCTGCGTGGCTCTCTGGGTTTGTACCGATGTTCTCAGGTCTTCCATGTTATTTTTGGGGACCATGAAGTAACGATCTGCCGAGCAGCCGGTGATCACAAGCGCCATGGTTGGAATAACGAACATCAGGAAGCGCCGAGGCTGGAAGAACCTGTAACCCATTGATTTCCCCTGAGCTGGCTGCGGAAGCGGTTTCTGCGACCGATTGTGAATGCAGCCTGTGAATGTGTTTCTGAATCAGGCGGCAAAGTATACTACACGTGACCTGTGTGAATACTTTACAGTTGGTTAAGACCTTGAAAATCGACTCAGAGTGAAATCAGCTGTTCCTGGCCGAGGGCGGTTTCAGAGCGGAGAAATTCCTGGATCACCGGGGAGCAATTCAGATAGAACAACAACAGTTCGCGCTGAATATCCTGATCCTGGATGCGGGAGGCAAAGCCTACAATGTCTTTCAGCGTCTGATCGCTCACAGCGCTGTGTTCATTTGTGGGCACTGACTGGCCATAGCGAGAGTTGAGAAGTTGGGTCAGACGCTCAAGGTGAAATTCGCCGGTGTGGGTGATGTGCGGCAATACCCGTACAGATTCGCGCCCCGAATGCTCATCTGAGGTGCAAAATTCGTCATCAATGCATCCCGCGCCTGTTGCCGGCATGGTATCTACACCCAGTTTTCTCCAGAGTGCCTTGAGCATGTGCTGGTCCTGCCTTGGCGCGTTCAGTGTTCGGAACCCTGCGCCGCTGAGAGATCCTTTTGTTCCTTGTAGAGCAATTTACGTTAGCCGTAAAGAACCGGATTCCGTCACTTGCCGGAAATGCCGATCAGTCGAGGGCGGAACTGAGATCAGTACAGGTAATGAGGGTTTAACGGGCAAAAAGTTCCGCGCTTGGGGTAGACTGGTTCGTTAATGCTAACCATCGAAAATCTTTGGTGTTAACACGCTACGAAAGGAGTTTCACGCTGTGGTCGATACCCTGACCAATCTTATGGAGCTAAGCCCCGAATGGCTGGCCGGCTGGATTATCACGCTTGTGGTGGCGTGCGTCGCCTTGTTTGCTGGCCTGGTCTGGGCCGCTTTGACGGTGCGCAAAGTTCGTGCTGCGCTGGATCTGAAGGCACAGGAACTGTCTGATCAGGATGCCCGGTTGCGCGAATCGGATCAGGCTCAGGCGTTACACCATCAACAGGTAAGCCATCTGGAACAGCAGATAGAGCAGCAGCGGCAAACCCTGCTGGAGCGGGATAACAGTCTCGAGACCTGGCGCCAGAAAGCCACCGGTCTGGAAAACCGATTGGCCTCTGCAGATTCGGAGTTGGCCAGTCGCCGGGACCGGTTAAGCCAGTTGGAGCAGGAGAACCGGGATCTCCGGCTGCGGGCTGAGAGCCTGAGCGATGAGTTCAACCAGCTGAAAGTGGAGCTCCGGGAGCAACAGGTTACTCTGGAAAAAGAGCGCCGCTCGGCAGCGGAAAAAATGGAGCTGCTTGAGAAAAACCGGGACGCTCTCAAACAGGAGTTTGAGAACCTGGCCAACCGCATCTTTGACCAGAAAAGCGAGCGCTTCAGTCAGCAGTCGAAGACCAGCCTGGATTCCCTGCTCAACCCGTTCCGGGACCAGCTCCAGGACTTCCGCAAACGGGTTGAGGATGTATACACCACCGAAACCCGGGACCGCCAGGCCCTGCGAAGCGAAATCAAATCGCTGCAGGATCTGAACCGCCAGATTACCGAGGAAGCCGCCAACCTGACTCGCGCCCTCAAAGGTGACAAGAAAGTGCAGGGCAACTGGGGGGAATTGATTCTTGAGCGAGTGTTGGAACGCTCAGGCTTGCGCAAAGGCGTGGAATACGAAACCCAGGGCAGCTACCGGGACGAAGACAACCAGTTACTGCGCCCCGATGTCATCGTACATCTGCCGGACCAACGCAACCTGGTGGTAGACTCGAAAGTGTCACTGCTGGCTTACCAGCAGTGGGTAGTGGCCGAGGAAGACAGCGCCCGTGACGAAGCCCTCAAGCAACACGTAGAGGCGGTGCGCAGCCATATCCGAAGCCTCAGTGAGAAAGACTACAGCCAGCTTAATGGCCTGCATTCTCCGGATTTCGTGCTGCTGTTCATGCCAATCGAGCCGGCCTTTGTGGCAGCATTCCAGCAAGACGAGAACCTGTTCGCAGAAGCCTTCGAGCGAAAGATTATTGTGGTGACTCCCACCACCTTGCTGGCGACCCTCAGGACGATTGAAAATATCTGGCGTTACGAGCGGCAAAGCCAGAATGCCCGGCGGATTGCCGACCGGGCTGGCGCCGTTTACGACAAACTTCGGGTGTTTGTGGAGGCTATGGAGCGTTTGGGCACCCAGCTGCACACGGCTCAGGGCACCTACGATAACGCCATGAATACGCTGACTCGCGGCCGTGGTAATCTGATCTCCCAGGCCAACCGGTTTGTGGAACTTGGGGTTCGGGTAAAGAAGGAACTGCCCAAGGCCATTGTGGAGCAGGCCGAGGTGGATGCGGATGACGAAGATGCCGATTCCGGCGAGCCGAAGCATACCGAGCTTGGCGCGCCTACAGACGCAGGTAGCGACGCTCCCGAGGTGGCGGAAGAAGGCACAAATGACAATCAGGAGTAGCGGTATGTTGTCACCCAGAATTTTAAGCCTGGCCGGTGGACGGTCATTCATGGCAGGCCTGGCAATGGTGGCCTCGTTGGCAGCGGTTTCTGCCCACGGGCAGTCGTTGGCACCGGAGCATGAGATCCGTCGCCTGATGCTGGCCACCGAAGAGGCCGTTGCGGCAGAGCGCTGGGGTGAGGCGAGCGAGTACCTGAACCGTCTGCAGAAGATGGAATCGGAAAAACCGGCGGATTATTTCTACTACCGCGGCCGAGCAATGTTGCAGGCCGGACACCTCAACGAGGCACGGGCGGCCCTGGAAGCTTATGTGAGCAGGGCTGGAGTGGATGGGCAGCACTACCAGCAGTCACTGAAGCTGATCACCGATATTGAGAAAGAAAATCGCGCCAACGTACGGGCGCTGGCCAACGGCAATGGCGAAGCCAAAGAGCCCGTGGCAATCATCGAACCTGCGGGCGGCCAGGAGCTGAAAAGCCTGCGACAGCTGTACCTGGCCGACTCAGACCGGGAGGCGTTGACCATCCATCTCAATGCCCTCTTGGAAACCGCCGGCTGGCGTAGGGACAAAACCGTGGTGCGGTTGGACCGGCCAGCAGACATCCGGTACCGGGTGAGCGTTGCCAACGGTAACCTGAACATTCAGGAAATCACCCGGAACACCGATGACACAACCGTCCGGAAGTCCGTTTCGCTGCCGGTATTTGGCGTAAACCCACAGCCCCGCTGGGACTGTGAGCCCGCTGTAGGCGCCTGCTGGATTTATGATCCGAGGGATGGCTCCCGGCTGTTCCAGCTGGCACAAAGCCGAAACCAGGTGAATGAGATTGCCCTGACCCTGGGCCGGCTGATTCGCAACCTGCAGCAGGGCAGTTCCGGCTCCTGATACGCACCGGTTGGCAGGCCCTGGCCGTTATTCGGCCAGGTCACCCCGTTCGCCCTCCCGCCAGGCGCCCGGGGTGACGCCGGTCCACTTCTTGAAGGCCCGGTGAAAAGTTGAAGGCTCCGTAAAGCCCACCCGCTCTGCAATATCGTTGATCGGCAACTCCTGATGGCTCAGATAGTAAATGGCCATATCCCGCCGCAACAGATCCTTGATCTCCTGGAACGAAGTATTTTCCTGCTTGAGCCGCCGCCTGAGGGTTTGCGGGCTGGTGTGAAGCTCCTGAGCAATCCAGTCAAAATCCGGCATGGGCTTGGAAAAATCCCGGCCAATCAGCCCCCGGATTTTGCCCGTCCAGGTGTTGCTTTCGTCCGGCCGGGATAACAGATCTGCCGGCGAGGTTTTCAGAAACTGGCGCATCTCCGGCTTGTCCCGGATCACCGGGGCGGAGAGAAAGCGCTTGCTGAAGGTGAGGGCGGTGCAGTCGGAGTCAAATGTCAGTGGGCAATGGAAGATATGGCGGTACTCATCGCCATGCTCGGGCCTTGGGTAGCTGAATTCGGCCTTCTCCAACTCCACCGGCTGGCCAATCAGCCAGCTGCCCAGGCGGTGCCAGATCACCAGGATGCTTTCGCGCAGGAAATAGCTTGGGTCGTGAATCTCGCCCTCGATACGGGCCACCAGCCGGGCGTTGTCCTCGTTTACTTCCAGCTCCATGCTCACCATAGGTTCAAACAGGCGGGAGAACCGGAACGCCTGCTCGTAGACTTCCTCCAGCGTCTGGCAATTAATCACCAGGGCGCACATGGTGGCAAAGGTGCCGGTACGGGCCTTGCGGGGGCCCATGCCCATAAACTCGTCGCCGGTGCGGTTCCAGATCACCTGCATCAGCCGGCTGAACTGGTCGCTGCTTACCCGGGCCATGTCTATGCGCAGCAAGTCCGGCGAAATGCCGGCTTCCTGTAACAGCGTACGGCTATCCAACCCCAGACGCTCCGCGCCGGAGAGGGATGCTTCAACAAAATGCTTTGAAACCGTAAGCGTAGACATAACCGGTGCCATTGATGGAAACGATGTTCATCATAAGTGCCCCGAGGGACAATGCAACCATCTGATTTCGCGAAAGATGGAAGATTCTGCCAATGGGAATGAAGGAACCGGCAGTTGGCCCCCTCTGCAAAACCCGGCAGCATGAGCCACAGTAACAACAATACCATCGATCAACTAACGGAGATGATTATGGCAGGCCCCCTGAGCACCTTGAAAATACTGGATTTCAGCACCCTGTTACCGGGCCCCTACGCCACCATGATGCTTGCCGATATGGGCGCGGAAGTGCTGCGTGTGGAAGCGCCGGACAGGGTAGACCTGGCCAAGGTGATGCCCCCGTTTGATGGCAAATTCAGCACCACCTTTTCATATCTCAGCCGTGGCAAACAGACACTCCAGCTCAACCTGAAACAGCCCGAGAGCGTGGAGAAGGTGAAAGAACTGGTGAAAGACTACGACATCGTCGTGGAGCAGTTCCGCCCGGGCGTGATGGACCGGCTGGGCATTGGCTATGAAACCCTCAAAGCCATTAACCCGAATCTGATCTACTGTGCCATCACCGGCTACGGCCAGACCGGTCCCTACAAAGACCGCGCCGGCCACGACATCAACTACCTGGCCATCTCCGGCGTTGCCAGCCACTGCGGCCGCGCCGACAGCGGCCCCCCACCGATGGGTATACAGGTTGCCGACGTGGCCGGCGGCTCTCACCACGCGGTGATGGGCATTCTCGCTGCGGTCATTCAGCGCCAGCAAACCGGGCGGGGCGTCTTCATCGACATCAGCATGACCGACGCCGCCTTCGCACTCAACGCCATGGCTGGTGCCGCCGCCCTGGCCGGCGGCCAGCCCCAGAAGCCGGAGGGTGGAATGCTCAACGGCGGCACCTTCTACGATTACTATCAGACCAGCGACGGCCGGTGGTTGTCGGTAGGCAGCCTGGAGCCGCAGTTCTCCGCACGGTTGTGTGACACACTTGGGCTCAGCGAGATGAAGAGCTTTGCATTGAGCCAGAACCCGGAGCATCAGAACACATTGAAAGTGGCGATCAAGGAGAAGATTGCGGCGAAGACTTTTGCTGAGTGGCAGGAGATTTTTGCGGAGGTGGATGCGTGTGTGGAGCCAGTTTTGACGATTGAGGAGGCGGCGGAGCATCCGCAGATTAAGGCTCGGCGGATGGTGGTTGAGCGGGATCGGGGGGATGGCGTGGGGCAGCGGCAACTCGGGATCAACTTAAGCTTCAGATAAGTCGATGGTCTCGTTATCCCCAAAAAAATACCCCGGCTTTCGCCGGGGTATTCGCCTAAGCCATAACGGCTATGCTATCAGTCTGGGTCCACTATTGAGATAGAAGTATCAGGGCGCTCAGTGTCGCCTGTGTCCACCGCGACAACAGCTCCGTTTGTTGCGATCAGACTGAGAGTTTGGAGAACCATCTGGCTGAAGGTTGCATTTGCAAGATCTGCGGATCCCGGAATGTCGTCACCGTTCTGATCTTTTTTCGCTGACGGCAGCACCGGCGTGCTGTGCTGGGCAAGTGAGGTGAACTTGACGTAAGCCGGCAAATCAACACCGCCTGTGTCGCTGCTCGCAACCCTATTCGCGCCAATCAGCTCGCTAAGCGGGGTGGAGCCAGAGAGCGGCGCCTTTGAGGATTGCATATCCACCATGACAATCTGGCCGCCCACTTCACCGGGGAATGAGCCGTTGAGATTGTTTACCCGGCCGTCATTGATGGTTGTTGTATCGCCGTCCACTTCAGAGATGACAGAATTCTGAAGGTCCGCAACAAAGTTGACCGGGTCAACGGAGTCTATCGCGTGCTGAAGAACGTTAAAATACGTCTGCAGGCCAGCATCCTGTTGCGTCAAACCGGTCTGGGCGGATAGCCCGCCGACGATGGTTGGGCCGAACACTGGTGAGTTTTCCAGCATACGAACGACGCCACCCACCGGGGTCAGCAGGTTGGCGGCCTGAATTTCAAGGTCTGAACGACCTGAGGCATTGGTGGACGCAACGAAAGCTCCGCCGTTAATTGTGCCTAGCGAATGACCGACGAAATAAACGTTGGAGGCATCGAAGGCCGGTGCAATTGCGCCCACAGAAGCACGCACAGTCATCAAGTCGACAGATCCCTGGCGAAGGTTATCCCGAGAGCCCAGGAAATTGGTCAGGTTTATGAACAAGTCTCCAGACTCTCCTGCCGCGGCACTCGTGTCAAAACTCATCTTAATGATGTTGTTGAGATTGTCAGTGCCATAGCCAAAGTGTCGCTCTGTCGCTCCCTCTGCCGCAATGCCTTGACCGGTAAATGCAGGGGTAAGGCCAGGAATGGTACTGCCGGCTCGGGAAACCGTTCCAATGAGGATATTGGCATTCTGAGCCGGAATTCCAGCACCGGTCAATGTGTCGACATCGCCTTGTACAACGGCGTTGATCAGCGTTTCGTTGTTCCAGGTTCCGCTAGGCAGCTCAGCGCCAGATTCTGCTGCGGCCAGCAAGCTAGCGGCTAGCGTTTGCTGATCGCTAACAGAGAACGGAGATACACCGTGCAAGGGTTGATCTATTGCAACCACTGCGACACCGTTCGCTGCGAGCGCACTACCGAATGTCAATGCTGCGCTGCGATCGGTCGTGATGCCATGCTGGTAAATGACCACCGGGAGTGAATCTGCGCTTTCCAGGTCGGCTCCGGATGGATACATGACCAGCATTGGCACGGTAATGTCCGCGTTCTTTCTCGGGAACGGGAACACGGCATTCACCACCTCTGACTTGCCAGTGCCTTGAGGAATGACCAGTCCTGCGTCTTCGAAAGCAGCGTTAAGGCCTGCAGCGAGTTGCGTATCCGCTTTCCAGAATTCGGTTCTGAGCGCGGCGCCACTCTGACTGCTAGGTACTCCTAAGAAGTAAGGCAGAGTGATTGAGCCCTGCGCAACCAGAACGTTGCTTGCTCCTGGAATGTTAGACAGCACGGCAGAGACAGCTGGCGCTGGCATTGCTGAACTGAAGTCGATTGAGGGTTCTGACGCCTTTGGTTCAGGAAATGTAATTCCTTGAGCCTGCAGACCACCTTTCAGAAGAATCCCGGCACATTGGAACTTATCAGGCACGGTGACAACCGGTTCGGCACTCACAACAAACGGCTCGGCATCACAAGATGCGAGCGCTGGATTAATTGAGCTGGGCTCAAACGCGCCCGAGGCGAGAGCCACTGCATCTTCAATTTCAGAGAAGCCGAAAGAGGCCAAAATACCCGGAAGTTGGGCGGCATAAATGTCATAGAATGGCTGGAAGTCAGCTTTCGAGACTACACCGTCACCGTTCATATCCCACGTAGTGGCAGGGAGTGAGGGGGCATTTGGAACATTGTTCTCGTTGAGAAGGAGGAAGTGTGCCCCTCTCGCACGCTTAGCAGCTCCAGTGGTTACCGACAGTCTTAACTGGTCCTCGATCCATTGAGCTGGGTTAGCTATGTACTGAAGGACTTTTTTGTCGTTAGACGTCGTAAAGCTATATGCTAAGGCGATATTTTCTAACTCAATTTCGGCGCCGCCGAAATTCGATCTGAGGCCACTAATTGCTGACTTTGCGGTGGGCTCCCAGAAGTTCTGGATTAGATTGCGGACGGCGTCAACACTTGGGCCAAGTACTAAATCACTTTTGAGCTCTGTGTAGGCGGGTGAGCTTACGATAGGCTCTCCATTGCTATCCAGAATTTCCTTGGTAAGTGCAACCACATAACGTTTGTAAGGATCCAGTGGCTTGGTTGGCAAAATTCGGATGTAATCGGTGCCACTAAGTGGCTTTACTTCAACCTCGAAATCGAAGAATAGGTCTCCGTCCGGCACTTCGCTTGCTCGAAGGCCTCGCAGTGGGTCCCCACTGGCGTAATCTAGCTCGATCACAAATACGTTCTGCGCTAATACTGCTTGAACGTCTGCGGCTGGATCCGATGAAGTTCCCGTTTGAAGTCGGCCCAGTGCCTCGAGGTCAGGCCCAATAACTGATTCAGCGTCAATCGACTGGTTGAACTTTAAGTCGATGGGGGCAACTGTTGATGCACCGCTAAGACCGTTCAGTGCAGTGGTTACGGGGGGCTGTGTGTCGCCAACCGCAAAAGAACCGTCACCCACGTTTGCATAAATCAAATCATTCGGAATTGGCAGGTCGGACACTGCCGGGAACGGATCGAACACCGGCCAGGTTTTGCCCTCAAATTGAGCAAGGAAGTCAGCTCGGTTTTTATCCTGACTGATCTTATAATCCGGATTCGCATTACCCCCATCGCCGGCGCTATCGAAGCAACCAGTCAACCCAAGGGAAGAAGCCACGGCAAGACTTATTAGAGTTTTCTTGAACATGGGTGGAACCTTTTCCTGTTGTTGTGTCGTTATATCCGGCGTAGACGGAACCGGTCGGCCCCTGAATTCCGTGCTTTTGCCTGTTCTGCTTTTATGAATTCGTTCGTTGTCTGAAATTGTAGCCAGCACTTGAGCCAATTTCTGTAGCTTTGACTATAGCGACAGTCTGGCAAGTGTTGATCAGCCAAAAGTGTGATTCTGCTTTCGGAATCCCTCCCCGCACAGTCGGAGTGGCCTTTCTGAAAAATAGTGGGCACTGGCGGGTTTGTCGAGTCCTATCGGGTTCATTTCTGGTAAACTCACGCTTCCTTATATAAGCAGGGGCTGCCTGGGTGGCTCCGCACACTTCCGATAATCAGAAAGCTGATGAGGCGACTATGACCACTGTTATCCGCCAGGACGACCTGATCGAAAGCGTAGCCGATGCGCTGCAGTTTATTTCCTACTATCACCCCAAGGATTTTATCCAGGCTGTGTACGAAGCCTATCAGCGCGAAGAGTCCCAGGCCGCCAAGGATGCCATGGCCCAGATCCTGATTAATTCCCGGATGTGTGCCCAGGGCCACCGCCCGATCTGCCAGGATACCGGCATCGTGACCGTGTTCGTGAATATTGGTATGGATGTGAAATTCGAGTGCGACATGCCGCTGGATGACGTGATCAACGAAGGCGTCCGCCGTGCTTACACCCACCCGGACAATGTTCTTCGTGCCTCTGTGCTGGCAGATCCGGATGGCAAGCGCCAGAACACCAAAGACAACACGCCTGCCATCATTCACTACAAGATGGTGCCGGGTAACACGGTAGACGTTCATGTGGCGGCCAAGGGCGGCGGCTCGGAAGCCAAATCCAAATTTGCCATGCTGAATCCGTCTGATTCAGTGGTGGACTGGGTGCTGAAGATGGTGCCGCAGATGGGTGCCGGCTGGTGTCCGCCTGGTATGCTGGGTATTGGTATTGGCGGTACTGCCGAGAAGGCGATGGAGCTGGCGAAAGAAGCCCTTCTGGATCCGATCGATATTCACGACCTGCAGGCCCGTGGTGCGTCCAACCGCTCTGAAGAGCTGCGCCTGGAGTTGTTTGAGAAGGTGAACGAGCTGGGTATCGGCGCCCAGGGGCTGGGTGGTCTGACCACGGTTCTGGATGTGAAAGTTAAGGATTTCCCGACACACGCGGCCAACAAGCCGGTGGCGATTATTCCGAACTGTGCGGCTACCCGTCACGCGCACTTTGTGCTGGATGGCTCTGGTCCGTCTCTGCAGACTCCGCCGAGCCTGGACGACTGGCCGGAAATCACCTGGGAAGTGGGTGAGAACGTTCGCCGTGTGAACCTGGACACCGTGACTCCGGAAGACGTCAAAGACTGGCAGCCCGGTGAAACCGTTCTGCTGTCTGGCAAGATGCTGACCGGCCGTGATGCTGCTCATAAGAAGATGGTAGACATGATCGAGCGGGGCGAAGAGCTGCCGGTGGATCTGAAAGGCCGCTTCATCTATTACGTAGGCCCGGTTGATCCGGTGCGCGAAGAGGTGGTTGGCCCGGCTGGCCCCACCACGGCCACCCGTATGGACAAGTTCACCGACACCATGCTGGAGAAAACCGGCCTGACCGGCATGATCGGTAAAGCCGAGCGTGGCCAGGTCGCCATTGACGCAATCAAGAAGCACGGCGCGGTATACCTGATGGCGGTGGGCGGTGCGGCTTACCTGGTGTCCAAGGCGATCAAAGGTGCCGAGGTGGTGGCCTTCGAAGAGCTGGGAATGGAAGCCATCTACGAGTTCGAAGTGGAAGATATGCCGGTAACCGTAGCGGTGGATTCCCGCGGCAGCTCCGTGCACCAGACCGGCCCGGTCGAGTGGCACGACAAGATCATTGCTGCCAAAGCGGTTTGATCTGAGTCTTTGTTAGTCTCAGTGGCAGCCTTGAGTGTTCGGCTCAGGGCTGCCACTGAAAGTCCTTCATCTTTACCTTTCCTTTATACACCTCAACGCCTTCCAGTCTCAGCTTCTCGGTTTGAAGCTGGCAGGTTTCTGTGCCTTCAGGAAAAGCGATCTGGCCGTTGCTACGGATAACCCGGTGCCAGGGGATGCTGTGGCCGGCAGGCAGTTTGCCCAGTGCCCGGCCAACAAAACGCGCCTGCCGGCCCAGGCCGGCCATGGCGGCGACCTGGCCGTAGCTGGCCACCCTTCCTTGCGGAATGGCGGCCACTACCTGCCAGATCTTTTGCTCTTTTGTCGGTTCTTTGTCGAACTCGTCCATTCAGAGCCTCATGCGTCTGCGCACTAGAGACGCAGGGCGCCGTCTACTTCGATCATACGTCCGGAGACATAGTCGTTCTCGAAGATGAACGCCACGGCAGAGGCAATCTCTTCGGGCTTGCCCATGCGCTTGAGCGGGATGCCGGCGGTCATTTTCTCCAGGGCTTCCGGTTTCATGGAGGCGGTCATTTCGGTTTCGATGAAGCCGGGGGCGATGCCCATGCAGCGGATGCCATAGCGGGCCAGCTCTTTGGCCCAGACCGGCACCAGGGCCGATACGCCAGCCTTGGCGGCGGAGTAGTTGCTCTGGCCCATGTTGCCAGCGCGGGAGATGGAGGCGATGTTGATGATGGCGCCCTGGTCACCGTTTTCGATCATGCGGGTGGCGGCTTCGCGGCCGCACAGGAACACGCCGGTGAGGTTTACATCAATGACGGACTGCCACTGGGCCAGTTCCATGCGTTTTTCCAGTTTGCCGTCTTTGAATTTCACCATCAGGCCGTCGCGCAGAATGCCGGCGTTGTTCACCAGGCCGTTCAGGTGGCCAAAGTCGTTGATGATGGCCTGGAAGGTTTTCTCAACATCGTCTTCTTTAGCGACGTTGCAGACATAGGTTTTGGCATCGCCACCGGCTTTTTGGCAGGCGTCGGCGGCTTCCGCCAGTTTGTCTTCCATCAGGTCGATGAGGGCGAGTTTGGCGCCTTTGGCTGCCAGGTACTCTGCCATGGCGCGGCCGAGGCCCTGGCCGCCGCCGGTGATTGCGATCACGGAATCTTGAAGTTTCATGGTTTGCCCTAATTAAGTTCAGAGGTGGTTTACGTTCTCTGTGTGTCTGCATCGTTTTTATAAGGAGGCATTTTGCCCGTTTTCCTATTTCTTTTCATTATTATGCCCATCGCTGAGATGGTGGTTCTGATCAAGGTCGGCGGCCTGATCGGGGTGTTGAACACCATCGGGCTGGTGCTGCTGACCGCCGTCATTGGCGCCTGGCTATTGCGTCAGCAGGGGCTGGCTACGTTGTTGCGGGCGAACCAGCGGTTGAACAGCGGCGAATTGCCGGCAAAGGAAGTGGCCGAGGGGCTGATTCTGGCCGTGGGCGGGGCCTTGTTGCTGACACCGGGGTTTATTACCGATGCGGTGGGGTTTGCCTGTTTGTTGCCGGGGTCCCGGCACTGGCTCGCGGCGAAGGCTTTGAAGCGAATGACGGTAGCCGGCCAGAGTCGGAGCTTTTATTTTGGTACAGGCGGTGGTGCCGGGCCATTCGGGCAGGGGCCGTTTGAAGGGCATGGACCGTTCGGGCCGCAGCGTCCGTTTGATCGGGATGCCAATGGCGACATTATTGAAGGCGAATATCAGGATCAGACGGAGAGCGATCGGGAACGCCTTGAGCGGGCACGGGAGCGCGGTGAGGGCGACGAAAAAAAGTGAAATTTTTTTCGCTCTGGGTGTTGAAAACGTTGGTGGCAACCCCATTAACTCACCACAGATTCGTCTCGGGCTGAAAACTGCTGTCTATCAGTGGCTTGGATGCCGAGGCAATTTGTCCGGTCCGGGGTTCCGGCCAGACACTTTTAACATGCAATTGTCATTGCCACATTAATCTGACTATTGGAGAAACCGAGCAATGAAAATTCGTCCGCTACACGATCGTGTTGTCGTACGCCGTAAGGAAGAAGAAGAGAAAACTGCGGGTGGCATCGTGCTGCCGGGTAACGCCAAAGAGAAGCCCTCCCAGGGTGAGGTAGTTGCTGTGGGCAATGGCCGTATTCTGGATAACGGCGAAACCCGTGCACTGGCGGTCAAGGTGGGTGACACCGTGGTCTTCGGTCAGTATGCCGGTAACACCGTAAAGGTTGACGGTGAAGAGCTGCTCATCATGAGCGAAAGCGAAATCTACGGCGTGCTTGAGTGATCGCATCAGCGATAAGTACGAACGCTCATTAATCCGATCTTATTCAACTTCGGTTTAACGAACAGGAATAGAAGACATGGCAGCAAAAGACGTTAAATTCGGTGATAGCGCCCGCAAACGCATGGTTGCAGGTGTAAACATCCTGGCAGACGCAGTCAAGGTAACCCTGGGCCCGAAAGGCCGTAACGTGGTTCTGGAGAAGTCCTTCGGCGCTCCGACCGTGACCAAAGACGGTGTGTCTGTGGCCAAGGAAATCGAGCTGAAAGACAAGTTCGAGAACATGGGCGCGCAGATGGTCAAGGAAGTTGCTTCCCAGGCCAACGAAACCGCTGGTGACGGTACCACTACCGCAACGGTTCTGGCCCAGTCCATCGTCAATGAGGGTATCAAGGCAGTGACTGCCGGCATGAACCCGATGGATCTGAAACGCGGTATCGACAAGGGTACGGCTGAAGCCGTTAAAGCGATCCGTGAAATGGCCAAGCCCTGCGACGACAGCCGCATGATCGCCCAGGTTGGTACGATTTCTGCCAACGGTGACGAGACCATCGGCAAGATCATTGCGGACGCCATGGAGCGCGTAGGCAAAGAAGGCGTCATCACCGTTGAGGAAGGCCGTGGCCTGGAAGACGAGCTGGACGTGGTAGAAGGTATGCAGTTTGACCGCGGCTACCTGAGCCCGTACTTCATCAACAACCAGGACAACATGTCTGCCGAGCTGGACGACCCGTACATCCTGCTGGTTGACAAGAAAATCTCCAACATCCGCGAACTGCTGCCGGTGCTGGAAGCTGTGGCCAAGGCTGGCAAGCCGCTGCAGATCATCGCCGAAGACATCGAAGGCGAAGCCCTGGCCACTCTGGTTGTGAACAACATGCGTGGCATCGTTAAGGTGAACGCGGTTAAAGCACCTGGCTTTGGTGACCGTCGTAAGGAAATGCTGCAGGACATCGCCATCCTGACCGGTGGTACCGTGATTTCCGAGGAAGTAGGCCTGACCCTGGAGAACACCACTCTGGATGACCTGGGTACTGCCAAGCGCGTTAACGTGACCAAGGAAAACACCACTCTGATCGGCGGTGCCGGTGCTCAGGGCGATATCGAAGCCCGCGTTGAGCAGATCCGCAAGCAGATCGAAGACAGCACTTCTGACTACGACAAAGAGAAACTGCAAGAGCGCGTAGCCAAGCTGGCGGGCGGTGTTGCCGTGATCAAGGTTGGTGCCGGCTCTGAAGTGGAAATGAAAGAGAAGAAAGCCCGCGTTGAAGACGCGCTGCACTCCACCCGCGCCGCCGTTGAAGAAGGCATCGTAGCCGGTGGTGGTGTTACCCTGATCCGCGCCATTGCGGCTCTGGACAAGGTAGACGCCATCAACGAAGAGCAGAAAGCCGGCGTGAACATTCTGCGCCGTGCCATGGAAGCGCCGCTGCGTCAGATCGTATTCAACGCAGGTGGTGAGTCCTCTGTTGTGGTTGCCAAGGTGAAAGAAGGCGAAGGTTCCTTCGGCTTCAACGCCGCAACCGAGCAGTACGGCGACATGCTGGAAATGGGTATCCTGGATCCTGCCAAGGTCACCCGTTCTTCCCTGCAGGCGGCTGCCTCCGTAGCATCCTTGATCATCACCACCGAGGCGATGGTTGCGGACGAGCCTGAAGACGAGAAGTCTGGCGGCATGCCAGACATGGGCGGAATGGGCGGAATGGGAGGCATGGGCGGCATGATGTAATGCCGGCCAGGTCCCGACCAGATCTCAGTTTCTGAGGTCTGGCCCGATCTACCCCTGAAAAACCCCGCGCTGGTTCACACTGGTGCGGGGTTTTTCGTTATTTTTGTCATGAACTTGCCTAATGGCTTTGTTAGACTCGGTTACCCGTTCATTAACGTGCAAAACTCAATGACTGAACCCCAAGCCAAGCCTTTCCTGCGCCCTGCCAAGATCCTGCTGCTGTTGCTGCTTGGCTTCCTGGGGTATGGGGTGGTGCTGGTGCTGTGGGTGCCGGCGGGGTGGGTTTGGCACCAGGCTTCCCGGCATGTCCAGTTACCGCCGCAGGTAGTGGTGCAACAGGTGTCGGGTAGGCTCTGGGATGGCGCCGCAGGCGTTGTGGTTGCCGGTTTTCCAGCCCGGGTGCAGTGGACGTTGGGGTGGCCCTCGCTGACCGGGTTGGAGTTACCGATTGGAATTTCCTTGGCGTCGTCACAATCCCGGGTGGAGGGAGCTGCTAGTATCGGTTGGCCGGGTAACCTGGATGTGACGGCCCGCGGCCGGATAGCGGTCGAGGAATTCGAAGATCTGATTCGTCAGAGTGGCGGAGCCATGATTGAAGGGGACGTCAGTATCGATCGACTGCGTCTGGTCTTCGCGGATAACCGATTGCAGCAAGCCGACGGTGTCGGGCGCTGGAATGGCGGGCTGGTTACCTGGCCTATGGGGAATCAGACCGGGCAGGCAGAGTTCCCGCCTATGCAGGCCAATATAGATACCACCGAGGGTGGCGTTGCGTTGACGGTATCGGAGCAGGGCGGCGATGGCCCCGCCGCAGATGCCAGTATTCTTTGGGACGGCATGATGGAGCTCAGGGTGTATAAGCGCATGGTTGACCTGGCGCAGCAGCCATGGCCCGACAGTGCGCGCCCGGGTGATGTGGTGTTCCGGGTTCGTCAGCCAATACTGCCGGGAGGGTTCTGACGTGGCAGGATTGGCAGTACATCATCAGGAGCGTCTATCCAGAGCCCTTGCAAACATTATTCTGGTCGCCCTGGTGCTTTATCTTAGTATTTCGGCGGCCAAACTGACCTGGCTGTATGCATGGTCTGATCGGCCGGTTCCGGATGTCCCGGCACAGTTGGGTGGCCAACCTGGCGCCCAGAACCGGGTACCCCAGGCTTCCATCGCCGGTTACGAATTCTTCGGCCGGCCAGAGCAGCAGGCCGGTGTGGCAGAGGTTGTTCGCCGCAGCGCACCGGAAACCGGGTTACGGTTGCGCCTCGAGGGGGTGCTGATAGGGCAGCGGCCGGAAGACTCCGGTGCTATAGTTGCCGGAAGCAATGGTGAAACCGAGTATTACCGGGTAGGTGAAACCCTGCCTGGTAATGCAGAGCTGGCCGAGGTGGAATCAGACCGCATTCTGATTCGGCGTGGCGGCCGCTATGAGTCACTCGCATTTGAAGAACAGCTGGACTCTTCGGTAATGGTTGCGGACGCACCGGTTCAGGCGGCAGAATCGCCCGATGATTTCCTGGCCGGGGCCAGGCAGCAGCTGGATGCAGAAGGGGCTGCGGCATTGGCGGCTTATGGCTTACGGCCAGCGGATGACAGCGGCGCTTCTGGGTATGTGTACGATGGCTCCAACCCGATGCTCAATGCGGTCAATCTGCGCCAGGGCGATGTCATTACTGCCATTAACGGTCAGCGCCTGGGTGATGTAGAACAGGATAAATCCCTGCTGGAAGACTGGCGTAGCCAGGCCCAGCTGGATATCGAGATAGAACGAGACGGCTCCATACTGACCGTTAGCTATGCCATACCCGAGCAGTGGCGCTGATCGGGAACATTACAACAGGACGATATCGCCAGATGTATAACCACAAGACCAACGTACTCCGGACCCTCGTGTTTCTTCTGCTGTTGCCGATCCTATCGGTGGCTCAGGCACAGGATGAAACCTGGCGGTTGAACCTCAAGGATGCGGACATCCGGGCCTTTGTCACTCAGGTGGCGGATATTACCGGGTACAGTTTTGTGGTGGACCCCAGGGTAAAGGGCAAGGTGACCGTGCTGTCCAGTGCGCCCATGAACAAGCACGAAATCTATGATCTGTTTCTGGCGGTATTGAATGTGCACGGTTTCACCGCCATTCCCGGGGAAGAAGTCATCAAGATTATCCAGCAGGTGGATGCAAAGCAGTCTGCCGAGATTCTGGATCGATTCGAGGTTACCCCGTCTGAACAGCTGATTACCCGGGTTATCCAGATTGATAACGCCAATGCCCTTGAGCTGGTGCCGATCCTGCGGCCGCTGGTGGCAAAGTATGGTCATCTGGCCGGTGTGGCTGCGGCAAATGCCCTGATTGTCAGTGATCATTCATCGAACATTCAGCGAATTGAGCAGATTGTTCGCGAACTCGACAGCCCTTCCAAATACGAGGTTGAAGTTATCCAGCTCAGGGAAGCCTGGGTGGGTGACATGGTCAAACTCCTGCAGGAGCTCGCGCCCGATGAATTGCGTCGTGGCAGCGGTGACAGTTCCGCGAGAAAGTACAGCGTGACGGCGGATGAGCGGAGCAATCGGCTGATCCTCAGGGGCGACGAGACTTTTCGTGACAAAATGCGGGGCTTGATTCGTCAGCTTGATCAGCCCTCGGCAACTGGCGGCGCGACAAAAGTCATCCGACTCAAGCACGCTGACTCCAAAGCCCTGACCGAAATTCTAAAGGGCGTGATGGGCGAAGTGGTGCGGGAATCGAGTACCGGCAGTGGCTCCGGGGGCAGTGGCTCATCGGGTAGCCGTTCCGCAAGCTTCTCGGTGTTCGCCGATGAAGGTTTGAATGCGCTGGTTGTCCGTGGCGAGCCGTCGTTGATGCAGGAAGCCGAGCAGATTGTGGCGGCTCTGGATGTGCGCCGGGCTCAGGTGATGATTGAAGCGGCGATTGTCGAGATCAGTGACGAGCTGGGCGATCAGTTGGGTGTCCAACTGGCAGCTGGTGATGAGTCTGCCAACGCCTTCCCGGTAATGGGCACTAACCTTACCAGTGGTGAGGGCATGCTGGGGCTGAACTCGGTGATTGGTGCGCTGGTAGGCGATACCCTGCCGCAGTTGGGCGGCGGCATTACGGTCGGCGCTGGCCAGCGTGATCGGGACGGTCTCACCTGGGGGATTCTGATTCAGGCGCTGTCTTCCTCATCCGCTGCCAACCTGCTTTCGACACCGAGCATCATTACCCTGGATAATCAGGAATCCGAGATTATTGTGGGCCAGAACGTGCCGTTCCGGACGGGGCAGTCGACGGTTACCGGTGATGGAACCACCAACCCGTTTACCACCATTGAACGCCGTGATGTGGGCCTTTCCCTGAAAGTAACACCGACCATCAGTGCCGACGGCCTGGTTCGGCTGGTGGTCGAGCAGACCACCGAGGATATCTCTACCACGACGGTCTCCGGCGCCTCCGATTTGATCACTAACAAACGTGAGATCAAAACCACTGTGCTCGCCGATGATGGTGAAACCGTGGTTCTGGGCGGGCTGATCAAGGATGACTTCCAGGTCAACAAGAGTAAGGTGCCGCTGCTAGGGGATATCCCGTTGCTTGGGCGCCTGTTCTCATCGGAGTCTGAAACCCGCATCAAGCGTAACCTGCTGGTCTTCCTGAGGCCGACCATTATGCTCGGCAAAGACGAGAGCGTGGCTGCCACTACCGAGAAGTTTAACCAGCTGTGGGACGTAAACCTTGAAGTCCGCGAAAAGCTCGGCCTGCCCGCCCCGGAAGACCAGCCCTCGGTGGATATGCTGTTCCAGGGGCGCAGGGAGTAGGGTCTTAAGGGTCTGTCCCTCAGGGTCTGTCCCCGAACGGGGACTGACCCATTTTGGCAGGCCGAGTAGGTAGTTAGGCTTGGTTGCCATAGACGGGCAAAGGTGGGTCAGTCTCTCAGGGTCTGTCCCCGCAGGGGACTGACCCATTTTGGAAGACTAGATACGCGGTTAGAATTGGGTGCAACAGACGGGCAAAAGTGGGTCAGTCCCCGTTCGGGGACTGACCCTAGAGCGGCGGCATCGGGCAATCCAGCTGATCTGCTACCAGCCGCATTAACTCATACTCCCGCACATCCACCTTGCCATCGTGGGTCACGCAGTAGCCGCAGGCGTCGATGACGGCGGGCTTCAGCAGCGGCGACAGCCGATTCAGTATTTCCAGCGCTTCTCTCAGTTCCCGCATGGACACCTTCCCGGCTCTGCTTTCTTCCTGACCGGTACCAAAGCCGGCCATGGCTTCGAGATACAGCTTGTCCGCATCCTCAGGGGTGTCGGTGCCGGCCCGGGCAAACAGGCTGAGCAGGCGCCGCAGGGCCGGCATCACCTGGCGATAGTTCCGGTATTTGACCGGTACAACCTGTTCTGCGCCAAGCCCGAGATGCCGGTTCAGGAAGGTGGTCAGGGCCAGCTCGAACAGGCTGACCCGGTTGTCGGCTGCAACCAGCTTCTGAACGTTTTCAAGCAGGGCGTCGCGTTCGTCCGGGTCCAGTTTCCGCAATGCCGGCATGGCCAGTTCCAGTACCGGGAAGCGTGCAGTTTCACCCAGTCTTGCCAGGGCTGGCAGCATCTTGTCCAGCAGGTCTGGCTGCGCGCCCAGTAGCGGGTGTTCGGTTAACAGCGCCAGTCGTTGTTTCTGGATGCTCGGCGAAAGATCAAAGATCAGCAGGGCATAGCACAGCTGAATTGCGCCGGCGCGGGTGTAGAGCAGGTTACGGAAGGTGGATGGCAATTGTTCCAGAAGCTGGACGGCAAAGGCTTCGCTCTGGGCGCTGACGGTGCCTACCCGTGTGGACAACTTTTCAGCCAGCTGTGGAGTGTCGGGTGCCAGGGAAGAGCGTAGCGGTGATGAGCTACCACGGCCCCTGGCAGGCGCGACAACCTGGTTGACCAGATCGTTCAGGCCTGCTTTGCCGGCTGGCCTGGTGGTGTCCTGGCGCAGCTTTTGGCTTGGTTCAGTGTCTCTCAGGCGGCTGCGCAGGCGAGCCAGCATGCCGGGCTGGATGGCATTGATGCGTTCGTTGATGGGCGGGTGGGACGCGAGCAGGGTGCTGAACTTCATCCGTGCCGACTCACCAAAACACATGTGGTTCATATCGCTGGCATGGCTGGTGGTATCCAGGTAGCCGCCCTTCATGCCAATTTTGAACAGGGCGCTGCCTATGCCCTCGGGGTTACGGGTAAATTGTACGGAGGAGGCGTCCGCCAGCATTTCCCTTTGCCGGGATACCGCTGCCTGAATCAGCCGGCCGAAGAACACACCCACATAGCCGATGATCATCAGGGCCAAACCGATCAGGCCCATTGCAGCCTGCGCACGGCCATCCCGATTTCGGCTTCGGCCGCCGCTGTAGAAACCTGCCCGAAGCAGGAACTGGCCAATCTGACCAAGCATCAGAATGCCGGCCAGCAGCGCAATCAGTCGGACGTTAATGCGCATATCGCCATTCAATATATGGCTGAACTCGTGCCCCACCACGCCCTGAAGCTCGTCTCTGGTGAGGTGGGTAAGTGCGCCGTGGGTAACCACCATAACGGCCTCACCAGGCGTGTAGCCGGCCACAAAGGCGTTGATGCTGGTTTCGTTGTCCATCACGTAAAGGTCTGGCACGGGCACGCCACTGGCGATGGCCATTTCCTCCACGATGTTGCGAAGCTTGCGTTCTTCGGGATCGTTGGTGTCGGGCTCAATCGGGCGGGCGCCCACCATTTTTGCCACCCGGCTACCGCCACCGGCCAGGTCTGCCCAGCGAACCAGCGAGCCGACCCCTATAAGCAACACCACCGCAAGTGCGGTGGTGAGTCCGTGGCTGGAGGTCAGCCAGTAATGGAAGGGTAGAACCGAGGTTTGGCTGCGGGTGACCAGATACCCGACCAGGCAAACAGCCAGGGTAATCAATGTGACGGCTGTCAGAAACAGGACGATTAACAGGCCGGTATTGCGCCGGGCATGGGCCTGGCGCTGGAAGAAACCGGGGTTTGCCATGATTCAGGCCTCAGAAGCTGACTTTTGGTACCTGGCGCGCTTCCGGGGTTTCCAGTTGCAGCTGGGCGGTTTCCTTGAAGGCAAACATGCCGGCAACAATATTATTCGGGAACTTCTCGCGGAAAATGTTGTAGGTCATCACGCCGTCATTGTAGGCCTGGCGGGCAAAGGCCACCCGGTTTTCGGTGCTGGAGAGCTCTTCCATCAGTTGCTGGATGGTTTCGTTGGCCTTCAGTTCCGGGTAGTTTTCAGAAACGGCGTAGAAGTTTGCCAGGGCTTTGGTCAGCAGGTTCTCGGCACTGCCCAAACGCTGGATCTTGGTGCCGTCCCCCGGGTCTTTCGCCGCGTCTTTCTGGGCGCTGACGGCGTTGTTGCGGGCTTCCATCACCTGGGTCAGCGTCGATTTTTCGTGAACGAGGTAGGCCTTGGCGGCTTCCACCAGGTTGGGAATCAGGTCATGGCGGCGCTGTAGCTGCACATCAATCTGCGCAAAGCCATTCTTGAACTGATTACGCAGCGATACCAGGTTGTTGTAGATAAACACCAGGTACAGTATGACAACGGCAATAACAACAAGGCCGATGACGGTCGTTCCCATGACTACTCCTCAGGGTGAAAGGTTCAGGCGTTATTTTCCACGATACGGGCATGGAAAGTCTGTACAAACGTCTCAAATTCCTTGGGTGGCAGTGGTTTGCTGAAAAAGTACCCCTGGGCCAGTTTACAACCACGCTGGCTCAGATAGTACTCTTGTTCGGCGGTTTCAACCCCTTCGGCCACGACGGTGAGGTTCAGACTTTTGCCAAGGTCAATGATGGTGTTGGCAATTCGTGTGTCTTCCTCATTGACCAGCAAGTCCCGAATGAACTGCTTGTCGATTTTCAGGTGCTGAACCGGCATCTGCTTCAGGTAGGTGAGAGACGAGTATCCGGTGCCAAAATCGTCCACCGCGATGCTGATGCCTGCCCGATGCAGGCGATGCAGCTTGGCCACGGCATCGCTGAGATTGGTCATGAAGCTGGTTTCGGTTACCTCAAGCTCTAGCCGGCCGGCGGGAATGTTGTGGCGTTTCAGGGTGTTCAGGATGTCATCGACAATGGATTCCTGGCGAAGTTGAACAGCAGACAGGTTCACGGCAATTCTGAGGGGTGAACCTTCACTGGCCCATCGAGCGGCTTGCCAGCAGGCCTGGTCCAGTACCCATTGGCCAATCTCGACGATGGCGCCATTGGACTCGGCAACGGGGATGAAGTGATCAGGGGGAATCATGCCTCGCTCGGGATGTTCCCAGCGCAGCAGTGCTTCGGCACCGATGACGCGTTTGGTCTCGAGGTTGATCTGAGGCTGGTAAACCAGATGGAACTCGTGGTTTGCCAGCGCATTACTCAGGTCTTTCTCAAGCTGTTTGCGCTCCCGGATCTCCTGATCAATGCTGGCAACGTAGAACTGGAAATGATTGTGTCCGTTCTGTTTGGCCAGTGCCATGGTCTGTTCGGCGCTTTGCAGAAGCCGGTCGGCCTGGTCAGCATCGGAGGGGAACAGGGCAATACCCAGGGTAGCCGTCATGGATATGCGATGGTTGCCGGCGTTGATCGGGGTGGCGAAGCTGCCCAGAATCTTTTCGGCGGTATCGGCTGCCTGAAATCCATCGCGAAGCCGCTTCTCGACAACGACAAACTGGTCGCTGCCCAGCCGGGCAACACTGAACCGTTCCGAAGGCAGGTTGGCGGTCAGGCGACTGGCGACCGTCTGCAATATGGTGTCGCCAGTTCGGAAGCCGCACTGCTCGTTCACGGATTTGAAGTCATCAATGCCGCAAACCATCAATGCCAGTGTGCCATGGGATTCCCTGGCAGACACGATGTCGTGTTGCAGGTCTTCCATGAATGCGTCACGGCTGGGTAGCCCGGTCAGAGTGTCATAGCGTGCCAGGCGGTTGACCCGATCTTCGGCTTCCTGATGCCGTTTCTGGCTCTCAGCGATAGAGACCAGAAGATTATTGGTGGCGTTCACCCATAGCCCAAGCTCGTCTGCCCGATGTCCGTCCGGAACCGCAATCAGCCGGTCGTCGGGCCGTGCCGGGTCGACTTTGCGAACGGATTGCACAATGCGTAAAAGGGGGCGGGTAAGCACCAGATGGAACACCACGAACAGTACAAGGCCCAGAATCAGTGCCAGTGCAATGCCCGAACCAAAGGTGATCAATGCGCGGTTCAGCCAGTTCTCAGCGATAGGGGCAGTGTCGTAGTGCACTTCAAGGTAGCCGTAGATCGTGTCTGGGCTGGTGCCTCGGTGCAGGCTTTCGCGGTATTCACGAATGCTGCCGAAAATGGGGTCGGTAATGGGGCGGAATGCCCGGTCTTGCAGTGGCCTGAGCCGGCCGCCCAATTGGTCGCCATCCGGGTGAGAAATGCGAGCCAGGTGAATGGGCTCCAGCGCGAAAAGGCCATCAACCACTTGCTGGGCCAGGGTGTCATCAATACTGAAAACGGACTGGGTGGCGGCGTCACGAACCATTGCCATGGTCTGGTTGGCCTGGCGTTCCAGTTCCATGGATACCCGCCTGGCGTCGAGAACAACCTGAACGGTGCTGACCAGGATGCCTGTCAACAGGGCGACAATCAGCACCCAGCGCAGGATTCGGTATCCCAGGTGATTTTCAACTTTGAAGGCGGTTTGCATTCCGAGTCTTGTGGCTCATCTGTCCGGATTGTTCTTGAGTGCAGGCGCCAGGGTCAGGCCTGCCGTGTACGACAGTATGGTTCAGATTTTTTGCAACTGCATGGAGTATGGCCGATTTTTTCAAATAATCATGGGTGGGCGTGTATCGATTTGTTGCGGTTTTGTCGCATCTGGATACAGAAACGCCCGCCAGGCTGACCTGGCGGGCGTTCAGGCGGAAGCGGCTGGGCAGCTTCCGACGGCACTACTCTGTGATCAGGCCAGATTTTCGTTAACGAAATTCCAGTTGACCAGGTTCCAGAAGCCTTCGAGGTAGTTCGGGCGGCTGTTCCGGTAGTCGATGTAGTAGGCGTGTTCCCAGACGTCAACGGTCAGTACCGGCTTGTCAGCGCCGGTCAGCGGAGTTTCCGCATTGCTGGTATTGACGATGGCTACGCTGCCGTCGGCCTTCTTCACCAGCCAGGTCCAGCCTGAGCCGAAGTTGTTGGCGGCTTTGTCGTTGAATTCTTTCTTGAACTCTTCGAAAGAACCAAATGCCTTCTCGATCGCCTCTTTGGCAGCGCCAGTGGGCTCGCCACCGCCGTTCGGGCTCAGGCAGTTCCAGAAGAAGGTGTGGTTCCATACCTGCGCAGCGTTGTTAAACAGTGGGCCGCTCGCGCTCTTGATAATGTCTTCCAGGGATTTGCTGGCATTATCGGTGCCGTCGATCAGGCCATTCAGCTTGGTGACGTAGGTCTGGTGATGCTTGCCGTAATGGTATTCCAGGGTTTCCTGGGACATGTGCGGTTCCAGAGCGTTTTTTTCGTAAGGCAGTGCGGGAAGTTCAAATGCCATGAGGTCGTTCTCCCTGTCTCTCTGTTTATGTTGAATGTGTACGTCACAGCAATATAGGGGCGATTTGAGCTAAATCAACCCCTTGGTGTAAGAGTACTTGTAAACTCGGGGCTGCCGGGCAGGAACTGTGCGCAGTTCCGGACCCGCCAAACCAGCTCTTCATAGCTGTCGGCCAGAATATTTACATGCCCCAGCTTGCGCCCCGGGCGCTCACCTTTATTGTAGAGGTGAACATGAGCGTAGGGCAGTTCCAGTATGCGTTCAATGTCTCCATGCTCGCCGATGATGTTTATCATGCAGCTAAGCCCCCGGGCTTCCACATTACCCAGGGCATGGCCGCTGACAGCGCGAATGTGGTTTTCAAACTGACTGGTCATGGCGCCTTCGATGGTCCAGTGCCCGGAGTTGTGCACTCGCGGCGCCATTTCGTTGGCGACCAGCCCGTCATTGGTTTCAAAAAGCTCGAGGGTTAATACGCCCACGTAGTTCAATTCGTTCAGCAGAGATTTGATGTATTTCTCTGCGTCTTGCTGAATGTGTGCCTGAAGGGCAGGCGCGGGAGCAATGGAATAACGAAGGATGCCTTCGTGGTGGGTGTTCTCGGCGATGGGGTAGAAGGCCAGGTCGCCGTCCTCGGCGCGCACGGCAATAATCGATACTTCACGTTTGAAGTTGACGAACTTTTCGACGATCACCCGTGGGTGCCCGATGCTGCTCCAAGCGGCTTGTGCTTCTTCCGGTGTTTTCAGGACGGCCTGACCTTTGCCGTCGTAGCCTTCGGTGATGGACTTGGCAACCACCGGGCAGCCGAGTTCTTCGGCAGCGGCTTTGAGTGACTCGGCGCTGTCTGCAATTTGCCATTGGGGTGTGGGGATGCCCAGGCGGCCGAACAGGGTCTTTTCGGCTTCGCGGTTCTGGCAAACTTCCAGGGCCCTGGGGCAGGGATGCACGGGTTTGTGTTTGGCGAGTTCTTCTGCCACGGCGACGGGCAGGTGTTCGAATTCGTAGGTAACGCGGTCCACCCGGGAGATGAAGTCGTCCAGGTATTGGCCGTCACGGTCGATGATCACTTCGCCAAGACCGGCGCTGGGGCTGCCGGACATGTCATAGAACACGAAGTCTTTGGCCAGGGGGTAGCCTGCGAGGGCTAGCATGCGGCCTAGCTGGCCGGCGCCAAGTACACCAATTCTCATGTAATTTCTCCTGCCACTGTTTCGGCTCTGACATTGGTGGTGTGAGCAGTTCGGGGAAGGCTTTCCAAAACACGCTCAAGCCCATCCATGGGGCGCTTGGGCTCCGCCATCCATGGCTCCGCACAGTTTTGGAAAGCCTTCCCCGAACTGCTCATCCAGCCTTGGGAGTTGGCTTCACTGATCTCTGGGATCAGGATTGTCCAGAATCGTTTGTGTTTGGGTTGTCCTGAATTCGTCAACGGCCTTTCGCACGTTGTCATCGAACGTGCCAATAATCTGTGCTGCCAGCAGGCCAGCGTTGGTGGCGCCCGCCTTCCCGATGGCCAGGGTGCCAACGGCGATGCCGCCGGGCATCTGTACGATAGACAGCAGTGAATCCAGGCCGTTCAGGGCCTTTGATTGTACAGGAACGCCCAGGACTGGCAGAGAGGTCTGGGAGGCAACCATGCCGGGTAGGTGAGCTGCACCGCCGGCGCCTGCAATGATGACTTTCAGGCCGCGGTCGGCTGCGGTTTTGGCGTAGTCAAAGAGCAGGTCGGGTGTGCGGTGGGCGGAAACCACCCGGGTTTCGTAGGCGATGCCGAGTTTTTCGAGCATGTCGGCGGCGTGTTCCATGGTGGGCCAGTCGGATTTCGAGCCCATGATGAGTCCTACAAGCGGCTGCATATGCAACTGTCCTGTGATAATTGGAAAGCCGGCCATTGTATGTTTTGCCTACCTACCATGCAACACAGCGCGGGCGTGGTTCCGGTAATCTTTAAAAGGCTTCATTTTAACGGATTGTTAAGTGCGGGTATTATCGTGGCTGACATTTTGACCATCCCGATTCAGGAGTAGTAATGGAACCCATTCGCCCGGACGATGACGAGCTGAGAGCTGAGCCCCCTATTGGTGGCGCCGAGCCCAGAAAACCTGATGGGCAAAAGAGTAAATCGGCCAGTAACCGGCAGAAGCCCCCAAAGCCCCCAAAACCGGAGAAGACGTCTGGCGGTGGCGGCCCGGGAGGTGGGTTGTTGATGTGGCTTGTGTTGGTGGTGGTGGCCGCAGGAGCGGGTGCCGGCTGGTATGTTCAGAATGAGCGTATTGAAGCCCTCGAGGGGCAACTGGAAGAGGCCGATTACTGGGCTCGGCAGAGTAAGCTGGCGCTGGCCCGTTTTGAGGGTGAGTTATCGGAAACCGGGGAGTCGCTGCAGGAGCGGGGAGCTTCCCTGGAGGAGATGATTGCAGCTAATGACAAGCGCCTGGATTCAGCAGACAGTGAAATCCGTAAACTCTGGGTCATTGCCAACGAGCGCAACAAAAAGCGGCTTGATGAGCACCAGCAAAGGCTGTCGGATGTTGATGATCAGCTTGCCCAGGCAAACAAGGCTGCGTCTGATTTGACCGCATCGTTGGAACAGGCACGTACGGGGTTGTCGGCAGATGTGGCGCAGGTGCGGCAGCGACTTGACGATTCCGTTGCTTCGCTGGAGCGGGCCAACCAGGAGGCGACGCAGCAGTTGACGCGGCTGAGCCAACAGATCGGGGATGTGGATCAGGTGGTTGAGAGCCGGATAAGGCGGTTTGAGCAGGAACAGAAGCTGGGGGTCAGTGGCATGGAAGGCCAGATTGCCGCGCTGGAGCAGAAGGTGGACGCCATGGCGGGCGACGGCGAGGTCCGGGCTTTGAGGAATCAGCTGTCTGAGCTCAAGAAAACCGTTGATGCGGTGGATGCGTCGCGGTCTCAGCTTACTTCCCGGCTGGTCAGGCTGTCGGAGGAGGTAAACCAGCTTCGCTCGCAGGTTTCCGGAAACTAGGCGCTTTTATTCTCCCGAAGGCTTGGCTTCCAGGGTGTGGGGGTGAATGTAACGGTTTGTATTCATCCCTTGCGGTAGCTCTCATTTCTATTGAGTGGCAGTTGATATCATCGGCTAACTCGATAGGGATGAAGAGTGCATAACAATGAAAAAACGAGTGCCTTACCTTCGGAACGCTATCGCCCTGTTGTGTGTGGTGGCGCTCTCCGGTTGTACGATCTATCAATCTATTGGCAAGAGCGTGGGAGCTTTCCTGCACCCTGTGTCGGGGCATGACTTTGTCCATATCGACACCGATGCCTGGGACCAGCGCAATGCTGTTCTTTACTTCTACCGCACTCACTCCCAATGGGCTGCGGATGAGATCGAGTCGCCCAGCGTCTACATAGACGACAAGCACTACTTCAACATACGCAACAACAGTTACACCTGGCTTGAAGTGAAACCCGGTCAGCGTCACATCGCTATGCGCAGGCCGCTGCTGGGGCTGGAGGGGCTGAATTCGTTCAGCTTGAGCCTGATTGCCGATGCCACGCTGCGGGTTGAGCCCGGCAAGATCTATTACCTGCGTTACAACGAGCTGACCGAGCCGGAGCGGCGCCATCCGGATCTGGACCCGGATCATCCTCTGGCCAGTGGCGATCTGCAGCTGGTGACCCGTGACTACGCCATGCAGTCTGGTCAGATTGTTTCGACTCTGTTCCTCAACAGCGATCTGCTGGCGCCGAATCATGCTGGTGCTTCCATTGTTGAGGTTAATGAAGACATGGATTACAAAAAGCGAAAGGCGGCGTTGGAGGAAGAACGGGAGCTTGAGGTTGAGCAGCTGAAACAGCAGGGTAAGTATGAGTCTGCCTCCTGGTACTGGCCGTTCGGTGGTGGCCCCACAGAGCCCCTTGAGGCGGATCAGAAGCTGGAGGCGCTGGAGCGGGATTACGCAAAGCTGGAATTGGAACGTAAGCAGCGGCGTGAAGAGGAATCCGGCGGCGGCTGGTGGATTTTCTGAGCGAGGGTTGTCTACACTGGAGTTGGTTGACTTCGGTGAGATAAAAACAATGTCGCTCAAAGATAATCTGGTAGTTCGATTCGAGAAAGTGGCGAGGCGCCTGGTGCCTTATCTGGAAGAGTCCTGGCGGGATGTCAGGGTTAAGCTGGATGATCTCAACCGTTCGCTGGCCAGTCAGGCGATTCCGAATGAACGGCGAGACAAAGTCAGTGAGTTGGCGTTGCGTCAGAAGGGCGAGCAGGCGGGCCAGAAAACCGGAGAGGTGCGCGACTTTCCTGGCGGGCGCAAACGGCACACAAGCTCCTGATTTTGATTAATAAATGCTCAGGTAATGCCGGGTCAGAAAAAATTCATGAATTTTCCGGAAAACATTTGACACGGTGAGTGAAATGCTTAAAATGCGCGTCTCACTTGGTTGATGCAGCAATGCTGAATCAACAAGCGCCAAGCGCAACAAGTGACCGCTTTGAGCCTGAAGAACAGTAAGGCCACGAAGTGGGTGGTTAGCTCAGCTGGGAGAGCATCGCCCTTACAAGGCGAGGGTCGCAGGTTCGATCCCTGCACCACCCACCATTTTCAAGCGGTTTCAGGTTCGGCGTTTATTTACAGCGCTGAATCGATGCGGAGCGGTAGTTCAGTTGGTTAGAATACCGGCCTGTCACGCCGGGGGTCGCGGGTTCGAGTCCCGTCCGCTCCGCCAACTTTTTCCCGGGTGGTTAGCTCAGCTGGGAGAGCATCGCCCTTACAAGGCGAGGGTCGCAGGTTCGATCCCTGCACCACCCACCAGATGTGAGAAAAAGCAGATCCAAGCGGATCTGCTTTTTTTTTCGCCTGAAGGAAAGTCTGATCGTTTCCCCGTTACAAAAAAACCGGGAGCTCGATGCCCCCGGTTTCTCGTCGTTCAGGCTTTTGCAAGGCCCGGCATCATTTGCCGATCAGCGACTGCCCGCACACCCGCACAACGTTGCCGTTAACGCCGGCAGAAGCCGGGTTGCAGTACCAGGCAATGGCTTCTGCCACGTCTACCGGTTGTCCGCCCTGAGACAGACTGTTCATGCGCCGGCCCGCCTCGCGGATGGTGAATGGCATGGCGGCGGTCATCTGGGTTTCGATGAAGCCGGGGGCAATGGCGTTGATGGTTATGCCGTTTTTCAGGTGCTTCGCCATAGACTCCACATAACCGATCACACCGCTCTTGGCGCAGGAATAGTTGGTCTGGCCGAAGTTGCCGGCAATGCCGCTGATGGAGGAAATGCACACAATACGGCCGTTGTCGCGCATCAGCTTGCGCTCGGCCAGTTCTTCATCGATCAGTTCCTCAGCGGTCAGGTTGACAGCGATCGTCATATCCCAGAAGTGCTCTGGCATGTTTCCGAGGGTTTTGTCGCGGGTAATGCCGGCGTTGTGAACCACAAAATCAACCCCGCCGGTTTCTTTTTCGATGAAATCTGCTATCAGCTTGGGTGCCTTTTCTTCCGTAATGTCGCAGGCCAGTGCCTTGCCTTTGATGGCGTCGGTTACTTTCTGCAGTTCCTCCAATGCCGGGGGGATATCCAGGCCGATAACGGTTGCGCCGTCACGGGCCAGGGTTTCTGCAATGGCTGCGCCAATGCCCCGGGAGGCGCCAGTGACCAGGGCTACCTTGCCGGCCAGCGGAGCCACCGGGTTGGTGGCTTTGGCCTCCTCTGCTTCGCCAATACGCACCGCCTGGCCGGAAACATAAGCCGAGCGTGCAGACAGGAAGAAGCGAACCGTGGAATCCAGCTGGTTCTCGGCGTTCGGAGCCATCCATACCAGGTTGGCCGTGCAGCCCTTCTTGCCGATTTCCTTGCCAACGGCGCGGACAAAGCCTTCAAGGGCTTGCTGGGCGGCGGCCTGGGGTGCCTTCCGGCAGGTGTGAGGGTCCTGGCCTATCACCAGCACCCGGCCATTGGACGCCAGTTTGCGGATGGTCGGATGGAAAAAGTCGTACAGGGCGCGCAGTTCCTGAGGGGTTTTGAGACCGGTCGCATCGAATACCAGAGCTGAGAACTTTCCGTTCACTTCGCCGGACACATCCAGCGCCTTGGCTTTGTTGCCCGCCTGAGCGGAGTCCGCCAGGGTTTCGATGCCCGTGGCATGGTGCAGGCCCGCCGGGCTGGCGCCAATGATTGAGCCGAGCGTGGCGATAGCGCGGGCACCGGCGCCTGCACCAATCAATACGTCGCCTTCAATAAATGGCTGGTCGACCCGCTTCAGGCGGTTGAGGGGCGCCGGGGAGGGCAAGCCCAGCGACTGTGCAGCGGTTTTGCCAACCGGAGTGTTAACCAGTTTCAGGTAGAGGTCAGACATGATGTTCTTCCTTGTGAGTTTGGTTGAGTATGAAATAGCCCAAAGGGTAAAGCTTCTGCCAGTTATTGGATTGACTCAACTCAGTCATGGCGTTGTCAGAGTTGCCAATGAGCAACGGGCGCCAGGCGCTAGACTCTGGGCTAACCTGAATCAAACCACTTATGATCACCACTGAAGGGACAGTTTGCTATGGCACAGGCACCAAAAACCACTCGTACTGGCACGAAATCCGGTTCTCGGGCTACCAAAAAGGCGCCCGGCATTCGCCGCGTTGCCGTTATTGGCGGTAATCGCACGCCATTTGCCCGCTCCAACACCGCCTACAGCAAAATCAGTAATCAGGAGCTGCTGACATCCACGCTTCGGGGTCTGGTGGATCGCTACAACCTCCAGGGCATGAGGCTGGGCGAGGTGGTCGCTGGCGCGGTGATCAAACACTCCCGGGACTTCAACCTTACCCGTGAGTCGGTGTTGAGCTCGGGCCTGGCGCCGGAAACGCCGGCCTACGATATCCAGCAGGCCTGTGGTACCGGGCTTGAGGCAGCCATTCTGGTGGCGAACAAAATTGCTCTTGGGCAAATTGAATGCGGTATCGCCGGCGGTACCGATACCACGTCGGATGCGCCCATCGGTGTGGGTGAGGGCTTGCGGGAAATTCTTCTGGACCTGAACCGTGCCAAAACCGCCAAGGAACGCCTCAAGATTCTCGGCCGTTTCCGCCCGGGCCATCTGATGCCGGAGATTCCGGAGAATGGCGAGCCGCGTACCGGACTGTCCATGGGGGATCACTGTCAGGTCACGGCGAAGGAGTGGAATATTGCCCGTGAGGATCAGGATCGCCTGGCCTGGGAAAGCCACCAGAAGCTGGCCAAGGCCTATGACGAAGGCTTCTTTGAGGATCTTCTGACACCGATGGCGGGTCTGGATAAAGATAACATCCTGCGCCCGGATACCACCCTTGAAAAGCTGGCTACATTGAAACCCTGTTTTGATCGTGAGAACGGCACCATGACCGCTGCCAACAGCACCGCACTGACGGATGGCGCTTCTTGTGTGCTGCTGGCCAGTGAGGAGTGGGCCAAGGCCAATAATATGGAAGTGAAGGCCTGGCTGACGTTCTCTGAAGTGGCAGCGGTGGACTTCGTGGACAAGAAAGAGGGCCTGCTGATGGCGCCGGCCTATGCCGTGCCGCGTATGCTGGAGAAGGCAGGTCTGACCCTGCAGGATTTCGACTTCTACGAAATTCACGAAGCCTTCGCCGCCCAGGTATTGTCTACCCTGAAGGCGTGGGAAGATCCGGTCTTCTGCAAGGAGCGCCTGGGTCTGGACAAGCCGCTGGGCAGTATTGACCGGGCAAAGATGAACGTGAAAGGCTCCAGTCTGGCAACCGGGCACCCGTTTGCCGCCACCGGTGGTCGTATCGTCGCAACCCTGGCCAAATTGCTGGAAGAAAAGGGCAGTGGTCGAGGCCTGATTTCCATCTGTGCGGCGGGCGGTCAGGGCGTGACGGCGATTCTGGAGCGCTAAGTTACGGGAAAACCGTAATTTCCTTTGACAGGGGCAACTTCACGCCGTATTATTCGCGCCACGTTGATCGGGGTGACCCGGTAAACAACCAGTTTGATGCGGGGTGGAGCAGTCTGGTAGCTCGTCGGGCTCATAACCCGAAGGTCGTTGGTTCGAATCCAGCCCCCGCTACCAATAAAAAAGGCAGATCAGTACTAACTGATCTGCCTTTTTGCTTTTTGTATCCAAAAAATACGATATACCGATCTGAAGGTCGCCGATGGGTGTGCCCGCCTGGTGGACGGCCCCTTAGTCAACGAACAGGAGCTTTTACATGTCCAGCCGGCTGCCCGCTTTCCTACGCCCTTTATTGCAACTGGGCCTGATCCCGCAAATTACCATCGGCATTGTTGCCGGCATACTGTTGGCCATTATTGCGCCAGAGGCGGCGCGCTCGGTATCGCTGCTTGGGCAATTGTTTATTTCGGCTCTGACAGCCGTGGCGCCGATTCTGGTATTTGTACTGGTGGCGTCGGCTATTGCCGCCCACCAGAAGGGGCAACCTACCCACATTCGCGGGGTGTTGTTTCTGTATGTGGTTGGCACCCTGCTGGCGGCGGTGGTGGCCGTGGTTGCCAGCTTTGTGTTCCCCTCTGAGCTTACCCTGGATATGCCGGAAGTGACCGGTAATCCGCCGGGCAGCATTGTCGAAATTCTGCAGAATCTGGTTTTGAGCGTGGTTACCAATCCGGTCACGGCACTGATGGACGCCAATTTCATTGCCATTTTGGCCTGGGCCATCGGCCTCGGGTTGATGTTGCGGCAGTCCGGCGAAGCCACCAGAACGGTTCTGAACGATCTGTCTGAAGCCATTTCTGGTATCGTGAAGGTGGTCATCCGGCTGGCACCTTTGGGCATTTTTGGCCTTGTCGCCAATACCCTGGCGGAGTCAGGTGTGGCGGCCCTGCTCGAGTATGGTCATTTGCTGGCGGTGATTGTGGGCTGCATGCTGTTTGTGGCGCTGGTTACCAATCCATTGATTGTTTTTGCTTACACGCGCCGCAACCCATACCCTCTGGTGTTTGCCTGCCTGCGGGGGAGCGCGATTACTGCTTTCTTTACTCGCAGTTCTGCCGCCAACATTCCGGTGAATCTCAATCTGTGTGACCGTCTAAAGCTCGATCCGGACACCTATTCGATTTCCATTCCGCTGGGTGCAACCATCAATATGGCCGGGGCGGCGATTACCATCTCCGTGATCACACTGGCCACAGCGCATACGCTCGGTATTCCGGTTGACTTACCAACGGCACTGTTACTTTGTGTGGTATCCGCCGTTGCAGCCTGTGGTGTCTCTGGTGTGGCCGGTGGTTCCTTGCTGCTTATCCCGCTGGCCACCAGCCTGTTTGGCATTTCCGCCGATATTGCCATGCAGGCCGTGGCCATCGGGTTTGTGATCAGTGTGGTACAGGATTCCACCGAAACGGCGCTGAATTCCTCCACGGATGTCCTGTTTACCGCAGCCGCCTGCCGTGCGGCGGAGGATCGGGTGTGATGGTGGGTCGTAATGGCCGCAACCTGATTTTCATCGGCATGCCCGGCAGTGGCAAAAGTACCATCGGTGTGCTGGTGGCCAAGCGCCTTGGTATGGGGTTCACTGACACCGACCTGCTGATTCAGGAGCAGGCCGGTCGCACCCTGCAGGAGATCGTTGATCGGGACGGCTATGTGGCGTTGCGTCAGATCGAGGAGCAGGTGTTGCTGGCGCTGGACGTTCAGAATCAGGTGATCAGTACCGGCGGCAGTGCGGTGTACAGTGATGCTGCAATGCAGCACTTGAAGCGTAACGGCACCGTGGTGTTTCTGGACATTTCACTGGAGACGGTGATTCACCGCATTGGCGATTACAGCCTTCGGGGGATTTCGCGGCGGCCGGACCAGTCTCTGGCCGAGTTGTTCGAGGAGCGTTTCGCGCTTTATACCCGCTATGCAGACCTGACCGTAAAAGGGGAGGGCTTCAATCAGGACCAGTTGTGTGAGGCGATTATCCGCAAGCTCTGAAGGTATTCGTCCGGTGGGACGGGTTACGGCAGGTTTGCACGCCAGTGTTTCACTCGTACCTGGTCCTTGATGGCGTCAATGACTTCCAGAATGAGGTTGATCAACGCCTCTTGCTCCTGATCTGTTCCTTTCACTTCTCCCGGCTCCGGCAGCATCACGTTCACAATATCTTCGATAAAAGCGTGGTTGGTGGAAGACGCCAGGTCTTCCAGAATCTGGTGAATCACATTCGCAACAATATCGCCAACCGCGTTTTCCAGTGTGTCCTGTATGGTGGGGCCTACCACTGGCAGATATTTCAGTCTCGACAGTTCGAGGTTTTGCTTCAGGGCATTGTCTACACGGTCCTCCAGATAGACTCGCAGGGCACCTCTATTTGGGATGTAGCCGTGCTGCGCAGCCAGGGCGACGCGTTCCGATAACCAATCCGACAACATCGACCGTCTCGGGAACAGGATGTCAGTCTGGATCCGTTCAAACAGGGGCGAACCACGCTTTACCTCATCCTGAACGCCGCTCAGAACCTTCAGAACAATCCGGTCTGATAACTCTTCCATGAAGGCTTCATAGTAGAACGACACAAACTGGTACAAGCGAGTGCTGGTGAAGTCGATGATCTTGTATTGGTGCAGGCGGTAGATGATCGAAATGATCCGCAACGCCCGCAGGAAGCGGAAGCCGCCAACGGGGATGCAGCCCACCAGATCGTACCAGTGTATGAACGGGTAGAAATACCAGCGGTCGTAGACCTTGGCTTTGACGGAGTAGCCCCAGCGGACAAAAAACTCGGTCAGGAAGATGGAGACGAAGATCAGATCATAGAAAATAAACCGTTCATGGATCGGCTGATAGATCGCATTGACGGCGGGGAGGCTTTCTTCCAGCAGGTTCTGAACCGCAACGAAACTGTATATCGAATCCCAGATGATAAAGGCCAGGTTGATGATCAGCAGGCCCAGCATCAGGAAATCGATAAGGAACCAGATCAACTGATGGCTGGACCGAAGGTTGTCGCGGTTAATCCTGAGCATCCGGGCTACCTGTCATTGGTCAGGGGCATAATATAAGTCCCTGACAGGTTAGCTTATTTCAGCTCGGAGGACGACTTTCCGAGTAATCGTCGGGCGATGATCAGCAGCTGGATCTGCTGGGTGCCTTCGAAAATATCGAGTATTTTGGAGTCCCTGGCCCATTTTTCGAGCAGTTCCGTTTCCTGGTACCCCAGTGAAGCACACAGCTCCACGCAGCGGAGCGTGATCTGGTTACCCACCCGGCCGGCCTTGGCTTTGGCCATGGAGGCTTCTTTGGAGTTGGGTTGGCCGTTGTCGGCCATCCAGGCGGCTCTGAGCGTCAGTAGCCTGGCGGCTTCCAGTTCCGCTTCCAGCAAATGCAGTTCCCGGACAGCGGCGGTGGTTGTCCAGCTCTGTTGCTGGTAGGTAAGGTTCAGTCCCGCTGCCTTCAGAATTTCCTGAGTGCGCTCCAGGGCGGCCCGGGCCACTCCGATAGCCATTCCAGCGACCACCGGTCGGGTGTTGTCAAAGGTTTGCATGGCGCCGGCAAAGCCCTTGCCCACGCTGATCTCGGGATCACCCAGCAGGTTTTCTTTCGGAACCCGGCAATTGTCAAAACGGATAGCGGCCGTGTCTGAGGCGCGGATACCCAGTTTCTTCTCCAGTCGCTCCACGGTCATTCCAGGCGTGCCTTTCTCCACCACGAACGATTTGATGGCGGCTCGGCCCAGGGATTTGTCGAGTGTGGCCCAAACCACAACGGCATTGGCCCTTTCACCGGCGGTCACATAGATCTTTTCACCGTTGATAATATAGTGATCGCCGTCTTTAGTGGCAGTTGTCCGAATGGCGGCGGAATCCGAACCGACACCGGGTTCGGTGATGGCCATGGCTGCCCAGGTCTTGCCAAACCGTTGAAGCTGTTGCTCGTTGGCAACGGCGGCAATGGCCGAGTTACCCAAACCCTGGCGAGGGATGGACAGAGCCAGGCCGACGTCGCCCCAGCAGAGTTCCGTGAGACCCAGAACGGTTTTCATGTTGGTGCCATTCTGGTTGCCGGTGCCGGTGCCGGTGTCTCCAGCGGACCGGGCCAGGCGGCCAGCCCCGGCACCACCATCGGCAGCGCCATCGTTCATGCCGTCCATGATGGATGCGAACATATCCAGTTCCTTGGGATAGGCGTGCTCGGCGCGGTCATAATGTCGGGAAATGGGTCGGAAAACTTCCCGGGCCACCTGTTGGGCCTGATGAACAATCGGTGCAAACTTTCCAGGAATGTCGAGATTCATAGCGAATGTCCTTGGTGTCAGGCGTGAACGCCGCCATGGTGAGTGGCGGTGGAGCGAATATCCCGATACCAGCGCTCTACCGGGTGTTCTTTAACAAAACCGTGGCCACCGAGCAGTTGGACACCGTTGGTTCCAATCTCCATGCTTTTCTCATTGCACAGCAAGCGGGCCAGGCAGCTTTCCCGGTGGTAGCTTCGGCCGGTTTCGGCCCGGCTGGCGGCGCGCCAGGTGAGCATGCGCATACTGTCGGCCTCAATGGCCATATTGCTGATCATGAACGCCACCGATTGCCGGTGGCTGATAGGCTCGCCAAAGGCCTGGCGGTCGTTGCAGTAGGGAATGACATAGTCCAGTACCGCCTGTGACGTACCTATGGCCAGGCCGCAGCGCATCAGGGCGGCTCTGTCGATGAAGGTCTGAAAGCAAAAATCGTCATCGCCGAGCAGTGCGTCGGCCGGTACGTCCAGGTTGTCGAACCGGACCGAGGTGGCCTCCGCCGCGCGCAGCCCCATCCCCGGGGTATCCGCCATCGCCAGGTTTAGGCCAGCGGTTTCAATAATGAAGACCCGGGGTGTGCCATTAAGGACAGCCGAGACCAGCAACAACTCGCACTCGGCGCCTGCAATCACAAACGATTTTTCGCCGTTAATCCGGTAGCCCTGATCGGTCTCGGTAGCCGTGGTGGATGGTTGCATTGGGTCAAACAGCGGCGTTGGTTCGTCAATGGCGAGGCTGGCCACCGGCGGCGCATCCTCGCAGAAGGCCGGCAGATAGCGGGACTGTTGCTCTCCAGTGCCCCAGCAACTGATCGCCTGGGCGACGCTGAAGGGTGCCAGTAGCCGAATTGCCAGAGCCATATCGCCCCAGGCCAGTTGCTCAGCAATCAGCACGCTGGTCACCGGCGACTGCTGTTCGGCCACCCCGCCAAATTCACTGGGTACCGCGTACATGGGCAAGCCAAGGGCAGCAGCCTCGTGTTTAACGGCTTCAGGCAATCGGCCCTGTTCGTCGGCCTCCTGGGCTGCGGGCCTGAGGACATCACGTGCCAGGCGTTTCAGGCTGTCGACAATCATTTGCTGGTCGTCGTCCAGGCTAAGGTCAAACAGGTCGCCTGGGGCCCCGGGTGGCAGTCGCTTCCGGGGTAGCCAGTTGCGAACCCGCTTAAACTCACGGCCCGCCAGGGCAATGGTCCGGAAACCGGTCCGAGTACCTTGGTATGCCGTACGTTCAAGGGGAGATCTCAAGCCCAGTCGATCCAGTAAAGGGTTGCCGGATATCCGGTTCATGATCGAGAGTGCAAGTCCGATTGGATCCCTGGTCACGCTGAACTCCTGAGGTTGTCTGATTGATCACACCACGTGGAACCGAGCATGGCTCCGGAGGTCACAATGGCCATTGGCAGGTGCAGCATTCCCTTGTGGCATTGTGGTCAATTGTGATTTTGGCGCGCCAGGCGTAGAAGCGCGCATCCGCTATCGGTAAACTCACCCCCTGACTCAGGGATTCGTCAATCATCCAGGTGGGAAACCCAAACACTGCATGCTGTTAGCCCGATACCACATACAAAGAATCCTGAAGCTGACCGGGCTTGCGGTGCTGTTGAGCGCGTCTGCCAGCCATGCCAGTCAGGTCAGGGTTGAGGTTGAGGGCGATCACAGTGACTTGAGAGACAATGCCCGGATTTTTGTGGGTGAGGTAGAAGGCCGCTCAGCCGATGGCCTGCGCCGTTACGCCTCCACGGCGATAGCTCAGGTTGAACAGGCCATTCGGGCCCTGGGGTACTACAATCCGGTGATCACATTCGAAGTCACCGAAAATGCGGATGGGCTGGCCGAGCTGGTGTTGACGGTGGTACCGGGGGAGCCCGTACGCATTCGTTCCCGGTCAGTGCTGATCGAGGGGCCAGGCAGTGAAGATCCGGCACTGGTTAATCAGATTCCGAAAGAGCCAGCGGAAGGAGATGTGCTTCATCATGGCCGTTACAACACGCTGCGGCAGGCCATACAGAATCGGGCGCGACGTCTGGGTTACTTTGACGGTGAGTTTGTGACCCGCCGACTGGAAGTAGACCCTTCCGAGAATCACGCAGATATTACCTTGCACTACCGTACCGGCGAGCGGTATCGCCTGGGCGCGGTTACCTTCCTGGAAGGCCATGGTTTTGATGAAGGTTTACTGAACCAGTTTGTGACCTTTGAACCCGGCATTCCTTTCCACGCCGATGAAGTGGCGAAGCTCAACAGCGATCTCTCTAACAGTGGTTACTTTTCCGGTGTGGATATTGATGCTTCACCGAATCGGGCAGAGGATGGTGTGATACCGGTGGATATTGGTCTTACCCCCAGGCCGCCCCGGTCGGTAGGCGCCGGTGTTGGCTTCTCAACAGACGTCGGCCCCCGGTTCCGCGGTAACTGGCGAGAGCATTACACCAACCCCATGGGTCATCGACGCGGGGCAGACACGGAGCTTTCGGAGCTGCGGCAGAACGTCAGTGGATGGTATGAGCTCCCGCTGGATCCACCGATGACGGATTCTATTCGGTTGGGCACCGGTTATCAGCGAGAAAATATTGAGGATGTGGAGTCAGAGCGACTGACGCTCGGCCAGCAATGGCGGCACCAGCTGGATACCGGCTGGATGCAGGTGCTGTCCCTTCGATGGGAAGGCGAGCGCTTCAAAATTGGTGAAGATGAACGGGGCAACTCCAGCCTGTTGCTGCCGGGGCTCAGTTACTCCAAACTCCAGGCCAACTCGCCCCTGGACCCGTCCCGGGGCTATCGATTGCAGCTTGATGTGACCGGTGCCCACCGGGCCATCATATCGGACGCAGACATCCTGCACGTGAATGTGCTGGCCAGGGGGCTGTATACCCTGGCTGATAATCACCGGTTCCTGACCCGTTTCAACTTTGGTGGGGTGGCGACCAACAGTTTTTCCGATGTGCCTCCCTCATTGCGCTTCTTTGCCGGTGGTGATCAGAGTGTCCGGGGCTACGGCTACGAAACCCTGTCGCCCCGTGATGACAATGGCGTAGCCGTTGGTGGCCGTTTTCAGCTGGTCGGTGGTGTCGAATATCAGTACGAGTTTGTCCGGAACTGGCGGGTGGCGGCGTTCGTCGACAAGGGCAACGCGGTGAATGATGTGTTTGACCGGCTGGCGACAGGTGCCGGCCTGGGGATTCGCTGGGTGAGCCCGGTCGGGCCGTTGCGCCTCGACGTGGCCAAGGGGTTGGACGAGGAGTTTGGCGGCGGCTGGCGTATTCACTTTTCCATGGGGCCAGAGCTGTGACCGATCATCCACCGGTGCCACCAGAACAGGCTGAACGTCAGCCGGAGAAACACAAAAAGCCGCTGCGCCGGCAATGGTGGTTCTGGCTGTTGCTGGTCGTCGCATTGTTGCTGTTTTTGCCCCTGGTGCTGGTTGGTCTGATTTTGCTGGCCCTGCATACCGAAAAGGGCACAGCCTGGACCATTGATCAGATTCCCGGGTTGCAGACCGAGGCCGACCGAGGTTCCCTGCTTGGCCAGTGGCAGGCCGACCGCCTTGAATGGCAGGGCTATGGCGTGGGTGTGGTGGTTGAGGCTCCGGAAGTAGACTGGTCTCCGACGTGTCTGTTCGAAAAAACCATCTGCCTGGATACGCTCAAGGCCGATCGGATTGCAGTGACCCTGCAGCCCTCTGAATCTGATGATGAACGTTCCGGTGATATCAGCCTTCCCAGGATTAACCTGCCGCTGGCAGTGGTGATCGGGGATGTTGCCCTGGGGCCGCTGACGGTCAATGACGGAGCCATCTGGGACCGGTTTGAGCTGCAATCCCGGGCCTCCGGTGCCAGCCTGGAGCTTGAACACGTGCTGTATCAGCTGGAAGAGATACGGGTATCGGCGAGTGGTCGCGCTGACATGCGGCGGGATTGGCCCCTGGATATCGATGTTGACGTATCCTTGCCGCCGCCATCGGGAGATGACTGGCAGATCACCGTTAACCTGGGTGGCAGCGTCAGGGACTTGCGGTTGCGAGGTGCCAGTAGTGGTTATCTCAATGCGAATATACAGGGGCAGGTTCAGCCGCTGGAAAGCCGTCTGCCAGCGTCCATCAGACTCGAATCCGAGCGTTTTCTTGCCCATCATGATCTTCCGGAAACACTGACGCTGAAGAACTGGCGATTAACCCTTGACGGTTCCCTGGCCAACGGTTTCAGGACCCGCACCCAGGCGCTACTGCCGGGTACCGAGGGTGATATCCAGACGTCTATCCAGGGATTGGTCACCACAGAGAAGGTGACAGATCTGGTACTGTCCATGGCCGGCCCGGAAAGAGGGGGTGGTGAGCCACCCGGAACCCTGGAGGTGCAGGGCGAGGCCTCCTGGGCTGATGGTCTGGCCGCTGATGTGGGGCTGGCCCTGAACCGCTTCCCCTGGTACAGCCTGGTGCCGGGGCTGGGCGAGCCTCCGGTTTCGCTCAACCGTCTGGAAGGTCGGGCAAGTTACCAGGAAGACCGCTACCAGGCGGATCTTGACGCGCAGGTTACCGGTCCCCTTGGGGATGCCGAGCTGAAGGCCCGCCTTGATGGCGATACTCAGGCTGTCCGTATCACCCAGCTCGACATGACGACCGGAGCGGGTTCCCTGTCTGGCGAAGCCGAGCTCGATTTTTCTTCCCAGCTGGCTTGGCAAGCTGCCCTGGTTCTGGACCAGTTCAATCCGGGCTATTGGGTGCCTGTGCTGGAGTCCCGGTTGGACGGCAACGTAACCAGCGAAGGCCAGCTTCAGGACGACGCATTGCCCCGAATGTCGGCGGACTGGAATCTGCAGGGACGATGGCAGGGGAACAATGCTCGCGCCCGGGGCCAGTTGGCCAGTGACGGTCGCGAATGGCAAGTGGATGATCTTGTGCTTGTCGTGGGTGAGAACCGTATAGAAGGGCAGGGTCGTTACGGCAGCCAACTGGCAGGTGACTTGTCCATCCTGTTGCCTGAACCGGCGATGTTTGCCGAAGGTTTGGCTGGTGAACTGGAGGCCAGCCTGCAGTTTGCGGGCACCGTGGATGATCCCACCGCCGAGCTTGTCGTGGCTGGCCGCGGATTGAGCTGGCAGGATCTGTTGCAGATTGAGGCCGTGGATCTTGATGCCAGTCTGGCCAAAGGCGGTGTGCTGGATGCAGCGCTGGAGATCAATGAGATTCGTGCTGCCGACCAACAGCTGGAGAGCGTATCCCTTCGCCTTGAAGGTACCCGGGATGAGCATCAGCTAACAGTCAATGCCAGCCACAGTGAGGCGACCCTGCTTGCCGTATTCGCCGGCGCCCTGGGTGAGAGCCTTGATGCCTGGCAGGGTGCCCTGAACCGTGGTGAAATCGACATACCCGGCCCGGGCCAGACGTGGCAACTGGAATCTCCCGCTGACCTTGCCTACACCGAAGAAGGCAAACTGAGCCTAGGCGCTCACTGCTGGCGCTGGCAGGACAGTTCTGTGTGCGCTGACGATCAGCAGCTATTGCCGGATGCCCACATCGCCTTCCAGATTCGCCAGTTTCCGACCACGGCCCTTGAACCACTGTTGCCTGATACCTTCCGATGGAGTGCGCACCTGGATGCCGACGTGGATCTGTCACTGACCGACGCAGGGCCGGATGGCAGAATCACACTGGATGCCGGTGAGGGAACCTTCGAATTCCTGGTGCTGGATGACTGGGAAACCCTGAGTCATGAGGGTTTGACCGTTGATGCTCGTCTTCAGCCCAGCATCGCTGAGTTGTCAGTTGCCCTGCGAGGGCCGGAGCTGGGCGATTTTAATGCCGAGCTGGCGGTTGACCCGATGGCTGAAGAGCGACCGGTACAGGGCCGTTTCAGCCTGAACTCACTGGATCTGGCTTTTGCATCCGCCTTCGCCGGGGTGGAAGAGATTGGAGGTCAGGTTAACGGCCAAGGCGAAATTACCGGCCCATTGTTACGTCCCATGATTCATGGCGAGCTGGCTCTTACGAATGGTCGTTTTTACGATCCGGGCCTGCCACTACCACTGAATGATGTGGTTCTGGTGCTCGAGTTTCTCGGGGATTCCGCTGATATCAGCGGGCGCTGGAACAGTAACGACCGCAGTAGCGGGCAACTTTCGGGGATGATCAATTGGCAGCAGGAGCCCGAGATTGAGCTGTCGATTGTTGGCGACAGGCTGCCGGTAAATGTCGAACCCTATGCCCGGGTTGAAGTCGGGCCAGACCTCACCATTGCTTTCCGCAGTGGTGAACTCTCTGTGTCTGGACGGGTGGAAGTACCCCGTGGTGAGATCGAGATCAAGGGGCTTCCGGAGTCAGCGGTTTCTATCTCCGAAGATGAGGTGATTGTCGGAGTTGAAACCGAGGAGCCGACCATCCGGCGTATGGTGATGGACGTGACTGTGGTGGTCGGCGAAGACCGGGTAGCGTTTGATGCTTTCGGTGTGACCGGGAATCTCGAGGGGACTCTTCGGATTGGCAACGACATGGATACCCGGGGTGCGCTTCAACTGGTGAATGGTCAATACCAGGCATTTGGGCAGGATCTGGAACTACGGCGAGCGAGAATCCTGTTTGTGGGTGCCCTGACGGAACCCTACCTGGACATAGAGGCAGTGCGCAGAGTAGACACTGTTGTTGCCGGTATCCGGCTTAGCGGCCCCGTGAACGCCCCTGAAACCGAGGTATTCTCAGAACCCTCCATGCCCCAAAGCGATGCGCTGTCCTACATTATTCTGGGCCGCCCGCCTCAAAGCCGCGGTGACGACGGGCAGATGGCGCAGGCTGCTCTGTCGCTGGGGCTGACCCAGGCAAGCCGTCTGACCCAGGGCATTGGAGACGAGCTGGGCATTCGCAATCTCACCCTGGAAACCGAAGGCTCCGGGGATGAGGCTTCGGTGGTGGCCAGCGGATACATAACCGATGAGTTGAGCCTGAGGTACGGCGTCGGGATATTCGAACCGATCACCACGGTCGCACTGCGTTATGATCTGGGCCGGTATTTCTATCTGGAGGCGGCCAGTGGCCTGGCCGCCTCGCTGGATATCTTCTACACCCGGGATTTCTGATCGACGGTTGTTAATCCAGGTTGAAGGTGGCGTTGACGCTGGCCTGGATTTCCCGGGGGGCGATACTGGAAACGGTGTCGCTGGCGGCTCTTGCTTCCGCCATCATCATGGGCATCGGGCGGTGGCCGCCATTGATGTTGATGGTTTTGACCTCACCACAGGTTTTGCCCAACTGTTCCGCCACAAAGGCACACCGGCTGCGGGCATCCTCGATGGCTCTGGCCAGTGCCTGGCGTTGCAGGCGCTCTTCGTCGGAATGGAAGAATTGGTGTTCGCTCAGATGGTATTGCAGACCAGCCTTGTGGGCCTGTTCCAGCAGGGGGTTCAGGAGTTCAAGATTGTCGATCGAAAAGCTGACTGTCTGGCTTGCCACCGCCATTCGCTCCGGTTGTTGCCCACGCTCCTGAACCGGTAGTGACCGGGTATACAGGTTAACGTTGGCGTCTGAATAGTCCACCAATTGGTCGCGCATGCCCTGTATCGCCTTGCGCCATTGCTCCATGGTCTCGGAAAGGCGATCAGAAGCCCGCTCTGGGAGGTTGTGCTCGGCACTGGCGGTAAATTGCAAACGGGCGCTGTCCGGAGTGTAGCGAACGCTGCCCTCCCCACTCAGGCTCACTTCTCCAGCGGAAACGGCCAGTGGTGCCAATGAAGCCACGAACACCGTTGCGGCCAGTGCTTTGGTGTATTTTTTCATGATCAGTCTCCTTGTTGGCCAAAGGCCATATCTTGGCTTTGCAGCCGCTCCAGTTTCCGAGCCCGGGCGGCATGCACAAAGTGGCTGAAAATCCGCCGGTGGCCGGTGTGATACAGCAGGTATTCCGGATGCCACTGAACCCCCATCAACCATTGTTGCCCGGTGTTTTCGATGGCCTGCACGAACAGGTCGTTGTCCAGTGCCGTTACCCTGAGATTCCGCCCCAGGTGTTTAATCGCCTGGCTGTGAATACGGTTCGCGCCAATCAGGGTGCTGTGCATCAGCCGTCCTATACGGCTGTCCTGGACCAGCTGGACCGTTTGAAGGGGGAGCAGCAAAGGGCGGTGGCGGGTTTTCATTCGCAGCGGGGTCACGTTCTGGCACAACGACCCGCCATGAAAGACATTGATGAACTGGGCCCCACGGCATATACCCAGTACCGGAATGTCTATTTCCTCGGCTTGCTCAAGCAGCCTGAAGTCGGTTTCGTCCCGTTTCAGGTCGTATCTCGCGGTCACTTGTGGCTGTTGGCCATAGCGGTTGGGGTGTACGTGGGTGCCGCCAGAGAGCACCAGGCCATCGAGCAGGGAGACGTCCGTGCTGGATCCGGGGCGAATGTAGTGCGTGTGGGCGCCATGCAGCCGCAGGCCCAGATTGATCAGTCTGTGGGCGGTGCTGCGCCGGGCGGGGCCGCTGATGCCAATGGTGATCCCCGGCGATTCTGGTGCTTCTGAGATCTCAGACATAACCGCGCTGTTTAAGCCATTGTTCCGTGGTGTCACGCCATGAGCGGGTGAGATTGCGAAAACTGAATGTCTGGGCTTCGCGGAACAGTTCCCTGAGTTCTTTCAGGTGCTCTGGATGGTTTGCGATCTGCTCCAGTACCACCCAGTCGTTCCAGACCGTGGAAAAATGCCATCGGGGGTTGTCGATATCGCAATCGGGTAACCGGTAGTGAAGCGTCGGCCGGCTCTTGATTCTGGGGTCGTCCACATAGTCGTGCAACAGCTCTGAATCCAGGTGTGCAAACAGTGGCAGAAGGTCCAGGGCCTTGTTCCGCGTCGGGTTGAAGTTCAGGTAGTCTTTCATCAGCGAGGCCTGGTCGGGAGCATAATCTTCCGCCATCAGCATGTCCGTGTAACGGCTGCTCCAGGGCTCGATGTAAGTGGTAAATTTTCGGCTTATGTCAATCTGATGCCGGGATTTGAGCCAGTCATAAAGTGCCGCGAAGGCCTGCAGGTAGGTGACAATGGTTGCGGGTTCCAGGTCCGGCAGTTCGGGATTGAGTTGCAGGCCGAAAGCAAAATAAATCGCTTCCCGGCTGCCTTCCGCGCCAAGTTCGCGCAGCTCGTCTACCAGTTCTTCGATCAGGCCCAGTCTGGAAAAGGGCAGAGGTGGCCCGACAATCTCAAGAGGCACAATGCGTTCTGCGGCAAAATCGATGACATCCATGGCGTGGGTGCCCAGCTCGCGGATTGACTCGGGCAGGCGTTCGTCCGCCAGGTCAAGATCCTTCACAGGGTCAGAGTCCAGCTCAATGGTGAAGGTTCCGGCGTCAATCTCCAGGCGGCTGACATAACGCGACTCCAGCTCCGGGCTGCCCTTGAGCAGGCGGGCGACATGTTCGACCAGTTCATCGTAGCCCAGTCCGGAGAGTTCAATCTCCACGCCAACTCTACGCTCTTCTCCTTGATGATTACGAAGCCGCTCCGGCATCGCACAACGCTCTGTCGAATTCATTGGCACCTTGCATCCATATAATTCACGGACTTAAACCATAACACACCGATATGCAGCGGCCCGATTACATGACAGAAAATTTCAATCGGGCTTTACACTGGATAAAACACTGTATATAGTCAAATCACTGTATATAAAACCAGGATGAAAAACCCGGAGTACATGCATGAAGCTGACCGCGCGACAGTCCCAGGTGCTGGATATCATCCGGCGGTACGTAGACGAAACCGGTTACCCGCCAACGCGGGCAGAAATCGCTGCCGAACTGGGGTTTCGCTCCGCCAATGCGGCAGAGGAGCACTTGCGGGCCCTGGCCAGGAAAGGCGCCATCGAAATGGTGCCTGGTGCCAGCCGGGGGATTCGACTGCCGGAAGTGGAGCAGGACCCAGGGTTACCGGTTGTCGGCCAGGTTGCGGCGGGTAGCCCGATTCTCGCCCAGGAACACATTGAAGAGCACTGTACTTTGCAACCGGAATTTTTCTCGCCATCCGCCGATTACCTGCTCCGGGTGCGCGGCATGAGCATGAAAGACATTGGCATTCTCGACGGTGATTTGCTCGCAGTACATCGCACTCAGGATGTTCATAACGGGCAGGTGGTTGTGGCCAGGGTTGGTGAAGAAGTGACGGTAAAGCGGTTTCGCAGGGACGGCTCAAGGGTCTGGTTGATTGCGGAGAACGAAGAGTTCGCCCCGATTGAAATTGATCTGGCCGAACAGGAGTTGTTTATCGAAGGTCTGGGTGTGGGCGTGATCCGCCGATCAGATTTGCATTGATAACCAGCAATAAGAAACGATTAGCGCAGGTAGGTGAGCAATGGAACAGTTAAGCTTCACTCAGAATATGGCGTTCCAGCCGGCGGCCATCATGCCCGCCCGCACGGTGTCTACAGGAAAAGCACGGGCCACAGCCCTTCACTCATCGTCAGACGTCGGTCGGGGAACCAGGGATTTTGGCGGTAACGTGACGGAAATTATTCTTCCTGAAGGCCAGGTAGAGAATGTCCAGTTGCTGCTCCCTATGCTCACCCAGCTGAACCAGGAGAAGCGCTGGCTGGCCCTGATTGACCCGCCACAGTCCCTGGTTGGCAAGTGGCAGAAAATGCACGGTATTGTGGCCAGTGAGTTGCTGGTATTGCGCTCAACCAACGATTACTCCGCACAGCAGCTGGCTGAGCGGGCTTTGAGTGCTGGTACCTGTCATGCGGTGGTGCTCTGGACTAACAAGCTCGGGCGTTCAGCCTTTGAGTCCCTTCAAAAGGCTTCGGCGCAAGGTAGCAGCCACGGCGTGGTGCTGCGTCATCGGTAAAGGAGTTCAGTGGAGGGTGTATTGGGGCTGGGATTCGGCCAGATCATTGTCGTCATCGTCCCAGTCAATATCGTGTGCGATATTGCCAGCGGCCTCAATCCCTGCCGCAATCATCGCCTTGGCAACGCTCATGTCGCGGTCTTCCATCATTTCCCTGGCCTCCTGCGAGAAGGAAATGCGCACCAACGGCGCTGCGTCGTCATCAATGCGGCGCAAGGCGTAGTCGCCATTGGCAAGTTGTACGATTTCAAAAAACGATGGTGACATTCGTTCAACCTTTGTCTTGGTGTATTCGATTCGGTGCGGGAATTTAGCCAACAGGGTGGGGCTACCACTCGCTGTGTTGTTCCTCAAGCCGTTTGGCCAGTTCAGTCATGGCCGCCAGAGTCTTTCTGAGTGTTGCGGCGGAACGGTCCGGGCCCTGTTCGACGGAAACCGCAATGATATTCTCTTCCGTAACATTCTTGCGTGTGGTCGGAGGTTGGCTCAAAGCTGATTCAACCTGGTCAAGATGGTCCCACCAGCTTCCTGATGTCTCCGCCAGTTCTCTTAAAAGCCGGGTCTCGTGTACCTCGTAAGGAAACAGCGCTTCCAGTTCCGTCAGTGTCTGTGGTTTTTCGGCCTTATGCTGATGGTATCGGGCAATCATGACCAGCAGCGTTTGCCTTGCCCGCAGCAGGAGCTCGGCGGAGCCCTGAGACAGCGCTTCCGTTTCCGCAGCGGAGCGCTTGGTGTCCGACTCAAGCCTGGCGAGTAAGGTGTTGGCCAGAAAAAGCTTTTGGGCTACCAGTGAGTACCATTGTGATGCCATCTACCACCCGCACTACGTGAGCGTTCAAGAGTCCAATCAGAACAACCGTCAGAGTCTATCATTTTTGCGCGCTAATTTCTCCTCCCCTGGGCTCCCCGGAATAGCTGCATTTCACAAGAAACTACAAACAATCACTTGAAACGGTCGTTTGAAACTGGCAAAAAGGCGCACAGATTGAACAAGCTTTGATCGTCTTGTGGTCCATTATTGGAGGTAATGAGGATGCGGAACCGGATAATTGCTGCTATTGCAGCGGCGGTATTGGGGTGTTCAGGTCCTGTCTTGGCAAAGGTGTCGCCGGCCGAGGCCGAGCGTTTGAAGAATGATCTCACACCAGTGGGTGCAGAACGGGCGGGTAACGAGTCTGGCACTATTCCGGCGTGGACTGGCGGGTTGGCTTCACCCCCGGCCAATTGGCGCGAAGGCACCGTAGAGATTAATCCGTTCCCGGAAGACGAAGCGCTGTACGTTATTACCCGTGACAATCTGGACCAGTACCGGGACATACTGTCGGACGGCCACATTCAGATGCTGGAGCAGTACGGCCCGGAATTTTTCATGCCGGTGTACCAGACCCGCCGAACAGCAGCGTTCCCCGAGCATGTCTACGAGAAGTTTTTCCAGAACGCTCTGACAGCTGAACTCCTGGATAACGGTAACGGTGTTCGAGACACCATCATGACCAGTCCGTTCCCCATTCCACAGAACGGTCTGGAAGCGATCTGGAACCATATTCTCCGGTACCGGGGTGAGGAACTGTCGTTCCGCAGTGCATCGGCTACGCCGCAGCGGGACGGCTCATTCAACCCTGTAGTCAACCAGTACGATTATTTCTTTGCATACAGTCGCCCCGGCGCTGAGCTGGAAGACATCGATAACAAGATTTTCTACCTGAAAACCGAAACCGTCGCGCCGTCCAGCCTGGCTGGCACCATTACCCTGGTGCATGAAACCCTTGACCAGGTTCGCTCACCGCGGCTGGCATGGCGTTACGATTCCGGTTCCCGCCGTTTGCGCCGGTCCCCAAATCTGGCCTATGAGACGGACCTGCCGAACTCTTCGTCTCTGCGTTCTGTCGACCAGAAGGACATGTACAACGGTGCCCCCAACCAGTACGACTGGGAACTTAAGGGCAAGCGTGAACTGATCGTTCCCTACAACGCCTACAAACTGCACGATGAAAGTGTTCGGCCAAATGACGTGATCCGGCCGAACCACATCAATCAGGACCTGACCCGATACGAACTTCACCGGGTGTGGGTGGTCGAGGCCAAGCGACGCACCGGCATCAGCCACATCTATGATCGCCGTGTTTACTACATTGATGAGGACAGCTGGCAGATTCTGGCCACGGAAGAATATAACGAGGCTGGTGAACTCTGGCGCGTATCCGAAGCACACAACATTGTCTATTACAGTGTGCCGGTCTTCTGGACCACCATGGAAATGACGTATGATCTGAAAGCACAGCGTTATTACATCGATGGCCTGGATAACGGCTACCCGGCCTACAATTTCGAGCCTGGGTATCGGGGCAACGAATTTACCGCTGCCGCCGCCCGCAGGGCCGCGCGCCGGTAGACCTCCCCGGGTGCTGCCTGCTTATGGGCGGCACCCGCCTCAACCAACTGCCAGGCTCCAACATCCCGTCAAAACGTGGAGTACATCGCATGGCAGACCCCCAGGCTCTTCTTGAAAGTCTTGATCAACTCCGGTCCGAGCTGGACCAGGCCCTTGCCGCCCAGGACTGGGAGTTGCTGGCGGAACTCAACACCCGTGTTAAACCGGCGATTGAGCCGTTGATGACGGAACTGGAACAGGGGCGTATTGATCCGGCCCTGATCAGGGATCGCCTGGACGCCCTGAACCAGTTTGTGGAAGCGGCAAATCAGGCGGCGCTCAAGGCCCGGGATGAAGCCCGGGAGTCTCTCAAAGGTGTCAACGAAAACCGCACGGCCGCCCGTGCTTATCAGAACGTCTCAACGAACCGCCAAAGATAGCGTCATAAAATTGACTCCTGAGCTTATACAGTCTTAAATACCGCACAAATTCCCAAAGAGATTCTCGTGAATGTCCAAAAATAACAAAGTGCTGGTGCTGAGTGAGGATGACTCCAGGCGCAGGGACCTGATCACCATTCTGGAATTTGTCGGCGAAGAGCAGGTGCTGGCCGGTGACGAAGCATTGGCGCTTTTGGAGAGCGACGACGAGCAGACCAAAGAAAGTATCGGCGTAGCCGTGATCAACGGCGAAGACGCCGCCAGCACCGCGCATGTGCAGAGGGTGTGCAAACTGGCCCAGGGGCTGCCGATTCTTCTGGTGGGTGACCCGGACCTCAAGGGCGTGTCGGAAGACGATGCGAACCGCATAATCGCCAGGATGGAATGGCCCCTGAACTACACCAAGTTTGTGGATTCACTCTACCGGGCCCAGATTTACCACGACCAGTTCAGTCGCAGCAAGGAGCGGGGGCAGCAGCGGGGTGTTCAGTTGTTCCGCAGTCTGGTGGGCACCAGTCGCAAGGTTCAGCAGGTGCGCCAGTTGATGGAGCAGGTGGCTGATAAAGACGTCAGCGTTCTGATCACCGGTGAATCCGGTACCGGCAAGGAAGTGGTCGCCCGTAACCTGCATTATCATTCCTCCCGCCGGGATAAGCCGTTTGTGCCGGTCAACTGCGGCGCCATTCCCGCAGAGTTGCTGGAGAGCGAGCTGTTCGGGCATGAGAAAGGAGCCTTTACCGGCGCCATTACCGCCCGGGTAGGGCGTTTTGAGTTGGCCGAAGGGGGCACCCTGTTCCTGGACGAAATCGGGGATATGCCGCTGAACATGCAGGTTAAAATTCTGCGGGTGTTGCAGGAGCGTACCTTTGAGCGTGTGGGCAGTAACCGTACCCAGTCTGCGGATGTGCGGGTGATTGCCGCCACTCACAAGAATCTCGAAGACATGATTGAATCCGGCGATTTCCGGGAAGACCTCTATTACCGTCTCAATGTATTTCCTATTGAAATGCCGGCGCTGCGGGAACGGGTGGAAGACATCCCGTTGCTGATTAATGAGCTGATCTCCCGGATGGAGAAAGAGAAGCGCGGCTCACTGCGGATGAACTCCGCTGCCATTATGAGTCTGTGTCGCCATGACTGGCCCGGCAATGTGCGGGAGCTGGCCAACCTGGTTGAGCGCTTGGCCATCATGCATCCCTACGGGGTGATTGGTGTGCAGGAGCTGCCCAAGAAGTTTCGCTACGTGGATGACTATGACGAGAACCGCCCAGTGGAGGACACCGGCATGCCATCGGCCATTCCCGGGCTGGTGGGCCTGGATGCGCCGGCCCTGTTACCGGTGAATGGTATCGATCTCAAGGACTACCTCTCCAATCTGGAGAAGCAGCTTATTCAGCAGGCGCTTGATGAAGCTGCTGGCGTAGTGGCGCGGGCGGCCGAGAAGCTCAGAATTCGCCGTACCACCCTGGTGGAAAAAGTCCGCAAATATGGCCTTCGGGAAGAGTCAGACGAAGGTTGATCGCTCCCCCTGAGCGGCGTCAAAGGTTTGTAACCTTCGGCGCCGCTTGCATTTCCGACCGACGGAAACTTGTCGTTTTCCAGTTTGTCGTTTTCTTAACCTTCTAAAAAATATAGCAAAAACCAAGTTGGCATGGTGTTGGCTTAATCAAACCTGAACGAAAGATCCGTTGGCCCGGTCGGGGCCCGTCAGGGGGAAGGTTATGAGTCACGCACGCGTTGCCATGGAATCCGGTCACCAGAAGTCAGGTGCCAATGCCGCTGCTGATGTTAATGACAAGGTCACCGCTCTGTTTCCACAACAGGGTGATGAGGCCGTGGACTCTGCGCTTGAGTTGTTTAATCGCATGTCCCGGCAGATTACCGACTCCTACCGAACCCTGGAATCCCGCGTAAACCAGCTTTCCGGTGAGCTCTCCCACGAGACGCTTCAGCGTCAGCAGGAGCTGGAGGAAAAGGAACAGCTGGCCGACCGGTTGTCGACTCTGCTCAAGGCCCTGCCGGCTGGCGTGGTAGTGCTGGATCAGCAGGGCGTGGTCAGCCAGTGCAATCCGACGGCCATTGCTCTGTTGGGGGAGCCCCTGGATGGCGAGCGTTGGGTGGATGTGATCCGGCGCTGCTTTTCTCCCCGCAGCGATGACGGTCACGAAGTGTCCCTCAAGGATGGCCGGCGCGTCAGCATTGAAATCCGGACCATGGAAAACCAGCCCGGCCAGTTGATTCTGTTAACCGACCTGACCGAGACCCGGCAGCTGCAGTCACAATTGGCCCATGCCCAGCGCCTGTCTGCCATGGGTCGGATGGTGGCGTCTCTGGCCCACCAGATCCGCACTCCGTTGTCTGCCGCCATTTTATACGGCGGTCACCTGAGCCAGCCGGACCTGGACGAAGAGCTGCGTCAGCGGTGTGCTTCACGACTGATGTCGAGGTTGACTCACCTGGAGCAGCAGGTGCGGGACATGCTGATTTTCGCCCGTGGCGAAACCCGCCTGGCGGAGGAGTTGTCGGCCGGCAAACTGGTGGCCTCCCTGTCCGCGGCCGTTGAGGGTCTGAAACCCGCCAGTGGTATTGATGTGACACTGGACAGCCGGGTAGATGACCAGTGCCGATTGATGTGTAACCGCGATGCCCTGGTCGGCGCCTGCATGAACCTGGTGAACAACAGCCTGGAAGCCGGTGCCACCGACGTGCAAGTTCAACTGGCGTCGTCCGCTGAAGGTATGGAGATACGGGTGCTGGACAATGGCCCGGGCTTTTCGAAAGAGCAGTCCGGCAGGATCACCGAAGCATTTTACACCACCAAGTCTCACGGCACCGGTCTAGGCCTGGCCGTGGTGCAGGCGGTGGTCAAGGCCCATAACGGCCGGTTTTCTATTTTCTCGCCGGAGCAGGGCGGCGCAGTGGCGACACTGCAGCTGCCGACCCTGGCCGACAGAGCATAACGAATAGACGTTGGAGGCAGATACCATGGCTAAGGCCCAGATTCTGATCGTTGAGGATGACAGGGACCTGCGGGAGGCGCTGGTCACCACCCTGGAGCTGGCCAAGTTCCGGGTGCGGGAAGCTGCCAACGGCCAGGAGGCGCTTGCCGCCCTGGCTCGCGACCCCGTCGATATGGTGGTCAGCGACGTCAACATGCCGGGCATGTCAGGCCATGAGTTGCTGGCGGAAGTGCAGCGCCATTATCCCGGGCTACCGATGATGCTGATTACTGCCTATGGCCAGATCAGCCACGCGGTGTCTGCCATGCAGTCCGGAGCCATTGATTATCTGGTCAAACCCTTCGAGCCCCAGGTTCTGGTGGAGGCGGTCACCAAGGTGGTGGGTGGCGCGAAACCAAAATCCGGTGACGAACCGGTGGCGGAAGATCCTATCAGCAAAAGAATGTTCCAGTTGGCGGCGAAAGTTGCCGGCAGTGATTCCACGGTCATGATCTCTGGCGAGAGTGGCACCGGTAAAGAAGTGCTGGCCCGCTATATTCACCAGCAGTCGCCCCGGGCAGATCAGCCCTTTGTGGCGATTAACTGTGCCGCCATTCCCGAGAACATGCTTGAGGCCATACTGTTTGGTCATGAAAAAGGGGCCTTCACCGGTGCGGTGGCGTCGTCCCCGGGCAAGTTTGAGCAGGCCAATGGCGGCACCATCCTGCTGGACGAAATTTCCGAAATGGAGCTTGGCTTGCAGTCTAAACTCCTACGGGTGTTGCAGGAGCGTGAAGTGGAGCGGGTAGGAGGACGAAAGACCATCCCGTTGGATGTTCGTGTCGTGGCAACCACCAACCGCGACCTGGCGGATTACGTCCGTGAGGGCAAGTTCCGTGAAGACCTGTATTACCGCCTGACCGTATTTCCCATGCACTGGCAGCCTCTGAGGGAGCGGCCGCTGGATATACTGCCGCTGGCCAAGTTCCTGCTCAAGAAGCACTGTCGGAAAATGAAGCTAACGGGTATTGCCCTGGCGGAGGATGCGCGCAAGGCACTGATCAGCCACCGCTGGCCCGGTAATGTTCGCGAGCTTGATAATGCCATTCAGCGGGCACTGGTGCTGCAGCAGGGCAATGTGATTCACGAGGGCGATTTGTGCCTGGAGCTGGGGATCACTGGCCGGGCCGATTTCGGCTCACCGGGTTTGCACAGTGTCGCACCACAGATTAATCACCAGCCGTCGGAGCCCGAACCCCTCCAGTCCGTTCCGATGGAGTCGGCACCGGAACCGCTCAGTGAAGAGCTTCACGAGGCCGGTTCGCTGGGGGATGATCTGCGACAGCAGGAGTTCCGTATCATTATCCAGACGCTCAAGAAAGAACGAGGCCGTCGCAATCGGGCCGCAGAGCAGCTGGGTATCAGCCCCAGAACGCTCCGCTACAAACTGGCCCAGATGCGCGATGCCGGGATCGACCTTGAGTCCGAACTTGCGTTGGCCTGAAAGCCGTTTTTGTTTGTTGTCTAGACCTATACTCCTTCGGGCACCCTACGGGGTGCCGTTTTTTATACGCCTGTCCTTGCTACCTGTCTTCGTCAAATGTCCGTCACTGATTAACCCTCTCTGACATTAAAGCTTCTCAATCTATTGAATTGAAACGATAAAGTGTTTCTGGCCTGTCATTTGCTTAGCCCTATCCATGTAACGAACAAGTGAAGCCCGAGGGCTTAGCCTGGTTAGCGTGGAGAGAAATATGGTTCAGCGTGCCGACATCAACAGTGTTCTGTCAGATATCCGTTCCCTGCGTTCCCAGATGATGCAGAACCAGCGTATTGAACAGGATCAATCGGTTCGTGGCCGTGTTGACGGCCCGCGCAACGTTCAGGAACCCCGGGAAATTCCCAGTTTCAGCGATATGCTGGGCAATGCGGTCAACAGTGTGAATGATGCCCAGAAGCAGGCCAACGACCTGCGCACGGCCTACGACATGGGTGACCCCAATGTCGATATCACCCGAGTGATGATTGCCGCCCAGAAATCCAGTGTGTCTTTCGAGGCGCTCACCCAGGTGCGTAACCGGGTGGTACGAGCGTACGAAGACATCATGAATATGCCGATCTGATAACGGAGCACCAGCATGGCAAGCGTACCAGCACAAACTACTGCCACTGACGTGCCGGCAACCCAGGACGCGGATGCACCTGAAAGCCGCAGCAACCTTCTGCTGGGCTTCAACCGCCTGAACCTGTTACGACAGGTTGGCCTGATGGTCGGCCTGGCGGCCAGTGTTGCGCTAGGGGTTGCCGTGGTGCTTTGGGCCCAGGAGCCCAACTACCAGCCGGTTGTGGGGGATCTCTCTGCCTACAACCCACAGGATGTCACGACCATTCTGGACAGCAATGGCATCAAGTACCGTATGGACCCGCGCACTGGCGCACTCCTGGTTCCTTCTAATGAAGTTCATAACGCCCGCCTGAAACTGGCCGCCGAGGGGGTGACCGATCGGCGTACCATCGGTTACGAGTTGCTGGATCAGGACCGGGGGCTGGGTACCTCCCAGTTCATGGAAACCATCAGCTATCGCCGTGGTCTCGAGGGTGAGCTGGCCCGCACCATCGCCACCATGCGTGGTGTACGCAATGCCCGGGTACACCTGGCCATTCCCGAGCGTTCGGTGTTTATCCGGGATGCCCGAGAGCCAACGGCGTCGGTGTTCCTGGAAGTGTTTGCCGGTCGCCGGCCCGAACAGGAACAGATCCGCGCCATTGTTAACCTGGTCGCCGGCAGTGTGCCGATGATGAGCCGGGAACAGGTCACGGTGGTGGATCAGAACGGCAATCTGCTGACCGGGGACGAAACCCGGGCTAATGCCGACCAGATGAAAGACCAGTACGAGTATACGGCGCGGGTTGAAGACCGTCTTTCGCGCCGGGTGGCGTCAATGATCGCCCCGATTGTCGGCAATGGACGCTTCCGTACGGAAGTCACCGCAGATCTCGATTTCTCCGCCGTGGAGCGGGCGGAAGAACTGTATAACCCGGAACAGCAGGCGGTGCGCAGCGAACGTGAGCTGAGTGAACAACGCGGTGCCGGTGCGAACGGTGGCATTCCGGGTGCCTTGAGCAACCAGCCCCCGGGCAATGCAACCGTGCCTGAACAGGCAGCGGGCCAGGAAGGTGATGGTGCTCCCGCGGCACCTCCGGTGAATGTGCGTCGTGAATCCACCCGAAACTATGAACTGGACCGCACCGTCAGCTATACACGTCAGCAGTTGGGCGGTATCAAGCGGGTAACCGTTGCCCTGGCAGTGGATGACATGAAGGTGGTGAACCCGGAAACCGGGCAGGTTACCTATGAGCCCTGGCCGGAATCCGAACTTCAGCGCCTGAGTATGCTGGTGCGGGATGCGGTCGGTTACTCGGCCGCCCGAGGCGACAGTGTGACGGTTATGAACACGGCGTTTTCGCCGGAAGAATCGGTGGAGTTTGACACGCCTGGATTCTGGGAGCAGCCCTGGTTCTGGGACCTGATGAAGCAGGTTCTGGCCGGCCTGGTGATTCTGATTCTGGTGTTAGGCTTGCTACGGCCCACGCTCAAGAGCCTTTCTGGCGCGGGAACCAAAGAGCGCAGTGATGAATCTGACGGTGGTGGTTACGGTGGCTTGGATGGAATCGAGGGCGGCGATGCGCTCAGAGACGCTATGTCAGCCCAGGATGATCTGCTTTTGCCGGGTGCCACAGACAGTTATGATAGGCAATTGAATGCTCTCAAAGGCCTGATTGCGGAAGACCCGGCCAGGGTTGCTCAGGTCATGCGCCAGTGGGTGAATGTCGATGACTGAAGAGAACGCTCAGTTCCAGGGGGATAACACCCCCAGAAAACAGCAGCGCAAGATTCCGCGTGTCGAGCAGGCGGCCATACTGTTGATGTCCCTGGGCGAGGCAGATGCCGCCGAGGTGCTCAAACACATGGGCCCGAAAGAAGTACAGCGTGTGGGCGTTGCCATGGCCCAGATGAGGGATATCAGTAAAGACGACGTCACCTTTGTGTTGAACCAGTTTGTCGAAGCCGTGGGCGGCCAGACCGGGCTCGGGGTTGGTAATGACGATTACATCCGGGCCATGCTGACCCAGGCCCTGGGCGATGACAAAGCCGCCAGTTTGATTGACCGGATTCTGGTGGGCGGCAACACCACGGGCCTGGATACCCTGAAATGGATGGAGCCACGGGCCGTTGGCGATATTATCCGTTATGAACACCCCCAGATTCAGGCCATCGTCATTTCCTACCTTGATCCCGACCAGGCCGCCGAAATTCTGGCAACCCTGGATGAAAAAGTCCGGCTTGATGTCATGATGCGGGTAGCCTCTCTGGAAAGCATCCAGCCCCAGGCTCTGCAGGAGCTCAACGACATTCTCGAAAAACAGTTCTCTGGCGGTTCCGCAGCCCAGACCAGTCGGATTGGCGGTGTCAAACGGGCGGCGGATATCATGAACTTCATGGACCGTGGCATTGAAGGTAACCTGATGGACTCCATCAAGGACATGGACCCGGATCTGGCCTCAACCATTGAAGACCTGATGTTTGTCTTCGACAACCTCAAGGAAGTGGACGACCGCGGCATTCAGGCGCTGCTCCGGGAAGTATCTTCCGAAGTGCTGGTGGTTGCCCTTAAGGGCGCTGATGATGCGGTCAAGGACAAGATCTTCAAGAATATGTCGAAGCGTGCCGCTGAACTTCTGCAGGACGATCTGGAAGCGAAGGGTCCGGTGAAAGTCAGCGAGGTGGAAGCCGCCCAGAAAGACATCATTACCGTGGCACGCCGGATGGCGGAAGCCGGTGAGATTTCCCTCGGTGGTGCCGGTGAAGAAATGATGTGATGAAAGATTCAGACCAGGACACCAAGCGCATTCCGAAAGAACAGCTGACCGCCTGGGAACGGTGGGAACTTCCCCTGCTTGATGAACGGGGCAACCAGGTGGTTCAGGAGCAGGAAGTCAAACCGCTGACAGCGGCGGATCTTGAAGAGATTCGTCAGGCCGCCAGGGAAGACGGCTTTCAGGAAGGCCGGGAGGCAGGCTACCAGGAAGGCTTTGAGAAAGGCCGTGCCGAGGGGCACCAGCAGGGGCTTCAGGCCGGCGAAGCAGAGGGCCGGGAACAGGGCCAGCAGCAGGCCGAAGAAGCGACTCGAAAGGAAGTGGAATCCCGGGTTGATCGCCTGGAGCATTTGCTGGGCGAACTGGTGTTGCCGATCCAGCGCCATGAGGAAGAACTGGAATCTGTATTGGTCAATTTGACCACCGTGCTGGCAAGGGCGGTGGTTTACCGGGAGCTTAGCCTGGATTCTTCCCAGATTCGCCAGGTGGTCCGTAAAGCCCTTGCGGCCTTGCCTTCCACCGCCGATAACCTCCGAATACATATTCACCCGGATGATCTTGAGCCGGTTCGCGAAGTGGCCGAACGGTTGGAAGTCAGTCCCTCAATCATCGAAGACGACACCCTGATGCCTGGCGGATGTAAAGTAGAGTCCCGCCACAGTCTGGTGGACTACACCGTTGAGAAACGCTTTCAGCGGGCGGTACAGGGCATGCTTGAGGAGCAGTTGAGTGATCACGCCGGCGCCGAAGATGAAGAGCTGGGTTCAATCATGGCGGACCGGAGCGATTTTCATCGGGACGTCCTGAGCGAATCGGACATGACCAGTCCCGAGACTGATTTTCCGAATGCCGCACCAGAGCAGGGCGAGGACGATGACCTACCGCCTGGCTGAACGCCTGCGCCAGCTTCAGGGCGCCATTGTTGCTGAACCCGAACCGGAATTGTCTGGTCGATTGACCCGCATGGTGGGACTGACCCTCGAGTGTGTTGGCTGCCCGATGGTCGTGGGTGATCGTTGCATCATTCAGGGCGAAAGCAGCGGCAGTGTGGAAGCAGAAGTGGTTGGCTTCGAGGAAGACAAGGTTTACCTGATGCCGCTGACGGCCATCGAAGGCTTAAAGCCCGGCGCCCGGGTGATTCCGCTGTCGTCGGCCAGCCTGGTGCCGGTGGGCCCGCAAATGCTTGGGCGGGTAGTGAACGGTGCTGGCGATCCGTTGGATGGCAAAGGGCCTTTGCAGGCTGAGGCCAGGGTCCAGCTGGCAGGAGACATCATTAACCCACTGAACCGGGCTCCGGTTCGGCAGTCCATGGACGTGGGTATCCGGGCGATCAACGCCTTGCTGACTGTGGGCCAGGGCCAGCGGCTGGGGCTGTTCGCCGGCAGCGGTGTGGGTAAAAGTATGCTGCTTGGCATGATGACCCGGTTTACCGACGCCGATATCACCGTGGTTGGCCTGATTGGTGAGCGGGGTCGGGAGGTCAAGGAGTTCATCGAAGACATTCTGGGCGAGGAAGGTCTGGCCCGCTCGGTTGTGGTGGCTGCCCCGGCGGATGATTCGCCGCTGATGCGGCTGCGGGCCGCCATGCTGACCACCCGTATTGCCGAGTACTATCGTGATCAGGGGAAGCGGGTGCTGCTGTTGATGGATTCGCTTACCCGTTATGCCCAGGCCCAGCGTGAGATTGCCCTGGCTGTGGGGGAACCGCCCGCCACAAAAGGCTATCCGCCCTCGGTCTTCGCAAAATTGCCACAGTTGGTTGAACGGACCGGCAACGGACGGCCAGGTGGTGGCTCCATCACCGCCTTTTATACCGTTCTGACAGAAGGCGATGACCAGCAGGATCCGATTGCCGATGCTGCCCGGGCGATTCTGGATGGCCATATTGTGTTGTCCCGCCGGTTGGCCGAAGAGGGCCATTACCCGGCCATCGATGTGGAAGCGTCTATCAGCCGGGTCATGCCTCAGGTTACCGAAGCCGAACATTTCTCCCGCGCCCAGCGGTTCAAACAGGTGTATTCCCGTTACCAGCAGGCGCGGGACCTGATCAGTGTGGGTGCCTACGTCAAGGGCTCGGACCCGGAAACCGACTTTGCTATTCAGCACATCGGTAATATGCGGCAATTCCTGCAGCAGGGGCTGAACGAGTCCGCCCCCCTGAGCGAGAGCATAGAACAGTTGCTGGAAGTGGTTCCGGAGCGCCGCTCGCCGGAACGGCGCAAGACCGCCGTCCATAACCCCGCCGCCGAGCGTGGTGAAGGTTGATGTTACGCTCGAGGCGGCTGGAACCGGTACTCGCGCTGGAGGAACGTAAGGAGCAAGAAGCTCTGGAGCGCATGGGTGAGGCCCGCAAGCAGGCTGAAGCGCATCGGGAACAGGTGGAAAACCTGGAGCGCTACCAGCAGGAATACCGTGACCAGATCCGTGCCAATCAGCAGGGGGTAGTCCCCGTGGCTCGGCTGCAGGCCTGGCAAGCCTTTATTGCCCAGCTCGATCAGGTAATTGCCCAGCAGAACCGCCAGTTGCAGCAGGCCGAGCAGGTGTTCGAGGTTCGCCGTAAAGAGTGGCAGCAGGCCTGGGAGAGACGTCGGGGTATGGAAAAGTACATTGAATCCTGCCGCCAACAGGAACAGCGGGATCAGGACATGAAGGATCAGAAGTTGGCGGATGAAGCCGCCGGCCGTGCCTTTGCCCGCCGAAACCGCTAGTGCTGCCAATTGATTTGGGTCAGAAGCAACGGATGCATTTTTCGCTAACTTGGCTATGCTTAACCAGATACGGTGAAACCTGAGCAGGGAGAACTGCCATGATCGTTGAACACAGGGGCCGGGGGGTGACGGAATGCCAATAGAAACGCGCCGGAGTGACGACGGTCAGACTCTGACAATCCGGGTAGAGGGCCGTTTTGATTTCAGCACTCATCAGGCCTTCCGAGACGCTTATGAGCACAGTGATGCCAGCGTCAACCGTTATGTGATCGATCTCTCCGACACCACTTACCTCGACAGCTCCGCCCTGGGTATGTTGCTCCTGTTGCGGGACCATGCCGGTGGAGACAGTGCCAGTATCTCTATCGAGAACTGCAACAGCGATGTCCGGCGCATCCTCTCTATCTCCAATTTTGAGCAACTCTTCAGCATCGGCTGAGGCCGACGCCCTGAAGGTACTGATCGCTGAAGACAGCGACAGTGACCGGCTGATCCTCTCTGCCCTGGTTCGGCGACTTGGCCATCAGGTTGTTGAGGCCAGGGACGGCGTAGAGGCGGTTGGCATGTTCTGTGACCATCAGCCGGATATCGTCCTGCTGGATGCGCTGATGCCCAGAATGGATGGCATGGAGGCGGCCCGGCAGATCAAGGCCCTGGCCGGTGAACGTCTGGTCCCCCTGATTTTCCTGAGTTCCCTGTCCGATGCCACTGAGCTGGCCCGTTGCCTGGAGGCTGGGGGCGACGATTTTCTGGTGAAACCCTATAACCGGGTGATCCTGGAAGCCAAGATCAATGCCTTCAATCGCATGCGCAAGATGCACCAGGTGTTATCAGACCAGCGGGACCAGATCCGCCGGCAGCACGAACAACTGGTCGAGGAACAGATGGTCGCCCGGCGGGTATTCGACAACGTTGCCCATACCGGATGCCTGAATGCACCCCATATCCGCTACCACGCTTCCCCGCTGTCTGTCTTCAATGGCGACGTACTGTTTGCTGCGGAACGTCCCGGGGGCGGTACGTTGATCTTTCTGGGAGATTTCACTGGCCATGGCTTGCCTGCGGCCATCGGCGCCATGCCCGTTGCCGAGATTTTCTACGGCATGGCAACCAAGGGGTTTGGCGCGGCGGACATTCTCTCTGAGATCAATCGAAAGCTGAAGAAGATCCTGCCGGTGGGGATGTTCTGTTGTGGGGCCATGCTCGATGCTGATTTCAAGCTGGGCCAGCTGCGCGCCTGGAATGGCGGATTGCCGGATGGCTGGTTGGTGCGTGCCAATGGCAAACACCTGACCATCCCCTCCCGGCATTTGCCGTTGGGGGTCCAGGCCCCCGATCAGTTCCAGGCCTCCATGACGGTGCTGCCTGTGCAACCTGGTGATCAGGTTGTCATCATGACCGATGGCTTCTCGGAGTCACGGAATGTCCGGGGTGAGCAATTCGGGGAAGCAGGCGTGCACCGGGTTCTGGCGGATCTTGAGCCACCAAAGGAGCCCTTTGATGCGCTGATGGAGCACATTCGCATGTTCACCGGAAAACCGGATGCCGCGGATGATCTGACGCTGTGTGTGCTGGAAATCATTCATCACGAACAGCTCCAGGCACGGACTGACCGGGCGCCGGAATCGGCGCTGTCAGGGCCGGTCGACTGGCACTGTGTCTATGAGGTACGAGAGCGAACGCTAGCAGATTTCAACCCGCTACCCCTACTGCTCCACATTTGTATGGAGGTCCCTGGTCTTCGTCGCAAGAGCGGTGAGGTTTACACCCTGTTGTCCGAGCTCTACAACAACGCCCTGGAACACGGCGTGCTCGAACTGCCGTCGGATTGGAAAACATCCCCCGACGGATTTGGTCACTATTACAAGGAAAGAAGACGTCGACTGGCCCATACCAACGGCCACTATATCCGGTTTGCCCTGAGCCACCAGCCCACGGATACCGGCGGTCGGTTGCATGTGGTTTGTGAGGATAGCGGGCAGGGCTTTGATTTTGAGAGTTATTCTGAGAAGGTGTTGGAACAGAGGTTGCCTCCCGGTACACGTTACGCGGGCCGCGGCCTTGAATTATTGCGCCGGATGACCCGGCAGCTGAGGGTGCATGGGCGCGGCAATCATGTAGAAATCGTTTATGATTGGGAGTCAACCGCACTCGCCGACAATGCGCCTTCCGGCCACAACGATACGCAGAGGATTGCAGATGACTGACAAACCACATCTTGACGAAGAGGCGTTGGCTGAATTGCAGGATGTCATGGAAGATGAGTTTGAAGTATTGATTCAGACCTATCTGGCAGACTCGCGAACGCGCCTGGACAGCCTCAGACAGACCCTGGAAGCAGGCGACGCCGATGCCTTTGCCAAAACCGCCCATAGTTTCAAGGGCAGCTGTATCAATATCGGTGCGCCGTGTCTCGGGGCATTGTGTATGGAGGCTGAGCAGGCGGGTAAGGCTGGCAACCTGGATGCGGCAGAGCCCATTGTCAAAGCCATAGAAGTGGAATTCTCTGAGGTGACCACACGGCTGAATTCCTTTGGTGAATCAACCTGACACCTGTTCTGGCATCGCTTTTGCAATCTTCTGCTCAGAGCCCGATTGCGGGCAATACAGGTTGATAAAGCGGCAAGAGGTTGCCATGCAGCAGATGATTCTTCCCCAGGCGCCAGCGCCGGGGGCACAGAAGGACACAGCGACCAACAAACCGGCGAGCAATCGGGATTCCGGCTCTGAATCTCGGTTTGACGAGGTCTCCCGCGCGGAAAGGAAGCGCCTGGACCAAAAGCAGGCAGACCGTCAGGACCAGAGCCGAGCGGTTCAGGACAAGCGCGAAGCCCGGCGTGCCGACAAGAAAGACGCCAATGCGCCCAAAGAGTCCACTGCCTCGGAAAGTGCCGATAAGCCGGGCGCCCCGGTTACAGCGGGTAAAGAGCCTGGTTCACAGCGCACGGCGGCCGAACAGGACGATCCTGCCCAGATTGATACAGTGACCATGACCTTCGCCAGTCTGCAGTCCTTGCTAACGCCCGCAGGCAATGCCTTGCCGGCTACGGATGCCGATCCCCTGATGAACCCCGCCCTGATGCCGATGGCTGGCATGCAAGGCGCCATCAATGGCCAGAACGGACAACAAGGCCCGGCTACCGCCACCATGAATCTGAGTACGCAACTAACTGACCTGTTGTCGGCCGGCGTGGCCGGTGAAAGTACAAGACCGGTTGATCCCGCCAACCTGTTGTCGGCCCCCAAATTCCAGGCAGCCCTCGAGGTTGCTTCACAACAGGCGGCGCAGCCCGCACGGCTGGCGGCAGAGGCTGCTGTGCCCCTGAAGGGATATGCCACATCGGTAGAAGTGCCCGTGGGGCAGGCGGAATGGGGCGACAAGGTGATGGGCAAGCTCAGCTGGCTGACCGCCCGAAACATGTCTGTGGCAGAAATTCACCTGACGCCGCCGGATATGGGACCGATGGAGGTAAAGGTTCGGGTACAGAATGACCAGGCCAACATCACCGTGCATGCCGCCAACCCGGTTGTACGGGAGCAGCTGGAACTCAACTCCCACAGGCTGCGGGATATGCTGGGGGAGCAGGGTTTGTCTCTGAGTCAGTTTGATGTTTCCGACCAGCCCGGCAGGCAGGGTGGTGAGCAGGGAGATGGTTCCGGAGAGCATGCGTCGGCTGGCGAAAGTGGCGGGCCGTTGACCGGAGATACTGATGAGTCCCTGCAAGAGATGGCTGGCCTCGACCTGGCCTGGAAGGGTGAGGTGGATGTGTTTGCCTGATCTTGTTCGTTTTCTGACCGCTTTGCGTTAACTCTCCAATCCTCTTTGCCCATCCCCTCCGGCAACGCTAAACTGCGGTTCTGAACCGGGGGGGATGGGAGTTCTGGCCCGCCCCTTGCATTAATCATGGAAAGTCAGGTGCAGATTGCCTGACTGACAAAAATCTGACAAAGCGGACATTATGGCTGAGAACACTGCTGCACCGGCACCCGCCAAGAAAGGTAAACTGAAGCTCATCATCATGCTGGTGGTGATCATTGTTCTGGCAGTTGCGCTTTCGGTCGCTGGAACGCTCTGGTTCCTGGGGGGAGGCCTTCCAGGTGGCGGAGAGGGAGAGCAGCAGGCCTCTCCGGCAGAGCCGGCCTTTGTCGCCAGCAGCTATATTGACCTGGAGCGCCCTCTGGTGACGACAGTTCAGGCCCAGGGGCGCCAGCGTTATGCCCAGGTTCACCTGTCACTCGAAGCGTCGGACCCAGCCGCCCTGGCCGCGGCGGAAACACACATGCCGTTGATTCGCAGCCAGTTGGTGATGGTTCTGGGGAACAGTGAATTCAATGAGCTGCAAACGCCGGAAGGGCGGTCAGCCCTTGCCGAGCAGCTGCTAACGACCGTTAATCAGGTGCTTGAGGAAGAAGGCGAGCCGTCGATCAAGCGGGTGCTATTCAGAAACTTTGTAGTGCAATAGGTACCCGATCGGGTAAACGAATCTCAGGGCAGGGTCAGGTATGCAGGATTTATTGTCACAGGACGAAATTGATGCGCTTCTCCACGGTGTGGATGACGGTGACATAGATACCTATGAAGAGACTGATGAAACCGGCGTAAAGACCTACGACCTGGCCAGTCAGGACCGTATCGTCCGTGGCCGTATGCCCACCCTTGAGATGATCAACGAGCGGTTTGCCCGCTACACCCGTATCAGCCTGTTCAACCTTTTACGCCGGAATGCTGACGTCTCCACCGGTGGCGTGCAGATCATGAAGTTCGGTGAATATATTCACACCCTGTATGTGCCCACCAGTCTCAACCTGTGCAAGGTGCGCCCACTGCGTGGCACCTCGCTGTTCGTTCTGGACGCCAAGCTGGTGTTCAAGCTGGTGGATAACTTCTTCGGCGGGGAGGGCAGGCACGCCAAGATCGAGGGCCGTGAATTCACGCCCACCGAAACCCGTATTGTCCAGATGGTTCTGAACCAGGTTTTCCACGACATGAAAGAAGCCTGGCATGCGGTCCTGCAGGTGGAATTCGAATACCTGAGCTCGGAAGTGAATCCGGCGATGGCCAATATTGTCAGCCCGAGCGAAGTGGTGGTGGTCAGTACCTTCCATATCGAACTGGATGGCGGTGGTGGTGAGCTGCACTTTGCTTTGCCCTATTCCATGATTGAGCCCATTCGGGATGTGCTGGATGCCGGGGTGCAGAGCGATATCGACGATGTTGATGAGCGGTGGGTTAATGCCCTGCAGGAAGACATCAAGGAAGTGAATGTTCCGATCAATACAACGGTTTGCCGGCGCAGGATATCACTTAGGGATATTGCCAGGATGAAGGCCGGGGATGTGATCCCTGTAGAAGTGCCCGAGCATTTGACGGTTACCGCCAATGGAATTCCGATCTACAAGGCCACACTGGGAACCCGAGACGGAAAGCTGGCGCTGAGAATTCATGAGCGGGCGACATTGCCCAAAGTAAAGAAACAACTGAAGGTGGGACGCAATGGCTGAGGACGACAAGAAAGACGATAAGGAGCTCAGCGAGGACGAAAAGCTGGCTGCTGAGTGGGAAGCTGCCATGGAGGAAACCGGCGGTTCTGAAGAGAGCGATGCGGATGGCCGTGAGGACGAATGGGCAGCCGCGATGGCCGAAGCCGAGGGAGCCGATGAGCCCGGGCAGGATGTCCGTGCCGCCCCGATGGAAGAATTCCCTGACGACGCAGGTATGGGTGGTAGCGGGGAAGCTCCGGATATCGACGTTATCCTCGATATTCCAGTGACCATCTCCATGGAAGTGGGCAACACCCAGATTCCAATCCGCAACCTGCTGCAGCTTAACCAGGGCTCTGTGATTGAGCTGGACAGACTGGCGGGTGAGCCGCTGGATGTGCTGGTGAATGGCACCTTGATTGCCCACGGCGAGGTTGTGATGGTGAATGAAAAGTTCGGTATCCGCCTGACCGATGTGATCAGCCCGGGTGAGCGCATCAAACGGTTGCAGAAGTAACATGGTGCGACTTCTGAACGGCCTGGTGCCCCTTATTTTTGCTGTTCCAGCATTCGCCGAGGAGGCCAGTGCACCGGCTCGGGACGCTGGCCGAAACGCGCCGGATACTCTGGGGACCATTGTCAGCCTGGGCCTTGGGTTGCTGGCGGTTGTCGCGGTGATCTACGGCTGTGCCTGGCTGATCCGGCGTATGAACGGCATGACCGGCATGAATAACAACGCGATCAAGGTGGTCTCTGTGCTGGCCATTGGGGCCCGGGAGCGGATTGCCCTGGTGGAGGTGGGTGGCCAACAAATATTGCTGGGTATTACCCCTTCCACCATTCGAACCCTGCAGGTGTTCGACCACCCGGTTGTGGATTCCGCCAACCCTCCCACCGGTGAGTTTGCCCGCCGGTTACAGGGCATGATCGGCAAGTCCTGGTCGGCACCGGAAAGGAAAGACTGACGCTATGACCGTGGCTCTGCTCAAACGCTGTCTGCCATTGCTTTTGCTGTTCCCCGGGTTGTTGCTGGCGCCTGCGGCTTTTGCCGACCTGCCAGGCATTCCGGCCTTTACGGTGCAGCCTGGAGAAAACGGAACCGAGGAATACTCGGTCACCCTGCAAATCCTGGCGTTGATGACAGCACTGACCTTCCTGCCCGCCATGTTGATGATGATGACATCGTTCACCCGCATCATCGTGGTCTTCGCCATTCTCCGGCAGGCCCTGGGTTTGCAGGCAACGCCATCCAACCAGATTCTGCTGGGTTTGGCACTGTTCCTGAGTATTTTTATCATGAAGCCAGTGCTGGAAGAAGCCAACCGGGTGGGGTTGCAGCCCTATATGCAGGAGGAGGTCACCTCCCTGGAAGCCGTGGAGCTGGCCAGCCAGCCGTTCCGCCGGTTCATGCTGGAGCAGACGCGGGAGTCTGATCTCGCGTTGTTTATGCGCATCGCGGATGTGCAGTATGAAACCCCCGAAGACGTTTCCTTCTGGGTGCTGATGCCGGCGTTTGTGACCAGTGAACTCAAGACAGCGTTTCAGATCGGGTTTATTCTGTTCATACCCTTTCTTATCATCGATATGGTGGTGGCCAGTGTTCTGATGGCCATGGGTATGATGATGCTGTCGCCCATCATCATCTCTTTGCCATTTAAAATCATGCTCTTTGTTCTGGTGGATGGCTGGGCCCTGATCATGGGTACCCTTGCCGCCAGTTACGGGATATAGGAGGCCAGCCATGACCCCAGAGACCGTGATCGACATTCTGCGCGAAGCGCTCTGGATGATCGTGTTGCTTGCCGCCGTCATTATCGGGCCGGGTCTGGTGATCGGTCTGGTGGTGAGTACCTTCCAGGCAGCTACCCAGATCAACGAGCAGACCCTGAGCTTTCTACCTCGCCTGTTGGTCACACTGATAGTGATCATTGCGCTCGGCCCGTGGATGCTGACCCTGCTGCTCGATCATGCCAATCGCCTGATATCCAGCATCCCTTTCCTGATCGGCTGACGGGATGGTACCGGCGGAGTTCAGTGCAGACCTGATTGGCCAATGGGTGGGCCAGCACCTGTGGCCGCTGTTCCGGCTGGCCAGTTTCCTGATGGTTATCCCTATCTTTGGCACCCAGCTGGTGCCCGCACGGGTGCGTCTCGGGCTGGCCCTGCTGATGACTGTCCTCATTGCCCCGTTGATTCCCGAAGTTCCCCAGGTTGAGGCGTTCAGTGCGGATGCCGTGGTGATCACCCTGCAGCAAATCCTGATCGGCGTTGGGCTGGGGTTTGCGCTGACCGCCCTGTGGCAGCTTTTCGTGATTGCCGGCCAGATGATCGCCATGCAGATGGGTCTTGGTTTTGCCTCCATGATGGACCCGGCCAATGGCGTCAACGTGCCGGTACTGGCGCAAATCTACACCATCACCATCACTCTGTTGTTTCTCGCCATGAACGGACACCTGGTGGCGTTCGAAGTGTTCATTGAGAGCTTCTACATCATGCCCATTGGCATGGAGGGGCTTGGCCAGGCGGGCGTGTGGGATCTTGCCCACCGGATCAGCTGGATGTTTGTGTCGGCCATTCTTCTGGCACTGCCCGCCGTCACTGCCGTGTTCATCGTCAATATCTCCTTTGGCGTGATGACCCGCGCCGCTCCGCAGATGAATATCTTTGCCCTCGGTTTCCCCATTGGCCTGATTTTTGGATTGTTTGCTATCTGGGTGCTGCACGCCAATTTTCTGCCGCACTTTGAGCAGTACACCCGGGAAACCTTTGATTTTATGCGGCAGCTGCAGGGGCAACCATAGCCATGGCTGAAGAGAACGATAACAGCCAGGAGAAAACCGAAGAGCCGACCCCCCGACGACTTGAGAAAGCCAAGGAGGACGGCCAGACTGCTCGTTCGAAAGAGCTGGCCACCATGTCGGTGTTACTGGCCGGTGCTGGCGGCCTTCTGATGTTTGGAGGCAGTCTTGGGGCAACCCTTGAGAGCATCATGCGGGATGCCTTTGTGATTGAGCGCGCCGCGATCTACGACACCCGCCACATGAGTGTTCAACTCATACTTTCTGCCAAGGCAGCTGCCTTTGCCTTGTCTCCCATTCTGATCATGCTCTTGGTGGCGGCCATCGCAGGCTCTATTGGCATTGGTGGTTTGTTGTTCAGCGCCAAGGCGATTGCCCCGAAAGGCAGCCGGATGAATCCCATCAAGGGTCTGGGGCGGATGTTCTCGATGCGTTCCCTCATTGAGCTGGTCAAGGCCATTGCCAAGGTGGGGTTGGTGCTTTCGGTGGCCATTCTGATTCTCAACCTGCGCACTGAGGACCTGCTTGCGATCGCTGAAGAGCCGGTTATTCCGGCCATGGCCCATGTGGTCTGGACCTTGGGCTGGAGCTTCTTTTTCCTGTCCTGTGCCACCATCATCATTGCCATGATTGATGTGCCGTTTCAGATCTACGATCACCAGAAGAAGCTGCGTATGACCAAGCAGGAGGTGAAGGACGAGTACAAGGACACCGAGGGTAAGCCAGAGGTAAAGGGCAAGATTCGCCAACTGCAGCGTGAGATGGCCCAGCGCCGGATGATGCAGGATGTGCCGACAGCGGATGTGGTGATTACCAACCCGACCCATTATGCGGTGGCGTTAAAGTACAACCAGGATTCGATGGGCGCGCCGGTGGTGGTGGCCAAGGGGGCGGATGAGATTGCCTTCAAGATTATGGAGATTGCCCGTGAGCACAAGGTAGAGATCCTGCGGACGCCGCCGCTGACCCGGGCGGTGTATCACAACACCGATGTGGGGCAGGAGATTCCCGATGGTTTGTATATGGCCATTGCTCAGGTGTTGGCTTATGTGTTTCAGCTTCGGCAGTTCCGCAAGGGGCGCGGGGCAAAACCGGGCATGCCTGATTTTCCGATTCCGCCGGAGATGCGGCGCGATATTTAGATCTTGGAGTTTGGCTCTGATTGTAGCCTGATGGTTTGGTGCGGCGAGCCGTCGGCATGGCCTCCCAAAAAACGCTACGAGCTCATCCATGAGCGCTTCGCTCCGGCCCTCCATGGCCTACGAGATTTTTGGGAGGCCATGCCGACGGCTCGCGACCGAATTGGCCAGTATAGGAATCAGAGCGTTCGTGAATTGAATCGGACAACGCCGGGATGGAAATCCGGCGGCTGTTAGGGGAGAGAGGTCAGGCCGAGCTCGTGTCGACCTGACCGGTTTCATTTACTAAGCCTTGGGCTCCTGAATTCGCTTACCCCAGGCTTCTTTCTCGCCTGGCAGGATCAGGTTCAAGGCGATCGCGACAACCGCGCACAGAGCAATACCTTCCAGCGTACCAACCACCATGTTGCCGATGCCGAACACCAGGGTCACGCCTACGATCACCAGGTTACGGGACTGGGACAGGTCTACCTGGTGGCGGATCAGGGTGTTCAGGCCGACCACGGCGATGGAGCCAAACAGCAGGCACAGGATGCCGCCCATAACCGGAACCGGAATGGTCTGCAGGGCTGCACCGAACTTGCCGACGAAGGCCAGGACGATGGCGGTACCGGCGGCCCACCACATGACTTTCGGGTTGAAGTTGCGGGTCAGCATCACGGCGCCGGTGACTTCAGAGTAGGTGGTGTTGGGTGGCCCACCGAGCATGGAGGCGGCGCTGGTGGCCAGGCCGTCGCCCAGCAGGGTGCGGTGCAGGCCGGGCTTTTGCAGGTAGTTTTTGCGGGTGACGTTGCCGATGGCCAGTACGTCGCCGATGTGTTCAATGGCCGGGGCGATGGCGACCGGGATCATGAACAGGATGGCGCCCCAGCTGAAGGCGGGTGCGACGAAGTTGGGAACGGCAAACCACGGGGCCTCCTGGACCGGGGTGGTGTCTACAATGCCGGCGAACCAGGACAGGATGTAGCCAACGATCACCCCGAACATGATCGGGATGAGCCGGAAGATGCCCTTGGCCCAGACCGACATGACGATGGTGACGGCCAGGGAGATCATGGCGATGACAATGGCGGTGTTGTAGGGCACCAGTTCGGCGGCGCCGTCTCCGGTGCGGCCAGAGGCCATATGCACCGCCACCGATGCCAGTCCCAGGCCGATGGTCATAATCACCGGGGCGATGACCACAGGCGGCAGCAGGCGGGTGACAAAGCCCGTGCCCCTTGCCCGCACGGCGCCGGCTAGGATGATGTACAGGATGCCGGCCGCCATCAGGCCCCCAAGAGTTTCTTCCAGCCCGAAGCGGCCTTTGGCGGCGATGATTGGTGCGATAAAGGCAAAGGATGAGGCCAGGAAGATGGGGATCTGGCCGCCGGTGACCACGTGGAAGATCAGGGTGCCGACGCCGGCAGTAAACAACGCGACGTTGGGGTCCAGCCCGGTGATCAGGGGCATCAATACCAGGGCGCCGAAGGCGACCAGTAGCATCTGGGAGCCGGCTAGTGCCTGCTTCCATACGGGTTCATTGGTGTGTTCCTGCATGCTCAGACGTCCTTCTGCTTGGTGCCGAAGATCTTGTCACCGGCATCGCCCAGGCCAGGCAGGATGTAGCCTTTTTCGTTCAGGCGCTCATCAACAGAAGCGGTGTAGATGGAAACGTCCGGGTGTTTCTCCAGTACTTTCTCGATACCCTCCGGGGCAGCCACCAGCACCAGGGCCCGAATTTCGGTGCTGCCGGCTTTCTTGAGCAGGTCGATGGTGGAGATCATGGAGCCACCGGTGGCCAGCATCGGGTCGATGATCAGGGCCATACGCTGGTCCAGCTCGCCCACCAGCTTTTCCAGATAGGTTTCAGCTTCCAGGGTGTCTTCGTTACGGATCTGGCCTACCACGCTCACTCGTGCCACCGGGATCAGGCTCAGCACGCCGTCGAGCATGCCCAGGCCAGCGCGCAGAATCGGCACGATGGTGACTTTCTTGCCGTGAATCTGTTCCACGGTCACCGGCCCGGCCCAGCCATCAATGGTCTTTTCCTGCAGGTTGAAGTCTTTGGTCGCCTCGTAGGTCAGAAGCGCGCCAACTTCCTGTGCCAGTTCACGAAAATTCTTGGTGCTGATGTCTGCGCGGCGCATCAGGCCGAGTTTGTGGCGGATCAGGGGGTGCTTCACTTCGTGGATCGGCATTGGGGTCACCTGTGTGTTCGAATGTTCGGGCTTGGATTCGGATGCAATAAATGGCGCAAGGATACCGTATCTGGGCGCCTGCGTCAGGCGCTGGTCGTGCCGTAAATATCAAAAATTGTAAGGCCTGGTACGGTTCTTGCGATGACTCTCCCAGATTGGCGCGCCGCGTCAGATTTTCGACCCTGACAGTTCCGGAAAGCACGGCAGAGCGGAGAAGTATCCAGCATGGACAGAGCGTTAGTTCTGAGTAACGTCAAAACCCTGACGCGGGGCAGTATCGGTATTCCGCTGATGCTGATGGGCTTGTTGGGTATGATGATCCTGCCCATGCCGGCCTTCCTGCTGGATGTGTTCTTTACCTTCAACATCACTTTGTCCATCGTCATCCTGCTGGTGTGTGTGTACGCGCTTCGGCCCATGGAGTTTGCGTCGTTCCCGACGGTACTGCTGGTTGCCACGCTCCTGCGCCTGGGGTTGAACGTGGCCTCTACCCGGATTGTCCTGCTCAACGGTCACGAAGGTGGCGATGCCGCCGGTAAGGTGATCGAATCGTTCGGTGAGGTACTGATCGGCGGTAACTACGCCGTTGGTCTGGTGGTGTTTGCCATCCTGATGATCATCAACTTCCTGGTAGTGACCAAGGGCGCCGGCCGGGTGTCGGAAGTCAGTGCCCGCTTTACCCTGGACGCCATGCCCGGCAAACAGATGGCCATTGATGCGGATTTGAACGCGGGCCTGATCAACCAGGACGAGGCCAAAAGCCGCCGTTCGGAGATTGCCCAGGAAGCGGATTTCTATGGGTCCATGGATGGTGCGTCCAAGTTTGTGAAGGGCGATGCCATTGCGGGGTTGCTGATTCTTGCGATCAATATCATCGGTGGTATCTCGATCGGCATGCTCCAGCATGGCCTGGACTTTGGCCTGGCGATGCAGCGGTACGCGCTGCTGACCATCGGTGACGGCCTGGTTGCCCAGATTCCATCACTGTTGCTGTCTACTTCCGCTGCCATCATGGTAACGCGGGTAACGGCCAGCCAGGACATGGGCGGGCAGATCATTCATCAGATGTTCAACGCGCCGAAGGCCATCGGTATTGCCGCCGTCATCCTGATTATCCTGGGCCTGATTCCGGGCATGCCCCATGTTGCCTTCCTTGGATTGGGCAGCCTTGCGGCCGGTGCGGCCTGGCTGATCTGGAAAAAGCAAAGCCAGACTGTGGAAGAAGAGGGCGTTTACGCCGGTCGTGGCGGCATGGCTGGTGGAGCGCCCCGTGCCGGTGGCGAGGTGGTTCAGGATCGGTCCGGCGCAGAAGGACAGGCGCTGCCGGCGCCCGGTGAAACCCGGGAGCTGGGCTGGGATGATGTGGCGACCGTTGACATCGTTGGTCTGGAAGTGGGCTACCGGCTGATTCCTCTGGTCGATAAATCCCAGGGCGGGCAGCTGCTCAGTCGCATCAAGGGGGTTCGCAAAAAACTGTCTCAGGATCTGGGTTTCCTGATGCCGTCAGTGCACATTCGGGACAATCTGGACCTGATGCCAAACGTCTATCGCATTACCCTGATGGGTGTGACCATTGCCGAGGCGGAGATTCACCCGGAACGTGAGCTGGCCATTGATCCGGGCCAGGTGTTCGGCAAGGTGGAAGGCATTGCCGGCAAAGACCCGGCCTTCGGCCTGGATGCCATCTGGATTGAGCCTGACAAGAAAGACCAGGCCCAGACTCTGGGCTACACCGTGGTGGATGCCAGCACGGTGGTGGCTACCCACCTTAACCAGATTCTGCAAAAGCACGCCCATGAACTTATCGGCCATGAAGAGGCCCAGAAGTGGCTGGACCAGTTGGAGAAAATGGCTCCGAAACTGGCTGAGGAGCTGGTGCCTACGACGATCTCCGTGAGCGTCCTGTTGCGGGTGCTTCAGAATCTGCTCCGGGAAGAAGTGCCGGTCAGGGATATGCGCTCCATTGCCGAAGCCATCGTTAACGTCCACCCCAGAAGCCAGGACCCGAAACTGTTGACCACCCTGGCTCGGCAGGCGTTGCGCCGAATGATCGTTCAAAGCATCTGTGGCAACGACACCGAGATACCGGTGATCACTCTGGATCCAGACCTGGAACAGTTGTTGCTTAAGTCAGTACAACAGAGTCAACAATCCGGCGGACAGGACGATATTGGCCTGGTGCTTGAGCCCAATATGGTGGAAAAGCTGCAGCGGTCCCTTCAGGACAGTGTTCAGCGCCAGGAAATGCTGGGCAAGCCGGCGATTCTTCTGGTTTCCGGGCCCTTGCGGCCAGTGCTGGCAAAGTTTGCCAGTTATGGGGTAGAGCGTTTGCATGTGCTCTCGTACCAGGAAATTCCGGATAACAAACAGATCACGATAGTCGCCTCTGTTGGTCAGTAAGGCCGGCAGGGCAAGGCGAACACCCGATTCGGGCACGCCGGTGGAGGATGAAGCGCTATGAAAGTACAACGGTTTTTTGCAAAGACCATGGCCGAAGCCCTGAAACAGGTCAGTCATGAGATGGGACCGGATGCCGTTATTTTGTCCAATCGCCGGGTGGACGGAGGCGTCGAAATTGTGACGGCCCTGGACTATGACGAAAATATGGCACGCCAGCGCCTTGGCGAGAAAGCGGCACAGGCCACCAACGGCTCGCGCCTGGCGGAGCTGCAGGCAGACCAGCATCGTCGGCTGGAAGAAGAGTTGAACCGATCACGCAGTCGCATTCGCGAAGTGCGGGAGAAGCGGGCGGGTGTCGGCGCGGAATATGATCGTGCACCGGCTGACGATCGGCCGGCTGCCGACTGGTCAGGTGAGTTGGCCGGGGGGTCGACCTCGGTGGGCAATGCAGGTGGCCGGCCAGCGGCGGGCTACTCGGATGAGTTGGCGAGCATGAGAGCGGAAATCAACTCCCTGAGAGAGATGGTCAGCGGCCGTACCTCGGTACCCGAGAAGCCTGCAGTCGCGGCATCCAATGCAGTTCAGCAGAGGCTTGCCGAGCGGCTGCAGGAATTTGGTCTGGGCGCGGAGCTGGCAACCTCTCTGTCCCGTCAGCATCGTGCCGGCAGGTTGGAAGACGGTTGGAAGCAATCCCTGAAGATGCTGGCCACCGGCGTACGTACCGCTCGGGAAGACTGGCTTGAGGCCGGCGGCGTCTATGCGCTGGTGGGGCCAACCGGGTCTGGGAAGACCACCACCATTGGCAAGCTGGCAGCCCAATATGTACTGGAGCATGGGCCGGATTCCCTGGCGTTGGTCACCACCGATCGCTACCGGGTGGCAGCCCATGAACAGCTATTCGTGTTTGGCCGTATTCTCAATGTGCCGGTCCGGGTTGTGGACGAGAGTCATTCCCTGGATGACATTCTGGACGAATTGTCAGATCGGCACCTGGTTCTGATTGATACCGCCGGGCTGACCAGCTCGGATCGCGGTTATCAGGAACAGCTGGCGGAGTTGGCCCGGAGCGATCACAATATCCGTACCCATCTGGTCGTGTCTGCCACCAGCCAGCCGCGCATCATGAAATCCGTGTGGCATTGCTATAAGATGGCAAACCTTGCAGGCTGCGTCATGACCAAGATTGACGAAGCGCTGACACTGGGTGAGTCTTTGGGCTTTGTCATGGAAACCGGCCTGCCAGTGGCGTGGTATACCGATGGCCAGAAGATTCCCGAAGACCTGCACTGGGCCGAGGCCATTCCTCTGGTGCGGTTGGGCGTAGAACGCCTGAAAACAATGCAGCACGGCCAGGCCGTTGCAGAAGGGGCCTGAGGCCCGGTGGTACAGCCGGTGCGCTGCCGTTTGTGCCCACACAAGAACGCAGTAAGAGACTGATAACAGTATGAGCAGACCACATCCGGTTCAGGTGATTGCGGTTACCGGCGGCAAGGGCGGTGTCGGCAAGAGTAATGTGTCCGTCAACCTCGGTATCGCGCTGGCCCAGAAAGGCCGGCGGGTGGTGTTGCTGGATGCGGACCTTGGCCTTGCCAATATCGACGTGCTGTTGGGCATTACCGCCAATCGCAATCTGCAGGATGTGCTCAGTGGCGAGTGCGACCTCAAGGACGTTCTGGTCAACGGCCCGGGTGGTATCAAGATTGTTCCCGCATCGTCCGGCACCCAGCGTATGACCCAGTTGAGCCCGATGGAACATGCGGGGCTGATCAACGCCTTCAGCGAGCTGGGTGACCAGATTGATGTGCTGATTGTTGACACCGCAGCCGGTATTTCCGAGTCCGTCGTCAGTTTCCTGCGGGCCTCCCAGGAATTGCTGCTGGTGGTGTGCGATGAGCCTACCTCGATTACCGACGCCTATGCCCTGATCAAGCTGATGAATCGCGACTACGGTACCAACCGTTTCCGTATTCTGGCGAATCAGGTGCGAAATGAGCAGGAAGGTCGGCATCTGTATGAAAAACTGACCCGTGTCACCGAGCGTTTCCTTGATGTAGCACTACAATATGTAGGTATCGTGCCTTACGACGAAGCCGTCAAAAAAGCCGTTCAGCGGCAGCGGGCCGTTCTGGATGCCTATCCACGGGCCAAGGCGTCGCTGGCGATCCGTGCCCTGGCAGAGAAAGTGGACAGCTGGCCGCTGCCATCATCGCCAAGAGGGCATCTGGAGTTTTTCGTGGAGCGGCTCGTCGAAGTCTGATCTGAATCCAGTCCTATAAGAAAACCGGATACATGACATTGGCGAAAAACCTGGGAATCTACCATCAGGCTGGCGCAAAAGGTCCCTCTCAGCTGATTGAGGAGCATGCGCCGCTGGTCAAGAAAATCGCCCTACACTTGATGGCCCGTTTGCCGGCCTCGGTTCAGCTTGAAGATCTTATGCAGGCGGGCATGATCGGCCTGCTGGAAGCTGCGCAACGCTATTCCACCGGCAAGGGTGCCACCTTTGAAACCTACGCAGGTATTCGTATCCGCGGTGCCATGGTGGATGAAATCCGCAAGGGCGACTGGGTTCCCCGCTCCGTTCACCGCAATGCCCGCCGTATCGCGGCAGCCATCAAGACGGTTGAAGACCGCACCGGGCGCGAGGCCCAGGATGTTGATGTTGCCGAAGAGCTGGGCATTGACCTGTCGGAATATCATGCCTCCCTGGCAGACGCCAACAGTGGCCGACTTTTTAGCCTTGATGAGCTCAATGAATCCGGGGAGCTGCCGATAGAAGAAACAGAGGCCAGCGATAATCCCCTGGATGGCATTGCATCAAATGCATTCCAGAAAAGCCTGGCAGAGGCAATTGAGGAGCTTCCTGAGCGAGAAAAGCTGGTGTTGAGCCTCTACTACCAGGAAGAGCTCAACCTGAAGGAAATTGGCGCGGTGCTTGGCGTCAGCGAGAGCCGGGTCAGCCAGATTCATAGCCAGGCGGCCCTTCGTCTCAGGGGACGGTTGTCCGATTGGCGGGAAGACGAGCCAGAATAAACCGGGCCGGCGCTGACCGCGCGGCGCGTAACTGTGTAGATTTTGGTAACCGGCGCTTTACAACGCGGCCAAACAACACACAATAAGCGGTTAAAGCAGCGGCCTGCTAGACTTTCAAAAGGCTTAATGAAATCCGGGTGTTACTGACTGGAGGTCCCATTGGACAAAAACATGAAAATTCTCATTGTGGATGACTTTTCCACAATGCGGCGAATCATCAAGAATCTGCTGCGCGATCTTGGCTTCACCAATACGGATGAAGCGGACGATGGCAACACTGCCTTGCCCATGCTCAGGAGCGGCAAGTACGACTTCCTGGTGACCGACTGGAACATGCCAGGCATGTCGGGTTTTGATCTGCTCAAGGCGGTGCGGGCAGACGAGAACCTGAAGAACCTGCCGGTGCTGATGGTAACTGCGGAGGCCAAGCGTGACCAGATTGTGGCGGCGGCCCAGGCCGGCGTTAACGGGTACGTCGTCAAACCCTTTACCGCTGCCGTTCTCAAGGAAAAGATTGAGAAGATCTTCGAGCGAATCCAGTAACCAGAGGTCGGATGGCTGTCATGACTGACAAGAACGAGAACCATCAGGGCCTCGACCCGGAGGTAACCGAAAAGCTCCAGCAGCAGAGTTCGGAGTTGGCCGAATGTATCAGTTCCGGTAACTACGCCCGGGCAATGTCGGTGATCAACGAGCTAAGTGAAGTTCGCGACCAGAGCCTCTATCGGGAAGTGGGGCGGTTGACCCGGAGCCTGCACGAGGCTATCCGGAATTTTCAGATAGACGCCCGCAGTGCCGAGCAGAAAGAAGCCTTGTCCAAGATGTCCGATGCCTCGGATCGGCTGGCCTACGTTGTCCAGATGACCAGCCAGGCGGCCAATCGCACCATGGACCTGGTCGAAGAAAGCATGCCGGTGGCGCACACCATGCGCGACGAAGCGACCGCCCTGCGAGACGAATGGCAGCGGTTGCGCCGTCGGGAAATGGAGCCGGCAGAATTCCGGGAACTGTACGGCCGCATTGATCGCTTCTTTGCGGGCCTGGCCACAGATTCCGATACCCTGTACAGCAATCTGTCTGAAATCCTTCTGGCCCAGGACTTCCAGGATCTTACCGGGCAGGTTATCCAGAAAGTCACGGCCCTTGTGAAAGAAGTCGAAGAGAACCTGCTTGGCCTGGTGGTGATGGCCAGCCACGTGGACCAGCTCACCGGCACCGTGCACCAGATTGAAGAAAAAGAAGAATCGGCCGAAAAAGGGGTAGGGCCTCAGATCAAGGCTGAGGAGCGTGATGATGTAGTTTCGGGGCAGGACGACGTTGATGACCTGTTATCCAGTCTCGGTTTCTGAACGATTATAGAGGGTGACGCATGGCGTTTGATGCCGACGAAGAGATCCTGCAGGACTTCCTGGTTGAGGCCGGCGAGATTCTCGAAAAGCTGTCCGAGCAGCTGGTAGATCTTGAGCAGCATCCGGATGACAGCAACCTGCTCAACGCCATCTTCCGTGGTTTCCACACGGTCAAGGGCGGTGCCGGGTTCCTGCAGCTCGAAGCGCTGGTCAACTGCTGTCACTCTGCGGAAAATGTGTTCGATATCCTTCGCAACCACAAGCGCAAGGTTACCTCCGAATTGATGGACGTGGTGCTGGAAGCCCTGGACCACGTCAACGCCATGTTTGATCAGGTTCGTAACCGTGAAGAGCCGACGCCGGCTCCGGACGAATTGATCGCCGCGCTGGATGAACTTGCCAAGCCGGAAGGCGACACGGCAGCGCCGGCAACGCCAACGCCAGAACCCGAACCTGCCGTGGGTGCCGGCAATGATTCCGGTGATATTACCGACGAAGAGTTTGAGCAACTGCTGGATGCCCTGGCCGATGAAAAAGGTGCGGAGCAACAGCCGGCGGCCGCACCGGAAAACACCTCTGCCAATGACGCCGGGTCAGACGGCGACGAGATCACCGACGACGAATTTGAAGCCCTGCTGGACCAGTTGCATGGCAAAGGCCAGTTTGCCGGCCCCCCGGTTGTTGATAACGACACCCCGCCGGAGCCGGAACCAGAAGAACCGGCAAAATCATCCACTGGTGATGATCTGATCACCGATGACGAGTTTGAAAACCTGCTGGATGAGCTGCACGGCAAAGGCAAGAGCCCTGGTGCAGCCCCCGCAGCGGAGACCAAACCTGAGCCTGCGGCCAAGCCTGAGCCAAAGAAGCCGGAGCCAAAACAACCGGAACCCGCCAAGCAGGAAGCCAAACCGGCAGCCCCCGCCGCCCCGGCAAGAGATGCGGCGCCCGCAGCCGAGACCACCGTGCGGGTGGATACCAAGCGCCTTGACGACATCATGAATATGGTGGGTGAGCTGGTGCTGGTCCGTAATCGCCTGCAGCGTCTGGGCTCCGAGAGCGAAGATGAACATATGCACAAGGCGGTCGCCAACCTCGACGTGGTGACCACCGATTTGCAGGCGGCGGTCATGCAGACTCGCATGCAACCGATCAAAAAGGTATTTGGGCGCTTCCCACGGGTGGTACGAGACCTGGCCCGAGGGCTGAAGAAAGAAATCAACCTGGTGATGCACGGGGAAGAAACCGACCTGGACAAGAACCTGGTCGAAGCGCTGTCCGACCCGCTGGTTCACCTGGTAAGAAACTCCGTTGATCATGGCATTGAAATGCCAGAGGTGCGGGAAAAGGCCGGTAAGCCCCGTGCTGGCACCGTTACCCTGTCAGCGGAACAGGAGGGGGATCATATCCTGCTTTCCATCTCTGACGATGGCGCGGGTATGAACCCTGATGTTCTGCGCCGAAAAGCGGTGGAGAAGGGGCTGTACGACCAGGATGCCGCAGATCGACTGACCGATAACGAGTGTTTTAACCTGATTTTTGCCGCTGGTTTCTCGACCAAGGAACAGATATCCGATGTGTCTGGCCGGGGCGTGGGCATGGACGTGGTGAAGACCAAGATCGGCCAACTTAACGGCCAGATCAACATCGTGTCTGAACAGGGCAAGGGCACCAGCATTATTATCAAGGTGCCGCTCACCCTGGCGATCATGCCTACGCTGATGATCATGCTGGGCGATCAGTCCTTCGCCTTGCCCCTGGTGAACGTGGTTGAAATTTTCCATCTGGATCTGTCGAAAACGAACATCGTCGATGGCCGGGAATGCATCGTGGTTCGTGACAAGGTATTCCCGCTGTTCCACATCAAGCGCTGGCTGGTACATGGCGCGGCTGGCCAGAAAGAGCCGGAAAACGCCCATGTGGTGATTGTGGCCATGGGTACAAAGCAGGTCGGGTTCGTGGTGGACCAGCTGATCGGCCAGGAAGAGGTGGTGATCAAGCCGCTGGGGCGGGCGTTACAGGGTACGCCCGGTATGGCCGGGGCCACCATCACCGGTGACGGCCGCATTGCCCTGATTATTGACGTACCCAGCCTTCTTCAACATTACGGTTAGCGGTGCCAGGGCAGACAACATGCAGGATTGTTTAGGAGAAATGGATGACAGTTTCTGTCCTGGTCGTTGATGATTCAGGGTTCTTTCGCAAACGGCTGACGGAAATCCTCACGGCCTCGGGGCAGATCGAGGTTGTTGGTGCGGCAACCAATGGCCGTGAAGGGGTGGAGCTGGCCGAAAAGCTGCGCCCTGATGTGATTACCATGGACTACGAAATGCCTGTGATGGATGGCATTTCGGCGGTTCGTGAAATCATGAAAAAGCACCCGACCCCGGTATTGATGTTCTCCTCTCTGACGTATGAGGGCGCGCGGGTTACTCTGGATGCCCTTGAAGCCGGGGCAGTGGACTTCCTGCCCAAGAACTTCGAGGAAATTGCCCGGGATACCAGCCAACTTCAGAAAATCCTCATCGATCGGATTCTTGACGTGGCCGGCAGCAAGCCCAGCGGTCGTTCTGCGGCTCCGGTTGCGCGCCCGGCAGCGCCGCGTCCCGGGGTTTCGCGCCCGGCTGCCCCGCAGCCTCCAGAGCGGCCCGCCAGACCGGTAACCCGCGACCGCTCAGCCCCGGTCCAGCCAGAGCCGACCCGCGAGCCGGAAACGCCAAGGCGGCCCTCCCGAAAAGCCGCACCAAGACACTACAGCGTGGTTGCAATTGGCACTTCCACAGGAGGACCGGTGGCGCTGCAGAAGGTCTTGACCGCACTGCCGGCGTCGTTCCCGGCTCCCATTGTGCTGGTGCAGCACATGCCTGCCAGTTTTACCCCGGCTTTTGCCGAGCGCCTGAACAAACTTTGCCGTATTCAGGTCAAGCAGGCAGAGGATGGCGATATCCTGAAGCCTGGTCATGCCCTGTTGGCGCCCGGCGGCAAGCAAATGATGATCGAAAATCGTGGCGGTCAGGCGAGAGTCAGGATCCTGCCGGGTGACGAACGGCTGAACTACAAACCCTGTGTGGATGTCACTTTCGGTTCTCTTGCCCGCAGCTTCCCGGGAAAAACCCTGGGCGTCATCCTGACGGGAATGGGAGCAGACGGTAAGGAAGGCTGCCGGATGATGAAGCAGTCCGGTTCGGTGGTCTGGTCCCAGGACGAGAAATCCTCGGTGATCTACGGCATGCCCATGGCCGTCGCCAAGGCCGGATTGAGTGACGAAATCCTGCCGCTTGATGAAGTGGGCCCCCGGCTGGTTGAAGGCGTGAGCTGATGGATATTCTGAGCCTGCTGGGCATCATCCTTGCCTTTGTAGCCATCCTGGGTGGCAATCTGCTCGAAGGTGGTGCCGTCGGCTCCCTGTTCAATGGGCCTGCCGGGCTGATCGTGGTTGGGGGCACACTGGCGGCCACCATTCTGCAAACCTCCTGGCCGATGCTCAAGCGTGCCATGGCGCAGATTCGCTGGGTGTTTGTGCCGCCCTACATCAGCCTGGAAGATGGTATTGGCAAGGTCATCGATTGGAGCGTCAAGGCTCGTAAGCAGGGTTTGCTGGGCCTTGAGGGTCTGGCAGAGCGAGAGCCGGAGAAATTTGCCCGCAAAGGGCTGCAGTTGCTGGTTGACGGCGCTGAGCCGGAAGCCATCCGCAGCATTATGGAAGTGGATCTGGAATCCCGTGAACAGCGGGATCTTGAGGCGGCGCGTATCTACGAAGCCATGGGTGGTTATTCGCCGACGATCGGTATCATCGGGGCGGTCATGGGCCTGATACAGGTAATGACCAACCTTGAAGACCCGCAGTCCCTGGGCAGCGGCATTGCCACCGCGTTCGTAGCCACCATCTACGGCGTGGCCCTGGCTAATCTGCTGTTTTTCCCTGTCGCCAACAAGTTGCGAAGTATCGTCAAGGAACGTACCCGCTACGAAGACATGATGATCGATGGCATCATCGCCATCGCTGAGGGTGAGAACCCGAAATCCATTGAACTGAGGCTGCGGGGCTTCCTGCAGTAATCAGGACGGAATAGCCTATGCGTCGGCGCAGACAACCCCAGGATGACCTGCACAACAAAGAGCGTTGGCTGATTTCCTACGCGGATTTCATCACGCTTCTGTTCGCTTTTTTTGTCGTCATGTACTCGGTGTCTTCGGTTAACGAGGGCAAATACAAAGTTCTGTCCGAAACCCTGACAGGCGTGTTTAACGCACCCCAGCGCTCGGTGCAGCCGGTCCAGGTGGGCGACCAGCCACTGCGGGTACGGACCAGTTCACCAGAAGACGTCATTCCCCCGCCAGTCACCGAAGCCCCTCGCAATCCTCAACTGGATGCCGAGAGCCGCACACAAGCCCTCAGAACCATGGCAGATCAACTGACTATGGAGTTTGATGAACTGATCAGTCAGGGCGTGGTCAGCCTGGAAACCAATGAACACTGGCTGGAGCTAAACCTGCCAAACAGCATGCTGTTCAGTAGTGGCGACGCCGAACCTCACTACGATGCGTTCCAGGTCATCGAAAAGATCGCGACAGTGCTTCGCAACCGCGATAACGCGGTCAAGGTGGAAGGGTTTACCGATAACCAGCCAATAAGAACCAGCCGGTTTCCATCCAACTGGGAGCTTTCCAGCGCCAGGGCATCGGCCGTGGCTCGTATGTTGATGATGGAAGGTGTAGAACCCGAACGCCTGGCCGCGGTTGGTTACGGCCAGTACCAGCCGGTGGCGAGAAACGATACCGAGGAAGGGCGGCGGCGTAATCGCCGGGTTGTACTTCTGATTTCCCGAGACGCCAGTATTCGTGGTGCCGTTCGCTGATCTGTCGGTGGCAGATGCGTATGGCCGAACTGGCACGCTTCCTGTATTACAGTCTTTTTATCATCCGGATCGGCAAAGGCTTGCCGCGTAAAACGGACAGCGGACAGTCAAGTTTCGGGTCCGCGTGCCGATATGGTCAGTAGCGGCCGGTATTTCTGTCGGGCATAGCCAAACTGGAGTAACAAGAGTGCGAATCTGGGCTGTAGCCAATCAAAAAGGTGGTGTAGGTAAGACAACCTCGGTGGTAGCCCTGGGCGGGTTGTTGGCCGAACGCGGCAAACGCGTGCTGGTGGTCGACCTTGACCCCCATGGCTCTCTGACCAGCTGGTTCGGGTATGACCCCGATTCGCTGGCGCACAGCGTATTCGATCTGTTCCAGCACCAGGGCAAGGTGCCGGAAGGCCTGCCTGCCCAGCTGATTACCGAGACCAGTTGTCCGAATCTGTCGTTGCTGCCGGCCAGCACAGCCCTGGCCACCCTTGAGCGTCGGATGATTGGCGTGGAGGGGATGGGGTTGATTGTTTCCCGGGCCCTGGCGCAACTCTGGGATGACTTTGATTACGTGATTCTGGACAACACCCCGTCGTTGGGCGTGCTGATGGTCAATGCCCTGGCGGCGGCCCAGCATCTGATCATTCCGGTACAGACCGAGTTTCTGGCGATCAAGGGCCTGGAGCGCATGCTGCACACCCTGCAAATGATCATGCGTTCCCAGAAGAACGAATTGGCGTACACCATTGTGCCCACGCTCTATGATCGCCGTACCCAGGCCTCAGTGAAGAGCCTGAATCTGTTGCGTAAAACCTACGGCGACAAGCTCTGGCGTTTTGCCATTCCGGTGGACACCAAGTTCCGGGATGCCAGCCAGGCCGGTGTTATTCCATCGGCACTGGATGCAGACACCCATGGCGTTCGAGCCTACCGGCATCTGCTTGACGATGTTCTGGCGTTAACCGCTACCGCGAAGGAGCGGCGGCATGGCTGACAAAAAAATGGCACAGCTGGCCACGCCCGATGCGGCGATCGCCAGCTACCTCGACGAACTTCTGCATACGGCAACCAGCAGCGCCCAGGTGCAAGAGCCTGAACAGGTTCAGCCGGCACCGGAACCGAAGAACGAAGCCAGAACCAGAGTCCGGGAAAAACCGGCGGAGATAGTAAAACCTGCCGAGATAGTAAAATCGGAGCCTGCCCCGGTTATCGAGAAGGCGCCGCCCGAGCCGCCAACCCGGCCAGATTGGTCCCATGGGCCGTTTGAGTGCCTGATTTTTACCGTGGCGGGGCTGCAGCTCGCGGTGCCTCTGGTGCTGCTTGGAGCCATTCATCGAATTGAAGAGGAAATCCGGCCAATTCCCGGCAGCCCCCGTTGGTATATGGGTATTCGCCCGGACCGGGATCATAACCTGCGGGTGGTAGACACCGCCGAGTGGATTATGGCGGGGCGGGTTCCAGCCGGTGCCCGTGATAATTATCGGTTTGTGATCCGTCTGGATGACAGCGATTGGGGGTTGGCCTGTGACGATGTTGCCCAGTCGTTCACCCTCAAGCCCGATGAGGTGCGCTGGCGCACCGCACGGAGCAAGCGGCCCTGGCTGGCGGGAACCGTGATTGATCACATGTGCGCGTTGATTGATGTCAGAACCATGGCTCACCTGTTGGTGAGGGCCGAGCGGGAGCACCATCTGGATCTGAGCTGAGGTGACCGCACAGGCGGAAACTGTACAAATTGGTTACTGAAAGAAACCGTGCAAGGCTGGCACGGTTTGTGCCCTTAACTATAGTATTGGGCACTGATGATGAATTTTTGACGATCAGGTTGCCCGCCGGGCAGCCGAGAAGGAGAGAGCGCTATGGCATCCCCGAGCGGACAAGTAAATCAGGCCCAGGATGATCAGGTACTGCAGTACGTGACCTTCCGCCTGGATGATGAGACCTATGGCATCAACGTGATGCAGATCCAGGAAGTACTGCGGTATACCGAGATTGCTCCGGTACCGGGTGCCCCGGATTACGTGCTGGGCATCATCAACCTGCGGGGCAACGTGGTTACGGTTATTGACACCCGTCGGCGCTTCGGCCTGGCGGACGCAGAAGTGACGGATGCCACGCGGATTGTAGTGATGGAATCCTCCAGCCAGGTCATGGGTATTCTGGTGGATTCAGTGGCGGAAGTGGTCTATCTCAAGGCCAGTGAAATTGAAACCGCACCGAACGTGGGTAACGAGGAAAGTGCCAAGTTTATCCAGGGCGTGTGCAACAAGAATGGCGAGCTGATTATTCTCGTCGAGTTCGACAAAATGTTGTCAGACCACGAGTGGGCTGAAATCGCATCGCTGTAAGGGCATCTCCTTCCAGCGCTCCCGATGGACGTCTTCCGTGGTGACACACAAGGGAGACGTCTGTCATGAGTTATACCATTCCTTCCTGGCTCCCCTGGGGCCTGACTGCAGTCGCGATTGTCCTGGTCCTGGTTCAGGGTGTCATCCACGGGCGTCAGATCAGCGCATTGCGAGCTTCAACAAAACAGCGATGCGACACCCTGGGCCGTGAATTGCACGCTACGACCAGCGGTAGCATGGGCGTCGGCCAGCGCCTGGTGGCCTGCGAAAGGCAACTGCACGAATTGCGTAACGCCCTGGATGAAATGCGCCAGAACGACCCACTGAGAATTTCCTACGACGAAGCAGCGCGCCTGGTTGATCTTGGTGCAGATATCGACGATCTTATGAATACGTGCGGAATATCCCGCCCCGAGGCCGAACTGGTGTCAGCACTGAAGAAACGTCAGGCGGCCTGATCCAAAGCTGTCACAGGCGCTGCTGAATGAAGAAACTCTACCCGAGAGCCGCCGAGGCTCTCAATGCTGTAGACCGGCGGGCGTTCGTCTCCGGTGTTGATATTGGCCCCTCGATTACTGGCCATTCCATTCCCAAAGAAGAAACCGTTGAACATCTGCTGGCACTTTGCCCGGAAATAGAGCCGGATCACGTGGTTATGCACATTGGCGGCGGGTCGGGCTACCTCACCGCCGTGCTCGCTGAACTTGCCTACCGTGTTCTTTACGTTGATCGCAATCCGGTTGTTGCCGAGAAGGCCAGAGAGCGTTTCACCCTCGGAGGTAAGCACAACGTCGAGGTGCTGGTTGCTGACGCGGGTAATGGGATAACAACCGACGAGCTATGTGACCTGATCCTGTGCACCACCTTTATTCCCGAGCCGGCGGCGATGGTGACCGTTTTGCGGGATGGTGGAAAACTGGTGTGCCTGGAAGGCCGGGCAGGCCCGGTGCCAAGCCTGGCCATGTTTCAGCGCAGTGGCACACGAATTGAGCGGGTTCGAACCCTGGGCTGGGTGGATTTCAATCGCAATGCCGAACAGATCCTGATTGATCTGGGGATTGTGGACGAAGCGGTTCTGGCGCAGGCCCGGGCGGAAGCGGCCGGGAAGAACGAACGCATTCTGGACGTGGTCCGGCGCAAGCTGAACCTGGAAGAGATTGATCTTTACCGGTCCCTGGCCCAACAACGGGGAATGACCTTCACGGATGCTGACGAAGTGCTCGGTAGCCTGCAAACCGAGCTGTTCAGACGGTTCTCCCGTACCTTCCTCGATCTTTCCCGGATGATCCCGGTGGCAGAGGAAGACGGTAGCCTGACGGTGGTCACCGATGACCCTGACGCCCACACCGATCAACTCGAGCGCCTGACACCCAGGCATCGGATCACCTGCCTGCTGGTCACGCCTACCGATTTCCGAAGGATCTGGTCAGCACTGGATTTGACCGTCAAAGGCAGCCGGTTTGTCGCAGAGCACGGCAAGACCGTTCCGGAAAACGAGAATGAACGCTCCCGGGACTTGCTGGGTGAGGATAAGGGTAACAACCGGAATATCAGCCCCTATCTGGTATCGGTGTATGAGGCCATCCTTCTGGATGCGGTCAGTGAGAAAGCCAGCGATATTCACATTGAGCAGTACGAAAACCGGGTTCGAATCCGGTTACGGGTGGATGGAGAGTTGCGCGACTTGCCGCAGTATCAGTTATCTGCCCGTGAAATCCGGGGTGTGATCAATGTGATCAAACTGCGGGCCGAACTCAATATTGCCGAACACCGTTTGCCCCAGGGCGGGCGTTCCCGATTGCAGCTGGGTAACACGTCCTACGACCTCAGAATCCAGACCCAGCCATCGCTGCATGGCGAAAATGCCGTCATTCGCTTATTGCCCCAGACCGGGCGGGCCATGACCATCGCCGAGCTCGGCATGTCTCCGGCCATTGGCAGCCGCTACCAACGGTTGCTGGATAACCCGGCGGGCCTGGTGCTGGTGGTCGGCCCGACTGGTTCGGGTAAATCCACAACCCTGTATGCCGGCTTGCAGACCCTTGCCGATGACGGCCGCCGTAAGGTGATCACGGTGGAAGATCCCATCGAGTATTCCATCGAGAACATCCAGCAAACCCGCGTGCGTGCGGACATTGGTTTCAGCTTCGCCGATGCCATGCGAGCGTTTGTGCGTGAAGACCCGGATGTCATTCTGGTGGGCGAAATCCGTGACCAGGAGACGGCTCTGGAAGCTATTCGAGCCTCCCAGACCGGGCATGTGGTGTTGTCGACGCTGCACTGTAATGATGCCGTAGATTCACTCCAGCGTCTTTACGATCTTGGGGTACACCCCAACTCCATTGCCGGCGAGCTGCTGGCGGTGATTGCCCAGCGCTTGGCCAAGCGCATCTGCAAACATTGCCGCAAGCCGGCCAAACCGGACCCTGCCATTATGGCCGAGGTGTTCCCGGATGGCGCCCCTGCGGACTTCCGCTGTTTCGAGGGTAAAGGCTGCGACAAATGCAACGGCCGTGGCACCCAGGGGCGGGTGGCCATTATTGAGTATATGGAAGTGGAATCCGATATCCGGAACGCCATCTCCAGCCAGCCACCTATCGGTGAGCTGCGTTGGCGGGCACTGGATGCCGGTCTGGTAACCATGCGGGACAGCGCGCTGGATCACGTTATTGAGGGGATCATCCCGTTGTCGGAGTTGCCTCGCATCATACCGAGAGAGCGAATGGCACCGGAAGTTCGCGGCGGTCGCAGGAGTATCGGATGAAACAGTACAAACAAGCAGCCCGCTCTGCCCAGCGGGAACCGGCCGAGGTGACCTACCGGGAAGAGCTCGAAAAACTGATCGCCATGGACCTGGGCCCTATTCCGCCTGGCTGGCAAATGTCTCCCCGTGGAGTGGAAAAATTCCTGCTGGGCGATGAGACGCTGGGCATCGAGCGCAAGTTCGTTGCCGATCGTGGTGTCGTGGTCCGTATTATTATTTCCCTGTGCACCAGCCGTGGTTGCTTGCTGGTTGGTGAGCCGGGAACGGCCAAGTCCTGGCTATCTGAGCTGTTGGCGGCAGCCATTTCCGGTAACTCCACGTTGACGCTTCAGGGCGGTGCCATCAGTCAGGTTAGCCAGCTGTTGTACAGCTGGAACGAAGCGATTCTGCACAGTGAAGGACCAACCCTGAACGCCCTGGTGCCAACACCATTGCTACGGGGCATGATGGAAGGGCGCCTGGTTCGCTTCGAAGAAATCGCCCGCTGCCCTCAGTCGTTGCAGGACGCCATACTGTCGGTATTGTCTGACCGGGTTGTGGTGATTCCGGAACTGGCCGGGGAGGAAGGGGTCATCCTGGCTCGGGAAGGGTTCAATCTGGTGGCTACCTCGAACAGCATCGATGAGGGCGTGCATAGTATGAGTGCCGCCCTCAAGCGCCGGATGGATTTCGAAGAAATCCGGCCTATCCGCCACCTGGCTGATGAAATGGACGTAGTCCTTCGTGAGGTGGCCAAGGCGAATCGGCGTGCCGGTGTCGAGGTGGCGCTGGATGAGCCAGTGGTTGAGGTGTTGGTGACGCTGTTTCACGAATTGCGCAACGGCCAGACCCTGGATGGACGAAGCACCGACCGCCTGGCGGGCGCCGCCCTTTCAACCGCCGAAGCTGTCTCGGTGGCCCACGCGGCCAGCCTGAATGCCTGGTACTACGGTGGCGGAGCCATGACCGTGGAGCACCTGATGCACCATATCATTGGTTCCGCACTCAAGGATCAGCCGGAAGACCGGCGGCGCCTAAAGCACTATTTCGAGACCGCAGTGGCGCCCCGCAAAGGGGATCATTGGCAGCAGGCCTGGGCCCTGCGCTCACTGATTAACTGAAGCGCTGCCCCCGATTGGCCGGGCGTCTCCGGGCGTCCGGCCCCGAATGTGAAACGCGAAAGCGAGTATTTCCGCAATCACCCGGTAAAGCTCTTCCGGGATTTCCTCGTTCAACGACAGTCTGGCGAGAATGCTGGCCAACTCGGCATTTTCATACAGCGGCACGTCGTGCTCCCTGGCGATGCGGATAATCTCTTCCGCCAGTTCCCAGGTCCCGGTTGCTGCGATAACCGGTGCCCGCTCGCCATCGTATTTCAGGGCGACGGCTGCCGGTATGGCTGTGTCAGTCTGTTTGTTCTTCATGCCTTGGTGTCCACCAGTCGGTGTTCCAGTCGGGTTTGTGTGCGCTGGGGGCTGCCGCGCCGGCAATCCAGGTCTTTTACCTCCAGCCCCAGGTCGGTCAGGCTCTGCCGAAGCAGCGGCAGTTCTTCGTGTACCTGGCGCAGGGTGCTCTGCTTTTCCGCCCACACCTGTGCACTGACCGATGGATACCGGAAAGAAACGTCGAAGTGAAGCGGCCCGGCTTCGTCCAGATCCATGGACAGCGCCAGCCGCCATTCGCTGACAGTGGCATGACCGGTGGCTTTGGCAGACGCCTCGTCCCTTTCATATTGTTCCAGCCGCAGTTGAGCCATTCGTGGTTCCTGATGCGGCGTCAGCCAGGGCAATTCGATCAGTAGCGTGTTGGTGGGTGTGCCGGGTTCGGCACCGGCCCTGGCAGTAAGCACCTGGCTATGGAGCTGATTGACGGTAATCCGGTTCAGCATGCCGGCCAGCAGGCGCAGGGCCTGTGCCACCGACAGCGGTTCGGCCGTGCTGGTTGATGAGGGGCCAGTGGTATTCGGGAATTGCAGAGGTGATTGAACCAGGTCGTGGCTGGCAAGCGGTGTCAGCCGATTGAAGTGTTCAGGCCCCTGGCCCTGTGCAGCCAGGAGTGCATCTGCAACCCGAGCCAGGGCCAGCTTCAGATCGGTCGGCGAACCCTGGGCCGGGCTGGAATGCAACAACCTGGATTCTGCGAAAACACCACTTTCGGTTAGCCATTGCCGGACCTGTTGGGCAATACCATCGGTCTTGCCCACGCCGGGTGCCAGGGCATCCGAGCGGGGCAGGCTGGCAAGCAGGTTCTGCAGTTGTTGCTGGGCCAGGGCAGGCAAGGGCTGGGTGGCATTTCCGGCCGGTGGTTGGCCAAGTTGTAGCGCAGGCTTCAATCCACTGGTCAGACTTTGCAGCAGTTGCCCGAGCCCGGCCTGCAAATTCTGTTGCCAGGGCAGCCTCTGGGCCAGTGCCCGCGCAATACTGGCATCTGGGCCCGGGGCCAGTTTGCCAAGCAGTCGCAGCTCGTTGCCGGCCCGCATCACCTTGATCAGATCGCCTGCGGACAGGCCTGCGGAATCCGGGCCGGTCGACACCGCCAGGGCACGGCCACGCAACTCCAGAAGCAGCTCATGGCCACCACCTTTCTGTTGAATAATGTCGGCCACACGGGCCAGGGCGGTTTCATTATTGCTGAGCCGGAGTTGCATTAGCTGCTGCTGTGCAGATTTGAGCGGGTCTGCCCGGGGCACAGACGTTGCACCGTCCCGAAGTTCAGGGGTAGCCTGCCCGGAGGAGCCCCGGGCCGCTGGCGCGTCCGGTGTTTTGACTGGAGGTTGTCCGCCGTTCAGCTTCATTGTCATGGATTTGATGTCGGGCAAGAGTATTCCGGTAACGCTTTCGTTATAATACGCCGCGCTGGCTGTGAATGCCGTGATTTCATGTTGGTACCTGCGTGACCTTCATCCATGCACCCGATGCCTGCTGCGCATCCTTCGTCCTGAAACGGGGCCACGATGTCCGAGCCGTTACTACAGGCGGTTGATCTCGAGTGTGAACGGGATGAGCGCCTGTTGTTCCAAAACCTGTCTTTCTCCATAGTGCCCGGTACGCTCACCCGTGTCGAGGGCCCCAATGGCTCAGGTAAAACCACTCTGCTACGTATTCTCGCGGGTTTGAATGATGCCTGGTCTGGAGACATTCTGTGGTGCGGGCAACCCCGGGGGCATGATCGCGAGTCGTTTCACCGAAACACCCTGTACCTGGGCCATCGGCCTGGTATCAAACCATTGCTGACGCCGATGGAAAACCTGCGGGCACTGATGGCGGGCCGTCGCCCGGTCAATGACGAGGTGTTGGCCCAGGCCCTGGCCGGCACTGGCCTGGCGGGCTATGAACATGTTCCCTGTCGCAACCTCTCGGCAGGTCAGCAGCGCCGGGTCGCGCTGGCCCGGTTGCTGATTGCTGACGAACCCCTGTGGTTGCTGGACGAAGTATTTACTGCCATCGACGCGGATGGCGTTCAGGCCATTGAAACCCTGCTCAGGCAGCGAGCGGCCGAGGGTGGCGCCATTCTGGTTACCACTCATCATGACCTTCAGGTTGAGGGGATGGGGCGTATTACCTTGGGTGGGGGGCAGTGTGATGAATAGCCCGGCTCACCCTTTGATAAAACCGGTGGAACAGGGCGTTGGGCCGCTCAGTGCCATGGTGGCGGTATTTGCTCGTGACGTCCGGGTTGCATTCCGGCAGCGGCAGGATTTGCTTAATCCTCTGTTGTTTTTCGTCATGGTTGTCACCCTGTTTCCCCTGGGCGTCAGCCCCGAGATAGGGTTTCTGAAACAGTCTGGAGCGGGCATTCTCTGGGTGGCAGCGTTGTTGTCGGTGTTGCTGTCCCTTGATCATCTGTTCCGGCACGACTTTGATGACGGTACCCTGGAGCAACTGGTGTTGCAGCCACAGCCTCTTTTCCTGCTCATCCTGGCAAAAACACTGGCGCACTGGATGCTTACCGGCCTGCCGCTGGTGGTGCTGACCCCGGTTTTGGGCGTTATGGTGCACCTGGACGGGAACTCTGTTGCAATTCTATGTCTAACGCTGCTGATCGGTACGCCGGTACTCAGCCTGATCGGCTCCATTGGTGCTGCGTTGACGCTGGGCCTACGCTCTGCGGGCGTGCTCTTGTCATTACTGATTATTCCGCTGTACATTCCCGTGCTGATTTTCGGTACCGGCACGGTGGCGGCAGCGGCTGAGGGTGCGCCGGTCGCCGGCTACCTGGCCCTGATGGGGGCATTTCTGGTGCTGGCCCTGACGCTGGCCCCGTTCGCGTCCGCGGCAGCGTTGCGGATAAGCATGTCCAACAGTTAAACGCCCCGGGTGCGCCCGCTGGCAAAATGAACAGTAAGACGGTGACCAACTGATGTGGCAATGGTTTCACAAATTGGGTTCCCCCAAGTGGTTTTTCGGGATTGCGACCCGGTTTATGCCCTGGCTCCTGGCCGGTGGCTTGCTCCTGCTGGCAGCGGGGCTGATTTGGGGCCTGGCGTTTGCACCCAAGGATTACCTGCAGGGCAATAGCTACCGGATTATCTTCATCCACGTGCCCAGTGCCTTCCTGGCTCAGTCCATCTACATTTCCATGGCGGTCGCGGCTGTCGTGACCCTGGTCTGGCGCATGAAGCTGGCGGATGTGTTTGTCAAAGCCATTGCGCCGGTTGGCCTGATCTTTACCTTTCTGTCCCTGTTTACCGGTGCGGTTTGGGGTAAGCCAACCTGGGGAACCTGGTGGGTGTGGGATGCCAGGCTCACCTCGATGCTGATACTGCTGTTCCTTTATGGCGGTGTTATTGCCCTGGACCGGGCGATCAACGATGAAAAATCTGCCGCCCGCGCCGTCGCCGTCCTGGTTCTGGTGGGGGTAGTGAATATCCCGATTATCAAATACTCCGTAGACTGGTGGAATACACTCCATCAGCCCGCCACGTTCAAACTGACCGAAAAGCCCTCCATGCCCATGGAAATGTGGGTGCCTTTGTTGCTTTCCGTTCTGGGGCTGTACCTGCTGTTTGGCTGGTTGGCCTGTATCCGGATGAAGACCGAGATTCTGATCCGCGAGCAGAGAACCCGGTGGGTAAAAGACATGGTACTGGCAGGAAGGAAATGACCGATGGCGTTTGATTCGTTCTCAGCATTTATTGCGATGGAAGGCCACGGACCCTACGTATGGGTATGTTATGCGGTCTTTGCCGTTCTGCTTGCCGGCTTGATGATCTGGTCGGTGAAACGAAATCAATCGGCCCTGGAAGATTGCCAGCGCAGACATGACACAGAAAGCCGGGCATCTGCCAAGGCAACGGGCAAAGCAGCGGCAAGCTTTACCCGAGTTGAAATTCCCCAAGACTGAAGAGCAGGTAATTCATGCATCCGATTCGTAAAAAGCGACTGACCATTGTGCTGTTCCTGGTGGCCGGGCTTGCCATCGCCGTTGGCCTGACTACCTATGCTTTGCGTCAGAATATCAATCTGTTCTACGACCCAAGTGAAATCGCTGATGGCAAGGCGCCGGTGGATGTCCGCATACGGGCTGGCGGCATGGTCGAAGAGGGCAGCGTGGTGCGTGATCCGGAGAGCTTGAAGGTGGAATTCCGGGTAACTGATTACTCCGCCTCCGTGGCCATGGAGTATGTGGGTATCCTGCCGGACCTGTTTGCTGAAGGTCAGGGCGTTGTTGCCATGGGGCGGCTCAACGCGGATGGCCGGTTTGTTGCTGACCAGGTGCTGGCCAAGCACGATGAGACCTATATGCCGCCGGAAGTAGCCGAGGCCCTGGAACGGGCTTCGAAAGGCAGGCACCAGGCTGCCGACGTAGAGAAAGCCGCGGAATCCACCGCTTACTAATCAACGACTCCGACCCCCTGTTGCTGGAGGAACCCGATGTATCCGGAACTCGGACAGCTTGCACTTATTATCGCGCTGCTGCTGGCAGTACTCCTTTCTGTTGTCCCGTTAGCCGGGGCATTGACTGGCCGTGACAGCCTGCAGGCGTTTGCCCGCCCTCTGTCGACCGGTATGTTTGTTTTTACCGGCCTGGCTTTTGCCGTTTTGACCCATGCGTTCATGGTGGATGACTTCTCGGTTGCCTATGTCGCCAACAACAGCAACAGCATGTTGCCCTGGTACTACAAGTTCAGTGCGGTTTGGGGTGGGCATGAGGGCTCCCTGCTGCTGTGGATTCTGATGCTGGCGGGCTGGACACTGGCCGTTGCGGTATTCAGCCGGAAGTTGCCGTCTACCATGGTGTCTCAGGTATTGTCGGTGATGGGCATGATCTGTGTCGGGTTCTTCCTGTTCATTATCGTTACCTCCAATCCGTTTGACCGACTTTTGCCGAACATTCCGGCTGATGGCAGCGATCTTAACCCGTTGCTGCAGGATATTGGTCTGATTCTTCACCCGCCCATGCTGTATATGGGATATGTGGGCTTCTCCGTTGCTTTTGCCTTTGCCATCGCGGCACTGATAAACGGTAAGCTGGATGCCGCCTGGGCCCGCTGGTCCCGCCCGTGGACCACGGTGGCCTGGGCGTTCCTGACCCTGGGGATCGCATTGGGAAGCTGGTGGGCCTATTACGAGCTTGGCTGGGGCGGCTGGTGGTTCTGGGACCCGGTTGAAAATGCCTCTCTGCTACCCTGGTTGTCCGGCACGGCGCTGATGCATTCGCTGGCGGTCACCGAAAAGCGCGGCGTGTTCAAAAGCTGGACCGTGCTTCTGGCCATCGTAACCTTCTCGCTGAGCTTGCTGGGTGCTTTCCTGGTCCGCTCCGGTGTGCTGACTTCGGTCCATTCCTTTGCCAATGATCCCGAGCGGGGTACGTTCCTGCTGGCCTTGCTGGGCATCACCGTGGTTGCCAGTCTGACTCTCTATGCCTTCCGGGCACCGGTGGTGCACGTTCGCTCCCGCTATGGCTCACTGTCACGGGAAATCTTTCTGCTGTTGAATAACGTGTTGCTGGTAGCGGCAACCATGCTGGTGGCGATCGGTACCCTGTACCCGCTGGTTCTGGATTACCTGAACCTGGGCAAGCTGTCGATCGGTGAACCGTTCTTCAACGCCACGTTTAGCCCTATGGCTGTGGCCACAGGCCTGTTGTTGGGCGCCGGGATCTTCTCACGCTGGAAGCGCACCGACGGTGGCTGGTTGGCCCGTAAGCTGCTCTGGCCCCTGGCGGTCAGTGTATTGGCGACCACCGCCGTTATGCTGGTGTATGGCAGCTTTGCCCCCTGGGCTTTTGCCGGTGTGTTCACCGCGGTTTGGGTGACCATGGCAACGGTTTGGGACCTCTGGGATAAATCAGCATCGAAGAACGGCCGCTGGCACGGTCTGAAGCGCCAGTCCCGCAGCTATTACGGCATGGTCTTCGGGCACCTTGGCCTGGCAATGGTCATTGCAGGGGCCACCGTGGTGTCCAACTATGGCATCGAGCGGGATGTACGCATGGTGCCAGGTGGTTCCGCTGAGGTCGGCGACTACACCGTGGTGTTCAACTACATCGGTGAGCGCCAGGGGCCAAACTTCAGGGCTGAGTATGGTGAGTTCGATGTGTTCCTGGATGGCAAGCAGGTTGCCAGCCTGCACCCCGAAAAGCGTCATTACCCGGTGGGCATGAGTGTGATGACCGAGGCGGCAATCGACGCCGGCCTGTTCCGCGATGTCTTTATTGCCATCGGTGAGCGCATCAGCGATGAAGCCTGGGCCATCCGCCTTCAGTACAAGCCTCTGGTTCGCTGGTTGTGGCTTGGCTCGTTGGTAATGGCCATCGGCGGCTTCCTGGCCATTTCGGACAAGCGGTACCGCATTCGGGTCCGCTCAGAGGCCAAAGACCCCGCATCGACTGGTGAAACCGGCGCTGCGGGCAGTAAGCCTGCGGGGGCCAACGCATGAGACGGGTAATGCTCTTCATGCCCCTGGTGGTTGCCCTGGTGGTGGGAATCTTGCTGGCCTCCGGCATTGGCAAGGATCCCTCGGAACTGGAGTCGGCCCTGATCGGCAAACCGGTACCGGAATTCAACCTGGAGAACCTTCGGGAGCCCGGGGAAATGCTGGACCAGTCCCTGTTTCAGGGCGAGGTTTCGTTGCTCAACGTCTGGGCAGAATGGTGCCCGGCATGCTGGGACGAGCATGAGGACCTGATGTGGCTGGCGAATGAGAAGGGCGTTCGTATTATCGGGTTGAACTACAAGGACCAGAAAGAAAATGCCTTCCGTTTTCTCGGCCGCCTGGGTGATCCCTATCACACCATCATTTTCGATCCACGGGGTAGCCTTGGCTTCGATCTGGGGGTGTACGGCGCCCCCGAAACCTTCGTGATCGACGCTCAGGGCGTGGTTCGTTACCGCCATGTGGGCGTGGTCAATGAGCGGGTGTGGGAAGAAATTCTGCTGCCTGTGGTCAACCAGGCCAGGGGGAATAGCTGATGCGTTCTATGCCGTTGATTCTGGTGATGCTGTTGGCGTTTGCACTCCCAGTATCTGCCGATGCGCCGGAATTCTACGATTTTGACACTCAGGCTGAGGAGCAGCGCTTCAGAAACCTGATTGCTGAATTGCGTTGCCCCAAATGCCAGAACCAGAACATAGCGGATTCCAATGCGCCTATCTCCAAGGATATGCGTGACCAGGTTTACCTGATGATGCAGGCTGGTGCCACCAATGACGAGATTGTTGGCTCACTGGTTGATCGCTTCGGTGAGTTCGTCAAATACAAACCGCCGGTTGATCGTCGAACCATCATACTTTGGGCATTTCCTGCCATTGCGGTGTTTGGTGGCCTGCTGATTGTCGCGGGTGTGGTGCTCAGGTCCCGGAGGCGGGATTCGAACGAGCCGCCACTGAGCCCGGAGGAAAAAGCACGAGTCGAACAGATGCTGGCTGACAAGGATCAGTCGTCACGTAGCTGATTCCGGTAATACATTTTCAACTGTGATGATATCTCCATGACCGAAACATTCTGGATTGCCGCAACGGTACTCATTCTCCTGGCTTTGGCGTTTGTACTGTACCCGGTCTTTTTTCATCGTTCGAAAGCAAGACTGGAAACCGATCTGAGAAACCAGAATCTGCTTGCCTATCGCAGCCGGCTGAAAGAGCTGGATAATGAGCATGAGGCGGGTATTCTCGATGACGAAACCTATGAACTGCTCAAAGACGAGCTGGCCGGTGCCATGCTGGATGACGTGCCGGAGAATGCGGTGCCGGAGAAACGCATTCCGGGGCGCAGAAGTGCGATGGTGGTGGGCTTGGCAACAGTCCTGTTGCTGCCTGCGGGTACGTTTCTGGCCTATGATCGCTGGGGAGCCATGGAGCAGCTTGAGCAGTACCTGACTATGCAGGAGATGAGCGCGTCTGATGGTGAGCAGGTGGCCCGGGTATCCGAACTGGCCGAGCAGTTGCGCACCCGACTGGAGGCCAATCCGGACAATGCTGACGGTTGGGCGATGCTGGGCCAGACCTACATGCGGATCGAACGCTATGAAGATGCGGCCCGAGCGTTCCAGCGGTTGGCGTCGGTTGTTGACGAAGACCCGGCATCCAGCGCAGTCGCCCATGGTCTTGCCGCACAGGCACTTTTCTTCACTACCCAGGGTGAGCTGACTCCGGAGGTACGGGAATCTATTGAGGCGGCGCAATCGCTCAACCCGGACGAAGTGAACTCTTTGGGATTGCTTGGCATCAGCGCGTTCAGTCGGCAGGATTATCAGGCGGCGATTGATTACTGGGAGCGGATTGTCGAGGTGGCGCCGGATCACCCACAGATTGCATCAATTCGCGGTGGCATTGACGAGTCCTATCGCCGCATGGGCCAGCAATCCCCGGCGTCAGAGCAAGCCTCCGAACCGGAGGCGGCCATTGGCCCGGGCGTATCTCTGCGGGTGTCCCTGGATAAGGAGCTGCAGGACCAGGTACCTGCCGATACTGCATTGTTCATTTTTGCCCGGTCAGCGGGCACCAGCCAGGGGGTACCGGTGGCGGTTGCCCGCCTGACCGCCGGTGCCTTGCCTGCAGATATCCGGCTGGATGATCGCTATGCGATGTCACCGGAAACCACCATTTCCGCCGAGCAGGACGTGGTGATTATTGCGCGCCTCAGTCGCAGCGGCAGTGTCAATCCGCAGCCAGGAGACTGGCAGGGCAGGGTAGAGGCCCAGGTGCTGTCATCGGATGCCCAAGGTGAGCCCGTTCAGCTGGTGATCAATCAGGAACTCACCAACTGATTCTTCGGATCCTCTGCGGCCGGCCCCGTCATTGTGACAGGCCGGCCGGATACAGTGGCGGCAAACCTGCTGTGTCGGTCGGGGCCACCTGACGGTTTCTCAGGTCTTCCAGGCATCTGGTCAGCTCTTTGGTCACCAGGTCGCCATGGGATGGTGAATGATTGGAGAACAGCCTTTCCTGAAATCGCCCGACCGCTTTCGCCAGGCCCGGGTCCCCGCTAAAGTCGATGACATCCTCCACAGTGACGAAACCCTGACCGGGAAATCGCAGTCTTGTCCATTTCACCATGAGCCCGGTGGTCTGGGCTGAGAGGCCATCAATGGCCGCCTTGAGCGTGGCGAAAGCCTGTTGTTCGCTTGCATCCTCCGGATGACTCTCGTGATGTGCTGGTGTATTCCGCTTGCGGGAATACCACCACAATCCTGCCGTGGCCAGCCACAAGACTGCCAGAACGAGGCTGGAGATGAACCAGGGTGACACCCCGGCCGCGCCAGATGGCATCGTCACGGTTGCCTCCGGCAGCGAGTCCGGCGTTGGTCCGGACTCCGATAAGGGCGCGGCGACCACGGCGCTTCCACCGGCGATGGCGTAATGGCGTGGTGGCAATTCCGCATATTCGAGCTCGTCGGTCTGGGTGTTCCACCAGGGGATACGGATTGCGGGCAGCACGGCTTCGCCGGATTGTACCGGCACCAGGGCAGAGACCTGCTGCAGGGTAGAGCGCAGGCCGTCTGTGGTGGTTTCCGTGTTTCTCAGTGGCTGTTCCGGGTAACTGCGGATGGCATCGGGTACCGCCTGGGGCAGTGCCGGCAGGGCTTCGGACGGCAGGCCAACGGCTTCCAGTGTCAGTTTTCGGTTCAGGTTGGCGCCCGCCTGAAGTTCACCGGAGGGTGGCAGTCCTTCATCGGTCAGGTTCAGTTGGCTGGCTGGCAGCCAGGTTTGATTGGCGGGATAGCTTTCGGGTACCGGCTTCACCCGCACGTCAAAGAGCTCCTGGCGGTCTCGCAGAAAGCGGAGCTGGCCGGAGGCGTCACGGGCTTGCCCTTCAAAACGGATCGGGGACAGCGTCAGTTCGCCCGGTTGTTGCGGGAAAATGGCATAGCGTCGCTCTACCACCCGGTAGCGAACCCCGTCGCGATAGCGAGAGTATTCCCGTTGTTTGCCCAGGGGCTCAATGATTGCATCGGGATGTTCGGGTTCCGACAGCTCGCCCCGTATCAGGTTTCCCGAGAAGAACAGCTGGATAGTCAGTACCAGTTGTTCCTGAACATACACTTCGGCTTTATCCGCTGCCAGCTCGATAAAGCTGTCCCTGGCAGCGGCGGGTTGATTGGGCGGGGTGCCGTCGGTTACCTCGACCGTGACCGGGGATGAGCTGGCGTCCTTGAAAGTCAGCTCAGGGATAGTCAGGGTGCCGGTGCGGGTGGGGGCCAGCTGGTAGGTCCAGGTGATCTCGCCGACCATTTCATTGTTGACCGTTTGCACGCTGTAGCGCTGATTCCGCGCAAGAATCTCGAAATCCGGTTCGACTTTCTCGATATCCGGTGATGGCAGCTGAGACAGATCGAAGTTGAACAGGTTGTTCAGGTTGATGTCGATTTTCATCGAGCCTTTGACCGTCAAGGTAAGCACTTCCCCCTGATACAGTCGGGTGCGATCTGGCTCCACCGATAGGGTGTCTGCCAGGGCCGGGGCGGCTATCAGCAAAACGAGTAGCCCAAGATGGCTGATGGTTGTGAGAAAGCGTTTTACCATGGTGTGTCGCCCTCGTCCGCTGTGGTCTGACGTTGTTGGTGTTGCTGCAGGAATTTGCGCTGCAGCAGTCCGCCGGGGTTGTCGGGTACGCGCCTGAGCCACTGTTCCTGGCCCTGGGTGAGCGGCTGTTCGGAGATGGCTGCCGGTGCCTCGGCGGTTTGCTCGCCGGTGTCCTGCTCTGTGTTCTCGGACGGTTCCTGCGGGTCGCCCTCGGCTGTGTCCGGTTCGGGCTCGCCATCGCTGTGATCGGTGTCATCGGGCTGATCAGCATCTGGCTGCCGGGATTGGCCTGGGTCATTGCCCTGATCGTTCTGTTCCGATTCTGAACCTTCGCCCTGCTGTGAATCCTGGCTCTGGTCACCGGAACTGTCTTGCTGGTCCTGATTATCCTGGCTCTGATCACCGTTTTGCGAACTTGAGTCCTGCTGTTGTTCCAACAACTGTTTGATCAGTTCATGGTTGGCCCGGGCATCTTCGAAGTCGGGCTGATCATTCAGGGCTTCTTGGTAGGCGTCGAGAGCCTGCTTCAGTTGCCCGGCCCGGGCCAGGGCATTGCCACGGTTGTAATGGCCAGCGGCGCCAGGTTGGTCTGCAAAGGCCTGGGCGGCGTCATCGAATCTTCCATCGCGGTACAGGGCGGAGCCCCGCCAGCCTGGTTTCTGGAGTAGATCAGCGGCCCGTGCCGGGTTCTGCTCGATCAACTCCGGACCTCTCTGGTCCTCTCGCTGCCAGAACCCGCCCCAGTCAAATGCCATGGCCGGGCGGGGAGTCAGGGCCAGGGGCAGTATGGCCAGTGCGCAGACGGCAAACGCCCCTTTTCTCCAGCCCAGCAGTAACAGGGGCAGTGCAAGCCACAACAACCAATAACCATCATCCTGCCAGCGGTTAACGGTCATACCATCCTCTCCCCGGGACCAGGCATCACTAACCTCGGGTTGCAATCGCAGTTGCCGGATGTCGGTGTCACCCAGAGTCAATTCGTGGCTGAAACCACGGTTTTCCCGGGCCAGTCTGGCAAGGCTGTCCGGATCGGCCCGGGTGATGACAATATTTCCGTTATCCCTGATGAAGCCTCGTTTGGCCAGGGGAATGGGACCACCCTCCCGGGAGCCCACTGCCAGGGTATTCAGGCTGTAAGGAGTGCCTTGCAACCGGGCGCGGATATCGCTGTGGTGGCGGGCCGGTACGTCATCAGTAATGAGCAGAATCCGACCTTGGCCCGGCGCCCCCTGTTCCAACAGCTCAACAGCGCGCCTGATTCCGAGGTCAGCCCGGTTGCCCTGGGCGGGCATAATGGTTGGCTCCAGCACGTTGAGCATGGCCTCGATGGTGCGGCGATCTTCGGTCAGAGGGGTCACGACATGGGCATCACCGGAATAGACCAACAGGCCGGTCAGGCCTCCTTCCCGGACACCAAGGATGTCCCGGATCTTGCGCTTGGCCAGAGTCAGACGGTCTGGTTCAACATCCGTGGCCAACATGGATAACGACAGGTCCAATACAATCACCAGGCTGTCTTCGGGCTGTTTCAACGGCGTTGGTGCCTGGCGCCAACTGGGGCCTGAAAGTGCTATCGACAGGGCGAGGATGCCGAGGCTGAGTGGCAGCAGGGGAGAGATGGTCCGGGCTCCGGGTTGCTGGCCCTGGCGACGGATCAATGGGTTCAGCAGCGCTGGCGGGATGTATTGCTCCCAGCCAGTAACGCCTTGCCGGAGCCGATGGCGCATCAGGTAAAGCAGGGGAATGGTCAGCGCCAGCAGTAGCCAAAGTGGGCGGATCAGGTGAAAATCAGCCATGGTCTGCCTCCTGATTATCCGCCTTGCGCCTTAGACCCGCGCCCAACCGTGTTGCCAAGAGGATAAGCCATAAGCCAATCGCTGCGCTGGCAGGCCAGACATAGAGTTCGGTGACGGGGCGATAGAATTGCCCCTCCTGTTCAATGGGCTCCAGTTGGTTGATGCTGTCGTAGATCATTTCGAGTTCCGGCAAGCTGCGGGCCCGGAAGTATCGCCCGCCGGTCATCTCGGCCATTCGGGTCAGCAGGTCTTCGTCCAGGTCGCGGGAGGGGTTGACCCGTCGGGTTCCCAGCAGTCCTCGCTGGACCATGGAATCCGCTCCGATGCCGACGGTATAGACTCTGACTCCGGCTGCCTGGGCAATCTCGGTGGCTTTGTCCGGCGTAATCTGGCCAGCTGTGTTGGCGCCGTCTGTCAGCATTACCACCACCCGTTGGTCCTGGGGTCGGTCACGCAGTCGTTTGACTGACAGTCCGATGGCATCGCCGATGGCGGTGGCCCTTCCGGCCATGCCTATGCCGGATTCATGCAACAAGGTGCGTACGGTTTCCCGGTCAAAGGTCAGGGGAGCCTGCACATAGGGTTCAGTACCGAACAGGATAAGCCCGAGCCGGTCACCCTCCCGGTGGTCAATAAACTCATCGAGTACTCGTTTTACCGCCTCCAGCCGATCGATGCCACGACCGTGCAGGACCATGTCTTTCTCATCCATACTCGGGGAGATGTCCACCACCAGCATCAGGTCGCGACCACTGACCGGCATCTGGATCTGCTCGCCAACATGCTGGGGCCTGGCGATGGCCACAACCAGACACAGCCAGGCCAGCAACAACAGTAGCTGCCGCCATCGCGGTGTTGCCTGACCACTGCTGCTGACGCCGGGCAACCCGGAAAGCCAATGGCCGACAGGAATCACCGGTGCGTCGCCAGCCTGCTTGCCATGCCGGCGGACCATCAGCAGTGCCGGTAGCAACGCCAGTAACAGAAGCCAGGGGTAGGCTAGGCTCATCATAACTGCGCCTCCAGCCATAGGGTGGCGAAATCCAGCGCCTGATGTGGGTTGGCCGTTGGGTTGGGTTGCCAGGTGCTGATCACCATGGCTTCCACCACTGGCCGAGAGGCAATCCGGTTGCTCGGCGCGGTTGCCAGCAAAAAGGCGATCCACTGCTCGCCAGACATGGCTTGCGGATTCTGTCCGGGGTGGCTCCGCCGCGCCACCCGCTTCAGCAATGCATTGAGTTCACTGAACCAGTCCGGGGTTTTGCTGGCACGGGCTTCAAGATCGGCCATCAGACGACGGGCTTCACGGCGCCATGCTGTATGTCGGCGTTGTCGGCGCCAAAGAATCACCGCGGCCACAAGGCCAGCGGCGCATAGCATCGCCAGAAGCCACCAGCCAGGTGCCGGCGGCCAGATTCCGCCCGTGTCCGGAAGGTGGATATCCCGTAGTTGGGCCAGTGGATCCTGTTCGTTCATCCGATACGACCTCCCGGACCCAGCAAGATACGCAGTGCGGCGGCAGGTTCCTGTTGAGTCAACACCGTGGCTGCCTGCACCCCGGAGGTGCGGAAGCAGTCGCCCAGTTGCTGTTCATGGGTGGCTACTTTTTCGCGCCATGCCCTCTGGAAGGCCGGGTTGGAGGCGTCGAACCAGATGGGGCCATCCGGGCCTGCAACGGCGAAACGCCCGCTAGTTGGTAACTCATTTTCCAGAGGGTCAAGAATACGGATGGCGCTGACGCTGTTGTGCCTGGCCAGTGCGCCCAACAGGCTGGTTGTTGTGTCTGTTACCGTCATGAAATCGCTGATCACAAAAATCCGACTGCCGGTATGGGCCACCCGGCGGGCCTCTGCCAGTGCGGTATCAAGCCGGTGTTCGTTAGCGGCGGACGGGGCGGGCGGTGAGTCCGACCGGTGCTGCAGGCCGGCCAGCTGGTCCAGCAGGCGCAGTACCGACTTCTGACGCCGTGCCGGGCGCAGTACTTCCAGTTTCTCGCTGTTGAACACCAGCCCACCTACCTGGTCGCCGGCCCACAACGCCAGCCAGGAGAGCAATGCTGTGAGCTGGGCACAACGTACCTGCTTATAGGCGCCGGCACTGGCGAAAAACAGGGTTGGGCCCAGGTCAGCGATCAACAGAACCGGTCGCTCCCGTTCTTCTTCGTACAGTTTGGTATGGGGAGCCTGACGCCGGGCGGTTACCCGCCAGTCGATACTCCGGATGTCGTCCCCGGGCTGATACTGACGAACTTCGGAAAAGGTCATTCCACGGCCTCGCTGGCGAGATTGCCGGAGGCCAGACTGGCGGGACCGCACCGGCCGTGCCGAAGGCAGCTTCAGTGCCCGGGCGTCAGCCTGGAGCCGCACCAGCTCTTGCAAGGTGATGTGGGTGGCGGGAATTGCGTTAACCATGCTGTCGTTACTGCCTCCTGCTGCAGGTAACTTCAGGCTGTCACCGGAACCTGGTCAATCAGTCTCTGGAGCACGGTGTCTGCGGTCATGCCTTCAGCCTCGGCTTCAAAGGTCAGCAAAATCCGGTGCCGAAGCACATCAAAGGCCATGGTCCGAACATCGTCTGGTGTGACGTAATCCCTGCCGTCCAGCCAGGCCAGGGCGCGGGCGCAGCGGTCCAGCGCAATGGTGCCGCGGGGGCTGGCGCCGAACGCGGTCCAGCGGGCCAGTTCCGGGTCCAGGCTGGCGGCATCCCGGGTGGCAAGAATCAGGGCTAACAGGTACTGCTCGACCGGTTCTGCCATGTAGATGTCCGATACCGCCTGGCGTGCAGACATCACCTGATCCTCTGTTAGACGAATGTCTACGTTCGGGATTCCCTGACGGTAGTCGCTGCGAGCAAGGTGCAGAATCTGTCTCTCGGCATCGGCAGACGGGTAGTGAATCACCACATGCATCAGGAAACGGTCGAGTTGGGCTTCCGGCAGCGGGTAGGTGCCTTCCTGCTCGATCGGGTTCTGGGTGGCCATCACCATGAACAGTTTGGGTAATGCGAAGGTTTGCATGCCAACACTGATCTGGCGCTCACCCATGGCTTCCAGCAGGGCGGACTGAACCTTGGCTGGTGCGCGGTTGATTTCATCGGCCAGTACCAGGTTGTGAAAGATGGGCCCGCGCTGGAACTCGAACAGGCCCGTCTCAGCCCGATAGATCTCGCTGCCTGTGACGTCGGAGGGCAGTAGATCCGGGGTGAACTGGATACGGTGGAAATCACCCTCAAGGTGGTCGGAGAGTGCTTTTACGGCGGTGGTTTTGGCCAGGCCGGGGGCGCCTTCCACCAGTAAATGGCCATCAGCCAGCAAGGCAATCAGCAGCCGGTCTACCAGTTTCTCCTGGCCGATGATGCGTTTTGCCAGTTGCTCACGGAGGTCACCAAACGTTTGCTGTAACGACATGAAATTCTTTGCTCTTGGTTCTTGATAGTCCAGCGGGCGCGGGACGAAATTCTGCGTAAGTAGTTGCCGCAGTTTTGGTGTCTGGCCGGCAAAAATCAAGGGCTTGACTATGCTTATGTGACGATACCCTGATTACGTTTATTTCACACAAACCAGAGGTTGGATATGAATGCGCTGACAATCGCCAGCAAGGATCAGTTTTTTGAACAGTTGGCCGATGCGTTCTCAGAGAAGATTGCAAAGACCGAGGCGAAAAAGATCGCGGAATTCGCCCGACAGCATTATGCGCATGTTCCTCTAGAGGAATTGGTGAGTCGCCGGTTTTCAGATACCTATGGTGCGATGCTTGCGGCGTGGCAGTTTATCCAGAAACGTAATGCCGAGGCGACACCTGTTTCAGTATTCAATCCCGATCTGGAAAGCGACGGATGGCAGTCCACTCATACCGTCATTTTCATCCTGCACCCTGACATTCCGTTTCTGATCGATTCGCTACGAATTGCTATTAATCAGCGTGAGATCGGGACGCACTCCATTCAATATTCCATCCTGAATGTGCAGCGGGACAAGGATGGCAAGCTCAAGAAGTTGTTATCCACTAAAAAGGCGACGGCCGGTGCCGCCTACGAATCGTTTATTGTCCTCGAGATAGACCGGCACAGCGCGCCGGAAGATCTGCGTAACCTTGAGGATGCCCTGCAGAATGTGCTCCACGAAGTGCGGATTGCCGTGGAGGATTTTCCGGTTGTCAAAAACAAGGTGAGTGAGATTCTTTCCGAACTCGAGGCCACGACGGCTGGCATCAGTGACGAAGGAAAGCAGGAGGCGAAGGCCTTCCTGCAGTGGTTGGTGGAAGATCACTTTACGTTCCTGGGCTATGACGAGTATGACTTCGCGAAGGACAAACAGGGCATGGTGGTCCGCCGGGTTGAAAATTCGGAGCTGGGCATTCTGAGGGTCAACAACGAACGCCCTGACAAGGTTCGCCTGAATGAGCTGCCCCAGCGAACCCGGCACGAGATGACCCGCACGGACGATATTTTCATCTTTGCCAAGTCGGCACAGCGTTCCCGGGTACATCGCCCGGCGTACCCTGATTATATCGCGGTCAAGAAATTCAACAGCAAAGGTGAAGTGGTTGGTGAGCGCCGGTTCCTGGGGCTGTACACCGCCAGGGTATACAACGAGCGGCCCGATGAAATCCCCCTGCTGCGCCGCAAATTCCAGAGTGTCATGAAGCGCTCCGGTTTCCTGACCGATGACTACGCAGGCAAGGAGCTGGAGCAGATACTCACTCTGTATCCCCGAGACGAACTGTTCCAGATTGAAACCGATGAACTGTTGCGGGTGGCCAAGAATATCCTGTATATCCAGGAGCGCCGTCGAATTGAGCTGTTCATGCGCGAAGACGTCTACGGCCAGTTTGTGACCTGTCTGGCGTTCTTTCCCCGTGATATCTACAACACCGAGCTGCGCTTGAAGGTTGAGCAGGTACTGCTGGACCGGCTGGAAGCGGAAGACATCGAATTCGTTACCCACTTCTCCGAATCGGTGCTGGCCCGTGTACAGTTCACCATCCGGGTGCCGCAGGTTGAAAACCGGCAGCTGCCGCTGGCGGAAATCCGGGACAAGGTCATTGAACTGGCGCAATCCTGGCGTGATGGCCTGTATGAGGCGCTAAGTGAAGCCTACGGAGAGGAATACGGTAACGAGATGTACCGGGTCTGGGCCGGTGGCTTCCCAGCGAGCTATACCGATATGTTCTCTCCCCGGCGGGCGGCTATTGATTTGGAACACATTGTCGCCTCGGCCCGTAACGATGACCTGGCCATGAGTTTTTACCGGGCGCTGGAGGAAGACGAGAGCACCTTGCACTTCAAGCTGTTCTACCCGGATGAACCGCTGCCCCTCTCGGATGTGATGCCGATTTTCGACAATCTTGGCTTTCGTGTCATCGGAGAGCACCCTTTCGAGGTCATCGACCGTACCGGCAAGACGGTATGGATTCACGATTTCACCCTGCAGGCTCATTCCGGCAGCGTGGTCGACATTCATCGCATTCGCCCGATCTTCGAGGAGCTTTTCCGCCGGGTATGGCACGGTGAGGCGGAGAACGACGCCTTCAACCGGATGATGCTGTCGTCCTACATGAGCTGGAGGGAAATCGCGCTGTTGCGGACTTACGCCCGCTATATGCGCCAGATCCGCTTCTCCAATAGTCAGACCTTTATCTCCAACACCCTGGTGAACCACGTCAATCTGACCCGGACACTGCTGGAGTTGTTTGAGATCCGTTTCAATCCGGACCGGTTCCAGAGCCGGGGCAAGTGCGAGGCAGCTCAGCAGAAGCTGGAAATTGAGTTCAATGCCGGCCTTGATGAAGTTGAGAACCTCAGTGAAGACCGGGTGCTGCGGCTGTTCATGGAACTGATGCAGGCCACGTTACGCACCAATTATTACCAGCCGGATGCCGACGGTCAGCCGAAGCCGTACATCAGCGTGAAGTTTGACCCAACCCGGATACCGGACATGCCGTTGCCCATGCCCATGTTCGAGATCTTCGTGTACTCGCCGAGGGTTGAGGGTGTGCACTTGCGTGGCGGTAAAGTGGCCCGTGGTGGCCTGCGCTGGTCCGACCGTTTCGAGGACTATCGCACTGAGATCCTGGGCCTGGTCAAGGCCCAGCAGGTGAAGAATGCCGTCATCGTGCCTGTTGGCGCGAAAGGCGGTTTTGTGGCCAAGCGCCTGCCAGATCCTTCGGACCGCGAGGCGTTCCAGGCGGAGGGTATTGCTGCCTACAAAACATTCATTCGCGGGCTGCTGGATATCACTGACAATCTGGTGGATTCGGCCATTGAGCCGCCGCAGCGGGTGATCCGTCACGATGACGATGATCACTATCTGGTGGTTGCTGCGGACAAAGGCACGGCGACCTTCTCGGACATTGCCAACGGATTGGCGGCCGAATACGGCTTCTGGATGGGCGATGCGTTCGCCTCCGGCGGCAGTAATGGCTATGACCACAAGAAAATGGGCATCACTGCCCGGGGTGCCTGGGTGTCGGTTGAGCGGCACTTCCGCGAAATGGGCATCAACCCCGCGGTAGACGAATTTTCCGCCATTGGTATTGGCGACATGGCCGGCGACGTTTTCGGTAATGGATTGCTGTGCTCCGAGAAAACACGGCTGGTAGCGGCCTTCAACCACATTCACATTTTCATCGATCCCAACCCGGATGCTGAAAGGAGCTTCAAGGAGCGTAAGCGGCTGTTTGAGTTACCCCGTTCAGCCTGGACCGACTACGATGCCAAGCTGATTTCCAAGGGGGGTGGCGTATTCAGCCGGAGCGCCAAGTCCATTCCGGTCAGCCCGGAGATGAAAAAGCTGCTGGGTATCAAGGCCGACCGTGTTCCGCCCAATATGCTGATTAGCCACATTCTTAAGGCGGAAGTGGATCTGCTTTGGGTGGGTGGTATTGGCACCTATGTGAAATCTGCCTCTGAAAGTCACTCCGATGTAGGCGACAAAGCCAACGATGGCCTTCGGGTCAACGGCGGTGAGCTGCGCTGCAAGGTGGTCGGAGAGGGCGGTAACCTGGGCTTTACCCAGCTCGGGCGCATCGAGTACGCCTTGAAAGGCGGTCGGCTGAATACCGATTTCATCGATAATTCTGGCGGTGTGGATTGCTCGGACCATGAAGTGAACATGAAGATCCTGCTCAATCGTGCGGTCGCCATGGGCGATCTCACCGGCAAGCAGCGCAATATCATGCTCGAAGAAATGACCGACGATGTTTCCGCATTGGTGCTCAAGAATAACTACCGCCAGACCCAGGCCATCAGCATTGCCAGTATCGATACGGCGCCACGCCTGGAAGAGTATCGCCGGCTGATGAATACCTTCGAGGGGCAGGGCAAGCTGAACCGGGATCTGGAGTTTCTGCCGGACGACGAAGCGTTGTCCGAACGCAAACTGGCCAAGAAGGGTCTGACCCGACCTGAATTGTCGGTGCTGATTTCCTATGTCAAAGGCGACCTGAAGCAGACCTTGATTGACAGCGACCTGCCGGATGACCCGCTGCTGGCCGGGGAAATGTACAAGGTGTTCCCGAAGGAACTCACCAAGCGGTTTTCCTCGGAGCTTGGCGAGCACCAGTTGCGGCGGGAGATCATCGCAACGCAGATTGCCAACGATATGGTTAACCACATGGGTATCACCTTTGTCGAGCGGCTGAACCAGTCAACGGGCGCGGATGCGGCATCCATTGCCCTGGCCTGGATTATTGCCCGCGACGTCTTCCGCATTGACAACTGGTGGGACCGCATTGAAGCACTGGATTACCACGTGTCCGCCAGTTTGCAGATAGAACTGATGCAGGACCTGATGCGCCTGATGCGACGGGCTGTGCGCTGGCTGCTTCGCAATCGCCGCGCAGAGCTCAATATCCAGAGCCATATGGAACGCTTTGCCGACAGCGTCTGGGCGATTACGTCCAGCCTGCCAGAGTACCTGGGTGAACAGGCTTGTGCCGTCTGGGAAAAACGCCATTCGGACCTGGCCAGTGCGGGCCTGCCAAAAGACCTTGCCCAGGTACTGGCTGGTACCGGGTATCTGTACTCATCCCTGGGCATTATTGAAGCTCAGGAGGCAACCAGTATGCCACTCAAGACTGTGGCCAACCTCTACTACGACTTGGGTGAGCGGCTTGATCTGAACTGGTTCGCCAACTCCATTGCGGTGCTGACACCGAATTCCCATTGGCAGGCGCTGGCCCGTGAGAGCTTCCGGGAAGATCTGGATTGGCAGCAACGGGCCCTGACGACGGGCGTCCTTAAGCTGGCCAGAAAACCCGAGGATGTCATGGACAGTGTGGACGCCTGGCAGGTGAAGCATCAGCCCATGATTGATCGCTGGAAAGCCATGCTGGCCGAGCTGAAGAGTGCCCGGGAGCCCGAATACGCAATGTTTTCAGTGGCTTTGCGGGAGCTGTTGGACCTGGCCCAGAGCACCATGCATCAGTCGCCCGAAGACGCCAAGACCAACTGACTATTGCGTTATGCCGTTGATTCCCGTTCAATCCCGGGCGGGAATCAATGCCGGGAGACGTGTGAATGCCACACCTGCAACATTTATTGGAGAAAAACCGTGCCTGGGCAGACGGTATCAAAGCGGGCGATCCGAAGTTTTTCGAGCGCCTGAAAAACCAGCAGGCACCGGAATATCTCTGGATCGGGTGTGCAGACAGCCGGGTGCCGGCCAACCAGATTGTCGATCTTATGCCGGGGGAATTGTTCGTCCACCGCAATGTGGCGAACGTTGTGGTGCATACGGATTTTAATTGCCTGTCGGTGCTTCAGTTTGCGATTGACGTGCTGAAGGTCAAACACATCATGGTTGTTGGCCACTATGGTTGCGGTGGGGTGCGTGCAGCGCTGCTGAACGAGGGCTTCGGCCTAATTTCAAACTGGCTGCGCCATGTACAGGATGTTCGGGACCGCCACCAGTCCGTTCTGGATGCCTTGCCGACGGTTGAGGACCGGGTGGACCGCCTGTGCGAACTGAACGTGTTGGAACAAGTAGCCCACGTGTGCCAGAACAATATTCTCCTGGAGGCATGGCGCCGTGGCCAACCCCTGACCGTTCATGGATTTGTCTACGATGTGGCTGATGGCCTGCTGCGCGACATGGGGCTGGCGATCACCGGTGAAGAGGAGCGGGAGAAGGTTCGTCAGAAAAACCTTCAGGCGCTGGTGGAGCGACCCGTTCGGTCAGGTCGTCAAAAAACATGACACCTTAAATGTCAAAAAGTGTCAAAGAATCGTGACGAGCGTCACTTGTTGACCCTTGGCGTCATCACAGATGGTCACCCCTGTGTTTGGTACAGTAGTTACTGTAGTAATGAGGGAGGTGACCATGAAAGAACTGATGCAAAAGGCGCTGAGTGCAATCGAAGCTCGCAGAAACGCGGCCACGACCATGAGCAGTAATCGGCAGGACAGCAAGCGAAGCGAACCCCGCCCCCAGGAAGACTGGGGAATGTCACCGGAAGATGCACTGCGTGTCGGCACCGTTGCTCGATACAAGTAAGGCCTTCACCAGGTGCCCACTGGTGTTCTGATTTACTGCTCCGTTTCCCTTTCTGATAAAGCCCTGATGTGCCGCGATGGCAGACTCAGGGCTTTTTTCCGGTTAGCATAACGCCTTTTACGATCTCCAACGGGCTTGCTATCCATGTCTGCACTGACCAATACCCACGACGTTCTTCTTCGTAACCGCGATCTGTTACAGGGACGGCTTGCCTTACTGGGTGTTACCGAGCCTCTTGTATTGTCCCAATGTGGTGACAGTGGCCTGGCCATGAGTGAGCATGCGGGCGTATACAGCGCACTGGCACAGCGGTCTGGCTGGAAGGCCTGTTTTGGCTACGACACCGATGGTCTGGCCGCCGCAGATTACGACACGGTTGTGGTTTTTCTGCCCAAGGCCCGGGCGGAGCTGGCTTTGCGCCTGACAATGGCTCGGTTTCTGGGTTGTGAAGGCGCCAGGTTGGTGCTGATTGGCGAGAAGAAAGAAGGCATCGGTGGTGCGGTCAAACAGTTCAACGAAGTGGCTTCCGATACGGGCAAGGTGGACAGTGCCCGGCATTGTCAGGTCTGGGTCGGCACCAATAGTCAGCCCCTGTCGGTGTTTGATGTTCGTGAATGGATCAGCTGGAGCCAGCTCGAGTGTGCAGGCGTTGAAATCGCCGTGGCTGGACTGCCGGGGGTATTCAGTGAAGGGGAGCTGGATGCGGGCACGCGGATGCTGCTTGAAACCCTGGCGGAGTCGCCCTTGAAGGCTGAGCGCGTGCTCGACTTTGCCTGTGGCGCCGGCGTGATCGGTAGCTGGTTGCAGGGCTTTGCCAAACGGCAGGGGCGCTCACCGGTGACAGTGGACGGCGTGGATGTCCAGGCCCAGGCTGTGCTTTGTTCCGAAGCCACCTATGCCAGGGCAGGCCTGGATGGCCAGATCTACGCTGCCGACGGGCTTTCGACCCTTGAAGGGCGGTGGCAGGCGGTAGTGACCAATCCGCCGTTCCACAGCGGGGTCAAAACCGACACGTCCATGACCGAGCAGTTTCTCCGGGATGTGGCTGGTCACCTGGTGCCCGGAGGGGAGTTGCGACTGGTGGCAAACAGTTTCCTGCCCTATGAGGGCGACATCCAGCGGCATATCGGGCCGGTAGAGCGACTGGCTCAGGATCGTCGCTTTACGGTTTATCGGGCTTTTCGCCGCGCCAGTGCCGGGTTGCGCCCATAAAAAAAGCCCCTGGGGTAAGGGGCAAAAGTGTATCTCCGGAAAAGTGCCGTTCGTCCGGGCATGAAGAGCCGGACTACGTAACCGGAAAGGGTGTTCGGCGTGAACAGTTTTAACTTAGGATTATTTTCTAGAGTAAACAGCCTAAAACCGGTCATTTTCATCAAACCTGAAACAGAGTGCCCAAAATGACAACCGCAACGTTAGAGTTCTCTGCTGGTCAGCGAGTGCTCTGTCGCCCCGGCGTGAGTGACCCGAACTTACGTGCCTGGGATGCAGCGGATGAGCTGCTTCTGGATGAAGCCATACGCCGAGTGCACGCTAGCGATCGTGTATTGGTGGTGGATGACCAGTTTGGCGCACTTACGCTCGGGTTGTCTGACTACGCACCGGTATCGGTGGCAGACAGCGCAGTTCTTGAGGGTGCATTGAGCACTAACGCCCCTTTGAATCCGGGTATACCTTCCCCTGCACAGCTGGCCAGTTGGCTGAATCCACCGCAGGGGCCCTTTGACCTGATCGTCATGCGTGTGCCGCGTCAGAGTGAATACCTGGCGTGGCTGCTGCGCTGGGTGAATTCCGCACTGGCAGGCAATGGCTGCCTGCTTGCCGGGGGCATGATCAAGCACCTTCCAGATCGCAGTGTTGACGTATTTGCCGAAGCCATGCCCACCGAAGCCGTTCTGCCAGCCCGCAAAAAGGCGCGTGTTGTGGTCTGTCGCCGGGGAGAGGCAAGCCTGGCGGGCTGGTCAGGGCTCTGGAAAGGTTATTCCGTTCCGGACGTTCCAGTCGCCGTGGAGGCCATGCCTGCGGTGTTTGCCCGGGACCGTCTGGACATTGGTACCCGTGAATTGCTGCCACTTGTAGCCCCTGCCGTTGCCCGGCTCCCAAAGGGTGCCCGGATACTGGATTTGGCTTGCGGTAACGGTGTTCTGGGGTTGGCGGCACTGGCCTGCCGCGACGATATCCGTGTGGAATTTGCCGATGTGTCCGCCCAGGCTGTGGCGAGTGTACGGCATAATCTGATGCGTTGCGGGTTTGAAGCAAGGGCCAGCGTCTGCCATTCCGACGGCGTCGACAGGGGCGCGGGAAACTATCAGCTGATTCTGCTCAACCCGCCGTTTCATGAGGGTGGGGTAGTAGGCGATCACATCGCCTTGAGGCTATTCCGGGATGCTGCCCGGCACCTGGAACCCGAGGGCACCTTGTTGATGGTGGGGAATCGCCACCTGGGGTATCACCGCTCCCTGAAACGCTATTTCAGCAGTGTGGTACAGCGGGCGGCAAGCCCGCGTTTCGTCGTTTTTGAAGCCTGCCTGTGAACCCTCAGCTCCCGGCTGTCGGCGGCCGGTCGTAGCCGAGCCGGGCCAGGGTGTCTACGATGGTCTGGGTCTGGCTGTCTACCTCAATGTTCACCCTTTGCCCTTGCTCAGCGCTTCCGAACGTGGTGGCGCGCAGGGTTTCCGGGATCAGGTGCACGTTAAACCGGTTCTCCTGAACCTCGCCGATGGTCAGGCTGGCGCCGTTGATGGCGATATAGCCTTTCGGGAACACGTACTTTTGCCACTCTGAAGGAAGTTCGAACCACAACGTTACGTTATTCTCTGGCCGAACGATGTCCACCAGGGTAGCCGTGGTATGAATGTGGCCGCTGAGCAGGTGGCCGCCGATCTCATCGCCAATGCGAGCTGCCCGTTCAAAGTTTACTGTGTCTCCGGGGGATAGCTCCCCAAGTGTGGTCAGGCGCAGGGTTTCCTGCATGGCGTCAAAATAAAGGTGGGTTCCGTCCTGTCGAGTGACCGTCAGGCAGGTTCCGTTAATGGCAACCGACGCCCCGATGGTCACGCCTTCAACCCGTGCCCCTGGAAAGTCGACTACCAGAGTATTCAGGCCCGGTGATGCAATAATCTCGGTGACTTTGGCGATACCCTGAACAATACCGGTAAACATAGTGGTGCTCCTGAACCCTGATGTGATCGAGCAAGGATACCGGTGGCCGGTTCGGTTGCCAAGAAAGCCCGCTGAACAAGCGTCGGCAAACAGGACATTCAAGAAACAGTCGTATTGGCCGATACTTGCAAAAGGAACGAACCGATAAGGTGGCCTCATGGCTGAGCAAACAGCAAAGAACCTGACAGACGATGCCAACGCTCCGGGCGCGGTCCTGAGGCCGGGCCGTGCGGCTGATCCGGTGCCCGACGCTGCGGGGTCTGCCCTGAACTCGGCTCAGCGCACTGCGGCTCTGCAAGCATCAGAGGCGGCGCGGTCGGAGTCTGATCGAACCCCGGAGCCCGCCGAACAGGAGGGGGGTGATGAGCAGGACAACGAGGCGGGGCGCGAGTCACAGGGTGACATAGAGAAAGCGCTGGCGGAATCAAAGCAGCGCAAGCTAAGACTGATGCTGCGCCAGTGTGATCGGGTGCTGCTGATGGATTTCGACCTGTTGTCGATGTCTGACTGGCCAACCAACTATCAGATGGCTGCCGCCCGCCGGAGTCGCGACCTGTGGGTGTTCAGTGCACTGGTGGCCGCCACCATTTTTCTCTCCGGGCTCACCGGTTTCATCCCGGCCTGGATTGCCGGTGGTGGCTTTGGAGCCTTCGTTATCATCCTGTTGCTGGGAGTGCCGATCATCCGGCGGATCTACACTGAGAAGCCGTCCTATCTGGACCTTGTGGTTAAGCGGCAGCGCCTGCTGCGTGATGCCCGGAAGCACGTGGAGCATCTGGAAGGCAAGGAGGGGTTGGTTTGGCAATGCGCCAGGATGGCGGAGTATAACCCTGCACTGAAGCATCCCAGGTTCAGCGATATTATCCGCTTGAGTGAACAGCGGGTTCTGGCCAGGCAACTTGTCCGGCGGGAGTATGTGCGCCTGTATCTGATTTACATGCTGGAAGCAGAAAAGGCGTACAGCCGCGTTCAGCAGGCGTTTTTCGATGGTAATCAGGAAGCCATCGATAAGGGTTGGCAATCGGTTGCCGCGGTGCCGGCCGAGCGAACTTGACATGGCGGGTCTTCAAACGTATGTTTCAAACAGACGTTTGCTAGAGGCACTGAAAACAACATGGCGCAGTCTGATACCGTTGACCGCATACTCGACGCTGCTGAGGAGCTGTTTGCCGAGCGGGGGTTCTCCGAAACATCACTCCGGATGATCACCAGTAAGGCTAAAGTAAATCTGGCCGCTGTCAATTATCACTTTGGGTCTAAAAACGCGTTGATCCACGCGGTTTTTGCCCGATTTCTGACGCCATTTTCGGCGACTCTGGAAACCGCCTTCGACGACCTGGAAGAGCGGTGTGACGGCAATCCCCCCACGCTAAACCAGACCCTCTGGGCGCTCACTGAGAGTGCCATACGGATGCCCCAGCGCAATGAGCGTGGCATTTCCATCTTCATGCGCCTGTTGGGGCTGGCTTACACCCAGTCCCAGGGCCATCTGCGAAAGTTCCTGGAGCAGGAATACAGCCAGCCGTTTGGCCGGTTCATGCGACTGCTCAAAGAGGCTACGCCGGAACTCACCGCCGTTGACCGTTACTGGCGCATCCAGTTCATGCTGGGAGCCACGGCGTTCACCATGTCCAGCAGTGATGCTTTGCGGGATATCCTGCAGAACAAACTGGGTGTTGAAACCTCCGTGCAGGAGATTGCCGCCAGGCTGGTGCCATTCCTGGCAGCCGGCATGCAAGCGCCCGATAAATTGCTGACTCCGCCACCTGAGAGCAAAGTCTCTGTTGCCTGAGGTTCCCCGCCTCGGGTAGGCTTCCCTCTGGTTTTTAACCGGAGGGAGCCGTGCCCCCTGTACACACACCATCCAGCCTGATCTCGCACATTGAGATTTCCATCACCGACCAGACCCTGGTGCTGGTGGATTCCAGCGGGCAGGCGTTAGCCCGTTACCGGATATCCACTGCCCTGAATGGTCCCGGGGAGCGTAACGCCAGCGGTTGCACACCTCGCGGTGAACACTATGTGCGGGCCATGATCGGCCGCGGCCTGCCGCTGAACACGGTGTTTATCGCGCGCAGGCCCACCGGTGAGCGCTATTCGCCGGAGTTGGCCGCGGCGCACCCAGACCGGGACTGGATCCTGTCCCGAATTCTCTGGCTGTGCGGCCGTGAATGGGGGCGTAATCGTGGGCCAGGGGTCGATACGTTTCGCCGCTTTATCTACATCCATGGCACTCCGGATACCGAGCCTATGGGCGTTGCCCGCTCCCATGGATGCATTCGCATGCGCAATCAGGACGTTGCGGACCTGTTTGACCGCGTTGCGCCGGGCACACGGGTCTTGATTCTTTAATTACTGACGTTCAGAGGGATACGATGATCGGAGAAACATTAAGCATTTTGAACAGCTGGATAAAAGATTTCGGAATGCTTTCGGAAGGGTGGCGTGCCGGTATTCTGATCTTCATGCTGGTGTTTGCAACGGCCACTGCGGCATTCATTGCATCCCGCGTGATCGTTGCCCTGGAGAGCAAGTTCAGTGCCACCCGTAATCTCTGGGACGACGCTGTGCTCCATGCCGCCCGCAAGCCGGTTGTGGCGTTTATCTGGTTGCAGGGGGTCTATTGGGCAGCTGAGGTGGCCCATCACTTCTCCGATGCTGAAATCTTCAAGGCGAACGGTACGCTGTTGCAGATCGGATTTGTCTGGGTGTTGGTCTGGGCCATGCTCAGGCTGGTCAAAGAGGCAGAAAAGATTCTGATCTCGCCCATGAAAATGCGCAAACCGATGGACTACACCACGGTGAACGCAATCAGCAAACTGCTGAGGGCAGTGATCATCATCACGGCGGCTCTGACCGCATTGCAGACCCTGGGCTTCAGCATCTCCGGGGTTCTAGCCTTTGGTGGTGTGGGTGGCATCGCCGTGGGTTTTGCGGCGAAAGACCTGCTGGCCAACTTCTTCGGTGGCTTTATCATCCATCTGGACCGCCCCTTTAAAGTGGGCGACTGGGTGCGTTCCCCGGACAGGAATATTGAGGGTACGGTGGAGCACATCGGTTGGCGCCTGACGACCATTCGCACGTTCGACAAACGCCCGCTTTACGTTCCCAATGCGGCCTTCACTACCATTGCGGTGGAGAATCCATCCCGGATGACCAATCGCCGTATCTCGGAAACCATCGGTATTCGTTACGCAGACGTTCACGCCATGAAGAAAATCGTGGATGAAATACGTGACATGCTCAAGAGCCATGAGGATATTGCCGCCGATGAGACGCTGATTGTGAATTTTCTGGCCTTCAATGCGTCATCCCTCGACATCATGGTTTATACCTTTACCAAAACCACCCAATGGGTCCGGTTCCATGAGGTCAAAGAGGATGTTCTGCTGAAGATCAGTGACATTATTGAAAGCCATGGCGCCGAAGTGGCCTTCCCGACCCGCACACTGCACCTTCCCGATGGCGTGAGGGTTAGTGGCAATGACAGCGAGGAGTCGTCAGTATCCGAGCCGGGAAATGAGGATAATCGGGAGCAAAGCGCAGGCAAACAGGTGGAGAGCAAGAATGACAGCAGTCGCTGATAGCAAGCCGGTTGGTATCATTGGTGGAACCGGGCTGACCAGCCTCAGTGATCTCACCATTGTGGGTGAGGAAACCGTATCCACCCGCTGGGGGGAGCCGTCTTCCGCCCTGGTTCATGGCGTGCTGGGGCAACAGAAGGTGATGTTTCTGTCCCGACACGGTAACCCGCACCGGATTCCGCCCCACCAGGTGAACTACCGGGCCAATATCCAGGCGCTCTATGATGCCGGCGTTCGAACCCTGGTGGGTGTCAACGCCGTTGGCGGTATTCACCCTGACATGGGGCCGGCTCATGTGGTTATTCCGGATCAACTGATTGACTACACCTGGGGGCGGCCGAGTACCTTCTTTGAAGGGGAGCTGGAGCACGTCACCCACATTGATTTCACCTGGCCTTACGACGAGCAGGCCCGGGCGTTACTGGTTGCCACCGCAAAGGAGGCGGCGGTTCCGTTCTCGGACTTTGGTGTTTATGGCGCCACCCAGGGGCCGCGGCTTGAAACGGCAGCAGAGATACGCCGAATGGAGCGTGATGGCTGTGATATCGTGGGTATGACCGGCATGCCGGAAGCGGTGTTGGCGGCGGAACTGGGAATGCGTTACGTGAGTCTGGGCCTGGTGGTGAACTGGGCGGCGGGCAAATCCGACCACATCATTACCATGGCGGAGATCGAAGAGGCCATTGAGCTGGGGATGTCCGGGGTGCGGTTGATCCTCGAGCGCTCAATGGCCGACCTGGGTCAGCTTGGGGTGCTCACTCCACCCGCTTGAAAAACACCAGCACGCCGATCGTGGGGGAATCGATGAAGTGGATTTCCTCACTGCGCATGCGGCGTGTTTCCCGGATCCAGGTAACCAGTTTAAGCGGCGAGACCGAGCTGGTTGCCTCGGGCAGCCCAAAGCTGGCGCCATTTTCTGTGCCTGGCCATGGGGCTGATTCTTCCGAGGCGCCAGGCTCCATGGCGTCTTCTGCAACGTTCTGTGTTACCTGCATAACTCGCGGCGCGCTCTCGTCAATCATCCAGTGGTTCAGATGAATGCCCACGTGCAGGAACCGCTGGCGGTCAATGGTGATGTGGCCTTCCACCGCTCGCAGGCCCGCTTCTTGTAGCCAGTCTCCCAGCGCAATCTCAAGCGGCTCGCCGTCGTAATCCGGCGGGAAGGTCTGGTACCAGCCCGTGGCCGCCAATACCCGATAGTTACCGCTGTTTTCAAGCCGTCGGGCAGCCTGGTTCAGGTGCAGCTCACTCTGTGGCACCAGCTTCAGATCGGATTGCCGGCGACCATCGGCCTGGTCTACCCACAGGGCTTTGTCGGGCCGAATGGTGGGCTCAACCTGTTTGCCGGACATTTTTTCTTCAATGCCGGACGGGTCAACCAGTCGTTCCAGGATAACGAATTCCGCTCGGTAGTAGTCCCGGGGTGTATTGCCTGGCTGGCTCTGGGCCATCAGGGCGGTCGGGGCTAGCATGAGGGCCGCTGCCAGAAGGGCACCGATCAGTGTGTGCCGTAAACAGAATTGCTGGGCTTGCAAGAGTCTTACTCCACCTGAGTCGTTGTTTGCTCACGACGCCTTGGCTGGTTTGGTGCCCGGCGTCAATTCCGTGAGCATGGCTGCAATGGCGTCGAGTTTACCACTGGTTGAATCATCATTCAGCCGGAAGCGGAAGCTGTTGGCGCCTTCCAGCCTGTAGGTGTCCGGCGCGGATTGCACTTTTTTAACCAGCACCAGAGGGTCCACCGGTGTGGTCGCACCGAACTCCAGTCGCACCCATTCCTTGCCAGCGTCCACTTTTCCGATGCCCAGAGCTTCGGCTTTCAAACGCAGCCGGGTCTGGTTGATCAGATTCTTGGCCGGTTCCGGTAATAATCCGAAGCGGTCGATCATCTCAACCTGAAGTTCTTTTAATTCATCTTCGCTCTGGACGCTGGCAATGCGCTTGTACAGCATCAGGCGGTTGTGCACATCGGGCAGGTAGTCGTCGGGAATCAATGCCGGGATGCGCAGGTTCATTTCGGTGCCGTGGCTCAGGGGCAGTTCAGCATTCGGGGTGCGGCCCTCGCGAATGGCTTTTACCGCTTCATCCAGCAATTGCATGTAGAGGGTGAAGCCAATACTTTCAATTTGCCCGCTCTGTTCCTCGCCCAGCAGCTCGCCGGCGCCTCGGATTTCCAGGTCGTGGGTGGCCAGCATGAAGCCGGCGCCCAGGTCCTGGGCTTCGGCGATGGCGTCCAGGCGTTTCTTGGCATCGTTGGAGATGCTTTTCGGTGGTGGCGTTAGCAGGTAGGCGTAGGCCTGGTGGTGGGACCGGCCAACCCGGCCGCGCAACTGGTGCAGCTGGGCCAGGCCAAACTTGTCGGCTCTCTCGATGATGATGGTGTTGGCGCTGGGAATGTCGATGCCGGTTTCCACAATGGTGGTACAGACCAGCACGTTGAAGCGCTTGTGGTAAAAGTCCGACATGATCTGTTCCAACTGCCGTTCCCGCATCTGGCCGTGGGCGACGCCCACCCGGGCCTCCGGAATCAGTCTGCGCAGATCTTCGGCGGTTTTTTCAATGGTCGACACATCGTTGTGCAGAAAATACACCTGGCCACCACGCAGTATCTCCCGAAGGATCGCCTCTTTCACCATGGCCTCTTCACGTTGGCGCACGAAGGTTTTGACCGACAACCGGCGGGCCGGGGGCGTGGCGATGATCGACAGGTCCCTCAGGTGACCCATGGCCATGTTCAGGGTTCTCGGGATCGGCGTGGCGGTCAGCGTGAGCATATCCACCTCTGCCCGCAGGGATTTCAGTCGTTCTTTCTGCTGAACACCGAAACGATGCTCCTCATCAATAATGACGAGGCCCAGATTCTTGAACTTCACATCGCCCTGCAGCAATTTGTGGGTGCCGATCACGATGTCTGCCTTGCCTTCCTCAATGGCTGTCATGGCTTTGGTGGTCTGGCTGCCGCTTCGGAAACGGCTGAGCAGTTCCACGGTGACCGGGGTGTCGGAAAAACGATCCCGGAAGGATTCGTAGTGCTGCTGGGCGAGCAGGGTAGTGGGCACCAGCACCGCCACCTGCTTGCCGGACCAGGTGGCCAGAAAGGCCGCACGCATGGCCACTTCGGTTTTACCAAAGCCCACATCGCCGCACACCAGTCGGTCCATGGGGCGTTCGCCAGTCATGTCTTCGAACACCGCCTGAATGGCTACCTGCTGGTCCGGCGTTTCCTCGAACGGGAAGCCGGCGGCGAAGGCCCGGTAGGCCTCTTTCGGGTCTTCAAACTGGAAGCCTTTGCGGGCTTCTCGGCGGGCGTACACGTCTAGCAGTTCGGCGGCGGTGTCGCGTATCTTCTCCAGGGCCTTTTGTTTGGCATTGCTCCAGCGGTCGGTGCCGAGCTTGTGCAGGGGCGCGTGCTCTTCGTCGGTGCCGGCGTAGCGGGAAATCAGGTGCAGGCTGGAAACGGGAACGTAGAGTTTCGAGCCACCGGCGTATTCCAGGGTCAGGAACTCATCGGCCTGGCCGCCGGCATGGATGGTTTCCAGGCCTTTGTAACGGCCAACGCCGTGGTCGATATGCACCACCGGCGAGCCGATCCGCAGCTCGGACAGGTCCCGGTAGCCGTGGTCGTCCACTTCCGTGGGCTTTTCACGCCGGCGCCGCTGCAGAACCCGTTCGCCGAACAGGGCGGTTTCAGTAATCAGGGCGAGGTTCTGCTCCGGTAGCACCATTCCCTGTTCCATCGGCGCAATGGTGATGGCCAGGGCAGCATTATCGCTCTCGTTAAAATCCTGCCAGCCGCTGACGGTGACAGGCTTTAGCTTGTGATCCCGCAGGTTCTCGATCAGGGCTTCGCGCCGACCGGAAGATTCGGCGCAAATCAGCACGCGGCCCGGGAATTCCTTGATAAAGCGTTTGAGTCGCCCGGCCGGGTCCGCGGCCCGGCCATCCATGGCCACGTCCGGTAACGGTGTGGCGCCGCAATTGGCAGTACCGGCGCCGTCCATGGCGTCGGGGGTGCAGGTGATGCGCGGGTATCGCTTGATCTGGCCAAACACTTCGTCCTGTAGCAGGAAAAGCTCGGCCGGCGGCAGAATCGGTCGCAGCCGGTCGTGCCGGCGGTCCTCGTGCCTGGCGCGGGTTTCCGCATCGAAAGCTGCAACTGCATCGTTCAGGCCGTCTGCGGTAAACACCAGTGTGGTGGTCGGCAGGTAATCGAACAGAGTGGCGGTCTGGTCAAAGAACAATGGCAGGTAATACTCGATGCCTGGCGGGGTAATACCGTTACTGACGTCCTGATAGACCGGGGCGTCTTTGTCGGCATGGGGGAAATGTTCAAACCAGCGGTTGCGGAAGCCGGACCGGGCCTCTTTGTGCCAGGGGAACTCATGGGCTGGCAGCAGTTCGATCTGTTCGATTCGGTCAATGGAGCGCTGGGTTTCCGGGTCAAACGTGCGCAAGGTTTCGATTTCGTCGTCGAACAGGTCAATCCGGTAGGGCAGGTTGGAGCCCATCGGGTAGATGTCCAGTATCGCCCCGCGCACCGCGTATTCGCCGTGCTCATACACATTTTCAGCGTGGTGATATCCCGCAGCCTCCAGTTGCATGCGCCAGCTGTCGATATCCAGGCTTTGGCCTACCTTTAATAGCAGGGTGTTGCCTTGTAGGTAACTTGGCGGCGCCAGCCGATGCATCAGGGTGCGGGCGGGCACCACCAGAACACCGTGGCGTGTGGATGGCAACCGGTGCAGGGTGCGGATACGCCTGGAAGTAATGTCCTGGTGGGGTGAAAACAGGTCGTAGGGCAGGGTTTCCCAGTCCGGCAGCGACAACAGCTCAAGGCCGGCTTCGGTCACCGTGGCGCCGTCTTCTTCCGGTGGCAGGTTCAGGAAAAACCGGATGGCTTGTTCCAGGCGGATGGCTTCATCGGTGCTTCGGGTGACCACCAGGGTCAGTCCTTTGTGCAGCTTGGCGCTCTCGCAGATGGCCAGGGCGTCACTGCAACCGTGAAGCTGGCCCCATTTGCGGTGGTCGGCGCTTTTATCCGGCAGCGTCGGGGCAATCAACGGGGCGGGTGAGGCCGCACGGGCGGAACCTTGGGGCATGAGCTGTCAAATCTCCTGAGTTGGCGCGTCTGGAACCGAGCGGCGCTATTCTAGCGTTCGGGGGTTTCAGTGTCATGGCTGGTACCGACAAATCGCTATTTGCCGTCGGGCGTCTTAAGTTGGATAATGTGCGCCTCAAAATTATTCCCAGTGCTATACGAGGTTCCAACCGTGAGTCACGAACAAATCAACCAGCACCTGTCCAACTGGACAGAAAGAGAGTCCACCGCCGAAGCGATGATCCCGCTGATTGGCCGCCTGTACCGCAAAAACAACGTTGTTACGTCGGTATACGGCCGGGCGATCATCAACCAGTCGGTGATCGACATCATCCGTGCCCATCGTTTTGTTCGTCAGGTTGAGAACAGCGAGCTGTCCGTTCACGACACGCTGCCGATCCTGCAGGCCATGGACAAGCTGGATCTTGGTCGCGCCCACGTGGACATCGGCAAGCTGGCGGTCAAGTTCAAGGCTGAAGGCGGTGACCTCACCGAATTCCTGAAGCGTGAAATCGGCCCGGTGGTTGGCCAGTATGCCAGTCAGTCAGAGCAGGACGCCCAGAACGAAACCAAAGACGTAGTGCTCTATGGTTTTGGCCGTATCGGCCGTCTGCTGGCCCGCATCCTGATTGAAAAAGCCGGCGGTGGTAACAATCTCCGCCTGCGAGCCATTGTGGTTCGCCAGGGCGGTGCCGAAAACGATCTGGAAAAGCGCGCCAGCCTGCTGCGCCGTGACTCCGTGCATGGTCCCTTCGATGGCACCATCACCGTTGATGAAGAAAACTCCGCCCTGATCGCTAATGGCAACTTTATCAAGGTGATCTATTCCGATGGCCCCGACAAGGTCGATTACACCGCCTACGACATCCACAATGCCATTGTGATCGACAACACCGGTAAGTGGCGTGACGAAGCCGGCCTTGGTCTGCACCTGAAGTCCAAGGGTGTCAGTCGCGTGATCCTGACAGCGCCGGGCAAGGGTGATATCAAGAACATCGTGTATGGTATCAACAACGACTGGATTACCGACGAAGACAAGATCCTGTCCGCGGCTTCCTGCACCACCAACGCCATTACACCGGTGCTGAAGGCCATCAACGACGAATACGGCATTGAAGATGGCCATGTTGAGACCGTTCACTCCTACACCAACGACCAGAACCTGATCGATAACTACCACAAGGGTAGCCGTCGTGGTCGTAGCGCAGCACTGAACATGGTTATTACAGAGACAGGTGCGGCCAAGGCTGTTGCCAAGGCGCTGCCGGAGCTCAAGGGCAAGCTGAGCGGTAATGCTATCCGGGTGCCGACGCCGAACGTGTCCATGGCCATCCTGAACCTGAATCTGAAGTCAGACGTGGATGTAGAGAAGGTGAACGATTACCTCCGCGACATGGCTCTGCACTCTGAGTTGCAGAAGCAGATCGATTTCGTGAATTCCCCGGAAGTGGTATCCACAGACTTCGTAGGCTCCCGCCACGCGGGCATTGTCGATGCCCAGGCCACCATCGCCAACGGTAAGCGCCTGATTCTGTACGTATGGTACGACAACGAGTTCGGTTACAGCGCTCAGGTTATCCGCTGTGTCAATCAGATGGCCGGCGTAACTTACCCGATCTTTCCGAAGCGGGCACGTGACTAAAGTCTAAGCCTGTTTCAGTTAAGTCGGATCAAAAAGGCCCCGGTAGCGTGAGCTGCCGGGGCTTTTTTACTACTTTGGAGGGATAAAACCATTTTCCTTACCGGTGGAAATAGGTTTCCTTAATCTCTATAATTGGCGCGATTTTGGGTATGTCTGGCCCCCATATTCTCGCCCCCGAGCGGCGGGGCCGGGCGTTAAAATCCACAGAAAAGTTTCTGATGATTGGATGAGGCTAATGATCAAGATCAAAAAAGGCCTGGATCTTCCCATCAGCGGCGCTCCCGAACAGACCATTACTGACGGCAAACCGATTCGCCACGTGGCATTGATCGGCTTTGACTACAACGGCATGAAGCCGACGATGGCTGTGAAAGAGGGAGACCGTGTCAAGCGCGGTACGCTGCTGTTCACGGACAAGAAGACCGAAGGCGTTCGTTATACTTCACCGGCAGCCGGTGTAGTGAAAGAAATCAACCGCGGTGAGCGTCGCGTGTTCCAGTCTGTTGTCATCGAAGTGGATGGCGATGAGGCGGAAACCTATGCCCGCTACAACGATTCCGATCTTGCCGGCCTGGAACGCCAGCAGGTAGTTGATAACCTGGTTGAATCCGGTCTGTGGACAGCGTTCCGCACCCGGCCTTACAGCAAGGTTCCGGAAATCGACTCCGCACCGAACTCCATCTTTGTTTCTGTCATGGATACCAATCCGTTGGCAGCAGACCCTACCGTTATTATCGGCGAGAACAGCAAGGCGTTCGAAAAAGGCCTGACCATCATCTCCCGCCTGACCAACGGTAAGGTATTTGTGACCGGCAAGCCCGGCTCCGACGTGTCTGTACCAAAAGCAGACAACATCGAAGTACACCAGTTCGATGGTGTGCACCCTGCCGGTAATGTGGGCACCCATATCCACCACCTGGACCCGGTTTCAGCCAGCAAGACTGTCTGGAGCATCAATTATCAGGACGTGATCGATATCGCCAAACTGTTCGAGACCGGTGAAGTGCCGGTTGAGCGCATTGTGGCTATCGGTGGCCCTAAAGCCCTGAAGCCCCGCCTGGTTCGTACCCGCCTGGGTGCCAGCCTGCCGGAACTGCTGGATGGCGAGATCGCCACTGATTGCGACGTCCGTGCCATTTCAGGCTCGGTATTCGGCGGTCGTCGTGGTGACGGCCCCTGTGCCTACCTGGGCCGCTTTGCCAATCAGGTGTCGGTGCTGGAAGAAGGCACCAAGCGTGAGTTCATTGGCTGGCTGTCTCCGGGCACCAACAAGTTCTCGGTGCTGAACATCTACCTGTCCAAGCTGACCGGTGGCAAGCTGTTCAACTTCACCACCACCACCAACGGCAGTGAGCGGGCCATGGTGCCTGTCGGTGCCTATGAGCAGGTGATGCCGCTGGACATCCTCCCGACTCAGCTGCTGCGAGCACTGATTGTTGGCGATACCGAAGTGGCACAGAAACTTGGCGCCCTGGAGCTGGATGAAGAAGATCTGGCGCTGTGCACCTTTGTGTGCCCCGGCAAATATGAATACGGTCCGATTCTCCGCGAGAACCTGACCCGAATCGAGATCGAGGGATAATACGATGGCTATCCGACAGTTTCTCGATGGAATCGAGCATCATTTTGAAAAGGGTGGTAAGTACGAGCGCTGGTATGCCCTGTACGAAGCCGTTGATACCATTTTCTACACCCCTGGCAAAGTAACTTCCACCACGGCCCATGTGCGTGACGGCGTAGACCTCAAGCGCATCATGATCACTGTGTGGTTGTGTACTTTCCCTGCGATGTTCTTCGGTATGTGGAACATTGGTTTTCAGGCCAACAATTTCCTGGCAGCCAACCCGGATGCCATGATTGCCGATGGCGGCCTGCGTGAAGCCTTTATCACCGCCCTGGCCGTGACCGGCGCCGGTGCCGGCTGGTGGGACAACTTCGTCTACGGCATGGCCTACTTCATTCCTATCTATGCCGTCACCTTTGTGGTGGGTGGTTTCTGGGAAGTGCTGTTTGCCACCGTGCGTCGTCACGAAGTGAACGAAGGCTTCTTCGTAACCTCCGTACTGTTTGCTTTGATCTGCCCGCCCACCATTCCGCTGTGGCAGGTGGCCCTGGGTATCACCTTCGGTGTGGTTATCGGTAAGGAAGTGTTCGGTGGTACCGGCAAGAACTTCCTGAACCCGGCCCTGACTGGTCGTGCCTTCCTGTACTTTGCCTATCCCGCGCAGATTTCCGGCGACACTGTCTGGACTGCAGTTGATGGCTTCAGTGGCGCAACGGCTCTGAGTTGGGCTGCCTCTGGCGGCCTGGAAGCACTGGAAACCCAGATCGGCTGGATGAATGCCTTCGTGGGTAACATTCAGGGTTCCATGGGTGAGACGTCCACCATTGCCATATTGATTGGTGGTCTGATCCTCCTGGCCATGAAGATTGCCTCCTACCGTATTGTCGGTGGTGTGTTGATCGGCATGATCGGTATGTCGCTGTTGCTGAACATTGTCGGGTCCGAGACTAATCCGATGTTTGCCATTCCGGCTCACTGGCACCTGGTTATGGGTGGCTTCGCCTTCGGCATGATGTTTATGGCGACAGACCCGGTATCGGCTGCGATGACCAATACCGGTCGCTGGATGTTTGGCATTCTGGTCGGTGTGATGACTATCCTCATCCGTGTGGTCAACCCGGCCTTCCCGGAAGGCATTATGCTGGCCATTCTGTTCGCCAACCTGTTCGCCCCGCTGATGGACCACTACGTGGTTCAGGCCAACATCAAACGGAGGCTCGCACGTGGCTAAGAAAAAAGAGACGGTCGGAAAGACCATTCAGGTCGCTTTCGCCCTATGTATCGTTTGCTCCGTGATTGTGTCTGCTGCAGCTGTATCCTTGCGCCCGCAGCAGGCCCTGAACCAGGAGCTGGACATCAAGTCCAATATCCTTCAGGCCGCCGGCATGGCGGAGCCTGGCGCCAATCGGGCCCGTATCGAAGAACTGTTTGGTCAGTTCGAGCCGCGCCTGGTTGACCTGCGTACTGGCCGGTTCACCACCCCGGAAGAGCTTGGCGTGCCTGATGTACTGAGCTACAACCAGTACCGCGCTGCCGGTGATCCGAACATGTCTACCCGCCTGTCGGGTGAGCAAGACACCGCCAATCTGCGTCGTCGTGCCCACGCAGCCACGGTTTACATCCTCGAGGAGGATGGCGAGCTGGTTCGTGTGGTGTTGCCGGTGCACGGTCCTGGTCTGTGGTCCACCTTGTATGGGTTCATTTCACTGGAAGGTGATCTGAACACCATCGAAGGCCTGGGCTTCTATGACCACGCGGAAACGCCTGGCCTTGGCGGTGAGGTAGACAACCCTCGCTGGAAAAGCCAGTGGGTTGGCCAGAAGATCTACGGTGACGACAAGAGTGAGCCCCAGATCCGCCTGATCAAAGGCGGTGCCAATCCGGACAGCGAGCATCAGATTGATTCCCTGTCTGGTGCAACGCTGACGGCTCGCGGTGTCGAGAACCTGATCAACTTCTGGATGGGTGAGAACGGTTTCGCGCCGTTCCTGAAAAATCTGCGCGACGGGGAGGCCTGATCATGTCTGACGTATCAGCCAAGAAGGTTCTTTTTGAACCGATTTTCAGTAACAACCCCATCGCCCTGCAGATTCTTGGGATCTGTTCGGCGCTGGCGGTTACCACCAGCCTGAGCGTTACGCTGGTTATGTGTGCTTCGGTTATTGCGGTAACCGGGTTTTCAAACCTGGCGGTATCGCTGATTCGTACCCAGATTCCAAACAGCATCCGGATCATCGTACAGATGACCATCATTGCGTCGCTGGTAATCGTGGTTGATCAGGTACTGAAAGCCTATGCCTATGAAATCAGCAAGCAGCTGTCGGTATTCGTTGGTCTGATCATCACCAACTGTATCGTTATGGGCCGCGCCGAAGGCTTTGCCATGCAGAACCCGCCGATGCTGAGTTTCCTTGACGGTATCGGCAACGGACTGGGCTACTCCATTGCAATCCTGTTCGTTGCGTTCTTCCGTGAGCTGTTCGGCTCTGGTGAACTGCTTGGTTTCACCATTCTGGCGTCCGTTAACGATGGTGGCTGGTATGTGCCGAACGGCATGATGCTGCTGCCGCCGAGCGCGTTCTTTATTATCGGTCTGGGCATCTGGGCATTGCGTACCTGGAAGCCGGATCAGGTTGAAGAGCCTGATTTCAAGATGTCAGCCCATAAAACCCGGGAGGCCTTCTAATGGATCATTATCTGAGTCTTCTGGTTACGGCCATTTTCGTTGAAAACCTGGCGTTGGCGTTCTTCCTGGGGATGTGTACCTTCCTGGCGATCTCCAAAAAGGTGGAAGCGGCGATTGGTCTGGGTATTGCCGTGGTTGTGGTACTGACTCTGTCTGTGCCGGTGAACAACCTGATTTTCAATACTGTTCTGCGTGAAGGTGCCCTGTCCTGGGCAGGTCTTCCAGATGTTGACCTGAGCTTTCTGGGACTGCTGACCTACATCGGTGTTATTGCGGCACTGGTGCAGATTCTTGAGATGGTTCTCGACAAGTACATCCCGTCGCTGTACGCAGCGCTGGGCGTGTTCCTGCCGCTGATCACCGTTAACTGCGCAATCCTGGGTGCGTCACTGTTCATGGTTGAGCGTGACTACAACTTTGGCGAGAGTGTGGTTTACGGCTTTGGCGCTGGCGTGGGCTGGGCCCTGGCCATTGGTGCCCTGGCGGGTATCCGCGAGAAGCTCAAGTACAGTGATGTTCCCAACGGCCTGCGTGGCCTTGGTATTACCTTCATCACTGTCGGCCTGATGTCGCTCGGCTTTATGTCGTTCTCCGGCATCTCGCTGTAATGCGCCCCCGGATCATCGGATAACTACGAGAAGGCGAGACCATGAATACAGAAATTATTCTTGGCGTGGTCATGTTTACCGTCATCGTGCTTGCACTGGTGGCGGTGATCCTGGCAGCGCGCTCAAAACTGGTCAGCACCGGCGACGTCACCATTGAAATCAATGACGACCCGGAACACACCATGAAAACGGAAGCAGGTGGAAAGCTGCTGAACACCCTGGCGGGCAACGGCATTTTCCTGTCGTCTGCCTGTGGTGGCGGTGGTACCTGCGCCCAGTGTAAATGTAAGGTTCTGGAAGGTGGCGGCGCCATGCTGCCCACCGAAAAGACCCACTTCACCAACCGTGAAGAAAAAGAAGGCTGGCGCCTGTCGTGCCAGGTTCCTGTAAAACAGGACATGAAGATTGAGGTACCGGAAGAGTTCTTCGGCGTGAAGAAGTGGGAATGCGAAGTGGTGTCGAACCACAACGTGGCCACCTTCATCAAAGAGCTGGTACTGAAGCTGCCGGAAGGCGAGGAAGTGGATTTCCGTGCTGGCGGTTACGTGCAGTTGGAGTGCCCTCCCTACGAAATCGATTTCAAGGATTTCGATATCGAGGAAGAGTTCCACGAAGACTGGGACAAGCACGACATCTGGCGCTATAAGGCGATCAATAAGGAAGACACCATCCGGGCTTACTCCATGGCGAACTACCCGGAAGAGAAAGGTCTTCTGAAGTTCAACATCCGTATTGCGACACCGCCTCCGGGGACTAATCACCCGCCAGGCATCATGTCCAGCTACGTGTTCAACCTGAAGCCAGGTGACAAGGTTACGGTCATGGGGCCGTTCGGTGAGTTCTTCGCCAAGAAGACCGACGCTGAAATGGTGTTCATCGGTGGTGGTGCTGGTATGGCACCCATGCGCTCCCATATCTTTGACCAGCTCAAGCGCCTGAATTCCAAGCGCAAGATCAGTTTCTGGTATGGTGCCCGCAGTGTGCGCGAAATGTTCTATGTGGAAGACTTTGACGGTCTGGCCGCCGAGAACGAGAACTTTGAGTGGCATTGTGCTTTGTCAGATCCGCTTCCGACTGACGACTGGGATGGCCCTACCGGCTTTATCCATAACGTGTTGTACGAAAACTATCTGAAGGACCACCCGGCTCCGGAAGACTGTGAGTTCTACATGTGTGGGCCCCCAATCATGAACGCGTCCGTTATCAAGATGCTCAAGGATCTTGGTGTAGAGGACGAAAACATCATGCTGGATGATTTCGGAGGTTAACAGGCTCAGATGACATCCCGCATGTTTGGACCCGTCAGGGTGGTTGTGATCGGCGTCTTTATGACGCTGATCATGGCTGCCCTGGCGGGTTGCTCGTTTCAGGAAAAGGAAAAAGTCTGGGAGATTTCCGGAGGTATCTTCGGAACGACCTATCACATAAACGTCGTATTGCCAGAAGACAGGGAACGCCTGCAGACTCTGGCGCAGGGTATTAAGAAAGAGTTGGACGCGGTGGATGCGTCCATGTCTACCTGGAAGCAGGATTCCGAGTTGTCACGTTTGAATCGCAAACAGGACCAGTCGGAGTGGACAGAGCTTTCTCCGGCCTTGTTTGAAGTGATACAGCGTTCCCAGGAAATTGCTGAACTGACTGACGGGGCGTTCGATATCACGATTGGCCCGTTGGTGAATCTTTGGGGCTTCGGTCCAGACGCCCGGCCCGAGACCGTGCCATCGGATGCGGCGCTGGAGAAAGCCCTGGCGGATACCGGTTACCGTTATCTGGAGCTGAACGCCGAGACCCTGGCGTTGCGAAGCGAAAAGCCCCAGTACATCGATTTGTCCGGGATTGCTAAAGGCTATGGTGTCGATGTGGTGGCCCGCTACCTGGACCGTGAAGGTGTGCAGGCGTACCTTGTGGAGATCGGTGGTGAGGTGAGGGTCAATGGGCGGAAACCAGACGGCGGTGCCTGGCGCCTGGCCGTTGAAGAGCCATCGGAGGGCGCGCGTCAGGTTAATAAGATTGTCGCGATGGACCAGCATGCGATGGCAACCTCCGGTGACTATCGTAACTATTACGAATCGGATGGTCAGCGTTACTCGCATACAATAGATCCATCGACGGGTAAGCCGATCACGAACAAGATGGCGTCTGTGACGGTGATTACCGAAGACAGTATGACCGCCGACGCGCTGGCCACCGCATTTACCGTGATGGGGTATGAGCGGGCACGGGCGCTGGCAACGCGGGAAAATATTCCCGCTTATTTCATCGTGCGAGGTGAGAGCGGCTTTGAGGTGCATGAAACACCGGCTTTCTCTTCCTTCGTGGTTCAGTAAAGGAGGGCAGTATGGGTACCTTTCTTCTCGTTTTGTTCATTGTAGGCATTCTGATTGCCGGTATGTCGATCGGCGTGATCTTTGGCCGCAAGCCCATCAGCGGCACTTGCGGTGGTATCGGTGCCCTGGGCATCAGCCAGTCCTGCGATATTTGTGGCGGTAACACGCAGAAGTGTGAGGAAAGCCGCAGCGAGACCGGGGCCTCTGAGAGTGGCGAAGACCTGGCCTACGACGCCTCGCGCACAGAAAAGTAAGCGACACTCATCAATAAATAAAACTACGCATTTTATGGCGTAGATAAGGAGTCACTGCGCACATGGCAGAGCATCATTACGACGTCGTCGTTATTGGCGCCGGCCCTTCCGGTGAAGGGGCGGCAATGAACGCGGCCAAGCACAACAAGCGAGTCGCCATCATTGAAGACAAACCGACGGTGGGCGGTAACTGCACGCACTGGGGCACCATTCCATCCAAGGCGCTGCGTCACTCAGTGAAGCAGATCATCACCTTCAACACCAATCAGATGTTCCGGGATATCGGCGAACCGCGCTGGTTTTCCTTCCCGAGGGTGTTGCAGAACGCGCAGAAGGTCATCGGCAAGCAGGTTAAGCTGCGCACTCAGTTCTATTCCCGTAACCGGGTAGACCTGATCAATGGCCGTGCATCGTTTGTAGACACGCATCGGTTGGAAATTCGTGGTAACAAGTCGGTTGAGACTATCCACTTCAAACAGGCCATCATTGCTACCGGCTCCCGTCCGTATCTGCCGCCCGATGTGGATTTCCGCCATCACCGGATTTACAACTCTGACTCCATCCTGAACCTGTCCCACACACCGCGCACCCTGATTATCTATGGCGCCGGTGTTATCGGTTCCGAGTACGCTTCCATTTTTGCCGGGCTGGGTGTAAAGGTTGACTTGATCAACCCGGGCAGTCGCCTCTTGTCATTCCTGGACGACGAGATCTCCGATGCGCTCAGCTACCACCTTCGCAACAACGGTGTGCTGGTTCGCCATAACGAGCAGTACGAATCGGTGAAGGGCGACGACCACGGTGTGGTACTTTCATTGCAGTCTGGTAAGAAAATTCGCGCCGATGCCTTCCTCTGGTGCAACGGGCGAAGTGGTAACACGGAAAACCTCGGGCTGGAGAATGTGGGCCTGGTGCCCAATGGTCGCGGCCAGTTGGCAGTTGATGACCACTACCGTACCGAGGTGGACCACATCTACGCGGCGGGCGATGTGATTGGCTGGCCGAGCCTGGCCAGTGCAGCCTATGACCAGGGCCGTGCGGCTTCGTCAGACATCACCCAGGACGAGTATTTCCGATACGTAGATGATGTGCCCACGGGTATCTATACCATTCCTGAAATCAGCTCCGTAGGTAAAACCGAGCGGGAGCTGACAGAAGCCAAAGTGCCATACGATGTTGGTCAGGCTTTCTTCAAGGACCTGGCGCGGGCACAGATAACGGGTGAAGCGGTGGGCATGCTGAAGATCCTGTTCCACCGTGAGACTCGGGAGATTCTGGGTATCCACTGTTTCGGTGACCAGGCGGCTGAGATTGTGCACATCGGCCAGGCGATCATGAACCAGAAAGGGGAGGCGAACTCCCTGAACTACTTCATCAATACCACCTTCAACTACCCGACCATGGCGGAAGCCTATCGGGTGGCGGCATTGAACGGCCTGAACCGGATCTTCTGATCCGGTCAGTTCCGTACCCGAGCCGGTATTACGCCGGCTCGGGCATTCCTTCCTTCGCTGGCAAGCTCAGAACGGCTCTGGCGCGGTTATCGAAGAACATCCGTGTGCTTGTGGGGTAGTCGGTAATAATGCTGTCTACGCCCATCTCTTCCAGCTTCAGCATGTCGTGAATGCGGTTCACCGTCCAGGTGGACACATGCATATTACGCTTGTGGGCCTGGGCAACCATGTCGGCATTGAGAATCTTCCAGTTCACGCAGAAATACTCACAGCCAAGGCGGGTAGCCAGGTTCAGCGGTTTTGGGAACTTTCGCTCGGCCACAAGGCCAATCCGGAGGTTCTTGTCACGGCGCCTCAGTTCCCTGAGGAACCAGGGATCGGATGAGGTAATGGCGGCGGTCTGGTAAAGGTTCCGGCGCTGGATAACTTCTGTCAGGCGGTTACAAAGTATGTTCAGGCGGGCCCGGTTGTCCTTCTTCACTTCCAGTTGCAGGTGCTCCAGGTCGTCGAACTGGTCGAGCAGGTTTTCGAGAGTGGGAATGCCCGCTTTGCGGGGCCAGGCGCTGGTGTTGCGCCGAGCGTCCATGTCGGCCAGCTCAGCGGCCGTGTAATGGCCGACATTGCCCTTCTGCCCGGTAGTCCGATCTACTGTCAGGTCGTGCACCAGCACTGGCACGCCGTCTTTTGACAGCACCAGGTCCAGCTCGAAGTGCCGGATACCATGCCGATAGGCATGGATAAAACCGGGCATGGTATTTTCTGGAGCCTCACCTTTGGCTCCGCGGTGACCATAAACGATCATTCTGCAGCACTATCCTTGAGGGTCTGGTAAATAGCCTGGCGTTTCTTCCAGGTGTCATGACACAGGCGTATATCTTCCAGGTACGCCGGCAACTCTCTCATCAGCAGGGCCTGGGGGCCGTCAACCAGGGCTTTCTCCGGTTTCGGGTGGAAGTCTACCAGCACCATGTTGGCGCCGGCGATCACGCCCTGAGCGGTGGCGTGCATCACGTCCAGAATACCATCCGGTGAGCGGTCCCGGCTGCCCACGGAGTGGGACGGGTCTACACACACCGGCATGCGCGTCAGGCGCTTTACCGCTGGTACATGGGCGAAATCCACCATATTGCGGTGCGGCTGGCCGGCTTCGGTTTTCATGCCCCTCAGGCAGAAAATCACGTTGGCGTTGCCCTCACTGGCCAGGTACTCCGCAGCGTTCAGCGACTCGTTCAGGGTAATACCAAAACCGCGCTTGAGCAGTGCCGGGTAGGTTTTCTGCCGGCCTATGGCTTTGAGTAGCTCGAAGTTCTGGGTATTCCGGGTGCCAATCTGCAGCATCACACCGGTGGGCCGGCCCAGTTTCTCCAGGCAGTTATCGATCTCTTCGATATGGCTTTCGTGAGTAATCTCCATGGCAATAACCTTGATGCCATGCTTGCCGGCTTTCTCGAAGACCCAGGGCAGGCAGCCCTTGCCGTGCCCCTGGAACGAGTATGGGTTGGTGCGGGGTTTGTAGGCGCCCATGCGGGTGCAGACCTCGCCATTGTCCTCAAGCGCCTGCATCATCTGCTCAACGTGCTCGGGCACGTCTACCGCACATAGCCCGGCAAAGATGTTCAGGTTGTTCTGGCTGAACTCGACGCCGTTGTAGGTGAAACCGCTCTGGCGGTGATCGTCTTTGTGGCGGCCCAGAATGCGGTAGTCATCAGAAATTCGGATGGCCCGCTCCACGGCGGGTAGCGCTTCAATCTCTTCCTTGTTCAGGGTTTTGGTGTCGCCCAGCAGATAAATCTCCGTCAGCCGCTGGCTGGCACCCTGAACCTCATGTACCCGAACACTGACGCCAGGCAGGTTTTCCAGGTAGTGCATGGTCTGGCGGTAGGCTTCGCTGTCCAGTTCTGTGTTGGGGTGAAGAATGGCTAACATGAAATCTCCTTGGGGTTAACCGGCGGCGTCTTCCGCTCTGTGCCTGGCCTGCATGAATTCCCGATGATTAAGATGCAGCAAGTCCGCAATCCGGCGAATAAGGTGTTCTTCGTATTTGTCGATACGGCCGTCTGCCAGGGCTACCCGCCAGATACTCTCCAGCAGGGCCTGTTTCTGGGGCTGGTCAAAGTGGTCGTTGATCTGTCCGGTGAACTCATACAACGACGTGGAATCCTCTGCGTGTGCCAGGGCGTCGGCAAGAATCTCTTCCGCTTCTTCCCGGGTAACCTGATGGGCCTGAACGGCGCAATCGACAATAATCTTCAGCTCGCGCTCGTCCTCGTGATTGTCGACACGGGCAAGCTGCACCATCAGGGCTGTGGCAGCCACAGCCAGTTGGTGGGCGTCGGTTTGCACAGGCTCGGATTCCGGCACTGCAAACAGTTTTTTCAGGCGATCAATCATACAGCGCCCCTTGGCTAAAGGTTGGGGTGTTGATCAGGCAGCCTCGGTCGCTAACTGTCGCACCCGGCTTTCCAGTTCAATCTGGTCTGCGGCAAACCGGCGAATGCCATCAGCCAGTTTCTCGGTGGCCATGGCATCCTCGTTGGACTCCCAGCGGAACCGCTTCTCGTCCACGTGGTGTGGTTTGTCGGCGCTGCTTGCGCTGCCCGCGTTCAGTCGTTGGGGCAATTCGCCATGATCGTCTTTCAGCTCCTGCAACAGGGCAGGGCTGATGGTCAGGCGATCGCAGCCGGCGAGCATTTCAATCTCGCCAGTATTACGGAAGCTCGCCCCCATCACCACGGTATTGAAGCCATTGGCCTTGTAGTAATTATAGATGCGTGTGACCGATTGCACGCCCGGGTCTTCCGCCGCCGGGTAGCTGTCGCGGCCCGTGCTGGCCAGGTGCCAGTCCAGAATTCGCCCTACAAACGGCGATATCAGATAGGCACCGGCTTCGGCGCAGGCGGCAGCCTGTACAAAGGAGAACAGCAGGGTAAGGTTACAGTGGATGCCTTCTTTTTCCAGCTGCTCAGCGGCGCGGATGCCTTCCCAGGTAGAGGCAATCTTGATCAGCACCCGGCTGGTGTCTACGCCCTGGCGGTCATAGTAGTCGATCAACCGGCGTGCGCGTTCCAGGGTGGCGGCGGTGTCAAATGACAGGCGGGCGTCTACTTCTGTGGAGACGACGCCGGGAATGAGGTTCAGGATTTCTTTACCGGCCAGCACCGCCAGCATGTCAGTGGCGATGGTCAGTTGTTCGGCGCCAGAGCCCCCACGCTGGCTGGCGAAGGCGACGGCCTTGTCCAGCATCGGGCGGTAGGCTTCCGATGCTGCGGCTTTCAGCAGCAGTGAGGGGTTGGTGGTGGCATCTTGTGGCCGCCATTGGGCAATGGCATCAAGGTCGCCGGTGTCGGCCACCACGGTGGTCATGGTCTTCAGTTGGTCCAGCTTGCTGTTCATTCGTCCTGTCGTCCCGGTTGTGCGGTGTTATGGCGGTATCCAACTCCAGAATACCTTTGTAACCCTACAATAACGGCAGCTTACGACAGGAACAAGACAACAAAAGGTATGGGGATGATCAACTTTCCGTAATGAGTTCCGGTTCCCTGACTTTGGCCAGAGCCTGCTCCACCACTTCCAGGCCGGAACCCGGCTTGTTGGCGTTCTCGCTCAGGTGTCGGCGGAACTGCCGCCCGCCCGGCTGGCCCAGGAACAATCCCATGATGTGGCGAGTCATGTGGGTGAGGTACACCCCCCGGTCCAGTTCCTGCTGGATGAACGGAAACATGGCGCGCAGGGCATCATGACGGCTGGTGACAGGTGCCGGCTCACCAAAGAATTCGGTATCCACGTCGGCCAGTAGCCAGGGATTGTGGTAGGCCTCGCGGCCCAGCATCACGCCGTCGGTGTGGGCCAGGTGCTCATGGCAATCCTCAAAAGTTTTGATGCCGCCGTTGATGATGATTTCAAGGTGAGGGTAGGCCTGTTTCAGACGGTACACCCAATCGTACTTCAGCGGTGGGATATCGCGATTTTCCTTCGGGCTCAGGCCCTCCAGAATGGCAATGCGGGCGTGCACGATGAACGTCTTGCAGCCGGCTGCAGCAACGGTTTCGATAAACTCGCACAGCTCATCCCAGGATTCGCGGCCGTTGATGCCAATGCGGTGCTTGACCGTAACCGGCAGATCCGTGGCCGCAATCATCGCTGCCACACCTTCCGCCACCTTATCCGGATGGCCCATCAGGCAGGCGCCGATCATGTTGTTCTGCACCCGATCACTGGGGCAGCCGACATTCAGGTTCACTTCATCAAAGCCAAACTGCTGCGCCAGCTTTGCGCAATGAGCCAACTCACCGGCATTGCTGCCACCAAGCTGCAGCGCCAGCGGGTATTCGGATGGATCATGGCGCAGAAACCGCTCGGTATCCCCATGAATCAACGCCCCGGTGGTCACCATCTCGGTATACAGCAACGCCCGGCGGCTCAGAATCCGAGCCAGGTAGCGAAAATGCGGCGTGGTCCAATCCATCATGGGGGCTACAGAGAACTTTCTTTCTAATGAAATCATGTGCTTACCTTATTTTCTGCGTCCCTGACGTTCCATTTTCGTACATTGATTTACAAGGAAAAACATTGCGTTCCAGTACCATGCTGTACCAGAATTGTACCAATGGTACACCGGGTGGCAGGCAAGGTTTCTGAAGTAGTGCTGCCCGGGACCGGCAAGGTTTCCAAAGTAACGAGGGCAGAGTATGGCGACGTTCCAGAAGCGGGGCAATAAGTGGAGAGCGATAGTCCGGAGGAAGGGGTACAAGACGGTCACCAGTACCCATAACACCAAAGCGGAGGCCCAACGGTGGGCAGCACGTATAGAAGGGGATGTGGAGAACCAGGAGGCCGCTGGTTTGGATATGCTGTTCTCCGACATGGTGGACAGATACCTGGATGAACTGGAATCCCATAACCCACCAGGAAGAACCAAGCGGGCAAGCCTGGAAATGCTCCGCCGATACCTCGGTGACCGCCGATCATCCAAACTGGATGCTGAAGCCCTGGTGAATTTCGCACGGGAACGGGCCACCTACTGTTCCCCGGCAACAGTGCAGCAGGACATGATCTACCTGCGGGGGTTGTTACACACGGCCAAACATATCTGGGGAGCCAGGTTCGACTGGACTGCCTACGACTCTGCTGCCACCCACTGTAAACGCTACGGGCTCACCGGGAAGTCGGTGGAACGGGATCGTCGGCCGTCGAAGGAAGAACTGAAGCGAATCCTGGAACACATCGACGGGAACAACTATTACCGGACACCGATGGGTGACATCGTTCGGTTTGCCATCGACTCCTGCATGCGCCTGGGTGAGATCACCACCATCCGGTGGGCAGACCTGGACACCGTGAAGAAGACGATTGTGATCCGTTCCAGGAAGCACCCGTCGCAGAAGGCATGGAATGACCAGACGGTGCCGCTACTCGGTGACGCCTTCAAACTGATCGACAAGCAACCCCGGAAGTCGGAGTTCATCTTTCCGTACCAGACCAAAACCATCGGCACCGCCTGGCAACGGGCAGTCAGGAATCTGGGTATCCAGGACCTACGGTTTCACGACCTCCGGCATGAAGGGATCAGCCGGCTCTTTGAACGAGGCTATGGTGTGATGGAGGTGGCCAAGGTATCCGGGCACCGGGACATCAATCAACTCCGGCGTTATGTCCAACTGAAGCCGGAAGAACTGCACCAGGGACCGAGTGGCAGGCGGGATTTCTGAAGTAAGGGACAGGCGGGCTTGCTGAAGTAGCCAGGGTGCCGAGTGGCAGGCAAGGTTTCTGAAGTAAGCTCGTCGTATACCGGCAGCGGTGCCGAAGTAATTTCCCCTCCGAAATTTTATACCGGCTGGAATCCTGGAATAGGGCGGCACGGTATACCTTCCAACGAAGAATCAATAACTTAGCGTTTTCCGTAATTAAAACAGTAACTTAGGCTGGTTTATCCTGATTTTCTGGTGCCGTGTTTCCCTAACCCGTTGTTTTATCGTTATTTTCGGTGATTCTGCAGCCTGGCGGGCCAGTGGTGCCCGTTTGCTATATAGAAGGGGTGAACTGTTGCCGTGGTTTTCTGGTGCCAAAAATTTTAAGTTTTCGATTCAACTAATGGTTGACAACCGTTAGTTATGGGGTTAAAGTTCACCCCAGATACAGAGAAAACGAGGGTTTCAACATGTTTAAAGCTACTTTGATTTATGCCGGTATCACTGCAACAGCCGCCTACGGTGCATTGTCTAGCGCCTTGTCTTCTATCGGCCTTTGATACAACTAGAAGTTGGTTAAACCACTAATAAAAGGATTGAAGCCATGCATGCAAACAACCTGAAATCCCGTCAAATCGACATCCTCGAAAACGGCACCCGTGAACAGGTTATTGATTGGCTGGCATGGAACGATGCGAACGGCGTTTACACCGACGAGGATAGCGCCGCTGAAGGTTATGAACCGTTGACACTAGAACAGGCCCGCGAACTTATGCGCGGACAGATTGAGGACTGAGACAATGAACACTGAATATGTAAAAGCGGTAAAGCTGCAGGCGAAATTAACACGACTGGCGAACATGAAAGGCAGTTACAGATTCCGGCTTTCCGCCATGCTGGCCAGCGATAACCGGCCCGGTAAAGTCTGGTAACAGGTACAACCAAAAGTAGAAACGACAAGGGGAAACAGAGCCGTGGATACCATTGAACAGAACATCAAGCGCATTATTGATCAAGAAATCTTTACTAACGCTTCAACCATGGTGGCGGATTTATCCACCGCTGACCTTTCTGAGACCATGCCTAATCTGTGCGAACTGCTAACCGCCTGCAGTGTATCGGATGACTGGGAAACACCGGTTAGGGACGCTCTGAACGACATTACACCGGCTGGCCTGGCGGACGTGTGCGGCTTTTTAGGTGTCGACCTGAAGACAAAAGACGGCGATATAGTCGGTGATTGGTTGGCGGAAACAATCGACCATGACGCCGTCGACCGTTCAGCGGTAATTGACCACATTGAAGAAAGTAACCAATGGTCAGAAGTCGGGGAGTATTTGAGCCTTGATCCTGAAACCATTGAAGCTCTGCAGCATTGGCTGGTGTCTGATTGGCTGGCGGAAAGGCTGGAAATAATAGGCGCGCTTATTTCTCAGGATGTCTTAGGTTTCAATATCTGGGGGCGGACTGATTGCGGTCAATCCCTTGAGATGAACAGCGATTTACGGAAAGTCGCTGAACTGGTTGAACGGGATTTACAGGACATCATGGGGCGGGATTAATCCGCCCTCAGATACAACTAAAAACAGAATTGAAAACCAAGGGGAATGTTTATATGTTTAGTTTTCATTGTGAAACAGTAACAGCGGTGCGAAAAGCTATTCTCTCAGTATATAACAGCGGTGCGCGTGTTCGTGTTTGGCTCGGTGATATTAACACCGGTGTGGCCTGGCCAGAAGAAAACGATTTAATGGGATACATTGGAAGATCGACAGGACAAATTAAAATTCCATTGTTAATTGCCAATAAAAGATCACTAGGCGGTGGTGGTTTGCTGGATCATTGCATTGTCAGGATCGACACAACAGACGGTCAAACGGTTTATAAACACCCTAATTTTTCAACCGGTGATTGGAAATTAAAATATAATCCTGATTCCACTGTTTCCGTATTACACGACGGGGAACTACACGCAAGTTTTGAATCCGAACATAAAGCCAGACTTTTTATTGCATTTATGCGCGGTGAACGGTACCGGAAATAATAAAGGGGTGATTTATGGAGAAAATAAAAGCCGGTTTTATCGCTTTCAATGGTTACGTTTTTACCCAGACTGACGCGGACGCTTATAACCGTGCTTGTTCTGATGTGGCGCGGGCTATCGCGTTAGCTGGCCCTAAACCGTCACCAATGGCACGGGACGCGATAGAAAGGGCACGGGATAACCAGAACCGCACGTTTAAAGTTATCATCGGTGAAATATAAAGGGGTTCTATCATGAAAAACAGTATCCGCAATCTGAACCGGCTGTATAACGTTATCTATCGTTCACTGTTCACCATAAACGGCCGGCTTTCATATGATCGAATTACCGACGGAATCATAAAACTGGCGGTAATGGTTCAGGAAACAGAAACCGATGAATTCACACTAACCGACATTGGCAAATATACAGAATGCTGCCTTGCGGATTTAATAGTCGGTGCCTTCTGGCATTACTCACAATGGCATGCTGGCCAGAATTCAAAAGGCTATAAGGCATTGTCTGAACTATCCGGCATTTATTCCCCTGGTATGGAGTGCGAACCCGAACCCGAAAGCGGAGAACATAGCGGTTTCCATATGTTGAATATTCTAGCAACCGCCAATAGTTCACGGATTTTTGACAATGGCGGGGAGAGTATCGACCGGTATACGTGTTTTCCTTATTTGAACAGTGACAGTGTAAGGGAAAGGGTAATGTATCTTGGTTTTAGTGAAAGCGGGTTATCTGTTTCTATGTGGGGAGAAATAAACCCGGGTGACCTGGTGAACCTTTCTTTTTTAGGTAAAGAAATTTCGTTTTCTGACCTATCACCAGAAAGCCAGAACCACGTAATAAACCGCATTCAATAAGCGAGGGTTAACCATGCGCCTATATCAAACAAGCCACACCAGAGACCGCCAGAACCGCACCATTGAAGCATTAAAACAGGTATTCACCATTGCTGCCGGCTCTGGTGATGGCATTGATGTATATCACGACAAAACACACGTTTACATATACAGTGAAAACAGCGGTTTAGGTTACGTTGGCTTAGAAGTATTTGAACGGGAAACAGGGGAACAATGTTTTGATATTTTCCTGCAGCATGATGACGGCAGCGAGGATATTGACTGGCTGTTAAATACAAGCCGTGTTCCCTCAAAAATCCGTTTTCTGTGCCAATGGTGGCAATAATGCGGATTTTAATTGTAGTCGTTTGTTTATCGCTCGGTTTAACCCTTCAGGATCAAATACCAGATACAGAAAGCGGCTTTTATAGCTCGGTAATACTCTGGCTTTTTATCGCGTTGCTGCTATCGCTGACCAAATAGAAACCCCTTTCTAAGTATTCCCCTTTTGCCGGCTATCATGCCGGCTTTTTTATGCCCGTCTTTTATGGCCATTGGCTGGCCTGGTTCACTGATCCCATACATTTAATGGCGTTGCTGTTGCAGTCTTGCCCTGTTGCCCTGTTGCCCTGTAGCCCTGTAGCCCTGTAGCCCTGTAGCCCTGTTGCCGTCGGTGGTCTGTTGCCCTGTTGCCCTGTTGCCCTGTTGCCCTGTTGCCCTGTTGTCGTCGGTGGTCTGGTGGTCTGATCAGCCGTCGCAACCTGGTTAAGTGGTTGATTATAAAGGCGCGGGTCCTTCCCCTGGAAAAACGAGTACCGCGGGGGTCGCTGAGCGCGGTTTTCGCCTATCTTCAAATTTTCTTAGGCTCCACAATCAGATGAGCCTGCATAAGTCTCATGTATGGTAAACGCTGGCTGTATAAACGGTGTGAATAACCGTTGGGGCTCAAGGGCTGGCGGGAAGATCGAAACCTGAAGTCAACTCGATTTAACAACCGTTGTGAGTCAACTACAGGTTGATCATTTTGAAAGGGCATTTTCATCAATCGTCCAGGTGAGTAGAACCACCGGTGATGTCATGCGCCAACAGGCCACACGCAATCAGGATTATCACGACAGCAGGGATGAACGACATCACTTGGCACCATTCACCCGGGCCAAACCTTCTTCCCGGAATTGGGCGAAATAGGCGTTGTAGACATCACGGTGGATGGCTCGAATCCGGCCGACACGAAACGTCTCCACCGGGAAGGCTCCGTTGTTGATCGCGTTCAAAGCTGATTTCTGAGTTCGGTACCCGAAATGGTCAAATACCTCGTTCACTGGTACCCACGGTTTCTGTCTGTCAGTCATTTCCAGTGCCCCATCTTCATCATGTGAAGGTTCATTTCAGAAAAATCGGTATACCCGTAACCTCGGGCTAACTGGTCCCGGGCTTCAGCACCGGTGATGTGTTCTTTGCGTTTGACCTTCTTCGCGGTCTCGTTGAAACGCTTTCTGCTTACCTGCGGGCAAATCATCAACTTCTCCTGTTATCAAAACAACCAATAGTTGTATTTAATTCCAAAACATAGCACTCCCGAGCACCGGGAGCAACTATGAAACATCACATTCCATGATTAGAGAATGTCGGATTCCTTCAATTGGGTCCAGATGCGCCCCTCGGTGTGGTAACCCTGGCGTTCTTTCTTGACGGTGACGTGGATCACGTCTGTCTTAGCCTCACCGTATTGGGCAACACCTTCCTCATCCATTACCAGGACATCACTGACTCCCGGCTCGATGTTGATCACGCACAGGTTCAGTCGCTTCTTCGCGTTCTCACGGACGGTGGCAATGTAAGTGCTTTTGGTCTTCTGGAATCCCACGGTGACGGAAACACCGATCTGCTTTCCACCGCGGATAGCGTAGAAGTCGACGCCTTCCTCACCGTCCTCCGCAAAGGCACAAGTGTATCCGGCTCCCATGAAGATACCGAACAGCATGTAAGCGGCGGCATCGGCCTTCTGGCTGTACTGTTTCCGTTCTTTGTCGGAAATGTCCGCACTCTTACCAAGTGCCAACCATGATTCGTCGACGTTCAGGATTTTGGCCAGTTGGGTCATCAGCTTCGGGCGAGGGCGACTTTGTCCCTCGAAATAACGGCGGACGGCTTCCTGGCTGATACCGAGCCTATCGGATAGCCACGTTTGCTGGCCTTTACCGAGTGCCGGCACGTCTGGTGAACGATCACAAGCCTGCTTCAGTCTTTGTGCGAAATCACGATGGTCGGCCATAGGCGGCTCTCCTAGCTATTCAACTAACGTCTTCGTTCATCGGCACCTTGCAAGGTGTATTTGTCAGGCGTCCGGCTGCAACGACTTGTTATGATCAAATTCCCTTAACAGCGAATTATACGACCACGTTCGTATAACTCAGGAAATTCAACCCTATAGTTGAATAATCAACCAATAACCAACTATTGTCAATTATTGGTTGATAACTAAATGTCAAATTAAGTATATCTACGCAACCATCTTCACTGCTTCTAACAATTCACGTTGTGTTGCTTCCTTTTGGCTAACAACCCGAAGCACTCGTTCATCAACGGTGTGACGGGCGACAATATGGTGAATAACAACTGTTTTTTGAGTTTGCCCCTGCCGATACAACCGGCCGATCAGTTGTAAGTAGAGTTCCAGTGACCAGTTCAACCCGAACCAAACAATGACATTTGAACCCTTCTGCAGATTCAGACCGTGGCCGGAACTGGCAGGGTGGGTGAGCAGGATCGGAATTTCACCATTGTTCCACCGGAGTTGGGTGTCCGGGTCATCGTCCATCACGATTGCCTGGGGAAATGCCTTCTGCAGTCGGGCAAGGTCAGACTTGAAGTTGTAGGCCACCAGGATTGGGTACCCGGCGTGTGACTCCACGATTTCCTTCAATGCCTCGATCTTCTCATCGTGCAACAATTCCCAATCCCGGGCCTCGTTGGTATAAATGGCACCGTTGGCAAACTGAAGGAGCTTCCCGGTGAGAGTGGCGGCGTTGTCCGCTTCCACCTCCAAGTCCAGTTCCTCCATTTCCAGGATCATTTCCCGTTCAAAGTTCTGATAATGAATGAGCTTGTCCCGGGGAAGGTCTACTTCGACCTTGTTGATGATCTTCTCCGGCATGTCCAGGTAATCCTCGGCGGACATGTGCATGGTGATGTCAGACACCAGAGTGTGGATTTCCTCGTCGGCAAAGTCCCGTGGAACAATCAGGTGTTTCTCCCGGTCTTCCATGAACCAGCGTTTCTTGAACGCTTTTTCCGAGGCACCTAGGCGTTCGCCTTTATCAAGCAGGTAAAACTGAGCCCAGAGGTCGATCAATCCCTGTGGGGCAGGGGTGGCCGATAGTTCCACCACCCGGGTGATTGCCCGAAGAACGGCCTTCAGTGCCTTCCACCGGTTGCTGGACTGTGACTTGAATGAACTCGATTCGTCGATGATCACCATGTCCCATGGCCACTGTCTCCCGACCATCCTCACCAACCACTGCACGTTATCCCGGCTGATGATGTGAATGTCGGCCCGTTGCAGGATTGCCGCAGTTCGCTGTTTGGCGGTGCCTGCAATCACCGAGAACCGCAGGTGCATCAGGTGATCCCAGTTTCGCAGTTCCAGTGGCCAGGTCGTCAGGGCAACCCGCTTTGGGGCAATGATCAGGACCCGGCCCACCGTGAAGTCGTCGAGCATGTCGCTGGCGGCGGTAGCGGTGCTGACCGTTTTCCCCAAGCCCATGTCGAGCCAAAGGGCACAACCATTTGCCACGTTGCCGGCAACATCACAGATGAAGTCCACCGAGCGGTTCTGGTACGGGTGCATCATGTCTCTGGTTAACAGCATGCTCACCTCGCCCAGATTCCGTCAGAAGTGGCTTGGGCGGCTGACGGCAGGCTCCATGCAAACCGGCTGAACAGCAGGCCATCCTCATACACCTGGTAACTCGGCTTGGACACCGTAGGCTCCCCGTGCATCAATTCCACTTCATCCATGTCCTCGTAATCCGTGGCTTCCGAGTGCCGGGTGATTTCCTTGGTCTCCGGGTCGAAGTGCGTTTCAAAAATTGTCATATCAACTCCTGGTTGTTATCGCAGACGTGGATTTCCTGAACACCGGCTTCTGTCAGTGCCTTCTCGCAGTCATCACAGACATAGGTGTGTCCCTCGATCACAGCGCGAACGGGTATCCGCCCACGAAGGTTCATCACGGCGACCTGTTCTGCATGACCGACCTGATCACAGATTTCGCGACAGAGGTGGTACCCTTCGCCTGACGGGAAACCTGCCCGGGGGCAGGTCTGTTGTGGGTTTCTGCACCAGTTCTCACCGGTTACGACTTCTCCGGATTCAGTTTCAATCCGGCAGATAACTCTCTGCTTCACACAGGTCATGGTTGATTTACCACCTTTGGTTGTATTGAAGGGCAAGCGTGTCCTTCACCGCTTCGATGAAGACGGTGGCCGCTTCCGCGTTGATGGCATTTCCATAGGCGCGCAATCGTCCCACTCGGGCGGGAGCCCCATGAGCCAGCGGGAATGTGCCGGGTTCAACTGGCCTCCACTTCCCATCCCGGCAGAAAAGCCAGTCAGCAGTTCCCCAGAAGCCGTTAGTCGGGCCGGGTTCGGGTTCTCTTTCAGGTGAAGAATATCCTCTGTTATGTAGCCCGATGTCCGTCCTGTCGCTACTCGACTGGGTCGTATCTTCTTCCTGTCCACCACGTCCATTGTGTTCGGTGTTGGCCGACCCGTTAAATCCGCTACCCGAGGGTCGGAAGGCGGAGCCAAAGCATCCACTACCTCCGTGGTTAGGGATTTCTGAGTCCCTTTCGTGTCCCCTCGACGACGCTGGTATCCAAGCCGAGCTTCGTGTGCAACCGGCGTGGCCCACCCAGTACGCTCGGTCCCGGATATTCGGGGCACCGATGCCCGCAGACGGAAACGGGACACACCCGAAGGCGTAGTCCAGGGCTTCCAGGTCAGCTTGTATAAGGTCGAACCACGGTTCTGCAGTCTTGCTTGCAACCTGTTCTCCAAGCACCGTTGTAGGTCTGCACTCGTCAATGAGCCAGTACCAGTGAGGCCATAGGTGCCGCTCATCAGCAAACCCAGACTTTTTACCTGACGTGGAGAAGGGCTGGCAGGGGCAGGAGCCGGTCCAGATTGGTCTGTCATCGGGCCACCCGGCCCTTCGCAGGGCAAGTGACCAGACACCGATTCCGGCGAAGAAGTGACATTGGGTGAATTCTCGAAGGTCATCTGGTGACACATCCTCTATGCTTCGTTCATCAACAACGCCCGGGGCAATCTCACCCATGGCAATCAGGTTCCGGAGCCATTCAGCGGCGTAGGGGTCAATCTCGTTATAGTAAGCAACCATTAGTTGTATCCTCGGTCACAGTTCGGCCGCGTATGCAGCCATTTGATCGACGATCTTTTTGCCTTGGTCGATGTCGTCCACCACGAACACGTTGAACCCCATTTCCCGTCGTTCCTGATGGTCGCGTTCCTGCTTCTCGGTGGCCTTCTTTCCAGGTGCCTTGAATTCGATGAAGAACACGACACCAACGTAAGGACCGGTGACACTGAACAACCGATCTGGCACCGCTCGTCGCCCGGGTGAGGTGAACTTCTCAGCTTTCATCTTGTAGCGGTCCCGGGCGTACTTGCAGACTGCGTTCTCGATGTCTTTTTCCAGGAGCTTTCGCTTTTCGACTTTCCCGTCTTTCTTCTCACCGTCAAGGTCGAGCATTGGGTCATCAATCATATCAATTCAACCTTTAGTTGTTTTTGCGGACATAGTAATCCCTGATCCACTGGACACGTTCAGGAACCAGATCAGCGTACTCAGGGTTCAACTCACATATCACCGCGTTCCGACCGAGGGTGACGGCTACACCTGCTGTTGTCCCGCTTCCACCGAACGGGTCAAGTACGGTTCCGCCTTCCGGGCATCCGGCCAATATGCACGGCTCGATCAGGTCGGCGGGGAAGGTGGCGAAATGGGCACCTTTGTATGACCTGACGGGCACAGACCAAACACTTCGTCGGTTTCTCTTCCCAGCCTCACCCCAAGTCCTACCGTCAAACTGATGTTTCCATCGTTCGTCAGGCACACCTTTGTATTTTTCATTGTCCGGGGAGTGGTATGACTTCTGTGCGTCTTTCTTTACAGCATCTTCTTTTGACGCCTTGTGGTCGTAGTAATACTTGGGTGATTTACTGAGCAAGAAAACGTACTCATGGGCCTTGGTGCAGCGGTCGCGCACGGACTCCGGCATCGGGTTCGGTTTGTGCCAGATGATGTCTTGGCGCAGATACCAACCATCGGCTTGCAGCGCAAAAGCTACGCGCCAGGGAATGCCGATTAACTCTTTCGGTTTCAGACCATCCGGTGTGTCTACTCGGCTGCTCATACTTCGGCCAGATTTGCTATCTTTGCTATCTGGAGCCCTCCATGTCCTTCCGCCGCTTGTGTAGCTATCACCGAGGTTGAGCCAAACGGTCCCGTCGTCACGAAGCACACGCCGAACCTCGCGGAATACGCGCACCAGTGCCTCCACGAACTCGTCAGGAGTGGGTTCAGCGCCAAGCTGGCCTTCCACACCGTAGTCGCGCAGGCCGAAGTAGGGCGGCGAGGTCACGCAACAGTTCACAGACTGATTAGGCAGTTCCTTCATTTTTTCCAGGCAATCACCAATCTTGACTTCGTACTTCGGCGGTTCAAGTCCAAGCGAGAGGTAGAACTGATCATCGACCATGTTTCACCTCCCGGACACTGGCGCACTCCACACAAAGGTCATACCCGTGCTGACGGCGACCCATGGGGATGTCGTTACCGCACTCCTGACAATCCTCCGGCCCGAGCTTTCCGACCTCCGGGATTTGACTGCGAATGCTGTTGATTTGGTTGTCTCTCAGCCAGAGCGTTGTCTGTTCATCACGCTCCAACATGCGTTCACTGGTACCGCTCATTGCGCGGAATCCTCCATGTCCTGGATCAACCGTTCGAGGTAGAACCGGGACTTCTTCAGGTCTTCAACACCGCCTTTCTCCATACACCGGGTTAGGTATTCCCAGGACCGGCTCCAATAGTCGGACTGACGGTGGTTCATAAAACCAGTGGTTGTAATCTTGTTTAACAGCACGTCCCGCACGTCGATCACCTCGACACCGGGGAGTAATTGGTAGTGCTTCGGGTTGTTTACTGCGTCGTCCGCTTCGGACGCTGGAATTATTTGATCGTTCATGCTTCTTCCCTCTCAGCAAAATTCACCAGTTTTTCGGCCTCGGCAACGTACCAGTCGTAGTTGATCAGGTCCGGGTCGATACCGGTGAAGTGGTTACAGACGTGGACTTTCCAGCCCTTGTTAATTGCCATCCGACGCCATTTTTCAGGGTCTTTCGGCAACGGCGGCATCACCTTGAAAAGCTCGGGGCCTTCATTGGCGATGTAGTAACGACTGATGTTCTGGTAGGTCTCGGTGAGCCCGAGGCCCCAGTCACCTTCCAGGTAGGACGACCGTGGTACTTTTGTCCGGAGCAGGAAATCCCAGTCGTTGTCGTGGCATTCGATGAAGTCGCGGATGTCGGTACCATCAACGATGTAGGCACAGGCGGCTTTCTGGACCACCAGGGAACTGTGGTTCTGGTGCCATCCCAATTCGGCACCGGGTTCGTCCGGGCGAATGAAGGCGTAGGCTCCCTTGCGCTTCACCTTGTCGGATTCAGCGTACTTGGCCACATAGTTGTTCACGTCCCGGATGTGCATGAAGTCGTAGGTGGCGTCTTCCAGATCGAGGCCGGTCACGGCTTCCCATTCGGACTTCACCTCAATCAACCGGTCAACCTGGTCCCGGGGTAACTTCACGGTGAGACCGTCAGTGTTCACCTGAATCAGGGACAACCCTTCGATCTTTCGCAGTTGCTCATAGAGCATGCACAGTGACAACTGGCCGTTAACCGTGATGGCCATGGTGTACTGAGGATCGTAGAACGGGGAGTGCTTGTTGTTGGAGTCACCGTAGACACCGTTGAGCGCCAGCTTCAACATGGCGTTCTCAGGGGTGCCCTTCTTGTACTTCAACCGTTGTGCCTTGATGTCCGCGTAAATGTCGCAGAACCGTTCCCCCAGATGCTCCGGATACACTCGGTTCACGATGGCCAGGGAAGGGTAGTAACTGGTCACGTCCAGGTCTATGATCACGTAGTCATCGTCTGATTCGATTCGCTTGTTGTGAACGGAGGCGTGGATGCCACCGGTGCCGAACACGAATTCCAGACCGTCCAGTATCACGGAGAGCCGGCGTAGGTCTTGTTTCACCTTGGGTTCAGTCGGCCATTCTTCACCTGTCGTCAGGGCTTCCTCGCAATTCGCCAGCCAGGTTTGCACCTTCTCCAATTCACCCACCGGGGAGTAGCCGATGAACGGCAACATGCTTTCCAGCGGCAATTTGCTGAATACACCCTTGGTTTCAGTGATAACCTGCTGGCGAAGCCACTGTTCAACCGCCTGGAACGGCTCTGTCTCGAAATGCACGTATTCAAAGATCACGTCATCCAGGGCAATCTGTTTCCGGATGGTCTGCCGGGGTTTCTTCTTACCACCTTCCCTGGTGAAACATGCCTGTTTCCCAAGGTACCGCTCCAACTGCATGATGAAGTAGTCCTTTCCGATTTTCGTGTCATTGTGGTTCAGGAAATTCCGGTCGTACTTGGCCGACAGGGATTCACGGAACCGGATCATCGGCAGTGTGTGACCATGGAACAGTTTGGTGGCGTCACCGTCGTGCTCGTTGTAGCCCACCAGGTGTTCGATCTGATCAAACGTCAGTACGGTCTCCGGGGAGAACGGCAGGTCCCGGATGTCCTTCATCCGCATGTTGAATTCCAGCATCTTCAGGCTGGTGGACTTGGCGACGTTGTCGAAATGGTGAATCTTGAACAGGTCGATCTGGGGAACGATCTGATCCCGGGGCCAGATCACATGGGCAAACCGTTTGAAGTGCGGAGCCTCGATAATCTGCTTCGACTTCTCGAACAGTTTGCGGTTCAGGGTCTCGACATCCCGGACATTGGCCAGTTCGGTCAGCAGGTAGTGAATCACCGGGTAGTCATACCCTTCATTGTTGTACCCGACCATCCGGCAACCCCGGGTCCTGATGCGCTCAATGAACGCCTTGAACGGACCCAGGTCATTCGTTCTCCGGCTGATTTCAAACGTCTTCGACCGACCTGTTCTGAGACTACCCACCCAACACGTCCAGACATTGGGGTATGTCTCAATGTCATAACAGTAATCGTTGGTTGTAATCTCAGACATGGTTAACCCCGGCCCCGTTCTTCAGTGCTCCCGAAACCACCATCACCACGTTCTGTGTCACTCAGGACATTCTCGATCTGGAACATCGGCTTGTAGAAGGGCACGAACATGATCTGGGCGATGTATTCTCCGGGGTCGATTCTCGCAACATTGTTCCCGAAGTTCTCCAAAGCGACGAACAGTTCACCACGGTAATCCGGATCGAGTAGACCTGGCGTGTTCGCCGGCCGGAGAAACCGCTTAGTGGATAGGCCAGAGCGAGGTAGGACCTGCATAGCGATCTGATCGGGTACCGCAAAAGCCCAACCGGTCGGAACCTTAACCACCTGACCTGGGTGAATCACAATCGACTTGTCACCCACATAGGCAACGTCCGTCGCAGCGGCCTGACTGGAACCGCGACGAAGTGGATGGGCGTCCGGGTGCAAACGGCGAATGCTGATGTTCTTGTGTCCTGTCATCATTGCTGACGTTCCTTATAGGAGAGAATGTTGTACTTCTGCAGTTCGGCATAGATCGCCTGCAGATAGCGGGCTTGCTGGCGGGCATCGTCGACAGCGTCGTGCTTTACACCATGGAACTCCGGTGGCCGGGTGATGTGCCCGTGCTCACCCTTGAAGGTACGGAAGCACCGGTTGTTCCAGAACTTCCACGGGGCCTGCATGCCGAATGATTCATACAGACTGGTCATGATGGTGTTGTCGAAGTCGGACCCGTTACCCCAGATCAGGTAGTTCGTGTCTCCCTGAGTGAGGAAAGCCGTGAGTTTGTTCAGGGCGTCTTCCATGGATGTCACGTTGGCCTGTTTGAAGATTCGCTTGGCGTCCGGCTCCTGACCTTTCCACCATGCGACCGTCTCTTTATCGACCGTCCGACCCATCATAATTTGCTCGTCCCGAAACTCTTTCTTGCCGAATTTCAGGTTGAGCTCCTTCATCTTCACCTTCGGTTCCCGGCGATTGAAAAGCACGACACCGATGGAAATGACGACCGCGGAAGGCCGGGTGTCCAGCGTCTCGATGTCTACCATTGCGTCGGTGTACGTGTGTTTCATCAGATGTCCACCCGCTCCATGCGCTTGAAACGATTGTGGGTTTTACCCTGGACGTGACGACGCCCCGGGCCTTTCTTCGTGTACTGAGGTTGTCGACCACCCCGATGACCTTTCTCCCGCAGTGCGTAGGGGTAGACAGCACGACCGGAGGTATTCAGACCATCGCTGCCGAAGGCACCGAGCATTGCCATGATTCGAGTAATTGGGTTCATCATTTCTATCCTTCTGGTCAAAACAAGCGGCCCCGAAAGGCCGCGTTGTCGATTCAATCAAAAGTTGTATCAGAGGTCGTCGAGATCACCCAGGGCGTCATCTTCGTCCAGACCCAGGTCTTCGTCGTCAAGATCATCCAGGTCATCGTCGAGCTCGTCGGCCAGTTCACCGTCGTCCAGGTCGTCGAAGTCATCGGCATCAACACCACCTGAACCGAATTCTTCACCGTCCTCATGGAAGCGGACACCCTGCAGAGAGCAACGGATGGCCTCACCGAACTGATTGTCCTGCACCCAGAAGTTGATGATCGCATCTACGTAACAGCCGGCGTACAGGCGTTGTTCCGCTTCGTCCGGGGTCAGCGGCGTCTTGTCGCGGTCGAACAGGGAAGGGCGCTTCTTGTTGTTCGCCACCACCGCGTACATGTTCTCGTAGCCGTCATACGGCTTTTTGGTCTGGGAGTTGGTGAAGATTTCACCCTTACCAAAGCACTCGATGGGTTTCATCTTCGGCGGCTTGGTACCCCAGGCTTCCTTGATCAGGCGTTCAATTTCACCTTTACACTGCTTCAACAGGGCCTTGTGCGTCGGGTCTTTCGGGTCCAGCAGGAAGTTGGCGCTGAACTTCGGTTCTGCGTTGTCGTAGCCCTTGGGAACATCAGCCTTGTGCAGGCTCGGGAACGACAGGCGCACACGCTTGAGTTGGATTTTGATGCCGGAAATGGATTTGCTTTGCTTTGCCACGTCATGTCTCCTTAATCGAGATCGTCGAATTCATCTGCCATTGCTTGATCTACTGACGGCCGTGGATCGTCCACCGGTGCCAGTGAGGGTTTACCGTCGGCCTGGGTGAACAGCTTTTTGAAGGCGTCATCCAGGTTCTTCCGACCAATAATCTTCTCGGCTTGCGCCGGACTGTGCAGGGTCTTCTTGTATCGCTGATCGTCGTCCAGACCCTTTCCTTCCAGGTACTTGTCGGCGGCTTTCTCATCCTTCCACTGACGGGTACCCTTTTTACCTTCGACCAGTTTGAGCCCGGGGTATGCTTCACCCTGAACTGCCCGGTCTTCCATGAATTTGCGGACGTTGGTCGCCCATGCACTGATGAACGACAACATTGGGTGCAGGCTGGCCAGTTCCTCGTTGGACATGGAATCCGGATTCTTGAAGGCATCGAAGGCATCCGCTTCCGGGTCCTCGACGATCCACGAATAGATACTTTCCTTCAGTGTCCGGCACCGGGCTCTGCGGTCGCAAAACCAGCAGTGTTCGCCGGCGACGTACTTCCGGCGTTCCGGGTCCAGTGACTCACCGTGCTTCTGGAAAGCCTCAACGCGGAACCGTTCCAATTCACCTTTCTCAAACACCCAGTTGTCGATGTTCTCAATCCGGGGTTGAACCACATGGAGCATGAGGTCTTTGATCGCGGTGCGGGCCTTGCGGTCCAGCAGGTGGTCGAAGGCACCAATCCCGTACAGCTTCATCTGGGAGTTATTGGTTACTTCGACACGCTTGCCTTTACCGTACTTCAGGTCGAACACATGCAGCCGTTTCATGTCTGCCGGCAGGATGACCACGTCAGCGGTACCCTTTTCACCGGGGAGGACCTTATCCAGCGGCATCTTCTGTTCAACCCAGACCTGAGCACCGGGGGTGACAAAATCCATGATGTACTCATAGGCTTTGTCGACTTCCTCGGCCATTTCCGGGTCAACCTCGGCTGTCTCTCCCAGGTCATCCACGAAGATTTCTTCGTACATGAAGTCCCGGGGAGACATCCGGAGATCGAGACACATCGCCAGGAGCGCATGGGCAACCGTTCCTTCCCGGGCATACTCACTGCTGTCATCGTCAGTGGCGATCAGTCCCGTCTTCTTGTCCCGCTCGATAGCTGCAGGACTGGCGGTGCAGACGGACCATTGATCGTACCCGGAGGGGCTACGGTTGGTGTGTCCCATGGTCGACTCCTTAGTTGCCGGCTTTCTTCAGAACCTTGCCGGCCAGGTCGTACAATTTCGGCAGGTCTTCTTTCTTCACCTCGTCGAAATTGCGGGCACCAACCTTCTTGAACAGTTTGAGGGCGTCTTCGCGGCCGACTTCACGCATCACACGCACCATGCGCTTTTTGACTTCGGTAGGGTCAAGTTCACCCTCGTCTTCGTCGTCATCCAGACCCAGGTCCATGTCACCGTCATCATCTTCAGAACCGGATTCTTCCTGTTCGCCTTCTTCCTCGGCTTCTTCTTCCAGGTCGTCGAAATCTTCAGCACCGTTGGATTCAACCTTCTTACCGGTTTCAACATCGAAGCCGTACTTCTCGGCCAGTTCTTCCCACTTGGTCTTGCTGACACGGGCGTAGTTGTCGCCCTGCGGGAGTTCTTCACCTTTCTCGATGATCTGGCCGGTCTTCGTGGTCTTGTCGAACACGTAGGTTTTGCGGCCGGCGACATCAGCATCAGATTTTTGGTTGTCAGAACTGCCTTTGGTTGTATCTTTAGAGGCAGGAGCTTTTTCTTCGGCGGGGTCAGCCTTGGAATCAGTTGTGGTTTGCGATGCAGCTACAGCAACCAGTGGGTTTGCAGAGTTCGCCAGCACGGCGGCAAGGGCGTTGGGGAGTTCGTTGATCGCCTTGGTCAGGTCCTCTAACCGTTGTTCAATACTCATGTTTTCTGTTCCTCGCTGGTTAAGTTTCATTGTATCGGTTAACAACCGATGGTTGTAATTTATGTTAATGGTTGTATGATTGTCAACACCTGATCACAACCAATTGAAAGAGGAAGAAAGTCGTGGACGAAAACACCGTAGAAGAAAATGTAGTGAGACGCGCCTTCACACTGGCTGTCGAGCGTTATGACTCCATGGCCATTGTGTGCGGCATCCTCGATGTCAGTAACTCCTACGTTTACATCGCCATGAATAAGGGTGAACTGAGCCTGCCTTGCAGTCTGAAGATGGAAGTCATGCTGGACGGTGAGATCACCTGGCGGGAGCTTTGCCCGAAAGTTGCGAAGGAAGTTGATGCTGTAAAAGATCGCGTGACCCAATACAAATAAGGTGTGTTCATGTCCGACCTTATCGAACCCCGGCTGGACCGGGTACCGGACGAACTCACCTCTGTGGATCAGTGGGTCGTCTGGAAAGCAGTAGAAATAACGAAGCGCGATGGCACGAAGAAGATCACCAAGGTGCCATACGACCCGAAGAACGGTAGCAAAGCCAGCACTCAACGTCGGAGCAACTGGGGTTCTTTCGACCAGGCATGTGAAGCCTTGTTGATGGACGGGTACAACGGCATCGGGTTTGTCTTCACCGCAGATGACCCTTTCGTGGGTATCGACCTGGATAACTGCTTTGATACCGAAGGCAACCTCCGGGCGGATGCTGAAGCTGCGGTAAATACCGTTCAGTCATTCACTGAGAAATCACCTTCCGGTAACGGCCTGCATATTATCTGTAAAGGTCGCCTGCCCGGTGCCGGCCACTGTGACAACAAGACCGGTCGGGAAATGTACCAGGAAGGCCGGTTCTTCACGATCACGGCGGAAACCGTTGGGCAGCACACAGCCGTCAACGAGAATCAGGACGCTGTCCGTTTCCTCTACGATGAATGGTTTGGTGCCACCAGCTATCAGGATTACACCGGTGTCGAGTTGGACTGGGACGGTGAACAACCGATCATCCCTTTGGATGACATGCCGATTTCCGACTACGTGAAGAACCTGGTGGCCAACGGCGAGGGCATGGAGGACTTCACCGACAACACCGGTTCCCCAGACCGATCACTGGCCCTGTTCATGGTGTGTCGTGAAATGATCACGGCCCGTGTGAACAAGGAATCCGTGCTGACCTGTCTCTCAGATGCCAGTAACTTCCTCGCCAGTGCTGCACTGGATCGTCGGGGAGGGGATGAGCAGTCGGCCCGGGCCTGGCTGTGGAAGTACACCCTGGCGAAGGTGGTCGCCAAATGGGAAGAAGAACAACAGTTGTTCGACGACCTTGAGGACGAGGACACCGATGGTGGTGAGAGCCCCGCGCCGAAGCCAGAGCGTGAACCAGGGACGAAGGAGAGCAAGGAATCAAAGGCAGACCGGGAGAAGCAGATTCAGAAACTCCCGTTCGAGAAGGGCAACCATGAGAAGAATGCCCTGTTGTTCCTGAAGCATGTCAGTCCGCTGGCTCGAGCCATGAAGCAGTATTTCCGGTTCAATGGTCAATATTGGCAACTGTATGGTGACGACCAGGTGGAGCGGGACATTCAGAAGGCCCTGCGCGGCCGGGATTTCCCCATGGCCACCATCAACAACACCATCACGACGGTTCGCCGGTTCAGCACTCAGGATGACTTCAAGCAGAACCCGACAATCATCACCTTCAAGAACGGCTGCATTGATCTGGAAGGTTGGGACATGGGGTTGGTGGACACCACCTTACTCCCGCACAACCGGAAATACCGTTCGACCTCCATGCTGGATTTTGAGTTCGACCCGGATGCCAAGTGCCCGGTGTTCGACAACTTCCTGAATGAGATATTCGAGGGTGACCAGGAGCGGGTGAGATTGCTGTTGATGTTCCTCGGGTACCTTCTGGTGTTCGATTACCGGTACCAGAAAATCCTGATGATGGTGGGTAAGTCCCGGTCCGGTAAGGGCACCATAGCCAACAACATCATCCCGGCGCTGGTCGGTCGTGAGTCGTTCGCAGCCACCACCCTGTCAAACCTGGCGGGTGATCACGGGCTGGCGGCACTGATGTATGCCAAAGTGGCAGTGATCGGGGATGCCCACCACGGGGTTCGTGATCGAATTGGCCGCGCCAAGGAAGTGCTGCTGAACATTTCCGGTGGTGACTATGTCTCGGTGAACCCGAAGAACAAGGACGAGGTCACCATGCGCCTTCCGTCCCGTCTGGTAATGAGTGCCAACGAGCAGCCGCGTTTCGCGGATGGAATGGATGCCCTGGCCAACCGGTACCTGATCCTGCCGTTCAACAAGTCGTTTGCTGGTAAGGAAGACCCGAGACTGGCCCAGAAGCTCCTGGAAGAAATGTCCGGCATCTTCAACCGGGCGCTGGAAGGGTTAATGGACCTCGGCAGCACCGGGTATTTCATTGAACCGAAGGCCAGCCAGCCGAAGCGGGAAGAATCCATGATGATTCAGAACCCGGAAGCCTTCTTCAACCGGAAGTTCCTGATACACACCGGGGATGAGGACGACCGTGTTGCCATCCGTGAGGTCTACGACGCCTATACTCAGTTCTGCCATGAGATCGACCGCAAGCCATCCGACAAGAAGTGGTTTAGTCGCCGCCTGGGTGAGCAAGTGGATGACCTGAAGGTGGGTCGGTTGCTGAAAGGGGAGGGGCGTCATAAAGCCTATATTGGCATCAAAGTGGATTATGAAGCCCTGCATGATTTCACGGACGATGAAGATTTATGACCGCCTGAATCCACACCAAAATGATGTCCTTTGACCGCCTTCGGGCGGTTTTCTTTTGCCTGAAAATCTGTCCTTTCACCTGTCACCAGTCATGTCCCTTGTAAGGGACACACAACTTTAATTCAACCAATGGTTACATCGTAAATCTTTAGTTCAACCATTGGTTATACTGAAGTTGAATCTGTCCCTTACTTACGAGGACACGTCCACCATAGAATTTTGAAATCGGGACACCGTAAGTTACTGATTTACTAATAAATAATACTCTATTGTCCCTTTGTCCCTTTAGATAACATATTAATAATATAATAATAATATAAAAGAGAGGGGCTGCGGCGGAATTCCCACGGTGTTGCTCTGGCTGAGTTACGGGTAAGTAGGTGCATAGCTAGGGACATGGAGACAGAGGGACAAGGCAACTTTAGTTCAACCATTGGTTAACAATCTGTGGTTGCGCTTGCCAGCACTGTGTCTGAACTTGCCGAAACAACCAAAAGTTGACTATGCACGGTTAGTGTGTATTCTTTGAGTCCTGGGTCGGCCCGCTCCGGGTGAAATTCAATCCTTGCTGACGGTTTCCGGGCGGGTGCAGACCTCAATTTCAACTCGGAAGTACCTCAACGACATGGGAACCAAGGCATCTGAATTCGCTGAACTGGTCAAAGGGGCCAGCGTTAACCAGTTGGCTCAACTGTTCGACCTCGACCGTCGGACGGTGGCGAACCGACTACGTGACGTGCAACCCTGCGGCAAGCGAAATTCGTTCCCGATCTACAAGATTTCCGAGGTAGCCGAGCTCCTGGTGGTTGGGTACATGACCGGTGACCAGGTCTCGGAAACCCAGAAGCGGCAACGGGCCGACAAGGAAAAAGACTACTGGGACGCCAAGCTCAAGGAGCAAAAATACCTTGAGAACATGGGCGACCTCTGGCGCACCGAGCGGATCGTCGAAGTGTTCTCGGTGGTGTTCAAGCAGATTCGAGAGTCGGTCACCGTGTTCCTGGATGCCCTTGAGCACGAATCCGGACTGCCTCCCAAGCAGATCGAGAAGGCCAAGTTCTTCGGGGATGCACTACTGGTGGAAATGCGTGACCACCTGATGTCGTTGGACCTGGACCCGGAAGGGGAGCATGTGCCACCGGAGGCACGGGGTGAACCTGATGACACCGAGCTCGAAGAACTGGGGTTGCTCTGATGGCCAGTTTCAAGAACGAATCCTCGATCAAGAAATACCGGTGCCTGCAGGAGATCATCAACGATCTGTCCGAGGTTCTGCTGCCGCCTGAGCGAATCAGCATTGCGGATGCCGCGGCCAAGTATCGCCGGGTATACAACCCACCGGCCTACGTCGGTCCCTGGTCGAACGAGACCGTCCCGTACCTGCGGGAGCCGATGGACTTGCTGGAATCCCGGGAACACTCCGCGGTGTGCGTGGTGGCTCCGGCCCAATCGGCAAAAGCGTTGGCACTAGACACTCCGATCCCAACCCCTGACGGGTGGACGACCATGGGTGAATTGTCACCCGGCGTGGTGATACTGGGTGAGAATAACCAACCTGTCGTTGTCACTTTGGCCACCGATGTGATGGTTAACCACAAGTGTTACAGGGTCGAGGTTGCGGGTGAACATTCCGTGGTGGCTGATGCTGGTCACCTGTGGACGGTTCACACACCGGACGGTTTTAGAACGATCACGACTGAGCAGTTGAAAACTGGTTGTCACTACGTACCAGCCGTTTTCAAAAACAATCGAATGGTTTTTCCGGAACGGGTTGTGACCAAGGTTGAACCTGTCGAAAGCGTACCCGTTCGGTGTATCCAGGTGGATAACCCAAGTCACTTGTTTCTCGCCGGTACAGGTTTGATTCCTACCCACAACACCGAGGTGATCCTGAACTGGATTGCCTACAACGTCCGCTGTGACCCATCCGACCTGATGGTGGTGGAGAAGGCTCGGACAGAAGCCCAGGCGTTCTCGAAGATGAAAGTTGACCGGTTACTTCGGCATTCCCCGGAGATCGGCCAACACCTGATCAGCCGGCGAACAGCGGACAACACGTTCGACAAGCAGTTTAAGTCCGGTACCTACCTGATGATCAACTGGCCAACGGAGAATGCGTTGTCCGGTAAATCCCTCCGGCGTGTGGCCCTGACCGACTACGACCGGATGCCCCAGGACATCGGTGGTGAGGGTTCACCGTTCGATCTGGCCCGTCGCCGGACGAACTCCTACAAGCGTCTGGGTATGACCTACGTGGAGAGTTCGCCGTCGTTCGACGTGATCAACCCCCGGTGGCGTGCTGAGACTCCCCATGAAGCCCCGCCGACCGAAGGGGTACTGGGTATTTACAACCGGGGCGACCGTCGCCGGCGCTACTGGCAGTGCCCACATTGCCGGAACTGGTTTGAGCCTCACTTCAACACCCTGCAGTGGCCACAGAGCGCCGACCCAATGGAATGCGCTGAACAGGCGTTCATGGCCTGCCCGCATTGCTTCCAGTCCAACGGTGCCGTGATCACCCAGGACATGCGTGAAGAAATCGACAACGCCGGCGTCTGGCTTCGCGATGGTGAGAAGATCGACCAGGATGGGAAGCGTTCGGGCACCGGGCGGCGATCTGACATTGCAAGTTTCTGGGTGATGGGGCCGAACACCGCGTTCGGGCAGTGGAAGACCCTGGTGCTGAACTACCTGCTGGCCATGCAGGAATACGAATCCACGGGTAACGACCGGCCGCTGAAAACCACGATCAACACGGATCAGGGGTTGCCGTACACGCCACCGCACATCGCTGAATCCCGGGCTCCGGAAGACATCATGGCCCGGGCAGTGGACATCGGTGATCGCGTGGTACCAACGAAGGTTCGGTTCCTGATGGCCGGCATTGACGTTCAGAAAAACCGATTTGTGGTTCAGGTTCATGGGGTTGTGCCGGCAACCAACGGTTTTGATCTGGTAGTGATCGACCGGTTCGACATCCGGAAGTCCGAGCGGTACGACCAGGACGGTGAGCGATTCTGGGTGAATCCCGGTGCATACCCCGAGGACTGGGACCGCATCACCGAAAAAGTCCTTGACAAAACATACCCTACGGATGAACCTGAGCCTCGACAGATGAGCATCCGTGCGGTATTCTGTGACTCGGGTGGTCGTGCCGGCGTTACAACCAACGCTTATGATTACTACCGAAAGCTGAAAACCGAAGGGTACGGCGGACGGTTCTGGTTGGTCAAAGGCGACGGCATGAAGACCGCACCGAGGGTTCGGAAGACGTTTCCGGACTCCGGCCGGAAGGACCGGAAAGCCGGTGCCCGGGGTGAGATTCCCGTCCTGATGCTGAACACTGACTTGCTGAAGGATTGGTTGGACAAGGCCCTGGATCGAACGGAACCTGGTGGCGGTTACATCGAGTTCCCGGATCACCTGGACCTGAGTTTCTACAAGGAGCTCTGTGCAGAGATCAAGAACCCGCAGAACGGAAAATGGGAAAACCCGAAGAAGCTGCGGAACGAATCGACCGACTTGATCAATTACTGCTACGCTGGATGTATTTTCTTCCGGGTTGAGAAGTTGAATTGGGATGACCCGCCAAGTTGGGCGGACGAGTGGGACAGAAACCCACTGGTGACATCCGCAGGAGAGGACAACCCGGTGAAGCCAGTTCAGCAAGCCGGGAACGACGTGGACAAGCTCAGACAGCTTGCCAGTCAACTTGGGTAGAGATACAACCAAAAGTTGTTTTGGGAATTTGCGATGACGACCGTTGCTGACAGATTGGCAGAAGCAGAGAGCGAGTATCACGCCTTGATCACGGGCAATAAGCCCCGCGTCGTGGTGGATCAGAACGGTGAACGGGTCGAGTTCACTGCTGCTAACGCCGGTCGTCTTCGCCAGTACATCGAGAGCCTTCGGGCTCAACTGAGCAGCACAACCCGCGGACCAATGCGAGTGTATTTCTAATGGCAGACCAGTTGGACCTGTTGCAGGACAAAATGCCGTCGAAGCAGATGGCATCCAGCTTTGAGGGGGCCAGTCACGTAAACCGCGAACTGGCGATGTGGCATCCACCCCTCCGGTCTGCCGACGCTGAAATCATCCCGGGTAAAGACGAGATCGACGCCCGGGCTCTGGACCTTCAGCGTAACGACGGGTACATCCACGGTGCTGTTCAGGGTCAGAAAGATTCCATCGTCGGTGCCTTCTACCGACTGAACTCCAAGCCGAACTACAAGTATCTGGGGTTGGACGAGGTCTGGGCTGAAGAATTCCAGGAAGCCGTGGAAGCCCAATTCAGTCTCGCCGCTGAATCACCGGATTGCTATTTCGATGCAGCCGGCCAACTCACCTTCTCGGAAATGATCCGCCTGAGCATTGGTGTTTCCATGCTGGCGGGCGAAGACCTGAGCACGGTGGAGTGGATTCGTGAAGGTCGTCGGCCATTCAAAACGGCCATTCAGATGATCGACCCGGTTCGGTTGAGTAACCCCTACGGTGAGGAATGGAGTACCACCTGGCGTAAAGGCGTTCGGAAGGACAGCCGGGGTCGCCCTGTTGAGTATTCGATTCGCTACACCATGCCGGGTGACAACTGGGACTTTGAAAACGAGTTCCGCTGGAAGATGGTTGCCGCCCGGAAGCCGTGGGGCAGGAAGCAGGTTCTTCACTATTTCGAGCCGTACCGCGTTGGTCAAACCCGTGGTGTGAGTGATCTGGTGTCGATTCTGAAGCAGAGCAAGATGGTCGGGAAGTATCAGGACATTGTCCTGCAGAACGCCGTCCTGAACGCCACCTATGCAGCGGCGATTGAATCAGACCTGCCACCGAGTGAAGCGTTTGAAGCTCTCGGTGGTGGCGAGGACCAGATTCAGAAGTGGGCACAGAATTATCTGGAATCCATTGCCGCGTACACCGGCAACAGTAGGAACCTGCATATTGACGGGATCAAGATTCCACACCTGTACCCGGGCACCAAGCTCAAGCTGCAAAACGCGGGACAACCTGGTGGCCTCGGTACCGGATTTGAGGAATCCCTGCTTCGGCATCTGGCGGCTGGTCTCGGTATGAGTTACGAGGAATTCAGCCACGACTTCACGAAGACGAACTACTCGTCTGCCCGGGCGGCAATGGGTGAGACACATAAGCGTCTTCAGGGTCGCAAGAAGGCCGTTGCCGATAAGAAGGCCACGGATATTTTCCGCCTGTGGTTCGAGGAACAACTGAATTCCGGTGCCTTCAACGATGTCCTGCCTCGCAACGCCCCGAACTTCTACGAGCGGTTGAACGCAGACGCCTTCTGTGCCTGTTCGTGGATCGGTGCTCCGAGAGGGCAGATTGACGAATTGAAGGAGACCCAGGCGGCGATTTCCCGAATTGAGGCTGGACTGAGCACTTATGAGAAGGAAACGGCCAGATTCGGTGAGGACTTCCGGGAAGTATTCCGTCAACGCCAGCGTGAACAAAACCTGGCGGACGAACTGGGTCTGACCCTGAACACGAAAGGTAGCTCCGGCACCATGGATGCTGGCGGGAACGCTGCCAATGAAAGCCCGAAGCGGGGTGGAGAGGATGACAGCGATGAGTAAGCAGATCGACCTGAGAAGCCGGCTTCTGAACACGCCGTTGATGATGAGCCAGGAGCATGCTGAATCGTTTGCCGCCCTGGCCCCGGAATCGTTCCTGATCGACGCAGAGCCGGCAAACGCCGATGAAATGATGTTCGATTGGGCTTTCGGCAGCGCCCGGTCGAAACCGTACAAGATGATCGGTTCTCTGGCGGTAATCCCGGTCACCGGGACTCTGCTGCATCGGTTCAACTGGTCATATGGGTTTGCCACTGGCTACGACTACATTCGAGCCGTGTTCGACATGGCTCTGGTGGACGAAGACGTGGAAGGGATCGTTTTCGATGTCCACTCAGGCGGTGGCCAGGTAGACGGTGCCTTTGAACTGGCCGACCACATTTTCGAGAACCGTGGCGTGAAACCGAGCATTTCGGTGGTGAACTCCCATGCCTATAGCGCCGCCTACTTGATTGGCAGTGCAGCCGGGAAGATGACCGTGCCGAAGACAGGTGGTGCTGGTTCCATTGGTGTTGTGACCATGCATGCGGACATGTCGAAGATGCTGGACAACATCGGCATCAAGATCACGTTCATCCATGCTGGCAAGCACAAAGTGGATGGCAACCCTTACCAAGCACTCCCGGAAGGGGTGCGGAATCGAATTCAGGCGAAGATTGATGAGTCCTACGGCATGTTCGTTGAAGCCGTTGCTCGACATCGGGGCCTGGATACTGAGGCGGTACGGAAAACCGAGGCACAGACACTCAGTGCCCAGGAAGCCGTAGACCTCAAACTGGTGGATGCTGTCGCTTCTCCTATGGAAGCCATGACAGCGTTCGTAGCCGAACTGAACGGTGAGTCAAAGGAGACCGTTATGGCAGATCAAAATAAGGCCACCCAGAAAGCCGGTCAGCAGGCCGCGGACGCGGGTGGCGAAAACCAGACTTTCACCCAGGCCGACCTCGATGCAGCGAAAGCTCAGGGTGTAACCGAAGGACGCCAGATGGAGCGTGACCGTTATGCAGCGGTGATTGGCTCCGAGCATTACGCCGGCCGTGAAGGTCTGGCAAGCAAGATGCTGGCGAAAGAGGCTTTGAGTGCTGATGAAATCAACGAAATGTTGGCAGATGCACCAAAGGTTGATAAGACCGCGCAAACCGATGGTGGTAGCAACGCCTTCGAGAACGCCATGAACAACTCCGACAACCCCAACCTGGGTGAGGAAACTCAGCAGGAGCAGGGTGCGGAGTCGGAAGGTGGCTCTCTCTGGGATAACTACGCCCGAGTTGCCGGCGTAAACCAGTCCTGATCGCCGCTGGCGGTCACTGAATCCTCTGGGAAGGAGAAACGACATGAGCATTCTTGCTGGAACTGAAACCAGTTCGCACACGCCGCGTGAACTGTTCGCCGGTGATGCACCGATCATCACCAACGCCCGGATGTTTGCAACCGGCCTGGAACTGCCTATCAACTCGGTTGTTGCGCTGAACACCAGCAACGAACTGGTTGAGTGGGCACCTGGCGCTGCAGACAGCACAGCCGTTGCTGTGGGCATTACCTGTGAAGCCGTGAACACCACCGGTGGTGCAGCGATGAATCCGATTTATGAGGGTGGTTTCTTCAACACCGACGCTCTGAATTGGCCCGCTGGCGCAACTGCCGTACAGAAGGCGAACGCCTTTAACGGCACTGATATTCACCATCGGTCACTCGGTTACTCCGGTTAACCGATAACCCTTTGAAGCTCTGACAGGAGAAAGGCCATGAGCTACACGCCTTATAGCACTCACGAAATGCTCAAGGTTATTCGGAACGCACCGAAACCGAGTAATTTCTGGTTGAACCTGCTGTTCCGACAGCAAGTGAACTTCACCACCCAGTACATCGACTTCGACAAGATCGACAAAGGTCGTCGACTGGCACCGTTTGTTGCCCCGACGGTTCAAGGTAAGCCGATGAAGTCCGAAGGGTATGACACCCGTCGCTTCGCACCGGCCTACGTGAAACCGAAGCATGTGGTTGATCCGGAGCGCATCATCACCCGTCGAGCAGGTGAGCCGTACACCGGCAATCTGTCTCCTGCTGGTCGCCGTGACGCCATCGTTGGTGACATCATGGTGGAACAGCGCGATATGATCATGCGTCGTTGGGAATTGATGGCTGCGGAAGCTGCGATCAACGGTGCCGTTACTGTTGAGGGTGAAGACTACCCAACCCAGTACATCGAATTCGGTCGCGACCCCAATAACACGGTGACCCTGAGTGGTACCGATCTGTGGTCAGATACCGCCAATTCCGATCCGTTCAAGGACCTGGAAGACTGGTCTCTGGACATGGCTCGTTCCAGCGGCTACCCGGTAACTGACTGGGTGATGGGTACCAACGCCTACCGTGCGCTGATCAACCATCCCAAGGCTGAGAAGCAACTGGATACCAACGTCAAGAACTCGTCCCAGATTATGCTGGACCTGGGTATCAATCAGGCCGACGAGAACGGTGCGATCATCCAGTTCAAGGGTACTGTGGGTTCCGGCATTCGGGTCTGGGTGTACTCTGACATTTACGAAGATGATCAGGGTAACCAGGTTGAGATCATGGACCAGAATGCGGTCGTTGGTCTGAACCCGGCCGGGGTTGAAGGTGTGCGTTGCTTCGGTGCCATCATGGACGCCCGTGCCGGCTACCAGGCGCTCGACATCTTCCCAAAAACCTGGATGAACGAAGACCCCTCCGTGGAGTACGCGATGTCACAGTCCGCTCCGTTGATGGTACCGCGTCGTCCGAATGCCACGTTCAAGGCAACTGTGGTATAAGGAAGTCTGAATCCCCGGGGTACTTTTGTGCCCCGGGATACAACTAACAGTTGTAATTAAGGGTGATCCCGATGAAACTAGAAGCATTGAACCGAGTACAAGGTGTGAAGGTTCTGGCCGGAAAAGGTAAGGGTGGTAAGACCGCCTATGCAGGTGACGTGTTTGAGGCCAAAACCGACGCTGAAGCTGAACGTCTGATCGAGAACGGTGCAGCCCGTGAGTATGTCGTTGAGGACAAACTGGCTGGTTCAGAAGAACCGACTGCGAAAAAGTCTGGTGGCCGTAAGCCGGCAGCGAAGAAGTCTGATGTTCAGAAAGCCGATGATGGCTCTGACACTGCCGATGACAGTGACCTTGGCCTGGGTGGCTAAGTGAACTGGGCTCGTACCAAGCAAAAAGCCCGGGATGCCGTCCACGGGACATTCTCTGTCCCGGGCTTTTACACCGACTCTCAACAGACCGACCTGGAAATCAAGGTGCGTCTGCATAGGAAGTCGGCATATCTGGGTGATAACTACGATGAGTTTTCACCGGGTTATTTCTCAGAGATCAACCGGGTCATTGTTGATCTGCGAGAAGTGACCCCTGAACGTGGGGCAACGATCCGGATTCCGGATTTTGAGAACGTAGAAGTGAGCGTTGAGAACTACAACCGCCAGGGTGAGCACTACGCTCTGTGCGAGGTGAGGGCATGACGGTCGGATTGAGACTCGGCATCAAGGGTGACGACACCTTCGTTCGATACCTGCGGGAGTACCCCAAGGTGGCGAGGAAGGCTGGCAAGCTGGCGATCAACGATACGATACGCCGCGGTCGCCGGATGTTGAAGCAGGAGATTCTTCAACAGGTTAACCTGCCTCCGAGCTACCTGAACCAGACGCGATTGACCGAAAACTACGCCAATGAGACCAACCTGACCGGTTCCATTGTTGGCCGGCGTCGCCCGACCTCACTGGCACGTTTCGGTGCCGAACAGCTTTACCAGCCGAATAAAACGCGACCGGGCCGGAAGAAAGCCGGTGTGAGTTTGAAGGTGAAAGGTCGCCGCAAGGTGATCCCCCGGGCCTTCCTGATCGACCTGAAATCCGGCAGCAAGGATGGTGGGAACGTCGGTTTGGCCATGCGATTGCCGAAAGGTCAGAAACCGGAGCGTCGGTTCCGGGCGAAACCGCTCTATAAGAGTCGGGATACAAACGTGTGGCTACTGTATGGCCCTTCCGTGAACCAGGTGATGAGTTCCGAGAAGAAAGGCCCGAGTCTTGTGAGCAAGATGCAACAACCACTCACCAATTACATGAATCGAGAGTTCAGGCGACAATTCGGGAGGCTCTACGGTGGCTGACAGTAAGCGGCTTCAGATTCTCAAGGCACTGACTACACACCTTGAGACATTGGTCAATTATGACGTGAACGGGAAGGTGTGGCGTGGTCGGACACGGCCGGCAGATGAAAGCGATCAACCGTTCATCTGCATGTTTGAAATGCCACCGGAGTATGAAGATCAGGCGGATAACCTGGTGAGCTCAATGCCATGGTACATCGGTCTACAGGGTTATATTCGACCGGACAAGACACATCCGACCGACCCTGCCCACAACTTCATGGCAGAAGTGAAGCAGAAGCTCGGGGAATTGGCGAACGACGGTGGTGCCGACCGTCCCGGGGAGAACTTCATGCTCGGTGGTCTCGTTGAGGACATCGAGGTTGATGGGGGTATGTGCTTTGAGGCTGATGAAACAACCAATTGTTGTTATTTCGCTTTGAAGTTGACCCTGACCATAGCGGAAAATCTAGGAGACCCGTATGCGTAAGCAAGAAGAACAGACCCAGGAAGTGAAGTCTGGGGAAGTGGTCACTTCGCTCAAGGAATACACCCTGAAGGAAAAGATCACCTACAAAGGTGAATCCAAGGGTCCTGGGGCAAAAGTGAAGCTGAATGCCCGACAGGCCGAGCGGCTGAAAGAGTCGGGGCACATTTAACCAAGTAGGAGATCGTGGCTATGGCTACCGATAAAAAGAACTATGTGCTCGGGCGGGGCAAACTGTACTTTGACCCTTTCGCGCCGGGTACCAAAAACAAGACTGGTGAGCGTTACTTTGGTAACACCACCGAGTTCAACCTGAACGTGGAATCCGAAGCATTGGACCACTTCAACAGTGATGAAGGTGTCCGAACCAAGGATGACTCCGTTATCCTGGAACTGACCCGTACCGGGGCACTGACCACCGACAACATCAACGAGGAAAACGCGGCTCTGTTCGTCCTCGGTGAAGTTTCTGACGTGGCCCAGACTGCAGACCCGGTTGTTTCTGAAGACCTCGGTACTCCGCTGCCAGACCGCTTCTATCAGTTGGGTGCAACGGCCGCTAACCCGCAGGGTGTCCGTGGTGTGACCGCTGTATCCATCACCGTTGACCCCGGTGGCACTGCCACTGCTGCGGTTGAAGGTACTGACTACACCCTGGATGCCGAACTGGGACGAATCTACATCCTGGAAGGCGGGGCGTTCGACGGCACCAAGGCGGCATCTGCGGATTACACCCCTGAAGCCAACAGTCGTAAACGTGTGACCACCAACGCCGCCGCATCAGTGGAAGGCGCACTGCGGTTCGTGGCGTTCAACGCCAAGGGTAAGCAGAAGGATGTATACATTCCGTATGTGACCCTGCGACCGACCGGTGACTGGTCACTGAAAGGTGACGACTGGCAGAACATGGGCTTCTCTGTGGAAGTCGGTGAACTGGAAGGTATGGCTGCGATGTATATCGACGGTCGACCTGCGGCCTAAGTTACAACCAATAATAGGGCGATCAACCCATGACTGATTTTCTCTACAACACTCAGGAAATTAAGTGGGGCAGAGAAGGTAGTGAAAAGGTCCTGACTGTTCGAGGATTGAGCACTCAGGACCTCACCATTGCCATTCGTACCCACAAGGATTCACTAACCAAGGCGTTCCAGATGGCAGAGGGACGGCTTGAGAACAACAGCGATTTGAGCGAGTTCGGCTTGGAACTGATGGAACAGTTCCCCGGGTTGGTAGCTCAACTGATCGCCCTGGCTACCGATAAGCCGAACCGGGCCGGGGAGATTGAACGTCTCCCTGCGCCTGTTCAACTCCGGCTGATGCTGGCGGTCTACGAGCTCACCATTGAGGACACGGGAGGTCTTCAGGATTTTTTGCAACAAGTGTTCGCGATCCTGGACCGGATCAAAGCGACGACCCACTCGCTGAATTCGCGTCCGAAACCGGCGATGGAAGCGAACACTGGTACTTAACTCTACGCCGGTGCGTCAGTGCGCTCAAATCCAACGGGCACCCTGACGCACACCTTTACCCGGTGGGTACGTTGCTGGTCGAGACAAGGCTGACGGAAGAACACCTCAACAGGCAACTGGCAACGACGGCCATTGCCACACAGGCGGCGATAGGGTCTGTCCTTTCCAAGGAAGGGCACAAGGCATTCAAGCAGCTAATTGAGAGGTTGACCGATGGCAACTAACAGAAAAGGCGATGTGGAACTCGTCGTCTCGGCCAAAAACGAAGCTACCCAGACCATCAACGAACTGGTCAAGTCTCTGGAAAACCTCGGCAAGGAAGCCGGCCAGTCTGGAATTGGTGGTCTGTTCCGAAAGCTGGCTAAGGCCAGTGGTGATACCACCAAGCGTCAGGACGAACTGACTGACGCTCTCAACCGCACTCGTCAGGCTCAGAATCAACTTCAGAAAGCGAACGATGAGCGGGAGAAGGACCTGCAGCAACAGCGGGATTCTATCGACAAAACCCAACGCTCTCTGGACCGACTGAATGCCAAGTACCGGGAATACGCCGATGAAGCTCGGAAAGCCCGGACCCCTTCCGACTCCCTGGTGCAAACCTTCGAGAAGCAGCAACGTCGTCAGTCTGAACTGGCTCAGGCGGTTGATGAAACCGGCCGGCAACTGGGTGAAGCTCAAGCCCGGTTTGAGCAGAATCAGGGTGTTGATGAGACTGCTACCCGCAACATCGAGGACTACCGTCGTCGTGTGATTGAACTGGGTGACTCCTGGCGGGAGACCACTCAGGCGGTGGCTCAGGCACAGAAGGTGCTCTCGCAACAGGCCAAGATTCGTGATACCGCTGATGCCGGCCAGAAGGATGCTCAGGCTCGTCTGGACAGTCTACGTCAGGAATTGAAGGTCGCCCGGGAGCTTGAGAAAGAACAGCGCCGGATCGTTCGTGAAGCCGACGAGGCGACAGATGAGCAGGTGCAGGCGAAGGAAGAAGCGATTGCTGCCACCAAGCGTTTGAAGGAACAGGTGGAGCAGCAAGTATTGGTGGAGCGTGAGGCCCGTGCAGAACGGAATGCATCCGCCAAGTCCTATCGTGACCAGAGTCGTGAAGTCGACAAGCTGGTGAAGCAGGCGGACAAACAGAAAACCGCCTACATCGACCTCAAGGCCGGCCTGGATGAGTATACCCGCGCCCAGGAGAAAGCCGGCACTGAGCGTCAACAGAAGAACATTGAAAAACTCACTGCCTCCCTGGAACAGTTGCAGACTCAGTACCAGGGTGCGGCCACTCGCCTTGAGAAAACTCAGGAGCGACTGAACAAAGCATCCGGCCCGGACCCGAGGGCGGTTCAGCGATTCGAGAACCTGCAGCAGAGTATCAAGGATACTGAAGCGGAGATCGTTGAGCAGACGGCCACTCTGGAAAAAATGCAGCGGGAGTACCAACAAGCCGGTGCGTCTGCTGACCAGTTGGCCCAGAAAGAACGGGAACTGGAACGGGTTACTGAACGACTGACCTCCGAGCAACGGGAGTTGCAGGCTGAGACCGGGAAGACCGCTACTGCCACCGACCGGGCGGGGAAGGAAGCCGCTGAAGCCGCTCGTCGATTCCGCCTGTGGGGTGAAGACAGTCGCCAGGCACTCTCCTGGTTGCAGCGTATCCGGGGTGAACTCCTGTCCATCGCCGCAGCATATGGTGGTGTCTACGCCATCGGTGGTGCTGTCCGGTCGATCTATGACGCATCGGTGCTGACCCAGAAGGCCACGGCTAGACTTGCCGCCAAGTTCAACGGTGACTTCAACGCAATCGAGCAGGAAATCCGGTTCGTTCGGGAAGAAGCCGACCGACTGGGTATTGAGTTCGAGACCTTGCTTGAGCAGTACACCCGGTTCGTGAACAACGTGCCAGATGGTGTTCTGAACATTGATCAGATCAGGTTCACATTCACCGGTATTGCTGAAGCCTCCCGTGCTGCGGGCCTTGGTACCCAGGACATTCAATCGGTGTTCGTGGCCCTCGGACAAATTGCCGCCAAGGGTGCTGTGCAGCTTGAAGAACTCCGGCAACAACTCGGTGAACGAATCCCAGCCGCTATCGAGAATACGGCGAAAGGTCTGACTGAAATGACCGGGGAACTGGTCACCACGGAAGAATTGCTACAACGGATTAACCGGGGTGAAGTGAGCTCCACAGCCATCGTTGCACTGGCACAATCATTGAGGTCTGAATTCGGGCCGGCGCTGGAAACCGCCCTTGATTCACCTCTCGCTGCATTGGCCCGTTTCCGGAATACGCTCTATGACATCCGGATTGAGATTGCGAAGTCCGGGTTCATTGACCAACTCACCCAAGGATTGGAAGAACTCAACAAGGAAATGCGGACGCCGGAATTCCGCAATGGTATGAGAGAGTTTGCCAACGCATTGAGCGGTGTTGTTCAGTTCGGGGTTCTGGTCATCAAGAATCTGGACACCGTGACGGCAGCACTGAAGGCCCTGGTTGCCATCAAGGCGGCTGGCTACCTTCGCAGCGTGACCGCACAGATCGCTGCTATGAGCGCGGCATCCCTGACGGCCTCTCGTCAGGTGAAGACAGCAACAACCGCCGTGGGCAAGCTCCGTGGTGCTGTCATCGCTCTCTACAATGCTGTCCTACTTCTGCCGGCTGCGTTTTACGCTGGTCTCACGGTGGGTGATTACCTGCAGGACCAGTACCCGGAGCTCCGGAAGTTCGGCGCTACCCTGGTGGGTGTGTTTGAGAAATCCATCATCCGTTCCAAGGAGACTTGGGATACCTTCCTAATCCAGATGGAGGGTGGCTGGAAATCCGTGGTGAAGGAAATCGCCCGGGCATTCGTGACTGTCATCCCAACGGTGATCTGGCGGTCAGTGGAAACAGTGGGTAACGCTGTTGGTCTTGTCAACGAATCATTGGGTAAGTCCATTCAGGAGTTCGCTGTTGGCTCACTGAACGAGGTGAACCAAGCCGCCGACGGTTTGATGGACAAGTTGCTCGATACCACTGACGTTGATGCGCTGATTGCCGAAGTCCGGAAGAAGGCAGATGCCGAGGCTGCAGCCGTTGACCAGATCATCACTCAGATGTTCTCCGACATCGACAAGCTCGGTGGTGATGTGGTTGAGCCGGAAGAAGGGAAGAAGGCTGGCCATGAGTACGGTGAGGAATTCCTGCAGGGCCTCCGGGAACTGGATTACTTCCAGACAGGTGTCAACGCCGGTAAAAGCCTGGGTGAAGGACTGCTGACCCAACTGAAGAACATTCGGGATGCCCTGGCTGAAGAATCAGCAACCGGCCTGGAAGACCGACTGAAGTTGATTGAAGCCGAGTTCAAGGACTTCATGGAGGGCATCAGTCAGTTCCAGACTGAGGGTGACCAGAACATTCTGGAGATTCAGGAGAAAGCTCAGGAGCGGATTGGTCAACTGCGTGAGAACCAGAACATCGACGACGCGGTTCGCAAGCGGGAGATTGCCTCTATCGAAAAACGGGCAGCACAGGAGGTTGCCCAGATTCGTGAGAGCCAGTCGCTCCTGGCGGACGCCCCGCAGGTGGTCCAGCAGTTGATCAACATCCGGAAGGAGAAGGAACGCCAGAAGTACATTGACGAGCAGATCGAGAAGACCCAGAACCGCATCAACGGGTTGAACCAGGATCGCCAGGATGATCTGGACCGGGTGAATGAACTGGCACAGCTTGGGTTGATCAGCACTGAGGAACAGGGCGAGAAGGTCAACCAGATCAACACTGAAATGATCGGCAAGCTGAAGGAGGCTGTTCAGGAGGCCCGTAATCTGGCCGAGGCCACCGGTAACGCCGACTTGAGCCGTTTCGTCGATCAGTTCGATAACTTCGAGGAAGTAGAACGCCGTCGGGCCGCTCTGGAAGACCTCAACCGCCTGGAACAGCGGATCAATGATCAGTACAGCATCCGTGAGACCAAGCTGGACACGATCAATACGTTGCGTGAAACCGGTGCGATTGACGCGGCGACGGCAGAGCAGCGGGCTCGGACAATCCTAGATCAGAGTAATCAGACACTTGGTGAAATGATCGACAAGGCAATCACGCTGGCTGAGAAACTGGGTGATGAAGGACTGGTTGCCAACCTGAAGAACATGAAGGCGGGCCTGCAGGAGGTCAAAGACCAGTTGTTCTCAGGTGACCAGTTGGCGGAAGACTTTGCCTCGGGATTCACCAACGCTTTCAACCAGTTCATCGACGGGACAATGTCGATGGCCGATGCCTTCCGGCAGTTCGCCGCGGACTTCCTACGTCAGATTGCGAACATGATTCTGCAGCAGATCATTTTCAACGCTGTGCGAGGGGCCATGGGTGGTGTGGCCGGAGGCTTGAACGCGGTCGTACCCACCAATCACACTGGGGGTATTGTAGGGCAGGATGGCAAAGGTCGCCTGGCAGACCTGAGTTGGTTCGCCGGCGCTGTCCGGTATCACTCCGGTGGTATCGCCGGCTTGAAGCCGAACGAGGTTCCGACAATACTTGAGAAGGGTGAGGAAGTGTTGACCGCGTCCGATCCGCGCCATAGAAACAACCAAGGGTCGGATAATCAATCAACAGGTGTTAAGATCATCAATGCAATCGACTCGTCTTCCATCGTTTCTGAGGGTTTGAACAGTGCTCAGGGTCAGAAGGCGATTATCAATTTCATTCGGGCCAACAAGGCCCAGGTTAAATCGGTGCTTGCGTAATGGCTTGGGAAACGGGAACTGCTGCGAACCACGTTGATCTGTTCAACAAGATCAGGGATTTCCTGACGACGAACACCGATCTGGTGAACGCCGGGGAGAACTGGACACAGGTGCTCGGGCCATCGGGTACCCTGGTTCACGGGGATCAGATTACCCTGAAGGGACCAGGGTTGACCGGTACGGACAACATTTACTTCGGCATGGACACGTTTGAAGACTCCGGTGCGGACACCTACAACATGCGGTTCTGGGGTCATGCGGGCTTCTCTGTGAACCAGGCACCACGTTCCCAGGCTCTCATGTCGCCGGATCAGTACGTGTTGTTGTGGAATCAACCCATGACGTACTGGATTGTCGGGAATGGTCGACGATGGATGCTGGCGGTCAAGGTAGCCACAGTGTACTCATCGGCATACTGCGGATTTATCATGCCTTATGGGTCACCGAGTGAATACCCATACCCGATGCTGGTGGCTGGTATAGCAATGGGTAACTACAGATGGAGCGATGAAGACGCCCGCAACCGATTTTTCGCCAGTCCGGGTTACAACACCATGGCTTTGTATTATCCAGACAATGTTTGGCGTCGGGTTGGTAATTACAGGAACAACGGTGTTAACAATGAAGTAGTGGGTGGCAATACGGGTGACCACTCCGCTTATATGTTCCCGACTAGAAACTACAGCGACATGTTCAGAAACAGCCCAACGGATGAAGAGATTACGTTCAACACAGGTAAGTGTTTTGACGGTTCATACCTTCTCAGGGATTTGACCATAATATCATCTGCACAGGGTGGCCCGTATCACGCCATGATGGGTGTATTGGATGGGGCATACTGGGTCTCTGGTCGGGAGAACTCATCGGAAAACATCGTAGTAAAGGATGGTGTTGACCATCTTGTTGTTCAAAACCTGTTCCGTAATGGTTTCAGGGACTACATGGCACTGAGGTTGCAGTGATGGCTTATCAAAATATCCCTGTTACAGATGGTTATCAGGTGGTTCAGCAGATTGCGAATTTCGCGTCGAATGTCGGGTGGACGGTACATCGAAATTCAGATCAGGTTGATGGTCCAAGTACACATCGTGAAGTGACTCTGTCCTTCAATGGGTACCCGGGCTACGTAACTCTTGCCGGGTACCCGGGTACCGGAGGTATAAGACTGAATGGACACCGATCATTCGACAACACCAAAAGATGGTGGGAGCAACCGGATCAATTCCTTGCATATAACGGTGACGGGAATTATCAAGATGATTATAACGAGTACACAACACGATGTTTCGTGGAACTTCGTGTAACCCCAATCCTCTCTGTTCACCTCTTCGGGGGGAACTCTCCGACTCCTTACCTGTATGCTGCAGTAGAGAAGGAGCCAGGGTATTACCGGCACTTGGTAATTGGTCATCTTCAGAAGTTCGGAACGGCATTAGGTGGTTTGTTCTGGGATGTGTCGTCTCGGGAGACTGGTAACGGATACCAAACTTACTATGAACAACACCGGGCTCCTTTTTGCTACAACATGGATAGTCAAACAACTGATTATAAGTTTCGGGGAGGCTGTGACACTCAGGATTCAAATGGTAACCCTAGATTTTGTGTTTTCAGTAACAATCGACCGAACACCCACTTGCTAGGCGGCCAATGGACAAACGAACTTTGGTCTATGCACACTGGGACACCTATACAGTTCAATGGTAGAACAGGGTTTTTAACTCCCACAGTTAATGTGGTTGCTGACACATTTCATCCATTCGGATCACCACCAGCTTTCCGATACGTCAACTTAGAGTATTTCGAGGCAGGGGATGAATTAGTGATCGGCAGCGAAACATGGAAAGTATTTCCGTGGGCGAGACGCACCCCTGGTGTTAGGACATCCGCGAACCCAACATATTACGGCCCGGAGTATGAGGCCACTGACAAGTTGGGTATTGCCTACCTGAAGGATTGATCATGCCTTACGTTGAGAACGAGATCATTACCTCGCATAGTTGGATGAACCAAGGTCGCGTTGTGCCTGAACCCAACTATCCGGGTGACTCAACCCCTGGTGTTCTGACGATTGATGATTTCGGTCAAGGTCCCAATCAATTCGTTGATCTTGATGTGTTTTCTTTCCCTTTCACAGGGCATAGGGAACCGACGTTCTTCGATGACTTGTATTTCCGGGTCCACTTCGACCCGGGGCAAATTGACCTCGGTAATGTGTTGTCAGTTCAAACTGAGGAAATCCGGGTCTGGAATGCTTATCTATCCAGTAAAGTAATGAGTGATTTTCTCGCTCCGTCTGCCCAAGGTTTAAGTGTCACAGCGCCGATTACAACACCCTACACAATGGCTGCGTTGGAAGAACTGTCGTATATTGTTACTGTCTCAACTGACGGTCCACCGCAGTTCTCAGAGCAGATTCTATGGACGGTCGACGGTGTTGAGTATTCGGTGCCAGTAACCGGTCAAAGGGTTGTCGTGTGGCCCTTCGGGCCGAACTGGGACCAGCCACTCAATGAATCCCTGGAATGGAAGACAGATATTATTCGGGCATTCGACGGTACCGAGAAACGCAGGCAGCTTCGGTCAAAACCCCGACGCAGGATCGGTTACCGACTGACCCTCCATGGTAACGAACTTAATCAGTTCCAGAACCTTCTGTTCGGATGGCAGGATCGACAATACGCGATGCCTGTCTGGCAGGACAAAGCCGTGATCCAGGATCGAATCCATGCGGAAGACACGACTGTTCCTGTGGATACAACCACCCGTAGCTTCTTCAAAGGTGGGTTGGCTCTGTTGATGAGGGACACATACACCTTCGAGGTGTTTGAAATAGGGGAGGTATACCCCGATCACCTGGTGTCATCGAAACCACTTGAATCCACCTGGGACAGACTTACCCGATTATACCCTGTGAACCTGGGTACACTGCCCGCAAACATCCCGACTCAACGGCTGACAAGCAAGGTGATGGTCGGTCAGATCGAGTTCATGGCGGACCCTGTGAAAACGGACCCGTTTATACCCGGTGAGCCGGCCGTGGAGACGTTGGACGGGATTGAGGTCATCTACAGGAAGCCGAACTGGTCATCCCAGGTGCAGTATGAAATGGGGTCGGATTTCGACATGCTCGACTTTGACACGGGTGGTGTTCAGCAGGTTCAAAAGCCAGGGCACCCGCAGCAGGTTCGACGTGTCAGATGGTTGCTGAAAAACAGGGATGACATTGCTAGTTTCAGGGCGTTATTGGGTAGAAGAAAAGGGCAGGCTATCCCCGCCTACGTTCCAACCTGGTTCAGCGATTTTGAGGTTGCTGAAGGTAATGCCTCCGGGTCTTCCGCGTTGCGTGTGAAGCGATCCCAGTACGATGCCTTGGTTGGTGTTGCTGACACACAACATGCAATCCTGATCCGTATGAGAGACGGCACCCGGTTGTTGAGGAAGATCATCGGAACGAGCAAACCTGACGCCGATACTGAAATGTTGAGTCTGGATGACTCTCTGCCATTCGAGGTTACACCTCAGAACACGATGATGGTCTCACTGGTTCATCTTTGCCGTCTGGCTCAGGATGGGGTTACAATCAACTATCAGTCGGATTCAGTAGCAACAGTTGAAATGTCTATGGTAACGGTGAGAGCGTGAGCGACGTTGAAATTTACACAGTGACCTACGACTTTAACCGGTGGCGGTATACCTCTGCCGATGAAAATGTCTACGTTGAACCGGTCACGTTTCGAGCGGTTCCAATCACTCGGTCAAACATCGAATTGAGCACCGATGAGACTGGTGCCAGCTTCACCGTGAGTTTCCCGTTGGACGCTGAGTTTCTGGAATTATTCCGGGTGTCGCCGCCTTCAGGACTGGTCACCTTACTCTGTGAAAAGTTCGATGTTGAGTCAGGGCAGACGGTGGAGATCGTTTTCAAAGGTCGGATTGTCAACGTGACCTGGCAGGAAGATCACGCCGAGGTGACCTGTGAGAGCAGCAGCCAGGCAATTCGCAGGATGGGGTTGCGCCGGCACTATCAGTACGGATGCCCTCACATGCTGTTCGGTGGTGAATGCCGGGTTGACCGTGAGCAGTTCGTGACGGTCGGCAATGCCACCAACCTGACGAACATCGGATTCGACCTGTTGGAAGCTGCAGGGAAGGACGACGGGTATTACGCCGGCGGATACGTTGAATATATGCATTCCGAATTGCAGACCACCGAGCGAATCGCCGTGGCGGAATCCGAGGGGGCTAGTGGACGCATCACTCTGTTTTCATTCCCTATCGGGTTGGTAGCAGGGGCAGAAGTCCGACTGTATGCCGGTTGTGACCGCACCCTTCAGACATGTGCCGGCAAATTCAACAACGCCGAGAACTACGGTGGGATGCCTTTCATTCCAACCAAGGACCCGTTCGGCGGCGATCCGTTGTACTGAGGTGATGACATGTGGGTAGCACTAGCAGTCAGCCTTGCACTTCAGGTGGTGGCGTACATTCTCTCCCCGAAACCAGAGGGGCCAAAGAACGCCACTGCCGGCAAACTGGATATTCCGCATCCGCCGATGGGTGAAGAAATACCCGTCGTCTTTGGCCGGGTGTGGGTTAAGGACGCCGGTGTGATCTATTACGGCAACAAAGATACGAAGTCGATTAAGTCCGGGGGCGGCAAGAAATGATTGTCACTCACCGGGACCTCCGGGCTCTGAAATACTGCAACAACGGTTCGCGGGAGTTCTTCCGTCGCCACGGGTTGGACTGGTCGGAATTCGTGAAGGTCGGGTTGCCTGAAGAAGAATTCCTCTCCACCGGTGATGCCATGGCTATTCGACTGGTGGAGTTCGCACGGGAACAACGGGAGAAAGGTAAATGAGCGGTGGTGGTAAAAGCAAAGAGGTAACTGTCGGTTACCACTACTACATGAACATGCATTTCTCCCTGGCCCACGGCGGTGTGGACGAACTGCTGGAAATTCGGGTGGGTGACAGAACCGCCTGGGCGGGTTCCCTGACATCCGGCTCTGCCATGGTCAACCAGCCCAATCTGTTCGGTGGTGAGAAGCGGGAGGGTGGTGTTCTCGGGTTTGCCGACTTTATGCCCGGTGGCCAAAGCCAGCCGGTGAATCCGTCGTTGAGGTCAGCAATTGCCCGGGCGACCGGTTCAACGGATGTGCCAGCCTACCGTGGCCTGACCACTATCTTCTTCAAAGGGTTCGATAATATCGACATGACTGGAACCCCTTGGGACACAACTCACAAAGGGATCGCTGATAACACACCGGTGTTACCGTCATCGTTGAGTGTGAAGGATGTCTTTAACTACCTGACTCAGGTTTCCAACTGGAAGAAGTTGGCCCGGTCGGCGTTCCTCTGGTCATCCATGAACCCGTACTTCAAACCACCTGAGTTCCTGGTTCGTCGGGTCTGGAAAGGGTGGTACCCGGAGAAGGCGAAGATCGGGGAGCACGTCAACCCGATTCACATCATCTATGAGTGCCTGACAAACAAGGTTTGGGGGTTGGGGTATCCGAGTCAGGACATTGATGACAGTAGCTTCCGTGCGGCCGCTGACAGGGTCTACAACGAAGGCTTCGGGCTTTCGATGAAATGGACGAACCAGACGCGGGTTCAGGAGTTCATCGAACTGGTGTCTGCCCATATTAATGCCAACCTGGTTGAGGATCGACAGACCGGCCTTTGGCGAATGATCATGGCCCGGGATGACTACGACGTTAACACTTTGTTCGAGTTAAACGAGAGCAACTGCGTTGTTGAGACATTCCAGCGCAAAACCCTCGGTGAGACCATCAATGAGGTGACAGTCGCTTACACCCGTCCGGATGATGGCTCCACGGATACGGTGACTGTCCAGGACCTGGCCAATTTCTCGAGTACCGGTCAGATCAACTCGCAGAAGAAAGAGTACCCAGGTATTAACGATCCAGACCTGGCATTCAAGGTAGCACTGCGAGACCTTAACACTTTGTCGAAACCAATCGCCAAGTTCACTATCCGGTGTAATCGGGACATCATCGGTCATTACCCGGGTGATGTGGTGAAGGTTAACTGGCCGCGTCTCGGGCTCAACGGTGTTGTCATCCGCATTGGCACCATGGACCTCGGTAACCTGCATAAAGGTGAGATTCAACTGGAAGCCATCGAGGATGTGTTCGGGTTACCGCAGAGCACATATGCCAACCAGCAACCGATAGGGTGGGTGGACCCGGCCCGGAATCCGGAACCAGTTACCGATCAGAAGCTCTACGAACTCAGTTTCTATGAGCTGCATACCTCGACGAGTTCTGCCGACCGGGCTGATTGGCCGGAGGATGTTGGGTTTGTGGCTGTTTCTGCTGAAGCACCTAACTCAGACTCAACAGTTTTGACTCTGTATGACAATGTTTCAAATGAAAGAGTCGGTAATGGTGAGTTTACTCCACAGTTAACTTTGACACAAAAGGTCGGTTACCTTGATGGCTCGTTACATGTTGATTTCAGTGAGTTCGATGTACTTTTGCTTGCCGAAGGTGGTCTGGCGTGGCTGGGGGATGAACTAATAGAGGTGACCGGGTTCGACGTTGCAAATGAGACGATTGCTGTTAACAGAGCCATGATTGACACAGTTCCCCAACAACACCCAGTTGGTGAGAAAATATGGTTGTATCGGCAATCTGATTTTGCACTTGATAATACGATCAGGGTCAATGGTGAGACGGTCGAATATAAGTTGTTGACCGGTACATCGAAAGGGGAGTTGGATGTCAGTTTTGCTCCTGCAATCAGTTACCTACTTCAAAACCGGCAAGCCCGACCGTATCGCCCTGGGAACTTTCTGGTTAATGGTCAATCCTTCCCTGAATTACTACCTGCAGATGAAAACCTATCCTTCTCATGGTCTCATCGTGACCGCACTCAGGAATTGACCGTATCACCTACCATTTTCACAGCGGGTGATATTGGCCCAGAATCAGGAGTTACGTATACGTTAGAGGTCGTCAATGAGGATGGTGTGACTCAGTTGCTTGAGGCTGGATTGATCAACAGCAGTTACGAGTACACCACGGAAGCGGAAGATTTAGGTAAGAATGAACTGGCTCCAACTGGGATATTCACAATCGTAAGTGGTACTCCGGTAACTCCGAAACCCAGATATAACACCGAGGTCAGGGTTAAGCTGAAATCTGTGCGCAATGGTCTTGATTCATTTCAGGAACTTGATTTCATCGTTGAACGAGCCGGGTACGGTTACAACTACGGAAACTATTATGGAGGGGTGGTCTGATGCCAGCCAAACAGGAACCGAACATTGGAATCAATTACGGGTGGACCGGGGGTGAGTCCGGAATCAATCTGCAGTTGGATGAAAACTGGCGTGCAATTGGGGCACTTTTACAACTCACGGTTTTATCAAAAACCTCGGGTGTCCCTGCCTCGCCAAACCCAGGTGATCGCTACATTGTCCCAATCGGTGCAACAGGGGTATGGGCTGGTCTGGACAACAAGGTAGTTCGATACATTGAAGGTGTGTGGGAAGTATATACACCACTGAACGGATGGTTGGCTTATGTTTCGGACGAAGATTTGTTCCATCAATTCAACGGGTCGATCTGGAAAGGGGCACCTTTTCTTGCTGCTGCGAATGTTTCTTATGATCCAACTGGAAACACTCTTTCCGGCACGAATGTGCAGGCGGCAATAGATGAATTAGAGGCAAGTCTTTCAGCGGGTGGCGTTGCAGACGGTGGTGTTCAGACCATCAAACTTGCCGACTATGCTCTCGATCCGGGCACCACGACAGGACTGACATTCGGCTTTAAAGGTGGTCGAATGAGTGTCGGTTCGACAATAGTTGTCACTCCAGCAGGTACGGTCAGCCTTTCAGCTTCAAGTACCAATTACATTGAGGTCGACAAGTCGGGTGTCGTGTCAGCAAACATCATCGGTTTCACAAACGGCAGTGTCCCGCTTCATATCGTAACAACCGATTCTTCGGCTATCACAAGTCAACAGGACCGAAGATCATGGATCAATGTTGCTGACATGAAACCCGGAATCAACAATCAGACCGGCACCAGTTACACCCTGGTTCTGTCAGACGACAACAAGGTGGTTCGCTGTGCCAACGCTTCCGCAATCAACGTGACGGTGCCGGCTGAAGCAACAACGGACTTCCCGGTGGGGGCGATCATCCAGGTACGTCAGGTTGATGCTGGTCAGGTGACCCTCGTTGCTGACACAGGCGTGACTTTGATCACCCCTGAAACCCTGAAAACCCGGAAACAGGGCAGCACGATTGCACTGATGAAGGTGGGTGCGGATGAATGGGATGTGACAGGTGACATGGAGGGTGCGGTATGAGTCTGTTTGCGCTGAGTGCCGTCACGGCAGCGATCAGGAAGGTGAATCAGTCTGTAGAAGGTGATCCGCATTGGGACAAGGTGGTGGCGTTGTTGCATTTTGATGGTGCCATTGGTAGCAGCGATTTTGAGGATGAGTCGGGGTTTTATCACGTAATAACGGTAGAGGGTACGCCCACCCTTGAAGCCACTTCAGTATTCGGTCAAGCCGGTGAATTTATAGTTAATGAGGGTTTGATCTTCCCAGATCACCCGAGTCTGAGGATGGAAGATCAAGATTTTACCATAGAAGGTTTTTTCCAACCTGCATCACCGGGGGCTCTTTCAATTGTCTATATGAAAGGACTGAATACATCTGATGGTATGTTGCTCTCGTTCAGCACCTCTCAGATATTCATGCGTAACGTAGATAACGAAACTGATCTCATAAAAACGGTCTCGTTAGACTCAAACACGTTTTACCATGTGGCTTTCCAGCGTGTCGGGAACCTGCGTCAAATTTGGTTGGATGGGCAAAAAGTCGCTGAAGACTCTGTAATTTTCAATCATTCCTCAATTGAACCAATGACCATTGGTGGGTATCACCCGGGTGTTGCGTCAGGTGCTTACTTGTTCGATGGTAGGATTGATGAATTTCGCATAACCAAAGGCGTAGCCCGTTATGTCAGTAACTTCAATGTACCTACTGCACCCTTTTCAAATCAGGGAGTGGTGTAGTCCATTTTAGCGATCAAAACAACCAAAAATTGCACCAACAAAAAACGGTTGATATTATGCACGGAAACGGAATTCCGTATCGAGTCTCGGAGGTTGTTGTGGGGAGCGAACAGGTGTGGACGATCCTCGGGTTCGTCGTCGGTTTGGGTGTGTTTGGGTTCGGCATCGTCAAGGTGTTGGATCGGAAAGCTGAGACCCGGGCCGACCGGATGGAGCAGCGTCACGCCGAGGAAATGAAGGCGATCCGGAAGGACCATGACTCTATCCGTCAGGAAATAGCTGACAAGCATTACAGTCTCAATCTGGACATGCAGAACATTCACAGCCGGGTCAACGATGTCAAAGACCACTATGTGAAGCAGGAAGTCCACGACCGGGACATCGCCAACCTCCGAGACTCTTTCACCCAGTTCCGCACGGAAATCAAACAAGACCTGGCCAACGGTATAGCCACGTTCAACGAAGGGCTTAACGCTATGCGCCGGGATTTCACCGAGTACCTGATGAAGCTGTCCGACAGGAGCGGTGATTCAAAGTGACGGGAGGCCACCATGGCTATTCTCCGCTTGACCAGGTTCAACGACGGACCTGAGCTACCATCCAAGGTTGCCGGCATGTTCGGCACTCTCATTCTCCCATCTGGCCGGGAACTCTACACCTGCGAACCACCGTGGGTGGGGAACGCACCGTTCAAGTCCTGTATCCCAGATGGTGTCTATCTGCTGAAGAAGCGGCTTTCCCAGGTGGTCGAAGATACGACTGCTGGTAAGTACACAGAAGGGTGGGAAGTCACTGCGGTACCCGGGCGCACGTTCATCATGTTTCACCCTGGTAACTGGCCGCACAACTTCAAAGGGTGTATTGGTCCCGGCCTCAGTTACGGACTTATTCCAGATGCCCAAGGTACCTATCGCCTTGGTGTCGGTAGCAGCATGGATGCCTTTGAAATCCTGATGGCTGAACTGGAAGGCGAGGATGAGCACGAACTTCACATTATGCCCCGGCTGCGGGAGTACCCATGACTGAGCACCTGGTGTTTCTTTCGATCATGGCACTCGGGCATATGGCTCACACGTTGAAGGCAGTGGTCCAGATTCGTGAAGCCGACAAGACCATGACCCTCCGGAAGTACATCGCGGAGCGTCCGTATAAAACCGGGCTCTCGGTGGCCGGCTCCCTGATCGGCTATGTAATGCTGGCGGACACGGGCCAGTTAACCCTGGTAGCGGCAATGGGAGTCGGGTATATGGCGGATTCCGTGTTCGACGTTGCAGCCAACAAGACAAGGACACAGATATGACTCTGACTTCTGATTCTCCTGCCAGTATCACCGATACCAGGGCGCTGTCTTTGGCTTTGGATAATACGCCGGTTGATCCGCCAAGCGGACTTTCGTTTGCGGCTGAACCTGGCTTTTCATTAACTGGCACTGTTGGAGACCTCGAAACTCTGACGATTTCTGGCCAGGACTTCGGCACTAAAGCCCCGCCTAGACACTTCGATCGTATTGATCGCTACTGGGCAAACGGCACCGAGTATCCGTCACCTTATGGCTCAATCTCTGATGGCGATGCGCTGAAAGTTGGCTCTGGCTATCCGTTCCTTGGGTTGCAGGGCAGCGATCTTAGCGGGTGGCGATTCCGTGCTGAAGCTGCACGGCATGGGCGGGCTTTAGGTTATCAGATTGAATCAGATGCGTCCGGCGCCATGGAAGGCAACGGTATCGGCTACACAAATGATGGATTTGCGGGATGGCCGAGAGCCCAGCGAGATTCTGAGGAAGTTTACCTGCGTTGGTGGAGGTTTCAGCGCTACTTCGGCACAGATGCCGGGGTTAACCCGGCTATGGCACTTGCGTCGGGGCTGACCGCTGGCGCTACACGTGCGACCGTGGATGTAAGCAATCCAGAGATTGCTGATAGTGACATGGAGGAGTTTTACATCGAGCTTGATAGCGGTGAACTCCACCACTGCATCCAGCAAAGTCCGGCTGTCTCAGATACGGTTTTTGACTTTTCACCGGCGCTACCCGGCCCGGCATCCGCAGGCAATAAGGTCTACATGATCAAGATTGCTGTGAACAAGCATGCGCGTATGCAGGATGACGGTATTGCCAATGGCAACTATAACGCTTGGACGTTCTCAGGCTTTAACGGTGAAATCTCAAACGATAAGTATGTCCTTCTCCCAGGCCGCCCACGGGCAAGATGGGAGGCCGGTGTGTGGGAGTTGCACGAAGTTTATGTCAAAGCTCCGAAGGATCAGGCCAGCTCAGTAGAAGGGCTTGTGAAGTTTGCCAGAATTAATGGCGAGATAAGGCTTCATCGCGAGGGCTCAAACCTTATCGTAGGTGCGCAGGGCTCGGACGGGGCCTTGCAAGACCCGGCTGTCGATGGATGGCCGTCCTCCGGCTTGTCAGTGACTCTGTTCGGCTACGAAGAAGATAGAACACACCGAATTCCAGGCAACAAATACCGCGTGTCAGATGTGTATGTTGATAACTCCCGCCAGCGCGTAGAAATCGGCATCGGCAATGACGACCTGTACCAGTGCGCCAAGCGAGAGTGCTGCCCCATCAATTCATGGAGCGGATCAATCTCTGCCAAGCTAAATGCCTTGCCATTTACTGAAGCGGAGCTGGCACAGGCACGCATCTTTGTGGTTGACGAAAACGACATCGCTACGCTCGTCGGGAGGATTCAGTAATGGCTGTGACTGTTATTGGCGTACAGCTAATGCCGACGGGTAGTGGTACGGCTCAGGCTAATTGGAACAATCTGGAAAATCCCGCAACAACAGGGCTCCGCGTTGCCGATCTGATCGAACTAGATGCTGGCACATCAACCGGATTCACACTTACCCAAAATGGCGCGTTTGCTAATGCTATTGAGGGTGCGGGCTTGGCTACCAGTTCCCCAGATCCACGATTTGATGTTCAGGTTTTCAGGACAGCCTGGTATGTCGGGCTGGCAGATGACGATGCGGCAAGCTTCACTGTAGGCAACCTACCTGTCGGCTCAACTGTCACACTTGAGGCAGCGGCATGTTCGGGAAATTCCAGCCGCGACACGACATTCCGCCTGGTAGGCGAGACCACGGTTGAAGCACTGTATGACGTTGGCGCAATTGATCCAGTGCCTCAGCCCACCTTTTTGCAGGTCACGGTGCCAGCGAGCGGGGAGGTCACGGCGCAAAACATCGGCGTTTCGACGTTTGCCTATAACAACGGCTGGATACTTACTGTCGATGATGGTGCATCTTCCACCCCCTCAATCACCACCGCCGACAACGTAACCAGCGAAGGCCAGACGGCAACCTTCACTCTTTCGGGCAACGAGAATGCGCCAACAGGCATCACCATCAACGGTGAAGTCGGCAGCAATATCACGTTCGTGTCCGAAGACACCGGTGCCGGCACCGAAACCTACAGCTACGAACCACCGCTGATCGCCGACGATGACACGGCCGATCTGGTGGTCAGCGTGGATGGCACTACCGCCGGTGCAACCATTGCCTACGCCAACAGCTACGACCGGGACCAACTGACACACCCAGCGACCGAGGCAGAGTACAGCGAAAACTCGCTGAGCTATCCCAACGCCTACGCTACCACTCAGCCCTATGAATGGAAGGTGATCGCGGATGCCAACGCTTCTGTGGTCACTATCGATTGGAACGACCTGGAAGCCGACGATGGTTTCCACAAGGACATTGCCAGCTATGCCACCCCGGTGGCCAATGGTGTAACCGCCGTCACGTTGGGCGTGTTTGTTCCAGAGACCGGCCAGGCCTATCAGTTCGACCGGACCATAGAGGTAACCGATACCTCGGTGGTTATTGGAGAGTCAAACCGACTTCGTCAATCGTTGAAAGAGTCACTTAGATCATCGCTGAACGAAAATTAAAACTGAAATGGGAGTAAACAACTATGTCCGGTAAATACAGTGAATCAACGGTTTTAGATGGTATTACCACCGATGGTGTGTACCCGCCTGTTGAAGATGATGCAATCAATATTTCGGGCGATGTGATATTGGGCTTCTACGGGTCTTTTGGTCCGGCAACTGTCAAGATTATCTTCGAGACTGAGAAACCGAATGGTGAAATGGAGCAACTACCGGAGCACCCGGATTGGGTGTTTACTGAGAAGCCTGGTCCAGAGAAATTCCGATTCTCGAAGACGCTACCTTTCCGCCTGGTGGTATCTGGTTCGGACGGTAATACAAACTTCGGTCTCAATATTCACAACCTGGACTGACCATGGCACTCCCACTGGCTCCGGCCGCACTGGCACTCGGCAAAAGGATTCCCTGGAAGTACGTGGGGGTTGCTGCCGTGGTTGCCGGTGTCGGCTTCTATGTCTACCACCTGAAACTGACGGTGGCCAATCTGCAGACCACGGTGGCAGAGCAGGAGACCACCATTGCCCGAAAGGACTCTGAGATTGTTGGCCTGAAGGGGTCTGTCGTCAGCCAGAACAACGCGGTGGAACAATGGCGACTCATCGCCCAGGCGAAACAGAACCAGGCTGCTGACGCTCTCCGTGAAGCCGAGGAACAATCCGCCCGGGCAGATCGGATGATTGAACGCCTGCAGACCTCCGGTGCCAAAACCTGTGAGGAAGGAATTAACCTGATCGACGAGGCACTAGGGTTATGAAGTCACTGATTCCGTTCATCACTGTTGCCCTGTTGACCGGCTGCAGCACTCAAACCCGGGTTGAGACGGTGGAAGTGAAGGTTCCGGTACCCGTGCCGTGCGTAGACCGTGAAGACGTGCCTGCCATCGTCCCTGGTGCCGAGGAATCAGTGACCAAGGATTCCCTACCTGGTGAGAAAATAAAAGCCGTCCTCATCGAGAGAGAACGGCTGAGAGGGGCAGACGGGAAGCTCCGCGCCTTGATTCAGGGTTGCCTGTTATAAGTCCACCGAGAAATCTTCCTCGATACCACCCATGCTCTCGATCAGAGCCTCGAACAGCGTCCGGAACTGACCGGTCATCAGGAACAGGGTTGCCTGGGCATAGGATAGGCCGGCGTCAATATCCTCGTCTTCCGGTTCGTAGTTCAACACGTCTTCCTGGAAGGTATCGAGGAACTTGATTTTCTTCACCCGGAAGTCGTCAGTCAGAGTGAAAGCCAGTTGATCTTCCCGGGACAACCGGAGGCTGTTAACCATCATCCCTGATTCGGTGATGTGGTCAGTGACTTCCTCCATGGTGAGGTCCATATCCTTGAAGCTGGCCTTCTCACCATCAACACCGACCATGGTGCATTCCTCACCGAGGGTGAAGTAATTGGTTAGGTACGAACCGATTTCCGGTTGCAGTGTGTTCGTCAGAACCAACCCCGGGTTCAACTCCAACGCTGGCGGACGGACAGGCAGGCTTCCCAAAGTCTTCCGGAGGAACGACGTGAAATCCTCGGCGGCTTTGAAACTACCGGCCTCGACAATGAGCCACTGCTTCTGCAGGTCGATGTACCCCACGGTGTAAGTGGAGTCGACCAGGGCGTGAGGCAGGTGTTTCAGCATCACTTGATCCCGCAGTTCGTCCTTTTCTTTCTTCCGGACTTTCCGACCCTGTTCCCGCTCGATTGCCGCGGCCAGTTCTTCCACCTCACGGTTAATGGCAGAGGACTTCAGGATTTTCTCGTCTTTCCGGAGCCGGAGGAAAATGCAGTTGTTGGTCTCGAACTGGAAGTCCTCATTGCCAGGTAGAGCCGCGACCCACCCTGTGCGACTTTTCTCCTGTGGCCCCACCGGGTTGAAGCGTTCGTCCCAGAGTCGGGCTGCAAATTCCTCAATGTTACCGGCGAAGTCGATGGTTTTGGTGAACGAATAGATCACCGCGTTTTTGAACAACATAGTTGATCACCCTATAGTTGGTTGTAATTCCGGACGCACCTATCCTATGGATACGTCCAACGGTACCGGCCGTGGATTAGACAGCCGTTCGCCAGCCTGTACTCCATGTCGGCTGACTTGGTAGCGATGAAACCGGTGCGTGTTGCCGGCACCAGGGCTTCACCCACTTCGATCAGCAGGGGGCAGTCCACCGGGGGTAAGTTCCCGCTGCTGTTCAGCCAGACGTTTACGCCGTGCCTTATTCTGACGTTGCCGCCTGCGCCGGTTCCGGAGAAGTTCTTTTCTCTCCGGTGTATAGCGATTGACATGATCGCGGATGATCTGACGAACGACGTTTGGATGCTCATTGAGTTCATTCCAGATTTCCTCAGTCTCATAGCCCATGTGCCGCATGAGTAGGACGATTTGCTTGAGCCCTGTTCGGTGTGGTTGCTTGCTCATTCTTCACTGCTTCCCATCCAAGTTGGCCAGCCTGGGACTTCGTCATCACCGGTGTTTCAACCGCCCGGGCAACTGACCATGACTTCTGGTGGATTCTACAATAGATGGTTGTATGTTTGATCCCAGAGAACTCGGAGAGCTCCTTCAGTGTCCACCTGCGACCCTGGTACCAGTAGTAATTCGGCACCTGGCCCGACCAGTGACGGGTTTTGGCGACTCTCCGTTTGAGGTTGAATTTCACCCCAATGTAATACGCTGCTGCGCGGAGCCGTGTTTCTTCTATGCCGAAGAAGGCAGAAACGTCCGACCATGTCTTTCCCTGTTCCGCCATCATCTGGATTTCCTTGACCCAGCAGCGCCCGTTCTCAACCTCCCAATCTTTAAGAATCTTCGACGCCGACTTTTTCATGGTTGTGACCTGAATCATTAGTTGTATTTTGCACCGAATCCGAATGGAGTGCCTTGAACCCTGCCCATGCTGTCTGGGTTGACTGATCCAGGTAGAACCCCGGGTGGTCTGGGTCACGACGCAGATCAGCGTTCGGCAGGTATTGTTTCACCATAGTTTCAAAGTGTTGTTGTACGTCCATAGGTTCATTTGTCTCGCTTCAATTGTTGGGAAGGTGGGCACGAAGTGTGCCCTTTATTGGCGCTAACTTATTACTTGACGAAACCGTACCAGGAATACAGTTCCAACGTGCCCTCGTCGGTGTAGACACGAATCTTTGCCCACTCCTGCGGGTTCTCAGGGTGGTTCACGTCGATCACGCTGTACTCGGTGCCGGCTTCAGCGTAGAAGCAGTGACCTTGTTCGATCAGATAGCCCATACCCCGGGTATCGTTGCGCTTCTTCGCCTCGTTCGCCTGTTCCAGGTAAGTCAACTTGGTGCATACCGGTGTGTCGTCCACCATAACGCCTGCATTGGCAACGGTAGACAGGGAAAGCAGAGCGGCTGTCAAAAACTTCTTCACGATAAACCTCCATCCTTGTTCCTTGTCATACTGTATATAAATACAGACTGGAATTAGTGTCAACCATCGGTACACAACCTATTGTAAAGAACGGTTAAACGCCTGGTCCGTCCTCCACTGGCTTGTCATCCCGGAACCGCACGAACCGCGGATGTCGCAGGGAGCCATCGGGTGTTTTTTCGTGGTATTCGATTTCGATGAGACCGGTGAACATGGAGCGATAGCCGGCGTGAGCTTTCTGCCAGATTTCCAATCGTTGTTCATCGGTGAACCCCGAACCAACCCGAACTTCCACACCATCGAGGTCAACGATAACCGCGCCCAACATACCCTGGTATTTCCCGGTGCCTTCTTCCAGGCCAATGATCGGAGCATCCACCGTCTGCTGATCTTTGATCTTCAACCAGGCCCGGGACCGCTTACAGTGGTATTCACCACTGGTGGGTTTAACAATAACACCTTCGCCGCCCTCGGCCCGGACACCGTTGTAATACTCCATCACCTCCTGGTGGTTGCCGGCGTACCAGACGGGTGTCCGACGGACGTGGTTGTGGTTGATGTCCACGATCCAGATGGCCAGGCATTGCTGACGCTCATGGTATGGGGCGGGGTCGTGGCCTCGTTTGAAGTGGTCGGAGCGAAGCATGTCGAACGCCATGAAGTGAGCGTTGCGATACTCGGATTTACCTCTGGCCGCGCCGATGCGGTAGAAGCTGCCTTCCGGGTCCACCAGTTCCCCGTCAATGATCATGCCGGACATCGGAGTGACCAGGGCATTACGCTCAACGAAAATCCACTGGTGAATCTCATCGGCCAGCCATTGCACGGCGTCGTAGGGCTTCCCGGTGCGAGAGACGAACTGGCCACCTTCGGGTTCAAGGATGAGCAATGCCCGCATGCCGTCGTACTTGGGCTCCACGGCCACCGGCCACACGTCTATATGACGCTCATCATATTTGTGGGCAAGCATGCAGTCGAAAGTAGGGATGGTACCCGGAGCCACGGCATTGATGGTTTTCGCTGTCACACCACACCGGAGGTCTTTGGTGAGAATGCGCTTCAGGAGCTCGTAGCTTTTGGCGTTTAATGTGTCGCCCCAGAATTCGACATCTTCTCTTGCTGAATTACCGGTCAAGGATCGGGAAGCGTACTGGTCCAGTGCAAACCATGTCTCATCGGTGAAGTCGAATTTACCAACGTAAACCTGGTTCGGCACCTTGTTTACACCGAATGTGATGAATGGGTCCAATGCTAACTTGATTGCTCTACTGAAGGTTGTATCTGTGAGCAAGTCCCGGAGTGCCGACTTCTTCTGAGTCGGTGTCATGTCCGCTAACCTGTCCAGGTTTTGAAGTACCTCGGTGCTGTTCACTGGTTGTTCTCCTGTTCTGTGAATTTCTGTGAACTTTATGCACTGAAACTTTTATTGTCAACTAAAGGTTGTAAATAAATTGTGTTTCGTCTACATTGAGAATCATCGAAGAACATTCACAGCAACGGAGAACCATTGTGACAGCAATACAACCAAAAGGAGAGGTGACAACCAATGGTGACGCAGAAACGCCTTGAACGACGGTTGCAGTTGAACAAGCGGCGGCAGGTGGACGGTCTTCTCTATCGAGGCTTCACCGTCGTCACCCGGGACCCACTGGTGCTCCGGAAAGGCCGGCAACTGGCCACTCTGGATGGAGGGCAAATCAACTATGAAAACACGGAGGTCAGACGTGACTGAGAAAAAACTGGAAGACCGTATCCGGGCCTGCCGGGAAATCGACGCCGAGGTGACCATGAAGAACATGGCCGACTTCTTTGGTGCCATGGCAACGCCGGTTGATTTCAATATCGAGGGTGAGTCAAACACGGTGTCAGCGGAGAGCCTGCTGGACCAGATCGAGGATGCTCATCAGCAAATCAGTGAGGCCCGTATCAAAGAAATCCGTGAGGTCCTGAAAGTGTTGAGCCCTGGTGTCGAGCAGGATGTTCTGGACCGGATAACCGACCGCAGTTTGATCCTGGTGCCGGCTCACATGATCGAGCCAGACCTGGTGGATGGCTTGCCGAGTTACATCGCAGTGCATCGGATGCTGCCGAGGACCAGGTGGTGTTGATCTTCGACGCCGATAACAACTTGTTGGCTAGTGCCAACGTGAAGCATTGAGGTGGTGTGATGACTGAAGGTGTACTGAAAGCGGCGGCGGAAAAGATGGGTGCCAGGTTGCAAAAGGAGCAGTCAGTGTTCCTCTCACCTGAAACCCTCACCAGCCTTTGTCAGACGGTCATTCACACCGTTCTGAATAATGATGGTCAGTATGGTCTCCACGTTGGGTGGACTGGTTGGTATACACGGAAGGGTGGTGAACGTTGGTTTTGGTGCCGGATTATCGCGTTTGACAACGGTGACCCGGTAATCAAGACGATGACAGGCAACTATCACCGAAGACCGACTCATTCTTTCGAGTTTAGCAAGGAACTAGAAGGAGAGTGACAGTGAGAAGAATCACACCTATTCAGGAAAAAGATTGCCCGGAGTGCGGGAATCCAATGCGTTGGAAAGGTCTTGATCAACCACGTTGTGAATCATGTAACCCGATGAATGGGGTTCCGGTGAAGAACCACGACGTTCGCCAGTTGGACCAGATCATCAAGCAGTTGTCGATTCTGAGAGACGGTATTGAGAAAGGACTGATCCACGTTCACAAGGGAGGACTGACCCTTTCCGAGCAGACTGAAATAGTCGAGTCGGATTGCACTGAGGGTCATGTTTACCAGGTGCCGGGTAAGCGAACGTGGCGAGTCAGTGGTGATCTGGTGCTGTGTAACCAGGAGAAGGAGAACACCGATGAAACTCATTGACTGGATAGCCGACGGCCTCAACCGCTGGCGGAAACGAATCGAGAACATGCAATACAACGACGGTGTCACCTGGGCATACTCAGCCTTCTATGATGGTGGGTGGAGCCTGGAAGAAGTGGAGAACCAGTCACACCCGTTCGGCGGTGGACCACGGAATGCGTTTGAGCGCGGGGTACTTCAAGCCGTCCTCACCATCGAGGCTCAACTGGCCGCAAAGAACCTCCGTGCCAATCAGAATGGTGAGCCGGTGGATGTGCCGTTCTTCATTCACCCAAGTAACATCTGGTCGGAGGACGCGCCTTATCAATGTGACGAACATGAAGGCCCAGCCTTTAACCTGGAGCAAGGCAAGGTGAGTCGATATGAACCACCTTGTCAATTTAAGACGGGCGGTTTGGTGGAAGAAGGCATGGGGTCGCGACCTAAAAGCGGGGTGAGAGGTTGGAAGCAAAACGGCTTCGCTGTGAGACGGTGGTCGCAGTGGACTAAAATGAGGCCAAATGCCTAAGAATGGAAAGAAAGGAAATTTCACACTGTACCATTAGTGTACCATTCGATTTCAGACCCCTCTGAATCCCTTGTCCTGCAAGTCCTGACGTTCTCTGTAGTTACTATCCATCATTGGTGCAACGCAGAACCGACGAGACGGCTCCAGTTCAGCAATAGCGCCCCTTCTCGCTGAATTTCCTGCTCTTTCTTCGCTGCCAATATAGACCATTTCTTGCCCGTTTTTCATCATTTTTGTAGTGTCGGTGCTCCAAAAGTGCTCCAGAAATCGGTTTGGAGCACCGCAACAGGGAGCATGGAGCGCCGTGCCTACGATTACTGTCAGAACCCGTGCCGATGGTACCAAATCATACCGGGCGGCAATCCGCTTAAAGCGTAAAGGGAAGGTAGTATACAGTGAAAGCCGAACCTTTGACCGTAAGGCTTTGGCGAAAGATTGGGCAACCAGGCGTGAGCTGGAGTTGCAGGAGCCCGGAGCTCTTACCCGGGTTCAGCACCGTGGTATAACCATCGGCGACCTCATCAAGCGGTACCAGAAAGAGTTTGGCACCAGCTTTGGTCGGAGTAAGGCCAGAGATATGGATCGCCTGCAGGGCTATGACCTGGCGGCCATCGATACAATGGAGGTGACCAGTCAGGATTTCGTGGCCCACGTGATGTGGAGGCTCAAAACCGTCAAGCCGCAGACTGCCTCTAATGACCTGATCTGGCTGCGGAGTGTGTTCAAGACTGCGCGCAGTGCCTGGGGTATTCCTGCAGCGATCGATGCCCTGAATGATGCAGCGGAAACCTGCCGGCGTGAGCGGCTGGTTAGCAAGCCTGATCAGCGCGATCGGCGGCCAACCCTTGGTGAGCTGGAGAAACTTCTGGAGTACGGAAAGAGCACAGAGGCCAGGCGCACCACGCCAACCACTTAGATCATCCTGTTCGTTCTGTTCTCAGCTCGACGGCAAGATGAGATCACAAGGATTCGCTGGTCGGACCTGGATAAGCGCACCCAGAGCATTATCGTTCCGGAGATAAAGCACCCAAGCCACAGGATGGGAAACCATCGGCGGGTGTATCTCACGGACGAGGCCTGGGCCATCACCCCGCGTCAGCCTGAGACTGATGAGCGAATCTTTCCTTTCAATTCGAAATCCATCAGCACCCGGTTCACTGAATGGTGCAAGTTCCTGGGTGTTGAAGATCTGCATTTTAATGACCTGCGGCATGAATGCATAAGCTGGCTGTTTGAGAGGGGGTGGGATATTCCCCGGGTGGCGGGAGTGAGTGGGCACACCACCTGGTCATCTCTTCAGAGATATACGCACCTGAGTCAGCATGAGCATCATGATAAATACGAGGATTGGTTCTGGCGACCGACCAAAAAAAGCGGTGGGTAACCACCGCTTTGTACTACTTCCTCAGCCGTTGTCCGGAGTTCTCTTAATTTGCTTCCAGAAATGGCCTGGTTGGGATGTTGGTGGAAGTGGCTTATTATCAGGTACGGCTGCGTAGTTTTCTTTAGCGCCTCCGCGTGGTCCGGTTTCCTGATAAATGCCGCCGTTTTTTCCGGTATTCTGACCGGGCTTCTTTGAACCAGCCATGGCTGGATACCTCGCTACTGAATGTACCCAGCAGAAGAATCGTAAGATATGAAGAGTTGAAAGTTTGCCGTTGGTAAACTACTCTTCACATCCGATTGCTACATCGGTGGCGGCTGCTGAGTATTTTCTCTGGGCCCGCCCTGCCGTGTTGGGGCTGCAACCCCGGCACGGCTATTCCTGCCCATGCTAAGCAGTTCTATCGATAGAGCTGCCTAAGTCTAATGATGTATCTTCTGTAACTGTTCGTCAACTATATGTGTACTTTTTTTTCCCGTTTGCCACTACCAGTTGTGGTTTGGCTGGGTTCTAAGTGCTTATGGCTCGCCAGCAAAAACATTGTTAAATGTTGATTCAAGCCCTCTTGCATCTCCAAAGACTCGTTGTAGTTTGACTGCGTGGCCACAGTTTTTCTTTCAATCTCAACGGAGTATAGAGATGCAAATGGATGAGAAGTTGAATAAACGGGTTCCGTGTGAGGATGTGCTCGTGGCCATCGGGGATATAGCGAGTAGTGGCGCTTCGCTTCAGAAGGTATTGGCTTCAGGTGTGGTCTCGGGTCGTGTCGCCGATGCTTGCTGCGATCTGTTCGAGGAGATTGCCGAGCTGGCAGGGACGATTGAGTCGGGTGCTCGACACTAAAAGCCAAGAGTTTGAGGTAGTTGATCCCAGCTCGATGATTCGAGGCTGGGATCTTTTCGTCAGAGCGCCGCAGCTGTCCGTTTGGGGAACGCAGGAGCGGCTTTTTCCTCAGCCCGTTGTTGGATGTCTGCGAATGCGGGAAGTCGGCAATGAGTTGAGGCTACAAGAAGTTCTCTCCCGAGTTTTGCCCTCTGCATCAGATAACTCAGCTCAATCACACCTCTGGTTCTCTCTGCGTAAAGCCTGTGTATCAGCTCGTGGTCATCATATGTAATCAGCCACTTCCAATTTTTGTCTTTGATATAGCCAGAGAGGCGTTGGTGATCTTCCTCTGAAAAGCAGTGCTCTTTGTATAGGTTTTTGCCTTGAGCAACATATGGGGGGTCAAGAAATATAAGCACTTCGCCGTTAAGAAGGGGGCTCAAACGCTCCAGCATGTCGCAAGCATCTAGGCACGTCACTCTGATCTTATCTCTGTGAGCGGCTATCGTTTCTATTCGCTTAACGAGGCCGGCTCGATTGAATCTGCAGTCGATTTTATAGTTTCCAGTTTGGTCTAGCCCCCCAATGGGGCCGCCGGAAAGCAATCCCGAGCGATTGCAGCGGTTTAGAAAAAAGGCAGAGAAGCCCAACTCAAGCCGAGAGGCTTGTTCTTTGTGATTGAATACTTCTTTCCAGCGGTACCACTGATCGATAGTTATAGGGGTCGTTAGCACCAATGACACAAGAGCGTCAGTATCTTCGATCAGTGTTTGCCAAAACGCCGCTATGGCAGGATTTGCGTCGTTCAGGTGGAGCTCGCTGATAAGCCCTGCTTCCAGAAGGGGGATTGAGGCACCTGCGCCTCCGCAGAATGGCTCGATCATCGGCTTACCGGAAAGCTCGTTCTGCAGCACGACATTGGCTAGGAAGTATTTCAGAGATCCCTTTCCGCCTGGATATCTCAAAGGAGTAAGGTCTCGCGGAAGTGCCTTTTTCCCAGAGAGTTCCTGAAAGCTTTTTAGCCAAAGATCCTTTTGGTTGATGTTCTGTTTCTTCCGCCGAGAGGGCATTTTAAGTCCTTATTCACTGAGCAAAAAACGGAGAATCGGTTCTAGCCGGGTGGCGATGTCTCTCACATCGCTGGGCACCAGAATGTGATGATCATTGTGGGTCGCAAGATTCAGGAACGTCCGCGGCATCGCCTTGTCATTGCTAAAAGCTTTGCGGACGTTCTCGTCGGGTATTGTTTTACGGCACGTTGACGCGAATTTTATCATTTTCTCGAGGCCGGGAACGAAGCCTTCCGTCTTCTGGTGCTTAGCGATGAAATCCGCCCATGTGTTGGCGTGTCTCATTCTTGCCACGAGGCTAATCTCAAGGAGCGATCTTATTAAGAAGGCCGTTCCGTGCGGATAGTCCTCTGGCTTTATGACTTGAAGCTCTTCAAGTAGTGTTCGGGCTTTGTCGTGCTTGAGAGTGCATTCAATGTCGGGAGCCAGAGCTGGGGCGTTACGCCTTGACCGGCGTTTTGGCTTCGGTTTTGGTGTGGGCTTCTTCTCCGTGGAATCGTTTTGCTTCTCATCTTCTGGAACGAAGTCGGTCGCAGGCGTTGCTTTCTTTGATTTCGTCGGCCGAATTTCTTCAGGAAGCTTATCCAGATACTCGGCAATTTGATCTTTGTTATTTGCGGTTCGGCTGTTCAGCTTTGCTTTCCCGCTTGAGCTGAAATGAGGTATTGCGTCATAGACCAGTCGTTTCAGAAACGGCTGTATTAGTGATTCTTCCCAGTTAAATTCCGGCCACCCTTTATCATTAAAATTCACTTTACCTATTTTCTCTGCGGTGGCAGGGCTCTTCAGAACCCTAGATAGAGCTTCAATCGGAAAGGTGTCAACTGACTCCATCAGGAACGATTTCTCCTCAGGATTCCAATCCAGCTTTAGGAAGACATCGAAAAGCCGAGCTTCTTGAACGGCTTTTTTAATGTCACTTATCTTTAGGCCGGTTTCCTTTTGAACATCTTCCAAGTCTTGGCCGCCTTCAAGGGCGTTAATGGCAAATTTGCCCTGAGCGAACCGGGACCAAGGTTTTACGGGAGCTTGATTTAAGTGCCTGGAGACAATCAACTCTGTAGCAGCGGCTCGTGAGGGAGCAATGACAACGGGAATTCTGGAGAAGCTGCTTGCTGCAGCTCCGATAGAGTCTCTCCACTTGTTGACAAAACGCTCGTATTTTTGGGGAGCGAGATTTGGTTTTTGGAGCACGCGGCATGCACATACGCGCCGATTTCCCTCAACGACGACGAACTTGCTTTTGACGCCAGGCTTCCGAATTACCACGACTTGCTGATCTGGAAAGTAGCCAGACTTAGCAATTGAGCGGATCATTTCCTTAACTTTTCCAGCTTCAAACATTTCTTGGAAAACGTCCGTCTGGCTGGCGTCGTGTGGTAATCCGGGAAGCCTGGGATTGTCAGGATCGAGATCAATCGACTGTGGGGAAATGAATTTGTGTGGCCATTTTTCGTATTCCATGTGCAGACGGCTCCCTACGCTCGCATTTTCTTAGAATCGCTACCCAGTTATTGCTTTTGTGAATATGAAAGATAACTTTAGTTCCGTAAATGACGCAGCGCAAGCTAACTGTTTTTAACTGCGGTTTTGGGTGGGTGCAGTTGCCGGGGTCTGACCCCAGTACATTTGACCGGGCGAAATGTCTTGGGGTCTGACCCCAGCATGTATAATCCGCGGTGGATGAACCGGACAACAGGATATTGAATGACCATCACAGCCTTTGACGCCTTAGCCTGCCCCCTGGACGGCGCTGCCTTGCAGCGGGAGTCGGGTTCGTGGCGGTGTGCCAGTGGCCATAATTTTGATGTGGCGCGGCAGGGCTATGTGCATCTGTTGCCGGTGCAGAAGAAGCGTTCGCTGGACCCGGGTGACAGTAAGGTGATGGTGGCGGCACGCCAGCGTTTTCTTGAGGCAGGGTATTACCAGCCGATTGCCGAGGCGGTGTCGCGGGCAACGCTGAACGATGCGCCGGCCAGCACCACACTGAGTTGCCTGGATGCCGGTTGTGGTGAAGGCTATTACCTGCGACAACTGGCCCGGGCGGCGGGCGAGGAACGCGCCCTGGCGCTATTGGGCCTGGATATCTCGAAATGGGCGGTACTGGCGGCGGCCCGTGAAGACAAACGGCCGAGCTGGGTGGTGGGCAGTAATGCGAATCTGCCGGTGCTACCTGGCTCACTGGACCGTATTCTCTGTCTGTTTGGCTTTCCCGTGTACCCGGAATTCGGCCGTGTTCTCAAACCGGGCGGCAAGCTGATTCAGGTGGACGCAGGGCAGGATCACCTGCGGGAGCTGCGGGAAATTATCTATCCTGAAATCCGGAGCGAATCGAAGAAAGTGATGCCAGGCCCGGAAGGATTTCGCCGAGTGGCTTCGGAAGATGTTCGGTTTTCACTGCATCTGGCGGGGGCGGAGCCCATCGCAGACCTTCTGGCGATGACGCCCCATTTCTACCGGGCAAACGCGGAAGGCCGGGAGCGGGCGGCTGCCCTGAACTCCCTGTCACTCACGGTAGATGTTTGCCTGCACACCTTTGAGCGGGTTGCTGAGGGCGATTAATCTGCGTTTTCCATGCCCAGCCGGGTACCACGGGCCTTGAGCCGGTAAAACTCCTCAACAATACCAGCCATGGCCTCCGGGCAGTATTCCCGGAGCCCGCCCAGCATCAGGCGTTTGGACACTTCACCAACCGAGCTGCCATCAGACATCAAGTGGTACGAGAGGGTCACATTGCCGCGCTTGCCCGCCACTTCCAGGTCCGCCTTGTTCAGTTCCAGGTCTGGCTGAAGATTGTCCTGTTTATTGATCGCCACGCTCATGCTTTCATACATCACCATGGGGCGGTCCGGGTTGAACATGACCCCGTGGGATTCCATCAGCGGTTTGAGCGTGTGGGGGAAATTCTTGCCAGAGGCCGCCACGTAGGCGCGGGTGAAGTCATCAATCACTTGCTCGTCCCGGATTACCGCACCGCTGCGGCTCACTTCCAGGTAGACCTTGCCGGCTTCGTCGCAGACTTCGATGGTGTCGTCACCGGTTTCCCGGAACTCCAGGGGAATTTCTGCCCCCAGCAGATTGCGGAAACGGAATGTCATGTTCTCTGATAACCCAAAGCGCCCGACCACAATGGCAAACAGCAGGTCACCGGGCACGCAGAAACGGCGGGCGTCCGGATCGTGGATAGGGTTGAAGTCTCCGGCAATCTCTTTGGCAAAATGGCTGGCCTGGGGCGCAGTAATAACAATGCGTCCGTCCTGGACGGTATAAAAACGTTCTGAAAGCATGGTGTACCTTTTACGGATCGCAGAGATGAGGGAGCGAGATGTTTGTCGGTCCGCAGATTGATCCTGCCATTCTAAACGATTAAACGCCGCAGGGCCCTCCGGCTTTCGTACAATGCCCGGTGGCAACGTCAGTCTTCGTCTTCGGCATCCCGCAGGCGCTCCTGGCGCTCCCATTCTTCTTCCTTGGCGGCTTCAATTACATCGAGCAGCTCATCCACGTTCGCGCTTTCGGTGTCGTGCTCAAAGCAGCCCGTCAGCTGGCTGTCGGGGTGCAGGTCGCCGGCTTCATAAAGCGCCCAGATCTCCTTGCCATAATCGGTATTCAGCAGTTCCGGGGCAAAGCGGCCGAAATAGCGGCGCATGTTGTCTACATCCCTCTCGAGCATGCGCTCCGCGCTGTTATTGCCAGCTGCATTAACCGCCTGGGGCAGGTCGATAATGACCGGACCGGTGGCATCAACCAGAACATTGAATTCGGACAGGTCGCCGTGAATCAGGCCGGCACTGAGCATGCGCACGACGTCGGCAATCACCTTGCTGTGGTAACTGCGGGCCTGTTCGGGGGTGAGGGTAACGTCGTCCAGCCGGGGCGCGGCCTTGCCTTCACCGTCGGCAATCATTTCCATCAGCAGCACGCCGTCGACAAAACCGAAAGGTTCTGGCACGCGAACGCCGGCGTCCGCCAGGCGGTAGAGGGCGTCTACTTCGGCGTTCAGCCAAGCGTCTTCCTGCTCTTTCTGGCCATAGCGGGTTTTCTTGCTCATGGCCCGTGCGCGACGGCTGTTCCGTACCTTACGACCTTCCTGGTACTGAACGGCCTGTTTGAAACTGCGTTTCTGGGCCTCTTTGTATACCTTGGCGCAACGCACCTGGTCGCCGCAGCGCACCACAAACACCTGGGCTTCCTTGCCGCTCATCAACTGGTACAACACCTCATCCACCATGCCTTCATCAACGAGGGGTTGTAATCGTTTTGGTATCTTCATATAAGTTTCTGTGCCCGGTTCAACTTGCTGGCTCTGTATGGTCATGGCCAGCGTTTATCGGCACATACTACCTGATTGTGAGCAAAGGAGTGTTGTATTGATCCCGCGCGGACGATTTCCATGGCGATCGCTGATCATCCTGTTGGCCTGCTTGCTGTGGGTGCCGTCAGCTTCCGCGCTGGACTGGTCGTTCTTGCTGCAGCAGGGGCGAATGGGCATTGCCCTGCCGGATATCGAGACTGCGGATTGGCGCGTGACCGGCATCCGGGCTGAGGTGGTTAACTCGGTTGAGGCAGACAACCAGGCGGTTATCGTCCGTTTTAAACCCGGTTCAAGGCTGACGGCCGCCACCCTTGCACAGAACGCCGGAGATTCTTCGGTTTTCTTAAATAACGTGCAGCTGGATCTGACCGATGTAACCGTCACCATCAACCTCGGTGGCGTCGAAGCCCTTGTGGACCGCACTGCGGTGGCTGGCCAGGTCACCATTGAGATTGAAGACTTGCAACACCCCAGCCTGAAACCCCAGGGTTGGCGGTTCGACGGGCGGGTGAGTGGCGCTGTGTCTGATCTCAGCCTTGAGGGCCAGCTGCGATCAGATTCCGGCCTGTTGGCGGAGGTGGTGTTGAGAAACCGGACTGGGGAGTTCATGGCTGGCCGGGTAGCTATGGCCATGGCCGCTGAACAAGCCGGCACGGCAATCGCTGATACACTCGCCCAGTGGCCCCCGTTGCTCACGTTAAACCATGGTCAGCTTGAGGCGGCCGCTAGCTTTCGGCAGGAACCGGATGCCCCCCTCGCACTGGATGCCCGGCTGAATCTGGCGGGCGTGAGTGGGGTCTTCGATCGAACCGCGTTTTCCGATATGAGTGGCCGTTTGTTATTCAACCTTGAAGATGAATCACTGGCTGCCCGCCTGCGCGACATCACCATTGCCCAGATCAACTCCGGCATTGGCATAGGTCCGGTGCGGTTGCTGGCGGATTATCGAGCGCCGGCCGCCGAGCCGCTCACTGGCCAGTTAGAGGTTCAGCAGGCCACAGCCGAATTTCTCAATGGCCGCCTGAGAGTCGCACCGCAATCCTTCGATCTGGCCAATCATCCCGTTAACGTCCCGTTGGACGTCTACGAGTTATCGCTTGAACGGCTGTTGGAAGTTTACCCAGCCGAAGGTTTTGAGGGCACCGGCAGGCTAAACGGCCGGATACCGCTAATGATCTCCGGCACATCGGTAGAGGTTGAGCAAGGCACCATGGCGGCTATTGTTCCGGGCGGCCGCTTGCGGTTACCGGGCGAGCGCCTTCAGGCCATGTTGGGCGGTAGCCAGGCCGTGGACCTGGTGGTGCAAGCTTTGCAAAACTTTCACTATTCGGTGCTGGATAGCACGATAGACTACGATAAGAATGGAAAGCTGATGTTAGGCCTGCGGCTGGAAGGACAAAGCCCGGGCGTTCGCGGCGGCCAGCCGGTGGTGCTGAACATCAATCTTGAAGAAGACATTCCTGCGCTGTTAACCAGCCTACAGCTGAGCGGCAGGGTGAACGAAGCGGTTACCGAACGCGTTCGGGAGCGGCTGCAACAGTCCGGGCAGGAGGCAAAACCATGATCAATGTGTGGCGGTCACGCAGGCCGCTGGCGATGAGAGTTCTGATGATATCGGTCCTGCCTTTGGCATTCATTGCCTGCACGCCAACCGTACAGATGGCGGCACCGAAAGAGCCGATTACCGTGAACCTGAACGTTAAAATCCAGCACGAGATCTACGTTAAAGTGGACAGGGAAGTGGATGAACTGTTCAGTGATAAAGGCCTGTTCTGAACAACAGCGGCCTGAACAAGGGCAGATCAAGGGGTTGAAGATGAAACGACTGATGCAACTGGGCGCCTTCCTTCTGGCCATCGGCATGGCACTGCCGGCGCTCGCCATGAGCCTGGAAGAGGCCAAGCAGAAACTGGAAACCGTCAAACAGCAGGGCCTGGTGGGCGAAACGCCGACCGGTTACCTGGAAGTGGTGCGCGCAGAAGGCGATGCGCCTGCGGTGGTGCAGGCCATCAACAACGCGCGCCGGGATGAATATGCCCGCATTGCCGAGCGGCACGACATACCGGTTACCCAGGTGGAAACTGTGGCTGGCAAGAAAGCTATCGAGAAAACACCGGCCGGGCAGTTTGTTCAGGTCAATGGCCAGTGGGTGAAGAAATAACGCTTACTCCAGCTCAAGGATCAGTGGCTCCATCAGCCTGTACACCCAGGCTGATCGGCCATCCTTCAGTGTTAACTCCACCCTTTCGTAGCGCACGCCTAGCCGCTCGTACCTGTCCAATGCCCGCAATTCACTAGCGCTCACTTCAATCACCTCTCCGGCTACGCTGGCATCAGCGTCCGGCTTTATATCCAGTTTTTCCTTGCGAAAACCCGGGAGTATTGCCAGTTCGCTGCTGCCGGCACGCCCCGTCACCAGCCAACGCACCCAGGGCCGGGTGAGGGTGCCGTACACAAACACCGAATAGGTTTCGTCCTCGTCGATGGCAGGCAGCTCCGCCGTTGGGTTATAGCCAAAGCTGCTGACAAAGGTCAGCCAGAGATAGGCAATGCCCACCATCAGCAGTGTCAGAATCAGCGCCAGGGAGCGTTTGATCGATTTTCTCATAAATTACTACACAGTCTCTCCGGCATGGCTGATCAGCACCCCGGGCGCACCGGTTTCCAGCTTGTCTTTCAGGCTGCCTGGAATGACGGCCTTGGCCATCTTTGAAGGCTGGATAAGCACGTAGGTGATGTCTGCATCGGCGATAAACTGCCCGTCACCGTGCCGGAAGAATTCCAGGTGCAGCGTGAAAGACGTATTCCCCAGCCGCCCGGCCTTGATGCGGGCTTCCAGCACATCGTCAAACTTCGCTGGTGCTTTCCAGTTAACGGTCATGCTGACTACCTGGATGTCCAGGTCCTGATCAAGCAGGTGCTGGTAATCACCAAACAGCGTGCGGATATACTCATTCACAGCAATATCCACGAAATCTGCATAGCGGGCATTGAACACCACGCCCTGGGCGTCGCATTCGCCATAGCGCACCCGGAAGCGAAAACGGAAAGGCTGTTCCGACATGAAGACTCCTAAGTTAATACCGATTGGCCAGGTCAGCTTTCCATACTTGACGATGTGACCCATTATTGTAAAGCGGTCTCCGAACTGTGTTTGAATATAGAAGCAAGTAGTGGGCTAAGGAATTAGTCCGACAAGACACATAGTGTTGGTGTGATTGTACAAAGGGAATAATTATGACTGCTGTAAGGAAAGGTGTGCGTGGCTTGGCAGTGTTATCCAGCGTTACCTTGTTGGCGGCCTGTGGTGGCGGCGGAGGTGGCGGTTCTGACGGGCCAGACCTGACTCTGGATAACGATAATCTGGCGGAGCAAACGGTTGAGGTTGGTCCGGAGTCGGATGTTCGCGGTATCCTGGGGCTCTACGATGATGTTGATTACGGATCGGAGTTGATTGTTGAAGTTCAGGACATACTCGCGACTCAGAGCGGGGGAGTCTCGGGCACCACAGACTGTGACGGCGGGGGTACTGCCACGGTGACCTACGCGGGAGCCGACGATAATAGTGATGAGACCTGGACATTGCAGGGTTGTGTAGTAAACACGAGTGGGTTCGGTGCCGTCACGCTAAACGGTGATTACCGCTATGTCGATACGTTAACGGAAACCAGCATCAAAGGGTTTGAAACCTACAACATTAACGGCCAAGTGCAATCAGGAGAAGGGGCTGAACAGCTCCTCATGCGCGGTCGGGTCGATTTTGATTATTCGGGAACGGAAGACTCCGCTCGCTTTATCGATACCATCAGCGTATTTGAGCTCAAGATTGGAGAACGGTACGTCGCGGTCACCGATGGTGAAACGCGTTTAATATTTAATGGATCTGAAGCAGAGTATTCCAACAAAGCCAAACTGATTGGCTCTGCGATTGGTGGTTATATCCAGCTCACAACACCCGTGGTTGTTGAGTTTGTCGAAGGCCAGGAATGTCCGGTCGCTGGCGTGTTTCGAGTTGCGAGTAATGGCACCGCGGAGATTCGCTTCGGCACCAGCACTGGAGGAACTGGCGTAGTGGCGATCTGGATTGATAATCAGCTCGTTGAAAGCTATGACAACTGCAGCGAGATCGGCGTCGTTCCCGCACTCTGATCACTAAGGGGTGAAGGCCAAGCCTTCACCCCTAGCCCCTCAAAGATCTTCGGCCAACTGTTTTACCAAATCCCCAGCCGAAACCTCCCTACAACCAGCGGCATTCTGCCCACACCATAAAGGCGAGAAATCCTCGGAGCCCTGTGCCTCGGCGGCCGCCCGCAATGGTGCTATGGCGTTGGTGGCCAATGGGAAAGCGGGAGCCAGGGCTGATATCGGCCCCAGCTCTCGCATCACTCGGTTCATAATGCCTCTTGCCGGGCCCCCGGAGAACAAATTAGTGATGGCCGTGTGCCGGGCCGCATCGCTCTTTAGCGCCTCGCGATGAACCGCCCGGGTTGTGGCTTCCGGACACAGCATAAACGCCGTGCCCACCTGGGCCGCCGCAGCGCCAAGTGCCAGTGCCGCCTTTACGCCCCTGGCATCGGCAATGCCACCGGCTGCAATAACCGGCACACTCACCGCAGCAACCACCTGGGGTAAAAGGGCAAACGTTCCCATCTGCGTGCTCATGTCCTTTGTCAGGAAAATACCCCGGTGGCCACCGGCCTCAAGCCCCTGGGCAATAATGCCGTCGGCTCCGTTGCCCTCCAGCCAAAGGGCTTCTTCTACCGTGGTAGCCGATGACAGCACCGTAGCTCCAGCGGCTTTGACCCGTTGCAGCAACTCGGGCGCAGGCAGGCCAAAATGGAAGCTCACAACGGCTGGCCGGAATTCCTCCACAATGGCAGCCATCTCGGTGTTGAAGGGTAGCCGCCCGGGGCCATTGGCAATAACGCCTTCGTCCAACCCGTATTCCCGATAGTAGGGCGCCAGCGCCGCCCGCCAGGACTTTTCCGCTGAGGTATCAGGTTCTGGTGGAGTGTGGGCAAAGAAATTCAGGTTGAATGGCCGGTTTGTGCTGGCTTTCAAGGCTTCAAGCTCTGCCCGGAGTGCAGCCGCGGTCAACATCGCGCAAGGCAGCGATCCGAGCCCGCCGGCATTGGAAACCGCTGCCGCCAGCCGGCTGTCTTGAACGCCTGCCATGGGCGCCTGAATGATGGGTAAATCTGTTCCCAGAAAGTTCAGCATGACGTTTTCCTATCCTGCATGACGGGACCTGCTGTTGCTGTGGACCACAGCGGGTAGGGGATGCCGGCCAAGCGATTCATTACAAAAGCATGCGCCAGCAGCAAGCCGACACCGGCCATCAGTATAGGTAATTGGGCCGGGTCTGGCATCAGCCCCAGAGAAACGATCAGCGCCGTAGCGCCCGCTGGTGGGTGCGCTACCCTGAACACCACCATCAGGCAGCTGGCCAGCCCCAGAGACAGGGCCGCTGCGCCCACCCGAGGCAAGTCGACACCCGTCATAAAAGCGGACGGCTGATCCAGCAAACCGAACAGGTACAGGCTGAACAGCCCAGTGAGAGCGCCAATGAGGTGTCCGCACAGGGTGTTTCTTGGTGAAGCGGGTTGGGCCATGGGCACATAGAACAGAATAAAGGCGGTGGCGCCGAGCGAGGGAAAGATAAACGCTTCCTGGGTGACAAGCGCAACAAAAGAGACCAGCGCAATACTGAAACCACCATTGATCAGATTGAACACAGCCATAACCGTGGTTCGACTGTACCGCGTGGCCAGTCGTTCCAGATGAAGTGCATTCAGCAATCCTTTGGCCAGCTGCCAGCGCAGCTGCTCGTTCCTGCGTCCCATGATCTTGGCTTGCCCTGATTTGGTGCATTAATTGAAAGGGGCGCGATGGTAAACACTGATGAATATCAAGGCAAACAGGGATTTTCGATATGGGTTAAGGGTAATCTGGATAATGTGCGGGCTTGAACCTCAGAGTGAAAGGCCAAGGTTGCCTGCTCTGCAAAACTTGTGGAATTTCTTGGAAATATGAGCCTTGAAGGCTAAGGTTCGATGATGAGTTCGTTAGCAAGCAATCATGACAGTCAGCGATCTCAGCGTTTAGCCGATGGTCGTCGTCAACACGGAATGTAATGGATGCAACAAACTGGAATTTACGAGCAGCTAATCACCAAGCTCGTCGAGAGTCGACTGGACAGAGACAAGTTCTACGTCGGTGAACGCCAGCTCAATAACGCCGAAGCCTCAGTGTGGCTGTCACGATTCCTTTCCAGCATCCTTGAATTTGCCATTGAAGCCGTGCCGTCGGGCGATGATCGGCTGCAAGAGCAAATCAAACTCTCCAACCAGCTGCTGATGTGGCTCAAGAGCCAGATTTCTGACGAAGGCTTTATTGCGGAAAACCTTCTCGATAGCCAAGGCAAGCTTCTCACCGCGCTTTACGAGCTGAAAAACCCTGTTGCTGCCAACCTCAAACAATACGTAGAAGACATTTTTCCGCTAACAGGCCTGACGCAGAGCGAGCTGTTCTCTGGCAGCAATGCCGGCTTGTCACTGGAATCCGAGCTCAAACGTGAGATTCTGTCCGCAGACAAGATTTATTGGCTGGTGTCGTTCATCAAGTGGGCCGGCATCCGCATTTTCCGGAAAGAGCTGGAAGCTTTCACCACCAGTGGTCGTGAGCTGAAAATCATCACCACCTCCTACATGGGGGCAACGGATGCCAAAGCCGTTGAGTATCTGGCCAGCCTGCCCAATACCGAAGTGAAACTGAGCTACAACACCGAGCGCGAAAGGCTTCACGCCAAGAGCTATTTGTTCCTTCGGAACACTGGCTTTCACACGGGTTACATTGGTTCATCTAACCTGTCCCGATCGGCATTAACCAACGGCCTCGAGTGGAATTTGAAGATCACCTCGCAAGAAATTCCTCACATCATCAACAAGTCTTTGAGCACTTTTGAGACGTACTGGGCATCAGACGAATTTGAGGGTTTTGATGGGCAGGCGGAGAGCACTGAAAAGCTAAACCGAGCTCTTAAGCAGCAAAAAGGGTTGGATGTTCCCGGTGTCTCCCACTATTTCGAAATCACCCCGTTCGCCCACCAGAAGGACATTCTGGAGCAGTTATCTGTCGAGAGGGACGTGCATCAGCGTTTCCGAAACCTCGTGGTGGCCGCCACAGGCACCGGCAAGACGCTGATTTCGGCGTTTGATTTTCAGCGGTTCCTGAAAGCAAAACCGAATGCCCACTTTCTGTTTGTGGCGCACCGGGAAGAAATCCTACGGCAAGCCCGCGAAGCCTACCGAGGCGTGCTGCGAAACAATGCCTTTGGCGAACTCTGGGTGGGCGGCCAGTTGCCAGAGCACTACCGCCAGTTGTTCGTGTCGATCCAGACATTAAACAACCAGCTGGATCAGCTAAAGCTCACTGAAGACTATTACGATTACATCGTGATCGACGAAGTGCATCACATTGCCGCATCCAGTTACCGGGCGGTACTGGAGCACTTTTCGCCTGAGATACTGCTGGGGCTAACTGCCACACCAGAGCGGCATGACAATGAGGATATCCTCAGCGACTTCGACGGTGTGATTGCCGCCGAACTCCGCTTGCCGGAAGCTATTAACCGTCGGCACCTTTGCCCCTTTCAATACTTTGGAATAGATGATGACACCGACCTGCGCACCATTCCTTGGAGTCGTGGGCGTTACGATATTGCTCAGCTGACGAACTTGTATACGCACAACCAGAATCGCGTAAAAAAGATTCTGCGAAGCTTGCGGGAAATCATCACTGATATCGAAAGTATGAAGGCTTTGGCTTTCTGTGTGGGTCATGACCACGCAAACTTCATGGCGCAACAGTTCCTACTGCACGGTATCAAAGCGGATGTGCTCACCAGTGACAACAGCCACGAGCGCCAGCAAAAGCAGCAAGCCATTCGATCCGGGCAAATCAACGTTCTGTGTGTGGTCGACATATTCAACGAAGGCGTCGATATTCCGGAAGTCGATACCTTGCTGTTCTTGCGTCCAACCGAGAGCCTGACCATCTTCCTGCAACAACTCGGCCGTGGACTGCGTTTGGCAGACGATAAAGACTGCTGCACGGTTCTGGATTTCGTGGGCAACTCCCGGCCTGAGTACGACTTTGCCAACAAATTCCGGGCACTGGTGGGTAAGTCAGAACGCTCGATTACGGAGGAACTCAAGCAGGGCTTCCCGCATGCACCGCTGGGTTGCCGGATTGAGCTCACCAAGAAAACCCAGGAAATGGTGCTGAGCAACATACGGCAAGCCACGCTGACCATGAAGCGGCTGGTGTCTTTGGTTCGTCAGTTTCCTCAGCATTCCACGCAGCCTCTCACGCTGAAAAACTTTATAACCCATCATCCTCATATCGACCTGAACGAACTATACAAACGGGGCAGTTGGGCGGAGTTGGTAAGCAAAGCGAAAGAAGAAGACGTAGCCGATGATTCGCCGTTCAAGCTCGCGAAGAAGGCCATCTATAACCGGATTCTGATCTGTGACGATCACCAGTATCTGCTGTTCCTCCAGAAGCTATGCCAAGCCGGCTTTAGCTGGGATAACGCCAACGATCGCCAAGCCCTTATGTGCCATTACGATTTCTGGCAGAAAACAGGGCCGGAGCTGGAATTTGATTCGCTTGCCCAAAGCCTGGCAGAACTCAGCAAGCTGGGGCTGGAACAGGAGCTGGTGGACGTGCTCGACTGGAAACTGACGAAAACAAAGCACGAACAGCTGGCCATGCCGGGGTTGCAGGAAGTGCCGTTGCGATTGCACGCCCGCTATTCCCGAGAGCAGATTCTGGTTGGCTTTGGTGCCATGACCTTCGAGCACCAGCCACCATCGAGGGAAGGTGTGTATGTCATCCCGAATCAGAACATCGAGCTGCTGTTTGTCACCTTGGACAAAAACGAAAAGCAGTTCTCACCAACCACCATGTACCACGACTACGCGATCAGCGAGCAGCTGTTTCACTGGCAGTCGCAAAACAGTTCCCGGCCTGACCGGGGCAAAGGGAAGGACTATATTCAACACCAATCCATCAACAAGCGGTTGTTCCTGTTTGTAAGAGAGCAGGCGAAAGATGAATATGGTCGCACGATGGGGTTTGTGAATTATGGTGAGGTGGATTACGTGTCTCACACTGGTTCCCAGCCCATGAGTATTACCTGGAAACTCCGAACCCCGATGCCAAACTTTATGTGGCATCAGGCGGCTAAGCTGGCGGTGGCATGAGTTACGGTCCCTACAACAAAAACGCCCCAAAATTCTTCACCCAATACCAGTCCCTGACCTTCGAACAGGTCCACCGCGACTGGCTTCCCCAGTTGGACAAGAAAGCCGGTCTGGCGCTGGATGTGGGCGCTGGTAGCGGCCGAGATGCACTGGCACTGGCAGAGCGTGGTTGGGACGTAGTGGCGGTGGAACCGGCAGCGGAATTGCGCCGCCTGGGCGAGGTGGCAACCGCTCATCGCAGTATCCAGTGGGTGGACGATGCCCTGCCGGACCTGAGCGAAATCCGCAAACTCAGTTACCGATTTGATCCGGTGCTGGTGTCGGCGGTGTGGATGCACCTGCCGCCTACGTCTCGAGAGCGGGCGTTCCGTATTTTGACTGAACTGCTGGCGCCGTCTGGCATGTTGGTGATCACTCTGCGACACGGACCGGGGGATGGTGAGCGCCAGTTCTACGAAGTGTCAAAAGCCGAGCTGGATAGCTTTGCCCGCCACCGGGCCGTTATGCCGGTGCCTTTGCCGGATAGGCCGCGTGCCGATCAGCTGAACCGTGCCGATGTGTGGTGGGAGATCGCTGTGTACCGGGCTTAATTCTGTTGCCTTGCCTTCCCCTAAACCCCACTTACAATGAAAGTAGCTACCAACCGGAAGCCAATGACAACCAGGAGGCAGTTATGTCCAAGAAAGCTGAGAAAAACCTGAAGAAAAAGATCAACGCCCGCAAAGCCAAGATCGAGAAGCACGAAGCAAAGATCAAGTCACTGAAGAAGAAGCTGAAGAAAGCTTCCTGATGCCGTATAGGGCCGCCTCAGCGGGGTGGCCCGTTTACCAATCTCCGTTTACCTGTTCCTCCAGCGTACGTTCCCGGATGTCGTCTTTCACGCCTTCGCGCTCCAGCTCTGCCAATACCCGTGCCAGTTCCCGGGCAAGGTTGCCGTGCCGGCGGTTCACGTAGTGGTAAAGCTTGAAACGGATAACCGGTTCCGGCAGCACGGTGAATTGGTTCCAGTTGTCGGATGTCAGTGGCGACAGCCCTTCAATGTCAGACACCAGGGCAAGCTCCACGCGCCCCCGCTCAAGCAGTTGGTGCATCTGCTCGTAGCTTTCGGTATGCAATGGCTCCATGCCAAGTGTATCGGCGGTTTGCTCGGCGATGATGACGCCGCGGCGAACGGCCACTTTAAGCGGCTGATCGCCAGGCTCTGGCATGGTTTGCGCGTTGGGGTCGCGCACTACCGCGAATAATCCACCCTCCAGCAGCGGGTAATCAACCTGCGTGAGGTTTGGATACTCAGCCGCCACGCTCTCAATGCGGAACAAGTCTCCGTCCAGCTTGCCGTTGTCTGCCATCATCAGGGCGCGCCGAGAGGGTGCCACCAGGGTTCTCATCTCCAGCCCCAGGCGTTGATAGGCAACCTCCAGTAATCGCACCGCCATGGTGGTGCTGGGTATGTCGTCGATCACAGCAATATAAATTCTGTTCTCGTGACCATCGGCATAGGCGGTGGCCGGTGCCATGCTGGCGATGGCCAGCGCCGCGGCTATAAAAAGGATTCTGGAATGCATTAAATTTCCCCTCTACTCCCTTGAAGGGTTTATCTGAATACTAGTTCCAAATCCTGCAAATGCCTGTGACTTTCTGTTAACGAACTTTGCGGCCGGTGTAATCGGAAAAATCCGGCTTTTGTGACCGGTGATTGTCGTCGGTCATGTAGGCGGAGGTCAGCACGAACTCTGCGGTGGCGCGGTTGCAGGCAACCGGGATGTTCCAAAGGGCGGCGATGCGCAGCAGGGCTTTGATGTCGGGGTCGTGGGGTTGGGGTTCCAGTGGGTCCCAGAAGAATACCAGTAGGTCGATTTCACCCTCGGCTATCTTGGCGCCGATTTGCTGGTCGCCACCCAGAGGGCCACTTAACAGGGAGTGCAGGTCTTCACGTTGCAGGCTTTCTTTGAGCAGGCGGCCGGTGGTGCCGGTGGCGTATAGACGCAGCGGCGCGAGGCGGGTGCGGTTTTCGTTCGCCCATTCAACCAGTTCTTTCTTCTTGTTGTCGTGTGCCACCAGGGCGACGGATGTTACGGCCATTGTGATGGTTTGCTCCTTTGCTGTGCCATGAAAGTGGTCAAGTGTTTCACAATCGGTAAGCACGGGGAATAGTACAAATGGGGCGGGCAACACAGTCTGTAGGGCTGGTCAATAGCCCCGCCGTCGGCTGCCATATGGGCGCCCGGGGCATGGGGTGCGATTTCCGGGGGCGATATGCTTGGGGGTATAACAAGACAACCCGGAGAAACCTCATGGTGCAGCAGGTCTATATCACCGGCGGTGCAAGCGGCATCGGCCTTCATTTAGCGCGAACATACCTGGGTTTGGGGGCGGCCGTTACGTTGTTCGATATTCAGCCGACCGCGCAGGCGGTAGCGGAGCTGTCGGCTATTGCCGGGCCAGAACGGGTGCGCGCCTTTGCTATGGACGTCACCAAACCGGGTGAGGTGAGAATCGCCTTTGCCCAAGCCGCTGAAGGCGGGCAACCCGATGTGGTGATTCATTGCGCGGGCATTGCCATTGCTGCGGATTTTGAGGCTATCGATGACGACGCCTATGCCCGGGTCATCAACATCAACCTGATTGGCTCGCGTAATGTGGTGGCTGGCGTACTGCCCCATATGGCCGCTGGTTCGCACCTGGTTTTGGTGGCTTCAATGGCGGGGTTGGTGGGCTGCTACGGCTATGCGGCTTACTGTGCGTCCAAGTACGGTGTGGTTGGCTTGGCCGAGGTGTTGCGCATCGAGCTGGCAGCCAAGGGTGTTGATGTATCGGTGGTGTGCCCACCAGAGGTGGAAACCCCGATGGTAGAGGCCGAACGCTTCAATCGCCCCAAGCAGACTGAAGCCCTGAAGCTGATGGCCGGCACTTTGCAACTGGATGATGCCGTGGCACAGATCCGTAAAGGCATCGACCGCCGACGATTCATGATCATCCCCGGCTGGCGCGCCCGCAGCCTCTGGTTCACCAACAAACTCCTGCCAGGTTTCCTTACCCGAAAATTCACCGACTTCCTGGTCAGCCGCTGAAATTGGGGTCAGACCCCAAGACATTTCGTTGGGTGAAATGTCCGGGGGTCTGACCCCAAAGGTTATGGGATCAGTTCCAGTTCTTTGCGCATTTCCTCGGCGGTGGGTCGCAGTTGGGTGAGGCCTTTTCGGGATCGACGTTCGCTCAGGTAGTAGAGAATGGGCGAGGCTATGAACACAGAGGAGCTGGTGCCGATGACGATTCCGAACAGCATGGGCAAGGCGAAGCTGGATACCGCAGCACCGCCGGCGATGCCCATGGGCAACAGTGCCAGGAAGGTGGTCACGGAGGTGAACACGGTTCGGGTTAGGGTGGAGGAGATGCTGCGGTTTAGCAATTCCAGCATGGGCATGTCCGGTGTTTGCCGCAGGTTTTCCCGGATACGGTCGAACACCACCACTTTGTCGTTCACGGAATAACCAATCAGGGCCAGCAAGGCGGCCACGGCGGTGAGGTTGAACTCCACACCGGCCAGGGCGAAGAAGCCGATGGTTTTGGTGAGGTCCAGGGCGATGGTGATGGTGGCGGCCAGGGCGAAGTGGGATTCAAAGCGAATCCACAGGTAGGCCAGCATGCCGGCGCCTGCCAACAGGATGGCCAGGATGGTGGCATCGCTGAAGCCGCCGCTGACTTTCGGGCCGACCACGTCCACTTTCGGGAAGCTGGCATCCGGCTGCAGGCTGGTGACGGCGGATTTCAGGGCGTCTACCGGGTGTGCCGCGCCTGTGTTGGAGCTGGCATCCGCCGGGAGCCGGATCAGGAAATCACCGTCCTGGCCGAACTCCTGAATGGACGCAGCGCCCAGTTGCTGGCTTTGCAGGGTTGTTCGCAACTCATCCACGGAGACAGAAGGCGCGCGCACTTCCACCAGGGTGCCGCCGGTGAAATCCACGCCGTAATCCAGGCCGGGTTGGATGAACAGGGCGATGGAGGCAATCGACAGAACGCCAGACAGCACCAGGCCAATCACCCGGCCTTTCATGAAGTTGACGCCCCTCTCGCTTAGGCGATCCAGCCAGGCAAACCCTGCAATGGTGAGCGGCTCCCGCTCCCGGCCCTTGATCCACCATTCCATGACCAAGCGGTTGAAGGCGACGGCGGTGAACAGGGAAGTGAGCAAGCCGATGCCGATGGTTACCGCGAACCCTTTTACCGGGCCGCTGCCAAACATAAACAGCAGGCTGACGGCAATCAGGGTGGTCACGTTAGAGTCCAGAATGGTGCTGTAGGCACGCCCGAAGCCTTCCCGGAGTGCCATCCAGGCGACTTTGCCTTTGCGGGATTCCTCCCGGATGCGTTCGTTGATCAGGATGTTGGCATCGACCGCCATGCCAATGGTGAGGATGATGCCGGCAATGCCCGGCAGTGTCAGTGTGGCCCCGAGTATACTGAGCAATCCCAGAACCAGGCCGATGTTCACGGCTAATCCGGCACAGGCGATCAACCCCCAGCGGCCATAGATACCAAGCATGAAAGCGATCACCAGGGCTGCGCCGAGCAGGCCGGTGCTCACACCCATGGCGATGGCATCGCTGCCGAGGTCCGGCCCTACCGTGCGTTCTTCGATGACGTGCAGAGGCGCGGGCAGGGCGCCGGCTCTCAGTAACAGGGCCAGGTTGCTTGCTTCCGCGGTGGTGAAGGAGCCGCTGATTTCGCCGCTGCCGCCGGCAATCACGCTGCGGATGACCGGCGCGGTGATCACGTGATTGTCCAGCACGATGGCCAGTGGCCGGCCGATGTTCTGGCGGGTCATGTCGCCGAACAGGCGGGTGCCCTCGGAGTCGAGTTTGAAGTTGACCACCGGTTCGGTAGTGTCTTGGTTAAAGGCCATTTGGGCATCGCTGATGTGTTCGCCCTGCATGGCTACCCGTTTCTCCAGCACATATTCCTGTTCGCCAGTGGCGTCGGTTAGCCGGAGAACGGCGGAGCGCCGGCTTTCATCCGGCTTGGCAACCCAATGGAAGGTCATCTGGGCGGTGGTGCCTAAGAGTTCGCGGATATGAGCCGGGTCGGCCACACCGGGCATCTGCACCAGGATATGGTTCTTGCCCTGGCGGGTAATGCTGGGCTCCACCAGGCCGGTTTCGTCCAGGCGCCGGCGTACCACTTCGAGGCTGCGTTCTACGGCATCTTTGAGGAGCAGGTCTTCCGGTTGGCCCGGGTTGTTGGCGAGCAGTTCGGTGGCGTCAACTTCCAGCAGCAGGTGCGAGCCGCCCTGCAAGTCGAGCCCGAGTGACAGGGTGTTCTCCAGGTACCAGTCCGGGAACTTGTCGGCCAGGTTGGCCGGCAACAGATTCGGCATTGCGCTCAGTAGCCCGAGCACAATCACCAGGCCATACACCATGGCCCGTGAACGTAATGATTTCATCGGTAATCCTTGATAAACCGGGTCGCGGTCAGACAGGCGTTACGGCCGGTCTGCGTGATGTTCTGTGCAGGGGATTACGCGATGGGCGGTGCCCGCAGGGGCGGCGTGGTGAAATCGGTGAGGGAAGCGGCTCGCTCGGCGCGGTAGTCGACCGCCGGCACCGGAGCGCGGGATTGCGACCAGAGCACTGCATCAAGAAGCCGGACCAGCTGCTCTGGGCTATCGAGGAACGGCTCGTCTTCCGCTGAGCCGGTTTCTGCCACCGCCAACGCCGGGTTGTGGCTGGCAACCACCAGATGGTCCAGGTGATTGACCACAACCTTGCCTGCCGGGCTCGGCTGGGCGTGCGCTTGGGTGATTGAACACAGAAGAACCAGGGCAAACACAGCCACAGCAAAACCGGACACCATCTGGCGCCAGGGCGGCAACTGCATTGCGAGGGATCTGTTCATGGAAATGTTCCCGGAAGATTCCTCGATTATTGGGGCAAGGCCTCCGGGATTCAAGATGGGGTCAGACCCCAAGACATTTCACCCCTTCAAATGTCCTGGGGTCTGACCCCAAAGATTATTGCGGGTGGCGGTTGAAGATGCCGATGATCGGGGTGCCATGGGCTCGCAGGACCGGTTCGATCTCGCGGTGCAGGGCGTGGTACCGGTAAAACGGTACTCTCGGAAACAGGTGGTGGATTGAGTGCAGATTCTGCCCGAGCCAGAACCACTCCACCGGTTTCATGTAGGCGGGCATGATCAGGCTGTTGGTGTTGCGGTAGCGCTTTGGCTCCTTGTAGGGCAAGTGCGGCCGGTAGGCAAACCAATAGGCGGTGAAGGCGCCGCCAATCAAATATCCGACCAGAACAACCGCCATTGCGCCGCTCTGGCTCACCAGCGACAGAAACAGGATTCGCCAACCGATGGAGACAAACAGTTCGGTGCAGTAGATGACTTTTTCCCTTCGGGATGCGCTGCCCCAATGTTGGCGGGCGAAGAAGGTGTTTTGTACCCAGAGGAACCTGAGCACCGTCAGCAGGGCGCTGAAAGGCCCCTTACCCATGCCGCTGATGAGGAAGTCCGGGTCTTTATCCGGCTGGTTGGTGTAGCGGTGATGGGTGAAGTGCTCCAGCCGGTGTGACTGATAGGGCACGGCAATCAACGGAGCAACCAGATAACCGCAAAGATGGTTGAGCCAGGTCAGCTGGTCGTGTTCACCGTGGATATTGTTGTGAACGGCCTCGTGCAGCGGGGTGTAGGAGAAATACGTCAGCGCTCCGATCAGCAGTGTGGCAGCCCAGACAGGCAGAGCCCCGGCCATGAATAATGCCAGGGTGAGCACGAAAGAAACGACGGTGGCAAAGGTCAGTGCCACGGTGGGCCAGGCTACCTCGCCCATGTGCTGTTTTGCGGCGGTGATGGCCTGCTTGTTGAGGGTGGTGAGGTCTTCGGTCATCGGGTGCTCCGGGTTGTTCTGACAATGCCTACAATAGACTTGGCGCGCCAGTGCAGACAGGGCAGCTATGGCCAATCAACAGGCATAAACGGCCTTGGCACCTTGTGCGCTTGTCCGGCTTGCGGGGGCGGGGCATACTCCCGAGCTATGTCAAATTCCGATACCCTTTTGCACCCAGTTACCATCAGCCAGGTCATGATCAACTTTGCTGTCAGGCAAGGAGTAGATCGCGAGACCTGTTTGCTGGGTACCGGCATTGCAGAGGAGGACTTGCAGGCGGCTGATGGCTTGATTACCCGCGCCCAGGAAATGCGGCTGATCGAGAACCTGATCCTGGCACTGCCAGACACGCCGGCTTTGGGGTTCCGTATAGGTCTGCAATACAGCGTGTCGACCTTTGGAATCTGGGGCTTTGCGTTGCGCACCAGCCGAACCTTGCGGGATGCCACCGTATTAGCCCTGCGATACCTGCCGCTCAGTACCGCCTACTGCAAAATGCAGACCTTTGTGGAAGGCGATGACTTCGGCGTTGCGTTTGATCCCGATGATATTCCCCGCCATTTGCGCCAGTTTCTGCTGGAGCGGGATCTGGCCACGGGGCTTAATCTGTTCAAAGAGCTGAGCCTGGCAGGCTTTGACGTGCAGGCGATCGAACTGAAAGGCGAGCCATTGCCCTATGCCTCCTGCTTAGAGGAGCTGAGCGGCGTGAGGCTGACGTTTAATCGGCCGCGCAACGCACTGGTTATTCTGCGGGCGGATGCCGATCGTCCTCTGCCGACCTTCGACCCGCACCTGGTGCAAGTGCTGGATCATCAATGCCGTCAACAACTTGAGCGGCGACAAACAGGCGGCTTTGCCGGACAGGTGCGACAGCAGTTACTCGGGCCGCTGGGATTGGTGGCATCGCTGGATGAAGTGGCAGGAACCTTGGCCATGTCCCCCCGCAGTCTCCGGCGCAAGTTGGACCTGGAGGGCACCAGTTTCCGCAAACTGTTGGAAGAAGAACGCCGCCAACTGGCGTTGCAGCTGCTGAAGAACAGCGCCATGAAGCTGGACGAACTCGCCATTCACCTAGGCTATACCGACACCGCCAGTTTCACCCGAGCGTTCCGCCGCTGGATGCATTGCTCCCCCGGCGAGTACCGCAAAACTTCGTCACCAACGCAGGACTAAATCAATCTTTGGGGTCAGACCCCAAGACATTTCACCCCTTCAAATGTCCTGGGGTCTGACCCCAAAGTTTACTTCAGGGCCTGGTTGAGGTCGGCGATTAGGTCCTGGGGGTCTTCCAGGCCTACGGACAGGCGCAGCATGCCGTCGCCGATGCCGCGTTTCAGGCGTTCTTCCCGGCTCAGGCTGTGGTGGCTGGTGGCGCTGGGCTGGCTGACCAGGCTTTCTACGCCGCCAAGACTGGTGGCCAGGAGGAAGATTTTCAGGGAATCCGCCACACGTTCGGCTGCTTGCTGGCCGCCTTCCACTTCAATGCTGAGCATGCCGCCGAAGCCGGTCATTTGTTGTTTGGCCAGTTCGTGGCCTTCGAAGGAGGGCAGGCCGGGGTAGTGGACTTTGGTGATTTTCGGGTGCTGTTCCATGGCCCGGGCCACCGCCATGGCATTTTCGTTGTGCTGGCGGATTCGTACCGGCAAGGTTCGCAAGCTGCGGGAGAGCAGGGCGGCGGTTTCCGGGGCGATCAGCTGGCCGAGGTTCTTGCGCCAGGCGGCGACCGGTTTAGCCAATTCGGCTGAGGTCATCAGAGCCCCGGCGGTGATGTCGCTGTGGCCGCCCAGATATTTGCTGGCGCTGTGCAGTACCAGATCCGCCCCCAGTGTTAGCGGTTGCTGATTAATGGGGCTGGCGAAGGTGTTGTCCACCGCCACCCGGGCTCCGTGTTGGTGGGCGGTTTCGGCGATGGCGCGAATATCCAGGAGCGCCAGGTTCGGGTTGGCGGGTGTCTCGAAGTACACCAGTTTCCCGGGCACATCCAGCCGGCTTTCCAGCAGTGCCCGCTCTTCCCTGAACAGGAATTGCACATCAATACCCAGCGCCATGCAGTGGTTTTTCAGCAGCTCCTGGGTGCCACCGTACAGATCGCCCACGCAGACAATGCCGTTGCGGCCATGGGTGAGCAGCGTGGCGGAGATGGCCGCCATGCCTGAGGCAAACGCCAGCGCCGCTTCCGCCTGTTCCAACCCTGCCAGCCCCTGTTCCAGCTCATTGATGCTGGGGTTGGTGCCCCAGCGGGTATAAAGATTACCCTCGGTGCGCTTCTCAATCACATCCAGCAAGGCTGCCGTGTTCTCGAACCGGTAAGTGGTGGTGTTGTATACCGGTGAATAAGGGCTGCCGAACGCATCCTCGTGGCGGCGGTTGTGAATGATGCGGGTGGCGGGGCCTTGGTTCTCTGGCTTGGTCATGGGCGTTCCTATCTAATTTGGGGTCAGACCCCTTATCCAATCTACTGGAAAGCCATACTATCAAAGTTCTCAGTACTCAGAAGGATCAAACCTTGGCCATCAAAGTGACTCAGTTCAGCCACGGTGCGGGATGTGGCTGTAAGATTGCTCCGGACGTACTCGATAACCAAGCCTCTGGGCGTGGGGGTTCTCACCAGCGCCTCCAAGAAGGGCAAGGTGACGCCACAGGACCTGGCGGTTGCCGTAGAGAACATGGCCACTCTGAACAAGGTGGGCGAAGCCCTGGTGCTTACCGAAGACTGAATCAGCTGGGGTCAGACCCCAGCACATTTGATGGGTCAAAATGTCTTGGGGTCTGACCCCAAAAATTGGAGGGGGAGGTAGTTGAAGCCGCCGGTGGGGAACATGGCCCGCTCGGGGGCGTCGCTACCGACCACTTCGATGCCATTAATCTGCTTCAGCAGCTCTTCCATGAAGACTCTCAGTTCCATCCTCGCCAACGGCGCCCCTGGGCATATGTGGATGCCGGCGCCGTAGAGTAGATTCTTCGGGGCGTTCTGGTGCGGGCAGAAGTTGTCCGGGTCGCCGAAGATGTCCTCATCCCGGTTGGCCGAGGCCCACAGCAGGGTGATCTTTTCGCCGGCGGGAATGTGGCGACCGCCGATATCCACGTCGCGGGTGGTGATGCGCCGGTTGGAGATCAGCGGGGCATCCATCCTCAGGATTTCGTCGATGGCCTCGGGAAGCTGCTCGGGTGCAGCCTTGAGATCGTTGAACAGGTCCGGGTGGTGGGCCAGGTAGTTGGTCAGGATGGAAATGCTGGCGGAGATGGTGGCCAGCTCACCCACGGTCCAGTTGCGAAGCAGGCTGACCAGCTCTCCATCGGTCATCGGCTGGCCGTTGACCTGTTCGCGCAGCAGCCGGGTGGTAACGTCATCCGCTGCCTGGTCGCCAGCCTGGCGTCGGGTATCCAGCAAATCACGGATGTAGCCGTCGAACTCTTCTGCCACTTCCGCCATGGCGGCACGGTCGGCGGCCAGGGTTGCCCGGTGATTCTTCATCACCCACTGCGCCAAGGGCTGGTGCAGGCTGTCGGGCCAGCCCATAAAGGCGCACTGGATTTGCAGGGCGAACGGGCGGCTCAGGGCGTTGACCACATCCACCGACTGGTTCTTTTGCAGATCATTGACGAGCCCCCGAGCGACGTCCCGGCATTGAGGCTCAAACCGGGCCATGGGCTCCGGGGCGAAATAGGGCTCAATCGCTTTGCGGTAGGGCGTGTGCTCGGGCGGGTCCATACCGTTGGGCACGGAAAGATGGGCCGAGACGGCATTGCTGAAGGTGTCGTGGTCTTCCAGAACACGCATCACATCGGCGTGGCGGAACAGCGTCCATTGTTGGTAGTCACTCCAGGCCGCCGGGCAGGTCTGACGCATGTCATCGTAGGCCCGGATCTGATCCTGCTGGACGTCTTTGGCTCTGGGGTCCCAGTCCTGGTGACGCTGTTCTGCCATACGGCCTCCTCGGATTATTCGGTTAGCTTGGTGGAAGCCTAACACCGGAGGCCGTCGAGCCTTTGGAGAAATATCAAGTGCTGATATTTGTAAAGGAAACTGCTTATGCTTTTCGGGTAACGCTGACCACTTTCAGGTGAATCGGCTTGCGGCCTTTCATTGGCCATTCAATGCTGTCGCCAATGCTCAGGCCCAGCATGGCGGCGCCGGCCGGGGCCAGGATAGACACCTTGTGGTCGGCGTCTCCCACTTCGTGGGGGTATACCAGCATCATCTCGTGTTCTTTGCCGGCGTCTTCGTCTACGAAGCGCACCATTGAGTTCATGGTGACCACGCCCTCGGGCATATCCGCCAGTGGCTTGAGGTCTGCACGGCTCAGTTCTTCCTCCAGGCCGTCGGCCACTTCCGATTTGCCGGCCATGCGCTCCAGCAGGGTGCTGAGGCGGTTGTAATCTTCTTCGGCAACAGTAATCGCAGGTAAATCAGACATAGTAATCTCCGGAAAAAAGGTTCAGGTATGTTTGGTTAAGTGCTGAATCCGGGGAGGTGTTTGGAGGGATTCAGCGAAATCAGAGACGGACAGAAGCCCTGCCGGTGTTCGCAAAGGAAGACCGCAGTGCCGGAGGGAATGTGTGAATGCTGGTGCTAGGTTTGTTCACGATGAACTCATCACACGGGAATAGACAATTATCTGAAATCTACCCGCTGTGTCTGAAAAGAGCAACGTGCAATTGAGGCCCGGCCGGTTTATACGGATGGCCGGGCCCTGAGTCAGGTGGGGTTATTTTGGCAGGCAGTTGGTAACGGCGTCGGCGATGCTGTACTGGAAGTTGATGTAACCCTCCGCATTGCTTTCGATGTCGGTCGCCAGCGGGTCCCAGGTGCTGAAGGTGACATCAAGGCCTTCGGTGATGGAACGCCACCACTGCCGGTTGAACTGGGGCTCCGTGAGCAGGCAGGGCTGGTTGGCTTGCTGCAGCTTGCGCTGAACCTCGGCGATATGCCGGGCGCCGGGAGACAATTCCGGATTCAGGGTCAGTACGCCGTCCAGGGTCAGGCCGTAATGCTCCGCATAGCGGGTGAAGGCGTCGTGGTAGGCGAACAGGCTGATATTCTGTGCGCCACTGAGTCGAGCGCGAATGTCCTGCTCAGCCTTGGCCAGGCTTTCTTCAAAACGCGCCAGGTTGGCATCAAGTTGGTCGGCATTCATGCCGTCCAGAGTGGCCAGCCTGGTACGAACGTCTTTTGCCATCTCCAGTGCCAGCGCAGGATCAATCCATATGTGGGGGTCTTCGCCGTCGCCATGGTCATGGTGGTGATGATGGGCATGCGCGTCTTCCCGGTGGCCATGATCGTCATGATGATCGTGGTGGCCGTGATGATCATCATGATGGTCGTGATGATCCTCTTCGTTATCGGTTTCAGGTCCTTCCATGAAGGCCATGGCGCGATCCTGGAATTCCCGGCCGCTCAGCAGCCGGTTCAGGAAAGTTTCCATCTCCGGCCCTACCCAGAAAATCACATCGGACTGCTCCAGGGCCCTGCGCTGGGACGGCTTCATGGTGTAGTTGTGTGGGCTGGAGCCCGCGGGGACCAGGGTAGTTACCTTGGCCTCGTCGCCGGCCACCGCCTTGACGATCAGTTCCAGTGGTTTGATGGAGGTGACAATGTTGGCTGCTGCAACCGGAGCTGAGGCAACCAGGGCACTCAGCCCGAGGGCGAGGTAAGACGCTTTGATTTGCATGGTGGAGGACTATCCTGATGGCTTTTTCGATACGTTATAATATTACACTTCAGGTGCGCTGTGCAAAACCGGATCATGCGAAAACCAGCCATGGCCGCTATAATGCCGGCTTTATTCACTGGTCAGTTATTTTCAGGATGGTTTCATGACTGTACGCACCCGAATTGCCCCGTCGCCCACCGGTGACCCACACGTTGGTACTGCCTACGTGGCCCTGTTTAATTTGTGCTTTGCTCGCCAGCACGGTGGTCAATTCATTCTGCGCATTGAAGATACCGACCAGGCCCGCAGCACGGCAGAATCTGAGCAGGATATTCTCAAGGCGTTGCGCTGGCTGGGCTTGAACTGGGATGAGGGCCCCGACGTAGGCGGCCCCCACGGCCCCTACCGCCAGTCTGAGCGTAAGCATATGTACGGTCAGTACGCGGAAGACCTGGTCACGGCCGGCCACGCTTTTTATTGCTTCCGCACACCGGATGAGCTGGATGCGATTCGGGAAGAGCGCAAGGCCCAGGGCCTGAACCCGGGCATCAAAGGTGACCTGGAGCTGCCCCAGGAAGAAGTGAAGCGTCGACTGGACGCCGGCGACCCTTACGTCATTCGCATGAAAGTGCCGGACGAGGGCGTGTGCGAAATTCAGGATATGCTCCGTGGCACCATCGAGATCGACTGGGCCCAGGTGGATTGCCAGATCCTGCTTAAATCCGACGGCATGCCTACTTATCACCTGGCCAACGTGGTGGATGACCACCTGATGGGCATTACCCATGTGTTGCGCGGTGAGGAGTGGATTAACTCCGCGCCCAAACACAAGCTGTTGTACCAGTACTTCGGTTGGGATATGCCGGAGCTGTGCCACCTGCCGCTGCTGCGCAACCCGGACAAGAGCAAGCTGTCGAAGCGCAAGAACCCCACCAGCATCAACTTCTATGAGCGCATGGGCTTTTTACCAGAGGCGGTTACCAACTACCTGGGCCGTATGGGCTGGTCCATGCCGGATGAGCGCGAGAAGTTCACCCTGGATGAGATGATCGAGAACTTCGACATCCAGCGTGTATCCTTGGGTGGCCCGGTGTTCGATGTGGAGAAGCTGCGCTGGCTGAACGGCCAGTGGATTCGTGACGAGCTGAGCGATGAGCAGTTCATGGAGCGCATGCACCAGTGGTGGTTCAACCGTGACGATCTGCAAGCGCTGGTGCCGCACATCAAGGGCAGGACAGAAGTGTTTTCTGACGTGGCCCCCATGGCCCAGTTCATGTTCAGTGGCATGCTGAACCTGAAACCGGAAGACTTTACCCATAACAAACTGGATGAAGGCCAGATCAAGCGGGTGCTGCAGTTTGCCCTGTGGAAGCTGGAAGCCCAGCGCCACTGGGGCAAGGACACCATCTTTGCCGACATCAAGGCTCTGGCTAAAGCTATGGATCTGAAGATGGGGGATTTCATGTTCTCCATATTCGTGGCCATTGCCGGAACGCCTAATTCCTGGTCCGTGATGGACTCCATGGCGTTGCTCGGCCCGGACATGACCCGCTCCCGTTTGCGCCACGCCCTGGACGTGATGGGTGGCTTTTCCAAGAAAGAAACCAAGAAAGTGGAAAAGGAATACGCCGCTCTGGGTATTTGATGAGCGGTTTGTTGGTTAATTGAACGACACGGACAGGGATGTCCAAAAAACTTTAAAAAAAGCGGAATCGGGTGTTGACGCCCTAGGGGCGGATCCTTAATATACGCATCCGTTGAGGGGCCATAGCTCAGCTGGGAGAGCGCAACACTGGCAGTGTTGAGGTCAGCGGTTCGATCCCGCTTGGCTCCACCAATTTCTAGTCCCCTTCGTCTAGTGGCCTAGGACTCCGCCCTTTCACGGCGGCAACAGGGGTTCGAACCCCCTAGGGGACGCCAATTCGGCTTGACGGTTTAGTCCACCGGAAAGCCACAAAAAAACCGCCTTCGGGCGGTTTTTTTATGGGGTTTTAAAGGGTCTGTCCCCGAACGGGGACTGACCCCCATTTGCCCGTCTATTGCACCAAATCAGAGCCCATGGGAAAACCAGACCTCCGCCGGCAGAAGGGTGGGGTCTTCAGGTTTGGTGCCATAAAAAGGGTCAGTCCCCATGCGGGGACAGACCCCTGAAAACCCATTGGTTCTGATTGGGTGCTTAAGACGGGCAAAGGTGGGTCAGACCCCGTTCGGGGTCAGACCCGGCTGGCAATAGCCCCCTTACCAACTCCCTCGTAGGCCTTCACCCGAATCTCGTCCTCCGGGAACTCGGCTTTGAGTTTGTCGGCGATATGGGCGGCGATGAGCTCTACAGTGGTGTCGGTGTCGAGCATGTACACGCGGCTTTCCGGCAGGGTTAGGGCGAATTCGCCCTGGTTGGCTTCGTATTCGAAGGTGATGTAGCCAACGCCGTCTTCGCCAACAAAGCGCCGGGTCACGTCTTCTTCGGTGCCAACGTAGATGTCTTTCCATAACTTGGCCCAGCGGTTTTCCAGCTCGTAGTCCCGGTGGCCATTGCGGTCTATGCGAATCGGGGATCGATGGCCGTGGGCGATGCGCTGGCAGTTGCCCAGGTGCTTCTTCAGGCCATGCACGTAGTGGTAGTAAGCGCCTTCGATCACATCTTCCCGCAGGTTGATCTCAACCGACGTGACGTTGCCGGGCAGAACGGCTTTCAGTTCTTTTTCCAACAGGGCCGCCACGGCAGACGGCACTACCCGGTCGGAAGACAGCCACACCACGGCTTCGTCGGGGGAGCGGTGTTCAATGTGGCTGCCATCGGTCAGGTTCCAAATGAAAGCATCTGGTGTCTCTTCGTCCCAATTCAGGCCTTCATAGCCACGCGGAATCACCAATCGGTGATCGACCCGTTCATCGATTACCCGTTTGATGGTGCGTTTTACCAGGCTGAAATCGAACACCATACCCTGGTCGTCCAGTTCACCGCCCAGGACTACGTCTGTAATCCAGCTTTCACCCACAAGGCCCCGGGCCGGGTCCAGGTAGGCAAAGTCAATCACGGTGATATTGTCGACAAAGAGGTGGTTCATGGGTGGTCCGGCTGATTTGGTTGCATGGTGGCGGAATTCTAGCAAAAATCGGGTGATTCAGCAGTTTACTGCGGCTTGCCTGGATTCCCGCATACCAAGGAGAAGGATATTTTAACCAGCAACGGTGTTACTCACGATCAGCAGTTTCCGGCATTGGTGCTGGCCGCTGGGCGAGCCTCACGGATGGGGCGCACGAAGCAACTCCTGATGCTGCCGGGTGGTGAATCGTTGTTGTCCAGAGCCGTTGGTCAGGCTCGGTTGCTATCCCAACAGGTCAGGGTAGTGGCCGGTTGTGGTTACCCCCTGGTTCGATACCGCTGCGCGCTGCAGCCGGGCGCCTGGATCTATCATCCGGACTGGTCGCAAGGACTGGCCGGATCACTGGCGGCGGGTATCCATCAACTGGGGCGGCAGGCTCTGGGTGTGTTTGTGGTCTTGGCAGATCAGCCACTGCTGGCGCCTGAAGGGTTGAAGCAGCTGGCAGCGCAGGCTCGCGCTGAGCCAGAGCGGCCATGGGGAGCTAGTTATGGGGAACGCGTGGGGGTGCCTGCCTGGATACCCCGGTCACTGTGGCCGCAAGTGGTGGCTCTGACGGGGGACGCCGGAGCGGGGCGGGTTCTGAATCGTTCAGGCGCTGGAGCCATTGATATTGCCGGAGTGCAACCGGATGTTGACACCCCGGAAAGTTGGCAGGAAGTCAGGCGGTTATTAGCCGAACAAACCTGACAGCCAGGCAATGCCCACAGTGAATATGCCGAGGCTGACCGCCAGTCCCAGAGTGTAGATGCGGGAGTTGGCAGAGCGCTGTTGCGATACATACAGATCAATGGTGCGCTGGGCAATGTCTTCGGCGGTTTCACGGGAGATCTCGTGGGCCTGCTGAATGGCCTCAGACTGCAGGGTCTGCCAGAACTCGGTGTCGATGGTCTGAACGCTGGTGATGTGGTCTTTCAGCTCTGCCATGTGCTCAGCGGTGAAGCCCGCATTTTTCGACAGTTCCTTCTTCAGCCGCGCCAGTTCCTGGCTAAGGCTCAGGTTGACCTCGGCGGCAACGTCATCCCGAAGGTTGCGGGTGCGGTCATCCAGCAGCTTGGTGAGCTCGTTCAGCCGTTCTTCTATGGCTGCGTCCTGTTTGCTGCGGTTTTCGTCCAGGGCCCGTTTCAGGTGATCAAACTGTTCGTCGAACAAGTCACTGAGCAGTTCGTGCAGGCGGTTGTTGATGTGGGTTTTTACCGCAGAACGGGCAATCTGCTCGATCAGGTCGCTGGTCAGCGGCACCACGTTCGGGCTGGTATGTCCGTTAGCGCCGATATCGCCTTTCGGTGACATCTCCACTGACGCATCTGTGGGTATGTGCAGCAGTTCGTCTTCAGTATCCGGCAATTCGGCATCGTTTGCGGTGGTAACGTTGGGAGGCAGTGTTCCCTGTTCCACATCACTGGCCAATTGGTCCAGAACCAGGCTGAGGCCATCAGTCTGCGGGGGCTTGGTCAATATGTTGTACACCCCGAAATTGCGGGCCTCTTCCATAAACGAGGAGGACTTCTTCGAGGTGCACATGATGATGGGGATGCCGGCGGTGTCCGGGTTCCCCTTGATGGCTTTGGTGGCCTCAACGCCATTCATGCCGGGCATCAGGTGGTCCATAAAGATCACGTCCGGGCGATCATGGCTTTTCAGGAAGTCCAGTGCTTCCTCGGCAGAGCCCGCCATGTTTACTTCCATGTCCCGACCCTCAAGTAGTTTGCTGAGCGCAAATCTTGCTACTTTTGAGTCGTCCACCAGCAGAGCGTTTTTGATTGCCATGTCACTACCTCAACCTGTTACTGCAAACACGTGGTTACTGCGGCCGGGTGGTTACCAGCCTTCCAGTTGCGGGCATTGCGTTGCCCGATAACTCTTGTCCCGATAACACACACCGGGTTCTGTGGTGCGGGCGGTAAAGACTTCGCCAGCCGCAGTGGTCAGGCGCACCTGTCCGTAGGGTTCGCCATGCCGGAACGTAGCCTCGATCGAACTGCCGTTCGGGTTGCGCAGCAGGCCCCTTCCATGGAATCTGCCTTCTATGTACTGGCCGTCGTACTTCTTGCCGTCGGCAAACACTTCCGAGCCCTTGCCGTGGAATTCGCCGTTGGAGAATTCGCCCTCATAGGAGCGGCCGTCCGGGTAGGTCAGGGCGCCCTGGCCATGGAATTCGTCGTTGCGGAAGCCACCAACGTAAAGCATGCCATCGGCAGTGGTGAGCGAGCCATGGCCATTCATGCGGCCGCGGCTCCAGTTGCCGGTGAGGATGTCGCCGTTGTCCAGGGTCAGGGTGCCTTTGCCGTGGAACTGGTCCCGTTCGAACTGACCGGTATAGGCTGAGCCATCAGCGCTGCGCCATTGGCCCTCACCGTGGCGCTCGCCATTGTCCCAGTCGCCTTCGTATCTGCTGCCGTCGGGGTACCGGGCCTTGCCGGTGCCATGGAACTTGCCGTCAACAAAGTGTCCTTCGTAGCGAAGGCCGGCCTCGTCCTGCCAGGTGCCGTCGCCGGTTCGTACGTCACCAACCCACTCACCATTGCGATAATTGACCGTGGTGTAGGCTTCCAGGCGGCCCACCAGCGTCAGCTCCTGGCCAGCGGTCAGTGCTACGCTGTTGGTCCAGGGTTGGTAACCGGGTTTTTCGATGGTTACGTCATAGCGGCCAGGCTTCAGTTCCAGATCAAGCCGGGTGGCGCCGTAAGTTTTGCCGTTGATCGTAACCTGGTCGCCCACCACGTTGGAGCGCAAGACCAGTTTGCCAGTACTCGGTGGCGGCGGCTCTTTTGCCTGTTCCGGGGCAGGTTGCTGAACAGGGCGTTCAGCCTGAGGAGTGTCCAGCCGGGTGTTGATGGCTGAAACCGGTTCTGCCACGGCAACCATTTCCGGCTGTTCCGGCATGGGGGGCAGGGTAAAGGGAGTAGCGCTGGCGGTTTCAGAGACCGGTTGCGCGGGCTGTTCGGGTTCCGGTAAGGCAGGTTCCGGTGCTGGCTGTGGCTCTGGTGCCAAGACCGGCTCCGCCGCCGCGGCTATGGTTTCAGCCACGCCGGGAACGGTTACTTCGGGCACGTCTTTTCTGACCGAGGCGAAGCCGGCGGTAACCAGGAGCATTAACGCAAGGGCGTTTACGAACAGTAGTGGTCTGAAATCGACCATGACGAAACCTCGTGATCCAAACTTACCGGATACTTTCTTATGGTTTCATCTTACCCACTGTCTGCAACGTTATGTAACAGAAAGTGTCTGAAGTTAGCCAGAATGCTGGCCAAATCACATTTTGTCCGGAAGCTGATCATGATTGAGCTGCTCCCAGGACTTCATGTACACATCGGCTTCGTATTGATACGGTGACCGAAATGGCGTCAGCACGAAATCGAACACCAGGAAGAAGGACCCGATCGACAGCCAGGCAATGGTCAAGGTGCTGATGGTGGTGGCCTGTTGTTCAGGGTTGGAATTCACAAACCCTTGCAGCAGGGGGATCATATCCGACGCCATCACCACCGGGTTAAAACTGGACAGAACGAACGGTAGCCAGAAAGCGATGAAAATCGGGAAGAACCCGAACGACCACAGCAGGCGGCGCAGCAGGTAAATGGCAACTTCTCGCCAGAAGCGCTGTCTTATTTCGGGCACCTTGCGGATTCGCTCCAGGTACTGGCGTCTTTCCGCCCACCAGGCGGCTACTTCCGGGGCGTCGATATGCTTGGGGGTGCGGTCTGTCATAATTCGGCAGGCTACCTTGTTGAGTCCGTTCCGTGCATCATATCTGATACTACGTGTTACCCTGTAATTCTCCAATTGTTCAATACACAGGATTGTCTTAATGGCTGCAGCGACCGATAACGCAATTCACCCGGCCTTCGAGAAACTTCGCAGTCACCGGATCAACACGCTGAACCTTGAGGTTGAGGAATATCGCCATAAGAAAACCGGCGCCCGCCACCTTCACCTGGCGGCGGACAACGACGAGAACGTCTTCTTCGTGGCGCTGCGCACCTTCCCGATGGATTCCACCGGGGTGGCTCATATTCTTGAGCACACGGCGCTGTGTGGTAGCGAACGTTATCCGGTCCGCGATCCTTTTTTCATGATGATCCGGCGTTCGTTGAACACCTTTATGAACGCCTTCACCAGCAGCGACTGGACCGCCTATCCGTTTGCCAGCATGAACCGCAAGGACTTTGACAACCTGCTGTCGGTGTACCTGGATTCGGTGTTTTTCTCAAAGCTGGACCCGCTGGATTTTGCCCAGGAAGGCCATCGTCTGGAATTCGATAAACCGGACGACCCGAGCAGCGACCTGGTATACCGCGGCGTGGTCTACAACGAGATGAAAGGAGCCATGAGTGCGCCTACCTCCCAGTTGTGGCAGAACCTGAGCAGCCACCTGTTCCCGACCACTACCTACCACTACAACAGTGGTGGTGAGCCGGATCATATTGTTGATCTGACCTACGACGACCTGGTGAAGTTCTATAAGCATCATTACCACCCGAGCAACGCCATTTTTGCCACCTACGGCAACATTCCAGCCCGGGAGCACCATGAGAAGTTCGAGGAGCTGGCGCTAAAGCGGTTTGATCGTCTGGATATCGAACTGCCGGTCCGCGACGAGAAGCGTATGTTTGCGCCCCTGCGGGTGGAGCAGGGCTATGCGGTCAATGACGGTGAAGGCACAGAGAAAAAAACCCACATTGTGATGGGTTGGTTGCTGGGCCACAGCTTTGACCTGCAGGAGAACCTGGAAGGCCAGTTATTGTCTGCCGTATTGCTGGAAAACAGTGCCTCGCCGCTGATGCGGGCTCTGGAAACCACCGATATTGGCCATGCTCCGTCGCCCATGTGTGGCCTGGAAGATTCCAACCGGGAAATGACCTTTGTGTGCGGCATTGAAGGCAGCGAGCCAGATAGTCGGGCAGAGCTGGAAGCACTGGTTGAATCCACTCTGCAGAGCGTGGTGGATCAGGGCGTGAGTCAGGACCGGCTGGAAGCCATTCTGCACCAGCTTGAACTGCATCAGCGGGAAATAGCAGGGGACAGCTTCCCCTATGGCCTGCAGCTGATCATGAGCGCGATTGCGCCGATGGTGCACGGTGGTGATCCGGTGGAGTTGCTGGATCTGGAACCTGTACTGGCCAGCCTGCGAGAGAAAATCAAAGATCCGGAATATGTGCCCGGCCTGATTCGCCGCAAGCTGCTGGACAACCCACACCGTGTGACCCTCACCTTGCGCCCGGATGAGAAGCTGGAGAGCCATCACCAGCAGGCCATTCGTGAGGCCCTGGCGCGCCGCAAAGCCAGCCTGACGGAAGAGGAAGTGAAGGCGATTGTGGAGCGTGCTCAGGCCCTGGAACAACGCCAGCTGCGTAAAGATGACGATTCCATTCTGCCAAAGGTCAGCCTGGACGATGTACCTTTGCAGATGCCCGAGCCAGAGGGCAGCTACGATGCCGACATCGGAGCAACCGTGTATTCCCGGGGCACCAATGGCCTGGTGTACCAGCAGGTTGTATTGCCGGTACCGGCGTTGTCAGAGCAGGAATTGTTACTGTTGCCTTACTACACCACCCTGGTTTCCGAAGTGGGTTGTGGTGAACTGGATTACCTGCAGATGCAAGACAGGATTTCCGCGGAATCCGGCGGTATTGGTGCCTCATTCAGCGCCAAGGGGCGTATTGATGATGTGCAGGACGTGTCTGGCTACCTGATTTTCAGCGGCAAGGCCCTGGCCCGCAACGGCAAGGCCCTTACCCAGTTGCTGAAGGATGTATACACCGGCGTCCGGTTTGATGAGAAAGAGCGTATCCGAGAGATTATTGCGCAGGTGCGGGCGCGCCGTGAGCAGGCCGTGACTGGCAGTGGCCACGCCCTGGCCATGGGCGCTGCGGCTCAAGGGTTGAGTGCCGGCTCCTGGCTGACCTTCCGTTTGGGTGGCCTGGCGGGTATCCGTGGGACCAAAGAGCTGGATAAATCCCTGAAGGATGACCAAGCCCTGGCTGAATTCTGTGCCAGCCTGGCGGCGCTGCACGACAAAATCCGCAACCAGCAACGGCAGTTCCTGCTGATTGGCGAAGATGGTCAGTTGGCGCCCATGCTGGATGATCTCAAATCCTGCTGGCAGGGTGATTCCGGTCGGGCGGGCGATGCCTGGGCCATGGCACCGGTTAATTACAGCACCCGTGAGGCCTGGTTGACGTCAACCCGGGTGAATTTCTGTGCCAAGGCCTACAGCACCGTTGCGGTGGATCATCCGGATGCTGCCGCGCTGACGGTTCTGGGCGGTTTCCTGCGCAATGGCTTCCTGCATCGTGCTATCCGGGAAAAGGGCGGTGCCTATGGCGGCGGTGCCGGCCAGGACAGTGTCAATGGCGTATTCCGTTTCTTCTCGTACCGAGACCCGAGGCTGGCGGAAACCCTCGACGACTTCGACGGTGCCCTGAACTGGCTGCGCACGGAAAACCACGATGCCCAGTCCCTTGAAGAGGCCATCCTCGGTGTTATCGGCCAGTTGGACCGGCCGAGGTCACCCGCCGGTGCCGCTCGCCACGCGTTCCATAACAAGCTGTTTGGCCGCACGCCGGAGCAGCGGGCCCGGTTCCGGGAGCGAGTGCTCGCGGTGACGCTGGACGAGCTGCAACGGGTGGCCGATACCTGGCTGGTGCCGGAAAAGGCCAGTGTGGCGGTCGTCACCAACCCTGATAATCGCGGCGTGGCCGAGGGCCTGGGCATGGCGATTCAGGAACTCTGAGGTAGAGTCGCAATAACTGCCTCTCAGAGAATTGAAAAGGGCCCGGAAATCTGATTTCCGGGCCCTTTTCGTTTAAGCCTTTTGGCGGGTATCACCGGTGTCGCTTCAGGCCGGTGGTGACCATGATACGGGTGGATATTTCCTCAACCGAATAGGCCGTCGTGTTCAGGTAGGGAATGCGTTCCCGCTTGTACATCAGTTCAATTTCCTCGATTTCGTGCATGCACTGCTGAATCGAGGAGTAGCGGGAGTTCGGTCGCCGTTCATTGCGGATGGTTGCCAGTCGTTCCGGTTCAATCGTCAGCCCGAAGATCTTCTCTTTGTGGGGGCGCAGAGCCGCAGGCAGTTTCTGATCCTCCAGATCTTCCTCAGTAATGGGGTAATTTGCCGCCTTGATGCCGTATTGAAGCGCAAGGTAGAGGCACGTCGGTGTCTTGCCACTTCGGGAGGCGCCCACCAGGATCAGGTCTGCTTCACTGTAGTGTCTTGTGCGGGCGCCGTCGTCGTTATCCAGTGCAAAGTTCACCGCGTTGATCCGGCGCTCGTAACTGCCTTCGTTATTGATGGCGTGGGATTTGCCCACGGTGTAAGACGACGATGAGTTAAGTTCCTGCTCCAGCGGACTCAGGAAGGTGCCAAAAATGTCGATCATGAAGCCGTCGGCGGTACTGATGATTTCACGGATACTGCTGTTAACGATGGTATCGAGAACCAGGGGCGCGGCACCGTCTACCTCCGCAGCCTTGTTGATGCGTTTGACCAGGTCATGAGCCTTTTCTTCATCATCAATATAGGGCACGGTTATACGTTCAAAATCGATTTTCTCGAACTGGGCAAGCAGGGCATGGCCGAGTGCTTCTGCCGTCAGGCCTGTGCCGTCCGAAATAAAAAAAGCGGTTCTTTTCATGGCTGTATCCGGTTTGGTTTTGGCTGATTGCCGGGAGTTGTTCCGCAGCTCCCTAGGTAATTTCCGCAGGTTACAGTATCATACACGCCAGATTCGAGACTCCGCGCTACACAGACTCAAGGGAGACGTGCTTTGGAAGATTACATCATCTGGTTTGACCACCTGGGAATGTCCGATGTTGACCGGGTTGGAGGCAAGAACGCTTCCCTCGGTGAAATGATCAGTAATCTCGCCAATGCAGGCGTTACCGTTCCCGGTGGTTTCGCCACCACTGCCTATGCCTATCGCGAGTTTCTGGCCACCGATGGCCTGAAAGACAAAATCGACCAGGCTCTTGATGCCCTTGATGTAAACGATGTTAACGAGCTCGCTCGTGTCGGTGCCCAGATTCGCCAATGGGTGGTTGATACTCCGTTCCCCGATAGCCTGGATAATGCCCTGAAAGAGGCCTTTGCGAAACTCCAGAATGGTAACGAAGACATGGCTGTGGCGGTTCGCTCGTCTGCCACGGCAGAAGACTTGCCGGATGCCTCCTTTGCCGGCCAACAGGAAACCTTCCTCAATGTGTCTGGCCTTCAGCAGGTTCGTACCTCGGTCAAAGAGGTGTTTGCCTCCCTGTTTAATGACCGGGCGATTTCCTACCGTGTTCACCATGGCTTTGATCATAAGCTGGTGGCGCTGTCGGCGGGTATCCAGAAGATGGTTCGCAGTGAAACCGCATCCAGTGGTGTGATGTTTACCCTGGATACCGAATCCGGCTTCCGCGATGTGGTGTTCATCACGTCGTCCTACGGCCTGGGCGAGACGGTCGTGCAGGGCGCGGTTAACCCGGATGAGTTTTACGTGCACAAGCCTACGCTCGAGGCCGGCCGTCCGGCGGTACTGCGCCGGAACCTGGGCAGCAAGGCCATCAAGATGGTTTACCATTCCGAGCCGGGCGAAGGCCAGTTCGTGGAAACCGTCAAGGTAGAGCAGGAAGACCGTAACCGCTTCTCCATTACCGATGCGGAAGTGGAAGAGCTGGCCAAGCAGGCCATGATTATCGAACAGCACTACCAGCGCCCGATGGATATTGAGTGGGCCAAAGACGGTGACGACGGCAAGATCTACATTGTTCAGGCCCGCCCTGAAACCGTGAAGAGCCGCGCCTCAGCCAACGTGATGGAGCGCTACCTGCTGAAAGAGACCGGTAAGGTGCTGGTGGAAGGCCGCAGTATCGGCCACAAGATCGGCAGTGGTCCGGTCAAGATTATCACCAGCATTAACGAGATGGACCGTGTTCAACCCGGTGATGTGCTGGTCACCGACATGACCGACCCGGATTGGGAGCCGGTGATGAAGCGCGCTTCCGCCATCGTCACCGACCGTGGTGGCCGTACCTGCCACGCGGCGATCATCGCCCGTGAGCTGGGTATTCCTGCAGTTGTGGGGTGCGGCGATGCTACTGAATTGCTGAAGGATGGCCAGGACGTCACCGTATCCTGCGCCGAAGGCGACACCGGCATGATCTACGAAGGTGCCCTGGACTTCGAGCTGCGTGAAAACACCGTGGATTCCATGCCCAACATTCCGTTCAAGATCATGATGAATGTGGGCAACCCGGACCGGGCCTTTGACTTCCAGGCGCTGCCCAACGAAGGTGTTGGCCTGGCTCGCCTTGAGTTCATCATCAACCGCATGATTGGTGTGCATCCAAAGGCGTTGCTGAACTACGACGGCCTGCCCCGTGATATCAAGCAAACGGTCGACAAACGTATTGCCGGCTACGCATCCCCGGTGGATTTCTACGTCGACAAGCTGGTTGAAGGTATTTCGACTCTGGCCGCAGCATTTGCGCCGAAGAAAGTGATTGTGCGGTTGTCTGATTTCAAATCCAACGAGTACGCCAACCTGATTGGTGGCACCCTGTATGAGCCGGACGAAGAAAACCCGATGCTGGGCTTCCGTGGCGCATCGCGTTATATCTCCGAAACTTTCCGCGACTGTTTCGAGCTGGAGTGCCGGGCGCTCAAGAAAGTCCGTAACGACATGGGCCTGACCAACGTTGAGGTAATGGTACCGTTCGTGCGCACCGTGGGCGAGGCCGAACAGGTGGTTAATCTGCTGGCGGAGAATGGCCTCAAGCGTGGCGACAATGGCCTGCGGGTTATCATGATGTGTGAGCTGCCGGCCAACGCGATTCTGGCTGAACAGTTCCTGGAGCACTTTGACGGTTTCTCAATCGGCTCCAACGATTTGACGCAGCTGACTCTGGGCCTCGACCGGGATTCCGGTATCATTGCGCATCTGTTTGACGAGCGGAATGATGCCGTCAAAGCCCTGTTGTCCAACGCTATCCAGGCCTGTAAAAAGGCTGGGAAGTACATCGGCATCTGCGGTCAGGGCCCGTCTGATCATCCGGACCTGGCCAAGTGGCTGATGGACGAGGGTATCGATACGGTATCCCTGAACCCGGATTCCGTGCTGGATACCTGGTTCTTCCTGGCTGACGAGAAGATTGACTGAGCGCGAATATTTCGGAAAAGCTAACATTTCGGAAAAGGAGAGTAGCAGGTGAGCAAGATCATTACGCCGGATCTGTGCGACGAGTTTCCGGAAGTACAGGTGGTTGAGCCTGGCTTCAACAATTACGGTGGTGTGCGCCAGTTTGGCGGCGAAATCGTTACCGTGAAGTGCTTTGAAGACAACTCCGTGGTCAAGGAGCAGGTGGGCCTGCCGGGCAACGGTCGGGTAATGGTGGTAGACGGTGGTGCGTCCAAGCGCAATGCGTTGCTGGGCGACATGCTGGCCGAGAAAGCCGCAGAGAATGGCTGGGCCGGTCTGGTAATTTACGGCTGCATCCGGGATGTGGACGAAATTGGCCAGACCCACCTGGGTGTTCAGGCGCTGGGTACGGTTCCCCGGAAGACTGAAAAGCGTGGTATTGGTGACCTGAACATTCCGGTTACCTTCCACGGCGTGACCTTCCATCCGGGGCACTACGTGTATGCCGATAACAATGGCATCATCGTATCCGAGAAACCCCTGGTTTGACCCGGGGTTGCCCTGTAGTAATACAAAGCGGCGGCCTTCTGGCCGCCGTTTTTTATTGGGTAACTTCTGTGATGTTGACGCCGATCAGATAACCTTCGCCCTCTGGCTCGCAACGAATGACCTCACACACGGTCTCCAGCGGGGGTAGCTGGTTATCTGCGCCTTCCAGGCGGGTTCTGAGTTCACTGCCCACGGCGACAGCCTCGTCAATGAACAGCTGCATGCCCGCGGCGCTCAGGTCCCGGCAGATGCCGGTGAATGTATCGCCCCTGGCATTGGTGATTTCAATGCGGCTGTTTACCTGCATCCGGTGAAAGTCACGTTTTTCCGAGTAATCTTTCATGGCATTTAGGCCCAGTTGTCGGTTTTTCTTGTTGGTTTGAGCATCGGAATGAGCAGGGCCAGCAGAACACCGCCAAGCACCAGGCCGGCGCCTAGCAGCATGAAATCGGAATCCTTGCTGGCTTCAAGCCGTTCATTCTCTGCCGTCAGTACTTCCAGATCGTTACGCAGTTTCTGATTCTCTTCGCGCAGCTCCCGGTTGCGTCGCTCCAGGTTGATGGAGTCCGCCGCGATATTCTTGATGCGGGTGAGTTCTTCCTGAAGTTCACCAGCGCGGTTGGAAAGGCTGCTTTCGGCGTTCTGCAGGTTGTCACGTTCTTCCGTAACCTCTGACAACTGCTCGCGGACATTCGTGAGCTCTGAGCGCGCCTGCTCCAGTTGCTGGGTGGCGCGTCGTAACCGGTCAGCGGCAATCGGCTGGTTGCTGAGATACTGGCTTGAAACCCAGCCTTCAGTGCCTTTGGGCGTTCTCACCTTGGTGTAACCATCGCCGACTTCCAACACCTCCAGCGGTGTGCCGCTGGGAACCGCGTTTTCAATAATCCGGAACTGGGAACCGGCTCCGGATCGAACGGGCAGGTAGAGCTTGTCGTCAACCCATACGGTACGGGCTTGAGCGACGGAAACCGAAGCGATGATAAGCAAAAGGCTGAGAAGAAGACGGAGCGATGTCACGGGTTACGTTCCCTGGTATGGTCTATTGACGGTCATTCAAACACGCAATTCTGTCACACAGTGACGGGTATTCAAGCAATCGCGGGTTACAATCCGCTCATGCAGTGCTGTTGTCTGGTTACGCTGTCACCAGCTCAGGGCAGCACAACCTTGTAGGGCTTGACGGACACGGATTGATACACCCCTGCTTCAATGTACGGGTCGGCATCCGCCCACGCCTGAGCCTGTTCCAGTGATTCAAACTCGGCGATGACCAGGCTGCCGCTGAACCCGGCTTCGCCCGGGTCCGGGGAGTCGATGGCCGGGTGGGGGCCGGCTACCAGCAAACGCCCCTCGGCTTTCAGTGCTTCCAGCCTTGCAACATGAGCCGGGCGGGCGGTCATCCGAAGGGCCAGGCTGTTGGGGACATCTTCGCTGATAATGGCGTAATACATGGGTGCTCCGGTACAAATCTCGGTTTGGTTAGGGCCGGATAGCCAACACTGGTACACTGGCGGCTATCGCCCAGTTCAGGACTGTTTGTGACTATACCTCAAGACCCGAAACCGTGCATTGATCTGCATTGCCATAGCACCGCATCCGATGGCGCGTTAACGCCGGAAGACCTGGTTGCCCGGGCGTCAGAGCAGGGTGTAAGCCATCTTGCACTGACCGACCATGACACCATTGCTGGTCTCGCTCAGGCCCGCGCCCGGGGGCAGGAACTGGGGCTGTCACTGATTAGCGGTGTTGAGCTGTCTTGTGTCTGGCGCAGCCACACCATTCATGTGGTCGGCCTGGACTTCGATGAAGCGGATCCGGCGTTTCTGAAAGCACTGGCGCGGCAGAATGACAACCGATGGCAGCGGGCGCGGTCGATTGCCGATAAGCTGGCTCGTCTGAAGGTTGACGGGTTGTTGGAGAAAGCGACAGCCCTGGCCGGGGGTGATGTACCCGGGCGACCACATTTTGCCCAGGTTCTGGTGGAAGCAGAGGTGGTGCCAAAGACGGCCCATGCGTTCAAACGCCACCTTGGCTCAGGTAAGCCCGGTGATGTGAAGGCCTGCTGGCCCGAATTATCTGAAGTGGTGCAATGGATCACGGATGCTGGCGGCATCGCTGTGCTTGCGCATCCCCGAAAATACCGGCTGACGGCAACCCGCCTGCGTGAACTGACAGCGGATTTTCGCCGGGCTGGTGGTCGGGCCATTGAGGTATCGGTATCCGGGCAGTCCAGTGGCGATCTCGGTTTTGTAGCAGAGCTGGCAAGGCGGGAGCAGTTGCTGGCTTCTCAGGGCAGCGATTTTCATTTTCCCGGCGCGCCCTGGTGCGAGCTGGGCCGTATCATGAAAATGCCAGAGGGGCTGGAGCCCGTCTGGCATCATTTCAGGCAACCGGTGAACGCTTAGTCCGGTGCGTGGAACAGCAGGTAGAGGTCCGTCAGTGAATCCGGAATGGCTTCCGCCATGCGGCCTGATAACTTCTCATCGTTACGCACGTTCTGGAAGTCCTCGTCCTCGAACAGGCCAGACAGGGTAAGCATCGGCACCATCAGGTCTGCGACGTCTTCCTCGCTGGCGGCATCGAGCCAGGCCTCTTCATTTTCCAGGAAGGTATCAACAAACCCGGCGCACCAGTTTTCCAGTGCGTTCATGGGGTCGCCGTCTTCCGGTTCCGGCAGTTCCAGCGGCTGGCCCATGTCCAGGGCGTGGGCCATATCAGAAGCCAACACCTTCACACAGTGCGCGAAGACCTCCGGTACCTTGCCGTTTGGCAGGGTGTCTGCGCCGGTGGCGAGGCGGAAGAGATCTTCCGCCTCCAGGCTGACCGGGCCGATAACGCTGGCACACACCACGCCGTGGAATCCGAAGAAATCCAGGGCTTCATCTCCCCAGGGCTCAGCGAACAGTATGTCTTCCAGCGCCTCGATATCCGAATTGGTCAGCATATTCAGTTACTCCCGGCCTTCTTGGCTTCGGCGGCCGCACGCTGGCGCTTACGGACCTCACGTGGGTCATTGTATGCACGGCCCGGAGTGACCGGAACGTCTGGCATTTCGTCCTGTGCGGGGGCGTTCTGCGCATCGTCGGCTTTTACTTCTGCCTTGGGCTCTGCGTCAGTCTTAGCCTCAGCTTCCGGTTCTGCCTTGTCAGCCTTGGCCTTGGGCTCGGGGCTCTCTGGCTGGGCTTTTGGCTCTTCGCTCCTGGGCTTCTCGGTGGTTTCAGTCTGTTCCGACTTTTCAGCCTTCAGAGCATCCGCCGTTTCGCTATTTTCTGCCTTGCTTTCGGTCTTTGAAGCTTCTGTCGCTTCAGCAGGCTTGCTCTCGGACTTCGGCGTTGCTTCCGGCTTGTCAGTTGCCTCTGTTGCTTTTGCTTCGCTGTCGGTCTTGGTGGCCGGCGCTTCAGCATTGGCGCTATCTGCAGCCTTGTCTGCGGCTTTCGGTTTGCGCTGACGGTTTGCCGGGCGAGCCTTGCGGGGTTCCCTGGGCTCCTTGTCCTTCTCGGCGTTACCGGATTCAGGCGCGTCAGCCGGCTTCGCGGCGTCAGCCTTGGCGTCGGTTGTTTCGCTCGCCTTCTGGCCGTCAACCTGGTTGCCTTGCTCTGCCGGCTGGGCAGGTTGTTCGGCTTTCTCTTCCGGCACCTTGTCGGCTTTCGGCTGTTCCTGCTTGTCAGCCTTGGGTGTCTCCACCGTGGCCTTGTCTTCGGCGGCAGCGCTCTTCGGTGCTTCAACCTTCTTGGGCTGTTCAACCGGTTGCTGGGCTGGCTGTTGCTTCGCCTCTTCCTTACCGGTCTCTACGCCTTTCTCGGGCTGAGTGTCCTTCTGGTGCCTTTCGCTCCGTTCTGCCTTGCGAGCGGCCGGTGTGCTGGCCGGAGACTCGGCAGGTGAGCCGTCGCGATTACGCTGGCGGCGCGGCTTACGACGCTTGTCGTCGCCACCTTGCTTGTTCTCGGCCTGGGCTTTTTGGCCATCCTGCGGCTCGCGGTTGTCTTTCTGGTCTTTTGCGTCGCGCTGAGGACGATTGCGGTTCTGGTTGCGACCCTGTGAATCCTTGCGGTTATCCCGACGGTTCTCACCGCCCTTGTTATCGGTACCACGGTTATCGCCACCCTTGTCCTGCGGCCCTGAGCGATTCTGGGCGGCACGGGACTGGTCTTCGTTGCGGTTGCCGCGATTACGGTTGCGGTTGTCATCGGCGCGGTTTGGCTGGCCACCCTGTCGGCGGTCGTTGCCGGTGCGATTGCCACCCTGGCGCTGGTCGTCACGGGCTACCCTTGATTTACGACGGTCCTGGCGGCCCTGATTGCGACGGTCTCCGGCGCGGTCACGGTTGCCGGCGGCTTGTTTGGTGTCGGTTTGCTCCTGCTCGCCGCGGAAGAAACAGGCGATTTTCTTGCCGAGCTTGCGGAACAGGCCTTCCTCCGGCTCCGCTGGTTCAGCGGCGGCCTGGGGGGCTGTCGGGGCAGGGGCTGTGGGGCGGATGGCCTTCACGGCAGCCTGCTCACGAACCGGCTTTTCGGTGGTCGTTACTTCGGCGCTTTCTTCTTCCCGCTCGTTGTATTCCTGGGCAACCTGATGGCTGGCAATGTGCTCAGGGGTTGCTTCATCCTGACGCAGGCGGATGATCTCGAAGTGCGGTGTTTCCATATTTGGCACCGGGGCAACCACCACGGAAACGCCCTGGCGTGCCTCGATGTCGGCCAACTGCTTGCGTTTTTCGTTCAGCAGGAAGGTAGCCACGGACACCGGCACGATGGCGCGGACTTCGGCGGTCTTTTCCTTGGACGATTCTTCGTAGATCAGTCGCATGATGCTCAGGGCCAGGGATTCAATACCCCGGATGGTGCCCTGGCCTTCACAGCGAGGGCACACTTCGCTGCGTGTTTCACCCAAAGATGGGCGCAGGCGTTGACGGGACATTTCCAGCAGGCCGAAACGGGAAATCTTGCCGACCTGAACGCGGGCCCGGTCGATTTCCAGGGCTTCACGCATTTTCTGCTCGACTTCGCGCTGGTGCTTGGCCGGGGTCATGTCGATGAAATCGATAACGATCAACCCGCCCATGTCTCGCAGGCGCAGCTGGCGGGCGATTTCTTCTGCCGCTTCCAGGTTGGTCTGCAGGGCAGTCTCCTCAATGTCGTGGCCTTTGGTGGCGCGGGAGGAGTTGATATCAATGGAGACCAGTGCTTCGGTGGGGTCGATCACAATGGAGCCGCCAGAGGGCAACTTCACTTCCCGCTGGAACGCGGTTTCGATCTGGCCTTCGATCTGATACCGGCTGAACAGGGGAATCTCATCCTTGTAAAGCTTGATCTTGTTCTCGAAGGTGGGCATTACGGCGCGTACAAAACTGAGTACGTCTTCGTAAACGCCGTCAGCGTCGATCAGGACTTCGCCGATGTCCTGGCGGAGGTAGTCACGAACCGCCCGGATGATAACGTTGCTTTCCTGGTGAATCAGGAAGGGCGCCTTGCGCTCCCCGGCGGCCTGGGTGATGGCTTCCCAGAACTGCACCAGGTAATCAAGATCCCACTGGAGCTCTTCGGTGGTGCGGCCAATACCGGCAGTACGCACGATGATTCCCATGGACTTGGGAACCTGTACGCCGTTCATGGCGTCTTTCAGCTGCGCCCGGTCATCGCCTTCAATGCGACGGGAAATGCCACCGGCGCGGGGGTTGTTGGGCATCAGCACCAGGTAGCGACCGGCCAGAGAGATAAAGGTGGTCAGGGCTGCGCCCTTGTTGCCACGCTCTTCTTTATCAACCTGCACGATGACTTCCTGTCCTTCAGACAGAACATCCTTGATGTTGATTTTGCCTTCGATCTGGCCGGGAGACTTCTTGAAGTACTCTTTGGAGATTTCTTTCAGCGGGAGGAAGCCGTGGCGCTCTGCGCCAAAGTCGACGAACGCCGCTTCAAGGCTGGGTTCTACGCGGGTGATACGACCTTTGTAAATGTTGGCTTTTTTCTGTTCACGGGTGCTGGATTCGATATCCAGGTCAAAAAGCCGTTGGCCGTCTACCAGAGCTACGCGCAACTCTTCAGGGTGAGTTGCATTGATCAGCATTCTTTTCATGGAAAGAAAGGGTTCCTGTCGTTTGTTAGTGACAGAAAACCGGGAGCGTTCGCATCAGCGAAGCGGGATGTGCGTGCCGCGGGCCCGTTACAGCAGGGCGGCCGGCGGCCAGACGGATCAAACCCTTATGGGTTGCGATCCTGTAAGTCTGAGACCACCGCCGACAATCCGCCTGCCTGACAGCAGGGAGAGGTCGAATAGGGTGAATGTCTGTTGACGCATAATATCCGTTTTCAGGTTCACACAAACTCCTGGGTCTCACGTCGTATTGGTTTGCTGGACGGCCCGGGTTTGCATGGTAGTGATTCTTCGCGATGTCGCCCGACGGTTTTCCGGTCGGTTTTTCCTCTCCCGGAGCAGGTCGCAGCCTCTCTGGGTCTGCCCTGTGGTCCGGGAGTTTGTTTCACGCCGGGCCCGGTAATGATTGGGCTTCGGCGTTCAATCTCTTAATCAGTGTCGGTATACTGCTGCCGCTCCGGCTTCTGACCAGAGTTCGTCAGGCCGTAGACAAACGGCAGAGCACGCCGGAATATAACAGTAAAGCGGTGTTCGTTCAATCCCGCGTTTATCACCCAGGAAAAGGTATCCCATGTCGCGCAAGCCAGCAGCCCGTCGTCAGCCGCCGAAACGCGGCAATCCGTCCCATGGGGGATCGGGCCGGGCAGGGCCGGTGTCCTCTGATGGGCGTCGCGGAGAGTTGCTGGCAGGCCAGGTGCAGACGGGTGTCCAGTGGGTGACGGTGGACGAGGATATGGCCGGCCAGCGCGTAGACAACTTTCTCCTCGCCCGCCTGCGGGGTGTGCCCAAAAGCATTGTGTATCGAATCGTTCGCAAGGGTGAGGTGCGGGTTAACAAAGGTCGAGTAAGGCCGGATTCCCGCCTTCAGGCTGGCGACGTGGTGCGCATTCCGCCGATTGTCCAGAAGAGCAAGCCGGAGTCGCCTACGCCCGGTGATCGGGTGCAATCGGTTATGGAAGCGGCCGTGGTCTTTGAAAATGACGATATGCTGGTGGTGAACAAGCCCTCGGGTATTGCCGTTCATGGTGGCAGTGGTCTGAGTTTTGGTTTGATCGAAGTGCTCAGGTCGGCCCGGCCGCAGGCAAAGTTCCTGGAGTTGGTGCATCGGCTGGACCGGGATACGTCCGGTTTGGTGATGGTGGCTAAAAAACGCTCGGCGTTGCGTTTTCTTCAGGATGAACTGCGGCACAAGCGCATTCGTAAGCATTATCACGCCCTGGTGGCGGGCACCTGGCCAGCGGCCATTGGTCGGGTTGATGAGCCACTCCTGCGCTATGAGATGCCGAATGGCGAGCGGCGGGTGAAAGTAAGTCCCGAAGGCAAGGAATCGCTGACGCTGTTTCGCTGTTTGCAGCAGTACCAGGGGTACAGTCTGGTGCAGGCGTCGCCGGTAACCGGTCGCACGCACCAGATTCGCGTTCACAGTGCCTCGGCTGGTCACCCGATAGCCGGCGATGACAAATATATGGACGACGCCAGTCTCAAGGCATTTCGGGCCATCGGTGGGCAGCGGCTGATGCTTCATGCCAGGGCCCTTGAGTTCACATTGCCGGGATCTGATGAGGCAATGAGTCTCGAAGCGCCGTATGATGAGCCATTCGCCAAGGTGCTCAAAGAGCTTGAGCAGCGTAGCAAGGGTAGTTATTGATGGATGTAAAGGTTGTTATTTTTGACTGGGACGGAACGCTCATTGATTCCGTGGACCATATCGCCGACAGCTTGCACCAGGCTGCGACTGAGCTGGGGTATCCGGAGCTGGAGCGCGAGGCCTATCGGGATATTATTGGGCTGGGCATGATCGAGGCTCTGGAACGTCTTTACCCGGGGTTGAGCCGCGAGGAAATGATGCGGATTCGGGAGGGTTATGCAGGTTACTTTTTCCAGAAAGTGACCACGCCCCAGAACGTATTCGAGGGTATGGCGGACATGCTGGCGGACTTGCGTGGCTCTGGCCGGAGCTGTTCGGTGGCCACCGGCAAGAGCCGACGGGGGCTGGAAGTGGCACTCACCTCCAGCGGGCTGGGCACCCATTTCGACATTACCCGGTGTGCTGACGAAACCAAATCCAAGCCTGACCCGCTGATGCTTGAGGAAATTCTGGATTTCTACGGTTACCGGCCGGAGCAGGCGGTGATGATCGGTGACACCCGCTACGACCTGGATATGGCTCGCCGTATTGGTATGCCGGCGATCGGGGTTGAGTGGGGCGTGCATAAGCGTGACGTGCTGGAACAGTATGATCCCCACGCAGTAGTGAGTTCTGTTGACGAGCTTCGGCGTACGCTGGGGCTATGATCGTTTGTGGTTAAGGAATAGCGGATGAGTGACTGGGAATCGGATAAGGAGCCGGGCTGGGGTGACAAGCCTGCAGAGCCTGAGCAGAGTGCGCCGGCGCGAAAGCGAGGTTTGTTTGGCAGTAAAGAGCCGGCGTTGCCGCCGGAATCGGGGCGCGACTGGCGACTGATCGAGAAGCTGGTGATGTCACTGCAGGCCGAGCAGCGCCGAAGCCGTCGCTGGGGGATCTTTTTCAAGATTTTGACTTTTGGTTACCTGTTCGCGCTGCTGTTCTTTATACGTTCGCCTCTTGGTGACAGTGTTGATTCCGTTGCCGGTCACCACACCGCGTTGGTGGAGGTCAGGGGCACTATCGCCGCAGATGAGCTGGCGAGCGCCGATAACCTGGTGACATCGCTGCGCAATGCCTTTGAGGCTGAGCGCTCAAAGGCGGTGGTGTTAAGGATCAATAGTCCCGGCGGCAGCCCGGTGCAGGCAGGCTACGTCTACGATGAAATCAAGCGCCTGCGGGAAGAGTATCCGGATAAAAAGGTATATGCCGTCATTTCGGACATCGGAGCCTCGGGAGCCTATTACATCGCGGCGGCGGCTGATGAAATCTACGCCAACCGTGCCAGTCTGGTGGGATCGATCGGCGTAATTGCCGGCGGATTCGGGTTCAGTGAAATGCTGGACAAAATCGGTGTGGATCGCCGCCTCTATACCGCCGGCGAGAGCAAAGCTTTCCTTGACCCGTTCTCGCCAGAGCGCGATGAGGATGTTGCGTTCTGGCAGAGCGTGCTGGAAAACACTCACCAGCAGTTCATTAGTGCCGTAAAAGAGGGCAGGGGTGATCGCCTGGCAGACGACGAGCGGTTGTTCAGTGGTCTGGTGTGGAGTGGCGAGCAGGCTGTTGAACTGGGGCTGGTGGACGGGCTGGGCAGTACCTCCTGGGTGGCCCGTCAGTTGGTGGGTGAGGAGAACTTGGTGGACTACAGTCGCCGTCGCTCGCCCTTCCGTGAGCTTGTGGACCAGTTGGGCGTCTCGGTCGGCGAGGGTGTCGCTACCCGTATGTTGGAATCGCGCCTCGAATTGCGTTAATCGTCTGCTACACCCCGGATGATGGTTCGGGGTGTAGCAGCGGGTTGTTACCGAGCCGGATCAGAATCTCGTTCAGGGCAATCAGTGGCAATCCAATCAGGCTGTTGGGATCTCGCCCTTCCAATCCCTTGAACAGGGTTATGCCCAATCCCTCCATCTTGAAGCTGCCGGCGCAGTCATAGGGTTGCTCTCTGCGCAGGTAATTGCTGATTTCCTCCCTGGTAAGGTCGCGGAAATGTGCAATAAAGGTTTCGCAGCAGTGTTCGAGAGCGCCTGTCCGGGTGTCGAGCACCGCCAGGCCGGTGAGGAAGTGCACGCTTTTCCCGCTGCTCTGGCTGAGTTGTTCAAACGCCTGCTCATAGCTGCCTGGTTTGCTTAACAGTGTGCCGTTCGGCAGGGCGGCGACCTGGTCCGAGCCGATGATGAGTTTTCCGGGGTGCTCCGGTGCAAGCGCCTGGGCTTTCTGGGTGGCCAGTCGAACCGCCAGAGCATCCGGTAGTTCGCCTTGTAGCGGCGATTCGTCGATATTTGGGCTGGCTGTCTCAAAGGGCAGGCCCAGCTGTTCGAGCAGGCGTTTGCGGTAAGGGGATGATGACGCTAGCAAAAGGCCGGATGAGGTCATGGTTGCCTTGTAGAGGTGGTGGGTGGATGGATCTGGTCAGGTTTGCCGGTCCATATCGTAAAATACCCCTACACGGAGCGGAACCCCCGGCAGAAAGTGGATTAAGTCTTTGACAGAGGCGGGTCGCGCCCCTAAAATTGCGCGCCTATGTCTAAAGCGCCGATCGCCGAACTGCCGAAATCCGTTGACCCTATCCGGTTGGCTGAGCAGAACAGAACACTTGAGGGGGTAGTTCCACTCAAGGGTCTCGCTCGTTTTCGAGAAGCAGTTCCTGGCTTGCAGGATGGCAGTGAATGCCATGTTAAGCTGTCCTTTTATCAGGATAGTGAGCGCCGAAGGGTTGTGTCGGGCGAGCTGTCTGCGCCGGTCACACTGGAGTGCCAGCGTTGCATGACGGATATGCATACGACACTGGAATCCCGTTTTGATCTCGGGTTGGTCATCAACGATGAGCAGGCCCAACGATTGCCGAAAGCACTGGAACCCTTTCTGTTCGAGGACTTCAGCGCAGACTTGTGGGCCATGGTGGAAGACGAGCTATTGCTGGTATTACCACCCTTTCCTCTTCATGAGAGGGACGAATGCCCGGCAAAGGAAGACCTGGAGGCACTGGAGCCATCAAAGGCTGCCAGTGAGCCAGAGGTAAAGAAAAGAGAAGACAACCCGTTCAGTGTGCTGGCGGGTCTCAAGACGACAAAGCATTAACGTTTTCGTAAATAGGTCAGGAGCATAACCATGGCTGTACAGCAAAATCGCAAGACCCGTTCCAAGCGTGGCATGCGCCGTTCGCACGACGCACTGAGCGCCGCCGCTCTGTCCACAGACGCAACCACCGGCGAAGTTCATCGTCGTCACCACGTCTCTCCGGACGGTTTTTACCGCGGAAAGCAGGTTGTTGAGGCTCGCGACGAGTAAGATCGTCGGGATACCCTTCTGACCCGTGACGCATGGACGAGCGGTGAGTAAACCGGTCACCATTGCTATCGACGCCATGAGCGGTGATCGTGGCGCCGAGGTGGTGGTTCATGCTTCGCTGGAAGCAGTGCGTGAAAATGAGGCCTTGAGTCTTGTTCTGGTGGGAATCCGGAGCGAGCTCGAGGCCTTGTTGATTGATGGGCACGAACGGATTCGCATCGTTGAGGCGGCGGACGTGGTGCGCATGAACGAGCGCCCTTCCCATGCCATTCGTCACAAGAAAAACTCCTCCATGGCCATTGCGCTCGGACTTGTCCGGGACGGCGAGGCCCAGGGGTGTGTCAGTGCTGGCAATACCGGCGCCCTGATGGCGTTCGGCCGGTCGATTATCCGCATGTATCCCGGTATTGAGCGGCCGGCCATTGCCAAGCTTATTCCTTCCCTCCGTGGCCGTTGCCACGTTCTGGATCTCGGTGCGAATGTCGATTCCACGGCGGAGAACCTGTATCAGTATGCGCTGATGGGGTCGCTCATGGCCTCGGCCATTTGTGCTCAGCCTGAGCCTCGTGTTGCTTTGCTTAATGTTGGCGAGGAAGAGATCAAGGGCAACGAGCAGGTTCGCCTTGCCTCTCATATGTTAGCCCAATGCGACACTATCAATTACATTGGTTATGTCGAGGGCAGTGACCTGTTTCGGGATGTGGCCGATGTAGTAGTCTGTGACGGTTTTGTCGGCAACATTGCATTGAAAACCGGCGAAGGTGTCGCCGGGTTGTTGATAGAGCTTCTTGAGCAGGCATTTACCCGCTCGCTTTATGGTCGCTTTGTGGGCTGGTTGGCAAAACCGATTATCGGCCGCCTCCTTCAGTTGATGGACCCGTCCCGTCATAACGGTGCGAGCCTGCTTGGGCTCCAGGGTGTGGTCATTAAAAGTCATGGCAATGCCAACGAGCGCGCCATGCTGGCCGCTATTCGCCAGGCCGTTCGGGAAGTAGAGCTCGAAGTGCCACGAAGGATCAACGAAAGACTCGATGATCTGATGTTATGATGCCTGTCCCGGTCGGGTCCCGACTAAAGTAGACCCGCATTTTCAGGGTTAATCGCGGATAATTGGCCTGAATTGTACTATTGGCTAATCTCCAGTAACCCATCAATGACGATAAGATTCCGCTTATGAAATCAGCGTTTATTTTCCCCGGACAAGGCTCCCAATCGGTCGGCATGCTTAAGGATGCTGCCGAGGCGTGGCCAATGATTAGCGAAACCTTCGATGAGGCGTCTAACGTTCTTGGCTACGATCTCTGGCACCTGTGCCAGCACGGTCCTGCTGAAGAGCTGAATCAGACCATGGTTACCCAGCCGGCCCTGTTAACCGCCAGTGTTGCCCTGTGGCGCCAGTGGTGTGTCTCGGATGGGCCACGTCCTGATTTCGTCGCAGGTCATAGTCTGGGCGAGTACAGCGCGCTGGTGGCCGCGGAAAGTCTGGACTTCATTGAAGCAGTCAAACTGGTTCAGCTTCGTGGCGAACTTATGCAGGATGCTGTCCCTGCCGGTGAAGGTCGCATGGCTGCCATTCTGGGGCTCGAGGACGCAGACGTTGTTGCGGCCTGTGAAGAGGCGGCCCACGGCGATGTAGTGGCTGCGGTGAACTTTAACGCTCCGGGGCAGGTGGTTATTGCCGGCTCCGCCGCTGCCGTTGAGCGGGCTATTGAAGCCTGTAAGGGCCGCGGGGCGCGTAAAGCGATGCCGCTGCCGGTGAGTGTGCCGTCCCATTGTGCCCTGATGAAAGGTGCTGCCGAACAGTTGGCCGAAGCACTGGAAGATGTCCGGTTTAACGATGCTGTCATCCCGGTGGTCCAGAATGTGAATGCTACTGTTGTCAAAGAGGCAGACACGCTCAAGAGCAATCTGCTGAAGCAGCTATACTCTCCTGTGTTGTGGACGGACTCGATCCGCACGCTCAGTGATGAAGGCGTGACGGTAGCGGTTGAATGCGGTGCTGGTAAAGTGCTTGCCGGGTTGATTAAGCGGATTGAGCGCGGTTTGCCGGTGCACGGTATTGAAGATCCCGATTCTCTGGCCGGCGCCCTGGCGGCATTCGGCCAGTCCTGATAAACGGAGTTGTTTATGTCTTTGGAAGGCAAGGTTGCGCTGGTTACCGGCGCAAGCCGTGGTATTGGGAAAGCCATTGCCCACGAGCTGGCCCGCCAGGGTGCAGAAGTCATTGGTACCGCGACCAGCGAAGCCGGCGCAGAAGCCATCACCAGCGGACTGAAAGAAGCCGGCTACCAGGGTTATGGCATCGTGATGAACGTGGCCGAACCGGAAAGTATTGAAGCGGGCCTGAAGCAGCTGACTGAACAATCCGGTGCGCCTGCGATCCTGGTCAACAATGCCGGTATCACCCGTGATAACCTGCTGATGCGTCTGAAAGACGATGACTGGGCTGCCGTGCTGGAAACCAACCTTTCCAGTGTGTATCGCACCAGTAAGGCGGTGCTTCGCGGCATGGCCAAGGCCCGTTGGGGCCGGATTATCAACATCAGTTCGGTGGTCGCCGGTATGGGCAACCCCGGGCAGGGTAATTATTGTGCAGCCAAGGCCGGAGTGGAGGGTTTCACTCGTAGCCTGGCGAAAGAGATGTCTAACCGTGGCATTACCGCCAATTGCGTGGCACCCGGTTTTATTGACACGGATATGACCAAAAAACTGGACGATAAGCAGCGTGAGGCTATGCTGGAAATCATACCGGCTGGTCGCCTCGGGTCACCGGAGGAGGTTGCCTCGGTGGTGGCGTTCCTGGCATCGGAAGGCGCTGCTTACGTTACCGGAGAAACCATTCATGTGAATGGCGGCATGTACATGGGTTAAGCCCGTTGCGGGCTGATGTGCAACCCCTTGTCGCACAACATGTTTGACAGAATCCCTGCTTGTTTGCAGGTAGGGTTTAAACTAAACTGGCAGCCATAGAGTTGCTTGGTTGACACATAAAGTGAGGACATTATGAGTACAGTTGAAGAGCGCGTTAAGAAGATTGTTTGTGAACAGCTGGGCGTGAAAGAGTCCGAGGTTCAGAACACATCTTCTTTTGTAGAGGATCTTGGCGCTGACTCACTGGACACTGTTGAGCTGGTTATGGCCCTGGAAGAGGAATTCGAGACTGAAATTCCTGATGAAGAGGCCGAAAAGCTGGGCACGGTTCAGGACGCGATCGACTACATCGTCGCGCACACCTGATACTCTGCTGATCAGATAGCCAGGCTAAAGCCGTCCTTTGGGGTTGATGAAGGACGGCTTTTTTATTGGTGGAACGAAAGTCTCAGTGTTTGGATGTTACACGGAATAATCGGGTGAACAGGGTTATGAGTAAACGACGGGTTGTTGTCACGGGCATGGGAATGCTTTCTCCGGTGGGGAATGATGTACAGTCGTCATGGGCGGCCATCCGGGCAGGGCGCAGCGGTATCGGGCTGATTGATCGGTTTGATGCATCTGACTACGGCACCCGGATTGGAGGGGCAATAAAGGATCTTGATATTGAACCCTATCTGTCCAGCAAGGAAGCGCGCAAACTGGATGCCTTTATCCACTACGGACTCATTGCTGCCCAGCAGGCGGTGGACGACAGTGGCCTGGAGCAGTTTGGCGATCTCGACAAGGAACGGGTTGGTATTGCTATCGGATCCGGCATCGGTGGCCTGGAGTACATCGAGAAGAACGTGATCCAGATGGAGAAATCCGGCCCCCGTAAGGTGTCTCCGTTTTTTGTGCCCGCCTCGGTTATCAACATGATCTCTGGCAATGCTGCCATTCGCTTTGGGTACAAGGGGCCGAATATTGCCATTGTCACCGCCTGCACCACAGGTACCCATAATATTGGCTACGCTGCCCGAACCATCGCCTATGGCGATGCGGATGTCATGCTGGCTGGTGGCTCGGAAATGGCGACAACCCGCTCTGGCGTGGCGGCCTTTTCGTCGGCCCGTGCTTTATCGACCCGTAACGATGAGCCGGAAAAAGCCAGCCGTCCCTGGGATAAAGGCCGTGATGGTTTCGTATTGAGTGACGGTGCCGGGGTGGTCGTGCTGGAAGAGCTGGAGCATGCTCGGGCTCGCGGAGCCACCATCTATGGCGAGGTGATCGGTTTTGGCATGAGCGATGATGCTCATCACATCACGGCGCCACCCGCCAGTGGCGAGGGTGCCGGCCGGTCCATGGTCAACGCTATCCGTGACGCGGGTCTGCAACCTGAGCAGGTTGACTACATCAATGCCCACGGCACCTCCACCCAGGTCGGGGATGTAGCGGAAGTGGCTGCGGTCAAGGCGGTGTTTGGTGCGCACGCACACAAGCTTGCTATGAGCAGCACCAAGTCCATGACCGGCCATTTGCTGGGGGCCGCTGGCGCTGTCGAAGCGATTTTCTCGATACTGGCCGTGCGCGACGGGGTTTTGCCGCCGACCATCAATCTGGACGAGCCAGACGAGGGCTGTGATCTGGACTTGGTGCCGCACAAGAGCCGAGAGGCGGACGTCCGGATTGCTTTGTCGAATTCGTTCGGTTTTGGCGGCACCAACGGTACGCTGATTGTAAGTCGTTACGAAGACTGACCCTACCGTGTTTGATCTGTATTGGGCCGAAGACGGTGGTGTTCCACCGGGAGACCGGGGCCTTGCCTATGGCGATGGTCTGTTCGAGACCATTGCCATCATGGGCGGTAGGGCCAGCCTGTTGGGTTATCATCTTGACCGGTTGGTCCGGGATGCCGGCCGGCTTGCCATCCCGGTGGCGCGCCCGGAACTTGAAGCAGCCTGCACCCGCGCTCTGGAACGGTATTCCGGCCTGTATCCGTCCTTGAACTGGGTGCTCAAACTGACCCTGACCCGTGGTTCGGGTGGGCGGGGCTACCGCCCGGAGCCACGCATGAAGCCGTCTCTCATTGTGTCCCATTCCGCTTTCCCCAATGTTCCCGGGCCGGAAGGTGTGGTGGCCGATTTCTCCCGTGTTCCGCTGACAGTGAACCCGCTTCTGGCCGGGATCAAGTCGTTGAACCGACTTGAGCAGGTGATGGCGGCCAGGGAGCTTCAAGGGGATGTCTTTGAAGTGCTGATGAGCAATCGTGATGGCCATGTGGTGGAAGGCACCCGGACCAATCTGTTCATGCTGTTTGAAGACGTATGGCTGACACCGCCTGCCTCAACCCTGGCGGTTGCCGGTGTGATGCGTCGTTACGTGCTTGACCGGCTGAGAATTGCCGGCCACGAATTCCGGGAGATGCCGCTGACGCTCGATACACTGTTGGGTGGCAGCTGTCAGGGGCTTTGGCTCAGCAACAGTGTTGTCGGGGTGGTGCCGGTTCGCAATCTGGCCGGGCACGATTTGCCTGTTGACCAGCGACTTGCGACAATCGTTGGTTCACCGGCAAGACTGGATTGATTCGCGTGTTCAAGAAGTTACTGATCGTTGTTGTTGCTGTATTCGTGCTCGCTGCTGCCGGCGGTGGCTTGTGGGCCTGGCAGGGTTTGCAAACCCTGAAGCAACCCGTCGCACTGGGCGAGCCGGTGCTGTTTAACGTGCCGGCAGGCACAGGGTTCAGCCGGGTGGCACGGCAGCTGGAGAATGAAGGCTATGTGTCGGATGCGCTCTGGCTCAGGCTCTATGGCCGCCTCTATCCGGACCAGACCAGGATCAAGGCGGGTGACTATGAATTCTTGCCCGGCATGACACCGGTTGCCATGGTAGACGCCATGGTCGAAGGTAAGGTAAAGCTTTGGTCGGTCCAGTTTATCGAAGGCTGGACGTTCCGCGACATGCGTGCTGCGCTGGCGCGTTCTGAGCGGCTCAAAAAGGTCACCAGTGACTGGACTGATGAACAGGTCATGGCGGCGGTTGGCGCGGAAGATCAGCATCCTGAAGGCTGGTTTTTTCCGGATACCTACATGTTCAGCTCCAGTGAGTCTGACCTGGATATTCTCAAGCGTGCCCACAATCGTATGGTGAGCGTGCTTGAGGAAGAATGGCAGAGCCGGGCCGAAGGTTTGCCCTACGATACCCCTTATGAAGCCTTGATCATGGCTTCTATTGTTGAGCGGGAAACTGGTGTGCCCTGGGAGCGTGGGGAAGTGGCGGGCGTGTTTGTGCGGCGACTGCAAAAAGGAATGCGGCTGCAGACCGATCCCACCGTTATCTACGGCATGGGGGACCAGTACCAGGGGCGTATTCGCCGCAGCGACCTTCAGACCTACACCCCCTATAACACTTACCGAATCAACGGTCTTCCGCCCACACCGATTGCGCTGCCCGGGCGGGACTCTGTGCACGCCGCTTTGCATCCGGAGGACGGCGATACCCTCTACTTTGTTGCCCGTGGTGATGGTAGCCACAAGTTCTCCCGAACCCTGGCGGAGCACCAGAAGGCGGTCAGGGAGTATCAGTTGAATCGCCGTGAGGGCTACCGCTCGTTTCCGGCACCGGGAACTTTGAACAACAGCCGGGAAGAATGATGCACAACAGAGGCCGTTTTATTACCTTCGAAGGCACCGAGGGCGTTGGCAAATCCACACAGCTGGAAAACGCTGCGAACTCCCTCAAGGACCTTGGCATCGATTTTATCGTTACCCGAGAGCCCGGTGGCACGCCTATGGCGGAAAACATCCGGGAGTTGTTGTTGTCGCCCCGGGAGGAGCCGGTTCATGAAACCACAGAATTGCTGTTGATGTTCGCAGCGAGGGCCCAGCACCTGCATAACCGGATTCTTCCGGCCCTCGACAAGGGGCAGTGGGTACTGTGCGACCGCTTCACCGATGCCACCTTTGCCTATCAGGGCGGCGGCCGGGGTGTGCCCGCCGAGCGTATCGCGTTGCTGGAAACCCTGGTTCAGGGTGAGGTACGGCCAGACCACGTCATCCTGCTGGATGCGCCCGTGGAAACCGGTATGGCCCGGGCGAAAAAGCGGGGAGAGCTCGACCGATTTGAACAGGAAACCCTGGCCTTTTTCCAGCGCATTCGCGATACCTACCTGGCGCGGGCTACGGCGATGCCTGGCAACTACCATGTGGTCAATGCAGCATTGCCGCTGGAGCAGGTATCGGCCAGTGTGTCGGCGTTGTTGGCTGCCCTGGTTAAAATGGCGGAATCCGCCTGATTAACCGGAGTACGGCCATAGTTGCGTCGATTTCGTGCACTTTTTGTAATGTTCTGCTTTAATTGATGTACATTCTCAGTTAACGGCCGGCAGCATTAATGCTCAACGCGAAACTTCTCAAGCTTCCCATCGCCGCTCACCAGCATCGGCACGAACACCACCAGATTGTGATCGGGGTGAGGGGAGAGGCTGAGTTGAGCGTCAGTGGCACCGGGGCTCACCTGGATACCTGGAAGGCCTGTGTTGTACCCACTGAGGCAAGTCACGACTACTGTGGCGACGACCAGAACCACGTTCTGGTGATCAATCTTGACCCACTGACCCCCGCGATCAATACCCCTGCCCATGCTGATTACGAACGGATGATGCGGTTTTTCGAGAAGCCGCGCACCCTGCAGATGGACAGCCGGTTACAGGGGCTGGTCCAGTTTACCGCCGGTGAATTTGACCGCGCGCCAGACAACCTCACCCTGCAGCAGCATCTGGCTTCGAGTATTCTTTACTGCATGGCGGACCGCATTGTGGACCGTCAGGTCCAGTCTTCCAGCCGGGCAAGCATCAGCCCAGAGGTGATCCGACGTTATATCCTGGCCAACCTGCATCGAAAAATTACTGTCGAGGAAATGGCCAGTGAGGCGTGCCTCAGTGTCAGTCGATTCCATGAGGTTTTTCGGGAGGTGGCGGGCATAACCCCTCATCAGTTTCTGCTGCAGACCCGCCTTGAGCAGGCCGCTCACCTGCTCGCATCATCGTCTCTCTCGGTGTCGGAAATAAGCTACCGAACCGGGTTCTCCTCCCAGAGTGCCTTGACCAATGCGTTGCGCAAATACAAGGGCACAACACCCTCCAGATTGCAGATTAATGAAAGTGTTGCCTGAACTGGGCGGTAAATTCGGTAGTCCCGTAGGATTATGCAAAAGAATCGTAGGATTTTGTAAGCCGTAGGTCCGTAGTAATACTAACTTAATGCATCTGTAGAATCGCACTTTTTGCTCGGCAATCCTGGTCGTAAAGGTGTGAATAATAACTATAGTGAAGGAGTGGCTGTGCGGGGGCTTGCCTCGCTCCAATTCGGATGGATTTTGGGTAAACAAGAACAACGGCCAGTCAACCAACAGTGATGTGGTACCTGTGCCTTAAGAGCGGACTCAGTCCGACTCAATAAACCGGAGGAGCCTTATGGCTATTGGCGTTTGGATCAGTCTATTTGCGTATTTTGCGATTATGATCGGCATTGGCGTTTACGCCATGCGGAAAGCCTCGGCGACAGCTGAAGATTATATGTTGGGTGGACGTGGGCTCAGCCCAAAAGTAGCGGCTTTGTCGGCCGGTGCTTCCGACATGAGTGGCTGGCTGCTTCTGGGCTTGCCCGGGGCGTTGTTTGTTACCGGCCTGGCGGACGCCTGGATCGGTATCGGCCTGTTTGTGGGTGCGTTTATCAACTGGGTGATTGTTGCACCCAGGTTGCGTGAACAAACCGTTCACTACGGTAACGCCCTGACTATTCCGGCCTTCCTGGCCAACCGTTTTCCGACCAAGGCGCTGCCGCTACGCACGGTATCGGCGATTGTTATCGTTGTATTCTTTGCGGTCTACACGGCATCTGGTCTGGTTGCAGGCGGCAAGCTGTTTGAAAGTGCTTTTTCCGGCATCTTCAACTTCGGCGGTTTGAGCGACTATGGCGTAGGTATCGTGATCACCCTCGGTGTCGTTCTGGCGTACACCGTGGTTGGTGGTTTCCTCGCGGTGAGCATGACCGACTTTGTACAGGGCTGCATCATGATGCTGGCTCTGGTGTTGATGCCTGCAGTGGTATTGTTCGGTGAAGGCGGCGGCGGTTTCGCTCAGGCGTCTCAAACCCTGAACAGCGTTGATCCGACGTTGCTATCGTGGACCGAAGGATTGACACTGATTGGCTGGCTCTCAGCGGTAGCCTGGGGTCTGGGTTACTTCGGCCAGCCGCACATCATTGTGCGTTTCATGGCAATCCGTACCGTGCACGAAGTGTCTGTGGCCCGTAACATCGGCATGTCCTGGATGGCCATCTCACTGATTGGCGCTATCTCCCTGGGCGTTTTCGGTCGCGCTTACGCTATCCGGAACGGTATGGACGTGGCTGACCCGGAAACCATTTTCATCATCCTGGCGGACCTGCTGTTCCACCCGTTGATCACCGGTTTCCTGTATGCGGCTCTGCTGGCAGCGGTTATGAGTACCATCTCCAGTCAGCTGTTGGTGGCTTCCTCATCCCTGACCGAGGATTTCTACCGCCTGTTCCTGCGTAAAGAGGCTTCCGACAAGGAGTGTGTGAACATCGGCCGTGCCTGTGTTGTTGCGGTGGGTCTGGTTGCAGCGCTCATTGCTTCTGATCCCAACTCTCAGGTTCTGGCGTTGGTCAGTAACGCCTGGGCAGGCTTTGGTGCCGCCTTCGGCCCGCTGATCATTCTCGGCCTGACCTGGTCACGTACCAACGGGGCCGGTGCACTTGCTGGTCTGATCGTGGGTGCTGTCACGGTAATGGCGTGGATTGCTCTGGGCTGGAACGGCAGCTTCATGGGTGGCCCGGGCGTCTATGAAATCATCCCAGGCTTCATCGCTGCGTTCATCGCTATCGTAGTAGTCACCCTGGCTACCAGCGATGCTGGAGAGTACCAGCATATCGAGCGGTAACAGCAGTCACTGATACTATTCAGTGATCTGATAAGGGCTCCCTGCGGGGAGCCCTTTTTTTGTACCTGAAAACTGCACATGGTTCAGCGCTGGCGGCGGGGTGGGGGAGTCTTTTCTGCAGGGAAAAAGATGTCTGAGCGAAGCGAGTTGTTTTTCCCGGAAGAAAAGACTCCCCCACCTCGGGGCCAGCTCACTCCGAAACCTGAACCCCAGAGGCAGCCAATTCCAAACTAGAGACATAAAAAAACGCCAGCCCGAAGGCTGGCGTTTTCAGATCAGAGGTAAGCTACCTCAGAAGGTCTCAGGCTACAGAAGCCTCAGACGCCTTCTTGGTGTACTCGTCCATCTGGTCGAAGTTGAGATACTTGTAGATCTCTTTGGACATGCTGTTCAGGTCCTTGGCGTACTCCATGTACTCCGCCGGAGTCGGGAGTTTGCCCAGTACCGCGCCCACAGCTGCCAGTTCCGCAGAGGTCAGGTACACGTTGGCACCATCACCCAGGCGGTTCGGGAAGTTACGGGTAGAGGTGGACAGAACAGTCGACTTCGGCGCTACACGTGCCTGGTTACCCATGCACAGGGAGCAGCCCGGCATTTCGGTGCGAACACCGGCAGTGCCGTAAGTGTTGAAGTAGCCTTCCTCCATCAACTGGGCCTGGTCCATCTTGGTGGGCGGAGACATCCACAGACGGGTGCTCAAGGGGCCTTTGTGCTGCTCAAGCAGTTTGCCGGCGGCACGGAAGTGACCGATGTTGGTCATGCAGGAGCCGATGAACACTTCGTCTACCTTGTCGCCAGCCACTTCGGACAGGAACTTGGCATCGTCCGGATCGTTCGGGCAGCAAACGATCGGCTCTTTGATGTCGGCCAGATCGATCTCAACCACGTGAGCGTACTCTGCGTCTTTATCAGCACGCATCAGCTTCGGATCAGCTAGCCATTCTTCCATCTGCTGGGCACGACGCTCCAGGGTGCGCGGATCGCCGTAACCTTCGGCAATCATCCAGCGCAGCATGGTGATGTTGGAGCGCAGGTACTCGGCAACAGACTCTTCAGACAGGTTGATGGTACAACCGGCTGCAGAGCGCTCAGCGGAAGCGTCAGACAGTTCGAACGCCTGCTCAACGGTCAGGTGCTCCAGGCCTTCGATTTCCAGGATACGACCGGAGAATTCGTTGATCTTGCCCTTCTTCTCAACAGTCAGCATGCCTTGCTTGATGCCGTATAGCGGAATGGCGTGTACCAGGTCACGCAGGGTGATGCCCGGCTGCATTTCGCCTTTGAAGCGAACCAGAACCGATTCCGGCATATCCAGCGGCATAACGCCGGTGGCAGCAGCAAACGCAACCAGGCCAGAGCCGGCCGGGAAGGAGATGCCCATCGGGAAACGGGTGTGGGAGTCACCGCCAGTACCTACGGTGTCGGGCAGCAGCATGCGGTTCAGCCAGGAGTGGATGATACCGTCGCCCGGACGCAGGGATACACCGCCACGGGTGCGGATGAAGTCCGGCATGGTGTGCTGCATTTCTACGTCTACCGGCTTCGGATAAGCGGCGGTGTGACAGAACGACTGCATCACCAGGTCAGCCTGGAAGCCCAGACATGCCAGGTCTTTCAGCTCGTCACGGGTCATCGGGCCGGTGGTGTCCTGGGAGCCTACGGTGGTCATGTGCGGCTCACAGTAGGTGCCCGGGCGCACGCCCTGGCCTTCATCCAGACCGCAGGCCTTGCCGACCATCTTCTGGCCCAGGGTGAAGCCCTTGGTGCCGGCTTCCGGATCTTTTGGCAGACGGAACAGATCAGTTGCGCCCATGCCCAGTGCGGTACGGGCCTTGGCGGTCAGGCCACGGCCGATGATCAGCGGGATACGGCCGCCAGCCTGAACTTCGTCCAGGATCACGTCAGACTTGAACTTGAACTCGGAGATGGTTTCACCGGCTTCGTTCAGGATCTTGCCTTCGTACGGGCGGATTTCAATCACATCGCCCATGTTCATGTTGTCGACCGGTGCTTCGAATACCAGGGCGCCAGCGTCTTCCATGGTGTTGAAGAAGATCGGGGCAACCTTGTTACCGATACACACACCGCCGGCACGCTTGTTCGGCACGCCCGGGATGTCTTCGCCGAAGAACCACAGTACGGAGTTGGTGGCAGACTTACGGGAAGAGCCGGTACCGACTACGTCACCGACGAAAGCAACCGGCAGGCCGCGGGATTTGATTTCGTCGATCTGGCTCATCGGGCCGGTTACGCCGGGCTCTTCGGGCTTCAGGCCGTCGCGCTCCATCTTGTAAGCGGCGCGGGCATGCAGCGGGATGTCCGGACGGGACCAGGCATCCGGAGCCGGAGACAGGTCGTCGGTGTTGGTTTCGCCAGTCACCTTGAACACCACCATCTTGGTGCTTTCGGGAACCTTGTTCTTCTTGGTGAACCACTCGGCGTTGGCCCAGGACTCAACCACAGACTTGGCAACGGCGTTGCCAGCGTCCATCTTTTCTTTAACGTCGTTGAAGGCGTCGAACATCAGCAGGGTGTGCTTGAGTTCTTCACCGGCCAGCTCGGCCAGTTCGCTGTCGTCCAGAAGGTCAACCAGAGTCGCGATGTTGTAGCCGCCCTGCATCATGCCCAGCAGCTGCACAGCTTTCTTTTTGTCGATCAGAGGAGACGTTGCTTCACCCTTAACAATCGCGGTCAGGAACGCAGCTTTAACGTAAGCTGCTTCGTCCACGCCCGGTGGTACGCGGTTTTCCAACAGGTCAACCAGGGTGGCTTCTTCGCCGGCCGGCGGGTTTTTCAGCAGCTCGATCAGACCAGCAGTCTGCTCGGGGTTCAGGGGCTTGGGTGGGATACCCAGGGCTTCACGTTCGGCAACGTGTTCACGGTAGGCTTCTAACACGATATGGACCCTCATCAGTTGGAATGTCCCGCGCCGGAGGCAAGCTTGCCTGGCGGGAGGTTTTTTGGCGAAAAGGCCGCAGGAGCCTCTGAATAACGCCTCAAATCACCGATGGGGTTTCAGGATTTATTCAGAGACTCCTTGATCTGGCGCTGCATTCTATAGGAAACCCCTTATAAAGTTAAGTTGGACAGAGGTCGGAGAGATCTGCTAGCTGCGCTATACTGCCGTGCTTGATGAATCAGACTGCTGCTGAAGCCATGAATGACGCCCTGAAAGAGATACACGAATTTTTGCCCTGCCGCACGCCGGTACAGTGGATTGAGAATGCGCTGGCCAATCAGGATGTGATGCTGATTGACCACGCCCACTGCGAGAAGAAAGCGGCCTCCACCGCGCTGAGCCTGATGTACCGCTATGTGGACAACACCGATCTGCTCAACAAGATGTCCCGCCTGGCCCGGGAGGAGTTGCGGCATTTTGAGCAGGTGCTGGCGATCATGAAGAAGCGGGGGGTGATTTATTCACATCTTTCGCCGGCCCGTTACGCTGCAGGCCTGCGTGAAGCCGTTCGCAAGGATGACCCTGGCCGCTTGGTGGATGTGTTGATTGTAGGCGCCATCATCGAGGCGAGATCCTGTGAACGCTTTGCCGCCCTGGCGCCGCACCTTGATGACAAGCTGGCGGAGTTCTACAACAGTTTGCTGAAATCTGAAGCGCGGCATTACCAGGATTATCTGGTACTGGCGCAGCGGGCCAACGGTGGCCCGGTGCAAGATCGGGTGGCGGAGTTTATGGCCATCGAGCAGAAGCTGATTGAAGAGCCGGATACGGAATTCCGGTTTCACAGTGGGCCTCTCGCTTACTGACTCTTCGCCACGGACATTCACAGACGCTCACGGACAAAAGAGAAAGAAATCTCTAAAGCTCCTCACACAGCGTCATCCACCGGGCAATCCCCGCACTTCGGTATTTCTGCTTGTGCAGGATGAAGTAGAAGTGCCGGTCGAACTGGCGGTGAGGGATGGCCAGGGGCACCAGGCTGCCGCGTTTGAAGGCGTCGGCCAGGACCACCTCTGACAGGCAGCCGATGCCCAGGTTGGCTTCTACTGCCCGCTTGATGGCCTCGGTGTGTTCCAGTTCCAGTAGCACGTTCAGGTCTGGCAGTAGCCCGTGCATGCCCCGTTCGAAGCTCTGGCGGGTGCCGGAGCCCTGTTCCCGGAGAATCCAGGTGGCGGCGCGCAGATCGTCGTCGGTCAGTTCGCCCTTGCCGGCCAGCGGGTGGTCAGGGGAGCAGAAGGCCACCAGCCGGTCTTCTCGCCAGGGAATCACTTCCAGCTCCGACGCCTGCAGTTCGCCCTCGATCAAACCGATATCGAGTTCAAAGTCTCGAACCCGTCTTGCAATGGTGCTGGTGTTGGCAACTTCCAGAGAGACTTTCGGGTGGTTTGGCGAGCTCATGTACTCGGCCATCACGCCTACCGCCAGGTAATTGCCGATAGTGAGTGTGGCACCCACTTTCAGAGCGCCGACCTCGGAGTGTTTGCTGAAGGCCTGTTCCAGCTCCCTCGCCTGAGCCAGCAGGGCTTCGGCTTTCGGCCGATACAGTCGGCCCAGCTCGTTCAGTTGCAGCCGTTTGCCCACCCGGTCAAACAGCTGGATATCGAACTGGGATTCCAGCTCCTTGAGGGCACTGCTGGCCGCGGATTGCGACATGGCAAGGGATTCCGCCGCCCGGGTGATGTTCTGGAAATGGGCGGCGGCGAGGAAGACCTCGAGTTGGCGGAAGCTGTACTTCATAATCGACCAGGTCGGATAGATGAAAGAAAATGTCCTGTCTGATCGATACGTTAGCCGGTCACTGCCGCCAACACAACCGTGATGGCCGGTTCAGGGGATCATCAGTACCGGGTAGGGGCTGCCGGCCGCCACATGTTCCGTGGTACTGCCGATCATGATCTCCTGAATGGGTGTTGAGCCCCGTTTCCCCATAATGGTCAACAGGGGGCGGGTGTCATTGATGGTTTTCAGGATCTGGTCCACCGGCCGGCCGGTCAGGATATTCCGGTGTACGTTTGGGTGACGCTCTGCCAGTTCATTGATCCTCTGTTCCGTGGCTTCATCAGATTGTTCCGGCTCCTCGGAATGTGCCCATACCACGCGCCCGGTGCGCTGGTTGGCCATGAGCTTTTCAAAGACTGCCTGGGCATTGAATGACGCCTTTGATCCATCGGTGGCCAGCAAAATCTCCTCTTCGGCCGCCGGTGGCTCGTCCTGGACCGGAATGATCAAGAGCGGAACTTTGGTCATTCGGGCGAGGTTCAGGGCGGTGTTTCCGAAGAACAGTTCCTTGGCTGCCCGATGGCTGCGGTTGCACGCTACGACGCCGTCGGCGTTGAGTTTCTTGGCCAGAGCCTGGACTTCCTGGGCAACAAAACCCTTGGAAACGTGGGTGGCGGTTTCTATGCCCAGGCTGTTCTTGAGGTGTTCCCCGATCCTCCGTAACCGTTCTGTAGCCGAGCCTTCGGTGTCGTCCGGATGCAGTCGTTTATGGGTCTGCAGGACATAGGTGAGCGTAATCTTCCGGGTGCCCAGGAGTTTGAGCAAAGCTGGCAGCTGTTCCATAGCCTGTTCCCATTCCTTGGTGTAGTCCACGGTCAGAATCAGGTGATCGAGCATGGTGTTCTCCCTGGTGGTTGTTTGTTCTGGGACCAATTTCTTTCAGGCTAGTTCAGGAGTAACCTGAAGACCATGACCCCGGTCAGTTTGTTATCGATGTATATCTATAAAATCGAACACATATATGAGTATTGCCTGTTTTGTCGATTTAACCTGTCGGGTTAAACTTTACCCATTGAATTCCCATATAACCTGTATGAAGTCGCAACAACGAGGCTGCCATGAGTAATCTGATGAAAGAAACGGTCACCAGCGTTCACCACTGGAACGATACTCTGTTCAGTTTCAAGACCAGCCGGGACCCGGGGTTCCGTTTCAAGAACGGGCACTTTGTCATGATTGGTCTGGAAACAGACGGCAAGCCGCTTATGCGGGCCTACAGTATCGCCAGCGCCAACTATGAGGAAGAGCTTGAGTTTTTCTCGATCAAGGTTCCGGACGGCCCACTGACGTCACGACTGCAGAAGATTCAGGTGGGGGATGAAATTCTGGTCAGTCGTAAGCCCACCGGCACCCTGGTGCTGGATAACCTGTTGCCGGGACGCAACCTCTGGCTGATCAGCACCGGCACCGGGCTTGCGCCGTTCATGAGTATTATCAAAGACCCTGAGGTGTATGAAGCCTACGACAAGGTCATCCTGACCCACGGGGTACGGTATGTGTCTGAGCTGGCTTACCAGCAGGATATCCAGGACCTGCCGGAAAACGAGTTTTTCGGTGAGATGGTGCACGGCAAATTGCTGTACTACCCGACGGTCACCCGTGAGCCCTTCCGCAACCAGGGTCGCCTGACCGATGCCATGGAGACTGGCAAGATCACCCGTGATCTCGGTTTGCCCGATTTTGATGTGGAGCAGGATCGCTTTATGATTTGCGGCAGCCCGAGCATGCTCAAGGACACCTGCAGCATTCTCAATAACATGGGCTTCCGTGAGGCTCGCGGCGGCGACATGGGCCACTACGTTATTGAACGGGCGTTTGTGGAGCAGTAAACCGCCTTTGGGCCTGCTGCGGTCTACCTCAGCCAGTTGCGGATCTGCATTGCCAGGCGCTCACCATCGCTGAGCGCCGCGCGCTCTGCCATCAGCTCAGCCAGCACATCCGGGCGGTCGGTAATGATGTTATCGACGCCCATATCCAGAAAGCGCGCCATGTCGGACGGTTGATTGACAGTCCACACATGCAGCTCATTGCCCGCCTTGTGCGCCCTGGCGACCGCTGCCGGGGTGGCCCGGTTCAGGCGCAGCGCCAGAATGTCGTAACGATCCTGCCACAAGGGGCCTACCACGAACTGTGCCAGCAACGCGGTTTTCAGGCCCGGTTCCATTTGCTTTGCCAGTTCCAGGCTGGGCCAGTCAGCTGCTGCAATGATAGTGCCTTCCACGGCATTATTTTCTTGCAGGGTCTGGACAACGGCGGTTACCAGTGCCCGCTCGTTGCGGTTCGGTTTCAGGTCAACAAACAGTCGGGCCTGGCCACGGGTGGCCTTGACCGCTTGCTCCAGCGTTGCGATACGCTCATGGGCAAAGTGATCACCAAACCATGAGCCGGCATCCAGATGATGGATGTCGTCATACCGGACATCGCCAATCCGTTCCGGCTTTCCGAATATCCTCGCCATATCCTGGTCGTGCCAGAGCACTGGTACGCCGTCTGCGGTCAGTTGGACATCAATTTCAACGTAGTCGGCACCGTCCTCTACAGCTTGGTGTATGGCGCTGAGAGTATTTTCCGGAGCTTTGAAGGCGCTGCCACGGTGGGCCGTTATGGTCGCTTTGTCTTGCTGGTTCAGCGAGTTGACCACTTGAACGCTTTGGGTCAGTACCAGCGCGATGATCACGACCTCGAGCAGCCAAAGCCGGCGCCCGGTTTTTGCATCCTGTCGGTCCGGAGACGGCTGCTGCCATTGCAGCTTGCGCCCGGGTATTGCTTTGTAGCGGGCGACGATGAGGGTGCCCAGTGCCGAGCTGGCCAGGAAGGTAAGGGCAAGACTGACGAGAAGGTAGCTCCCCACCAACAGGATAACCACGGGCAAGAGGATACTGGCTTTCGCTGGCACAACCCTGAACACACTGGCCGCCAGCAAATCAAACACCAGCGTTACCACGGCCGGCATGGCCAGCACCGCGACAATACCAAGCGACAGGAGACCGACCGTTTCGCGATGAGCGCCGCGGGTGTCGCGGGCACTCTGTTGAAGGGCCGCCATCGGTGTTTGTTGGTCCAGCATCAGGGCCGGGATGGAAAGAATCCAGCGGAGAAACAGGGTGCCGTTGGCCACCACAATGGCACCCAGCATGACCAGACAGAAGCCAAGGAACCACCAGAGAATCGGTGGGCGCTCAAGGTTTAGCAGGTAAGGGTCGAAGTTGTTGAGCAACAGATGTGCGGCGAAGCCCATGGCCGCCAGAAATGGCAAGGCAATCAACAAATGCGCCAGGGTTTGAATGATGGCCAGTAGAGCCAGTTGCGGCAAGCGCCGACCAATCCCCACCAAGGCACGGATGGCTGCCCTCGAGGTGTGATTGCCAGTCTGGGCGGCGATCAAAGTAACCCCGGCCAGTTGGAGGACGATCAGTACCGCTGCAAGTAACAGGGTTACCAGCAGCCAGAGCACGCCGCCCGGCGATGCCAGAAAGTCCAGCAGGCCACCGGTTGTGATGGCCGCGTCACCGGTGAGTGGCCTGAGCAGAGACACCGCGGCAGTAATCAGCGGTGTAAATACCGCGATGGATAAACCGGTGAAGGTCAGGTAGAGCGCAAGCAATGACCGATGATGGTGGCGGAACAGGGCCAAGCCTTGTCTTAGCAGGGGTAGCACGTTATTCGCCTTCCTGGGTCAGCAGTGTGGCTTTCTCCAGCAGTGCCAGGCGCTCATCGAAGGACAGGAAGGGTTCGTCTTCGGTTTGTTGCAGGCTTCCGAACAGTCTGTCTGGATCGAACGCCCAGTTGCTGCAGCGGGTAGTCAATTCGGTACAGGCGAGTAGGGTGCCGGATTCCCGGAGAAAGTACTTCATGCCGGTGTAGGTGTCGGCCAGCATCAGGTCGCGAGCAGGCTCCGTCGGCTCAGACAGCAGGCTTCGGCCAAGCATGTCCCCGGCCAGGTGGCCGTTGCCCGTAGCATCCAGAATGGTCATCGGGATGTCGAACTGGGCAACAATCCGGTTTTCCGGTGCGAATTCACTGAGGTCTGGCCGGCCCGGCGAGCGTATGGCCAGCACGCCGAGGTTGCTGTTCAGCGGCAAGGTCTCATGGTCGTCGCGAACAAAGCCGCCGGATTCATCGGATGTGACAATCACCAGAGTGTTGTCCAGCAGTCCTTCCTGCTCAAGCTGTGTCAGAAAGCGTTCTAGGGAGTTGGCCATGACCACCATGGCCTTTTTGCGAGCCATCTGGGTGGCAGGGAGCCCCGTTGTTTCTTCAGAAGGAGATTGGTTGGCCTGCTCGGCTTCCAGTTCCTGTTCGGCTTCTGGTCCGATGTTGAACGGATGGTGGGTGCCGACATTCAGGGTTGTGACAAACCAGGGGCCGCGTTGGCTATCCAGTTCACTCAGGCGTTCAGCAATGTCCGGGAAGAACGTCGGGTCTGGCGGTCCCCAGCCATCCTGTTCCTGCGCGTGACCAAATGCCTCTGCGCCGGTGACGTTCTCATAGCCCGCCCGGGGCATGAACTGATCTTTTTTCATGTATTCGATTGGCGCAGCTTGCCAGTAAGCGGTGGTGTAGCCCTGATCTTTCAGCTTCCCCGGAAGGCAGTCGGGATTGGCTTTGTCTTCCGCGACGGCCAACATCTTCTCCGATGGCCGGCGCAAGTCGGGGTAGCGCCCACACACCAGGGCAAAGGTGCCGCGATCCGTCTGCCGTTCCATGCTCAGCACGTTGTTGTAGACCCGGAAACCGAAGGCGTCGAACGTCGCCTCCAGAGTGTCGAGAGAGACGATGGGCTGAAGGTTGTGATATTGGCTGATTTTCGGCAGGTAGCCTCCGGACAGCCCCTCGATCATGATCAACAGAACATTGGGTGGCTCGGGATTCTGAAAGTTGCTGGTTTGTTGGTGGAAAAAGTTTGTTCGTCTGTCCAGTTGCTCACTGAGTTCAGTGGTTTCGTCACCGATAGCAGTGCCAACCGGATTGAGCAACGTACCTGGAACCTGGGCGACAGTGCTGGCCACCACATTATTGGCGGGTGTCGTCAGGCTCGGAAACGACAGAGTGTAGAGGCCGGTGACCAGAACGGCGGAACTGATAAGCAGGACTGGCGCACGCTCTGAAGTGGGCACCCATTTTCGATGCAGCCAGTGCAACAGCCAGGCCAGCACGAGGTAGCCCGGGAGGGTTATCAGATAGATGTTGAGCAGGCTGCCGGTAATGAACGTACTGTCCATACCCTTGCCGGCGAAGGCCAGTTGGAAAAGCGTGCCATGGGCTGTCAGGTGCATGCCGGCCACATAGAGTGCGACGCCCAGGGCGGTGATCAACAGGGCGCGGACAACGCCAACCGATAGATGCAGGAATACTGCCAGCAAAAAAGCCCCGGCAACGTCGCCGCCCAGGGTACCGGGCAGGCTCGGGAGTACCCCGCTTTGAATGATCAGCAGGCCGCGAATCACTGCCAGCCAGATCCAGGCAAGGAAGAAGGTGCGTATGAAACAGGCTGCAAGAGAAGCCCGGTTCCCTGTCATAGGGTTCACTCGTGTCAGTTGCGTTATATGAACAGTATGAGGCAAGAGGCTTGTGCTTCAACCGCTGGAGCTTGCTAAGGTAACGGATCAGATGGCCGGGAAGTTTCTGAAAATTCCTTCGTTATCAGAGCCTTTGTCAGAAAATCATCATTACGGGAAGCGCAGGGGAATGAAAAAAAGTGTCCAAATCGTAATTGCGGGAGCCATCGCGGTGGTGTGCGGCGCGTTTCTCGGCAGTCTGGTGCAGACTCAGTTCAACCTGTCGGCGTTGTCGGCCCTTGGGGCCTCGTTCAGCCTGGTGGATCGCCTCGTTGTCATGGGGCAGGACCTGGTTGGGTTCGCGCCTGTCTATGGGGTGCTGCTGGCCGCTGCATTGGTTCCGGGCTTCCTGGTAACTGCGGGATTGCTCCGGTTGTTGGGCTGGCCCTACCGGGATTTCTGGTATGCCCTTGGTGGAGCTCTTGCGTTGTGGGCAACGCTGGCCCTGGTTGATGTGTTGGCGCCCATGCCGACACTGATCGCAGCAACCCGAACCCTGCCCGGGCTGTTGGCGATGCTGGGGACCGCAGCGGTAGCGGGATGGGTGTTTGCGCAACTGACGGGCAAGATGACCATGACCGTGGCCCGTCATGGTCTGATAGCACCTTTCTTGGTATTGGCCGGCGTGGGCGCTCCGGAGCCGACATTGGCCCAGGAAGCGGCCGATTATCGGATAGACGTGGTCGCTGAAGGGCTTGATCACCCGTGGTCGCTGGCGTTCCTGCCAGGGGGTGATTTTCTGGTGACCGAGCGCGCTGGAGAACTGAAAAAAGTATCGCCGGATGGGCATCAGGTGCAGGTGTCGGGTGTCCCGGACGTATTCGCCTCCGGCCAGGCCGGATTGTTTGATGTGCTACTCGAGCCCGGCTTTGATGGCAGGGCGGGGGATGATCGACGTCGTGGTGTGTTCCTCGCCTATGCCTGTGGCACGGTTCGGGAAAATCATCTGTGCGTCGCCCGTGGCCAGCTTGTCGGAAGCGAACTGATGCAAGTGCGGGAAATCTTCAGGGCCAGGCCGGGTAAATATGGTGATGCCCATTACGGTGGGCGCATGGCCTGGCTGGCCGACGGCACCTTGCTGGTAACCCTGGGGGATGGCTTCGATTTTCGGGAGGAAGCACAGAAACTGTCCAGCCATCTGGGCACCATCGTGCGACTGAATCCGGACGGTTCCATTCCGGCGGATAATCCGTTCGTACAGGTGGACGGCGCTCTGCCGGAGATCTTCAGCCTGGGGCATCGAAATGTTCAGGGGCTGGTCTACGATGCCGGTAATGACCGGGTCATCGCTCACGAACACGGCCCCCGTGGCGGTGACGAGATCAACCTGATCCGGGCCGGGCGCAATTACGGCTGGCCGTTGGCCACCGATGGCCGTGACTATACCGGTGCCATGGTAACGCCATTCAAACGATACGAGGGTACCGAGCAACCCCTGTGGTCATGGACGCCGTCCATCGCACCATCGGGCCTGACATTGTATGACGGCCATCAGTTCCCCCATTGGCGAGGCAACCTGTTTGTCGGCGCCCTGGCCAATAAGAGTGTGCATCGGGTTGTTCTCAGCGAGGGCCGGGTTGTGGAAAGCGAGCGCCTGTTTTCTGAGCTTGGTGAGCGTATCCGCGATGTGCGGCAAGGGCCCGACGGCGCCCTGTATCTCTTGACCGACTCAGCCGATGGGCGGTTGCTGCGAGTGTCGGGCCAGGTGCTGGAGCAGGCACAGGCCATGACGTTGACGGCCGAAGAGCTGGCCTGGGTTGGAGAACGAATTTTCCGAAACGAATGTGCCGGGCGGCATGAATGCCTGGTGCACTGGAATGAGGGCGAAGCGTTTCCTTCGTTGGGGATTGGCCACTTTATCTGGTATCCGGAGGGCGAAAGCGGACGTTTTACCGAGAGTTTCCCGGCGCTTCTGGACTTTATGGTTGATCGCGGTGTGCAGCTTCCCGGCTGGCTGGAAGACGCCCGCACCCAAGGCGCGCCCTGGCCAGACCGTGCCGGTTTTCTCAGTAGTTCGAGTGCGACCGATGAGGTAAAGGCGCTGCGGGCACTCCTGTATGAAACCCGCGGTTATCAGGTGCGCTTTATCCAGGAACGCGCCGCCCGCTCCCTGGAAACGGTGGTTAATGCCGCGCCCGAAGCGCAGCGGCCGGTTATTCGGGAACGCTTGTGGCAGCTTGGGCAAACGCCCGGTGGTGTCTACGCGTTGATGGACTACGTCAACTTCAAGGGCGAAGGGCTTTCAGAAACGGAGCGCTATGAGGGCGAAGGTTGGGGGTTGTTGCAGGTCTTGCAGGCTATGGATAAGAGCCCGGGGCTTCGCCCGCTGGATCGCTTTCGGGAAGCCGCGGGCCGGGTGCTTACCCGGCGCGCCGAGCTGGCAGAGCAGGCCATAGAGCGGGAACGCTGGTTGCCGGGTTGGCTGCGCCGTCTGGAAACCTATCGGGAGCCCACCGACGGGTAAGGCCTGAGGAAGGGGCGACCCCTGCGGCATCAAGGCTGCAGGGGCTGCTTTTTCAACTCAGCTTCCTTGCCGGGCTGTACTTCCAGCCACCAAAGGTGGCTGTGCCAGTCACCGAGCACAATCCGGCGCGCTGGTTTGTTATTGGCTTCGAGGTGGTGCACGGCCGGACGATGGGTGTGGCCATGAATCATCAGCTGAACGCCGTGGGCTTCGAGCTCCTTGACTACTTCCTCTGGCGTCACATCCATGATGTCTTCCGCCTTGCCCTGGTTCTTGGCCATCGACAGCGCCCGTAATTGCTTTGCCATTTGCTGGCGGTCTTCCAGGGGGCGGGCCAGCATCATCTTCTGCATCTGCGGGTTGCGCATGTTGGCGCGGAATTTCTGGTATTCCACATCGGCAGTGCACAGGCTGTCGCCGTGCAGCAGCAGAGTAGGCGTTCCATACAGATCGATCACCGTCGGGTCGTCCAGCAGGGTGGCGCCGGACCGGTGGCAGAATTCTTCTCCGATCAGGAAGTCCCGGTTGCCATGCATCAGGAAGATATGGGTGCCGCTGTCGCTGAGGTGCTTCAGGGCGCCAGCAACCTGCTCCTGAAGCGGTGTGCGCTCGTCGTCACCAATCCAGGCCTCAAAAAAATCGCCCAGAATGTAGAGCTGCTCAACCCCTGCTGCCTTCTCTCGCAGGAACGTCAGGAACGCGTCCGTAATATCCGGGCGCGACTCCTCAAGGTGCAGATCCGAGATAAACAGCGTGGTCACGCGTCCTCCAGAACCTCGGCCTTTTCAATAATGACGTCCTCAAATGGCACGTCCTGGTGGCCGGCACGCATGGTGGTGCGAACGGCGCGGATGTTGTTTACGGTCTCCATGCCGTCAACCACTTTGCCGAACACACAGTAGCCCCATCCCTCGGCATTCTTGGCGGTGTGGTCGAGGAATCCGTTGTTCTCCACGTTGATGAAGAACTGGGCCGTAGCGGAGTGCGGGTCCATGGTGCGGGCCATGGCAATGGTGCCGACCATGTTGCTCAGGCCGTTGTCGGCTTCGTTCTGGATGGGGTCGCGGGTTTTGCGTGGGGTCATGCCCGGCTCAAAGCCGCCACCCTGAACCATGAAGTTGCTGATGACACGGTGAAAGATCAGACCGTCGTAAAAGCCGTCGCGAACATACTGCTCAAAGTTCTTTGCGGTTTCCGGGGCTTTTTCGTAGTCCAGTTCCAGTTTGATATCACCGTGGTTGGTCTGCAGCAGAATCATCAGGTCGTCCTGTTAAATAGGGGTTGTGGGTCTGAAGGTTGCATTGTACTCAAGAGTTTCGTCCTGTGCATGAGTCCGGCAACGATTTGTGAGTATAATAGGCGGTTTAAGGGAGCCGGACCGTGCTCCCCGGATCCATTCCCCGTTGACAGAGATTGTATGAGCGCCGAGTCGAAGAAAGCCCACAATTTTATTCAGAGCCTGATCGAAGACGCCATCGCCAAGGGTGAGCACACTGGCAAGGTCGTTACCCGTTTTCCGCCGGAGCCCAACGGCTACCTGCACGTTGGTCACGCCAAGTCGATCTGCTTGAACTTTGGTATTGCGCAAACCTTCGGTGGCGAGTGTAACCTTCGCTTTGACGACACCAACCCGGAAAAGGAAAGTCAGGAATACATCGATGCCATCAAGCAGGACGTCGAGTGGCTGGGCTACGAGTGGGCGGACGACGTACGTTACGCCTCAGATTACTTTGACCAGCTGTACGCCTTTGCCGAGGAGTTGATCGAAAAAGGCAAGGCCTATGTGTGTGCACTGAATGCTGAGCAGATGGCTGAATACCGTGGTTCCCTGAAGGAGCCCGGCAAGAACAGCCCATACCGGGACCGCCCGGTGGAAGAAAGCCTGCAGTTGTTCCGTGACATGCGCGACGGTAAGTTCCAGAACGGCGAGTTGGTGTTGCGGGCCAAGATCGATATGGCCTCCCCGAACATCAACCTGCGGGACCCGATTCTTTACCGCATTCGCTACGCCGACCATCACCAGACCGGAAGCAAGTGGTGCATCTACCCGATGTACGACTTCACCCACCCGATTTCTGATGCCTTGGAGGGGATTACTCACTCCCTGTGTACGCTCGAATTCGAAGACCACCGCCCCCTGTACGACTGGGTGCTGGATAACATCACCGTTCCGTGCCATCCGCGCCAGATTGAGTTTGCGCGGCTGAACCTGAATTACACCATCACCAGCAAACGCAAGCTGAAGCGCCTGGTGGACGAACATGTGGTAGACGGATGGAACGATCCGCGTATGCCGACTATTTCCGGCATGCGCCGCCGTGGTTACACCCCGGAATCCATTCGCAGCTTCTGCGACATGATCGGTGTTAACAAAGCTGGTGGTACCGTTGATGTGGGCATGTTGGAGTATGCCATCCGGGAAGACCTGAACGACCGGGCGCCCCGCGCCATGTGCGTCATGCGCCCGCTAAAAGTGACTCTCACCAACTACCCGGCTGATCAGACCGAAACCCTGACCTTGCCGGTGCACCCGCAGAAGCCGGAGATGGGTGAGCGGGACGTCACCTGGAGCCAGACCCTGTACATTGACCGGGAAGACTTTGAGGTGGAGCCGCCGCGTAAGTGGAAACGTCTGGCGCCGGAGCAGGCGGTGCGCCTGCGCGGCGGTTACGTGATGACCTGTAAAGAGGTGGTGCGCGATGACAGCGGTGAGATCGTTGAACTCAAATGCGAGTACGATCCGAACACGTTGGGTGTGAACCCGGAAGGTTACAAGCCTAACGGCGTGATTCACTGGGTATCGGCCAATGACAGCATCGAAACCGATATCAACCTGTATGACCGACTGTTTAACCACGAGAGCCCGGACAGCGACAAGGAAGGTGACTTCCTGGATCACCTGAACCCGGAGTCTCTGGTGGTGCTGAAGGGCGCGCGGGTTGAGAAAAGTCTGGCCGAGCCAAGGACCGATTTACCGTATCAGTTCGAGCGTGAGGGCTATTTCTTCTGTGATCAGGAGCTGACAGCCAAGGCCGGCAAGCCGGTGTTCAACCGGACAGTCACACTTCGGGATTCCTGGGGCAAGGGAGGCAAGTAATGCGTATCTACAATACGCTGACGCAGCAGAAGGAAGCGTTCAAGACCATCGAGCCGGGTAAGGTACGCATGTACGTGTGTGGCATGACGGTCTACGACTACTGCCACCTGGGCCACGCCCGGGTGTTGGTGGCCTTCGATGTGGTTACCCGTTACCTGCGCCACCGTGGCTATGATGTGACTTACGTGCGTAACATCACCGACATCGACGACAAGATCCTGCGCCGGGCCGATGAAAATGGTGAGGTCTACACCGACCTGACCGACCGCATGATTCACGCCATGCATGAAGACGAAGCTCGCCTGGGTGTGCTGGCTCCCAGCGATGAGCCGCGGGCTACCGCCTACATCGACGATATCATCGCCATGATCCAGACGCTGATTGCGGGCAACCATGCCTACGCGGCTGATAACGGTGACGTGTATTTCGCGGTGGATTCCTTCCCGGACTACGGCAAACTGAGCAAGAAAAAACTCGAAGACCTGGTGGCCGGTGCCCGGGTGGATGTGCAGGAAGCCAAGCGTAGTCCTGCGGATTTTGCCTTGTGGAAGGCCGCCAAGCCTGGTGAAGTGAGTTGGCAGTCTCCCTGGGGCGATGGCCGGCCGGGCTGGCATATCGAGTGCTCGGCTATGTCCACCAAGTGCCTGGGCGAAACCTTCGACATTCACGGTGGCGGGCCGGATCTGCTGTTCCCGCACCACGAGAACGAAATTGCCCAGTCGGAATGTGCCACCGGCCACAAGTTTGTACATACATGGATGCACGCCGGCGCCATTCGGGTGAACAAAGAGAAGATGTCCAAGTCTTTGGGCAACTTCTTTACCATCCGGGAAATCCTGGAAAAGTATCCGGCGGAAGTGGTGCGCTACTTTCTGGTCTCCAGCCATTATCGCAGCCAGGTGGACTATTCCGAGGAAAGTCTTGCTGAGGCAGGGCGGACGTTGACCAAGCTGTATCATGCCCTGCGGGGTATTACCCCGGCCAAGGACAGTGACGTGCCGGAGACCGACCACGATCACCGGTTCGCCGAAGTGATGGACGACGATTTCAATACCGCCGGTGCCATCGCGGTTTTGCATGCCGTGGCCAACGACATCAATCATCACCGCCGTGAAGGCGATGACGAGCAGGCCAAGCGCAGCGCAGCCATTCTGGTTCGTCTGGGTGGCGTGCTGGGGCTGCTTCAGCAAGACCCGGAAGCTTTCTTCCAGGCCGATACCGGTAGTGAACTGACGGCTGAAGATATTGAGGCCATGATTCAGGACCGCGCCGATGCCCGCAAAGCGAAAGATTTTGCTGGGGCCGATCGTATCCGGGATGAGCTGCTCGAAAAGGGTATTATTCTGGACGACAGTCGCGAAGGCACCACCTGGCGCCGGGCCTGAATCGCACCATTACACCTAAAGCCGCATTGTGCTGCATGGGAATGACCTTGTAGGGAATTTCACGTACAATGCGGCGCTCAAATCAGAATGCCCCGCGCCCGTGGCGCTAGAAGGGGAGTCGGGAACTACAAACCCATTGAGGCAAGCAACGATGACAGAACGCGTTCAAGTTGGCGGCATCCAGATCGCCAAGAATCTGTACGATTTCGTAAATAACGAAGCGATCCCGGGCACCGGTGTTGACGCTGACAAATTCTGGGCCGAGTTCGACAAAATTGTGAACGAACTGGCTCCGCGCAACCGCGAATTGCTGGCCAAGCGTGACGCCCTCCAGGAAAAGATGGATGCCTGGAACCGTGACCACAAGGGCCAGAAGCTGGACATGGCTGAGTACAAGGCGTTCCTGAAAGAGATCGGTTACCTGGTCGATGAGCCCGCCGATTTCAAAATCTCTACTGCCAACGTAGATCCGGAAATCGCTACCATGGCCGGCCCGCAATTGGTTGTTCCGGTGATGAACGCCCGTTTTGCCCTGAACGCCGCCAATGCGCGCTGGGGTAGCCTGTACGATGCGCTGTATGGCACCGATGCCATCTCTGAAGAAAACGGTGCCGAGAAAGGCCGCGGTTACAACCCGGTACGTGGTGCCAAGGTTATCGAGTGGGCCCGTAATCTGCTGGATGGCTCAGCGCCCCTGGCGTCCGGCAGCCACAAGGATGCCGCAAAATACTACATTGATGGCGGCAAGCTGGCGGTGAAACTGCAGAATGGTGAAGTCACCGGCCTGAAAGACGAGTCCGGCTTTGTTGGCTACACCGGTGCCGCCGATGCCCCTACTGGCGTTCTGCTGGTGAAGAATGGCATGCACTTTGAAATCCAGATCGATGCCAGCCATCCGATCGGCAAAGACGATGGTGCCAACGTCAAAGACGTGCTGATGGAATCTGCCCTGACTACCATCATGGACTGCGAAGACTCCGTTGCGGCGGTAGACGCAGACGACAAGGTAGTAGCCTACAAGAACTGGCTCGGCCTGATGAAAGGTGACCTGGAAGAGTCCTTCGAGAAGGGCGGCCAGATGATGACTCGCCGTATGAACGGCGACCGCACCTACACCGGTGCTGATGGCAGCGAACTGACCCTGAAGGGCCGCAGCCTGCTGTTCGTTCGTAACGTTGGCCACCTGATGACCAACCCGGCCATCCTGCTGAAAGACGGTAACGAGATTCCGGAAGGCCTGATGGATGGCCTGGTCACTTCACTGATCGCCATTCACGACCTGAAGGCTGATGGCAAGTTCCAGAACAGCACCAAGGGCTCTGTTTACATTGTTAAGCCCAAGCAGCACGGTCCGGAAGAGGTGGCGTTCACCAACGAATTCTTCGGTCGTGTTGAAGATGCGCTTGGCCTGCCGCGCTTTACCCTGAAAGTGGGCATCATGGATGAAGAGCGCCGTACCACGGTGAACCTGAAAGCCTGTATCCACGCTGCCAAAGATCGCACCGTGTTCATTAACACCGGCTTCCTGGACCGCACCGGCGACGAGATTCACACCTCCATGGAGCTGGGTCCGTTCATCCGTAAGGGCCCGATGAAGCTGGCTACCTGGATCAACGCCTACGAGCAGTGGAACGTAGATATCGGCCTGGAAGCGGGTCTGTCTGGTGTAGCGCAGATTGGTAAGGGTATGTGGGCCATGCCTGACCTGATGGCCGGCATGCTGGAAGCCAAGATTGGCCACCCGAAGTCTGGCGCCAACACCGCCTGGGTTCCGTCGCCGACGGCCGCTACCTTGCACGCCACCCACTACCACCAGGTGAACGTGTTTGATGTGCAGAAAGAGCTGGCTAACCGTCAGCGGGCGTCTCTGGACGACATCCTGACGGTTCCGGTGATGGACGATCCGTCTTCACTGAGCGCGGAAGACATCCAGCAGGAGTTGGACAACAATGCCCAGGGTATCCTTGGCTACGTTGTACGCTGGATCGACCAGGGCGTGGGCTGTTCCAAGGTGCCGGACATCAACGATGTAGGCCTGATGGAAGACCGCGCGACCCTGCGTATCTCTTCACAGCTGCTGTGCAACTGGCTGTACCACGGTATCTGCTCCGAAGAGCAGATCATGGAAACCATGAAGCGCATGGCTGCCGTAGTAGACAAGCAGAACGCCGGTGATGCCGCGTACCGCAACATGGCCCCGAACTTCGACGACAGCATCGCCTTCCAGGCAGCTGTGGATCTGGTTCTGAAAGGCCGTGAGCAGCCGGCTGGTTACACCGAGCCGCTTCTGCACGCCTACCGCCAGAAGGCCAAGGCCAAGTACGGGCAGTAATCTGCTCCGCGTTCAAAAAAACCCGCTTCGGCGGGTTTTTTTGGGTCTGACCCCGAACGGGGTCTGACCCACCTTTGCTGACTTCCACTCGTGGACTGACGCTGGGTATTGGGGGCTGTCCCCCAGGGTCTGTCCCCGCATGGGGACTGACCCATTTTGGACCCATGGGCTCGAGCTGCGGGGCAGGGACGGGCAAAGGTGGGTCAGTCCCCTTTGGGGACTGACCCTTGTGGCACTGACCCTTTTTAGACCCATGGGCTCGAGCTTGAGGGCAAGGACAGGCAAAAGCGGGTCAGTCCCCGTTCGGGGACTGACCCTTGTGAAGCACATTCGCCGCGTAAAGGGTGTTCTCCAGCAGGGTGGCGATGGTCATGGGGCCTACGCCGCCCGGCACCGGGGTGATGTAGGCGGCGCGTTCGGCGGCTGCGGCGAAGTCTACGTCGCCGCAGAGCTTGCCGTCGTCCATGCGGTTGATGCCCACGTCAATCACGGTGGCGCCGGGTTTTACCCACTCGCCTTTGATGATGCCGGGCTTACCGACGGCGGCAATCAGGATGTCCGCCTCACCCACAAACTTCTCCAGATTGCCGGTGAACCGGTGGCATACGGTGGTTGTGGCGCCTTTCAGCAGCAGTTCCATGCTCATGGGGCGACCCACGATGTTTGAGGCGCCCACAATCACCGCGTGCTGACCTTTGTAGGGCGTGCCTATGGAGTCGAGCAGGGTGATCACGCCGGCCGGTGTACAAGGGCGCAGGCAGGGCTTGCGCTGCATCAGGCGGCCGATGTTGTAAGGGTGAAAGCCGTCCACGTCTTTATCCGGGCGAATCTTCACCAGAATCGGGTCGGCGTCCAGGTGTGAGGGCAGGGGGAGCTGAACCAGGATGCCATCTACGGCGGGGTTTTCGTTCAACTCATCAATCAGTGCTTCCAGGGCCGCCTGAGAGGTGTCTTCGGGCAGGTCATAGGACAGCGACAGAATGCCCGCTTCATCGCAGGCTTTGCGTTTATTGCCCACGTACACGTGGGAGGCGGGGTCGTTGCCCACCAGAACCACTGCCAGGCCGGGTGCTCTCAGGCCTTTGGCTTTCCGGGCCTGTACGCCCGCAGCCACCTGTTGTCGAACCCGGGCGGCGATCTCTTTTCCGTTAATCAGTTTGGCGCTCATGTTTCCGTCTTGTCGGTTGGGCATGAATAGTGAAGAAGTGAAGGCCGGGCATTGTCTCATGCTTCAGCATTTACGCCAATGCGCTGAACCGGGACTCAGGCAAAGCTCCGTGGGGAACTTTTTGTGCCTGCCCGGGTCTTCTTAGGCAACGTTATCTCTATGATTTTTGAAATCGTTGTTGACGGATGCCTCAGCCGCCGGTAATATGCGCGCCAACTTTGCTGAGGCACTTGTTGTTCAGTCGAAACGGGGTATAGCGCAGTCTGGTAGCGCGCCTGCTTTGGGAGCAGGATGTCGGGAGTTCGAATCTCTCTACCCCGACCATTTTCTGGATATTCAGGTGGGCGAACGGTCAAGCGCCCGTAGCTCAGCTGGATAGAGCATCCGCCTTCTAAGCGGATGGTCGCAGGTTCGAGTCCTGCCGGGCGCGCCATCAAGTCGTGAGTCCGGACCGGATCGCCAAACCAGCAAAGTTGAAGCAAGCAGTAGTGAGTGCCAAAGGCACCTCCCTGATGTGGTGGACGTAGCTCAGTTGGTAGAGCTCAGGATTGTGACTCCTGCGGTCGAGGGTTCGAACCCCTTCGTCCACCCCACTTTTCCCCTTGTTTGTTTTTCTGCCTGTCTGTACGGCGTTTGGTCGTTTCGGTACAGTGCCAGATACGCGAGAGTGGCGGAATTGGTAGACGCACTGGATTTAGGTTCCAGCGGGGCAACCCGTGAGAGTTCGAGTCTCTCCTCTCGCACCACCCTTTCTTTTTTCAGTAATGTCCCCATTTTTGTCTATGTCGGTTGTGGCGCTGGTCTCAAAGCGATATTCAGCCTTACCGGGTGATTCTCTCGGTGGGGTAAACCGTGATAAACTACCGGCTTTTAATTTTGCGTCCCTTTCGGGCTTGTCGCTTTGAACAGGGTTTTGTCTTAATTTTCATTCACCTACAGAATCTGTAATTTGAGGAACTTCCATGCAAGTGTCTGTTGAAACGACCTCTAACATCGAGCGTCGCATGACGATTGGTGTGCCCGCCCAGGAAATCGATCAGGCGGTTCAGAAACGCCTGCAGGAAACTGCCCGTTCCGTGCGCCTGAACGGTTTCCGTCCTGGCAAGGTGCCCATGAGCGTGGTCAAGCGTCGTTTCGGTGACAGCGTTCGCCAGGAAGTGGTTGGCGAGGCCATGCGCGACCATTACATCAAGGCACTGCAGGAGCAGGATATCAACCCGGCTGGCTGGCCGAAGTTTGAACCGAAAACCATGGAAGAGGGCAAAGACCTCGAGTTCGTGGCCATCTTCGAAGTGCTGCCTGAAATCGAGCTGGGTGACCTGTCCAAGGTTGAGGTAGAGAAGCCGGTTGCTGAAGTGACCGACAAAGACATCGATACCATGATTGACAACCTGCGTCGTCAGCAGGCCACGATGAAAGAAGTCAAGCGCAAGTCCAAGAACAAAGATGTTCTGACCATCGACTTCAAAGGCTTCATCGAAGGTGAAGAGTTTGAAGGCGGCGCCGCTGAAGGCCATCGTCTGACTCTGGGTTCTGGTCAGATGATCCCGGGCTTCGAAAAGGCCATTGTTGGTGGTAAGGCCGGTGAAGATCTGGAAATCGAAGTGGAGTTCCCCGAGGACTACCACAACGAAGACCTGGCTGGTAAGCCTGCCAAGTTCGATATCAAGATCCACAAGGTAGAAGAGCCGCAGCTGCCGGAACTGGACCAGGAGTTCTTCAAGAAGTTCGGTATTGAAGCCGAAGACGAAGCGACCTTCCGTGAAGAAGTGAAGAAAAACATGGAGCGCGAGCTCAAGCAGGCGGTGTCCAACAAGGTCAAGAACGACGTTGTTGACGGACTGCTGGAAACCACCGAGCTGGAGATTCCGGCTGCCCTGGTGGATCAGGAAATTGATCGCCTGCGTCAGGATGCCGTTCAGCGTTTTGGTGGCCAGGTTGACTTCCAGCAGCTGCCCAAGGAAATCTTCGAAGAGCAGGCCAAGCGCCGCGTGAAGACTGGTTTGTTGTTCCAGGAAGTGGTCAAGAAGAACGACCTGAAGGCCGAGCCGGCCCAGGTGGATGAAAAGATCCAGGAGATCGCATCTACGTATGAACAGCCTGAAGAGGTTGTTGCGCACTTCACCAACAACCCGGACCAGAAAGCTCAGATCGAGTCATCTGTTCTGGAAGATGCCGTGGTGGAATATGTGCTTGGTCAGGCCAAAGTGAAAGAGAAGAAAATGAAGTACGAAGAAGCGGTTCAGGCCGGTCAGCCCCAGCGCTGATGGCCCCGGGCCTGGCCCGGAGTCGCTTTCTGGAAACAGCCGGCGTGTCCGGCTGTTTTCATCTGGGCTCACTGGTGGCAGAGTATAAGGGTATCCTGACGATCACTTCCGGATATCCTGCCACAGGAGTCCATGCCCATTGTCCATAAGGAGTTCAGGCGCACATGACGCAGAAACCGTTTGATGGCCCTACAATGATAACCAACGCCGGTCTGGTGCCGATCGTAATTGAACAGACGGCACGCGGAGAGCGTTCCTTTGATATCTATTCCCGGCTGCTCAAGGAACGGGTGATTTTTCTGGTTGGCCCGGTCGAAGACCACATGGCAAACCTCGTCGTTGCTCAGCTGCTGTTCCTGGAATCCGAAAATCCGGACAAGGACATCCACCTTTATATCAACAGCCCAGGCGGCTCTGTGACTGCCGGTATGTCCATCTACGACACCATGCAGTTTGTAAAGCCGGATGTTGCCACCTTGTGTATCGGCCAGGCGGCCAGCATGGGCGCCTTCCTGCTGTCAGGGGGCACCAAGGGTAAACGGGCGTGCCTGCCGAATTCCCGGGTGATGATTCATCAGCCGCTGGGTGGTTACCAGGGGCAGGCGACGGATATCGAGATTCATACTCGCGAAATCCTGAAGATTCGCCATACCCTCAACACCTTGCTGGCGGAACACACCGGCCAGGATCTGGAGACCATCGCGCGCGACACTGACCGCGACAATTTCATGGATCCGCAGCAGGCGAAAGAGTACGGGTTGATCGATACAATACTTGATAAGCGCGTACCGAATAAATAATACTGAAAGTCATCGCATCATCCCTGGTCGGCGTATTGTTTGATTGCGCCGACCAACGAAGAACAGAGGTATTTCAATGGCAGATGAAAGAAACGGCAGAGGCGACGATAACGGCAAGTTGCTGTACTGCTCGTTTTGTGGAAAGAGCCAGCATGAAGTCCGTAAGCTCATTGCAGGGCCCTCGGTGTTCATCTGCGACGAGTGCGTTGACCTGTGCAACGACATTATTCGCGAAGAGATTCAGGAAAACGCCCAGGAAGAGGCCAGCGATCGTCTTCCCACGCCGGCGGAAATCCGCGAGACCCTGAACGAATATGTGATTGGCCAGGATCGCGCCAAAGTTGTGTTGTCTGTCGCGGTTTACAACCACTACAAGCGTCTGCGCTATGGCGAAGGCAAAAGCGACGTTGAACTGGGTAAGAGTAACATCCTGCTGATCGGTCCGACCGGGAGTGGCAAGACCCTGCTGGCTGAGACGCTGGCCCGGATGCTGAATGTGCCGTTCACCATTGCAGACGCCACCACGCTCACCGAAGCCGGCTATGTGGGTGAAGATGTCGAGAACATCATCCAGAAGCTGCTGCAGAAGTGTGACTACGATGTAGAAAAGGCGCAGCGCGGCATTGTCTATATCGACGAAATCGACAAAATTTCCCGTAAATCCGATAACCCCTCCATCACCCGTGATGTGTCGGGTGAGGGTGTGCAGCAAGCGCTCCTGAAACTGATCGAGGGTACGGTCGCGTCGGTTCCGCCCCAGGGTGGTCGCAAGCATCCGCAGCAGGAGTTTCTGCAGGTAGACACCACCAACATGCTGTTTATTTGCGGTGGCGCTTTTGCCGGCCTGGAGAAAGTGATCCAGGAGCGTTCGGAGCGCAGTTCCATAGGCTTCTCCGCAACGGTGAAGAGCCAGGACGACAGCAAGAATACCGGTGACATCATCCGCGATGTCGAAACCGAGGACCTTGTGAAGTTTGGCTTGATTCCGGAGTTTGTTGGCCGTTTGCCGGTGGTTGCTACGCTGACAGAGCTGGATGAAGAAGCCCTGGTGCAGATCCTCACCGAGCCCAAGAACGCGCTGACCAAGCAGTATCAGAAACTGTTTGATATGGAAGGCGTGGAGCTGGACTTCCGGGAAGACGCACTGCGTGCCGTGGCGCGCAAGGCGATGGAGCGTAAAACCGGCGCCCGGGGCCTCCGTTCAATCATGGAAGCCACACTGCTGGACACCATGTATCAGATTCCATCTGAACATGATGTCTCCAAGGTGGTGATTGATGCCAGTGTCATCAGTGGTGACTCTGAGCCATTCAAAATCTACGCAAGCAGTGACCATGCCAAGGCGGTACCCGAGGACTGACTCTGTTCTGTGGGTATTTGGCAGTGCATTGAAAAGGGGCGACTATCGCCCCTTTTTCATGACAGCCGAATGCTGTTCCTGCCCATCGGTTCCTTTCGTAAAAAGATTGCAATTTTCGCCGCCGCCCCAATGATGGGTGATATGCTGAATAAAATGCTGTCAGAGGATTCCCTATGACCCGTATATCTGAAGAAACCGTGCAAGACTACCCGTTACTCCCGCTGCGGGACGTAGTGGTGTTTCCGCACATGGTGGTCCCGTTGTTTGTGGGCCGGGAGAAGTCCATCCAGGCACTGGAAGCCGCGATGGAGGGCAGCAAAGAAATCCTTCTGGTCGCCCAGAAAGACGCCTCAACCGATGAGCCTGGTGCCGTGGATGTATTCTCCATGGGTACTTTGGCCACCGTACTGCAGATGCTTCGTCTGCCGGATGGTACCGTCAAGGTGCTGGTTGAGGGCAATGCCAGGGCCAGCATTACCGATATTTCCGAGGGTGATTTCCTGTCAGGACAGGCCATTCTGATGGAAGAAGAGTCTTTACCTGAGCGCGAAGAGGATGTGCTCACCAAGACTCTGATGGACGAGTTTGAAAAGTATGTGAAGCTTTCCAAGAAGGTGCCGTCAGAGGTTTCCAATGCCTTGACGGGGATTCAGGAGCTGGAGCGCCTGGTGGATACCATGGCGGCCCATCTTGAAATGCGTATTCCCGAGAAGCAGGAACTGCTGGAGGCGCTGGACGTTCGCAAGCGTGTTGACCTGCTGCTGGGCAAGCTGGACGGTGAGATCGACCTGATTGAGGTGGAAAAGCGTATTCGCGGACGCGTCAAGAAACAGATGGAGCGGAGCCAGCGCGAGTATTACCTGAACGAGCAGATGAAGGCCATCCAGAAAGAGATGGGCAATCTGGGCGAAGGCAATAACGACTTCGAAGAGCTTGAGCAGAAGCTCGAGGAAGCGGGCCTGCCGGAAGAGGCGCGCAAGAAAACCGAAACAGAACTCAACAAACTGAAGATGATGTCGCCCATGTCAGCGGAAGCCACCGTTGTGCGGGGTTACATCGACTGGATGCTGGCGGTGCCCTGGAAAAAACGCAGCCGCGTGCGTCACGATCTGGAGAAGGCCCGTGAGATCCTGGATAAGGACCACTACGGCCTGGATGAGGTGAAGAAGCGCATCCTTGAGTACCTGGCAGTGCAAAGCCGTGTGAAGAAGGTCAAGGGGCCTGTGCTTTGCCTGGTTGGGCCTCCCGGCGTAGGCAAGACGTCGCTTGGGCAGTCCATCGCTAAGGCGACCAACCGCAAGTATACCCGGATGGCCCTGGGCGGCGTTCGGGACGAAGCAGAGATTCGCGGCCACCGGAAAACCTACATCGGCGCGTTGCCAGGCAAGCTTTTGCAGAAGCTGTCGAAGGTTGGCGTGAAGAACCCTCTGTTCCTGTTCGATGAAATCGACAAGATGGGCATGGACCACCGGGGTGATCCGGCGTCTGCCCTGCTTGAGGTGCTGGACCCTGAACAGAACCACACCTTTAACGATCACTACCTGGAGGTGGATTACGACCTCTCTGACGTGATGTTCGTGTGTACTTCCAACTCCATGGATATTCCGCCGGCCCTGCTGGACCGGATGGAGATCATCCGGATTCCGGGCTACACCGAGGAAGAGAAGGTCAATATCGCTCTGCGCTACCTGTTGCCCAAGCAGATCAAGGCGAACGGTTTGCGCAAGGACGAACTGAAGATTCCCGAACAGACACTGCGTGACCTGATCCGCTACTACACTCGTGAGGCGGGTGTGCGGGGCCTGGAGCGGGAAATCGCCAAGATCTGCCGGAAAGTGGTCAGGGAGCACGTAGAGGCCAACGACAAGGCCTCTGTGACCCTCTCGCCCGAGATGCTGGAGGACTACTCCGGCGTCAAGAAATTCAAGTATGGTCTGGCGGAAGAGAAGAACGAGATTGGTCAGGTGACCGGGCTTGCCTGGACCCAGGTGGGTGGCGAGTTGTTGACCATCGAATGTGCTCTGACCCCAGGTAAAGGTCGAGTGGTCAAGACCGGTTCATTGGGGGACGTCATGCAGGAGTCGATTCAGACGGCCCTGACGGTGGTTCGCAGCCGGGCTTCTGGCCTTGGCATTGCCGATGACTTCCACGAAAAGCATGATCTCCACGTGCATGTACCTGAGGGAGCAACGCCAAAAGATGGCCCCAGTGCCGGTATTGGCATGTGCACAGCGCTGGTGTCTGCACTGACCAAAATTCCGGTCCGGGCCGAGGTGGCCATGACCGGTGAGATTACCCTTCGGGGTAAAGTTCTGGCGATTGGCGGGCTCAAGGAGAAGCTGCTGGCAGCCCATCGGGGTGGCATCAAGACCGTCATTATTCCCGATGAAAATGTCAGGGATCTCAAGGAGATACCGGATAATATAAAAGACTCTCTTGAGATTCGTCCGGTGAAGTGGATTGACGAGGTTCTGGACATTGCACTGGCTTACCAGCCGGAACCGCGCACCGCCGATTCGGCAAAAGAGGGCGCCTCGTCGAAAGCCGGAGACGACGCCGGCGATGCTGCCGAGCGCATAAATACACATTAAACCCCCGATGAGTTGTTGACATGCCTGAGAGCCCGTTGGTATAACTGTTTCGCCGTGAAGCAGCCAATACCAAGGGCTCCCGCGCAGTAAGTGCCTATTCCGAACACCGGTGTACTACCGAAAGGAATAAGAAAACTGAAGAATGGAATTCTCCGACCGCATATGCGATAGTCGGGAACGTCCTCGAAAAACAAACCGACCTATAACATCTTCAACCTGAAATCGAAGGGGTTTAGTGTGAACAAGTCCGAACTTATCGATGCAATTGCAGAGTCCGCAGATATCTCCAAAGCTGCAGCTGGCCGTGCGCTGGATGCCATGACCAACTCCATCACTGGAGCACTGAAGAAAGGCGATCAGGTTACCCTGATCGGCTTCGGTACCTTTTCTGTGAAAGAGCGCGCCGCCCGTACTGGCCGCAACCCGCAGACTGGCGCTGAAATCAAGATTCCGGCCTCTAAAGTGCCTGGATTCAAAGCAGGCAAGGCCCTGAAAGACGCCGTTAAGTAAAGGCTCTTTCTTTGGCAGCTTTCGCTTGCGAAAGCTGCCGCAAGAATTCAAGGCGCATTCCGGACAGGGTGCGCCTTTTTACGTTAAAGTGCAGCCGCCTCACCAATAACACCAGCACGACCTTGAACAGGGATTCAGGAACAACATGCTTCAAGATATTCGGGATAACGCCCAGGGTACTATTGCAAAGGTTATTATCGGCCTTCTGATCATTTCTCTGTCAATCTGGGGGATGGACGCCATTGTTGGCGGTTTTTCCGGTGAGCCGGAAGTGGCCACTGTTAACGGAGACTCCATCACCGAGCGGGAGTTTTTGCGCACCGTGCAGCTGGAAACACAGCAGCGGCTCATGCAGATGGACAGCCCGGATCCCTCCATGCTGGATGAAGATCAGATCCGTCGGGATGTGCTGGAATCCCTGATCCAGGAGCGGGTGCTGACCCTCGACGCCCAGGCCCAGGGACTGGAGCTGTCGGATGCCGACATCGATGCGCTGATTACCCAGATGCCCCAGTTCCAGGTAGACGGTCAGTTTAACCGTGACCGGTTTGTGGCGACTGTGCGCAATGTTGGCATGGGCGTGGGTGAATTCCGCGAGAACATGCGGAAGAACTACGTGGTCAACCAGATTCGTGCGTCCATCGCGCAGACCGGTATTGTGGCCAGTGAAAACGCCGCACAACTGTTACGTATCCAGAATCAGACCCGCGATTTCCGTGTGCTGACCGTCAACGCAGACTCCCTGTCTGAGCAGATTACGGTAACCGAGGAAGAGATTCAGGCGTTTTACGACGACAACGCCGATCAGTTCCGTGAGCCCGAGCAGGTTAACGCGGCATACATTACGCTGTCGTTGGGCGCCCTGGCGGATGCGATCGAAATCTCCGAGGAAGACCTGCGGGCCTTTTACGATGAGCAGGCCGAAGAATACGCCCGTGAGGAGCGGCGCGCTGCCCATATCCTGATTGAAGACGGTAGCGACGCTGAAGCCACCATCGCGTCCATTCAGGAGCGTTTGGAGGCAGGTGAATCGTTCGCGGACCTGGCCGAGGAATTTTCCGCTGATACGGTTTCCGCCCGTGACGGTGGTGACCTGGGTTATGCCGGCCGTGGTGTCTACGATGAGGCCTTCGAGAACGCGCTCTTTGCCCTGGAAGACGGTGAAGTGTCCGGCCCTGTTGAAACCAGCTTTGGTATTCACCTGATCCGACTGGAGGGCGTGCGTCGTTCCGATGTGCCGTCGTTTGAGTCGTTGCGGGACGAGCTGCGTGATGAACTGGCTCGTAGCCGTGCCAGCGAGCGTTTTGCTGAAGTGCGTGCCCAGTTGGCGGACGCAGCCTACGCGGCGGACGATCTGGCGGGCCCTGCAGCAGAGCTTGGTCTGGACGTGCGGGAAGTGGACGGGGTAACCCGGGAGGGTGGAGCCGCGCCTTTCGATCACGCCGGGCTGGTGCGTCAGCTGTTTTCCGATGACGTACTGCAGGGCGGTTTCAATACCGAACTGATCGATGTTGGTGACAATGCGTCTGTGGTGGCTCGCGTCCGCGAATATTTCGAGCCTCGTCAGCGTGAGCTGGCCGATGTTCGTGACGACATTGCCGCCATGTTGGAAGCGCGCAAGACCCGGCAGGTGCTTGAGGCGAGAGTGGATGAGCTGATGGCTGCCCTGGAGGCGGGAGAAGATCCCGAATCGCTGAATGCCGGTGACTGGCAGCGTTTCGAGAACCAGGGGCGAGACGGTGCTAACCTGAGCCGACTTGTGGTTCAGCGTGCCTTTGCCATGCCACGCCCGGACGAAGGTAATCCTTCCATGGCCAAAGCCGTTGGCCAGCGTGAAGCAGCGATCATTCTGGTTGATGCCGTAAACGAAGGTGCGGTGGATACAGATGGCGCTGAATACCAGCAGTTGCGTCAATTCCTGACCCAGCTCGAGGGCCAGCGTGAGTACATGGCTTATCAGCAATACCTGAGAAACACCGCGGAGGTCGACAGGGATTGATTCCCGGGTGTGATCAAGAGTGATTAAAAAAGGGTGCCGATCAGGCACCCTTTTTTTACGTGTTAGGGAATCAGTTGGCTTTTTCGATGTACACCGTGGGAGTCTCACCGGTGACGTCGAAATAAAAGCCGTATACCGCCGATTCCGGTGGCGTGAAACGGAAGTTCTCAAACACGGCTGAACAGTTCGCTCGAACCGGCGTGTTGAGCGTTACTTCCTTGTCGTCTTTCTCGGACAGGTAACCGCAGTTGGTCCCATTGCTCCAGTTGGCATCGCCAAACTTGAATTCATAGGGTTGGCCGTCAGCCTTTAATTCGATTTCCGTTCGGTAGACGCCGGTGTCGACCTTCTTGACCTTGTATTCGGGCAGGGCATCCCACCAGGCAAACTGCCCGCGCAGATACAGTGACTGGCTATAGTCACGTTCACCACCGGTGGTGGCACAACCGGTCATAGCAAGCACAGAGACCAGCGCCAGATTGCCAAGTACTTTTTTCATGTTGTTCTCCTTGTTATCAATGGTCACAGCCGGCATGGCCGGCTGTGTTGAGGCCCGCCGGTCAGCGGGCAAATACCGCAACCGAGAGCCCGGGCACCAGGAACTCGCCAGCGTCGGCAGCCGCAGACTGGGCAGGGGAGGTATCGGCCCTGACGGAGAAATCCCCGTCCAGGGTGTGGTTCAGCGTCTGGGTGGTGTTGCTGGCGTTGATCACCACCACAATCTCGTTATTGGCAGGGTCCAGCTCCGGCAAACCGGCGGTACCGTCATCCAGCAGGCTGAACGCGATCAGCCCCGGAGTTTGCTGCGAGCCGGTGTTGAGGAAGCTGAGGCGGCTCTTGATGTCCTCCGCGGTCTGCAGCCGGAACAGTGGGCTTTCCTTGCGCACCCTTAGCAGCTCCAGCACCTGATCCCTGGTGTAGCTGATCGTCGCCGGAGTGGGGTTGGCGTGACTGCCAGCGGAGGTGATGACCTCGGTGATCAGGTCCCAGTTAGAGCCATCCTTGTCCTGGCGGGGCAGGCCGCGATTCCAGGCGGAGGCCTGGAAGCTGAAATCCACCTCGTTGTACCAGTCCCCGGAATCATAGCTGTCCCGTTCCATGGATTTGGAACGCAGTAGCTCGGAGCCCATATGCAGGAACGGGATGCCCTGACTGAGAATCGGAACGGCCAAGGCAACAACCTGCATCTGTGCCCGCTCCAGGGTGCTGGCGGCGTAGTCGGTTTTGTACTGGTTGTTGTCCCAGAGAGTCTGGTTGTCGTGCTTGGAAACGTAATTGATGATTTCCTGGGGATCTGCCGTGTAACCGGCGGCCTGCCCGTTGTAGTCAATTTCGGCCGCGGTTTTCAGCTCGTCTGTGGCGGTCTCAAACGGGTAGTCTGCCAGGCTGCCGGCGATGCCCACACGAATCCAGTCACTCACCTGCAGTAACCGGTTTCTTTCATCCTCGCTGCCTGTGTTCCGATCGTTGGGGTAGGTGAACAGGCCATTGGCAAACCCCTGATTGGCCCGAATGGCATCACCCCCATCGAAGGGCCCACCGCCACGTACGGCATCTCGCAGGCGATCGTTGAAGGAGCCAATACCGGTTCCGGCCATGTTGGTCTGGATGGCGTTAATGCCTCTGGCGTTGTTGGCCACCTCGCCGAAGTTCCAGGCTTCACCGTAGAAATAGGTGTCCGGATCGACCGCCTGCACCGCCGCCAGGGCCTTTTCCATATTGCTCAGCATGTGGTGGCCCATCAGATCAAACCGGAACCCGGATATTTTGTAGTGCCGGGCCCAGGTAACGAGGGAATCCACCATCAGCTTTTCCATCATCGCGTGCTCAGAGGCGGTATTCTCACAGCAGGTGGACTGCTCGACGGCTCCGGTTTCCGGGTTCAGGCGGTGGTAATAGCCGGGTACCAGCTTGTCCAGAACCGAGTTGTCGGCAAGGCCGGACGAATTGGTATGGTTGTAGACCACATCCAGAACCACGTTCAGGCCCAAGTCGGAGGCTGCCATCACCAGTTCCCGGAACTCGGTAATGCGTTGAGGGCCCTGGGCTTCTGTGGCATAGCTGCCTTCCGGCACGGTGAAGTGAACCGGGTCATAGCCCCAGTTGAAGCTGTCCAGGTCGCGGAACGTGTTGTACAGGGCCTGGGCGTGACCGGTGAGTGGGTCAAACCCTTCCAGAACCTGGCGAATCGTTTGCCCGCTTGCACAGTATTCAGAGAACTCGCTGGCGGCCGCTTCGGAAAGCTCACACAGCCGGTTGAAATCGTCTTGAATATCGACCACCTGATTCGGGTTCTCATTCACGGTGGCGATATCAAAGGCAGGCAACAGGTGCAGGTGAGTTACACCAGCCTCGGCCAGGGTCTTCAGGTGTGCGACGCTGTCGACACTGCCATCAGAAGGGGCTGTAAAGGCTTTGTATTTGCCACGATGGGACGGCTCAACGGTTTCGTCTGTGGCGCTGAAATCGCGAACGTGCACCTCATACACCACGACATCCTCCGGCGCTGACCTCGCTGGAATCGTAAGACTGTCCCATCCGGATGGCTTGTAGTCTGCGCCAAGGTCCACCACCTGGGCGTACTGGCCATTCGCCGAGAGACTGAGGGCGTAAGGGTCGGATACCAGGGCGGTTTCGATGGCGCCGGTTCTCGGGTGGTAAACGGAGACTTCGTATTGATAATACATCTCCAGCAGGTCGCTGCGGCTTCCTGAATGGCTCCACACCCCGTCGGATTCGATCATCTCGGCCGGATATCCGGGCAGGAGATTTCCGGCTTCATCGAACACATGAAGCTTCAGGTTCTGGGCGGTTGGTGCCCAGACCGAAAAGGTAACGGAGCTTGCGTCGACGATGGCGCCCAGCTCTCCGCTAAAGGCAAACAGATCATCCAGCACCCCGGGGATCTGCACGCCAGTGGCGGTTACCAGCTCGTCGTTACTGTTATAGGCTGCGGCGACCAGTTGGCTTTTTAACGCGGCTTTGATCGTTTCGCTGTCAGCGTTGATCTCGTAGGCCGGCCAATCCACCAGGTGGGGGAACTTGTCTGCACTGGCTTCAGGTAACGTGGTGGGTGTCAGTTCCACTATGTTGCCACCACTCAGGGTGTCGGAGTCGCTGACGTTAATACCGGCATTGTGGTCATAGCGAAGTTCAACCCGTGGCAGATTTCCGGTGTCCCGGAATACCAGGGTGTTGCGATCCACCCAATGGGCACTGGCGCCAGCAATGGTAATACCGTCGGTCTCGATCGGTGTACTGGATAACAGCTGGCTGCCGCTGACGGTGAAAATGCGGTTGCCGAGCGCACCGAAGTGCCAGCGGTGGTCCTGGCCGCCAATATCTTTCTCATCACCCTTGTGGACAATGAAGTTGAGGCAGTCCCCGGCTTCGCGCATGGGTATCCGGTAATAGGCGCCGTAGGTGTCGCTGATGCCGTCGGCCAGTCTTGGGTTGTCCCAGTCGGTCGGCACACCATCGGCCAGGCCGTCACAGCCAGCGCCGGCGTCGTTCCACAGGTGCAGGCCCCAGCCGTCATAGCTGGCATCTGGTCGCTTGTAATAGAGCAGGGCCTGGTTGGCCCCGGGTTCGAGCAGGCCGTCAGCGCCGGTATTTCCGCCGTTGGCCGGAGAGTCGCTGCTACTGCCGGAGTTGCAGCCGGTAAGAGCCAGCGCAAGGGTCAGCACTATGCCACCCGTGAGCCGTTTATGGTCAGGCATTGTCAACATCCTCTTTCCAATTGTTTTTGTTGGTGGAAGATCCGTTCCGGATCTTCCTCATGGTTGCGTGAAGCGTGCACGAGAACATCCCTCCGGGATCGGATTTTCGGGGCGTAGCCCTGGGTGGCAGCGGGGCGTAGATGTCATTGGGCGAGGGGCAAAAAAAGGGCCGGCAAATGCCGGCCCTGAAGGAGGTCCAAGTAGAGCGTGTGGAGTTTAGAGCCTTACCACCAGGCTTCGATCTGGGCGCCGATCTGGATGTCGCCATCAATGCCTTCGCCACCGCGTGCGGCCTCGGCTTCATCTCCGAAGAAGGTAGCAGCGTAAGCGCGGATAACGGGGCGCGCCCAGTAGCCAGGGCCGGCCTGCCATTGCTGGGCGATGGCCACTTTCCCGAGATCCTGGGATTCGGTGAACCAGGGGCGGTCGGTATCGCTGTAGCCGATCTCAATCGCGGTACTCATAACGGTTGACCAGTTGTAGATCGGTCGGGCGATGATGCTCAGGCGCTCACCATCACGGGCGCCGGCATCATGGGGTTTGGCCTTCTCATAGACAACGGAATGGCCCAGATCCCAGTTACTGCCCAGTTTGATCACGCCGTGGTTGAGCACGCGCCAGCTGGACTCGAAGTAGCCTGCAACGTTGCCGTTATCCACTCGCCCGCCACTGCTGCCTTCGGCATTGGCGAAGCCCATGGAGTCGGCGCCATACTGCACGGCGAACTTGTTGAAGCCACCCATAACACCTGAAGACAGCTCGGCGGTGAGAAAATAGCCGTTCTCGTCTTCAATACCGGCGTCTTTCTGCTGGTCGGTCAGGTCCGCCATGGCGTAGATGCCGATCAGCTCAAGGGTGTGGCCGCCGGCTACCGGGAAGGCGTATCGAACGTCAAGTTTGTTGTTCTGAACCAGGCCATCACCGTCGCTGGTGTCGGCATTGGTATAGGCAACGGACAGGTGGCCGGCACCTGCCTTGATGTTCTCGATACCCGCGCCGTAGCCGGAGTTGTTGACGTAGAAGAGATCCATCTGGTGGATGTCTTTACGCTGATAGAAGCGTTTGCCGGCCCAGAGGGTGGCGCCGGGCAACGACTCGACGACGTTTTTGGCAGACACATAAAGCTGTCTCAGGGCAATCTCACCGCCGCCGAAGGGGTCTGCGTTGTTGCGGGTGACTTCTTCGTTGGCGAAGTCGATACCGCTGATGTTGTTGCCGCCATTCAGTGCCTGGTAATCGTTGCCCTGGGGCTCAGCGCTGTAGGCAAGCATGGAGTCAATGCGGAAGGTCTTGCCGTCCTGGCTGAACAGCTCGTCGCCCAGTGACAGCTCGGCATAGGTGTCGCATTCGTCAGCCAGGCGGCCTACATAGTGACCGCTGGCGCCATTGCCGAAACAGGTTTGTTCGCCGCCGCTGCCGATATTGGTGGAGGCTCCTGCCCGGGCATAGCCGTGGAAGTCCACCGCGATGGCCGGTGTTGCCATGACCGCTGCGGTGATGGCAGCTGCCAGTGGGAGCTTGCTAGCGAAGAGAGGCTTTTTATTGTGCATCGTTTGAGTCCTGTGTTTTTGTCATTCTTGCATGTCAGGGAAGCGGAATTTCCGGTTCCTAGGTCCCGGTCAGGCTTCCGGTTCCCTTGATTGCAGCTTCTGCCAATCAGACATTGGGAAACCGGATTTCATGGTTCCTCAAGGCGGGTCTTTGTACATCCTCCGAGTCAGGGAATTTGGGGGGTGAGTTTCAGGGGGGAGGAGGGGCGTAGATGGCTGCGCCCCTGCCGGAGGATGTCTGAGTGGTTCAGGCGAGTACTATGTGTGACTACTCCAGCGGATAGCGGGTTGCCTTGAGGCTTTCCTTTATCTTCTTGAGATGGCTCAGGAAATCCTTTCCGCGCTTGAGTGTCACACCGGTTGCCAGGATGTCGATCACGGTCAGGTGGATAATGCGTGACGACATGGGCATATAGACTTCGGTGTCCTCCGGAGCGGTTACGCCAAGCACCGCTGTGCAGCATTCGGCCAGCGGAGATTCCGGATTTGTGATGCCAATCACGGTGGCACCATTGGCGCGTGCCACCTTGGCAATCTCAACGGCCTCTTTGGTTCTGCCGGTGTAGGAGATTAATACGATGACATCACCTACCTGGGCGCCGGCGGCTACCATGCGTTGCATCAGGGCGTCGTCGTAAGAGGTGACCGGAATGTTGAAGCGAAAAAATTTGTGTTGTGCATCCAGGGCAACGGACGCCGAACCACCCATACCGAAGAAGTTGATCTGTTTGGCTTGAATCAGGTAGTCAATGACGGTGCCCAGTGCTTTGGGGTCCAGGGACTGGCGGGCTTTGTCCAGGCTGGCGATGGTGCTGAGCATGATCTTGTCTGCGAACTCCGCCACGGTGTCGTCTGGCTCGACATTCTGGCCCACGTAGGGGGTGCCGGTGGCGATGCTCTGAGCGAGGCGGATTTTGAAGTCGGGGAACCCGGTGGCCGAGAATCCCCGGCAAAAACGATTCACCGTGGGTTCACTGACATCGGCAGCGCGGGCGAGGGCAGCTATGCTGTAACGAGTAGCTGCGCTGGGGTCACGAAGGATGGCTTCCGCAACCTTGCGTTCAGATTTGTTCAGGCTGTCGAGCCGGGACTGAATGTCTTCCAGCAGATTGTCGTCACGGTGCGCATGGTTTGCGGCCATGTTTGGGTACTCCCTCGGGGTGTGCCATCGTTGTTGGAAATTGTAGTGATTATACCGTGTTTAGGAACTTTTTGGTGTAGTAAAAATATCAATTAATGAAAAATACCCTTGGAAAATGCCGGTCAAGCTGTCATTATTTTTATAAAATTACTACATCATGCCTTTCAGGCGGCTGGTGTCGCTTTAAACTGAGAGAAGGAACCGATGGTCAACCGTACCGCTACCCGTTGTGACCTAATGCTATTCGGGGCGCTGGGGGATCTTGCCCAGCGCAAACTCTTCCCGGCCCTGTATCAACTTGAACGGGCGGGCCTGCTGGCGCCTGGCAGTCGCATACTTGCCGTTGCGCGAACCGAGGCCGGCACGGACAAGGTGAAAGAACAGCTGTTGGAGAAACTGAAAAAACACGTGAAGTCCGAAGAGTTTGACCCGGATATCGCGCAGTCTTTTCTCCAGCGAGTGGAATATCAGCGTCTCGACTTCAATGACCCGGAGGGCTACCAGGCGCTTCGGGACTGGCGGGACGAGCCGGATAACCAGCTGATTGTCTACATGGCAACTCCGCCATCAATGTACGGTGTGATTGCCCGCAATCTCGAGGCAACCCGTTGCTGCAATGAGCGGACGAGGGTTGTGGTTGAAAAACCCATTGGGCACGACCTGGAAACCTCCAGGGTGATCAATGATGAGTTGGGTCAGGTATACAACGAGAATCAGATCTTCCGGATTGATCACTATCTGGGCAAGGAAACCGTGCAGAACCTGATTGCCCTGCGCTTTGCCAACAACCTCTTTGCTTCCCAGTGGGATCAAAATCACATCTCCCACGTGGAAATTACGGTTGCGGAAAGCGTGGGTATCGAAGGGCGCTGGGGGTATTTTGACAAGGCCGGCCAGATACGGGACATGATCCAGAATCACCTGCTGCAGTTGCTTTGCCTGATTGCGATGGATCCGCCGGCGGATCTGTCCGCGGACAGCATTCGCGACGAGAAAGTGAAGGTGCTCAAGGCGCTCAAGCAGATTACCCCGGAATTGATGGGCAGCCATGTGGTTCGTGGCCAGTACACCGCAGGCACCAGTGGCGGCCAGCCGGTACCGGGGTACCTGGAAGAAGAAGGGGCGAACAAGGGCAGCGAGACGGAAACCTTTGTGGCCTTGAAGGCGGAGATCGACAACTGGCGCTGGTCTGGCGTGCCGTTCTATATCCGCACCGGCAAGCGGCTGCCGGAAAAGTTGTCCCAGATTATTATTCATTTCAAGCCCGCGCCCCACTACATCTTTGATCCAGACCAGAAGCACCTGGCCAACAACAAACTGATTATCCGCCTGCAGCCCGATGAGGGCATGTCCCTGAAGATTCTCACCAAGGACCAGGGACTGGATAAAGGTATGCGCCTTCGCCAGGGGCCGCTGGAGCTGACGTTCTCGGAGACATTCGAAACCGACCGAATTCCTGATGCCTATGAACGTTTACTGTGGGAAGTGATGAAGGGGAATCAGTACCTGTTTGTGCGTCGTGATGAGGTTGAGTACGCCTGGCGCTGGGTGGATCAGGTTATTGCAAACTGGCATGACAGCGGCGAACCACCCAAACGCTATGCCGCAGGAACTTGGGGGCCGGTGGCATCCATCGCCATGATTACCCGGGATGGGAGAAGCTGGTATGAAGATGCCTGATATTCGCCTGCCGGATGGCGTGGTTTTGGAGGCGGGGGAAGATCCTCAACAGGTGGCTGAAGCCCTTGCCACTGATGTTGCCCGTTTTCTGGTGCAGCGTCTGGAGAGAGCTGACAGGGCGAGCCTGGTGGTTTCCGGTGGGTCCACGCCTTTGCCGTTTTTTAAGGCACTTTCACAGGTGGATCTGGATTGGTCACGGGTGGATGTGCTCCTGGCCGATGAGCGTTGGGTGCCCGAGGGAGATCCGGCCAGCAATACCACCCTGGTGCGTGAGAATCTGCTGCAGAACAGGGCTGCTAATGCCAGCTTTCTTTCTCTGAAGCAGGTTGGTGCAACGCCTGAGGAGGGCCTGCCACGGGTTCGCTCTGCACTTGCCGGGCTGAAACTGCCGCTGGATGTGTTGATCCTGGGTATGGGGAATGATGGTCATACCGCGTCTCTGTTCCCGGATGCGCCGGAGTTGCCAGAGGCCATGGACCCGGAATCCAGGGATCTGGTCCTGGCAATGAACCCGCCGTCCCAGGCCCAGCAGCGCATTACCTTGACGCGTCCGGTGCTGGCCGGTGCCAGGTATACCGCCCTACACCTGAAGGGGAGTGACAAGCTGGATACCCTGACCGCAGCGATGGCCAGGCCGGAGGCCGTTATGGCTATGCCGGTCAGGGCCTTTCTCAAGCCTGGACTGAAGGTGTTCTGGAGTCCGTGATGATGAGGCAGTACGAAACAAAGCGGTCAGTAACTGCATTCAGGAGAACTATATGACTCAACTTTCCGATTATCACAGAGACCGTGTTCAGGCAGTGCTCAGTGCCTCGCCACTGGTGCCGGTTATTGCCATCAATGAACCGGAAGATGCCATTCCCTTGTGTCGTGCGTTGGTGGATGGCGGTATCAAGGTGCTGGAAATTACCCTGAGAACCGAACATGGGGTGCGGGCCATTGAACAGGTTCGAAAAGCCATTCCCGAGGCATGGGTTGGTGCGGGTACAGTAACCAGTATCGCCCAGTACCGGCAGGTGGAGGCTGCGGGTGCCCAGTTCGTGATTACGCCGGGTGTTACCGAGGCGATTCTGGAGTTTGCGCTAACCTCTGAGGCACCATTATTGCCAGGTGTAGCCACGGTCTCCGAGCTGATGTTGGGGTACTCGTTGGGTTACCGTGAATTCAAGTTCTTTCCGGCTGAAGTGTCAGGCGGTATGCCGGCGCTGAAGGCATTTCGGGGCCCTTTCCCGGACGTGACCTTCTGCCCGACTGGCGGGATTAACCAGGATACCGCGCGGGACTACCTGGCGCTGCCCAATGTGGCGGCCGTGGGTGGTTCCTGGTTGACGCCAGCGGAGGCGATCCAGCGCCGGGAGTGGGAGGTGATCACCGAGGTGGCGCGGGCCAGTCTTGATCGGCTCAGGTGACGTTGTTTGCCCACAGGCATGAAAAAGCCCACTTCCAGGAGTGGGCTTTTTGCTATCAGGCTGATTTGCTCAGGCCAAACGTTAGCGAATGTCGGCTCCAACACGGACAATCTTCATGGTGTTGGTGCCGCCCTGGGCGTTGACGTAATCACCCTTGGTAATCACCACCAGGTCGTCTTCCTTCACCACGCCCCTGCGTTTGAGTTCGGCAACGGCATTGGCGTTGGTTTGCTCATTGGCAATCTTGGCGGAATCAAAAGGCACGGTTTGCACCCCGCGGAAAAGGGCAACACGGTGTTGCGTGGAGTGGTGCCGTGAGAAAGCAAATATCGGCAGGCTGGACTTGATGCGGGACATCAGTCTGGGAGTGGCGCCGGTTTCGGTCATGCAGATGATGGCGCGAACGCCCTCCAGATGGTTGGCGGCATACATGGCCGAAAGGGCGATGGCCTCATCAACCCGCTCCATGCTCTCGTGGATACGGTGCTTGGACTGATGCATGGAAGGGTGGCGTTCTGCCCCAAGGCAGATGCGCACCATCGCTTCAACGGCCTCCGTGGGGTAGTCGCCCACGGCCGTTTCCGCCGACAGCATCACTGCGTCGGTGTAGTCCATCACGGCGTTTGCCACATCCGACACTTCTGCCCGGGTTGGCATGGGGTTGGTGATCATCGATTCCATCATCTGGGTGGCGGTGATCACCGCTCGGTTCAATACCCGCGCCCGGGAGATGATGTGTTTCTGAACACCAACCAGTTCGGCATCGCCGATTTCCACCGCCAGATCACCTCGGGCAACCATGACAGCGTCGGACGCCAGAATAACGGCATCCAGTGCCGCTTCGTCATGGGCCAGTTCGGCCCGCTCGATCTTGGCGACCAGCCCGGCATCCGAACCGGCGTCTTGTAGCAGTTTCCGGGCGATGTGCATATCATCGGCCGTTCGAACGAAAGACACCGCTACATAGTCCGCGCCCAGGCGGGCTGCAGTGACGATGTCCTGTTTGTCCTTGTCGGTGAGGGCTTCGGCAGACAGGCCGCCTCCCCGTTTGTTCAGGCCCTTGTTGTTAGAAAGCGGGCCGCCAATCAGAACCCGGGATGTGATGCTGTGGCCATCCACGCTCTGGACTTCCATTTCGATGCGACCATCATCCAGGACCAGAATGTCCCCCGGTTCTACATCCTCGATCAGTTGCTCGTAATCGATGCCGACCCGCTCATTGGTGCCGGCCTCTTTGTCCATGGCGGCGTCTAGAACGAAGGTCTGGCCGGCCACCAGAATAACTTTGTTCTCAGCAAATCTTGCTATTCGCAGTTTCGGGCCCTGCAAGTCGGCCAGCAAGGCAACGAAGCGCCCCTGGGCTGCAGCTGTTTCTCTTACCCGTCGGGCCCGGGCGATATGCTCATCAGCACTGCCATGAGAAAAGTTAAGCCGGGTGGCGTCTACCCCGGCTGCAATAATGGCGGCCAAGGCTTCCGGGGTATCGGTAGCGGGGCCGAGTGTGGCGACAATTTTGGTGCGCCTGAGCATGATGTGGATCCTTTATTGGGTGTTACTGAGCGGCTTTCATAAGCTCGATGGCGTTGTCGAGCATGCGGTTTGAAAAGCCCCATTCATTGTCATACCAGGCCATGACTTTTACATGACGGCCGATGACCCGGGTATGATTTGCGTCAAACACGCTGGACAGGGCGTTGTGATTGAAGTCGATACTGACCAGCTTTTCGGTATTGTAGCCGAGTATCGGGCTGTTCTGCGCGGCGGCGCGGACGGCTTCGTTGATCTCGGCTACGCTGGTGTTGCGGTTGGCAATAAATCCGAAATCCACCAGCGACACATTGATGGTAGGAACCCGAACGGCCAGGCCGTCGAGTTTTCCGTCCAGGTCCGGGATAACCTTGCCGATGGCAGCGGCAGCACCGGTCTTGGTGGGGATCATTGATTGGGTGGCAGACCGGGCCCGGTACAGGTCAGAGTGGTAAACATCACTCAGTTTCTGGTCGTTGGTGTAGGAGTGGATGGTGGTCATCAGGCCACTCTCGATACCCACGGTGTTGTGCAAGGCAGCCACCACCGGTGCCAGGCAGTTGGTGGTGCAGGAGGCGTTGGAAATGATCTGGTGCCTGGCAGTCAGTTCCTGGTGATTGACGCCATAGACAACGGTGGCATCTGCGTCTGCGGATGGGGCGGAGATAATCACCTTCCGGGCGCCGGCGTTGAGGTGTGCGGCGGCTTTGTCCCGGTTGGTAAACAGCCCGGTACACTCGAACACCACATCCACGTGGTAGTCTTTCCAGGGCAGGTCTTCCGGGTTGCGGATGGCGGTAATGGCGATACGGTCGCCGTTGACGGTCAGCGATTCTGCGTCGTGACTGACCACACCGGCAAATCGGCCATGTACACTGTCGTATTTGAATAGGTGAGCGTTGGTTTCGGCGTCGCCAAGATCGTTGATGGCGACTACCTGTAGTTGATTTCGGTAGTTATTTTCGTAAACGGCCCTCAGGATGTTGCGGCCAATACGCCCAAATCCGTTGATGGCGATGCGGATAGTCATGACCAGACTCCTTGTTGTCGGTTTTTTGTTCAGTCTTCAGGATTGATGTAGTAAATATAACAACAAAAATTTCATAAATGAATGTCGATTGGCTGTAATGATGAAAAAAAGTAAGTAAACTTACGTCATATAGCAAAACATAAGTGAAATCACGGAGTCTGCCATGCACCCCATCATTACCAAGGTCACGAACAGGATCATCGAACGCAGCCGGCCTACCCGGCAGGACTATCTGGCTCGAATGACCACGTTGAAGGAGCAATCTCCGCATCGCAGCACCTTGTCCTGCGGCAATCTGGCTCACGGCTTTGCGGCTTGTGGTCAGCAGGACAAAGACACCTTGAAGTTTATGAACAAGGCGAATGTGGCGATCGTTTCGGCCTATAACGATATGCTTTCTGCCCACCAGCCCTATCAGACATTCCCGGACGTTATCCGTGAGGCGGCTCGCGGTATGGGCTCGGTGGCCCAGTTCGCCGGCGGCACGCCCGCCATGTGCGACGGCGTTACCCAGGGCCAGCCGGGCATGGAGCTGAGCCTGTTTTCCCGCGACACCATTGCCATGAGCACGGCGGTGGCGCTGAGCCACAATATGTTCGATGCCACGCTGTTACTGGGGATCTGTGACAAGATCGTGCCGGGGCTGTTGATTGGCTCCCTGAGCTTCGGTCACCTGCCCACCATTCTGGTTCCCGCCGGCCCAATGCCGTCCGGGCTTCCGAATAAAGAGAAGCAGCGCATCCGCCAGCTGTATGCAGAGGGTAAAATTGGCCGGGATGAGCTTCTCGAAGCGGAAAGTAAGTCCTACCACAGCCCGGGTACCTGCACCTTCTATGGCACGGCCAACAGTAATCAGTTACTGGTGGAGGTGATGGGGCTGCATCTGCCGGGTTCGGCATTCGTCAACCCGGGCACGCCGCTGAGGGACTCGCTGACCCGTGCCGCCGCCGAACAGGTGATCAAGCTGTCCAGGCCCCACGGCGGAGATCTGGGGCTGGCCGACATGGTGGATGAGAAAGCCATCGTCAACGCGCTGGTGGCCTTGCTGGTGACCGGTGGCTCCACCAATCACACCATTCACTGGATTGCGATCGCCCGCGCCGCCGGCATTATCATTGACTGGAACGACTACTCGGAGCTGTCGTCGGTGGTGCCGTCCATGACCCGTATTTATCCGAACGGGCAGGAAGATATCAACGCTTTCCATGAAGCCGGCGGCACGCCGTTCCTGATTCGGGAACTTCTCGAGGGCGGCTATCTGCATAACGATGTGCAGACCGTCGTGGGGCAGGGACTGGAGCGCTACACTCAGATGCCTGAGATGGAAGGTGAGCGCCTGGTGTGGAAGCCCGCCGTTGAGAAAAGCCTGGCTCCGGATGTGCTGAGCAGCGCGGCTGAGCCTTTCGCCCCTGACGGTGGCCTGAAAGTGTTGGACGGCAACCTTGGCCGGGGGGTGATCAAAGTATCTGCGGTTGCCCCGGAGCATCATGTGATTGAGGCACCCGCCGTCGTGTTTAATGAGCAGAACGAACTGAAGGCTGCGTTTGAGGCCGGTGATCTGGATAAAGACTGTGTGGTTGTGGTTCGCTTCCAGGGTCCGAAAGCCAATGGCATGCCGGAATTGCACAAGCTGACGCCTTACCTCGGGGTGCTCCAGGATCGTGGCTTCAAAGTGGCCCTGGTGACCGACGGGCGGATGTCCGGGGCTTCCGGTAAAGTGCCGGCGGCGATTCATGTGTACCCTGAGGCTCTGGACGACGGCCCGCTGGCGCGGGTGCACAACGGTGATCTCATCCGCCTGGATGCCGTCAAAGGCACCTTGAGTATTGAACTCACTGATCAGGAGCTTGCCGCCCGTGAGCCTGAAAAAGCGGACATTAGCAGCTATCATCACGGGTTTGGCCGGGAGCTGTTCGGTTGGCTGCGTCGGTCGGCCAGCAATCCGGAACAGGGGGCGAGCTTTTTCTGGAATCACGAGTCATGACAGACAAGCTGTATTCACTGGTCGGTGATATTGGGGGTACCAACGCGCGCTTTGCTCTGGTGGCGCAGGGCGACGTGCGGCCCCGGGAAATCGAGGTGCTTGCCTGCCGTGACTACGAAAACCTGGACTGTGCCGTGGTGGATTACCTTCAGCGCGTCGGGGTCGAGGAAGTTGGTCAGGCGTGCCTGGCGGTTGCATCCCCGGTCCGTGGTACTCAGGTTCGAATGACCAACAACCACTGGCGCTTCGATACCGAAGAGATTCGCCGGCAGTTTTCCTGGTCGGCGTTCAAGGTCATCAACGACTTTACCGCCATGGCCCTGGGCGTGCCCCATGTGCCGGAAGCCAATCTCGTACACGTTTGTGGTGGCCCGGGAGACCCCAGCCGGCCCCGATTGGTGATGGGGCCGGGCACGGGTTTGGGCGTGTCGGGGCTGGTGCCCATCAACAATGGCTGGGTGCCCTTGATGACCGAAGGCGGACACGTGGACTACGCACCGACGGATGACCTGGAAATGGACGTGTTGCGGATTCTCCGGGCACGGTTCGGCCGGGTGTCGGTGGAGCGTATTCTGTGCGGTCAGGGTTTGCTGAATCTGTATCAGGCCCATGCGGAAATCCGGGGTGTACCCGCAGCTCTGGATTCCCCGGAGAGAATCACCGCGGCAGCCGTGGCCAACGAAGATGCTCTGGCCAGGGAAAGCCTTCGTCATTTCTGTGAAATTCTTGGCCGGGTGGCTGGCAATGGTGTGCTGACGCTGGGTAGTCTGGGCGGTGTTTACCTATGCGGGGGCATTCTCCCACGTATCCTCGAGTTCTTTCTGGAAAGCCCATTCCGGAACGGGTTCGAGGACAAGGGCAGAATGCGACCCCTTCTGGAATCCACGCCCGTTTACGTGGTTACGGAGCCTTATACCGGACTGCTTGGCGCCGCCGAGGCCCTGTCGAATCCGGAGGTTTAAAGGCCAGAAATGGCGTCGGGCAGGCAAACGGAGAGCCACAGTATGCCAGGCAATCTGGACCATCTTTCCTTTCCCGAACTGGTTGCCCGTGTGCGTGCCTGCACGCTATGTGCCGAGGTACTGCCGGAGGGGCCGCGCCCTGTGGTGCAATTAAGTGAATCGGCTCGCATCCTGGTGGTCGGCCAGGCCCCCGGGCGCAAGGTTCACCAAACGGGCCTGCCTTTCAATGATCCCAGTGGTGATCGGCTCCGGGGCTGGATGGGCATCGACCGGGACACCTTCTATAACGAGAAGGAGCTGGCCATTCTTCCGATGGGGTTCTGCTACCCGGGCACCGGCAAATCCGGTGACCTGCCTCCGCGCCCGGAGTGCGCGGATACCTGGCGGGAGGCCCTTCTGGCTCGTCTTCCCAACATCGAATTGACCCTGTTGATCGGTCAGTACGCCCAGGCCTGGCATCTGCCCGACGGCAGCAAAAAGGTGACCGCTAATGTGGAACAGTGGCGTCATTACTGGCCTCAGCAGCTACCCATGCCGCACCCCAGTCCCCGCAACAATCTTTGGCTGCGCCGTAACCCCTGGTTTGAAAAGGACGTGATTCCGGCGCTTCAGGGACGTGTCAGAAGGTTGCTTGCGACTGCCTGAGCTCAGGGGACCGGGTTTCCCTGCACCGCTTCGAGCAAGGCATACCAGAGCCCCCGGGGCAGATCAGCCTGGGCGCCCCGCGAAGCGGCTTGAAGCCGATCTGAACGGAGCGAGCCAATCACCGGAATCGGTGCGCCGGGCAGTTGCCGAATCCATGCGATGGCCAGCCCCGTCTCACAGAGACCGGTTTCCCATTGAGCGTTGGTAAGCAGTTGCTCTGGAATGCGTTCCGGCAACTTGCCGCCGGCCAGCGGTGACCAGGCAAGCCAGCGTAGCCTGTCAGACAGCATGGCTTCCAGGCCACCATCGAAGAGTGGTTGCGGGTGGCCAAGAGACAGTTCGGACTGGTTGCAGACCAGCGGGAGATGGGTGTTCTGTTGTAACCATCGCCATTGCTCCGGCAAAAAGTTGGACACACCGATATGCCCGACCTTGCCGGACTCGACGGCTTGCTCAAGCACCCTGGCCAGGGCCGGCGCTTCCAGCAACGGGTCGGGCCGATGGATCAGGAAGGTGTGTAGCTGGTCTACCTGCAATCGTTGAAGCGACGCGTCAATGGCGGCGCTGATATAACCTGCCTCCGCCCGGTAGTGCTTGCTCCGCCAGGGGCTTGTGTCCTGATGTTTCAGCACGATACCGGCCTTGCTGATGAGTTTTACCTTGTGCTTCAGGTGGGGAGTTGCCCGCAGGGCCCGGCCAAACAGGCGTTCGCATTCACCGTCACCGTAGATATCGGCATGGTCAAACACCTCAAGGCCATCGTCCAGGCACTGTGTAATCCAGTCGGCCAGAGCCCCAGGGGAGTGCAGCTCCCGATGTTCCAGAAGGCGCATCAATCCGACAACCAGAGGCGTTTGTTTGAGATATTCGGGCCCGGCTGTTTGCATCAATTCCCGCTCCCGAACGCGATGACCACCGTGTCATCCCCATGCTGTCGTGAGAACACATAAGGTTGCTGGCTGATCAGCTTATGCTCCCCGGCACCGATGGCGGGGTGGCGTTGGCGGAACTGACCCAGGGTGCGCCAGTGGTTCAGGATGTCGGAAACCTCACCAGCCTCTATGGCCTGCCAGTTCATGGCAGAGCGGGTGCCCTGATGAGGGTCAGAGCCGGTGGGGCCAAAGGCACGGCCGGACTCGTCACCGTAGAACAGCTGGACTGCCCCTGGCGTGAACAACAGGGCAGCGGCCGCGCGTTTTTTCAGCGTATTGTCATCACCGGCAATCTGGGCGAACAGTTTGGTGTCGTGGGACGAAATGTAACTCAGCACGTTGAACGGGTCATCGCCGTGCAGCTTATCGGCGTATTCGCGGTAGACTGGCTCCATGGCCTGCAGGCATCGGGCGCCTGCTTTGGCCTCTGCCTGCAGATCGAAGTTGATGACAGCATCAAAGCCTGCGTCAAAGTAGCCGGTCTTGCGAACCGAGTGCGGAAACACTTCGGCGACCATCCAGAATTCTTCGGAGGGCAGGGCAGTGTCCGGGTGTCTCTCGCGGTAATCGTCCAGGGCCTCCTGCGCCCGCGCTTTCAGTTCACGCCAGGCGTCGGGTTCTACATGCTTGGCCGTGTCTACGCGAAAACCGTCAACACCGAACTCCCTTACCCAATCCGTGAGCCAGGTAATCAGATACTCGCGAACAGTAGCGTTGTCCAGGTGTTCCGCCCGGCTGCTCTCTTTATTGCGCAGGAAGACGGGCAGCTCCACGGGGTTGGTCGATTCGGTCTTGAAGTCCGGCAGAAAGGCGAGGGACCCACGTACCGGGTCGACGGATGCGCTGGGTGGCGTGTCGTAATCGGCGATACCGGCCCGCACCCAGTCTTTGCCCCACCAGTTACGCCAGTCCGCGTGATCGTAATCGATGAAGGCGTGATAGGCATGATGGTTTTCCCAGGACTCCGGGCGCCAGTCACCCCAGTGCTCCGGCAGGTGCTTTTCAAAACCCGAGTGCAGGGCGCCAAAGTTAAAGGTCTGCATATCCTGAAGCGAGCTGTAGCCGGGGTGGTTCATCACCACATCCATGACCACCCGGATACCCCGTTGATGGGCCTGTTGCACCAGCGTCCGGAATTCCTCCCGGGTGCCAAAATTCGCATCTGGTACCGTGAAGTCCAGGGCGTAGTAGCCATGGTAGCCGTAGTGCCGAAAGTCGCCCCGATCACCGCCGCCAACCCATCCGTGCATCTGCTCGAAGGGTGGGGTAATCCACAAGGCGTTGACGCCCAGATCAGCCAGGTAATCCAGTTTCTGGGTCAGGCCGGCGAAATCGCCACCATGGAAGGTGCCAATCTCGTCTTTTCCGTCTTTCTGCCGGCCATAGTTGATGTCGTTATCGGCGCGGCCGTTGGCAAACCTGTCGGTCACCGCGAAGTAGACGGTGGCGCCAGCCCAGGTAAAGGCGTGTACCGTCTCGTCTACCGGCTCCAGCAATAGAAGACCCTCGGCGTTATCGTCTGGAGTCATCCTGACCTGGCCATCGCGAACGCGGGCGGTGTTGCCGGTGTAAAAATCCTTCACCAGAGAGCCCTCGGCAAAGGCCCCGCCGACCGGAATTACCAACTCAGTCCGGGAAGCCTCGCAGAAAACGTTGCTATCATTGAGCGCCGGAGGGCCGGGAATGGCCTGAGCCGGCCCGTCGACAGTGGTGGCACAACCAGCAAGCCCAAGAAAGGCAGACAGCAGAAGCGGGCGTTTGAGCGGCGAAGTAATGTGAACCATGGCAATGACTCCAGGTCGGATTGTCGTTGTTGTTGGGCACATCAAACCAGAGTCCTGGGGTAACGGGTAGAAGGAATTTTCTACTCCCTACTACTCCCCCGTTCTACGCCTCGGGGAATGATATAAGGGGTGATGCTTATTCCCCGGATTTGCAACACAGTTTGAACACTCGCAAAAGAAGGTTTTGCGGCAAGCCCGGCCAGGCGACCTCTTGGCAGGCCGGACAAGAACAAAAAGGCAGGAACACACAGAGGAAAGACCTGATGAATCGTCGAACTTTTATTCGCAGCACGCTCGCCGCTTCGGTAATGGCCGCCACCCTGGGCGCCGGATCACCCGCATTCGCGGGTATTGAAGAAGGCAAACTGCTGATCTGGATTAACGGTGACAAAGGCTACAACGGCCTGCAGGAGGTGGGCGACTGGTTCACCGAAGAGACCGGCATTCCGGTGGAGGTGGCTCATCCGGACAGCGCCACCGACAAGTTCCAGCAATCGGCCGCGACCGGAAACGGCCCGGACATTTTCATCTGGGCCCACGACCGTTTCGGCGAATGGGCGCAGAGCGGCATTATTTCTGAAATCCAGCCCTCCCAGAATGTCATTGATGCCAACTACGACTTTACCTGGGAAGCCGTCACCGTCGACGGCAAGATGTACGGCTACCCGATGGCCGTTGAGTCCATCGGCCTGATCTACAACCGGGATTTGCTGCCGGAGCCGCCCGCCTCGTTTGAAGACATCCCCGCGATTCACAAGAAACTGGCAGAGGATGGCAAGCGAGCCATCCTGTGGGATTACAACAACACCTACTTCACCTGGCCGATGCTGGCCGCCGCTGGCGGTTATATCTTTGGCGAGAATGGCGACGGTAGCGTTAATGTGAAGGATACCGGCGTGAACAACGACGGTGCCATGAAAGGTGCCAAGGCCCTGGCGATGCTGATCGAGGAGGGCGTCATGCCCCGTGGGGCAGATTACAGTGCCATGGAATCCTCGTTTAACAAAGGCGAGACGGCGATGATGATCAATGGCCCCTGGGCCTGGGCCAACCTCCGCAAGAGCGGTATCAATTTTGGGGTGGCTACCATTCCGGCGATTGACGGCAAACCTGGCAAGCCCATGGTTGGTGTAATGGCCGCCACTCTGAATTCTGCAAGCCCCAATAAGGACCTGGCCGTTGAGTTCCTTGAGAACTACGCGCTGTCGGTGAAAGGCCTGAAGATGGTGAACGACGATGTTCCCCTGGGTGCTGTGGCCAACAGGGAATTCATGGAGGAACTGTCCTCCGATGACAACATCAAGGCTACCTTCGAGAACGCCCGCTTGGGTGAGCCCATGCCTAACGTACCGGCCATGGGTGCGTTCTGGTCTTCCATGGGGCCGGCACTTCAGAACATTACCTCTGGACGCCAGTCCGTGGAAGACGCCCTCAACTCCGCGGCCCAGCGCATTACCCGCTGATCGCCTGTGATTGTGCCGTGGCAGGGTAACGCCTGCCCGGCCTGTCATGCCGGACCCTGAGTGATGAAGCCGTTGCCCCGAGGCGACGGCAACCTACAGGCTGACTACAATGATAACGGAAACCCTGTCTCCCTCCGCGACTGATAGCAGACACTCCATGACACGAGTATTCCTGAAGTGGGGCACGCTGGCGGCATTGCTGATAGCGGCGCTCTACCTGATCCTGGCGTTGTACGCCCAGCGCGAATTTGTGTTCGCCATGTTGTTTCTGGTGCTGACCGCCTCTGCCGTGGCAGTGTTTGTCAGCCGGAAACTCTATGCGCATCGTTACATATTTCCGGCGGTCGCCGGTATGGGCGTCTTTGTGATCTTCCCGCTGATGTACACAGTGGGCATCGGTTTCACCAATTACAGCGCCAGCAATCTTCTGAGCTTTGACCAGGTGAAAGAAAACCTGCTTGGCCGGACCTATCAATCCGAGTCGGTTCGCTATGACTACCAGCTGTTTCAGACGGATCAAGGCTATGTCCTGTACCTGGACGGCGTCCATCAGGACCTGGTGTCGCCCCCCATTGAACTGGGAACGGAAGAGTCCCGTTTTCCGGTATTGCCATCGGCGGACCTCCCGGAGGGCGAGCCTCTGGCCATCCGCGACATCATCCAGCTGCGGAGCGACCTGTCGAAGCTGAAGCTGGTCACCGAAGATGGCCGGGAGCTGAGCCTGGCGAGTCTGCGCTCCTTCGCGGCGATACACAGCCGGTTTACGCTGCACGATAACGAAACCCTGACCAATAACGAAACCGGCGTGACCTACTTTCCGGACCACGAGACGGGGTTCTACCGTGACGCCGATGGCAATGCCATTTCTCCGGGCTGGACAGTCAATATTGGCTGGGACAATTATCTGAAAGTGGTGAGCGACCCCAGTATTCGCGGGCCCTTTTTGCAGATTTTTGTCTGGACGCTGTCGTTCGCCCTGGCGACGGTGGTGTTTACCCTGGCGCTTGGGCTGGTACTAGCCAATCTGCTGCAGTGGGACCAGATTCGAGGCAAGGGTTTTTACCGCACGATGCTGATATTGCCTTATGCGGTGCCCGCCTTCATCTCGATTCTGGTATTCAAAGGTCTGTTCAACCAGAACTTCGGGGAGATCAACCTGGTTCTGGAAGGTTTATTCGGTGTTCGCCCGGACTGGTTCAGTGATCCGGCCCTGGCCCGTTCGATGATTCTTATCGTCAACACCTGGCTGGGTTATCCCTACATGATGCTGTTGTGCATGGGGCTGTTGCAGGCCATCCCCCGGGATCTCTACGAGGCCTCGGCAATGGATGGAGCCGGGCCCATCAGCAATCTGTTCAACATCACTCTGCCACTGATTATCAAACCGCTAACGCCGTTGCTGATTGCCAGTTTTGCGTTCAACTTCAACAACTTTGTTCTGATTGCCCTGTTGACCGGTGGCGCACCGGATATTATCGGAGCCAGCACGCCCGCTGGCACAACCGATTTGCTGGTGAGTTACACCTATCGCATTGCATTCCAGGATTCCGGGCAGAATTTCGGGCTGGCGGCTGCCATCGCCACAGCGATCTTCCTGGTGGTTGGCGCGCTGTCGCTGATCAACCTGAAACTGTCCAAGGTCAAGGTATAAGGAGCTTCCCATGGCGATGGTTCAACCGCGCTCCACTAAATACCGTGTGCTGGCATCCCATCTGGGCATGCTGGCATTTATCGCGGTGATTCTGTTCCCGCTGCTGATGGTGATCTCCATCTCCTTCCGCAGCGGTAACTTTGCCTCCGGTAGCCTGTTGCCGGAGAATCCCTCGCTGGAACACTGGTATCTGGCGCTGGGTATTCCCTACACAGACGACGCCGGCATTACTACCCAACCGCCGTTTCCTGTGCTGCTCTGGCTCTGGAATTCAATCAAGGTGGCGGTGGTTTCGTCCATTCTGATTCTGGCATTGTCTACCACCAGTGCCTATGCCTTCGCCCGCATGCGGTTTGCGGGCAAAGGCGCAGTACTCAAATCCATGCTGATCTTTCAGATGTTCCCGCCGGTGCTGTCCCTGGTGGCGCTGTATGCGTTGTTCGACCAGATCGGCAATCATGTCAGCTGGCTGGGTTTGAATACCCATGGTGCCGTCATCGTGGCCTCTCTGGGCGGCATGGCGCTGCACATCTGGACGATTAAAGGCTACTTCGATTCCATCGACCGGTCGCTGGAGGAAGCCGCCATCGTTGACGGTGCCACCACCTGGCAGGCATTCCGCTACATCCTGTTGCCGTTGTCGGTGCCGATTCTGGTGGTGGTGTTCATCCTGGCGTTCATCATGACCATCATGGAATACCCGATGGCCTCGGTGCTGCTGGTGGATACCAACAAGCTGACCCTGGCGGTGGGTGCTCAGCAGTACCTGTACGAGCAGAACTACCTGTGGGGCGACTTTGCCGCGGCGGCGGTGTTGTCTGGTCTGCCGATCACCGTGATTTTTCTGTATTGCCAGAAGTGGATTGTCGGCGGGCTGACCGCCGGTGGTGTCAAAGGCTAGCTTTGTTGTTGCTCTCAGGGCCCGCGAGGGCCCGCTCTCCCAGGCCGTAGCGGAAGATCCCGCACGGCTTCCTTACGCGACCTGCGTCTTCCCGCGTTATCTTTCGCGACCCGGTCAGAGTTATCCCCCCTGCTGACCGGGCTTTTTTTTGTGGACTTAACAGGATGGTGCGCAGCCCCTTGATTCCGGTTGCCTATCGCCTGATGTAGCGCGCCCATGTGGGAGGCCCTTTCCAAAACCGTGCGGAGCCAGGGATGGCGGAGCCGAGCGTACAGGGATGTATTCACAGCGTGTTTTGGAAAGGGCCTCCCACATGGGCGTGCGGCCGGCTGTCACCAGTGAGGTCAAGGTAGGGGGCACAAAAAAGCCGGTAACGAATACCGGCCAAGGAGAGTGTACTGCAGATCAAATCAGAAGCGGGCAGGGCCCTAGAAGTCGATGCACGGTTCCCGATAGAGGCGGGGGCAGGCGGCGCCGTCTTCCCGGAACAGATGGCACTTGTTGGCATTCAGCCCCAGTGTCATGGGTGCGCCTTCCTGAACGGGGTTACCGCCATCGGTGCGCATGGTCAGCACGCCCTCCACGTTGTTAACGTCGAGGTGCACCAGGGTCTGATAACCCAGACGCTCGACAACGTGAACCTCACCTTGCAGGTACATGTCGGCCTCCTGGTCTTCGGTCAGGTGTTCCGGACGTATACCCAGAGTGACGTTTTCGCCCTCAAGCAGGTTATGACCATTCACCGGCAATTCCAGCTGATGGTCACCCGGCAGGGTCACGGTGACCGACTGGTTACTGGCAGAAGCCACCTGGCAGTCGATGAAGTTCATCTTCGGTGAGCCGATAAAGCCCGCCACAAAGCGGGTGGCCGGATAGTGGTAGAGTTCCATGGGCTTGCCCACCTGGGCAATGCAGCCGTTATCCAAAGCCACGATTTTGTCGGCCATGGTCATGGCTTCCACCTGATCGTGGGTGACATAAATCATGGTGGCGCCCAGGCGTTTGTGCAGACGTGATATTTCGATCCGCATCTGAACGCGCAGCGAGGCATCCAGGTTGGACAGCGGCTCGTCAAACAGGAACACCGCCGGCTCCCGAACGATGGTACGGCCGATGGCGACCCGCTGGCGTTGGCCGCCAGACAGGTCTTTGGGCTTGCGCTCCAGGAGCTTGTCCAGTTGCAGCAGGGTGGCGGCGTCCTGAACCCTCCGGTTGATTTCGTCCTTGTGGGTTTTCGCGAGCTTCAGGCCGAAGGCCATGTTCTCCGCCACATCCATGTGGGGGTAGAGGGCGTAAGACTGGAAGACCATGCCCACTTCCCGTTCTTTGGGGGGCAGGTCATTCACCCGGCCATTTCCGATGTACAAGTCGCCGGTGGTTATGTCCTCCAGCCCGGCAATCATTCGCAGCAGTGTCGACTTGCCGCAGCCGGAGGGGCCGACGAACACCACAAACTCGCCGTCATCGATGTCCAGGTTCACGTTCTTGGTTACCTGGGCGTCGTCATAGCTTTTACAGATATTTCTCAGGGTTACACTGGCCATAGCGTTTATCTTCTTGTTCGATGGTCACCCGTCAGAGCCTGGCGATTTCAATACCCCAGGGCCCCAGTTTCAGTTGTTTGCCGTGCCATTGACCGCCGATGAAATCGGGGGTTCCGGTCATGGGAGAGCCTTGCGCCGGCAGCGTCACGGTATTTCCGGTCTCGCTCAGGTTCAGAACAATGACCAGGCGTTCCTCGCCGAGACTCCTGACGAACACCAGTGTGTCCTTCGGGCTCTTGAGGAATTCGATGTCTCCTTCCAGCAGGACAGCCTGCTCCCGACGCCAGCCCAGAAAACTCCGGTAGGCGGTGAGCACGGAATTATCTTCGGCATGCTGCAGGGCAACGGCGGCGTTGTAATGATCATCATACACGGGCAGCCAGGGGCTGGTGCTGGAAAAGCCGCCGTGGGTTTCTTCGTGGTGCCAGACCATGGGAGTCCTGCAGCCGTCCCGGCCCTTGTACTCTGGCCAGAAGTTGATGCCGTAAGGGTCCACGAGGTCTTCGTACTGGAGCTCCGCTTCGGTCAGGCCAAGCTCTTCACCCTGGTAGATGCACACGCTGCCCCGCAGTGTCAGCAACATGGCCATGTAGGCTTTAAGTTGTTGTTCCGAGCGGGCCTGCCAGCGCGTGGCCACCCGTGCCACATCGTGGTTGCCAATAGCCCAGCACGGCCAGCCGTCGGTCAGTTTCTGTTCAATGGTGTCCACGGTCTTGCGGAAAAAGTCGGCACCATGTTGCTCGGTCAGCAGGTCAAACGAGTAGGCCATGTGCAGCTTGTCACCGCCACTGGTGTAGTCCGCCATGGTCTGCAACGAATCATCATCGCCGATCTCGCCCACGGTCGTGGTGCCCGGGTACTGATCCAGCAGCACGCGTAGCCGTTTCAGGAACGTCAGGTTCTCCGGCTGGGTTTTGTCATGCTTGTGATGCTGGTAGGCGTAGGGGTTTTCCTTGCGAACACCGATGGAGCCTTCCTGCAATGCCTTGCTTGGCGGGTTGTCTCGCAGCTTGCGGTCATGGAAGCAGAAGTTGATGGCGTCCAGGCGGAACCCGTCAACTCCCCGGTCCAGCCAGAATTTCACATCGGACAGCACCTGTTCCTGAACCTCCGGGTTGTGGAAGTTCAGGTCTGGCTGACTGGCCAGGAAGTTGTGCAGGTAGTACTGCTTGCGGCGACTGTCCCAGGCCCAGGAGGAACCGCCGAACACGGACAGCCAGTTGTTGGGCGGAGAGCCGTCTGGCTTGGGATCGGCCCACACATACCAGTCGGCTTTTGGATTGTCCCGGGACTGGCGACTTTCCACAAACCAGGGGTGTTGGTCGGAAGAGTGGCTCAGCACCTGGTCGATCATGATCTTCAGGCCCCGCTTGTGGGCTTCGGCGATCAGTTCATCGAAATCTTTCAGGGTTCCGAATATCGGGTCGACATTGCGGTAGTCAGAGACGTCGTATCCAAAGTCTTTCATCGGAGAGGTGAAAAACGGGGACAGCCAGATGGCATCCACATTCAGGCTGGCGATGTAGTCCAGCTTGGCGGTTACCCCGGGCAGGTCGCCCACTCCGTCGCCGTTGGAGTCATAGAAACTGCGTGGATACACTTGATAGATAACGGCGCCACGCCACCAGTCCGGATTTCTGCTCATCTTGCCTCACTTACACCCTGGTGGTGAAAAGTTCTTGTTGTGCGATGGAGGCGAATCCCCACCGATCAATACACCTGCCATGGTGCGATGTTGCCTTGGGTGGTTCATCCTCCTGCCCGTGTTTTTGTCGGCGTAGCCGGGGGGAGGAGGGGGGCGTAGCGGGGCGTATGGGGTAGTAGTGGGCGTGAAGGGCGGAGGAGCCGAGACCGGCTCACTCCCCCTGGATTTTGCTCAGCAGGTCCTTGGCCAGTTCAATCGCTTCCGAGCGGTGGCTGATGTTCTGCTTCTGGTACAGGCTGCGGATGTGGGTTTTCACCGTGGTGGAAGCCACTTTAAGATGCTCGGCGATCTGGTCGTTGGACAGACCGGCATGAATCAGGCTCAGTATCTGCCACTCTCGTCGGGTTAGGGGCGAGGTGCGAATCAGTTCCGGCACATCCGGCCGGTCGATGATGTCCTGGATGATGGCTTCGTCCAGGGAAATCCGGATCGCTCGGCTGAAATCCCGCTGCTGTTGAGCAAGCTGAATCAGGCGCTCGGCCCGCTGTTGTTCCATGCCCTCAATCAGGCCGTCGTTGATCAGCGCTTTGAGAATGACGATCAGCACCTTGCCCAGGCGCAGAAAACTTCCCACTGCGCCGGTGGTGCTGGCAAGTTCCAGGGCCAGGCGCATGTGTTCCAGAGCCTTTTCGCGATTTTCGATCTGCCAGAACAGATAGGCCAGCGCGATATGGTTGCGGTTAAGGTCGGTTTTCAGGCCGATCTGGCCGGCAACGCTGGTCAGTGCCTCCAGGATTGGCCGGGCGTCCTGATATTGGCCCAGACTCATCAGGGCACGGGCCCGGTTTCGACCGTTGCACTGATAGAAATGGTTGGTTGCCGCCTCCGGTTTACACGGTGGTGCAATGGTCAGCCAACGCTGAATGGCATCCTGGTCTCGCACGGCGTCCCAGTACGTCAGCATGGTGGCATGGGCGTTGGCAACCCAATCCAGATGGTAGTCGCCAGCGGCGAGCATTTTCTGGACCTTGGCGATGTAATCTGCACACAGGCTCTGGCGGCCGCGGGCCTGTGCAACCTTGGCCAGAGTGGTGTAGCTCTGGACATACCAACGTTCGCCCTGGGCTTCCAGAATCTCTATGCCCTGGAGTGCGCAACGTTCCGCGCTCTCCAGGTGATGCCATTCCCACATCACCTGACTGCGGATCCGGAACAGGAACTCGAGAATGGGCAGGTGGTTCAGCTGGTTCTCTTCGGCATATTGAAATGCCCGCTCCTGAATGTTGTAGGCCTTTTGTAAAAGCCCCATTGCCACGCTGATCTCGCTTTGCTGGCACAGGGCCCAGATCACATTCTGGTGCGCCTGATGGGCCCGGGCCATATGTTCGGTTTCCTGCATCCGGGTCAAGGCCTCCTGCAGCTCGCCCCGGACAAACAGGGCTTCACCCAGAACCGAAGCAGCTGCAACCCGTGAGGTGGGCAGGTAGGCGGCTTCTTGCGCTACCGCTTCCCGTGCCAATGCCAGGGCGCGGTCGCTGTCGCCATAGTTCATAGCCACCTGGGCTCTGATGGCACTGAATTCGCCATGGACTGTCCGCTGGGACTCCTCGCTCATGACCGCTTTCAGTTGGGTCTCAGCGGCGGATAGCCAGTTTTCTACCTCGTCGAACTTGTATTGTCCCTGGGCTACCCAGGCCCGAAGCAACGTCAGTGTTGGATCTTCTGCAATGATTTTCTGGGGCAGGGCGTCCAGGCATCGTTGCAGTAGCGTGAACTGGCCTTCGGTAAAGAACTTTCGGCCATGCTGATTCAGAACCCGGGTAATGCGCTCCGGGTCTTCTGCGGCGACTGCATGCCGGGCGGCCTCCTCTGCGTGGTCCAGCTCCAGCCACGCATCGGTGGCGCGCTGGTGCAAGGCTCTCTGATTTTCCTGTGTGGTACTGGCAAGCAGGTGCCGCAGGTAGACGGAGAACAGCTGGTGATAACGAAACCAGAGCGCGCTGTTATCAACGGGCGTGATGAACAACCCCATGGCCAGGAGGCTGCCGAGCAGTGCCTGGCCATCGGAATCGTTCATCACCCGCATGACCATGCCCGCGTTGAAACGGTCAAGGATGCTGGTGCGCAGGAGGAAGGAGCGTTGTTGTTCACTCAGGTCCTGCCCGACCAGTTCGTCAAAGTAGTCAAAAATGTGCTGGTTACCCTGGTCAAGCTGGTCGACAAAATGACTGAACTCGATGCTGGTGCGGGCGGAGGCAGACAACAGTTGCAGCGCCGAAACCCAGCCTTCTACCCGTCGAACCGCCCGCTCGATGTTTTCCCGGGAAACCTCAAATGGCAGCCGTTGCTCGAAGTAGCTTTGCGCCTCATCGGCATCAAAGGCGAGATCCCTGCTGGTAATTTCAATCATTTGCCCCTTCATCCTGAGCTGGGCAACACCCAGGGGCGGAAGTGTTCTGGATATGACAACAAGAGTGAGGTAGGGCGGCAGATGTCGCAGCAGGAACCGGAGCCCTTGATGAATCTCCGGGTTGGTGATGACCTGGTAGTCATCAAGCACCAGGTAACTGGGATCTTCAGAAGGTGGCAGTCCGGCAAGGAGTTCTGTGAGAAATGATTCGAGACCGTGACCCTGCTGGCCCCCTGTTGGATCAAACGCAGGCATATCCGGCGTATCGACAATCTGATCAAGGGCATGGGCCAGGTACCCGGCAAACCGGACGGGGTCGTTGTCGGTATTTTCCAGGCGGTACCATGCGGCCTTTGCCTCCAGTTCGTCCAGGCGTTCGGCCAGGGTGGTGGTTTTGCCATAGCCTGCCGGGGCATGAACCAGCAACAGGGAGACCGGCTCCTGGGTTTGCAGCAGGTCGTTAAATTTTTCCCGGGCTAACAAGCCGGCCGGCGGCAAAGGGGCGCTGGTTTTAGCGGCAATAAAGGTCAGGTTTGATGGCGCCGGTGTGGTTGGCATGAACGGTTTCTCAGACATCTTATTATTGTCCTCTGGCCGAGCCAGGGTTAAACGTATTAGTCAATCACTGTGATCAGGAAGAACACTCTAGCATTTCCAGGCTGAATTGGGACTGCAGGTAGTCTTTTAGCTTCTGGAGTTCCGCCTGGTTGATGTAGAGCCCCTGTTTCGTTCTTCGCCAAAGGACGTCTTCCGGAGTAACAGCCCATTCCCGCGTCACCAGGTAATCGACCTCCCGTTGGCTGAGAGTGTCGGTAAACCAGTGCCCGAGGTCATCCCTGGATTTGCAGCCGGCCAGGATCTGATGGCTGTCGGTACCGTAACAGCGCACGAATCTGCGGATACTGTCGGTGTTCAGCCACGGGTAGTTAATCTCAAGCTCCGCCGCCAGTTGTTGCTGGTTACCAAAGTCTCCGCCCGGCAGAATGGCTTGCCTGGTCCAGGATTTTCCGGCGCCTGGGAAGTACTCGCATACTTTGTCGGTCACCGCCTCGGCCAGCTTCCGGAAGGTGGTGATCTTGCCGCCGAAAACGGAGATCAGCGGTGGCTGGCCGTCCACTTCGTCCACCTCAAAGGAGTAGTCCCTGGAGGCTGTCTGGGCGGTTCCCTGTTCATCATCCATCAGTGGCCGGACACCGGAGTAGCTCCACACCACATCTTCCGGCCCAAGCTGTCGACGGAAGTACTGGTTGACGATGGTCAGCAGGTAATCGGTTTCTTCCGGTGATATCCGGGCCTCGGACGGGTTGCCTTCGTAATCCACATCGGTGGTGCCAATGAGGGAGAAGTGTTCTTCATAAGGGATGACGAAGACGATTCGCTCGTCCTGATTCTGCAGGATGTAGGCCTCGGTGTCGGCGTTCAGGCGGGGCACCACAATGTGGCTGCCTTTGACCATTCGTATCTGTTTCGGGGCCTGCATGCCGAAGCTATCGCCGAACAGCTGGCTGACCCAGGGGCCGGTGGCGTTGACGATCACCTTGGCGTGAACGGTGTGTTGGCGATCTCTTCGGGTATCTTCCAGAACCGCTTTCCAGCGCGGGCCCTGGCGGCTCGCTTGAATGCAGCGAGTTTGTGTCAGTATGGTGGCGCCTTTCTGCTGCGCCTTGCGGGCGGAAAGCACCACCAGTCGGGCATCGTCCACCCAGCCGTCTGAGTACTCGAAACCTTTGGTAATGTCGGGTTTCAGGGGAGAGTTCTGGTCAAAGCTGATGGCCCTTGAACCAGGCAGCATTTCCCGCTTTGCCAGGTGGTCGTAAAGAAACAGCCCGGTACGAATCATCCAGGCCGGGCGCAGGTGGGGCTGGTGAGGCAGGCGAAAGCGCATGGGCCACATGATGTGTGGCGCATTGCGTAACAGCGCCTCTCGCTCGGCCAGGGCCTCCCGGACCAACCGGAATTCATAATGCTCCAGGTACCGAAGCCCGCCGTGGATCAGCTTGCTGCTGCTTGATGAGGTGGCGGATGCCAGATCGTTCATCTCGCACAGTATGACGTTCAGGCCACGCCCGGCAGCGTCCATGGCAATACCGGTACCGTTAACACCGCCGCCGATAACCAGCAGATCGCACTGGTCAGGAACGCCTGACGGTTCGTTTGCTTCCATTCGTTGACTGCTTTGCCCTGTTAACACGCCTGCTTGCCCCTGATCATCCTTTGAGTGAATGCTGATTATCAGAGAATGAACGCAGGGGGTAAAGCGACGGCGTCACTGAATGGCCGCCCCGTGGGCAGGATGCCCCGGGGCCGGCCGGGTCAGAGTGAAACCGGCTTGCCGGCTTCACGGCGGCGAGCTTCCCACTCTTCCCTGGTCTGGGCGGCCTCGTCGCCGGGCATGGAATCGATGATGTCGAAGTAGTCCGAGCTGAACTGGTCCGCCATGATCTTCTCACGGGGCTTTACCTTCACCACATAGACGGTCTGCACGTTCTGGTGGTCAAATGCCCGCCAGTACTGCTCATCTTTCAGGAAGCTATAGCGATGCCCCTCAAGTTCCCGGATGACCGCTCGGGTATTGGTGCTGCCGGCGCGTTCGACGGCGGCTTTGTACTGGTAAACAATGCTGTAGGCCGACGCGGCAGACGAGGAGGGGCGCATTTCGTAGCGGCTGGAGAAGGCTTCAACAAAATCCTTGCCGCGCTGATAGTTGTTTTCATAGGGCAGGTTCCATACCCATGGGGCGGCGCCCACCACCCCTTCCATGATGGTTGGTCCGACCTGGCGTGCCATTCCCAGGGTGAGGTTTGGCACCACAACCTGCATTCGTTTGGTCAGGCCCATCTCATAGGCGGCGTTAAGGGCTCTGACCATGTCGTCGCCAAACAGCACCAGCATCAGTACTTCCGCGTTACTCTCGGCGGCTTGCTCCAGGGCCACCCGGAAGTCAGTAATCAGCGCCCGGGGGAAGGGCGTTTTCACGCCTTTATGCTGTTCTGTGTCTTCGGTGTTGGAAAACTTGCGCACAGACTCTTCCACTGACCAGCCCCAGGTGTAGTCAGCAGTGATGTAGAAGTAGTTCTGGTCTGCGTGGTGGCGATTGAGGTATTGGCTCAAGGCCTTGGCGGTCATCCAGGCGTTGTAGGGTTCCCGGAACATATGGCTGTGGCCTTCACTGCCGGTGGTGGCATTGGAATAGGTGAGGGTGCCGAAATAGAGTCGATTGCGATCCCTGGCTGCCTTGCCTGATGAAATGGCAACGGCACTGGATACTCCGCCAAAGACCATCTGTGCACCCTCACGGTCGATAAGCTCGGCAGTGTTCTGTGCGCCCTGGTCGGGTTCACCGCGGGAATTGCGGATAACCAGTTCCAGGGGCTGCCCCATCACGCCGCCGGCTCGATTGATCTCATCAACCGCGAGGAAAGCCCCCAGTCGTTGCTGAAGCCCCTGGTCTTTGTACCGGCCAGTCTGAGGGTAGTTGAGTCCTATTTTGAGTGTTTCTGCATACACTACCGAGCTGCCCAGCAGCAGTAGACATGCCGTGAGCAGGAAGTTTCTGAAACTCATTGTGGTTGGCCTCCAACGGTTTGGACCCCGAATGCGGGTTATTTTTGTTGTTCGGATCAAGCAGGATTAGTGTCTGCCCTCGTTGGTAGCTCAACAATGGGACTTAAGTGGAATTTGGCGTAACAATTTGTAGGGTCTTGATATGCATCAGGTTGTGCGAAAATGGTGCGTGATTTTGCGTCATGTCCTGTGTGTGCACCAACCTGGTGCGCAGGAATCTGTGTGTTCCAGGGTGAGTAGTGTGAATTGGCTCACGTTTGGGTTGTTGGGTGCTGGCAGGCCCGATCTTTGCTGAGGTCTCAGGGTTCCGAGGGGGCGAATAACTCTGTTCTGCTCCGATGTCCGGTCTGGAGAATCCTGAAATGACTCTGAAAAGCTACAACATGAACCTGTCTGCCGGTGAGCGTTCCTGGTTGCCTGTCTTTGGGCGTAACGGAAAGTTGGCCATGCGCTGGTCCAGTTTCCTGAACCGAAACATGTACGAGACCAATGAACAGATATTCGAGAACCTGGCCAGAACCAGACGTGATGCCCTGATTGGGTGGGCTGAACACAAGTGGTCGTTTCTGGAATCCGTTGCTGGCCGCCTGTATGGCAAGAACCCCGAAGCCCTGGGGGAGACCATTGCCCAGACCTCCACCCGGCTAAGGGAGATATCCGAGCTGTTTGTGGTGGCAGAGGATGGCCAGGTTGTTGCGTCCAGCGTGCCTGTCCGCAACGGCAAGCGTGACCTGGCTCCGGAGGCTGTCCGGAGGGGAACGGGTGAGCGTTTCCTGCATGGTCCCTACCGGGACCCGGTAACGGCGTCGTTGGGCAAGACTACCAGTCGGTTTCACGATGCGGTGACTCTGATGTTCTATCAGCCTATCGAGTTGGCCGGGGGCCAGCGGGCAGCTGTGTGTGCGCGAATTCCCAATGATGTGATGAGCGATCTGATTCAGCGTGAGGCCGGACACGTTTTTGAGGAGTCCGGCGACAACTACCTGTTCATGATCGACAGTCGTTTTGACAAGTCCATCTCGCCGGGAACGGCGCTGTCCCGATCCCGCTTCGAAGATGCCACCTTCAGCCACGGCGATAACCTTAAAGACGGCATAGAAACCGGCTTCGGTGTGGTGCGTATTTGGGAGCACACTGAATTCGAGATACGGTTTACCGATCCGGCAACCGGCCGCTTGCACCCCGGTGTCAGGGAGACCATTGCCAATGGTGAGAACCTGTACGTGCTGTACCCGGGCTATTCCGACTATCGACACATCCCGGTGATTGGCAAGGGCATCACCTTTCAGATGCCTGGTTCGCTTGATACCTGGGGCATGATGTGTGAAGGCGATCTGGAAGAGGTGTACCGACGGCGCTCCATCAGCTGGCGGTTATCCAGTCGTTTGGGCTTGCTGGCCGCGGCGCTGTGGCTGGTGAATCTTGCATCGTCCATGTTGGAGGTGTCGGTATGGCTCGAAAGCGGGATCAATGCCCTGGCCATTTTCGCCATGGTGATGATCTTCAGATCCACTTCTGTCAAACCGGTGTCGGAGCAGTTGTCCGCCATGGGGGATATCATCCGTGACATTGCCGAGGGCGGAGGTAACTTGCGGCAAAGGATTGACCTGAGCCGGACGCGCCGGGATGAGAGCGGAGACCTGGCCCGCTGGACCAACAGCTTTATTGACAGCCTGGATGGCATGGTGGGTCAGGTGTTGACGCTGGCCGCAGACTCCCGGCAAGCCAGTGACCAGATGGTGACCCACAATCGCAGCGCCTATGAGCGGGTTCAGTCTGTGCTGGCTCACATCGACGATATGGTGCGCGGTGCCGGTGTTCAGGAAAAAGAAATCAATAACGCGTCAACGACCGCCGAGGAAATGCGGGAAGGCATGGATGCGGTGGTCAGCCGTGCCCAGGCGCAATTTGCCCGGGTCAGTGAGGAAGCAAGGAGCATCCGGACGGTGATCACTCGTTCAGCCGATGGAATTCGGGCTGCCAATGATCGGACTGAGGAAATCAGCAAAACTGCCCTGGTCATCAATGACATTGCAGCCCAGACCAACCTGCTTGCCCTGAACGCGGCGATTGAAGCCGCCCGGGCCGGGGAGTCAGGCCGCGGATTTGCCGTAGTCGCGGATGAAGTGCGCCAGCTCGCCAGCCGCACAGCAAAGGCAACGGAAGAGATTGGCCAGCGTCTGCAAGGCGTGCAAGACGAGACACAAAGGGCCGTGGCCGTTATGGAGGAGGGGATTTCGGAAATGGAGAACCGGCTGGCCAAAGCGGAAGCTGCCGCCGACGACAGCTCGGACTTGCATCATATGGTTGGCAAGCTGTTTCGGGCCATTGCCAGCATTGAGCAAACGAACCGCGAGCAAAGTCAGCAGACCCACGGCGTCTCGGAAAGTGCGGCGGCCATGCGTGGCGTAGTAGAACAGCTATCTGCGAGCTCAGAGCGAACGCAGGCCGCAGCGGCAAAGCTGCAGAGGCTGACGGGACAGTTTCAGGTCTCAGGCGAGGTTGCCTGACTGATAGTCAACACACGGCCCTGGTTTAAGGCTGTTTGAACGGCGTCCACAAAGGCGTTTTCACGCCTTTGTGCTGTTCTGCGCGCCCTGGTCCTTTTGGCGGCCGGTAGGTCAGTGATCTGTTTCTAACCTGGCTTTGTCCTTGCGATGCATCGTTTCAGCTGCAGGTAAAAAAACCGATATACTTCCCGGATTCGCCCAACCTGGGCATCGCTGAATGTAATGGAGCCATTGAGATCTTGGTAACTATCAAGCGTTGGACCTTCGAACTTGGATCGACTCTTCCGTTTCTCGTGGTGGCAACGGGGCTTGCCATCTTTTCAATGCCGGCCAGCGCTGACTGGTATCGGTTTTCAGACACCGCCATGACGACACCTATCGAGCTGGAGTTCTGGACAGAGGACAAAAAGCTGGCGGACCGGGTTGGGGAGGAGGTACTGGCGGTTTTTCATCAGGTTGATGCGCAGATGAGCCGCTATCGGGAGGACTCGGAAGTTTCCCGACTCAACCGCAACGCCGCCAATGGTCCGGTTGCCGTCAGTGACGGTCTGTTCGAGGTGCTTGAAAAGGCGCGGGAGGTATCGATTCTCAGTGATGGCGCCTTCGACATCACCTTTGGTTCAGTCGGGTACCTTTACGATTTCAGAGCCGGTAAAAGGCCGACAGAGGAGGAACTTCGATCTGGCCTGCCCCAGGTGAATTTCCGGGATGTGATTCTTGATCAGGATGCTCAAACCGTTGAATTCCGCCAGGCTGGGATCCGGGTCGATCTGGGCGGTATTGCCAAGGGCTATGCCGTTGACCTGGGAATCAAGCGCCTTGTCAGCCTTGGCATACGCCATGCCCGGCTCAGCGCAGGTGGCGACATGCGGTTACTGGGTGACAAGCGGGGACGGCCCTGGTACGTGGGTATCCGGGATCCACGTGTGGAAGGACGTAACGCAGTGGTCCTGCCCCTCAAGGATACGGCGGTATCCACCTCCGGGGATTACGAGCGGTTTTTCGTGGATGAAGCGGGCGACCGGGTCCACCATATTTTGTCTCCCGAGACCGGAAAGTCGGTTCAGGGTGTGCAGAGCGTGACCATTATTGGCGAGGACGCGTTGACAACCGACGGCCTCTCCACGGCGGTGTTTGTGCTCGGACCCGCAAGGGGGTTGGAGATGGTTGAGCGACTGGCGGGTATCGATGTGGTGGTTATCGATGATCAGCGCATGATGCACGTGTCAGAAGGCCTCGTTCCGCCCCAATCAGGCCAGGGCGGAACGAGCGGTCCGGATTAACTGCCAATCGTACCGTTCACCACGTTGGAGAAGGCAATCAGGCCGTCCTGAGAGGTGCCATTGCCCAGCCCGTGACCGTTGAAGCGGGTTCCGAACTGGTTTTGTTCACCATGCAATGCCATGTAGTTGAGTAACACGGTCTGGACCAGTTGGTTGACGTTGTTGGCCGCCGGGCTGGAGGCGGTTTCCACCGATGCATCCGAACGCATAAAGCCGATCTGCCTGCGAATCGGAGTGGGGCGGCCACCAGGGTTGTAAACCAGGAAGAAGGAGGCGGCCGTCTGTTGGTTGTCGCCGGTCCATTCGCCCTTGCCGCGACCGTCCGCGGAATCGTCAATCCGGCCGTTGCTCGACACCGAACCGTCACTGAACACATAGAGCATTAACGGCATACCCACCCGGGCCGCGTATTCCAGGCATGCACCCATACATCGGCCTGCCAGTTCGTCACGGCGCTCGCCAGTTCCACGCTCGCCGGTGTGGTAGTCGTAGCCGCCAATAGTGATCGTGCCGGCACCGGCGTAGCCGTTTAGAACCAGCTTCATCACAGAGGCGGTTTTACGGAATTCCCGGTTGTTGTTGAACTCATCGCGGCTGAAAATGCCGGTGGGGCCAACGATTTCGAGATCCAGCTCTGGATCAAGGTCAGCGGGATTGCCGAATCGGTCGGCCAGATCGGCACTCTTTACATAGCCGCAGCGGACCAGGTCCTTGACGACTTCATCAGTAGAGATGCCCGTATTGACCCGGTTCATCTTGGCGTCGCTGATGCGCTGGATGGATTCCATGACGGCGACAGCATCTTGCTGGTCCAGAATGCCGATGAGATCGCCTACGTCCACCAGACCGGTAACGTCTGAGGGCCGGTCAATCTTGGTGGGTCGAACCTCCGGATTGATCAGGTTCATCGGTGCCAACGAGTTACCGCCGGATTCCGAACTCTGGGACCCTATGAGAGAGAGCAGGGAGCCGTCGGCACCCGCGTGATGGATGCCGTACATCGGGTTGTGGGGGTTGTTGCCGGTGTCGTTCTCTGAACGGGCAGCAATAATGGCGCCGTCAATTGCCGCGCGGGTGCCGGCACTGGTGCTCTGCAGGATACCGCGCAGGAAGCCGCTGTCGGAATGGAACGCCAGGCCCAGTTCGGTGTTAACAAACGCCGGGTCATTGGGCAGCATGTCACCGGGTAGCCCTAGTTTGTTGTAACCTGCGGTGCTCAGGAAGTCCATTTGCCCGCCGGACTTGCCCATCAGTACATTGGAGCCAGCAATGTTGGCGCCGCCTGCCAGGTCAAAACAGATAAACGGAATCTTGCCGGCACCCTGAACCGCTATGCCACAGCTTTCTTTCAGCGTGTTCAGATCATCTGAAAGCGCTGCTGCTGCCATTCGCGGGTTGCCGAACAGGCTGAACAGGGAAGCACCGAACACTGTCGCCGACCCCGCCATCAGACCCTGGGAGATAAACTCTCGACGCGTCCTCGGCCTGCCGTGGTCGTCATGGAGTAGTGGGCTGCCATTGGCCAGAGGTTTCTTACGTGATTTGCGTATGAACATGATGGGCTTCCTCTACTGAACCAGTGTGGTGGCGCTGCCAAGCACAGCCGCGCAGCTTGCCTTAACGACCGTTTCTGTGCGGTCAGGCGCACAACCTTCTCCACAGCTCGTCAGTCTGTCCATGAGCGCGCTTAGCTCTGTTTCGATGGCACTATCATCGGGCTGTGAGGCCAGGTTGCTGCCCACGAAGCGGGCCAGTAAAGGCCCGGTAACCAGGCTCTTGCGGCCGTGATCAAATGCGGTGCTGGCCGGGGCGGAGAAATCGAACCCGGGGAACATCTCAGCCCTTAATTGCCCGCTGGAAACCAGGGCGTCGCAGTATTGAATAGCCATTTGGGTGACTGCCATTTGATGGGAAGACAGGAAGCCCTGGATCGTCTCTACCGTCGGCAACTGCTGCTTTACGGTAGTGTATGTGCTGAAGACCGCCGGGTGGGTGGTGGCAACGCCGGTCATCCGCGACATGGACTCGTTGATCTCGTCAAATGTCTTCAGACCGATCTCCGACGATGGTGGCAGGTCAGCGGGTTCTGGCTGAGGCGGCAGAACAGGCTCGGTACGGGCAAAGCTGTTTCCGCCCAGCTGGTCGAAGGTCAGGAAGAACTCGTCGTTCCCGGGGCCGTTCTCCAGAGCAATGATAGTGCCCAGGGAGGAGAGCGGTTGCCCGGTGCCGGGTTCATAGCTGCCGCTGTCCAGAACAACGTCCAGATTGGCCCAGGCCTGTCCGACAGTCGCCTCCTTGCCATTGATGCCCAGTCGCATGCCTCGCAGTGGAATGTTTGATGGCTCGGCGGAGTCATCCAGGCTGATGAAGAAAGGACTGGTGAATCGGTACGCGTAGCTGTCGAACTGGCTGACTTCGAACACGATGAAACTCTCCGGCACGTCGATCAGGTGAGAAACGCCAAATAGCAGGTAGAACTTCTGACCAACGCCGACTTCGAAGTTGGCCTGGACCTGCTCCGGTGTCAGCATACGATTGTGGATGGCGACCATGCGGATCGCGCCCTGCCAGGGTGAGTTGCCATCGGTCTCGTTGCCCAGTACCAGGGCAAAGCTGTCGTCCCATTCCGTTAACAGCCCGCCGTCGTCCGGGTCGACATCACCGGTTGGAACGCCATTCACAAAGATCTGACGCCCGGTCGCCGGGGTGTAGTTCACCACAACGTGCTGCAAAGTTGCCTGCAGAAGCATGTCGGCGTCCTGGGTGGCGAACGCCGTATTCTCATCACTGTTGGTGCTGCGATGCAGAACTTCGTAACGCTGGAGTGACTGGCTGAGTGTGACGTTGCGAGTGGTGGAGGAACCCGAATAGGTCACGATCCGGGCGTCTTCCTGGGTGATGTTGCCCGGGGCGACCCAGGCCTCAATGCTGTATTCGCCGGAGGCAGTCAGCAGGGTATGCAGCTTCCGGCTGGCGGTGGTGCTACCCTGAGCTTTGCCCGCCGGGATCATGAAGCCCTGCTCGTTTTCGCCCGCGGGGCCAAGGTCGATGCCCCAGCCCCCAACCCAGTCAACGTTGCCGCTCAGGGTCAGATCCAGTGCAGGCGATACGCCGCTGGTGTCAAAGGCGGTCTGGCCTTCACCAAACTTGAATTCGTAGAGGGCAATCACGTTGTCTTCAAAGCGGCCGCCGGAATTGGCAAGCAGGCCGTCTGCCTGGAGGTTGAGAGCTTTGCTCGTAACCAGTGAGGGGTCTACAGGTTGGGCGCTCAGGTCCTGGACCATTTCAAGAATTTTTAACTCCATCAAATCAGCTGAGGCTTCGCAGTTGTCACCCCAGCAGTTGTGAAAGTCGTAGCGCAGGCGCTCTACCAGTCGGGATGCGCCCGGGTTCATCGGATCTATACGGCTTTTCGCCTGATTGTAGGCGGTGGTCACGTCGGCGCTGGCAATGTAGGGGGTCTGGCCACCATCAGCATGGCAGTCGCTGCAATACTGTCTGAGTTCGGGGTATACCGTGCTGGAAAACAGTCCAGGATCGCTGGGCAGGGCAACCGTAGCGCCCGGTTCTTTGAGCGCTGGAGCGCGGAGTTCAACGGTTTTGGCTGAGCCTCCAGAGCCGCCTGCCCAGTTTGAGATATAGGTGGTGAGAATGTCCACACAGGCCGAGGTGCTCTGGAGCCAGCAATTGTGGCCGCCGGCCACCTTGGTCACCATCGTAGACTGGGATGGATCGGACAGGTTAACAATGGAGTTCGCCTGAGCGTAAGCCAGGTTAACGTCCAGCTCGTTGACGAACGTCGGAGCCTGGCCATTGGAGCCGTGGCACGCACCGCATTTGTCCTGGGTGACCAGATTATCCCATACGGTCCGTTTGAAATTGGCGACGTCATCCGTTGCGGGAGCCGGCCCGTTGTAGGTAATCGTGCCGGGATTCTGGGAGGTATTCGGCAGTTGTTCCGTGGACTCGCCGCCGCAGGCCGAAAGCAGGAACGCAAGGGCGATGACTGAAAGCACCGATCTAAGGGAGCTCATGAAAATTCCGTTACGTGTTGTCATAGCGTCCTCACTCCCCCATGCAGTACACAGCGGATTCTGCGAATACCTGCTTCAGGTCGTAACCCTGGCTTGCGAAGCTGGTGACCATACTGCGTACCTGGGAACGGTCTGCGCCGTTGGAGGGAGGTCGCAGGCAGACATTCTCGAACACTTTCTTGACCTGGCACTCGGCAAAGGCGTTGGAGTGGGCGAACTCCCTGCCCAGGCTCTTGGCACCATTGCCGTAACCCGGCAATGACGGATCCCAACCAAGGCGGCGGTTGGCGCCCTGGCGCCAGTAGTTATCCCATCTGTCGTCCGGCGTCACGTATCCTTGTTCGAAGGTTGCCGCATTGATGTGATATTTGGCCTGAACCCTGGAGCCTGTCTCCGGATCCGTTTCGCCAATTGCGTTGTAAACGAGCCTACCCAGCTCTCCGTCAGGGTCGGCGTTGGCGTTATATTCATAGTCATAGTAGGCAAACGCCTGAGCCATGGGGTCCATACCCGTGTGGCAGCCAACGCAGTTGTTCAGGAATACCCGGCTGTCACCGCCGGGGCTGCGGGAAACATCCTGGCGAATGCGGTCGGGCGGCAGAGTGACATCTGCAACCTGTTCCAGGTCGTTGCACATGTGATTGATCAGCGTGAAACGGAACATGGCCCTATTGGTACCGGCGCTGAAAAACGCCCGGGCTGACGCTCGAGATGTGATCACCCCAGCGGTCGCAGAAGGGGGGAGGCCGGTGTAGGTGGACTGGTTCACCCGCTCAAGATGGTCCCTGAGGCTGGCTCCGCTGTTCTCCAGGGATTCGTAGTGATTGTTGTTGCTGGTGGAGTAGTTCGGCAGATTCAGGGAAGGATTTCCGATATACAACACATCGTCATACAGGACTTTTCTGAAGTCCTGCCCGTCCCGCACCAGGCCGATCACCGTGGCGATGTAGTCATTGAGGGGCACGAACTTCGACATTGCCTCGTTGGTCCAGGGAGCCGCAAAATTCTTCAGGGTGACGTCGTAGAAGGCACTGTCCTGCATGGCAGTGAAGGCTGCCTCAATCGCTCTGCCTGAAACGATATCGTTTTCCATGTCGTCGAGAACATCGGCAGAAGGGGGCACGCCGGCAATCCGGTCATGGATTCGTTTGGCCTGTTCCCTGGGGCCAGCTTGGGCAAAGCCTGCCTGGCCAGACACCAATGCAACGAGAACGGCGGTACTGCAAGCCTTGGTGAGCAGGCTTCTGATCCTGTTCCGGGCGGTCATGTCCTTTCCCTCGGTGATCGTTAGCATTCGCACATTAATGCTTTTTGACAATTGTTAAAAGTTTACGGCTTGCTATATCCTCCGTTTTGAGTCGTAGGCCACGTTATTACATTAGGTTACTTAAAAGCCTTGGAGCCTGCCCGCGGAACCGACTTAATTTATGTCATGGAATGTCATCCGAAACAGGGTTTGTAACGTTGGACATTAAGTTTCCTGGCTCCCCCTCCTTTTTTTGCGCTGCTCGCGTTGCGGTTTCGCTGGGCGTTGCAATGTTGCTTTCCGGCTGTCTCTCTGGCAGCGACAGCCAGCAGTCAGATCCGGTCGTTGTCGAAACCCCGGTAGCTTATGTCGAACGGGCCCTGCTGTTTGACGAGAACACCGGCACCTTGGTGGAGGACAACTTGGCGGACCCCGCCGCTTTTCGTCCCGGTGCAAGGTTATTGTTGAAGGCGAGGGCTTCCGCCGATGCCGAAACGCGGGATATCGCTTCCAGGGCGTTCACCGGGCCACAATTCCTCGATGACAGTGGCCGGTTGCGGTACGACGTGAAAGATCTCCACGTATCCCATGATGGCTCCCGATTGTTGTTCGCCATGCGCGCCCCGGAAATCGAAGGCGCCGATGACGAGGATCAGCCAACCTGGAATATCTGGGAATATGACGTTGGTACCGACGGCCTGCGCCGTGTCATTGATTCAGATGTTACTGCCCGGGCCGGGCAGGACGTTGCGCCAGCCTATCTTCCTGATGGCAGAATCGTTTTCTCATCAACCCGTCAGCGGATTTCCAAGGCGGTGCTGCTTGATGAAGGTAAGCCCCAGTACTCAGGTCTGGAGGAGGCGGGTAATAACCCGGCGTTTGTTCTGCATGTGATGGATGATGATGGCCAGAATATTCAACAGATCACGTTCAACCAGAGTCACGACCTCGACCCCATGGTGGCGGATGATGGCACCATTATTTTCAGCCGCTGGGACAATGCGGGCCAGACCCGAAACAATGGTGTAAATCTCTACCGCGTGAACCCCGACGGCACCGGGCTGAGCTATCTTTACGGTCGTCATTCCCACGGTTCTGTGCCAGAAGCGAACAATGTTCAGTATCTGCAGCCCCGCAAGTCCGACAACGGTAAGTTGTTGGTGCAGCTGAGGCCGTTTGAGAGCGAGGACTACGCGTCCGTTCCGGCGGAAGTTGATGTTGCCCAATTTGTTGAGGCCAACCTGCGTATCGATGGCACCGAAGGGGAGGGCCAACAATCATTGGTTCCCGGCGTGGGCCTGGATGGACAGCTGTCGTTGAAAGGTAGTTACGCATCCGTTTCACCGTTACTGGATGGGACCAACCGTTACCTGGTCAGTTGGACACCCTGCCGGTTGCGGGATGGAGCAACTGATCGAATCGTCAATTGCACGGAAGATCGCCTGCAATCGGAAGATTATCAACCGGCAGAGCCGGTTTACGGTCTGTGGCTACTTGATCTCAATGGCGAAACCCAGCGGCCGGTGGTTCCCCCTATTGAAGGCATCCAGTTTGATGAAGCGGTCCTGATGAAGGAGCGTCCTCTGGAAGACTTTATTCCGGAATCCCAGTTTACGGGTAAAGAGGGGGCTCTGGGGGATGCCGGTTACGGGGTGCTGCACATTCGCAGTGTCTACGATATAGACGGGGTGGACACCACACCGGCTGGTATTGCTGCAATGGCCGATCCGCTGCAGACACCACCGGAGGATCGCCCGGCCAGATTCCTGCGCCTGGAAAAACCCGTGGCTATCCCAGATAGAAACGTCCGGGATTTCGACAACAGTGCTTTTGGCCGCAGCCGGGCCCAGCTAATGCGGGAAATCCTGGGTTATGTGCCGATAGAACCGGACGGTTCCGTGAAGGTGGCCGTGCCGGCCAATGTCGCATTCGCCATCAGCGTACTGAATGAACAGGGACAACGGATTGGTGCCAGGCATCAGAACTGGCTGATGGTACGTCCTGGCGAGACCCTCGAGTGCGCAGGCTGCCATAATCCGAACAGTCCGACTCCCCACGGCAGACCGGGTGCCGGCCCCGGATCCGTCTGGGGTGGGGCAGCGACCACCGGCCTTCCGTTTCCGAATACCGACTCGGGTCTGTTTGCCGATATGGGTGAAACCATGGCCGAGTTGTTTGCCCGCATCAATGATATTCGCCGGCCGACGCCGGATGTGATCTATGCCGATGAGTGGTCCGGTGATGCCGTGGATCCCAAGCCTGAGAGCTTTGTCTATGCCTACGCCGATCTACAGATTCCTCCACCTATTTCGGGCGTTTGCGCGGCCGACTGGGCGTCGAATTGCCGGATCGTTGTCAATTATGAGCAGCACATTCATCCGCTCTGGAGTGTCAATCGGGAGGTATTGGATCCGGACACAATGGCGGTGGTGGATGACTACACCTGTACCGGTTGTCACACCAATACGGATGCCGCAGGCGCCCAGCAGGTGCCAGCTGGGCAGCTGGACCTCGGCGACGGCCCGTCACCGGCGCAACCGCTTCACTTCAACGCCTACCGGGAACTGCTGTTCCCGGACAACGAGCAGGAACTGGTGAACGGTGCGCTGGTGGATGTACTGGTGGACTCCGGAGAAGTGCTGGAGGACGAAGAAGGCAACCCGATCCTGGATGCCGAAGGAAATGTGCAGCCGATCATGGTGACGGTTCCGGTTCAGGCCTCAATGTCTGTCAACGGCGCCCGTGCCAGTAATTTCTTCGACGTATTTGCAGAGGGCGGTTCACACAGGGATTTCCTCACGCCCGCCGAGCTTCGACTAATCGCAGAATGGCTGGATATTGGCGGCCAGTATTTCAACAACCCCTTTGATGCCCCGGAAGACTGATCCAAGGACTGATACTCGCGCCATGCCCATTGCCATTCTCATTTTAGTATTGTTTTTGCCGACCCAGAGCTGGGCTGGCTGGCTGTGGGGTCAGGGCGACGATGGCGTTGCCCGGGTGCAGGTGACCGAGCCCTACGTTGCCTGGCGGACCGGCCCGGCCACTGGCTACCCGGTTTTCCACAACAGCGAGAAAGGGGAATGGCTGACCATTCTTCAACGCAAGACCAACTGGATCAAAGTAACGGACGCCCGTGGCCGGGAAGGCTGGGTCGCCGTTGCTGATATCGCCCGGACCGTGGATGCCACAGGAAACCCTGTGGACCTTCAGGTACCGGATTTCGATTCATTCAATAACCGGCGAGTCGAAGCCGGACTGATGATGGGTGAATTTGATGGTGCCGCTGTCACGGCAGGCTATGGCGGTTTCTGGATGACAAGGAACCTTTCCGCCGAGCTCTGGGCCTCGCAGATTCTGGGCAGCGCCTCCGAGATCCGCATGGTCAATGCGAACCTGGTGCATCAGCCTTTTCCACACTGGCGGGTATCCCCTTTTTTCACGCTCGGGGTCGGCCATCTCTGGGTTGATCCCAAGGCCACCCTGGCTGAGCCAGAAGAGCGGGATAACAGTGTCGGCCATGCTGGCTTTGGCATCCGGGCTTACATCACCGATCGATATTTCATCCGTGCCGAGGTGAAGGATTACAAAGTGTTCACTACCCGGTCCACCAACGAAGAAGCGACAGAATGGAAAATCGGACTAAGCATCTTTTTCTGAAACCGCTGTGCCTCGGGGCAGGGCTATGCATAGCCATGGGGGCCCAGGCCCAGGATGACCGTCCCTTGATCGAGCCGGATGTTACCCCGGTGCCAGTCACTGAGGCGTTGATTGACACCGAGAATTTTGAAATCGGCGTTTTTGTGGGCGTGCTTAATATCGAAGACTTTGAGTCGTCACTGCTTTATGGCGGCAAACTCACCTACCACTTCAGTGAGTCCTTCTTTTTCGAGGCAGGGATAGGCTTCGCGGAGGGCGGCGAGACCAGTTTCGAAAAGCTGGCCGGTAACGTGGAGGTGCTCACCGATCGTGAGCGGGATTACAGGTATTACAACATCAACCTTGGTTACAACGTGCTTCCGGGTGAGGCCTTCCTCACCGAGAACTACGCATTCAACACCAATTTCTACCTGATCGCAGGCGCCGGCGCCACCGATTTTGCCGGTGATACCCGGTTTACTCTGAACGTGGGGGCAGGCTATCAGGTGCTGTTGACGGACAGCGTTGCCGTTCATATTGGCTTGCGGCAGCACTACTACCGAATAGATGTTCTTGGAGCCGAGAAAACCTCCATGAACACCGAGGTCAGCACTGGCCTGTCGGTCTTTTTCTGAGTACAGGAGCAATGGTTATGAAAGCATCCATAAGATCACTGGCAGCAGCGGGCATCCTGGCTTGCCTGAGCCCGCTGGCAGGCGCAGAAGCTATCAATGTCCCGGCTCCGGATTTTACCCTGGAAAGCCGTTCCGGGGAGAACCTGAGGCTGGAGGATCATCGTGGGGAAGTGGTGATGCTGAACTTCTGGGCCTCCTGGTGCGGACCCTGCCGTCAGGAAATGCCTCTGATGGATGAGTTGTACAGCCAATACAAGGATCTCGGTTTCACGATTCTCGCGGTCAATGTGGACGGGAATCGGGAGGCGGCGCATCGCTTCCTGGACAAGGTGCCCGTGAATTATCCGATCCTCTACGATCCGGAGAGCTCGGTGAGTGAACTGTATGAAGTGCAGGCCATGCCGACCACCGTGATGATCGATCGCGATGGTAATGCCCGTTATATCCACTACGGATACCAGCCGGGCTACGAAGACGAGTACGAACAGCAGATTCGCGAACTGGTGCGCGAGTAATTTTCGGACGGGACGTATATGCGTAGTGTGTCGATCTTCACTGTCTCCGCCCTCCTGGTCGCTACGGTTGCGGTTTCTGGGTGCAGTTCAGTCAAGCCGTGGGTGAAACCCTATGAGCGCGATAATCTGGCGGATCCGGTCATGAGCCTCAGTCGTCACGGCACAGCGGATTCCTACATGCACCATGTCTATCAGGCCCGGGAGTCTGCACGGGGAGCGGAAGGCGGCTCGGGAGGTGGTTGTGGCTGCAACTGACAGACAACGGTTAGTGCGGTCCGGGCTCTTTTTGCTGGCGCTGTTTGGGCATCAAGCCATTGCGGCAACCCTCCCGGTCGATAACGTGGATGTCCTGTACCACCGCTACGAGGGCGGTGGCATGGTTATCGACGGGCCATCCGTTTTGGTGCGCAAAAGTATCGGTCCTCAGGTTTCCGTATCTGGACAGTACTATGTCGATTCTGTTTCGGCTGCCTCCGTAGACGTTCTCGCTACAGCCAGCCCTTACAAGGAAGAGCGCAAGGAGTACACCTTTGGTATCGATTACCTGCATGATAAATCCATTCTCAGTCTCGGCTTTACCAACAGCAGCGAAAACGATTACGAAGCCAATACTCTGTATTTTTCTGTCAGCCAGGAATTTTTCGGGGGCATGTCCACGTTGACCATGGGCTATGCCAGCGGCTGGGACGAAGTGCGCCGGGTTGGCAACGATTCGTTCAGCGAGGAAGCCGATCGTCGAAACTATCAACTGGGTCTGAGCCAGATTATTACCCGCAACAGCCTGATAGGTCTCGACCTTGAGGTCGTCACGGATGAGGGCTTCCTGCAGAATCCGTATCGTCAGAACCGCTATATCGATCCCAATGATTCCACGGCGTTTCTCTATCAGCCGGAGCGGTATCCGGAAACCCGCACAAGTACCTCCGTCGCGGTCCGTGCCCTCTATTACCTGCCTTACCGAGCGTCGCTCCGAGGTGAATACCGCTATTTTTCGGATACCTGGGGCATCACTGCCCATACCGCTGAACTTGGATACGTACACGGGTTGAACCAGCACTGGACCCTTGAGGCTTCCGTTCGTTACTACCGCCAGAGCGAGGCGGATTTTTACAGCGACCTTTTCCCCTTCGAGAACTCCCAGACCCACCTTGCACGGGATAAGGAGCTTAGCTCGCTTTCCGGAACAACCCTGGCATTAGGCGCGGTGTATGAATGGAAACAGACGTCTCTTCCGGGCATAGATCGCCTGCAGTTCAGTCTTCTGGTGGACTGGTTGAATTTCGAATATGACAACTTCCGGGATGTCACCGCAGCGGGGGACTTTCTCCCTGGTGAAGAACCCCTTTATTCATTCGATGCCTACGTAACGCGGGCGTCGTTGATTCTTGAATACTGAGCATGCAGGAAGAACGACCATGGCCACTTGCTTGAACCATCGATTTCCGGCGCTTCTGGCGGCACTCATTCTCGCCCTGGCGGCCCCGGCATTCGCCCAGAACAATCCCGGGTCGGAGGCGGATAACAGAGCGGTCGCCGAACAGGTGGAGGCCCTCAAGAAGAAAGTAATCCGCCTTAATCGGGACCTTTTTATCCTCGAGGAGGATCTGCTGTTCCCGGCCAACACCCAAGTTGCTGTGTTTCTCAGCGTTGACGCCGGCAAGTTCCTCAAACTGGACGCGGTGAAGCTCAAGGTCAACGACAAAGTCGTTGCCTCTCACCTCTACACGGAGCGACAGGTGAAAGCACTTGAACGCGGCGGCATGCAGCGTCTGTACGTGGGCAACCTGAAAACCGGCGTCCACCGGATGACGGCGTTCGTTGAGGGAATCGGTCCGGATGAGCGGCCTTATAAGCAGGCCGCGTCCCTGGAATTTGAAAAGGGCACTGGCACCTCCGCTCTGGAAATCCGTGTTGAGGACCGCTCCTCCAACTATCAGCCCTCTGTAACCATTGTGGAGTGGGAGTAAGGCGCGCCGTGGGATTGAAAGTAAGCCAGCCGTCAGGTCGACGCCCGATAGTTTTTACGGGCGCTTTGCTGTGGCTGACCATCATTGCGCCAACCCAGATTCAGGCCGGGCAGCCCCAACCCGAGCGTGCCCACGACCTTCGGTACGGCTGGGCACTTTATGAATACCATCAAGGCAACGCCCTTGAGGCTCTGACCCAGCTGGCGGTTGCCCGGGAACAAGGCGGCATTGAGGGGCATGGTGATCACCCTGCTTTGGTTGAAGGCGGACTCATGCTGTCCTGGGGCATGACCCGTGAGGCCAGCCGATTGTTCACGGAATTACTCGGTGCTGATGGCGCCGGCAGCACGCTTTCGGCCGATGTCCGCAATCAGGTCTGGTTCTATCTGGGCAAGGTGTTCTACCTGGAAGGTGACCATGAGCTGGCCAGCGAGAATCTGGAGCGCGTGGATGGCGACATACTGGCTAAGGCCAACCACAACCTGTTCCGTGAGTGGATTTATCTGCAAGCCCGACTGGCCATGATGTCGGCCAGGCTCGGAGACGAAACGGAACTGGCGTCGCTCCACGCGCAGCTGGAAGACACTGATATTTGGTCCCTTTACCTGCGGTACAATTCGGCCGTTTCCTCCCTGGCTGCAGGGGACGCTGTTGCGGCCGAAGCGGAACTGCAGGCACTCATCTCCCTCATTGATCAGTCTACCGACTCTGACGAACCAGAGGCCGAACGCCAGGGACTCTTGAGCCGGGCCCGCCTGTCACTTGCCCGACTGTATCTCAGGGGTAACCAGTTCGACGCAGCCCTGAGGGTTCTTGGGGAAATGCCCCTGAATGGGGTGTTCGCCGATCAGGCCCTGTTTGACTATGCCGTAGCCGCGGCCGGGCAGGGCCGGCCGGAGCGGGCACTTGATGCTCTCGATACCCTCGCGAAGCGCGATCTGTTTTTGCCTTGGCGCCAACAGGTACCGTTTGCCCGGGCCTATGTGCTTGAGCAAATGAACCGGCCCGAGAGTGCACTGCCCGCTTTTCAAAAGGCAGCCGACCATTACCAGTCCCGTATCGAGGAGCTCGACAAGATCCGGGATAGACTCAGTGAAGAGAGCCTGATGGCCCAGCTCGATTTCAGCCGTGATAGCGACGGGATTCTCACCGATTCCTATGGACGGCTGCGGGTACAGCCAGTCGATTTCGGCATGGCCGAAGTGCTGGCTTCGGAAACCTTCCAGCAGGCTCTTGCCGAATTGAACGAGCTCTACCGGATGCAGTCCTTCATCGCCGAACGCCAGTCACGGTTCGAATCCTTCCGGATCATGCTGGAAACCCGTGAACAACAGCGCCAGGTTCGAATTGCCCAAACCCGTCGGGCGCTGGAAAACCAGCAGGCGGACCAATGGCAGCAGTTGCACCAGGAATTCAATGAGAAGATTTCCAGGGCATTGACGGAAGAAGACGCCGGGTTCTTCATGACCTCGAAGCAGAAGGCACTGAGAGACAAGCTCGATGACGTTGAAGAAACTCTGGCGGGCTTGCCCGACAACGCGACCACGGCCGGCCAGCGTGCGACCTATCAGAGGATGCGCGCCTACTTCGACTGGTGGGTTGCGGATGACTATGGCGTGAACCGCTGGGCGGCGCAAAAACAGTTGCGGGAGCTGGATCGCGAAATGGATCGCTTTCAGGCCCAGCGGCAGCGGGTTGAAAAACTGATGGCCGACGACGCCCGCCATGCTGAACTGGCCCAACGCATCGCTTCCAGTGAACGGGAACTCGCGACCCTCGGGGCAGAGGTTGCCGATGCGTTGGGGAAGGCCCGGCAAGCCCTCTTGAGCCAGGTAGACACAATGCTTGTCGCCCAGCAGGAGGAGCTTAACGGTTATCTGTTGGCTTCCCGTCATGCCCAGGCGAGGCTGGCGGACCAGCTATTCCGTGCATCGCAAAGCGCAGGAGCCGGTGATGAGTAACCGGATGCCTGGAAAGATCGTGAAAGGACTTGTCATTGCCGGGACCCTTATCATGGCCAGTGGCTGCCAGATGCTGCAGTCAATGATGCCAGCCGGCAACGAGGAAATGCCCCGGGTCCGTGAGGGCACTCTGGCAGCGCTTCCGGCGACCGAAACCCGGCAAGCCAGTGACAGTAGTGAATCTGGTAGCGACCCGGCGGGCGATGTCTCCATCGAGACGGTGGTGGAGAGTTACAAGGCACTTTTGCCCCTTGTGGACGATCCCCGGAAGCAGGTCACCATCCGGCATCGGTTGGCCGATCTGGAGTTCCAGCGGGCGGAGCGTAAAATGGCCGATACCGCCGTGGATGAGCTTTCTGATGCTATTGAAGCCTACCAGCGTCTTCTGTCGGAATATCCACAGCGCGAAGGCAATGATCAGATCTACTATCAGCTTGCCAGGGCCTGGGAGCTTCGGGGTGCGACGCCTCAACAGCTTGATGCCCTGGATACCCTGGTTCAACGTTACCCCGATTCGGACTACTGGATTGAAGCCCAGTTCCGGCGCGGCGATCTGCTGTTTATCGACGGCCGGTACCGGGATGCTGAGCGGGCGTTCGACGAGGTGACCCTGGCCAGCCAGGAACGCATGGCCGACGCCTCGTTTCTGGTGAACGCCCATTACATGAAAGGCTGGAGCCTGTTCAAGCAGGCGCAATACCAGGAAGCCCTGTTCAGTTATGTGGAGGTGCTTGATCTGGTGATGCCGGAGGGGCAACCGGTTGCGGATGTGGATCAGCGGAACCAGACCCTTATCGAAGATCTGTTCAGGGTGGTGGGGCTGTCACTGTCTTACCTCGACGGTGCGGAAACACTCCAGGCGCTGTTCCGTCAGACGGGTGGGCGTCCGTATGAAATACTGGTCTACGACCGCTACAGCGAGCTCTTGCTCGAGCGGGAACAATACAGTGACGCGATTGATGTCTTTGAAGCCTTTATAGAAGACCATCCGGCAAGCCCCTGGGCATCGCGCTACCACATCCGGATTATCGATACCCTGGAGCTGGCCGGCTTCACCGGCACCATCCCTGAACGAAAGGCCGGCTTTGTCAGCCTTTACGGACTCTACAGCGATTACTGGCAGTCAGCGGGCCCCGATGCGATCGTTTTTATCGAACAGCAACTGGAACAGCTGTTGCCAGAACTGGCAGACCGTCAGTACCTGCTGGCAGGGGAAGCCACGGGTGATCAGCAGGCCGACGATCACTACCGCAAAGCTGCCAGTTATTACGCCGAGTTTGCGGCTACCTTCCCGAATCATCCCCGTACACCTGAGCGTCTCTTTCTCCTGGGTGAAGCCCATCTGGAGCTGGAAGACTGGCCGGCCGCCATCGCAGCGTTTGAGCGGGTTGCCTATGACTACCCCGATGACAGGGTGCCCGAGCGGGCAGCTGAGGCAGGTTACGCTTCGGTACTGGCCTTCCGGGAATATGCAAAGACATGGGACAACCAATCCGTATCGGAGCAGGTGGCCTATCGGGAGCTACAGCAGTTGAATCGACTGAGGTTTGCAAACGCGTTTCCGGGCGATCCTCGGGCTCCGGCGGTGTACTACATCGCGTTGCAGCGGGAGTTTGACCAGAACAATTGGGAAGAGACCGTCAACATGGCGGCCCGCCTTGTTACCTGGCAGCCCGCGCCTCCGGCCAGATTAACGACCGAAGCCTTGTTGTTATATGGCCACAGTGTGTCCGAGCTGGCTCGATACGCAGAGGCGGAACAGGCTTACCGAGATGCCTTGGCGACAATGAGTGAAGACGATGAACGCAGGGGCGGGGTGCGCGAAAATCTCGCCGCAGCTGTCTATCGGCAGGCAGAGCAGTTGGCTGATGCCGGCAATGTGGAGGCTGCGGTCAGCGAATTCCTGCGAGTCGGCACCACTGTTCCCGAATCCGTCCTGCGGGCAAATGCGGAATATGACGCTGCCTCCCTACTTATCACCGCCAACCTTTGGGATCAGGCCATCGGTGTGCTGACCAGTTTCCGGCAGTCTTTCCCGGACCATGAACTGATTGATACGGTCCCGGCAAAACTGGCGCTGGCCTACCGTGAAACCGAGCAATGGGAGCGGGCAGCCGACGAACTTCAGCAAATGGTGACCCTGGCGACAACGCCGGAAGAGCGAAGGGAAAATCTGTTAATTGCAGCAGAATTATACGACCAGGCCGGCAACCGGGAAAAGGCGATCGACACCTGGCGAAAATACGCCAACCGCCATCCCGAACCCGCTGATGTCTACATGGAAGCAGCCAATCGACTGGCTGAGCTCTATCAGGAAGAAGGTGATGCAGAAAAACGGGATTACTGGTTGCGCAAGCAAATGGAAACAGTGGACCAAAGCCCGGACGCATCTGACGATCGCATGCGTTACCTTGCGGCATCAGCCTCTGCAATGCTCGCCCGCGATGCCCTTGCCCGATATGACAGCATTCGCCTGACGCTGCCTCTGAACGAGAGCATGACGGCAAAGACCGATGCACTCGAAAGGGCCGTCAATGCCTACAAGAAAACAGCCAGCTACGGCCTCTCGTCGTTTGCCACCGAAGCGGGTTACCAGATCGCCCATATCTATGGACGCCTTGGTGCCGATCTGATGGACTCGGAGCGCCCCACCGGTTTGAGCGAGCTTGAACTGGCTCAGTACGAGCTACTCCTGGAAGAACAGGCCTACCCGTTTGAGGACAACGCCATCGATATTCACGAGCAGAACATCCGGCGGGCCCGGGAGGGCATATTCGATGAGTGGGTTCAGCGCAGCTACGAGGCCCTGAAAGTCCTGTTGCCGGGGCGTTACCGGAAGGAAGAAGTGACCTCGGGGGTTGTCTATGAGCTCGATTAAGGCCGAAGGGCTCTGTCTTTTGGTGATCGTCACATTGGCTGGATGCGTGACAGCCCCAACGCCGCCAGAGTCTGGTGGGCAAGCTGAGCAGGCTGTCCTTGACGCCTCATTCAGCGAAGCGGTTCAGGCCATGGAGCAGGGCGACTTTACCGACGCCAGGGCCCGGTTCGAGCAACTGGCGAGGGACTATCCCGATAAGTCCGGACCCATGGCAAACCTTGGCATCATGGCGTTCCAGGAAGAAGAGACCGATACCGCGAAACAATGGTTTGAGCGTGTGCTGGCGGTGAATCCCGAACATGTCCAGGTGTTGAATCATCTGGGCGTGATTGCCCGACACGCCGGAGAATTCGATGAGGCAGAACGGTATTACCGCGCCGCGCTGGCCGCGGATCCGGATTATGCGCCCGCGATTCTTAATCTGGCTTTCCTGTTTGATATCTACCTGGGGAAACCTGCGGATGCGGTTGAACTCTATGAGCGTTATCAATCCGCTGCCAGCGAGCCGGACCCGAGACTGGAAGACTGGATCTTCGATGCGAAGAACAGAATCTGATGTGGAAAAGGTGATATGAAACGTACCGCGCTAATCGCTCTCGCAGTCACCGCCCTGATACCCACGGCGCCCATGCTATACGCTCAGGACACCTTGGGCGTTGTGACCATTGAGGGCACACGCATCCGTGGTGATCAGGAAGTGCCTACGGTGATGTATCTGGTGCCCTGGCAGCCGCCTGAAGTGGATGAGCTGCGTGGGCCGGAGGAACGCCTGATGGTCGATCAGGGCCTTCGGCCCCTGGAGCGCTACGAGTTTCAGCGTTTTATCAGGTACCACGAAGCGTTCATCAGCCAGACCCAGGCAGCAGATGGGGAATAGACTGTGATGGTTGTCGCATCCCGAGTGTGTTCCTGCGCAATATTAAACAAACCCTCACACAGACTTTCGCGAACTTACCCTTGCAGGGGAGTTACGCGCTTAGACTGATCTGAAAACCGGACCATGGAGTGCCCAGAAAATGATCGATACCGCCGTTCGCTTCTTCCAGGAAGGTGGCTTTTTTATGTTTCCGATCGCCGTTGTGCTGATTGTCGGACTCATTGTTGCCATTGAACGTTATGTCTACCTTTCCGCCCAGAAACTGACCAACCGTCGGGACTTCAACCGACTACACCAGATGATTGCCAAGCGCGATCTGAAGGGGGCCCTGAATTATACCCAGGAGTCCGGTAGTGCCATGTCGACCATGATCGGTTTTGGTCTTCAGCGCCTGGCCCGCCGCCAGGGTCGAGAAGAAATCGAATACGCCATGGAAGAAGGGCTGCTGGATGTCATGCCCCGTCTGGAGAAGCGCACTCAGTACCTCGCAACACTGGCCAACATCGCCACGCTGCTGGGCCTGCTTGGTACCATTATCGGTTTGATTGCCGCCTTTACCGCAGTGGCCGCAGCGGACCCGGCCCAGAAGGCGAGCCTGTTGTCCCAGAGTATCTCGGTTGCCATGAACACCACCGCCTTCGGCCTGATGTCGGCCATTCCGATGCTGCTGATCCACTCGCTACTGCAGACCAAGACCAATGAAATCGTCGACAGCTTCGAGATGGCCGGCATCAAGGTTCTGAACCTTCTCAGCGACGGCTCTGGTTATAAACCCGGCGCCCAACCACAGCCCCAGAATGTCGGCGCGCCGGCACAGGTAGCGACTCCGGCCGGTAGCCCGGCCTGATAACCAGCCAGAAGGATATCAGGCCATGAGACGGAAGCATCGTCGCCTACAAAGTGAGGCCGATCTCGACATCACGCCATTCATGAACCTCATGATTGTGCTGGTGCCGGTACTGCTGCTGAACATGGTGTTTGCCCACACCAGTGTTCTGGAACTGAACTTCCCGACCGGCGAGAGCTTGTCGGCAGAGCAGGCTGAAGAACTGCAGATCCAGGTGGTGATCTATGAGGACCGGTTGGTCGTTGCAGATAACCAGGGCGGCGTCATCAAGGACATTCACCGGCGTGAGGGCGAGCATGATTTCGTTCTGCTCAAGGATGTCATGAAGGAAATCAAGAGCCGTGTGCCGGACAAAAAGGATGTGGTCATCATGCCGTCCCGGCAGACCTCCTATCAGTCACTGGTTTCCGTGATGGACACCGTGCGTTCTTATGAAGCCGTGGTGGCTGGCAGTGTTGTTGAGGCAGAACTGTTCCCCGAAATCTCGCTCGGTGATGCGCCTGCCCAGGCCTCGGGATCCGCGGAGGTGAGTTCATGAAAGAATCCGCCAAGGCCCGCCGTCTGAAGCGCCACTATCGGCGCAACAAGAGCCAGGGAAAGATGAACCTTGTGTCGCTGATGGATATTTTCACCATCCTCGTGTTCTTTCTGATGGTGAACTCGTCGTCTGATGTACAGGTTCTCAACCAGAACAGCACCATCAAATTGCCTGATTCCACTGCCCAACAACCCCCGGGTGATGTACTGGCACTGACCGTGACCGACCGGGATATTCTGGTAAACGGTCGACTGGTGGTGAAACGCGACGCCTTCCAGACCTTCGACGGGCAGGTTGAGCCATCCCTGAAGCAGGAGCTCGACTACCAGGCCAGCCGTTCGTCGGCGCCAGCGCCGGATGCAGGTCGCCCGATTACCATACTTGCGGACCGGGAACTTCCTTACGAGCTGCTCAAGAAAATCATGTCCACCTGTGTGGATGCGGGTTTTGCCAGCATTTCCCTGGCTGTTAATCAGCGCACGGAACAGGGGGCCTGAGGCTAATGGATTATCGCTACGGATTGCCCTGGAATCAGGAGAGGGGAGAGCGCAAGCGACTGTTGGCGGCGGCGGTTGTCGTCGTGCCCCTGTTTCTGGCTTTCGCGGTTTATGTCAGTTGGGTTGAGTTGCCGGAAAAGGATCGGCAGGAACAGGAAGCCTTGCCGCCCCAGCTAGCGAAACTGATTATTGAGAAAAAAGAGCCACCCAAGCAGGTGTTGCCAGAACCGGAGCCGCCAAAGCCTGAGGAAAAGCCGGTGGAGCAGGCGAAGCCTGAGCCAAAACCCGAGCCTGCTCCCACGCCGGTTGTTCCAGAACCGGAAGTGGCTCAGAAGCCAGAACCAGAACCCAAGCCGGAAGAGGTGGCCAAGGCTCGGGAAAAGGCGAAAAACACCGGTATTCTGGCCATGGGTAATGAGCTCTCGAAGATCAGTTCGCTAGCGGAATCGGTCAAACTGGATAGTCCGGTTACCAATACTGCCGAGCCGATCGCCAGGAAGGCCGGTGATACCCTGGCGTCCCGAGCTACCGAAAACACCCGCAGTAGTGGCGTGAACGAAACCGCCTTGACCCGGGAAACCCGTGAACTCGCCCTGGCAGAGCGGAAGCGCGCGGAGGTGGCCGAGGCGGAACGTGTGGCTGCGGTAAAAGAGACAGTGCGCAGGGAGCAGCAGGAAACGGCCTCGAAATCCCGAAGCAGGGAGGAACTGCGCCGCACCATGGATGCCAACAAGTCCGCCATCTACAGCATCTACAATCGCGAGCTGCGCCGAAAACCTTCGCTGCAGGGCAGTATCACGCCCGAGCTGGTCATTGAGCCCAATGGAGCGGTTTCCAGTTGCTCGGTGGTGGAGTCAACGCTCAATGAACCGGCACTCGAGAACAAGATCTGCAACCGGTTGCGGCTGGTGGATTTTGGTGCACGGCCAGGGGTAGACAAGACCACCATTCGCTATCCGATCGAGCTGTTGTCGAGTTGATGGTGTTAGCGGCATCCGGGTTGGTACCTGGATCGCCGCTGATCACGCGCTTTCGACAGCGCTGGGCGCAAACAGCGTGTAACAGTTCCGGCCGTCGCGTTTGGAACGATACATGGCGATATCGGCACCGTTCAGAAGCTCCTGAACGGTAGTGCCGTCCTCCGGATACAGGCTGATGCCGATGCTGGAGCCGATCTGGATATTTTCGTTATTGATAACGTAAGGTTTCCGGTTCAGCTCGATTAACCGCTCCGCCACCTGGGTGACGTCCGAAAGCTTGTCGAGCTCCGGCAGCAGCACAATGAACTCGTCGCCGCCGAGCCGCGCGAGGGTATCGTCTTCACGCAGGTAATCGCGTACCCGGGCGGTAAACTGAAGCAGCAGCTCGTCGCCGACCGCATGTCCAAGAGTGTCGTTGACCTCCTTGAACCGGTCCAGGTCGATAAACATCACTGCCAGCAACATGTCTTTTCGGTGTGCGTGGCGTATGGCATGTTCCAGACGATCTTCCAGCAGTCGCCGGTTGGGAACGCCGGTGAGTGCGTCGTAGTAGGCGAGCTGGCGGATCTGCTCTTCGTTCTTACGATTCTGGGTAATGTCGGTGAACAGGCCGGCGTAGTGCGTGGTCTGCCCTTGATCATCAGTGATGGCGGTGATGGTCAGGAGTTCCAGATAAAGCTCGCCGGTTTTGCGCCGGTTCCAGATCTCACCGCGCCAGTAGCCATGGGTTGTCAGGGACTGCCACATGCGCTTGTAGAACTCCGCATCGTGCCGGCCGGAGGACAGCACCTCTGGTGTGCGTCCGATTACCTCGTCCGGACTGTATCCGGTCAGTTGGGTAAAGGCGGGGTTCACAAACTCGATCCTGACATCCTTGTCGGTCACCATAATGCCTTCGAACGAGGATTCGATAACCCTCTCGGCCAGCTGCAGAGTACGGCGGGATTTTGCCAGCGCCTGGTCCCGCTGTTCGAGCGCTTCACGCAGGTCATCCAGGTACATCTGTTCTGCGCCGGCGAGCATGTCGTGGTAGCCGATCAGACCGGTCACTTCACCACTAAAGTTGACCACCGCCAGGTGCCGTATCCGGTGATCAATCAGCAAATCCCGGGCGTGAATCAACGGGTCTTCTTCGTTGACGGTGAGCAGGGGGCGCGTCGCCAGCTCATGTACCGGAGTGTTGCTGGTGTGGCGGGCGATAAAACGCACCATATCCCTTTCTGTCAGGATGCCCAGTTCACCGTCGCCACAAGTCACCACCACCGCATCTGCGTGGTGACGGTGCATCTGGCTGGCTACTTCAGCGAGTGATTGGGTTCCATTGGCCAACAAGGGTGGCCGGGCAACCACGGCCCGGACTTCCCGGAGTCTCAGGTAGGGTTCCAGCCCCTGATTAAGCGCCAGGTCGGTCTGGGACAAGATGCCAACGGGGGATTGATTTTCATCGACGACCAGGAAGTGTCGCTTGCCGCTGTCTCTCAATCTGATGGCTGCCTGGCCGGCGTCCATGGTGCTGGGTAAGGTCAGAACCGGGGAGCTCATCACCGTGCTGACCGGCTGGTTGAACCGGTCGGGGTCAGTGAAATCCAGTGCCAGGGCATCATGTTCTGTCCAGATGCCGATCACCTGGTCCTGTTCCGCGATCAGGATCGAGCTAACGGAGTTTTCCGACATTCGCGCCGCTGCGTCGGCAATACTGGTTTGTGGACTACATTGCAGTAAAAGCCCGCTGTACATGATGCGGGAAATGGGGAGCGGCTGCGCCATGGATAATCCTGTTTTTATCAGCGTTTTATCACCGCTCCAGTTTAGCAACGACCGGCCTCCGCTGCCTTAACTTTCACGTAGCTGCCCGGCGCATCCTCCAGGATGTCAAGCTTGCCGTCTCCGGGCTGCCGCGCTGGCACCTGGGGGCCTTCAAAGTTCGCTATCCAGGTTTTCCAGTGCGGCCACCAGGAACCCGGGTGGTGCTCTGCGGACTTGAACCAGTCGTCGGCGTCCGCCGGCAGGTTGTCGTTGGTCCAGTAACCGTACTTTTCCTTGTAGGGTGGATTGATAACCCCTGCGATGTGTCCGGAACCAGACAGTACGAAAGTGACCTGACCTCCGTAAACCTTGGCGCCTTCGTAGGTGGTTTTCCACTTGGCGATGTGGTCCTGGCGGGCAGACAGGAAGAACGACGGTACCTGAATCTCGGCCAGGTTGATGGACTCGCCAGCCAGGGTGAGGGCATCGGGCTCGACCAGCCGGTTGTGCAGGTACATTTCCCGCAAGTAGTAGCTATGCATTCGAGCGGGCAGGTTGGTGCCGTCGGTGTTCCAGTAGAGCAGGTCAAACGCGGCGGGTTTCAGGCCTTTGAGATAGTTATTGGTCCAGTACGACCAGAACAGATCGTTCTCTCGCAGCAGGTTAAAGGTAAAGGCCATGGCGCGGCCATCCAGATACCCTTTCCTGTCCATGGCGCGTTCAATACCACGAATTGAGTGGTCGTTGATAAATACACCAATACCGCCGGGATCAGAAAAATCCAGCAACGTGGTCAGGTAGGTGGTGCTGACAACAGGCTTGCGCTTTTTTTTCTCGAGCCAGGCCATGGTAGAGCCTAACAGGGTGCCGCCAATACAGTAACCTATGGCGTTCATCCGCTCTTCGCCAGTTGCTTCTCTGACAGCATCCATGGCAGCCAGTGGCCCCAGGGTCATGTAATCTTCCCAGCCTTTGTCCTTTTGCGCTGGCCCCGGGTTGCGCCAGGACACAACGAAAACCGTCTGGCCCTGGTCGACCAGCCATCGGATAAAGGAGTTCCTGGCGGTCAGGTCCAGGATATAGAACTTGTTGATCCAGGGCGGGACAATCAGCAGCGGGCTCTGGGCGACGGTTTTGGTCGTCGGCGTATACTGGATCAGTTGCATCAGCTCATTCTGGTAAACCACCTTGCCTGGGGTCGTGGCCAGGTTGCCGCCCACTTCAAATGCCGAGCGGTCGGTCATGCCCACATTGAACAGGTTCGGGTTCTGGCGCAGGTCTTCAACCAGGTTGCGCATGCCGTCAACCAGGTTCATGCCTTTGCGTTCCCAGGTAATGCGCAGAACTTCCGGGTTGGTCAGCGGGTAATTGGATGGTGACAACGCACTGGTCAGTTGGCGTGCGTAGAACAGCATCTGGTCCCGGCTTGGGCCAGGCAGCCCCTCCATATTCTCAACCCATTGCAGGAAGGCTTTCGAATTGATCAGGTAGGCCTGCTGAAGTACGTCGAACGGCAGATGTTTCTGCCAGTCTTGGGCCAGAAAACGGCGGTCGTCCTGGTCGGGTTCAACAACCGGACCAGCGGGTTTGCCAGTCAGGCGGGCAAGAGTGTAACGGGCCAGGCCCAGGTGCTTTTTGGCCAGGTCAATTTCCGCGCTGGCAAACCGCAACGGGTGAAGCAAAAGGTCTTCAGCCATAGTCCGATAGGCGTCCGACATCTCGCTCAGGGTAGAAAGCTTGGTGTCGTCTACCAGGCCGGTGTCGCCGAGCCATTTTTCCAGCTGTTGCTGGCCCTGGCGGACATTGTCATCGAACGCCTTTACCCACTGGGTTGCGGTTTTACTGACCAAATCCAGACCAAACATGGCGCCTCCTGGCAACAGATATAAAAAGGTCGGAAAGGCACTGCCAATCCGACCGTTGCAGCTGTTAAAACATCAGGCCGCGGATTTGTTACCGCCAGATTTCTGGGCCGGGGCTTTCTCTTTGGCGGTTTCAGGGGCTTCGGCCTCAAACACTTTCTGCACCTGCTCACGGGTCTCGGTGAGATAGTCCTGCCAGGCTTTCCAGTCACTGGTGAACTGTTCGCTAAGCGATTTGAGAGTTTCTGCCTGTTCGGAGGTTACCTGCTTCAGGCCATCCAGGTCGCGTACTTCGGATACCTTGCGGGCCTGATCCATGGCAACGTCGGCATAGCGACGAAAGGCTTCCATCTGCATTTCGGTAGCTTTGCTGAACTGGGCGAACAGGGTTTGGTTCAGGCGGTTGGCTTTTTCGAAAAGATCTGTGCTCATTTAATACAACTCCTTTGTATATGGGATGACTGAGCAGCTAGTCTACCGTATGGGGAATGACACGATTTTGACAGGCGTCAAACCCCGATTCAGCATATTCTCTAGGGTATAGACCAATAACAACCCGCCGGGAGATGGCCATGAGCAATCGTAAATCTGAACTTGAAACCCTGAAGGCCGACCTTGAAGCCAGGCTGGTGCGTTATCAGGCTCATCAGCGCCGGGAGACCGGAGCCCTTGACAAGGATTTTGAAGAGCAGGCTAGCCAGACCCAGAACGACGAGGTGGTGGATTCGTTGGAAGCAGAAACCCGGGCAGAGCTTGTTCAGATTGCCCATGCCCTTGATCGTATCAACAACGGCCTTGGGGACGAGTGCGAGAAGTGTGGTGAGGAAATTGACCCCAGACGTTTGCAGGTGTTGCCCTACACCACAGTTTGTGTAGATTGCGCCGCTGATTGAGCAGGCCAGTTCATCGTCCCAAACCAGGGGGAATACATGACAGCAACGCAGTCTTCGGATAGCAAGCCTCGGGGTTTACCCAAAAGCCAGATTATCGGTTTCTTCCTGGGTGTCCTGTTTCTTCTTATCACTCTTCTGGTGCCGGCGCCGGAGACCATGAGCCCGGAGGCTTGGGCGGCGTTGGGGCTGATGTTGCTGATGGCCACCTGGTGGTCAACGGAGGCCATCCCGATTCCAGCGACCGCATTGCTGCCGATTGTGCTGATTCCGGCCCTGGGGCTGGGGTCTATTGGCCAGGCGACGTCACCTTACGCCAATCCGATTATTTTCCTGTTCCTGGGTGGCTTCACCCTGGGGCTGGCCATGCAGCGCTGGAACCTGCACCGTCGAATAGCCCTGCTCACGCTCAGGGCCGTGGGAGACCAGCCAAAGCGACAGGTGGCCGGGTTCATGTTAGCCACCGCCTTTCTCAGCATGTGGGTCAGCAATACGGCCACGGCCATCATGATGTTGCCCATAGGTTTGTCTGTGGTGGCGATGATGGACAGCTCCAACCCTGAGGGTGTTCGTCGCTATGCAACCGCCTTGCTGTTGGCCATTGCCTATTCGGCGAGTATTGGCGGAATTGCCACCCTGATTGGCACGCCGCCTAATGCCTTGTTGGCAGCCTACCTGAGCGAAAACCAGGGCATTTCCGTGGGTTTTGCCCAATGGATGCTGTTGGGAGTGCCGGTATCTGTGGTCATGCTGGTTCTTGCCTGGTGGTGGTTGACCCGTAAGGATTTCGGTATTGGAGGCTCGGCAGACAGCGGTGAGATGATTCGTGATGAGCTGGCAAAGCTCGGCGCCATGAGCCGGGGTGAGAAGCTGGTGGCCCTGGTGTTTCTGGTAACGGCGGCCGCCTGGATTTTCCGGCCTCTGTTGTCCGCCAGCCTGATGCCGTGGCTCAGCGATACCGGTATCGCGATTGCCGCTGCTGTTGCCATGTTTATTATTCCTGTTAACACCGCCGAGCGGGTGTTTGTGCTGGATTGGGATTCGGCCAACAAGCTGCCCTGGGGTGTGCTCCTGCTATTCGGTGGTGGTCTGGCCATGGCGGGTGTTATCAGTAGCTCAGGGCTGGCGGAGTGGATTGCCCAAAGCCTTGGTGTTGCCGGGGTGTTGCCAACACTTGTCATGATTGTTCTGGTGGCTACCGTCATTATCTTTCTGACGGAAGTGACCAGCAATACCGCCACCGCCGCTGCGTTCCTGCCGCTGTTGGGTGCCCTGGCCATGTCGCAGGGTGTTTCGCCGTTGTTGCTGACGGTGCCTGCGGCCATCGCGGCCAGTTGTGCCTTTATGATGCCGGTAGCGACGCCGCCCAACGCGATTGTGTTTTCCAGTGGCCACATGCGAATTGCCGATATGATTCGAGCTGGTTTTGCCCTGAACATTATTGGCATCATCGTTGTGACCCTGATCAGCTACCTGCTGCTAGGGGTTGTCTTTACCCTCTGATGCGGTAGCTCGCCCATCGGTTTTCCTTCCCCGCGGCCTGTTTCGGATACCTTCCGGAGCCGGCCGGCGTTCGTGGTTCCGTCGAGCCTTGAACCAGTTCTCAGTCCTTCCATGTCAGGCCCCTTCTGCAGCGACAGATTTGAGGCACAGTTATCTTTAAGCCAGTCGCGATTTCGGTATCGTACCGTAACAACATGTAACCCGATAAGTTGCACGTCTAATAAAAACAGGGACTTTCCAAGATGCTGCTGGTGCTGGCCGGATCCATTCTCACGTTCACTATGGTGCAGGAAGCCACCGAGGTTGAGCCGTTTGATCGGGGCACGATTGTTATCCAGCAGAACGTGGACACCAGTCCGGCGCTGCTACGTTCTGATGTTCGGGTCGAGCCTCTGGTTGAACAGAAATTCCGTAACATCGTCCGTCAGGCATACGACTACAGCTGCGGCAGTGCGGCCCTGACAACCGTCCTGAATTTCTATCTGGGCAGAAACCTGTCGGAACGTCAGGTAATGGAAGGATTGCTCCACTACGGTGAAAGTGAACGCATTGTTCAGCGCCGCGCGTTTTCAATGTTGGACATGAAGCGACTGGTCACCGCCCTGGGTTATCCCTCCGGTGGCTTCCGGGCCAAGATTGATGACCTCATGGAGCTGGACCACCCCGCCATCGTTCCCATCGATCATGCCGGTTTCAAGCATTTTGTGGTGCTTAGGACCATTCGTGACGGGCGGGTATACCTGGCAGATCCTGCCGTTGGCAACATCTCCTTCACACTCGATCAGTTCGAAGAGAAATGGGACGACAACGTTCTGTTTATCGTTTTTCCGGGTAGTGACAAGCCGCTGGATAACCTTGAACTCAAAGAAGAAGATCTGCGATTTGTGGATGACCAGACCATGACCCTGCTGGCTTTGCAGCAAATGCCTGTATTCCATGAATCCACCGAAAGACGTATCCAGAATGTGCTCGAACGTCAGAAAAACAATCCGGACGGCAGCGTAGAGAATACCCGAAAACAGCTGTACTACCGCCGCAACTAATTTTCCGGGCGGCAAGCCCGGAACAGGAATAAAACCAATAAAAGTAGGGAGTCAGGATGAATCGTTGGTTAGTGCGAGGCTTTATCCTTGTTTCCGCCTCGGGTCTGCTTCCGGCCATGTCGATGGCCCAGGATGGCAATGTTGATCAGGCGCGGGAAGCGCTGGCCCGTCAGGAAGGCGATGAGGATGCCACAAGGCAGCTGGAGGAAGTGTTCCAGGCGGCGGAAAAGAATTATTCACTGCAGAAAAAGGGCACTCACTCCCTGAACTATTCCTTTGACTACTCCTACACCGGTGACCAGCGCCTGGACCTGGCCATTACCAATGGTTCGGTTCGTAATCTCGATGTTGTGCCCACAGCCACGCACAACTTCACCAACGCTTTCTCCTACGACTATGGCCTGCTGGATAACCTGACCGTCGGCACACGTATTCCCCTGGTGGTGAAATACGACACCGAGGACGAGCTGTCAGTCTATGACTTTGGTGACATCTCCTTCACCGGACGCTGGCAGCCCTTCGCTTACGTGCCGGGCAAGGTATCAACTACCTTCTTTGGAACGCTGACCTCGAAAACCGGTGTCAGCCCCTATGAAATTGACATCAAGGAGCAGCTGTCCACGGGCAGCGGATATTACTCCATCGGCGGTGGCCTCAGCATGTCGAAGGTGTTGGACCCGGTGGTGGTCTTCGGCTCGGTCAGTGCTACCTACAACATTGAAGAGGATGGTCTGGAGCAGGTCCGGGGCGCTCGCCTGCTGACCAAGGTTGAGCCCGGCTTCGGGTTGTCCGGTTCTGCCGGTTTTGCCTATTCGCTGTCTTACGATATTTCCCTGAGCATTTCCGCCCAGCTCAGTTACAGCGATGAAACTGTGCTCACGTTCCGCAATGGCGATCAAGCCGTTGCACAAGACCAGATGACCGGCTTTCTGAGCATGTCCCTGGGTACCCGGGTGAGTGACACCACCATCGTCAACACCAGCCTGGGCATCGGGCTGACCGAAGATGCTCCGGATTTCTCCCTGGGTGTATCCCTGCCCATTAATTTCTCCGGCCTCAAAGAGTGATTGGAGCTGCAGACGATTTAAGGGAAGGGAAGAACTTCATGGCACATTTCAGCCAAAAAAAGCAGCTTCTGGGAGCCGTTATCGCTGCAACCCTGTCCTGTGGTGCACACGCGCAGCTGGCCCAGAACCTTACCATTCATCCCAAAGCTCTGGCTTTGGGAAACGCGGTGACGGCGGATCCCCCCGGCGTCATGGCCATTCATTACAATCCGGCTGGTTTGACGAGGCTGAAAGATCGTCAGCTTGAGGTAAACCTGCTGAGTATCTATCTGGATATCGATGCCGATTTCATCGCGCCGGATGGGTACGAAATCTTCGGTATCGACGGGCTTGAAATCGACCCGAACACGGGTAAACAGCGGGATCCCGTGGCCAATACTCACAGCCACACCAACAACGTAGCGCTCTACGTGCCAGGGTTCGGGATTCTGAAAGCGCCACCGGGCCCAGCAGTTGCGCCGTCTGCGGGCATCAGTATCAATCCTCCGGGGTCAAAGCTGACCTTTGCCAACGCCTTCTACCTGCCGCTGGCCGCCGGTTTCTATCGGGACAAGGACGACCCGGGCCGTTACCAGCCGCAGGCCACGGCATTGCAGCGCACCACCTATCTGTCGCCAAGCGTTGGTTATGAAATCAATGACCAGTGGTCGGTTGGTGCGGGTATTCACCTGTCACACATGGGTATTGCAGCCGATCAGTATATGCGTGCTCCCAACATGTTGTTGGGTGTTGCGGAAGTGCTTCAGGATGCGTTCAACTGTGAGAGTGGCGATGAACCCCTGCAGCCCTGGCTGGCCCTGTGTGGCGGTAACGTGGGGCCCTGGGATGATATTGGTGCTTTGAGCATCAACGTACAGGAAACCATATCGCCAACCTACACCCTGGGTGTGCTCTGGGAGCCGAATGACTGGTTTCGCTGGGGGGCAAGCTATACCTCTGAAGCGGACATGAACCTCAAAGGGACGTTCGAGATCCAGTACACCGACGACTGGTCCGGTTTCTGGCAGAGCGTTAACGGTTCGGTATTGGGGGCCATTACCTCTGCCATTCTGAGCCTGCCATCGGGGGCCCCCCGGGAAGCGGGTAACGTCAGCATGGATCTGGTGTATCCGCAGCATTTCCAGACCGGTATCAGTGTCGATGTTCACCCCAGGCTGACGCTGAATGCCGATGTGGGTTGGACAGATTACGCCCAGTGGGATGCCTTCGTGTTCCGCTTTGACCGTAATCTGGAATTCCTGAACGCCGCGCGGATTCTGTCGCCCGATAACGCGACGCCGAACACCCTTCGCCTGCCGCTGGGCTTCAAGAGTCAGTGGAACTGGGCGTTTGGGGCTGAATTCCATGCGTCATCACGACTGGATCTGCGGGCCGGTGTCGAGATTCGGGACTCAGTCATTCCGGATGACCAGCGCTCGATCATGGCGCCGTTCGGTGGCGCCAACCTCTACAGCATCGGAATGGGGTACAAGTGGGACAAAAACACTGAGATTGATATGAACCTTTCCTACCTGCAGTCCATTGAAACCATTCCGGCCAACACCAGCTGCAACGTGAACTGTGACAACATCACCAACATCATCTATAACCCCTATGCCGGGCTGGATATAAAAACCTCGTTGCGGGTGGTTATGGCGGGGCTGAGCTTCCGGACCAAGTTCTGATTGTTGCTGGCGGGAAAAGGGTATGACAACGGCTCAATTGAAATGCCTGACGGCGTTCATGGCTGCGATGGTGATAACCGGCTGCCAATCGCCTGGAAAGCCTGCGGGGGAACGCGAGGGTTATTTCTCCTGGGTGGATGAGCAGGGCCGTGTTCAATACACCCGCATTCCAGACACCGAAGCCCTGCCAGCATCTTCGCAGACGGAGGGCGCCAGGCACTCCGCCGAGCGCGAGAAACCAGCGCTTGAGCCGGATGCCGAGTATACCCTCGACAGCTATCCCGATGGCGACGAGCTGGACAAAGCCGGCAATCTTCGGCCTGGTCAGCGACAGCCTTATTTCACCTGGCGGGATGCCGATGGCAATGTCCGTGTCAGCTACTATACGCCCGATACCCGTAGCGACGTTGAGAAGGGCTTGATTGCGGCACCTGTGGAGTTGAGCCCGGCGAGCGTTTATCACCCAGGTGAAAGCGCCTATACCGAGCCAGTGGAGGGTTACGATCCGGATGCCTTTGCCATACTGGGCGTTGAGCAGGAACCTGAAGGTGAGTTTGAAGCGTTCAGTCGTCACTGTTGTGGCAGTCTGTCGTCCCGCTCCTCTCAGACCTGGCAAGAGGGGCGTGAATTCAGTGTCAGGCTTGAGGCGTCGTCCCCGGAACATGATTTTGACACCGGTCGCTCGCCGTTCCAGTTGATTGCCTTGCCTACCCGAGCCACCGTGCCGGCCTTTGTGGCCCGATTGAGAAGTTATGATCACAACGGCATGGTTATTCCAAGCCTGGCATTTCTCGACAAGGATTTTCAGCCAGTCCGGCTGGTGACCGATCTGGTCATGGACTACTCACCAGAGACCTGGCGCCGAAGGGGTTACTTGGAGGCCTGGGTGCCGGTGTTCCCGGGCCAGGGCGAGCGCTGGCTGCTGCTTTATACCCGTGAGCAGGATTTGCAGGCTCAAACCGTTGTTGAGACCCGACAGGGCCCGAAGGCGATACCGCACGTCCGGTTCGGGGAGTTTGGTATCGCCACCTTCGAAGATTAACCGCTCAGTCTTCGGGTTTCGACCGGTCCAGCCATTGTTGTGACAGCCAATAGAAACTGCCTTGTCCGGCCGGGTGAGTGCAATTGTAGCGAAAACGCCGGCTTTGCCCGGCTTTGGGAGCCTGAACCCGGACGACGCCGTCAACCACGTCGAAGTCGATACGGCCCTGGCCGGTGGCAAAGCAGGTGAGCCGGTTGGCATCCAGTTTGTCGCCCAGTGGGAAGGTCAGTAAGGGCGGGTTCTTATCCAGAATACCATCTGGCAGGTCTTTGGCAGGGGCAGGGAAGCCTTTACTCAATAGCTTGTCTTTCAGGCTGCCAAGCTGGCCGTACGGATTGGCCATGGGGAACCTGGGCAGCCGTGTCTCGTGAGACCAACGACCAATGGCGCCGGATTGTTGCCCATAGCCGTACCAGCCACGCTCCGCAAGCTTGGCTTCCAGGGCTTCGTCGTACTCCCCGTACGGATAAGCAAACATGGGCTCTTCAACGCCCAGTCTTTCCTTGAGAACCTTCTGGGCAACATCCAGGCTGCGGGTGACCCGTTCTTTCCAGTCTGCTTCGGGTTCATCGATCTTGCGCGCCAGGTGCCCATGGTCTGTGCTGTGGTTGGCAATGGTCACGCTTTCATGGCTACCCAGTTCCCTGAGTTCGTCCCATGTCATGTAGCCCCTTGAACCGATGGCGTCGGTATTCACGAAAATGGTGTAAGGCATGTCAAAGCGTTCGAGAAGGGGAGCCGCTGCGCTATAAACGGATTCATAGGCATCGTCAAACGTGATGGCAATCTGATGGCGGCTATCCAGCTCGCCTGCCAATGCCTGCCGGGTACCTTCCAGAAGGGGCACCACCTCCAGTTCCAGGTCTGCGATCATCTGCAGCTGGGCTTTAAACAGTGACCGGGAGGTACTGGTTGATGCCGGCGTACTGTCGTCCACGTGATGGTATTGCAGAACCACCAGATCCGCTTTTGCGCTGGCGCCCGCCATGGAGAGGGCGGTGATCATCATAAGGAACGTAAACCGTTTGATCATGATCGTCGTCTGTCCTGAATATCGGTTAAATGGATTATGCGTAGTGTGCTTTCAAGACCGAAAAGGCCTCATTAAGTTTCTGGACTGCTTCGGTATTGCCGCCACGGTCAGGGTGAGCCTGCATCACCAGCTTACGAAATCGCTGTTTGATCGGAGAGAAGTGTTCAGGCAGTTCGGTAAAACCGAGTGTTCCGGCAGCCTCTGATACCGCCGGCAGGTCTGGCCGTGTGCGGCACTGCCCACGCCAGAAGTTATCCATCATCTGGTGGATGGTTGCTTCGGGCATATGATACTGGGACAGATCCAGATAGAACGCCCTGAGTTTGTCTTCTTCCCCCGGCAATCCATCACCAGCAACGGTTTGCTGCTTGGTAATGGTCAGGCGCAACGGTGAAATCAGCAGCGACTCCCCACCGGGAGCCAGTTGGTCCCGTAGTCGGTAGAGTACGTGAAAGAGCAGAAAATGCACCGGGTAGAGCTGATCCGGTTCGTGGTAGTTGACACGACCAATCAGTGCCCAGGGTTCTGCCTGAAGCGCCTTGATCAGCTCCAGCTCACTTAATCCGGCTGGTCCCACCTGGCGTAGCTCATGCTCTACCGCCACCAGCAAGTGCTCTGTGTGCTGCTCCAGCCATCGCAGTTCTGAGCTGGCGACAGTGGTATCCGGTTCTGTTGCGGTCACGTCTGGGGAAGTCATCATGACTCCATGGTATGCGACTCAGCCCTGGCTTGAAAGCTCGGCCATGGCGGGTAGCCCGCCCAGGAACAGTTCGGTGGAGAAACGGGCCGCCTTCTCGGCCTCCTGCTGAGCAAGCTCCGGCTCCTGGTGTGTACGCCTGGCCACCACTGTACTGATGTCATAGGCAACACCGAAGAAAGCTGCGCACAGGTACTCCGGGTCGAGATCCGGCAGCAGGCCCCTGGCGATGGCGTCACGCACGTCTTCTTCCAGTGATAACATGGCCAGGCCAAGAATGTCTGAGCCGAAAAGATCCCGCAAGGCGCGTTGGTTCTGGTGTGCCAGTTCATAGATCGCCGGGTCTCTGGCGGTGGCGGAATAGAGTGCCAGGTAGGCGTAGTAGATAAAGTCGCGGGTTGAGCTGGCGGACCGGCGGTAGCGGCTCATGTCTTCATTAAGGTGACCCAGGAAATCCGTCAGAAGTGCGGCAAAGATGTCCTGTTTGCTGGAGAAGTAATTGTAGAAGGTACCTGCCGCCAGGCCGGTTCTGCGGACCATGTCACGGATGGTGGAGTTATCGTAGCCATTTTCGCGAAAGCACTCCCTGGCCGCGACCAGTATGGCATTGCGGTTGCGGATCCGGTTCATTGCCCGTTTTCCGCCAACGTCTTCGCTCATTTTCAACATATCCATGTTGCTATCCTGTCCCTGATACTTTGTGACGCGTATAATTGCCCGCTCACTTATCCTGTGAACGTGCGAGAGTATGTCCCAAGCAATGACCGCCAATCCCGAACTGACCGCTGTTTCTGAGCAGGATCGTCGCCAGAAACTGGAACTGAACAAACTGCAGAAACGCCTGCGCCGGGAAGTCGGGCAGGCCATTGCCGATTTTTCGATGATCGAAGCCGGCGACAAGGTCATGTGCTGCCTGTCCGGTGGCAAGGATTCCTACGCGATGCTGGATATCCTGCTGAACCTGCAGAAAAGCGCGCCGGTCGACTTCGAACTGATTGCTGTGAACCTTGATCAGAAACAACCGGGTTTTCCTGAGCATGTGCTCCCAGAATACCTGAAGTCCCTGAGTATCGAGTATCACATCATCGAAAAAGATACCTACAGTATTGTTAAGGAAAAAGTTCCTGAAGGGAAGACCACTTGCGGACTGTGTTCACGCTTGCGCCGGGGAATTCTCTATAATTTTGCGGAAGAGCACGGTGTCACCAAGATTGCTTTGGGCCACCACCGGGACGATATGCTGGAAACGCTGTTCCTGAACATGTTTTACGGGGGCAAACTCAAGTCCATGCCGCCGGTATTGCACAGTGATGACGGCCGCAATACCGTGATTCGTCCGCTGGCCTATGCCCGCGAGAAAGACATTGCCCGATACGCCTCACTGCGAGAATACCCCATTATTCCTTGTAACCTGTGCGGCTCCCAGGAGAACCTTCAGCGCCAGGTGATCAAGGACATGTTCCAGACCTGGGACAAGCAGCATCCGGGCCGCCTGGAAACCATGTTCCGGGCTTTGTGCAATGTGGAGCCTTCACACCTGGCTGATCCGAATCTATACGATTTCAAGGAAGGCAAGCGGTTGGGGGGCAAGCGCCAGGCGGTGCAGACAGCCAGCCCTGAGCCGGACTACGGCCGATTGGATGTGCTGAATCTCTGAGGGTCGGCTCAGTGCATCAAGGCCTGGAAAGGAAGCGTCCATAATCCGAACAGGATTAGCAGCGCTCCACTGATTCTCCGGAAACCCCGGTTGCCCTGAAGGTTGCGAATCCAGTTGGCGGCGTAACCGGTGGCCAGCATCGATGGCAGGGTGCCAAGACCAAAGAACAGCATGGTGAGGGCGGCAGCGCCAATCGTGGGTTGCAGGGCTGCCCAGCCCAGAGTGCTATAAACCAGACCGCAGGGTAGCCAGCCCCAAAGTGCACCCAGGGCCAGGGCCTGGCCGGGATTGTTGACGGGAATAAAGCGGCGGGTCAGGGGTGCCAGGCGTTTCCATACCGGGGCCCCTACTTTCTCAACAAAGCGGATTCCCTGCCACCATTGGCCCATCGATAGCCCCATAAAGATCAGTAGCAGCCCGGCCAGGGTCATCAACAACAGGGCCGCCCAGCGCCACTGGCCCGCTGCGCTGGTACTGAAAATGGCAATCAAAGCGGCAATCAGCGCGTAGCTTCCAACCCGGCCCAGATTGAAGGCCAGCAACATCACGGTCTGGCGCAGCCGGAACCCTTTGCCCACCGGCAGGGTCATCGACAGCGAGGCACTGATCCCACCGCACATCCCCAGACAATGGGTGCTCCCCAGCAGCCCGATCAGAAACGCACTGGAGTAACTGAGGTAGAGTTCAGGTTGCATTCAGGCTTTGTCTTCCGGATCGCTCTGTTTCGAAGAAGGCTCGGGGTCGGTATCGTCTGAACGGGCTTTATCCTGACGAGCTTCGTCGGGAATCATGTCTTTGTCGTCGTCATAGAGAATCCGGTGCGCAGGGCCTTCCAGATCATCGTATTGGCCGTTCTTCACCGCCCAGGAAAACAGCACGACCCCCAGTGCCACCAGAACCAGCATCAGGGGGACCAGGAACATGACTATCTGCACGATGCGCTCCTAAACGATAAGTAGGTGATTACGGTATCAAGCCGTAGCATGAGAGCCAACTGTATCAGGTTCCTGGCCGGACCTCTTTGAGGATGTGCCAAGCCGCAAGGCATTGAGCACGACCAAAAGAGAGCTGGCCGACATACCGATGGCCGCCATCCATGGGGTGACCAGGCCCGCTGCTGCGAGGGGCAGGGCGGCGACGTTGTAGGCAAGCGCCCAGAGCATATTCTGCCGAATGATCCTGCGGGTCTGCTGGCTTGCCTTGATAGCCTGGAGCAGTTGCATCAGCTGACCATTCATCAGCACCGCATCGGCTTTTAGCTGGGTCAGGTCGGCGGCGGTGCCCATGGCGACCGAGATACCCGCACCGGCCATAGAGGGGAGGTCGTTCAGGCCATCGCCCACCATCATTACTTTGTGACCTTCATCGCGAAGCTGATCGAGCACCGCCAGCTTCTGTTCCGGTGAGGCTTCGCCAATCGCCGTTTTGATACCCAGTGCCTCAGCAACCTGCTGGACATGGGCCGATCGATCACCACTGAGGAGCAGGGTCCGTATTCCGGCTTGATTGAGTGCCTTGATGGCTTGCCCGGCATCTTCGCGGATTTGATCATCCAGTTGGAAGCTGGCAAGCCATTGATCGGCGGTAGCGAGCCAGATTTCCATGCCAGAAGCAATTTCTGCATGGGGGGGCGGAGCGGAAGTGTGTTGCTCAACGAACGCCTTGTGACCGATAAACACGGGCTTGCCATTAAAAGTACCAGACAAGCCTCCGCCCAGATGGTTGTTCACATTCTCCACGGCCACCGATGCACATTCGTGAAAAACTCTGGCGATCGGATGTTCGGAGTGTTTTTCCAGGCCGGCTGCCAGTTTCTGGCAGCTGGCTTGGTCCATGTCACCGAAGGTCTGGCTACCAGTCAGGGTCAGCTCGCCACGAGTCAAGGTGCCGGTTTTATCGAACACCACGGTGTCGATGCTGTACAGGGATTCAAGTGTGTGGCCTTTGGTGGGCAGGAAGCCGAGTTTTCGCAGCCGCATGGTGGCTGAGGTGAGTGCTGTTGGTGTTGCGAGAGAGAGGGCGCAGGGGCAGGTAACCACCAGCACGGACAAAGCGATGTCGAAGGCATTACCGGCGCCGGCCAGAACCCAGCCACCCCAGACAAGGGGCGTCAGTATCAGTACCTGGCGAATAAACTTCCCGGCAATGCGATCTGCCAGGCGCGCCACGGGGGGCTTCTCGGACTGCACCCGGTCCAGTATCCGGAGGATACCGGAAAGCCGGGTTTCTGCACCGGCTTTGACTACCCGGATATCCAGTGGATTCTCGCCGTTAATGCTGCCCGCATGAACGATGTCGCCAGGGCCTCGGGACTCGGGCAGGTATTCGCCGGTCAGGGCTGCTTCGTTTAGTGTGGATTCACCGGACACGATCTCTCCGTCCACCGGCAGTGTCTCGCCCGGGCGTACACGAATAACATCACCAGCTTTGACTTCGTGGGCCGGCACCAGATCTGTCTCGCCATCCCGTACCATAGAGGCGACGGTTGGCTGAAATCCCGCCAGGGCACCGCCTGTCAGGCCTGCGCGGTAACGGGCCTGGACTTCCACATAGCGCCCCAGCAGAAGGAAAAAGGTAAACATGCATACGGATTCGAAATACACCTCTTCGCCACCGAACACGGTGACCCAGGCACTGGCCACATAGGCGAGGCCGATAGCGATGGCCACCGGCACATCCATGGTCAGATGGCGGGTAGTCAGGTCACGCCAGGCGTTCTCGAAAAACGGTCGGGCACTGTACAGCAACACTGGCGTTGCCACGATCAGACTGAACCATCGAAAGAAGCTGACGTATTCCGGAGATAACTCACTGATCAGCTCAAAATAGAGCGGAAACGCCAGCATCATGGTCTGGAACGAACCGGCGCCGGCAACCAGCAGCCGGATCAGCATGGTGCGGTGTTCGGCTTTCAGGGTCTGCTCGGCTTCGTCCGCCTGGTAGGGGCGAGCGGTATAGCCAAGCTGGTGGATGGCAATCAGCAGATCGCTGAGGCGGGTCTTATCCTGTGCCCACACCAGGCGCGCTCTCTGGGTACTGTGGTTAATCGAGAAAGCCTGAACGCCGGGGTGCTGCTTGAGGTGGTTCTCCAGCAACCAGATACAGGCCGCGCAGGTGATGCCGCTGATCAGCAGGTTCGCTTCCTGCCCGCCTTTTACCGGGACGACGAAGGATTTCTGGACCAGCGGGTGGTCCAGCTCCTTCAGGCGATCGGTTTCTGAACGGGTCAGCTCCCGCGGGGTAACGGCGGGTTCTGTTCGAAACTGATAGAAGCCTGTGAGCCCTTCGTTATGAATAGTTTCGCACACAGCCTTACAACCCTGGCAACAGAAGGGCCGGGTTTCGCCATCAAGTTCCAGGGTTATCGGCGGGTGGCCGTCCGCTGGCTCACCGCAATGGAAGCATTTCAGGCCACTCACCCCTGGGTGGAGCTGGTCGCTTTCAGGGCGATTTTGTCGGACGCCGGCAGCCAGAATTCGCCTTTTACACGCCAGTCGTTGTCTGGGCCCTGCAGGTCGTAGTACCAGCGGCCATCCATATCCTCGATCAGGTTACCGGTGTACTCTCCGGCTGCCATTCGACGAAACTGGATGGTGCGATCCCGCTCTGACATGGTCGGGTGGTACAGGTTGAGAACCAGGTACGGGTAGTCTGCTGCGCCTTCGTTGCTTTCCAGAGTCAGGCGTGCAGAGCGCTCGTCCACGGTCAGTCCGCCTTTCAGACCAAGATCCAGGGCTTTCTGGTCCCGTGCGATGGCCATATTGATGCCGCGCCCTTCACGGGAGTAGTCATCCGTCACCATGGAAGGAGAAAGAATGCTGCCCACCGTCAGTATGGTCATACCGGAGATAATTGCAGCGATCGGAAATATCGTCAAAAACCAGAACCAGGGTTGGCGATACCAGGGTGCTACGGGGGTGTTGTCAGTCATTACGCTATCAACTCTTGTCAGTGTATCGGGTCTGCGGCTCACGATATCCTATCGCGGCCTTGGACCAACAAAACGGCTTTCAGTTTCAAGAATAAGTGATGGATCTGTTTCGGACTCCGCATAGAAACGGATGGTGTTATTGGTGTCCGGGATAGATTCGGGCGGAACATCCACGACGGTCGGCAGTGAGCGGATTTCGGAGCTGGCAACTGTGACGTTGGTTGTTGTCAGAATCCGGATGCCTTCAAGCCCCTCAACCGACAGGTTGAAGGTCTGGGGAACTTCCGACATGTTCTGGATTTTTATCGTGTACGAGTTCTCAACGTGGCCTTCGCCGTTGAAGCTGAAAAGCGCGCCACGGTCACGCAGTACGTCCATTTTGGCCGGTACCCGCGTGACCAGAGTGAAAATAATCGCTCCGATCATCAGGGTCAGAACCGCACCGTAGCCAAAGGTCCTTGGCCGCAGAAGCTTCGAGGTCTTGCCTTCCAGCTCGTTCTCGGTGGTGTATCGGATCAGGCCTTTGGGGTAATCCATTTTTTCCATGACTTCATCGCAGGCGTCGATACACAGCGCGCAGCCAATGCATTCATACTGCAAGCCATCGCGGATATCGATACCTGTGGGGCATACCTGCACGCACTGGCCGCAGTCAATGCAGTCACCCAGGCCGACGTCTGCGGGATTGACGCTTTTCTTGCGGCCACCACGGGGCTCACCCCGGTTTGGGTCATAGGAGACAATCCGGGTGTTCGGGTCGAACATGACAGACTGGAAACGGGCATACGGGCACATGTACAGGCAAACCTGCTCGCGCATCCAGCCTGCGTTCAGGTAGGTGGCGACAGTGAAGAACGCCACCCAGAAATAGGCCCACCCGTTGGCCTGAAGGGTGAACAGGTCAATGATCAGTTCCCGGATCGGGTAGAAGTAGCCGACAAATGTCAGGCCCGTCGCCAGTGCCACGAAAAGCCACAAGCCGTGCTTGATGGATTTCTTGGTTATTTTTTCCGGTGAGTTGGGGGCTTTGTCCAGCTTCATGCGCTTGTTGCGGCTGCCCTCAACTTTCTCCTCAATCCACATGAAGATGAAGGTCCAGACAGTCTGGGGGCAGGTATAGCCGCACCAGACCCGGCCAAACAGGGTGGTAATGAAGAACAGGCCAAAGGCACAGATAATCAGCATGCCCGAGAGCAGGAAGAAGTCTTTGGGGAAGAAGGTGACGCCATACAGGTGGAATTCCCGTGCCGGCAGATCAAAGTGAATCAGCGGCTGGCCATCGAGTGTCAGCCAGACAAACAGAAAGTACATGCCCATGAGCAGCGTCAGGCTGACGTTGCGGATCTTCTGGAACGTGCCTTTCACTTCCTTGACGTAAATCTTCTTACGGCTGGCGTAGAGATCGACGGTTTCCGGCTGGTCTTTTTTATTGGGGGGCTCGGAGGAAGGGTCTACCTGGGTGACCGGAATTTCATTGCTCATGGGTATCTCCCGAAAGGTGTCGTGCTGGGAGCGGGCCTCGAGGGTCAGCTGATCTTCTCAAGCCTGCACCCGCGGGGCAGGTGCAGGGTTGAGAAGACCGGGCCGGGATATTCCCGGCCGGTCTGGCTCAGTTTGACAGGCTGTAAACGTAGGCTGCCAGGATCTGGATCTGATCGTCTGTCAGACGGCCTTCCTGAGCTGGCATCTCGTTCTGGCGACCGTGTTCGACGGTCTCCCGGATCCACTCGTAGGTAGAGCCGTACAGCCAGATGTTGTCGGTCAGGTTGGGCGCACCCATTGCGGTCATGCCGGTGCCATCTGCACCGTGACAAGCCGCACAGGCTTGCTGGTAAACAGCTTCACCCGCTTTTGCAGCCTCGGCATCCCGCTCACGACCACTGTAGCTCAGTACAAAGTTGACAACCTGATCAACCTGTTGGCTGGTCATGTTGGGCATAACGCCTTTGGCAGGCATGTTACCCTGGCGACCTTTGGCGATGCTGTGCCAGATTTGCTCGGGTTCACCGCCCCACAGCCAGTCGTCGTCGGTCAGGTTGGGGAAGCCCACCTGGCCGCGAGCGGCAGTACCGTGGCACACCGAACAGTTGTTGGCATACAAGCGCTGGCCAATTTTCATGGCATCTTCGTTCTGCGCCAGCTCCGGGATCGGGGTGTCGCCAAACTGGGCGTAGATTTCACCATACCTGGCATCGGCTTTGGCCACTTCCGCTTCCCACTGGTTGGCAGAGGTCCAGCCCAGAATGCCCTTGAAGTTACCCAGGCCCGGATAGAGAGCCAGGTATCCCAGTGCAAACACACAGGTTGCGATGAACAGGTAAAACCACCACTTTGGCAGCGGGTTGTCGTATTCCTCGATGCCATCGAAGGAATGGCCCATTGTGCGGTCGGTTTCGGTATCGGTCGTCTGGCTTTTGCGGGTGGCCCAAAGCAGCCACCAGCAGCCGAAGATGGTACCGAGCACGATCACGCTGATCCAGATGCTCCAGAAGGTACTCATTGTTTCTTCTCCGTTTTTTCCTGTTCGAGCGTACGCTTGGCTACTTCATCGTCGTCATCGGAGAAGGGTAGCTTTGAGGCTTCCTCATTCGCCTTCTTTCGGTGGGCGCTGAACGCCCACCAAATGATGCCGAGAAAAATCGCCATGATGACCAGCGAGTGTATGCCGCGTAACTCATTAATATCCATGGGATCACCGTTTGTCTGAAATCACAGTACCCAGCTGTTGCAGGTATGCGACCAGTGCTTCGATTTCAAACTTGCCTTCGATGTCTGAGGCAGCACTTGCTACCTGCTCGTCGGTATAAGGCACGCCGAGGGTCTGCAGTGTTCTCATTCGGGCTTCGATGGTGGTGTGCTTCACACGGTTATCAAACAGCCAGGGGAAAGCCGGCATGTTGGACTCAGGCACCACGCTGCGCGGATCGTACAGGTGCTGGCGCTGCCAGGCATCGGAGTAACGACCACCCACGCGGGCCAGGTCAGGGCCGGTGCGCTTGGATCCCCACAGGAACGGGCGGTCATAAACGAACTCGCCCGCCACGGAGTAGTGGCCATAACGCTCGGTTTCCGCCCGGAACGGGCGAATCTGCTGGGTATGGCACACGTGGCAGCCCTCGCGGATGTAGATGTCCCGGCCTTCCAGTTCCAGTGCGGACAGCGGTTCCAGACCATCAACGGGCTGGTTCACGTCCTTCTGGAAGAACAGGGGCACTACTTCGGCCAGAAAGCCGCCGCTGATGACCACCACAATCAGGACGATCATCAGGCCAAGGTTCTTTTCTACTATTTCGTGTCTCATCTGGTCTCTCCCCTTACGCCGCTTGAACGGCAGCGTTGTCCTGTGCTGCGGCTTCTTTCTGGCGTACGGTCATGTACACGTTGTAAGCCATGATCAGCATGCCGGTCAGGAAGATGGCGCCACCAATAAACCGGACGAAATAGCCGGGGTAGGACGCTTCCAGAGATTCAACGAAGCTGTAGGTCAGAGTGCCGTCTTCGTTAACTGCGCGCCACATCAGGCCCTGCATGATACCGTTAACCCACATGGCAACGATGTACAGGACGGTACCAACAGTAGCCAGCCAGAAGTGAACGTTGATCAGCGCACTGCTGTACATGGCTTGCAGGCCCCACAGTTTCGGGACCAGGTGGTAGACCGCACCGATACTGATCATGGCTACCCAGCCCAGGGCACCGGAGTGCACGTGGCCGATGGTCCAGTCAGTGTTGTGGGACAGTGCGTTAACGGTCTTGATGGACATCATCGGGCCTTCGAAGGTCGACATGCCGTAGAAGGACAGGGAGACCACCAGGAAGCGCAGAATCGGATCGGTACGCAGTTTGTGCCAGGCACCAGACAGGGTCATCATGCCGTTGATCATGCCGCCCCAGGACGGAGCCAGCAGGATCAGAGACATGACCATGCCTGCAGTCTGTGCCCAGTCAGGCAGCGCAGAGTAGTGCAGGTGGTGGCCGCCGGCCCACACGTAGGTGGTGATCAGCGCCCAGAAGTGCACGATCGACAAGCGGTAGGAGTAAACCGGACGGTTTGCCTGCTTGGGTACGAAATAGTACATCATGCCCAGGAAGCCGGCGGTCAGGAAGAAGCCAACGGCGTTGTGGCCGTACCACCATTGCATCATGGCGTCAGTGACACCCGCGTACGCCGAGTAGGATTTCCAGGCGGTAGCTGGCAGGGCCATGTTGTTACCGATGTGCAGAACTGCCACGGTAATGATGAATGCGCCGTAGAACCAGTTGGCCACATAGATGTGCGGTGTGCTGCGCTTCATCACGGTACCGAAGAATACCAGCGCGTAGGTTACCCACACGATGGCAATGGCGATATCAATCGGCCATTCCAGCTCTGCGTATTCCTTGGAAGAGGTGATGCCCAGTGGCAAGGTAATGGCGGCCGATACAATGATCGCCTGCCAGCCCCAGAATGTGAACGCTGCCATACCATCGGAGAACAGGCGGGCCTGACAGGTCCGCTGTACAACGTAGTAAGAGGTAGCAAACAGGGCACTTCCACCAAAGCCGAAGATGACGGCGTTGGTGTGCAGCGGCCGCAGGCGACCGAAGTGAGTCCAGGGCAGATCGAGGTTGAGGGATGGCCAAACCAGCTGTGCTGCAATCAGCACACCCAGAGCCATGCCTACAATACCCCATACCACTGTCATGATGGCGAATTGTCTCACCACCTTGTAGTTGTATGTCAGGTTTGCATTTACTGTGCTCATAGCCTTACCAATGGGTTTAGGATGGGGAAATATGCGGGCGCAAGTATGGAGAAACCATTAGGCCTTTGCAATGATTCAGGTCAACTCCTGACATTCGTCAAATCCGCTGGAATCAGCAGTTTGGCCAACAGTTTGCAAGACTTGAACCGCGTTACAAAAGCACCTTGAAGGTTTCTGCTCGGTTGCTAATGATACCCCCTGACAGCGAGGAGTTGAATGTTGTGAACCGGATTAAGACCAAAGGCTACGGTAAAGGGGTCAAAAGAGTCATGTTGCTGGCCCATGGGGCCGGCGCGCCCATGGACTCCCCTTTTATGGAGCAACTATCTGAAGCTTTGGATCGGCAGGGGATTGCAACGGTCAGGTTTGAGTTTCCGTATATGGTTCGGCGGCGGGAAGACGGCCGCAAGCGGCCACCGGACCGAATGCCTGTGTTGCTGGATTCATTCCAGGCCGAAGTGGCGCGGGTGCGAGATGAGGTGGGTGAAGATTGCCAGGTGCTGGTTGGAGGGAAGTCGATGGGTGGTCGGGTTGCCTCAATGCTGGCCAGTGACCATGCTACGGATATTTCCGGGGTTATCTGCTATGGCTACCCATTCCATCCCCCGGGCAAGCCCGATCGTTGGCGTATTGATCACTTTTCGACCGTTGGCTGCCCGATGATGATTGTACAGGGAACCCGGGACCCTTTCGGCAAGCCGGAGGAGGTAGCGGCCCAGGGCGAGATGCCGGGGCTTGCCCGGCTGTGCTGGCTGGATGGCGGAAACCATGACTTTCAGACGCCGGCAAGGCATCCGGACAGCCAGGCAACCCTTATCGAGCGGGCGGCTGGCGAAACCGGCCGATTTGTTCAGGAGTTGCTGGCGGGCTCGGAGCTGCGTTGAGCAAGGGTGGTTGCGTCCCGGCCGGCGGCTTTGGAGGCGTAGAGGGCTTCATCGGCGCGTCGGAACAGGCTGTCTGGCTGCTCTTCGACGCCCAGTTCCGCGATGCCGGCGCTAACGGTGAGGCTGATGGCTGTACCATCGGGAGCGGTAATGCGAGAGTCCCGCACCGCCTCAAGAATGTCCTGGCACAATTTGGAGGCGCCGGTGGCGTCTGTACCCGGTAGCAGCAGGGCAAATTCCTCGCCACCAAAACGGACCGCGACATCCCGTGGTCGCTTGATCTGGTTCTTCAGGCAGGTGGCGATGTGCCTGAGGCATTGGTCACCGAAATCGTGGCCCCAGCTGTCGTTAATCCGCTTGAAATGATCGGCATCAACCAGCGCCAGCGACAATGGCTGGCCGGTTCGACGAGCTTCACGGCAGAGTTCCGGTAACAGGTTATCCATATGCCGGCGGTTGTGCAGTCCGGTCAGGGCATCGTTCAGGCTGAGGGACGCCAGTTTCCGGTTCGCCTGCTCAAGTTCCCGCATGGTATTGCGCAGTTGTGCGGTGCGCTCGTGAACCTTGAACTCCAGCTCTGTGCGTGCCTGGTGCTCAATATCCAGCAACTTCTGATTCAGCAGGCGCCAGCGTTGCACCATGGCATAGTTCAGCAGGATAACCTGACCCCCGACAGCCGCTTGCATCATGACCTCGCGGGCCAGGTAGTCGCCCAGGTAGCCGAAGGCCGCCAGGGCATAGGCCAGGGCACCGACCACCATGATCATCCAGGCAGCGATGTACCAGAAGGCGGGCAGATAGCCCTGGCGCCAGCGGATAGTCGCAATGACCGACAACGCGGCAATCACCACCAGCGCATGGGCTGTGTTGAGCAGGATGGCTTTGGAGTAGGGTAGCAGGAAGGTCAGGGCCAGGAAGCCCACAGCAGACCAGACCAGCCCCCGGAGCACGGATTCTGAAATCGTGCCGGCACTGACATCAAGAAATGACCAGCCAAACAGTGCCATGGCGGCTGAACAGATGACCAGGGTGAGTGGGATCGACAGGTTCGCCAGCTGTGCACTCTCGGGCCAGAAATACTGATTCGCGAAGCCGCCCATGGCAAACAGAAACATCGCCATGGAGCTGATATAGAAAGCGTTATAGAAGTAGTACCGGGTGCCGGAGCTGAAGAATAGCAGCAGGTTAAAGGCGGCCAGAATCAGCAGCGCCCCGTAGAACAGGCCGTGGATCAAGGTCAGGTGATTGCTTTCCGCAATGACCTCTTCCGGTGTCATCAGGGCCAGGGGCACATTCAGCGCCCCGCTGCTGTGAACCCGAATGGTAATGGTGCGCCGTTCGGACGGATCCAGCGTGACCGGTAACAGGTAATAACGGTAATCTATACCCCGGGTGGCAAACGGCAGTGAATCACCTGTGGCCAGTGGTGGTGCGGCCTCGGTGACGACATCCGGGCTGCCTGGCTGATGGCGGTGCTGCCAGAAGGTGATTTCGTCCAGCAGCGGGTAGTTAAGTTTCAGATACCAGAGCGCTCGGTTGGCGCCCGAGTTGTGGACGGTCAGTTGTATCCAGTAGACGGCGTCTGTATGGCTGAACACCAGGTCATGGCCGTTGGCGGGTGTCCAGGGCATATCCGCCGGCAGTTCTGATGCGCTCTGAGCGGCGTGGGCTGGCTCGCCGGGGCGGGCGGAATGGAAGCACAAGTGATGATTAATTGCGCTCCGGGCTTCGGGGTTGGTCGCCTGTAGGATCGGACATGGTTCCGCCGCCATGCTGTAACCGGGCATAATGCCGGCAAAGGCCAGCAGGCCAAGCATCAGCAGGGCGCAGAATCGAGGCGTCATCAACGAAATCCCATGTCGAATGAAGGCGGAAGTGTAGCCAGCGTAAACAAATCCTGCTGTTAAACAGGTTCAAGTTTCTTGTTTGTCAGGGTGTCAGATTCCTGACAATTTTGAATGAAAAGGTGATAGATGCAACAGGTTATGCTGGTGTGCCGCCCGGGATTCGAAGCCGAGGCGGGCCAGGAAGTGACGGATCAGGCAGCCCTTAAAGGCGTGTTTGGTTACTTTCAGCCGGTCAGGAATAGCGGGCTGGTTCGGTTTACCATTGGCAGTGAGGAAAGCCCGGAGGAACTGATGGGCCGCCTGCCGTTGGACGAACTGGTATTTGTCCGGGATTGGTTCGTTATCCTGGGCGATTGCGCGTTGCCAGTACAGGATCGGGTTGGAGCCGTTGTCGGTTTTCTGCGAGATCAGGATTGGAATGGTAGTGGCTGTGCAAGGGTAGAGGTGCGTTTACCGGAGAACAACGAGGACCGGGACCTGGGCAACTTTTCCCGAAAATGGGTAGCGCCGTTATCCAAGGGCCTGCGGGGCGCGGGATTGCTTCAGGAAACGGCGGATGCAAAAACCGGAAAACGGCTGGAAATACTGCTGGCAGACTTTGGCACGGCTGTGATTGGGTACAGCCTCGCTGGTAACCGGTCGCCGTTCCCGGGGGGCGTGCCGCGGCTCAGATTACCCGCCTCGGCCCCCAGCCGCTCTGCGCTCAAACTCGAGGAAGCCTGGAAGGTATTTCTGCCGGAGGATCGCTGGCTCGACTACCTTGGTGGTGGCAGGAAAGCCGTCGATCTGGGAGCCGCGCCCGGCGGTTGGACCTGGCAACTGGTGAACCAGGGTATGATGGTGACGGCTGTTGATAATGGCCCGATGAATCCGGATTTGATGGCCAGTGGGCATGTTGAGCACATTGAGGCGGATGGTTATGCCTGGCGCCCGAAGCGGGCGGTCGACTGGATGGTTTGCGACATAGTCGATAAGCCGCGACGCACCGCCCGGATGGCAGTGGACTGGCTGGCAGACAGGCTTTGCCGTTACACGGTATTCAACCTGAAGTTACCGATGAAGAAGCGCTACGACGAATGGCTGGTATGCCAGGACATCCTGGTGCGTGGTCTTGAGGAGGCGGGCCTGACTTGCCATGTACGGGCCCGCCACCTTTATCATGATCGAGAGGAAATCACCTGTTTTATCGAGCGCCTGGACTAAGCCGGAGTGGCTCAGGGCATAGGGCTTTGCTCAAGAACCGTGATGATTTCATCGCGGTCCATCATGGGCACCAGTTCTGCCATCAGCTCGCGCCGCTCCCGGGAATGGTACCAGCGATCCCAGTCAGCTTCAGAGCGCCAGTTGGCAAGGGTGATACGGTGGTTCGGGTCATGGCTGTCGACCAGCGTCTCACCTGAAATAAAACCGGGTGTACTAACGGCCTGCTGCAGTACCAAACGTGAACGCTCCTCGTAGGCGGTTTCCAGAGACTCTGCGATGTGTCGTTCAATCAAAACCCGAATCATGCAATTGGTCCTTTATTTTCGTTGCTGTAAACAATAATTTAGCACCGGATTCTGAAAATCACGAGAACTGGAGGTGGCTGTTGTGACAACCCTGGAGTTTCAAGCCGAGCTGGACGCTCGAGGGCTGTTCTGCCCGGAACCGGTAATGATGCTGCACACCCGGATCAACGATGTTGGCGTGGGGGAAGTGTTGCGCGTTGTAGCGACCGATCCTTCAACAACCCGGGATATACCCCGTTTTTGTCAGTTCCTGGGCCATGAGCTGCTGAGCCAACAGGAACTGGAAGGGGAATTCCATTTCCTGATTCGCCGTTGTGAGAGCTGAGCACACCGCTCAGCTCTCCCGGGCCACCTTGCCAAGATGGTCAAGGAACTGCCTACGGTTCATTTCCCCGAGCACCCGTGCTTCCTGTAGCTCTTCGCCGTTGGTTCGATAGAACAGAATTGCCGGCGGACCAAACAGCCCGAGTTCATCCAGCAGGGCCTGTTGGTCACGGGTGTTGTCGGTCATGTCGATTTGCAACAGGGTGTAGGGTGCTAACGCCTGGATCACGTCCTGGTCGCTGAACACGTTCCGCTCCATGATTTTGCACGACACGCACCAATCCGCGTAGAAGTCGAGCACAACAGGTTGCTGGTTGGCGCGGGCATCGGCCAGCATTGCGCGAATCTGTTGCGGATCTTCGACCCGCTGGAAGTCTGCATGGCTGGCGCCGCCGCCCTGAACCTGGCCGGCAGATGCGGTAAACGGTGCCAGCGGCCGCAGCGGATCATTGGCGCCGCTGAACGCCCCTGCCAGGAGCGCCAGGCCATAGGCGAACATTACCAGGCCCAGGCCCTTGCGTGTGCGTTCCCAGCCAGCCCTGGCCGCATCAAAAGCACCCAACTGAACGCCTGTGATGGCGACCAGTAGCCCCCACATGGTCAGGCCTGCCCAGGCTGGTACCATCCGCTCGATAAGCCAGATGGCAACGGCAAGCAGCATGACGCCGTAAAAATGTTTGACGGTCGTCATCCAGTGGCCTGAGGTAGGCAGCAGCTTGCGACCGCCGACGGCCACAAGAATCAGTGGCACACCCATGCCAAGCCCAAGTGCAAGCAGGGCAACGCCACCTATGACGGCGTCCTGGGTGGTAGAGATGTAAAGCAGGCTACCGGCCAGAGGCGCAGAGACACAGGGCGAGACAATCAGTGCCGACAATGAACCAATGCCGAAGATACTGATCACCCGGGTGCCGGTCAGCTTCTGGCTGGCATCGTTCAGCGGCTCGCGGATAAACTTGGGTAGCTGAATCTCAAACAGGTCAAACATCGCCAGGGCAAACACCACAAACAGTGCCGCAAAAACACCGAGTACGAGGGGCGACTGGAGTTGTGCCTGCAGGTTGAAACTGGCGCCCAGCAGGCCGGTAATCACCCCAGCGGCGGCGTAGGTAAGCGCCATGCCCAGCACGTAGCTTCCGGAAAGAAGGAGAGCATGGCCTGTCGTGCGGGTGTTGTGGCCTGAGACCATAGTGGAAATAATCGGCACCATGGGCAACACGCACGGGGTGAAGGTCAGCCCCAGCCCCAGCAGGAAGAATACCCCGGCGATCATCCAGATCGACTGGCTGGACAGGAATCCGGCCAGGCCGGTTGCCGAAGAAGTGTTATCTGTCGTGTTGAATGCTCCGCTGCTGGAGCCGCTGCCTGAAGCGGGTGAGGAACGACTGCCCTGGCTATCACCTTTACCCGGATAGTACAGAACGTCCCGCGTCTGCGGCGGATAACACAGACCCGCCTTTGCGCAGCCCTGGTAGGTCACTTGCAGTTCCGCTTCCTGTATACCCTCGGGAAGGATGACCGGCACCCGGGCCTCGACCGGATCGAAGAACACCATCATCTCGCCGAAGTATTCGTCTTCGGTCAGGGTGCCGGGCAGGGAGAACTCGGGCTCGCCAATGCTGACGCCTTCAGTGACCGGAGTAATCTGTATACGGCTTTTGTAGAGATAGTGTTCCGGGGCAATATTCCAGGACAGGACAACGCTGTCGCCTTCCGTGCTGTGGTTGAAGGGCAGCGCCTCGTCTACGGGCAGGAAGCCGTTGTTGCCGCCACCAAACAGGGAGCTTCCTGAGTTGCCAAAGGCCAGGGCGGAGGCCGGAAGCAGGGTAAACAGCAGTGCCAGCAAGGCCACGAGCTGGGAGACCGGGCGGCGCAATCGTTGATGGGAGTCCGGAATAGCTGTCATGAATTCTTCGTTATCCTGGGTGTTTCCAATGGGGGCGGTATCGCGGCTCGTCGCCTTGCTGCCAGTGACATCATTGCCATGGCAAAGTTCCCTCTGGTATTGCCTGCATTAAAGTCGCACAATAGCCAACCGATGAATCACAATCCAGACGATCTTATCATGCTGTTCAACGACCTGTTCCGGGAATCCTTCCGGACCATTCTGGTCAGGGGCAGTGACGAACCGGAGTACCTGCCTGCCAGCGAGCCAGACGGACTTGCCCGGGTAGTGTTTGCCCACGGTTTTTTTGCCAGTGCCCTCCACGAGATTGCCCATTGGTGTATAGCCGGTGAGCATCGGCGCACATTGCACGATTACGGATACTGGTATTGTCCGGATGGTCGCAGCCTGGAACAACAGCAGGCGTTTGAGCAGGTGGAGGTCAAGCCTCAGGCCGTTGAATGGCTGTTTTCCCTGGCCGCCGGCTCTCGCTTTCATATCAGCGTTGATAACCTTGCCGGCAGCGGCGCGGCCAATGAGCAAGGCTTCCGCCAGAATGTGCGCCTGCAGGCCTCCCGGTATCTGGCTCATGGCCTGCCATCAAGGGCTCAGCAATTTTTCGATACACTCAAGTCTTTCTACGGGACTGCCGACAGGGTCCAGCATCACTGGAACCAGGACAAGCGCCGTTTGGCGCCCATGGCAACCGAACACGACCAATCAAGGATAACAGAACCTCTATGACAGCTGACCTAAAACCTACCGGCGATTTACGCTTCAGCGATCTTAACCTGGACAAGCGTCTGCTGGATGCCATCAGTAAAATCGGATTTGAATACTGCACGCCCATTCAGGCCGAAACCCTGCCCTGGACCTTGGCTTGCGAAGACCTGATCGGCCAGGCCCAGACCGGTACCGGTAAAACGGCAGCCTTCCTGATTACTGCGATACAGACTCTGCTGGAAACACCGGTGGATGAAAAAGACCGGTTTGCCTCTGAGCCCAGAGTGCTTGCCCTGGCTCCAACCCGTGAATTGGCGATGCAGATTGCCAAGGACGCAGAGCAGCTGTGCCAGTACACCGGCCACAATGTGGTCACCGTGGTGGGCGGTATGAACTACGACAAGCAGCGTGAGCAGTTGCAGAACGAGATTGTCGACATTCTGGTGGCAACCCCGGGCCGGTTGATCGACTTCCTGGGCTCCCAGGACGTGTTTCTGGACCAGATCGACATCCTGATTCTGGATGAAGCAGACCGTATGCTGGATATGGGGTTCATCCCCGACGTCAAACGTATTATCCGCAAGTGCACTGGCAAAGAAGATCGCCAAACCCTGCTGTTCAGCGCCACCTTCAACCAGGACGTTCTGAACCTGGCGTCCATGTGGACCCAAAACGCAGAGTTTGTTGAGATCGAGCCGGAGCAGAAAACCGCCGAACGGGTAGAACAGACCGTGTATCTGGTGTCTGACGACGACAAACTGCCTGTGCTGGTGAACTACCTCAAACGTCCGGAAGTTGAGAAAGCCATTGTGTTTGCCAATCGTCGTGACCAGTGCCGGGATCTTGAGGAGGATCTGAAGAATCAGGGCGTGAAAGTGTCCCTGATGTCTGGTGAGATCGCCCAGAACAAACGGTTGAAAACCCTGGATCAGTTCAAAAAGGGGCAGATCCAGGTGCTGGTGGCTACCGATGTGGCAGGCCGGGGCATTCACGTGAATGGCGTTACCCACGTATTCAACTACAACCTGCCTGAGAACGCCGAAGATTACGTACACCGGATTGGTCGTACCGGACGCGCAGGCAAGACCGGTGTTTCCGTCAGCTTTGCCGGAGAAGACGACTCTTTTGCCTTACCGGAGATCGAGAAGTACATTAGCCAGAAGCTGAAAACCGCGGTGCCAGACGAAGACTTGATGGTCACCATGGATAACCCGCCGATCACTCGCAAGCGCGGTGGTCGCCGCCCCCAGAGTGGCCGCGGGCCGGCAGGGCGGGGCGGTTCGCGGCCCCGGCGCAACTGAGTCGCGTTGGTGTAGGGCGATTTAGGGTAATGGAGACCAGGTCATGCTGATCGTTGCGGACGAGAACATTCCTTTACTGGACGCGTTCTTCGGTGATATTGGAGAAATACGCCGGGTTACAGGGCGAACGCTGAGCCGTGAGCAGGTGCAGGATGCGGATATCCTGCTGGTTCGTTCGGTGACCCGTGTTAACCGGGAGTTGCTGGAAGGCAGCCGGGTTCGTTTTGTGGGTACTGCGACCATTGGCACGGACCATATTGACCTGGAGTGGTTGCAGGCTCAGGGCATCGGCTTTGCCGCCGCCCCCGGATGCAACGCCAGCAGTGTGGCTGAGTATGTGTTGTCGGTGGTATCGCTGTATGCTGAACGACGGGGGCTGGACGATTGGACATCCCTGACGGTTGGTATCGTTGGCGTTGGTAATGTCGGTGGCCAGCTGGCTCAATGCCTGGAGCGCCTCGGTTTTGAGGTGCGCCTGTGTGACCCGCCGAGGCAGGAACGGGAACCCGGGGCTGAGCCGCCCTTTGTCAGTCTCGCTGAGGCGCTGGAGTGTGACGTGGTTACCCTGCATACGCCATTAACCCGCCATCAGCCCCATGCCACCTGGCACATGGTGTCAGACCCGGAACTGGCTTTGATCGGCGCCGATCAGCTGCTGATCAACGGTGGCAGGGGAGAGGTGGTTGATACCGAGGCTTTGATGCGCCGGCTGGAGCAAGCCGATGCACCGCTGGTGGCCCTGGATGTCTGGGAGCACGAGCCCGGGATAAGTCCTGATCTTGTGGACAAGGTATGGATGGCGACGCCCCATGTTGCTGGCTATAGCCTGGAAGGCAAGATGCAGGGCACGGAAATGGTTTATCGGGCGCTGTGTCAGTTCCTGGGACTGCCCATACGCAAGAAAGCAGGCCAGTTTTTACCTGAACCAGCGGTCAGCAAAGTCTCGTTTACCAGTTCCGCCGAGGAAGATGAGGCCATTCGTACGGCACTGCGGGTCTGTTATGACCCAAGGCGGGATGATGCCAGGCTGAGACTGGCTATGCGGGGAAATCCGGAGCAACGGGCTGTGGCGTTTGACCGCCTGCGCCGGGACTATCCGGTGCGCCGGGAGTGCTCCAGCCTGAAGGTTCAACTCAAAGGGACCAGTAAATCGCTCCAGGACGGTTTCCGTGCGCTGGGCTGCAAACTCAAGATCTGATCAACATTACCTGATTGCACATGCAAAGGGGGCGCCGATAGCGCCCCCTTTTGTTTTCTGTCAAACCCTGGCGTTCTGCAGAGCTGCGATGCGATCTTCCAGTGGTGGGTGAGTCATGAACAAGGCTGCCAGGCCGGCCCGGGCGCCGCGATTAATGCCGAAGGCCTGGAGGGTATCGGGCATTTGATCCGGCACTTCACTTTCCTGCTTCAGGCGAGCCAGCGCGCTGATCATCGCTCCGGTACCGGCAAGCTGAGCTCCAGCGATGTCAGCCCGGAATTCCCGGCGACGGGAGAACCAGAACACAATGGTGCTGGCCAGTATGCCAAGGACAATCTCGGCTGCGATGCTGACCACGAAAAAGCCAATGCCATGGCCGTTTTCGTTCTTGAACACCACCCGGTCGACAAAGGAGCCGATGACCCGGGACGCGAAAATCACAAAGGTGTTCACCACACCCTGAATCAGCGCAAGCGTGACCATATCACCATTGGCCACATGGCCAATCTCATGGCCCAGTACGGCCCGGATTTCATCCTTGTTGAAGCGGTGCAGCAGCCCCTCACTGACGGCCACCAGTGAGTCGTTCTTGTTCCAGCCGGTGGCAAAAGCGTTGGATTGGGAGGCCGGGAAAATCGCCACCTCGGGCATGCCAATGCCCGCTTTCTTTGACAGCTCTGCCACGGTGTCCACCAGCCAGCGTTCGGCCGGGGTTCTGGGCGAGTCGATAACCCGGGCCTTGGTACTCCACTTGGCCATGGGTTTGGAAATCAGCAGCGAGACGATGGCACCCGCAAAGCCGAATACGGCTGCAAACGCCAGGAGCGAGCCGTAATTGATGCCCTGTTGGGCCAGATAGCTGTCAACGCCCAGCAGGCGCAAGGTAAAACTTGCGACCAGGATGACCGCCAGGTTGGTGGCCAGAAACAACAAAATCCGCATAGTCTATTCCCGTGTTAACGATCCCTGAAACTGGTTGCCTGTCTGACCGATATATGTGGTCCGGGTTCACTCCTTCAAGAGCCTTACCTGGATTTAATGCACGCTCCCCGCGCCGGTATCAATGAAGAAGGACGACTGAACGGCCAGGCTGATTCGGCTGGAACTGCCACTCTTGAGGGCCGATCTCAGCAGGTGGATATAGGTTGATAAATCCTTTTGTACGGAGGGAGGCAGTTCCGCTTCAGCGCTGGAGGCATTAAGCTCCCGTATCAACGCCTGGGGCGCCGGGGCACTGAGGCGCACAAACGCCTCGCGGGTCAGAACAGCCTGGTCCAGGGCTTCCTGCCGAATGGTGTCGACGTAGCGCAACAGGCCTTCCTCTGAAAGCCACAGGAGCGCTCCAAAGCAGGCCATGTGCCGTTTACTGTGCAGTCCGAATTCATCCGGCTCGTCTGGCCCGGCGATGTCTTCCACGAACAGGTTGATCCTTCTCGGGAACGCGGCATAAAGCTGGATCAGCGCAATAGCGACGTCCTTGTAGAACTCCTCGACATGTATGTCGGCCATATCAGCTCCGGTTACTGGCGGTAATGCTCCAGGAAATTGCCCAGGCGGCCCATGGCGTCTGCCAGGGTATCTTCCCGGGGCAGGAAAACGACGCGCAGATGCTGTTTGTCATCAATGTTGAAGGCGGAGCCCTGAACCAGCAGGATTTTCTCCTGCAGCAGCAAGTCGAGCACCAGCTTTTCATCGTTGACCACCGGGAAGTGCTTCGGGTCCAGTCTCGGGAACAGGTACAGGGCACCCTGGGGTTTGACACAGCTGACGCCGGGAATGTCGTTGAGCATGCGCCAGGCGGTTTCCCTCTGCTCATAAAGCCGGCCGCCGGGTGCCACCAGGTCGTTGATGGACTGATAGCCACCCAGAGACGTCTGGATGGCCAGCTGTGCCGGAACGTTGGCACACAGGCGCATGTTGGAAAGCATTTCGATGCCTTCGATCAGGTCTCGGGCGCGATGTTTGGCACCACTGATAATCATCCAGCCAGAGCGGTAGCCGGCGGCCCGGTAGTTCTTCGACAGCCCGTTGTAGGTGAAGAACAGCACGTCGTCGGCCAGGGAGGCAACGGAGGTGTGCTGGGTGCCGTCATACAGGATCTTGTCGTAGATCTCGTCTGACAGGATGATCAGGTTGTGCTGCCTGGCCAGTTCGATGACCTGCTGCAACAACTCTTCCGAATACACCGCACCGGTGGGGTTGTTGGGGTTGATCAGCACAATGGCCCGGGTACGGCGGGTGATCTTTTTCTTGATGTCATCAATGTCCGGGAACCAGCCCTGTTGTTCATCGCACCGGTAGTGCACCGGCTTGCCGCTGGAGAGGGTAACGGCAGCGGTCCAGAGCGGGTAATCCGGTGCCGGAATCAGCACTTCATCGCCGGTGTTCAGCAGTGCCTGCATGGACATGACGATCAGCTCACTGACGCCGTTGCCCAGGAAAATGTCGTCGATGTCGACCTTGGCGATACCCCGTTGCTGGCAGTAATGCATCACGGCTTTTCGGGCAGAGAACAGACCCTTGGACTCCACGTATCCCTGGGCCTGGTGCATGTTGTAGATAACGTCTTGCTGGATCTCTTCCGGTACATCCAGCTCGAACGCCGCCGGGTTGCCAATGTTCAGCTTGAGAACCCGATGGCCCTCTTCTTCAAGGCGACGCGCCTCACGCAGAACCACGCCACGAATTTCATAGCACACATTGTCGAGCTTGGCGGATTTGAAATAGTTCTGCATGGGTCGCTGGCGTCCTTAACAAACAGTCTGAAAGAGGTACCGGTAAACGGAAGCATCCTATTCTAGCGGAGGGGAGCCCCGGGGCAACAGGGGCAAATGTGTTGAATTGTGGCCAAATACGGATAGTTTGCGGCGGTTTTTGAAAGTGAACTCTGGATCACTGGCCCATTAAGACTTTCCAGAGTGTGGCTTTGCCAAATTATATTGTGCACAATGTAATTTCACGAAAATCCTCGGCAGGAGTAAACGTATGTCTGGCGAATCCATTTACGATTTCAGTGTTCGTGACATTAAGGGCAATGAAGCCTCCATGGCGGATTACAAGGGAAAGGTCTTGCTGATTGTAAACACCGCTTCAAAGTGCGGCTTTACTCCGCAATTTGAGGGCTTGCAGGCATTGCATGAGCAGCTGGGCGACCAGGGCTTTGAGGTTCTGGGTTTTCCCTGTAACCAGTTCATGAACCAGGACCCCGCTAACGAGGATGCCATCAGTCAGTTCTGTTCACTGAACTATGGTGTCAGCTTTCCGATGTTTGCCAAGGTTGACGTGAACGGGGATGGCGCACATCCGCTGTTCCAGTTTTTGAAGAGGGAAGCCAGGGGCCTGATGGGGTCGGAAAAGGTGAAGTGGAACTTTACCAAGTTCCTGGTCAACCGCGACGGACAGGTAATCCGCCGTTACGCACCCACAGCGAAACCCGCTGACATTCGCGCTGATATCGAGAAGCTGCTCTGAAATGAACGGTGATGATCAGATGCTGGCGCTCGATAACCAGATCTGCTTTGCCCTCTATGCCCTCAATCGGGCCGTCACAGCGCGGTATCGTCCCGTGCTGGCGGAGCTGGGACTGACCTATCCGCAGTATCTGGTGATGCTGGCTCTCTGGGAGCATGGCCCGGTTGGCGAAGCCGCCCGGGTATCGGATATAGGCGCCCGGTTGCGCCTGGACAGCGGCACTCTCACGCCGCTTTTGAAGCGGCTGGAGGAGCGCGGTCTGCTCATCCGGCGCCGGCAGGCAAGCGACGAGCGGGTTGTTCGCCTTAGCCTGACAGGCGACGGCTGGCGGTTGCGTGAACAGGCTCGCGGGGTGCCAGGGCAATTGATGTGCGGCCTGGATGTGGCGCCGGAGCGGTTGGTCGCCCTTCGGCAGGAGCTCAGAAGTCTGCTTGAGGTTCTGGAGCGTTCGGGGCCCAGCGATTGATAACGGCCCTGAGCTCCTCACGCTTGTAGGGTTTGGTGATGTAATCGTTCATTCCGGCTTCCAGGCAATCCTCCCGATCACCCTGCATAACATTGGCGGTCACCGCAATAATCGGCAAGTTTTGCCATTCCGGGTTGCGCCTGATGGCCCGGGTTGCCTCGTAACCATCCATAACGGGCATCTGGCAATCCATAAGAACCAGGTCGTAACGGCGCTTTTGCAACGCCTCCAATGCCCTCTGGCCGTTCTCTGCATGGTCTACCCGATGGCCCAGCTTCTTCAGCAGGCTGCTGGCGACCAGCTGATTGACCTGGTTATCCTCGACCAGCAGCAGGGTGAGTTGGTTCTCGGTTCTCGCGGCCCTGGTTGATTGATCCAGCGGTTGTGAACTGCCGCTGTCCGGCAATCCTGCGGCGGCGCAGAGGCAGTGGTAGAGTTCGGTGCGTCTGAGCGGCAGCGGCAGGATAAACTGACCGGGACGGCCGGAACTGATTGAGCCAGTGCTGTCTGCCAGGATAACGCCCATTCCCTGCCAGTCATCGGCAAAGGCCTTGCACTCTTCGTCGCCAGGCTCTGCGGCCACCAGCAAGATGCCCTTTGGGTGACGGCTGGCGCTTCTGACCGGGATAGCCCAGGCCCGCAGTTGTGATTCAATTGCCAGCCGGTGCGGGTGATCCTGTGGTATGGCCATGGCGACACCTGTTTCGCACAGCCGGGTTGCAGCGGCTTCTGGCAGAGTCGGGTGTGCGGGTTCATGCACCGGCAGGGGCAGGGTGACGGTGAAATGAGTACCGGCGCCCTCGCTGGAATCCACCAGTATCTGCCCGTGCATACGTTCCACCAGTTGGCGGCACAGCGTCAGGCCAAGACCGGTGCCGCCATACAGCCGGGTGGTGTCGGTGTCGGCCTGCGAAAACGGTGAGAAGATCCGGTGCAAGCCTTCTTTGGACATGCCTATGCCGCTATCGATAACCTCCATGCGAAGACTTCCACCGGAGTAGGTGGTGCGCACCCTGACATGGCCATCGTCGGTAAACTTGACCGCGTTACTGAGAAGATTATTGAGGATCTGGCGAGTGCGCGTCGGGTCGCCCAGAAACTGCTCGGGTAGCATCGGGTCGGTTTCATTGACCAGGTTGATGTGTTTGCGGCGAGCTTGTTGGGCGTGAAGAGTTGAGCATTCCTCCACCAGGTCGCGAACGCTGAACGGAATGTTCTCGAGATTGAGTTTTCCGGCTTCGACCTTGGAGATGTCAAGAATGTCGTTGAGCAGGCCCAGCAGGCTCTCACCGGTGTTCAGGGCAATCTCCAGGCGGTTTCTCTGGCCAGCGTCCTGTTCACTTTCCAGTGCCAGCCCGAGCATTCCCAGCACCCCGTTCAGGGGGGTGCGGATCTCATGGCTCATGCTGGCCAGGAAGTTGGCCCGGGCCCGGGCCCGTCGCACCGCGTCTTCCTTGGCACGAACCAACGCCCGATTGCCCCGTTGCAGGGCCTGATTCTTTTCCGAGATCTCCCGGGTTCGATCTTCAACTTCCTGCTCCAGCTGGCTGGAGTAATTTTTCATGGCGCTTTCGGCTGCCCGCAGTTGGGCCACGCTGCCTTCCATGTGTTCAAGGTGCTGGTTGATGATGCCAACCATGGTGCCGATTTCGTCAAAACGATGGTTGGCAGGCACCGGCAGCCGGACCTTTTCCGGGGTGCTGGCCCTGACCCGGCTCAATGCTTCAATCACGTTGAGCATGGGGCGGGTCAGCACGAAATAGAAAATGCCAAGCAGCGCAACCGACAGCACCAGGCTCTTGAACAGTCCAATGACGAATGTGTTGACTGCCCGCTGCAGGAACTGCCAGCCGTAATGCCAGGTATCGATGGTGACAACCAGGTGGCCCAATGGCAGGTCCTGTAACTGGGGTACCTGGAGTTCTGTGCTGAAGACACTGCTGGAACCGAACAGCAGGTCGCTGATCCAGCGGTATCGGGAGATCGGGCTGCTTTGGCTGGCGGCTGACATGGTCTGGCCATCACTGTCCACAATCCGCGCATCTATGGTCGCCGGGTGGCGTAACAGGCCATCCAGCAGTTCCTCGGCCAGCCTCACGTCGATATTGTAGGCAATCTGGGACGCCGGACTGTTACTGATCTCGATCAGTGCCCGTATGTCCTGTTCCATGGCGTCTTTCGCCGAGAAATAGTCGAGGGTGATCTGAATCAGGTTCAGAACCAGGCCAAGAGCCATGGCCACCAGTACGGTGTCGCGGGTAAGGCGGTAGGAAAGTCTGTGCCGGAAGCTCTTTAACACGGTGAATGGTCGTCCCTGTGGCTGGTCAATTGGGTAAAGCGTGTTCCTCAGTCGTCGTAATCAGCCTTTTTCTTCCAGGTGCCATCGTCCTGCAAGAAGTTATCCCATTCCCGGTCTAGCTTTGAGTGGCTTTCGGTTTGTGTGGTGCCGTCGGCCATACTGGCTTCAAGCTCCTTGATGCGCGTTCTGAAGCTTTTGACGGCTTTCATGGCCAGCGGATTATCTTTGGATTTACCCATTTCCGTGCTGGCCAGGTGGTAGGCGTGTATGGCCTTGCGGATCTGGTTCTGCCGGATATGGTCCCGGGCCTGGAAAACGTGAAGGTCGGCGTGGGTTTTGTGCACCAGAAACAGCACATGCTTCAGGTGCTTTTTGGCGCTGGCGGTGTCGAGCCGACCGGCTTTGTGCATGGCCTCAATCATTTTGAACAGGCTTTGAAGCAGTTCTTTGACGTAGGTGGCTTTCTCCGGGGAGTCGATTCTGACCGATGCCCGGTTATCATTGTTCTCCAGTACCTGTTTCCTGGTCTGTTTGATGGTGTCGAGCCATTCGCTGACCGGTTGCTCGGACTTAAGCGCGGCCAGATCGTGACAGGATTCCTCCATGCGCTTGAGCAGCAGCAGCTTGAGATCGGGAGACAGGTACTGGGCCGGAATCTCCGAGAACAGGCGGTAGGCGCGGTTGTATTCGTCTTCCCGGGCGGTCATCTTGCGAACCCGCTCAATCCGCGCCTTTTCACGCATCTGACTGATAACGATAACGACCAGTGAGACGGTGACGATCGCCGCGAGCAGCAGCACAATGGTGATGGTATCCATGGTGTCGGTAATGGCTCCGGATTACAGTGAACGGACCGCCTTTGGGGGCGCGCCTCTAATTGTCAGATATTATTGGGTAACGCCCTGAAAGCCTAGCAGAAATCTGGACAATCGTCCGTTTCCGGTTGTAAGTACAGGAAATACTTCATTCATTTAATGAATTGTGGGATTGCTGTATATTGGTCTGGTGAATGTATAGGCGGGCCAGACCGGTGCCGCCACTCTGCTTTCCAGGATGCTTGCATGGACATTTCCCGGGTCGATCTCAATCTACTTGTATACCTTGACGTGCTGCTGCGTGAACGCAATGTCACCAAGGCAGCCAATCATCTGGGCATCACCCAGCCCGCCATGAGCAACGGTTTGCGCCGGTTACGGGATCTGTTTGGCGACCCGTTGCTGGTGCGTACCAGTGAGGGCATGACAGCCACGGAGCGGGCCCGGGAACTGCAGCCGTTGGTCCGTGGCATTCTCTCGGACATCGAACAGGCGGTGCAGGAGAAAACCCCCTTTGCTGCCCAGGAGAGCCAGCGGGTATTCCGCATCATGGCCAGTGACTACGCGGAATCCTGTCTGATGCCCAGGGTATTGCGGCGGATTCGCCAGGAGGCGCCCCACGTTACCCTGGACGTGCTGACCCCCAGCGACGTGAGCTTTCTGGATGTGGAGCAGGGCCGGCTGGATATGGCCATCAACCGTTTCGACAAGATTCCCCAGTCGTTCCACCAGAAAACCCTGTGGATCGAGTATTTTGCCTGCCTGATGAATGCCCGTAACCCCATCCTGAAGGAACCGTTTACCCTCGATACCTACCTCGATGCCAGCCACATCTGGGTCAGTAAAACCGGCTTCGGCGTGGGCGTTGGGGTGAACCCCAAGGACGTCCAGAGACTGGGCTGGGTAGATGAAGCCCTGGGGCGAATGGGGCGCAAGCGACAGATCTCGGTATTCACCCGGCATTATCAGGTGGCCATGTTGCTGGCGGAGCAGCATGACCTGATCGCCACGCTGCCATCTCGTGCGGCCTGGCTGCAGAAAGACAATCCGAACCTGGTGGTAAAGGTACCACCGTTCGAGATTCCGCCGTTCGAGCTGAAAATGGCCTGGAGTCCGTTACTGCAGCACAACAGCGATCATCAATGGTTGCGAAAGCTGATTGCCGAGGTGGCGGAAGAAGTGGACGAGGAGTTTGCGCCCTTCGGTGCCAGATTTGAGTCTCCCCAGGCTACCCCGGGGCTGCATTCAGAGCGGTAGTTCCCGAAGTTCCAGCGAGCCCCGGCCAGCATCCCACATGCGCTGGAAGGTTTCCTCCATGAGCTTGACCCGGCCCGGGTTGGCAAAATTGGCGAAGCCTTCGGGCTTATTGAAATCGTGGCGGTACAGTACGCCCTCGCGGTCTGCCAGCAGGAACGGCTGGTTCTCCATCGGATAATCGGTGTTGACCAACCGTAGTTCAATCCGGCTGGTGAGCCGTCGCATCAGCTCAACCAGTTGATGCCGGCGTTTAACCAACGGCTTGTCATCGTGAATCAGGATGCGCACTTCGCTCAGCCGGTGCCGGCGAGCCACCGCAGAGATCAGTTCCCGTAGCGGGTAGCGGTCATAGAGGCCGTGATCAAGCACGTCGTCATACAGCCAAATGCGTTGGCCGGCTTGCGCTACCAGTGAGTCCATCAATTCCAGCATGGTGCCCTCATCGCCGAACAGCCAGCTTTTGGAATCCTCGCCAAGAATCAGTGGCTTCGCGCGTTGATCACCTGGTTGACTGGCCAGCGTGGGAGCCAGGCAGCGCATATCCAGGTGGGGAATGCCAGCGTCATCATAGATATCCGAGCAGATGTGAAAGCCGAAGCGTTGGTAGAACCCGGTGGCGTGCTGCTGGGCGGAGAGTTTCAGTTCCTGGAAGCGACCAGCGGATTCGGCCAGCAGGTGTCTGAGCAGGGCATCACCAGCCCCCTGGCCACGATACTCCGGTAACACCGCCATACGACCGATATAACCGGTCTCTTCAAGCGTGGAGAACAGGCGAGCGGTAGCCACTGGGGTGTTGTTTTCATCCACGGCCAGGTAGTGGTCAGCAATCTCGTCGGTGTCGTCCCACTCCAGCTCCGGTGGCACCTGCTGTTCCTCAACGAACACCCGTTGGCGGATGTCTCTGATGGATGAGGGCGCCAGTTGCCAGCTGTATTTTCGGAATCTCAGGTTCATGGCTTACTCGAAGTACACTGAGCCCTGGTTGTACAGAGTGGTGAGCAGGCCAAGCAGGGCCTCGTCGCCGGCATATTCTGCCAGAGCGCCCATGTTGATCCGGGCGCCGGCACAGAGCAGCGGTGCCAGTGGCCGGGCATCGCCTTTCAGGAGGTATTGCTCGCCATCCACAAACAGGGCAGTTTCACTGTCCATTTCATGATAGGCGAAGCGGGAACCTTCGTTCCAGCGCAGTTGCTCGCCGGCGCGGATGGCTTCAGCCAGATCTTCTGCTTCTGCGGGTTCATCCGCCGGCACCACAATATCCATGCTCTTGGGGGCGGTGGCGAACTGGCCGAACCAAAGGGCCAGGTTGCGGCGATCGCCCAGTTGCTCACGGATGACAGTATCCAGGCGGTTGATCACTTCCGGGCCGATGGTGCCGGGGTTGTCCTGTACTCGAAGGTCCGGGTCGTCCAGGTGCTCGGCAGCTTTTTCTTTCTGGCTGAGAAAATCGGTAAAACTGGTGAGAATGTCATCGATGGTCGGGGCCCGAAAGCCCACGGACAGAGTAATACAGTCGTCTTCCGCCACGCCATGGTGGCCGATGCCCGGGGGCAGGTACAGCATGTCACCCGGGGCCAGGGTGACGGTTTCCTCGCCATCCCAGCTGCTCAGGATGCGCAGTGGGGTGCCTTCTACTCTCGGCGAGGTATGGTCACAGTGGCCGCCGAACGTCCAGCGCCGGTGGCCCCGGGCCTGCAACAGGAAAACATCATACATGTCGTAGTGGGGGCCAACGCTGCCACCTTTCGGGGCGTAGCTGGCCATGATGTCATCCAGACGCCAGTTGGGAATGAAGCGGAAGTTGTCGAGCAGGTCGGCAATCTCCGGTACCCAGTGGTCCAGGCCCTGAACCAGTAAGGTCCAGTCCTGTTCCGGCAAGTCACTGAAGCGGTCCGGGCTGAAAGGACCGTTGTGCAGTTGCCAGGGTTTACCGGCATCGTTCTCGATCACGATGCGCGATTCTACCGTTTCCTCACAGGCTAGCCCGGCCAGTTCGTCCGGACTGACCGGACACTGGAAACCGGGAAATGCCTGACGGATAACCAGCGGCTTCTTCTGCCAGTAGTCCCGCAGAAATTCAGAAGCTGTTAGTCCGCCAAGCATGTCCATGGTGTTGCTCCAGGTTAAATGTTGCCGGCCTGTTCGACGGCATTACCAATGTAGGTGTCCGGCGTCAGGGCGCGCAGTTCGGCCTTGGCGTGCTCCGGAATATCCAGTGTTTCCACGAAATTCTTGATGACTTCCGGGCTCATGGCTTTGCCACGGGTCAAGTCTTTGAGCTTTTCGTAGGGTTTTTCGATGTTGTAACGGCGCATCACGGTCTGGATCGGCTCGGCCAGCACTTCCCAGGCGTTGTTCAGGTCTTCGTTGAGGCGGGCCGGGTTGATTTCCAGTTTGCCCAGGCCTTTCAGGGTAGCCTCATAGGCAATCAGGCTGTGAGCAAAGCCCACGCCCAGATTACGCAGCACGGTGGAGTCAGTCAGGTCACGCTGCCAGCGGGAAATTGGCAGCTTGGCAGACAGGTGGCTGAAGAGCGCGTTGGCGATGCCCAGGTTGCCCTCGGAGTTCTCGAAGTCGATGGGGTTTACCTTGTGGGGCATAGTGGAGGAGCCAATCTCGCCGGCCACTGTCTTCTGCTTGAAGTAGCCAAGGGAGATGTAACCCCAGATGTCCCGGTCCAGATCGATCAGGATGGTATTGAAGCGGGCAATGGCATCATACAGTTCGGCGATGTAGTCGTGGGGCTCAATCTGGGTGGTGTACGGGTTCCAGTCCAGGCCCAGGCTCTCAATGAACTCTTCGGCGTTGGCTGCCCAGTCCACATCCGGATAGGCAGACAGATGGGCGTTGTAGTTGCCGACCGCACCGTTGATCTTGCCCATGATTTCCACTTCGCGGATTTGCATCAACTGGCGGCGCAGGCGATACACCACGTTGGCCAGTTCCTTGCCGACGGTGGTGGGAGACGCGGTCTGTCCGTGGGTGCGGGACAGCATGGGCTGTTTGGAATGTTCCTTGGCCAGTTCGGCCAGTTTGTCGACGACTTTGTCCATGGCCGGTAACAGGCCGTGGTCCAGGCCTTCGCGCAGCATCAGCCCGTGAGACAGGTTATTGATGTCTTCGGAGGTGCAGGCAAAGTGAACGAACTCGGTCACCGCGTGCAGCTCGGGCACATCGGCGATCTTTTCTTTGATCAGGTACTCGACCGCTTTGACATCGTGGTTGGTGGTGCGTTCGATGTCTTTGATGCGCTCCGCATCGGCCAGGCTGAATTCGCTGACCATTTTGTCCAGGAAGGCGTTGGCTTCGTCGGAGAATGCTGGCACTTCGGTAATGGCCGGGTGAGCGGCCAGTTTCTGCAACCAGCGGATTTCGACGGTTATCCGGTTACGGATCAGGCCGTATTCACTGAAGATGCTGCGAAATACGCTGACTTTACTGCCGTAGCGGCCATCGACCGGGGAAATGGCGGTCAGGGCGGTGAGTTCCATCGAAAACCTCTCAGTTCATCAAAGAAAAATCGGATCGGGACTATTAAGAAGGCGCTAATGATACACCAGAGGGCGCTGCGAATCAGCGCAGCAACTCCCGGGCGTGCATGATGACCTTTTTGCGTTTGAAGATCAGCTGCCAGCGGTGGCCACCGCTCTGACGCCAGAGCACTGCCGAGCGGATACCGGCCAGCAGCAGGGCTCGGACCTTCGCCGCATTTTCTTCCCGCTGAAGCACCTGGGGGTTGCCGCTGACCTGAATGCGCAGGCGGAACGTGCTGATGGTGTCTGTGTAAATGGACGCCAGATTGCCGATCAGGTTGCTGTGGGTGTATCCGAAGTGGCTGGCGGTATGCCGTGCCTGTTCAATCCGGCTGCCAATCACGTCGAGCATGTCGCCGTCGCGTTTGAGTTTCGACTCGAGATGAACGAGGTTCAGCACGTAGCGCAGTATCTCTACATCCTGTGGGCGGCTCTGTTGCGCCAGCGAGGTGGACAGGGCCTCAAGGCCTTCACGGATGTCGGACAATTCGCCACCGTAAACATCCAGGGTGGACGCTGGGTTGGTGGCGAACAGAGAGCGTATGCAGGTTTCCAGGGACTCGTCACTACAGCTGCCATTATGGGCAATCTGCCGCACCAGTGCTGCTGCCTGGAACAGGCCAGCCAATGCCAGGGTCTGGTCGTGCAGGGATTTGCTCATGCGCGGGCCCCTGCATCGACAGTTCGCTCCAGCCGTGATGGCAGTGGCTCGCCATCCCGCCAGGTTTGTTCGATCACGCCGCCGCCCAGGCAAACATCGCCCTGATAGAACACCACGGACTGGCCGGGGGTGACGGCCCGCTGGGCATCGTCAAAGACCACTTTGACGCCGCCTTCGATAACGGTCACTTCGCAGTCCTGGTCTGGCTGGCGATAGCGGGTTTTTGCTTTGCAGCGGAAGCTCTGGGCGGGCGGCTCACCGGCCACCCAGTCAATGGCACCAGACACCAGGCCGCGGGAAAACAGCAGTGGGTGGTTCTTGCCCTGAACGGCAATCAGTACATTGCGGGACAGGTTTTTTTCAGCCACATACCAGGGCTCATCGCCAAATTCCGCGAGGCCGCCGATACCCAGCCCCTGGCGCTGGCCAATGGTGTGATACATCAGGCCCTGATGTTTGCCGATCACTTTGCCATCCGGTGTTTCGATGTCGCCGGGCTGGGCCGGCAGGTACTGCTTCAGGAAGTCGGTGAACTTGCGCTCCCCGATGAAGCAGATACCGGTAGAATCTTTTTTGTCGTGGGTAACAAAGCCTTGTTCCTCGGCAATACGGCGAACTTCCGGTTTTTCCAGCTCTCCTACCGGGAACAGGGTGCGGGCAATACGGTCACCCGACACCGCGTGCAGGAAGTAGCTCTGATCCTTGTTGGGGTCCAGACCCTTCAGCAGTTGAGCCTTTCCAGTGCCATCATTAAGAGGGCGCTGGCGGGTGTAGTGGCCGGTAGCGATGTAGTCGGCGCCCAGGGTGACGGCATAATCCAGAAATGCCCGGAATTTAACTTCCTTGTTGCACAGGATGTCGGGGTTGGGGGTGCGCCCTGCGCTGTATTCTGACAGAAAGTGCTCAAACACCCGGTCCCAGTATTCAGCCGCAAAACTGGCGGTGTGCAGCTTGATACCAATGGCATCCGCCACTGCCTGGGCATCGGCGAGGTCGGTCATGGCGGTGCAGTACTCAGTACCGTCGTCTTCATCCCAGTTTTTCATGAACAGGCCTTCCACCTGGTAGCCCTGGTCTTTCAGCAGCCAGGCGGCAACAGAGGAGTCCACGCCACCGGACATGCCGACAATCACGCGGGTGTTCTTGGGAGTACTGGAGTCAGGATTCTGGATCATGAGCCTTTCGGTAGCCGGTTGAAAACGGCGATTTTATCATCTTGTGGTGGTTACGTCTGGTCATCCACCACGACATCAAGGGGGAATTGCCGGCCATTTCGGTAATCCTCGATACAGCGCAGCACCAACGGGCTGCGGAGCTTGTCGCCGAGGCCCCGAATTTCTTCAATACTGAGCCAGTGCGGCTGGATAATGCCGGTGTCCAGCTCCGTGGTGACCTGCTTTATCGCGCGGGCGGCGTAGCAAAAGCGGTGATAGGTAACGCCGTTGGCCGGTGCTTTATAGGTGTATACGCCCAAAAAGAACTGAGGCTCCACTTCCCAGCCGGTCTCTTCGAGGGTTTCACGGCGCACCGCATCCAGCACGGCTTCGTTTTCTTCAATGTGGCCCGCTGGTTGATTGAACACCACCTTGTCGTTGCTGATTTCCTCAACCAGCAGAAACTGACCCTGTTCGTTCTCGACCACAACGGCGACGGTGGCATGGGGTTTCCAGGTCATGGTTAACGGGGTCTCCTGTGTCTGAACGGGCGCGATTTGTGGCGGCCGGGTTTCGGTTTGCTGGTTACCGGGCTGTCGGGCAGGTGTACAGCCTCAAGCCGATACTGGCCGGGCGCGAGGTTGTCGAGCGTCCAGTCACCAATCCGGTACCGAATAAGTCTAAGGGTAGGGTAGCCAACGGCTGCTGTCATGCGCCGTACCTGGCGGTTGCGGCCTTCGGTGATGGTGAGCTCAAGCCAGCTGGTCGGAATGGTTTCCCGGTGCCGGACTGGCGGAACCCTGGGCCAGACGGTCGGTTCGTTCATTCGGCGGGCTGTGGCGGGCCGGGTTAACCCATCTTTCAGCTTAACGCCCTGACAAAGCTGCTCAATGGCCTGCTGGGAAATCTCACCCTCCACCTGTACCCAGTAGGTTTTTGGCATCTTGTTGTCGGGAGCGGCAATTCGATGTTGTAGCGGGCCGTGGTTGGTCAGCAGGAGCAAGCCTTCGGAGTCATAGTCCAGTCGGCCGGCGGGGTAGAAGCCCGGTTTCCTGATCCAGTCGGCGAGTGTTGCGCGAGGATTGTTCTGGCGTTCGTCGGTGAACTGGCTTAACACCTGAAATGGCTTGTTGAATAGAATCAGCTCCGCCATGCACGGGGTCCTGTCTCGCTAACGGGTGCTCGAAAGCGGCAAGCGTATAGGATTAACCCCTGTGAAAAAAGCATAAAAAAACGTACCTGCCAGCTGAACTGGCAGGTGAGAGTGATTGGCCAAGGCGCCTTCTCAGGCGTTAACGGCTCTGGGCGGATACCCGTCCCGGCCTGACGATTGGTCCCGTGAGGACGGCTCAGACTGCTTGCCCCCAATTTCAGAAGGCTGTTTCGCCTGGGTTTCGTCAGGAACGATATTGACGGCGTGCACCCCTTTGTCACTGGGCTTTTTCTCAAAGGTGACCGCCTGGCCAGCTTTCAGCGTTTTGTAGCCGTCCATTTGCACCGAAGAGAAGTGGGCGAACAGGTCATCGCTGCAGCCGTCTTCGATGATAAAGCCGTATCCCTTGGCGTTGTTGAACCATTTGACCTTGCCTCTAGGCATGATGAACTCCCCTGTTCCTTTGCTGTCACTCTTATTATTGGAATTGCTGCCTGAGACCCGGACGGGCCGGGTCATAAATGGTGCGATTCGACATGGCAGGTGTCGCCTGCCGTTACATGCCGGTTGCACAGGTTTACATTATTTTACAATGCACCCTAACTGTCGGCCAAACCCGGGCTCGAGTCAAGGGGCAGTAGTCGCCGAATGAGTGGTTCAACAAGGTCCGGAAGCGGTATCATGTCCGTATTGATAAATAACTCACGCTTGAACCGGGCTTTCGCTTGAAAACCGGGTTGCGGGCAACCACATTTAGTCAGGAAACCGAATAACCGGTAAACAGAACCATGCGGACAATTGAGAATTCTCTACTAGTATTTAATCAGGGGGAGGACGAACAGCCCGGGCGTCATGAAGGTGTTAGTGTTGCGCCCGAGAAGCCAGCTCTGAAGCGCCCGGCCCGGTATCGGGTTGTGCTCCTGAACGATGACTACACACCCATGGATTTCGTGGTGGATGTACTGATGAAGTTCTTCGGAATGAACGAAGAAAAGGCGACGCAGGTGATGCTGCTCGTCCATACGCAGGGAAAAGCCGTATGTGGGGTATATACCCGTGACATCGCGGAAACAAAGGCGGCACAGGTGAACCAGTATTCTTCGGAATGCGAGCATCCGCTCCTTTGCGAGATTGAACGTGCGGACTGATAGACGGCGGGGTGGCCCATGCTGAGCAAAGATCTTGAAATTACGCTGAATACGGCCTTCAAAAATGCCCGTGACAAGCGCCATGAATTCATGACGGTCGAGCATTTGTTGCTGGCTCTCCTCGATAACGAATCGGCGGTGGGTGTCCTCAAAGCCTGTGGTGCAGATCTCAAGCGCCTTGAAGATGAACTGGTCGAATTTGTCGACTCCACTACACCATTAATTCCAAGCACCGACAGCGAGCGTGAAACCCAGCCAACGCTGGGATTCCAGCGAGTGCTGCAGCGAGCAGTATTCCACGTCCAGTCCTCTGGCAAGAAAGAGGTAACCGGTGCCAATGTGCTGGTGGCTATCTTCAGCGAGCAGGAGAGCCAGGCGGTGTATGTGCTGAAGAAGCAGAGCATTGCCCGGATTGATGTGGTCAATTTCGTTTCCCACGGTATCTCCCGGGTTCAGGGTGCGGAAGACCAGGAAGGCGCGGACCATGCTGCCCATGAAGAGGCCGGCGAGGAAGGCTCCCAGTCCAGACCGCTGGAAAGCTATGCCACCAATCTGAACGAGCAGGCCCGGCAGGGCCGTATCGACCCGTTGATTGGTCGCGAGCACGAAGTAGAGCGTGTGGTCCAGATACTGGTGCGCCGTCGCAAGAACAATCCGTTGTTAGTGGGCGAGGCCGGTGTTGGCAAGACTGCTATTGCCGAAGGACTGGCCAAGCGAATTGTGGATGGCCAGGTACCGGAGATCATTTCCGATGCGGTGGTGTATTCCCTGGACATGGGCGCCCTGCTGGCGGGCACCAAGTACCGGGGCGATTTTGAGAAGCGCCTGAAGGGCTTGTTGAGTGATCTGAAGAAGCAGAATCACGCCATTCTGTTTATTGACGAGATCCACACCATCATTGGTGCAGGTTCGGCTTCGGGTGGGGTGATGGACGCATCCAACCTGCTCAAGCCCATGCTGAGCTCCGGGGAGTTGCGTTGCATCGGCTCCACCACTTTCCAGGAGTTCCGCGGCATCTTTGAGAAAGACAGTGCTCTGGCACGTCGCTTCCAGAAGATCGATGTGAACGAGCCAAGTGTCGAGGATACCTACCAGATTCTCAAAGGGCTGAAGCCGAGCTTCGAGAAGCACCACGACCTGAAGTACACCGACAAGGCGCTTCGGGTGGCTGCTGAGCTGGCGGACCGCTACATCACCGACAGGCATCTGCCAGACAAGGCCATCGATGTGATCGACGAAGCCGGCGCAAGGCAGCGCCTGCAGCCGGAAGACAAGCGCAAGAAGACCATTGATGTTACCGACATTGAAGACGTGGTCGCGAATATTGCCCGGATTCCGCCGAAGAACGTGTCCACCAGCGACAAGGATTTGCTGCGTAACCTTGAGCGCGATCTGAAAATGGTGGTATTCGGACAAGACCCGGCCATCGAATCTCTGGCCACGGCGATCAAGCTGGCCCGCGCCGGCTTGAAGGCGCCGGAAAAACCGGAAGGTGCCTTCCTGTTTGCCGGCCCCACTGGGGTTGGTAAAACAGAAGTGACCAAACAGCTGGCGAAGGTGCTTGGCATAGAGCTTGTGCGGTTCGACATGTCCGAGTACATGGAGCGGCATACCGTGTCTCGGCTGATTGGTGCGCCTCCCGGTTATGTCGGCTATGACCAGGGTGGCCTGCTGACCGAGGCGGTTAACAAGCATCCGCACTGCGTGTTGTTATTGGATGAAATTGAAAAGGCCCATCCGGAAGTGTTCAACCTGCTGCTGCAGGTGATGGACCACGGCACCTTGACCGACAACAATGGTCGGAAGGCCGATTTCCGTCACGTGATTCTGGTGATGACCACCAACGCCGGTGCTGAGAGTATGGCTCGCCGTTCCATTGGCTTCAGCGAGCAGGACCACAGCACCGATGGCATGGAAGTGATCACCAAGACCTTTACGCCGGAGTTCCGTAACCGCCTGGACGGCATTATCCAGTTTGCCGACCTGCAGAAGGAAACCATCACCCATGTGGTCGACAAGTTCCTGACCGAACTTCAGGCCCAGCTGGATGAGAAGCACGTGGTGCTGCACGTGGACCATGCGGCGAAATCCTGGCTGGCAGAGAAGGGCTACGATGTCACCATGGGAGCCAGACCGATGGCTCGCCTGATCCAGGACAAGATCAAGCGGCCGCTGGCGGAGCAGATTCTGTTTGGCCGGTTGTCGGAGAAGGGCGGAGACGTGTTCATTCAATTGAAGGACGATGAGCTGGTCTTTGACTATGAGGACGAGCCAGCCGAAGCGGTCTGACCGCAATCGTTGGTAATGGAAGCCGCTGTCGGGCTATGCCCGGCAGCGGTTTTTTTGTGGTGCGCCTTGACGGGCGCTGTCTTGGTGCAGGTGGCGCTGGCTGTTAACCGGTTGACCGAAGCAGGCCCCGGCGCCTGGCCGTGCTGTCAATCCATTTCAGGGCAACTTCTGTCAGTTTAAGGCAAAGAATTCGTGGTGATTTGCCACGGTTTGCCAATAACAACGATAAGGAAGCAGCCCAATGAGGACGTTCCGTCAATTCTCCCTTACCCTGGCAGTGATTTTCGGTCTGTTGGTGCTACTGGTTCGCCCGGCACTGGCGGCTACCGAAAGAAAGCAGTTCTGCGTGTTTGATGTGGCCGGCGCTAACGGCTTTGTCTATCAGTTACTTCGTGATTACCAGCGCGGCGCAGTCTCCGCAGGTACATCTCTGGTGATGCAGCCCTACACAGATGAAGACCTGGCCATCAGGGACTTTCGCGAGGGCCAGTGTGACCTGGTGGCACTTACCGATATGGGAGTGCGGCATTTCAACGATTTTACCGGTTCGATCAGCGCCATCGGTGCCGTGCCTTACTATGAAGACTTGCGGGTCTTGCTGCATGGTCTTGCCAGCCCGCGTATCGCGAGGCACCTGAGCCAGGATGGCTATGAGGTGCTTGGTGTGGCGCCCATGGGCGCGGCGTACCTGTTCGTCAATGACCGGGCCATTAACCACGTTGAAGCGCTCAAAGGTAAACGCATCACGGTTTTTGAAGGCCACCATGATGCCCGACATATGGTGGAGTTTGTGGGTGCCGAGCCGGTGCCGGCGAAGATCTCGAACTTTGCCCGGGTTTTCAACTCAGGCCAGGCTGACATGAGCTATGCACCGGCAGCGGCCTGGGAAGTGCTTGAAATGTTCCGTGGGGCAGGCGATCGGGGTGGCATCATTCGCTACCCGGTCGGTCAGGTGACAATACAGCTGGTGGCGCGGGAAGGTGCATTCAGCCCCGAGTTTGTTCGGGAGTCCCGGAAACTGATGGCCCGGCTCTATCCGGATGCAATCAGGGTTATTCGCCAATTCGAGGACCGTATACCAAGTGATCGGTGGGTGGATATCGGTCCGGAGGACATGCGGGAGTATCAGGAAATGCTCAGGCAGGTACGCATAGATCTGCTGTCGAATAAAGGGCAAGAGGCCCAGTTGGCCGCCGCTGTTTATCACGAAGACATGATGACGATTCTGCGCAAGATACGTTGTTATACAAACCCGGGTGCCATGGAATGTTCGGATCAGAACCGCGAATGATGGTCAGCGAACGCCCGACTTATCAGATCTGACAAAAAAGCCCCGCAAAAGCGGGGCTTTTCAGATGTCACTGGAGCATTAACGGGCGCGGTACACAATGCGGCCCTTGCTCAGGTCATAGGGAGTCAGCTCAACCTTGACCTTGTCGCCTGTCAGGATGCGAATGTAGTTCTTGCGCATTTTTCCTGAGATGTGAGCGGTTACAACGTGACCGTTGGCCAGCTCAACGCGGAACATGGTGTTGGGAAGGGTGTCGATAATAACCCCTTCCATTTCAATGACATCTGATTTCGCCATTCAGTAAAAACCTCGTTCGGGAATGCTTTCGGTGATTTTAAATTGCGCAATTCTGCCTGATTTCTTAACGTTTGGCAAAAATCAGTCCAATTGCATCTCTCGCCAGTGGCCGTCGCGCAGGGCTTCAATCGGGGTAAAGCGGGTTTTGTAGTTCATTTTCCGGCATTCTTTGATCCAGTACCCCAGATAAAGATGGGGTAATTCCCGCCGGCGGGCTTCGTCGATTTGCCAGAGCACGGCAAAGGTTCCCAGGCTCCGGTGTTCCAGTTCCGGGGCGAATATGGTGTAGATGGCCGACAGGCCATCGTCCAGCAGATCCACTGCGGCCAGCCCCACCAGTTCACTGTCCAGGGAAATCTCCAGGAACCAGGAGTCTGTTGCGCCCTCTACCAGAAACGACATGAACTGCTCCCGGGAGGGTGGGTACATGTCCCCGTCCTTATGGCGTTCCTCTATATAGTGGGCATAGAGGCGATAGTAGCGCTCGCTGAAGGCGGCTGGCACCAGTCTGCAGCTGAGGTCCTCGTTCTTGCGCAGCACCCGCCGTTGATTGCGATCAGGCTTGAATTCATCCACTTTCAGGCGAACAGGCACACAGGCGTTGCAGTCTTCGCAGTGGGGGCGGTAGTAATGTGAGCCGCTGCGACGAAAGCCAAGGGCCGTCAACTGGCTGTAGAGTTTTTTGTCGATGTGGGCCCGTGGGTCCACAAACATGGTGGTGGCTTCGCGGTCTGGCAGGTAGCTGCAATCATGGGCTGGTGTTGCAAAGAAAACCAGGGTTCTGAGGTTGCTCATTCATGCCTCCGGGCCGGGCCAGCGCCAGGTAAATGTCCAGTCTGGCTGATCCGCTTTCCGATCCACACATGCCCTGAGTATAGATAAAAATTCCGCCCGCGGGATAGCCCTGGCACCCATGCTCAGCAGGTGGCTGCTCTCAACCTGGCAGTCCATCATCTGGTAGTCCCAGGCTGCCAGTTGGTTGGCAAGGTGCACCATTAGCACCTTGGAGGCATTGGTCTCCAGAGAAAACATCGACTCACCGAAGAAGCATCGCCCCAGCGCCAGGCCGTACATGCCGCCAGCCAGCTCGCCCTGTTGATTCCAGATTTCAATGGAGTGGGCGATGCCTTGCCGGTGCAGCCTGGTGTACGCGGTGACCATGTCATCCGTAATCCAGGTGCCCTCGGCACGGGTGTTTGCGCAAAGGCGGATGATCCGGCTGAAACACTGGTCGGCGGTGACCTCGAAGCGACGCTGGTTCAGGGTGCGCCGCAGGCTACGGGATATGTGAATCTCGTTGGGGAAGAGCACGCACCGTGGGTTGGGCGACCACCAAAGGATGGGCTGGTCGTCACTGAACCAGGGAAAGATGCCGTTGCGATAAGCCAGCAACAGTCTCTCTGATGACAGGTCGCCACCCAGGGCCAGCAGACCGTCCGGGTCATCCAGTGCTTCGTCTGCCGGGGGGAACCAGAGCTGATCCGGGTCCAGCCAGGGTAGCGACGTCATGTTGCGATTACCTGGATCAGTCCTGCTGATCCAGGAATTTTTCAGCATCCAGGGCGGCCATGCAGCCAAAACCGGCAGACGTTACCGCCTGGCGGTATACATGATCAGCCACGTCGCCGGCGGCAAACACACCCGGAATGCTGGATTGGGTGGCCATACCGTTCAGGCCGGACTGGATGCGGATGTAGCCGTTGTCCATATCCAACTGGCCTTCAAACAGGCTGGTATTGGGTTTGTGGCCGATGGCAATGAATACGCCGGCCAGTTCAATATCCCGAGTGCTGTCGTCTTCCATGCTCCGGATGCGCATGCCGGTAACGCCGGTGCCATCGCCCAGAACTTCGTCCAGTGTATGGTTCCAGACAATCTTCACATTGCCGTTCTCTGCTTTCTCGAACAGTTTATCCTGCAGGATCTTCTCGGCTCGCAGTTTGTCCCTGCGATGAACCAGGGTCACCTCATCAGCGATGTTGGAGAGATACAACGCCTCTTCCACTGCCGTATTGCCGCCACCGATCACCGCGACTTTCTGTTTCCGGTAGAAAAAACCATCGCAGGTGGCGCAAGCCGACACGCCCTGACCTTTAAACTTCTCCTCGGATTCCAGCCCGAGATACATGGCAGATGCGCCTGTGGCGATAATCAGGGCGTCACAGGTGTACTCTCCGCCATCACCTTTCAGGCGGAACGGGCGGTTGTTCAGGTCAGCTTCGTTGATGGTGTCGTAGATAATGTTGGTTTCGAAGCGTTCAGCATGCATCTGCATGCGCTGCATCAGTTCCGGGCCCTGAACGCCATCGTTATCACCCGGCCAGTTGTCCACATCGGTGGTGGTGGTGAGCTGACCGCCCACTTCAATACCGGTAATCAGTGTTGGGTTCAGGTTGGCGCGGGCAGCGTAGACAGCAGCGGTGTAACCGGCCGGGCCGGAACCAAGAATGATCAGTCGGGAGTGTCGGGTTTCGCTCATGGAATGCTCGCTGATATTTAGGATACAGGTTCAGCCCGGCCGTGCGGACTGTTCATTAATCAAGAAGCCGAAAGGCTACCATGAAATAACCGGGGTGCCATTCGTTTCCGATAATGCGGCCAATTAAGCTTTGCTATATGGGCATTGCGGAATTATTCAAGTACGGAGACGGTGGTCAGCAGCTGCCGGACTCTCTCTTTGCTTTTGCCGGACTCTCCCTGCTCGAGGCGATGCTCGGCAACAGATGGGAAAACCGCCTGGATATCGTCTGGCAACACATGGTTGCGGCCTGCCATCAGTGCCCAGGCTTTGGCGGCCCGGAGCAGACCGAGGCCAGCCCTCGGGGAAAGGCCGTACAGCAGGCCGGGCATGCGACGGCTTTGTTCGAGCAGACGCTGGAGGTAATCCAGCAGGGCCGGGCTGGCAGTGACCTCGTCCACGGCAACTTGCAGTGCCTGCAGTTGGTCGTGGGGGAGGATGGCCTCGAGCCTGTCTGTTAGGGTCTTGCGATCCTCGCCTTCCAGCAGTTCCCGTTCGGCTTTCGGGTCCGGATACCCCAGGCGCAGGCGCATCAGGAAGCGGTCAAGCTGGGATTCAGGCAGCGGGAAGGTGCCGCCCTGTTCGATAGGGTTCTGGGTGGCAATCACGAAAAACGGCGAGGGCAGTGGCCGGGTTTCGCCTTCAATGGACACCTGTCGTTCTTCCATGGCCTCCAGCAGGGCGCTTTGGGTTCGGGGCGAGGCCCGATTGATTTCGTCCGCCAGAACAACCTGGGCGAAGATCGGGCCCGGATGAAAAACCAGGCTGCCGGCCTGCTTGTCATACATGGAATAGCCGAGAACATCAGCGGGTAGCAGATCGTTGGTGAACTGGATGCGCTGATAACTCAGGCCCATGATCTTGGCCAGGGCGTGGGACAGGGTGGTTTTGCCCATCCCGGGAATGTCCTCGATCAGCAGGTGGCCGCGGGCCAGTAATCCGCACAGAGCCAGCCGAACCTGGGTGTCCTTGCCCAACAGTATTTTGTTGAGCTCGGTAACAACGCTGTCCATCTTTTGTTTCATGCAGGCCTCAGTCCCGTACCCGTTTAAGAATGTCTCCGTAGGCATCGATACGACGATCCCGAAGATACGGCCAGATTCGCCGAACGGATTCGGTACGGTTGCGATCAAGGGTGGCTGTCAGAATGCACTCGCTGTGGTCATCTCCCCTGGCCAGGAATTCGCCCTGGGGACCGCAGATGAAGCTGTTGCCCCAGAATCGGATGCCATCTCCCTGGCCGGTGGGGTCCGGTTCGGTGCCAACCCGATTGGGAGCAATAACGGGCAGGTTATTGGCAACGGCATGGCCCCTTTGCACCGTAACCCAGGCTTCCAGCTGCCGGGCCTGTTCTTCGGGGTCGTCGGTGACGTCCCAACCGATGGCGGTGGGGTAGATCAGGATATCGGCGCCGGCCAGTGCCATCAGGCGGGCTGCCTCCGGGTACCACTGGTCCCAGCACACCAGAACTCCGAGCTTTCCGATAGAGGTATTGATCGGGGTGAAGCCGCTGCGGCCGTCATTGAACGTGGCGTCTCCAGGAGTGAAATAGAATTTCTCGTAGAAGCCCGGGTCATCGGGGATGTGCATCTTGCGGTAGATGCCAGCCAGGCTGCCGTCGGTATCAAACACCACGGAGGTATTGTGGTAGACGCCGTTCATGCGCCGTTCGAAGATGGAGCCGACCAGGACAATCTCCAGTTCGCCGGCGAGGTCTGCCAGCCGGTTGCTGGTGGGGCCGGGAATGGGTTCCGCCAGTTCAAAAATGTCTGTGTCTTCTGTCTGGCAGAAATACAGCGTGGCATGCAGCTCTTGCAGCACCACCAGTTGTGCACCGCCCTTGGCGGCTTCACGGATCAGTTTCTCAGACGTGGCGAGGCTGGCAGCCTTGTCATCGGTACACTTTTGCTGGATAGCAGCAATCTTCAGCTGCGGGTTCTCGGGCCGGCTAGTCATAGCGTGACCACTCCTGCGGGAATCTGCATGGTGACACAGTGAAGGCTGCCGTGCTGGTGGATCAGCGGGCGGCAGTTGATCGCAACAATCTCCCGGTCAGGGAAAATGCCGGCCATGATTCGGATGGCTTCCTGATCTTGCGGTACATCGTACACCGGCAACAGAACCGCGCCATTGATGATCAGAAAGTTGGCATAGGTGGCGGGCAGGCGCTCGCCGTCTTCATCATGGATGGCATCCGGCCAGGGCAGGGCGGTCAGTTTGTAGGGGCTGCCATCCTTCTGCCGGAACTCCTGCAGTTCTTCTTCCATGGCCGCCAGTGCACTGTAGTGTTCATCGGCTACGTCCGGGCAAGTCACGTAGCAGATGTGGTCGGGGGCGCAGAATCGAGCCAGGGTGTCGATATGGCTATCCGTATCGTCACCGGCCAGATAGCCATGGTTCAGCCAGAGAATGCGGTCTGCTCCGAGGAGTTCTGACAGCAGCTGTTCGATGGCTGCGCGATCCATGGAAGGATTTCGCGACGGTGTCAGCATGCACTCGCTGGTGGTCAGGACCGTGCCCTGGCCATCGGATTCGATGGAACCACCTTCCAGAACGAAATCCACAGACTGCAAACGATGGCCGCCAAAGACGCCGGCATTCGCCAGATGCTGATTGAGGGCGTTGTCTTTTTCCCACGGAAACTTGCCACCCCAGGCGTTGAACCGGAAGTCCAGCAGGGTGAGGCCGTCGCCGGTGTCGACCGTTATCGGGCCGTGATCCCGCGCCCAGGTGTCGTTAGCGGGTGCCGGGACGGTGATCACACGCCCCGGAAGACCGTTCTCTTCTGCGAAATGGTTCAGTTCCTGGCCGAGTTTCTGCAGCCGTGCCACGAATTCACAACTGATCACCAGATGCTCAAATCGAAGCACCTGGTGAGCAATGTTCAGGAAGACAGGTTCAACCTCGTCCATTATCCGGGCCCAGTCAGTGCCCGGATGAGGCCAGGTCAACATGACTGCGCTCTGGGGCGCCCACTCCGCAGGCAACACTCGCTTGGATGTCACTGTATTTGTCACCTTGGTTCGCAAAAGCCGCCATTCTATCTGACCATTGCCACAACGTCAGGCCATGGGCGGAGAAAATTGAACCTTTGTCCGGAGGGGGATTAGCGGTTGCGCTTGACGACAGTGTGCAGCACCCGGTCGTGTTCGAAATAGACGATAAAATCGGAGTAGTGCCACTGGCTGATAGGAGGCTCACCTACTGGTCCCTGGATATCCTGAGGAGCGCCCCAGCGGTTGCGAACCGAGGTCTGGGTCATGCCGGTGGTCGGCAGGCTGGCCTGGCTGCGATCGGCCTGGCTGCCAACGGGAATTGTCAGCTGTTCGGCGTGCAGGTTGGTTGCCAGGCCGGCAGACATGAGGGACGTCAGTGCCACGGCGGTAATCAGGTTTCGCTTGTTCTTCATTGGGTTCTCCATTAATGCCTGGTTCCCGCGAACGATACCGCAGGACATGGATAAAACGTAATATCCCGAAAAAACGGGCAAAAGTCAGCGTTTTTTCAAAGTTTACTCTTTTTGCCGCTGCCGGATTTGCCAACGCATCACATGGCGGGCAATTTGTTGGCGACTACTGTCGTCAAGTTGAACGAACTCGGTGTGAACCCTTGCTCCGCCCCGATCATCCACCTCTGCGCTCAGAACTTCCGCAATGGCTTGAGGTTGATAGAGTTCCGGTGGCAGGGTCATACGTACCGCAATACGGTCGCCCTGGTTCCAGGCCGGGGTGCTGCTGAAAAACGACAGGCCGCCCTCGCTGAGAGTCACATCCTGCCAGTCCTCCGGTTGCAACGGATTTTGCTCAAAGGCGATAATGCGCGCCAGCGTGTCGAGCTTGCTGTTCATGGATTTGATCAATCCGGTCAGTAGTCGGTCACGTTCCGCCAGGCTGGCGAGGTGTGCTTTTACGTCCTGGTCCAGCCGGCGGAATTCAGCTTTGAGGCTTTCCAGTGGCGATCCATTGAACGGATCATCCTGCTCGCTGTCAGCGTTCCCGGAGAGACGGCGGATTTCAAGACCAATACGGTCCTCGATCCGGAAATACTCGCGTCGGTCGGCTTTGGCATCGGTGATCGGTGGCGTGATAGGCGAGCCTGGCATTCTGTCTCCGGCGGGCTGAAATTTTATTGGTAAAGAGTAGTTTAGCAGTTTCCCGGAGGCTCGCGAGTGATCCGGGGTACCAAACCACGACAGGCCAGAAGGTAGCGACAGGCACCTCCCCATGTTCAGACCCTTATCGTTCTATATCGGCTTGCGGTACACCGCAGCCAAGAGACGTAATCACTTTATATCCTTTATATCCCTGACCTCCATGCTCGGGCTGATGCTTGGCGTGGCGGTCCTGATCATCGTGTTGTCCGTAATGAATGGTTTTGACCGGGAATTGAAGCAGCGCATTCTGGGCATGGTGCCCCACGCCACGATTCAGGGGGCGTCGGGCCCGCTGGAAGACTGGGAAGAGATTGATCGCCGCGTACAGGAGCATCCACGGGTACTGGCGGCCGCGCCCTTTATCCAGGGCCAGGGCATGGTGACAGGCGGTGGTGATGTTCGGGGAGTGATGCTAAGCGGCATTGTGCCCGAGCAGGAAGCCACGGTATCGATCATTGAGAATCACTTCATTGAAGGCAACCTGGATGAACTCAAGCCGGGAGAATTCGGCATTATCATCGGTCGGCTGATGGCCAACAGCCTTAGGCTGCAGGTCGGAGACAAACTGACGGTTGTCCTGCCGGAAGCCTCGGTAACCCCGGCCGGCGTACTGCCCAGGCTAAAGCGCTTTACCGTTAAAGGTATCTTCAGTGTCGGTGCCGAGCTGGATGGCAATTATGCGCTGATTCATATGGATGATGCGGCCCGCCTGATGCGAACCGGCGGCCGTGCCGAGGGCGTGCGCCTGCTGGTGGATGACCTGTTTGCAGCACCGCGCGTGGTCAACCAGGTTGCGCAGGATCTGGGAGGGCGTTACTACGTATCTGACTGGACCCGTACCCACGGCAACCTGTTCCAGGCTATACGGATGGAAAAGACCATGATTGGCCTGTTGCTGATGTTCATTGTGGCCGTGGCCGCTTTCAATATTGTTTCCACCCTGGTCATGGTGGTCACCGACAAAACCGCAGACATCGCGATTTTGCGAACCATGGGCGCAACACCCGGGCGCATTATGCGAATTTTCATCATTCAGGGGGCGGTAATAGGTATCTTTGGCACCCTGATGGGAACCGCGCTCGGAATCTTCGGAGCCCTGAATATCAGTGGCTTCATTTCCTGGCTTGAGGGGCTGATGGGGCATCAATTCCTGAGTGCCGACGTCTACTTCATCAGTTACCTGCCGTCCCAATTGCAGTGGCAGGATGTGGCCATTATCAGTAGTGCCGGAATGGTGATGAGCCTGCTGGCAACGATTTACCCGGCATGGCGGGCATCCAGGGTCGAACCGGCAGAGGCGTTACGTTATGAGTGAAGTAGAAATGACGACCAGCAAGCCTTTGGTAATCGACTGCCGCCAGGTTACCCGAACCTACGACCAGGGCCCCGAGACACTGACGATTTTCTCCGACATTTCCCTGGAAGTGTCGGCAGGCGAAACCGTTGCCATCGTGGGCAGCAGTGGTGCTGGCAAAACCACGTTGCTGAACCTGCTTGGCGGCCTGGACCGGCCGTCATCCGGCCAGATTCATATCTGTGGTGAGGATATTCACCGGTTGTCGGAAGCCGGCCGGGCACGTTTCCGCAATGGCCACCTTGGCTTTGTCTACCAGTTCCATCACCTGTTGCCGGAGTTCACAGCGCTGGAAAACGTGATGATGCCCTGCGCACTGGGCGGTCAGTCGCTGGCTGTGGCCAGGCAGAAAGCCGAAAAATTGCTGGACCGGGTTGGCCTGGGCAAGCGATTGAAGCATAAGCCTTCCGAGCTGTCTGGCGGTGAGCGCCAGCGGGTGGCCATTGCCCGGGCGCTGGTCAACGAGCCCCAATGTGTGTTGATGGACGAGCCAACCGGTAACCTGGACGAGCATACCGGCGAGGGTATCAGGGCTCTGATTGAGGATTTGCGAGAGCAGTCTGGCATTGCCTTTGTTATGGTCACCCACGATATGCGAATGGCGCGGAGCCTCGGCCGGGTGTTGCGACTGGAGCAAGGGCGGTTGGTTCAGGAAGCCTGATTACGGGCCTTCTTGCGGGCTTTTCTTGAAAAGCGCCGAACCTGCCAGTCGGTGCGGATTTTTCGCCGCCAAAGGTACTGGATGATCAGATAGGCGCTGCAACCCGCAGCAGTCGCCACCACAATTGACCCGACATAGAGCGGCACGCCAATCTCCATCAGGCGGCTGCTCAGCCAGGACCAGGAGAGCTGGAATTCAAAAGCCAGCACGGGGCGGTCCAGAATCCAGGCGCCTACTTTGTAGTTAAAGTAGAAGATGGGCGGCATGGTCAACGGATTGCTGATCCAGACCAGGGCGACGGACAACGGCAGGTTGGCATTGATCCAGATGGCCATGCCTGCTGCCGCCGCCATTTGGAATGGCATCGGGATAAAACTGAGAAAAAGCCCGATCAGGAAGGCGCGAGACACACTGTGCCGGTTGATGTGCCACAGGTTGGGTTCATGAAGGATATCGCCCAGAAAGCGCAATGATTCGATGGATTGCACTTTTTCCGGGGAAGGCAGATACCGTTTCATGAACTTCTTGGGCATAGGAAGTTCGGCCTGTTGCTTCGGAATGGATAACTTCCGGCACCCTGAGCGCGCCGGGCTAATGCACTGGAGGACAAGGATTGTCCGGTCTGTTTCATACTCACCAAACGCCTGAACACAGCGTAGTCGGCGCGCCCGGCATTGTCGCGTTCTCGTGCGGCGTTATCTTACTGTATCAACTAACGCTTTTACCACCGCCCTGGTGGCTGTTTTTGGTCGGGCTGCTGATGGTCAGTGCGTCTCTCCTGATCCGTCAGGGCACCATGCGCCGTCTGGTCAGGCTGTTGGCTCTGCTTGTGCTGGGTCTGGCCTGGGCTGGCTGGCATTCTGAAGCGCGCCTGGCGGAGCGCTTGCCGGCGGATATGGAAGGCAAGCGTCTGGAACTATCAGGGTATGTTTGTGAGCTTCCGCAGGCTGGCAGTTTCAGCAGTTTGCGCTTTAGCGTGTGTGTTGTCAGTTGGCACAGCGAAGGCCAACAGGGCGCCACACCGGTACTTCCCCGCAGAGTGCGTCTCTCCTGGTATGGCCGGAATGATCAGGCGCTGCCCGGCCATCGGCTGAGGCTGGAGGTGGTCCTTAAACGGCCGCACGGCAACCTGAATCCCGAGGGGTTTCGTTATGAGGATTGGCTGTTCAGGAAAGGTTACCGGGCAACCGGAAGCGTTCGGGCGGTTGCCCTGGACCAGGATCTTCATTGTGGCTGGCATTGCCGGTACCACGCCTGGCATCAAACGGTCGCTGAGCAGGTTCATCGGCATTTTTCCGATGCCGGTGAATACCCATTGATTGCCTCGTTACTGATCGGCCACCGCGGTTATCTCACGGATCGGCATTGGCAAACGCTTCGAGCAACGGGCACGATTCACCTGGTGGCGATATCAGGGTTGCACTTGGGACTGGTGGCGGTTGGTGCTGGCCTGGTTGCCCGCCGCTTCACCTTGTCAGTGCCGGCGCACTGGCTGGATGAGCGGCGCAGGCGAATCGCAGGCTTTGCGCTGGTTATCCTGTGTTGCCTGTTCTATGCACTGGTTGCGGGGTTTACCGTACCAACCCGCCGAGCCTTGATCATGGTTCTGGTTGGCGGCTGGTATCTGCTTCTGGCCCGCGAGGCCAGTGTCTGGCGACCATTCTGTTCAGCCTTGTTTCTGGTGCTGTTACTTGACCCGTTCGCGCCGCTGGATCAGGGGTTCTGGTTGTCCTTTGGTGCGGTGGCGGTCTTGCTGGCGGTATTCAGCGGGCGCCTGGCAGGCCCCGGCTGGCTCAAGGGCCTGGTATTGGCACAGTTGGCGGTTTTTGCGGGCTTGTGGCCATTGTTGTCCGGGCTTGGGCAGAGCCAACCGCTGGCCGGTTTGGTGGCAAACCTGGTGGCGATTCCCTGGGTATCGCTGGTTGTGATGCCGGTGCTGTTCGCAGGTGCTTTGTTGGTGCTGGTGTCCGGTGGCGCGGTAACGGGTTGGGTAAGTTCGCTGCTTGACGCAGTACTGGGCCCGTTGATGGCCTGGCTGCAGTGGGTGGAGCAACTGGCGGCTCCAGTGTCCGTATTAGCGCCAGAGGCATCACCCTTTTTACTGACATTGTTGGCGGCTGTCGTCGTTCTGTTGCTCCGTTTCCCTGACAGGGTTTTTCGCCTGATGACCGTGGCGTTAGTCGGGGCCTGGGCGGTCACGGTGGTGCTGACAAGGCCTGCCGCCATTAACCCGGAGGTGGTGGAGCCGGAAATTCGTGTCTGGGATGTGGGCCAGGGTCTGTCTGTTCTGGTGCGTGTGGGGCGCAAGGCACTGGTTTACGACACAGGGCCGGAAGTACGGGGTGTGTTTTCGGCTGTTGACTCGACACTGCTTCCGAACCTCCGGGCCCTGGGGATTAACAAACTTGATCGTCTGATAATCAGCCACGGTGACAGTGACCATGCCGGTGGCCTGGTACAGTTGGTACAAGCCGTAGATGTGGAGCAGATACAGAGCGGTGAGCCGGAAGTCGTGGCCGGGATTCTGGACGAAGTGCCGGGGAAATCGGTAGGACAGTGTCGATCAGAGCCGTTCGAATGGCATGGGGTGGTGTTCGAATTCTGGCAGTCCCAAGCCGAGCGCACCGGAAACGATGCGTCCTGTGTGGTCCGGATTCACCATCCCGCCAGTGGTTCTGACGTGCTGCTTACCGGGGATATCAGTAAACGGGTAGAGGCAGAGATGCTTGCCCCCGGCGCGGTGCCGTGGTTGCGCAAGGCAGTGGATTTCCGCTTGGTGCTTGCGCCGCACCACGGCAGCAAAACATCGTCCTCTGCACCGTGGATCGATCGTGTCGCGCCCGACTGGGTAATCTACACGGCGGGCTATCGGCATAGATACGGCCACCCCCATCCTGATGTGGTGGCCCGGTACCAGCTGGCGAATGCTCGCCCACTCAACACCGCCTGCTCCGGAGAGATCGTCGTTACCTTGAGTAAGCATGGCCCGAAAATCAGTGAGCTACGCCACACTGTTCCGTTTTGGATCCAGGGGCCGGGGCTGACCCGTGACCAATGTAAAATACCGTGACATTCCGGGTGTGGCCTGAACCGGCAGCTATGCTAAAGTAGCGCGGCTTGTAATTAATCAGGGAGATCAAGCGTGTTCGAGCTGTTGAAAGCCGGTGGCATCCTGATGGTGCCCATTGTTGCCTGTTCCATCCTGGCGCTTGCCATTGTTCTGGAGCGATTCTGGACTCTGCGAGCCTCCAGGGTAGCGCCCCCACAATCGATTAACGAACTCTGGCGCTGGATCAAGAAAAAAGAACTGAATGGGCGCAAGCTCAAGGCGCTTCAGGGCTCCTCACCGCTGGGCCGTATACTCGCTGGCGGGCTGATCAACGCCAAGCACGGCCGGGAGATCATGAAAGAGAGCATCGAGCACGAAGCCAGCCAGGTCATCCATGATCTGGAACGCTTCCTGAACCCCCTCGGTACCATTGCCACTATTACACCGCTGCTGGGTTTGCTGGGCACGGTCATCGGTATGATCAAAGTATTTGCGGAAATTCAGCTGGCGGGCGTGGGTAACGCCGGTAATCTCGCTGGCGGTATTTCGGAGGCGCTGATCACCACGGCTGCGGGCCTGAGCGTCGCTATTCCCGCCCTGATTTGTCATCGCTACTTCATTCGTCGCGTTGATGAGCTGGTCGTTAACATGGAGCAGGAAGCCATCAAGCTGGTGGAAGTGGTTCATGGCGACCGTGAAATCGACGTGGAAGGAGCCTGAACACCGTGAAGTTCAAGCGCCAGAGAAGCCAGGAGGTCGGGGTTGACCTGACGCCACTGATCGATGTGGTGTTCCTGTTGCTGATTTTCTTTATGGTGTCCACCACCTTTACCCGGGAAAGCCACCTGCAGGTGGATTTGCCCGAGGCGAGCGGCGAACCGGTTTCGCCCTCTGAGGTAAGGCAGATCGATGTGGTGATCAATGCTGAGGGCCAGTACATCCTGAACGAGAGGACACTGGTCAATAATCGGCGTGAAACCCTTGAGCGGGGTGTCAGGGAATTAGCTGAGGGAGACAACAGCTTGCCGTTTATCATTACGGCCGATGCCAGAACTCCCCATGAATACGTTGTGCGCGCCATGGATGTGGCCGGCCGCCTGGGGTTTGCGAAACTGAGCATAACCACAGAGCGGGAGGCTGAGAATCCGTGATCGATGCAAGGCCGGAACCTCTGAAGGTACCGCCAACCGGAAGCTGGGCAACCTACAAACGATTGCTCGCCTATGTGAAACCCTTCTGGTTCGCGTTCTCCCTGGCGGTGCTGGGGAACATTATCTATGCCGCGGCCTCCACAGGCATGGCGGCTGCCATGGAGTATGTGATCACCGCCATTGAGAATCCGACGGATCAGAACCGGTTGCTGTTGACGGGCCTGATTGTCGGCATTTTCGCCTTGCGGGGTGTGGGCACCTTTTTCAGTCAATACTTCATCAGTTACGTCGGGCGGCAGGTAATCAATGCCCTCCGCAATGATGTGTTCGATCGCCTGATGACACTGCCGTCGCGGTATTATGATGACAATGCTTCTGGCAGGTTGGTGTCCAAACTTACCTTCAATGTCGAGCAGGTGGCCGAGGCCTCAACCAACGCCATCACCATCACCCTCCGCGAAGGCCTGACCATCGTCGGCTTGCTGGGCTTTATGCTGTATACCAACTGGAAGCTGACCCTGGTGTTCCTGACCGTGGGGCCGGTGATCGGGTTGGTGGTGAATTACGCCAGCAAGCGCTTTCGCCGAATCAGCAAGCGCATTCAGGGGTCGATGGGTGATATCACCCACGTGGCCTCAGAATCCATCTCCGGTTACAGGGTGGTGCGAACCTTTGGGGGGGAAGACTACGAACGTGAACGCTTCCGGGAAGTCAGCGACCAGAACCTCAAACAAAGCCTGAAAATGGCCTCTACTCAGGCCATCAGCGTGCCGGTCATCCAGGTGTTGGTGGCTATCGCCATTGCCGCGCTGGTCTGGACCATGTTGTCTCCGGAAATCCGTGGTGAGATGAGTACCGGCCAGTTAATCGCCTTCATTACCGCGGCGACGACCATGGCCAAGCCCATTCGCCAGGTTACTTCGGTGCACGCCAAGATTCAGAAGGGCGTGGCTGCGGCCTATGACGTGTTTGAAACCATGGACGAGCAGCCAGAGGAAGATCGCGGCGAATACACCCCAGACCGTGTCGAAGGCCATATTGAGTTCGATAAGGTGTGCTTCCGCTATCGTGATCAACTGGATAATGTCCTGGACGGTATTTCAGTGAAGGTGCCGGCCGGGCAGAGTGTGGCACTGGTCGGCCGTTCGGGCAGTGGTAAATCGTCTATGGTCAGCCTGCTACCCCGATTCTATGAGTACACCGAGGGTGATATCCGAATCGATGGCAGGTCTCTCAAGGAGTTCTCGCTCAAGGGTTTGCGTTCCCAGATTGCTCTGGTGAACCAGAACGTGGTGCTGTTCAACGACACCATTGCCGCCAACATCGCCTACGGTGCCTTGCGCAACTGCAGTCGTGAAGAAATCCGGGAAGCCGCCGCCAAGGCTCATGCCCTGGAGTTTATCGACCGGATGCCGGAAGGACTGGATACCATGATCGGGGATAACGGCGTGATGTTGTCTGGCGGCCAGCGCCAGCGCCTGGCCATTGCCCGGGCTTTGCTGAAGAACGCCCCGATCCTGATCCTTGATGAGGCCACGTCGGCACTGGATACAGAGTCGGAACGGCATATTCAGGAAGCCCTTGAGACGGTGATGCAAGGCCGGACGACGCTGGTCATTGCCCACCGCCTGTCCACCATCGAAAAGGCGGACCGGATACTGGTGATGGACAAAGGCCATATTGTCGAATCCGGCACGCATGAGGAATTGCTGGCGGCAGACGGCGCCTATGCCCAGTTGCATCAGATCCAGTTCAGCGAGCATGCATGAGCAGCAGCCGCATTGACCGCTTTTGGTATGGCCAGGGCAAGCCCCTGGCCATCCTCGGTCCATTGGCCTGGCTGTACCGGGTGGTGTCTGAATCGAAACGTCGGAAAGCCTGGCAGGCCCGCAATGAAAGCTTGCCCGTGCCGGTCGTAGTGGTTGGCAATATCACCGCAGGTGGTACCGGCAAATCCCCCCTGACCGCCCGGCTGGTGCAACGCATGAAGCAGGACGGCTGGCATCCGGTTATCCTGAGCCGGGGCTACGGCGGCAAAAGCGATCATTATCCTCTGTTGGTAAAAGACACCACGCCGGCATTGGTCTGCGGTGATGAGCCGCTGATGCTGGCGTTGGCCACGGGGTGCCCGGTGGTGGTCGATCCCGACCGTTGTCGCGGTGGGCACTGGGCCCTGGAGCAGGCACTCGGCGACGTCCTGATCTGTGATGACGGCTTGCAGCATTACCGCTTGCCCAGGGATATTGAACTGGCGGTGTTTGATGCCGGCCGGGGCATTGGTAACGGTGCCCTGATTCCGGTGGGCCCCCTGCGCGAACCGGTAACACGGCTCTCGAGTGTGGATTTTGTGATTCTCAATGGAGAAGTGTTCCCGCCGCCGGGTCAGCAGATCGACGAGTTTGCCGGCGTAGCGCATCCTGAGATCCATGCCATGTCACTGCAGCCGGCGTCGTTGGTCAATCTGAACTCCGGGGAGACTCTGGCGCCCTCAGCACTCGGGGGGCGGTCAGTGCGTGCGGTTGCCGGAATAGGCAACCCGGGACGTTTCTTTGACACACTGAGGAGCCTGGGAGCACAGGTCACCGAAGCGGCTTTTCCCGATCATCACCGTTTCCGCCCGGAAGACCTTGGCTCCAGTGCGGGTGAGTGGCTGGTCATGACCGCGAAAGATGCGGTCAAATGCCGGGGCTTTGCACCCGACAACGCCTGGGTATTGACGGTGGATGCCTGTCTGTCGGAACCTTTTGAACATCGCTTTCTGGAACGGCTCAGGGCATGCTCTGGGCAGTTGCATCAACAAAATACTGAGAGAACCAACCATGGATAAGAAACTGTTGGCCATGCTTGCCTGCCCGGTGTGCAAGGGTGAACTCAAGCTCAACGATGCCCGTACCGAGCTGATCTGTTACCAGGACGCCATGGCGTTTCCGATTCGTGAGGGTATCCCTGTCATGTTAGCCGTAGAGGCCCGTACCCTGAGTACCGACGAACGGCTTGATAAGCACTGACACACCCGCCAGCAGGACGCATCAGTATGTCATTTACCGTTGTCATCCCCGCCCGCTACGCCTCCAGCCGGTTACCCGGTAAACCTCTGGCCATGATTGCCGGTAAACCGATGATCCAGCACGTATGTGAACGCGCCCAGGAAAGTCGGGCGAGCAGGGTCGTGGTTGCCACCGACGACCAGCGCATTGAGGCATCGTGCCAGGCATTCGGTGCCGAGGTGGTCATGACGTCACCACACCACGCCAGTGGCACGGACCGGCTTGAGGAGGTTGCCCGAAAGCTGGGGCTGGACCCTGACCACCGGGTGGTTAACGTCCAGGGTGACGAGCCGCTGATACCGCCGGCGTTGATTAACCAGGTGGCCGATAATCTCGACTACTTCCCTGAGGCCAGTATTGCCACCCTGTGCGAGCGTATCCACGACGCCCGGCAGGTATTCAACCCGAACGTGGTGAAGGTGGTGTTCGATAGCCGGGGAATGGCGCACTACTTCAGCCGAGCACCCATCCCCTGGGCGCGGGACTTCTGGCCCGCCAACGCATCGGTGGCTGACGTAGACTTACCCGAGGGCATTGGTTACTTCCGGCACATTGGCATTTATGGCTACCGTGCCAGTGTGCTCAGCCTGTTTGTCAGCTGGCCGCCGGCACCGACAGAACAGGTGGAAGCGCTGGAACAGCTCCGGGCCTTGTATAACGGTGCTCACATCCACGTGGATATCGCTGATCGACCGCCCGCACCGGGTGTCGATACCGAAGAGGATCTGGCCCGGGTGCGGGCTCTGATAGAAGCAGGAGGAAGTTATGCCTGATCAGGTCAGTGTGTTGTTTGTTTGTCTGGGTAACATCTGTCGTTCGCCAACGGCGGAAGGGGTGTTCCGGCAACTGGTCACTGAGCAGGGAATGACAGAACATCTGCACATTGATTCCTGTGGCACCGGTAACTGGCATATTGGTAAGTCGCCGGATGCCCGGGCCATGGCGGCGGCAGACCGTCGCGGTGTTGATATCAGTGACCTGAGGGCCCGGCAGATCAAGGCTGAAGACCTCGACCGGTTTGATTACGTGTTGGTGATGGATAGGCAGAACCTGGCCGATGTCAGGGATATCTGGCATCAGAATGGCGGCACCGAACCTCGCCTTTTTCTTGAGTTTGGTGAGTCCGGCCAGGCCGAGGTGCCGGATCCATACTACGGCGGTGAGGACGGTTTTGAACGAGTGCTTGACCTGATTCACGAAGCCAGTCAAGGCTTACTGGAGGATATCCGGGGGCGATTGGCTTGAATGGCGCGCTGAGTGTCACCGAGCATGCTGATCTGCGTGAGCTGAATACACTCGCGATTGCGGCGCGGGCTCGTTATCTGATTCGGATTTCCGGCGTGGATGACCTCACCGCCGCACTGGCCTGGGCTGAGGCCCGGGAGCTGGACACCCTGATTCTCGGTGGTGGCAGTAACCTTGTGTTTGCCGGTGATTTTGACGGTGCGGTCCTGCACATACAGATTCGGGGCCGGCATTGGGAAAAAGTAAACGGTGACGACGCCGTACTGGTTCTGGGTGCTGGTGAAAACTGGCATGAGGCGGTTTTATACGCTGCCCGCTCGGGTTACCGGGGCATAGAAAACCTGGCGCTGATTCCCGGCACTGCCGGCGCTGCGCCGGTGCAGAACATTGGTGCCTACGGTGTTGAACTTGCCGATACCCTGGTAAGTGTGACAGCGTTGGATCGTGTTACCCGGGGTGTGGTTACCCTGGCCGCCGGCGATTGCCAGTTTGGATACCGTGACAGCCTGTTCAAACGGCAGCCTGGCCGCTACACCATCCTTGAACTTAGACTAAAACTTTCCCGATCCTTGCCATTAAAGCTGGATTACCGGGATCTTCAGGATTATCTCGGGGATACCGATGTCAACGCCCTTACGCCTCTGGAGGTTGCTGAAGCGGTGATGGCGGTGCGGCACCGCAAGCTGCCGGACCCCGCCGTTTTGCCTAACGCGGGCAGCTTCTTCAAGAATCCGGTGATCAATCAGGTGGCGTTTGAAAGGTTGCAGGAGCGCTTTCCTGGTGTGGTGTTTTATCCGGTAGAGCAGGGTGTCAAACTGGCTGCGGCCTGGTTGATTGACCAGGCTGGCTGGAAAGGCTTTCGCAATACCCGGGTGGGTGTTCATAACCGACAGGCTCTGGTGCTGATCAACCACTCGGGGGGCTCTGGTGCCGAGGTGCTGGCGCTGGCTGACGAGGTGCGCCGGTCTGTGCAGGAAACCTTCGGGGTTGAGCTTGAAATGGAACCGGGTGTCGTTGGCGCTCGTTAGCGTGGCTGGTCAGAAACCGCCGGGCTGCCCTTTCAGGCAGCCCAGGGGATGATCGAGCGGCCTTAGAGGCCGCCCTTCGGGGAGGCTTTCACCAGGAACGCCAGCGCTTCTTCCACCGGGATGTCCTGTTTTTCTTCATCGCGGCGGCCCTTGTATTCCAGGGTGCCGGCGGTCAGCCCGCGCTCTGAAATCACGAACCGGTGAGGAATGCCCATCAATTCCATATCGGCGAACTTGACGCCTGGGCGTTCGTTACGGTCATCCAGCAGTACGTCGTAACCCGCCTGGCGCAACTGGCTGTAAAGTTTCTCGCCGGCTTCGGCCACTACCGCATTTTTGTGGGCGTTGAGAGTAACAATGGCCACCTGGAACGGAGCGATGGCGTCTGGCCAGATGATGCCCTTGTCGTCATGGTTCTGTTCGATAGACGCGGCCACAATACGGGAAACGCCAATGCCGTAGCAGCCCATTTCCATGATCACCGTCTTGCCGTTTTCATCCAGAACGGTGGCGTTCATGGCAGAGCTGTACTTGTTACCCAGTTTGAAGATGTGGCCGACCTCGATACCACGGCGGATCTCCAGGGTACCCTTGCCATCCGGGCTGGGATCACCTTCCTCCACGTTGCGCAGGTCTTCCACCCGGCCCAGGGGTACGTCGCGTTCCCAGTTAACGCCGGTCAGGTGGTAGTCGTCCTTGTTGGCACCACACACGAAGTCTGCCAGGTGGGCAGCGCTGCGGTCGACGATCACAGGCACAGCCAGGTTGACCGGGCCGATGGAGCCGGGTTTGCAACCAATGGCCTTTTCGATTTCTTCATCGGTGGCCATGGTCAGCGGCTCGGCAATGCCGTTCAGGTTTTCGGCCTTGATGTCATTCAGGGTGTGATCGCCCCGGAGAATCAGTGCAACCAGGCCGGATTCGCCGTTCTCGTCGGCTTCGCCTTTGACCAGCAGGGTCTTCACGCTGCGCTCTGCCGGCAGGCCGAGGAACTGGGAAACGGCTTCGATGGTTTTCTGGCCTGGCGTGTGCACTTCGGTCATGGTCTCGCCAGGAGCCGGGCGATCACCCGCAGGGGCAATGGCTTCAGCTTTTTCGATGTTGGCGGCGTAATCGCTTTCGGTGCTGAACACGATGGCGTCTTCGCCGGAGGATGCCAGTACATGGAACTCGTGGGAGGCACTGCCGCCAATGGCACCGGAATCCGCTTGCACCGGCCGATAATCCAGCCCGAGGCGATCAAAGATGTTGCAGTAGGTCTGGTGCATAACCTGGTAGGTGTCATCCAGCGAAGCTGAGTTCAGGTGGAAGGAATAGGCATCCTTCATGATGAATTCGCGGGCACGCATAACGCCGAAGCGGGGGCGGCGCTCATCACGGAACTTGGTCTGGATCTGATAAAAGTTAGCCGGCAGTTCCTTGTAGCTTTTCAGCTCGTTGCGGATCAGGTCGGTGATGACTTCTTCGTGGGTTGGGCCAAAGCAGAAGTCCCGGCCGTGGCGGTCATTCATACGCAGCAGTTCGCCGCCGTACTGCTCCCAGCGCCCGGATTCCTGCCAGAGCTCGGCTGGCTGCACGGCCGGCATCAGAACTTCCTGGGCTCCACTCTTGTCCATCTCTTCGCGAACAATTCGTTCCACCTTGCGCAGGGTGCGCAGGCCCATGGGGAGCCAGGTGTAGAGGCCTGCGGCCAGCTTCCGGATCATTCCGGCGCGCAGCATCAGCTGATGGCTGATAATCTCTGCATCTGAGGGTGTCTCTTTCTGGGTGGCAATCAGGTAACGGCTTGCTCGCATCGTGTCTTCCGCTTTATTGAAAAGTGGGGGTTAAGACTAATTGGCAGGGCTTCTGGCCTGCTTCTGCCTTTCTTTGTCGTAAAGTGGACGTTATTGTACGGAGCCTGCTTCACAAGGTACAGATGATGACTGACGAATCTATCGACGTAACACCTCGCCGGCGACCGGTTCAGGCGCGCAGTCGGGAGCGGGTGGGCAATATCCTCAGCCATGCCGCGGCCATTTTTCATGAGAACGGGGTGGATGGCACCAGTATGTCCGCCATTGCCCGGCAATCTGGCATGTCGTTAGCGTCCCTTTACCGCTACTTTCCGAACAAGGCGGCCATCGTTCATGCCATTGCCGAAGGGCATGTCGAGAAAATGGAAACCGCGCTGCGGGAGAAACTGCCCGAGCTGAGCCTGCACGACGCGGTGGATGTGCTGATTGATCAGTTCTACGACTTCTACCGCACCGAACCGGCGTACTCGGCAATCTGGAGCGGCGTGGAGTCCATGCCCGAGCTTCGGGAACTGGATCTGCGGGAACTCTATAGCAACGCCCGTGACCTGGATGCCCGGCTCCAGCAGGAGTATCCGGCGCTGCCGAAAGAGCGCAGCTGGACCGCCAGCCTGTTGTTGCCCCGATCTGCCGGAACCATTCTCCGGCTCGCAGCCACCCTGCCGGACGACCAGGGGCAGCAGTTGGTGGTGGAGTTAAAGTGTATGGCCAGGGCTTACCTGGCAGAGCTGACCCGTCAGGAAAGATAGCCCAGGGGCAGGGCGGTACTGTCGATTACCCTCCGCAGTACAAAGCTGGAGTGCACCCCGCTGACACCCTGAATCCGGGTAATGCGGTTGAGCAGAAACTGGTGGTAATGATCCATGTCTGGCACCACCACTTTCAGCATGTAATCGGCACTCTGGCCGGTGATCAGATAGCACTCCTGAACCTCTGGAAAGACCGCCACCTGTTCCTCGAAAGCGGCAAAGCGTTCCGGTGTATGTCGGTCCATGCCGATCAGAATGATGGCGGTCAGCGACAACCCCAGTTTTTTGTGGTCCAGAATGGTCACTGTGCGCACTATGATGCCCGCGTCTTCGAGCGCCCGCACCCGGCGCAGGCAAGGGGAGGGCGAAAGCCCGACTTTCTCCGCCAGTTGCTGGTTGGTCAGGGAGCCGTCCTTCTGCAATTGTTCCAGGATTTTCCGGTCAGTTTTGTCAATTCTGACCAGTGCCTTGTCATTGTTCGCAATCATGTGCTGTAAATCCTGACTTGTTGGCAATATATGGCTTATGAATAACGGTTTTGGGCTAAAATAGCAACCAAATAGCGCCATATGGGCGTTACACTCTCTCCATTGATACGAACAGCGAAAGGAATGTTCCGTTATGGCCTTTGATCATCGTAAATACGTCGCCTTCAAACCGGTTGCCAAGAAAGACCGCCGCTGGCCGGACCAGGTTATCGAGAAAGCACCCACCTGGTGTGCTGTCGACCTGCGCGATGGCAACCAGTCGCTGATCAAGCCCATGTCCGTTGCCCAGAAGCAGCGCCTGTTCGATTTGCTGGTCAAACTGGGCTTTAAGGAAATCGAGATTGGGTTCCCGGCCGCCAGCCAGCCGGATTTTGATTTCTGCCGCAAGCTGATTGAAGAAAACCGGATTCCGGACGATGTGAAAATCCAGGTGCTGACCCAGGCCCGCCCGGAACTGATTGAGCGCACTTATGAAGCCCTGGAAGGCGCAAAGCAGGCGATTGTGCACGTGTACAACTCCACGTCCACCGTGCAGCGCGAGCAGGTATTTGGTCTCGATCGGGCCGGCATTCGCGAGATTGCCGTTAACGGTGCCACCCTTGTGAAAGAGATTGCGGCCCGTTATCCGGACACCGACTGGACCTTCCAGTATTCCCCGGAGAGCTTCACCGGCACCGAACTGGACTTCGCTGCGGAAGTGATTGATGCGGTCACCGAGGTGTGGCGACCGGATCAGGGGCAGCCGGTGATTATCAATCTGCCGGCTACCGTAGAAATGTCTACCCCTAACGTGTTTGCCGACCAGGTGGAGTGGATTTGCGAAAACATCCGGTATCGCGAGCACATCAGCATCAGTCTGCATACCCATAACGACCGGGGGTGTGCGGTGGCTGCGGCCGAACTGGGCGTGATGGCCGGCGCTGACCGGATCGAAGGTACCCTGATGGGTAACGGGGAGCGCACTGGCAACATGGATCTGGTAACCATGGCCATGAACCTGTATTCACAGGGCATTGATCCGACCCTGGACTTGTCCGGCATGGCGGAAATTACCGAGGTGGTGGAAGCCTGTACCGAGATTTCCACCCACCCGCGTCATCCGTATGCGGGCGAGCTGGTGTTCACCGCCTTCTCGGGCAGTCACCAGGACGCCATCCGTAAGTGCCTGGCCCGCCGTAAGGAGGGCGACGCCTGGAACGTGGCCTACCTGCCCATCGATCCGTTCGATGTGGGCCGTCGCTATGAAGAGGTGGTGCGCATCAATAGCCAGTCCGGCAAGGGTGGCGTTGCTTATGTACTGGAGCGGGACTACGACATTACCCTGCCGCGTTGGTTGCAGATTGAATTCAGTAAAGTGGTCCAGAAAGAAGCCGAGACCAACGGTGGCGAAATTGATTCCCACACCATCCACCGCCTGTTCGAAGACCGCTACCTGAAGGTTCATGAAGACTGGTCACTGCGTTCCTACGATCTGCATCGGGACGAAGAGGGTGTTCGTGCGGAAGTGGTGGTCGGTAGCGACACGTCTCCCGTGACCTTTGAGGGCTGCGGATTGGGTGCGGTTGAGGCGGTGTCTGACGGGCTGGCCAAGCGATTTGGCGTAACGGTGGCGGTAGAGGCATACGATGAGTTTGCTCTGGGCGAGGGCACCAACGCCAATGCCTTGGCCTGTATTCGCCTGACCGCCAATGGTCAGCATTGCAGCGCAGCGGCCCTGGCGGAAGATACCACCTCGGCGACCCTGCAGGCGCTGTTTTCAGCAGTGGCCCAGGCGGTGGGTACGGATATGCCGGCAGCAAAGGCTCCGGAGGCGACGGAAACTGCCTGATCGCCGGGCGGTACCACGCCAGAACGCAAAACAGCCGGCAAATTTGCCGGCTGTTTTGTTTTCCGTCTACCCGTGAGGGGCATCCGGCGGTAAACCTGAACCCTTAGAGAGGGGTTACGTTTTCCGCCTGGGGGCCTTTGGGTCCCTGAGTAACGGTGAACTGCACCTGCTGACCTTCTGTCAGGGTGCGGAAACCGTTGGAGTTGATTGCACTGTAGTGAACGAAAACGTCACTGCCGCCTTCCTGGGCAATAAAGCCAAAGCCCTTGGATTCGTTGAACCACTTAACGTGGCCAGTTTTGGTATCGGACATCGATCTTTCCTGTCTTACTGAAAATTTGCCCTCACGGGACCTTCTTGTTTCGTACAGACGCTGGATCCATACAGATGCGGATTCTGCCAGAAGCAGAAGCCGTTGCTGTTGAGTCATCCGGAGCGTACTGAGGAAGGGGCAACGCGAAGCCTGGGCAGGACGTTGAAGCGCATTCGTCAAATACCGCTGCAGAGGATCACAGCAATTTTCAGTATAGACCGACTTTGGGGGGCGTCAATTGTTTTTTTGGTGATCAGTGCCGGGATTTTAATTGATAAAAAACAACGGGTTGTCATAATGGTGAAACACAACTCTGCCGGTCTTTGAGGCAGAGTTGTGTTGTGATCCCGCATGGAGTGGTGGGGTAGGTCAGCGCACGAACTTCTCGCTGATCTCCTCCAGGATGGCGGGGTCATCAATGGTGCTGGGTACGCTGTACTCTTCACCGTCCGCAATCTGGCGGATGACGCGGCGCAGAATCTTGCCAGACCGGGTCTTCGGTAAACGCTCTACCACCATGGCCCGACGGAAGCACGCTATGGCGCCAATCTTGTCGCGGACCATTTCTACCAGCTCTTCTTCCAGTTCATCCTGGTCTATGGTTGCGCCGTCTTTGATCAGCACCAGGCCGACCGGGATCTGGCCCTTCATGTCGTCGTGGGCGCCTACAACACAGCACTCCGCGACTGCCGGGTGTGAAGCCACCACCTCTTCCATTTCGCCGGTGGACAGGCGATGTCCGGCGACGTTGATCACGTCATCGGTCCTGCCCATGATGAACACGTAGCCGTCGTCATCAATAAAGCCGCCGTCGCCGGAGCTGAAAAAGCCGGGAATCGGATTCAGGTAGCTGCTCTGGAAGCGTTTGTCGTCGCCCCATACGGTCATCAGGCACCCCGGTGGCAGGGGCAGTTTGACGGCTATCTGGCCTTGCTCGCCGGCCGGTACCTGGCTGCCTTCCATATCGACGACCTGCACGTTGAAGCCGGGCGACGGTACCGTCGCCGAGCCCGGTTTGGTGGTCATCATTTCAATGCCTACCGGGTTGCAGCAGATGGCCCAGCCGGTTTCGGTCTGCCACCAGTGGTCGAGAATCGGCAGGCCCGTGTGTTCCTTCAGCCATTCGTAGGTGGGTGGGTCCAACCGCTCGCCGGCCAGGAAAATGCGTTTCAACGAAGAGACATCGTAGCGGCTTAGCTGATCAGCCTCCGGGTCTTCCTTGCGCACGGCCCGGAAGGCGGTGGGCGCGGTGAACAGCATGTTCACCTTGTGATCCTGGACTACCCGCCAGAAGGCGCCGGCGTCAGGGGTTTTTACCGGTTTGCCCTCATACAGGATGGTGGTGCAGCCGGCGAACAGGGGCGCATAGACAATGTAGCTGTGGCCTACCACCCAGCCCACGTCTGACGCCGCCCAGAAGACATCGCCGGGTTTGGCGTCGTAGACCAGTTTCATGCTGTATTTGAGTGCCACGGCATGGCCGCCGTTATCCCGCACCACGCCTTTTGGCTTTCCGGTGGTGCCGGAGGTGTAAAGCACATAAAGCGGGTCGGTGGCTTTCACTGGCACCGGATCTGCTGGCTCCGCATTGGCGGTCATGTCGTTCCAGTCGTAATCCCGTCCTTCCGACAGGTTGGCTGTGACTTGCGGCCGCTGGTACACCACACACAGCTCAGGCTTGTGGCTGGATTGCTCAATGGCCCTGTCCACCAACGGTTTGTATTCAATGACCTTGGTGACTTCAATGCCGCAGGAGGCCGTGATCAGCGCCTTGGGCTTGGCATCCTCAATGCGCACCGCAAGTTCGTGGGCAGCAAACCCACCGAAAACCACTGAGTGGATGGCACCCAGGCGGGCACAGGCCAGCATGGCAATGGCTGCCTGCGGAATCATTGGCATGTAGATAATGACCCGGTCACCCTTCTCGATCCCGCGAGCACGCAGGGCGCCGGCAAACAGGGCTACTTCATCCCGTAATTCGTCATAGGTGAAGTGTTGCTGGCTGTTTGTCACCGGCGAATCGTAAATCAGGGCTGTCTGTTGACCGCGGCCCGCCCGGATGTTGGCATCAAGCGCTACGTCGCTGGTATTCAGAAGGCCATCGGGGAACCACTGGCCGTGACCGTTATCGAGTGCCTGCCAGATGGTGTTCGGGGTTTCGATCCAGTCAATGTTCTGGGCCTGCTCGCGCCAGAAGTCATCCCGTTGGTCGATAGACCGGCGGAACTCGGAGTGGTATGTCATGCTTTCCACCTCAGTTGTGCTGTTATTGTTCTGTGGCTGTTATGCACAACTGTAGGAGCTTTAGAAACAGGGGCTACTAGACCATAGGCGTAGTTGGCCGTTTTTATCCGTTCAATCCCCGTTGGAATTGATCTCCGTCACCTTCGCCGTGACGCTGCCGTGGCCCAGCCGGGCGGTGATGGCGGCGCCTTCGCCAAGCTGGCTGGCGTCACGAACAATCTGATTCTGCTCATCCCTCACAATCGCGTAACCGCGCCCCAGGGTGGCAAGCGGGCTGACAACGTGGAGTGCCTGGGCGTTGTATTGGTAGCGTTCCTGTTGCTGCTTCAGGTAATGGCGGGTGGCCATCTCCAGGCGTTCATGGAGCCGGGTCACCTGGTCCCGGGCGGCGATCAGTGTCCGGCGTGGGGATTGGGTGGCAAGGCGCTGGGTCAGGTGATCGGTTTTTACCCGGGTTTGGGTCAGTCGCTGGGCGATCGCCTTGTTCAGCCGTACGTCCAGCTCATCCATGCGCTGCGCCTTTTCCTGCAATTCCCTGCGTGGGTCCCGCAGCCGTGCAGACAGGTGGCCAAGCTGGGTGTGCAGGCGCTGGGTTAGCCGGCGCGCCGCCTGGCTCAGCCTCAGTTCCTGCTCGTTCAGCCGGCGCAGCCAGTGGTTTTGGTCCGGGGAAACCTTCTCAGCGGCCGCTGAGGGGGTGGGGGCGCGAAGATCGGCTACGAAATCCGCAATGGTGACATCCACTTCATGGCCCACTGCACTGACGGTGGGGATACTGCAGTTGGCAATGGCCCGGGCTACCGCTTCTTCATTAAAGCACCACAGGTCTTCCAGTGAGCCGCCGCCGCGCCCGATGATCAGGACATCGGCCACGCCGTGTTGCTGGGCGCGCTGTATTGCGTTGACGATGTCGGCCGTGGCGGCCTGGCCCTGTACTGCTGTGGGGTAGAGGGTGACGGGGATGGCGGGGCAGCGCCGGGCCAGCACGGTCAATATGTCATGGATGGCGGCGCCCGTGGGCGAAGTCACAACACCAATGTGGCGCGGTGTGGCTGGAATGGCCTTTTTCCTTGCCGGGTCGAACAGGCCCTCCGATTGCAGTTTCAGCTTCAGGGCCTCAAAGGCCTGTTGCAGTTCACCCAGTCCTGCCGGTTCCAGGTGTTCGACAATGATCTGATAGTCGCCCCGGTTCTCGTAGAGTGTGACCTTTCCGCGGATGCGAATCTGGTCGCCTTCACGGGGCAGGGTGCGCAGGCGTTGATTGGCACCCCGGAACATGGCACAGCGCACCTGGCATTTCTGGTCTTTCAGGGAAAAGTACCAGTGGCCGGAGGAAGGTCTTGAAAATCCGGACAATTCGCCCTCCACCCACACCTGCATAAAGCTGGTTTCCAGCAGATGCCGTGCCTGGTGGTTGAGTTCGCTGACCGACAGGGCCCGGGGCCGGGAATCCGGATAAGGGGGTATCAAAGGGCGCGCTCCGTGATTATTCATACGCAATAGCCGAAAGAGAGGGGTAAAAATAACGGAAATTCAAAAAGATGCAACCAAACACCAAAAACCTCGCGGTTTACTGTCTGTTGGCACCACTTTATAATAGATCGATTAAGGATTTTGCCTTGCTGTGCCGCCGCGGGTACAGCATGGAATTTCCAAACTTAGCATGTTCAAAAGGCGGACCCAAATGCTGCGTATTGCCGAAGAAGCCCTCACGTTTGACGACGTTCTCCTCGTGCCCGGATATTCCGAAGTTCTGCCTCATCAGGTGGAGCTGAAGACTCAATTGACCAAAGGCATCACCCTGAATATTCCGCTGGTGTCATCGGCCATGGATACGGTCACTGAAGCCGAGCTGGCCATCGCCATGGCTCAGGAAGGCGGCATCGGCATCATGCACAAGAACATGTCAGTGGAACAGCAGGCGGCTGCCGTACGCAAGGTCAAGAAATACGAGAGCGGCGTTGTTAAAGATCCGATTACCGTAACGCCTGAAACCACCGTCCGTGAGCTGGTCGATATCACCATGGCCAACAGCATCTCCGGGCTGCCGGTTGTGGATGGCCACGATCTGGTTGGTATCGTCACTGGCCGCGATATTCGCTTTGAAAGCCGGATGGACACGCTGGTGCGTGACATCATGACGCCGAAGGAAAAACTGGTCACCGTCAAAGAAGGCGCGAGCCTGGAAGAGATCAAAGAGCTGCTGCACCGTCACCGCATCGAGAAAGTCCTGGTGGTGAACGACGACTTTGAACTGCGGGGCCTGGTCACCGTCAAGGATATCCAGAAAGCCAAAGACTACCCGCTGGCATGCAAAGACGAGCAGGGCCGTCTGCGCGTGGGTGCAGCGGTGAGCACCGGTGGTGATACCGATGCCCGGATTGCAGCGCTTGCCGAAGCGGGCGTGGATGTGATTGTGGTGGATACCGCCCATGGCCATTCCAAGGGTGTGATTGACCGGGTTCGCTGGGTAAAGCAGAACTACCCTGATGTTCAGGTGATTGGCGGTAACATTGCCACCTCGGGTGCAGCGATTGCCCTGGCGGATGCCGGCGCGGATGCGGTCAAGGTGGGCATCGGTCCTGGCTCCATCTGTACCACCCGTATTGTCGCCGGCATTGGTGTGCCGCAGATTTCGGCGGTGTCCAATGTGGCAGCGGCGCTGAAAGAGCGCGGCGTCCCCGTGATTGCCGATGGTGGTATCCGGTTCTCCGGTGATATCGCAAAAGCCATCGCAGCGGGCGCCCACAGCGTCATGATCGGTAGCCTGCTGGCGGGTACTGACGAAGCCCCGGGTGAAGTGGAATTGTTCCAGGGTCGGAGCTACAAGGCATACCGTGGCATGGGATCTATCGGTGCCATGGGGCAGGGTTCCAGCGACCGCTATTTCCAGGACGCCAGCAAAGGCATTGAAAAACTGGTGCCGGAAGGCATTGAAGGCCGTGTGGCCTGCAAAGGCCCCATGCGCAACATCGTGCACCAGCTGGTGGGCGGTTTGCGTGCATCCATGGGTTACACAGGCAGTGCAACCATGGATGAGATGCGTACCAAGCCGGAATTCGTGCGCATTACCAACGCCGGGATGCGTGAGAGCCACGTTCATGACGTGACCATCACCAAAGAAGCTCCCAACTACCGAATCGGCTAAGAACTGTCTGATTTGACGCGGCCCGGTTTCCGGGCCGCGCTGTTTTTTTAAAGCCCGAGGACTCCATGGCTCAGAACATTCACGACCACCGTATCCTGATTCTTGATTTCGGTTCCCAGTACACCCAGCTGATCGCCCGCCGTGTGCGTGAAATTGGCGTGTACTGTGAAATCAAGGCCTTTGACGTAACAGACGAAGAACTCAACGAGTTCAATCCCAAAGGCATCATCCTGGCGGGTGGTCCGGAATCGGTAACCCAACTGGGTGGTCCCCGTGCACCGGAAGGGCTGTTCGACAAAGGCATTCCGATTCTGGGCATCTGCTATGGCATGCAGACCATGGCGGAGCAACTGGGCGGCCGTGTTGCCAGCTCTGAGAAGCGCGAATTCGGCTACGCCCAGGTGAAAGTTCGGGCCAAGGGCCCTCTGCTGCAGGACATTACCGACCACCTGACACCTGCGGGTGAGTCCCTGCTCGACGTCTGGATGAGCCACGGTGACAAAGTGGTTGCCATGCCGGAAGGCTTTGAGCTTTTAGCCTCTACCGAGAGCGCGCCGATTGCCGCCATGCAGGACCTCAGCCGTAACCTGTACGGTGTCCAGTTCCATCCGGAAGTGACCCACACTCTCCAGGGTAAGCGGATTCTCGAGCACTTTGTCCTGAATATCAGTGGCTGTGAGGCCCTGTGGACGCCGGCCAAGATTGTTGATGACGCGGTTCGCCAGATTCGTGAACAGGTAGGTTCCGAAAAGGTTCTGCTGGGGCTGTCCGGCGGTGTGGATTCCTCGGTAACTGCTGCGCTGTTGCACAAGGCCATCGGGGATCAGCTGACCTGCGTGTTTGTGGATAACGGCCTGCTGCGCCTGCACGAAGGCGATCAGGTGATGGACATGTTCGCCAGCAACATGGGTGTGAAAGTCATCCGTGCGGATTCCGAAGACCTGTTCCTGTCAAAGCTCAAGGGCGTTAACGACCCTGAGCAGAAGCGCAAGATCATCGGCAACACCTTTATTGATGTGTTTGATGCCGAGGCCGCCAAGATCCAAGACGTGAACTGGCTGGCCCAGGGCACCATCTACCCGGATGTGATCGAATCTGCCGCTTCCAAAACCGGTAAAGCCCATGTCATCAAATCCCACCATAATGTGGGTGGCCTGCCGGAAACCATGAAAATGAAACTGGTTGAGCCGCTGCGGGAGCTGTTCAAAGACGAAGTTCGCAAGATTGGACTTGAGCTCGGTTTGCCTTACGACATGGTTTACCGCCACCCGTTCCCGGGGCCGGGCCTGGGTGTCCGTATCCTTGGCGAAGTTAAGAAAGAGTACGCGGAAATTCTGCGCCGCGCCGATGCGATCTTCCTGGAAGAGCTGCACCGTGCGGATCTGTACCACAAGACCAGCCAGGCCTTCGCGGTGTTCCTGCCGGTGAAATCCGTGGGTGTGGTAGGCGATGCCCGCCGGTACGAATACGTGATTGCAATTCGGGCAGTGGAAACCATCGACTTTATGACTGCACGTTGGGCGCGCCTACCGTATGATCTGCTGGAAACCGTATCCAACCGGATTATTAACGAGATTTCTGGCGTTTCCCGTGTGACCTACGACATCTCTTCCAAGCCACCCGCGACGATTGAGTGGGAGTAAGTCGAGGCAGGGGATAAGGGATAGTGAACGACACTCCGGAAGATCGGCGCTGGATGGCCAGGGCACTGGAACTCGCCGCCCAGGCCGGGGCAGCCGGTGAAGTGCCGGTTGGCGCCATTGTTGTTCTGGATGGCAGGGAGATTGGGGCGGGCTTCAATGCCCCGATTTCCCACTGCGACCCGACCGCTCATGCGGAAATCAGAGCCCTGCGGGATGCTGCGGCTCGGGTGGGGAACTACCGGTTGGCGGGTGCTACGCTGTATGTAACCCTGGAGCCCTGCACCATGTGTGTGGGCGCTATTGTCCATGGTCGTATCAGCCGGTTAGTGTATGGTGCCGCTGAGCCCAAGGCGGGCGCCGTTGAATCGGCCCGAAGAACCCTTGAAGAGCCGCACCTGAACTGGCGGGTAGAGGTTTGTGGGGGCGTGATGGCCGAACCGTGTGGTCAGGTGATCTCCGAATTTTTCAGCCGGCGCCGTCGGGAAATCCGGCAGCGCCGCCAACAACACTCAGGGAAGGGAAGCACAGACTCATGAAAGTTCTTGTTACCGGCGGTGCCGGATATATCGGCAGCCACGTTGTGCGTCAGTTGGCAGCAGCGGGCCACGACATTGTGGTGTTCGATAACCTCTCTACCGGCTATCGCTGGGCGGTAACCGCCGGAGAGCTGGTGGAAGCCGACCTGGCGGATGAAGACGCGATAGAAGCCGTATTTTCCGCCCATAAATTCGAAGCGGTCCTGCACTTTGCGGCGAACATCGTGGTGCCGGAGTCTGTCGCCAATCCCCTCAAGTACTACAGCAATAACACCCGTAACACTCTGAATCTGCTGAAAGCGGTTGAGCGCCACCAGGTGCCGTACATGGTGTTTTCTTCCACCGCGGCGGTCTACGGCATGCCAGATGAAACGGTGCTGACAGAAGACCTGCCGCTGGCACCCATCAATCCCTACGGCGCCTCCAAGATGATGAGCGAGCGGATGATGATGGACCTGGCGGCGGCCAGTAACCTTAACTACGTTATCCTGCGCTACTTCAATGTGGCCGGCGCCAATCCCGAGGGCTTGCTGGGGCAGGCGACACCGGAGGCGACGCATCTGATCAAGGTGGCCTGCGAATGTGTGACCGGTCAGCGCGACGGTATGAGTGTATTCGGCACTGACTACGAAACCCGCGATGGCACGTGCATCCGCGATTACATCCATGTGGAAGATCTGGCAAAGGCCCATGTGATGGCGTTGGATTACATGGCCGGGGGTGGCGAGTCTCAGGTGCTCAACTGTGGTTACGGCCGCGGTTTTACCGTGCGAGAAGTCATTGATGTGGTCAAGGCGGAATCCGGTGTCGATTTTCCGGTGACGGAAACCGGCCGCCGTGCCGGCGACCCGGCGGCACTAATGGCCGACAACACGCGAATCAAGAATGTTCTGGGCTGGCAGCCGGATTACGATGACCTCAATACCATCGTGCGTACCGCTCTGGCCTGGGAAGCGGTCTGGCAGAAGAAAAAAGCTTCTCGATAACACTCTCAAACAACGATTTTCAGGAACTTTTAAATGAAGATTACGATTTTCAGGAACTTTTAAATGAAGATTACGATTTTCGGAACCGGATACGTGGGCCTGGTAACAGGTGCCTGTCTTGCGGATGTTGGTCACGATGTGCTTTGTATGGATGTGGATCAGGGCAAGATCGAGAAACTGAAGAACGGCAAGATTCCGATTTACGAGCCAGGCCTCGATAGCATCGTTAAACACACCGTGGAAGCCGGCCGCCTGTCGTTCACCACCGACACCGCACAGGCTGTCAAACATGGCACCCTGCAGTTTATTGCCGTGGGCACACCGCCGGACGAAGACGGCTCTGCCGATCTGCAATACGTGCTCGCGGTGGCCAAATCCATCGGTCAGTACATGGACGACTATAAAGTGGTTGTCGACAAATCCACTGTGCCGGTAGGTACCGGTGACAAGGTAAAGGCAGCGGTGCGTGCACAGCTCGACAAGCGCGGCCTGGAGCTGGATTTCGACGTGGTTTCCAACCCGGAATTCCTGAAAGAAGGCGCTGCCATCAACGACTTCATGAAGCCGGACCGCATTGTGGTGGGTACTGACAGCGAACAGGCGGCCGAGCTGTTGCGAGAGGTTTACTACCCGTTCAACCGCAACCACGACCGGATGATTTTCATGGATATCCGCTCGGCGGAACTCACCAAATACGCTGCTAACTCCATGCTGGCCACCAAGATCAGCTTCATGAACGAAATGTCCAACCTGGCCGAACGCCTGGGTGCCGACATCGAAGCGGTACGCCGGGGCATTGGTTCCGACCCCCGCATTGGCTACCACTTCATCTACCCTGGCTGCGGCTACGGTGGCTCCTGTTTCCCGAAAGACGTTCAGGCCCTGGCCCGGACCGCCGGTGATTGCGATTACGAGGCCAAGTTGCTGAATGCAGTAGAAGCCGTTAACTACGCTCAGAAACACGTGCTGTTCGACAAGATCAGCCACTTCTTCCAGGGTGATCTGAAAGGCAAGGTGGTTGCGGTCTGGGGCCTGGCCTTCAAGCCGAACACCGACGACATGCGTGAAGCCTCCTCGCGGACGCTGATGGAAAATCTCTGGAAAGCTGGCGCCACCGTGCAGGCCTTTGACCCGGAAGCCATGGAAGAAACCCAGCGCATCTACGGTGACCACGAAGGCCTGACCCTGTGTGGCACCAAAGAGCAGGCCCTCAAAGGTGCCGATGTGCTGGCCATCTGTACCGAGTGGAAGGAATTCCGTTCGCCCGACTTCGACCTGATTGCCGGCGCCTTGAAGCAGCCAGCGGTGTTCGATGGTCGAAACCTGTACGAACCGGAAATGCTCGAGCGCCATGGTCTGGTTTACTACGCCATTGGCCGCGGCCGTAACCAGTTTCATTCTGCTGGTTGATCGAGAGGGCTGGTGATGTTTCAGCTACACGAAAGGCTCGCGGCAGATACCCACCACCTGGGTTACAGCCGCCTGTGTGAAATCCTGTTGATGAACGACAGCACCTGGCCCTGGATCATCCTGGTGCCGGCGGTGCCGGACATCCGGGAAATCTACCAGCTGAACCATAAGCAACAGGTGCGGTTGCTGGAGGAGTCCTCTACGCTTGGCCAGGGCATGATGGAGCTTTTCGGTGGCGACAAGATGAATGTGGCGGCGCTGGGTAACATGGTGCCGCAGCTTCATTTGCACCACATCGTACGCTTTGAAGGTGACCCCGCGTGGCCCGGTCCTGTGTGGGGTAAGCAGCCTCCTGTGCCGTACACAGGGGAGGAGCTGGAAGAGATTCGTGCCAGGTTAAAGCCCCTGCTGCAATCCCTGGCCTGAATCGGGCTCCGGTTATTCCCGGCCCTGCTGCCATTGCGCCAGGGTTTGGGAGCCTACCAGAATCATTCGCAGCTCGGTTTTGAGCTTGGCTTTCAGTTCGTCCCGTTCCTTCGGCGTGGCGTCCAGCGCTTCTGCACCTTGATTGAACACCAGGGTGACCATGGATTCAGCCACCAGCCTGGCATCCGCCAGGGGCTTGTTCTGTTCATCCGCAAACCGCCCAAGGTCATCTGCCAGTTCCGTTACGAAGTGATCAATCTCGGCCTTGACGGCGGTTCGGAACGGTTTCGATACCCCGGTGCGCTCCCGCAGCATCAGGCGGAAAAGGTTGGAGTTGTTACCCAGATACTCCATAAACGTATCTACGGATGTGGAAATGGCGCTGCCGTCCCGGGCAATTCGCTTGCGGGCCTGGCGCATTAACTGTCGCAGCGCAACACCGCCTTCATCGACCAGTGCCAGGCCCAGTTCATCCAGCTCGGAGAAATGCCGGTAGAAGGAGGTGGGGGCAATGCCCGCTTCCCGGGCAACCTCGCGCAAACTCAAGCTGCCAAAGCCCCGGTCCGCACTCAATTGTGCCAGGGCGGCATCCATCAAAGCCCGTCGGGTTTTCAGTTTTTGTTCTGCTCTGGTGGCCAACGTCTTACTCCATGGTCCGGTCAAACCATGCATTCTAGCCCCCGGTTTTTTGATAGTCATCCCGACGTTCAATATCCTGTCCCAATTCTCTTCCGGGACGCCTGATTTTCAATGTCATTGTGTTTATAATGGGCGGCTTTTCGGCTATGGTCGCTGACATTTGCGGGCGGCCTCAAAAATGCTGCAAGCAAGCTGATGGGGATGGCTTTCCGAAACACGCTGTGAATACATCCATGTACGCTCGGCTCCGCCATCCATGGCTCCGCACGGTTTCGGAAAGCCATCCCCATCAGCTTGCCCAGACGCTTTTATTAAACGCGAACACATTCAGATACAACGGGAACCGATATGCGCAGTCATTATTGCGGTGGGATCAACGAATCCCACATCGATCAGGAAGTCACTCTCTGCGGATGGGTACACCGCCGCCGAGATCACGGTGGGGTTATCTTCCTGGATCTGCGAGATCGGGATGGCATGTCCCAGGTGGTTGTCGATCCCGACACTCCAGAGAGCTTTGCTCTGGCGGAGAAGGTTCGCAGTGAGTTTGTCGTCAAAGTCACCGGCCGCGTACGCCGTCGCCCGGCGGGCACCGAGAACAGCAACATGCCGACTGGCCAGGTGGAGCTGCTGGGTAAGGAAGTGACCATCCTGAACGCCGCTGCCACACCGCCGTTCCCGCTGGATGAGCACGTGGATGTGGGTGAAGACGTTCGTCTGCGCTATCGCTTCATCGATTTGCGCCGCCCGGAAATGATCAACCGTCTGCGTTTCCGTTCCCGGGTAACCAGTTACATCCGCAACTTCCTGGATAGCCGCGGTTTCATGGATGTGGAAACACCGATCCTGACCCGCGCCACCCCGGAAGGCGCCCGTGATTACCTGGTGCCCAGCCGTACCCACGAAGGTTCCTTCTTCGCGCTGCCCCAGTCGCCGCAGCTGTTCAAGCAGATGCTGATGGTGTCGGGCGTTGACCGCTACTACCAGATCGCCAAGTGCTTCCGCGACGAAGATCTGAGGGCAGACCGTCAGCCGGAGTTCACGCAGGTTGATATCGAGGCCTCTTTCATTGATGAAGAGACCCTGATGAAGCTGAACGAAGACATGATCCGGGCGCTGTTCAAAGACGTGCTGGATGTCGAGTTGCCGGAATTCCCGCGCATGCCGTATTCCGAGGCCATGCAGCGTTACGGCAGCGATAAGCCGGATCTGCGTATTCCGCTGGAACTGCAAGACGTGAACGACCTGGTGGAAGGCGTGGACTTCAAAGTCTTTGCCGGCCCCGCGAAAGATCCTAAAGGCCGTGTTGCAGCCTTGCGTGTGCCCAAGGGCGGCGCGCTGACCCGTAAGCAGATTGACGATTACACCAAGTTTGTCGGCATTTACGGTGCCAAGGGCCTGGCCTATATCAAGGTCAATGAGCTTGCCAAGGGTGTCGAAGGCCTGCAGTCGCCGATCATCAAGTTCCTGGGTGACGACGTGGCCATGGCGATCATGGAGCGCGTTGCAGCAGAAGATGGCGACATCGTGTTCTTTGGTGCTGACAAGACCACCGTGGTCAACGAAGCCCTGGGCGCATTGCGCATCAAAGTCGGTCACGACCTCGACATGCTCACCTGTGAGTGGGCGCCGATGTGGGTGGTGGACTTCCCGATGTTTGAGGAGCTGCCAGACGGCAGCCTCACCGCTATTCACCATCCGTTCACTGCGCCGTCCTGCAGCCCGGACGAGCTGGCGGCCGATCCGGCCAATGCGTTGTCCCGCGCTTACGACATGGTGCTGAACGGCACCGAGCTGGGCGGCGGGTCTATCCGTATCCACGATGGCAAGATGCAGGAAACGGTGTTTCGCATCCTGGGTATCGAAGAAGAGGAAGCTCGCGCCAAGTTTGGCTTCCTGCTGGACGCTTTGAAGTTCGGTTGCCCGCCACACGGCGGCTTGGCTTTCGGCCTGGATCGCCTGGTGATGCTGATGACCGGTTCGTCGTCCATTCGGGATGTCATCGCCTTCCCGAAAACCCAGAGCGCCACCTGTCTGATGACCCAGGCGCCGGGTGCGGTAGACGAAAAGCAGCTGAAAGAGCTGCACATTCGCCTGCGTCGCTCAGCCAAGGCGGTTGAAGGTAACAAAGCCGAAGACAAAGAGTGATGCGCAAGCCCGGAGGTTGCCCATGGCGCCTCCGGGCTGAGTCGTTTTGCTCAAGCTATCTCTGAGGGCGCGCGGATGGCCATCATCCTGGGTGTAGACCCTGGCTCACGAATCACCGGCTACGGCATCATTCGTGCGGAAGGCCGCCAGATCGAGTATATCGACAGCGGCTGTATCCGGGTGGGTGAAAAGCCCATGGCGGAGCGGCTGCAAACCATTTTCCACAGCCTTGCTGTGTTGATTGGTGAGTACCGCCCGGAAGAGTTTGCCATCGAGCAGGTGTTCATGGCCCGTAACCCGGATTCAGCCCTTAAGCTGGGGCAGGCCAGGGGTGCGGCGATTGTCAGTGCCGCCAACAGCGGCCTGGCTGTCCATGAATACTCTGCTCGCCAGGTCAAACAGGCGGTGGTTGGTACCGGTGGCGCTGACAAATCCCAGGTTCAGCATATGGTCCAGGCACTGCTGGGTTTGTCCCGCAAGCCCCAGGCAGATGCGGCGGATGCCCTGGCGATCGCACTGTGTCATGCCCACATGAACCAGAGCATACTGAAGCTCGCCGGCACCGGTGGCAAAGCGCGAAGCGGGCGGGTTCGGCAACAATAACAGGCTCAGACAAGCCCCAGGAGGCCTGCATTGATCGGTAGAATCCGAGGCATATTGATAGAGAAGGCCCCCGGCCACGCACTGGTGGAGTGCTCCGGTTTGGGTTACGAAGTAGACATTCCCTACACCACCTTCTTTCACCTGCCGGAAACCGGGCAGGAAGTTACCTTACACACGCATTTTGCGGTCAGAGAAGACGCCCAGAGCCTGTATGGCTTTGCCTCCCGGCTGGATCGCAATCTTTTCCGGCTGCTGATCAAGGTCAATGGCGTTGGCCCCAAACTGGCTGTCGGCATACTGTCCGGCCTGGACGCCCAACAGTTTATACGCTGTGTTGAGGCCCGCGATGTCAGCGCCCTGGTGAAGCTGCCGGGGGTTGGCAAGAAAACCGCCGAGCGACTCCTGATTGATATGGCTGACCGCATTGGCCAACTGGAAGGGCAGTTCACGCCGACGGTACCGGGGGCAGCGGCTCCGGGCGGCTCCACAACTGCGCCGGCCGCAAGTCACGATGCGAGAGACGAGGCCGAGGCCGCGTTGATTGCCCTGGGCTATAAGCCTCAGGAAGCGGCCAACGCCATCAGCAAGGTGGCTGAGCCAGATATGACCAGCGAGGCGCTGATTCGCCTTGCCTTGCGTAATATGATCCCGGCCGGGTAGTTAACTTGCTCCCCGGTCTTTTTATGTGTCGCCCCATGACACCAATGTGTATAGAGCGTAACGTGACTCCAACCATGCCCTTTGTACAATTGGGGCAACTTGAACGTCAGGCCAAACCTGTGGGCACGTTGTTTATTCCCAGCAAGCGGATAATGCCATGATTGAATCTGACCGACTGATCTCGGCAAAGGCCGGTGAATACGAGGAAGTGCATGATCGGGCCATTCGCCCGACGTTGCTGTCTGAGTATGTGGGTCAGCCGACGGTTCGTGAGCAGATGGAAATTTTCATCTCTGCTGCCCGGGGCCGCCAGGAAGCGCTGGACCACGTGCTGATCTTCGGCCCGCCGGGACTTGGTAAAACCACCTTGGCAAACATTATTGCCAACGAGATGGGGGTGTCGATCAAGACCACCTCTGGCCCGGTACTGGAAAAAGCCGGCGACCTGGCCGCTATGCTGACCAATCTCGAAGAAGGCGATGTGCTCTTTATCGATGAGATTCATCGCCTGAGCGCTGCGGTTGAAGAAGTATTGTATCCGGCGATGGAAGATTATCAGCTGGATATCATGATCGGCGAAGGGCCGGCGGCCCGATCCATCAAGCTGGATTTGCCCCCATTCACCCTGGTGGGTGCCACAACCAGGGCCGGTTTGCTGACATCTCCACTGCGGGACCGCTTTGGCATTGTTCAGCGTCTGGAGTTCTACAACACCCAGGACCTCACGCACATCATTCTCCGGTCGGCACGGTTGTCTTCGGTGACCATCGATGAACAGGGGGCGTTCGAGATAGCCCGCCGTTCCCGGGGCACGCCACGCATTGCCAACCGCCTGCTGCGGCGGGTGAGGGATTTTGCCGAGGTTCGCTCCGACGGCCACATCACTGCCGAGATTGCCGATCAGGCTCTGAACATGTTGAAAGTGGACGACCAGGGCTTTGACCACATGGACCGCCGCCTGTTGCTGGCGATGATTGAAAAGTTCGATGGAGGACCGGTGGGTGTGGAAAGCCTGGCTGCAGCCATCAGTGAGGAGCGGGGGACCATCGAAGACGTGCTGGAGCCGTTCCTGATTCAGCAGGGCTTTATGGTACGAACGCCCCGTGGGCGGATGGTAACCTCCAGCGCCTACCGCCATTTTGGTGTGGTGGCCCCGAAAACCGGCGCTGAGGATGACCTCTTTGACTGAAAACGGTACGAAAGAACGCTTTGAATTACCTATCCGGGTGTATATAGAAGATACAGACGCTGGTGGTATCGTCTTCCATGCCAAGTATCTTCACTACATGGAACGGGCCAGAACCGAGTGGGTGCGTAGCCACGGTGTTGGCTTGAGGGCCGGCCTGGAAGACAACATAAGTTACGTGGTTCAGCGCATGAACCTGCACTATAAGGTGCCGGCCAAACTGGACGACCAACTGCTGGTTACTGCAGAGCCCACGGCCTCATCCCGGGTTTGGATGAACTTTCGGCAGCAGGTGCTGCGAGCGGCAGACCGGCAGTTGTTGTGCGAGGCCGATGTGCGGGTGGCCTGCATCGCACTGGATACCGGCAAGCCCAAGAGGTTGCCTGAAAACATGCAAGAGATTCTGAAGAAATCCATTTAGTTTATTGAAAAGCCTACAAACATAGTTGGGAGTGCACAGTGGAAGCGGAACTTTCAGTCTGGTATCTGATTGCCAATGCCGGGGTTTTGGTGCAGTTGGTCATGCTGTTGCTGGTGTTGGCATCGGTGGTGTCCTGGGCTTTGATTTTTCAACGCATTCAGGTGTTCCGGAAAGCGAAGCAGGCGCAGCTGGCCTTTGAAGAACGGTTTTGGTCCGGCATGGATCTGGGGCAGCTCTACAAAGAAGTGAATGCAGATCCGACGCCGTTTTCCGGCATGGAATCCGTATTCCGGGCCGGCTTCAAGGAGTTTTCCCGCCTGCGTCAGCAAAGCCGCGATGCAGACGCCGTCATGGAAGGCACCCAGCGTGCCATGCGGGTGGCTTTTTCCCGTGAGCAGGAGCGCCTGGAAACCCATCTTCCGTTCCTGGCTACTGTGGGCTCAACCAGTCCGTATGTGGGGTTGTTCGGTACCGTGTGGGGCATCATGAATTCCTTCCGGGGCCTGGCGCAGGTGCAGCAGGCAACGCTTGCCACGGTGGCTCCAGGTATCTCGGAAGCATTGATCGCAACCGCCATGGGTCTGTTTGCAGCGATCCCGGCGGTTATAGCCTACAACCGGTTCTCTGCCATGTCGGATGCGCTGCTGAAGAACTATGAAACCTTTGCCGAGGAGTTTTCCAGCATTCTGCATCGCCGTGTCCATAATAGTGACCAGGCTGCCTGATGGCACTCGTCGATAACGGGAGGAGAACGGCATGAGCGGCATGAAAGGTATGGGCTTGATGCCCCAGCAAAAGCGCAAGCCGATGTCTGAGATTAATGTGGTGCCCTACATCGACGTGATGCTGGTACTGCTGATCATTTTCATGGTGACGGCTCCGATGTTAACCCAGGGGGTAAAAGTGGATTTACCCCAAACCACGTCAGACCCGATCCAGCAGGATAAAGACGTTGAGTCCATTACCGTCTCGGTAGACGCCAACGGCGCCTACTACATGGATATCGGTGACCGCAGCAGCGACCCGATGACGCTGGCTGAGGTGCGTGAACAGGTGGCCAATATCCTGTCGCAGCGCACCAATGGTGAGGTGCTGGTGCGTGGTGATGAGTTCGTGGAGTACGGCGTAGTGGTGCGACTGATGGCTGAGCTTCAGGCGGCGGGCGCAACCGGGGTTGGCCTGATAACCGACGCACCTCAGGAAAGGCCTTAACAGGGTGGCATTATTGTTGTGAAGGGTCACGAGCGGGAAACCATCAGTACCGATACGGCGCCCCTGAAATCGCCAGTGGTAATGTCTGTGGCATTACACCTGCTGATTGTCGGGATTGCGCTGGCGGGCTGGTCCTGGACATCGCCGATATCTGAGCCGGAGCCCAGAACCATTTCTGCGCGGCTGGTCAGCCCGGAACCCCGGCCGAGCCCGGTGGTGGATGAGCAGGATCAGCGAGATCGCGAACAGGAGCGTCGTCAGCAACAGGAGCGTGAGCGCCAGCAGCAGGAAGCAGAGCGCCGTCGTCAGCAGGAAGAGCAGGCCCGGCGGGAAGCCGAACGGCAGGCTCAGGAACAGGCGCGGCAGCGGGAAGAAGAGCGCAAGCGCCAGGAAGCTCAGGCTCGTGAACGGGCCGAGCAGCAGGCGCGGGAACAGGAGGCTGCGCGCCAGAAAGCTGAGGCAGAGGCCAAAGAGCGTGAGCGCCAGCGTGCTGAAGAGGAACGCAAGCGTCAGGAAGAGGCAAAGCGCAAAGCCGAGGAAGAGAAGCGTCGCCAGGAAGAGCGTCGCCGGCAGGAAGAAGCGGAACGTAAACGTCAGGAGGAGGCTGCCCGGCAGGAAGCAGAACGCAAACGCCAGGAAGCCGAGCGCCGATTGAGAGAGCAGCAACTCGAAGCCCTGGCCGAAGAATCCCGCCGAGAGCGGGAAGCGGAAGCCCGGCGCCAGCAGGAAGCCGCTGCCGCCCGCGCCCGTGAAGCGCAAATGCTGTCAGAAAGCGAGAAGTACCAGGCGCTTATACGTGAGCGTTTGAGCCAGGCCTGGTATCCGCCGTCGTCAGCCACGGAAGATATGACGGCCAGGGTTCAGATAACCCTGCTGCCCACCGGGGAACTGGTGAACGCCCGTCTGGTCAGCAGTAGCGGGAATACGGCATTTGATAACTCTGTGTTTAGTGCAGTCCGGTCTTTGAGCCGGTACCCGATTCCGTCAGATCGGGATACGTTTGAGCGTTATTTCCGTCAGTTTACTATTGAATTCAATCCGCAACGGTTGCGGTGAGGCCTATGACATTGAACGCACATGACTCATATCGTCAGGGATTTCCCTTTACCACGGCGCTGGCAGCATTGGTTGTTCTCATGCTGCTTGCCAGTCAGGCGAGGGCAGAGCTGCTGATCCGCATCACGGAAGGCGCTGATTCCGCCATACCGATCTCGGTGGTGCCATTTGCCGAAAGCGGTGCCATGCCCGCTGGCGACAAGGTAAGCAGTATTGTGCAGGCAGACCTGACCATGAGCGGCGAGTTTCGTCCGCTTGAGCCCTCCCGAATGCTGAGCCTGCCTTCACAGCGCTCGGAGGTGTATTTCCGGGACTGGCGCCTGCTGGGGCAGCGCTATGTTCTGGTGGGGCAACTCACCCGTTCAGGCGACCGTATTGAAGCCAGATACGAACTGTTTGATGTTAACCGGGAAGAGCGCATCCTGGGTGAAACAGCCGGTGCCCCGGCCAGCAACGTTCGAACTCTCGCCCATCACATCAGTGACCGGGTGTACGAGGCTATTACCGGGGATCCGGGGGTGTTCTCGACCAAGCTTGCCTATGTCACGGTGACCGGAGACGGCGATAACGCCCGCTATCGTCTGCACGTAAGCGATGTAGACGGAAAGCGCTCAAGAATCCGCCTTGAAAGCCGCGAGCCCATTCTGTCTCCCGCCTGGTCTCCGGACGGCAAGCAGCTGGCCTATGTTTCTTTTGAAACCGGCAAGCCTGTGGTGTTTGTCCATGAACTGGCCAGTGGAAACCGTAGGAAGGTGGCGGATTTTCCTGGTCTGAACTCGGCACCCGCCTGGTCGCCGGATGGCAAATCCATGCTGCTGACTCTGTCCAAAGACGGTAACGCAGAGATCTACCGGCTTGATATTGCCTCCGGCAACCTGACCCGGATGACCAACCATTGGGCCATCGACACCGAGGGTGCCTGGGATCACACCGGCCGGGGAATTTATTTCACGTCAGACCGTTCAGGCGGCCCCCAGATCTACCATATGGAAAGAGCGGGTGCCGAACCAAGGCGCATTACCTTTGGCAGCCGATACAACGCCCGGCCAAGACCGGATGCCAAAGGTGAGTATGTGTATTACGTGCATCAAAGGGAAAGGGCGTTCCATATTGCCCGCACGAATCTGAAAAACGGGGAGGAATCTGTCATTACCCGAACCGAATCGGATGAATCACCGAGCGTTTCACCAAACGGACGTTTGTTGATTTATGCCACACAGCAAAACGGTACCAGCGTGCTCACGGTCGTCTCGGCGAATGGCGGGGCGGCTTACAGCCTGCCGGCGTCAGACGGTGATGTCCGTGAGCCCGCCTGGGGCCCTATCGTTCGCTGAACACGTTGTTGTCCAATAAACCAATCACGATAAGGAAGTGCACACATGAAACTGTCAGTACAGACTAAAGCGTTTGCGATGTTGTTGTCCGTGGGCCTGGTAGCTGGTTGTAGCTCCACCGGCGATACCATGGAAGATGGTGCTTATGGCTCTGATGTGGCCGCTATTGATCAGGACGGCGGTTCCACCGTTTATGGCGGCACCGATGGTGATGGCGTTTCTTCCTCTCGTCTGAGCGAAGGAGAGCGTCAGGCCGCGCGTCAACAGGCTGAGCAGGAAGCACTGCGTAACATCACTACGTTCTACTTTGATTTCGATACCTCCGAGATCAAGCAGGAAGCCCGCGACGTGCTGGTTGCTCACGCCCAGTTCCTGGCCAACAATCCACGCCAGAATGTGCGTCTTGAAGGTCATGCCGATGAGCGTGGTACCAAGGAATACAACCTTGCCCTGGGTGAGCGCCGCGCCAATGCGGTTCAGCGCTTCCTGATTGTTAATGGTGCTTCCCGTGGCCAGATCGAAACCGTAAGCTATGGTGAAGAGAAGCCGGCTGTTCGTGGTTCGTCCGAAAGTGCCTGGGCACAGAACCGTCGCGTTGAGCTGGTGTTCAAGTAATCGAAATCAATGATCGGAAGGTCCCATGAGAAAATTGCTCATGGCGACAGTGCTGCTCCCGCTGGGCCTTGGCCTGGCGGGAGTCAGTCTGGCACAGTCGTCTGCACCCGCGTTTCAGAACAATGCCTCTGAGGCTCAGCGTAAGTCGGGTAATAACCAGGCTACGGCGGAACTGTTCTACATGATCCAGCAGCTCCAGAGCGATGTGCGCAGGCTGCAGGGGCAGGTGGAGGAACAGAAGCATCAGATCAGCCGCTTGCAGCAGCAAAGCCGGGATCGCTATGTGGATCTGGATCAGCGGATACTGGACCTGTCCAAGGCTGTTGAGCGCAAGGCCGAAGACACCCGGGAATCAAGCCGTGCAGCTGAATCCGGCCAGGGTGGCCAGCTAACGCCGGCCAGGGTTTACCGATCTCCCGGTGCGAATGAACAGAAAACCTATAACGAAATCATTGATCTGATCCGGAACAAGAAAGACTTTGATACCGCCATCAGTAGGCTGTACGAGTTTATCGATGAATATCCGGAAGGTGACCTTACCGTCAATGCCTACTATTGGCTGGGTGAGGTGTACCTGGCGGAACCCCGTCTCGAGCAGGCCAAGCAGGCATTCACCATTGTCGCTACCCGTTTCAGTGATCATCGAAAAGCGCCAGACTCGGTCTACAAGCTCGGTGTAACACTTGATCGAATGGGCGAAAAAGACGAAGCGAAACGCCGCATGCAGAGTGTTGTGGATAATTATCCAAATACGGGTGCTGCGGATCTGGCCCGGAAATACCTCGAGAAGGCGTGACTCTGATCACAGATTGAACCGCTTGTCTGCTTGTTGATCTGTCCCGGAAAAAAGTTGGGAATTCCCGTAAAAAGGGGTTGATCAGCAAAAAAATATCAGTAATATGTGCGCCTCGTTTGGGTCGTTAGCTCAGTTGGTAGAGCAGTTGGCTTTTAACCAATTGGTCGAAGGTTCGAATCCTTCACGACCCACCAAATTGTGGAATGGTGGTCTTGAGTGCCTTCATTCGCCGGGCAAGCGCCGGCAACCAGTTATGGGTCGTTAGCTCAGTTGGTAGAGCAGTTGGCTTTTAACCAATTGGTCGAAGGTTCGAATCCTTCACGACCCACCAAATAACAAGGCCCGACGCCGGGTTTTGTGGAAAAAAGAGCCCCCAGGGCTCTTTTTTTTTGGCTTCAAGAACCCATCTAGTCAACATGGGCGTAATCATTTTCCGGGTGCCCGGGAGGCTATGTTACAGCCCCATGAAAACACGCCCGGAAGTGATATACTTTCGCGGTAACAGTAACTTCAGAGATCCAGAAATGACACGAGCGCAAGACCGTATCCTTGTTCAGGAACATCTGGCACACGAAGCGGAGCCAAAGGCTCTGAGTGCCAGCGAGAAAGCTGAGCTTGAGGCACGCATCAAGGCGGCCCTCAAAGAGAAGGATGCTGTGCTCGTGGCCCATTACTACACAGATCCGGACATCCAGCGTCTTGCTGAGGAAACCGGCGGCTGTGTTGCCGATTCCCTGGAAATGGCACGGTTTGGTAACCAGCATCCTGCGTCTACTGTGGTGGTGGCTGGTGTCCGTTTCATGGGCGAAACCGCCAAGATTCTGAATCCCGAGAAGCGGGTGCTGATGCCCACGCTGGAGGCTACCTGCTCCCTCGATATTGGCTGCCCAGCGGATGAGTTTTCCGCTTTCTGCGATCAGCATTCGGACCGGACGGTGGTGGTGTACGCGAACACTTCTGCGGCCGTAAAGGCGAGGGCGGACTGGGTGGTGACCTCCAGCTGCGCTCAGGCCATTGTTGAGCACCTGGATGCCAAGGGCGAGAAGATCCTGTGGGCTCCGGACAAGCACCTGGGCCACTACGTTCAGAAGACCACCGGCGCTGACGTCTTATTGTGGGACGGTTCCTGCATTGTGCACGAAGAGTTCAAGCATCGGGGTCTGGAAGATCTCAAGGCACTGTACCCTGATGCCGCCGTGCTGGTGCATCCGGAATCACCGGATGCGGTGGTGGAGATGGCCGATGTGGTTGGCTCAACCTCCCAGCTGATTCACGCGGTCCAGACGCTGCCCAATGAAGAATTCATCGTGGCCACGGATAACGGTATTTTTTACAAGATGCAGCAGCTGGCGCCCAACAAGACGCTGATCGAAGCTCCCACGGCGGGTAACGGCGCCACTTGCCGCAGTTGCGCCCACTGCCCCTGGATGGCCATGAACGGCCTTGAGAACCTGCTTGCGGTGCTGGAGCGGGGCGATCAGGAAGTACTGGTTGACCCGGCCCTGCGTGAAGACGCATTGCGCCCGCTGCGCCGGATGCTGGATTTCACCGCTAACATGAACCTGAAAGCTGCCGGAAACGCCTGACTATCCCCGTTAGCCTCGCCGGGCTTGCAGCCTGTCAGTAATGTCGTTCAGGCGTTCGTTGACTACCTGCCGTTCGGCAGACCCGGCGGGCAGCTTTTCCTGGGCCTGGCGCAACTGGCGTTGGGCGGATTGCAAGTCCCCCATTAGGGCATAGTATTCTGCCCGTGCGCGGTGCACACCCACGATATTCCTGGCCATGCCCTCGGCTTCGGCGAGTCGTAACCAGATCTGTTCCCGTTCCGGCAGGCGCCGGGCCAGGTCCCGCAGCAAGCCGGCGGCGGTATCCCCATTTCCGTCGGCAATCTCGATTTCCGCGAGTGTCCAGGTGATGGGGTAGTTGCGCGGGTTTCTGGATAACGCCTGCCGCAGCAATGTCCGTGCGTCTTCATAACGTTTCTGGTCCAGCATCACGTCGGCCAGGGTCACCTGAAAGGTGATTCTGCCCGGGCTGCTGTCCAGAAGTTCCCGCAGTATGCGCTCGGCCTTTTGGTATTGCTGGTTGCGCTGATAGGCCACGGCCAGCCCGTAGCGAATGGCGTCGTTGCGTTTGGCGTCATCCCTTGCCAGGTAATCCTCAAACGTCTCGACTGCCAGTTGCGCCGACGAGGCGTAACGCACCTGCAGGCGGCTACGAACCAGATGATACTCCTGGCCATCCCGGATGCGTTCGTCGGGATACTGCTCCGCCCGGTTACGGCTGTCGGCGACCCGGTTCTGGGTTAATGGGTGGGTCGATAGGTACTCGGGCATCTGATTACCCTGTAACCGGTTCTGTCTCATCATGATTTCGAACATTTCCGGCATGCCGCGCGGGTCGAGGCCGGCGTTGGCCAGAATCTCCATGCCCACCCGGTCGGCCTCCTGTTCATGGGCCCGGCTGTAGGCCAGCATGTTCTGGATTGACAGGGCCTGGGTGCCGGCGATGGCGGCAATGCCAATATCGGATTGGGTCACCGCGGACAGCACGATACCGGCGATCATCCCGGCCAGTGTCAGCGGTGCGCTGGTTTCCTGTTGTTCCATGCGGCGGGCAAAGTGGCGCTGGCTCAGGTGCGCCAATTCGTGGGCCATGACTGAGGCAAACTGTTGCTCCGTTGCAGCGTTCAGAAACAGGCCGCCGTTCACCCCCACGATGCCGCCTGGCACGGCAAAAGCGTTGAGGGCAGGGCTGTCGATCAGAACCAGCTTCAGTTCCCGGTTATCCAGCGGGGCAGACGGCACCAGTTTGTAGGTAATGGCGTGCAGGTAGTCGTATATCAGCGGGTCTTGTATCTGGGGTGCGGAGCGCCGGATAGACGCCATCACTTGCTGGCCGATTTCCGCTTCCTGCTGGCCGGAAATGAGGCCAGCGCTGCCGCCTATACTGGGCAGGCTGGATTCCTGGGCATGGCTGAACCCGCCGGAGAGCAGCAGGGGGATTGCCAGAGCAAGCGTGGTCAGGAAACGGCAGACAGGATTCTGGCGATCAGTTCGATTCATGGATTTCAGTCACACCCGTGGGGATTTGCCACTTTGACATCAGCATAGCCCGGAAAGTTCTTGTCTGTATTACGAAGACTTGAGATGCAATAGGGTAACACCCCCGGCATAATGCCTGCTCGATTATTGGATAAATGGTAATGGTGTTCGCTTAACATGGCTGATCGAATTCTGGATGCCTCCGGGCTGCGTTGCCCGATGCCACTTCTCAAAACCAAGCTGGAACTCAACGCCATGAATGCCGGGCAAGAGCTTGAAGTGATTGCAACGGATTCGGGCTCTGCCCGGGATATCCCGGCCTGGCTTGGAATGTCTTCTCATACTTTGGTCAGCCAGTCAGAGCATCACGGCGAATTCCGTTTCGTGATAAAGTGCGGCGGTTAATCTTCCGGAGTTGTTCATGGTCAGAATTCTGCGCGGTCTAGCCCACAAGTATTTTTCTGATGAAGAAGCAGTGATTCTGTTTCTGCTTCTGGTTACCGGTACGGTTTTTGTCATTCTGTTCGGCGCCATGCTGGCACCAGCGATCGCGTCGTTGATTATCGCGTTTATCCTTCAGGGCCTGGTTGCCAAGCTGCACAAGATGGGTGTGCCCGAACTGGTGGCGATCATCAGCGTGTTTGTGGTGTTCCTCGGTGTTCTGGTCGGGTTTATTTTCGGGCTGTTGCCACTGATCTGGACGCAGGTCAGCAACCTGGCCGGTGAAGCGCCTCGAATCATTCGCGAGCTTCAGTCTTACCTTGAGCTCCTGCCGGAGGAATATCCTCATCTGATTTCCATGGAGGCAGTAGACACCATATACCGCCAGGTATCGGCAGAGGTCGCTCATATGACCCAGGTACTGGTCTCGTTCTCTCTATCAAGCATTCCAGACCTGGTGGCACTGCTGATCTACATGGTACTGGTGCCGATACTGGTGTTCTTTTTCATGAAAGACCGACGTGTGCTGGTCGCTTCCATCGGCCGGATGCTGCCTCCCCAACGTCCGATGATGGTTCGTATCTGGCAGGAGGTGAACCTGCAGTGCGCCAATTACGTGCGGGGCAAGGCGGTTGAAATTCTGATCGTTGGCGTGGTCACTTACGCCGCTTTCAAGCTTCTGGGCATGCCCTATGCGGCGTTGCTTTCGTTGCTGGTAGGCTTGAGCGTGGTGATTCCCTACATCGGCGCCGCCGTGGTCACCATTCCGGTCGCGGTGATCGCCCTGTTTGCGTTCGGCTGGAGTTCCCACTTCATCTGGGTGATGGTGGTATATGGCATCATTCAGGCGCTGGATGGCAATGTGTTGGTGCCTATCCTGTTCTCGGAGGTTAACAACCTGCACCCGGTTGCCATTATCGTGGCGGTTCTGTTCTTCGGCGGCATCTGGGGGTTGTGGGGCGTGTTCTTTGCGATTCCGCTGGCCACCATGCTCAAGGCGGTGTTTGCTGCCTGGCCGGTGAAGGAATCCGAGCCCTCACCGGCGGCATCAGAGTAGGTCAGAGTGCCTTGACGGCTTCCAGGACCTCGTCGGCGTGGCCGTTCACTTTAACGCCACGCCACTCCCGTTTCAGGTTGCCGTCCTTGTCGATCAGGAAGGTACTACGCTCGATACCCAGGTGCTCCTTGCCGTACAGTTTTTTCAGTTTGATCACATCAAACAGCTTGCACAGGGCCTCGTCTTTGTCCGAGATCAGGTGGAACGGAAACTGATGCTTGCTCCGGAAATTGGCGTGAGCCTTGAGCCCGTCTCTGGATACACCAAAGATTTCGGTATCAAGCTCGCTGAACTGAGGCATCCTGTCCCGGAAATCCTGGCCTTCGTTGGTACATCCGGGTGTGTTGTCCTTCGGGTAGAAGTAGATGACGACGTTTTTACCCCGGAGGTCGGCCAGTCTGATAATCTGATCGTCGGTCGCCTCGGCTTCAAAATCGGGCACGGGTTGGTTCAATGCTACGGATGACATGACATCTCCTTTAATTCCCTTGTGTCAGTTCGAGCCCAACATTACCATATCGCTTTTATTCGGACGGAGTTTTTATGATTACGGGTAGCCTTGTCGCGCTGGTCACGCCCATGCATCCAAACGGTGACATTCACTGGGAGGATCTGGACAAGCTGGTGGACTTTCATATTGAAAACGGCACGCACGGCATCGTTGCTGTGGGTACCACCGGCGAATCCGCAACGCTGGACCCCGAGGAGCATTGTCGGGTTATCGGCCACATCATAAAACGGGTCGATGGCCGGATTCCTGTTATCGCCGGCACCGGTGGTAACAGCACTCGGGAAGCCATAGAACTGACGTCCGAAGCCCACAAACTGGGGGCGGACGCCTGCCTGTTGGTAGTGCCTTACTACAACAAGCCAACCCAGGAAGGTCTCTATCAGCACTTCAAAGCCATTGCCGAGGCCGTGCCGGGCATGAGTCAGATGCTTTACAACGTGCCTGGCCGCACTGCTTGCGACATGCTGAATGAAACCGTGCTTCGCCTGGCGGATATTCCCAATATCGTGGCGATCAAAGACGCTACCGGGAACATTCCCCGCGGCGCCGAGCTGATCGAAGCCCTGGACGGCCGCCTGGCGGTCTACTCCGGTGATGATGCGACCGCAGCAGACCTGATGCTGGCCGGCGCCAAAGGCAACGTGTCTGTCACCGCTAACGTGGCACCCAAAGCCATGTCACAGTTGTGTGAGGCGGCGATCAAAGGTGACGAAGCCGAGACTCGTCGTTTGAATGACCTGCTCATGCCGCTGAACCGCAAGCTGTTCCTGGAAGCCAACCCGATTCCGGTTAAATGGGCACTGCATCGCATGGGGATGATCGGTGAGGGCATTCGCCTGCCGCTGACGCCGCTGAGCGAGAAGTTCCACGCCGAGGTGGAAGACGCACTTAAGGCCTCAGGTGTTCTCTGAGGCCAACCGATTCCCGTTTTACCGGAGTAACTCGATGCAGGTTCCTGGAAGAGCCCGTAACACCAAGACATTCCTGTTCCGGCCGTTAGCCGGGCTCCTGTTGGCCAGCACCCTGGTTGGGTGTGGCATCCTGGAAGACCGCTCCCAGCGATACGTTCACGCGCCGGAGGGCGAGCCAATCAACGTGCCCGAGGGTGCAGACGATTCCAGGTTGAGCCAGATCATGCCGGTTCGGAGCATCAATACGGATGATTCACGCCGGTTGTTTCCGTCTTCCATCCCGCGCCCACCGGACATGACCTCGGAAATTCTGGATCAGAACTACGTGATCGAGGAACTGGATGGTCGTGTCTGGCTTCTGGTCAACGAAGTGCCCGGCCGCTTGTGGCCGGTCGCCAGTGCCTGGATGAACGATGCCGGCCTTGGCGTGGCCTACGATAACCCCCAGTTGGGTATCCTCCAGAGTGAACTGGCCAACTTCAGCAAGCGCAGCCGTGACATGCTGGGGCTGGCTGATGACCCGGTCGCTCAGGAGCCCCGGGTGCTTTTGCAGATGCGATTGGCTCCGGGCATTCGACGCAAGACCACCGAAATCCGGCTACGGATTCTGGAACTTGAAGATGCGCCTGACGGGCTCGTTGCCTGGCAGTCGGATCAGGAATCCGACACCCGCGCCCAGGGCAGGAAAGAAGCGCTGTTGGCCGAGCTTGGTGAATTCATGAAGCAGCGTGAAGACAGCAAGTCGTTCTCACGGGCGGCATCGGGCATGATTGCCCAGCCATTGGTGAGGCTGCTGTCTGAAGATGACCAGGCGGTCGCTGTGCGCGTTGAGCTTGATTTCGGCCGCACCTGGGCGGAAGTGAACCGTTCCCTTGAGGAGATTGGCGCAGACATCCAGGACCTTAACCGGAGTGAGCGTTGGTTCCACGTGGACTTCCGTACCGAAGACGAACGCACCCCGGGCTGGTTCTCCTGGTTCAGCAATAAGGCTGAACCCCGCCACACCCATACCGTGAACATTGAACAGCGTGAAGACGCCCTGTTTGTCACAGCTGAGAGGCTGGACAGCTATACTGGTGAGTACAGCGCGTCAGACCTGCTCACACAACTATTTGAACACCTGTATTGATTCGGGGCGGCCGGCAAGGCCGCTGTCCGATTTTGGAGATCTAAATGGAAAAGCGCGAAGAGCTATACGCGGGCAAAGCCAAATCGGTATTCCGCACTGACGACCCGAACCGTTTCGTACTGGTGTTCCGGGATGACACCTCAGCCTTTGATGGCGAGAAGAAAGAACAGCTGAACCGAAAGGGCATGGTGAACAACAAGTTCAATGCCTTCATCATGGGCAAGCTCGAAGCAGCAGGCATTCCGACCCACTTCGAGGGCCTGTTGTCTGACACTGAATCCCTGGTGAAAAAGCTCGACATGATTCCGGTTGAGTGCGTGGTTCGAAATATCTCGGCCGGCAGCCTGTGCCGTCGATTGGGCGTGGAAGAAGGCCAGGAGCTTAACCCGCCGACCTTCGAACTGTTCCTGAAGAACGACGCCCTGCACGACCCCATGGTGAACGAGTCACTGGCGGTCAGCTTTGGTTGGGCCAGCGCTGAGGAACTGGCGCGCATGAAAGAGCTCACCTACAAGGTGAATGACGTACTCAAAGCCCTGTTTGATGACGCCGGCATGTTGCTGGTGGACTACAAGCTGGAGTTTGGTCGCAGCGAAGGCCAGATTGTTCTGGGCGATGAATTCAGCCCGGATGGCTGCCGAATCTGGGATAAGGAAACCCGTAAAAAGATGGACAAAGATCGCTTCCGCCAGGGCTTGGGTGAAGTGATCGAAACCTACGAAGAAGTAGGGCGTCGTCTGGGTATCCAGTTCGACTGAATATAAAAACCGACAACAACGGGTGTGATATGCGTAAATTGATGATGGTAATGGGCGCGAGCATGCTGGCTGCCGCTCCAGTGGTCTCCGCGGATATTCTGGGCGTAGGCGCCACGGTTGGCTACTGGGATGCCGACTATTCCGGCGAGGCGTCCAAGGGCAACGACCGGGTAGATCTGGAGCGGGACCTCAACCTCAGCAGCGATTCCAATGCCAATCTCACCGCGTATTTCGAACACCCGGTTCCGGTGCTGCCAAATGTACGTCTGGCTTATACCCGCACGAAGCAGAGCGGTAATGGCCAGCTGGCCACGGATTATGATGGCGTTTCCGGTGATATTCGATCAGAACTTGAACTGGAACAGCTGGACGTCACCCTGTACTACGAAATCCTGGATAACTGGGTGAATCTGGATCTTGGCCTGACCGTTCGGGATTTCTCTGGCGAGTTACTTGTTCAGAACAGGAGCGACACTAGCCAGTTCTCTGAAACCAAGGCCGACGCCGTGTTACCCTTGGTATACGTAGCCGCCCGTTTTGACCTGCCATTCACCGGCGTTTCTGTAGGTGGTGACGCCAACGCCATTACCTACGATGGCGACTCGGTCTATGACTTCAACGTGTATGGCCAGTATGAAATGTCGCTGCTGCAGTTGCGGGCAGGCTATCGCCAGATTTCTCTCGATTATGACGATGGCGACGACAACCTGGATATCGAACTCAGCGGCCCCTTTGTCAGTGCCGGTCTGAGATTCTGAGTAATAACCAACCGATCAGGGAGATGGACTCTTGAAAATCCTGGTTACCGGCACTGCCGGTTTCATTGGCTCACACCTGGCGCATCGCTTGCTGGATCGTGGTGACGAAGTCATTGGTGTAGACAACGTCAACGACTACTATGATGTCAGCCTCAAAGAGGCGCGCCTGGCCCGGCTGGTGAACAAGCCCGGTTTCACGGAAGTTCGCCAGGATGTGGCCGACCGTGCCGCCATGGAAGCTCTGTTCCGAGAGCACAAGCCCGAGAGGGTAGTGCACCTGGCGGCCCAGGCCGGCGTCCGTTACTCCCTTGAGAATCCCCACGCCTACGTGGACGCCAACCTGGTTGGCTTCATGAATATCCTGGAAGGCTGTCGCCACAACGATGTAAAACACCTGGTGTATGCCTCCAGCAGTTCAGTATACGGCGCCAACGAAACCATGCCGTTCTCAGTGCATGACAACGTTGACCACCCGCTCAGCCTGTACGCAGCGTCGAAGAAAGCCAACGAGCTGATGGCCCACACCTACAGCCACCTGTACAACCTGCCCACCACTGGCCTGCGGTTCTTCACCGTATACGGCCCATGGGGCCGGCCAGACATGGCGCTGTTTATCTTCACCAAAAAGATCCTGGCCGGTGAGCCCATTGATGTGTTCAACCATGGCCATCACCGCCGCGATTTCACCTATATTGATGATATCGTTGAAGGCGTTATCCGCACCCTGGACCATGTGGCAGAACCCAACCCGGACTGGTCTGGCGAGAAGCCGGACCCTGGCACCGGCAAAGGCCCTTACCGCATCTACAACATCGGCAGTAACAACCCGGTAGAGCTGTCCCGCTTCATTGAAATCATTGAAGAGCGTGTGGGCAAGAAAGCGGAAAAGAACCTGCTGCCACTGCAACCGGGAGACGTGCCGGCAACCTATGCTAATGTTGACGATTTGATCACAGACGTAGGCTACAAACCGGACACCACGGTGGAAGAGGGTATCGCCAACTTTGTGGACTGGTATCGGGATTTCTACAAGGTGTAAAAGCCGGGTTAGCGTCAGTACAAAAAAAGCCAGCGCAATACGCTGGCTTTTTTTGTTGGTACCCTGACTATTCAGACACTCACACCGCCACTGACGCCACGGGGCGCCTGCGATAACGTGTAAAGATTCCCAACAGTCCCAGGCCAATCAGTGCCAGGGAAGATGGCTCCGGTACTGAGGCAGAGGGCTGGCAAGCCGGATTTGTCGGATTAAGTTGGCAGAAATCCAGGGTTTCCTGGAGCTTGGCGTTGGCGAAGTCCGTGACGAACTGCTGCACGATGGTCTGATCGCTGGTGTTAAACAAGTTGAGATCGAAAACCTGTCCTCCATGGCCAGTAATAAGATCAGAATAGGAAGCGATGGTACTGGTACGCCGCAAAACGCCGTTGTAAAGAGCGTTGTTGTCAGTAAGGAGCCCGTCGAGCAGGGACTCCGAGACGGCTTCGCCGCCAACGCTGCCCCTTGCGGCGGTATCGCCATTGGAGGGCTCATCCGTCAGAATGATGATGTTCTTAACTGCATTGCTTCGGAACGAAAACAGGTCGGTCTGGTTGTCCAACGCGTTGAGTGCAAACGCCGTGGCGGTGTAGCCAGGCTCAATGCCTCCATTGATTTGTAGCCCTTGGGCTGCCGCAGCAAAGCTGGTTGGGTCGGTCAGATCGGTGACCATGCGGGGAACTATCGACCTATCTCCGTAACCGACTAAACCATAACGGGCATCTACCTGGCCCGTGCCAGTCAGGATGCTGGCAAACAGCCCGATGTTATCCCGAAGGTTACTCTGTACGGTTCCCATTGAACCCGACTCATCGACTACAAACACTATATCACTGAGTATCGGAGCGGCATGAGCCGGGGCGATAGCGGCCGCTGCTGATAGTATTAAACCTGAAAGAAATCGTTTGAGTTTCATCGTTGTCACCTCATCCAGATTGAGTATTGTGGACGGGCATCCATACCGTACTGCTCTATCGGCTGACCCCCGACGGGTACACCTATGCAGGCATCAGAAAACCTTGCATAGCATGTGCCACAAGACTTAACGCAAGCCTAACGCGCTGTGATGTCGGGATATTCTTCAGGTTCTGGCTGAAAAGCCCAGATATGACGCATCTGATATGTATAGAAAGCTGACATTGTTTTGCGGGGGCTGTAACCAACAGCGTTAGTCAGTTTTCCGCGAAGGGGCGCTGAAGTTTCTTGCTTTCCCGGTCAGTGGGCAAACAAACTGAAGCTGAACGGCCTTCAGGCAAAGCCCGGAGGGGTGGGCGCTGCCGTAAAGCCTGTCACCGACGATGGCGTGGCCAATACCTGCAAGATGCCGGCGAATCTGATGCTTGCGCCCGGTTTCGATAAGCACCTGAACGTCGGTGGTGTTCTCCTCCGGATGAATGGCCAGCGTGGTGACCCGGCTTACGGATTCCTTGCCGTCCAGTGGTGCGTCGATGATCAGGTCATCCGCATTCAGTTGGCCGGTCACTGTCGCTCGGTAGGTCTTGGTGACGGTGCGGCCGGAAAACAGTTTCGACAGGGCGCCAGCTGCTTTGCTGTCGTGGGCTACCAGCATCAGCCCGGCAGCATCGGCGTCCAGCCGGTGTACCAGATAACAGGGCCTGCTCAAGGCAACCTCTGCCAGCCGAAGCAGGCTGCAGTGGTCTCCCCATTGCGAGCCCTGGGCTAACAAACCGTGAGGTTTGTACCAGAGGCTGTAGCGGCCCAGGTCTTCTAGCAGATCAGGTTGTTCCGGCTTGAGGCCCAGCACCTGGTCATCGTAGAACAGTTGAATCCGGGTGCCTGGCTTTAACTCCCGTTTGGCTTTTCGCAACCGAACCTGCTTGCCCTTCTGGGCCCACCAGCAGGCACCTTTGGCCATGGCATCCTTGATTCGCTGCTTGGGGAGCCCTGACGCCTCGGCTAGCGCATCGACGGCAAGTTGTGATTCCGAAACGGTCAGGTCCAGGGTACGTCTCATGGCCGGGGATGGTCGCTCTGGTTAGGATTGGTAAAGTCTGGGATTATAGCCAAAAGCGCAGTCAGTTTATGCAGCAAACCGATACCAAAGGCGATCTTTACGAATGTCCAAACGCTGGTTAACCGGTATTGATCTGGGAGGCACCAAAACGGAAGTGATCCTGCTGGACGAGAACCACCAGGAACACTTTCGGCATCGGGTGCCAACCCCTGCCGGCGACTACCAGGCCACCCTGGCCACCATCAAATCACTGATCGAACGAGCCGAACAACATGCCAGCCAACGCGGCTTACCGGTGGGCATTGGTATTCCAGGAACGGTATCTGGCGTGACCGGGCGCATCAAAAACGCCAATTCCACCTGGCTCAATGGTAAGCCCATGGCGGATGACCTTCGCCAGCTAATCGGCCGACCGGTTGCCCTGACCAACGATGCCAACTGTCTGGCATTATCGGAAGCCACTGATGGTGCAGGGCAGAATGCGGGAGTGGTTTTCGCGGCCATTTTGGGAACCGGTTGTGGTGCTGGTATCAGTGTTGATCGACGGCTGTTGACGGGGCCCAATGGTGTGGCCGGTGAGTGGGGGCATAACCCGTTGCCCTGGACACCGCAGGGAGAGCTGGATGATCGCCCTTGCTTTTGTGGCCGACGTGGCTGCAACGAAACCTTTCTGTCTGGTACCGGCTTCAGCCTGACCCATCGGCTATCATGGGGCGGTGGGGCTTCGGCACAGGAAATAGTTGCCGGCGCACGGAACGGAGATCGCGAGTGCCGTTTGACGTTGGACCTCTATATTGAGCATCTGGCCAAGGGCCTGGCAGCGGTTATCAATCTTCTGGACCCAGACATAATTGTGTTGGGCGGTGGCATGAGTAATGTGCGGGAACTCTACCAAGCGTTACCGGAGCGGCTGCCGCAGTATGTTTTCGGTGGCGAATGCTCCACTCAGGTCCGGCCAGCGATACACGGCGATTCCAGTGGCGTGCGCGGGGCAGCGTGGTTGGCTGCCCAGGAAACAAATCCAGCATAAGGAGAACACGATGCCCGCAATAGGATGGATATTTATCCTGCTCGCCTTTGGCTTGGTTATTGGCAGTCTTCTGCTGTTAAGAGACAGCAGTAACAGGAAAATTCCGGAACACAAGCTGGAAAAGATCCGTAAACGGCAAGCGGAGCTGGAAGAGAAGGAAAAACAGGAAAAGGATGACTGGTAAACAGCAATGGTTCGCGCAGGCATAAAAAAAGCCAGTTCTCACGTTGCGCGTAAGTAACTGACTTTCTTTGCAGAATTGGTAGGACCACCCAGATTCGAACTGGGGACCTCTACCATGTCAAGGTAGCGCTCTAACCAACTGAGCTATGGTCCTGTGTCCTGCAACGGGGTGGAAATATACGGATTTCGTTCCCCTTGGTCAACCTCTTTCAGGCAGTTTTTGCCGGTTTCAGAAAGCCTTTGATGACGCGGCTCAGAGCGCTCCAACGGTTTACCAGCAGTGCCATGAAAATCAGTCCGCAGCCTGCCAGTTGAAGCGCTGACATGGTCTCGCCAAACCAGGCTGCGGCAAACAGGGCCACCCACACCGGTTCCAGCACCAGAATCACCACGCCGTGACTGTGTACCGAAAGGCTCTGTGCATAAGTCTGCAGAAGAAAGCGCCCGGCAGTACCGACAACGGCACTGGCCAGAACCCAAACCATCAGAATGGGCGGTGGGTTGTTGAGGGTTGGTGCCCAGGGCTCGCTGATAGCAGACTCCACGAGGGTAACCAGGCCCACTGTCAGAAGGGCCAGGGCGGTCAGGGGCAGCGCCGGCACCTTGCGTTTCTCGATTGTTTCGCCTCGTTTATTGGTGACCGTTCGCTGATTGGCGGCCCGGGTGTTGAGCGTGAAGTAAAGCGCAAAGATAAACGCGGCCACAACGAAGTAGAGCTGCCCCGGATCTGGCCTGAAGCCGTTTTCAAGGGACAGCAGGGCCAGGCCCGCTACCGCAATCGGTATGGCAAGCCAGGTACTCAGAGGCTGGGATTCACCAAATACCACGCGGGCAATGATTGGCACAATCACAACCCCAAGACTGGTGAGAAACGCGCCTTCACCCATACTGTCGCCGTGGAACAGGCCCAGTATCCAGCAGCTCATGGCGATGCCGAATACCAGGCCTACGCCCATGCTCCGTTTTACCTGGTCGGCATCCAACCGGCGCAGGGCCGGCAGTGCAATCACCGCCAATACCCCACCTGCAATCAGAAACCGGGCCGCCATAAACATTAACGGTGGCATCATCAGTACCGCTTTTTTAGAGAACATCCAGCTGATCGCAGCCAGAAGGGTAACGACGACCAGCAAAAGGTCGGATTTGTGAGCGTCAGACATCAAGTAACTGGCTCCGGTCAGGCAGAGTGAAATGCAAGGAGGGATAAATCTATAGTTTGCGAATTAAAAAAGAAAGCAGCGAAAACCGAGGGGGGGAGGAAGGTGGCTCATCCCTGAGCCCTGCCAACAACCGTGGTGTCAGTTGTTGAGCGTGGTATACAGCAGGTTGGACATGCTGGTCTGGTTGGAGTTGGGGACCTCAACGTACTGGTCACCAGAGCCCCAAAGCTGCCACCAGGCCCGCTGGTTGTAAGTGCGGCTGGCAAAGTCGATCTGTAGACCATTGAGCACAGTGTTGTTCACCACCGGCACGGAGATGTTGCCGGTCTGGGTGTCCTTCACGGCACTGTGGTTGGCGCCTTCGCTCATCAGAATCGGGTAGTGATTGTAATAAAGGCCAGAAGGACCATTTTGCCCGCTTACCTTGCCCGCCAGACTGATACTGTTGGAGCACGAGTCTATGCCGCTGGCGGTGGTGGCGCCGCAGGCGGAATGGGTAGGTACCACGCCGTCATCGGTGCCGGCAATGAAGGGCTTGGTAATGCCACCGTAGGACGAGCCGCCGCCTACAAAGCGCAGCCGGGGAATGGCTGTGGGGCCTACCGACAGGTTGCGGGCGGTGTTGGTTTGCAGATCATTGACTACGCCCAGGTTATCGGGCTGGGGATCAATCCCGGTGAACGCACGCACCGCCTGTTTTACCGGCCAGTTATACCAGCTGTCGTTATAGGCGATACTGACCGCCAGGTCGGCCAGCTCAGTGCCGCCGCCAGCCCCCGCAAGATCCATGACCGCGAGGATTTTCAGCGGTTGCAATCCCTCGGATTGAAGCCAGCGAGCCTGGTTTTCCAGAAGGTGACGGGTAACCAGATCACCGGTGGAATGGGTCACGACAATACAGTAATTATTGCAAAGACCCTGCTGGCTGATTTGTCGAACCTGCTGGTAGGCTTGCTGCGCGATCTCGCCTTCCACCCGGCCGTTGCTGGCCCAGTCGATGCGCGCTTCGGCGCGGTTCAGCCAGTAATCCCGCCAGTAGTCTTCTCCGGCCTGTTTCACCTCTTGCATGTTGGCGGGGGCCTGGGACAGGTTCTCCATCATGAAACCGTGCACCAGGATCACATTGTGGCCCGCCAGTTGGGCCTGCGCCGTTGTGGCGAACAATCCGCCTGCCAACGCTATCGATAATGCAGTTTTACTCAGGCATCTTTTGTTTTTGTTGATCATTGCTTGCTCCGTTTTCCGGTTTTATTGTTGTTTATCAGAACTTGTCGGCCAGCTGCCGTAGCAAAGCTGCCCGTTGCTCTGATTCTGTGTTCACCGCCGGTTCGTCACGCAGGTTGCCAAGATCCGGCGGTGAGAATTCATAGCCTTCGTCCGGGCCGAAGGCGTAATGGGTGCGATCACCAGGGCGGTCCGGCATCTGGCGTAACTGCAGGTTTCGGAGTTGCAGCTGGCCCTCAATGTCCTGGTTAGCCAACACGCTGCCATGGGCCTTGAGCACAAGCGTACCGCTGCCACCGCTCAGGGATTCTTCAGTACTGAGTTGGGCCAGCGCGCGCTGGCCGTTGTATAGCTGGGCGGACAGCGCATAGTAGCCGGCATGGTCCGGATCGAAACGGACCGGGATTACCAGGTCATTGCCGGACACATAGGGTGAGTCGATACCACCGAAGTCGCCGAGATCAGGTTCAATGGAGAGAGACGACACATGCCGGACTGGCCTTCCATCAACCCTGGCCTCCACAATCAGCCGGTATTCGCCTGGCTCATGATCGGAACTGATGGTTCCCTGGTAGTAGCCGCTGTCTTCCGTGGCCGGCAGGTCTGCTGAATCGGCCTTGTCCCTCTTGGTGGCCGACTCAAGAGTTGCCGAGAGGGTATCCCCAAACACCTGTCGGCCACTCAGGGACGCCACCACAAGAATGGGCTCGCCCTGGGTAAAGCGGAATTTGTCGAGTGTCACAATGAAGCTGCCGCCGTCTTCCAGTGGCAACTCCACCGGGTGGTACCGGTTGCCCTGGTAGGCTTCAGCCTGGGCGGTGGTCAATGGTACCGAGTAATCCGGGTAGCGGGCGCTTCGCAGGTAGTCGTCTGCAACGCTGGCGAGCATGAACCCCAGGGCGTTGTCAGAGGGCGCAGGAGCGTTCGAAGCGTTTGCCTCATTAGCCTCTGGCGTGTGATCTCTCGCCATGGCGTTTGCTTCCTGATGATCCTGGTGGCTGCCGAAAGGCAGCCAACTGAACTTACCGTCGTTGTCTGCTGATAACAGCCAGGCAGTACCTGAAACACTGGCCACCACTACGGCGGTGGCCATCAGTGCCTTGTAAGGCATGTAGAATCACCTTCTTATTGTTATTTCATTGCTTTTGGTTAAAGAGTAACCATAGCCAGTTTTGTCGTAACCGGCATAAAACTTGTCCGACAATGCGCCACTTTCACTCTAAAGTGTGATAGACCTCACAATGGCATTAGTCCTTGATCGCCTCAAAGGCAAAACGCAGTACTACCTCGTCGCCGACCATGCCTTCGTCGATGCCATAAGTCATACCCCAATCGCTACGCTTGATCACGGTCGATGCACTGAGCCCGAGTGTGTATTCTTCATGCCCGAAGGGATATACGTCAGCCTTGTTAAGGGTGACATCCACATCCACCGGGTTGGTCTTGCCCAGAAGCGTGAGGTCGCCGGTGACGATGCCTGTGTTATCGCCCGTGCGTTCAAAGCCGGTCACGGTAAAGGTGATGTCCTTGTGCCTTCTGGTGTCGAGGAAATCCTTGTTACGCAGGTGATCATCCCGTTTACCGTGATTGCTGAATACGCTCGTCGCCTTGAAGACCAATTCTCCAGATGACAGCTCGCCGGCCTCTTCGTCATAGACGAATTCGCCTTTTACCTCGCGGAACATACCCATGACCGGCGCGTAGCCGATGTGCATCACTTCAAAGACCATGGAGAAGTGCTCATCGTCCACCTGGAACCTGGTTGGTTCTGCCTGCACCAGCGGCGCGGTGGAGAGCAGGGTGGCTGCCAGGGTTGCGGTGGCGAATTTAGTTTTCATGATAGTGTCTCCTTTGGTAGAGCCAGCGAACATCCAGCGCAAACGACCAACCCAGAAGGGCCAGTGCCATGGCCAGTGTGGTGCCGGCAAACCCGGTGGGGGTAAGAGGAAGTATGGCGATCATCAGCGTAACAATCTGCCATACGCATACTGTTTTGCGCCGGAAACTGTCCGGCAGTGGTTGGTTGAGCCACGTCAGGAAATGGCTGGCGGCCAGAAAGCCATAGCGCATCAGGGCAAGCATCAATACCCATGGCCCGGCTTTGCCGACAGCCATCGTGGCAACGCATAAGCCGAGGATAAACAGCGCATCCAACTCCATGTCGAAGCGGGCGCCGAATTCACTGTTGCTGTTGGTGGCCCGGGCCACCTTGCCATCCACGCCATCAAGGATCAGCGCAATGAGGCAGGCCACGGCGTAAATCCACAACGCGGAAGAATCGGCAGCGGACAGAAACGGCGCCCAGGCCACCAGGGAAACGACCAGGATGGATCGAAGCAGGGTAGTGCGGTTGGCCCAGCCAAAGTTTTGTCGGGCTGGCCAACGCGTAAGTATCAAGGCGCCCTGGGTGGCGAAGATCAGAATCGCCAGCAGACCGAACCAGCCGGGCGGGCTGAACCATTCGTGCACGGACAGCAACACCAAAAACAGCAGTAGGGCAGCCCAACCAAGCTCCCTCACAGTGGCAGGAATCTGAAATGTTGCCGGGCGAATCGAATCCATATCCGAGCGTTTCCGTATAGCCTGACTGGTACATGTGTTAGGCCCCGTTCTATGACTATAGTTTGGGGTAGATGCTTTTGCTTACGGAGATAACAAGAGAATGGACTGTTTATGACGTCATCAGGGAATCAGGCGTTCTGGGTGACTGGCCCGGGCCAGGGGGAACTTCGGCCGGCGACTCTGGAATGGCCTGAGAGTGCCGGGGCAGAGATCGTTACCGTGTGCACGCTGTATTCCGGGATCAGCCGGGGCACGGAATCACTGGTATTCAACAATCGGGTTCCACAGGACGAATACCTTCGAATGCGCGCACCCTTTCAGGAGGGCCAGTTTCCGTTTCCGGTCAAATATGGCTATGCCAATGTTGGCGAAGTGCAGGACGGGCCAGAGCACCTCATGGGTAAGCGGGTCTTTTGCCTGTACCCCCACCAGAGGCACTACCGCGTGCCGGCCAGTGCCGTCACCGCACTGCCGGACGATCTGCCGCCGGGACGCGCCATTCTTGCTGCCAATATGGAAACCGCCATTAACGGGCTCTGGGATGCCGAGCCCGCTGTAGGCGACCGGGTTGCCGTGGTTGGGCTGGGGGTGGTCGGGCTTCTGGTGGCCTGGCTGGTCAAACAGATCCCCGGCTCCCAGCTACTGGCTGTCGATACCAATGAGTCCAGGGCTGACATTGCCAAGGCTTTGGGGCTTCCGTTCACAACCGAGGCTTCGGCCCGTGATTGCGATCTGGTGATTCATGCTTCCGGCCGGAGCGAGGGGTTGTCATCAGCCCTGTCCATGGCCGGGCCAGAAGCTCGCATTGTGGAGCTTAGCTGGTATGGCAACGAACCGGTCACGGTTCCCCTTGGCCATGCCTTTCATCCTAACCGCCTTGAACTTAAATCCAGCCAGGTAGGGCAGATTCCGCCGCACAGGCAGCCCCGTTGGAGTTATGCACGGCGGCTTGAGCTTGCACTGCAGTTGCTCAGAGCGCCTGAGCTGGACAACCTGATCAGCGGCGAGTCCCGGTTTGACGACCTTCCTGCGGTTGCCAGCACCATATTGTCACCAGCAGGGGATGCGCTCTGCCATCGAATTACCTATTCCTGAGGAAACACTATGTTCAGTTTGACCGTTCGCGATCACATGATGATTGCTCACAGCTTTAAAGGAGAAATCTTTGGTCCGGCCCAAGGGCTTCATGGCGCCACCTACGTGGTAGACGTGACCTTCGAGCGACACGTGCTGGACGATAACGATTTGATTGTGGATATTGGCCAGGCGTCTGACCTGCTGAAAGAGGTGCTTTCGGAATTCAACATGAAGAACCTGGACGACTTGCAGGAATTCGAAGGCCGGAACACCACCACGGAATTCATGGCGCAAGTTGTGTTCAATCGCATGGCTGCCGCCATTCATGCTGGCCGCCTTGGTGAAGAGGGCCGGCAGGTTGCCGGCCTTAAAGTGACTTTGGGCGAGTCGCACCTGGCCTGGGCCAGTTACCATGCCGGCATCTGATCTATGGTTTGTGGTTCCCGGTGATCCTGACCAGAACACCGGTGGGTACCGATATGTGCAGCGCCTGGTGGCGGCATCGCGCCAGGCGGGGGTAAGCGCGCGGGTTCAGGGGCTCGCTGGGTGCTTTCCGAGACCGGATCAAACTGCTACCAATGCCATGCAAGAGTTCCTGACGTCTTTGCCGGACAACACGTTAGTGGTGCTTGACGGGCTTGCCATGGGGGCCATGCCAGACGTGCTGGAGCGCCACGGCACACGCTTGCGGCTTGTGGCGCTGGTACACCATCCGCTGGCGGATGAGACCGGGCTATCCCAGGAGCAACAGGCCTGGTTTCGGGAAGCTGAAAGGCAATCCCTGGCCCAGGTCGGCAGGGTGGTTACGACCAGTGAGTACACTGCCCGCCGCGTGCAACAGGATTATGGTGTGCCGTCCTGGAAGGTTACGACGGCGCAGCCGGCCGTGGACGCCCTGTTCTTCCAGATTGAGCGCAACCATTTGGACAAGCCCATGAGGCTCTTGTGCGTGGGGCATCTATCCGCCCGGAAGGCGCAGCACCAACTGGTCGATGCCCTCGCCACCCTGCAGGAACTGCCGTGGCAATGCACTCTGGTGGGGGCGGAGGATCGTGATCCGGACTATGCGCGGGCCGTTCGAAGTACCATCGCCCGGCACGGACTGGCTGATCGTATTCAGCTTCTGGGAGAGCTATCGGAGCCCGCGCTGGAGGAGGCCTACCACCGAGCGGATCTGTTCGTGTTTCCGTCACTCTACGAAGGCTATGGCATGGTCATCGATGAAGCCCTGGCCGCGGGCTTGCCGGTGCTGTCTTCCGACGGCGGCGCGCTGGCGTTGACCACCAGCAAACCCGGAGCCCGGAATTTTCCGGCTGGCAATGTGAAGGTCCTGGCGTCAGAGCTTCGCTCTCTCCTGACGAATACCGCAGATTTCTCGGAGCTGGCGCGACGTGCGCGGGCCCATCGGTCAGATATTCGCCAGTGGTCAGATACCACAAGGGAATTCCTCGGTAGTCTGGGCTTTAGCGAAGAGGGTGATCCTGCAAGATTCTCTGGCCAGTGGCTGGAAGCCCGGGAGCAAGCGGATCATACCGCCAGAAGCCGGGCCTTGACGGATACGCTGGCAAACTGGCTAACCGTTGAATACAACACAAAAGCCGCCGGAAAACCGGCCGGTGATCCGTTGCATCTGGTGGATATAGGCAGTGGGCGGGGCTCTAACCCCGGTTATCTGATTCCCCGTTTGCCGGTGCCCCAGCGGTGGACATTGATTGAACCGGATCAGCATCTGCTGGGGCTGGCCTGCCACCGGGTTGGGGCACTGGACGCCCCGGCGGCTCCCATGATGCGGGAGCTGACCCCGCACAACCTGGATGAGCTATTGCCAGACGATGCCACCCTGGTCACGGCTTCGGCCCTGATTGACCTGGTCTCAGAACACTGGCTTCGTGCCTTTTCCAGTGCCGTGGTGCGAAGGCGAGCGGGTGTTCTGGTGGTGATTAGCTACAGCGGGCACTTTGAACTGGCGCCTTCCCATGCCTCCGACGCCCTGGTACAGGAGCTGGTGAATCAGCACCAGCATGGCGATAAAGGCAGCGGGGCGGCATTGGGTCCCGAGGCAACCGGGGTTTTGGAGAGACTGCTGCGTGAGGCAGGCTATACCGTCACGGTGGAGCAGAGCCAATGGCATCTCAGCCCGGGCCAGGGCGGCACGAGTGCTGAGTTGATCACCATGCTAATGACGGGTTGGGCAGATGCCGCCTGCCAGCAGAACCCGGCTGCGCAGGCTGAGATCAGAACCTGGCTGGCAGACAGGCAGGATCAATTGGCCCGTCACGAACTGCGGGTGGTGGTTGATCACCTGGACCTACTTGGGTTACCCGACTCAGGTTTGCCGGCATGATGCGCCAGCGGCCATGGCCAAAGCTGCTGCTTCGGTGGGCTGCGACCCTTATTATCCTGGTGCTGGTGTTACGGTTTGTGGACCTGTCCGGTCTGATAGCCAGGCTCCGATCCATATCGCCCTCACTGATCGCCCTGGCCCTGGCGGTTTCTGTCCTGCAGGTGGTGTTGTCCGCCTGGCGTTGGCGTTACACCGCCGGCAGGCTGGGTGTTTCTGTACCGATGAACTTTGCCGTTCGGGAATATTACCTGGCCACCTTTCTGAATCAGGTGCTGCCGGGTGGTGTTATGGGCGATGTGAACCGGGCCTGGCGACACAGCCGGGCCCACGGGCAGGGCACCGTTGAGCGTTCGGGGCAGCTTTCGGCGGTTCATGCGGTTGTCCTTGAACGGCTGTCCGGGCAATTGGTGTTGTTTCCGGTGGTCTTGCTCGCCGTCGTTGTGCTTTGGAGCGTGGGTGCTTTTAGCAGTCAACCGCTGCCCATCAGTATATCCCTGAACCCGGCATACTGGCTGTTGCCTCCTCTGCTGGTGGGCATTGGAATCTGGCTGCTGTGGGTCAGTGGTCGGCTTGCCTCACTGCGGCGGTACCTTGGGCGCCTGGGTGCCGATCTCAAGAGGGCATTTGCAGGCTGGCGCAATGGTTCGGTGCAGTTGTTTACTTCCCTTGCCGTTCTGGGCACGTATTTAACGGTGTTTGTGTTGTTGGCATTTGGAATGGGATTAGCGGCCGATGCCAGCAGCCTGTTTCTGACCGCCGCCCTGTGTCTGCTATTGCTTCTTGCGATGGTGGTCCCAATAACGGTGTCTGGCTGGGGTGTCCGTGAAGGTGCAGCAGCTCTGCTCTGGCCGGCGGTTGGGCTACCGGCAGAGCAGGGGGTGGCGATCAGTATTGGCTACGGTGCATTGATATTCCTCGCCAGCTGGCCGGGGGCGCTGGTGCTTCTCAAACGCGCCTGATCAATTCCAGCGCCTCTCGAATGCCAGGTCAAACAGCATGTCACTGCCAAGGTTGACCAGCTGGGCCCGCGGGCGCAGGGCATCATCCAGTTGGTCGATTTCCGGCAGCGAGAATGCCGGCCGGCCACTGCCGATGATCATCGGAGCCACCATCACGTGCAATCTATCCAACAGGCCGGCTTTCAGGAAGGACGAAACGGTGACTCCGCCGCCTTCAATAAAAATTTTACGCAGCCCGTGGTCCTGTAACACTTGAAGAATACGCTCGGGTGGCACGGGCGTGGGATCGTCTTCGGCACCGAGGCAGGGAATGGTCGTTACCTGGCCAATGCTGGCGGGTTTCCGGGTTGAGTCATATTCCCCGGCAATCAGGTGCAGAGTGGGTGCTGCGTTGTCGGTAAACAGGTGGTGGCTGCGGGGCACCCGGTTATGGCGATCAATCACCACCCGTACCGGGTTGGGTCCGTTGGCACGGCGAACCGTCAGCCTTGGGTTGTCAGTGGCAGCGGTGCCAGCACCGACCACCACCGCATCGCACAGGGCGCGAATGCGGTGCAGGTGGGTAATGCCATCGTCGCCGTTGATAAACCGGGAGCAGCCGGTCACTGTGGCAATACGGCCGTCCAGGCTCTGACCAAGCTGACCAATCACATGGTTACCCGCCGGGCGCTTGATGGGCTGGCACAGCGGCAGGAACAGCGATATCAGATTCCTGGCATCTTCGGTTGCCTGATGCACCAACTCCCAGCTTTTGCCGTTAATCCGCAACGCTGGTTGGCTAGTTCCCGGCAGTGGAAGGGTGACATTGCTGCGGTTGCTGGCATTCAGTATGAGCTTCCAGGCAGTGTCTGTATCCAGGGTGGCCATGGCTTTCCCGTTTGTTGGTTTTGTGGTTTCAGTATAGGCAGATTGTGTGCAAAGCTATATGTACGATACATTTCCGGATTGATTCACTTTTCCAGCCAATTTTTCAGGAACACTGAGCTATGCGGTACCTGCAGTCCTTTCATCGCCGCTTGCGGCAACTCCGGCAGACCGGGCAGCTGTCTTTGGCGGATGTGGCCAATATGTGCGGTGTGGACGAGGCCCGGGTAGGCAGCTGGGAGGCCACAGATCCCAAGCAGCGGAGCTATCCGGGCGTCAGCGAACTGCTGGATGTGTGCCTGAAAACCGAAACACCGTTGGATCAACTGCTGGATATGGATGATGGCGGTGACAGCGGTCAGCTGGAGCTGCCGGGGCTGGCGTTCAGCAACAGCGATGATTTGTCTGTAGCGTTGAAAGAGCTGGAGCGGGAGCTGAACCGATTGCAGCTATCAGAGGAAGAGTTGGAACTGCTGCGCCGGTTCCGCAAGGCAACCGCGGAAAACCGGCGCATGGTGCTTCAGCTTCTGGGGCGTTAACCGCCCCGGCAGGCGGGCTTACTTGCCCTTTTTGTAGATATTCTCGTAAACGTAGTTGGTGGCTTCGACAAAGCCGTCGATGCTGCCGCAGTCAAAACGCTGGCCCTTGAACTGGTACGCCAGCACGCAACCGTTCTTCGCCTGCTCCAGCAGTGCATCGGTAATCTGGACCTCGCCGTTCTTGCCCGGAGGGGTGCGTTCGATAATATCAAAGATATCCGGTGTCAGGATGTACCGGCCAATGATGGCGAGGTTGCTGGGTGCGTCCTCCGGAGCCGGCTTTTCCACCATGTCGGTAATTCGGTACAGGCCGTCTTTCATGGACTCGCCGGCAATCACACCGTATTTGTGGGTTTCATCCTGCGGCACTTCTTCGATGGCCACGATGGAGCAGCGGAACTGGTTGTACAGTTTCACCATCTGCGCCAGAACACCGTCCTCGCCTTCCGGCCCCACACAGAAGTCATCAGCCAGCACCACCGCGAACGGGTTGTCACCCACCAGGTTGCGGCCAGTCAGAATGGCATGCCCCAAGCCTTTCATCTCGTTCTGACGGGTGAAAGCAAAGGTGTTGTTGGTGATCAGGTCGCGAATGGAGGTTAGCAGGCCTTCTTTTCCGGTTCCGGCAATCTGGTGTTCCAACTCGTAGCTGATGTCGAAGTGATCCTCGATGGCACGCTTGCCACGGCCGGTTACGAAACCGAACTCGTGGATTCCGGCTTCGGCAGCTTCCTCTACGCCGTACTGAACCAGCGGCTTGTTAACGATCGGCAGGATCTCTTTCGGCATGGCCTTGGTGGCAGGGAGAAAGCGGGTGCCGTAGCCGGCTACCGGGAAAAGGCACTTTTTGATCATGGTGTTCATCCTTAGTTTGAATCTTGCATGCTGGGAGCCGTCCCACAAAGTGTGCCAAGTGTAACCAAGTTGTTTCGCGAGTTGGAGGATTTCATTTCTGAATGTTGAGTGTTGGTAATTCTGTGACCTGTTTCCTGCTTCCGCTGAGCGATTGAAATATCTCGAAAATAGTTTCAGTTGGCTCAATAAAGTACTGATTTAAGGTAACATTAAAATTGTAAAATTATGATGACAAGGGTGGTTGACTGGCTCTCCATATTTTAAAGTGGCAATGCTTCGGCACATTTACACGATCTTGACACTTCTACGGGTACTGAATGGCACATCCGCTGGTCGCAAAACGGCACGGCCCTCAACGGAGCTTCATTGCACTGTTTTCGTGCGCACTGGCTGTATTTTCGGTGCAGGGGGTTGCCAGCGAGCTTTCACTCTCCGAGCAGAATGCTCTCAGCACCCAGGAAGCCCTGTTTGCTCAGGACCGTTTGAAAGCCACCCGCGAGCATTGGCTGCGTTCGAAATTCGAGTTCTCAGGACGTACCAACGACGATTCAGATCGCCTTGACGGCACGCTGAACCTTGGGTTGAAGAATATGTTCGGTGAAAGTCATCGGGCTGATCTTCGATACGCGGACTCCAAGACTTATCGAGTCAGTAACGAGCGCAAGGTCCTTGGGTTTGGCTATGGCTTGCCGGTAGGGCGCAACCAGCTGCGAATGGAGCTGACCAATACCGCCTATGATGAGGTGTCGAGGGTTGAGGGGGCCCGCTATCAGAAGGCCGGCCGAATTCGCGACGTGGCCGTAACCGGTAGTCGGCCGCTGTTCTCCGTCAGCGGTTACAGTATCCGGGGGCGTGCAGGGTATAACTCTGTAACCCGTTCCTGGACCCGGCAGAGCGATGAGAACCACAGAAATCACTACGAGGTATCTACCCTGGGCTTTGAAGCCCTGGGGCGCCATGACCTGGTGGGCGGCTTCAGTCTCTCTAGTGGATTCAGGGCTGTCACTGGCATTGAGACAGAGGCGGAACGCACGGCGGTTGGTTATCAGGATTCCCAGGACGATCAGTTCGGGCGAATGTTGTTTACGGCGTCTCTGGACCGGGAAATGCTGGACTGGCAATGGGATCTTGAAGGGCAATATCAAATTGCTTCTGCGGACATTCCCGGATCTCACCGCCTGCAGGTTGCTGGCGCAGCGCTTTCGACGGGCTATAGCGGCCAATCCCTGAGTGTTGCGGAGGGTGGCTGGCTGCGCCTCGGTAGCCGCAGCCCCACCTTTAACGTACCGTTTTTCCCCCAAATGCTGTCCAGCGTCCGGCTGTCGGTGTTGCGGGGCTGGGTTCCCGACGCCTCGTTCCAGCAGGACCAGTCGGGCCACGTCACCTCCGGGGAATTGTCCCTCGGCCTTTCTGCCCGCAAGTTCAGCGCTGATGTCAGCGTTGGCCGGGTACTTGGAACAACCACCGAAGCCATTGTCGTTCCGGACCACCCGGATGTACGGCTTTCCATGAGCTTGCAGATCTGATTCCTCTCATCCTGTAAACAATAAGACTTTAAGCTTGTCTCATTTTGTTGACAATCCAGCTTGTTGGGCGTAATTTCACCAACATCACTCATTGGATTGTTAACAAAACATGGTTCAAGCCCCGGCCCAAGTACATACTCGTGCAGATGAAGCTTTCGATTGTCTGCAAACCGCCATCGTGATGGGCGACCTTGCGCCCGGTGAAAAGATTGGCGAAGTCGAACTCTGCTCCCGCTTTAATCTTACCCGTGGTCCCCTGAGAGAGGCGCTTGGCCGCCTTGAGTCCCGTGGTTTGCTGGTGCGCCGGCCCCATGCTGGTGTGAAAGTGGTATCTGTCAGTGCTGAAGAGCTGCTGGAGCTTTACCGAATTCGTGAAGTTATGGAAGGGTTGGCTGCCCGCCAGGCTGCCGAACGGATGACCGATGAGGAAATCCGCGACCTGAAAGCTACACTGGATAGTCACGAGAAAATGATTGAAGAAGCCCAGGGCCAGGCCTATTACCAGGCTGAGGGTGACTACGATTTCCACCACCGGATTGCCACTGGCAGCCGCAACACCAAGCTGGCCCAGATGCTGTTGGGCGATCTGTATTACATGGTGCGCATGTACCGTTACCGGTTGAGCACCTCCGCCGGGCGCCCGCACATGGCGCTGGGTGAACACCGCCGTATCGTCGAAGCCATTGCCCAGCGCGATGGCGAACTCGCCGAATTCCTTATGAAAAGACACATCAATGCCGCACGCCAGAATATCGAACAAAAGATTCAGCAAGGCGTGTTAACAATCTGATCCAAGAGGTAATGTCCCATGGCTAACCAACTCTCCCCGGGCGCTCGTTTCCGCAAGGCCCTGAAAGAAAACCAACCACTGCAGATCGTTGGTACCATCAACGCCTACACCGCCATGATGGCGGAGCGGGTAGGGCACCAGGCCATCTATTTGTCGGGTGGTGGCGTCGCCAACGCCTCCTATGGCCTGCCGGATCTGGGCATGACCACCATGAACGACGTTGTGGAAGACGTGCGCCGCATCACTGCCGCCACAGAAGTGCCGCTGCTGGTTGATATCGACACCGGCTGGGGTGGCGCGTTCAACATCGGCCGCACCATTCGCGAAATGGAACGTGCCGGCGCTGCGGCTGTGCATATTGAAGACCAGGTGGCCCAGAAGCGCTGTGGTCACCGTCCGAACAAAGAGATTGTGTCCAAAGAAGAGATGGTCGACCGCATCAAGGCTGCTGCCGATGCCCGCCAGGACAAAGACTTCTTCATCATGGCCCGCACCGACGCCTTCCAGAAAGAAGGCCTGGAAGCCGCCATCGACCGCGCCAAAGCCTGCATCGAAGCTGGTGCCGACGGCATCTTCGCCGAAGCTGTTCACGAACTGAGCGACTACAAAGCTTTCGCCGAAGCCATCGACGCCCCGATCCTGGCCAACATCACCGAATTCGGTGCCACCCCGCTGTACAACCGCTCCGAACTGGCCGACGCCGGCGCCGCGATGGTTCTGTACCCCCTGAGCGCCTTCCGCGCCATGAACAAAGCCGCCCTGGCCGTGTACCAGAACATCCTGGAAAAAGGCGACCAGAAAGACGTGGTAGACCTGATGCAAACCCGAATGGAACTGTACGATTTCCTCAACTACCACGACTTCGAACAGAAGCTGGACCAGCTGTTTGCACAGAAGAAGGATTAATAAGGGGTCTGTCCCAAGGGGTCTGTCCCCGAATGGGGACTGACCCCACCTTGGAACAGCTGACTCCGCAGTAAAGGGTCTGTCCCCGAATGGGGACTGACCCCACCTTGGAACAGCTGACTCCGCAGTAAAGGGTCTGTCCCCGAATGGGGACTGACCCACCTTGGAACAGCAGACTCAAAAGTAACCGGGGCTGAGCCAGCCTCGACCAGAATCAAAGCCCCCAGCGCAATGGGTTATAGCCCCTGCAGCAACGGGCAAAAGTGGGTCAGACCCCATTCGGGGTCAGACCCGATAGACTCAATGGGTTCTAGCCCCCGCATCAACGGGCAAAAGTGGGTCAGTCCCCGTTCGGGGACAGACCCGATAACAGAAAAATCAGAAACAACGGGAGACCAACATGGCTGAAGCAAAGAAACTGAGTGGCGCAGGCCTGCGAGGCCAGGTAGCTGGCGAAACCGCGCTGTGTACCGTCGGTAAAACCGGCACCGGCTTGACCTACCGCGGCTACGACGTAACCGATCTCGCCGCCAACGCCCAGTTTGAAGAAGTAGCCTACCTGCTACTACGCGGCAAACTGCCTAACCAGGCCGAGCTGGACGCCTACAAAGCCAAACTCAAAAGCCTGCGCAACCTGCCAGACGCCCTGAAACTGGTGCTCGAGCAGATCCCCAAAAACGCTCACCCTATGGACGTGATGCGCACCGGCTGCTCCATGCTGGGTAACCTGGAAACCGAAAACGATTTCAGCGAGCAGGACGACAAGATCGACCGCATGCTGGCCACTTTCCCGGCCATCATCACATACTGGTACCGCTTCGCCCACGAAGGTGTCCGCATCGACACCGCCAACAGCGAATGCGATTCCATCGGTGGCCTGTTCCTGGAACTGCTGCACGGCAAGAAGCCCAGCGAGCTGCACGAGCGGGTGATGAACGTCTCCCTGATCCTGTATGCGGAGCACGAGTTCAATGCCTCTACCTTCACCGCCCGCGTCTGCGCCTCCACGCTGTCTGATATCCACAGCTGCGTAACCGGCGCCATCGGCTCCCTGCGCGGCCCGCTGCATGGCGGTGCCAACGAGGCGGCCATGGAATTGATTCAGCGCTTCCAGACGCCGGAAGAAGCCGAAGCCGGCCTGATGGGCATGCTGGAACGCAAAGAGAAAATCATGGGCTTCGGACACGCCATCTACAAAGAGTCTGATCCGCGCAACGCCATCATCAAGCAGTGGTCCGAGAAGCTGGCCAAAGAAGTGGGCGACACCGTGCTGTACCCGGTTTCTGTGCGTTGTGAAGAAGTCATGTGGCGCGAGAAGAAACTGTTCTGCAACGCCGATTTCTTCCATGCATCTGCTTATCACTTCATGGGCATCCCCACCGAACTGTTCACGCCCATCTTCGTGATGTCGCGGGTATCCGGCTGGACCGCCCACGTGAAAGAACAACGCGCCAACAACCGCATCATCCGCCCGAGCGCGGACTACACTGGTCCTGAGCATCAGGATTGGTTGCCGATTGAAGAGCGGAGCTGATTATTATGAACACCGAATTCAGAAAACCCCTTCCAGGCACCGACCTGGAATACTACGACACCCGCCAGGCGGTGGAGGCTATCCAGCCCGGCTCCTACGCCAAGCTGCCGTACACCTCCAAGATCCTGGCTGAGCAGCTGGTTCGCCGCTGCGACAAGGAATCCCTTACCGATTCCCTGAAGCAGCTGATTGAACGCCGCCGCGACCTGGACTTTCCTTGGTACCCGGCGCGGGTTGTGTGCCACGACATCCTGGGCCAGACCGCCCTGGTAGACTTGGCTGGCCTGCGTGACGCCATCGCCGAGAAGGGCGGTGATCCCTCCAAGGTAAACCCGGTGGTACAAACCCAGCTGATCGTGGATCACTCCCTGGCGGTTGAAGCGCCGGGCTTTGATCCGGACGCGTTTGAAAAGAACCGCGCCATCGAAGATCGCCGCAATGAGGACCGTTTCCACTTCATCAACTGGACCCGCACCGCGTTCAAGAACGTAGACGTGATTCCAGCCGGTAACGGCATCATGCACCAGATCAACCTGGAGAAAATGTCTCCGGTGATCCAGAACCGCCCGGACGAAGACGGTCATCCGATTGCCTTCCCGGACACCTGCGTGGGCACCGACAGCCACACCCCACACATTGATGCCCTGGGCGTTATCGCCGTGGGCGTGGGTGGCCTGGAAGCGGAAACCGTGATGCTGGGCCGTCCGTCTATGATGCGCCTGCCGGACATCGTGGGTGTGAAGCTGACTGGCAAGCGCCAGCCGGGTATCACTGCCACCGATATCGTGCTGGCCATTACCGAATTCCTGCGTAAGGAGCGCGTGGTTGGCGCCTACCTGGAATTTTTTGGGGAAGGTGCGTCCAGCCTCACCATCGGTGACCGTGCCACCATTTCCAACATGACCCCGGAATACGGCGCCACCGCCGCGATGTTCTACATCGATGAGCAGACCACCGATTACCTCAAGCTCACCGGCCGTGAGCCGGAGCAGGTGGATCTGGTGGAGAAATACGCCAGGGAAACCGGCCTGTGGGCCAGCGAAATGACCGAAGCCCAGTACGAGCGTGTGCTGGAGTTTGATCTGTCTACCGTGGTGCGTAACGTGGCTGGCCCTTCCAACCCGCATCGTCGTGTAGCCACTTCTGATCTGCACGACCGCGGCATTGCCGTGAATCTGGACAAAGCGCTTGAAGAAGAGAAGAAAGGCCTGATGCCCGATGGCGCAGTGATCATCGCAGCCATTACCTCCTGCACCAACACCTCCAACCCGCGCAACGTTGTGGCGGCCGGCCTGCTGGCCAAGAAAGCCAACGAGCTGGGGCTGGTGCGTAAGCCGTGGGTGAAATCTTCCTTCGCGCCGGGCTCCAAGGTTGCCCGCCTGTACCTGGAAGAAGCTGGTCTGCTGCCGGAACTGGAAAAGCTGGGCTTCGGTATCGTGGCCTACGCCTGCACTACCTGTAACGGCATGTCTGGCGCGCTGGACCCGAAAATTCAGCAGGAAATCATCGACCGGGACCTGTACTCCACTGCCGTGCTGTCTGGTAACCGTAACTTTGACGGCCGGATTCATCCTTACGCCAAACAGGCGTTCCTGGCGTCTCCGCCCCTGGTTGTGGCCTACGCCATTGCCGGTACCGTGCGTTTTGATATCGAGCGTGACGCCCTGGGTTACAGCAAGGATGGCAAGCCGGTCACCCTGAAAGACCTGTGGCCGTCTGATGAAGAAATCGACCGCATTGTGGGCGAATTTGTGAAGCCGGAGCAGTTCAAGCAGGTGTACATCCCGATGTTCAACCTGGATGCTGCCGAGCAGGCCAAGAGCCCGCTGTACGAATGGCGCCCTCAGTCCACCTACATCCGCCGCCCGCCTTACTGGGAAGGCACCATGGCCGCTGAGCGGGAACTCAAGGGCATGCGCCCGTTGGCTATCCTGCCGGATAACATCACCACCGACCACCTGTCGCCGTCCAACGCCATCATGATGGACTCGGCAGCCGGTGAATACCTGCACAAAATGGGGCTGCCGGAGGAAGACTTTAACTCCTACGCCACCCACCGGGGCGATCACCTGACCGCCCAGCGTGCGACACTGGCCAACCCGAAACTGTTCAACGAAATGGTTCGGGACGAGAACGGCGAAGTAGTGCAGGGCTCCCTGGCCCGTGTTGAGCCGGAAGGCAAGACCATGCGCATGTGGGAAGCCATCGAAACCTACATGGAGCGCAAGCAGCCACTGATCATCGTGGCCGGCGCCGACTATGGCCAGGGTTCTTCCCGTGACTGGGCGGCGAAGGGCGTTGCTCTGGCGGGCGTAGAAGCGATTGTGGCCGAAGGCTTCGAACGCATTCACCGCACCAACCTGATTGGCATGGGCGTAATGCCCCTGCAGTTCGAGGAAGGCACCACCCGCCATACCCTGCAGCTGGATGGCACCGAAACCTACGATGTGGAAGGCAAGGCTGCACCGGGTGCCAAACTGGAGCTCGTGATTCACCGCAAGACCGGCGAAGTGGACCGTGTTCCGGTGATCTGCCGTTTGGATACTGCGGAAGAGGTGACTGTGTATACCGCCGGCGGCGTACTGCAGCGCTTCGCGCAGGACTTCCTGGCTTCTGAGGGGGCGGCATGAGCTTCCCCCAACAAATAAAAGTCCCCGCCACCTACATGCGTGGCGGCACCAGCAAAGGCGTTTTTTTCCGCCTGCAAGACCTGCCGGAGCCCTGCCAGGTGCCCGGCGAAGCACGGGACAAGCTGCTGCTGCGAGTCATCGGCAGCCCCGATCCCTACGAAAAGCAGATCGATGGCCTGGGCAACGCCACTTCCAGCACCAGTAAGACGGTGATCCTGGCTGCGCCCACCCAGCCGGACCACGATGTGGACTACCTGTTCGGCCAGGTGTCCATCGACAAACCGTTCGTGGACTGGAGCGGCAACTGCGGCAACCTGACAGCTGCGGTTGGCGCCTTCGCCATCAACGGCGGTTTTGTCGCCAAAGACCGCATTCCAGACAACGGTATTTGTACCGTGCGTATCTGGCAGGCCAACATCCAGAAAACCATCGTGGCCCATGTACCCATCACCAACGGTGAAGTGCAGGAAACCGGCGATTTCGAACTGGATGGTGTGACCTTTCCGGCCGCGGAAGTGAAAATCGAGTTCATGGACCCGGCCGATGGCGAAGGTGCCATGTTCCCCACCGGCAACCTGGTGGATGACCTGGACGTACCGGGCGTCGGCACCCTGAAAGCCACCATGATTAACGCCGGTATACCGACCATCTTCATCAATGCGGAAGACATCGGCTACAAAGGCACCGAGCTACAGAACGACATCAACAGCAATCCCAAAGCGCTGGCGATGTTCGAGACCATCCGGGCCCACGGCGCGGTAAAAATGGGCCTGATCAAGGATGTTGCCGAAGCCGCCAACCGCCAACACACGCCAAAAGTGGCGTTTGTAGCCAAGCCAGTGGATTACGTCTCGTCCAGTGGCAAGCAGATCAATGCTGCAGACATTGATGTGTTGGTACGGGCTTTATCTATGGGCAAACTGCACCACGCCATGATGGGCACCGCAGCCGTGGCCATCGCCACCGCGTCCGCCATTCCGGGAACCCTGGTAAACCTGGCGGCCGGCGGCGGAGACCGCACCGAAGTCACCTTTGGTCACCCCTCCGGAACCCTGGGTGTGGGTGCTGAAGCCAAAGAAGTAAACGGCCAGTGGACTGCCACCAAAGCCATCATGAGCCGCAGCGCGCGGATAATCATGGAAGGCTGGGTGAGGGTGCCCGGCGACTGTTTCTGATTCGTTACAGTCAGACCTGTGAGGTGTTGAAGGATTTTACACATTCCGGATACACCTCCGGTTTTTCCCTTCTCAAGTTCAGCTATCTCCCTGATATTTAAAGCCTGACGTGAAACTGGACAGTTTATTGCTCCACGGACCGCTTGGCCGGCGGTTATAAGCGCCGACCAACAACGCGGATTTTTTATCTAAAGGGAGATTAGACAGTGAATCGTATTCCTGAATCATTCAAAAAGCCGGCACTGCTGGCAGGTTGCGCGGCCCTGACACTTGCTTTCTCAGCAACGTCAATGGCGGCACCTATCATCATGGAAGGTGATTATGTTCGTACCGCCATCAGCGACAACGGCACGCTGGGGTACGGCGGAACAACCTCCCCAGGCTTGCTGCACGATCCAAGCGGCACACGCAGCTGGGGCGCAGAAGACTATCTGACTCCTGGCAGTCCCTGGGAAATGTTCGGTGTAAAGGCCGATCAGTTTGGTAACGTTCACAATAACAACGAGTGGCCCAGCAACATTGGTTCCACCTCCCTGACGGACATCAGCGGCGGTTCCGCCTTCGATAATCACGTGCTTTGGAGCGGAACCTACGGTGGGATGTTCAATATCACCCACGAATACATCTTCAATGACAATTACGAGCGCATTGATATCCTGACGTCCATCGAAGCTCTGACTGACCTGACCGGTCTGAAGTTTCTGCGCGCGATTGATCCGGATCCTGACGTAAACACTTACGGTAGCTTCGACACCATCAATACCCGAGGCGGAGCAGGTATTGCCGAGGAAGACTTTGTGAACTCCCAGGGCGCCCAGACCGGCCTGACTCTTGGCTTGTACACAAACTCCTCCATAGAGCATAACACCGGTATTACCTCCTCCTGGAGCAACGACCCGGATGCCTACCTGGCGGGCCAGAACGACGGCAATGGTGATAACGTCATCGGCCTGGCGTTCAACATTGGCAACCTGTTCCAGGGTGACCTGGTCAAGCTGAGTTACTCCTATGTGATGGGTGAAACCCTCGACAACGTCGACATTCCTGACGAGCCTGTGGCGAGTGTTCCTGAGCCGGGGACGTTGGGCCTGCTGGGTCTGGGCCTGGCTGGCTTGCTGGGCGTTCGTCGCCGTAACAAGTAAACCCTTGGGTCAAGCGCATGATCGGGATCTCATCTGTGAGATTCCGATCTTTGTTTTTAAAGGACTCATTGAAGTTTCAGGAGATTGAAGTACAATTCTGTTACGGTTTGTTACGGTGTGTAGCAAAGGATGCTGGCAGTACAGTGCAGTGTGAACCGCACAAGGAGTCGACGTGGCCCACGTCAGGTTGTTCAGACACTATATTCACCTACCTTTTGTCATCCTTGGCCTGATTGATCTGGTCGTGATGGGCTTTGCCTTTGGTTTGGCGGTGTTCTTCCGCTTTTTTGGTGAAGTCGGTTTTTTCCTTGAACATCTGTATTTTGTCTTGCCCTCCATCATTACGTTTGCCCTGTTTAACCTGCTGGTTATGATTGCCTTGGGTGTGCATCAGTCCCGGGTGGAAGAGGGCATGTCCGGCATGATGCTAAGAACCATCATGGCGATGATTCTGGCTATCCCGGTTCACGGTTTCGCTTACTTCATCGCGGATGACTGGCTTTGGTATCTGGGCAGTTTCGGCCTGCTCACCTCCGCCACAGTTCTGGCCATTTTCTCGCTGGGCATAGTGCGCGTGCTGTTTTTTGCCCTGGTTGGCAAAGAGGCTTTCAAGCGCCGGGTATTGGTTCTTGGCGCAGGGCACCGGGCCAGGCAACTGCTGGAAGATCTCACCACCCCATTCAACCGCAAGGGGTTCACGCTTGATGGCTTTGTCCCACTCCCGGACGAACCCATCGAAGTGGGTGATCAGCACCTGATCAACCTGCCTACATCATTACACGACTACGTATTGCGCCATCCCGTTCGGGAGATCGTGGTAGCTGTAGATGACCGCCGGCGCGGTTTGCCGATGGAAGACCTTCTGGAATGCAAAATGGAAGGTGTCAGTATTATTGACGGTGCCAATTTCTATGAGCGGGAATCGCGGAAAGTGGCCCTGGAAATGATCAGTCACGGTTGGCTGGTCTTTTCGGATGGTTTCTCAGTGTCGTCCGTTTACGGTGCGGGCAAGCGAACGCTCGATATTCTCGCGGCAGGCACACTGCTGCTGGCGACGTTTCCCATCATGATCCTCACCGCACTTGCCATCAAACTGGAAGACGGCTTCAAAGCGCCGGTGATCTATAGCCAGGAGCGGGTAGGGCTGAATAACAAAGTCTTCAAAGTTCATAAGTTTCGCTCAATGATCACCGATGCCGAAAAGGACGGAGCCGTCTGGGCAAAAAAGAACGATACCCGGGTAACTCGGGTTGGCGAGTTTATCCGGAAAGTCAGAATTGATGAGTTGCCACAGATCTTTAACGTTCTTAACGGCACCATGGCGTTTGTAGGGCCAAGGCCGGAACGCCCGGTATTCGTGGCGCAGTTATCAGAGAAGATCCCCTTTTACTCTGAACGCCACCGGGTAAAACCAGGCCTGACCGGCTGGGCGCAGCTATGCTTTGCCTACGCAGACAACGAAGAAGACACCCGGGAAAAGCTTCGTTACGACCTTTATTACATAAAGAATCAGAGTTTGCTTCTTGATCTGTTGGTTATAATTCAGACAGTAGAAGTGGTATTGTTCAAAAAAGGATCAAGGTAGTTTCGGGAGTAAGCTGTTCCCGAAACATGGAATGCAGCACGGACCTCACAAGAGAGGGTATACGATGTCACGGAAGTATCTCACCCAAGGGCTGTTTGTGTCCTTCATGGCGGTAGCTTTGGCAACAGGTTGTGCAGGGCCGTCCGCATCTTCTCCTGACAAGATTCAGCGAGCACTCGCACTGGATACCCGCGACAGTGTGGACCAGTACATACTCGGTGCTACGGATGTTGTCCGGGTGTCTGTGTGGCGTAACGAGGACCTGAGTATCTCGGTTCCAGTGCGCCCGGATGGAAAAATATCCGTACCGCTGGTTGGTGATGTTCAGGCCAGTGGCAGAACGCCTGAGGAGCTTGCCAGCTCAATCCGGGCATCTCTGGCTGAATATATACGTGAACCGCAGGTAAGCGTGGTGGTGACCTCCATGGGCAGCCATGAGTTCACTGACCGGGTGCGTGTGACCGGTGCTGTGCGCCAGCCTGTGTCTATTCCCCATCGCAGTGGCATGACGGTACTGGATATGTTTCTCAATGCTGGCGGCGCCAACGAGTTTGCTGCCCTCAACAGGTCCATGCTGTACCGCAAGGTGGGTAACGAGGTAGTTGCCATCCCTGTAAAGCTGGATGACATCCTGAGCAAGGGCCAGGTTGAAACCAATTATTCCATGCGCCCGGGCGACATCCTGACCATCCCGGAACGCAGTTTCTGACAGACGTTGTCTGAACCATTGGTCTCGAATCGAGTGTAGTTATGGCATTACCGTTATCGCAGTTACCGCAAGAGATTATTCGCGAAGTGCGCCAGCGCAAGGGCCTGGCGTTCTTGTTGTTTGTGGTTGTCAGTTTTGCGGTGCTGGGTGCCGGGTTCATATGGCCTTACAAGTACCAGGCAGACACCATTATCTTCGTGGATGACCGGAATATTATTGCGCCTTTGATGGAAGGGCGTGCGGTTACAACCAAGATAAATGATCGAACATCGGCGGCCCGAGAGCTTCTGATGAGCCGAACCTTAATTGAGCGGGTGGCTTCAGACCCGGAGATCTACCGCAACGCTTCTATGGACCCGGATGCTTTGGAAGGGCGCATTGCCAAAATCCGAAGTGGGCTATCGGTGCGCCCCCGGGGCGACAGCTACTTCAGCATTGGCTTTTCTTCGACTTCCCAAATGGAAGCCTTCCGTGTAGCCCAAAAGCTTGGCCAGGTGTTCATAGAAGAAACCAAAGACCGGAAGCGGTCAGAAAGCCGCAACGCCTATGACTTCATCGACAAGCAGGTGAAAAGTTACGAGCAACAACTGACCCAGGCCGAAAACCGCCTGAAACAGTTTCTCTCCGAAAACACCGACGGCACGGAGCAGGAGGCAAACTCCAGAATGGCTCAGCTGCGTAACCAGCTGGAGTTGGCTCAGCTAGAAAAGGAAGAGCTGAGAACACGTATTGCTTCTTTGCAAGGACAACTCAACAACATCCGGCCGACCATTCGCCAGGGCAGAACCGAGGATGCGTTCCGGGAGCGGATTCGGACACTGGAAGAGCGATTGGATGCCTTGAGGCTCCAATACCACGACACCTATCCGGATATTGTGATCACCCAGGAACAGCTGGCCGAGCTCAAACGCCAACGGGATCTGGCTGCGGCACAGCAAGGCGGCACCACCTCCCTTGATGGCGAAGAGGCAGTGAACCCACTTTACCAGGAACTCAGCGCTGCACTCTCCAAAACCCGGGCTGACATGGCGACCATTGATACCCGTATCAACTCGTTACAGCGCCTTATGGAGCAGCAAACACAACGCATGGAGCGCATACAGGCAAATAAAGCCCAGTATTCGGAACTCACCCGAGACATGGAAGTAAACCGCGAAATCTATGATGACCTGCTCAAGCGTCGGGAAAAAGCGCGGGTGTCCATGCATCTTGATATAGAAGGGCAGGGATTGAATTACCGAATTAACGAAGCGGCACAGTTCCCCAGAACGCCTTCTGGCCCCCAGTTTTCCATGTTCGCCATGGCCGGGCTGTTCCTTGGGTTGGCAGCGCCTTTTGGGGCGGTTGCCGGATTGCTCCAGGTAGATCCCCGAATTCGTGCCCGTAAGCAGCTTGAAGACGGCATCGGTTTACCGGTCCTGATCGAAATTCCGGAAGTGCGCACCCCCTTTGAGAAACGCCGGGACCGGCGGGTCACCATGATGGTCGGCATTTTTGTCGTGTTAACTGCAGCGGTGTATATCACCATCGTTGTGCTCGCCCAACTGGGAGTGATCTGATGCCAGAACAACGAAATGATCAGCCCGAACTGGATCCAACAGAGCAACGCTCTGGACATTCCGATGCCCAAGATGCCCGGAGCGCCGAAGAACAGTCTTTCTGGTTGAAGCGCAAAGAGCGTCTCAAGCAGGAGCTCGGACACTTTGACGAAGACGATTCGAGAATGCTGGTGCCCAGCTCCCTTGAGCTGGGGCCGGGCGCTGTCGACAAATATGTCATCAGCAAGCAGATCGTTCGGATGCAGGAGCCCAGACGGCTGACACCTGATGACCTGGATGAACGTCGCATTATCTATCCTGAATCCCGCAACCGGACCCTCGTTAACCGGTTTCGGGATCTGCGGACCAAGCTTCTGGAGCTTTCCGGCGGCAACAATTTCACCCTCGTGGTGAGCGGAGCCTCTTCAGGGGCTGGGTCATCCTTCGTAGCGCTCAACCTGGCCGCAGCCTTTGCCTTTGACCAGGCGAAAACCGCGCTGATCATTGACTGCAACCTTCGGGAGCCGTCCCTGCACACCACGCTTGATGTGTTGCCAGAAACGGGCCTGACAGACTTCCTGGATGACCCAGACTATGACATCGCCAGAATCCTTTACCCAACGGGTATCCCGAGGCTGAGACTGATCCCGGCTGGCAGCCGCCGTGAAACGCCGTCGGAATTCTTCACATCGTTCCGAATGAAGCAGTTCCTGCAAGCCGTTCGCCGCCGCTACCCAGATCGCTTCATTGTTTTGGATACTGCGCCCATTTCTGAATCACCTGACGCTAGGATTCTGACCGAATTGTGTGACTACGCCATGCTGGTGGTTCCTCACGGCAAGATCACAGCAACTACCGCTGAGCATGCTGCCACGGCTTTCAACCCGGATAAATTTGTGGGAGCGGTGATCAATGGATAGCAAGCAGGGCGCAGGGATGCCCCACAGCAGAATACTGGCGATCGGGTTTTTGCTGGTATGTTCCGGTGCTGCAACCACCGCCCAAGGTAATTCAGAGGTCACCGGGGGCCTGGACACCCGTTTCACCGATAATGCCCGCAAAACCAGTAGCGGAGAAACCAGCGATATGGAAACCCGGGCCTACATCAGAGCTGGCTATCGCACTGACCCCGGCCGCTGTAATGCAGACTTTACCGGTACTCTGGGCTATTCCCTGTGGCACGACAACTCCTTTGATGACGAAGCCTTTGGTGAGATGGACTTCATCGGTGATTGCGAACTGGCGAACCGTTTTTACTGGGATGTCAGCAACAACCTACGTGAAGTGAACCAGGACGCGGCCCAGAGCAACACCCCTGACAACCGAACTCGCAAAAACGTATTCAGCACCGGCCCCCGTTACCTTTTGCGCGTGAACGATACCAACTGGCTGAACTTGTCGGCCCGATATGAAAACGTAGAGTTCAGTGAGCCAGAAGAATCAGACAGCGAACGCTACATCGGCTCCGTGGCGTGGAACCACATCGTAAGCCAGACACTGACTGCCGGCGTGAGCACCTCCTACAGTCGGACCGAGTACGACACCGATGCAGAGGTTGATGTAAAGAGCGCCAGACTGACGTTTTCCAACGTATGGGCCACCACAAGATTGTCCGGTGCCATTGGGGTGAGCGAAATAGAAACCCGCTTTGGTTCAACCACCCAAAGCAGCGACGGCCTGATCGGCGAGTTGGACCTCACACGCACCATTACCCCAAGCCTGGATTGGTACCTGCGCGGTGCCCGGGAGCTAACCGACCGCACCTCCAGCTTTGACATCCGATTTGGCGAGTTCGAGTTCAACCTGCGTGACAGTATCTCGGTTGAAACGACAACGCTCTCTACCGGTATCAACCAGCGTTATTCAGACCGGTCATCGCTGACCGTTGATGTCTATGCCAGCCAGGCGGATTACCTGGAATCACCGGAACGTGAAGACAAGTCTGGGCTTAATGCCCGCTATTCCAGGCCGTTGACCGAACTGGCCAGCGGCTACGCCAGCATCGGCTATGACTACACCAAATTCCAGAGCGACCAGGCAGATGACCGCACACTTCGGCTGGAAGCCGGTACCGAGTACCAGGCCACTCGCGACTTTAATTTGGTGGCGAAAGTTGGGCACGAAAGAAAAGTAAGTGATGTGCCTACCCGGGAGTACGACGAGAACTGGGTGTTGGTTGGGGTGGAGTACCGGTTTCGGTAGGTGAAAGAAAAATGCTGACGAATGCTGAAGGAATAGTGAACAAGCTTGCCGCCTACGGGCTGGCGGGCATTGTTGGCACACTGTTTCACTATCTGACCCTGTATATCTTTGTGGAATTTGCTGGTGTCGGTGTTCTTTCCGCAACCGGTATTGGATTTGTGGTTGGCGCGGTAATCAACCACGAACTTAACCGGCGCTATGTATTCAGGGGCGCCGGTGGGCGATACGCCGAGACTGCTGTAAGGTTTTTCGCCATAGCGGTGCTTGGTTTTTGTATGAACATGCTGGCGATGCACCTATTGCATTCGCTGATGCATGTCTATTACTTGTTGGCGCAATTGATAGCGACAGCCGGGGTGTTCCTGGTTACTTTCGTTTTAAACAAGTCTTGGACGTTCAGGACATAGGATGGCGGGTCGAATGGATTCTTTGACGGTACTGGTGCCGGTCTATAATGAGGAAGCTGTAATCGATGAGTTCTATCGTCGAACGGTGGCAGTGTGCGAAAGCCTCGACAGAACGCAGTTCGAGATCCTTTTTGTAGATGATGGAAGCTCTGACGAGTCATGCGACATTATCAGTGGATTGATTGCGAAGGATCCGCGCCTCTCATTGCTCCGACTTTCAAGGAACTTTGGAAAAGAAGCCGCGTTAACGGCGGGACTTGATCATGTGGATGCTGATGCCACTGTTATCATCGATGCAGACCTTCAGGACCCCCCGGAACTTATTCCGGACATGCTCGCTCTCTGGAAAGAAGGATACGACACTGTATATGGCCAGAGAACGGAGCGGCACGGCGAGTCTTTCCTTAAAAAGCTAACAGCCAGTGCTTTTTACCGTTTGATGGCCCACGTCGGACGATTCTCGATTCCTCGGGATACAGGAGATTTTCGCCTGCTAAGCCGGCGAGCGGTGAATGCGCTGCGGAGCCTGCCGGAGTCCAACCGCTTTATGAAAGGGCTATTCTCCTGGATTGGCTACCCTCAAATCGCGCTCAAGTATTCCCGTGATCCCCGCCATGCGGGAGAAACCAAATTCAATTACTGGAAGCTGTGGAACTTTGCACTTGATGGTATCACATCTTTCACCACAATCCCCTTGAAACTGGCGTCTTACATCGGGGTCTTTCTGGCCTTCGGCTCCTTTGTTTACGGCGCCTACGTTATTGTCAAAACCCTGATCTGGGGGGATCCGGTTCCCGGTTACCCGTCATTGATGACCGTGATTCTTTTCATTGGTGGTATCCAGCTCATGTTCCTAGGCGTACTGGGGGAATACCTCGGGCGAATGTTCGACGAGACCAAACGCCGCCCTCTTTATCTTATTCAGGAGCATGTTCGTGGTCCCGATTTCAGGGGCTCGGTTGGTGCGGCAGAGTATGCTAGGGAAAATGTCAAATGACCCTGCAGTTATCGGCTACAGAGCGAAATCTGTGGTTTGTCGCCCTGATTGTATCGATTGGTTTATGTCTGTTTTACGGGCTTCGATACAGTCTCAGTGAAGGGGTCTGGTTTGATGAAGCGCTAACCACTTACTTTATCGGCCTGGGCTGGGCCGATCTGTTTCACTTCATTGCCCGGTATGAAGCCAATATGGCGTTATATTACGTCGTGCTCAAAATCTGGAGCATGGCAGCAGGCTCCGAGTTCGCCCTGCGGGTTTTTTCCCTACTTTGTTACGCTGGCGCACTTTGGCTCATGTTCCTGCCGGTCAACAAGCACTTCGGTATACGAGCTGGGTTTACCGTTCTAATCTTAACCCTCTGCCATTTCTATCTTGCTCGATACAGTGTGGAAATCCGGGGTTATGCCCTTGCGCTGCTGTTCATGGCGCTGATGTGGTTCTGTTGGACTCGCATTGTTCTCGACGGTGAACGGAAATATTGGCTTTGGTACGCATTGGCTGGTTTGTTTGCGGTACATACTCATTTTTACATCGCTCTTGGTATTTTTTGTCTTGGCTTGATGGCGTTGCCGGCATTGAAGAACCGTGGAGACTTCGGCAGATGGCTTGGCGCCCATTCCGTTATCGGTTTGAGCTTTCTGCCCATTCTTGCTTTTGTGGTGTTTAAGGAAAGTGGACAACTGGCTTGGCTTACCGCCCCTGACCTCAAGTCTCTCATCTACCTTGGCTTTGATTATTCCGGAGCCGCACCCGAAGCTAGTGACCCCGTGCGCTTTGGATTGCTGCTTGCAGTCGGCACCTTTGTACTGATCGGCTTGGTGCGGCTCTTGTATTCCGAGGGTGGAATCAAGGTGCGAGGTAACAGCCAGCTTCAGCTCTGGGTTAGTGCGCTTGTCATCGCTGTGGTGCCTGTTGGGATTGTATTTCTGGTTGCTCAGTTTGAGCCTGTTTTCTCCACACGCTTTTTTACACCGTTCATGCCTTTTTATCTGATGCTGGCTGCGATCGGGGCAACACTGGCGTTCCGTACCTGGGCCTTGGCACCCGTGGCGCTGTCCATGCTGCTCCTGGCATTGTCTGCCCACGCATACGCCCATCGCGAACCGAACCGTTGGGCAGCGGCATTCGGTTTTCTCGCCGATCACTGTGGTAAAGAGCAGGCTGTGCTTTACATGAACCCACGGGGGCAAGCTGCCATTAACTACTATGAGAAGCACGCTCCCACCGGCTGTAATCTGGATCCATTGCCTTTTGAGTTGGTCCCGGAGAACTACTTTAAGGGGCCGGATGAGTATCCAGATCAACTGGAGGGACTCAATCAATACCGAACGGTATGGCTAGTATTGACCCATCTCTCAAACCCTGAAAGAGACAAGCTGGATCGTTACCTGGAGCAAGTTGAATCTGCTGCAGGCCCATGTGAGCCCGCATACAGTAATGTTGCGGTAGAAATACACAGGTGCTCACAGGTCGACAAACGGGAGGTGACGAAGACGCCATGAACGAACAACCCATTTCCAACGCTTTAACCATCGACGTGGAAGACTATTTCCAGGTAGCGGCCTTGGCAGAGGCCGTTGACCGTGATAGTTGGCACGCTATGGAATACCGGGTGGAAACCAATGTAAACCGGCTTCTGACGTTGCTGGATGAAGCGCAATGCAAGGCCACCTTTTTTACCCTGGGGTGGGTAGCTGATAAATCACCAAACTTGGTTAAAGCTATTCAGAGAGCCGGCCATGAAGTGGCGAGCCATGGTTACAGCCACCAGTTGATCTACAAACAAACGCCAGAGGTTTTTCGAGAAGAAACCCGTAGGTCTAAGCAGACCCTTGAAGATATCACCGGTGAAGCGATTACTGGTTATCGAGCGGCGAGCTATTCCATCACCAACCAGTCCCGCTGGGCACTGGATATCCTGGCGGAAGAAGGATTTACCTGGGACTCCTCCATATTCCCGGTGCACCACGACCGATATGGCATGCCCGGTACACCCCGCTGGCCCCACAAGCTGACAACTGACAAGGGCTATGAACTGGCCGAATTCCCCTTGAGTACCCTGAAGTTCCCCGGCTACACATTACCCATAGCCGGTGGCGGATACTTCCGACTGTTCCCATACTGGTTCAGTCGCTGGGGCCTGGGCAGCATCAACCGCCAGGGGCAGCCGTTTGTGTTCTACCTGCACCCCTGGGAAATCGACCCGGGGCAGCCAAGGCTGGACGTTAAATGGTTCTCCCGTTTCCGTCATTACAACAACCTGGATGTCTGTGAACAACGCTTAACCAAGCTGTTACACCACTTCAACTTCACCACCATGAGTGACGTGCTGCGCAATCAGGGCGTGCTGGACTCGTCAATCGACAACAAGCTTTTAATGACAGCGGCATCCGGAGCGACGGTGTAATGCAGTTTCTGTTCTGGCTATCCCTGGCGTTGCTGTTTTATATCTACTTTGGCTATCCACTGCTGGCCAAAGTGGTTGCGAAAGTTACCGATTACCAAGTACAGAAAAGCGGGAGCTATGAACCTTCTGTGTCCATCCTCATCGCAGCTTATAACGAGGCAAACGACATTGAGGCAACCCTGCGAAACAAGCTTGCTCTGGACTATCCCACATACAAAGTTGAAGTGTTGGTGATTTCTGACGAATCAGAAGACGGCACGGACGATATCGTGCGTGAGGTGGCGGAAGATGCAGCTTTCCCAATCCGCTTGTTTCGGCAAGTACCCCGGCAGGGCAAAACTTCGGGCCTGAACACTCTGGTGCCAGAAGCAAACGGTGAGATCATCCTGTTCTCTGATGCAAATTCACATTGGGATACTCAAGCCCTCAAACACCTGTGCAGCAACTTTTCGGACCCGGCCGTAGGCTATGTCACCGGAAAAATGGTTTATGTAAATAAAGATGGCTCCCTCGTGGGGGACGGCTGCAGCGCCTACATGAAGTATGAAAACTGGCTGCGGGAGCAGGAAACACAAATTGGCTCTGTTGTTGGCGTAGACGGCGGCATTGATGCAATGCGCAGGGAGCTATACAAACCACTCAGAGCGGACCAGTTACCGGACTTTGTTCAGCCGTTAAAAGTTGTGGAGCAGGGCTACCGCGTAGTCTATGAGCCCAAAGCCTTGCTCAAAGAAGATGCGCTGAACGACAGTGACAGCGAGTTCAGCATGCGCGTGAGGGTAAGCCTGCGAGCACTCTGGGCCCTGAAAGACATGAAGCAACTGATGAACCCGTTACGGGACCCTGTATTTGCGTGGCAGATGATTTCACACAAATTACTGCGATACGGGGCATTTGTGCCCTTGATCCTGCTCGCGATCACCGCATTAATGCTGGCGCCTATGAAAGCAATATATACCCTGGCGGCGCTAGGCTACATCGTGTTCATGGCTTTGGCCTGGGCCGGGCACAAGCAGGAGAAAGAAGGGAAGTCGCTCTCCGCGCTACTGTCTATTCCCTACTATTTTGTGCTGTTGAATATGGCCTCCTACAAGGCATTTATGGCCTTTTTGCGGGGAGAGAAGAAGGTTATCTGGAATCCAAGGAAGGGGTGATCAGTGGCATTGCCAGGGCTTGAAACAATACTTCAATCGAAGAAACTTCCGGGTCTTGATGGCTTCCGGATGATAGCCGTTATGGCTGTGGTATTGGCCCACTCCGGCATTGGAACGCTGTTCTTTTCATCCCGACACGGCGTTGCCGGATTCTTTGTTCTAAGCGGTTTTCTGATTACATGGTTGTTGCTCAAGGAGCATGATAAAAATGGTGATATTTCTCTCAAGAACTTCTATGTGAGGCGTTCACTACGCATATTCCCAGCTTACTATGCGTTTATCGCCGTATCGATCAGTTGGGACCTGTATCGTGGTAACGACGACATCCGGGAGGTGATCTTTCCCGGACTGTTTTATTTGATCAATTACCATAATGCACTGGAAGGTCACAGCTCATCTTCCCTGGCTCATCTTTGGTCGTTGGCTATTGAAGAGCAGTTTTACCTTATCTGGCCTGCTGTCTTCCTGCTGTTGATGAAACGAGGCAAAAGCACCGTACTGACTTTTCTATTATTTGCCAGCCTCGTTGTCATGATCTGGCGAAGCATCACTTATTCTGTTCTCGACTGGGGTAGCTCCTACGCCTATAACGCTTTCGATACCCGGTTTGATAATCTGGCTATCGGATGTGCCTTGGCGTTTTTGATGGAGCGGCAGAGGGCAATTGGGCTGCTAAATGCAGTAAGCAGTCAATTCTGGATGCCGATAGTAACCTTTGTTCTGTTATTCCTGTCTAGACAACTTTCAGATACGCATTATGCCTATGGCCCAGGCTTCACTATCGACGCGTTGCTTTTAGCTGTTTTACTGATGCAGCTTGTCCGTTTGAGCGCGGGTCGATTCTGGGGCTGGTTGAACCATCCCTATGTTGTCTATCTCGGAGTTATTTCCTACCCAATTTATCTTTGGCACATGTGGGGGGTACAGGCCGGCCAGAAACTGAATTTCCTTCCCGAATCTGTCCAATTGATGGCGGGCGTTGTCATCAGTGGTTGCTTGGCCGCAGGGTCTTATCATCTTCTTGAGAAGCGATTTCTGGCCTTGAAAGGTCGCTACGAGGGGCGTAGAGAGGGCGAAGCAACTGGGCCGACTGTAACGGAAACGATCGGAGTAGTGAAATGAAGGTTCTGCACCTGATTGATAGCGGTGGGCTTTATGGTGCGGAGAAGATGTTGCTCGCTCTGGTGAAGGCTCAACTGGATCAAGGGCTGGAACCGATGATACTGAGTGCAGGTGAGCCCAATATCGAGGAGAAACCGCTGGAAGCCGAAGCGAAGCGGTTGGGGTTGCCGATAATTAGCTGGCGAATGACCCCCGGAATTAACATTGTCGAAAGTTGGAAAATTCTGAAGTGGGCGCGTTCTAATGGCTTCCATCTCCTCCACTCCCATGGGTTCAAATTCAACGTTCTGGTTGGCCTTATCCCGCGGTTTCTGCGTGAAATGCCAGTGATTTCTACGTTGCATGGCTATGTGCATGCAAAACGGTTTTCTAAGCTTTGGTTTTACGAATTATTAGACAGGGCAGCTATCAGATCTGTGGATGGCATTGTGTTGGTTAGTGAAATGACGCGGAAAGAGCTCCCGAAAAAAATTCGCCATTCAATGAATGTAGAAGTAATAAGCAATGGAGTGGACTTATTTGAGTTGAGTAAACGTGCAGGCGAAAAGATACCCGAAGATATACAGGCGTTTGTTAGTGGGGCGGTTCCGCTGCTTTTAGGTGTAGGTAGGTTGTCCAGGGAGAAAGGCTTTGATTTGTTAGTCGAATCCTTCGCCGAAGTAAAAAATGTGTACCCAGAAGCAGGTTTGTTGTTAGTCGGTGAGGGAAAGCAGCGCCCTGCGCTTGAAGCCAAAATCAACGCTCTTGAGCTAACTAAATCCGTACTTATGCCCGGATATATGGACGGTGTTCCGGCCCTGCTTCACCAGGCAGACGTACTTGCGATGCCATCCACCACAGAAGGGTTACCTATTACGTTGCTGGAGGCTGTAGGCTTGGGGTGTCCTGTTATTGCGAGTCCAGTAGGGGATATCCCTTTGGTTTTGAAGAAGGTAGATGCTGGCACAGTACTTAAGGAACGGTCGCCAGGTGCCTTGGCTACGGAGATCTTGCGTACGCTGCGGCATTCAGATGAGTCGAAACTGAGAGCAAAGGAGGCGACGCGCAGAGTTCACAGTTTCTATTCCGCATCTGCGATGGCAGAGAGTTACCTCGCGGTATATACCCAGCTAACCTGCAAGCGCCAGGTACGATGATACTTTACAAGAAATTTAGGTCCGTGATCACCAGAGCACTATATCGATTTTTAGGGTTGAATATTGATTATTGGTGTAGAGAGGTGGCGCGGCTATGGAGTTTGCCGAGCGAACAGCTGGTACTTGAGCGGGAAGCGGTGTTGGCTGAAACTGGGCCGCTGAATGCTAGCGGTCAACCGGTAAGAACGCTTGCGCAGCTTTCCTCATCGAGTGTGCTGTCAAAGGCGACGCTAATCGATAGGTTTCAGAAAGCTAATGCCCAAAAATCACCCGGTATGCGCTATTTCTCGCGGCATACTTCGGGCACCACGGGCCAGCCTACAGAGATCATTCTGAGTAGAGCGGAACTGTCTCGCCTTCTCGCCGTTCGCGACTACTGCTTTCGGCACCACGGCATCTCTTTGGGAGAATCAGAAGGCCGACTCTGGTCGGAGCATAAGGGCATTAAAAGTCGGGTGATGAACTTTTTACTTAACAGGAGGGTTGTGTGCCCCACTGGGGCCAATGCTGTCACGAAGGTGCTCGAATTACTGCGTTCGAATCCAACGTATCTTTATGGTTACTCATCGTTGTTACTGGAAGCCGCCCGCTTGATCGATGAATCGGGGGAGTCGTTTCCACCGCCCAAGCTTGTTGTGTGCACCGCAGAAACGATCCTCCCTGCACAGAAGGCGTTCATTAGTAAAGTGTTCAACGCGCCGGTAGCCGAGGAATATGGTTCCACCGAGTTTGATGTCATTGGTTTTGAGTGTTCAAAGGGACATCGTCATCTGGTCAATCCGTGGCTTGTTGTTGAAGATGGCCCGGAAAGGTGTCTGGTGTCAGATGTATCTCGTAAAAGCCAGAGTTTGGTGAGATATGATCTGGGCGACGCTCTTGAGCTCTCTACATCTCAATGTGGCAGTCTTGGGTCTAAACAGGTAATCAAAAATCTGCAAGGACGAACAATTAATCGTTTTTTCTATGTCTCTCCTGACGAAAAAGTTCACTCGTCTATATTTTCCCGCATCATTGATGAATATTCTCACCAGTATAATGAAATGTTTTCCTTCTTGGCGACTCAAGAACATTATGGGGAGCTTGCTTTAAATATTGATGCGGTAAGGTTAACGAATGCTGACGATCTCTCCGAGTTTGTAAGGATTAGGTTTGAGGAAGAGTGTGGAACTACTATTCGTGTCACCGTTAATGCTGGGGCGCGCCAGATGCAAGCTGGAAAACGGAACTATTTTATTCAAAAATTGACGGAGTCTATTTAATGGAGGTTTCAGCAAGCAAGCTCTCAATCTCAGCGGTGGGAGATGTTTCGTTAGGGGATCATCCAGTCTGTGCCGGGATCGGTATGAGAAGCGCGTTCCGAAAACGAGGTGGTTCCATTCTGGCAAACGTCGCTGATAAATTCAGGGAGTCAGACCTAACGGTTGCAAATCTCGAAACGGTAACATCAAACAAGGGGTTAAGACCCTTCTGGTTGCCGTCCTATGAAATGCGAGGGGATCCTCAATCCCTGACTTATCTGCGTGAAGCGGGGATTGACATTGTCGGCGTCGCTAACAATCATGCTATGCAACATGGAGAAGTTGCCTTTCAAGATATGGTCGAGCAAGCCCGTGCCGCTGGAATGGAAGTGATTGGTACCGAGGAGTCCGAGGGACGAACGAAGGTATTTGAGATCGTACATGAAGATGGACTTGTAAGCGCAATTGTTTCACTGTCGATCAGACCAGAAGAGTGGGCAGAGTCAAGTAATGGTTTGCCATATAGTTACCGGGATGGCGCTGACGAATTACTTAATGAAATAGCTCGACTACGTAGGGAATTTTCGGGGTTTCTTATTTGCTCTTTGCACTGGGGTCTTGAGTTTCTGGATTATCCATCCCCCGAGCAAGTTGAGCTTGGGCACAAATTGATCGACAAAGGTGTTGATGTGGTGTTTGGGCATCATTCTCATGTGCTACAGCCCGTTGAGCAATATGGAAATGGGTTGATATTTTATTCCCTGGGAAATTTTGTATTTGACCTTTGGCCGGAAGAGACCCGCTATACAGCAATTGCGCATGTTGACTTGAAAAAGGGCAAAGTTCCGCAGTTTCAAATCACTCCTGTAAAAATCAATGCTGATTATTCGTTATCGATTGCTGTTGGCAGTGATGCAAGAACAGTCGAGGAGCTTTTATCTTGGGAACGTTTTCAGGCTATGGGGAGCAAACCGGAATCAGAAAGCGAGTACCGTGGGCAGTACAATAGCGCACGTCGGAAATTTCGGTTTTCGAGCTATCGGTACTTTCTCAAAAACTGGTACCGATATCCTCCTTGGTTTTTCGCTCAAGCATTGGGGCGCACCGCAATCAGGAGATTAACCGGAACCTGAGTCCAGCGATGATATTGCTTGTGCCAGCCGGGCTTTATCATTCTCCCAATTATAAGTTTCAATGACGGCATTGTGCCCATTGCGCCCGAGCAATTGTCGGAGGTGAGGGTCTCTCAGCTGTTCGAGTTTTTCTGCAATATCAGCAGTATTCTGGTCTTTACAGACCAAGCCGCAATTGCTTTGCTCAACAATCCTGCGAATTGGGATGACTTCTGTCGTCAGCACGGGTAGGCCGGCCAGCATGTAATCAAATATTTTGTTTGGAATTGTATGGTTCCAGTGCCCGCACACTCTATACGTAAGTGAGCCGACGTTAGCTGCGGCCATTAGCTCATTGACGCTTTCATGACTAAGCCAGCCGTGAATAGTCACCGATTTTGCTACACCTAGCTCGGTAACTAAACGCTCCAGTTTTGGTTTGCTTGCTCCTTTGCCAACGATATCGACTCTGATGGAGTCAGCAGTGTTTCCTCTTTTAACGTATTGAGCAACAGCGTGGATTAACAGATCCAAGCCGCGAAGCTCGGTCAGGAAGCCCACATAAACAAGATGAAGGCTTGTTCCGGAGTGTTGATGCACTGATCCGCTGAATTTATCAATTGGTGGTGTGTTACTGACGATCGATATCTGCTGTTCCGGAATATCTTTTTTTAGCAGTCGATCGCGTGATTCTTCGATCATGACCAGGGTGTGATCTAGCTTTGGAAGAACTGAGGATTCGTATCGCTCAGCAACTTCTGGGCTTTTAACCAGCCTTTGAACCACTGATTTGTCAGAAAACTTAGCAGAGGAAGCGTACATTTCGGGGTACACCTCTGCCATGTCAAGAACCACTTTGGTGCCAAGGATGCGCTTCAGGATCAACGCACTTCTTACTAACGGAAGATCGCGGACAATGATTAAATCTACGTTGTCTTGGTGAACAGCCCGGAAAATTCTAAAAATCCAGAGCGGATTAAACCAGAGCGGGAGGTTCAGAAGTTTTCGGAGAAATAAAGGAAGTAGCCTTAAGCGGGGAAGCCTTAATAACTTAAGGTTATTGTCTGTTTCTCTTATCGGTCTTTGTTCGAGATTCCGACTGACGATAGTGACCGAATGGCCTTGCTCTGTCAGTGCCAGCGCGAGTTTCTCAACCCTTACATCCCATGGGTAATCTTCTTTATACACGAGAATTATGTTCAACGAAGGGTCCTCCTTTACCTAAATTATTCACGTTGAAAAATGTGCTGGGGTGGCTTGTGTTAGGCGACGTAGTCTATCATGTAGGTAAGTGGGCTGCCCGTCCTTGACTAGGTTTCCGGAGGGGCCGCTCGGTCTGGATTGGTCCGAATTTTGAGATCTGGTTCTCGTTTTATTTTAGGTAAAGTCCGGGCGTGTTTTGTGTCAGATCGGTAACGACATGTGGCGTTTGGTCGGGATGTGAACGGCAGCAAGCTAATGCTCTGTTTTGACGTTCATAGTCTGCCAATCGGCAACATGCATTCATTACGCAAAGCCTGCGTAATGGTATTTGATAGGAGTGAGAAAAATGATTCTCCATTACGCCCTTCTTGGAAGAATAAACGCACTGATCTTTTTGTTTGCAGCTGGATCATTGTCGTCAATCGCAACTGGCGCCAGTGCAGAGCCGTCTATTTCTGGAGTTCGGGTGTCCGAAGAGGTTAGGCACGGCTCTGCAGTAACTATTAGCGGAAAGGGTTTTGGCAATAAGACGTCACCTGCCCCTGTATTCGTAGACTATGTGGAAGAAACCTATGAATATGGCAAACGAAGAGCAGTATATTCTAACTTTAGAGACGGCGATATAATTCAGCCAGCATCTGAGAATCCGGAATCCCTATGGGGAGCTTCAACATCAATTCTGCCTGTAAGGTATGATAACGACGGTGAGAACGCGCGTCATCAGTTTGACGAAGCCCGATATCATTTTTTCGGTGAGAACTCTTGGCTCGGGCGCCCTGTTGTATACGGCGGACCTGATGGGTGGAGCACTCCTGACAACAACCCACAAATTTACGTTAGTTGGTGGGTAAAGGTCGATTATAACTCTACGTACTATTGGCGGATTAATCCCGCTGAGCTCAAGGGGCAGTTCCGCGCCGGAGAGCCTGTAGCTTTAAATGGTGAAGTGGCCGGCGATTATGTGGGCACAGATGATGAAGGCCTTCTTAACTTTGTGTTTCCCGGACATATCAATTCAAACAACTTACGGGGAATGGTCATAGAGGGTATTGAATCGAAAGCAAGCGCGGTGTTTCCGGAATCGCCAATATCCGGGGCTGGTTATGGTTTCATAAGTCCTGGCACCAAATATATACGAATCTGGGATGAACCAAACTCGAAGGGAATACGCGCTAGTCTTTCTATGACGGATTATTATGTTTCGTCAGCCGAAGACTTAAGTTATGGGACTGGAAAAATATATCAGCGTCGCGAAATGGAGCCGGAGATCTGGCACCATTTCGAAGTTGAAATCGACACTGAAAGAGGTGTGATGCGGTCCTGGTTCAATGGCGAAATGGGTGGGGTCGGTGAGTTTGATCCCCGGGCAGCCTTCGAAGAAGGGTTTAGCCCTACCATTGCGCTGATTGGTAACAATGCGAAGCAGGATAAGCTTCAAAACCTCTACATTTCAGAAATCTACATGGATAGCAGTGTTCAACGAGTTGTGGTGGGTGATGCACCACGCTACGAGGACCTGTCCCACTACGAAATACAGAGGCCCATCGGTTGGAATAGTAGTCAAGTTGAGTTCGTTCTTAATCTTGGTGCGCTTGATACTTCGTCAGGGTTATACGTTTACGTTTTTGATGAGATTGGCGTTCCAAATCAGGAAGGCTTTGCGTTGTGTGCAAGTGTAAATTGCCCCTCGCCACCTGAGCCCATTAAATTACAGGTAAACTGAGTCGCCTGAGTGGCATTTTCTCCACCTCTCGACGCGTATCCACTCAATGGAGTTGTAGATGACAAGGAAGTTAAAGCGAGAGCTGTTTAACCTCGCTCGTGAATCAGATCTTGCCGGCTGGCGTTTTGTGATTCGTATGGTCTGGATTCGTGTCTTCAGTGGTGGGGGGGCGGGAAGGGAACAAAGACTTGATCAACTTACCGGAACGCTGGCTCACTTTCCCGGGAACCACCTTCATAAACGACAGCTATCTGAGGCTCTGGGTTTAGCCGGCTCGGTCAATCGTTCCGTGAAGGGAGATAAACCGCTTTCCCTCAGTTACTGCGCCTTATTGAAGACTTATATCTCGGACTTGGAGAAGGGAATATTACTGGTGTCTTTCGAGAACCAGTTGGAGCAGTTGCTTAACTCCGGTCGTATTGATGACGTTCTTGCTCGCTACCATCTTGTTTTTATCCCTTCTTGGAGTGGTCTGTACTCCAAAGAATTATTCAGATTGGTTGCCGCTGCCGGCCAAGAACCTGTTTTCGTTTTGCCCGTTCATAGGCATGAGCGGGAGCTGGTTCCAACGCTTAGTGCTAATTGCCACGCTCTCCCATTTAACGCAGCCAGTTGGGTTAATCCTGAGTTCTTTGAAGGGCCAGCTCAGGAAAGAGATATTGATTGCCTGATGGTTGCCAACTTCGCCAGTTTCAAAAGACACTGGCTGTTATTCAAGGCATTGAAGGAGTTGCCTGAGGATGTCCGGGTAACGTGTGTTGGCGTTCCTTTGGGATCCCGAACCGCTGAGAGCATTCGTCAGGAGGCAGTGGAATACGGGGTATCGGATCAGGTAACGATCGTTGAGGATCCTAGCCAGGAAGAGCTGAGGCGATATTTTCGAAGGGCAAAGATGTTCTGTGCGATGTCTTACCGCGAGGGGTCGTTTATTGCCGTTGCGGAGTCTTTGATGTCTGGCACGCCTGTGCTTATGTTTCGCAATGCACATATTGGTACAAAGAGCCTCATTAATGAAAACACTGGTGCACTGGTGAAGTCTGTTAGGGAGTTGCGGCAGAAAATACTGGAGTACAGGAACTTTGAAGGGCACGATCAGGTTCGTCAGATTGCGATAGATAATATCAGTGCACAGGCTAACTCTCGTAAACTTAACGATATGCTCCGGGACTGGTCAGACAGTAATGGCAAGGCCTGGACGGTTGACATAGAACCATTCTACAGTCAGCGACTCGACTTTTATTATTTCAACGAAGATAACCGTGATCGTCTGGCTGATGATTACAGGTATTTATCCGAGTTAGGTATCCGGTTTCCGAGGTTCTCTTAATTCCATGCCCTCCAGGAACAGTGTTGTGCCGTCTTCATCCAATAAATTGGTTTCCGTAATCATCCCTTCCTACAATCGTGCAGCCTATATCGAGGCGGCCATTAACTCTGCGCTTGACCAGACTTACGGTCCGGTTGAGGTAATTGTCGTGGATGATGGATCGACGGATGGCAGTTATGAAAAGTTACAACAATGGGCAGAACGAGAAGAACTGGTGCTTCTGACTCACCCTGAGCGCAGGAATCGGGGCCAGTCTGCATCGATTAATCTGGGTATTCAGCGAGCGACCGGTCGCTATATAGCAATTCTGGACAGTGATGACATGTTCGCCAAAGAAAAATTGGCCGATCAAGTAGCGTTCCTGGAAGCAAACCCCGAAACAGGTATGGTTTATGGCCAAGGTCATGCCGTAGACGCTAATGGTAATTTCCTGTTCAAAGTTCCTGGTGATGGCCATCAGGAACTGAGTGATCCTAACCGGCTACTGCTCGATTGTTACATGGCGCTGCCAGGGGGGTCGCTTGTTCGTCGTTCGGTATTTGAGAAGGCTGGCTTATTTGAGGAATCTTTTAGGGCCGGCCAGGATCACGATATGGCTATTCGGATCATGGAAGCGACTAAATGCGCTTATTTGCCGAAACTTGCTTTCTATTACCGCAAACACGACGACGCCATCAGTGTTAAAGGGCTCGAACGTCGCTGGCTTACTGGGCTGGAAATTCTTCGCCGTGCTAATGAGCGGTATCCCTACATGAGAAGCACGATTCGAAAACGCAAAGCGGTGCTTCAATTCAGGTTAGGGCAGACCTATTGGCGAGAAAGGCGCAAGGCCAAAGCGTTACCGCATCTTATCTCTTCAGGTTTGCTTGATCCCGCCCGTGCCTTGATGGTTCTCATAGGGCGAGAGCAGGTTTAATGGATTCCGTACCGCAGCCCATTCTCTTTGTTATCGACCACTTCCGTAATCCCAATGCTGGTACTGAGGGACAGCTCTTCCAGTTGGTTAAAGGCTTGGATCGAACCAGGTTCAAACCTCACCTGCTGGTCTTCCGGGATTCGGAGTTTCTTCAGGTCGGCGGATTTCCTTGTGATTACTCGGTTTTGGGGCAGCATCGTATTCTTTCTGTGGCCACTTGGTATGCGCTTTGGCAAGCCGCCCGGCGGTTTCGCGCTTCTGGTGGCCGCTTGGCTCATGTGTTTTTTAATGATTCCTCGGTCGTCTGTCCGCCGATCTTCCGTTTGCTTGGCATCGAAACGATTATCTCCAGGCGGGATATGGGGTATTGGTACACCCGCAAGTATCTGGCTCTGTTGAACCTAAGTGGACGATTTGTTGCCGCTGCGATCACCAACAGTCAGGCGGTTAAGGAAGTGACGCTTCGGCATGAGCCTGTTTCTTCAGATAATACCCACGTGATTTACAACGGATACGAATTTGAGGACGAGCAACCCTCAATACCCTCCGATCTGCAGGAATTGCGAGCGGAGCATCCAGCTGCAGTATTCGCCGGAATTGTCGCCAACATCCGGCCGATAAAACGGATGGAAGATGCGATACGAGCGTTAGGGTTGCTGTCAGGGCAAAGCCCCGCTTTGCATCTGGTTATCATTGGCGATGGTGAGCCCGAGGACCTCAAAGTAATGGCAAAAGAGCTGGGAATTGAAGGGCAGGTACACTTCCTGGGCGCGCGTAGGGACGTAAGGGGTTGTCTCGCCGGCCTGGATATCGGCTTGTTATGTTCTGAATCAGAAGGTTTCTCTAACGCCGTGGTAGAGTATATGCAGGCGGGATTACCCGTGGTTTGTAGCGCCGTGGGGGGCAATCCGGAAGCGATTGCCCACGGGGAAACCGGTTTTTTGTATGGCTGTGGTAATGTGAGTGAGTTGGCGGAACGCCTCAGAGAATTGGCTTTTGATGGTGATCTCCGTGCCCGTTTGGGAGAAAATGCCAGCGTTAATGCAAGACAGCGCTTCAGTATGGAAACGATGGTTCGGCAGCATCAGGAAGTTTATGGCTCTCTGCTGAACAAGGAGTAAGGCAGTATGGGGTTGTTTTCGAAAACCATTCGCACGCTGGGCCCTTGGGGCGGCTATCAGCTGGCCAGGCAGATCTGCCGGAACCAGCCACGCATCCTTATGTATCACCGGTTTTCGGATCCGCCGGTCAAAGGGTGGGCAAGTCCGCAGTTCTTCGAACAGCAGGTCCGACACATCAAGGATAACTACAATCCGTTTTCGCTGGTTGGGTTAATGCAGTATAAGCGTGAGCATGGCCGCATGCCTTCTCACGCGGTTGTCATTACCGTGGATGACGGTTACCGCGATTTTTATCAGTATGCTTATCCGATCCTCAAGAAGTACCAAGTACCTGCCACGCTGTTCGTTACCACGGGGTTTATAGAACGTAAACTCTGGCTGTGGCCGGATAAGATTACCTGGTTGTTGAGCCAGGTCGACCGCATTGAGGAAACAGTAAAGATCGATACTCTTCGGATTGAGGCTGGGCCGGTGAATGCCGAAACACGTCAAGTCTATTGGCAGCAATGGAACGATCACGCCTTGTCGTTGCCTGATGATGAGAAGCATAGGTTCATCGATGAGTTGGCCCGCCGCCTCGGAAAGACCTTTCCCGAGTCGATTCCCCCGAAGTTTGAGCCGTTAAACTGGGATGAGCTTGCGGAGATGCAGCAGAATGGTGTTGAAATTGGAGGCCATACAGTTACCCATCCCTCGTTGGGGAGGGTCAGCGAATCTCAGGCTCAAGCAGAAATAGTAGGGTGTAGTAATGCATTGAACGAAAACCTGGGACGGCGCTCGCGTACTTTTTGCTATCCAAATGGTCAGCCCTCTGATTTCCAGTGTTTCCTGCCTGCGATAGTTGAAGGTTCAGGGTTCCTCGGGGCAGTGACGGCATTCCCTGATGCGAATGGAACAAAAGATCCGTTTTTAATGCGTCGTCACGTGAGTGGCGATGACATGTTTCAATTCTTCAAAGCTACATCTGGCGTTGAATTGCTAGGGCATATGCTAAGGAGGGATATAAGACTGCGGAGAGATTCTTTTCCGGGCGCTACTGGTATCGCAAGCCCCGGAGGAAATGCGTAATGGTTCTGGCGGTTGGAGCGTTAACTCTCTCTAGGGCGAGACTTTCGACGCAAACTGTCAGCACCTTTACATTTTTATTCTATCTGTATTTTATCGTGGATTACTTCCTTCGGTTTCCAGCAAGGATTCCCGGCTACAGTAGTCTGAGACCGACTCTAATAGGGATTCTGATTCTCTCAACATTATTGTTTGTTCAACGAGAGAAATTCAAAGGGCGTTTTGATGATCCAGTTTTTCGTGGGTTCTTCCTTCTGGTGGGGTACATTATTCTGACTTTGCCCTTGGTAGAGTGGCCTGGGAGTGTTATACGAGGTAACTGGGAAACCTTTCTGAAGGCCGTGGTTTTTCTGTTCTTTACGGCGCTAACTATAGATACCGAAAAACGTCTCAAGTGGTTTGTAGCTGTATTCGTATTTTGTCAGATATTTCGTGTTCTGGAACCATTATATCTTAATATAACCCAGGGGTACTGGGGAAGCGCAACACACCTTCAGGGTGCTGAGTTTGCGAACAGGCTTTCAGGTGCACCAGCGGACGTAATTAATCCGAATGAACTGGGATTTGTTATAGCGACAGTCATCCCATTCCTACATTATCTGCTATGGCCTAAGGGTTGGTTGAGTAAGGGAATTTATTTAGTCCTGATTCCTTTGCTTCTCTATGCGTTGATACTTACTATGTCCCGCGGTGGATTTATTGCTTTGCTGGTGGTTGCCTTTTTTGTGTTCAAGGAGTCAAGGCGAAAGTCGGGATTAATTGCGCTAGGTGTCATCATTGTTGTTGGTGCGTTCAGCGTTATGACTCCGATCCAAAAGGATAGATATTTATCACTTGTCGATAGGGATACTGCCGGCGGGGCTTCGGCAGAAGGCAGATTTCGTGGAATGGTTAATGAGTTTAAAGTGGGGCTGAGCAGGCCCATTGTTGGTCATGGTTTGGGAACAACCCCCGAAGCCAAAACACATAAGCTCGGGTCACGACAGGCAAGCCATAACTTATACGCTGAAGTCTTGATTGAACTCGGGGTTATTGGCTTTATTATATTTATGATGTTTTTGGTGAAAATCGCTAAAAAGCTTAGGTTAGTTAGAGAGAAGATGACCAATATTGTCTCAGATTCCGGGAACTATTTTTTACGATTAAATAAGGTTCTTTTATGTGTTTTTTGGATGTATGTCGTATACAGCATTAATTATTGGGGGCTTTCTCAGTATTACTGGTACCTATTTGCGGGCCTTGTGATTGCTTTCGGAAGGCTAATTCCATCTCCAGATGAGGTCGAAAGAAGCGAGGATCCGAATGGAGAGGATGCAGTAAATCACCGTTACAGGCTGGCTTCGAGTTTGAAAAATAGGCATCCCAGAGAAACACGAGCATGGAAGCCATTGAATGAAAATCAGGAACGATGCTAATGAAGGTTTTAATGTGTGCTCTGCAGCCAGGGGGGGGGATAAAGACATTTCTCAGATACATATATTCCCAGCCTTGCTTTGATGACTGCGAGTTTGTCCTGTTTGCGCCAGACAATGGCTTGTCATCGTACCTTAATGCTGTGGTTGGGGATGATCGAATTGAGGTGATTCCCGCTCCTCAGAATTCGTGGGATTTCGCTGTTGCACTAAGAGGCGTCATGAGAACCAGGGAGCATGACCTGGTTCATTCCCATGGATTTGGCGCAGGCGTACTGACCGAAATTGTAAGAACCTTGTCCAGCCGGTCGCCGCACTTGATGACGGCTCATGATGTCTTTCTTGACTCACAATTTGCAGGGTTGAAAGGAAATGTTCGCAAACTGGCTATGGCGCGGCTTTTTGGTCGAATAGACCGTATTCACACGGTAACAGAGGACGCGACCAGAAACTTCAGCGACTTTTTCCCCGGAGTTTGTACTGAGCGGCTAAAACCAATCTTGCATGGTGTGGATACGGATCTTTTCAGTCAGGGTGAGCCAGCAGATCTTCGCTTTGAACTTGGTATATCAGCATCAACGCCTCTCATTGGTTTTTTCGGTCGGTTTATGGGCCAGAAAGGTTTTCGTACTCTTGTGCATGCAATGTTGGCAATAAAGCAAGAAGGTATCGAACCCTTGCCCCGTGTGCTGACTTTTGGTTGGGGTGGTTTTATCCGGGAAGACTACGAGTACCTGACAAGTCTGGGATTGGCTGACGACTTCGTTCAAATGCCCGCAACAGACAATATGCCCTCGATGATAAAAGCGGTAGACATGGTCGTTATGCCCTCCCGTTGGGAGGCTTGTGGTTTGTTGGCTATGGAAGTGCTTTCTGCTGGCGTGCCGTTGATTTCGACTGATTGCATCGGCCTTCGAGAAGTCGTTGCAGGTTCGCCCACAAGGATTTTTCCGCCCGGGAGCGCTGAAGGTCTTTCTGTCGCCATAAAAGCAGAGATCGCTGCCCCGAGTAAAGATTATTTTTCGGACTATCAGCAAACTGCCATAGCCCGTTTTCACATTGGTCGCCCAGCGAGTGAGCTGCGTGCACTTTATGATGAGTTGGCCGGTCAAACTTCATGATACGTACTTTGCTAGTCAATACTGGCTCAAACGTCCTGGTCATGTTCGTAAAGCTGGTCATTACTTTCATTATGACCCCCGTATTTGTCCACAACCTGGGCAAATACGATTACGGCCTGTGGGAAATGATTGGTGCGGTTATTGGCTACATGGGCATACTCGATCTTGGCCTTCGCCCCGCTATAAGCCGTTATGCCGCCAGGCACCTGGCAGAGAAGGATGAAACCGCACTTCAGTCTGTCTATATGTCTGCGCTCGCATTCATGGTGGTGGTCGGCCTACTGTTGTTTGTGTTCTTTTTCTCATGGGGATTTTGGTTTGGCGGTGCATTGGCCCCGGAGGGTGAGCCCCATCAGAAGTACACCTTGTTCCTCATTATTATTGGCGCCTACCTGCTGATTTCTTTTCCTGGGTACGTGGCAGAAAGCTACCTTGAAGGCTTTCAGAAGTACTACCTGAAGAACAACATTACCATTGTGAACTCGGTAGTGGGCTCTGTGCTGCTGTATAGCCTGATTACACCGGAAAACGGATTGGTGCTTTTGGCGGGTATTAATGCCATTGGTCTTACGGTGAAGTATCTGCTGTTTATGTGGATTCTTTCGCGCCCAGCCTACGGTGCCATTCGCGCGCAGCTGGGGATGTTTTCCTGGGTACGGTTGCGAGAGCTTATCGTATTCGGGTTCAAGTCGTTTGTTCAGGGTATAGCAACCCGTGTTGAGAATGCGACAGACGTTCTGGTCATCGGCTTGATTCTGGGGCCGGCCATGGTGCCGTTTTACAGCATACCCGCAAATCTAACGCAACACATTCGCGGATTGGGCTGGACGTTGACTCATGCTTTTATGCCCCTGTTCAGTGGGTTAAGTGTCAAGGCTGAAGACGAGATGATCCGTCGAGTATTCCTTGTGTCATCCCGATACGTGGTCAGCATCGTGTTTGCCATGGGTACGGGTGCGCTGCTGCTTGGCGTCCCGTTCATTAATATTTGGCTTGGCCCTGAGTTTGGTGAGAAGGCGAAGTATCTGATTATTTTTCTGGTTTTCTTCACCATTCTTCCTTTTATCAATCCCTTTGCCAGCCGCTATCTCACGGCCATAAACAAGCATGGTATTTTTGCCAGGCTTACCCCCATCGCTGCCATTATGAATATCGGGCTTAGCCTGGTTCTGGTGAATCCTTATGGTCTGGAAGGTGTGGCTTTTGCCTCAGTGGTACCTGGACTGATCTTTGTGCCTTTGTATCTCCGCTATACCTGTAGACATTTGGAGCTCCCAGTTTGGAAATACCTCCGTGTGTCTGTGCTGCCTGCATTTGTGCCGGCAGGGACCATGGCATTGATTCTATTGGGTATGGGGGAGTATCTGATCTATGATTCCTACGCTGATATTGTTGCCGGCGCACTTCTGAGCAGTCTTGCCTGGCTTGTGGCGTTTTGGTTACTGGTGTTAAACAGGGAAGAGCGAACGTATCTGGGTATCCGGATCATTCGTATGGCGGGAAGGAAATAAGGAATGTGTGGTTTTGCAGGATTCGTCGGTAAAACACCTTTTCCGGGCGCGGAAGCTGTATTAGAGAAAATGGGGAGCGCCATCGCGCATAGAGGGCCCGATGCCGCCGGAATATGGTTGGACGGCAATCTATCCGTTGGTCTTACCCACCGCCGCCTTTCAATTATGGATTTGTCGGAGCTGGGTGCTCAGCCCATGGCATCGGAGTCTGGCCGTTATGTTATTGCATTCAATGGCGAGATATATAACTTTCGCCAGCTAAGCAAAGAGCTGGAAGCTGACGGTGCGCAATTTCGAGGGCATTCCGATACTGAAGTCATGCTAGCAGCATTCGAAGCCTGGGGGGTCGAACCGGCCCTCCAGCGACTTTCAGGGATGTTCGCCTTTGCGTTAGTGGACAAGCGGTTCCGTAAGTTTTATCTGGCAAGGGACCGAATGGGGGAAAAGCCCCTGTACTATGGCTGGCAGGGTGAAAGCCTGCTTTTTGGTTCAGAGCTTCGGGCGTTACGCCAACATCCCGCTTGGCAGGGGGCAATTGATACATCAGTCCTGCCCGCTCTCCTGCGCCATAATGTGATTCCGGCACCCCGCACCATACACCAGGGTATATGCAAGCTTCCGCCGGCTTCTTATGTGTGCCTCGACCTCGATCACCCTCAGTCCGGTCAGCTGCCGGATCCCCAGCGTTACTGGATGCTGGAAACCAGCTTCAAGGAGCATCCCGGTTACACCCTTGAAAGTGCTGCCGATGAGCTCGAAAGGCTACTGAAGCAGTCAATCAGTGACCAAATGGTCTCTGATGTACCTTTAGGTGCGTTCCTGTCCGGTGGCATCGACTCTTCTACAGTCGTCGGGATTATGCAGAGCCTGGCCAGCCAGCCGGTGCGTACCTTCAGTATTGGTTTTCATGAGAAGGGTTTCAATGAAGCGGAGCATGCAGCGGCCGTTGCTAAACATCTGGGCACGGAGCATACCGAGCTCTATGTGACGGAAAGAGAGGCAAGGAATCTGGTTCCAGACATCCCTGGCATTTACGATGAACCCTTTGCAGATTCATCGCAGATACCAACGTATCTGGTTAGCCAGATGACGCGAAAGCACGTAACTGTGGCACTTTCCGGAGATGGGGGGGACGAGCTGTTTTGTGGTTATACCCGTTACCCGGGCATGCTGGTTGCCTGGAACAAACGTTCATCGATTATCAGCCACCTCAAGCGAATTGCTGGCAGTTTACCGCCCGGGCTTTCTGCCAGGTTTATCCGTGCAATAGTATCTTCCCAGAAGAGCCGAAGCCTGGAGGCAATCCAGTATCAGTTGCGCAGAATTCAATCGATAGCTGGTGCCCGCGACCTTTCGGACTTTTATAGGCGGTCTGTTTCCCTGTGGCCAGATCCTGCAATGGCGCTGAAGGATGCTGGCGAGTACAGTTATGGATTGAACATGACGCTCGCCGAGGGAATCCCGGATAACACCCTTAAGACACTGATGTGGCGGGATCTTAACTGGTACCTGCCGGATGATATCCTCACCAAAGTGGACCGGGCCGCCATGGCCTGTAGCCTGGAAACACGTATCCCGATGCTGGATCCGGCGATTGTGTCGTTTGCATTGGGGCTTCCTGAAGATCTCAACCTGCGGGGAGGTGTTGGCAAGCAGGTTCTGCGTGCTGTGCTGTACCGTTATGTACCCAGACAGCTGATCGACCGACCAAAACAGGGATTTGCAGTGCCGGTTGCCGCCTGGTTAAGAGGGGGGCTACGGGAGTGGGCCGAGGAACTGCTGGCGGAACACCGGCTAAATGATCAGGGTTACTGGCACACAAAGAGAATTCGCTGGTTGTGGGAAGAGCATCTTTCTGGGAGAGAAGACTACAGTTTTGAACTTTGGGGAATTTTGATGTTCCAGGCCTGGTTTGACCACAATCAATCATGAGGAGTTGCTTTGAATAGCCCGCCAGTTTATCTGATGGATTGCGAACAGCGTTGCGCCGAGGGCGTATTGTATTCGCTTGCGCGTAATGGCTGCCGGGTAATTGGACTTACCTCAGTCTCTTTCTTCCCAATGCGATTCTCCAGGCACCTGGCTTCCTGGTATTCCTCCCCAACGTTAAGTGAAGGGTTCGAAGAATATCTCCAGTTTCTTAAAAGCCTTCCTGAAGCCGGCGTTATCCTGCCTTCTGGTGACTTGAGTGTGAAATTTCTTGCCCGCTATTTCCGGGAGCTGACTGATGCTGGTTTTATGCTGAGTGTTCCCGGAACCGGTGATCTCGAAACGTTGTTCGACAAGCTCAGCTGCAATCGGGCATGTGCAAATGCCGGAATTCCGGTCGCGAAGACCTGGTCTTTGTCTGAGCTGGAAGACGATCCCACGATTATCGAAAGATTGCGCTGGCCGGTTATTGTTAAACCTACAGCTCTTGCTGGAGGCAATTACCGCAAGGTTGAAGAGACGGGGGAGTTGGAGCAGGCAATTGACTATATTTCCGGTATTGTCCAAAAGGAATCAGTAAGACTGAATGAATCCGGTGTTGTGATTCAGGAGTGGATTGACTCAGGAATGACAGACAACTGGAGTTGTGACGTGTTTTGTGACAGTCAGGGGCGGATTGTCGATCATGTGACCATTCAACGTGTCAGGACATCGCTCAATGAAAAGGGGACACCCACTAGCCGCATGTACTGTGGCGTATTCCAGCCGGAGCCCAGGCTCCTTGAACGCACCGAACAGTTATTGAAAGCGCATCGCTGGAAGGGGTTCGCTCATGTGGAGTACATATACTGCAGTCGAGATGAGGAGTTCTATCTGACGGAGGTGAATCCTCGCCTGCCTGGGTACTCCTATCTGCTCAGTGCCACAGGCCATGAGCAAGGGTGGTACTACGTGGCCGATCTGATAGGGGTAGATTATGACAGCCAGGGTAAGGATTCCGGCGTCGTTTATTTTGAGTCCTTGCGGTATCCGGGCGACCTGACTGATGGTGTTGTGAATGCCGTTCGTGGAAATCTCGATATTTCCACGCTGCTTTCAAGTTACTGGCGAGCGTTGTTCAGTCCTGATCAGGTCGTTATTGACCATTTTAACCGTAAGGATCTTGGGCTCACGTTTGGTCTTGTTTTATTCAATGTCAGGACGTTTATTGAGAAGGCTGTCAGTTATATTCGAAGGCGGATGTTGAAGAATGGCTTTGCCAGGAAAGCTTGAGCGACCAATTCTGCGTTATGGGATTCTGGGCGGGCTTTCCCATATCGGAAGAGAGGCTTTATCGCGTGTTTTCAAGATCCAGTTGGTCTACCGGGAGACAAAGCAAGTTAGGGGGGCGTCGTCTGCTCTGAGGAGTCTGCTGGTGAGCTGCGAGTCCGAAGCCAACGATCAGGCGACGCTGGATGAATATTGCCCGGATTGGCGTGATCGTCTTCGCCAAGGAAACTTCCTGATATGCGTGGTGGATGAAGAGCGTATGGCGGGGTTTGGTTGGGGGCGGTGGCAGCGTGAATTGGGGTTCACTTATGTGGAGTCCTGCCTGGGCTTGTCTCAGGAGATTTTCTATATCTATGACTGTTACACGATTGCTGAGCATCGTGGCAAGGGAGTCTACCAGGCTGTCTTGACGTCGTTAGCAAAGGTTGCCAGGGAACATCCGGTTTATGTGGCGTGCAGATGGAACAACACTGACTCTATCCGAGGAATAGGAAAGGCTGGATTTATGCTGGACAGGATCTTTGTGTGCTTCGAAGTAATGGGGCTGCGTTTGAGATTTAACTACTGAAATGTCTGAGGACATTCAAGAATGACGAAGGAAGGAACCATGGACGAGAATCCGCTTGTAACCATAATTACACCTACTTATAACCGCGCAGCCTTCCTGCCCCAGGCTATTGATGGCGTTCTTGCCCAGACTTACGGAAATCTTGAGCTGATTATTGTGGATGACGGCTCCACGGATAACTCTCCGGAAATCCTGTCGGAATATCAAAACAAAGATGACCGGATTCGAGTCTATAGACAGGAAAACCAAGGACAGAGCATCGCGAGGAATAAAGCGATCAGGGAAGCCCGAGGTGAATTTATCTGTTTTCTTGACTCGGATAACTATTGGGCGCCGGACAAATTGGAGCAACAGGTCAACCAGTTCAGAACCAATCCCGCTGCGGATGTGATTTACGGGAATGTTGTCACAGTTGATGAACAGGGTAACGAGATTTCCCGGAAGAACATGAAGCGTTATTCCGGGGACATTACTCGCTGGATGCTGCGGGATAACTGCGTGAGTATGAATACTGCTATGGCTCGGCGGCAGTGTTTCGATGAAATGGGGGGGATGAGTGGACAGCGCCGTGTGGCCGATGATTACGATCTTTGGCTGAGGTTTTCTGCCCGCTATCGATTTCTGTATGTGCCACAGTACTGGGCCTACTACAGAGTGATGGAGGATCAGATTTCATCCGATAAAACTGCACGTTTTGAATCCAACGAGGCAATCATTCGAGACTTCAGGAGAAAGTTTCCTGATGCCCTTACCAACAAGGAGTTCGATGTGGGATTTGCCGTGTTTTACGTTCGAAAAGCACGCTATCTGGCATCCACCGGCCGTAAGAGGGAAGCCTTCGGAGAGCTTTTCAAAGCCCTTAGCTATCGCCCGTTGGAGAAAGTTGTTTGGCGGGGCGCCGCGGCAATAGTGCTCAAATAAATGGATTTATGATGGCTGATCAAAGACCTGTAGTTTCCGTTGTTACGCCAACGTTTAATCGCGCTGACTTCTTGCCCTATGCAGTTGAAAGCGTGTTGGCACAGACGTTCCGTGATTTTGAGCTTTTGGTTATTGATGACGGGTCTACCGACAGCACACGGCATCTGATGGAAAGCTATACCAAGGATTTGAGAGTCAGATATTTCTACCAGCCCAACCAGGGGCAGAGCGTGGCAAGAAACAGGGGGCTTGAAGAGGCCCGCGGTGAGTTTATCTGTTTTCTTGACTCGGATAATGCCTGGTTCCCGGATAAGCTGCAAAAATCACTGGATGCGTTCCGGGCATATCCCGACGTTGACGTGATCTATGGGGATTTCCTTGAGATAGATGAGACTGGCGCTGAGCTTGGAACTAACAAGATGAAGCGACATACCGGCCACATAACTTCCGAGCTCCTCAAAGATAACTTTGTCAGCATGAATACCACCATGACTCGTCGTCAGTGCTTTTCAGAGATGGGCGGCTTCGACGCCGCTGATCGCCTGGCAGAGGACTATGGTTTGTGGTTGCGATTTTCCACCCGTTACCGGTTCTATTATCTGCCCGAAGTACTTGGCTACTACCGTGTAATGGAGGATCAGATTTCTTCTGACAAAGTACGCCGATTGAATGCAAACGAAAGGCTGCTGCTCTCCTTTCTGGATGCCTACGCAGGCTGTGTAACATCGAAACAAAGAAGGCGTGGCCTGAGCCACTTTTACCTGAGGCGGGCCAGATTGCTTGCGACAGAAAAGCAATTCGCAAATGCCTACAAAGATATCCTTAGAGCTGCAAAACAGGATCCGCTCTGGCAAGGGCCATGGCGGGGTGCTGTGAAGGTTACTTTAAGGGCGGTGAAACTGTGATTGGCGGCAGCGCTGCCTTGCGGGTGGATCTGCTGGATGAACATGCATTCGCAGCTTTGCAGTGTGACTGGGCGGAATTGTTGGCAAAGAGTAATGCCGACCCATTGTTTATGAGCTGGCCGTGGCTCTATAGCTGGTGGGAAACCTGGGGCGAAAGCCTTGGCCTTGAACTGATGTTGTTGGGGGTTTACCAGGCAGATGATCAGCTCGTCGGGATTGCACCGATGTATCGACACAGGATTCCGCTCAGCGTCGGAATGACAGTAACTCGAGTGCATTTTCTGGGTAATGCGTGGAGGGTGAGCCCTACGGTGCGTACCGAGTATGTAGGGCTGGTCGCTAAGTCTGAGCTTGAATCTGACGTTGCTTTGGCTGTTGCAGCATATTTGAAAACTTTGACCTGGGATGAGTTGGTGATTCCCGATAGCCAAGAGGAAGCGGGTGGAGCGCTGGGGCGTGCTTTGGCTGAGGCTTGCAGAGCGACCCCGGTGGTGCGGAGTGAATCCATGGGGGTGTGTATTGATACGGCCCTTACCATTGAACCGTGGCTGGCCAGTCTTGGTCCCAACACTCGACGTAAAGCGTTTAACCGAAGATGCTTGTTCGAGAAGCAGTTAGGTGGGAATTGGCAACACTTTGAAAATAATGCTGTTTCTCAGGCAGCGTTTCTCGACCAGCTCAACCGATTTCACGTAAAGCGATGGGAAAAGCCTTGTTTTGATGATAAAGCCTGCCAGTTTCATTTAAAGCTGCTTTCAAGGTTGTCTGATAAACAACACGCGTTAATGTCCAGGCTCGTGGTCAATGGACAGGTGGTCTCGGTGCTTTATGACATTCAGGCGGGAGCCAGAGTTTATAACTTGCAATCTGGTTATGATGAAAGCTTAAATCCCAAATTATCTTTAGGCACTTTGCACCTGGGGTATGCTATCGAGCAAGCTTTTCAGGATCCTGGAATTAATCAGTATGATTTGTTGGCAGGTTCCGGTAAAAATACTTTCTATAAGGCAAGGTTTAATGGTCGACAGGTGAGTTTCCCAACGGTTGACCTTGTGCGGTCTCCGGTGTTGCGCGCGGCTTACCGGCTCCGGTCCTGGTTGCCTGGTGGGCTGGTTTCTCGTATTAATCGTGTGTTCAGGCTTTAGAGGTTCTAAGGAAGACAGTAATGCCGAACGAAAGGACTCAATCAATCCATGTGTTGCGTAACACAATTCCATTTGCTCTGAGCCTTCTGGCGCTTGGCTGGCTGATCTTTCCCACGGTGCAGGGTATTGTTAGCCGCTGGTTCAAGTTTGATGAATCCTATTCCCATGGGCTCCTGCTGCTTGCGGTGTCCCTGTTTCTGACAGGCCGGACCTGCCTGAGATATCGGCTCCAGCCCGGTTTCTATCCTCTTTGGCTGATCCCGTTCCTGCTCGCCCTTATCGGTTATGGGCTCGGCGATATACTGCGTATTCAGGCCGTCCAACAGATTGTTGTGGTTCCTTTGTTGCTTGGCGTGCTTGCAGTTTTCATGGGGTGGCGCCAAGTTCGACATTTCATTGTGCCCGTTGGCCTTCTGATATTTACCGTGCCGGTCTGGGATTTTCTTTCCTGGACACTTCAGGTCATAACGGTGGAGATCAATCGGGTACTGCTGGGGCTTATGGATATAGAGTTCCGCGTGGAAGGGGTGTTCGTTTACCTGATTGGTGTGGGAACCTTTGAGGTGGCTCATGGCTGTTCAGGATTGCGTTATCTGCTGGTAGGGCAGTCATTGTCCGTTATCTATGGAGAACTGAACCTCCGGCGATTGCGCTCCAGGATCATTATGTTTTGTTGTGGCGTCCTGTTCGCTTTGGCCGCTAACTGGATACGGGTATTCGTGATCATCTATATGGGTTACGAAACAAATATGCAGACCAGCCTGATAGATGACCACGACAATTTTGGCTGGTGGGTCTTTGCGGCGACGCTGGTGCCGTTATTCCTGATAGGACGGGTGTTGGAGACATCGCCCAGGGAACAAGTGCAAAGTCCAGGGTATAGGGACGATGGTCGACCTGTTGCAGATAGATCTGGTCGCACCCGAATGGCTGTAGGTGTCGCCCTGATGGTAGCGCTTCCTTTAATTCTTTGGCTTGCACTGCCCTCCACTGAACATAAGATACGCTCTGAGCCAGCCCAAATTAATCTCCGACTCGATGGTGAGCAGTTTGGTTCGTTGTTTTCCAGCAATCTTGAAGGGTGGCGGCCGCAGGTTCGCAATCCCGACAGAGTATATGTGCAGACGCTATTTGAGCGAGGGCGGGTTGAGCCGGATCAAGGCTTGGCTGAACGGCTTTTAGTAAGTATCTATAGTTATGATTTTCAAAGGCACTCAGCGGAGTTGGTTCAGTACTCCAATCGCTTATATGACCGTGAGAGGTGGCATCCTGAAAACGTCTTTACAGTGGCCGCCCCTGGGGCTGTATCCTTGCGAGGCGTTACGTTACGCGACAGAGTTTCCGGTAAACATCTACACCTCGCCTATACATACTATGTCGAAGGGATTTGGGAAACTGATGACCTTAAGGCCAAGTTGGCCCAGATTCGGGGATTCGTTAATCCGCGAGAGGATGCGTCTTTGATAATCTATGGTGTTTCTTGCGAAGACTGTAACGGGCTAGAGCGACTGGAAGAATTGATCCTGGGTACATTCAGTCGCGTCGTCGAATCTATAGATCAACATTACGCTCCCTAACGAGAGCTCCCTCGGATCTGGTTTTGTGGTCCAGGAAAGGTCTCATTGGTATATCGAGTCGGAAAACTTTACACGTATTGAGTTTTGAATGGGGCGTTCGGAATAAATTCAGTAAGTTGTAGTCTGGTCTAATATTTGCTGATTAATGAGCCTGACAAGGAGGTGCAGGATGAAACTGTCGACATTAGTGATTTTTGTATTGTTTGGCTTGAGTCCGCTACAGGCTTTAGGGTATATCATCGATTACACGGGAACGATGGAGATGAGCCGAACACCCTGGGGTGATCCAGACCCACTATCTTTAGAAAAGTTCGATGTTCCCTTTGAGGTTGAGGCTGATACAGAAACGCTCAATTTCTTAACTATGAGTATATGGCTTGATGGGATCAAGCTAACTCACCATGTTGAGAACACGGGTCACATAGCGCGATGGGATTATTATCTGAATCAGTGGAATGCTGTTGACGGATTTTATTGGCGATTCGAACATAATGGCGTTAACTATGACCTTGAGTGGCTGTGGGTTGAGATTCCATCTCCGCCCGGCTCCAATCCTATTGAAGAGTTTCATTCGTTCGCTGAAGGGCCATGGTATTTCGGAGTTTATGACTCTGATTACAGCACGTCATACTCGGCCTGGCCAAAAGGGCCTATCCACGGATTGGCCAGACAAATTCCAGAACCGGCCACTTTCATTCTGCTTTCTCTGGGGTTGTTAATCACTGCGATCCAGAGACTGGTGAGAAATTCGCGTGGAGGACCTCACTGACCAGTTGAGGTCTGAGACTTGCGGACTGGGTCCATGGGGAAGGGGGGCAACTAACTCGCTGATAGCTGCTTGGAGGTTTTCAATAAAGGCTTTGTGGTTTGAGGAATACCACTGTTCAGCATTGGCTGAAGTCCGCTCAAGAGTTTCCGGCATTGCGTTTATGGCGGTGTTAATTGTTGCATCAAGGCTTTGTTCTGAAACCATGTACCTGGTTCCTAGCCGGAAGGCTCGGCTATTGTTCGGCTCTGCCAGGTAGCCTCGGCTTCTCTCAATCAGTTCGTTCATTGGTGGTGCATTTGTGGTGATTGTCACACAACCGTTTTCGAGTGCTTCCGCTAATACCTGTCCGTAACCCTCTACTTCAGACGGAAGAATTGCAAATCCTGCTTCCCGCCAAAGTGTTTTCATTTCCTTGTCTGTCAGATTGCTCAGGATCTCGATGTTCTGGTTGGGATAATCAGAGCTATCTATATGTTCTGAAACCACTATTAGCTTTGGCCATTCAGGATGTCGCGACCAGCAAGCCAATACTGCTGAGGTTCCCTTGAATTGACTGTTACCGGCTACATGCAGCGCAAGGCGATAATTTTTGCCGGAAGTACAAGGTTTGGATATCTCGGATCCGCCGGTAAAGCCCAGGTACATCACGTCCGAATGGTATCGCGAAAAGATCTCGGCAGCGTGTTGCGTCTTGCAAAGAATTCGGTCAACACTCGGGAGGTATGGTAGTAGGGATTCAACAAACCACTCCTGATTTGGAATCAGCCAATGCCTTTTACCCCGGCGTAGTTGAGACACTCGAGGGTTTTGAAGGTGGATTACCAAGTCTGATTTTGATTGTCCTGATACTGATCTGGCGATACCGTTTTTTAAAGCATAGTAAAGGCGCCCAACGGGTTCAGGTAGATATTTACTAAGTAATCGGTATCGATAATGTGATAGTTGGTTTTGCCATTCTGGTGTTGGTGGTAATGGCTCTATTTGGCAATTATGCCCAAGAGAATTAAGTGCAGACTCAAGGATAAGCGCATCCTTTCTTAACCCGCGCCCACTGCTAGCATAAACGATGAGGATGTCCATGGGTCACCACCAGAAAGAGAAAAGCCCTGCAAAGGCAGGGCTTTAAAGCGTAGCACAGAGTTGCATGTCAGGCTTTTTTACGACCCTTCATACGCACTGCGATACCGGCTAGGCCGAGGCCCAACAGAGCCAGGGTGCCGGGCTCAGGGACTTTTGAGGCGCGAACGGCAATAACCATGTCATCGTGGTTATCATCGCCACTCCAGCCATCATCGAAACTGATAAGGAAGTAGTCATCTTCTACGTAAAAGAGGTTGAAGTTGACAGAGGTGTTTGGATTTACCGGTACGTTCAGTTGACTGCCATTGGTTCCATCATTGACCACCTCAACGTTGTTTCCATTGATAAAGCTGAACGTTAGTAATTCGTTTAAGCCACCAGTGAATATAGTGCTAAACGTATCGTCTGGAGTGCTGTTGGTATCGAATACCAAGGTGTTACCCCAGTAGAACTGGTTGTTATCTGAAGCCTCTTTACCCAGATAAGTAAATGTCAGTTTGAATGGGTCTGAAGAGGTCGATACGAGGTTGTGCCCGAACAACACTGAGTCACCAACGCTATATAACGGGGCGTCAGCAGTCCAGGTGCCGGCAACGCGGGTTGCGTAATCGTTATCGCCGGGTACGGTTTGCTCGGCGGCTGCGCCGGGGGCATTTCCGTTGGCAACGGCGTCAATGTAGGCTGCCTGTGCGAAACCGGAAAAACCAACTGCGGCTGCCAGTGCGATGCCTTGTGTAAGTTTGTTCATTTGAGTCACTCCTCCAGTGAGTGGTCGAATTTTTACAACACCCTTTAACCAAAGCAGATAGCGTGCCAGATTTTAAACCATTGATTTTAAAGAATTAATTCTTTCTTTAATCTGGGCGATGTAAATTAATTCGACGATCTCTCTTTTACTGCACACTGTACTGAACTGGATCTGACGGTTCGCTACTCAGTCCGTTGGTGTCAATCACCCTTATAGTGAAGTACCAATCTCCCGAGGAGAGCCCTTCTATCCTTGCTTCAGTTGTGCCCGCTGGAACCTCCAGGATCTGGGGCATGTTTGTTGGCGCTTGGCCGTAGTTGATCAAATACCCGGAGATTTCGCTGAGTGAGATACTGCTGCCGTCTACGCGTGTAAGGGGCGGAGTCCAGGATAGCGTGACACTGCCCGCGCTGGCGCCATTATCAGATGGTTCGCTGGTTACCGGCGCATCCGGTTCAGATACGGTCTCAAGTGTGTACGGGTGAAGTCCTGACTGGTAAGCCTGCAACACGGTAATACCGCTGTCATTAAAGACTTGATCGGCGACAGGTTGTAGCAGCGGTAAGCCGTATCGGAGCTTGTACAGGTCGTCTATGCCGTCGTTGAGTGAGCTGTCGCTGGAGGGGCTATCAAGAGAGAGGGCTTGCACCACGTTTTCCGGGTTAAGGTTTTGCCCGGTCGCTGTATCGGATATCACCAGACTTGCAGAGGCGTCCCATCCTGATTCGAAATATTCCATAGTTACCGCTACGGGAATCTCGGCCGGGAGGCTGGCTGTACTGGTATAGGTGGTGGCGGATTGGTTTTTCCACTGATTGATGACCAGGTTGCCATCAAGGAAAAGGCCAACACCGTCATCCGTTCTTGTGGCAAACGTGTATTCGCGCGTGCCTTCCGTGTGCGGTGGAGTAAACCAGCCCTGCCACCGAATACTGAAATTATTATTGGGCATATTGGCAGACGGGCTGCCACTTCCCCAGTTGAAATTAATGGCAGTGTCTCGCTGAGTGTAAACAAAGCTGTCAAAGTTTACGCCTGTGAAATACTGGCCAACGTATCCTGGCTGGTAGGTTGCTTCAGGTGCAGGGAAATCCTCAGGATCCAGTGGGTTTGTGCCCGCCAGGTATTCCTCGAGTACAGAGTATCCGTCTCCATCCAGGTCTCGCGAGGCATCGGTTGGGTCTGTGGGATCAAGGCCGTAAGCGTATTCGTAACCATCGGGAATGCCATCGCCGTCGGTATCTGCAAGGTTGGGATCTGTGCGCGCCCAGAATTCATCCAGTGCTGTAAGCAGGTCTCCGTCGGTATCTGACATCGCATCCGTCGGGTCTGTCGGGTCCAGGCCATAATAGATTTCCCAGTTGTCGTAGAGGCCATCACCATCTTCATCCAGCGGTGGATATTGGGCGTTATACGACAAGCCCTTCTCACCATCGAAAAATCCGATACGGTAGCCGAGTTCATAGGCTTCTTCGGTGGTCAGGTCCGGTTGGGTGCCCGGGGTTGTCTGCGCAAAACTATGCAGGAAAGGACCATCGATCACCTGTTGATTCAGCCCGGGCCCGGACCAGGCCACGGTAAAGTGGTCATCCCAGCCGCCTTCTTTGTGTCTCAGCTCGAAGTAGTATTTTTGCCCGGCCTCAAGGTAATGAATGCCCGAAGTTTGTGAGCTGTAGCGGGTGAAGTTATCGAGGGGGGTCGCCATGGTTGAGGCGATTCGAACGATATCTTCCGGAGACTGTGAAGGGGAGAGCCAGAGTTGAGTTTCGTCGTCACCTGCAATGTAGAAGGTGTATTCACCCGTTGCGGGCGGTTCCACATAGCCACGGATCAGGGTGCCGTAATTGTTAGCCCGGCTCGCTGCGCGCCTTAATTGATTCAGTTCGGTGATTTCATCAGGTGAGTCCGGAAATTTTTCGGCATCTACCATGCTTTGAACGTTGGTGCCTGATATGCCATCAAAGTACCAGACGTCGACTTTTCCCGGTTCGCTGACTTCTGGAATGGCAGCAGTGGGCGGTAGTTTTTCAATGTCCCGAAACTGCCAACTCTGGCAACCACCGAGAAAAACCACCACCACACCGAGGCCGAGAATCTTCTTGGCAGCCATAACTCACCTTCCTTGCGCAACGATACATTGTGTAAAGTATTGTTGCAGTGTGTTAGGGCTGCCACCGAGTCTTAGGAACGTTTCGCTATCTGCCTACCGCGCTTATAGCGTTAACCTCTGTCAGGCCTCGTTATCCAGCTTGGTCAGAATTCGCCTGGCGTCGTCATCCCTGCCGGCTGCCCTGTAGGCCTCCACCAGATGCATGGCAATTTCGCGGGAGCCTGGGTCCAGCTCGTGCGCTTTCTCAAGCACGACAAGGCTTTGTTGTTGCTCACCGGATTCAAACAGTATCCAGCCATAGGTATCCGCCACCGCTGCGCTGTCGGGGACCAGTTCGTAGGCTTTCCTGGCAGTGTCCAGGGCCCGATTATCACCCGTTTCGTAATACAACCATGCCAGGTTGTTAAGGGCTACCGCATTGGTCGGGCTGAGCGATACCAGCTGTTCGTAACTCGCCTTGGCTTTGTCTTGTTGGCCCGTCTGCTGATGTGCCATGGCCAGGCTGAGCATGATTCTGGTGTTGTTCGGGAACTGCTCCATGGCGCGTTCAAGAGATTCCAGTGCCGCGGTGGGTTGGCCTGCACTACTGAGTGCTCTGGCTCGGGCAACTTGCAGCTCTGGGGTGTTTCGTTTGGTGAGTGCGAGCTGATAGAGCTCAGCGGCTTGTTGGTGTTCACCTTGGCTCTCGTAATAGCTGGCTTCCAGCTGATATGGGCCTGGGGATTCGGGGTTGTGTTGTTTTGCGTCCCTCAGAGCGTCCCTGGCTGCAGCGGTATTGCCATTACGGAATTCGATAGAGGCCACTTTCAGGGCCATGTCTTCGTTATCCGGGAACAAGGTGCGGCCCCGATTGAGTATCTGTAGCGCCCGTTCGGTTTGTCCACGCTGTACCAGTTGCGTTGCGATACCGTCGTACACTGTGGCGACCAGTGGCTCGGTGGGAGCTGGCGCATCCGCTTGCTGCCGCTCCATCAGCTGGGCAGTGAGTTCGTCGGCTTCGGAGGTGTTGTTCTCAATGAGTGCTGTCTCAAGAAGAATCAGGCGCGGCCCTGCCGCTTCCGGGTTGTCCTCGCGTATGCTTCGCATCAACTCGGTTAGGTCGTCTCTGGGCAGGAGGTTGGCAATTGCTTGCAGTGCTCCGCGGTTGTCGGGCGCCAGCCTTACGGCCTGAGTATAGAGTTCTCGGGCGGTGTCATTATCATCGCGCAACCGGGCCAGGTTACCGAGCCCTACCAGAGGCGTCGGGTTGTCGGGTGCCGCTTTGTGTGCCATCTCAAAAAATTTCCGGGCGTTGTCCATGTTGCCGGTGTTGCCGGCCAGGTTGCCTTTTGCAATCAAAGCGGCCACGTTTGCCGGCTCTTTTCGTAGCAGGTCGTCCAAGGCCTTATGTGCGGCGTCGGGATTGCCTGAGGCCATCTGCGCCTGGCTCACGAGTATCGTGGCCTGGGTCGATTCAGGAGCCTCTGCTGGAATCTGGCGAGCCTGGCTGATGGCGGCCTCATAGTCCTCGCGTTGGGCAAGGTAGGTGGCGTAGCGCAGCCGAAGATTGTGGTTATCCGGTTGCAGTTCGAGGGCCCTGTTGATGAGTTGGCGGCCACTCTGGTCGTCACCGCTGGCGAGAGAAGCGATGCCAACCAGGGCCAGAGTTTGTGGGTCGCTGTCGCGATCCTTGAGGTCGTCAAGCAGTGTTTTGGCGCCCTGGGGGTCTCGCATGGAGATTCTGGCTGCGGCCAGAAGCTTGCGAACACCGTCGGTGTCGTTCATCTCCGCGAGGGGTTCCAGCAGGCTGGCTGCTTCTTCAGTGCGACCCTGCCGGAAACGGATAACGCCCAGCATCAGCGCACTTTGCTGGTGCCCGGGCGCCTGGTTCAGCACTTCCTGTAAAAAGCGAGCAGCGGTATCGAGATCTCCATCGTTATAGGCGGCGGCTGCTGCTTCAAGGTTGCTCTTGATGGTTCCGGGCCCCGACTTGGCAAGGATTTCTTCATAAACAAAGGCTTCTGCTGATTTGCCTTGCTGGCGAAGGACCGTTACCAGAGCTGAGATGGTCTGGTACTTTCGGTAAGTCATCACGTCGTACTGGCCAATCGTTTCCAGTGCGCGGATATAGTTTTGCTCTGCCTCGGCCCATTGTTCCTGTGAGTGGGCGAGTTGTGCTTTCCATAGCCAGATGTCTTCATGGTCAGAATCGATGGTTTCTGCCTGGCTGAGCAGTTCGCGGGCCTTGGCAATGTCGCCCCGGGCGGCGGCGATTCTGGATAATCCGACCGCGGCGGTGACATTCTGATCGTTGCGTTGAAGGGCGTCAGTATAGGCTATCTCGGCCCGATCAAAATCGCCGGCCGATAACCAGGCCTGGCCCCTCAGGTTATCCGCCTTGAGTTCCTGGTCCCGAGAGGGTGAGCTAATCTGATCCAGCGCCTGGACAGCTTCTGCGGTTTTTCCCTGCAATATCCTTGATTCCGCGCGGATTAACGCGGCCTGGTTCATCTGGGACTGGGTAAGGGCGTCTTCGGACCGGTTCTCCAGGAATTGGTCAAGCTGGCGCTCGGCGTTAACAGCATCTCCTGCGGTCAGCAGGTTGTTGATGATGACGAAGTAGGGATCAACGCGCTCAGGTTGCATCTGGATGGCGCTGCGAGCCTCAATAGTGCTCGCTCTTAACTCCCCCTGGCGTTGGAAGAACCGCGCCTGGTCAAGGTGGCTGATATACTGGATGTCGTCCTGTGACATGTCCGGCTCGCTGTTGCAGCCAGTCAGGCTTAACGCGATGGCAGCTGAAAGCAGCGACACTCTTACAACGTTACTGATTTTCATGCCCTGTTCCTTCCTTTTATCGGGGTCTTGTTCTGAATCCGTTGGAGTTGGTCACACACCGCTTGTCGCGGTGGAGGTCTCAATCCGGTATTTGTCTGTGAGGTTATAGAGCGTTGGGCGGGTGACTCCCAGCAGTCTCGAAGCCTGCGCCATATTAAAGTTGCTGGTGGTCAACGCCTGCATGATCGCTTTACGTTCCGCCGCTTCACGAACCTGGCGAAGGTTTAGCTGGTAGTCAGCTTCACAGCCGTCGGCCGGGAGCACCAGGTCGTCTGCGGTAATCCGTTTGCCGTCAGCCATGATGATGGCCCGTTTCACTTTGTTGATCATCTCCCGCACGTTCCCTGGCCAGCCATAGGCATTAATGGCCTGTACAGCGTCTTCGGAGAAACACAGGTTGGGTCGGTCGAGCTGCTTGCCCAGGGTTTTCAGCAACGACTGGGCTATTACCAGAGCATCGCCTTCACGTTCCCGCAGGGCTGGCACATCCAGGGTGATTTCACTGATCCGGTAGTAAAGGTCTTCCCGGAACTCACCCTGGCTAATCAGGTCCTGAACATTTCTATGGGTCGCGCAAACCACCCGGACGTCTACCGGTATGGGTTTGACTGAACCCACTCTGTCTACCACTCGTTCCTGCAGGAACCGCAACAGTTTTGCTTGCAGGGCCATGGGCATATCGCCGATCTCATCGAGGAACAGGGTTCCCCCGTTGGCGCTTTCAATCTTGCCTTTCTTCGATTGCGTCGCGCCGGTAAACGAGCCCTTTTCAAAGCCGAACAGCTCACTTTCCAGAAGGTTCTCCGGGATGGCGGCACAGTTGATGGCGGCAAAAGGTTTGTCAGCCCGGTGGCTGAGATCGTGCAGTGCCCTGGCCAGCAGTTCCTTGCCAGTGCCGGTTTCTCCGGTAATCAGAGTAGTAACGTCTGCAGGGGCGACTTTTTCAACCGTACGGCAGATAGCGAGCATTTCAGGGCTGGCGGCAACAATGCCTTTGATACTGGTGCCGTTGCCCTGGCCGGCCAGTTCACGGTTCTCTCTCTCGAGCTCTGCGAGTCGGAACGCGCGGTTGACCACGAAAGTAAGGATGTCTGCGTCCAGCGGCTTCTGGTAGAAATCAGAGGCGCCCATGCCAATGGCTTTGACCGCGTTTTCTTTGTCTTCCCGGCCGGTCACGACGATCACTTTAGTCATGGGTGCCAGGCGTAAAATGTCTTCCAGCAGGGCAAAGCCTTCAGAGGCTCCGCCTGGGTCCGGTGGCAAGCCAAGGTCCAGGGTAACCACTTGGGGCTCAAGGCGTCGGAGGGCCGTGAGCGCGGCCTCACGATCTGAGGCAACAGATACGTCAATGTCGTCGCTGAAACACCAGCGCATCTGGCTCTGCAGGCCGGGGTCGTCTTCTACAATCAGTAGCTGCTTCACAACAACACTCAATCCTTTGGTCTGTGTACGGCGCGGCTGCCACCATTGGCTGAACCGGCATTTCCATGGTTATGATTCTTAACTGAACATTGACACTTTGCAATGCTGATTCAGAAAAATACCTTCGGGTGACGATTAGTTGACGGTTTTCTGTGGGTGTACGGTTTCCTGAATTGGCACACTCGGGGCCGCAGCCCGTATTTCGGCTTCGGACGTGAGCAGAGGAATTCTGACGGAGAAGCAAGACCCAACGCCTGGCTCACTGGTGACATCAATATTGCCGCCTAATTCCTGAATGTATTCTCTGGCCTGGTAGGCGCCAATTCCCATGCCGGTAAGGCCCTTTGTGCTCTCGAATGGTTTGAACAGCTGGCTGCGGATGAAGTCGTCGGTCATGCCAGTGCCAGTGTCCTGAATGAAGATCACAACATTGCCTTTGGCGGTTTTAAGATTGATGGATATGTCGCCGTTTGCCGGGGTTGCATCCTGGGCATTCTGCAACAGGTGGCCGAGCACGCTCCGCAGCTGTTCTTTATCCGCAGACACAAAAATGTTGTCTGGGCTGCCTTGCAGGGCAGGTGCCGGAGCCCGGTGGCTGTGATGGGCGATCAGCTCCTGGACCAGTTCGGTCAGGTTTATCGGGCTCCGGTTTTCTTCTGCCGGGCTGGAAGGTTTACGAATGTGGTCCACGAGGTTGGCCATTTTGCGTACTGCGTGGTCTGTGGTGGCGATCATGTCGTCGATAAACGCCGGGTTGTTCCGATGCTTGGGGGCGTTTTTAACCAGCAGCGACAGCTGTGCAATCAGGGTTTTCAAGTCGTGCACCATAAATGCTGAGGCTTTACTCACAGCCTCGAACTGCATGGCCCGCGAGAGGCGGTTCTGGGCATCCATCTGGGCGAGCAGGTTACAGGTCTGTCGGGCTACCACTTTGATCAGGTCGAAGTTTTCCCAGTTCAACTCAACTTTCGAATAGGGGCGCCCCACCATGGCAACGCCGTAAAGCTCGTTGCCAAGGTACAGGGGAATGATCAGCCAGGCGTCTGGGGTGTTGGTGATGGGGTCAGGAATCTCGAGCAGGTTGTAGCTTATCGGGTCGGACCGGTATTCGTTCAGATCAATAATCCACTCCCGATCCGTGAAAAAACGGACCAGTTCCGAATCACTATCGATAATGGTGTATTTGGGCGTGGCGAGGTTCACGCTCGCATTCAGCAGGTAGTCGCCCTGGTCGCTGCGAAGCCAGATGGCGCCAGCGTTGCTCTCCACCAGGCCTGCGAGAATTCGGATTACGCGCTCGGGCAGGGGCGGATCATTGCTCAGGTCGGCCAGTTCACGGGTCATTCTCAGCCATTCGTTCCGGTAATCGTACTTGTAGTCGAAAAAGTTCTGGCTGATGAACACCATTAGCTTGGCCCGGATTCGCCTCGACAATAACAGGGTGACCAGAAATGCCAGGGAAACGCTGATGAACAGCACCTGCATGGCTTCGCCCCACGCTCCCCCCAGGGCGCGAACGTAGTATCCACCTACGGCAAGGAACAACAGGTACCCGCCGGCGAACAGGAAGGTGCCCACATGGAATACCGCGGAGCGCGAAAGCTGGAAATCCACAGGTTGTTTGCGGGTATTGATAATGTTGACGGCAAACAGCGGCATTAATGCAGCGTTGACGAAGCCCCTGGCATTCCAGAACGAATCGGCGACTTTGCCGAACAGCAGGGCATCGGCGTACATGAAGAAGTCAAAGGTGAAGATCGTGGCAACACCAATGCAGAGGTACTTCATGGAGGACCGGCCAAAGCCGGGGGCGTTGCGCCAGATCTGTTCCACCAGTGACAGCCCGAGCAGGGCCAGGGCGATTTGCCCGATGACTTTGGTTTTGCCATCCAGCAGGGCGAGGCCAAGGATAAATTCAAGGCTGCCCAGGGTCAGCAGGGTTGCGATCAGTATGAAGAGGGAGGCGCCAAGCACTTTTTTGAGCTGGCTGGCGAGCTTGCCCTGGCGAAAAGCGTCCCGAAGCATGGCGAACAGCAGCAGGATCCAGGCCGTATCTCTGAGCAATTCAAGCAGGTAACGTACGAAAAAGCCGGGGTGCCCCCAAAGGCTCTGGGAGACCAGGGTGCTTGCCCACAAGGTGGTGACCAACGCCGCAAGGAAGAGGGCGCGGTCAAGATCCCTTCGCAGATAACGTGTAGCGATCAGCACAGACAGCACCGCGAACAATGCTGCCGCCGCACCGTAGCTGATCACGCTGATGTCCCTGAGCATTCGGTCTTTCCTTGAACCTGGGTTCTGTACTTATTCTGTACAGGGTAGCTCTGAACTCCCGGTTCCGTCTACGGGTATCGGCGTTTTCCCGGCCTGGTTCACACTGGCCGTTTGTTGTCCCGATAGTAACGGAAAATATCTTTCAACTGACGTTTGGGGGTAAATCCGAACTCCCGGGCAAAGGCCCGGCCATCAATCACCACTGGGTACTTGAAGAACGCCATCAGGTAAGTCGGGAAGCTCCTGAGGTTCAGAATTCTTGAAATCGCCTTGGGAACGACGGGTGGAATGGATGGCAGTGGAATGCGCTGGCATCCGCAAAGTTTCAGGGCCTGTTGATAGGCTACCCAATCCTGGGGGGCGACGTTGAACACGCCTTTTACGGGTTTGTTCCAGGCCAGTACGATGGCATCTGCCATGTCGTCTATGTGGATGAATTGCATCATCGGCGAGAAGCCGGCCAGCACCGGAGCCCGGGAGCTGCCCAGCAGTGAGCTCATGGAATTTCGCACACCGGGGCCCACGATGTTGCATGGCCGAAGAATGGTGATGTTCAGCTCCGGATAGCGCCAGAGGTAAATGTTGGCCAGGTTCTCCAGTTCCACGGAATCCACAAGATCCGCGCTCAGGCCCGCGCTTTTGAGGGGGGCGGATTCGTCAATCAGGGCCGGGTTGTAGGCGACGGCGCCGTATACGTGGTAAGTGGAGAGAACAATCACCCGGCGAATACCGTACTTCTGGGAAAGATCCAGCAACTTCTGGGTGCCCAGCACGTTGGCGTTATAACGGCGCATGCGGGTGAGCTGGCTGGACAGTATCCGGCCCAGGTGGATCACGCCGTCAAACTGATATCGCCTGAACAGGTCCTCGAAAACCCGCTTGTTGAAGTCGATGCAATAGCTGGGGATGTCATCTCCGAGGTACACCTGCTCACGGAAATCGACGGCGACCAGGTCGCAGGTTTCCTTGAGGCGGCTGATGACCTGTTGAGCCAGGGCGCCGGCGGCACCAGTCACGAGGATGTGGGGTCTGCGTTTGGTGGTCATCAGAACAGCCTTTTCCTTTCACTAAGCCCTTTGTCGATCAATCGGCTGATTTCAGCCTTGACGGCTTCCACCCGCTCGGTCACCTGTTCTTCCGGGATTTCGGTATTGTCGAAATGCATGGGTGGGCCGAAGTTCAGGTGTACCTTGGCCGGAAGAATCACGGGCAGTGCCACCGGAACGTAGGGCACGCCCAGTGCATTGGCCAGTGGCTTTATATTGGCAATGGCAGGGATGGTTTCCTCGCAACCCACCACACCTACCGGAACAATCGTCGCGTTGTATTTCATTGCCAAATGCATGAAGCCGTTACCGAAGCGCTTGAGCTGGTAACGGTCACGGTACAGTTTGCCGGAGCCGCGAACCCCTTCGGGGAAGACGATCACCGCTTCATTGTTCTCCAGCATCTTGGCGCAATTGACCGGGTCCCCAAGAACGGCACCCATCTCATTGAGCAGGTTGCCCAGCCAGGGCACGGTGGGAAAGAACCGCTCGATCATGGCCCGGGGAATGCGGGGGTTGTCTTTTCGTGATGCCAAAGCATAGCCGATAAGGAGGCCATCCAGGGGGAGCTGGCCGGAATGGTTGGCAATGATCAGAACCGGGCCTTCGGCGGGCACATTGTCAACGCCAGAGGCCTGAACACGAAAGTACTTCTCGTAGATCTGCCGGGTAAGGGAGAAGCCGTACTTGATGGCCTCGTTGTTATAACCCCAGGGGTCGTAGCCCAGGGAGCCGATTGGCTTGCGTATTCGCTCTATCTGCTGGTCCAGTTCGGCTGGTACCAGCCTGGATTTGAGAAACGATGCCAGGCCCATGCCTGCTCCCTGTCTGATGGATTTGGATTTTCGGCGCCGTTAGATGCGGCCGATCAGTACACCCAGAGTGTGGCTCTGGCCCTCATTCAACACCCGATAATCGCCCGCGGCATTGGCTGTTTCGACACACAGCATTTTTTGCCAGCCATTGCCGGGGAAGTCCGAAAGCCGGGCAGATTTGTCCGGGCCGGGATTCCACACCACGGTCGAATCACTGCCCACCGAGGTCAGCTTGCGTTTGCCAAGCGGTGTCACCACTGTAAGGGGCTCGCCGGATTCATAGATTCTGTCGGTTTCACCCTCGAAATAGACCGGGCCTTCCTGAGTGCAATACTCCCAGTCTTTCAGGGTGTCTATGTACTGACTGTTGCCAAGGCCAAGCACGCGGGTGCGGCTGATGTCAGCGGTTGGTAAATAGGTGTGCAGCGCCTGGCTGAACGCCAGTGGCTGGCGTGAGAGGTTGGTGGTGGTCAGTGCAACCTGGCAACCCCTGACCGAGAAACTGAACGTGGCCAGCACCAGTGCGTGGCCATCCCATTGCTCGGCGAAATCCTCGTTGGCATTCAGGGACAGGCTGATCTCCACTTCATGGGCACTCTCGCGCACATCTTCCAGGCGCCACAGGGCGGTGCGGACGAAACCGTGAGCAGTCGGTTCATGAACCCGCTTACGGATTTCCGGCGGGTTTTTGGCTGGGTCGCCAAACCAGGGCCAGCAAATTGGAATGCCGCCCCGGATTGGCCGGCCCGGTTGGAATTTGGCCAGCTCACTCAGCCACAGCCAATTGTTCTGGTCCCGTGGGGAAAAGTGAGTCAGGTGTGCGCCTTGGAGGAAAATAGTGGCCTGAAACAGAGGATGGTGCACCTCCAGGGCCTCAAGCTGGCCGATGGTTTGCCAGCGGGTGAACGACCATTGTCCCGGTGTAACCGAGACCGGTGGTTTGTTACTGCTTTCAGACATGGCGTGCGACGACTTCCTTTGCGATGACTTCCTTAAGGGTATCTGCTTACCAAGAGAGTAAATTAAATCCGCCGCGCCGGCGAGTTTGATCATACAATAGCCTAAAATTCAGGGGGTGTATTGATGGATTCTGATAGCCAGAGCGCGGTTATTGTTCCACTGCCGGAGCCTCGGCTCGAACATGGCCAGGGACATTTCGATCAGGTAGTGGGCGAGGGCTCGCTGGCGGGCACTGCGGGCGCGCACGATGTTGATCGCGTTGACGCAAGGTGGCTGGATCAATTGGCGGATGGCTTGAGCGAGCACGCCTGGCTTGAGCTGGATCTTGCTGATCGCCTGCCGGAGGGCTTGGTGCCGGCCCTGCTCAATGAGGTGAAGATTCTCGAACGCACCGAAGCGATGAGCCGGGCTGGTATCGGGCGTGGAGCGGATCTGGTGAAGGATCGCAGCGTTCGGCGAGACAGTATTGCCTGGCTGGAAGGGTTCACCGAACCGCAGGCAAGTCTTTTCAGGTTTCTGGACCAGTTGATGGCTGGCCTCAATCAAAGGCTGTTTCTCGGGCTTAAACGGTATGAAGCGCATTATGCGACCTATCAGGCCGGCGACTTTTACAAGTGCCACCTCGACAGCTTTCGCGGGCGAGCCTCCCGGATGATCAGCCTAGTGCTTTACCTGAATGACGACTGGGGCCTGGAAGACGGCGGCGAATTGCAGGTGTTCAGCCCACGGGAAGAGGATAGGGCGATTGGCCTTGTGCGCCCGGAAGCTGGCCGTGCCGTACTCTTCCTGAGCGAGGAAGTGCCCCATGAGGTGCTGCCGGCAAGGCGAACCCGTCATAGCATTGCCTGCTGGTTTCGGCAGGATGAAGTGCTCTTGCCGCTCTAGGCCGTTGTAGTCCTTATATCCTTCTGATAATATGCGCGCCGCTTTCGGGGTAAAAGTCCCGGAACGCCGTTATGGTGGCCCCATTGGTGCCCCCGCAACATGAAACCGTGAACCCGGTCAGGCCCGGAAGGGAGCAGCCGAAGCGGTGGATGTGTGTGCCGGGGGATTGCTGATGGGGTCACCCCCAGATTTCCCTCCCCTTTGTCCTTGAAACAGCGTTCCCTGAAACAACTTTTCTTCTTTAGAATCACGGTCCATGCTAAGGTTAGGCTCGATTTTCTGAGTAGTTGAAGGATCATGAGCTATCAGGTTTTAGCCCGAAAATGGCGCCCCCGAACCTTTGAGGACATGGTGGGGCAGGAGCATGTGCTTCAGGCACTGGTGCATGCGCTTGAGCACCAGAGGCTGCATCACGCCTACCTGTTTACCGGCACCCGGGGCGTGGGTAAAACCACCATCGGTCGATTGCTGGCCCGTTGCCTTAATTGCGAAACAGGCATTACCGCCAATCCGTGTGGCAAGTGTGGCAGTTGCCAGGAAATCCTGGAAGGGCGGTTTGTTGACCTGATCGAGATCGATGCGGCCTCCCGCACCGGTGTTGACGATATGCGTGAACTGACAGACAACGTTCAGTACGCTCCCAGTCGCGGCCGCTACAAGGTATACCTCATCGATGAGGTACACATGCTTACCAACCAGTCCTTCAATGCCTTCCTGAAGACCCTGGAAGAGCCGCCCGAGCACGTAAAATTCCTTCTGGCTACGACCGATCCCCAGAAACTGCCGGTGACGGTGCTATCCCGTTGTTTGCAGTTCAACCTGAAGCGGATGACACCGGAACACATCGTAGGCCACCTCAAGCACGTACTGACCGAAGAGCAGATTCCCTTTGAAGAACCAGCGCTCTGGCTGCTTGCTCGGGCGGCTGACGGCAGTATGCGTGATGCCTTGAGTCTGACCGACCAGGCGATTGCCTTTGGCAACCAGAACCTGGCCGCCAGTGATGTCAGCAATATGCTGGGCACCATTGATCAGCGCGACATTGAGCGCATAGTTGCAACGCTGGTTGAGCGGGATGGCCCCGGTTTGCTGGCGGAGATCAGCCGCATTTCAGATTTTGCGCCGGATTACGCGGTCATTCTTGCGGATCTGCTATCACTCTTTCACCGGGTCACCATGGAACAGGTGGTGCCGGGCAGCGCCGACAATGCCCTGGGGGATGCCGCCCAGGTTCAGTCACTGGCAAAACAGTTGAGCGCGGAAGACGCCCAGCTGTTCTATCAGGCGGCATTGATGGGCCGGAAAGATCTGTCGATCACACCCGATGCCCGTATGGGGTTTGAAATGACCCTGCTCCGGATGTTGGCTTTCCGGCCGGGGGCTGATCGCCGTGAGCCGCCAACCATTGCCTCTGGTGGCAATGAGGGCCAGGCGCGCGCCGAACCGGAACCAGACCCTGCGCCAGCTCAAAGCCAAAAGCCTGCACCGGTAACTGAGCAGGCGCCAATGCCCGCGCAGAATCCTGAGCCGGTGCAAGAGCCGCGGCCGATTCCAGAATCGGCGCAGGCACACCGTCCAGCCGAGGCTGACTCGGCAGAACCGGAACCCGCGCCGCCCATGATGGATGCTCCACCCTGGGATCCAGACCCCAGCGACCCGGCTCTGAGCGCGGAGGCTGAAGAACCAGAGACTTTGGTGAGTAATATTGCACTTGAGCCCACCGAACCGCCGGTATTTGAGGAAGCCCAACCTCAAGGCCCGGTGGAACCGGAAGTTGAGCCGGTTGTCGAAGCTCAAGAGCCAGTAACCGCTGACGGATTTGTATGGGAACGGGATTTTCGCCAATTGGACATTAATGGCATGCCCGGGAACCTCGCCAGTTACAGTGCCATGGCGATGGACGGGCAAACCGTGGTGTTAACCCTGGATGAAGGTCACGCCCGGCTGCTGAATGCGCGCCATGAAGAAAAAATACTGGCGGCCTTGAGATCGCGCTTCGGTGATGCCACTTCACTGAGAATAGAGCAGGGTGAGCCAGGGCTTCATACCCCGGCCGCCTGGGAAGAACGCCAGCGGGCGGCCAGGCAGAAGGCGGCCGAACAGGCCATCCGTCAGGACCCGGTGGTAAAAAGTATCGTTGAAAGATTTGAAGGGCGGGTCGTTGAAGAAAGTATCCGCCCCATAGAGACAGGCAGGAGATAAACACATGATGAATAACATGGGCGACCTGATGAAAAAGGCGCAGCAGATGCAGGAGCAGATGCAGAAGGCCCAGGAAGAGATTGCAAAGGCGGAAGTTACAGGCGAGTCCGGTGCCGGCCTGGTCAAAGTGACCATGAACGGTCGCCACGACGTTCGCAAGGTAGACATTGATCCGTCGCTGCTGTCTGAAGACAAAGAGATTCTTGAAGATCTGTTGGCAGCGGCCGTTAACGATGCCGTTCGCCGTGTTGAGGCAAATCAGAAAGAAAAGATGTCTGGCATGATGTCCGGAATGGGTGTGCCCCCCGGATTCAAGATGCCGTTCTGAACCTGGCCCCGGCCCGCCATAGTCTTTGAGGAGCGTTCATGGCATTCAGCCCCCTGGTTGATGAATTGGTTGAATCTCTCCGGTGCTTGCCCGGAGTTGGTCAGAAAACAGCACAGCGCATGGCATTTCATCTGCTGGAGCGGGGCCGCTCCGGCGGCACCCGGCTAGCCGGTGCCCTGAGCCAGGCCATGGACGGTGTGCGTCGTTGTAACAGCTGTCAGAATTTCTCCGACACCGAAATCTGCCATATCTGCGAGAAGCCTGAAAGGCGCACCGGCACCCTTTGCGTTGTGGAAAGTCCTTCTGACTTGCTTGCCATCGAACAGGCCGGCGATTATCGGGGCAGTTATTTCGTGCTGATGGGGCACTTGTCGCCGATTGATGGCGTGGGCCCGGAAGAAATCGGTATTGAACGGTTGCTACAGCGGGTGCGCGAAGAAGGCGTGACCGAACTGATCCTGGCGACCAATCCCACCGTCGAAGGCGAGGCAACTGCCCACTACATCGCCGACCGCCTGGATGGCCAGAATATCCTGATCACCCGTCTGGCCCATGGCATCCCGGTGGGTGGCGAGCTGGGCTATGTAGACGGCTTTACACTTACCCATGCATTCCGGGGCCGCAAGCCCCTGTCTGAATAACGTCTCAGGTTCCTTCATGACTCTTTCTGCACCGGCCGTTACCGTTCCCCCGGCCCCTGACACTGTTCGCTGGATTCGCGAGCCAGATACCCTGGACAATTGGCTGGACGCCCTCGAGCCCGGGGTACCGGTGGTGCTGGACACAGAATTTGAGCGGGTGTCTACTTTCTATCCCATTCCCGGTCTGGTGCAGTTGGGCGGCGGCGGTGAGTTCTGGCTGATTGATCCGGATGTAGCCGAGGCCTCCGAACGGTTTCGGGCGATGCTGGCGGATAGTCAGCGACCAAAGCTGCTATACGCCATGAGCGAAGACCTTGAGCTGTTCCGGCACTGGCTGGATGTGATGCCTAAAGGTGTGTTGGACCTCCAGATTGGCGCGGCACTGGCCGGTGCCGGGTTTTCCGTGGGTTATGCCCGCCTGGTGGAAACCCTGTTCGGCGAAACCCTGGATAAATCTGTTACCCGGTCCGACTGGGTAGCCAGGCCATTGAGCCCGGAACAAGAGCGCTATGCTCTGGATGATATTCGTTTTTTGCAACCGGTGTATGAGTGGGTCTGCCACGGCTTGCGCCAGCGCGGGCTGCAGCAGGCCATGGCCGACGAGTCACAGCGCTTTGCGGATGAAGCGGCCAGCCTGGAGGACGCCGGACAACACTACCTGAAACTTCGCGGTGGCTGGACACTGAATCGGGAACAGCAGGCGGTTCTGCAAGCCCTGGTGGTGTGGCGGGAACAGGAGTGCCGGCGGTTGGATCGCCCCCGAAACCGGGTGTTGAATGATGGCTTGCTGATAGCCATTGCCGAGCGCTGCCCTGGCTCGCTCAGAGCCCTGAATGATGTGCAGGGCGTTCCGGGCGGCATTGTAAAGCGTTATGGTGAACACCTGCTGGAACTGGTTCGGGGTGCCAGAGAAGCCGACCACACCGATCTGAAGCCCATACCCAGGCCGCTGACCCGAGATCAGCAGGCGCTGTTCAAGAAAGTTAAGCGTTGCTTCAGAAAAGTGGCAGACGATACTGATATACCAATTGAATTGCTGGCGCCAAGAAAACGCCTTGAAGGCGTTATTGAAGATGGCACCATGGCAGGTAATCCGTTTTTTGAAGGCTGGCGCAGAGACATACTGGCGCCGGTCGTCCCGGAAATTGAGGAGCTTCTCGCACAATGAAAGACCGTGAATTTGTATCGGTGTTTCGCAGCAGTAAAAAAAGCGATACCTACATCTATGTTCGCCGCGGCCAGAACTGGGGCGATCTCCCCGAGGCTTTGCGTTCGATCTTCGGGCAGCCGGTTCACGCCATGGATCTGCTGTTGAGCCCGGACAAAAAGCTCGCCAGGACCACCGGCAAAGAAGTGCTGGAGGCATTGGCCGAGAAGGATTTCTTTCTGCAAATGCCGGAAGAGCAGGAAACCTATATTGTTGATTTTCGAAGTAAAATCGAGCGGCGTGGACAATGATCGCAGAGATTCCCTTCTGGCAGCGTAAGCGCCTCAACGAAATGACCAGGCCGGAGTGGGAATCTCTGTGTGATGGCTGCGGGCTTTGTTGCCTGCAGAAGCTTGAAGACGAAGACACCGGCGAGGTGTACCACACCGACCTGGTCTGCGGTTACATGGATACGCAAACCTGCCGTTGTACCGTGTATTCTGACCGGCTGAAGAAAGTTCCAGGTTGTACGGTTCTGACACCGGAAACGGTATCAGGCTACCACTGGTTACCGTATACCTGTGCTTATCGAACGTTGGCGGAAGGCCGGCCCCTTGCGGACTGGCACCCCTTGCGATCCGGTGATCCGGATTCCGTGCATCGTGCCGGGGTATCCGTTCAGGGCAAAGTCGTCTCTGAGGACAGCGTGCCGGAAGAGGATTGGGAAGACCACATTATTCACTGGGTTCTGTAATGATCGATACTGATGCTTCACTAGCTTACGGAATTTTCTGGGCGGCCTATGCAGTTGCTTTCGTTGTGCTGTTCTACATGATGAAAGCGCTGTTTCGGATACTGCCATTCTATGGTGTGCGGACGCTGCTGTTGTCGGCTCTGGTTGTTTTATTTCTGACGCCCGTAGAGTCTGCAGAGCTTGCAGGCTGGTGGATTCCCGCCTGGTTGTTCGCCGGTTACGAACTTATTCTGGGAGACGCCGACGCGGCGGGCAGGGCACTGCTGAATTTCAGCATTGCCGCTCTGGTGATGTTGTTGGTCTGGATTCTGGATCTCGTCCGGTATCGGCTGGTGCGCAAATAACTCCAAGAACGTGCGAAATGTCAGACAGGTAAGGGTAGCTATGAAGCGAGTTCAGGTAATCCTAATGCTGGTGTTGGCCAGTTTTGTGCCAGCGCAGTCCAGTGCCCAGGGTTCAGGTCTGACATTACCCGAGCAGGCCGACGTGCGCATCATTGTTGATATCTCCGGCTCTATGAAAGAAACCGACCCGGAGAACCTTCGCCGGCCGGCGGTGCGTTTGTTGGCCCGGATGCTGCCAGCGGGTGCTGAAGCCGGTGTCTGGACCTTCGGCCAGTATGTCAACATGCTGGTACCCCACGCCACTGTTGATGATGCCTGGCGTAACAGGGTTATTGAGCGTTCCGAGCAGATCAATTCCGTCGCCCTCTATACCAATCTCGGGCTGGCCATGGAAAAGGCCAGCGACGACTGGTTGTCTGACGGAACCCTGGAAAACACCCACCTGATTCTACTGAGTGACGGCAAGGTCGATATTCCGGGCGGAGAGGCTGCCAGCCGTGAAGAGGAGCGGCGCATCCTTGAAACCCTGCTGCCTTCCCTGAAAGCCAAAGGCGCCACTATCCATACCGTTGGCCTGTCGGAATTGGCAGACATCACCTTCCTGCAGCGCCTGGCCCGGGAAACCGGCGGCAGCTTTCAACTGGCCAAAACCGCTGAAGCACTCAATCTGGCGTTTGCGGATGCCCTGAACACGGCCGTACCGCAGGAGCAGATTCCCATTGAGGGCGATGGCTTCGCCGTAGATGCTGGCGTCCGGGAATTTACCGCTTTGATCTTCACGGGCGGCTCCGACTCCGAAGCGCGAAGCCTGGCCCTCTCTGAGCCGGATGGTGAGCCGTTCACGGCCAATAATCTGCCAGACAACGTGCGGTGGGCGGTAGAGCCGGGTTACGACCTGATTACCGTAACTGAACCAGCCGCCGGGCGATGGCGTATTGTTGGAGACCTCGGGCAGGGTAGCCGGGTGACGGTTGTCAGTGACTTGCGCATGGCCGTGAGTGAGGTGCCGCCAGAATTTTCGGAAGAAACGCCGTTCAATCTGGAGGTCGTGTTTTTCGAGGAATCCGAGCAGATCAGGAATTCGGATTTTCTGGGCGTGATGCAGGTAAGCCTGTCGATCACCGCCAATGATGGCCGGCGGGGCACCAAGGTGCTGTCTGGTGATCAGCCACCGGAAGACGGCGTTTATCGGGACACGGTGACGCGTCTGCCTGCTCCCGGGCGGTACCAGATTGATGTGGTGGCTGACGGCGGTACGTTCTCCCGGAAATTCAGTGCAATGACCGCTTTCACTTTGCCGGGCGAGGAGCCTGAGCTGGCGGTGGTGTCTGAGCCTCTGGTGCCTGACCTCAGTGAACAGGTTGAACCCGAGGCGCCGGCTGAGCCAGAACCGGTCGAGGCGCCGGTGCCTGTCGAGGACCCGGAACCAATGCCTGTGCCAGAATCTGAGCCTGAACAGGCAGAAGCTCCCTCGGAGCCACAACCTGAACCGGTTCACGTACCGGAGAAAGGCACGTTGTGGGGAATACCGGTTTGGGCATTTGGGGCGGGTGCCGCCTTGCTGGTGGCCATTATCGGGCTGGGGCTTTTCGCCTGGCGCCAGAAGAAGTCCATTGCGGAGGCTGAGCAGGCCGCCGCAGCGGAGAGAGAGACCCTGGAGGATCTGCCGGAGGAAGAGCCGGAGATCCCTGTGGTGGCAGCGGCTGTGCCAGACAGCGAACCGGATGAAACGCCGGAGTCCGAGGAAGTCCCGGAACTGACCGAATCGCTTGAAAGCGATGAGATTCTGGAAACGGAAGATGACCAGATTCCCGTTGCCGATGATGCGGTTAACGAAGAGCCGGAAGACGATGAGACTTTGGCCGAAACTGATCCAGAGCCAGAGCCAGAGCCAGAGCCAGAGCCAGAGCCAGAGCCAGAGCCAGAGCCAGAGCCAGAGCCAGAGCCAGAGCCAGAGCCAGAGCCAGAGCCAGAGCCAGAGGAAGACGACGATGATGAGTTCGGTCTTGAAGACTTCGACTTGTCGGAGTTTGATGATCTGCCGGAGCTGGACGAATCAGAAGCGGACGACGAGGCTACGGACAAGTCCGAAGCCGACGACACCGATAAAGACGACGAAGATCAGAAAAAGTAACCAACAGGAAACAGACACATGAAGTTTACCGGTACCGATAAATACGTAGCCACCGATGACCTGCAGATGGCTGTAAACGCAGCAATCGCGCTCCAGCGCCCGTTGCTGATCAAAGGCGAGCCCGGCACCGGAAAAACCCTGCTGGCGGAAGAAATGGCCGCGGCGCTGGGTATGCGCCTGATTCCCTGGCACATCAAATCCACCACCAAGGCCCAGCAGGGCCTGTACGAGTATGATGCGGTATCCCGCCTTCGTGATTCCCAGCTGGGCGATGAAAAGGTCAAGGACATCCGCAACTACATCGTCAAGGGCAAGCTCTGGGAGGCCTTCGAGGCCGATGAGCAGGTGGTGCTCCTGATCGATGAAATCGACAAGGCCGACATCGAGTTCCCGAACGATCTGCTGCTGGAACTCGACCGCATGGAGTTCTTCGTATACGAAACCCAGGAATTCGTGAAAGCGAAGAAACGCCCGATTGTGGTCATTACCAGTAACAACGAAAAGGAGCTGCCAGACGCCTTCCTGCGCCGGTGCTTCTTCCACTACATCAGCTTCCCGGACCACGACACCATGAAAGACATCGTGGATGTGCATTTCCCGGGCCTTCAGCAACAGGTTGTGCGTGATGCCCTCGAAGTGTTCTTTGACGTGCGCAAGGTGCCCGGGCTGAAGAAAAAGCCGTCCACCTCGGAGCTGATTGACTGGTTGAAACTGCTGATGGCCGATGAGCTGTCTGCCAAGGCGCTTCAGGAGAAGGACAGCAGTTCTGCACTGCCGCCTCTGTATGGCGCCCTGGTGAAGAACGAGCAAGACGTGCACCTGCTGCAGAAGCTGGCGTTCATGGCACGTCGCCGCAACTGATCTCTGGCAAGAGTTTCGCTCTATGTTGATCGATTTTTTCCTCGAAGTGCGCCGGGCCAAGGTTCCGGCCAGTCTGCGAGAGTTCCTTGACCTGCTGGAAGCTATCCAGCAGCGCCTGGCGTTCGCAGACATGGAGGAGTTCTATTACCTGGCGCGGGTGTGCCTGGTGAAAGACGAAAGGCACTTCGACAAGTTTGACCGGGCCTTCAAGGCGTATTTTGAGGGCATCGAGAACCTGGACGATCTGCTCGAAGCCCTGATCCCTGACGACTGGCTAAGGGCCGAGTTCGAGAAGCACCTCACCGAAGAAGAGAAAGCCAAGATTGAGTCCCTGGGTGGCCTTGAGGAGTTGATTGATACCTTCAAGAAGCGCATGGAAGAGCAGAACGAGCGCCATGCCGGCGGCAATAAATGGATCGGCACCGGCGGTACTTCACCCTTTGGTGCCAATGGCTATAACCCTGAAGGCTTCCGGATTGGCCAGAAGAACGGCCGCCACGGCCGGGCCGTCAAAGTGTGGGAAAAACGGGAATACCGTGATCTCGACGACAGCATCACCCTGGGGCTGCGCAACATCAAGGTGGCCCTGCGCCGGTTGCGTAAATTCGCTCGACAGGGGGCGGCAGATCAACTGGATATGGATGACACCATCCGTTCCACCGCCCGCAACGCCGGCTACCTGGATCTGAAAATGGTGCCAGAGAGGCACAACGCGGTGAAGGTTCTGATCTTCTTCGACGTCGGCGGCTCCATGGACCCGCACGTCAAAGTATGTGAAGAGCTGTTCTCCGCCGCCAGGCTTGAGTTCAAGCACATGGAGTATTTCTACTTCCACAATTTTATCTATGAGAGTGTGTGGAAGAACAATATTCGCCGCATGAATGAGACCCTGAGCACCTGGGACATCCTGCACAAGTACACCCCGGACTATAAGGTTATCTTTGTTGGGGACGCCACCATGGCACCTTACGAGATTACCCATCCCGGTGGGTCTATCGAGCACTGGAATGAAGAAGCCGGCGCCACCTGGTTCCAGCGGGTGTCGGAGCATTTCCGCAAGGTGGTTTGGCTGAACCCGCTACCGGAAAGTTACTGGGGTAGCGGTGGTTCGCTGGGCATAACCAAGCAATTGGTCAATAATCATATGTACCCACTGACCATTGAGGGGCTTGAATCCGCCATGAAACACCTGAGCAAGTAGTTCTGTTCGAGGTGGGTGGATCAAAAAAAAGCCGATGCGGTTGAGGGCATCGGCAAAGCTCGGCATATTCAAGCGGGGGTTGCCAGAAGGCGCTCCCGCCGCTTTCCCCATAGCAAGCCTTGGGCCACTGGTAAATAGGCTTTAATTATCAACTGGTTACCTTTTTAGTTCGGCCGTATCCACTGGCCCTCTTCGTTCCCGCCTTTTGTTCTGTCAAATAACTCGACACTTATTCCTACGCCACTGCCGGCGAAAGTTTCATTTGGTGAATTGGATACCGTTCTTGGTTGTTAGCGGGTGTTACTCTTTATTTCGAATTGTAACGGTGCCCGGTTTTGCCGGGGCCCGAGATCGCACGGCAGGAAAATTATGTTCGGCAAACAAAAATCACAACACTGCCGGATTGTCCCAGGGACCAAGGGGCTTTGGATATCCGGAATGATGGCCGCACTGGCATTCGGCTCTGTTTCAGCTTCATCGCTGGACGATGAAATCGACCGCCTGACAGCGGACGTTACCCGTCATTCGGCATCGGTGCATGCCCTTGAGCAACGCTTGCTGCACCCGGTGGATACCCGTGTCTCGGTATTCCTGACCCTGGGGAACCGGCAGGCACTCAATCTTGATTCTGTTGAACTCTTTATCAACGATCAGCCCGTAGCATCCCATCTATACAGCGCCACGGAGCGAACGTCGTTGGAGCAGGGTGGGGTGCAGCAGCTATTCGTAGGCAATATGGCTGACGGCAACCACCAGCTGAAGACGGTGATCAACGCCCGCGCTGCCAACAAGCGCTTTGTCCGCCGTGAGGTGGTTCACCGGTTTGATAAACGTCCGGGTACTTTGCGGCTACAGATGAATCTCGATGCCCGGGCTCCGGACTACGAGCCGGAAGTCACGTTCCAGGAATGGAAGTAGCCGATCATGACGGGACCTGTTCGCACCGTTCATTGCGCTGCCCGGGCTTTGCTGGTGGTTTGTACGCTGGCGGTGCCTCAGGCAGGCGCATCTGAGTCTGTGCCGACAGAGCTGGCCACTGGTGTTGCCCGGTTTGCGCTGGATACCGGGAATATCGCACAGGCTATTCCTCTGGCCGGCCAGGTCAAAGGCGATTCCGCCGACTACCTTAACGCGCGAGTGTTGCTGGCCAGTGGTCGAACCAGTGAAGCGAAACGGTTGCTGGAGCGTGTGTTCAACAGCAACGTTCATCGCGCCGAAGCCGCTCTGGAGCTTGCCCGACTGGCAGAGGCGGGAGGGGACCAGGTCGAAGCTGACCGGTGGTATCAGGAGGTTGTCCGAACCGGATTTGGCGAGGTTCGCCAAAGAGCACTGCTGAACCTTGCGGAAACACAGCGGCAGCAGGGAAAAGCGGATCGTGCCGGCCAATACCTTGCCAGTATGGACGACGGTTACTGGGCCGCAGTGGGCTATATGAACCTGGCGGGCGATTTCGCCCGGGATGACCTGGATCCATCAAGGGCCCTGGTGTCTTTGAGGGTTGCCATGGCCATGGCTGCGAAAGACCCCGACAGTGCCCGTAGCGCGGATCTGCGCAATCAGCTTTATCTCCGGGCAGGCTATTTGTCTGTGCGCAACCAGGATTACGACAAGGCCACAGACTTCCTTGAGAAAGTCTCTCTGGAGAGCTATTACACCCCCCAGGCCCTTTACCTGCATGGTTTCGCCCTGTCCGAAAAGGGCAATCACCGAGCGGCGATGCAGAGCTGGCACCGCGCCAAGAAATTCCCGCTGGCGTTTCCCGGGGTGGCCGATGCCTGGATCGGAATGGGCCGTGGATACGATCTGGCGGGCTATCCGGGGCAGGCCGGCGAAGCCTGGCTTGCTGCCAACGCTGCTTACGAAGGGGAGCGGGTAACGCTTGGTAAGCTCGCAGAGCGAATCCGTGTTGAAGGTGCCTACAAGGCGCTGGTGGCAGACGCACGGGGCGTTGATACCCAATGGTTCCTTGCCGACAGCCGAACGTTGACCCAGCCCCGGCTGGCTTACCTTCTTCGCTTCCTTGAGAGCGCCGAGGGGCAGTCGGCGGTTGGCCGGGTAGCCCGGCTTGATGATCTGGCGTTCTCCCTGGAGAGCAGCAAGCATGATCTCGATGTATTTATCGGTGCCCTGGAAAACAACCATTATGGTGGTGGGGGCGGCCAACGGGCCGCGTTGCAGGAGCAGCAAGACACGTTAACCCGGCAACTTGAACAGCTTGCGGATCGCCCATTGAGTGCTGATCACATCGCCCGGCTCCGGCAGCTGCAGCGTTTGCTTCAGTCTGGGGGGCAGCGTCTGTCGTCCTTGCCCCGTCGTGAAGCCGGCAGGCAAGAGCAGTTGCGGGACAACCTTGCCGAGGCCCGGCAATTGCGGGACGAGATCTCTAGCCTGCAGACCCGTGTGAGCAAAGCCCGCACCCGGGCTGCTGACTACCTTGATGAAAAGGCGCTGGCCCTGGTTGCCGCTGAACAGCAGCGGATGGCTCACTCCCTGGATAAAACCGAACAACAGATTGCGCACCTATACGAGTATCTTGCGCTGGAAAACATCGGGGAGGCTGCCCGATGAATCGTCAGTTTATGCGTCGGTTGTCGCTCGCTGTAATCCTGATATCTGCAGTTCCAGGTGGGAGCGTAGCGGCCCAGGAATCGTTCCGTGTGGAACTCGGCCGGGATGGCGAAACCCTGGGCGATATGCGCCCGGTGTTTCTCAAGTTTGAAAGCCGCCCCCTGCCTGCAATCTCGCCGAAAGAGGTGGCTCGTCGCTATCAGAAACTGTTCGAGAAGTCCGACGAACCTGAAGTCCGTATTGATGCGCTGAATCGCCTCAATAACATCCGAGACCGTTCCGGCCAGGATATTGGCTTCTCCGATGAGCAGCAGTCGGCGGTCTATGAAGAGGCTCTGGCCAGCTATGAGAGCATCCTGGCCCGTGGCTCCTTCTCCGGCAAACTCGACGAGTTGCTCTATCAGATGGCCAAAGCCCATGCACTGACTGGACAACATGAAGAGTCCATCCAACGACTCAGACAGCTGGTGGGCCTGTACCCTCGCTCATCTCTGGTGCCGGAAGCCCGGTTCCGGATTGCCGAAGCTGCCTATAACGCCGGCGAGTATCAGGAAGCGGAAACCGGGTATCGGCAGTTGATTGAAGGTGACGGTCACCAGGACCTGGCCATGAAAGCCCGTTACATGCTGGGTTGGAGCCAGTTCAAACAGGGGCCCGCGGCCTGGAACCGGTCGGCCGAGACGTTTATGGCATTGCTGGATCAACACCTTCCCAGCGAAGCCACGTTGCTGGATCCGCCGCACACTGGTTTGGACATGATTGAAGACAGTTTTCGGGTGCTGGCTTTGATGGCCGCCCGGGCTGACAACTCTGCGACATTGGCGGCGTGGCTTGGTAACCGAGCGCCAGTGGCCTGGCCGCACCTGCTTTACGACCGGCTGGCAGATTTGCATGCCCTTGAAGGGCGTTTTGATCTGGCCGTTGGCATTAACCAGGCGTTCGCCGGGAACTATTCCGAGCATTCAGCCGCTCCGGATTTCCTGGCTCAGAGTGTGGATTACTGGCGGATGGCGGGCGACACCAGTAAGGCTCGTGAAGCGAGGGCAGATTATGTGGCCCGGTTCCAGTCACAGCCGAAGTTTCAAGAGTTGAGGGGCCAACAGCAGGCTCTCTGGCGGGACTATGCACGCTTCCTGGGGGATTACCATTATGCCGCACAGGATTGGACCAGTGCGGCTGGCTACTATGAAGTACTTGCAGGCCATTCCGGCGACACTGGCAAACTGTTGCACCTGGCCGGCGATGCCCGGTTACAGGCCGGCAACCGCAACAAGGCTCTGGAGAACTATCGCAACGCCGCCTACGGCGCCCGTAGGGGCGGCCAGCAGCGGTACCCCGATGCGGCCGAGGCGGGTTGGGCTGCTATCAAGGTGTTGAAATCGACCCTTGAGGAAAGCGCTGCCGGGGCAGCCAGAGGCGTCTTGGCGGAGTTATCCAGTGAGGAGCAACAATTCGGCAAAACCTTTACGCAGGACCCCAGGCTTTCAGGTTTGAGGGCTGACCTGGCAAACCGCTGGTACGAGGTTGGTGTCTATGATGAGGCACTGGCGTATGCCCGTTCGACACTGGTTCTTGAATCGGCAAAGACCGAAGAACGTTATGCCACCTGGCTGGTGACCGCCCGGGTACGCCAGAGAACCGGGGAGTTCGGGCTGGAAGAGCGGGCCTGGCGACAGGCGCTGTTGCTGGTGGACAGCGAGCCTGATCTGGCCACAACTCCGGACGAACCGGAACAGATTCGTGAGCAACTGGCGACGGCCATCTACCGGCAAGGTGAGAGAGCGGCAGCCAGTGGCGACACTGCCGTGGCAGTCGCCCATTTCCAGCGTGTGAATTCCGTTGTGCCCAATATCGAGATTGCCATCCGGGCGCGCTTTGATGCCAGTAATGCATTGCTCAAGGCTTCTGAATGGCAAACGGCCATTAACGAGCTGAACCGTTTCCGGCTCGACTACCCGGCCCATGAGCTCACGGAAGAGGTAAGTGAAAAGCTGGTCTACGCCTACCACGAATCCCGCCAACCTCTGAAAGCAGCCGGTGAACTGATGGCTGCCTCTGAACGTGCGCAAGAACCCTGGCCGCTGAAGCTACGCGCTGCGGCGCTCTACCACCAGGCCGGTGAATTGCCCGAGCGCAATGCCCTGTATGTGGATTGGCTGGCGGTTGCTCCGGATCCGGATGCGGCGGCTGACCATGTGCAGCAGCAAACCATGCGCCAGAGGTTGATTGAATCCGGCGTTGATTCAGTGCGCCAGCAGAAAGCGATGGTCACCCGTGAAGCAGCGAGCCAGTGGCACTCGGAAGAAACCCTGCTGTGGGCCGGCAAGGCGGCGCTGGCCCTGGGTGCTTCGGTGGCTCAGGAATTTGCTGCCATCCGCCTGGAACATCCCCTGGAGCGGGCACTTGAACGCAAGCAAAAGGCAATGGAGCAGGCCCAGGCCTATTTCCTCGAAGCGGAATCCTTTGCCGGAGAAACTGTGGCATCAGAGGTGCTATACCGAAGGGCCGAGCTCTATCGCACCCTGGCGGCAGACTTAATGGCTTCTGAGGTACCGTCAGAACTCAATGAGCTGGAAGCCATGCAATACCAGATGCTTCTGGAAGAAGAAGCCTGGCCGCTGGAAGAGCGGGCAATGGAATTGCATTCCAGGAATCACGGGCGCATTGCCAGCCAAGGTTTTGATGAATGGATTGGTCAGAGCCTGGAGGCGCTGGCCGTCATGCACCCGGGGCGTTACGACCGTGAACTTCGCTGGATGAGCTGGAACATGGAGGAGAACGAAGGTGCATAGAGGTTTTCACTACGCGCAACGTGCCCTGATCATCTCGGTGCTGGCGGGTTTGACCGCTTGCGCTACTGGCCCCGGCAAAGCCCCCGAGCGGGCCGCGGTGCAGCCTGTGCATTCACCGGAACAGGCGAGAGAGTGGGCCATAAAGGGGGTGAACGCCCATGAGAACGGCGACATCCCTGGGGCCATCAAGGCCTGGCAGACCTCGGTGGCCCTGGACCCCAGCGACGCGACAACGGTCAATAACCTGGCGCTTTTGCTGAAACAGCAAAACCGTTTCCGGGACGCGGCCAACCTGCTGGAGCAGGGCGTGGAGGCGGCTCCGGACGTTGCCCAGCTGCATTACAACCTGGCTGTGATCAGTGAGCTTTATCTGCTGGATCTTGATAAGGCGCTGGTTCATTACCAGCGATACCGGGCGTTGACCGCCGAGGAAGACAAGCTGGTTGCTGGCTGGATCGCCGACCTTGAGCGGAGGCTGCAATGAGCATCGGCCGGGATCTTCTCCGCCTCTGCATTGTTGTGCTGGCCAGTGGTTTTTTCCAGGCGGCCACGGCCGAAGACCGGGAGCAATCGGCCCTGACAGTGAGCGGTTTGTCTGCCAGCGTGGGGGACGATGACCCCAGGGTGCTTTACATTCTGCCCTGGCAGAACCCGACGCTGCCCAGAAGGCCCAGGGCAGAGCTCAATAGCCAGGCGCCGGAGCTTAACCAACCCCTTTCCCCTCAGGTGCTGGAGAATCATCGCCAGTTCCGGGAATCCCTGAACCCATTGGTCCTGAAGCCAGCCGTGAATGCGGCCGGTCCGGGCCAACCGTGACCCTGCAGTAAACGGAGACAAAGGCATGCTCGATACCATCATTCGATTTTTTCAGGACGGCGGTCCATTCATGTACCCCATTGCCATTGTGTTGGCGCTGGGGCTGGCGATCACGCTTGAACGGTTTCTGTATCTGGGGTCGGTGCGGCGGCGAAATCGTCTGGCGTTTGAGCGCGGTATTCTGCCCGCGCTGCAAAAACGTGACTACCAGCGCGCCATGAAGGCGGCAACCAGTTCCGACAGTGCCATTGCCTCGGTGCTCGGGGCGGGTATTTCCCGGTTGTTGAATAACAGCCGCCGTGAAGATATCGAATACGCTATGGAAGAAGGTTTGATGGAAGTACTGCCGCGCCTGGAAAAGCGCACTCAGTACCTGGCAACCCTGGCCAATGTGGCCACTCTTTTGGGCCTGCTTGGCACCATCATTGGCCTGATCGCGGCGTTCACCGCCGTTGCTGCAGCCGATCCTGCCCAGAAGGCCAGCCTGTTGTCGGAAAGCATCTCGGTAGCCATGAACACCACCGCGTTTGGCCTGATATCCGCCATTCCCTTGCTGTTGTTCCATGCCCTGTTGCAAACCCGCACCAATGAAATCGTGGACAGCTTCGAGATGGCCGGGGTCAAGCTGTTGAATATGGTGTCAGATCCCGACGCCGGCAGGGTAGCCGCCTGATGCACTTCGTGTTTCAGCCAGTGTAAACAGGAGTATGGCGATATGAGACGCAGACATCGCAGGCTGACGGCTCAGGCGGATCTGGACATTACCGCGTTTCTGAACCTGATGATTGTGCTGGTACCGGTGTTGTTGCTGGGCATGGTATTCACCCAGATCCGCATGATAGAGCTGAATTTTCCCGGGATGGAAGCCGGGCAGGCGCCAGCCTCTGAAAATTTCCGGCTGGTGGTCACTGTTATTCCGGGTGGCCTGGAAGTGGCCGACAGTGAGCGTGGGCTGATTGAAGTGCTTCCGGTCAAGGATGGGGGCCAGGACTTTCAGGGGCTCAGCACTGTTCTTCAGCAGATCAAGGCCCGTATGCCCGAAAAGACCGACGTAACCCTGGAAGTAGGCCCGGATGTGGATTATCAGACACTGGTAACCGTTATGGACACAGTCCGCTCTTACCCGGCAGTCGTTGCCGCCAGCGTGGTGGAGGCTGAGTTGTTCCCCGATGTGTCCCTGATGGATGCAGGCGAAGATCGCTCCCTGGCTCAGCGTGCCCCGGCAGCAGACGGAGGTGGCGTATGAAGGCATCACGCCGCGCCCGTCTGCGCCAACGCCATTACGGCAGGATGCACAAGGCCGGTGGCCTGAACCTGGTGTCGCTGATGGATATCTTCACCATTCTGGTGTTCTTTCTGATGGTGAATTCCTCCGATGTGAAGGTCATGCAGAATACGGCAGACGTGCCTTTGCCCACCTCGACGGCGGAGAAAGAAGCCGTGGAGAATCTGACCGTGCAGATCAGTGGCCGGTCTATTCTGGTTCAGGGCCGGGAAGTGGCAAGGCTGGACGGTATTGAGGCCTCGGACACTCACATTGCGGGCCTGTCTGAGGAGCTGGCGTATCGCCGGGGCCGCTGGGCGGAAGTGCCAGATCAGGGACTGGAAGTCACCATCATGGCGGCGAAAGAGACCGACTACCGGTTACTGCGCAAGATCATGCAAACCTGCGTGGACGAGGATTTCCGACAGGTCCGGCTGGCGGTAGAGGCGGAGGTGCGCAATGGCTGAACGCAAGCCAAGCACACAAATTTCCCGCCTTCCCTGGAGCAGTGATGGACGGGAGAGCGCGCGTTTCGGTGTGATACTTGCGGTCGTGGTTGCGCTGTTTCTGGTGCCGGCACTCATCATTCCAAACCTGCATGTACCCGAACGGGAACGGTCCGAAGCAGAGCGCATTCCGCCGCGGCTGGCGCAATTGGTGGAGGCGCCAAAAACCGTTGTAGTTGAAGTGCCAGAGCCAGAGCCGGAGCCGGAGCCTGAACCCGAGCGGGCAGAAGCCGAACCCGTCGTGGCCGACCCGGAACCCCGTCCGGAAACCAGGGTCTCGACACCCCCGGAGCAGACCACTGAACAGGCGAGGGAAAACGCCGCCCGTTCTGGTTTGTTTGCCATGAAAGACCGGCTTGCGGCACTGAGGGCGCCTGAGCCCTCAGCCCGGCCCGAGAACCGAACCGCTAATATTGGTGATGTACAGGCAGGGGTAAAGCAACCGATAGACGACCGCTCCAGGGTGTTAGCCGGCAGTGGCGGCGTCCAGAGCCGTGAGGGGCCGGCCCGGGAAGTGGCGCTGGCAGAGCAGAGCGTGCAAACCGTTTCGGCGCCCCGGGAAGTGGCGGTTGCCCCGGCAACCCCGGCCAGGCCCTCGGTAGGTGAGCGGGCCATGAGCAATATCCGGCAGGTGTTTGATACCCAGAAAAGTGTGCTCTATGCCCTGTACCAGCGGGAGCTGCGACAGGACCCGACGCTGGAGGGCAAGGTCACCCTGGAGCTGGTGATAGAGCCGGACGGCTCGGTGTCCGCATGCCAGGTGGTCAGCTCAGAGCTGGGCAACCCGGCCCTGGAGCAGCGCATTGCCATGCGGGTACAGATGTTCAACTTTGGTGCTGACAATGTCGAAACCCGGAAGGTTCGGTTCCCGATTGATTTCCTCCCGGGCTGACAGAATCCGACCTCAGCTTTCGATAGTAATTTTCGGCAGGCGTGGCTTTTGCAGTGAGATTTTCTCGGTGGGGGCGATGACTTTCGCCTCGCCGGTAACCACCTGGCTGTCATTCTGATTGCGCACATCGCACTGGAGTACCACGCGATGCTTCGGTTCTTTGCGCAGTACGGTGAGGGTGACGGTCAGGGTGTCGTCCAGTTTGACCGGGCGCTTGAACGACAGGCTCTGCTCAAGGTAAATGGTGCCGGGGCCGGGCATGACCGTGGCCAGTGCGGCAGAAATCAGAGAGCCACTCCACATTCCATGGGCAATGCGCTCCTTGAACATGGACTCCGCGGCAAACTCGGAGTCCAGGTGTACCGGGTTCACATCGCCCGAAACCGCAGCAAACAATACCAGCTCATCTTCGGTCAGTGTCCGGGTGAAGGTGGCAGAATCGCCCTCGTTCAATTCGTCATAGGTAATATTTTCAAGGGTATCCAGGGTGTCGCTCATCACAGACTCCGGTGACGGAAGAAGTGTTTGAAAGGGGTATACAGTTGTACCGGTTAACGCTTTGAAAACTACCTCATCGTTAACAAAACTGCTATTCTCTCCCGACTTTTTAAGGCTGAGACTTTTGTCGGGTTGATTTTTTGACCAGTTCGGCCTTGGCAAAACATTACAATCAGGGAGTTTCTGAACCCATCCGGTTGCTCCCCAATAGCGCCAATCAGACAGGAGATGGTGATGGATTTTGAGCAGTTCTATCAAGACAAGTACCCCGCCGGCATTCCCCGTGAGGTAGATCTCAAGAAATACAAAAACATGGTGGATGTATTTGAACAGGCTGTTAAGAAGTTTGCAGACAAGCCTGCGTTCACTGCGGTTGGCGTCACCCTGACATACCGGGATCTTGATACTCAGAGCCGTAATTTTGCGGCCTGGCTGCAGAATAAAACCGATCTCAAACCGGGTGATCGCATTGCGGTGCAAATGCCCAACATTACCCAGTACCCGGTCATTGTCTTCGGTGCCATGCGTGCTGGCCTGATCGTTGTTAACACCAACCCGCTGTACACCACCCGTGAAATGGAGCACCAGTTCAACGATTCCGGTGCCAAGGCGCTGGTGGTGCTGGCCAACATGGCAGACAACGCGGAGAAAGTGCTGCCCCATACCGGCATTGAGCACGTGATCGTGACTGAAATTGCCGATATGCATTCACCCATCAAGCGTACCCTGATGAACGCTGTGGTGAAGCACGTCAAGAAGATGGTTCCGTCCTACAACCTGCCGACTGCCCACAAACTGCCGGCGGTGCTTAGTGCCGGTGCCCGTGAGAAGTTCACTCCGGTAGATATCAATCTGGACGACCTGGCTGTACTGCAGTACACCGGTGGCACCACGGGTGTCGCCAAGGGCGCGATGCTGACCCACGCTAACCTGGTGGCCAACCTGACTCAGGTGCGCCCGATGATGGAAGATCAGGTAGAAGAGGGCAAGGAAGTGGTGATTGCACCGCTGCCGCTGTACCACATCTACTCGTTCACCCTGAACTGCGGCATCATGCTGGAAGCCGGCGCCCACAACGTTCTGATCCCGAACCCGCGCGATATTCCGGGCTTCGTGAAGGAAATGCAGAAGCAGAAGTTCTCTGCTTTCATTGGCCTGAACACCCTGTTCGTTGCCCTGTGTAACAATGAGGACTTCCAGGACCTGGATTTCTCTGGCCTGAAGCTGACGGCCTCTGGTGGTATGGCGCTGACCAGCGATACCGCAAAAATGTGGGAGCGTGTGACCGGTTGTGAAATCAGTGAAGGTTACGGCATGACTGAAACCTCTCCGGTGGTGACCTTCAACCCCCGCAGCGCTATCCAGATTGGCACCATCGGCCTGCCGATCCCGTCCACCGTGGTGAAAACCATTGACGACGACGGCAACGAAACCCCCATCGGCGAGCCCGGCGAACTGTGTGTGAAAGGCCCGCAGGTGATGCGTGGTTACTGGCAGCGCCCGGAAGATACCCAGAAGTCCTTCACTGACGATGGCTTCCTGAAAACCGGTGACGTTGCACTGATCCAGGAAGACGGCTACATCCGCATTGTTGATCGCAAGAAAGACATGATCATTGTGTCTGGCTTCAACGTGTTCCCGAACGAGATTGAAGACGTGGTAACCAGCCATCCGAAAGTGGTTGAGTGTGCCGCTGTGGGCATTCCGGACGCCAAGAGTGGCGAGGCCGTGAAGGTCTATGTGGTGCCCACGAAAGAAGGCGTAACTGCAAACGAACTGAAAGAGTTCTGCCGCGAGCGCCTGACCGCCTACAAAGTGCCCAAGCACTTTGAGTTCCGGGATGAGCTGCCCAAGAGTAACGTGGGCAAGATTCTGCGCCGTGAACTGCGGGACGAAGCCAACGCCAAGTAAACGGCGCAACTGTCAGGTTGCACCGCCTCCCACAAAGACCCTGCTCAGGCAGGGTCTTTGTGTTTCTACCGTTCGGATTTCCCGCTAGACTGTGGCGCCTTGTGATGCATCCATCAACCCATGAGTCTGTTGCCGTTCAATGACTGACAAAACAACGCCCGATAACGACCAATCCACGGCTGCCGATCCTCAGGCGGCAGTGAAGGCCTTTATGAGCCAGCTGGATGTCTGCAACCAGCAGGAGGCGGCGCGCATTATCCGCAGGGTGGGCCGCACCAAGGGCAAGCCGGGCCAGAAAGACCTGGAACAGATGGCAAACTGGTTGGAGCAGGGGCTTGAGAAGGTGCGCCAGCGTCAGGCGCTGCACCGCCCAGCGAGTTTTCCGCCGGGACTACCGGTCAGTGATCGGGTGGACGACATCAGCGAGGCCATCCGTAACCATCAGGTGGTGATCATCGCCGGCGAAACCGGCTCCGGTAAAACCACTCAGATTCCAAAAATATGCCTGAACCATGGCCGTGGCGTTCGTGGGCTGATTGGCCACACCCAACCGCGCCGGATTGCCGCACGCAGTGTCGCCGCCCGTATCGCCGAAGAGCTTGGTGAACAGGTTGGCCAGCAGATCGGTTACCAGGTGCGCTTTACCGATAACACCTCGGAGGCGTCCCGGGTCAAGGTCATGACCGATGGTATTCTGCTGGCGGAAATCCAGCACGATCGCTTCCTGGATCGTTATGACACGCTGATTATCGACGAGGCCCACGAACGTAGTCTCAATATCGATTTCCTGCTCGGGTACCTCAAGCAACTGTTGCCGAAACGGCCGGATCTGAAAGTCATCATTACCTCCGCCACCATTGAGGTTGATCGCTTCAGCGAGTTCTTCGATAAAGCACCGGTTATTGAGGTCAGCGGCCGAACCTATCCGGTGGATGTGCGCTACCGGCCCCTGACCGGGGATGAAGACGACCGGGACCAGGGCTGGACCGACGGTGTACTGTCGGCCATTGAGGAGATCGAACAGCACGAACGCAAGGAGAAGCAGCCCCCAGGAGATGTGCTGGTGTTCCTGCCGGGTGAGCGGGAAATACGGGCCCTCAGTAAAGTGCTGCGGCATGCGGAGCTGCGACACACCGAAGTATTGCCGTTATATTCCCGGCTCAGTAACCAGGAACAGAACCGGGTTTTTCAGGCCCATAAAGGCCGGCGGCTTGTGTTGTCCACCAACGTGGCGGAAACCTCGCTGACGGTACCCGGCATTCGTTACGTGATCGATACCGGGGTTGCCCGTATCAGCCGTTACAGCGTTCGCTCCAAGATTCAGCGCTTGCCGATCGAGCCAATCTCCCAGGCCAGCGCCAACCAGCGGGCGGGCCGTTGCGGGCGGGTGGCGCCGGGTATCTGTTTCCGGTTGTATGATGAAACCGATTTTCTCAACCGCCCCGAGTATACCGACCCGGAAATCCTGAGAACCAATCTGGCCTCGGTGATCCTGCAAATGGCTACCTCGGGCCTGGGCGACATCCAGAATTTCCCGTTTCTGGAAGCGCCGGATCGCCGCCAGGTGAACGATGGCTACAAACTGCTGGAAGAGCTGAGTGCTGTTGATGACAAACGCAGGGTGAGCCGTCTTGGCCGCACCATGGCACGCCTGCCACTGGACCCGCGCCTGGCCCGGATGCTGGTGACGGCGGCAGAGCAGGGCAGCCTGAGCGAAGTGCTGATTGTAATTGCCGGCCTCAGCGTTCAGGACCCGCGAGAGCGGCCCCAGGACAAACAGCAGGCAGCTGACCAGGCCCACGCACCGTTTAACGACAAGGAATCGGACTTTGCCACCTTGTTGAATATCTGGAACTGGTTTGAGGAGCAACGCCAGGAGCAATCCCAGAACCAGCTTAAACGGCTTTGCCAGAAAACCTTCCTGAGCTGGATGCGAATGCGCGAGTGGCGGGATATTCACCGGCAGCTGACGTTAATCTGCCGGGAGCAAAAGCTGGCTCTGAACAAGCAGCCGGCAAGCTATGAGTCCATGCATAAGGCGATTCTTGCGGGTTTGCTGGGCCACGTTGCGGTCAAGGTAGAGAAACGGGAGTACCTGGCAACCCGGAACCGGAAAGTGATGATTTTCCCTGGTTCAAAGGTGGCCAAGTCTGGGCCCAAGTGGATTGTGGCGGCGGAAATTGTGGAAACCAGCAAGGTATTCGCCCGCATGGTTGCTGCTATTCAGCCGGAATGGGTGGAGCCCCTGGCAGGCCATGTCGTAAAGCACCACTTTTTCGAACCCCACTGGGAGCAGAAACGAGCCCAGGTGATGGGTTACGAGAAGGTGACTTTGTATGGGCTGGATATTGTCGCCAAGCGGCGCATCCCCTACGCCAAGGTGGACCCGGAGGAATGCCGTAATCTGTTTATCCGGCGAGCGTTGGTGGAAGGCGATTACCATTCAAAAGCGCCGTTTATCGCCCGCAACCGGGAGATGCTCGATACCGTCGAGAATCTGGAAAAGAAAACCCGCCGTCGTGACCTGTTGGTGGATGACGAAGTGCTGGTGGCCTTTTACGACCAGCGCCTGCCAAAAGACATTGTCAGTGGCCGCCACTTTGAAAGCTGGTGGAAAGGTTTGTCTGCCGACGAACTTCGCAAACTGGAGCTGACCGAGGCCGATGTCTTGCAGCGCCCGCTGGACCAGGGTGCAGTGGAGCAATACCCGGATTATCTGGAATGGGAAGGCGTCAAGTACCCGCTCAGTTACGAATTCGAGCCCACCAGCGAGCGGGACGGGGTAACGTTACAAGTGCCCCTCATGGCGCTCAAGCAGATTCCCTCTCGCCGGCTGGAATGGCTGGTGCCAGGACTGTTGCGAGAAAAATGCATCGCCCTGGTGAAAGGGTTGCCCAAATCCCTGCGCCGAAACTTTGTTCCGGTTCCGGATTTCGTGGATGCGGCCCTGGCCAACATGCAGCCTGGCAACGAACCCCTGGCCCTGAAGCTGGGGGATCAACTGCGCCGGATGACGGGTGTGCAGATTGATCCGGAAGCCTGGCCGGAGGACGAACTGCCCCGGCACCTGCGGATGAACCTTCGGGTAACCGGAGACAAAGGCAAAGTGGTGGCAGAGAGCCGGGATACCGACGATTTGCAGGCCAAGCTGGAGGGCCGGGCGGAAGCTGCGCTGGCCTCGGCCACGAGCGATGAAAGTAGCTCGAAAGCACCTAAAGAATTCAGTGACTGGCAGTTCGGCAAGGTGCCAGAGCAGGTGCAGACTGAAAAAGGCGGTATGCAGGTAACGGTCTATCCCGCCCTTGAGGACCTGGGCAAGCAGGTGCGGTCCATTCGCTGCCTGGACCGGTTAACCGCTGAGGACACCATGCGCAGGGGTATTGCCCGGCTGATCATCAACCGGTTTGGCAACAGCCTGGCGGACCTTGAGCGCAAGCTGCCCCGGTTCAAACAGTCGGCACTGATGTTTGCCCCGGTGGGGCAGGCGAAAGTGCTGCTGGACGATCTGTTGTTGTCTGCGGTGATGCAACACTTCCTGCCCGGAACCCTGCCCAGAGACGAAGAAAGCTTTGTCAGGGTATTCGATGCCCACCGCGGGGATTTTATTCCGGCGTTGGAGCAGGCCGACGAACGCCTTTATCAGGCTATGGCCGGTTACCAGAAAGTCGCCAAGCAGCTCAAGGGCAAAATCAATCTGGCGCTGGCGCAAAGCATGGCAGATCTCAAATTCCAGCTTCAGTACCTGGTCTATCCGGGCTTCCTGGTGGCCACGCCATCCCAGTGGCTGGAACGCTTCGGGGTGTATTTCGAGGCAGCCTTGATTCGCCTGGAAAAAATGCCCAGGGAGATGGGCCGCGAGCGCGAATTCCTGCACACCATAGAGCCACTGTGGGCCCGTTACGCCACGAAGCTCGAACAGCAGAAACGCCAGGGCGTGCAAGACCCTGAACTGGAGCTGTATCGCTGGATGCTGGAAGAATACCGGGTCTCATTCTTTGCCCAACAACTGGGCACGGCGATGACCGTATCGGCCAAGCGACTCGACAAACAGTGGCAGAATACACGGGTGTAGGAGCTGAACAGGGTGCTTCTCGGGCCAGTATGGGGGAAGGCTGCACCGTTCTGGTGCTACTGGACTTTGGTCAGGCGGGCAATTCCGGCCGTGTGTGTTAGTATTTCTGACAGCATAGTGTCTTATTACAACCATGACGTGGGGTTATTGTGATTAAAGCCGTCATCAGCGGAACCGGCCTGTATACGCCACCCGCCATTATTGAAAACGATCAACTGGTTGAAGCCTTCAATCAATACGTAGAGCTGTATAACGATGAACACGCGGAAGAGATAGCCCGCGGTGAACTGACGGCTCTGCAACCTTCGTCATCTGCCTTTATTGAAAAGGCATCGGGCATCAAGCGCCGTCATGTGATTGACCGTGACGGTATTCTGGACCCGAGGCGCATGACACCGAATATTCCGGACCGGGATAACGAAGAACCGTCAGTTCAGTGCGAGATGGCCATTGTGGCCTGCAAGGAAGCACTTGAGCAGGCGGGCAAAACCACGGCGGATGTGGATGCGGTGATTGTTGCCTGTTCCAACCTGCAGCGGGCCTATCCGGCCATATCCATTGAAGTCCAGCAAGCCATGGGCATCGACGGTTTTGCCTATGACATGAATGTGGCCTGCAGCTCCGCCACCTTTGGCATCCAGGCTGCGGTGAACGCGGTGGAAAACGGCAGTGCCAGAGCCGTTTTGGTGGTCAGCCCGGAAATCTGCTCCGGGCATCTGAACTTCCGGGACCGGGACAGCCACTTCATTTTCGGTGACGCCTGCACGGCGATTCTGGTGGAAAGGGAAGAGAACACCCAGGCTGGCCAGGGTTTTGAAATTCTCGGTACCCGGCTGAAGACTCAGTTTTCCAACAATATCCGGAATAACTTCGGCTTCCTGAACCGGGCGGACGAATCGGGTATTGGCAAGCCGGACAAGCTGTTCATCCAGCAGGGGCGCAAAGTGTTCAAAGAGGTGTCACCGCTGGTGGCAGACACCATTCAGGGCCATCTGGCATCCCTGCAGCTGACGCCGGAAGACCTCAAGCGCATGTGGCTGCACCAGGCCAACCTGAATATGAACCAGTTGATTGCCAGAAAGGTTCTCGGCCGGGATGCAACGGTCGAGGAAGCGCCGGTGATTCTGGACGAATACGCCAACACCAGTTCGGCCGGTTCGATCATTGCCTTCCATAAACACAAGGATGACCTGAAAACCGGCGACCTGGGCGTGATCTGCTCGTTCGGCGCCGGCTATTCCATCGGTAGCGTGGTTGTTCGCCATCGGTGAGGCCTGTTACCTCGCTGCCAGCGCCCTCAGGGTGTCTGGCAGGGGGGTGGACTTTCGGGAAGCCCGGTCCATCCAGACAATCTTGGCGTAGCCTTCCGCGTAAACCACCCCTGTATCTGAATCTTTCAGCAGGTGGTAGGTATCCAGACTGGTATTTCCCGCTTTGTCCGCGTATGTTTCAACCACGACGTTGGCGGGGTGAGTCAATTCCTTCAGAAATGTGGCACTGGTCTTTATAATAACCGGTCCGGTTGGCTCTTCCGCGCCACCCAGTTCCAGTGACGACAGCCAGACAATCCGGGCTTCTTCAAAGAAGCGGAAGTAAACCGTGTTATTGGCGTGGCCGTATGCATCCATATCGCCCCATCGCAGCGACATGGTCAGGGAACTGACGGGGTTTCCCGGTACTGACATCTGATTTCCTCCGGATGACTTTCATAATAATAATCAAACGCCGGTATTGTCGACGAACTGAAACAGGTTAAACAACCCAAGAGAGCAACATGAGAAACCTTTTATCCCGGCGCCTGACCACGCTGGCTGCTCTGATCCTGCTGACGTGTGCAGGTGGCCAGTTACACGCCCAGAACATGCAGGAGCCGGTTCCCGAGGGTTCTACCCCGGTGAATACTGATGATCCCTACGAGAACTGGAACCGGAAGGTGTTCTCCTTCAACGATGCCATTGATCGCTGGTTCCTTCGGCCAGTCGCGCAAGCCTACCGCACAGTAACACCAACAATTGTCGACCGGGGTATCACCAATTTTTTCAATAATCTCACCGAAATCCGCAATTTCAGCAACAGCCTGCTGCAGCTGAAAGGTGAGTCGGCGGTGGTGGCCGCCGGGCGCTTCACCTATAACACGGTGTTTGGCCTCGGGGGCATTTTTGATGTGGCCACCGCCTTTGACTTACCCGAGCGCCCGGAAGATTTCGGTCAAACCCTGGGATACTGGGGGGTCGGTTCTGGCCCTTACCTGGTGATGCCGCTCCTCGGCCCGGCGACCCCGCGCTACTTTACCGGCATGGCAACTGACGGGTTCCTGTTGCCATCAGCCTGGGATGAGGTCAGCAGTCCCGAGTGGTATTACCTGCGGGCACTGCAGCTCGTTGATAAGCGGGCCGACCTGATCCCGGCAGAAAGCTTTATTTCTGGTGACCGGTACACGTTTGTGCGTAATGCTTTCCTGCAGCGTCGTGAATTTCTGATTAACGATGGTAAGATCACGCAAGACCCCTTCGCAGATGATGACGACTTCATGCTCGACGATTTCTGAGCGTTCACGCCGGGAGGCCGCAGGTGATCAAGGACCCCAGGATAGCCCGATTCCGCAAGTTGTTGGCGGAAGCTCCCAATTATGAACAGTGGAAGGCCGCCGCGCTGGAGCTGGATTTTCTTGAGGGCAATGCGGAGTGGAAGGAGGACTTTGCGTCTGACCTTTACCACTACGAGCTGATCTATGACCGGCTCAGTAACATCAAACAGTATCGTCAGCAGAATGACTTCGAGCGTTTGAAGCGAGCGCTCCGGGAAGGCCTCCACCATGATCTTGGCAACATGGGCAATCCCGCGCTTTACACCCGTTCCCGGGTTGGCACCAAGCACCTGATCGAGGAATACATCACCCAGGTGTGCGAGGCCCTGGATTACCTGTGTGATCATCCGGTGCCGGGCTTCCCCGTCTATGACAAGCTGCAGTTTTTCCGAGACACCCTGACCAGTTATGGCCGGCCAACGCTGCTGCTCAGCGGTGGCGCCAGTCTGGGTATGTTCCATTTTGGGGTGATCAAGGCCCTATGGGAAAAAGGTCTGCTGCCGCAGGTGATTGCGGGTTCCAGCATTGGCGCCATCATTGCCGGTATTCTCGGCGTGCATACTGACGCGGAAATCCCCGAAATGCTGGTGCCCGAGAACCACAACCTCAACGCCTGGAAGTGGCGGGGGATCATGAGCGCCATGCGGGGTGATGGCCTGATGGATCAGGAAACCCTGAAAAACTGCCTGCGGGCAAACATCGGCGACTATACCTTTGAAGAGGCCTACCAGCGCACCGGGCGAAGCATCAATATCAGTGTGTCGCCGGTTCAGACGCACCAGAAAGCACGGTTGATGTGCGGTTACACCTCGCCTTATATCCAGGTGTGGAGTGCGGCTCTTGCCAGTGCCGCGGTGCCAGGCATTTTCCCGCCCGTTACTCTGATGAAGAAAGACCTTTACGGTAATTCGCTGCCCTACATGCCCCGGTTGAAGTTTGTGGATGGGTCGGTGGTCAGCGATCTGCCCATTGAACGTTTGGTGCATTTATACGATGTGAATTTCACCATCGTCAGTCAGACCAATCCCCACGTTGTGCCGTTCCTCAGCCAGCAGAGTCGGGACGAAAAGCTGTCCCTGGGAAGCCTGCCGATGCATCTGGTGAAGTCCGAGATCCAGTTCCACGGCCAGGGTGTGTTCGATTATCTGAGAAAGCGGGTACGCCCGGAACTGATGCGGCAGATGGCTGGTCAGATGTACACCATCATGGCCCAGCGCTACTCCGGTGATGTGACGATTGCGCCCACCTATGCATTCCGGGACTTCCGTCGTATGCTGTCCAACCCCAGTCCGGAGTATGTTCGTGAGATGATTCTGGCCGGAGAGCGCGCAACCTGGCCGAAAATTTCGATGATTCGCTCCCACGCACGCATTTCGAAAACGCTTGAACGGTGCGTTCGTCGCCTGAAACAACAGAACCGAAAGGCCGCTGAATTACGACTGGTCAGCGGAGCCGACAAGGCTAAACCCTGATCCTGAGGAACCATGTACTACGATTTTTTCGGCTTTAGGGAACCTCCGTTTTCAATCGCACCGGACCCTCGCTACCTGTACCTGAGTGATCGCCACAAGGAAGCCCTGGCGCACCTCATGTATGGCGTGCAGGGGCAGGGCGGGTTTATTGTCATTACCGGTGAGGTGGGAACCGGTAAAACCACCGTGTGCCGGTGTTTTATCGAGAATGCTCCCGAGCATGTCGATATTGCGCTGATTCTCAACCCGCGGTTGTCTGCCCGGGAACTGTTGTCTTCGATCTGCGACGAGCTGGAAATCGACCACGCGCCGGAAGCCACCATCAAGCAGCTGGTGGATGGCATCAATCAGGAACTGCTCAAGGCCCACGCTGCTGGCCGCCATAAAGTTCTGATTATTGATGAGGCCCAGAACCTGTCCGCCGATGTGCTGGAACAATTGCGCCTGCTCACCAACCTGGAAACCGCCGAGAAAAAGCTGCTTCAGATTGTGCTGTTGGGGCAGCCGGAATTACAGGACATGTTGGCGCTGCCTGAATTGCGCCAGCTCAACCAGCGTGTGACCGCACGGTATCACCTCGACGCCATTGAGCAGGCAGATCTGCCGGCTTACCTTCGTTACCGTTTGAGTGTGGCCGGGCTGCGCGGAGATATCTTCAGCCCGGCCGCTGTCCGGAAACTCTATCGCCAGAGCCAGGGGATTCCCCGATTGATCAACCTGATCAGTGATCGTGCGCTGCTGGGCGCTTATGCTGAGGGTGAACACCAGATCACCGCCGACCACATCCGCCAGGCAGCTCGGGAAGTTCATGGTAGCAGCCGCCCGAAGACCACCGGTGGTGGCAGGGAGGTTTCCCGCGCAGGTCATCTGTTGTTGCTATCGGCGTCGATTCTGGTGGCGATCATCGGCACTATCTGGTTGTTCCAGCTGCCGGTAACCGAGCAGACCCTCGCTGACGACCTTGAAGCACCCGCCATCTCCGGCGTCATCGAGCGAGTCAGTGATCCGGTGGTGGCTGAACCCGGATTCGACACCGCTGAGCCAAATACGCTTCCGGAGCCAGCGGAACCTGGTGTAACCTCCTTTGAATTTGAACGCCACACCCAAGCGCTGACCGAGGCGTTTGGGCAGCTGTTCGGCGTTTGGGGCGAAGAGTATGACGCCCGGCAGTTTCCGGTTGCCTGCGATTACGCCCGAAGCATCCGCCTTGGCTGCCTGGAACGGCAGGGCAGCCGACGAAGCCTGGAGTTTCTGGATCGCCCGGCGATTCTGCACCTTCGCAATGGTCGAGGCGACACGGGCTATGTGGTGCTGCGATCTCTGGAGGGTGATACCGCCAGTATCGAGTTGGCGGGTGAAACCCGGGAGATTCCGTTTCGCCAGTTAGAGCAGTATTGGTATGGTGATTTCCGGGTGCTGTGGCGAATGCCCGAGTATATGTCGGGTGATGGTTTTTTTGCTGGCACTTCCGGGGCGCAGCTATGGATGGGCGCGCGGATGATGGAGCTGGCAGACCGGATATCGCCGAACCAGGCAGAGAGCGCCCGGGTAAAGCGGCTGACTACCGAAGAACAGGTGCGCTGGTATCAGGAGGCCAAAGGGCTGACGGTGGATGGAATTGCCGGGCCGATGACCATTATCCAGATCAATAATGACCTGGGCACGAATGTACCCCGGCTGGTAGCGGCCCGTGTGGGCAATAGCGGGTAGGCTATGTCATATATTCTTGATGCGTTGAGAAAATCCGAAGCCGAGCGGCGACAGGGCAAGGCACCAGACCTGGGGCAGCAGGTACAGATGGTCTACAGGCCCAAAAAGAAGCCGTTATCACCCGTTGTCTGGGTGGTTCTGGCGCTGTTGCTCAATGCTGCTGTGATGGCTTACCTGTTCTGGCCAGCGCAGCCTTCAGTTCAGCGCCCGGTGGAGGACGCACCGACAGTGGCGCAGCCAGCGCTAACCGCTGCAGATCCGGATGACGTGGTCACCGAACAGGGGCCAGTGGCCCCGGAAACTGCTCCGGTCGAGGCGACGCCACAGGTTGAGCCAACCCGGGAAGTGGTTCCGGTGTTTGAGGTGGCGGACGAGCCCCTGGTTGAATCCGGCAATGAAGCTCCCCTGGTGATTGTTCCGGACCAGTCTGTTAGGGAAAGGGTGTTGACGCCGGCTGACTCTCAGGGCAGAGTGCCGCACCTGGTAGAACTGCCGCTGTCGTTTCAAAAGAGCGTTCCTGATTTGACCTTCAATAGCCATATCTATTCGTCCGACCCCATGGCCAGCCGGGTAATGATCAACAACCAGTATCTTCGCCCTGGCGACACCTTTGCCAGCCTGGTGGTTGAGCGTATCACTGAGGATGGCGTGATTCTCAGCAAATCTGGCCAACGTTTCCGGGTAGGCACGGTACGAGACTGGGTGAGCCCGCGATAATGGCGCTGACCGACGACGTCAAACAACAGATACAGCAGGCTTATCGAGATGTCTTGGCCGGTAAGGACGTTCGCGCCCGTTACGGCCAACGGCTGATGATCGCGGAGATTGCCCGTTACATGGGTGAAATCACCGACAACGATGGCCAGCGTACCTCGCCACCGGCAGCCTGTGTGGTGGAAGCCGGCACCGGTACCGGCAAAACCCTGGCGTACCTGATCGCAGCGATACCCGTAGCCAAGGCCCTGGGTAAAACGTTGGTGATCTCCACGGCAACAGTGGCGTTGCAGGATCAGATTGTTCTGAAGGACCTTCCCGACCTTCGCAAACACAGCAAACTGGATTTCAGCTGGACCCTTGCCAAGGGGCGGGGCCGTTATCTGTGCATGTCCCGCCTGGAGGCCCGGTTACACGACGAGGGCCATGGTGACAGCGACACCATGCCCCTGTTCCTTCTTGATCAGCCCATGGATGACGAGGCTGCAAGCCGAATCACCTTTGAGAAGATGCTTGCCACCTACGGTTCCCGTGAATGGGACGGCGACCGGGACCATTGGCCGGAGCAGATTCCCGATGAGATCTGGCGCCAGGTGACCACCGACCACCGCCAGTGTACCAATCGCCATTGTGCCTACTTCGACAGTTGCGCGTTTTTCGATGCCCGCAAAGACCTGGACGACGCCGATGTGGTGGTGGCCAACCACGACCTGGTGTTGGCCGACCTTGCCCTGGGCGGCGGTGCCATTTTGCCGGAACCGGAAAATGCCCTGTTCATATTTGACGAAGCACACCACTTGCCAGACAAGGCGTTAAACCATTTTGCTGCGTCGGTACCGTTAAACTCCACACGGCAATGGCTGAAACAGTTGTCCCAGGCCCTGGTGAAAATGCAGCCCTGGTTACCTGGCGGCTCCCAGGCGACCAAGGCGGTTGAGAAAATCAGTACATCTGGCCGTGACCTGGATCTCGCCCTTGGCAAGGTTTACGAAGAGGTTGAGCAGAACACCGGCTGGGAATTCAATGACGAACGGCGCAGCGCCCAGTGGCGTTACCCGGATGGCGAGCTGCCGGAGGCGGTTGCAGAGTTGGCGGCGGAGACCCGGATTGTCACCGCAGGCCTGGTTAGGCACCTGGGCACTCTGGTGGATGAACTGCAAAGTGCCTTTGATGAGCGAAAAGACCCGGAACTGGACCGGGACACTGCCGATTCCTGGTATCCGGTGATTGGCGCTTTCCATAGCCGGGCAGAGGAACAATTACGCCTGTGGGCAGCCTGGTGTGAATCCGGGCTCGCCAGTCCACAAAACGACGAGCAGGCAGAAGCCGCACCGGTCGTGCGTAAAGGGCCACCGTCTGCCCGCTGGGCCGTGCGCCAACGTTGGGACCATGCAGAAGATATTGCCCTGTTCAGCTCACCGGTGCTCGCGGACAACCTGTTGTATTCCCGGCTGTGGTCGCGGGTCTATGGCGCCGTTCTGACCAGTGCCACACTGACGGCCCTGGGCCGTTTCGACCGTTTGCGTTCCCGGGCGGGATTGCCAGAGGCCAGCCGTTATCTGGTGGTTCCCAGTTCCTTCCGTTATGGCGAGATGGCCACGGTGGAAGTGCCGGCTATGGCTGCAATGCCAACCGATGATGGCTTTGCCGAGGCGCTGATCAAGCGACTACCGGATCTCTGGGCAGGTGAGAAGGCCACCCTGGTTCTGTTTACTTCCCGCCGGCAGATGCAACAGGTGAGGGATGCTCTGGCGCCGGACTACCCTGAGTTGATTCTGACGCAGGATGACATGGCGAAGAATGAGGTGTTGCGCACGCACTGCTCTCGTGTTGATGAAGGGCGCCCCAGTGTGCTGTTCGGAGTGGCCAGCTTTGCTGAGGGAATCGACCTGCCCGGAAAATATCTGCACCACGTGGTGATCACTCGCCTGCCTTTCTCTGTGCCGGACGACCCGATCGAGGCCAGTCTGGCTGAGTGGGTGACCCAGCGGGGTGGCAACCCGTTTATGGAAATCACCGTGCCGGATGCCTCCGTAAAGCTGGTCCAGGCTGTGGGGCGGTTGTTGCGCACCGAGCAGGATACCGGGAGGGTAACCATTCTGGACCGCCGTATAGTGGCGCGCCGATACGGCCAGTTGCTGCTGGACGCGCTGCCGCCGTTCCGGCGAATCATTGAGCATTAATTCGGGTAGTGCCCATAAAAAAAAGAGCCAACCCGAAAGGGGATGGCTCTTATCGAAAGGGGTTCAAACGAACCCGGGCGTCGAAACAACGCGGAACAAGAAGTCTGAAGGCCTGAAGTTCAGAATTCCCGGCAAGGCGTTAACCTCACCATGGTTGAATAATAGGGCTTAACGGGGCGTAAACGGATCGTCCAAAGGGCGTAGTGAGGAGGCTTAATTCTCGAAAAGTGTGACATGCATCACACTTTTATTCACGGAGCACTTTCAGTTCCCGTGCCCGGGCCAGAGCTTCGGTGCGCCGGCTAACGCCGAGCTTTCCGTACAGGTTCCGGATATGTGCTTTGACGGTGGCGGGCGCCACCGCCATCCTGATGGCGATGTCCTTGTTGGCCAGCCCCTGATTAATCAGCAGCAGTACTTCCTGTTCTCTCTGGCTCAGGGGTTCGGCCAGCCCGTCAGTTGTTTCAGAAGGCTGGTCCGATTGGGGCTTGGATATGGCAATGTCGGCGTTTCCGGATAGCTGGTCTTTCAGCATGGTCAGCAGTTCACGGTTCCAGCGCCCAGGCGTTCGTAGTCGGGGGCAGTCCAGCAGCATGGCCCGGAGACTGGGGCTTTCTTCCGCAAACAGCTTCAAAAAACCTGCGTTTTCGGCTCTATCCAGCGCCCTCTCCAGCATGACGGCGGCTTCCTCAGTGCGATCTTCCTGCGCAAGGGCATCGGCATACACCAACAGGATCTCCACCAGATGTCGGTTATGGGCGTTGCGTTCCGCCACCGGAACCAGTGCCGACAGGGTTTCCTGCGCTTTCTGGTAATCCTTTTGGGCTACCTGCACCCGGGCCAGCGCGATCTGGTTCTGTTCCCGGTTCAGGGGGTTGGTGGCTGGTGTTTCCAGGGCCGCCTTCAGGGTGGTCATGGCTTTATCAGCGAGACCCAGCGCAAGGTAACAACGAGCCAGAAGGGCCGAAGCGGCAGGTGGCTCAAACAGGATGTGGTCACGGCGCTTGCTGCCAACGGCGACAGCGTCATCCAGCAATTCAATGGCCTCTTCGAGTTTGCCTTGGCTGAACGCAAGGTGGCCGCGTACGTACTGGATGACCACGTGCTGTCCGGGCTCCGTACCTTTCTCCACATGCTCTAGCAGCGGAGACAGGTAACTGGCGGCCAACTCCGGTTCATTGCGTTCACGGTAGATTTCGGTCAGCGCGCTGTTCTGCCAGCAGGAAATAAGGCGTGGCTGGCTTGGGTCTGCAAAATGCTCATCCACCCAGTTGCGTACGCGGGTGGTGGTTTTCAGGGCCAGCTCGGTGTCACCACGATTGTACTGAATCCACGCCAACAGGCCGCCGGAGGACAGCGCGGTGCTGGCCTTGCGCTCTATCTGGCCATAGTGAACGGCTGATTCCAGCGCTTCCTCGGCATCGTTGAGTTCACCCTTGCCAAAGTAGTCGAGGCCGAGGCCGTAATAGGTGACGGATTTCAGCGGAATCTGGATCTGATCGATGTCCTTGAGTACCTGGCGGGTCAGGTCTGACGCATTCTTTTCGTCATTCCTGCTTCGGGCCAGGTAAGAACGCACCAGGGATATTTCACTGTGGATAGCCAGCGCGCCCTCGGCGTCCGGATGGGAATCGGCTACCCGCCGGTCGAGCAGATCTTCGACTTCAGTCAGCAGGGGCGCCAGGCCCTCAACGCGGTTGGCAAAGAACAACCCCCAGATTCTGAGCATCTGCAGCTGAGGGCTTTCAGCCAGTTGCCTTGGCGGTATCGTGTCCAGCCACGCCAGTACCGGCAGGTGGTAGCCACCGTGAATCAGGTTGTTACCATGCTCGGCAAGTACCCGGGCCAGGCGGTCGGTGTCATTCTGGCTGACGATCTGGGCAATCCCTTCCTGTACCTGGCCGTGGCTAAGCAACCAGTCAATGGTGCGGGACTGGAGCTCCGCCGCCCGTTGTGGATCAATCGATTCTATCCGTTGGAGCAGGGCTTCCCGGAACAGGTCATGGTAGCGGAACCACTGGTTGTGTTTGTCCAGGGGAATCAGGAACAGGTTCAGGGAAAGCAGGCGAGTGAGGATGTCCTGGCTGTCATCCCGCTGGCGAACGGCATTGCACAGTGAGCTCGACAGACGAGGGCAGTAAGCAGTGTCCAACAAGAATCCGGTGAGTTCGTCCGGGAGCTGGTGCAGAACTTCGGTAAGAACATAGTCACTGATCAGCGCACCATCTGGTGTGCCGATACGCTCATGGCCGGAGTGGCCGGACTCCAGGGCTTCGGTTTTACCTGCCAGGGCGGAGAGCTGCATGGCGGCAACCCAGCCCTCGGTACGCCGGCAAATGGTGCGGATCTCCTGTTCAGACAGGTTCATTGCCATGGTGTCCTGGAAGAAGGCTCTGCATTCGTCTTCCGAAAACGCCATCAGTCCCGGATGAATATCCTGAACCTGGCGCCTGACCCGCCATCGTGCCAATGGCAGTGGGGGTTCAGTGCGGGAGGCGATGGTTATCAGGATGCCCGGGGGAAGGTAGTCCATGCACCAGGCCAACTGACGGTGGATGCCGTCGTTACTGATCACATGGTAATCGTCGAGAACCAGATGCCAGGGATTGCGGTCTTCGGCCAGGGCATTGACCAGTCCGGTAATGGCGGCAGTCAGGTCGTCACCCTGTTGCCGGGATATCTGCTTCTCGCAGTCTTCAAGCCCCATGAGACCGGCATGCTTGAATGCGCCAATCACGTACTGCCAGAACTGCCCCGGCTGGTCGTCATGTTCATCCAGTGACAGCCAGGCGGTGCTGGTACTGTTGCGGGCGCACCACTGGCTGACCAGGGTGGTCTTGCCAAAGCCTGCCGGTGCCACGATCAGGTTCAGCCTTTTACCTTGCTCCGGTTCCAACAGGGCGTCCAGCCGGTGCCTGCGCACAGCTCTGGAATCGGGTGTTGGCCTGAGAAATTTTGTGGTCAGTAGCATGATTTCCCGGGGTCAGGGCATGGTAGTAACCGGATTGTGTGCTTTGTCGCACACAAGTCAAGTGCTGCGGTGACGCAAAGCGTTGGTGGGGCAGCGAATCCTGGTAATTGGTCTACACTGAATACAGATAAAATTGTATATCCAAAAAGAATGAAAAAATAAATTCTTATGCGTATTATCGGGTAAAAGACTCATCCAGGGAGCGACAGACTCAATGAAATTACAGCAGCTGCGTTATATCTGGGAAGTGGCGCACCACGATCTGAATGTCTCCGCCACCGCCCAGAGCCTTTTCACTTCCCAGCCGGGTATCTCAAAGCAGATTCGGTTACTGGAAGATGAGTTGGGCCTGGAGGTGTTTGCCCGCAGTGGTAAGCACCTGACTCGCATCACCCCCGGTGGCGAGATTATCATCCGGGAAGCCGGTGAAATACTGCGCCGGGTGGAGGGCATCAAAAAGATTGCCCAGGAGTTCAGTAATCAGCGCAAGGGTGACCTGAGTATTGCCACGACCCATACCCAGGCCCGTTACGCCTTGCCACCGGTGATCAGTGGTTTCATTGAAGAATATCCGGACGTGTCTCTGCATATGCATCAAGGCACGCCGATGCAGATTTCCGAGATGGCTGCCAATGGCGCTGTGGACTTCGCCATCGCCACTGAGGGCATGGACCTGTTTAATGATCTGATCATGATGCCTTGTTATAAGTGGAATCGCTGCGTGATTGTGCCCAAGGATCATCCGCTGGCAAAAGGGCAGGAGCTGACCCTGGAAGAGCTGGCGGAGTATTCCCTGGTGACCTACGTCTTTGGTTTTACCGGCCGGTCCAAGTTGGATGAGGCCTTCCAGTCACGTGGTCTGACACCAAAAGTGGTGTTTACCGCTGCCGATGCCGACGTGATAAAAACCTACGTAAGGCTGGGGCTCGGGGTCGGGATTATCGCCAGCATGGCGTTTGATCCAAAAGTGGATACCGATCTGGTATCGCTGGATGCCAGCAAACTGTTCCGGCCTTCCGTCACCCGAATCGGGTTTCGAAAAGGGACCTTCCTGCGTGGTTACATGTACGATTTCATGCACAGGTTTGCGCCACACCTGACCAAAGACATGATCGATAACGTGGTCGCGCATCAGGGCAGTCGCACAGAAATCCAGGATTTGTTCAAGGATATTGAGCTGCCGGTTTATTGAGGTTCTGAATAACAAAAAAGCCCGCCGTCCGTGATGACGTGCGGGCTTTTTTTGCGGATGTGAAATGGGGTTAGCCTGATTTGCCGATCAGGTTGCCCGCATGCAGGCCACATTCCTTATGGGTAGCCTCTTCCCACCACCAGCGGCCTTCCCGCTCGTGCTGGCCCGGCAGAACCGGCCTGGTGCAGGGCTGGCAGCCGATGCTGACGAAGCCTTTTTCGTGCAGTGTGTTGTAGGGCACCTCAGACATCCGGATGTAATCCCAGACCTCTTTCGAGCTCCAGTTCGCCAGCGGGTTGAATTTCACCAGAGTCTTGTTGTCGCTGGAGAAAGCTGAATCAACCTGAACGACCGGTACGTCGTTTCGGGTACCGGGGCTCTGATCCCTGCGTTGCCCGGTAATCCAGGCATCAACGGTCGCCAGTTTCTTGCGCAGAGGATTGACCTTGCGAATGCCGCAACATTCGGAATGGCCATCTTCGTAGAAGCTGAACAATCCTTTGCGGTTCACCATGTCCTGAACTTCACCGGCATCCGGGAACAGCACTTCGATCTCGATTCCGTAATGCTTTCGCACTCGCTCGATGAAGTCGTAGGTTTCCGGGTGCAGCCGGCCTGTGTCGAGGGTAAACACCTGCAGGTTGTCGGTTAGCTTGTGGGCCATTTCGATCAGCACCACGTCTTCGGCGCCGCTGAATGAAATGGCGATGTTGTCATAGCGCGCCAGCGCCGCCTTGAGGATAGCCCGGGGGCTTTGGCCGTCGAGTTCAGCGCGGAGAGTTTCAATATCAGTCATGTTGCTCCAGGGGGCTTTTCCACTGTGCGATCAACGGAGTGAATAAAGGCGTGATCTAACCTGAAATAAAGGCTACCACCAAATGCCTCATAGCTTGAAGGAATGAGCATCTATATCTTTATGCCTCGCTGATAAGGTGATCCATGGGATTCACGATGCATTCCGGTCAGGATTTTCATATCATACGCCCCAGACAACCTGGGCCTTGTTGGCCCGGCCAATTATGACTTTTTCAGGAGACCGTTGTGGAACTCGCATGTCTTGACCTTGAGGGCGTACTGATCCCGGAAATCTGGATCGCATTTGCAGAAAAAACCGGCATAGAGGAGCTCAAGGCAACCACTCGGGATATTCCTGACTATGATGTGCTGATGAAGCAGCGTCTGCGGATTCTGGACGAGCACGGCTACGGGCTGCCGGAGATCCAGGAAGTGATCAGCACCCTGGACCCACTGCCTGGCGCCCGTGAATTTCTGGATTGGCTGCGTGAGCGGTTCCAGGTGGTGATCCTGTCAGATACCTTCTATGAATTCGCCATGCCCCTGATGAAAAAACTGGGCTATCCGGCTCTGCTGTGCCATAAACTCGAAGTGGCGGAGAATGGGCAGATCACCAACTATCTGCTGCGTCAGCGTGATCCCAAGCGCCAGTCAGTTCGTGCTTTTCAGTTGCTGAATTACCGGGTGATTGCGGCCGGTGATTCCTACAATGACACCACCATGCTGGGCCAGGCAGAGGCCGGCATTCTGTTCCATGCTCCGCAGAATGTTATTGACGAGTTCCCGCACTTCCCCGCGGTGCACAATTTCGATGATCTGCGGCAGGAATTCCTGAAGGCCAGCGCTGTTCACCCGGCCTGATCCTTTGGGGCTCTGACTTGCGCTGCCGCAAGCCTGGCAGTGCAGGTCAGAGTTTCAGTTGCTCCAGAAACCGCATCAGCGGCTGAACTTTTGCCAGGGTTTCCTGGTATTCAGCCTCTGGTTCAGAGTCGGCCACGATTCCACCCCCTCCCCAGCAACTAACTGTCCCGTCCGGCTCGCACAGCAGGGTGCGAATCGCAATACTGCTGTCCAGATTGCCATCAAGAGCGTAATAGAACACCGAGCCACAGTAGGGACCCCGCCAGTGGGGCTCCAATTCGGCAATGATTTCCATGGCCCGGATTTTCGGGGCTCCGGTAATGGAGCCACCGGGGAACGCATCAAACAATGCCTGTAACGGGCTGATGCCAGGTTTCAATTTGGCTCGAATGTGGCTAACCAGGTGATGCACGTTGCGGTACGACTCAAGCGCAAACAACTCATCCACACTGACCGAGCCGGGCAGGGCGTGGACGCTGAGGTCGTTACGAAGCAGATCCACAATCATCAGGTTCTCGGCCCGGTCTTTCTCCGAGGTCAGTAGCTCCTGCGCCAAAGCTTCATCCTGTTCAGGGTTCTGGCCCCGGGCACGGGTGCCCTTGATGGGGCTGGTTTCAATCACACCATCGCGAATGGCCAGGAATCGTTCCGGTGATACTGACACTACGGCGTTACCCCGGAAGCGGAGAAAAGCCGCGTAAGGCGTAGGGTTGGCATGGCTGAGCGCGTTGAAGGCGGCCCAGGGGCTGCCCTGGTAACGCCCCTCAAAGGACTGGGACAGATTCGCCTGATAGCAGTCGCCAGACTGAATGTAATGTCTTACCTGATCTACCCGCTGCCGAAAACGCTCGGGGGATTGCGTTGGGGTGAAATGGCTGGTCATCAGCCAGGGGGCATGATCAGCGTTGGGGGAGCTCTCAAGCCAGCTGATTATTTGTTTGGCCGCGGCGGCAGGCAGTGCGGGATGGACCCACAGATAACATTCGCCACTCTCCAGGTCTTCACTGGCCATCCACAGGTACAGCCCGGAGAAAAACAGGGGGTAACGGTGTTCTTTCGCCAATCTGTTCAGCCTTGGCTCCCGGGCGTAGCCGAACTCGTAGGCAATACTGCCAACCCAACCACCCGCTAGCGGGCAGGGCACCTCGGCATTGGTAATCCCGGGCTGCCGGTAGGAGTCTGCCAGTGCCTCCAGCTTGGCGGCCAACGCTGGCGTATCGATTCGGCTACCCGGATTGCTCTCGATGACGACCTGCTCCACGGCAAGACAACTGAAGCCCCTGGCCCCACCACGACCCCCCGATGACGCCTGGCTGCCCAGAAAAACGAAGTCCGGTTGCTGCGAGGCATGGGTGCACAGTTGGTTGTACTGTTGCCGGGTAACAGGCTGGCAGAGAGGAAAGGCCAAGATACCTCCGTTAAAAATTGGAAGAATGATACACGATGCACAAAACGGCCGTTGTCCGATCAGGACAGGCGCTGATCTAATGGTTATACGGAGCCGATCAGCCCGGAGCGTATTTTACCGGGTTTTGACGCCCATGAACTGAAAATCCATAAAACAAGAACGGAAGTTGTCCTATGTCCCGCTTCAGAAAACACGCACTTGCCGCCACGTTCAGTCTGTTTGCCCTGGGTGCGACGCATTCGTTGGCGGAGGGTTTGCCGCAAGACGGTCCCTTGTCTGATGGAAAAATTTCGGAGGATGAGTTGGGTGTGGTTATTCTCAGCGCGCAGCAGCAGCTGATTCGGTTGTCGGAGGCGGCAACGAAAGAGTATCAGTCAGCCATCTTGGAACCGGGTGCAAATACGCCGAAGGCCTGGATGCTGATGAAGGATGGTGAAACCGTAAAGCGGATCAATATTGATGCTCAGGCTGTTGGCATGCCTGCGGTCGCACAATTAAAGATGTATCGGGCAGCTATTAAGTCGATTGCCCAGCGAGGACAGATAAACGCTGCGGCGATCCTCTACACCGGTAGGGTGAGTGAGGGGAATGAGACGGAAGTTCTGGTGATAGAGCATGAGCATCGGTTGGGCGTGTCCTCAAACAAGGTGATTGGCTACGAGATTCGTAATGGAGCGATTTCCTGGGCTGAGCCGGTCTCTCAGGAGAAACCGTTTGAATGGTTTTACGAGGGCAAAGGCGGTAAGTCCTGAGCAAAATGCGAACTCATCGATACTTGTTTCCAATTGTAAATGTAACGTAAAAGACTGTGAATGGAGTCACGGACTAGGACTGTAAAACAATCTTAAATGGACCTGTGGAGTAAAGGACTTCACTTAAAAAACTCACACAAGAATAAAATGAGTTTCACAAGGAGATAATAATGAAAGGCCTGAAGAAAATTGCTCTGGCAACTGCCGTTGCCGCTATGCCATTCGCTGCTCACGCTGACATGAAAGCTCTTGACGATACCGCAATGGGTAACGTTACTGGCCAGGCTGGTGTGACCATCGAACTGGAAACCAAAGTCAGCATCGGTCAGTTCGTGTATACCGATGAAGGTAGCTTCACCGTGAACGACATCGTTCTGGGTGGTTCTGGTGTTGCTGGCGGTCCTGGCTCCGATCTGCTGGACGACCTGTACATCGATATCGATGTAGAGGCTGACGGCGACGCAGTCATCTCCGTTCACTCCATCTCCGGCGCCCCGATCGACTGGGGTATGACAGCCAGCTCCATGGAACTGGTTGCAGCTGATGGCAGCGAGAGCACCACACTGGTTTCCAACCTGAGTGGCTACGGTGCGTTGGGTCAGCTGGACATTCGTGTTGATACCGCGACTGACACCCTGAACCTGGACGTTGCATTCAACGTGCAGCAGATGGACTTCGATGTTGAATTCCTGGGTGTTGGTATCCGTGACATGGCTATCATGGGTGGTAACTTCTTTGAAGAAGTTGCAGCTAACGGCCAGCCAGTTAGCGCAGCCGGTCTTTTCGCTGTTGCTAACGTAGATGTTTACAAAGGCGATGGTCTTGGTGCATCCACTATGACTGACGTCCTGCGTATCGACATCAACGACATCACCATGGACATGTCCATCGGTGCGATCGAGATTGGCGGCGCTTCCATCGGCTCTATCGCCATGGATAACCTGACCATCTCCGACACTCGTCTGGCTGTTTACGGTCACTAATCTGACCTGAACACCTGAGTAGGTGATGAGCGCCCCGCATTGCGGGGCGTTTTTAGTTAGTCAGAAAAAATCTGGCCAAAACAAAACGGCGACACGAAGAAGGTCGCCGTTGTACTTTTTTAAAGTTGAGGGCTCTGAATCAGCGGTCGGGAACCTGAATGGACAGGTCGAATCCGCCACCGGGTCTTGGGGTTAGTTGGATTGGCCCCTCATTGATCCCGTGGGGAATATCAATGCGATCAATGCCCGGCGGATTACCGATACTGAAGTTCAGGTTCTGCCCGTCGAATCCGATTCCCAGTTGGTCGTTAAGAAACGTCTGGGTAAAAGGTTCGTCGGGTATCTGTGGTTGCTGGCCGAAAATGAGTTGTGGAAGGGTATCGGCAAAATTGGCCGGGGGTTGTGCCCGGGCCAGTTCCTCGGTTGGCAGCAGGAGAGCCCTGCGCAGGAATTCCTCCTCGGCGCTGCTCAGAGCGTCGGACTTGCCATCTTCCATATAGCGCTGGAGCGCTTCGCGGTAGGCTTCCTCTTCGGCTTCACTCAGAACCGGCTCGCCGGGCGAGATGGTCAGCGCCCTGATAATGCGCTGGCGATCCGCTTCGTTTCTTTGCTGGTCCCTTGGCACAACTATGACTGCGGAATCCTGAACATAGGTTTCCACCATCTCATCCGATGTCATCGTCTGAACGCCGGCCATGGCCGGAGCGGAGAGAGTGACGGCCATGGCCGTTGCAAGCAGTGTTGGGCGTGTCATGGCATAGCCTCTTGCGTTACCGGATCAGTTGAGGGGCGCGGCTGAGACTACTCTATTCAGTCAATACGCTTCCTTATCGGAGTATTCGGTTTGTCAGACAGTTTTTCAACCGGAAAGTGCCTGGTCTGTGATCAGAATCCGCAGTTTGGCAGTAAAGCTTTATGAGCGGCAGGATAATATGGTTTGATGCGTGCCGATAACGGGTGAACTTTTGAGGAAGAATGCGGCCTGATGGGCATGATAACGCGAAAACTCCGGCAACGATGGCAGCACTGGATTAACCGCAGGGTTCCCCGCGGAGACAGCCAGACGTTCAGCCAGAAAAACATCTTCATCCTGCCAACCGGTGCTGGGGTGGTTTTTGGTGTTCTGCTGCTGATCATGCTGATCACCGGTATCAATTACCAGAACAGCCTTATTTACCTCCTGACCTTCATTCTCGGGGCCCTGTTCGTCGGTGCCATGCATCAGACCCATCGCAATCTCTCGGGGCTGACGCTCGCCCTTATTCAGCCCGGCGAGGGCGAGGCCGGGGATGATGTACCGTTTCGATTCCGGGTCACCGCTGGAAAGGATAGCGGGCTTGCCATTGCGCTGTCGGTTGTGGATTCAAAGCTGGAAGGTGTCCATGTGCCGGCTGGCCAGGCCCGGGACGTTATTTTGCCCATTCCCTCAGCCCATCGTGGGTACCTTCGGCCAGACAAGGTTCGGATTGAAACCCGTTTTCCATTCGGGTTGCTCAAGGCCTGGTCCTGGTTGCGCCCGAGTTCGGCCGGCATTGCCTATCCCAGGCCACTGGTTGCTCCGGAGGTAATCAGCCAGGTGGATGACGGCAGTGAAGCCCGTTCTTCCGCGCCGGTGGCCGGTCAGGACAATGCCGACCTTCGGCCCTGGCGTGAAGGGGATATGAGCCAGCGGGTGATGTGGAAACGGTTTGCCCGCTCCGGGCAGATGGTGGTTGCCGATTGGGAAGGGGAGCAAGGAAGCCCCCACTGGCTGGATTTCAACGCTTTCCCGGGCGCGGATACTGAGCTCAGGCTCAGTTACCTGGCCTGGCTGGTGGCCGACCGGCTACAGAAAGGTGCAAAGTTTGGTTTGAACCTGCCGGGGGAGGTCATCGAACCCGACACCGGCCCAATCCATGGAGACCGGTGCCTGCGGGCGCTGGCGGTCTGGGGCGAAAAGCCGCCGAGAGAGCAGGATGCATTGCCGTTTGGTACCCGTAAAACCGTGGACGGCGCTACGGCGGGAGGCAGCGTATGAGCCGCCTGGTCGATGTACTTCTTGGTAGAAACCGCCGTTCCGAAGTACCGATAGATGCCATTCCTGGCACTGCGCTACTCTGGTTGATTGGCAGTTTTGCACTGTTACTGTTGCCGCAGTGGAACCGGTTACCCTGGTGGCTGATTGCCGCCTGCGTGGTGCTGGCCGGTTGGCGCTGGCTAGCCCAGAGTGGTCGGGTGCGATTGCCGGGGCGCTGGTTGCGTACGGGCATTATGCTGGTGTTGATCGGAGTCTACCTGGGCACTGTTCAGGGCCGCTTTACCGTTGATACTGCTGCGTCGTTCTTCGTATTGGCGGTGGGGCTCAAATGGCTGGAAACCCGCTCCGCCCGGGACTTCTATGTACTGTTTTTTATTCTGGTGTACCTGGCGGCTGTAAACTTCCTGTTCCAGCAGGACATCCTGTGGGCCCTGCTGACGTTTGCGGCCATTGCCTGCCTGCTGGTGGGACTGCAGATTCTCAATGCCCCGGATTTGCCCGGTTCATTGAAGGCGGGCTGGAAGCGGCTGGGCCTTTTGATGGTGAAAACCCTGCCGGTAGTCGTCCTGTTATTCGTGTTCTTTCCGCGTATGGCGCCGCTGTGGAGCGTCCCGCTGGTTTCCGGCGAGGCTCGCAGCGGTATCTCCGATACCATGCGCCCCGGCGATATTTCCAATCTGGCCCAGAGCAGTGAGCGGGCGTTCCGCGTGAGTTTTGGTGGTTCGATTCCGGAGTATCGGGATCGCTATTGGCGAGGGCTGATTCTCGATTATCTTGACGGCGAGACCTGGCGGCAGCGCGACCGGGATCCATTTCAACGCCCGGGCAGGGTGGCGGTGGATGGCGGCATTGGGGCGCTGGCGAGCAACCAGTACGATGTACTGATGGAGCCGACGGACCAACGATGGGCCTTCTCTCTGGAAAATTCCATTGCGGTGTCGGACAACGTGTTTGACGCAGGGGAAGACCTGTTCCGTTTCCGTCGCCCCGCAGATAGCCCGGTGCGCTACCGGTTGGCGATAGACCCCGGGCAAACCCGGCCGGGTAGTGAGCTCACCCAGGCAGTGCGTCAGCGCTACCTGCAATTGCCTGGCGAAGGGAACCCGCGCGCACGGGCATTAGCCAGTGAGCTGGCGGGCCAGTATTCCCCGGCCCAGGTGGTTAACGAGCTCATGCAGCGGTTCCGTAACGAAGAATACTATTACACACTGCGGCCACCGGCGATGCCCGACGATGGTGTGGATACCCTGTTGTTTGAGGAGCAGCGCGGGTTCTGTGCCCATTATGCGGGCGCTGCCACCTTTGTATTCCGGGCCGCTGGTATTCCATCCCGTGTGGTGGTGGGTTACCAGGGCGGAGATGCCGGCGCCGGGGGCGATTATCTCATTGTGCGGCAGTACGATGCCCATGCCTGGGTTGAGGTATGGCTGGAAGGCCGGGGCTGGGTTCGGGTTGATCCAACTGCTGCAATTGCTCCTGATCGTATTGAGTTCGGATTGCGGGAGGCGATGGCCGAAGAGGGCTCCTTCCTGGAGAACAACCTGACCTCTCCCCAGCGTTATGGCGATCTGGCGGTTTTGCAGTGGGCGTCGCTGCAGCTCGACCGAATAAACTACCACTGGCAGCGTTGGGTGGTGGGCTATCAGGGCCAGAGCCAGATGAACCTGATGTCCCGGCTGCCAGGGGGCATTGGCATGAAGGAGCTTGGCTACATTACTGCCGGGCTGGTTGGTTTTGCCCTTCTTGTGGCCGGGTTGGTGTCGGCGCTTTCAATGACCCGGGGAGCCCGTCAGGATGGCTTCAGGCGCGTGGTCGGATCATGGCACCGGCTGTGTGAACAGGCCGGTGTGCCTGTGCGCAGTGGCGAAACTCCGGTGGTGCTGGCGGAGCGCATGGCCGAGGCCCGGCCATCGGTGGCGGAGTCTGCCCGGATCTTTGCCCGGACAGTAAACAGCCATTACTATAGCTCTGCCTCAACCCGTCAGGCTGATGACGATACACGGCGGCTGAGGCGGCTACTGAAAACCATGAAGCGTCAACTCAAACGCAATCAGGAAACCGGATCCCGGATGCCGAAACATGACTGACATCGCACAGGAAATGCCCTGGCTGACCCGCGCCTGGTCGGCAGTGCAAAGCCGACTGGCACAGGATCGTTTGCCCCACGCATTGCTGGTAGTGGGTGAGCGTGGCGTAGGAAAGCGCGCCTGGGCCCAGGCAGTGGCCGGATTGCTGTTGTGTGAAACACCGGCCAAATCAGAATCCGGCGCGGCGGTGGCGTGTGGCCATTGCAAGCAGTGTGAGCTGATGGCTGCAGGCAGTCATCCGGATCTGCGGGTTTATACCCCGGAAAAATCGCGCATGGTGAAGGTTGACCAGATACGGGCACTCTCCACGTTTGCTGTTGCTTCGCCCCAGGTTGGTCACCATAAGGTCGCGATTGTTGACCGGGCAGATCAATTAAACATCAATGCCGCCAATGCGTTGCTGAAAACCCTGGAAGAGCCGTTGCCGGACGTGACGTTGCTGCTGTTGCAGGAGAGCGGTCGGCCGGTCCTGCCGACCATTCGCTCCCGTTGTCAGGCGCTGACCATACCCTTGCCGACAGCAGAGCAGGGCGGGCAATGGCTGGCTGCCCGCGTGGCTGAGCTGGACGAGGCAAGCCGGCCGGGGGCGGAGACCTTAGCCAAAAGCCTGATGCTGGCGGGCAATGCACCGCGGTTGGCGCTGGACTATGCCCTCGGAGATTTTTTGCCCCTTCGGGACAAGGCCTTTGAAGCATTCCGGCAGTTTATGAAAGGGCAGATCCCGGTTGGCGAAGCGGCTAAATCCTTCAAGGCCCTTGGCCTGGACGATTCGCTCTGGTTATTTGAAAGCTGGGCCGCGGATCTGGCGCGGGCCAGTGTGGGGGGGGCAGTATCTGACCCGGAAGCGGCGGACATGCTTGGTTATCTGGCAAACAACAATCCGCCGTGGCGGGCTCATCAGCTCCTGGACCTGGTCAGGGAAAGTCGCAGTGCCGCGGTATATAATGCCAGCCCGGAACTGGAGGCCAGCCAGCTTCTGATTGCCTGGCGGGAACTGATGCCAAGGAAGCGGAAAGCAAGCTGAGCTTTCTTCAATTTCAGCTGCTATGATTGTGAAATGTCAGGAAATTCCTGAAGCATTGTGGCAATGTTTAACGACACAAGAACTTCCAGCGTAAAAGGTATGTGATATGGGCCCAGGATTTGGCGCACGCAGCGGCATTCTCACCCTGACCATCAAGGACAAAGCGGTTCTGTACGCCGCCTATATGCCCTACATTCGGCAAGGTGGTCTGTTCATTCCTACCCAGAAGCAATATCAACTCGGAGACGAGGTGTTTTTGCTGCTCAACCTGATGGACGAGCCGGAGAAAATTCCGGTTGCAGGCAAAGTGGTGTGGATTACCCCGAAGGGTGCTCAGGGTAACCGTGCAGCAGGCATCGGTGTCCAGTTTAACGGTGACGATGAATCCGCAAGGACCAAGATCGAGTCTTACCTGGCAGGCTCGCTGAGCTCTGATCGCCCAACGCACACCATGTAGGACTCGCCTTGCATGACTGACACTGTGTTACCCGGCAGTGGGCACGACATTCCGGCCGGCTGCCGGGAGGCACGCTGGCCGCTCGATAACCTGACCCTTGCCGGCCTGACCTGGCATACGGACCCCTCGCACGAAGTTCGCTCCCCCATACTTATGGTGCACGGCTGGCTTGATAACGCCATGACATTCGCCCGGTTGGCGCCAGCGCTGGCCTCCGATGCCAGTGTTCACGCAATCGACATGGCTGGTCATGGCCACTCGGGGCATCGACCACCGGGCTATGGTTACTGGCTGATGGACTATGTGGCAGACCTCAGTGAATTGATTGACCATCATTTCCCGGAAAGCGAACGGTATCCCCTTGATCTGGTGGGCCATTCGCTGGGTGGTATCGTTTGTGCCCTGTATGCGGCAGCTTTCCCTGAGCGGGTGAGGCGGCTGGTGATGATTGACAGCCTGGGTGCCCTGAGCCGCCCCGCCAAGGAAACCATCCCCCAGTTGCGCCGGGCCTTGCAAAAAAAGCGGAACGGATCTGCACCTCCGGCGGTCTATCCCGATGTGGCGACGGCGGCGAGGATCCGTGAGGGCGGGCTCAGCCCATTGAGCGCCGAGGCTGCAGCATTGCTGGTGCCCAGAAACATGCGGGCTGAAGGAGATGGCTTTGTCTGGCGCACCGATGCACGGTTAAGGCATCCCACGCCTTTGATGATGACCGAAGAGCAGGTTCATGCCTCGCTGGCCGCCATCCAGACGCCAACCCTGTTCGTAAGAGCGTCGGAAGGGTTGTTGGCCAGCCGTGGCGGATTGGACAAGCGTGCAGAGCTGATACCCGACCTGACGACAGTGGACGTTCCCGGGGGGCATCATTGTCACCTGGATGGTGACACCACGCCGGTTGCACATGCTATAAAAAGGTTTCTATTCAATGAATAATCGTGCTGTTGTAATGAAACTCCGGAGCCTGTTGGCGTTTGCTGTGTTGGCTTTCGGTTCCGTGGTGTCAGCATCGGAGCTCGGCGAGCCGTTGGATGCGTTCGCCCAGTCGAGCCTTCAGTCGGCGCTGGACATTCGGTCGTCCGGGCACCTCGTGCTTATGAGCCCGGTTCGTGAGATACGCGGAGAGATCCGCTCGGATGTCATGGCCAGGCTGCCGGTGAACGGCAAGGGCCAGTTATTCGAAATCAACCGGGATGCGAGCCGCAGGGCCGCACAGGAACACTATCGGGGCGAGCTTCAGGCGCGAGGCGGCCAGATCCTTTTCGAATGTTCCGGAGTGGCCTGTGGTCGAAGCAACGTCTGGGCAAACCAGATTTTTGAGCAACCCAGGCTCCTTGGCCGGGATCAGGACCAGGACTACTTCGTCGGTGCCGTGGCGGATGTTGATGGCAACCGATGGTTGACCCTGGTGTACACCGTCACCCGTGGCAATCAGCGTGAATATGTTTGGGTTGAACATCTCCAGGTAGCAACCGGAGCGGACATTCCCGGCTTTCAGGCCTCTGCTGCACGGTTGCTGGGTCCCATTATTGTGCCCTGGCAGGGCGGTGTTACCCATCGGTTTGATTTGTCGACTACCGATCGCCGGCGGTTGGGAGAGTGGGCGGCAGAGGAGGGCGCCGAGGTGGTGCTCGCCGCGTTTTCTTCGCTGGAAAATGATGAAAGCCTGAATGATTCGATCGCAAGGGCGGAAAGGGCTGCGGGCGCCCTGGCCGACGTGCTGGCGAAATCCGGCGTCTCCCGGGAGCAGGTCCGCACCCTGGCCATCGGGCCTGGGGTGCAGGTAGCGGACCCTAACCGCACGGGTGACCGCATCGAAATTCTGGTAATCAAGAGGTAAGGGAATGTCCGGGGACACTAAGCCAGACGACCAACCGGTCGGCAGTGAGCAAGCGGCTGCAGAGGATGGCGTCAGCAAAGTATTGGCAAGTTCTGACGTATCGCCGGCCGAAGCTCCGGCCAATTCTGCACGCAAGCCCTCGCAAACCGGAAACGGCAAAACGGTCGCCTTGACCCTGGGTAGTGGCGGTGCCCGGGGTTACGCCCACATTGGCGCCATTGAGGTACTGCAGGAACGGGGTTACAACATTATCGCTATCTCCGGCTGTTCCATGGGCGCCCTTATCGGCGGTATGTACGCGGCTGGCAAGATGAAAGAATACAAGGACTGGGTGACCGGGCTGGGCCAGTTCGATGTCCTGAAACTGCTGGACGTTACCTTCACCTCGGTCGGCGCGATTCGGGGAGAGAAGGTCTTCTCGGTGGTCCGTGACATTCTGGGCGACACCCGGATCGAAGACTTGCCCATTGCGTTTACTGCGGTTGCCACCGATCTCCTTGCCCACAAGGAAATCTGGTTTCAGGAAGGGCCGCTGGATCGCGCCATCCGTGCATCCATTGCCATCCCGAGTGTTGTGACGCCTCTGGTGCTGGATGGCAGGGTGCTGGTAGACGGTGCATTGCTGAATCCCCTGCCGATTATCCCGACGATCTCTGCCCACGCCGATTTGATCATGGCCGTCAACCTGAGTGGCGAGGATGAACAGCCAAGGCGAATTCCCGATGCGGCATTTGCCGATGAAGACTCCGGCAGCGATATGGATGAATGGGTCGACGCCATCCGGGATAAGGCCTCCCGGTGGTTTGACTGGGATGCCATTAAGTCCCTGACTTCCAGGAAGCTCGATACCGGGGAATCTCCCGAAGAAAAGATCACCCGGGAGATGGCGAAAAAGCATAAAGAGAAGGATTTGAAAGCCCGGCAGGAGGAGCCCGAGAAGGCCGCTCATCACCAGAAACGGGATGACCACGAGACCATTGACTGGGACAAGCTGGGCATTGGCAAATTTGATGTGATGAACCTGACCATCGAAACCATGCAGAGTGCTCTGGTTCAATACAAGATTGCCGGGTATCCGCCTGATCTCCTGGTTAATATCCCCAAGAATGCCAGCCGAAGTTACGATTATCACAAGGCACCGGAACTGATTCAGCTGGGCCGGGAGCGTATGGCTGCCGCACTGGACCGGTTTGAGCAAAGCCGCAGCAGTTCCGGTCCGTTGGCCCTTTAATCTGTATGCGGGCTGCAGGCCTGTGCTTAATAGGCGTATAATGCCGCGCTACATTAGCCTGACCAGGAAGACGTTTTTGTGACCAGTCCAGTTGACGATCTACACACCATCCGGGACTTTCTGCGCTATGCCGCGTCACGGTTTGCGGCATCGCCGTTGTATTTCGGGCATGGTACCGACAACGTGTGGGATGAAGCCGTGCAGCTGGTGTTACGCAGTGTCCACCTGCCATTGGAGAACAACAATGTGTTTCTGGATGCGCGCCTGGTGCGCACAGAGCGCGAACTGATTGTTGAGCGCATTGAGCGCCGCATTAATGAACGCGTACCAATCGCCTATCTTCTGGGCGAAGGCTGGTTTATGGGTATGCCGTTCAATATTGATGAGCGGGTGCTGGTTCCCCGGTCGCCGATTGGCGAGCTGCTGGAGAATGGCCTGCAGCCCTGGTTGGGCAGCCAGCCCGTTCAGCGGATACTGGATTTGTGCACGGGTAGCGGTTGTATCGGTATCGGCGCGGCCACCGTCTTTGATGAAGCCGAGGTTGATCTGTCTGATATTTCCGAGGCCGCCCTCGAAGTGGCGGACTCAAATATCGAGTTGCACGGTCTGGAAGGGCGGGTTCAGACCATCCGTTCGGACGTGTTTGAGAGCATCGAAGGCCGTTACGACGTGATACTCAGCAATCCGCCCTACGTGGATGCTGAAGACATGGCGGACATGCCGGAAGAGTACCGTCACGAACCGGAGTTGGGTCTGGCTGCAGGCGACGATGGTCTTGATATTGCCCACCGTATTATCGCCGGGGCTGCAGAGCATCTTACCGAGAACGGTTTGTTAATCGTGGAAGTGGGTAACTCCTGGGGCGCCATGGACGACGCCTATCCGGACCTGCCGCTTACCTGGCTGGAATTTGATAGCGGCGGCGATGGCGTGTTTCTGGTAACGGCTGCCGACCTGCGCGAGTGGCAGGCCAGAAACAGTTAAAAAATATTTTATAAAACCTTTATAAAGTGCTGAATTATGTCGGGAAATACGTTTGGTAAACTGTTCACCGTAACCACATTCGGTGAGAGCCATGGGGCTGCCCTGGGGTGCATTATCGATGGCTGCCCTCCGGGCCTTGAGCTGTCAGAAGCCGATATGCAGAAGGATCTGGACCGCCGCAAGCCTGGGACTTCCCGCCACACCACGCAGCGGCGTGAGGCCGATGAAGTGCGCATCCTCTCTGGCGTGTTCGAGGGTAAAACCACCGGGACGCCGATTGGCCTGATCATCGAGAACACCGACCAGCGCTCCAAGGATTACTCCAAGATTTCCGAGCAGTTCCGGCCGGCGCACGCCGACTACACCTACACGCACAAGTATGGTGTCCGGGATTATCGGGGTGGTGGCCGGTCATCGGCCCGTGAAACAGCCATGCGCGTTGCTGCCGGCGCGGTCGCCCGCAAGTTTCTTGAGCAGCGTCTGGGCATTCGCATTCGTGGCTATCTGTCTCAGCTAGGGCCGATCAAAGCGGAAAAACACGATTGGGACCAGGTGCATCAGAACCCGTTCTTCTGTCCGGACGCCGATAAGGTGCCGGAAATGGAAGCCTATATGGACGCCCTGCGCAAAGAAGGGGATTCCATCGGTGCCCGCATCAACGTGGTCGCTGACGGTGTGCCGCCGGGACTGGGTGAGCCGATCTTTGATCGGTTGGACGCAGACTTGGCCCACGCACTGATGAGCATCAACGCGGTAAAGGGTGTGGAAATCGGCGCCGGGTTTGGCTGCATTGATCAGAAAGGCACTGAACACCGGGATGAAATGACGCCGGAAGGGTTCTTGTCCAATCACGCCGGCGGCGTACTCGGCGGGATTTCCTCCGGTCAGCCGATTGTTGCCAGCATTGCGTTAAAGCCCACATCCAGCCTGCGTTTGCCGGGCCGGAGTATTGACGTGCATGGTAATCCGGTTGAGGTGATTACCACTGGTCGCCACGATCCCTGCGTGGGCATTCGCGCCACGCCTATCGCCGAGGCCATGATGGCCATCGTGTTGATGGACCATTACCTGCGCCACCGGGGGCAGAATGGCGATGTGGAAGTGAGCACTCCGGTCATCGGCCAGCTTTGATCAAAGGGAGGTGACACCATCTACTGGCGGCTGTCTAACCTCTACTTCTGGTTCTTCGCACTCCTTGGAGGGCTTTTGCCTTATTGGTCCCTCTACCTGGAGGGGCAGGGGTTTTCCTATCTGCAAATCGCCACTTTGATGGCGACCATTCAGCTCACCAAAATTGTCGCGCCAAGTGTCTGGGGCTGGCTGGGGGATCGTTCCGGCCAGCGGGTGCGATTGGTCCGTTTTGGAGCCATTACCGGGTCGCTGTTCTTTGCCGGCGTGTTCATGGAACCCGGGTTCTATGGCCTGCTTCTGGTGATGCTGGCCTTCACCTTCTTCTGGAACGCGATCCTGCCGCTGTATGAGGTGATTACCCTACGGGCACTTGGCACGAGGAAAGACAAGTACGGCAAGGTTCGGCTCTGGGGCTCGGTGGGTTTTATCGGTGCCGTGGCTGTCGTGGGTGCCATTCTGGAGTGGGTTCCAGTCACTTATCTGCCCTGGCTGCTGTTGCCGGTCTTTGCGGGCATCGCGGTATCGGCGTTTCTGGTGCCTGCAGAGCGGGGCGAGCGTAAACCGCCGGCTCCCAAAGGCAGCCTGAAAGCCATCGTCACCCATCCTGCTGTGATTGCCTTCTTCCTGATGAACTTCCTGCTGCAGGTATCTCACGGTGCCTACTACACCTTCTTCAGTATTCATCTGGAACAACATGGCTACGGCAAGCTGTCGATTGGCTTGCTCTGGTCGCTGGGGGTGCTGGCGGAAATCGGACTGTTTCTGGTGATGCACCGGTTGTCGCATCGGTTCAGTGTGCGCCAGATTGTCATCGGGGCTCTGTTCCTGACCATGATTCGCTGGATACTCATTGCCGAATTGACCATGGTCGTGCCCATTCTCATCTTCGCCCAGCTGCTTCACGCAGCGTCCTATGGTGCGTTGCATGCGATTTCTGTGCAATACATTCAGGGGTTCTTTGGCAAGCATCATCATGGCCAGGGGCAGGCCTTGTACAGCGGTCTGACCTTTGGTGCCGGCGGCGCCCTCGGCGCCTGGATGTCCGGTTTTCTGGTGGAGGGCATCAGCACCTCCGCCGCGTTCTGGGGTGGCGCTGCCGCCATGGCTGTGGCCATCCTGATCACCTGGCGCGGCTTGCAACCCATGCCGAAGGTTGATGAGGAGACTGGGCGCTAATCAGCTCCTGATTTCTTCCGCTTCCACAATCTCAAGCAGCGCCCGGGCACCGTTGCTCAATTGCCGGCCACTCAGCGCGACGGCGCCAAGTACCCGGGAAACCGGGTGTCCAACGTCAAGCACCCGCAGGCTGTTGTCCAGCATGCTCACTGGCAGCACACTCCAGCCCAGGCCAACGCTGGTCATCATTTTGATGGTTTCCAGGTAGTTGGTGGGCATCAGGGGTTTCAGTGGCTGGTTCGCTTCCAGAAATAATCGGCTGACCACCCGGTAGGTCGCAGTGCTGGTGTCCGGCAACAGGGCCGGGTGTTGGGCCAGGTCTTCAAGCCGTGGGTGTTGCAGTTGTGCCAGCGGATGCTCCGCGCCAATGACAAAGGCCATCGGGTCTGGCCATTGCACCAAAATCCGGAACTCCGGGTTCATGCTGTCGCTGAGGGTGACGAACGCGATCTCGGCATTACGCTTGTTCATTTGGTGGTAGGCGGCGTCGGATTCCATAAACTGGAGATCCAGTGTTACCTGTGGGTATTCGCGGCGGTAGCGCCTTAGCCAGTTTGGCAGGTGGTGCAGGCCGATGTGGTGGCTGGCGATGAGCTGGAGTTCGCCTTCGATGGTGTCGGCGTTCGGGCTGAGGGCGAGGCGGGCGTTGTGTATTTCATCAAGGATTTTGCGTGCGTGGGGCAGGAGTCTGGCGCCGGCCTCGGTGACGCGGATTTCGCGGTTGCTTCGGTCGATGAGTTTGGTGCCAAGCTGGGTTTCGAGGGCGGCGAGGCGTTTGCTGATGGCCGGTTGTGTCAGGTGGAGTGTTTCGGCGGCTTCTGAGAAGGAGCCCTGGTCGACTATGGTCAGGAAGGCTTTCAGGGAGTTTGCGTCCATTTTTGTTGTCCCGCCTCTGGTTGGGATAATCCTCTGGTTCTGTGGCAGGTCCCGGCTTGCGGGGCACCTTTCCAAAAAACGCTACGAGCACATCCCTGTGCGCTTCGCTCCGGCCATCCATGGCCTACGAGATTTTTGGAAAGGTGCCCCGCAAGCCGGAACTCAAGCTTTGGGTTATAGCCGATCGATTCATTGGTTTTAAAGACGCCCCGATTATTGTCCGGGGCGCGACTGGGCGGGAAGGCTTTTCAAAACCGTTGAGGGCCATGGACGGCCCGAAACGAGTCCACATGGACGTGCTTGTAGGCGTGTTTTGAAAAGCCTTCCCGCCCAGTTGTGCCTGACACCAAACTTGGGGAATTCGTTCGAGCCAAGAACCGACCATGCTTAATCTTAATGGTATGCCTCTCGGGAATGCAACGAATGAAAAACATGAGTTGAGGTTATTCTGGGCGAGAGAGTAAAATAGGCGAACTGAGAGCATAAACAGAAACCCCCAGAGAGTGAGAGAGCAACCATGGCGGGCAAGACTTTATACGACAAGTTGTGGGACGACCATTTGGTCAAGCAGCGGGATGACGGTTCCGCGTTGATCTACATCGACCGGCAGTTGCTGCACGAAGTGACATCTCCCCAGGCATTTGAAGGCCTGCGTCTGGCCAGTCGCAAGCCCTGGCGGATTGATGCCAACATCGCCACGCCGGATCATAACGTGCCGACTACCGATCGTGCCAAAGGTATCGACGGGATTGTTGACCCGGTGTCACGCACCCAGGTGGAGACTCTGGACAAGAACTGCGACGAGTTCGGAATTCTGGAATTCAAGATCAAAGACCAGCGCCAGGGCATCGTGCACGTGATCGGGCCGGAGCAGGGGGCAACCTTGCCGGGTATGAGCATTGTCTGTGGTGATTCCCACACCTCAACCCACGGCGCCTTTGGCTGTCTGGCCCATGGTATTGGAACGTCTGAAGTTGAGCATGTACTGGCTACCCAGTGCCTGGTTCAGAAAAAGATGAAGAACATGCTGGTGAAGGTGAACGGCAAGCTTGGCGCGGGTGTGACCGGCAAGGATGTGGTTCTGGCTATCATCGGCAAGATCGGCACCGCAGGTGGCACCGGTTACGCCATCGAGTTCGGTGGTGAGGCGATTCGTGGCCTGAGCATGGAAGGCCGGATGACCATCTGCAACATGGCCATCGAAGGCGGTGCCCGTGTGGGGATGGTGGCGGTGGATGACATCACTATTGACTACGTGAAAGGCCGTCCGTTCTCGCCAAAAGGCGAAACCTGGGACAAGGCGGTTGAGTACTGGCGTACCCTGCACAGCGATGACGATGCGGTATTCGATAAGGTAGTTGAGCTGGACGGTTCCGCGATCAAGCCGCAAGTAAGCTGGGGTACGTCTCCGGAGATGGTGACCGGTGTTGATGGCAGCGTGCCGGACCCTGCGAAGGAAGAAGACCCGATCAAGCGTGAAGGCATTGTTCGTGCGCTTAAATACATGGGGCTGCAGCCGAACCAGAAGATTACCGACATCCAGCTGGACCGGGTGTTTATCGGTTCCTGTACCAACAGCCGCATTGAAGACTTGCGCGAAGCTGCGGCCGTAGTGAAAGGCCGCAAGGTGGCCGCCAGTCTGAAGCAGGCGATGGTGGTGCCGGGTTCTGGTCTGGTGAAAGCCCAGGCAGAGCAGGAAGGTCTGGATAAGATCTTCATCGAGGCGGGCCTGGAATGGCGTGATCCCGGTTGTTCCATGTGTCTGGCCATGAACGCCGACAAATTGGGGCAGGGCGAGCATTGTGCGTCCACGTCCAATCGGAACTTTGAGGGCCGTCAGGGCTTTGGTGGGCGTACCCACCTGGTGAGCCCGGCGATGGCGGCGGCAGCAGCCGTGTCTGGCCATTTTGTTGATGTTCGTGAGTTGCTGAACTGATCCACAGGAGAGAGACCATGCGCGCATTTACGCAACACCAAGGTATTGTTGCCCCCATGGACCGGTCCAATGTGGATACGGACATGATCATTCCCAAGCAGTTTCTGAAGTCGATCAAGCGCACGGGCTTTGGCCCGAACCTGTTTGATGAGCTGCGGTATCTGGATGAAGGCAAGCCGGATCAGGACTGTTCCAATCGCCCCGTGAACCCGGATTTCGTTCTGAACCAGGATCGATACAAAAGCGCCAGTGTGCTGTTGGCTCGCAGGAACTTCGGTTGCGGTTCCAGTCGGGAGCATGCCCCGTGGGCGCTGGATGATTTCGGCTTCCGGGTGATTATTGCCCCGAGCTTTGCCGATATTTTCTACAATAACTGCTTTAAGAATGGCCTGTTACCCATTGTTCTGGATGAAGAAATAGTTGATAAGCTGTTTCAGGAGACCGAGGCTAACGAAGGTTATGAATTAACGGTGGACCTGGAAGCTCAGACAGTAACGACCCCCTCTGGTGAGTCTTACAGTTTTGATGTCGATAATTTCCGTCGTCACTGTCTGCTCAATGGGCTCGATGATATCGGTGTGACCCTTGAAGACGCCGATGCCATTCGCGCCTACGAAGATGCTCGCCGCCAGACTGCCCCCTGGTTGTTTAACGCTGGAAACTGATAAACAAGGATTCTGATATGTCCCGTAATGTGTTGCTTCTGCCTGGTGACGGCATTGGTCCGGAAATCGTCGCTGAAGCGGAGAAGGTTCTGAACAAGGTTAATGACCAGTTCAATCTTGGCCTGGCCTTTGACAAGGCCCTGGTGGGTGGTGCGGCTATCGATGCCACGGACTCACCGTTGCCGGACGAAACCCTGGAAAAAGCGCGCAATGCCGACGCCATTCTGCTGGGTGCCGTCGGTGGCCCCCAGTGGGACAGCCTGCCGATGGCCAAGCGCCCGGAGAAGGGGCTGCTGGGTCTGCGTTCGAACCTGCAGCTGTTTGCCAACCTGCGCCCAGCCATTCTGTACCCGCAACTGGCGTCTGCGTCTTCCCTGAAGCCGGAAGTGGTTTCTGGCCTGGATATCCTGATCGTGCGCGAGCTGACCGGCGGTATCTATTTTGGACAGCCCCGCGGTGTGCGCGAGCTGGAGAATGGTGAGCGCCAGGGCTACAACACCTATCAGTACACTGAGTCTGAGATTCGCCGAATCGGCCGCGTCGCCTTTGAAGCGGCCCAGCAACGCGGCAAGAAGCTGTGCTCTGTCGACAAGGCAAACGTACTGGAAGTGACCGTGCTGTGGCGCGAGATCATGGAAGACCTGAAGCGTGAATACCCGGATGTCGAGTTGTCCCATATGTACGTGGACAACGCCGCCATGCAGCTGGTTCGGGCTCCCAAGCAATTCGATGTGATTGTGACTGGCAACATGTTTGGTGATATTCTTTCTGACGAAGCGGCTATGCTCACCGGCTCCATCGGCATGTTGCCGTCGGCGTCGCTGAACTCTGAAAAGCAGGGCATGTACGAGCCTTGCCACGGTTCGGCGCCGGATATTGCCGGGCAGGGCATTGCCAACCCGTTGGCCACCATCATCAGTGCAGCCATGATGCTGCGTTACAGCCTGAATGAGGAAAAAGCCGCAGAAGCGATTGAAGCGGCGGTCAGCAAGGTACTGGATCAGGGGCTGCGCACCGCAGACATCATGTCAGACGGTGGTAAGAAGGTTTCAACCCGGGAAATGGGTGAAGCTGTTCTCAATGCGCTTTGAGTCAGCCCTGATTCGCTAAACCGAGACCCGACAGTGGCGCGATGCTGCCACTGCGGGATCATCCATCCTGTCCCTGCCAGCGATAACGGTAGCGGGCGGGCATAATGTGAGGTTCAAAGGTCGCACATGAAGCGAGTTGGACTTGTAGGTTGGCGTGGCATGGTAGGCTCAGTCCTCATGCAGCGCATGCGTGAAGAAAACGATTTTGCCGACATCGATCCGGTGTTTTTTACCACTTCCCAGGCGGGCAAGCCGGCCCCGGACGTAGGCAAAGAAGGCGTTCCGCCACTCCAGGATGCCTTTGATATCGACGTCCTGAAAGGCATGGACGTAATCCTGACCTGTCAGGGCGGTGATTACACCTCAGCGGTGTACCAGAAGCTGCGCGATGCAGGTTGGAACGGCTACTGGATTGACGCGGCATCGTCCCTGCGGATGGTGGATCACTCCGTCATTGTGCTGGATCCGGTTAATCGCAACGTGATCGATGCCGCCCTGGATAAGGGCGTAAAAGATTATATTGGCGGTAACTGCACCGTGAGCCTGATGATGCTGGCCCTGGGTGGTCTGCTGGAGCAGGATCTTATTGAGTGGGTCTCTCCAATGACCTATCAGGCGGCTTCCGGTTCCGGTGCCCAGAACATGCGGGAACTGCTGAGCCAGATGGGTGCGTTGAACGACAGCGTCAAGTCAGAGCTTGCTGACCCCTCGTCGGCGATCCTGGAAATCGACCGCAAGGTAACCGATACCATGCGTTCCGGTGATTTCCCCACCGAGCACTTCGGCGTGCCCTTGGCGGGCAGCCTGATTCCGTTTATCGACAAGCAGCTCGATAACGGCATGAGCAAGGAAGAGTGGAAGGCGGGCGTTGAGACCAACAAGATTCTTGGCCGCAGCGACAATCCGATTCCTATCGACGGCATCTGTGTTCGTATTGGCGCTATGCGCTCTCACAGCCAGGCGCTGACTATCAAGCTCAAGAAAGACCTGTCGGTTGCGGAAATCGAGGGTATCCTTGCCAAGGCCAACGACTGGGTGAAAGTCATCCCGAATGATCGTGATGCCACCATGCAGGAACTCACGCCGGCGAAAGTGACCGGCACCCTGAGTATCCCCATCGGGCGGATTCGCAAATTGTCCATGGGGCCGGAATACATTTCTGCGTTTACCGTGGGTGACCAGTTGCTGTGGGGGGCCGCTGAGCCTCTGCGCCGCATGCTGCGGATTCTGCAGGAACGTTAAATAGTGTTACACAGTGGTAATTAATGCCAACTGTGTCCGGTTTTTCGTATGCCGGAGTGGGGCGGAGGCTGATTTCAGCGTCCGCCCCTGTTATTTTCAGGGCTGTTAAGGAGTTCCGCCCGATTGGTAAAAAAACGGTGCAAGGATTGCGGCTGATTGATTGATAAAAGAGGCTTTATCAACAATACTTGCCAAACTGAACGGTATAATTGCGATATAACAACGAGAACTAAAAAGACGGAAGTCATCCAACCTCGTCCGATTCTGTTGAGATACAGCAGTAAAGAATAACGGAGACTGGAAAGGAAAAAGCATGAAGGTACGCAAGCTTGCGGTTGCCATGGCGCTGGCGGGAGGGCTCGGTTCCGGTGTCGCTCAGGCGTTGGGGCTGGGGGAAATTGAACTGCAGTCCTGGCTGAATGAGCCCCTGGATGCGGAAATATCACTCCGTGAAAGTCGTGGGGTGGATCCCGGTGATGTATTTGTAAATGTTGCGCCGGAAGCCGCTTATCAGCGGATTGGCATTGATCGCCACCAGTTTCTGAGCAGGCTGAGGTTTGAGGTGGTTACCGTTTCCGACGGCAGTCTCGTTGTTAACGTCTCTTCCCGGGAGCCGCTCCGGGAACCTTACCTGAATTTTCTGTTGGAGCTGACCTGGCCTAATGGCCGACTGATGCGGGAATATTCGGTACTGGTAGATCCACCAGTGTATGCCGAAGATTCCGGTGTTCAGGAGCAGGTGAGTGCGCCTTCGGCAGCGCCAGCAAGTCCAAGGCAGGCAGCGCCCCGTAGCCAGGAGTCTGTGCGTCGCCAGGCCCAGGCCGAGAGTTCACTTGCTCGGGGCTATCAGGCTGACACGTTCGGCCCGACCGGTCCATCAGACACGCTCTGGACTATCGCCCAGCGTGTCCGCCCGGACAGCTCTGTGTCTATGCAGCAGGTTATGCTGGCCCTTCAGGACCAGAACCCCAATGCCTTTATGGGCGGCAACATCAATCGGTTGAAGCGTGGTGAGGTGCTGAGAGTTCCAACCATGGAACAGATCCGCAGCCGGAGCCAGGCAGAAGCTAACCGCGTTGTTGCACAGCAAAACGAGGCGTTCCAGTCTCGTACCGTCGACGCCACCCGTACCGCAGAGGCTGAATCCGCTCCGGCGCCTACCCAGGCGGGCGCAGCCGGTGACGAATTGCGCTTGCTGGTAGCGGATGGCGAATCTCGCGATGTTACCGAGGGTGGCTCCGCTGGCGGTGATGGCGATTTGCCGGGCGGCAGCGACGTGGGCTCAGCGGTAGCGATGGAAGAGCTGGAAGCCACGCGTCGCGAAAACGAAGAATTGAACAGTCGCCTGGCTGATCTTCAGGATCAGGTTTCCACCCTGCAGCGTCTGTTAGAGCTCAAGAACAGCCAGCTTGCAGATTTGCAGGGTATGACGGCTGAAGAGGCAGCGGCGGCGGATCAACTCCCGGACGACGAGGCCGAAGCGCCGACCGGAGAACTGGCGGCAGTTGATGGTGCTGATGACGTCGCCGAGGACGATTCAGAAGTACTCGAAGATATGCCCGCAGCTGAGGGTAGCGAGCAGGCCGTATCGGATGAGCTGACAGACGACAGTGGCGTAGATGGCGCCGGTGAGGAAGTCGCTACTACCGAATCCGCGCAACCCGCCGACGAAGCGGCAGAGCAGGAAGCCGATGAGGTAGACGTGGCCGCCGCTCCGGCAGCGGAGCAGCCCCGCGAACAGCCTCGCCAGCCAGCGCCGGTTGCCCCTCCCGCCGTGGAGAAGGGTTTCCCCGGTAATGTGATTGACGCCATTTCAAACAATCCGATGTACCAGATTGCCCTGGGTGGCGGCCTGGTTCTGCTCTTGCTGTTGCTTCTGCTGGTTGCACGCCGGAACGCCAATCGTGAAAAGGCATTCTACGACCAACTCAACAGCGAGGACGGTAGCGAAAGCGATTCGTTTGATCTGAGCCTGGAAGACGAAGCTGTTGATCAGCAGGAAGGCGCTGACGCCCTGGCCGAAGCCGACACCTACATTGCCTATGGTCGTCATGATCAGGCAGCACAGGTACTTGAAACCGCCATTTCCCGGGAGCCGAGCCGCACTGATCTCCGGTTGAAGCTGCTTGGGGTATACGCGGACAGCCAGGATCGTGATTCGTTCGAGAAACAGTACGGGGAAATTGAGGCCCTGGAAGACGAAGCCGCTATTGAGCAGGCAACCGTTCTTCGCGAGCGTCTTGAAGAAGCCGAGTCTATGCCAAGCATCGACGACCTTGAGTCGCAACTGCGGTCTGATTCCTTCAGTACTTCGGTGGCGACAGAGGAAGAGCCTGGTCAGGAAGACGAGTTACCGTCTGATGATGATTGGCATCTGTCCGATGACCTGAAAGCAGACGAGTTTGAGGCCAGTCCCGAGCCTGAGCAGGAGAACGAGTTCGGAGAGCTGGAATCGGACGTCGAGAAGGAGGGTGATTCTCCCGACGATCTGATTGAATACGACCTTTCCGGTCTTGAGGTATCTGAAAAAGACGAATCCGCCGTCGACACTTCCGAAGAGCAGGATTTCTCTTCTCTCGAAATGGATCTTGAAGACTCGGGCGAGGCCAAAGCCGACGAAGAGGATCTGAGTTTCGATTTCGAGTCCGCACTTGAAGACGAAGCCACCGAAGAGCCGGCGGTTGAGACAGCGGAAGAGGATACTCTGGATTTCGGACTGGAAGAGGAGTCTGATAAAGCAGAACAGGTTGGAGATGCGGAAACCGTTGAGGATGAATTGTCGGGCGACGTGGATGCCCTGGATGAGTCCTTCCTGGACGAGCTTGATGCCGAACTGGACAAGGTTGCTGAGGAAGAAGGCGAGCCGGAAGGGCTGGACCTTGACGAGTCTACGCTGGACGACCTGGAACTTGATGTGTCTGACGAGGATCTCGCCCTGATGGAAGAGTTCTCTGAGTCTGACGAGCAGCCCGCAGGTCCGGAACAGGAAGCGGCATCCCTGGATGAAGAGCTTGGTCTGGAAGACGCGTTCAGCAGCGAAGAGCCGGCTGACTCAGAACCAACAAGTGAGCAGGCTCAGGAAGGTGAGCCTGAGGCCACTGAGCAGGAGGCTGATGCCATGGATGACGATCTGGTTCCGCTGGCGTCCGAATCGCTGGATGGCAAGCAGGAGCAGAGTTCCGCGCTTGATATCGATGAGGAGTCATTGGGCGAGGACGATGATTTCGATTTCCTTGCCGGGACTGACGAAGCGGCGACCAAACTCGATCTGGCCCGGGCCTACATCGAGATGGGGGACAGCGACGGAGCCCGTGATATCCTGGAAGAGGTCGCTCTGGAAGGAAACGACGAGCAGAAGGCGGAAGCGCAGGAGCTCCTTAAAAATCTTTCCTGATCCGTTATAATCTCGTGATATCGGTAACAGCGCCGGCCATAAGGCCGGCGCTTTGTTTTTCAGTGAACTCTTTTCGACGGACCAATCCTTGTTTCTCAATTCTCAGCCTTTGACCACAGATAATGCGATCGGAAACGGTCGGGTAGCCATTGCGTTTGAATACGATGGTCGCGGGTTTCATGGCTGGCAACTCCAGAAAAGCGGTGTCCGGTCAGTGGAGAGCGAGCTGGCCAGGGCCGTGTCCAGAGTTGCTGATCACCCGGTTGACCTGGTGTGCGCGGGGCGTACGGATGCCCGCGTTCATGCCAGCTTTCAGGTGGCTCATTTTGATACTCCCTCGGTGAGGAATCTCCGCTCCTGGGTCATGGGCATGAATACCGCCTTGCCGGATGATATTTCCGTGCACTGGGCGGGCAATGGTGTGGCAGATTTTCATGCACGGTTCTCGGCGGTTTATCGGCGCTACCGGTATGTTATTCTGAATCGTCCGGTAAGGCCCGGGATTCAGCGGGGGCAGGTGAGCTGGACCTTTCGGCCGCTTGACGTTGCCAGTATGCACAGGGCGGCTCAGGTGCTTGTCGGTGAACACGACTTCAGTTCGTTCCGGGCAGCCGGTTGTCAGTCCAGAACGCCAGTTCGCTATCTGGAGCGGATTTCGGTAACCCGAAAGGGCGACTATGTCGTAATAGATGTTCAGGCCAACGCTTTTCTGCACCATATGGTGCGCAACATTGCTGGCGCCTTGATGGCCGTGGGGGCAGGCAAACAGCCTGAACCATGGGTTGGTGAGGTGTTGGCCAGCAAAGATCGCAAGTTGGCGGGTGTGACCGCACCACCGGACGGACTCTATCTTGTGGATGTTGGCTACCCGGATCAGTACGGAATACCGAGGGCTCTGTGCGGCCCCGGTTTCGTAAGTCCCTGGTTCACCGACGGTGAGAACGGACCTATTGAGCCAACGCACATTCACCCCAAACAACCGGTGTCAGAAACATGACCACCCGTGTGAAAGTTTGCGGCTTGACCCGGCCGGAAGATATTGACGTCGCGGTAAGGTGCGGCGCAGACGCCATCGGTCTGGTTTTCTATGAGCCGAGCCCACGCTCGGTTACGGTTGAGCACGCCAGGGCGCTGGCGGATCGAATACCTGCCTTCGTCACGCTGACCGGTTTGTTTGTGAATCCGGATGCCCGGTTTGTCGAGAGTGTGCTGGATCAGGTCCCGCTGGATCTGTTGCAGTTCCACGGCGATGAATCCCCGGACTTCTGTGCCAGCTTCGGACGCCGCTGGATCAAAGCGGTCAGGGTTCGCGAAGAGGGTCAGATAGAGAAGGCCTTTGATGACTATCGCAAGGCCTCCGGCCTTCTGGTCGATGCCTGGGATCCGAATCGTTATGGGGGAACCGGGCAGTCCTTCAACTGGGCATTGATTCCTGAACACCGGCCGTTACCCCTGATATTGGCCGGTGGGTTGTCTTCTGCTAACGTAGCCCGCGCCATTGAAGAAGTCAGGCCCTGGGCTGTCGACGTAAGCGGAGGGGTGGAGCAGAGCAAGGGCAAGAAAGACGCCACCAAACTATCCGATTTTATGAAAGAGGTTCACCGTGTCTGTAAAACTGACTGAAGAGATGTTGAAGGCGCTTCCGGATGCGAAAGGTCACTTCGGTGCCTTCGGTGGCCGGTTTGTTTCCGAAACCCTGATGGACTCGTTGATGACGCTGGAGAAAGAGTATCTCCGGCTGAAAGATGATGCCGAATTCCAGGCCACTTTCGATAAAGACCTGGCGGACTATGTGGGGCGTCCCAGCCCATTGTATTTTGCCGAGCGACTGACGCGGGAAACCGGTGGTGCCCAGATCTGGCTGAAGCGTGAAGACCTCAACCATACCGGTGCTCACAAGGTGAACAACACCATTGGCCAGGCGCTTCTGGCCAGTTTCCTGGGCAAGAAACGAATTATTGCTGAAACCGGGGCCGGACAGCATGGTGTGGCAACCGCAACGGTGTGCGCGCGGCTTGGGCTTGAGTGCCATGTGTTCATGGGGGCGGAAGACGTCAAGCGTCAGTCCCTCAACGTCTACCGGATGAAGCTACTCGGGGCCACCGTGCATGCGGTCCAGAGCGGCACCAAAACCCTGAAAGATGCCATGAACGACGCCATGCGTGACTGGGTGGCCAATGTTGATGAAACCTTCTATATCATCGGTACCGTGGCTGGCCCGCATCCCTATCCACTGCTGGTTCGCGATTTCCAGTCGGTGATTGGTCGGGAAACCCGTCGCCAGGCCCTTGAGCAGGCCGGTAAACTGCCGGATGCGCTGGTAGCCTGTGTTGGTGGCGGCTCCAATGCCATCGGCATGTTCTATCCGTTCCTGTCTGATGAGAATGTTGAGCTTTACGGTGTTGAAGCAGGCGGCCTGGGTATCGAAACCGGTCAGCATGCCGCACCTCTGTGTGCCGGGCGCCCGGGGGTTCTTCACGGAAACCGTACGTACCTGATGGAAGACGAAAACGGCCAGATCGCAGCAACCCATTCGGTCAGCGCTGGCCTGGATTATCCGGGAGTAGGCCCAGAGCACTCCTGGTTGAAAGACATCGGTCGCGCCAATTATGTCTCGGTCACCGATGACGAAGCGCTGGACGGTTTCCGTAAGCTGACCCGTGTTGAGGGTATTATGCCGGCGCTGGAAACCGCCCATGCGGTTGCCTACGCGCTTAAGCTGGCAGCAACCATGGACAAGGACAAGATGATCGTGATCAATGTCTCCGGCCGTGGCGACAAGGATATTCACACCATTGCCCAGTTGGATGGCATTGAGATCTGAAGGTATCAGGAGCAGGCATGAGCCGAATTGAAGGCGTACTGAAATCATTGAAAGAGCAGGGTCGAAAGGCGCTGATACCGTATATCACCGCCGGTGACCCAGAGCCGGGGCAGACGGTCAGTCTGATGCACACCCTGGTGGATGCTGGCTCAGACATCATTGAGTTGGGCGTGCCGTTTTCCGATCCCATGGCGGACGGGCCTGTTATCCAGCTTGCCTGTGAGCGAGCCCTGGTGCACGGCACGTCCCTGCGCCAGGTAATCGGAATGGTCAAGGAATTCCGGAAGACCAACACCACCACACCGGTGGTACTGATGGGGTATCTGAACCCGATGGAAGCCATGGGTTACGAGGCGTTTGCGGATGCTGCGGCCGATGCGGGTGTAGACGGTATCCTCACCGTTGACCTGCCACCGGAAGAGGCCGAAGACGTCGCTCCATTGTTTTCCGCCCGTAACATGGACCCAATCTTCCTGCTGGCGCCCACCACCACGGATGAGCGCATCAAGGCAATCAGCGAACACTCATCCGGTTATGTGTACTATGTTTCAATCAAGGGCGTGACTGGGTCGGCAACCATCAATGTTGATGAAGTGGCGAAAAAAGTGGCCCATGTGCACGAACTGACGGCGCTGCCGGTCGGTGTCGGATTCGGAATCCGGGATGCGGAGACAGCGGCTGCCGTTGGCAAAGTATCCGATGGTGTAATTGTCGGAAGCGTGCTGGTCGATACAATAGCCCGACACCAGACAGATCCCGAAGCCCTGGCCAAGGCGCTGACGGATCTGTTGCACCCGATGCGTGAAGCCCTGGATAGTCTGGCATCCTGAGGGGCCGGCTTCCAGGCATCAAAGGACAGGATGAAAGCATGAGTAACTGGCTGGATAAGATCATGCCGAGCAAGATTCGCTCGGAATCGCGGCAACGTACCGGGGTGCCGGAAGGGCTGTGGAAGAAGTGCCCCAAGTGCGGGGCGTTTTTATACAAGCCTGAACTCGAGAAAAACCTGGACGTCTGCCCGAAGTGTAACCACCACCTGCGTGTGTCTGCCCGGCGCCGGCTGGACATCTTCCTCGACAAGGACGGCCGCGAAGAAATAGCCGCAGAACTGGAGCCTTCTGATCGGCTCAAGTTCAAGGACAGCAAGCGCTACAAGGACCGGCTTTCAGCAGCCCAGAAAGCAACCGGCGAAAAAGACGCCCTGGTCGCTATGAAGGGTTCAACGATGGGCGTTCCCCTGGTGGCTTGTGCTTTCGAGTTCAACTTCCTGGGCGGTTCCATGGGCCAGGTGGTTGGTGAGAAATTCGTACAGGCGGCCAATGTTTCCCTTGAGCACCGTATTCCCCTGGTCTGCTTTTCTGCCAGCGGTGGCGCCCGTATGCAGGAGGCCATTCTGTCGTTGATGCAGATGGCAAAGACCGCTGCAGTGCTGGAGAAGCTCAAGCAGGAAGGCATTCCCTACATTTCGATCATGACCGATCCGGTGTTCGGCGGTGTGTCTGCCAGCCTCGCGATGCTGGGCGACCTCAATATAGCCGAGCCTTATGCGCTGATCGGTTTTGCGGGCCCCCGGGTGATCGAGCAGACCGTCCGCGAGAAACTGCCGGAAGGTTTCCAGCGCAGTGAATTCCTGCTGGAACACGGTGCTATCGATATGATTCTGCACCGGCACCAGATGCGCGAGCGGGTAGCCCACGTTCTTGCCAAGTTCACCGGCCAGGAAAAGCCAGGCACGGAAGATCCCATCGAGTTCGAGATCACGGAAAAACCCGACACAGATGAACCCTCCCAGCACTGACGCAAGGCCCGTACCGGTCCCTCCCGGGGCCGGTGCGTCTGTTGAAAAGTGGCTTCAGTATCTGGAAGCCATTCATCCCACCGAAATTGACCTTGGCCTGGATCGGGTTCTGGTGGTTTTGCGCCGCCTGTTTCCGCGAAAGCCAGCAGCGCGAATCATCACTGTAGCGGGCACCAACGGCAAAGGCACGACCGTGGCGGCCCTGGAGTCGCTTTTGCGGGCCGCCGGGCGAACCACCGGAGCTTATACTTCTCCCCATCTTCAGCGTTATAACGAGCGGGTGCGGATTAACGGTCAGGATATCAGCGATGCCGCGTTGATATCCGCCTTCGAACAAGTGGAGGCGGCACGGGGTAAGGTTTCCCTGACCTACTTTGAATTCGGAACCCTGGCAGCCTTCGTGGCGCTCGCCGACGCGGGTGTCGAAGACTGGATTCTGGAGGTCGGCCTTGGTGGACGTCTGGATGCCGTTAATGTGCTGGACGCTGACTTCGCGGTGATCACCTCTATTGATATCGACCATATCGGATTTCTGGGCGATAACCGGGAAGTGATCGGCTTCGAAAAGGCCGGTGTTCTGCGGCCCGGGATTACTGCGGTCTGTGCAGATCCGGAGCCTCCCGCCTCTGTGCTTCAGCAGGCCGCCGCGCAGAAGGTCAATCTTAAGGTGACCGGGCGTGATTACCGGCTCAGGCCGGTTGGCGATTCCGTTGAGCTGACGATCGAGGGGCTCAGTATAACCCTGCCGGCCGGCCCGCTACCTGTCGAAAGTGTTGCGGCAGCGGTGGTGTTGGCGCGGGTGTTGGCGCCAACCATGACTGTCAGCCTGTTAGCGGATACAGCCAGGTCTGTAACGGTGCCGGGGCGTTTTGAGCGGTTGAGAACAAGGCCGGATGTGATCGTGGATGTTGGTCACAATCCCCATGCCGCACGCTGGTTGGCTCAGCGGCTTGAGTTGCAGCGGTCAGGGCAGGGCAAGGTGTTCGGTGTTTATGCCGCTCTGGCGGATAAAGACGTGGAGGGGGTAATGCGGGCCATGGCGCCAGTTGTCGAACGCTGGTGGTTCGCCGGTCTCGATGTGCCGCGCGGGCTGGAGGTGCAGACTCTGGTGGAGCGGGCGCGGGCTTGCGGAATTGCCGGTTGCACGACGTCTGAGTCTGTGGCTGATGCCATGGCTTCGGTACTGGCGGAGGCCGGCGAGAACGACACTATCGTGGTATTCGGTTCGTTCTACACCGTTGCGGAGGCCCGGGCCCGACTTGCCGGCGAAGTCTCTTAAACTTTGTCCATGGCAGGCGCCGGAGCTTTGTGTTAACGGCACTCGGCGGTTAGTATCAATACCAAACTGTTAGGTTAAGGGAGCCCTTTCTCGTGAACGGATTGAAACAAAGAATCATTGGTGCGCTGGTTCTGGTCTCCCTGGCTGTGATTTTTGTGCCGATGATATTTGACGAGCCCCATTCCGAGCGCCAGTCCCGGCCTGTCACCATCCCCGAGGAGCCGCCGTTCCCTGAAGTGGACGTTCCCCCGGAGCCGGCCCTTGGCGGCAGCGACTACGGCATGAATTCAGCGCCTCAGGACACTCCCGCTACGGAATCAGCTCCCGGTTATCGACTGATTGAAGGCGTTGAGGAGCCTGCGCCAGAATCGTCCAGCGCCCGCGTGCCCGCGGCCCAGGTAGCAGAGCCGGTTACCCGCACGACGGATAGCCCTGCAGCCAGCTCAGAACCTCAGCCACAGGTTTCGCAATCCTCTGAGCCTGCAACTTCTGCCAGCTCGGCGGTGGAATCCGCTGAGTTCACCCGGTCACTTGAAGGTGCCTGGGTTGTCCAGCTTGGCAGCTTTGGTAATGCCGACAATGCCCGCCGGCTGCGCGACAATGTTCGCGACATGGGGTACGGCGCCCACCTACAGCAAGTGGAGCGCGGCGACACCACGTTGACCCGGGTGTTCAGCGGGCCGTTTGTCAACAAGTCCGAGGCCGAGGCCGCCAAGAAAGCCTTGGATGATGCCTTCTCACTGAACAGCCTGGTTACCTCCGGCGGAAAGTGACCCGGTGACTTGCAATTTATGAGCCTCAGGCGGTTTGGTGACGCCCGGTTTCCTGTTAGAATTCGCGCTTCCTTTTCTCCATCGGGTTTTTCATGGACGCGCTGATCTGGATTGACTGGGTCATCATTGCTCTGATTGCTGTTTCCACGCTGATCAGTCTGAAGCGGGGCTTTGTTCGCGAAGCCCTGTCGCTGGTGACCTGGGTTGCGGCATTCATCATTGCCCGCACGTTCCATCCTCAGATGCAGTCATTGCTTGAATCCACCGTGGAAACACCACTGGTGCGTTTGATTGCGGCCTTTGCAATTCTGTTTTTCGGCACCCTGATTGTGGGCGCTATTATCAATAATATGATTGGTCATCTGGTGCGGGCGACCGGATTGTCAGCCACCGACCGCGTTCTCGGCATGGGGTTCGGGTTGCTGCGGGGTGTGGTGGTGGTCATTGTCGGTATCGCGTTTACCCGCTACACACCGCTTGCCGAAGATACCTGGTGGAGAACGTCAGTGATGATCGACCGTCTGGCGGTGGTCGAAGACTGGTCCCGCCGAACCCTGGGTGATGAATTTGCCCGGTTCCTGGGCCCCGAAGCAGGGGCCGGGTACAGCACCGAATCCTCAACAGAGCAGGAAGGCGTGGAACCCACGCCTGCATCCCGTTAACATTCAGATTTAACACTCGGAGAGTTCCCCAGCCATGTGCGGCATTGTCGGTATTGTCAGTACTTCAAACGTCAACCAGCTTCTTTACGATGCACTGACTGTTCTTCAGCACCGTGGCCAGGATGCGGCGGGTATTGTGACTTTTCAGGATAACCGGTTTTTTCTGCGCAAGGACAATGGCCTGGTCCGGGACGTATTCCATACCCGGCATATGCGCAGGCTGGTAGGCAATGTGGGGATCGGTCACGTCCGTTACCCCACCGCTGGCAGTTCAAGCTCTGCCGAGGCCCAGCCGTTTTACGTGAACAGCCCCTATGGCATTACTCTGGCACACAACGGCAACCTGACCAATGCCGATGACCTGAGCAGCGATTTGTTCCGCACCGATCTGCGCCACATCAACACCAATTCCGATTCCGAAGTGTTGCTCAACGTATTTGCCCATGAGCTGCAGAAGCTTGGGAAACTGAACCCGACCAAAGACGAGATCTTTGCCGCCGTCCGCGCCGTGCACAAGCGGTGCCGGGGTGCCTATGCTGTTATCGCGATGATTACCGGCTACGGCATTGTCGGTTTCCGCGACCCCAATGGCATTCGCCCGGCCTGTTACGGTGTGCGGGAAAGCGACGATGGCCAGAAAGAATATATGATCGCCTCGGAGAGCGTGGCTCTGAACGCCGCCGGCTTCGAGATCGTTCGGGATATCGCACCGGGTGAAGCGGTTTACATCGAAACAGACGGTACCCTCTATACCGAGCAATGTGCGGAATCCCCCAAGCTGTATCCATGCATCTTCGAGCACGTCTATTTTGCTCGTCCCGACTCCATCATGGACCGGGTGTCGGTATACAAGGCACGCCTGCGCATGGGCGAAACCCTGGCAGACAAGGTGCTCAGGGAGCGGCCGGACCATGACATTGATGTGGTGATCCCGATTCCGGACACCAGCCGGACGTCGGCCATGCAGATGGCCTATCAGTTGGGCGTCAAATACCGGGAAGGCTTTATCAAGAACCGCTATATCGGGCGGACGTTCATCATGCCCGGCCAGAAAATGCGGAAGAAGTCGGTGCGCCAGAAGCTCAATCCCATAGACCTGGAGTTCCGCGGCAAGAACGTCATGCTGGTTGATGATTCCATCGTCCGGGGAACCACCTGTAAGGAGATCGTTCAGATGGCCCGTGACGCCGGTGCCCGGAACGTCTACTTCGCCTCGGCAGCGCCGCCTGTGCGTTATCCCAACGTATACGGCATTGATATGCCCTCGGCCAGTGAGCTGATTGCCCACGACCGTTCGGTGGAGGAGGTTCGGGAGCAGATCGGTGCTGACTGGCTGGTATACCAGGACCTGGAAGACCTGATTACCTGCGTCAACGATGTCAACGACGATATCGATGGTTGGGAGTGCTCGGTGTTTACCGGTGATTACGTAACCGGTGACGTAGACGAGGCCTACCTGCGCCGGCTCGAGGACCTGCGTAAAGACGAGAAGCGTCCCGGTGGGCAGATCATCGATGGTGATAATGCCATTATCGACCTCCATAATGACGAAGACTGAACCCCTAACGCCCGTGCCAGGAGAACACTATGACAATCGGCCGTGAAGAACATCTCTGGATTCCTGAATCGGATCTGGACGGTATGTCAGTGGATACCCTGGCAGTGAGGGCAGGGCAGGTCCGGACCGGTCAGCTGGAGCACAGCGACGCCATCTTTCCGACCTCCAGTTTCGTCTATGGCAGTGCAGCCCAGGCGGCAGCCCGTTTTGGTGGTGAGGAGCCCGGCAACATCTATTCCCGCTTTACCAATCCAACCGTTCAGGGTTTTGAGGCCCGCATCGCTGCCATGGAAGGTGGAGAAAAGGCCGTTGCCACTGCCTCGGGCATGGCGGCCATCCTGAGTACCTGTATGGCGTTGCTGCAGTCCGGGGATCACGTTATCTGTTCCCGTGGCGTGTTTGGCACCACCAACGTGTTGTTCCAGAAGTATATGGCGCGTTTCGGGGTTGAGACCACGTTCGTTAGCCTGACGGATGCAGACGGCTGGGAGGCAGCAGTCCGGCCGGAAACCCGGATGCTGTTTATTGAAACGCCATCCAACCCGCTTTGTGAAATCGCTGACATGGACGCATTGTCGGCGCTGGCCAGGGCCAACGATGCCCTGTTTGTGGTGGATAACTGTTTCTGCACGCCGGTATTGCAGCGACCCCTGGAACAGGGGGCGGATCTGGTGATCCATTCAGCCACAAAGTACCTGGATGGCCAGGGCCGCTGTGTTGGCGGAGTGGTGGTAGGGCCTGCCAGGTATCTGGATGAGATCTACGGGTTCCTGCGATCTGCCGGGCCCACCATGAGCCCGTTCAATGCCTGGGTGTTCCAGAAGGGGCTGGAAACCTTACCGATTCGTATGCGAGCCCACTGCAACAATGCGTTAGAGTTGGCGAACTGGCTCGAACGCCAGCCAAGCGTGGAAAGAGTGTTCTACGCGGGTCTTGAAAGCCATCCCCAGCATCAGCTGGCGAAGAAGCAACAGGACGGGTTTGGCGGAATTGTGTCGTTTCTGGTCAAAGGGGGCAGAGAAGAAGCCTGGCGCTTTATTGATGCCACCCGAATGATTTCAATCACAGCGAATCTGGGTGATGTGAAAACCACCATTACCCACCCGGCGACGACAACCCATGGCCGGTTATCTCCCGAGGATAAAGACAAGGCGGGCATCACCGAGAATCTGATCCGGTTGTCTGTTGGCATTGAAGCCATTGATGACCTGAAAACCGATCTGACACGGGGTTTTCAGGCGCTGAAAGACTAAACTCACTGACGGTTTGAGCATTCATGGCGGAATCCGCTAAAGCGAAACAAGCAGCATCGACGGAACTGACAGAAAAACAACAGCGCTTTCGCCGCCTGATGGCCCAAGGGGCCAGAGAGGGTGCGGTTATCGGCATGATTGTGCTGTGCATCTATCTGGCGATGGCGCTGTTTACCTTCAGTGCGTCTGACCCCGGGTGGGCGAGTATCGGCCACGATACTCGCGTGGATAACGCCGCCGGGCGCTCCGGCGCCTGGCTCGCAAGCCTGCTGGTGGACTTCTTCGGGCAGGTTTCCTGGCTGTTCCCGGTGATGATTGCCGGTTATGCCGTCATGCTGATCCGTCGCAGGCATGAGTCACTGGACCTCCATTGGCCACTGTTCATGGTTCGCTTTGGCGGGTTTCTGCTGATTCTGTTGTCGGCCACCAGCCTGCTTTCCCTTTATTCGGTATTTGGCCTTGGTGCCTCCTCCGGTGGTGTACTGGGCACGGCGGTTTCAGAAGCCATGGTGCGCTTCTTCAATCTGCCAGCCACCACGCTGTTGCTGATCGCGATCTTCCTGTTCGCCCTGACCGTGACCGTCGGCCTGTCCTGGTTCCGCTTGATGGACCATGTTGGTGGGTTGACGCTCAGAACCGGACGTTGGCTTCAGTTGCTGTTCAAGGGCAGCGAGCGCAAGGTCAAAAGCCCTGGTGTGCCTCCTGCTGCCCGCCCTGAGCCAGAGCCTCCGGTTATCAAGGACCGGGTGGCGCAGACCAATCCGGTAGCAGAGAAAGCACCTCAGAAAGGCTCCTGGTGGCGCCGTTTATTCCGCCGCAAACCAAAAGCGGCCGATAAGGGTACACAGAAGGATAGAAGCAAAGCTCGTAAGGAACCGGCGATTGACGGGCTTCCTGAAATTGAACCAGAACCCGCAAGACTGGAAAGTTTCAGCTCGGGGGATCGGGATGAAACGCCTCGCAAGGCGGCCGCGCCCCAGCAGCCCAAGCCCGCGAACCGGGCACTGAAAATTGCCCCGTTCAAGAAGGATGATCAGGGGCCTGCCGACAAGAAAGCCAACAGCAAGCAGGGCTCTTTGCTGGAAGACATTGAGAGCCTGATTCCGCCCATTTCCTTGCTGGACCCGCCTGAGGAACATAAAGAAAAGGGTTACTCGGAAGAATCACTGGAGCACATGTCGCGCCTGCTCGAAGAGAAGCTGGCGGATTTCGGTGTCACGGTAGAGGTGGTCGAGGTCAATCCTGGCCCGGTTATCACCCGATTCGAGATCAAGCCCGCCGCCGGGGTGAAAGTCAGCAAGATTTCCAACCTGGCCAAGGATCTCGCCCGTTCATTGGCGGTGTTGAGTGTACGGGTGGTGGAAGTCATACCCGGAAAGTCCGTGGTGGGCATCGAGATTCCCAATGAGGAGCGGGAAATCGTTCGTCTGAGCGAAGTTCTTGGGGCCCGGGTGTTTACCGAGTCGTCATCGCCGCTGACACTGGCACTGGGTAACGATATTGGCGGTAATCCGATGGTGGCCAATCTGGCCAAGATGCCGCACCTGCTGGTGGCCGGTACGACCGGTTCGGGTAAATCGGTCGGGGTTAACGCCATGCTGCTGAGCATGCTGCTCAAAGCCAGTCCCGATGAAGTGCGCTTTATCATGGTGGACCCGAAGATGCTGGAACTGAGCATCTACGACGGCATCCCGCACCTGCTGGCACCGGTTGTGACGGACATGAAAGAAGCCGCCAATGCACTGCGCTGGTGTGTGGCGGAGATGGAGCGGCGCTACCGTTTGATGGCCAGCCTGGGCGTGCGCAACATCGCCGGCTACAACAAAAAGGTGAAGGACGCCAGGGCTGAGGGCGAGCCGTTACTGGACCCTCTCTGGAAACCGGATGAATACCTGGCTAACGACGAACAGGAGCGGCCAGAACTGGAAACCCTGCCGTTCATCGTTGTCGTAATCGACGAATTCGCTGACATGATGATGATTGTCGGCAAAAAGGTGGAAGAGCTGATCGCCCGCATTGCCCAGAAGGCCCGTGCCGCCGGTATCCATCTGATTCTTGCTACCCAGCGGCCATCCGTGGATGTGATCACAGGCCTGATCAAGGCCAATATCCCGACCCGGATGTCGTTCCAGGTGTCGTCCAAGATCGACTCCCGTACCGTGCTTGATCAGGGTGGCGCCGAACAGCTGCTGGGCCACGGCGACATGCTATACCTGCCGCCGGGTTCTGGCCTGCCGGTTCGGGTACACGGAGCCTTCGTTGACGATGACGAAGTACACCGGGTGGTCAGCGCCTGGAAAGCCCGGGGTGAACCGGAATACGTGGATGATGTGCTTAACGGCGCCGAAGGTGAGCACCTGCCGGGCGTGCCAACCCTCAGCGAAGGCGGTGCCGGCGGTGGTGACGAAGGAGACGCGCTGTTCGACGAAGCGGTGGCCTTTGTGACCGAGAACCGACGGGTGTCGATCTCCTCCGTTCAACGTAAATTCAAGATCGGCTACAACCGTGCTGCGAACCTGGTAGACGCCATGGAAGCCTCGGGAGTGGTCAGTCCGGCGGGTCATAATGGTGCCAGGGAAGTTCTGGCGCCGCCGCCCCCAAGAGACTAGGAGCAGCACACTTATGATCAGATCTGTCTACACGATGATAGCGACGCTGTGCATGATGGCCGTTGTGGCAACGGCCTCTGCGGAACAGGGCAACAGCTCTCGCGATGCCGCTGAAGAACTGGCCTCTATGTTGCGCAGTTACCAAACCTACCAGGCCGATTTCATCCAGATTGTGGTCAATGAAAATGGCAACCGGGTTCAGGAAACCCGTGGGTCTCTGAAGGCCAAGCGACCGGGTCTGTTCTACTGGGAAACCGGTGCGCCTTTATCCCAGTTTATTGTCAGTGACGGCGACACGGTGGAGGTTTACGACCCGGATCTGGAACAGGTCACCATCCACACCCTGGATGATCGGGTGCAGACAACACCGGCGCTGCTTCTGAGTGGCGAAGTGGATAATCTTGAGGAAACCTACGATGTGAGTGAGCGCCGGATGGGTGACAATACCCGCGAGTTCACACTGGTTCCGAGGGGCGCCGATTCCCTGTTTACATCCTTGCGCTTGAGCTTCTACAACGGTGAACTTCAGGAAATGAGAATGGAAGATTCGCTGTCTCAACTGAGTATTCTCAGCTTTGACCGGATAACACTGAATCAGGAACTGGACAACAGTGCGTTCCGCCTGGAATACCCCGAGGAGGTGGATATTATTCGGGACGGTGCCTGATGCAGGACAACCTGTTTGAGCCCGAGGCCGGATTCCAGCCCCTGGCGGCGCGAATGCGGCCGGCCAACCTGGACGAATACGTTGGCCAGTCTCATCTGGTCGGCCCCGGAAAACCGCTCAGGCGCGCCGTAGAGCAGGGCCAACTGCATTCGATGATTCTCTGGGGGCCACCCGGAGTGGGTAAAACCACCTTTGCCCGGCTGTTGGCCAATGTGGGTGACTTGTCCTATGAAACGCTCTCTGCCGTGCTCAGCGGCGTCAAGGATATCCGGGATGTGGTCGAGCGGGCCCGCAACCGCAAGCAGTCCCAGGGCAGGGACACGCTGCTGTTCGTTGACGAGGTGCACCGGTTCAACAAAAGCCAACAGGATGCCTTTCTCCCTCATATTGAAGATGGCACGTTCATTTTTGTGGGTGCCACCACGGAAAACCCCTCTTTCGAACTGAACAGCGCGCTCTTGTCGCGGACCCGCGTATATGTGCTCAAAAACCTGGACAAGCCGGACATCCTTGAACTCCTGAATCGAGCATTGGTTTCGCCAGCGGGCTTCGGCGGCACCCTTCAGGTGCCAGCCGGGGTGCTGGATAACATGGCCGAAGCCTCTGGAGGCGATGCCCGGCGTGCTCTGAACATTCTCGAGGTGGCCGCTGACCTGGCCGAGCCGGATGACAACGGGCAGAACGCCATCACCGCCCAGACACTGGAACAGGTACTGCAAACCAGCCTGCGCCGGTTCGACAAAGGCGGCGACGTGTTCTATGACCAGATCTCCGCGTTGCACAAATCCGTGCGGGGCTCCAGCCCCGATGGTTCCCTGTACTGGCTTTGCCGTATGCTGGACGGTGGCTGTGACCCCCTGTATGTGGCGCGGCGCCTGGTGCGGATCGCCAGCGAAGACATCGGCAACGCCGACCCCCGTGCCCTGCAAATTACCATGCAGGCCTGGGATGCCCAGGAGCGGTTGGGATCACCGGAAGGGGAGCTGGCGCTGGCTCAGGCTGTCACCTACCTGGCGCTGGCACCAAAGAGTAATGCCGTGTACAAGGCGTTCAACGAGTGCATGGCGGACATCCGAAAGGATCCCGATTACGAAGTGCCGGTGCACTTGCGTAATGCTCCTACCAAGCTGATGAAAAGCCTGGGCCACGGTGATGAATATCGCTACGCCCATGACGAACCGGACGCTTACGCGGCCGGAGAGTCTTACCTGCCTGAAGCTATCCACCAACGCCGTTACTATCAGCCTGTCATGCGTGGGCTGGAGATCAAACTGGCTGAAAAGCGCCAGCGTCTGGATGATCTCGATGCCCGAAGCGGCAAAAAGCGTTATTGATGTAACGCTCATGCCGCAAATTACCTGGCCTTCGCCCGGGGATGGTGGTCAGCAGAACCACGGCAGGTATAATGCCGTGATATCCATACTATTCGTTAACCGGAAAATTCAGGAAGATCATGCTCGATCCGAAACGTGTCCGTTCACAGACTGAAGAAATTGCCCGTCGGCTGGCTATCAAAAACTTCGAGTTTGACGTTGCCACCTTCGAACGCCTTGAGGAACGCCGTCGAGCCATTCAGGTTCGTGCGGAAACGCTGCAGAGCGAGCAGAACAAACGGTCGAAATCCATTGGTAAGGCCAAAGCGGCGGGTGAAGACATCAAACCGCTGCTGGAAGAGGTGGACAATCTCAAGCAGCAGAAGGCCGAGGCTGAGGAGGAGTTGCGCTCAGTACAGGAATCCCTGAACGCGTTTTTTGCCGGTATTCCCAATCTGCCGGACGAAGACGTACCGCCGGGAGCGAACGAAGACGACAACGTGGAGACCCGTGTTTGGGGCACGCCGCGTCACTTTGATTTCGAGCCCAGGGACCACGTTGCCCTGGGCGAACAGCTCAAGGGTCTGGACTTCGAGAAGGCCACCCAGCTGGCCCATTCCCGCTTTGCCGTCATGCGTGGTCAACTGGCGAAGCTGCATCGGGCACTGGCTCAGTTCATGCTCGACCTGCACACAGAAGAGCATGGCTATACCGAAGCCTATGTGCCGTACCTGGTCAATGCCAACGCGCTGTTCGGTACCGGCCAGCTACCCAAGTTTGAAGAGGATCTGTTTCGTACCGCCGGTGACAACCCTCTGTACCTGATCCCGACGGCCGAAGTACCGGCGACCAACCTGGTGGCCGACAGTATTCTGGAAGCCAGCGAAATGCCACTGCGGATGGTTTGCCATACCCCCTGTTTCCGCAGCGAAGCGGGCTCCTACGGGCGGGATGTGCGTGGCATGATCCGGCAGCATCAGTTCGACAAGGTTGAACTGGTGCATGTTGTGCGCCCCGAGGACTCCACCGAGGCGCTTGAGCAGCTCACTGGCCATGCCGAGAAGGTGCTGCAGTTGCTGGAGCTGCCGTATCGGGTGGTTACCCTGTGTGGCGGCGACATGGGCTTCTCCGCAGCGAAGACCTACGATCTGGAAGTGTGGCTGCCCGGGCAGGGTAAATACCGGGAAATTTCATCCTGCTCCAACACCCGTGATTTTCAGGCACGGCGTATGCAAGCACGTTGGCGCAACCCGGAAACCGGAAAGCCCGAGCCTGTTCATACCCTGAACGGATCGGGTCTGGCCGTTGGCCGTGCGATGATCGCGGTGATGGAGAACTACCAGCAGGAGGACGGCAGTATTCTGGTTCCGGACGTTCTCAAACCCTATATGAAAGGCATTGATCGGATCCAATGAGCGAACCATTCACGGATGCACCAGAAAGGGGCGTCAAGGCAGGGCCTGCACCAGTTCGGTACAGGCCCAACCCGGTAACCGAAAACCCGAATAATTCTGCGGGCGAGGTCGCCCTGGTGGGCGCCGGCCCGGGTGATCCTGAACTTCTGACCCTCAAGGCCTGGCGCCTGATCCAGTCGGCCGACGTTATTCTCTACGATCGGCTGGTTTCTCCGGAAATACTCTCCCTGATCCCCGATAACGTTGAGATGGTTCATGTCGGCAAGCAGCGCTCAAATCACACGTTGCCGCAGGATCAGATCAACCAGCGCTTGGTGGAGCTGGCCCGGGAGGGCCGCAAAGTGGTGCGCCTCAAGGGTGGTGACCCGTTCATCTTCGGCCGCGGCGGCGAAGAGATTGAAACGCTGGCAGCTGCCGGTGTTCGCTTTCAGGTGGTTCCCGGCATAACCGCAGCGTCCGGCTGTGCGGCCTATGCGGGCATTCCGCTGACTCACCGGGACCACGCCCAGTCGGTGCGCTTTATTACCGGGCATTTGAAAAACGATACCTGCGATTTGCCCTGGTCAGACTTTGTGCAGAATAATCAGACACTGGTGTTCTACATGGGGTTAGTCGGTTTGCCGATTATCTGCCAGCAATTGATTGGCCATGGCATGACACCAGACATGCCGGTGGCGCTGGTGTCCAAGGGCACAACGGCCGACCAGAAAGTCGTGGTGGGTACGCTCAGTGATATTGTTGGAAAGGTCGAGAACAGTGGTGTCCAGGCCCCCACTCTGGTGATTATCGGTCACGTGGTCGGGCTCAGAAGTCGCCTGGACTGGCGGGGAGCTGTAGCGAGCGCCTGAGGGTGGAGAAGCAGGGCGGGCCCGCGTATCGGTCTCACGGGGCGCCGAAGCTGATCGGCTACCCCGTGAATCCTGTCAGCACGCTCAGGCGTTACGCTTGGGCAGCACGTCTTTGAGCTTTTCGCGCATATCCCGAATGGCTTTCTCGGTGGTTTCCCAGTCAATACAGGCATCGGTTACCGACACGCCGTATTTCAGGTCTGCCAGGTTTTCCGGGATGGACTGGTTACCCCAGTTGATGTGGCTTTCCACCATCAGGCTCTGGATAGACTGGTTGCCCTCCAGGATCTGATGGGTCACATCCTGCATGACCAGAGGCTGAATGGCCGGATCTTTGCTGGAATTGGCGTGGCTGCAATCCACCATGATCGACTTGCGCAGATTGGCTTTGTCCAGCGCCTGCTCGCACAGTGCAACACTCACGGAATCATAGTTCGGTTTGCCACCGCCACCGCGCAACACCACGTGGCCATAGTTGTTGCCCTTGGTGCGGATGATGGCCACCTTGCCTTGCTGGTCGATGCCCAGGAAGCTGTGGGGGTGAGAAACCGATTTCATGGCGTTAACGGCTACGTCCAGGCTGCCATCAGTGCCATTCTTGAAGCCAATGGCCATGGACAGGCCGCTGCTCATTTCCCGGTGGGTTTGAGACTCGGTGGTGCGGGCGCCAATGGCGGACCAGGCAATGGTGTCTTGCAGGTACTGGGGGGAGATCGGGTCCAGGGCCTCGGTGGCGGTTGGCAGGCCCATCTCGTTGATATCCAGCAGCAAGCGACGGCCAATGTGCAGGCCCTGTTCAATATCGAAGGTATCGTTCAGGTGTGGGTCGTTGATCAGGCCTTTCCAGCCAACGGTGGTGCGCGGTTTCTCGAAATATACCCGCATCACCAGCAGCAGGGTATCGCTGACTTCGTCGGCGAGTTTTTTCAGCCGGGCAGCGTAATCGCGGGCTGCCTCCACATCGTGGATAGAGCAGGGGCCAACCACGATAAACAGGCGGTGGTCTTTGCCATCCATGATGTCGTAAATGGCCTGGCGGCCAGAGGCTACGGTTTCGGCAGCTTCATCTGACAGCGGCATTTCGTTCTTCAGCGCTTCAGGAGTGATCAGTGGTTCCTGGCTGGCCACGTTCAGGTTTTCCAGTTTCTTGCCCGACATCTTGTTGTGCTTCCCCGAATCAGATCGTTACATCACCGGGTAACGCTGTCATTATGGGCCCGGTGTTTAATAATTAACGCGAATGGTGCCGGTCTGCAGTTGCTGTAAACCCCGGCGAGTTGGTTATACTGCGTTATTTGAAGGCCCTTTTCAACGCTTCCAGTCAACAGGTAACGGATGTCGCCGCCAGCCAGGAAACTACAAGCAGACTCTTCCCCCCGAAAGGTGGTTTCAGAGAGGATTACGCAGGTTCTTTCGGGTATCCGGGTGCCGGATTTACCCTATCCGGCCGGAAAATCGTCACCTGAGTCCAATGCCGATTGGCGCCCGCTGTTGTTTTCCTGTTGGACGGAACAACGGGACGAGCGGGTAACGGACGTTCTGCGGTCGGTGGAGATCGAATGGACCGTGCGCCAGGTCAATGCAGCCTATCTGTCTGACCGGATAATGGACGTGTTCCTGAAAACCAGTGGTTTGCATCGTGCCCTGGTTAGTCGTATTGCCAGATTACGGTTCTGGCTGGCGTGGCAGCTCGATACCCGCGGAGCCAATGTGTTCAGCGACGTTGTTCTTGACTGGTTGGACAACCTGCAGGAGTGGCGGGGGTGGAGTGATACCGGGGGGCGATCATCCAGGGTGTTGCTGGACCAATTGGACAGCCTGGTTATCGCGGTGTCCGGCAGCTTTGAAAGTGGCCAGCCCGAACTGGTGGAGAGCTATTGTAAACAATGGCTTGATGACCGGGAGAAAGGTGAGCACCAGGTCAGCCGGTTGCGTGAACGCCTGCTTGAGACCGAGCGTGGTGCTTCGCGGCAGCGTCTTGCCGACCAGGTTTCCCGCGCGCTGATCGGCAGGGCGCTGACTGGGCGTGAGTTACCGGTGGTCATCAGTCGATTCATCATCGAAGACTGGTACAAGGTTCTCAAACAAAGCGTGTGGTCCGAGGGCACAGACAGTGAGCTGTATCGACACGCCAACAAACTGCTCGAGTGGTTGGTATGGCTTGGTGACCCGGCACTGTCTGACAGAGATCGGAACCGGCTTTACCATGTAGGCGAGCAGATAGGGGACCGGATACAGGATGTGTGGACCCGGGCCCTCGGGCAGGGATTACCGGATAATGCATTGGCGGATATCCAGGCGGTTATCGTAGCGCGTATCCGCGGCGAGGTGCCGGAACTCAAGCCTGCCCTGGGTAGCGGTAACAGTCTTACCTGGGACAGCCGTTGGCTGTCCCTGACTCCGGTAGACCCGAAACAGGCCGCGGGCTTCATCGGCCGCTGGTTTGTTGAAGGCGAGGGTGCTACCGAGCAAAGGCGCTATCTGTTCGCGCTGCTCGAAGACAGCGGGGAAGTGCTTTGGACCAACGGCGCCGGGGTCAAGCTTGGGCTTCAGGACTGGGTGTTGTTCCTGGCAGATCTTGAAGCCGACACCCTGCGGTCCTTACCGGCTCCGACACCGTTTGGTGAGGTGCTCTCGGAAACCGTGAATCTGTTGTTCAAGGTGTGCGAGAAACAGCAGAAACAACGTGAAGAGGCGGCTCGGGAAGCGAGGGCTCGGGCAGAGGTACTGCGAAAGGAGAAGGAAGCCGCCGAGCGCGCAAGAAAGGCCGAAGAAGAGGCAAAACAGGCAGCCCTGGAGCAACAGAGGGCAGAAGCGGAACGGCAGCGCCAGGAAGATGAGAAAGCGGAGGAGGAACGTCTCCAGAAAGAACATGAGCTGGCGGCGGCCAAACAGGTGGATAGTATTGGTTTGGGAGGCTGGATTGTACTGGCCGCCCAGAAGGATGGTGAGGAACCGACCAGGCTGAAACTGGCGGTCAAGATTTCTGCATCCCGGAAGTTCGTGTTCGTGGACCGTCTGGGGCTTAATCGCCGTGAGTTTCTGCACGATGAGCTGGTATCCGGGGTCGTATCAGGCCGCATCCGGATATTGGGGAGTGCAGCAGAGTTCGACGACACCCTGAGCCGGGTTGTTGGCCGGATCCGTGTTGGCCGTAACTGAGGATGGCTTATGGTTGATGATAACTACGAGTTCGGAAGCTCCCAGGGGTTACCCGGTGGGCAGGACAATCGCGAGGAATATCGTTTAACCGCCAGGGCTCGGGCATGGCTGTGGCTTGAGTCACCTGAACCGGATGTTGAGGTACAGGATGCCATTCCTCTTGAATGCCAGATTCGCGATATTTCGGCGAGAGGCCTGAGCCTTGTCTCGTCGGAGCCGTTGGTGCTGAACTCGTTGCTGATGGCGGAGATCAGTCTTGGGCACAAAACGCAGCGGTTTCGGTTAATGGTGGAGGTTGTGTGGTGCCGTGAAACGGGCCAGGAATACCTGGTGGGTGTCCAGATTCTGGAATCGGATGAGACGGATTATCTGGAATGGATGGATGCGGTTGCCACAGCACTCACTGAAAGTTGAACCAAAAAAGCCGGCAAGGAGCCGGCTTTTGGGATGATGTCTCAGGACTGCGATCAGGATTCCAGTTCGCTCATCCCGGTGATGTTGAAGCCGCCATCCACGTAGAGAATCTCACCAGTAATACCAGAGGCGAGATCGGACGACATGAACGCTGCGGCGTTACCGACTTCTTCAGTGGTGACGTTGCGGCGAAGGGGAGCCTGCTTGGCGTTCTCGGCCAGCATTCGGCGGAAACTCTTGATGCCGGAAGCAGCCAGCGTCTTGATCGGGCCTGCGGAAATACCGTTTACCCGAATACCTTCCCGGCCAAGGCTGGCGGCCATGTAGCGGACGTTGGCTTCCAGTGAGGCCTTGGCAAGCCCCATGACGTTGTAGTTCTGCAGAACCCTTTCCGCACCGAGATAGCTCAAGGTCAGCAGGCTGCTGCCCTCATGCATCATCTTGCGAGCGCCCTTGGCCAGTGCGACAAAGCTGTAGGAGCTGATGTCGTGGGCGATACGGAAACCGTCACGGGTGGTCACATCCACATAGTTACCGTCGAGTTCATGCGCTGGCGCGTAACCAACAGCGTGAATAATGATGTCGATGTTATCCCAGTGTTTGTTGAGCTCGGTGAACACAGCGTCAATCTGCTCGTCACTGGCCACATCGCAGGGGAACGTCAGCTGACTGCCCCACTGATCCGCGAATTTCTCAACCCGGGACTGAAGTTTTTCGTTCTGGTAAGTGAAGGCCAGTTCAGCGCCTTCACGGGCGAATGCCTCGGCGATGCCGTAGGCGATGGAATGTTTGCTGGCTACACCAACAATCAGTGCTTTCTTGCCACTGAGGATTCCCATGGGTATCTGCTCCCTGTGTTCCTTGGTTTCAGCGCATTATCCCCGACATGCGTCGGCGGGCGTAACGGTCAATTGGTCGTAGGCTGATAAAAGAAAGCCGCGGTCAGCAGTTCCCGGGTGTAGTCCTGTTTCGGTGCCCGGAAAATAGCCTCTGCGGCCCCGTACTCCACTATCTGGCCGTTCTTCAGCACCAGCAATTTGTGGCTGAGTGCCCGAACGACAGCCAGATCATGACTGATAAAGATGTAGCTTAGCTTATATCTGGCCTGAATTTCCCGTAAAAGCTCAATCACTTGCTTCTGGACGGTCCGGTCCAGGGCGGAGGTAGGCTCATCGAGAATGATCAGTTCCGGCTGCAACACCAGTGCCCGGGCGATGGCAATGCGTTGTCGCTGCCCGCCGGAAAATTCGTGGGGGTAACGGTGCCTGGCGTCTGGGTCCAGCCCCACATCCTTCAGTGCCTGAATCACTCTGGCGTCGTGTTGCTCGGCATCGTTGGTGTCGTGTATCTCTAGCCCTTCACGGACAATTTCAGCCACCGACATCCGGGGGCTCAGACTACCGAAAGGATCCTGAAAGACAATCTGGACCCGCTTGCGCCAGGGTCGGAACTGCTTCTGGGACAGAGGCCCAAGTTCGGTTCCCGCCAACCGGATACTCCCGGTGCTGGCGGTTAACTTCAGTAGCGCATGTCCGATGGTGGTTTTGCCACTGCCGCTTTCACCGACAATACCCAGTGTCTCGCCTGGTTGCAGGGCAAAACTCACGTTCTGAACCGCGTGGAAACTCTCCTTGACCTTGCCCAGCAGGTTCTTGCGAATAGGGAACTGAACATTCAGCCCCGTGACTTCCATCAGTGTTCTACCACCATCAGTCGGTGGGAGAGGGTTTTCTGGTGGTTCCGCATCAATGAGCTTCCGGGTATAGGGGTGCGCAGGCGCGGTGAACAGTTGCTCGGTGGCGGCTTCCTCAACGCATTGACCCTGTTCCATAACCACCACTCTATCCGCATAGCGGCGGACAATGCTCAGGTCGTGGGTGATCATCAGAATGGCCATGCCGAGTTTCTGTTTCAGCGATTCCAGCAACTCCAGTACTTGTTTCTGTACGGTCACATCCAGAGCCGTGGTGGGTTCGTCGGCGATTAGCAGATCCGGTTCGTTGGCCAGGGCCATGGCGATCATGATCCTCTGTTTCTGGCCACCGGACAGCTGGTGTGGGTAGCTGTTCAGGCGCCGCTCTGGCTCGGGAATGCCCACCAGGTCGAGCAGTTCAATACAACGCTTTCGGGCCTGGGGGCCACGCATGCCCTTGTGTAGCTCCAGAGTTTCGGTGATCTGCTTTTCAACCGTGTGTAAGGGGTTGAGCGAGGTCATGGGCTCCTGGAAGATCATGCTGATTTCCCGGCCGCGGATTTGTCGCAACCGGCTATCCGCAGCCGTCAGCAAATCTTCGCCACGATACAGAATCTTGCCAGAGGGATAACGGGCATGCCGGGCATCCAGTAACCTGAGAACAGACAGGGCCGATACCGATTTTCCAGAGCCGCTTTCGCCCACCAGCGCCAGGGTTTCGCCGAGACCAACTCGCAGCGACAGGCTGTCTACGACCAGCGGGCCGTTATCAAAGCGGATGGACAGGTCCGAGATGGTCAGGAGCTCACTCATATCAGTTCTTTCTCGGGTCAAAGGCATCTCGTACGGCTTCGCCTACAAACACCAGCAGCGTCAGCATCACCGACAGGGAGACAAAGGCAGAGATACCCAGCCAGGGGGCATGAAGGTTGGCCTTGCCCTGGGCGATCAGCTCCCCCAGGGACGGAGAACCGGACGGCAGGCCAAAGCCCAGGAAATCCAGCGAGGTTAGCCCGGTAATGGCGCCAGTCAGGATAAACGGCAGAAAGGTGAGGGTGGCCACCATGGCGTTCGGCAGAATGTGCCGGAACATGATGTGCCGGTTACCCAACCCGAGCGCCCGAGCCGCTTTAACGTATTCGAAGTTTCTCGCCCGCAGGAATTCAGCACGAACGACATCCACCAGCCCCATCCAGCTGAACAGCAACATAATGCCCAGCAACCACCAGAAGTTGGGCTGGACAATGGCAGAGAGGATAATCAGCAGATACAGCATTGGCAGGCCCGACCAGATCTCGATAAAGCGCTGGCCGAACAGGTCCACCTTGCCTCCGTAAAAGCCCTGAATGGCGCCGACGATCACGCCCACAATGCAGCTGGCGATGGTCAAGGTCAGACCAAAAACCACGGAAATCCGGAAGCCGTAGATGACCCGGGCAGCCACGTCCCGGCCCTGGTCGTCTGTACCCAGCCAGTGTTCGGCGCTGGGTGGTGCGGGCGAGGGTACGCTCAGTTCATAGTTGATGGTGTTGTAGCTGAATTTGAACGGCGGCCAGAGGATCCAGCCGTTGGCCTCTATTTCGTCCCGGATGAAGCGATCCCGGTAGTCGGTTTCTGTGGGCAGAAAGCCGCCAAATGTTTCCTCGGGCACCATCTGGACTACCGGGAAATAGACATCGCCCTGATAGGAGACCACCAGTGGCTTGTCGTTGGCGATTAGCTCTGCCACCAGGGAAAGACCGAACAGGGCCAGGAAAAGCCACAGTGACCAGAAACCACGGCGATTATTCCTGAAATTCCGCAGCCGGCGCTGCTGTATGGGCGTCAGTCGGGGCATGGTTACGCACCCTCCCGGCTTTCAAAATCGATGCGCGGGTCTACCAGCACATAGGTGATGTCGCTGATCAGTTTCAGAATCAAACCCATCAGCGTGAAGATGTAGAGAGTGCCGAAAATCACCGGGTAATCCCGGTTCAGGGCCGCTTCAAAGCCCAGCAGGCCTAGGCCGTCCAGGGAAAAAATCACCTCTATCAGCAAGGACCCGGTAAAGAACAGGGACACCAGAACACCCGGCATGCTGGCGATCACAATCAGCATGGCGTTGCGGAACACGTGGCCATACAGCACTTGTTTCTCTTCCAGACCCTTGGCCCGGGCCGTCACCACGTATTGTTTGCCGATCTCATCCAGGAATGAGTTCTTGGTCAGCAGGGTGAGGGTGGCAAAGCCGCCAATCACATTGGCGGTCACCGGCAAGGCCAGGTGCCAGAAGTAATCGGCAATCTTCTGGTACCAGTTGAGCTCATCGAAATTCGGAGAGGTCAGGCCCCGGAGGGGGAACCAGTCGAAATAGCTGCCGCCGGCAAACAACACGATCAACAGAATGGCAAACAGGAAGCCGGGAATGGCATAGCCCACCACGATGGCAGAGCTTGTCCAGACATCGAATCGGGAGCCGTCAGACACGGCTTTGCGAATGCCCAGGGGGATGGAAATCAGGTAAATGATCAGTGTGGACCAGAGCCCCAGGGAAATGGAAACCGGCATCTTGTCGATGATCAGCTCAACGACGGTACGGTCCCGGAAAAAGGATTCGCCGAAATTGAAGGTGGCGTAATCCTTGAGCATTTTCAGGAAGCGCTCATGGGCGGGCTTGTCGAAACCGTACATCACCTCGATTTCTTTCAGCAATTCCGGTGGCAGGCCCCGGGAACCCCGGCTGTCGCCGGAGCTGGTGACGACTTCACCACCGGTATCTCCACCGCCCGCCCGTGCCAGGGCACTGCTGCCGTGGCCTTCCATCTGGGCAATAAGCTGGTCAACCGGGCCGCCCGGTGCGGCCTGCACAATGATGAAATTGAGTAGCATAATCCCCACCAGCGTGGGGATGATCAGTGCTAGCCGCCGGAGAATGTAGATGCCCATTTAGGGGAGGAATCCTTTCGTTACAGCGTTGGTGACAGTCGATGGATCAGCGGTTGATCCACCAGTTGTTCAGGTCGATACCATTTTTCGGTGTGACCTCAGGTCGCTGTAGATGGTTCCAGTAGGCTACCCGGTCTTTGGTCAGGTGCCAGTGCGGAATCACATAGTGGCTGTGCAGAAGCACCCGGTCGAGCGCCCGCACACGGTGTACCAGCTGTTCCCGGTCCGGCGCCTGGATGACCATGTCGACCAGTTGGTCTACCACGGGATCATTAACGCCCATGAAGTTCCGGGACCCGGATACCTCTGCGGTACTGGAGTGCCAGTATTCCCGTTGCTCATTACCCGGGGAGTCTGATTGCGGCAGCACCTGGGTGATCATGTCGAAGTCAAAGCTGCGCACCCGTTGAATGTACTGGTTGCTGTCAACGAGCCGCACGGTGACGTCTATGCCCAGACGTTCCAGGTTGCGGGTAAAGGGTAGTACCACCCGCTCAAAACTCTTCTGGAACAGCAGTACTTCAAAGCTCAGTTGCTTGCCGGTTTCCTCGTGCACCATTTTGCCGCCTCGGATGCTGTAGCCGGCCTCGTTCAGCAGTTCCATTGCCGCCCGCAGATTGTCACGCATGGACCGGCTGTCGCTGGTGTCCGGCGGGGTGTACTCGCGGGTAAATACCTCCGGGTTAAGCTGATCGCGGAAGCGCTCCAGGATGTCCAGTTCAGGGCCTTCAGGTAGGCCGGATGAGGCCAGTTCACTGTTTTCAAAATAACTGTTGGTCCGGGTGTACTGATCAAAAAACAGGTTACGGTTAGCCCACTGGAAGTCAAAGCCGTAGGCCAGGGCCTGGCGGACCTTCGGGTCACGGAATACCGGCTTTCGGGTGTTGAAGACAAAACCCTGCATACCGCTTGGGCGTTGATGAGGGATGGCCTCGCGAACGATTCGGCCATCTTCGAAACGCCGGCCGGTGTAGGCGGTTGCCCAGTTCTTTGCGGAGGTTTCCTGGCGGAAGTCGAAGTTGCCTGCTTTGAAGGCTTCCAGCGCTACCGTGTCATCGTTGTAGTATTCGTACTGGATGCGCTGGAAATTGAAACGTCCTACACGTACGGGCAGGTCTTTTGCCCAGTAGTCTTCAATCAGCTCATAGGTAACAGAGCGCCCAGCATCAAACGAACCAATGCGGTAGGGCCCACTGCCCACCGGAATGTCCAGACCGTTTCGACCAAACTCCCGCTCTTCCCAGTAATGGGCCGGGAGAATAGGCATTTGCCCCAGGATCAGAGGCAGCTCACGGTTATCGGTTTCGCCGAAATCGAATCGGATACGATGACTGTTCTCGATGGTAACCTTGCGCACATCCGCGTAGTAGTTGCGGTAGAAGGGGTGCCCTTCAGTGGTCAGGATACGGTGCGAGAATTCGACGTCTTTGGCGGTGATCGGGGTGCCGTCCTGGAATCTCGCTTCTTCCCGCAAATTGAATATGACGTACCGGCGGTCTTCGGGAAACTCAACGCTCTCGGCAATCAACCCATACTCGGAGAATGGCTCGTCAGAAGACGATTCCATCAGTGTGTCATAGACGTAAGTGCTGACGCCGGCAGCTGCTACGCCGCGAATCACAAACGGGTTGAAGCTGTCGAACCCGTTGGATACCACGGACAGCTTCAGAGTGCCGCCTTTGGGCGCCTCGGGATTAACGTAATCGAAGTGGCTGAAGCCTTCCGGGTATTTCAACTCACCATGCATGGCGATCCCATGAACGGGCGCTGGCCCGTTTTCATGGTGATCGTCAGCAGCGGAAAAAAGTGGAGTGGCCATCAAGGCCAGGGATGTGATCAGTCCAGACAGGATCAGATGAGGTGCTTTCCGTGTTTTTGTCATGGTTCTCGCACGTTATGGGCTGTTTCTTATGTCCACGTAGAGTACCAGACTTTGGCCGGGTTGCAGATAACGGTTGGTATTAAGATCGTTCCATGATGCGATATCCCGCACATTCACCGAGAAGCGGCTTGCAATGGCAGACAGCGAGTCACCCTGGCGCACACGATATCCCACCTTGCGAACCATGGCGCTGTCCCGCTGGCTACTGGCAACATTCTTGGTGGGTTGTGCGGTTTTAGACCAGATCACCAGTTGTTTGCCCGGGATCAGTGGGTCGCCCGGCGCCATCCCGTTCCAGGCCGCCACTTCCCGTACCGAAACCCGGTGTTCCCGGGCAATGTCCCAGAAGGTATCGCCACGGCGGACCGTGTAGTTAACCTTGTTGCCATCCCGTTGCCGCTCCTGGGTGCGTTGCAGGCGCTGGCTCTGGCTCAGCGCATAGGTCTCCGAACCCTTGGTGGCCGAGGGAATCAGCAGCTGCTGGCCGATGCGGATGAGATCGCTGTTCAGCTTGTTAACCTGCTGGATGACGGAAGGTGTTGTCGAAAACTTTCGGGCGATGGTGTTCAGGCTATCGCCTTTCTGCACCCGGTAATTCTGCCAGGACACCCGCTGCTCGGTCGGGAAATCGGCAAGCGCTGTACGGAAGCCCTCGGCTTTCTCAACCGGAACCAGCAACCGATGAGGCCCATCCGGGTTGGTGGCCCAGCGATTGTAAGAGGGGTTCAGCAGATAGATTTCGTTGATTTCGATACCGGCAAGTTCGGCCGCCTGGGCGAGGTCGAGCTGAGAGCCGGTGTCGACGACCTCGAAAAATGGCTCGTTCTTCAGGGCCGGCAGTTCAATGCCATAGGCTTGAGGGTCGTCAAAGATCTTTGCCAGCGCGATCAGTTTGGGTACGTAGTGCCGGGTCTCGGTGGGCAGGCTGAGCGACCAGTAGTCGGTGGACTTACCGGCGTTGCGATTACGGCGCATAGAGCTGGATACCGTACCGCCACCCGCGTTGTAGGCTGCCAGCGCCAGGGTATAGTCGCCGTCAAAGCGGTTGGCCAGGCGGTCAAGGTAAGTAAGGGCTGCATCGGTGGCCGCAATCACGTCCCGGCGGTCATCGTGCCACCAGCTTTGAGTCAACCCGAAATACTTGCCGGTTGACGGGATGAATTGCCACAAGCCCGCAGCCCGCCCGTGTGAATAGGCGAAGGGGTCAAAGGCACTTTCAACAATGGGTAGCAGTGCGAGTTCGTTGGGTAGCCCCCGCTTTTCGGTTTCTTCGAGGATGTGGTACAGGTATCGGGAGCCGCGTTCAACAACCCGGTCGATATAGCGGGGGTGTCGGGCATACCAGTCCAGCTGTGCCTGAACCCGGGCATTGTCGACGGAGTGGTCCATCTGGAAGCCTGCCCGGAGTCGATCCCACAAATCCGACTCGGATGCGGCAACGTCCTGACCGTCGCGGGGGTTATCCAGTTTTTCCCGCGCTTCCCTGGCTTGCTTGCGCAGTTCGGGGGCGATGGCGTCGTCCAGCGGGGCTTCGGCAGCGCCGTCACCGTTTCCAGAGGCTACCGACCTCTTCAGGCCTTCGTCTCCCTGTGCAACCACGACTTCATCGGAATCCAGGGGGTTGGTGTCCGCGGTGTTGTTGTCTTCACCAAACCAGGCTGACGGTGTGTGCCAGTTTTCCAGAACCTGGCTGGTGCTACAGCCTGAGAGGAGGGTGCTGGCAAACAGCACATAAGACAATCGTTTCACCGACATAGACACAGCTTCCGGATATTGGCCGGGTGTGGACAGAAACCCGGCACATTAATGAGTTACGGTAACAAACAGGCTTGGATTCTATGGGAGCCCTTTTCCGGGGGTCAATAAGGCTGATGTTACGGCTGTGAGAAGAAATGTTAAGAACTCAATCAACAACGGCTCAGAAATGGTCCTTGCCGTGCCGGATGGCCGCGAACACGGCATCCGCCGTATCGCATGGCAAACCCTGCCTTGCAGCATATTGCCGGGCGCTTTCGATCACTTCCGGCTGGTCCCAGCGCATAAACGGGTTCAGGGTTTTTTCTGCACCAATACTGGAGGGTACGGTTGGCTCGCCACGGTCTCTCATGGCCTGACAGTCCTGCTCAAACTGCTCGAGGGCCTTGTCGTCTGGCAACCAGCTGCGGGCAAACCGGAGATTGGCCAGGGTGTATTCGTGGGCACAGTAAACCCCGGTCTGATCGGGCAGGGCGCGCAACGACTCCAGGGACTGTCGCATCTGCTCGGGTTTGCCCTCGAACAGCCTCCCGCAGCCGCAAACGAAGAGCGTGTCGCCGCAGAACAGCACAGGGCGATCATTAATTTCAGTTTCCGAGTAGTAGGCAACATGGTCGAGAGTGTGGCCCGGTACTGCCATGACCTCGAAGGTCAGGCCTTGCCAGACCACTTCGTCACCGGGATGGATCGAGTTGGTGGTGCCCTTGAAGGGCGAATCCTCCGGGCCCGTTATGCGAACATCCGGAAAGGTCTTTGCCAGGCTGGCGATGCCGCCGGTGTGGTCGGGGTGGTGGTGGGTGACCAGTATGGTATCCAGAACCAGCTGCTGACTTTCCAGGTAGTCTTCCACCGGCTTGGCCTGCCCAGGGTCTACCACCAGCGCTTTGCCGGATGACCGGTCGCAGAGGCACCAGATATAGTTGTCGGAGAACGCAGGAATGGCCTGGATATCGAACATGAATGACCCCATGTGCTGATTGGATGTGGCTGTTATGATAGTGCAACGCCGTTTCTATCCCAAGGGTCGTTCGTGAGCCGGGAACAAAAGGCGGTGCAGGGGAATCCGGTTAATGCAGAGATTCAGATTGGGCGCCACAGGGGCGGTGGACTATTCGCAAAGGCATGAGAGTTTCGAACGCTGGTTCCAGACTCCGCTAGGCAGATCGTTGCTGGCCAGCCAGCGCCGTGTGCTTGATCATGCATTCGAAGACCTGGCCGGGGCGCGGCAACTGCAGGTGGGGCTAAGCCACAGGCTGCCGCTTGCCAGTGGCGCTGATTTCGTCCAGAAAATCATAACCACGCCTGGCTGGCACCCGCAGATGCCGGACGGCGTAGCAGTGTGTGATGCTGACGAGCTGCCGTTTCCAGGGGACTCCATGGATCTGGTGATACTGCATCACACAGCCGATTTCTCCCCGGATCCCCACGAGGTATTACGGGAATCGGCCCGGGTGCTGAGGGGCGAGGGGCGAATTGCTCTGATTGGATTCAATCCACTGAGCCTTTGGGGTGTCAGGCGTTTCCTTTCAAGGCACCATCAGGGGCCTTGGGGAGGACGCTTCCTGATGCGATCACGGATGGAGGATTGGCTCCGGCTACTCGGCTTTGAGCTTGAGACTTCCTGCACCCATTTCTGCACCCTGCCGGTTCAGAGAAAGGAAGGCTACTCCACCAGGAATCACCGTACCCTGAATGAGAACGGTCATTTCCTGCCGGTAGGCGCATATTACTGTATCCTTGCCCGCAAGCGCGTTTACGCCCCCATCCGCAGGCGGGCGCCCTGGCGCAAGAGCAAGGTGATTTCAATGCCCGGCACCGTGGGCGCCTCGCGGGGGTGTTCAAACCAGAGTGCTGGCGCGACAGAGAATCAATGAATAATTGGGAGAGTAAATGGCTGGCAAGGTGGTGATGTACACCGATGGTGCCTGTAAAGGCAATCCTGGTCCCGGTGGGTGGGGTGTGGTTTTGCGATACGGAGATGCCTGCAAGACCCTGCATGGTGGTGAGCGCCAGACCACGAACAACCGTATGGAGCTTATGGCCGCTATTCGCGGTTTGAGGGCCCTGAACCGTGCATGTGAGGTTGAGCTGTATACAGACTCCCAGTATGTCCGCAAGGGCATCACGGAATGGATGGCGGGCTGGAAGCGAAACGGCTGGAAGAATTCGGCGAAGAAGCCAGTCAAGAACGCCGACTTATGGCAAGAGTTGGACACCGAAACGGCACGACATAAGGTGAACTGGCACTGGGTCAAGGGCCATTCCGGTAACCCCGACAACGAGCTTGCGGATGAACTGGCCAACCGTGGCGTTGACGAACTGACCAGCGCCTGACGCGGCCTGTGGCGTGGGCGACGACGGAAACAGAGAGCACAGAGACATGAGACAGATCGTACTGGATACCGAAACCACGGGTATCGACCCGAACGACGGCCACCGCATTATCGAGATTGGCTGCGTTGAAGTCATTGAGCGTGAGCTGACGGGCCGTAATTACCACGTCTACATCAATCCAGAACGGGAGGTTGAGGCCGAAGCTATCACCGTTCACGGCATCACCAATGAGTTTCTGGCCGACAAACCCAGGTTCGCCGAAATTGCCGATGAATTTTTTGAGTTTATCAAGGGTGCGGAGCTGGTTATACATAACGCGGCTTTTGACGTCGGCTTCATGGACGCCGAGTTTGCGCGCCTCAAGCCGGTCCGGAAAACCGCTGACCACTGCGGCATCGTCGACTCGCTGGCCATCGCCCGGGCCAAGCATCCGGGTCAGAAGAACAACCTGGATGCTCTGTGCAAACGCTACGGAGTAGATAACAGTAACCGGGAACTGCACGGCGCGTTGCTGGATGCGGAGATTCTGGCTGACGTTTATCTGTTGATGACCGGCGGGCAAACAGCGTTATCCCTGGATGCCGGGTCAGGCGATCATGGAACTGCCGGTGGCATCCGCCGCCTGACTGGCAGCCGACCGGCTTTGGCTGTGATCCGTGCTGACGGAGCCGAGGCCTCGGCCCACGAAGAATTTCTGGCGATGATGGAAAAGCAGGCCGGCCACACCGTCTGGAGCAAATTGCAGCAATCGGAATGAGAACCACGTCAGGGTGTACCATTTGTTACATTCCGCCTTTCTTGAGGTACTTGAGTTTTATGTTATAAGTAATGATAAGTTCGCCAGTTTTCTGCGAGCTGAATGTTGGCCGGCAGGGTGCATGGCCCAATAACAAACGCCGGCCCCATGTCCCCGGCATTAGTTCACGAACAGGATGCGGTAGTCTCCGCAAAGTAACAGGAAGCGTTTATGGTTCAATCGTCTCTGGCGACGAAATCGCAGTCGTTTGATTTGGTCAAAAGCGAAATCGAACAGACCATCAAACAGGCAGAATCCAGCCTTGAGCGCTTTCAGGAAAATCGTGAGAGTGGGGAAGACCTGCAGAACTGTGTTGATTATCTCAATCAGTTGCGGGGCATCTTCATTCTGGTGGAATTGCGTGGTGGAACCCTGCTGTGTCAGGAGGCAGTGAACCTGGCCAACGATGTGCCCGTTGGCGCCAATGACGACAAGAACATTCTGCTGACGACCCTCAACAGCGCCCTGTTTATCTTGCGTCGCTACGTTGAATATTACCACCAGCAACGGGAGGACCATCCGGAACTGCTGCTGCCGGTGATCAATGATCTGCGCGAGGCGCGGCGCGAGAAACCCTATCCCGAATCCTGTTTCTTTGATGTGGATGTGAAAGAGCGTCCGGATTTCTGCTCCGGGCTCTCGCTTCAGCCGCTTGAAGGCGGCGATGCCGAATACGAAATTCTCGCCAGGCGTATGCGCCTGACCCTACAGGTCGCTCTGCTTGGCATTCTTCGTGAGCGTAATGAGGTAGTCAGCAAAAAGCTGGTTGCCAGAGCTTCCCGTGGCTTTGCCAGGCTTTGTCGGGGCGCGCCAATGGGACAGATGTGGTGTTTGCTGTCTGTGGTTGCAGACACCATGCTGGACCGGGCCATGGGCTTCAATAAGGCCCGCAAACGTCTGCTTATGCGAATAGAGAAGTATGCCCGCGAAGTGGTGTACGTTGGCAAAGTGGCCACCACCAAAGATGCCCCTGACTCGGTCATCAAAGACCTTGTCTACCTTTTGTACCGCAGCGGGTCCGCTAACCCTGAGGTTGCGAGCGTTCTTTCCGCCTACCGGCTGGCGCCCTCTGAGTTTCCCGATGCTATCCTTGAAGCCCATTCGCGCCGGCTGTACGGCCCGGGTTCGGATGTACTGAAATCCTTGTCGGAAGCGCTGCAGGAAGAGCTCAACCAACTGAAGGATAAGCTGGACATCATCGAACGGGGTATTGAGCCGGACCTGGCCGAGCTGGCGTCCATCGCTGACGCCCTCGAGCGCCTGGCGAACACCCTGGTGATGCTCGATCTCAATCGCCTGGCCGGTATTGCCCGTGAGGAAGCGACGAAACTCCGTCAGTGGGAGGAGGAGAAGCGCCTGCCGGCAGAGGACGAACTCTATCGCCTGGCCGATTCGGTGCTGGGGGTGGAGGATGCCGTCATGCAGATCGTCATTCGAGGTATTACCTCGGAGACCGATGCGTTGGCAGGCAGTGAACGCAAGCGGGACGAGTCTGTCTACCTGCAGGAAGCCATCTGGGTGGTTGCAGACGAGGCGCGTAGCGCCCTGACCTTGGCCAAGCGTGCCATTACCGCGTTTATCGAATCCGACTACGACAAGTTGCACCTGGCCAACCTGCCGGGCACCCTGCGCAGTATCTGGGGTGGTTTGCAGATGGTGAACGACCCCCACGCTGCCAGTGTCATTGCGCGGGTAGCGGCATCCATTCAGGAGCAGCTACTGGATGCGAGGGAAGCGCCGGCACCTCAGGTGCTTGAAGCGCTGGCGGACGCGCTTACGTCGCTGGAGTACTACATTGAAAGCATTGGCCGCCGCGAAGAGAGCAACAGCGACCTGCTGAAACTGGCGGAATCGTCGTTGGGCGACGTCGGGCTGTAATAACAGCTTCGGTGTCGTTGAAGGGCCATAAAAAAACCTGCGACTTGCGCAGGTTTTTTTGGTCTGTTAAGCGGGGCTTAGCCCATGTTGAACAGTTCACCCAGCTTGGTTGCCAGCATCATGTCGCCTTCGGCGCGCAGCTGACCAGCCATGAATGCCTGCATGCCGTCGGTCTCGCCGGAAACGATTCCCTGCAGGGTGTCGGAGTTCATGATCAGGGTAACGGAAGGATCGTCGTTCGCGCCTTCGTGCAGCTTGCAAGTGCCGTCGTTGATCACCAGGTGGTAGGTTTTGTCATCTTCGATGTCGAACTGGAACACCAGATCCAGGCCTTGTGCCGCGTCTGCGTTGAAATTCTGTTCGAGTTTTTCAAATACCTGAGCTACAGACATTGTTTTACCCTTTTGAGTGGTTGTCTTGTCATGGTGACGGCTTGGAATCCCTGGCCTCAGAAGCCTGTTTGATAGCCCGGGTAGCGCCGACCTCGCCATCCGACTTTATGGTTAGAACACGGTTGTGTCAAGCTTGATCGAACGCTTGTTTTAATTTTCTTTTGGACTTATCACGCCCCCTGTGAGGGGGTACACTCATGGCTTTGCAACGACGTCTGGAGACTGCATTTTGGAATTTCTGACCGAATACGGACTTTTCCTCGCTAAAGTGGTGACCTTCGTGGTGGCCGCCATCATTCTGGCCTCGGTGATTTTCTCCGCCACCCAGCGGGACCGGAGTGATCATGAAGGAGAGGGCGAGCTCAAAATTCGCAAACTGAACGACCAGTACCGGAAACTGAAAGAATCCATCCAGTCCCGGTTGATGTCAGACGCCGAACACAAGGCGTGGCAGAAACAAAAGAAAAAGGAAGAGAAAGCCGAGAAAAAATCGGCCAAACAGGATAAAACCGCTGAGGAAGAAAAGGCCTCCAAACCACGCATCTATGTCATCGACTTCGATGGCGACATCAAGGCCAGCGATACCGACACGCTCAGGCGGTCGGTCTCTGCGGTGCTCAGTGTCGCCAACCCGGAGACAGACGAGGTGGTGGTTCGCCTGGAAAGCGGTGGCGGCCTCGTGCACGCCTATGGTCTGGCAGCCGCACAGCTTGATCGGATTCGCAGTAAAGGGGTTCCCCTGACGGCCTGCGTAGACAAGGTGGCGGCCAGCGGTGGTTACATGATGGCTTGCGTTGCCGACAAGATCATTGCATCGCCCTTTGCAGTCCTGGGTTCGATTGGTGTGGTTGCCCAGCTACCGAACTTCCATCGTTTCCTTCAGAAGAACGATGTGGATTTTGAAGTGCTGACCGCCGGTGAGCACAAGCGCACGCTGACCGTGTTTGGAGAGAACACCGAAAAGGGCCGGCAGAAATTTCTTGCGGACCTTGAAGATACCCACGGCCTGTTCAAGGAATACGTCAGTGAGAGGCGCCCTGCGCTGGATATCCAGGCGGTGGCCAATGGCGACATCTGGTTCGGCAAGCGTGCCCTTGAGGTCAAGCTCATTGACGATATCAAGACGTCGGATGAATACCTGATAGAGGCCTGCGATCGGGGTGAGGTGGTCTCGGTGTCATTCCAGCGTAAGAGAACCCTGCCGGAACGGCTTGGCCTGGCCACCAGTGCGGCGCTTGAGCATACCGTTTGGCGGGTGCTCAGTGCTTTCCGTAATCAGAAGATTCAGTAGGTCAGGGCGGGGCGCAGAGAGTTTAACGCTCTGCGCCCACCCGTGATTGCTCAGGACGCCCTGCGACGGAACAGGGGCTGGTCGGTATCAGTGGCGGCCTGGTAGGCCTGACTGAAGAAGTTCAGGCAGCGAGCTGCCTTGCTGATGTCCTTGTCGGCCCGCAGTACGTAGGAATCGAAGCCGCACCGTTTCATGAACTGCAACTGGTCCAGAAGTACATCTCCGATGGCTCTCAGCTCTCCCTGGTAGCCAAACCTTTCCCGCAGCAGGCGGGCAATACTGTAGCCTCGGCCATCCACAAAGCGTGGAAAGTTCACCGCAATCAACGGTAGTTCCTTAACCTTGTCCCCGAGCATTTCGGGCTCGTCATGGCTGTCGAACCAGACTCCGATATCATCCCGACCTGCATAGTGCTCGTAGCCTGCAAGCCACAGATCCGCGGGAATCAGCGCAGGCTGGCCTGCGGCTACATTGAGGGATTCACCCTCGGCAGGGCGCTCTACGACCACCCAGCTGTCGTTACGGATGCTGCCGTCAGCAGCGATTACATCAGGCATAGACCCGCTCCTTGAATGGTTCAATACCAACACGGCGATAGGTATCCAGGAAGGTTTCTTCCTCGCTCCGCTTGTCGACATATACATCAATGATCTTGGCGATCACTTCGGGCATCTGGTCCCTTGCAAACGAGGGCCCCAGGATCTTGCCAATGGCAGCGTCATGATGGGAATCGCCACCGAGACTGATCTGATAGAACTCTTCGCCTTTCTTGTCAACGCCCAGCACGCCAATGTTTCCAACGTGGTGGTGGCCACAGGCATTCATGCAGCCGGAGATGTTGAGGTCGATGGGGCCGAGGTCGTACAGGTAGTCCAGATCATCAAAGCGACGCTGGATAGCCTCTGCAACGGGAATCGACTTGGCGTTGGCCAGGGCGCAGAAATCGCCGCCCGGGCAGCAGATGACGTCGGTCAGCGTGTTCAGGTTGGCAGTGGCAAAGCCCAGGGGTACGAGGCGCTGCCAGAGCTCGAGCAGCTGATCCTGGCGAACATCGGCCAGAACCACATTCTGCTCGTGTGTCGCGCGGGCCTCACCAAAGCTGAACTGGTCTGCCAGGTCAGCAATCTGCTCAAGCTGATAATCGGTCACGTCACCCGGCGGGGTCCCGGTTTTTTTCAGGGTCAGGGTGACACTGGCGTAGCCGGGCTTCTTGTGCTCGCTGACGTTGTGAGTCAGCCACTTATCGAACTCGCGGTTCTCAAACCGTTGCTCACTCAGCAGGGCAGTGGCGTTTTCCAGTGTCTCGTAGTCAGGCTCGGTGAAATAGCCCTGGAATTTGCGGATCGCTTCCGGGGTCAGGCGAGTCGGGGAGTCTTTGATGTGTGCCCATTCAGCTTCGACTTTCTCGGCGAAACCTTTCGGGGTCAGTGCCTTTACCAGAATCTTGATGCGTGCCTTGAACTTGTTGTCGCGCCGGCCGTAACGGTTATAGACCCGCAGGACCGCCTCCAGGTAAGTCAGAAGGTCGAGTTCCGGCAGGAATTCCCGAATAACTGGGCCCACCATGGGCGTGCGGCCCAGGCCGCCACCGACGTGTACGCGGAAGCCCAGCTCACCCTGATCATTCCGGACCAGTTGCAGGCCGATGTCGTGCACCTGAATGGCCGCCCGGTCTGTCTTCTCGGAGGCATTTACCGCCACCTTGAATTTGCGGGGCAGGAAAGCAAACTCCGGGTGGAAGGTAGACCATTGCCGGATAATCTCGCAGTAAGGGCGAGGGTCGGCGATTTCATCGGCCTGAACACCGGAGAACTGGTCTGTGGTGGTGTTACGGATGCAGTTACCGCTGGTCTGGTTGGCATGCATTTCCACTTCGGCCAGTTCGGCCAGGATATCCGGAACGTCTTCCAGATTTGGCCAGTTCAGCTGGATGTTGGTACGGGTTGTAAAATGCGCATAACCCTTGTCGTAATCACGGGTGATGCGGGCCAGGCGGCGAATCTGGTCTGAACGGAGCATGCCATAGGGCACACAGATACGCAGCATGGGTGCAAGACGCTGAACGTAGAGACCGTTCTGCAGACGAAGTGGAAGAAACTCTTCTTCCGCCAGCTCGCCCGCCAGGGCCCGCTCGGTTTGGTCCCGAAACTGTGCGACACGTTCCGCGGCGATTTGCCGGTCGTGCTCATCATAAACGTACATAGGGTAACGTCCTGCCTGGTAACTTCTGAAATGCGGTTGTTGAATGGCGCCAAAATGACATTGGGCCTTATTCCTGAAGCGGAGGATATCACTGGGTTTTTATTCTTAAAATGATTATTTCAAAATATCATTATCGATTCAGGTGATAAGCAGCAAAATCAGCTGCGACGGGCAGGACTGGACGAATATCAATTTCCTGCTTTAATAAGAGCCGGGTACTGAAACAACAACAAGACTGGATAACCGAGGAGTAAGCTATGAAAAAGACAGCGGATTCAGATAGCCAGGCCGATGCCGTTGCAGCCGTGTTACTGGTGTTGCTGGCTGTTGCCTTTGCAGTGGCGTGGGTTGCCGGCCAGTAGCACTACTGGCCTGCCAGCACCACCTTTACCACCAGTATCAGCCCGCCCACAAACGCAGCGCCAAACAGCAGCCCGGCAATGATATAGGGCACCGGGCTGTGGCTGGCGAAATCCTCTTGTCGGCGTTTTTCAGACTGCACCCCCAAAGCGCCGGCGAGGATACTTTGCATGATTTTCAGAACGCCCGGCGAACCGGGCTTTTTCTTGCTGCTGTTATTGTTGTTGTCAGCCATATCGTTCATTGAGTCACCCTGGTTTATTCGGCCGGATCGTAGGCCAGGCTGGGCATCAGCCAGCGCTCGGCTTCTGCTTTGGACAGCCCTTTTCGTTCAGCATAGTCTTCAACCTGGTCCACGCCAATTTTGCCGACGGCAAAGTATTTGGATTCCGGGTGGGCAAAGTACCAGCCAGAGACCGCTGCCGTTGGGTACATGGCAAAGTGTTCGGTCAGCTGGAGGCTGGTGTTGGCTGTTGCATCCAGCAGTTTGAACAGGGTGGCTTTCTCTGTATGGTCAGGGCAGGCAGGATAGCCGGGGGCCGGGCGGATGCCCTGGTACCGTTCCTTGATCAGGTCATCGTTGGCCAGCTGTTCATCGGTTGCATAGCCCCAGAATTCTTTGCGAACCCGTTCGTGCATACGCTCGGCAAAGGCTTCTGCAAGCCGGTCTGCCAGAGCCTGGACCATAATGGCGCTGTAATCGTCGTGGGCATCCTTGAACTCTTTGGTCAGTTCGTCCACCCCGATACCGGTGGTTACGGCAAAGCCGCCGACATAGTCACCCACGTGGGAGTCTTCAGGGGCCACAAAATCAGACAGGGCCATCATGGGTTTGCCGGGCGCTTTTTCGTCTTGCTGGCGAAGGTGGTGCAGGGTGGTCAGCTCCTCGGTGCGGGACTCGTCTGTGTAGACGACAATATCGTCTCCGCGACGATTGGCCGGCCAGAAGCCAATCACGCCTCTGGCGGTGATGCGTTTATCTACGATCATCTTCTTGAGCAGTTTCTGGGCGTCGTCGAACAGAGTGCGTGCAGCTTCGCCCCGCTTCGGATCGTCGAAGATTGCCGGGTATTTGCCGGCAATGTCCCAGGAAATGAAAAACGGCGTCCAATCGATGTAGTCCACCAGTTCGTTCAGGTTGTAATCGTCGAACGCCCGCACCCCGGTGAAGACCGGTTTCGGTGGCTGGTAAGTCTCGAAATCGAGTTCCGGTGCCCGTGCCCGTGCTTCTGATATAGACACCAGCTTTGTACGGTCGCCACGGTTCTTACGGCGCTCACGAATCTCGTCGTACTCGGTACGGGCGGCTTCCACGAGCGTGGGCTTTGCGGTCTTGCTCAGTAGCTGAGAGGCCACGTTTACGCACCGGGAGGCATCGGATACATACAGGGCAATGTCGTTCTTGTACTGGGGCTCGATCTTCACCGCAGTGTGGGCTTTGGAGGTGGTGGCACCGCCAATCATCAGCGGGATATTGAAATCCAGCCTCTGCATTTCTCGGGCAACATGGACCATTTCATCCAGCGAGGGTGTGATCAGGCCGCTCAGACCAATAATGTCGACATTCTCTTTTTTCGCAACGTCCAGAATCTTCTCGCAGGGCACCATCACGCCTAGGTCGATGACTTCGTAGTTATTGCACTGCAGGACCACGCCCACGATGTTCTTGCCAATGTCGTGTACGTCGCCCTTCACGGTGGCCATCAGAATCTTGCCCTTGGCCTGCTGGTCTTCTGTTTTCTCAGCCTCGATGAAGGGGATCAAGTGGGCAACGGCCTGCTTCATTACCCGGGCGCTCTTGACCACCTGGGGCAGGAACATCTTGCCATCACCGAACAGGTCGCCGACCACATTCATACCCGCCATCAGCGGGCCTTCGATCACTTCGATGGGGTGGCTGGCGTTCTGCCGGCAGGCTTCTGTGTCGTCAATAATGTAACTGGTGATACCTTTCACCAGGGCATGCTCAAGACGCTTCTCGACGGGCCATTCACGCCAGGCAAGGTCTTCTTCTTTGGTCTGGCCGCCTTTGCCTTTGAACTTTTCGGCCGCCTCAAGCAAGCGATCTGTTGAGTCATCGCGGCGGTTCAGGACGACGTCTTCCACCAATTCCTTCAGGTCTGGCTCGATCTCGTCATAGATCACCAACTGGCCCGGGTTCACTATGCCCATGTTCATGCCGGCCTTGACCGCGTGATACAGGAAAACGGAGTGAATGGCCTCACGCACCGCATCGTTACCGCGGAAAGAAAACGAGACGTTACTCACGCCACCGGAAATGGACGCGTGGGGCAGGTTTTCCCTGATCCAGCGGGTGGCATTGATAAAGTCCACCGCATAGTTGTTGTGCTCTTCGATGCCGGTGGCGATGGCGAAGATGTTCGGATCAAAAATAATGTCGGCCGGGTTAAAGCCGATGCCGGTCAGCACATCATAGGAGCGTTTGCAGATCTCGGTTTTGCGCTCGAAGGTGTCGGCCTGGCCATCTTCGTCAAAGGCCATGACCACAACGGCCGCACCGTAACGCATGCAGTCTTTTGCCCGCTTGATGAACTCGTCCTCGCCTTCCTTGAGGCTGATGGAGTTCACGACGGCCTTACCCTGAATGCACCGAAGACCGGCCTCGATCACGTCCCACTTGGAAGAATCGATCATGATCGGCACGCGGGAAATGTCAGGCTCGGATGCCACCAGTTTCAGGAAGGTCTCCATAACCTCCCTGGAATCCAGCATGCCCTCGTCCATGTTGATGTCGATGATCTGGGCGCCGTTTTCCACCTGATCCCGGGCCACGCTTAGTGCTTCCTCGTACTGTTCTTCCTTGATCAGTCTCAGAAAGCGCTTGGAGCCGGTCACGTTGGTGCGTTCGCCCACGTTAATGAACAGCGTGTTTTCGTCACCGGTAAAGGGCTCGAGGCCTGACAGGCGCAGTGCCTTGGGGCGGTCGGGAATCTTCCGGGGCGGATACTTGGATACCGCGTTGGCGATGGCTTCGATGTGATCCGGTCGTGAACCGCAACAACCCCCGATGATGTTCAGGAACCCGTCCTTGGCGAAGCCCTCAATGATGTCGGCCATTTCTTCGGGGGTCTGGTCGTATTCGCCAAATTCGTTGGGCAGCCCGGCGTTGGGGTGGGCCGACACATAGGTTTCTGCCTTGTTGGCCAGCTCTTCCACATAGGGGCGCAACGCATCCGCGCCCAGAGCGCAGTTAAGACCCACTGAGATGGGTTTTGCATGGGCAATGGAGTTGTAGAAGGCCTCGGTGGTCTGGCCCGACAGTGTTCGACCAGACGCGTCGGTAATGGTGCCGGAGATCATGATCGGCAGTTCAAAACCGTTGTCCTCAAAGAACTGCTGGGTCGCGTAAATGGCGGCCTTGGCGTTCAGGGTGTCGAAAATGGTTTCAATCAGGATCAGATCGGAGCCGCCTTCCACCAGGCCTGAGACCGCCTCATAGTAGTTATCCACCAGGGTCTGGAAATCCACATTCCGGTAACCCGGGTTATTGACGTCTGGTGAGATGGAGGCGGTGCGCGAGGTAGGGCCCACGGCGCCGGCAACAAACCGCGGTTTTTCCGGATTGCGGGCGGTGAACTCATCAGCGATTTCCCGGGCGATCCTGGCCGCTTCCACGTTCAATTCACGGGCCAGATCTTCCATGCCGTAGTCCGCCTGGGAAAGGCGGGTGGAATTGAAAGTGTTGGTTTCGATGATGTCTGCGCCGGCATCCAGGTAGTCTGCGTGGATGTTGCGGAGCAGGGCCGGCTGGGTCAGGTTGAGGAGATCGTTGTTGCCCTGAACTTCCCGGTCGAAATCCTTGAATCGGTCGCCCCGGAATGCGGCTTCGTCCAGCTTCTGGTTCTGGATCATGGTGCCCATGCCACCATCGAGGATGATGATGCGTTCCTTGAGGGCCTTATGAAGCTGTTCCAGGCGGGTAGTACGATCGGTCATAGGGAATTCTTCCGGGGTCATTAATAACGTCGTGTTTGTTCGGACGGCGCGGGATCATAGCAAAATTGTACGTATACGTCTTAATACAGATGATCATTATCAAGCACTGACCACAAAGTTCCCGGCGGGAGGTTATACGTGCAATTCATTATCCTGTTAAAGCCCGACTATTTTACTTGGTCTTTTAAGTTCCTGCGAACTCTCCTAAAATAGAGACTACATTTGAAAACAGGTAGGAAGCATGGCTTTGGTAACTGTCACTGATTCCGCAAGGGATTATCTTGCGCAACTGATTGAAAAGCAGGATGTCGAGGGCATGGGCGTTCGTATTTTCGTCACCCAGCCGGGTACCCGCAATGCCGAGACCTGTCTGGCCTATTGCCCGCCAAACGAAGTCGTCCCTACAGACGAGCAGGTTGATCTGCAGAAATTCACTCTGTTCCTGGACCATAACTCGGTACCGTTTCTGGAAGATGCCTACGTGGACTACTCCAAAGACCAGATGGGCGGCCAGTTGACCATCAAGGCGCCGAACGCCAAAGTGCCCCAGGTGTCTGATGACGCACCCCTTCCTGAACGGGTGAACTACGTGCTGGCGTCTGAGATCAACCCCAATCTGGCGGCCCACGGCGGTGATGTATCACTGGTGGAGATCGTTGAGGAGTCGGTGGCAGTGCTGCGTTTCGGTGGCGGTTGCCAGGGCTGTTCCGCCGTCAGCCTGACCCTCAAGCAAGGTGTTGAGAAAACCCTCAAGGAGCGGGTTCCGGAGATCACTGCGGTTCGTGATGTGACCGACCACTCGAACACTGAAAACGCCTACTATCAGTAAGTTCGGCATTACCTCTGCCAGGCCGCCGTTCACCGCGGCGGCTGCCGCAGATGCCTGTCTTTCGTGGCTACACGGCCAATGTCCTGATATCTGCAATACTCCATCATCCTGTTGACTAACAGAACCGTGCACGGTTGCTGTACCGTGCCATAAAAAACAGTGATATCAGCGGCGCCATCGCCGCCAGACTTGAAGCCGGGGTAACACTTGCTCGACCTTGCTCTCTTATCCGTACCTGTGATGGCTGCTGTCGTCGGCTGGTTTACCAACTGGCTTGCGATACAGATGTCATTTCACCCGGTGCGTTTCATCGGCATTGGCGTTATTGGTTGGCAGGGTGTTATCCCCCGTAAAGCCGAGAAGATGGCGCACATCTGTATCGACCGCACGCTGCAGCAGTTTGGTGATCTGAATACCGTCTATCAAAAGCTGGAGCCCCAGCGCATTGTTCAACAGGTGGTGGCACAGGTTTCACCACGGATGGATGAATACATCGACGAAGTCATGTACGAAGTGCAGCCGGTGTTGTGGGATAACCTGCCGCTGTTTGTTCGCGCCAGGATCTACCAATGGGCCAGGCAGCAGCTGCCGGACAGGATTGAAGAGCTGGTTGAGGATTTCGGTGACGACCTGAATGAGCTGGTGGATCTGAAAGCACTGCTCAGCCGCGAATTGCAGAATCATCCTGACCTGATGAATCGCATTTTCCGGGAAGCCGGTTCCGTTGAATTGCAATCGGTCATCAACCGTGGTGCCATCATTGGCGGTTTGCTGGGTGCCATCCTGGCGCCGCTGTGGCTGGCCTATCCGGAGCCATGGCTGCTGCCGGTCGGTGGTTTTGCCATTGGTTTTATCACCAACTGGATCGCCATTAATCTGATTTTTGCACCGCTTCGCCCTCGCCGGGTTCTGTTTTGGCGGATTCAGGGGTTGTTTCTGCGCCGTCAGGAGCAGATCAGTGATACCTGGGCACGTCTGGTGGCCGAGGAACTGATCACCGTTGAGAAGGTGGCGGACGCCATGATCAATGGCCAGCACGGAGCAAGAACCCGAGCCATCATCCAGAAGCATCTGCGGCCGATGCTGGATAACTCCATGGTTATGAAGCTGGCGGCACAGGTGACAGTCGGTATGACCGGCTACACTGATCTCAAGCGAGTGATGAACCAGAAGGCGGTGATCGCCACCCGGGATGTGTTCAACGATCCCGCTTTTAACAAGGAGCGGGCGCCCATCGTGGCCGGTGTGCTGGCGGGCCAGATGAAATCGCTCCGTCCGGAGGAGTTCCAGGACATATTGCGGCCGGCGTTCAGAGAAGAAGAGCTCCAGCTGATGTTTGTTGGAGGCTTGTTCGGCGCAGTGGCCGGCCTGATTCAGTTTATCGCGATGAACCAGCTGCCGATGCCGCCACTGGGTGGCTAACAAGGGAGACAGGTAATGTCTGTGTGGGTTTTGATGATTGTTCAGGTGCTGTTGACCGCTGGTACGGTGGCGGCGGTTCTGTTTGCGTTCTGGTACCTCGTGGTTCGGCCCTGGCTGGCTGAACGCATGCGGGAGTTGGTGGAGGCCGCTGACCAGATCGAGCCCAAGGTGGCCAAGGGTGTCAACAAAGGCGTCGCCGATGCCGTCCGGCAGCTCCCGCAAAATGCATGGGAAGGCGCGACCAAGGAATCGACCAAGCAATTCCTGAAGTTTGGCTCCAATCTGTTCGAGAATGGGCTCAGCAGTTTTCTGGGCTCGACTGCCGAAATGCAGAAATCCCAATCCAGCAGTGGTAGCCGGCCACCAGGGCAGGGCGATCGCTGATCAAAGGCAGTTGGTTGGTCTGGGCAGCCCGGCAATCCGGCAGGCGGTTTTGGCGGGTGTGCCGGGGAAGAGCTGCATCAGGTAAATACTGTTGCCCTTGTCGTCCCCGAACGCCTCTTTCACCGCCTTCACAAATAACCGGTTTGACGGCGGAGACATTTCATGTTGTTTGTAGAATTCCCTCAGGAAATCTATGATCTCCCAGTGATTTTCATTTAGCTGTATGCTGTCCTCGGCGGCAATCTCCTGTGCTACCTCAGGGGTCCAGCTGCCAGCGTCTTCCAGAAAACCCTCGTTGTTGCGCAACGGCAAAGTCGTCATTGTATTACCAGCTCACCGTACGTGAATGTTCGGCGGTCAGGCGCACCAGATCGCCATAGCTGATGATTTGTACATTGGGGTTGCCTGCCAGGCCTCTGGCCTCAAGGTCTGCGTCAAGCGCAACACAGTTTCGGGGGAGGCCAGCAGTGCTGTCTGTTACCGCCAGTACCGCATTTTCCGCCAGTGCCAGCGTGTCTCCTTCGTGAAGGGCTGCCAGACAGGTTGCGAACCTTGGGTGACTGGGTGATTTGTTCAGGATATGAAGTGTCGGCTGAATCGTTTGTTCCTGTGTCATTCCGTCATCCTTAGCCTGCAAAAACGATGCGTTCAAAGCGATCAAGGGCGTCTCTGACCGATGGAATCAGTTCCACGCCATTCAGCCTGTCTTCCTCACCAAGCCGAAAACGCTCGCAGGCGGATTGTTCTGCGAGAATCTGTTCGACTCCGAACACCGGTGCCGCAGCAAGGTTCTTTTCAACCGTTCTCTGGCCGATGCCTCCGGCATCCTGGGATTTGCGCAGCCAGTTAACACCAGCGCCCATAAAGAGCAATGCCGCTGGTTGATCGAAGGCTGCGAGGGAAAACACCATATCCAGCGCTTCGCGACCAGTCCAGGAGCCATACGGAGCCTGATCAATCACAATCAAGGTGGTCATCTCAGTGGCTCCCATGAAAGTAGATCACGCGGTCAGACTTCATGTTGCCTTCCACCCATTCCCCCAAGCCCGCTATCTGGTAAGGCTGGCGAAGGTTGTTGGCGCTGAGTTCATACCTCGCCTGTTCGCCCTGGTCGACGATTCCCCGGCGCAAGGCCGAGGCAATGCAGGCGACCCCAGGCGTCTGGTTGTCAGCAAGGAAATCTGCCCACTGTCCAGGCCAGTCGGGTTCATCGGAGGGGGGCGTACTCAGGGCTGAAGCTAGGTGTACGCCCTCGCCATAAAGAAACACCCGGTCGATGTGGTGGCCGGCTGCAATCAGCTCCTGTGCGAATGCCAGTGCTGTTTGTGGTGCCTGGCTAGACCAGGGAGCGCCGGTAATAACCAGGGTGTAAGAAAGGCCAGGGGACATAACGATAGGTTGCCGGTCAGAAATGGATCGGATTTCAGTTTACCGAAAGCAAGAACCCCGGCAAAGGCCGGGGTTCCTGTTCAACGCATTGCTCTGGCGAATCAATCGTCGCCGCTGAATGCCGCCAGCAGGTGCAGCAGGCTGACAAACAGGTTGTAGATGGCCACGTACAGGCCAACGGTTGCGATCACGTAGTTACGCTCGCCGCCTTTGATGATCCGGCTGGTTTCAAACAGGATCATGATGGAGGCGAAAATGGTGAAGCCAGCGGATACCGCCAGATGCAGGGCAGAGCTCTGCATGAAGAAGGCCAGCAGCATGGCACCGATCAGCACGAACGCACCGGCCGTCAGGAAGCTGGACATAAAGCTGAAGTCTTTCTTGGTGATCAGCGCGGTGGCTGACAGACCAACAAAGGCTACGGCTGTCAGGGTCAGTGCCTGGGCGACAATCTGAGAGGCACCCGCGGCAACGAACGCGCCGATGATCGGGCCCAGGGTGTACCCCATGAAGCCGGTCAGGGCGAAGGTGGTTACGATGCCCCAGGGGCTGTTTTTGAGCTTATAGGTCGCGAACAGCAGGCCAATATAGCCAACGATGGTGATCAGGAAGCCCGGATGCGTGCCGTTCATGTTCAGGAACGCAGTCAGGGCCGAGAAGGCCAGGGTCATGCCCAGCAGCATGTAGGTGTTGCGCAGTACCTTCAGCGCATCTTCATCAATGCCCGCTGTTACGCCGGTGGCTTGACCGGACTGCGGGTAGGCAGCCTGGTTGTTCTGAACGCCGAAACGTCTGTCTTCCATTGTCATCTCCGTTTATTGCAACTGGATACTGAGTCCCATGATAATGTCGAATCCGCAACTTTCAATCATTTACGACAGAAAATGCCCCAATGGATTCCATTAAACTGGTGTAATCTTGCTCGCACCGTGACCAGAACCAGTGGAATTTCCAACGTTTTTTCTTCAAGGCGTTGACAGTAATGGCAAATCCGGTATCATTCCACCCGCTGTCGCGACGGCAGCAACTGAAATACGCCTTCTGGCGTTTTTTCGGTAAGACGGTGGGCTGGCAGAGTGGCTGAATGCAGCGGTCTTGAAAACCGCCGACGGTTAATAGCCGTCCCGGGGTTCGAATCCCTGGCCCACCGCCATTTTCTATTTTTTCCTCTAAATCAGTAGCTTGCACGGCATGTGCTGACCAAAATGTTGACTGCCCGCTTGACCTAATTGAAGTTGTACGGGCGTCAATATCAGTGAGTCGCCCCTTGCAACTTTCAAGCCCTGGAGGCGACGCCTCCGCAACAGTACATTTAGCTGGCCATTCTCAACCCTGAAGCACCGTACTTGCGCCTTAGTGAGTCATCAAAATTGTCTACCACTCGGGACGCATCTTGCCGGAGGTCTTCTCCAATAATGCGATGAGCCGCACGAACCGCATCTGCTCTCAGCTTTCGGTTCGGGGTAAGTTGCATCAACAAGTCCAAATTGTCTTTGCGGCAGAAGTTCCGCATCAGTTTGCGTTGACGAACTAGCTCTTGCTCAATTTTGTCTAGCTGAGACACCTGCTTAATAACCTCTTCAGCTTCTTTGATCTCAGGCTCGCTCAGAAATAAGTGCGTTGGAAGATTGTTCAACCGCCGTCCAACTGCACTGAAACTGATACCCCACCCGCCCCTTCTTGGGGTAAGCCAATCTCCAAGCCCTTCTAGAGGGCGGAAGTCCATTAGGTGCCAATCCTCAGCAGTTGAGGTTGATCCGTCCTCCCGCTTTACTTCCTTTCGAACCGAATATTCCCAAGTTAAGTCAAAGCTCCGTCTCTTCCATCGATCCCGAAGAGTTTTCAAGATTGGTCCAGGTAGGTTTTCTACAATACGAGAGGCTTCATGGAAGTTACTCTCCGCGACTTGCTTCAAATAACCGAGCCTGTTTTCTATCTCTTTGCGGCCTGCCAAGAACTTGCGAACTTTGGCGCGGTCTGCTTCGAGCTTTTCTGATTTTCGGAGCCTGCTAAACGCCAGCTTGATATCTTTGTCCTCGATTCCGAGGTGTTTCTCAGCGCAACAGTTCCCAATAAGAACTTTGTTGTTACTCTTCGTCTCGACTACATACCCCCAGAGGTGCTCTTGGCCACAAATGTGTTGCCCTCTGAGGTACTGACATCTGGCTTCTTGCTTCAGGAGGCGGTAGGACTTGATGGGGCATCTGAAATTGTCTTTCGACAAAGGCTCGTCGCCATTAATGTCAAAGCTTTCGCAAAGCTGACTGTAGGTCTTGATATTAAGAATATGGAGGCTATCAGAAGACATGGGCAAAGGGGGCTCCTTCACTGATTTCAAAGAAATCCGACTGCTCAACTGGATGCCTGAAAACAGGGTACTACAGCTCGACTGTACATAAAAGCAGCATTGTTTAAATATACAGTATTATTTGTGAGGCCCCGTTTGCCAAAGACTCATATTCAAGTGGACAGTTTACCGATCTGGATTGGCCGTAGCCCTTTCCCGTGAGGCCAAAAGCCTAAAATGACTCGCCAGAGGTCGAAGCAAGGGGGTACGGGGGGGAAGCCAGATGTTGACGCGATTAAAGAATACAGACGAATTTTATGTTAATTTTCGATTCGGTTGGCTGTCATGGTAGACGGTCCAGAATCTTGTCACGCTCGCAGAAACGGAAAAGCAACAACTCATGGCCTCATCACGCAAAACGCAAGAAAGACCAATTGGCATTGACCTATTCGCAGGTGCTGGTGGTTTATCCCTGGGCTTTGAACAAGCCGGTTTCGATGTTGCGGCTGCCGTAGAGATTGACCCAATTCACTGTGCTACGCATGAGTACAACTTTCCGTACTCTAAGGTCATCTGCGCGAGTGTCACGGACCTCACAGGTGAGGACATCCGGCGGCGTGCTGATTTGGGGAATAAACAAATCGATGTTGTCTTTGGCGGAGCGCCGTGTCAGGGATTTTCACTCATCGGTAAGCGCACTCTCGATGACCCCCGAAATCAGTTAGCGTCAGACTATGTGCGCCTAGTGTACGAACTTCAGCCCCGTTACTTCGTGTTTGAGAACGTCAAGGGTCTGACGGTTGGCAAGCATGTGAAGTTTCTTAAAGACATGATCAAAGCCCTAAAGGACTCTGGCTATGATGTGGTCAATCCATACGAAGTGCTGAATGCGGCTCACTACAGTGTCCCTCAGTCGCGCCAAAGGCTATTTCTCGTGGGTGCTAGGCGTGGCCTACCCCTGCCTGTGTATCCCGAGCCATACAATAAAATAGTTACTGTCGAGGAAGCTATTGGCGACCTGCCGGACGCTAACGAATTTCCTGAACTTGTCGATTCGGACACGGTTGCGACTGAGTGGGAGACCACATCGACATATGCACGAATCCTCAGGGGCCAACAAACCGATGAGTCAGACTATAGCTTCCCCCGTCGCTTTGATCACTCTCTGCTGACATCGAGCTTGCGAACAAAACACACGGAGTTGTCCCAGTCTCGATTCCTTGCCACTGAACCCGGCAAGACAGAGCCTGTAAGCCGTTTCAGAAAACTTGATCCTAAGGGGCTGTGCAACACCCTGCGGGCCGGGACCGATAGCGCGAGAGGTGCCTTTACCTCACCACGACCGATCCATCCTGCGCTACCACGGGTTATCACCGTGCGTGAAGCTGCGAGGCTCCATTCTTACCCAGACTGGTTCAGGTTCCATTCAACCAAATGGCATGGATTCAGGCAGGTCGGAAATAGTGTTCCGCCCATGCTGGGAAGAGCTGTGGCCAGGCAGATTGCAGAGGCGCTTCGTTATACCCCGGTTCAACCCGCTGACTACATTAACCTCGGTGCTGAAGAACTGCTTTACATGGACATGAGCAGGGCCGCGAAAAAATTCGGTGTCCCAGTCGACACCATAGCTCAGAGGACACGAAAGACTGCTAAAGCTGCTGAACAAGCAGAAGATGCAGAACAACTGACCCTGGCCCTGCAAGCTGCAATCACTGAGGAAGCTAATGCCTAAGAAAAAGCAAAACCGATACAGCGCCCTGATCGCGGAAATATTTGCTAATCATTACCAGCCCGGTATGACTGAGTTTGTCTTCGAGAGGAGTGAGCTGATTGATTGTGCGCACAAACTACAGGTCGATCTGCCAAAGAATCCCGGCGACGTGATTTATTCCTTCAGGTATAGAAACAACTTCCCTCAGACCATTCAGGAAACTGCACCCGATGACCTTGAGTGGATCATCGTAGGCGCGGGCCGCGCGAAGTACCGTTTCAAGCTCGTGAAGCTCAATCGCATCGTACCGCGCGATGACCTAATAAAAGTTAAGATTCCCGATTCAACACCAGAAATTATCAACGCATACGCCCTCAACGACGAGCAAGCTCTCCTTGCGAAGGTCAGGTACAACAGACTGGTAGATACCTTTTTGGGAGTTACTGCGAACTCGTTGCAAAACCACCTGAGAACTACCGTCAAAGGAATAGGTCAGATTGAAATTGATGAAATTTATGTTGGCCTTAACAAGCATGGACAACACTTCGTAATCCCGGTGCAAGCAAAGGGCGGAAAAGACAAACATGGATCAGTCCAGACATCGCAAGACATCCTGTTCTGCGAGCAGAAGTTTCCATACCTAGCCTGCCGGGCAGTGTCCGCACAATTCATGGATGATGACCTTATCGCAATGTTTGAGTTGGTGATGCAGGATGACGAGGTGTGTGTGGTGCAGGAAAAACACTATCGCCTCGTACCCGCTGCAAGCATTTCGAAAGCGGACCTAGAGCTATACGCTAGGGAGGGTCTGATTAATGCCTGATTTCTTGCCGAATAACTTTATTAGCTCAAAAAAAGCTATTCAAAGGCAATTTAGGCACGATCAGCCCCTCTATTTGTTCATTTTTTGCCCGTTTCCCGCCATTTCGGCGGAAAACAGGCGCACTGGCACTACGCCAGCAGGTATTTTTCACCCATCAGCAGGTTGCTGAACGCGGCCAGCAAGTGTAATCGGTTACTGTTTTTAGCCAGGCCGCGATAGCGAACCTTGCTGTAGCCAAAGACCTGTTTGATGTACCGGAACGGATGTTCCACTTTGGCACGGGCGCTGGCTTTGAGCTTTTCAGCCTTCAACTTTCGGTCGTCCAGTTTTTTACGAGAACCGGGGCGTTTGGCAATGAACCAAGAGACGTTTTTGCGATCCTTATGCTCATCCCGCTTTTGAATGCCAAGATAACCGGCATCACCGAACACGCGCTGCTCGTCACCGTGAAGAAGGTTGCCGGCCGGCACAATGTCGTGGACGTTGGCGGCCGTCGTGTCGATGCTGTGGATCAGTCCGAGCGTGTCATCAACGCCGATGTGCATCTTCATGCCGAAATACCATTGATTGCCCTTCCTGGTTTGGTGCATCTCTGGATCCCGCTGACCACTTTTGTTCTTGGTGGAACTCGGTGCCGAAATAATGCTGGCATCCACAATGCTGCCTTCGCGCAGCATCAGGCCGTTCTTTTCCAAGTGCTTGTTAACTTCTTTGAACAGCACCTTGCCGAGTCCGTGGCGTTCAAGGAAATGGCGGAACTTGAGAATGGTGGTTTCGTCCGGCAGGCGGTCCAGCTTCAGACCAGCGAAGTGCCGCATGGATTCGATCTCGTACAGAGCGTCTTCCATGGCCGGATCGCTCAGGTTATAGAACAGCTGCATGCAGTGAACTCGAAGCATGGCCGGCAGCGGATAGGGAGGCCGGCCATTCTGGCCCTTCGGGTAATAACGGGCTACCTTCTTCTCCAATTGCTTCCAGGGAATCAGCTTGTCCATCCGCTCCAGAAAGATCTCACGACGCGTTTTGCGCTTCTTGGTCTGGTACTCAGCTTCGGAGAAGGTGATCTGATCCATGGTGGCAACGAATCCTATGCGGTTGATGATGGCCGTATTATCGCTGATTTTGGGGACTTATTCAGAGTCTCCCTAGGTCCGAGTAATTCTACCCCTGAAGACAATGTAACGAGGCTTGCTTTGCGTGCAGGTGGTGATCAATGACGGTCACCACGAAGCCCTTGTAGCCTTCTGCCGGTACCTGGATGTAGCTCTTCGGGACGCGCCGGTTGAATGACTAAGTGTTGTCTTTCAGTACGAGGTGTTTCTTATCGGAGATGGCGAGAGCAGATGCCAAGTGTTGACTAGTTTGTTGGTATCATGCCCGTCGGGAACCCGCATGCCCCATGGGCTCTGGGCTGGCAGGGGCGGCGCAGTTTCCCTGGCCCACCGCCATTTTTATTCTTATATTTCCTCTTTTTGATACTCAGTTTCGATCAACGAGCCTTTTCAGAACAGCAGAAGTTTGCATTTAGTTCGATACCTAGCTCGTACCGCAACAAGCTTAGGTTTTCATGACGAATTCAACTGCATTGTTGCGTTTCTGGACTAATTGGGGTTATTGTCATTATCGCTCAGGAGAGCGCAGGGATAGATCAACGGACAAGGAAATGGAACAGTGTCCTATCAGTTATACGTTGCTGGTGGCTACGGCTTCACCGAGAGGATTTTGCCGTCGTTACTACACCCTTCCGACGCGGTGTCCATCGCACAGGATTATTTTTCACGCGGTTACCAGGGCGCTCACATAGAGCCACCTCCGGATGGGGGCTATCGCGCCCTTGAGCAATCATCCAGCAGTGAGCGCCAGGCAATACTGGATGCCTTGCAAAGCGGCCAACTGGTTCTGGGCCGCCTGGATAGCGCAGCCTTTGGTATTTTCACCGACCGCACAGCAAGTCCAGAGCACCTTCGCTCGGATTTGCCGGCACCCCTGGCAAACCGTTTGCGAGACCGCTGGCCCTCTGGAGCCATTGGCGGGCCTGCTGTCCGATCCGATTCCCTGCATGCGCCAGCCAGCCAGGACTATCAGCTTGCACCGGAGCCGGTTGCGGAGCCCGTGCCAGGTAAAGGCCCCTATAGCCTGACCATTGAGTATCGCTGGCCGGACGGTACTGGTGTAGCGAACCTGCCGTTTGAGGTAGGCACGGATTTGGAAAGCGTCACCGGAGTTCTGGACCATCAGGGTGCCGCGTCGGTGGAGGGCCTGAATGGCCGGTTTGCCACTGTCAGACTGGGCTCAAGCGCCATGGACGATGTGGTCCGGCAAGAACGCAAGACAATCATAGCGGGCCTCCAGCGACTGCTGGAGCAGGAAAGGAAGGACTACGAAGCCCGGGAAACGGTCTATCAGCAGATGCCTCACTATGAAAAGGCTCTGGTGAACACCGGAGCGGTGTTTCAGGGCGCTTATGATGCGGGGATCGGCCTGTTTGATTTTGTGGTTGGCGTCAGTGATCTGGCTAATCCAACCAAGACACTGATGGACGGGCTTAAATCGGCATGGTCTGCAAACCAGGAAAACGGAGCCAGCAGCTGGTACGAGACCTTCAACAATCTCTATGACGACAAACGCCGGGAGCGATGGGTGCGAGCGATTGGGTTCTCGCCATCTGACATCAGTGGGGAGGACATTGCAAAAGCATATGAGTTGGCCAGTCTGGTGATGACGGATGCTCAGCTCAGCGCTGCTCTGAAAGACTTTGTAACCGATTATGCCGCCATTCAGCACCATACCGATTATGCCTACATTTTCGGAGCGATAGCATTTGAGCTGGTTTTGGCCGGTTTGCTGGCGGCAACCACACTGGGAGCGGGTAACGCAGCGCAGGCGACCAGCCGTATCCGCCATGCTCGGATTCTGGCGGGGCTCGGGCCGGCATTCGGGCGATTTGCCGAGGCGCTAAAGCTTCAAGGGTTGCGCAAGATATGGCGCGATTTCGACCTGAACAGGAAGAATCGTTTTGAGGCTGAAGCATCACCGCGTCCAAAGGGCGTGGACCCCGACCCCGTCCAGCTAAGCACGAGGCCAGGGAAAGTTCGGCCCAGATCCTTCGACGAGGCAAAGAAGCTTTTAGGAGATGCGCGGAATTCCATCATCGCCAATGGCAAGGCCCCTTCGCCCAAGTACACCCAGGCACAGCTGCACCGCATCGCTCAAGAGGGTTTTGCAGACGAGAAGTTCATTGTCCGCTTGGTAGAAGAGCCCCATGTGCATCGAAATGGCCCCCACAACGGAACATTAGGTAAGGAAGGTCCGGCCGGTGTGCAGATCTGGTCAACGAGTTTTGATCAGATAGCGCACCTGGATACGGACCCCAAATTGATCACTGAAGCAATGGGTGTGAATTACAAGCCAGATGCCAAGTATAAGTTGGCCATCATCGATCAGGCAGACGCGGTTAGGTATGCGGATGCTGAGACGATTGTTCCCACATACGGAAATCTGACGAAGTTTGTTGAGGATAAGTTGCCGGGAAAAGTTGAAAATCCTGCTTTGACGAAGGAGGTTATGACGCCGGAATATTCGCGGGAGTATGAGGCGTTGATCAGGGGCATGCCTGATGATGCGTGGGTTAGCGCAAAATTACGAAAGCAGTACCTCGCTGATAACGGTGTTGTCGGAAATGAAAAGGCGCTGTTTGATGCTCGCTTTAGTATTCAGGACAACACGGGCGCCAATGAGCATTTCACTGGAAACGGTCTAACCAAAACTGCTAGTTCAACTGCGGATAAACCAATATACGGGACCGTTGAAGCATTTAGTCTGCACAAAAATCCCAAAACGTTCCGGCAAATGACTGGCATGGAAGGTAGCGGTGCACAGTGGGTCGAGTTGGTGGACCTTGAACCGATTAATTTTGGAGCTTAAGCATGGCATATCCGAAGCTGCCTGAGTGGCCGATTATAGACCCTGATCGTCCGCCGGTGGGCTATATTAAAGTGGCTCATCACGAAGATAGAGATCGGAATAGTATTCCCTGGGATTTCTTTGTTACAGATGGATACTTGTTGTTAGTCAGCAAGGAGTGGATTCAGTATGGAGGCAAACCGGGCAGGTTTATTACCGAACAATATGAATATCCCATCGAGGCCGCTCGCTGGTTTGTAACGACTATTTCTCGTTTCTTTCTGGAGCCAGGGCATCCTAATGCGGTACCTAGAGGCGAGATTACCATTGAGGAGCAGGTTGGCGGAGAAATCTTGGGTGTTACCAGGGGCGCCCAGTACGGCAGTATCCCTAAGTCGATTCCTGGTTACTCGTTGGATAACCTTAATCGCTTTGAGCATACGTCTTTGGGGCCCGACGATAACTGGTGCCAAATGTTCAAAATGGGTGATCCGTGGTTGTTTGAGCAAGGTCTGTTGGATGTCTTCAAAGACATCGCTGAACGCCATGAGCGGGGTGAGTTTTGATATGAATGAGAACCAGAATCCCGAAGCCGAGCAGGATCGAAAGAACCGGCGCTTTGCCGTCTCTGCCAATCGTGGGAGCGCTAGCCACCGGGTGCGTTACGTTGAAACGGGTGGTGCTGCAGTGGATACCGAGGAATGCACCTTTTGCCAGGCTGTTCCAGACCTGGACCATGCCGGTGGTATCAGAGCCACTCAAGTGCCCGGCCGCTCCGACACCAGCGAGTGTGCTGGTAATGGAGCTCAAACAGGCGCCGCTGATTCTGCACAGTAGCCAGGTCAGATAATTCAAACCGGACTTGGGCGCCGGGTAGTTGTTGGGACAGAAGTGCGCAATCCATGGTGGGAACGACGCCGGGCTTCGGGTAGCCACCAATGGTCTGGCAATCGTTCATCAAGACGATAGGTTGACCATCACCGGGAATCTGGACGGCTCCAAGGGCGATGCCTTCGGAAATAATTCCGGGGGGCGGGGAGCTCAGGGGCGTTCCCTGGAGTCGAAAGCCCATGCGGTCGGATTGGTCGCCAACTGTATAGCGGCTGGTTGTTAGCCGGATGATATCCGCTCGCTGAAACTGAGGGTATTGATAGCCCGGAATCAGCCGGATAACCGTTTCTGCATCAAGGTCGGGACGCTGGTGATCTGGTACTTTCCGCTCTGGCACTTGCCGTTTTGGCTGCAACGGCATCAATCGGTCTCCTGTCTGCACCGGGCCCTGGCCCTCGAGCTTTTCCCGAACAACCACCGAATGGCTCCCGAATTGTTCCGGCGCATCCAACCCACCCACCACGGCAAGGTAGACAAGCCGATGGTGCGTTGAGTGGTCAATCGTTAGTTCGTCACCATCGTTGAGGTTCAGGGTTTGCCACAAATCAACCGTTTGCCTGTTCACCGTTACGCGTGTTCTGGCGCCGGTGAGGGCTACCTGAAGCGCACCATGGGCAATGGCGCGAAATCCACCCAGCACTATCTCCAGACAGGCCGCATTGCGAGGGTTGTCCAGCAGCTTGTTGGCCCAGGTATAGCTGATCAGGTCCAGCGCGCCGCCTGCGGCCAGCCCATGGTGGCGATAACCCCGACGACCGCTGTCTTGAACGGTGCTTTGTACGCCGGGGCGGACGACTTCCAGAAAGCTCATGGGGTCAACTCCCCGCCCGCGGCCAGAAACGCCTCCCGGCTTATGGCTTTGAATCTCACCCGGTCGCCGACCCTGAGCAGCGACAGGCTGTTTTGGTCGAACAAGGGTGTCGGGCACCGGCCAATCAATTGCCAGCCTCCAGGGGACGCCTGCGGGTATACGGCGGTCTGCCGGTTGGCTATGCCAACACTGCCAGCGGGCACCCGTTTGCGGGGGCTGGTCTTTCGGGGCGCGGCGATGGTGGGGTCCACTTGCCCCATAAAGGCAAATCCGGGAGCAAACCCAAGGGCATGGACCCGGTACTCAACGGCGCTGTGTTTGCGGATGATGTCCTCGCACTCCAGGCCGCACTCTGAGGCCAGCCATTGCAGGTCAGGCCCGGTCTCGGTGCTGTAGTAAACCGGCAGCTCAACCAGTCGGCCCTTCACCTCCGGCGCGCGCTTACAGGTGTTTTCGAGGGTAACCAGTGGCGTCAGCTCAGACACAGCCTGCCGAAAGTCGATCTTCAATGGATCGTAGACCACCATCAGCGTGGTGTATGAGGGAACTATATCGACTAACCAGGGGAGACAGGCACTGCGAATGTTGTCAGCAAGTCCGGCGATGCGGGCAGGCAGGCGCTCGTCGATGGCCTCGGCCAGGGTGATCAGGATGGTATCTTCCGAAACCGCTTCAATCATTGCCCGGGTTTGCCAAGAGCCTTGCGGATGGCCTTGATCGCCTCAAGCGCGGCTTCGTTGTCGCCATGAACGCACAGGCTGTCTGCAGGAAGTTCAAGCCAGTTACCGGTGGCACTGAATACGCCACCTTTTTCGGCAAAGTACCGGGCCTGGCGCACAATGATTTCAGGGTCTTCGTGCACCGCCCCAGCCTGGCGTCTGGACACCAGTTGGCCTTCGTCGTCGTAGGCTCGGTCGGCAAAGGCTTCCAGCAGCAGAGGAACGCCGACATCGGCGGCCATTTGCTGATGCTCCCGGTATTTCCGGGTGACCGGAATCATCAGGGGCAGATCCTGCCGGAAGGTTCGGGTGGCAACCATGACCGCGTGCAACAGGGTTGGGTCCCGCATCATGTCGTTGTTCAAGGCGCCGTGGGGCTTCACGTAACTCAGGCTTAAACCTTCTTTACGACACATGCCCTCCAGGGCGCCCAACTGATAAAGCAGAAGGGCTTCGATTTCTTCCGGGGTGTGGTGGATAGACCGCCGGCCAAATCCGCTGAGGTCGTGGTACGAAGGGTGAGCGCCAATCTCCACATGGTAACGCGATGCCAGCGCCAGCGTGTTGCGGATGACCATGGGATCTGCGGCGTGGAACCCGCAGGCCACATTAGCCATGTCGATCAGGGGCATGACCAGATCGTCCTGGCCCATCTGCCAGGCGCCGTAACTCTCGCCGAGATCGCAATTCAGTTTCATAGCGTACCGGTCGTCTCAGATATCCGTCCGGCCGGGAAACGTCGCCTGTTTCCGGGCTTCTGCGCATTTCTGCCTGGCAGCCAGATTGTCCGGGCTGTTGTCAGGCACGGCCCACCCTTTCAGGTTGTCTTCCACCAGTTGCACCAATGCGTCGATATGGCCGGGTGTGGCGTTCAGGCAAGGGATGTAGCCAAAGGCTTCACCCCCGGACTCCATGAAGTATTCCCGGTTTTCTTCGTTGATTTCCTCGATGGTTTCGAGGCAGTCCGAAGAGAACCCCGGGCAGAAGACATCTACAGATTTTACACCTTTTTCCGGTAGGGATTTAAGGGTTTCGTCGGTGTAGGGTTGCAGCCATTCTTCCCGCCCAAAGCGCGATTGGAAGGTCGTCAGGTAGTCGTCCTGGCCAAGGCCAAGCCGTTCGGCCAGCAAGCGTGAGGTTTTATGGCATTCACAGTGATAAGGATCGCCCTTGAGCAGGTATTTCAGGGGGACGCCATGGTACGACAGGATGAGTTTTTCGTGCCGGCCATGATTGGCCCAGTGCGCCTCAATATGGCGTGCCATGGCCTCAATGTAGGGCGGGTAGTCGTGATAGTGAGACACAAACCGGAAATCCGGCAGCCAGCGGCGGCGGGTAAAGTCGGCGGCGATGGCATCAAAGGTAGACGCCGTGGTGGATGCCGAATACTGGGGGTACAGCGGCAGGACAAGCAGCTTGCGAACACCTTGTTGCTGCATGTCTTCCAATACCCGGGAAATTGACGGGTTGCCGTAGCGCATGGCAAAACCCACCACCACGTTGCTGCCATACTTTTTCTTCAGCGCTTCCCGAATGCCTTCCGCCTGTTTGGCGGTGTGTATCAGCAGGGGAGAGCCCTCCGGTTGCCAGACACTGGCATAGGCCTGGGCGCTTTTTCTTGGCCGGATTCTCAGGATGATGCCATGGAGGATCAACCACCAGATGGGGCGGGGTACTTCCACCACCCTTGGGTCCCACAGGAACTCGGCAAGATACTTTCTCAGCGCTGGTGTGGTGGGGGCGTCTGGTGTGCCAAGGTTGGTCACAAGTACCCCCAGGCGTTCGGGCTCGTTATGGCTGAACTGATCCGTCCCTTTATATGGCATTGATGCTATCCGATGGTGGTGGGTTAATGCTTGCCAGCCTGCTGTGCCAATCGCGGTATAAGGCCCGTGATGTCATATCCCGCGCGATGAGCTTTGGACAGAATCTCCTCCGGCTGGGTTTCCCGTGCGGCACTCAGGGCCCACAGCACGGTACAGCGGGTTCCAGACCGACAGAAGGCCAGTACGGGTTTATCGGCATTCCGGATCATCGGCGTAAACTGGTCAACGTCCTGATCGGTGATGTTGCCAGACTCCACCGGGAGGAATACCCACTCCAGGCCATGTTCCCGCGCTGCCGCTTCTATGTCCGCCATGGCGGGTTGGCCGGGCTCTTCACGGTCCGGGCGATTTGCAACCAGGGTCCGGAAGCCGAGCCTGGCAATTTCGGCAACATCCTGAACCGAAATCTGGGGGGCTACCGATAGGGTTTCATCAATCTTTCTGATATCCACTTGGGGCTCCAATGGTTGATGGCCGGGGATTTAACGACGGGCCCCTTGGGGCCCGGCGCAATGCTGTGATCGGTTCGTGTTGCGCAGCAGTTAGGCGTTATGACCGGATGATGCCCTTATACGTTCAGCAATTTCAAACAGAATCATACCTGTGACCATCGATGCAACAAAGACCACGCCTTTGATTTCGCCCGCACCAAAGGCAACCAAAGCCGGCCCCGGGCAGAATCCGGCAATACCCCAGCCGACCCCAAACATCATACTACCGACAACCAGCCGTTTATCGATCTGGGTGTTGGTGGGGAGCTTTATGTTGAAGCCCAGGAATGACAATGTACGTCTGCGGGCGATGGTGAAGGCTATCAGCCCAACAACAACCGCACCGCCCATGACAAAGGCCAGGGATGGGTCCCAGGCACCGGCGATATCCAGAAATCCGAGGACTTTTTCCGGGTTGGCCATACCGGAAACAATCAAACCAAGGCCAAAAATCAGGCCGGCAAACAGGGAAGCAATATGATATTTCACGGCTTCAGGCTCCAATCAGGTGACGGATAACATAAACGGTCACGAACCCCATGCCCATAAAGCTGAGGGTGGCCACCAGGGAACGAACAGACAGCCGGGACAAACCGCAAACCCCATGACCGCTGGTACAGCCAGACCCATAGCGTGTTCCAATGCCCACCAGCAGGCCGGCGACAATCAGGGCAGGGTAACCGGCGTTGATTTCGATAGGTGGTAACTGGCCTGCCAGTGTCCAAATCGCTGGTGCCCCAATCAGCCCGGCAAGAAAGGCAATTCGCCACAGAATGTCGCTTCTGGTGGGGGTAAGCAAACCGCCGAGTATGCCGCTGATGCCGGCAATGCGGCCGTTCAGAAGCAGGAAGCTGGCGGTGGCCAGCCCAATCAGAATACCGCCAGTCAGTGCAGTGCCAGGGGTAAACTGGCTCCAAGCAATCTCAATCATTTACGTGCTCCAAGTTTCGCTTTGAGGAATAAGCTTATAAGTATGGGCGATAATACCAAAAAAAAAGCCCGGCAAGGAATGCCGGGCAGAGGCGTGCGAGTAGTATCCATGAAAGACTTCCAGACAAACCGACATCAACTGGGATGCCGGTAACGGGAAGTATTGACCATAATGTGAGCAGTTCAAGTGAGAGCGGCTTTCGTTTGAAAACATTTTTTCATATGCCTTGGGTGTTTATACTGCGCCCCTTCGTTATGCGGGTTTCAGGGAGGTGTGTATGACCACTGAAATCCCCGTTTGGCTGTAATACAATGGGGCCAGACCGTTCCCGCTTTGTTGCCAAGAGGTATTCATGTCAGACCACGACGATAAAAACCCGGAAAATGATCCGCAGCTGGCGGACAAAATCAAGGATTCCGCCCGCCAGATCTGGCTTGCGGGTCTGGGTGCATACACCAAGGCCGAGGAAGACGCGGGTAAGTTTTTTGAGCGCCTGGTGCAGGAGGGTGAGCAACTGGAAACCAGGACCCGGGGCGTGGTGGAAAAGCAGATCAAGACCGTAGAGGGTCGCGTTGGTGAGGTTAAGGAAAAGGCGACCGGAACCTGGGACAAGCTTGAGCACATGTTCGACCAGCGCGTATCCGGTGCTTTGCGTCGCCTTGGTATTCACCGGCGCGAGGAAATTGAAGCGATGGAGCGCAGGATTGAAGCGCTGGAAAGCGAATTGGCCAGATTGCGGGGTGATTCACCAGCCTCGGATGAAGAAGAATAACCCTCAAAGGTAGCTGCGGCTGGTCAGCTGAATCTCCTGTTGCTCCTGTTCCGCCAGGTACGGAAGGATCAGGTGCAGCATTTGATACACTCCCTTGCCCGGATCTACCGATTCCCGGTCATCCAGATGGGACAGCGTGTCAAAGCTGCTCCAATAGCAGGCCGTCAGGGTGAGCTGTTCGCACAGTGAGAGCAGCTCGTCTTCACTGATGGTCATGACCCCTTGGCTTTGAAAGCTCTCACACAAAACCCGAAACGCATTTTTTTTCTTCGCCAGAATCCGTTTAAATCGCACTTGCAGCTGGCTGTAGCGAGACAGCACGTTCACCAGATCCTGATACAGAAAACGATATCGGGCGACAGCCTCAAACAGCAAATGCAGGAAAAAGCTGAACTGGTCCAGTGAAATATCGGCGTCGTCCGGCACCGCGAGTAAGTCCACCATTTCCGCTTCAAAGCTCTGGAACAGCTCGTCGACAATGTCGCTTTTACTTTTGAAGTGGTAATAGAGGTTGCCCGGGCTGATGTCCAGCTCATCGGAGATCAGCAGGGTGGTGACATTGGGCTCGCCCAGGCTGTTGAACAGCGCCAGGCTGGTGCCGAGAATCCTGTCCCTGGTTTTGATTTTTTTCATAATCGCTGAATCGATTCCTCAGAGGTCAAACCGCGCCCATACCGGGCAGTGGTCTGATGGCCGCTCCATGCCTCGGATATCATAGGATACGCCGGCCTCTGTGGCTTTGGGCAGCAGGCTGTCGCTGGCCATAATCAGATCAATTCGCAGGCCCCGTTTAGGGTCCCGTTCAAAGCCTTTGCTACGGTAGTCAAACCAGCTGAAGGTATTGGCTTCGTCCGGGTGCAGGTGGCGGAAGACGTCGGTATAACCCCGGCTTTCAACCTGGGCAAGCCATTCCCGTTCCTCTGGCAGAAAACTGCATTTCCCGGTGCGCAGCCAGCGCTTGGCGTTATCCGCGCCAATGCCGATGTCTTTGTCTGTGGGCGAGATGTTCATGTCGCCCATGACAATCACATGGCCAGGTTGGCTCTTCAAGTCGTCCAGGTAGGCCATCAGATCCCGGTAAAACTTCTGTTTTGCGGGAAATTTCACCGGATGATCCCGGCTCTCACCCTGGGGGAAGTAGCCGTTGATCACGGTCAGCGGCTCTCCCTTCACGGTAAAGCGACCGGTTATAAGGCGGCGCTGGGCATCGTCGTCATCGGTGCTGTATCCCTTCTGGACCGACTCGGGCTCTGCCCGGGAGAGCAGGGCGACGCCATAATGGGTTTTCTGGCCGTGAAAGTGCACGTGGTAGCCGAGTTTGCGGATGTCATCTACCGGGAATTCCTGGTCAGTGACCTTGGTTTCCTGAAGCCCGATGATATCCGGGTTCAGTTGCTCGATCACAGCTTCAAGCTGGTGCAGACGGGTGCGGATACTGTTGACGTTAAACGACACAAACATCATGGGGGCGAAGTCTCCGGTACGTTTTGCCCGAGAGTTTACCACACCATGGCCGGTTATCTGTTTGGCGGCCGGGCCGGGTTCAGGGCGTCAGTTCACAATCCGGGTATTGTTCCACCTCGTAGCGGATGTGCGCTGTGAAATTGGCGTCTGCATTTTCACGGATGTTGGTAAGGCCCAGGTACTCGGTTAGTGCGCCCTCTTTGTTGTACCCCAGCACGATAGGGTCAACCAGAAACCGGAGAACGAGGCTGGTGGGGCGAATGCGAAGGACAACATCGGAGTTCAGTTGGTTATTGCTAGTGGGTTCCAGTACAAACCCATAATGCTCGCCCCGTGTCGGGCCCAGGAAGCGAAACTCCACCGACTCCCCCCGGGTAACCTTGCCCCAATTGGCCCGGACCAGATGATCAAAACCGGCATCCACCACTAATTGGTCATCGAAGCTTACCCCGTACCTCTCAACTTCGCCGGCCGGGGTCTGCCATTCAATAGCCAGGCGGTCTGGCTCGGGATAGGTAATTTCCAGCGTCTCGTTGAAGTCTGGTTGCTGAAAATCCACGCTCGGGCGGAGCGAAGAGTCCTCATAGCTCATCTGTTTGGTTGCGAATGGGGCCTCGCCAGGTTCCTTTCGGTAGTTCACTGAGTGAGTTTGGGGTTCGAAGATGCCTTCCGCACAATGGCCCTCAACCTGATGGATTTCCTGGTAAAGCAACGTGCTACCGTTACTCTTGGCTGTGCCGGTGAACACGAACTGGTTGGCGTTTACGGGCAGTACCAGAATGGTCAGGGCGCTGAAGGTAATGGCTGAGCGAATCATGGCTGCAACTCCGAATACAGGGTCTTCCGAACGTAAAGCAGCAACGGGAATAACAGGAACCACCCTACAGCCATGGCGGCCAGAGAGATCGTGAGGTCGGGCAGGGTGACGATACCCAGTTTGCTGGCGGACCAATAGGCGAACGGCCCTCCGATCGGCGCAAACACAAACGGTAGCCATTTGCGTTGCGCTATCCAGCCCAGTGAGTGGCATAGGGTGGTCATGAATATGGCCCAGATAGCGACCAGCCAGGGGGGCGCAACCAGGACTTCATCGGAACCGTTGATGCCCAGTACACCGGTCCGGAACCAGAGTGTATCCATCAGGCTGCCAAGCACCACCCCGAAGCCGATGAACTGGAGTTCGGAAAACCGCTTCTGACTGACCAGCACAAAGTGTGCTGCCAGAAACACCAGCACCAGCCCTGCAGCCGCCAGGCCAGGAAACAGAACGCATACAAGCCAGCCTGTCTGGAACAGGACGAAGTTCAGGATGTTGCGGGCGGTGTCTGAGGTGATCATAAACTGAGTATGTTGGCGCGCTTGTTGGCGGGTTTGGCCAGCACCAGGTGAGCCACACCAATGGCCCGTTCGCTGAAGCCAGCCTCACAGTAGGCAAAGTAGAAGTGCCATAGACGCTGGAAGGCCTCGTCGTAGCCTCGTTCAAGCAGGGCGTTCCGGTTTGCCATGAACCGATCACACCAATCCCGCAGGGTGCGGGCGTAATGGAAACCGAAGTCTTCGGAGTGGGTAAGCACCAGGTCGGATCCGCGGCGCATGGACGCGATAATGGCTCCGAATGAGGGTATGAAACTGCCCGGGAAAATGTACCGTTGAATAAAGTCGACGTTCTTCAGGGCCCGGTCGTAACGCTGCTCTGGCATATTAATAGCCTGTACCAGGGCAAGGCCGTCCGGCTTGAGCAGCGTGCTTATCTGGGCCAGGTAGCTGTCCAGGAACTGCGGTCCAACGGCCTCAATCATTTCGATCGACACCAGCTTGTCGAATTGCCCGGTCAGGTCACGGTAGTCATCAAACAGAAGGGTAATACGGTCTTCCAGTCCTTCGGCTTTCACCCGCTCTTTGGCCAGCTCAAGTTGCTCCCGGGAGATGGTGGTCGTGGTTACGTGGCAGCCGTAATGCTTGGCGGCGTGAATGGCAAACCCGCCCCAGCCGGTGCCTATTTCGATCACACGGTCTTCTGGTTGCAGGTCCAGCTTCTTGCAGATGGTATCCAGCTTGTAGACGGCGGCTTCTTCGAGCGTTGAGTCCGCGCTCGGGTAAATGGCAGATGAATACATCATGGTTGGGTCGAGAAAGAGCTGGAACAATTCATTACCCAGATCGTAGTGGGCACTGATGTTCTTGCGTGAACCGGCAGGGGTGTTGCGGTTCAGCCAATGCAGCGCTTTCAGGGTCGGCTTGCTTACCCAGCTGAACTTGTCTTCAAAGGCATTCATGGTGTCCAGGTTTCTGCTGAAAAAACGCAGCAGGGCGGTCAGGTCCGGGGAGCTCCAGTCCCCTGCAACGAAGGACTCGGCGGCCCCAACGCTGCCACCAGTCACCAGATCACGCCAGGTGGTGTGATCATGGATGACCAGTTCCGCTGCCGGATACTGCGGGTCTCCGTCACCATAGACGAGATCCTCAGCACCGTGTTCCTTGACCACCAGTTTGCCGTGGGCCAGTTGTGACAGCTGCTGGCAGACAAGCTGTTTTGCAATACGGCTCACCAGCGGCGTTTGGCTGGTGCGCTGGCTGTCTACGGATGTGTTCAGGTTCTCCATGAGCTTACCCTTCCCGCTATATCATCTGACTCTGAGTGCCTGGGTGCCGGTGTTAAAGTGATCTCTGCGCCTTTATCTTCCACGCCCTTTCGATATTGGCTGTCCGTTTTGTCCAGCTTGTCCGGGTGGGTGTAGAAAGGCGCGCCCTTGAGCTTCAGCTTCAGGGCATTCCAGTAAATGCCGGCGGTGCCTTTGAGGGTTTCCAGGGGAAAACGCCTCAGGCTTCTGTGCAATGTTCTACGATCAAACGGGCTGCGTTGGACTACCAGGGTGGCATCAAAATGTTTTTCCTGTCCCTGTTGCACGTTCATGTGAATACGTAGCTCGGAGTCTTTGAAACTGAACAGCCATTGGTACTGCTGATCCATGCCGTTAAACGGGGACACGTGAAAGCGCTTGCTGAAGGCAAAGCGTTCGGTATGCCACGCGCCGGCCAGGGTAGCTCCGGGCTGATGGCACTCAAGGCAGTAAACATGACGCTGCTTCCAGGGGGTGTTGGTAATCTGCGCCAGAATCACTCGGGGAACGTCGCCATTTCGGGGGCTTTCGCCGTGGTTGTAACACAGGTAAAAGCTGACGGGATTGAAAACGTACCCCAGGTAGCGCGGGTGAGTAATCAGCTCTATTGGGCCGTCCGGTGCCCAGCCAGTGGCGCTTTTCACCTGGTTGAGCACTGCCTGGCGCAGGCTGGGCACTTCCGGGTTCAGGTAATCCCGCCGGTACAGAGACATCCAGTTAAACCGTTCCAGGGAAAAGAACGGGCTAGAAGAGGTGATGGTCTCCCAGTCATCCAGGTCTAACGCCAGCATACCGATCTTGTACTTAAACTCGTGCAAAACCGGAATCTTACGCCGGTGTCTTATAGTGCCTTCTAGCCACTGGCTGGCCATTATCAGAGCTCCACCCCGAACGCACGGGTAACGCGCAATGCGCTGCGTACACCGTCTTCATGGAAGCCGTTGAACCAGTAGGCGCCACAGTAGTGGGTCCGGTTCCGGTTACCGATTTCGTCATAGCGCTCCTGGGCGGCCACGGCTTCGAGGGTAAATACCGGATGGTCGTATTCAAATCGCTTGATGACTTTGGCGGGGTCGATGTCGTGGCTTCGATTGAGCGTAACGCAGAAGGTTTCAGGCGCATCATCGAAGTTCTGCAAGGTATTCATGTTGTAGGTCACCGACACCGGCTGGGTGCTGTGTTCGGGAATCATGTAGTTCCAGGCTGCCCAGGCCAGCCGGGTGGATGGCAAAACGCTGGCATCGGTGTGCAACACTACATCGTTCTTCTGGTAGCCGATGGCACCAAGGATGTCCCGTTCCTGGTCGGTCGGATCGTTCAACATCGCCAACGCCTGGTTGCTGTGGCAGGCCAGCACAACCTGATCGAACCGGTGCTGTTGGCCGTTCACCACAATGATGACGCCTTCTTCGTCCCGAGTAATCGCCGTTACCGGACTGTTCAGGTGAGTGCGGTCGCCCAGCCGCGCCATCATCTTGTTCACGTAGGTGGCGGAACCGCCGGAAATCACCCGCCAGGTTGGGCGGTCGTCCACCGAAAGCATGCCGTGATTGTTAAAAAACTGGAGGAAAAACCGGATCGGGAACTGCTCCAATACGATTTCCGGGGCAGACCAGATAGCAGCACCCATCGGAACAATGTAGTTGTTCCGGAAATAACGGCTGTAGCGGTTGCGATTCAGGTATTCGCCCAGGGTTTCACCTTCTGGAATCTGGCCGGCAGCGAGATCGGCGCGGGTTTCCTTGTTGAACCGGAGGATTTCCCGGATCATCTTCAGAAAGTTCAGGTTAAGAAGGTTCTTGCGCTGGGCAAACAGCGTATTGAGGCTGGTCCCGTTGTACTGCAGGCCAGACACATGGCAGTCCACGCTGAAGCTCATGTTACTGACTTCCGATTTCACCCCCAGGCGGTCCATCAGTTTGATGAAATTCGGGTAGGTCCAGTCATTGAACACGATAAAACCGGTGTTCACCGGCCAAACGCGCCCGCCAGCCTCAACCTGCTCGGTGTTGGTGTGGCCACCCGCATAATCGCCAGCCTCGAACAGTTGAACGTCGTGTTTTTCGCTAAGCAGCCAGGCCGCCGTCAAGCCGGATACACCGGCACCAATCACAGCAATACGCTGACGATTCGGGTTCATGCAAACTTTTCCTGTTACCAAAGTGTTCAAGAGTGGTTGTTACGGGCCATGGATGCGGCCATGCGATCCACAAGGCCTCGAGGCAAGGCGCCCAGCGCTTTGAGCAGCCAGGTAAAACGCCGGGGAAAGGCGATTTCTGTTTTACCCTTTTCAAGCCCTTTAACGATGCGGTGGGCTGCATCTTCGGCGCTGATGATGAATGGCATGGGGAAGTCGTTACGGTCCGTCAGAGGTGTTTTCACAAAGCCCGGTGAAACCACCACCACGTCGATGCCTTCTGCCGCCAAATCGGCACGCAGCGCGTGAGCAAAGTAGGTCAGGGCAGCCTTTGAGGCGCCGTAACCCTCTGCCCGGCCAAATGGAAACCACCAGGCCGACGAGCTGACGATCACCAGTGTTGTCGGTTTACCTTTGGCCCTCGTGGCCCTGAGAGCTGGAAGCGCGATATCCAGGCTGCGGGCGGTGCCAACCACATTGGTAATCATGTTGGCTTCAATAACGCGGCTGTCGTACTCGGCGATTTCCAGGTATTCGCAGGTACCGGCATTGAGTATCGCCATATCCAGATCACCAAAGTGGCCCAGAGAATCCTTCAAAGCCTCAAGGTCACTCTTACTGGTGGTGTCGGCGGGGGCGGCCAGCAACTGTGAGGGATGCTGATTTACCAGGGCATCCAGTGGCTCCTTTCGGCGCCCGGTGACAATCAGCCTGTGACCGTGGGTGGCAAGTTGTTTCGCCAGTGCCTCGCCAATACCGGATGATGCGCCGGTCAGCCATATGTTGCTGGCGGTTTCCAGGCGTCTGCTCATCCTGCCTGCTCCTTGACCCAGCGGATCACACCGCCCACTACCGGAAGATTTTCATAGAGTAACTGGCCGGCATCGAAGTAATCCCGGTGGTACCGTACCCGACCGTGCAGAATCCGGAGGTGGCTGATACCCTCAACCTCTACGGTTTTTCCCCCTTTGATGCGCTTGTGCTGTAACTCCATTACCCAGGGAATGGTGCACCAGGAGTCCTGGATCACCGGGCTGTTGAAGCGGAACTGACAGCGGATAACGTTGCCATAGGCGCCGGCAAAGTAATTCGTCAGCTCATCCAGGCCATTCACCATTCCAAATGGATCCTGAAACTCGATGTCTTCACCATAAACCTGCTGAAGTTTGTGCAGATTGCCCTTATCCAGCTGATTGAACAGGGCGCAGAACTGGTCGAGCACAGCTGGCAGGGCGGGGTTCGGTGAGCCGACCTCGATGGCAGAAGCAGTTGTCATTTGCGCTTCCTCCTCTGTTCGTCCAATTCACGGGTTTCTTTCTGGATATGTGCCGGTATCGGATTCAAATCCCACACTATGCCGAGCTTGGACAATGCCCAAAGCCCGTACCAGGTAATATCTATTTCATACCACCGGAACCCCTGGCGCACGGATTGTGGCCACCGGTGATGATTGTTGTGCCATCCTTCGCCCAGCGTAATGAGCGCGAGCCAGAAATTGTTTCGGCTGTCGTCGTCGGTTTCGAACCGGCGTTTTCCCCACACGTGCGACAAGGAGTTGATGGATACCGTCGCGTGGAACAAGCACACCGTTGAGATGAAAAATCCCCAAACCAGCAGTTGCAAACCATTGGTGCCCAGCCCCGGTGCCCAAACCGCCAGGGCTTCACCAAGTAGGTAGATCAGCACGGCTGCCGCCACCGGGATCAATGAATCGAAACGGTTGATAAACTTGAGTTCCGGAAATTTCAACCAGTCGCGTACCCGGCGTTCATCCATGCTGAAACCGGCATCACAGGTAAACCAACCAGCGTGAGACCACCAGAACCCGCCGTGGTGGGGGGAGTGCAGGTCTTCGGCATTATCGGAGTGCTGGTGATGATGGCGGTGGTGAGCGGCCCACCACAATGGGCCCCGCTGGGCCGAACTGGCGCCCAGTACGGCAAACACGAACTGGGCGGCTCGACTGGTCTTGAATGTCTTGTGGGAAAAGTAGCGATGATAGAAGCCAGTGATGGCAAACATCCGAATGACAAAAAAGACTGCGGCAAACACGATGGCAAACGCGCTGACGCCAGTGAAAAATGCGAGTAGGCAAGCAAGATGCAATGCGATAAAAGGCAGCACTCTCACCCAGTTAAAGGATCTGGAGCTGGAGTCCAGGTGATCTGAACCGGCTTCGGAATCGAACCATCTCAGAATGTTTGTTAACCAGTAATTCAATCGGGCCATATACAACCATGCTTAAAGTGACATCAGACACCACATCAATACGCAGCGTAGCGGTTATCGGTTCAGGTCTGGCAGGCCTTACGGCTTCCATTTTACTTGGCCAACTGGGCCATAGTGTCACGGTGTTTGAGAAAAGTCGCGGGCCGGGTGGTCGTATGGCCTCCAAGAGAGTTGGTAGTGGCTCTGCCGATGTTGGTGCTCAATATTTTACCGCCCGCAATCCTGAGTTTCTTTCGTTCTTGCAGCGCTGGGCGGGAAGCGACGCTTTCCGCGAGTGGCCAGCAAGATTTCGTTTTCAGGACGACACACTGAACTGGCAGCCGTTTCCGGAAGAGAAGCGTTATGTTGGCGTACCGAGAATGACCGCCATCACCCGTGCATTGTCTGCTCACGTTGACGTAACTGCCCGGGTGAGAATTGAACGGTTGGAGCGTTCCGGTAACCAGTGGCAACTGGTGTGTACAGAAGGACTGAACCACGGTGTATTCGATCAGGTGATCATCACCGCGCCCCCGGCCCAGGCCCGGGAGCTGTTATTGGCAAGCCAGCTTGACGGGCTGGCGGAAGAGCTGGAAAACCCCGTTGATCAGATTCTCCCGTGTTGGGCAGTGGCGGCTCACTTTTCGGAGCCACCTGACGTGAACGCAGACGCCATGCGCCCGCACTCTGAGGTGCTCTACTGGGTTGCCAACAATTCCTCCAAGCCGGGCCGGAATGATTCCGGACAATGGTGGGTACTGCATGCCACCCCGGAGTGGACCAAGGCCCACGTGGATGCAGAGCCGGGCCATGTCAGTAACGCCCTGGTGGGCGAATTCGCGGCGTTAACCGGTGCCGATGCCCGACCCGATGAGACGGTGGCCCACCGCTGGCTTTATGCCCGGTCGGCCTGGAGTAGTCAGCCCGGCTATCGGTACGATGCCGAGAATGGGGTCGGGCTGGCGGGCGACTGGCTGGCTGGCGGCCGGGTGGAAGGCGCGTGGGAAAGCGCCACCCGTTTGGTTGCCGCGATTCGGTAGCGCACCAGCCTATTCCAGCATGTCGGGAGGCGCCATCCTGGTGACTTCCGGCCGGCTGTAGAAATGGGTGATGGTGCCGTCACCAAACTTCGAGAAAAACGCGCTGACCTCGGTAATCTTGCGCAGTGAGCGCTCCCGGGAAATCGGATTCTTCACCAATACTTTTATGCCGTTGAAGTTGTCCTGGATATTCGAGAAACGGGCGCGCATGGAGCAGGTCACCACGTTGCCCGGGTCCATGGCCAGCTCGCCGGCCAGCCAGTGGCTGTGGTCGGCAATCTGCTGTTTGTCGAGATTTTCCCGGGTATCGAGGTGGTGCAGCTTCACCCGGTTTACAATGCAGAATGAGTAACTTTTCGGCTGCTTGCGGGCCACTTTCCGGAAGGCTTCCCAGAAGAAGTTATCGGTCAGCTCGGCAAAGTACTTCATATCACTCAGGCAGGTGTCGATCCAGTCAAAGCTTTCCGGGTCTTCCAGTACTTCGTTGATGGCTTCCCGCAGCAGCCAGTCGAAACCCAGGGCTGTTTTGTGGGCGTAGACTTTCCGGTACATCTGATACCGGCTGTAAACGAAATCTTCCAGGGCACCCAGGCCTTTCTGGGTAATCGCAAGGCCCATCCAGGGTTCGGACACATCCCAGCCAAACCTCAGGTTGCTTAGAAGGTGGTCCAGGTTGAACCCGCCGATGGTAACGGAACTGTGGAAACCATCCCTCAGCATGTAATCTGCCCGGTCAGCATCGATCTCACCGGACACGATGGACGACAGCAACCCCATGACCAGGGCCGGCACGTCCTGTTCGCCGATGGTGCCGGCGACGGCATCTTCGCCGGCAATGAATTCCCAGAAAGTGCGGGCGTGGCGGCAAAAGGTGTCGCTTGGGGTTACGTCGGTGGTCTCCATGATGCCAATCACATCGACGGCGTTCAGCCCAGCGTTATCCAGATCTACCGATGAAAGCACGTCATGGGCAACCCGGACGGAATAATGTTCATGCTCCAGTTCTCCGGGTTCATCCGGGTGATAGCGAGTGAAATCGACCCCGCGCCAGAGGTCCCGGAAACGCTGGGGGCGAGACATCAGATCCCGGATGCGGCGGGCCTGGGTGAACTGGTGCGAAAAACTGGAGTGACCGCTGTCGTGCAACAGGCAACCAAGGCGGATGGTTTTGGCCAGGTAATCTATGGCGTCCAGCTGGCTCAGGCTCAGGTCTGTGCGTTCGCTGAGCTGCCTTTCCCGCAGGTAGGCGTCTATCATCGAGCGAAACATACGGGTGCCCACGTGCATTACGCCAATGCTGTGCAGGAATCGGGAGTGGGTCGCGCCGGGGAATACCAGGCTCAGGATGTCGTTCTGGCAGATGTTTCTCAGGCGCTGGAACAGGGGATGGTCAATCACCTGGATTTCATGCCGATACAGGGGGATGCCGCCGTGCACGGGGTCCATGATGAGCTTGTCGTAGGCTCCGAGCAGGTCGTTGACGGCACGTCGCATGGTTACAAATCTCCCAATTTAATGACACGGCCCTTGTTATATCACAGGGGCATGCCAGAATAGGCGTTATGAAGCCAATTTCTCTTTTATCGCTGGTAGTTTAAGGCAATCAACATGACCTCGCGCACCGAGCGCATTCTGATTATTGACGCCAACGAACAGGCTAGATCGGATTTGTCCCGCTACCTTGAAGCGAGAGGCTTCTACGTGACTGGATTTCCCGATGTCAGCGCCGCCCGAAGCCTTTTCGAAGATAACATTCCTGATGTCATCTTTGCGGATTTGCCCCCCGAGGCCATCCGGGAGCTGTCAAGGCGGCTGGATGAAGCCGACAGCTTTACGCCTATCGTTGCCTGTACCTGCAGTGAGTCCAGTGCGGAGATTGTCCAGGCCCTCAGAGCAGGTGCAGCGGATGTTGTTCTTAAACCCTGTAACGACGACAAGGGCGCCCTGGACGACGTTATCGGCAAACTGTTTGACCGGGTAAGGGTGAATCGCCTGAACCAGCTTTACCGGCAGGAACTTGAAGAAGCCAATCGGGAACTACGTACTGGTATCGCGGAGCTGCGAGCTGACCAAAATGCCGGGCGCAAGGTCCAGTTAAAGATGCTGCCGGACCACGAGCTGCGCCTGTCCGGTTTGCAGGTCGATCACCTGATCAAGCCTTCGCTCTACCTGAGCGGCGATTTTCTGGATTATTTTCGTATTACCGAAGACAAGGTATTGGTTTACATTGCCGATGTCTCCGGGCATGGCGCCAGCTCGGCGTTTGTCACGGTGTTGCTCAAGAACCTGACCAATCGCCTGCAACGCAATATGAGGCGCCAGTCCAGCGACGATATTCTGTATCCAGAGAGGTTTCTGGAAAGGATAAATTCGGAGCTTCTGGATACCGGTCTCGGTAAGCACGTAACCGTATTTGTAGGCATTATTTCGATTTCTACCCGTACATTAAATTATGCGGTTGGTGCCCACTTCCCGATGCCGATTTTGTCGTTCGAGGGCGGCGAAACCCGCTTTCTGGAAGGCAGTGGGCTCCCGGTGGGGTTGTTCGAGGCACCAGAGTGGGAGGTTTACGAGGTCAAGCTGGACAAGCCGTTCCGGCTGTTGCTGTTTTCAGACGGGATTCTGGAAGTGATTCCGGCAAAATCCCTGGATGAAAAGGAGAAGACACTACTTGAACTCGTATCAGGAGGTAGTCACACTATCGCATCGCTGAGCGATGCTCTGGGGCTTGGTAAAATCTCGGAGCTGCCGGACGATATCGCGATAGTATCGGTAACTGATACCATAAACGGTTCAGACAACACGTCGTCGACTTAGTGGCAGTGTGAAAATGGCTGGTTATAAAATCCTGCAAGCTGAGAAGCAGGGAATCTATGTCCTGAAGTTTATTGGGGAAATCCGGCTGAACCTGTGTTCGACGCTGGATAATCTGGTTGAGTCCATCACCCGTGATCCCCAGTTCAAAACGGTTGTGGTCGATCTCACCGAAACGGAAATCATCGACAGCACCACCCTGGGCCTGCTGGCCAAAATAGCCCTTTCGGCGCAGAAGCAAAGCCAGTTTTTACCAACTCTGATCTCGACCAACCCCGATATTACCCGCATTATTGCTTCTATGGGCTTCGACAAGATTTTCATCATTGTCCGGGAGCCTGCCTCCAGAATTGAAGAGCTCGAAGAAATCCCCGTATTGAAGGCCAGTGAACAGCAGGTCAGAGATAAAGTGCTCGATGCTCACAAAGTATTGATGAGCATGAACAGCAAGAACAGGGAAGAATTCAAGAACCTGGTGCGCGCACTGGAGTGCGAAGAACCGGGCTGAACGTTCGGTTACGCATTCCTTGCAGTGCCCCTGAAGCAACAAAACGGAACAGATATGTCTGAAAACGCAACCTACCGCACCGCCGGCGCGGGCTCTCGTGACGTCGCCGTTCTGGGTGGCGGCAGTTTTGGCACTGCTATGGCCAAGGTGCTTGGCGAGAATGGCCACACGGTCCACTTCTGGATGCGTGATGAACAGCAAGCCGAAGATATTCGTCTGCACCGCATCAATAAACGCTATATGCCAGGTATCACCCTGGAAGGTGATATCCAGCCCACCACCGATCTTGCAGACGCCGTCCGTAAAGCCGAGGTGGTGCTGGTCGCCATCCCGTCAAAGGCATTTCGTGCTGTTATCCGCGAAAACAGCCAGGTATTCCGGGATGGCCAGATTGTTGTCAGCCTGACCAAGGGCATCGAAGAGCATGGCTTCAAGCTGATGAGCGAAATTCTTCAGGAAGAGATTCCACGTTGCCGCACCGGCGTACTCAGCGGCCCTAACCTGGCAGCTGAGATTGTTAATCGGGAGCTGACGGCCACCGTCATTGCCGCCAAAGATCCAGATGTGCGACGGGCCATTCAGGAGCTGCTCGGTTGCGAGTACTTCCGGGTTTACGCCAACGTCGACGTGTATGGGGTGGAGCTGGCCGGAGCACTGAAGAACATTTACGCAATCGTGGCGGGCCTGGCCAACGCCCTGGAAATGGGTGAGAACGCCAAGGCAATGCTCATTACCCGTGGCCTGGCGGAAATGAGCCGTTTTGCGGTCAGCCTGGGTGCCAACCCGATGACGTTCATGGGGCTGGCAGGCGTTGGCGACCTGATTGCCACCTGTACCTCCAACAAAAGCCGGAACTTCCGGGTTGGGTATGCGGTCGGTAAAGGCAAGAAGCTTGACGAAGCCGCACAGGAGCTGGGGCAGGTAGCCGAGGGTATCTATACTCTGAAGCTGGTCCGTGAGAAATCGGAGGCCATTGGCATTTATATGCCTCTGGTGAGGGGGCTTTATGAAATCCTGTACGAAGGCGCCTCCATCAACGCGGTCATCAACAGCCTGATGATGGCTGTCCAGAATTCCGACGTTGAGTTTATTCTGCCCCGTACCATCAGTCAGTAAGCCCGCGCCGGGCAGGGAGGGTAACCTTGCATCTTATCATCATGCGCCATGGTGAGGCCGGCTGGCACACCCTGGACCAGGAACGGGAGCTGACGGAAGCCGGCCGGGCCGGAGTCGCCTCTGTGGCTGCACAGATTGCCAAATCCCCCTGGCGGCCGGAGCGAATCTGGTCAAGCCCGTACACTCGCGCCCGTCAGACCGCCGCGATCGTGTCTGAAGTGCTCAATTGCCCGGTTGAAGAATGCCCGGTCATCACCCCGGATGACGATCCCGGAAAGTGCCTCGATCTGCTGCTGGAGAACAAGGCCTCGCCGCTGATGCTGGTGTCTCACATGCCGTTCGTTGGCTGTCTGTCCACCCTGCTGGTAGATGGCCACCGCAAAGGTATACCGTTCATGACTGGGCAGGCGGTGTTGCTCGACATGCCAGTGGTAGGACCCGGCTGCGCAGACTTGAAAGCCCAGTTTTTGCCCTGATCTTACCCATACCCAACTTCCCTGATTTGTTGCTAAGACGCCATGTACAGCTTTCCGATTGAATACGTTGAGCCGGTGTTCCGGCCACCGAGTGAAGCCAAATCGCTGATACTGCCGGTAACCAACGGGTGCTCCTGGAACCAGTGCACCTTCTGTGAAATGTACACCCAACCCCAGAAAAAATTCCGCGCGCGCAAACCCGACGATATTCGCCGGGATATTGCCCGGGCCGCTGAGGCCTTCGAAACTGTACCTAGGGTGTTTCTGGCAGACGGCGACGCCATGGTGCTGCCAACACGCCGGTTAGTGGAGATACTGGCAGACCTTAAACAGGCTTTCTCTGGCCTGCGCAGGGTGTCGAGTTACTGTTTGCCTCGCAACCTGGCCAAAAAATCCGTGGAAGAACTTGTCGAGTTGCGGGAAGCCGGTTTGGGCATTTTGTACGTCGGTATGGAATCGGGTGATGACGAAGTGCTTCGCCGGATCAACAAGGGCGAAACCTGGGAGTCCACCCGGTCGGCGCTGGAGAAGATAAAGCAGGCAGGGCTGACCAGCTCTGTGATGGTGCTCAATGGTCTGGGTGGCGAGGTGCTCTCCCGGCAGCATGCTATCAACACAGCCACTCTTTGCAACGAGACTCAGCCCGATTACCTGTCCACACTGGTAGTGAGCTTTCCCCAGGGTGAGGAGCGCTTTCGCGCCGGTTTCGGCGACGACTTCGTTCCCCTGAGCCAGCAGGGTCTGTTCGAAGAGATTCGGGTGTTTCTCGAGCACCTGGAACTGGACAGCACCATATTCCGTAGTGATCACGCATCCAATTACCTGGTCCTCAAGGGCACCCTTGGGCGCGATAAGCAGCGACTTCTCGGCGAAGTTGACCTTGCTATTCGCGACCCCGGCGCCGCGCCGCTGCGTGCCGAATGGATGCGCGGCCTGTAACTTGGGAGTTTCCGCCAATGAACATGAAGCCTGATGATATCGAACGTTCAGTAAAGCAACACAGTAGCGCAAAGGGCCTTCCGCCACTGCACCAGTGGCATCCGGAGTTGTCTGGCGACATGGACCTGGTGATCACCCGCGACGGCCAGTGGCTTTACCAGGGAGCCCCAATCGCGCGGGAAGCCACGGTTAAACTGTTCTCAACCATTTTGCGCCGGGAAGACGACGGGCACCATTACCTGGTCACACCTGTCGAGAAATGGCGCATCCAGGTAGAAGACACCCCCTTGTTGGCACACTCCCTGGGGCGCAAAGGAGAGGGCGCAGGGCAAGTGCTCTCACTAACCACCAGCGTAGGTGAGATTCTTGAAATAGGGCCCGAGCATCCCCTGGCAGTGAGCCAGTACCCGAACAGCGATGAGCCCCGCCCAGTGGTTTACGTCCGCCACGGTATTGAGGCCCGATTGGTGACGGCGGCATTCTACGAGCTGGCTGATCTGGTGGAAGAACGGCACGAAAATGGGGAAACCCAGTATGGCGTGCTTAGTCACGGAAAATTCTGGAAAATCGGGCAGGGCGGTTGAAAAGCGGAAGTTCGCCTCTATAAATAGGGTAGAAAACGCAGTCTGTCACTTGTTAAACTGTATTTTCATACTTGTTACCGAGCCTGGCTCTCTAACGAGGCCCGGTGGTCGTTAGTCCCTCTGTGCAGTATGGCTGTTCACGAACACTTTCGATTGCCTACAATCTAAATACACAGTCATTGCGACACGCAAGGAGATCACATGGCCCAACCTCGTGTTGTCACCATCCATTACACGCTCACTAACGACCAGGGAGAGCAACTCGATTCCTCCCGTGTAGAAGGCCGTGAGCCGCTGTCTTACCTGGAAGGTGCACAAAACATTATCGGTGGACTGGAAAGTGCGCTGAACGAAAAGAACGCAGGCGATCAGGTGAAAGTATCCGTTGCTCCCGCCGAAGGCTATGGCGAAGTCAACGAAGAGCTGATTCAGCCGGTTCCGCGCTCTGCCTTTGAAGGCGTAGACACCATCGAGCCGGGCATGCAGTTCCAGGCTCAGACTCCGGGCGGTCCCCAGATCGTTCGTGTTGTGGAAGTCAGCGACGAAACCGTCACAATTGATGCCAACCACCCGCTGGCGGGCCAGACTCTGCACTTCGACGTAGAAGTGGTAGAAGCTCGCGAAGCAACTGACGAAGAGCAGGAGCACGGCCACGTGCACTGATCTCTTCCGAAAGGTTGATAAGAAAACGGCTCCTGCGGGAGCCGTTTTTTTTGGTTTTTTTGTGGCAAAAAAATACCGGAGGCGAGCTCCGGCATTTTCTGGCTAGTCTACTCGTTTACATGTTCGGGTAGTTCGGGCCGCCGCCGCCTTCCGGCGTTACCCAGGTAATGTTCTGGGCAGGATCCTTGATATCACAGGTCTTGCAGTGAACACAGTTCTGGGCATTGATCTGGAACTTCTTGCCACTGCCGTCGTCTTTCTCGACCACTTCGTATACGCCGGCCGGGCAGTAACGCTGCGCTGGCTCGTCGTATTTGGGCAGGTTGTCCTTCAGCGGAATGTCCGGGTCGGTCAGTTTCAGGTGAACCGGCTGGTCTTCCTCATGGTTGGTGTTGGAAATGAACACCGAGGACAGGCGATCGAAGGTCAATTTGTTATCCGGCTTCGGATAGCTGATCTTCTTGCACTCAGACGCTGGCTTCAGGGTGGCGTAGTCCGGAGTGGTGTCGCGGAAGGTGATCGGCAGGCTGCCACGCAGAATGTTCTGCTCGAAGAAGGCAATGGCGCCGCCTACAACGTTACCGAACTTGTGCATGGCCGGGCCGAAGTTACGCTCAGCGTAAAGCTCTTTGTACAGCCAGCTGTCTTCAAAACGCTTCTGGAAGCTGGTGATCTCTTCGCCAGATTTACCTTCCTTCAGGGCTTCAAACACAGCTTCGGCGCCCAGCAGGCCAGATTTCATGGCGGTGTGGGATCCTTTGATCTTGGAGCTGTTCAGGGTGCCGGCGTCACAACCCAGCAGCAGGCCGCCCGGGAAGCTCATCTTCGGCAGGGCGTTGTAGCCACCTTTGGAAATGGCGCGGGCGCCGTAGGCAACGCGCTTGCCGCCTTCCAGATACTTCTTGATTTCCGGATGGTGCTTGAGGCGCTGGAATTCCTCGAACGGGCTCAGATACGGGTTGCTGTAAGACAGATCGGTGATCAGGCCGACATAAACCTGGCCGTTTTCAAGGTGATACAGGAAGGAACCACCGGTGGAACCGGACTCGTTCAGCGGCCAGCCAGTGGTATGAACCACCAGGCCGGGCTCGTGTTTGGCCGGGTCAATGTCCCACAGTTCCTTGATACCGATACCGTAGTGCTGTGGATCTTTGCCTTCGTCCAGCTTGAAATCGTTGATCAGGCGCTTGCCCAGGTGACCACGACAGCCCTCGGTAAACAGGGTGTACTTGGCGCGCAGTTCCATGCCGGGCATGTAGCCGTCTTTCTGGGAACCGTCACGGGCCACGCCCATGTCACCGGTGATGATGCCTTTAACCTGGCCATCTTCAATAATGGTCTCAGAGGCAGCAAACCCCGGGTAAACCTCTACGCCCAGCTGTTCAGCCTGTTCAGCCAGCCAACGGCACAGGTTACCAAGGCTGATGATGTAGTTGCCGTGGTTGTGCATGTTCCTGGGCACAAAGGCGTTGGGAATCTTGGTGGCTTTTTCCTGGTTCTTGAGCAGGAAAATGTCATCCCGGGTAACCGGCGTGTTCAGCGGCGCGCCTTTTTCTTTCCAGTCCGGAAACAGTTCGTTCAGGGCTGTGGGCTCAAATACCGTACCGGCGAGGATGTGCGCGCCGATTTCGGAACCTTTCTCAACCACACAAACAGTCAGTTCTTCGCCAGCTTCCTGCGCCAGTTGCATCACGCGGCAGGCTGCAGACAGGCCAGCAGGGCCGCCGCCGACGATCAGAACATCAAATTCCATCGATTCGCGTTCCACGTTGGTCTCCTCAAACAGCTTTTTTTAGTGGGTGTTGTTTGCCCGCAGGCCTAACTCAATTCATTCAGGGGCGACATCATACCGGTAAAAGTGCCTATAGACGACAGCCCCAAGCCCGAAACACAGGCCCTTTGTCCCGAAAGGATAACGCATTTCAGGAATCAAACAAACGTTTGTTTGAAATTTGCGTTTACCTTTGGCATTGTACGTATACACCGAAATGTCGTGTGTTTTGAGTCGATTTTTAGTATCGTCTCATTGCCAGGCCGGGTCAACCCGGTCTATTGGCTGTGAAGGCAGTCCTGATGCGTCGAATGGGGCTATTGACCCTGTAGACAGTAGCCTGCAGTATTACTGCGCACTATCCAGCAGGCTCCCCGTTAAGGATTGCGAGTCATTAAACCCATCGTAGAAGAACGAGGAATCTATGAAGGTTCTGGTCGCTGTAAAACGAGTTATCGACTACAACGTGAAGGTGCGCGTCAAGCCGGACAACACCGGTGTTGACCTCGCCAACGTCAAGATGGCAATGAACCCGTTCTGCGAAATCGCTGTTGAAGAAGCGGTTCGTCTGAAAGAGAAGGGCGTTGCCAGTGAAATCGTTGTTGTATCCATTGGACCGAAAGCTGCTCAGGAGCAAATCCGTACTGCTCTGGCTCTGGGTGCTGACCGTGGTATCCACATCGAGACTGACGAAGAAGTTCAGTCCCTCGAAGCGGCCAAGCTGCTGAAGGCTGTTGTTGAGAAAGAAGAGCCGAAGCTGGTTATTCTTGGCAAGCAGTCCATCGATTCCGACAACAACCAGACCGGCCAGATGCTGGCTGCTCTGACTGGCATGGGCCAGGGCACTTTCGCTTCCGAAGTGGTTGTTGATGGCGAAAAGGTTAACGTAACCCGTGAAGTAGACGGCGGTCTGATGACTGTTGCTCTGAACCTGCCTGCGGTTGTTACCACTGACCTGCGCCTGAACGAGCCGCGTTACGCTTCTCTGCCGAACATCATGAAGGCCAAGAAGAAGCCGCTGGACGCCGTGAGCCCCGCCGATCTGGGTGTTGAAATCGCCCCGCGCCTGTCCACCCTGAAGGTCGAAGCCCCGGCAGCACGCCAGGCTGGTATCAAGGTGGCTGACGTAGCTGAGCTGGTGGACAAACTGAAGAACGAAGCGAAGGTGATCTAAATGAGCATCCTGGTAATTGCTGAACACGACAACAGCAGCCTCAAGCAGGCTACCCTGAATGTTGTAGCGGCTGCCAAGGCCATCGGTGGTGACATCGACGTGCTGGTTGCCGGTGAGAACGTAGGCGCCGTCGCTGAAGCCGCTGCCAAGGCAGAAGGCGTGAACAAGGTACTGGTTGCCGACAACGCTGCCTACGGTCATTTCCTGGCCGAAAACCTGGGCGAGCTGGTTGCCGAAGTAGGTAAAGGCTACAGCCACATCCTGGCTGCTGCCGGTACTACCGGTAAAGACTTCATGCCGCGCGTTGCTGCGCTGCTGGACGTGGCCCAGGTGTCTGACATCGTGCGCGTTGAATCCGAGGACACCTTTGTTCGTCCGATCTACGCGGGTAACGCCATCGCCACCGTTAAGGCGAGCGACGCCATCAAGGTTATCACGGTACGCCCGACCGGTTTCGACCCGGTAGCTGCCGAAGGTGGTTCCGCCTCCGTTGAGCAGCTGGACGTTGTAAAAGACGCAGGCCTGTCTTCCTTCGTTGGTGAAGAGAAAGCCCAGTCTGACCGTCCGGATCTGGCTTCTGCCGGTATCGTTATCTCCGGTGGCCGCGGCATGCAGAACGGCGACAACTTCAAGATGCTGGAGCAGGTTGCTGACCTGATGGGCGCTGCCGTTGGTGCATCCCGCGCCGCGGTTGACGCAGGTTTCGTACCCAACGACATGCAGGTTGGCCAGACCGGCAAGATCGTTGCGCCGCAGCTGTACATCGCAGTCGGCATCTCCGGTGCCATCCAGCACCTGGCCGGTATGTCTGATTCCAAGGTGATCGTTGCGATCAACAAGGATGAAGAAGCGCCGATCTTCCAGGTTGCTGATTACGGCCTGGTTGCGGATCTGTTTGAAGCCGTACCGCAGTTGGAAGAAGAACTGAAGAAAGTCCTGTAACTTTCTGATAGTTTGATTAAAAAAGGCGCCTCAGGGCGCCTTTTTTGGTTTCGAAGCAATGCGCTTTTCCGCTTTGCTGATAATCAGCGTGTCTGCCAGGATGTGCAGGGCACGATTGGTGGTTCTCACCGCCTGATAAACCTGCTCACTTTTCTGGTGATGAGTTTGCCGGGCCTTACGGGTGCTGTCTTTGAACTCTTCATCCTTAGAGAACATGTCGATCAGACCGAAGGTGGTGTTGGCTATCGCCTTATGCACCTTCTCAACCGCAGAAGCGCCGCCTGAGACGGTATCTTCGAGAAGTCGGGCCCGGTTGCGCACTTCCGCCAGGTCCATCCTGCTCTTCTGGATGGCGCTACGGGCCGCAATTCGATGGGCATTGAGAATCAGTAACCGTTTTCGGGTTTGGTTCGACAGACGGAACCCTGAAAAAAGAAGCGTTGCAGTGCCGGCGAGGCAAATGATGATCAGAACCTGAGAGACCATAGCCGTGCTCCTCAGCGATACTCAATGTGCATTTCAACGTCAATATCCCGCTCAAACAGCTCGCTTTCCAGTTCTTTCATGACTTCCTGATAGACCATTTTTCGGGTCATAACCGGCAGTTTGTCTGCCAGAGCCCGGCCGGTTCGGGATTCGCGCTTTGCCAGGGCAATCGGATCCAGCACCCTCAACGTAAGCACCAGTTCCGGTTCGCGATGGATATCACTGATATCCTCGTTTTCCAGCATGTTATTGATCATTTTGCGCTGTTCAAGCAGTTGCCAAAGCAGTAAACCGCTGATGGCCAGCAATATCAGGCTTGTGATGGTCAAAAAGATGATCAAGGGATGCCTCCACACTTGTGTCATTATGCGCCACAGTGTGCAACAAGCTGTATGACAAACGATTGGCCGGCCGGACGCCTGTCATGGTGTATCCGGGAAAGTCGTGCCGGTTTTAAACCTGTTACCATCAATTCAATGAAACTTGAAAGGAATCCATTATGGTCTGGATAAAGGCGTTTGTTGCGGGCTTTCTGGCAACACTGATTTTCCATCAGGGGCTATTTGCCGTGTTTTACCTGGCGGGTGTCGTACCCGCTGCGCCATTTAACCTTACTCCCGTACCGCCATTGGGGGTACCATCGGTGATCTCACTGGCATTCTTTGGCGGGTTATGGGGTTTCGCGATATGGGCCATCGCCGGCCGCCTGAAAGGAGCGTTGTACTGGCTCGGCCATGTGATACTGGGTGCCGTCGGCCCAACCGCCGTCGCGATGCTGGTTGTCTTTCCGATGAAGGGTTTGGCAGTATCAGCCCAGACTTGGGTAGGTGGTCTCATTCTTAACGGCTTCTGGGGGCTGGGAGTGGCCGTATTTATGGTGCTGATGGCAGCAAAAGTGTCTCGCCAATCCTGATCGATCAGAGATATTCGTACACGCAAACCAAAAAGGACATGTAATGACGAATTCCAAGCAGGCAGACTATGATCTGGTGGTATTTGGTGCCACCAGCTTTGTGGGCCAGATTCTGACCCGATACCTGGTAGAGAACTATGGCGCGTCCGGCAAGGTGAAGTGGGCGATCGCTGGCCGTTCAGAGGGCAAGCTGAATGCCCTCAAAGCCGAACTGGGTGCTCAGGCTGCGGACTTGCCGGTTCTGGTGGCAGACGCGGCCGACGATGCCGCACTGGCGGGCATGTGCCGACAGAGCCGCGTGGTGATCTCCACCGTTGGCCCATACGCGTTGTATGGCGAACCGCTGATCAAGGCCTGCGTGGACACTGGCACCGATTATTGCGACCTGACCGGCGAGGTGCAGTGGATTCGTCGGATGGTCGAGGGCTATGAAGCCCAGGCCAGGAAAACCGGTGCTCGCATTGTCCATTGCTGCGGTTTCGACTCAATCCCGTCTGATATGGGCGTCTGGTTCCTGCAGCAGCAGGCTGAGAAAGCCTTCGGCAAAACCTGCCAGGATGTGCGCATGCGGGTGAAGGTCGCCAAGGGCGGTTTGTCAGGCGGCACCGTGGCATCCATGATTAACGTGGCCAAAGAAGCCGGCGCCGATCCGAAACTGCGTAAGGAGCTGGCCAATCCCTTCTCGATCTGCCCGGAGGGCCACCGCTCCAAGGTACGCCAGCCCAGCCTGAAAACCGCAGAGTACGACAAAGACTTTGACGTGTGGCTGGCGCCGTTTGTAATGGGTGCCATCAACACCCGCGTGGTTCACCGTTCAAACGCGCTTCAGAATGCGCGTTACGGTCAGGAATTCACCTACGACGAAGCCATGATGACCGGAAAGGGCGCCAAAGGCCGCCTGACCGCTTACGGCATCACCGCCGCACTTGGCGCATTCTTTACCGCTTCCGCCATCAAGCCAACCCGTTGGGTGGTTGAGAAGCTGGTACCCAAGCCCGGTGAGGGCCCAAGCCCGGAAGACCAGGAGAACGGCTTCTATGATCTGCGTTTTGTGGGGCGTACCACAGACGGCAAGACCATCATCACCAAAGTCACGGGCGACCGGGATCCGGGTTACGGTTCCACGGCCAAAATGCTGGGCGAGGCAGGCCTGTGCCTGGCGTTTGATTTGTCAGACGATGACCAGGGCGGTTTCTGGACGCCGGCTTCCATGCTGGATGGCAAACTGCTGGACCGCCTGACCAGCAAAGCTGGCCTGACTTTCGACGTGTTAGAAACCCGCTGAGGGTCAATTCAGATGCAGGGTATGGCCGGAGGAGGGCAATAGCGCCTCCGGTCCATGCCCCAGGCAGATAACCGCTCGATCTTCCAGCCATCGATTGATCTGGGGCGCTATCCGCCCCCTGGTGTCTGTATCCACGCCAGTAAAGGGCTCATCCAGAATCACCAGGGGTGCCGTGCTCAGCAATACCCTCGCCAGCACCAACCGCCTTGCTTCACCACCAGACAGCCGGTTACCGGCACTTCCCAGCCAGGTGGATAAACCTTCGGCTTCACGGGCAAACCTGTCTGCCAGCTCTACCAGTTCCAGAACACGCCAGAGTTCGCCATCGGTGGCCTTGGGGTTGCCCAATAACAGGTTGGCTTTAACCGTGTCCTCGAACACCACCGTCGCCTGTGTGAGATAGGCGCAGGGCAGGGCGGCGAGCTTCCCTTGCCGGGGCGGAATCACGCCGGCGAAGGTATCCGCCAGGGTGGATTTACCGGAGCCGGAGGCGCCAATAATTCCGAGTCGTTCTCCTGCCCCAACCTTGAGGCTGAAATGGGTCAGAACCGGTGGCAGCCCTGGGTGGCCAACCGAGAGATCCCGTGCTTCCAGTACATTGGCGGTGGCTTCTGCTGGCTGCCTGTCAAACGCTGAAGAATACTCGGTTCCCGGAGCGGGCTGCACCTCCTGGTTCAGGCGCCTGGCTGCAGACAGGGTGGCGCCCAGTTTGGCGAAGGCATCCGGCAGCATGGCATAGACTTCCAGCAGCCCCATCAGGGCGATGGGTAGCAGAACCAGCACGGGGCCGGTTACCGATCCCTGGTTAAACAGGGTAATACCAACCCACAGTGTCACCACAACCGCCAGATTCACGAGTAACTGTGTGGCTGCCTGGTGCCATCCGGCACGGCTATCCACGCGCGCCTGGGTTCTGGACATTGCCAGCGCTTGCCTCATCAACCGGCCGGAGTGTTTGCCCGTGCGCCCGGCCGCAGTGAGCTCGGCAAAGCCTTCCAGGTGCTCAATAACATCGCCGCGGAGCTGCTCTTGCTGGTCACTTAGCTGACCCGATAAGTATTGTGTACCGGCGAACACTCGCCAGCTCGAAAGCAAGATAGCCACCGCCAACAGTACTAGCAGTATCAGCGCCAATGAGCCCGAGAACAGCAGCCATGCTGAGAGCACCAGCAACACGCTGACGACCCCGGCCAGGGACGTGGGCGCGATCACCCGAAGGTACAGGGTATCCAGAGCATCCACGTCTGCGGTAAGCCTGGATAGCCATTGGGCGCCAGATTTCTGGCCCCGGTCACGGTGTCCGGCTTCGGCCATTCGGTTAAACAGGGCAACACGAATATCGGTTAGCAACTGCAGTACCGTGTTGTGGTTGTACACCCGTTCCAGATAGCGAGAGACCGTGCGGGACACCGCGAAAAAACGGATGCCGCCGCCCGGAACGTACAGGTTGATGTAGGCTTGTGTGCCAGCGGCCAGCAGCAGCCCCACCAGTGCGGTCTCGGTCAGGAACCAGCCCGACAACGCCAATAACCCGATACCGGAGAGCAGGGTAGCCAGCAACAACAGGGCTCCAACCACCAGGCGGCCGCGCCGCTGAAGAATCAGGTCCAGCCAGGGCTTGAGTTCATGCATGGCGAACCTCCCCGTCACTGACAATCAGCACCTGGTCCGCGAGGGTCAGCAGGGCCTGGTGATGCGTTGAGAAAACCAGCGTTTTGCCCGCTTCCGCCAGTTTGTGAAGCGCTTCCAGAACCAGAATCTCGCTGGTCGCGTCCAGCCCGGCGGTGGGTTCATCCAGCAGGATCAGGTCATAATTCGCCAGGAAAATACGTGCCAGACTCAGCCTGCGAGCCTGTCCGCCGGACAATCCCTGGCCATCTTCCCCGATCAAACTGTGAATAAGCTGGTCCCGGCTTTCAAGCACACTACCCAGGCCCACCAGGCGCAGCGCGTTCTCAATGGCAATGTCGGATGCCTCCGGACTGGTCAGGCGGAGGTTGTCTGCCCAGGATCCCTGTATCCAGAACCCGCGTTGGCCAAGCCAGCCAAACGGGGACTGGCCGGCCGCCTGGCCGAACACACTGATGGCCCCGCTATCCGGCTGGATAAACCCCGCCATCAAGTGCAACAAAGAGGATTTGCCGCCTCCGGAGGGCCCGGTCAGCGCAACCGCCTTTCCGCGTTCAATGGTCAGGTCAAGATTAGTGAATACCGGCGTGCCGCCCTGGTAGCTGAGGGTGACGTTGTCCAGGCTAAGACCATGATCCGGCAATGATGCGGACGTATTGGATGCAGGCTCCCCGCCAACGGGGGTTGCCAGTCGAGCAAGGATTTCAGCGCCGGCACCAAGAGCGGCGGCCCGGTCGTGGTAGTGTTGCGACAGCGTGCGCAGCGGCTGGAAGAATTCCGGCGCCAGCAACAGAATCAACAAACCGGAAAAGAGTGTGAGGTCTGCGCTGGGCCCATAAGTGATGTAGCCCAGCAAACCAAAACCAATGTAGATGGCAATAACGGCAATGGCGACGGAGGCAAAAAACTCCAGTACAGCGGAAGACAGAAAGGCCACCTTGAGGGTTTTCATGGTGATCTTGCGGTATTGGTCAGACCGCTGGTGCAGGGTGCGGGAAGCATCCTCCGTCTGACGAAACAATTGCAGGGTTGTGAGGCCTCGAACTTTGTCCAGAAACTGGCCGGACAACCGGCTGATGGTCTCGAAATGCTGCTGGTTGACCTTCTCAGCACCCATTCCCACCAGTGCCATGAAAATCGGGATCAGCGGCGCGGACAGCAGGAGAAAAATGCCCGCAAGCCAGTCCAGCCAGGACACTATAACCAGAATGGCCAGTGGCACAATCACCGACAACGACATTTGCGGTAGGAAGCGGGCGAAATAACCATGCAATGCTTCCACATGGTCAAGCCATTCCCGGGCCAGAGTGCCGGCTGAGCTGTCGGCGAGCGCTACCGGGCCGGTATCCCGCCAGTGGCGGTGAATTTGCCGTCGGGCATCGCGCCGCACCTGTTCGCTGCAGCGCGCCGCAAATTGTGTCTGGAAACCCTGGCCCAACGTGCGAACCAGCAGTGTGGCCACCAGGGCGACGAACCAGGGTGCGAGAGTAGACGCAGTCTGGCCGTCAATGACGATTTGATGCACCAGCCAAGCCAGCAGAGCCATCTGAACGATGGTTGCCAGCCCGACCAGCACCCCGGCCACGACCGTGGCGCGAATCCACCGCTGGTTTTTCCGGGCGAGCCCGGCAAGCCATTGGCGACTCTCAGCCTGGACCGGTTCCGCCACTCAGTGGTACCCCTCACCAGCACGGACCTTGCCCCGGAATACCCAGTAGGTCCAGGCGGTGTAGGTCAGCACGATGGGGATGACAAAGAGCAGCCCGAGCAGCAGGAACAGCTGCGATTCATAGGCAGAGGCGGCATCCCACAGGGTGTACTCCGGCGGAACCACATAGGGCCAGCGGCTGACAATCAGACCCAGGTAAGTAGTGATGAACAACCCCATGGTCGCCACAAAGGGCATGCCCTCGAAGCGATTGCGAACCGAGCGCCAGATCTGGAACGCACATAGCAGGGTCAGTGCCGGCAAAACCCAGATCATTGTGATGTGATCAAACCAGCGCTCACGGACCATGTCATCCACGAACGGGGTCCATACGCTGATGATGGCGAAGATCACCAGCACCGCGATCAGCAGAGGTGTAGTAATACGGTATGCCCACTCCTGCAACCGGCCTTCCGTCTTCATGATCAACCAGGTGGAGCCCAGTAAGGCATAACCGGCAAGCAGGCCAAGACCGGTCAACACCGTAAAGGGTGTCAGCCAGTCAAGAGCGCCACCAGAGTAGGCACCGTTGGTAGTTTCAAAGCCCTGGATATAGGCGCCAACCACAGCACCCTGAGCAAAAGCAGCGATGGTGGAGCCGCCGGCAAAGGCCCAGTTCCAGAGATAGCGGGAGGTCCGGGCCTTAAACCGAAACTCGAAGGCTACACCCCGGAAAATCAATCCGGCAAGCATCAGAAATACGCCAATATAGAGCGCAGGCAGGATGATGGAATATACCAGCGGGAAGGCGGCTAACAAGCCGGCGCCACCAAGCACCAGCCAGGTTTCGTTGCCATCCCATACCGGAGCCACGGTATTCATCATGGTGTCTCGGTCGGTCTCCGTTGGGGCGAAGGGGAACAGGATGCCCACACCCAGATCGAAACCATCCATCAACACATACATGATCACGCCGAAGCCAATAATGAATGCCCAGATCAAAGACAGATTGAACAGTTCCATGATCAGTGACCTCCCTCGTTGGCAGGTTTGGCGTGGCTAACATCACCTTGGCCATGTTCAATTTCAAACGGTACATGGGCGGCAGACAAAGGCCGAGCAGGGCGGTCAGATTCGTGCTCGCCTTCATCCTCGTCTTCGAGGCCCACATAGAGCACACGTAGCAGGTAGTAGACGCCTGCGCTAAAGACAAGTCCATACACAACAACATAGCCAATCAGGGTGAACAGAGCCATGCCCCCGGTAAGCGACGGTGTCAGTGCCTCGGCCTGGTTCATCATGCCATACACCAACCAGGGCGAACGGCCTATCTCAGTCACAAACCATCCTGCAATCACCGCAATAAACGGGGTGATACTCATGAACCGCAAACCCTGAAGGAACCAGCGCTTCTGGTAATAGGCGCCATTGCGTCTGAGCAACAGACCAGCGAGGGCAAAGGCAATCATCAACAGTCCCAGGCCAACCATCACCCGGAAAGACCAGAACACGACACCCACTGGCGGCTGCTCTTCTACCGCAACCTCGTTCAGGCCAGGCACCTCACCATCCCATTCGTGGGTCAGGATAAAGCTGGCCAGGTTAGGAATACCAATCTCGAACCGGTTGGTCTGGTTTTCCTGGTCGGGAATAGCAAACAGCAGCAGCGGCACGTTTCGAGAGGTTTCCCAATTACCTTCCATGGCTGCGACTTTGACCGGTTGATGCTCCATGGTATTCAAACCATGAAGATCACCAATCACCGCCTGAGTCGGGGCCAGGAACAACAACATCCACAGGCACATAGACAAGGCCTTGCGGTTTGCTTCCACCTCTCGCCCACGAAGCAGGTACCAGGCGCTGACGCCAGCTACCACAAAGCCACCAGTCAGGAACGACGCCACAACCATGTGGGCGAACCGATAGGGGAAAGAGGGATTGAATATGGCCTGAGACCAGGACGTTACATGGAATACGCCGTCTCTCAATTCCACACCCGCGGGTGTGTGCATCCAACTGTTGGCAGACAAAATCCAGAACGACGAAATAAAGGTGCCAACCGCCACCATAATGGCTGCGAACAGGTGAACGCCCGCCGGCACCTTATGACGACCGAAAAGCAGCACACCCAGAAATGCGGCCTCCAGGAAAAACGCCGTGATCACCTCATAGCTAAGCATGGGGCCGAGGAAGTTGGCTGAGGCCTGGGAGAAGTTGCTCCAATTGGTACCGAACTGAAACGACATCACGATGCCTGATACCACCCCCATCCCGAATACCACGGCAAACACCTTGGTCCAGAATGCGGACAGCTTTTCCCATAGTGGATTGCCGGTTTTGAACGCCAGGCCTTCGAGGACAGCTATGAAAGACGCCAGACCGATGGAAAACACCGGGAAAATGGCGTGAAATGACACGACAAACGCGAACTGGATTCGCGATAGGATGAGAGGATCGAGTTCCATAGTACCTCCGGTAACTCAAACATAGTCAAAAAAACGGGTCAGCGCGCCCGTTCAGCCGCTGCCTTGGCTCATCTTGTCTATTGTTATTACCGGCAGTTCATTACGATGCTACGCAAATTGTAGCAATAATGGATAGGGCAGTTTGTCGCACCCCTTGATCAAAAACAATTATGGTGAGCCGCATGAGCTTTTACGAGGATAGAGTGTTACCTCACATTATCGACACGGCATGTTCCATGGGGCAGGTGATGAAACTGCGTAGCCAGATCGTACCGAGGGCCCGCGGCAGAGTGCTGGAGGTTGGTATGGGCTCCGGAATCAACCTGGAGTTTTATGACCAGAGCCGGGTTGAAATGGTCTATGGCCTGGAGCCCTCGGAAGGGATGAGGCGCAAAGCATTACCAAATCTTAACCGCTCGCCCATCGCGGTGGAGTGGTTGGACCTGCCCGGTGAAAAGATTCCGCTTGAGGACAACTCCGTGGATACGGTATTGCTGACGTTCACGCTCTGCACCATCCCGGACTGGCATGCGGCTTTGCTGCAGATGAAACGGGTACTGAAGCCCGGCGGCGACCTGTTGTTCCTGGAACACGGGGAGGCTCCCCATGAAACCGTCCGAAAATGGCAGCATCGCATAACCCCGGGCTGGAAAATGTTCGCGGGTGGTTGCCACCTTAACCGACAAATTGCAGACCTTATTCGCCACGCCGGCTTTGAGATTCAGGAGCTGGAAAACCTGTACATGCCCAATGCGCCGAAAATAGCCGGGTTCATCTACAAAGGGCGCGCCACCAAGCCGGTTTGATTCAAGTTGGCGGGAAAGTGAGCGATCAGGGCTGAGGGAGTGGAACAGAATTGCGTTACGCCATCGGGCCTTATACAATTCCGCCCTTCAAGAATCTCCCCTCCGATGCCCGGATGGTGAAATTGGTAGACACAAGAGACTTAAAATCTCTCGGCCGCAAGGCCGTGCCGGTTCGATTCCGGCTCCGGGCACCACTATATGTCTTCCCTTTGCTTAAATCCGGACACAAAAAAAACCGCTACATCAGCAATTGGAGTGCCTGGGCTTGAAATTCCTTGGATTAACAAAAGGAAAGCGGGAAGTTGCCACTCAATTCATCACTGATCCTGCTCAGCTCTTTCCTCGGGCTCCTGGTACTGTGATTCCTGGGCAGGCATTACCGGGCGTACCTGGTTGATATCGCCGGTGGGCACCCTGGGGTCATCTTTTATCAATACCATGATCGCACCGCCAAAGATCAGTGCCAGCAGAAGTATCTTGATCAGCGCATTGCGAGACATAGATGCTCCTTTTTACGTTCACCTCCTATTACCCTGAGGGCTCCGGCGCTATTTACAACCATCGTCCAAAGGTCGGTTCGACACAGAAGCCGGGTTTGGTGATACTGCCTGCACGTGTTTTGTGGGAGGAGCAGGCTATGACACAAGCAACCGGGAATCTGGTGCGACAGCGCACGGAGAATGGCATCACCACCGTAACGCTGAGCCATCCGGAGCGGCGAAACAGTCTGTCGATGGCCATGCTGGAGGCATTGTCAGATGTTTTTACAGCCATAGAACAGGATTCCGAAACCCGTGTGGTGGTGCTGGCTGCCGAGGGGCACGTATTCTGCGCGGGGCATGATCTTCGGGAGATGCGTTCGCAGTTCGACAGCCACGAATTCCAACTGGCACTGTTTCAGCAATGTAGCAAGGTGATGCAGCAGATCGTGAACCTGCCGCAACCAGTGATTGCCAGGGTGGCCGGGGTAGCCACGGCGGCCGGTTGCCAGTTGGTTGCCAGCTGTGATCTGGCCGTGGCGGAGCAGGGGGTCCGGTTTGCCACCCCCGGCGTGAATATTGGCTTGTTCTGTTCCACGCCAATGGTGGCGTTGGCCCGAAACGTTTCCCGCAAGCACGCCATGGAAATGCTGCTGACCGGGGAGATGATTGATGCGCCCAGGGCGGAAGCCATCGGGCTGGTTAACCGGGTGGTCGCGGCAGACGTTCTGGATGAGACGGTGTATCGAATGGCGGCAACGATTGCCAGTAAGTCCGGGCATACCCTGAAAATTGGCAAATCTGCGTTCTATCGCCAACTGGAAATGCCGTTATCAGACGCCTACGAATACACCGCTGAGGTGATGGCAGCCAATGCCTGCACGGAGGATGCCCAGGAGGGGATCTCAGCCTTTCTTGAGAAGCGTGACCCCAATTGGAAGCACCAGTAAGACTGTTGTTTTTATGGCTGGCAGGCCTGTTCTGCCGGCCATACAAGCTGATCGCCCGCAGTGATGCCCCGCGCCTCGAAGAAGCCCGCATTCATTTCTACCGCGTTCCAGAACCGCTCCCCCGATGGATAGGTTGGGCAGTTACGGCCATCCGATGAGGGGCAGGGAGTCATCGTATGGATACTGACAATAACGCCTTGCTTGTCCAGATAGGCGATGTCCAGGGGGATCAGAGTCTGGTACATCCAGAATCCGTGATTGGCTGAGCGCTCGGTCTGGTAAGTGAACAACATGCCGGCATCGTCTGCCAGTGCGGTCCTGTTCATCAGTCCCCGTTGCCGTTGCTTGTCCTTACTGGCCACCTCAAGCACCACTGTATGGTGTTGGCTGTTTGAGAGGAAGCAGGCCTCAACCGTGGGAAGTGTTTCTGGCGCGTCGGCCAACCCTGCCGGCGCCCAGCCTGCTGCCGCCAGCGTGACGACAGCGGCAATCCGCCACGTGTTCATGTGCGCAACCGGTAACCGGTTTTGAAGATCCACCACACGGCAATCATGCATAGGGCGAGGAAGACCAGGGTCATGCCCACGCTGATCGCCACATGCACATCTGCCACGCCATAGAAGGCCCAGCGGAAACCGCTGATCAGGTACACCACCGGGTTGAACAGGCTGATGGTTTGCCAGATGTCGGGCAGCATGTCGATGGAGTAGAAGGTGCCACCCAGGAACACCAGAGGCGTGACGATCATCATGGGCACAATCTGCAGCTTCTCAAAACCGTCCGCCCAGATGCCGATGATAAAACCGAACAGGCTGAAGGTGATGGACGTCAGTACCAGGAACGAGAGCATCCAGAATGGGTGCAGAACCGAGTAATCCACGAACAGCCGGGCGGTGGCCAGGATGATCAGGCCGAGGATGACAGCCTTGGTGGCTGCGGCGCCCACGTAGCCAAGCACAATCTCGAAATAGGAGACCGGCGCAGACAGCACCTCGTAGATGGTGCCGGAGAACTTGGGCATGTAGATACCGAAGGAGGCGTTTGAAATGCTTTGCATCAGCAGCGACAGCATCACCAGCCCGGGGATGATGTAGGCGCCGTAGTCAATACCACCGATCTCGCCCATGCGAGAGCCGATGGCCGAGCCGAACACCACAAAATACAGGCAGGTGGAGATCACCGGCGACAGCACACTCTGCATGACGGTGCGTTTCATGCGCGCCATCTCGAACTTGTAGATTGCTTTTACACCGTACAGATTCATTACGCTCTCCATTCGTACCGGCGGCTATTCGTGCACCAGGCCAACAAATATTTCTTCCAGCGAGCTTTCCCGGGTTTGCAGATCCCGGTATTCAATACCCAGATCCCCAAGGGTGCGGAGCAGGCGGGCAACGCCGGCCTGTTGTTGCTGGGCGTCGAAGGTATAGATCAACTGGTAGCCGTCGTCTGACAGTTCTACCGGTTCCAGGGTAAGCTCGCCGGGAATTTTTTCGAGCTTGTTCTGCAGATGCAGGCGCAGCTCTTTCTTTCCGAGCTTGGACATCAGGCGATCCTTGTCTTCCACCAGGATGATCTCTCCCTGGCGTATCACCCCAATGCGGTCCGCCATTTCTTCGGCTTCTTCGATGTAGTGGGTGGTCAGAATGATGGTGGTGCCGTTCTCACGAAGTTTGCGCACCATTTCCCACATATCCCGGCGCAGTTCCACATCCACCCCGGCTGTGGGCTCGTCCAGGAACAGGATACGAGGCTCGTGAGACAATGCCTTGGCAATCATCACCCGTCGCTTCATGCCGCCAGAAAGAGACATGATGCGGTTGTTGCGTTTGTCCCAGAGTGAAAGATCTTTCAAGACCTTTTCGATGTGGGCCGGCTTGGGTGGTTTGCCAAACAGCCCACGGCTGAACGACACCGCATGCCAGACCGTCTCAAAGGAATCGGTATTCAGCTCCTGGGGGACCAGGCCAATGGCCTCCCGGGCTTTGCGGTAGTCTTTCACGATATCGTGGCCGGCGGCTTGTACTTCGCCGTCGCCTTTATTGACGATGCCGCAGATGATGGAGATCAGGGTGGTTTTGCCGGCACCATTGGGGCCAAGCAAGGCAAAAATCTCACCGGGGTAGATTTCCAGATTGACGTCTTTCAGGGCTTGAAAACCGTCGCCGTAGATCTTGTTCAGGTGCTTTACGGAAATGTCCGGTTGCACGGGCGTGTCCTGTTTTTTTGAGTGACTCAGACCAGAAAGCCCGACATTTTCTCATGCTGGCAGCAGTTTAGAAACCTTTGCTATGTCGGGATTTATCCCCATAATGCCCACTTTGGGACAGCTGGGGGCGGAGAATGGTACGAGCCATCGTGATCGTAGGTTTAGTGGTGGGAGCAATTGTTCTTACACTGTTCGGTTCGCGCCTGCTCGATACAACGGGTGACACCGCTAACCATCCCGAGTGCGATCTTCTGGCTGGTGCCTGTAGCTGGACCACCCAGGATGGCAAATGGCGACTGAGGTTGCAGGAGTTAGAGGAGGGCGCCCAGGGCATGGAATATGTTCTTCAGGTTTCCGTTCCGAAGGCGCCTGACCGCTTTCTGGCTGTCCTTAAAGGCCAATCGATGTACATGGGGGAGTATCCGGTTCCGCTGGTACGGGAAGCTCCGCTCGAGTACCAGGCGAGGTTTACCGCACCGTTCTGCACTACCGGCGCCGACATGATCTGGCGAATCGAGCTTCAGGATGGTCAGGAAAGATTGGAAAATGTGCCCTGGACACTGGTGTTCAAAGCGCAAAAATAGTTAAATCCTGCAAAATTACAGTGGTTTTCAGGAAAAAGTGATGGATTACGGGGAAAGTGTTCAGAAGGTTCTGCTGCGCAAGATTACGAAAGCCGAGCAGGATCTGTTGCAGCTCAAACTGGATTACTGCCGGTTTGTTTTTGGCCTGTCTCATCGAGCCCGGGTAACCGCTAACGGTAAAACCTGGCTTGTGCGCTCAGTAGACGTGCAGTCGATGACCTACACTGACGACGGCACATTCACCAAGCCCAGTGTCAGCGGCACTCCCGAAGAAGATGATACCGGCCGGCAGGTCATTGCCCTCGGCACTGAATGGGAATTGGCAACGGTCAAATAAAGGCGTTGCCGGTTACGACTTCATAGAGGCTGAATGCCGGTGGCACGAACTGATGCTCCGCCCAGAATTCCGCGCCTTCCAACCCTGCACGATAACAGGCCAGTCGTTCGCTGCTCGAGGTAAGGGTGGCGATGGCCTGGATGGCCGCCGGCTGGCGGATCCCGGTTTTCCGATGCACGATTCTGGCAACCAGCCCTGCAAGGGCGTCGTTATGGCGATTGGCACGTGGGCTAAGGGCGCAGGCGGCACCGTACAGCCAGGCGGCCGTGTAGGCGTGCACCACCTCTGGAGCCTCTGTCAGCGCAAGTCCTTTGACCCGGCAGTCACGCTCCTGCAGGGCGGCCAGGATATGCAACTTTGTAAACAGTTCCATTTTGTCGGAAGACACCACCGATGTTGATTCTGACTTCGGCCGGGCAGGGTGTTCCGGGGCGGGCGATTGAGTAAACCGTGCACCGTCAATGCCGCCGCCATTGGCAATAACGCCACCCTGAACCGTGGATTCCTGTCGAATGAGCGAGAACATTCGCAATCCCAGCAAAGCCATCAAAATCACGAGCCCAACTTGGGTAATAACGACCAGTCCATTGACCATCATGGGTGTGCCTGCCTTTCAAACATTCGGTTAACTGCTGATGCTGATAATTGTAACAGTGTGTAACTGAATGGCGAGCCAACTGGCCAGCAGAACGGATAAAAGCTCGTGGCTTACTCTGAAATTGTGAACGGCATCCCAGCGCCTTAGCAGGTGGGCATGGTTTGCAGTGCCAGTTTGCGACGTATGTAACGGCCGAGGATATCGACGCCAATGTTCAGCAAGGCCGTGATCAGTATCAGGATCATGGCGCGGTCAAACTGAATGTTCTGGATGGCGGAATCCACATAGAATCCCAGGGTGTAGATGCCCAGAATGCCCAGAATCGCGGTTTCCCGCATGATGATTTCCCACCGGTAGAACAGAAACGCCAGGAACGATCGATAAATCCGGGGCACCAATTCCCAGCTGTAGCGGGCGAAACCCTGTGGGGCGTCCGGGCGCAGGTGAATGGTGTTGGTCTGGCGGCCAATCAGATGCCCGATGATGCCGCCGTTATGCAGTGCCAGGGCCACCACTGCCGGCAGCATGGATGGTCCCCACAGTTGCAGCAGAATGTACGCCAGGATGTATTCCGGGGTGGAACGGGCAATCACCAGAAACACGTGGCCGGAGGTGCGGCGCACCGGCCCGCCAAAGTGTTTCGAGATCAGCGGGAATGCCAGTAGCGACAATATCCCCGTGGCCACCAACGCGATCTGGGTGAGCACTACCGTGTTCCATATTCCAGGCAGGGCCTCGCTGATCATCACATCGCCAAGCCAGCTGGAGAAAGCCGCCAGGCCTTCACCATTGCGTAACGGCGCCGGCACAATGTCTTCGGTAAAGAAACGCTCAACGTTACCCCAGACAATCGGAAAGCCCTCTCCCAGAAAGAACGGTGCGGCCAGTATGTAGACAGGCAGTGCCTTGGGCCGTACCCAGAGCGGCATGGTGGCAATTAGCACGTAAAACAGAATAAGCATCGCTCCGGCGTCGGAATACATTCCCTGGGAGAACGACGACTCCAGATAGAAACCGAGTGTAGGCAGGCCAACAAAACCGAGGATAGCGGAGGACCGCAAACCGCATTCAAGGCGGTAGGCGGTGTAGGTGCGCAGTTGAACCCAGCAGTCCGGTATCCGGGCGTACAGGAAGGCGGCAATGGCGTGGGTGCCTTTAGGCAGAAGTTGCGCCGGTTCCGGGTCTGATTCATCCAGAATTTCTGAATACACCTTGGCAAAGATGCCGGCGTAGGGGATGGCAATCGCCAATACACCGGTCAGCGGGTGAAAGCCAAAGAACTGAAGGAAGATCAGCGCCCAGAACAGTTCATGGATTGCACGGATGAACGCACAGAAAATCCGTACCGGCATGAAACGATACAACAGCGCCAGCAGGAAGCCGAAGAAACTGCCAAGGGTGACGCCCACAAAACCAAAGGCAACCGTGCGTAGCAGAGCGGTTAACAGACCTTCGGTACTGAAGAAATTGGGGGTAACCACTCCCAGAAAGAATTGCCCCAGATCCCGCCAGGGGTTGGCGGTGGTAATGGCAATGTCGGCCACCAGCAGGCCTGCCACGGCGATGGCAAGAAACAGAAAGCTGGCGCGAACGGTGGGATAGGAGAACATGGGGTGCCGGCGCTGCCTGTCAGTAAAGCGTCATGATATCAGACGCGTTCAGTTTGCTGGCCGGTTGGTCCAGTGCCACCTGGCCATCCTGAATACCCACGATCCGGTTACAGTAGGCAAGGGCCATATCCACATCGTGGAGTGCAATCACGCTGGTATGGAAGCGCTCTGTCAACGCACTCATAACCAGATGCGCCATAGGGCCGTCCAGGGCAGAGATGGGCTCATCGGCGAGCAGTATCGGAGCATGCCTGTACAGAGCCCTGGCAATGGCAACCCGCTGGCGCTGGCCACCAGACAGCGAGGCCGTGGGTGACCATTGCTTTTCAGCAATGCCAAGTTGATTCAGCAGGTCGCTGATGACGGCGCGGTCCTTGCGGAACGGCCGGAGCAGGGTAAGGGTGTTGTACCACAGGGGGTGCTGGTCCAGCTGGCCCATAAACACGTTGTGAAACACCGGTAGTGCGTTGACCAGACCAAGCCCCTGGGGGACCAGCGAGGCGTCGCGGGTCAAGCGTTCATACAGCAGTTTGATCAGCGTGGACTTACCGGCACCGCTCTTACCCACCAGGGCCACATGCTCACCATCGTTTACCTTCAGAGACAGCGGGCCTATCACCCGCTTGTCTCCAAAACTTGCCTTTAGCTGATCAAATGAAAAGCCTGACATCAATCGATGATTCCAATGTCTTTGGCAACGCTGCGAATGGGCTCGTAATCATCGTTGGAAGCAGGAACAAAGCCTTCACGGGGAAAGCTCTCCAGCAGCGCGGGGTCGTCCAGATCAAGCAGGGCCTGACGAACCCTGTCCTTGAAGCCTTCACCAAATCGGGCATCAACGTCGCCACGGATGGTCCACTGGTAGTTGGGGAAGCCCGGGGTCTTCCAGATAATCCGGACATCGTCTGTATTGATGTTGCCGTCTTCCAGTTCCTTTTCCCAAACCTTGTAGTTGAGAGCGCCGACTTCATAGGTGCCGGATTCGACCAACCTTAATGTACGGGTGTGGTTACCGCTGTAACCAACACGGCTGAACACCGATTCCGGCGCTTCGCCGAAACGCTGGCGGATATGGTACTCGGGAATCAGGCGGCCGGAAGTCGAACCCTTGGAGCCAAACGTGAATGTTTTGCCGCGAACGCCCTCGGGCAATTCGTCACTGCGCTCAAGACCGGTACTCTTGTGGGCGATGAAGTAGTTGTAAAACGCCTGGTCTTCAACGCCCTGGGCGAGTGCTTCTGAGCCGGGAACCAATGCACGGGCCTGAACACCCGACAACCCGCCAAACCAGGCCAGTTGTACCTGGTTGTTGCGGAATGCAGAAATGGCGGCGGCGTAGGACTTAACCGGAATATAGCGTACATCTACCTCCAGTTGCTCAGACAGGTAATCCGCAATGCCGCGGAAGCGCTCTACGAGTTTGGTTTCGTCCTCATCGGGAATCGCGGTAAAGACAAACGTTTGTGCAGACACAGTGCCGGAGGCAAGCAGGATCAGGAAACCGGAAACAAGCCATTTCCGTATTTGCTTGGTGATCATAATCTTTCCTTCTACAAAGAGGGTGATGATGTTGCTGGGGATTGCGACCTGCAGAGGATAACGTGATTACCGTCAAGTCTGAACCGATATACGGTAGAAGTCTTTACCTGGAGCATTCAGAGCGACAGAATTGTGCAAAATCTTCCTGGCAGGCCTATGAATATTAGCATTCTTACCCCGGCGGGGCCGGACTCAAAAGCGGGGAACCGCGCAACCGCCGTGCGATGGCAGCAGTTGCTGGAGCAGGCTGGCCATCAGGTAACGGTGGTTACAGGTTATGATGGAGAGCCAACAGACCTGCTGATAGCCCTTCATGCCTGGCGAAGTGCCGGCGCGATCCAACAGTTCCACACCGAATGGCCTGAAAAGCCACTGATCGTCGCCCTGACCGGCACCGACATCTATCACCACCAGTACGAATACCCGGAACCAACCCATGCCTCTATGGCAGCGGCATCGGTACTGATTGGCTTGCATGATCTTGTTGCCCAGGACATTCCTGAAACCTTCCGGCACAAGCTGCTTACCTTGCGGCAGTCCGCCGCCAAGCCGGCGGTGCGCGGCGGATCCCGGCCAGAGCCGGGTCAGTTCAATATCTGCGTGATCGGTCACCTGAGGGATGAGAAGGATTCCCTGCGTGCCGCTTGGGCCAGCCGGCTATTACCGGAGGAGTCTGCCATCGTTGTGTCCTGTGCCGGAAAGCCGCACAACGATGAGTGGCGGGAACGGGCATTGAGCGAAAGCAAGGATAACCCTCGTTTCCACTGGCTGGGAGAACTGGATAAAGCGAAGCTGGAAAATCTGATGGCCGTGAGCAGCCTGATGGTGATCAGTTCTGTGATGGAGGGCGGGGCCAATGTGGTGTCTGAAGCCTGCAGGGCAGGGTTGCCCATTCTGGCTTCTGATATTCCGGGTAACCGTGGCCTGCTGGGTGAGCACTACCCTGGGTATTATCCGGTCAAGGATGAGGCCGCGCTGGCCCGGCTGATGCGCAAGGCCGAAACTGAACCGGAATTTCTGGCACAACTGGCCGCCTGCGTGAATGAGCTGGCAAAAACCTTTACCCCGGAGCGCGAACGCCAGAGCCTGGAACAGGCCGTGGCGCTGGCGCTCGCTGCGGTTAATCCCGCAGGGTAATGGGTTCTATCGGGCCGTTTTCATCCTGAGCGAGTACCCGGCCGATAATCGCGGTGTGGGGGTAGCCCAGGGCCTTGAGTTCCCTGACACAAGCTTCCGCCACGGCTGCGGGCACGCTGGCCAGAAGTCCTCCAGCGGTTTGCGGGTCAAAGATCAGGGGATACCGGGGGTGGTTAACCCAGTTGCCCTGGTCCCGGATACCCCGGCGCAGCCTTACGTTCGCCGGCTGCAGCGAGCTCAAAATCCCGGCCGCCACGGTTTCTTCCGCACCAGGCAGAATGGGGATAGCGGTCAGGTCCAGCTCGGCATCGACACCGGAAGGCCTGGTCATTTCCACCAGGTGCCCCAGCAGGCCAAAACCGGTGACATCGGTGCAGGCCCGGGCCCCGTGGCGCAGCAAGCACTCAGCAGCGGCTTTATTGGACTGGACCATGGAGGCCAGCGCGGCATCAATCCAGCGGCCCTTGGCCGCCAGGCGGGCATGGGCTGCGAACAGGGTTCCGGTACCAATGGGTTTGGTCAGCAGCAATACATCACCGGCTCGAAGGCCGCCCTTGCTCATGACTTTGTCCGGATCGATCAAGCCATTGACGGCGAACCCGAGCGCAAGCTCCTTACCTTCGCCGGTATGGCCGCCGACCAATGCACAACCAGCCTCATTCAGGACTTCCACCGCACCCGACATCATCTGGAACACGGTATCTTCCACTTTTGACTCGATACCATAAGGGACAGTCGCCACCGCTGTAGCGCTCTGGGCTTCCGCGCCCATGGCAAATACATCACCCAAGCTGTGATTAGCGGCTACCTTTCCGAAGATGTAAGGGTCATCAATGAACGCCCGGAAGAAGTCCACGGTGTGGACCACGGCCTTACCCGGTGGCACTTTCAACACCGCGGCATCATCCGGAGCGTGCAGGCCAATGAGGATGTCGTCGCGCTCAATCGGGCGCAGCTCGCCCAGCGCCCTGGACAGCACTGTGCTACCAACCTTGGCGCCACAACCGCCGCAACGCATGGCAACGGCCGATATGGCCTGGGAGGCTTCTTCGGGATTCTGGGCGGCCGAGGTGTCTGGTAATCTTGCGCTGTCTTCCATGGCCGGCAGGTCAGTGAATTTCTTCATGAACCGGCGGTCAATCCAGTCTTTCCAGCGCCAAACCCAGGCGCCCGAAAACCCGTAATTGCCTTTGGAAGCGACGGCGAACTGGTCACCGGTGCTGATCAACGCCAGCCAGGTTTTCTGGGGATTGAACGGTCTGGGTGGTTTGCCCAGGGCCATCCGCTTGAGGTTGTCCGCCAAAGGCCGCCCCTGGCGCACGGCAAACACTCCGGCTTTTTCACGGGGGTGGTTCACCACGTTGGCGATGTCGCCGGCCACAAAAATGTGGTCGTCGTTCTCGGTCTGCAGGGTGTCCCGGGCCCGGATAAACAGGCCGTCATCCAGTTTCAGGCCAGTCGATTCCAGCCAGGCCGGGCCACCGGCCCGGGTAACCCAAAGCACTTCGTCGGTTTGCAGTGTCTGGCCGGATTCGGTGGCCAGTAGCCCTGCGTCTACCCGGGAAACAGCATCGCCCAGATGCAGCTTTACGCCTCGGCGAACCAGTTTGTCCCGGAAAACCGCGCGAACCTTGGCATTATGGGTGGGCAGAATCTCGTTTGCGGCATCGAACAGATGAAAGTGCAGCTGGTCCGGGTCTTTGCCCCGGTTAGACAGTTCATTGCGCAAGCGGAACTGCATGGCCAGAGTGAGCTCCACGCCGCCGGCACCGGCACCCACCACGGCGATGGTCATGGGTCCATCGTGGTTCTCGATGCGTGACAGCAGCGATAGCCATCGGTTGTTGAACCCGGTGATGGGTTTCACCGGTACCGCATGTTCCGCAGCACCGTTTACCTCGGAAACCCGGGGAGAGGAACCGATGTTGATCGAAAGGATATCGTAGGGAACATTCGGGCGGCCTTTGCAGATCACCCGTTTTGCCGCACGGTCAATGCCAGACACTTCCGCACGGTAGAACCGGGCACCGGCGTACTCTGCCAGTCGGCTCAGATCAATATGCACATCGTCATAGCTGTAATGCCCCGCCACATAACCGGGAAGCATGCCGGAGTAGGGGGTGTGGGTATCACGGCATATGAGCGTGAGCCGAACGCCGGGGACCGGATTCATGGCGAATCGCTTGAGGACCCCGACGTGGCTGTGCCCGCCACCTACCAGGACGATGTCCCGTAATACAGGTTGATCGGGTGTTTGCATCAGATGACTTTCTTGGCTTCAGCAGACAGCTCACTGAACCCTTTGATGCTCTTGAAGGCTTCCAGTTTCTGTTTATCGGCATCGCTCGGGTTGGCGATCTGGTCGATGGATGTAATACCGGCATCTTTCATTTTCTTCGCCGTTGCCGGGCCAATACCCTTGACGCGAGTCAGGTCAGACTTGTCCGCCGGCTTGGCGGCTTTGGCTGCTACCGGTTTCTTTGCTGCAGGCTTTTTGGCGGCGGCAGGCTTGGCCTTGCTGGCGGCCGGTTTTTTCACAGCAGGCTTCTTGGCCGCAGGCTTTGCACTTGTTGCCTTTTTAGCGGCAGTAGTGGCCTTCTTGGCGGTGGTGTCTGCGGCTTTCTTAACGTCCTTGCCAGATTCCTTGGCTGCAATACCCAGCTTGTCCAGCAATGAGCTCTGCAGTTCGTGGAATTCGTTCATCCGGCGCTCGAACTCTTCATTGAAGCGCTTTACCTCACGCTCACGGAGTTCGTCCATTTCCTTGAGCAGTTTACGAACCGGATCCTGAACCTGATGCTGCAGGTGGTCGAACTGTTTCAGGGCATCATTGATGAGTGTTTCAATCTGAGCCGTGGTTTTCTCGAACTCTTTGTTCACTTTTTTGACAATCTTATCAACACTGGGTTTGGCTTTCTTTGCCATAGGACGTCTCCTTACAGAGGGGGATAGAACGGTGGAACGGTGTATCAGGCCAATTGCCTCATTCCGTTTGTCGTATTCGAGCTTCTTCTGGACTTGAGGCTCTGCTTCTTCAGAAGCACTTCACGAATACGGCGTAGCTTGTCCGAAAGAGGGGAGTTATCTCCGGATTCAAGTTGAAAAAAATCAATCGAGTAGAAGAAGTTGCTACAGTGCTTTCTCTTTTCGGTAACCAGTCCGGTAACACCCTCGGCGCGGATTTCTTCAAACGGCATATCCATAATAAGGTCGAGTGTAATGGTATCACCGGGCTTGAACAGCTTGTCGGTTTTCATCACACAACCGTAGCTGTCGAGCTCATAAAGCCGAGCTTCCACGGTTTCCTTGCGAAACAGGCCGTGGCGTACGCGGAAACGGGCAACAAGATCCGGTAGTTCTTCGTTCATGAAATGCTTTCTCTGCCTCTGAGATCAGCCAGATTATTTGAGCATAAATTAAACAATAGACGGGCTATTTAATTTTGGCAATGCCATCAGCTGTCTACCGTAACCCTTTCATGGAATAGTTCAACATCCGCCCCCCGCAAAGGGGGCCAGATGCGGTCGTTATCTGGTTTTCAATTCGTACAGATCAACACGACGATCTTTCAGATTGGTGACTGAGCCTTCGTTACGTACCAATTTGAGTTTCTCCAGGTCCATATCCGAGAACATGATCATTTCAGTGTTTGGTGTGGTCTCCGCCATCACGGCATCGTGCGGGAATGCGAAGTCAGACGGTGAAAATACGGAGGATTGCGCGTATTGGACGTCCAGGTTCTCTACCTTGGGCAGGTTGCCGACACTGCCGGTGATCACCACATAACACTCGTTTTCGATGGCGCGGGCCTGGGCACAATGGCGAACCCGCAAGTAGCCGTTTTTGGTGTCGGTCCAGAAGGGTACACAGATGATGTCCACATCCTGGCTGGCAGCTACGCGCCCGAGCTCCGGGAACTCGATGTCGTAGCAGATCATAATGGCAACCCGGCCAGCATCTGTATCGAATACCTGGAACTTGTCGCCGCCTTCAATCACCCAGTCGCGGCGTTCATGGGGCGTGATGTGGATCTTGCGTTGCTCGTCCACCCGTCCGTCCCGGTGACACAGGTAGGATACGTTGTAGACCCGATCGTTCTCGATCAGGGGCATGGAGCCGGTGATGATGTTGATGTTGTAACTGACCGCCATTTCCGACATCTCATTGCGGAACTGCTCGGTAAACCCGGCTAGAAAACGGATGGCGCGGGTCTGGTCCATCTGGTCGGTCAGGCCCATCAGTGGGGCGTTGAAGAATTCCGGGAAGAGGGCAAAGTCACTCTTGTAATCAGACAACGCATCTACGAAATACTCAACCTGCTTCAGTACTTCCTCCACTGAGGTGAATTCCCGCATCTGCCATTGCACGGCGCCCAGGCGAACCTGGGTTTTCTTTACGTTCAGGACCGAGGAGGGCGGGGTGTACAGGATGTTCCGCCATTCCAGCAAGGTGGCATAACCCAGCGACTTTTCATCTTCCGGAAGATACTTGTGCATCAAACGGGTTACCTGAAAATCATTGGACAGCTGAAAGGTGAGAATCGGATCGTAGATCTCTTTGCGGTCGACACGATGGATGTACTCTTCCGGCGTGTACTGTTCAGAATACTTGAAGTAATTGGGGATACGCCCGCCGGCGAGAATAGCCCGCAGGTTCATGGAACGGCAAAGTTCCTTGCGGGCTTCATAGAGCCGCCTGCCCAGGCGGTAGCCCCGGTACTCGGGATGAATAAATACATCCAGGCCATAGAGTGAATCTCCATTGGCGTTATGCCAGATTTTCTCGTTACGGAGGATCAGGTCGTCATAGGCGTGGGGGTTACTGAAGCGCTCGTACTTAACGCATACGGTCAACGCTACGGCCACCAGGTGGCCGTTGTCTTCAATACAGATCTGACCGTCCGGGAACTGCTCAACCAACGCCTTGATGGTTTCCTTTGGCCATGCGCCACCGATATCGTCGTAAACCTCATCCATCAGCTCCTGGAGCTGGCTGTAGTCTTCAAGCGTCAGGTTTCGCAGATTCAGGTGGAGCTCTTCATGGGCCATCGGGTGTATCTCCTTTGGTTTGGCAGCCTTGGTTGCCTGTCACTCCATTCTAACAAAGAGTTCTAAAGACTTCGCTCAAATTGCCGTTAGTCAATTAATTCACATCTATAATTGATGAGAAGCTGATCGAAACAACCTCAGTCTTATCGGAGGGACTCCCCTTGCAATTCTCATTTTCTCAAAAACTGCTCGTTGCCGTAGGTGCTCTCATCATCATGCTGATGGCTGCGTTGACAGTGGCGACGGATATCAGGCTCAGATCGACGACGGATCGATATGTCGATGCGCTGATGGCCGACGCGGTAGAGCAGAGTACGTCCAGTATTTCCGATTGGCTCAACACTCGCCTGGATATGGCTGAGGCGACGGCCAGCGCCCTTGAGGGCATCCGCACCGACAATATGGCCCGTACCCTGATGGAAGCAATGACGCGCGGCGGCAATATTATGGATGTCTATGCCGGCACCGAGGACGGACGGATGCTAATGCGGAGTCCGGAGGTGGAAGCGACACTGCCACCTGACTACGACCCCCGCACCCGCCCCTGGTACCAGGGAGCCCAGCGGTTAGGGCGTTCATCATTCACTGAGCCCTACCAGGATGCCAGCACTGGCGCGACCATTATCTCCGCCATGGCCCCGATCAAGTCCGGTTTATACAAGGGAGCTGCCGGCATGGATATCGGGCTTGGCACAATTGACCGGATGTTGTCGACGATCACACTGGCCGATACCGGGTTCGCCGCACTGGTAAACGAGAAAGGCACTGTGCTCTTCTACCCGGACTCAGAGGTGGTCGGAAACAACATTTCGGACATTATCGGCCAGCGGCCCGCGCTTGATGGCAGTCAACATCAGTTTGATATGGACGGCGCCCGGTGGAGTGTCAGCTTCCACCCGATAGCCGATGCCCGGGCTGTGGAGTGGTACCTGGTGACGTTTGTGAACGAGGACCTGATCAATGCTCCGATTGTTGAGGCCCGGGTAGGCGGCCTGGTCATTGCCGCTGTGGGTTTGATTGTTGCCCTGGTGGCGCTGTATTTCGGAATACGACTGCTGATGGTGCCGGTGCGCCGCCTGAATAGCGCGATGTCCAGCATTGCTTCGGGTGACGCTGATCTTACCCGCCGACTGGACGATTCCGCTTCGGACGAGTTTGGCGAACTGGCCCAAAGCTTTAACCGGTTTGTGGAGAACATTCAGCAGGTTGTCCGGGAAGTCAAAGAGGGTAGTGATGACCTGGATGAAAATGTAACCGCCTTGCGCAACACCTCCAGTACCAGCCGTTCGAGCGTTGAAAGCCAGCAGAGCGAGATTGACATGATTGCCACGGCCATCAACGAAATGTCTGCTGCTGCCGGGGAAATCGCCCAGAACGCACAGCAAACGGCGGAAGCGGCTGAGAATGCCGATCAGGAGAGCCGCGAGTCGTTGCTGACGGTGACTGCGTCCCGGGATGCGGTGCAGAAGCTTTCCAATGAGGTTAACGCAGCGGCTGAAGTCATCGACACCCTGGGTAAGGATGTGTCGTCCATTACCACGGTGCTGGAGGTTATTCAGGGCATAGCAGAACAGACCAACCTGCTGGCACTGAACGCCGCCATTGAGGCCGCAAGGGCAGGGGAAGCGGGTCGTGGCTTTGCGGTGGTGGCAGACGAAGTACGCAACCTGGCCCAGAGAACCCAGTCTTCCACTGAGGAAATCAATAACATGATCGAGCGTCTGCAGAAAGGCGCCGGCGATGCGGTGGAAGTGATGAAGGCGTCAACGGCGGTGTCTAATGTCAGTATGGAAAAAGCCCAGGACGCCATGGAATCACTGAACCGGATTGCCGAGGCCATCACCGCCATCAGCCAGATGACGTCTCAGATTGCCACGGCTTCAGAGGAACAAACCTCGGTTACCGAAGAGCTGAATGCCTCCATTACCCGGATTGCGGACCAGGGCCAGGAGGCAGCCAAAGCCGCCAGTGAAAACGATGTGTACAGCGGGCACATTGAAACCATCGGCAGAACATTGAATGAAAAAGTGACCCGCTTCCGCGTATAGAAGAGGCTGGCCATGGACGGCCAGCGGGTTACAACCTTTCAATCAGGTGAGGCAATCTGGTTCAGATAATCGAGCCGGCGGCGCAGGTTTTCCAAAGTGTGCCGCCCCACATACATGGATTCCTCGCTGAGGTACGGGTTCTCCAGGGTAATCACTTTGCGCTTCTCAAGGCCGAGCTCTGTCACTGCGCGACCGAACCAGCGCTTCAAATAAACGGCAAAACTGCCATCTTTAATGGCGCGCTCTATTCCCAGCTGTAACCGATGGGCGGCTTCCTGGTCGTTTGGAGCGACAAAAAGATAGGATGGCATGTGGTAGGCGAACAAAATGTTGGGTTCGATGACCAGGTCGTCTGCCCGATTGTGTTCAAGGTCAAACAATACTTCACCAACGCCACGGGCAAAGCATTCAAAACGTTCGTTGCGCAGCATACCAAACAGGATTTCATAGCGGGTGTGCGTAACGACATGTAAGCCGTTGGCCTCCAGAATCGGCGTGTCTGGCCAGTGGGAGCCCTGGCCAATCCGGATGTTCCGTGACGTCAAATCGTCAATATTCTGAATGCCCTCGAACTGGGGCAGATGCTTTGGTAATACCAAGCACACCCTAAAGCCCAGCAAGCCGCCATCTACCGGCAAGGGAATGGGATTGAGAAATTCCTCCCGTTCAGTAGTGGTCGCAACATTGGCAATATCCACCAGCCGGTTATTATTGTTGGCCAACTCTCGAAGTACCCGGCCCTGGCTCAGTTCCTCACTGCGAACGACCTTGAAGTCGCCGTATTCCGACGTTTTGGCCAGTGCCAGTTCCACCAGTGACCGGATGGCCGGATTATCGTAATTCCGGTACCAGAGAATGAAGGTGCGCTGGTCATCCGGTTCGGCTGAAACGGCTGGAGCGGGCAAGGACAGGCACAGGGCCAGAAGAAACCCCGGTAGATAACGATGAATAAAACGAGTTCCTGCAACCAATGCCTTGTTCCTTAAGTGGCGCGCCCCCTAACTGTAGAACAGAATCGGTTACTTAAACCGGACAACTTTCAAAAATACTGTAAAAGATTCTTGAAGCACGCGCGTTCGGCTGCAATGATCCCGAAAACCCATTCTCTGGAGCCCCGAATATGGCACTCATTGATACACTTATCGGCACCGCTGGCCAGTGGGTAACCGCGAGCGACCCGAAAGCCACGCTTCTGCAGCCTGTTGAATGGCTAAAGAAAACCGGTAGCTACGCCACCGTTAACCGCCTGATTGGACTCGCCATTCCCTTTGCCCCGCGAAACGGCTTCAGTGTCGAAGAGATGCGCCCCGGTTATGTTCGGGCGAAAATAAAGCTCAAGGGCAACAAGAACCATTTTGGCAGCCTGTACGCCGGTGCCTATTTCCTGGTGGCGGAGATTCCGGGTGGTGTGCTGTCGCTGTTTGACCTGGGGCCCGCCTACACGCCTATTCTCAAGGAAATGACCCTGGAGTTTCTGCAGCCGGCCAATTCGGATGTTACGGTCGAGTTTTCACTGGCGCCGGAAGCGGTTGCCGCCATTCTGGCGGACGCCGATGCCACCGGCCGGGCAAAGTTCACCCTGGAAGGCAAGCTGAAAGACAAAGAGGGTAACCACGTGGCCACCTCGCTGGCCCATTACCGGGTGCGCAAGAAGGGGTTCAAGCCTCAGGACTGAGCAATTTCCCGTAGGGTTTGCAGGAAGATCTCGCCATATTTCTCCAGCTTGGCGGCCCCTACGCCGCTGACCTCTGCCAGTTGCTCCAGGGTTTCCGGGCGGCGTTCCAGCATATCGAACAGGGTTGTGTCGTGGAAAATCACGTAAGGCGGCACACCCTGTTTATCTGCCAGTTCCTTCCGGCAGGCCCGTAACGCATCCCAACCGGCCTGGTCGGTAATCTGCTCCCGTAGTGCCGGGCCCAAGCGTTTGCCGGCCGATCTGGACGATGCGGATTTTTTGGCCACCGGGTCTTTGCGTAACTCGATAGCCTGTTCACCCTTCAGCAGCGGGCGACACTGCTCCGTGAGCTGTAAGGCGCCATAACCCTCCGGATCTGCCCGCAGGTAACCGTTGGCAACCAGCTGGCGGAATACCGATTTCCATTCGTTAGCCGAGAGTTCGGTACCAATACCGTAAGTGGAGATGGCCTGGTGGCCAGATTGAAGAATGCGTTCGTTCTCGGAGCCACGCAGCACGTCAATCAGGTAGTTAACGCCAAAACGCTGCCCGGTGCGATACACACAGGACAGCGCCTTTTGCACGGCCACGGTGCCATCCCAGGTTTCAGGGGGCGTGAGGCAGGTATCGCAATTACCACAGGGCTGCTCCAGTTCATCACCAAAATAACGCAACAGTACCTGGCGGCGGCAGCGGGTGACTTCGCAGAGGCCAAGCATGGCATCGAGCTTCTGGCGTTCCACCCGTTTAAACTGGTCGTTGCCCTGCGACGCTTCAAGCATCTGCCTCAACTTAATGACATCCTGCAGGCCGTAAACCATCCAGGCGGTGGACGGCTTGCCGTCCCGGCCAGCCCGGCCGGTTTCCTGATAATAGGCCTCCAGGCTTTTGGGTAAATCCAGGTGGGCGACAAACCGAACGTCTGGTTTATCAATGCCCATACCAAAGGCAATGGTCGCCACAATGATAACGCCGTCTTCGCGCAGGAACCGTTCCTGATGGCGGGCCCGGGCTGTGGCATCCAGCCCCGCATGGTAAGGCAGGGCGGTGTAGCCTTTGTCCGCCAGCATCCTGGCGGTGGCGTCTACTTTGTTGCGAGACAGGCAATAGACAATCCCGCAATCACCTTCATGTTCCGCTTTAATAAAATCCAACAACTGCTTGTTTGCGTTTGTTTTTGGCGTGATCCGATACTGGATATTCGGGCGATCAAAGCCGCTGACAAAGTGCCGGGCGTTGGTCAGGGACAGGCGCTCGGCAATCTCTTTGCGGGTTCGCTCATCCGCCGTTGCCGTCAGGGCTATCCGCGGGATACCCGGGAACTCACGGGCGAGCATGCTTAACTGAAGGTAGTCGGAACGGAAGTCATGGCCCCACTGGGATACACAGTGGGCTTCGTCAATGGCAAACAGCGATAACGATGCGTTGTGTAGTAGCTCTATGGTGCGAGGCTGTATCAGCCGTTCCGGGGCGCAGTAAAGCAAGTCCAGTTCGCCGGTCATCAGGGCGTATTCGGTGGCACGGGCCTGCTCATAATCCATGGTGGAGTTGAGGAATGCCGCTCTCACACCGAGTTCCCGCAACGCAGCCACCTGATCCTGCATCAGCGCGATCAGAGGCGAAATAACAATGGCCGTGCCGGGGCGGACCAGCGCGGGCACCTGGTAACAGAGCGATTTACCACCGCCGGTGGGCATCAGAACCAGGGCATCGCCACCATTTACAACTTCCTGAACAATCTCTCCCTGTAGTAGACGGAAACTCTCATACCCAAAAACCTCATGCAGTACCTGCTCCGGGCTGCGGTTAGCGGAGGAAGGCGGTTCGCGGGTCAGTTGCTCGAAGTCCTGGTCCGGATACATGGTGGTTGTCAGCCTTTGGGCGGGTGAAGTTCGGGGCGAAATGATACCAGATACTGCCGCTGGAGTGGTCAATACACCTTTTGGGATGGAGGCAAAGCGACAAGAGAAAGGATACAATAGCGCCCCTTCAGAGACTGTGATTAACCATTTCGAAAAACAACAGGGCATGCATGCAGGAATTTGACGCGATCCGACCTTATTCGGATGAAGAAACCGCCCCCGCGATTCAACGCCTGGTTAACGACCCGGATTTCCTGGACATGGTTGGCCGGTTCAAATCACCGGTTGCGGCCAAGTGGGCGCCGGCCCTGCTGAGAATGTTTGTGAAGCGCTGGCTGGTTCGGAATTTCGGCCACTATCATCGGGTGGATGACTTGCAGGCCGGCTTGTCCGGCTACGTTGGCGACCTGGTTGAAAGTACCACGTCCAGGGTGACTCATAGCGGCCTGGAAAATCTGAGCAAGAACTCTGCGCACCTGTTTATCTCCAACCATCGGGATATTGTGTTTGACCCGATGGTGGTGAACTATCTGCTGTTCCAGAACGGCTTTCACACCACCCGTATTGCCATCGGGGACAACCTGCTGGCAAACCGGGTATTCGCGGAGATGATGCGGCTGAACAAGAGTTTCGTGGTGCGCCGCAACATGACCAGCCCCCGGGAAATGCGGGATGCCTACCTGACCCTCTCCGGCTTCATCAATCACAGCATTGATACCAACCACAGCATCTGGATTGCCCAGCGCGAAGGCCGCGCCAAAGACGGCATCGATGTGACAGACCCGGCCATCATCAAGATGTTCTACATGAGCCGAAAGAAATCCGGGCTGGAGTTTGACGAAGCCATGAACCGGCTGCACATCGTGCCGGTTTCTATCGCCTATGAATACGACCCCTGCGATGCGGACAAAGCCCGGGAACTGGAGGTAAGGGCCAGAACGGGCAATTACCAGAAAGCAGAAGGCGAAGATACAAATCAGATAATGAAAGGCCTGACCGGGTACAAGGGGCACGTTCACGTGCATTTCGGCGCGCCGATCGCGGATGCGGAGGATAACCCGAGGGCCCTTGCGTCGCGGATCGATCATGAAATGCATGCCAATTATCACCTGCATGCGTCTAACCTGGTGGCCTACCAGATGCGGGGTGTTCACCCGGAAGCCCACGAGACACCGGGCAGTGTGAGCGAAAGTGTTGTGACAGCGGAAACCTGGTCACCGGCAGACCTGGAAGCCGCCAAGGCAGAAATGGAGCGGCGGCTGGAGGCCTGCGATGCGGCCATTCGCCCGTATCTGCTGGATATGTACGCCAACCCGGTGGTGAACGCCCTCGCCGCAAACGACATCGGCGAGGCTGTGCTTTCGCCAGCGGAGTAAGTCAGGCCCAGAGCATGGCGCCCATCTCCAGTGGATGGGTGAGTGCGTCATGGTATGGGTACATTCGCACTCGAAGGGTCTGCAGCCCAGGATAGGGCGGTTGCACCTGGGTTTTGAACAAGGTCTGCCCATCTTTTTCGCCATCCGGTTCCAGCAAAAACCGATCTGGCCCGGGTTGTGCGTGAGTACCCGCACATTCCGGCGTCACCAGACATTCAACCCGAACATCGCTGGGAGCCAGGCCATTCAGGCTAACGCCAATGCTCAGTTCCACGGATTCATCCCAGGCACACTGGTCGTCCACGCAACCCCGAACGTGAATCGAAACACCATCCCAGGCGGCCCTGACTCGAGCTTTCCACTCTGCCAGCTCGGTGGCCAGGTTAAAGCCATCGGCAGTCAGGCGTTTACCTTGCGCCGTGGCGGGTTGGTAATAGTTGCGAACGTAGTCCATCACCATGCGCTGGGCGTTGAATCTCGGCGTGATGGTCTTCATGGAGGCTTTTGAGCGGGTTACCCAACCCTTGGAGTAGCCCTGTGACGCACGGTTGTAGTAGAGCGGGATGATGTCCTGTTCCAGCAGATCGAGCAGGTCCCTGGCTTCTTCCCGATTGCGAAACTCCGGGTCCAGCCCGGTATCCCTTGGGGTAATCGCCCAGCCGTTGGTTTTGTCATAACCCTCTCCCCACCAGCCGTCCAGAACACTGAGGTTGAGGGCACCATTAAGCGCGGCTTTTTCTCCGGACGTACCGCTGGCCTCTTTCGGGTACTCGGGCGTGTTCAACCATACATCCACGCCGCTGAGCAGTCGTCGGGCCATGGCTTGGTCATAGTTTTCGAGCAGGATGATGTGGCCCATCAGGGAGGGCTGCATGGATAATCCATGGATGACCTTGATCAGTTGCTGGCCGGGTTGGTCCTGGGGATGGGCCTTGCCCGCGAACACCAGCACCACGGGGTGATCTGGATTGGTCAGCAGTCGTTCCAGCCTGGCCAGGTCGGAGAAGATCAGGGTGGCCCGTTTGTAGGTGGCGAAGCGCCTGGCAAAGCCGATAACCAGGGCGTCTTTTTCAGGCGAGGCCAGCTGCCGGGCCATGCGCTCGGTTACCGAATGCCCGGTGCCGTTTCGTTTGTGCTGGCGCTTGAGCCGGCGCACGGTGTATTCGGCCATCTGTTGTTTAAGCGCCTTGTGAACGCTCCAGTAGTGATAGTCCGGAATATTATCGATGAAGTGCCAGAAGTCCGGGTTCAGCAATTCGCTCTTCCAGGTTGGGGCGTGCATGTCGAACAGACTCGCCCACTCCGGTGCCAGGAAGGTTGGTACATGCACGCCATTGGTGATGTACTGGATCGGGTTGTCCCTGGCTGGCACCTGGGGCCAGATATCTCCCTCCATGTGCGAAGCCACCCCACCGTGAATTCGGCTGACACCGTTGTGAAAGCGGGAGCCACGCAACCCCAGACTGGTCATGTTGAAGCTGTCGTCGCCATTTTTTGAGCCCAGCGCAAACACTTCGGCAAAGTCCAGCCCTGAATCCTCTACATAGGCCCCAAGATGATGGGCGACCAGATCCCGCGGGAAAATGTCGTGGCCAGCCGGTACGGGTGTGTGGGTGGTGAACAGGGTTGAACCTGCAACGGCTTCCAACGCCGCACTGAATGGCAGACCTTCCGCCATGGCCATGCGGCACCGTTCAAGAATCTGGAACGCGGCGTGGCCTTCGTTGATGTGCCAGGTTGTCGGCTTGATCCCGAGTTCAGATAGCACCCGCACGCCACCGATCCCGAGCAGCATCTCCTGACTTACGCGTGTGCTGAAGTCGCCACCGTAAAGCTGCAGTGTCAGCGCCTGGTCGTCTGCGTTGTTTTCCGGCGTGTTGGAATCCAGCAGGTACAGGCGAATATGCCCGACCCGTGCCATCCAGACTTTGGCGTAGACATCGCGGCCAGGGAAGGGCACGGACACCGTCAGCTGTTTTCCGTCTCGTTCCACCGGAGTAATGGGCAATTCATCACTGGAATGGCTCTGATAGCGCGCGATTTGTTGACCCAGGGCGTCAATGGTCTGGATGAAATAGCCCTGCTGATACAGCAGCCCAACGGCCACGAACGGCAGGCCCAGATCGCTGGCGGCCTTGCAGTGATCGCCGGCCAGAACGCCAAGGCCGCCGGAATAGATGGGAAAGCTTTCATGGAAGCCAAACTCTGCACAAAAGTAGGCCACCAGGCTAGTCTTTGGGTCGAGTGCCTCCAGAACACCGGCCCCGGGCTCGGATTCAAGGTAGGCATCGTAACTGGACAGTACCCGGCGGTATTCCGCCATGAAGGCGCGATCTTCTGATGCCTCATTCAGCCGGGTCTGGGAAACCCGGCGCAGGAACAGTTTCGGGTTGTGCTCAACCTTTTGCCACAATCGAAGATCGATGCGGGCGAAGAGGCTTCGTACCCCATGATCCCAGCTATAGAACAAATCGTTAGCCAGAACCTCAAGCCCTTCAATAGCCTCCGGAATATGGGGGCGGGCTTCCAGCCGGAACTCCGTTGCCTTGTGCATGATCATGACCTCCTTGCGGCCACTGGCACTGTCTCAGTCATCGTGTATCCGGCCATTGCCGGTCAACAGGTTCTGATAAAGCGTTGCGTAATCCCTGGCTCGCTGCTTCCAGGAGTAATCTACATTCATTCCGTTTTCCTGCAGTCGCCGCCATGTCTTTCTGGTGTCAAGGGCCTGCAGGGCGCGCTCGACCGCCCGGAATAGTGCATCGGGTGTGGGTTCCCGGAACACAAAGCCATTGGCCTGGTCAGCTGTGACCTCCGAGGGGTCAAACACGGTGTCGTTCAGGCCACCTACACCGTGGACAACCGGCACGGTGCCGTAGCGTAGGCTATACATCTGGTTCAGCCCACAGGGCTCGAAGCGTGATGGCATGAGGAACAGGTCCGCGCCGGCGGTAATGCGGTGGGCCAGGCCCTCGTTGTAGCCCAGGGTCAATGACAGCTGCCCGGGCCATGCCCGTGCCAGTTCCTGCAGCCGCACCTGGTAGTGGCTTTGGCCCGACCCCAGGATGGCAAACTGGCAGCCGCGCTCCAGCAGGGGCACCGTGACGGCCAACAGCCAGTCGAGGCCTTTTTGTTCCACCAGGCGACCCACGAAACCCAACAGGGGAGCTCCACTGGCCTCAAGCTTGAGCTCCTGTGCCAAGCGCGCCTTGCACTGTTCCTTGTTTTTCAGGTGGCCGGGGCCGTAATGAAAGTCTAACCATCGGTCCTGTTCCGGGTCCCAGGCGCGGGTGTCAATGCCATTGAGAATGCCGTGCAGGTGGCGGGAACGATGGCGCAGCAGGCCATCCAGTCCGTAGCCAAACCAAGGTGTCTGGATTTCCTCGGCGTAGCCGGGGCTGACCGTGGTGATGGCGTCACTGAACACCAGGCCGCCTTTGATAAAGGATAGCTGGCCGTGGAATTCAAGCAGTTCCATGCGCCAGAGAAAGTCCGGCAGGCTCAGGGCCCGAAAGGTTTCGTGGCTGAAAAGCCCCTGATACGCCAGGTTATGAATGGTAAACACGCTCTTGGGCGGGTGTTGGGCGTTCTCCAGGAACACCGGTATCAGCCCTGCCTGCCAATCGTTGCAATGCACAATGTCGGGTTGCCAGGACAACCCAAGCTGCCCCAGTGCCATCATGGCACCGATTCGGCCGAAAAGATGAAAACGGTGAGCATTATCCCACCAGTCTTCACCATCATCGTTCTGGTAGGGGCTGTCGCCGGGGCGATCAAACAGCGCCGGGCAGTCCACCAGCCAGAGACTGACGGCCGTTCCGGGTAAACGTGTCTGCCACAAGGCAACGTCATACTGGCCATAACGGAAACGGGTTTTGCGGCGCGAACCTGCCCCTCGGGCGGCTTCCAGGGCAGCGGGATAACCGGGTAACAGTATCTGGCAATCATAACCAAGCTTGCACAAGGCCTCGGGCAGACTTGCGGAAACATCCGCCAGGCCTCCGGTTTTCACTAGCGGGTAGACCTCGCTTGTGGCAAACAGGATGCGGGTCATCGTGCTGCCCTCAGAATGATCAGCGCCAGGGGAGGCAGGGTTACCTCCAGCGAGGACGGACGTGCCATCCACGGCTGGTCATCGGCGATTAATGGGAGAGGGTTGCCAAGGTTACTGCCGCCATAATAAGTGGAGTCGGAATTGAAGATTTCCCGCCAGGCCCCGCCAACGGGCACCCCGATTCGATAATGTTGGCGCGGGATGGGCGTAAAGTTGACGATAACAACAAGAACTTCCTGCTGCTGCCCACCTTTGCGCACATAACTGATCACCGATTGCGGCGAGTCGTGGCAATCAATCCACTCAAACCCCGCACCGGTGAAGTTCCGGCCGTGGAGGGCGGGCTCACGGCGATACAAACCGTTCAGATCCCTGACCAGCGTTTGTATGCCACGATGCGCTTCGTGTTCAAGCAGGTGCCAGTCCAGCTCCCGCTTTTCGCTCCATTCACGGCGCTGGCCAAACTCCCCGCCCATAAACAGTAACTTGGCGCCGGGATAGGTGTACATGTAACTGAATAAAAGGCGTAATGAGGCCCGTTGTTGCCATTCATCACCCGGCATTTTCTGGATCAGGCTGGACTTACCGTGTACCACCTCATCATGGGACAACGGCAGCAGGAAATTCTCGGAGAACGCATAAAGAAGGCCGAACGTGAGTTTTTCATGGTGATACTGCCGGTACACCGGATCTTGCTGGAAGTAACGCAGGGTGTCGTGCATCCAGCCCATGTTCCACTTCAGGTTGAAACCCAGCCCGCCAATTTCCGGCGGCCGGGTTACCCGGGGCCAGGAGGTGGATTCTTCCGCCATCATCAGGATGCCCGGAAAGCGGCTCTGGCATACCCGGTTGAGATCTTTCAGAAACTCGATGGCTTCAAGATTCTCATGCCCTCCGTAGTCATTTGGCAGCCACTCACCTTCTTCGCGGGAATAGTTCAGGTACAGCATGGAGGCCACGGCATCCACCCGCAAACCGTCCAAGTGGAAGGCGTCAAGCCAGAACAGCGCACTCCCAATCAGGAAATTACGGACTTCATGGCGGCCATAATTGTAGATCAGGGTGCCCCAGTCCTGGTGCCGGCCGCGACGGGGGTCTTCATGCTCGTAAAGCGCTGTGCCATCAAAGTGGGCAAGGGCGTAATCGTCATCTGGAAAATGCCCCGGCACCCAGTCCAGTATTACGCCAATGTTGTTCTGGTGGCACTGGTCTACCAGGTAACGTAAATCATCCGGGCTCCCGTAGCGGCTGGTGGGTGCATAGTAACCGGTGGTCTGGTAACCCCAGGACTCATCCAGCGGGTGCTCGGTAATCGGCAACAGCTCTATGTGGGTGAAACCGGCCTCCAGTACATAGGGAATAAGTTGCTCTGCTAGCTCGCGATAGGTCAGCCAGCGGCCTGAACCATGGTGGCGCCAGGAGCCTGGGTGCACTTCGTAGATACAGATTGGTCGGTGCTGCCAGTCGAATCGGCTCCGCTTGTCTTGCCAGTCACCGTCCCCCCATGGATAGCGGCCACGCTCCGTGACCACCGCTGCGTTGGCAGGCCGAAGCTCGAATGCCTGGCCATATGGGTCGGTTTTGATGACCTCGCCCCGGGGGGTTCCAATAGCAAATTTGTACAACGCGCCCGGTCGGATGCCCGGTACAAACAGTGACCAGACACCGTACCCGTCGTTTGCCTGCATCACATGGCGGCTGGAGTCCCAGCCATTGAAATCACCAACCACACTGACTGAGCGAGCATTCGGGGCCCAGACCGCAAAACGCACGCCTTCCTTGCCCCGAACGGTGACCGGGTGGGCGCCCAGGACGTTGTAGATGTGCCAATGGCGACCTTCGGAAAACAGGTGGAGATCGAATTCACTTAGGGCAGGGCTTTCCATAGACCTTCGATTCCCGATCAGGGTGGCAGGGTAATGACGACCATTGAACGCCGTAGTGCCTGTACAAAAAATGATCCAAGACAATATTACGTCATAATCACGTGCTAGTGTTCTAATATTAGTTCCAGTGTCAAATTGATGTCGAACCCCCTTCGTCTACCTATAAGGGGAAGAGGACCACCGAGGTTTTCAGGGAGGGTGTCATGCATACTGCGAAGCGCTTCGTCAGCCGTCTTACACGGCAAACTCTCGCTCTGGTTCTTGCCGGGGGGCGCGGTTCCCGACTCCATGATCTCACCAAGTGGCGCGCCAAGCCCGCCGTGCCATTCGGGGGAAAGTTCAGGATTATTGATTTTCCCTTATCTAATTGCATCAACTCCGGCATCGCCCAGGTCGGAGTGATTACTCAGTACAAGTCTCACTCTCTGATACGCCATATACAGAGAGGCTGGGGCTTCATGCGTGGTGAGCTTGACGAGTTTGTGGAATTGCTTCCCGCCCAACAGCGCATTGAAACCTCCTGGTATGAGGGCACTGCAGATGCGGTATTGCAGAATCTCGACATCATTCGCAGCCATGAACCGGAGTACGTGCTAATCCTGGCCGGCGACCATGTCTACAAGATGGACTACGGCACCATGCTGGCGGCCCACGTGGAGAGAGAGGCAGACATAACCGTTGGCTGTATCGAAGTGCCGATTGAAGACGCCAAGGCCTTCGGCGTGATGTCGGTGGATGATGAACTACGGATTACCGAGTTTGAGGAAAAACCCGCGGTACCGAAGGCCATGCCAGGACACCCCGATAAAGCCCTCGCGTCCATGGGCATCTACGTATTCAGTACCCGGATTCTTTTTGATGAATTGCTTCGAGATCATAAACTTAACAACGAATCTTCACATGATTTCGGCAAAGACATCATCCCGTCGGTCATCCGGCGTCTGAATGTGTGTGCCTTTCCGTTCCGGGATCCTGTCAATAAAAAGCCGGCCTATTGGCGTGACGTAGGGACTATCGATTCACTCTGGCAAGCGAACCTTGAACTGATTGACGTGAGCCCCGAACTGAACCTGTACGATGCCCATTGGCCGATCTGGACCTATCAGGAGCAGCTACCGCCGGCCAAGTTCATATTTGACGATGAGGACCGCCGGGGAGCCGCCGTTGATTCCATGGTGGCCGGAGGCTGCATAGTGTCCGGGGCCCGAATTCGCCATTCCTTGCTGTTTTCACAGGTGCGTGTGCATTCGTTCACCACGGTTGAGGACGCGGTAATCTTTCCGGATGTAGATATCGGCCGCCATTGCCACATTCGCAAAGCCGTCATCGATCGAGGATGCAGAATCCCGGATGGCACCCGCATTGGGTTTGACAAAAAAGCAGACGAAAACCGTTTCCATGTTTCGCCCAAAGGCGTTGTTCTGATCACACCCGAGATGCTCGGGCAGGATTACCCCCATGGACTCTGACCATCGCACACCCGTTGTCTTTTGCTGGCATATGCACCAGCCCGTGTATCAGGACCAGCACACGGGCGAATTTCTGTTCCCCTGGGTCTATCTGCATTGCATCAAGGATTATGTCGATATGGCAGCGCACCTGGAGGCTCATCCAGAGGCCAGGGCCGTGGTGAATTTTGCCCCGGTTCTGCTGGAACAGATAGAAGAATATCTGGTTCAAATTGAGCGCTGGCGACACAGTGGTACGGCAGTGAGCGATCCGGTGTTGGCAGCACTGGTGGCTGACTCCTTGCCCGAGCCAGGCTCTCCTGGCTTTCTTGAGCTGATGGAAAAATGCCTGAGAGCAAACGAAAACCGGATCATCAAGAGGTTTGCGCCCTATAAACGGCTGTCGGAACTGGCCCGCTTCTATCGCACCCGCCCGGATATCCAGCGTTACATCTCACCACAATTACTGGTGGACCTGCTGGTTTGGTACCACCTTGGGTGGATGGGAGAAACCGTGCGTCGTACTCACCCGGTGATCCAGACCCTGCAGGAGAAATGCCATCAGTTCACCATGGAAGACCGGAGAGCGTTACTAGACGTCATCGAAGAGCTGATGGCTGGCCTTGGCCCCAGGTACCGCCACCTTTCGCAAACTGGCCAGGCCGAGTTAGCCATGAGTCCCTGGGCTCACCCTATCGTACCGCTGTTACTGGACTTCGGTTCCGCCAGGGAGGCCATGCCGGATATCCGTATGCCCGAGCATTCGACCTATCCCGGCGGCAAGGACCGGGCAGACTGGCACATTCGTATGGGGCAGCAGGTATTTCAGCGGTTCTTTGGTGAGCCGGCCGCAGGCTGCTGGGCGTCTGAAGGTGGCCTAAGCCAGAATACCCTGGCATTGCTGAGTGAACACGGGTTTCAATGGACCGCGAGTGGAGATTCCGTTGGTCACAACAGCTTTCGCCTGGCTAAAGAACAGGGGGCGCTGAACAAGGAGCCTCCTATTCACCGTCCTTTCCTGTTCGGGGAACAACCGGTAACCGTGTTTTTCCGCGATGACGGTTTGTCGGATCTGATCGGATTCAATTACGCGGATTGGCATGCGGAAGATGCCGTTGGCGACCTGGTCCACCACATGGAGAATATTGCCAGTCACAGCAAGGCAGGGGAGTGTCCGGTTATTTCTGTGGTTCTTGACGGTGAGAACGCCTGGGAGTACTACCCGGAGAACGGCTACTACTTTCTGGATGAGCTATATCGGGTACTGAAAAACCATAAGACCCTGCGGCTGACTACCTACCGGAACCTGCTGAACGAGCCGGTGTGCGACCCCGTGAAATTGCCGCACCTTGTGGCCGGGAGCTGGATTTACGGTACTTTCTCAACCTGGATTGGTGACCCGGACAAAAACCGAGCTTGGGACCTCCTTTGCGAGGCCAAACAACACTATGACCGTGTTATGGACAATGGCAGCCTGACGGCCGAACAGAAAGAAAAGGCCAGCTACCAGCTTGGCCTTTGTGAGGGGTCGGATTGGTTCTGGTGGTTTGGTGACTACAACCCGGCTCCGGTGGTTCGGGATTTCGAGCATCTTTATCGCCGGCATTTGGCCAACCTCTACGACAACATTGGCTACCCGGCGCCTGCCCGCCTGTTCCAGCCAATCAGCCAGGGTGGGGGCGAGCCTGCGCGGGGCGGCGCCATGCGCCCGGGGCATGAGGCCGGGGGGCTGGAATGACTGGAGCACTGACACCGGCACCGGTATTTTCCCGTCGTCGTGCAGGTGTGTTGCTACACCCGACTGCCTTGCCAGGAAATGACGGCAAGCTTGGGCAACAGGCCCGGAGCTTTATTGACTACTTGGCAGACGCAGGCATAACGGTTTGGCAAACCCTGCCAACAGGCCCTACCCATTCCGATTTATCCCCTTATCAGTCGTTATCCGCCCACGCCGGCAACCCTGAGTTTATCGACCTGTCGGAGCTTGTTTATCTGGATTTGCTCAGTACCGATGAGCTTGCGCGCGAGGCCAGGGCCCGCGCCCTTGAAATCGCAGCCGGGCGTTTTCTAGCGGCCACCGGCCCAACGTCCGTAACCGCCAACCAGGACACTTGGCGACAGTTCCTGTCTGACCACAAAGCATGGCTGGATGACTTTGCTCTGTTCATCGCCATCCGGGATGCCCATGGCGGGATTCCCTGGCACGAGTGGCCAATGCCGCTGCGGCGTAGGGAACCATGGGCCCTTGAGGAGTTCAGAGCCCGGCACTGTAACGCCATCGAACAGGTCTGTTTTGAACAGTTTATTGGTCACTTGCAATGGCAGGCAATGCGCCGCTACGCCCGGGAACGGGGGGTGCTGTTGTTCGGAGATATCCCCATTTTTGTCGCCCATGACAGCGCTGATGTCTGGGCCCACCCTGACATGTTCAAGCTGGATGCTCAGGGCCAGCCCCTGGTCGTTGCTGGCGTGCCCCCGGACTACTTTTCTCCCGATGGTCAGCACTGGGGTAATCCACTTTATGACTGGCAAGCCATGGCCGGTGATGGTTATCGATGGTGGATAGATCGGCTGGCCAGCCAGCAGGAGAAGTTCGACCTGCTCAGGATTGATCATTTCCGGGGCCTGCAGGCATTCTGGGAAATTCCTGCGGCAGATGCCCGCCCGGTGAACGGACACTGGGTGGCGGGCCCGGCCGATGCCTTCCTGTCAGCGTGTTTTGAGCAACTCCCGGAACTGCCGCTGGTTGCAGAAAACCTTGGCATCATAGGGGCCGATGTCGAGGCACTTCGGCAGCGGTTCAACTTGCCCGGCATGACGGTCATGCAGTTTGGTTTTGACGGTAGCGCAAGCAACCCTCATTTACTTCATAACCATAAAGAGCATGACCTGGTGTACACCGGTACTCACGACAATGACACCACCCTGGGCTGGTACCAGAGCCTGGATGAACGTACCCGGGATCACGTAAATCAGTACCTTCGGCTCACCGACGACAACGTTCCAAGGCAGATTATCCAGGCGGCGCTGGGGTCTGTCTCAGGGCTTGTGATGATTCCCATGCAGGATCTTCTCGGTCTGGACTCCAGTGCCCGCTTCAACACACCTGGCACAACTTCCAATAACTGGATCTGGCAGTTGCCAGAGAACTATCAATCGCTGGCGCGGTCTGATTCCCTGCGGTCTATGGTCAACATCTACGGACGTTAAAACTGACGATTGGTCATTAATTGATCAGCATCAAGATGGTTAAACCTTGACCAGTTTTAAATGCAAGCAGCGGGTGTGTTTATCGAAGGGTATTTTACGTTGAGTAAATGCAGGGGGATATCATGGAGCATCGGCTTAGCCAGCGCATTGAGGGTGAATTACCTATACTGGTGTACAAAAGGGGAATGCCGGTAGCCACCGGGAAAATCCAGGACGCATCCCGGCGAGGATTGTTTGTGGCGACCGATTACGCCGACATCCGGTTGAACCAGCCCATTCAGCTGGCCTTCAAGCTCCCGGATCAGGGACGGGATTGCCACCGTGTGCTGAAGGCGCACGTTATTCGCCGCTCTTCCGGCGGACTTGGTTTGGGGTTTGATGGCACGGATAACGAGGTGGACGTGATTACAGAGTTGGTCCAGTGGCTGCAGAACCAATATTTGCTAACTGGATTCAGGGTAGAGGGCGGCACAGACCGCACCCACAGAATCGCCGCAAGAAGGAATGGATAACATGGCACGATTAGCAGGCAAGGTAGCAGCAGTGACAGGCGGAGCCGTTGGAATAGGCAAGGCCGCGGCTCAACGTATGGTGGAAGAGGGCGCAGCGGTTGGCATACTGGATGTTCTTGACCAGGCCGGTGAAGCGCTCGCCACGGAACTGGCCGCCAAGGGTTACAAGGTGGCCTATTGGCATTGCGATGTAGCAGACGAGGCCCAGGTAAAAGAGGCTATCAATAGCGTTGCGGATAAATTCGGCAAGCTCGACGTATTGGTGAACAATGCCGGTATATCCGGCACCAACAAACCGACCCATGAACTGACAGAGGAGGAGTGGGACAGGGTCCAGGCGGTTAATGTGAAAGGTGTTTTCTTCTGCACGAAGCACGCGATACCGCACATGAAAAAAGCGGGCAGCGGCAGCCTGATCAATCTTTCATCCATCTACGGCCTGGTAAGCGCTCCAGATGTTCCGCCTTACCACGCGTCGAAAGGCGCGGTGAGATTGATGACCAAGACCGACGCGATGATATATGCACCAGACCGGATTCGCGCTAATTCGATTCACCCCGGATTCATCTGGACGCCCATGGTTGAGAATCACCTGAAAACCACCGGCATGGACCCGGAAGAAGCCAGGCAGGCGACTGCGGCCTTGCATCCGTTGGGCCACATGGGTGAGCCGGACGACATTGCCTGGGGCATCGTTTACCTGGCGTCTGACGAGTCCAAGTTTATCACTGGCAGCGAACTGGTTATCGACGGCGGCTACACGGCGCATTAACACCGGGCCAAGATCATGACGCTCGCTGCATACACCATGCGGGCCCTGCCAGCGCAGCTGTCGGGGCTTATTCCACTGGCGCATGATTTGCGCTGGAGCTGGCACCATGGCAGTGATCAGCTATGGCGATTGCTGGATGAAGATGTCTGGGAGTCTACGCAGAACGCATGGTTGGTGCTCAACAGCGTGTCTTCTGAACATTTACTGGCTCTGGCGGAGAATCCCGAGTTCCTCGAGGTTTACCAGGCCCAGATAAGTCACCATCAGGCACTCAACGCGGCAGATACCTGGTATACCGATACCTGCGATGGCCAACTTGGTGAGGGCGTTGCCTGGTTCTGTATGGAATACGGTGTGTCTGAGGCTTTGCCGTTGTACAGCGGCGGCCTCGGCGTACTGGCGGGAGATTACCTCAAAGCTGCCAGTGATCTCGGCGTGCCGGTGATGGCGGTCGGCCTGCTGTTCCAGCAGGGTTATTTTCGCCAGGCCCTGAGTGCTGACGGCGAACAACTGGAGTTTTACCCCTACAACGACCCAACCATGCTGCCGGTGGCACCTGTGAGAGACCCAAGCGGAGAGTGGGCAAGGGTGACGGTTCCGTTCCCGGGACGGGACGTTCGATTAAGGGCCTGGAAAGGCCAGGTCGGCCGATGCGAATTACTGCTGCTGGATGCAAACGACCCCCGTAACGAACCCGGCGACCGGGGCATCACCAGTGAACTCTATAGTGGCGACCCCGAAAAACGTATTCAACAGGAAATGGTACTGGGTATTGGCGGTTGGCGATTGCTGGAGCTATTGCAGCGCAAGCCTGCCGTATGCCATATCAACGAGGGACACAGTGCACTGGCGTTGATCGAACGTGCCCATTGCTGGCAGAAGGCAAATCAATCGGATTTTGCAACGGCCCGACTGGCTACCCGCGCCACCAACTTGTTTACCACCCATACCTCGGTGGCCGCCGGTTTTGATCGATTTGCGCCGAAATTGGCAGAACTCTACCTCTCCCCCTGGCTTTCCGAGAACAAAAACTGCCTACAGAACCTCATTGAAATCGCCAACGGTGGCAGTCGCGATCTGAACATGGCTGGCGTTGCGCTTGGGATGAGCGGCCGCTTTAACGGTGTAAGCCAGATCCACCGCAAAGTTACCCAGGCAATTTTCCAGCACTGGTTCGGGCGCTGGCCTGCTGACGACATCCCGGCCGAGTTCGTGACCAACGGCGTGCACACTCCCAGCTGGGACTCACCGGAATCCGATGCTTTGTGGACCAGGGCGTGCGGCCAAGAGCGCTGGCGCCGGCCGTTAACACAATCCTGCCCGCTGCAGCCCATCACCGACAACGAGCTTTGGCAGATGCGCAGGAACCAGCGCAAACGGCTGGTCAGTTATCTCCGCAAACGCCTGCGAAGCCAACACTGCGAACACAAGGTTGGTACCAGTGTCGAGGCCGCGTGCGGCCTGCTGCTAGACCCGGAAACCCTCACGCTCGGGTTTGCCCGACGTTTTACAAGCTATAAACGCCCGGATCTCCTGCTAAAAGACCCAGAAAGACTGCTGGCGTTACTCTGCTGCCGCGACAGGCCACTTCAGATTGTTTTGGCAGGCAAGGCCCATCCTCATGATCAAGCCGGAAAAGAGCTTATCAAACGCTGGAAAGATTTCTCCAGGCGCCCCGAGGCAGAGGGCCGGGTAGTGTTCATTGAGGACTATGACCTTGCCGTGGCCAACCAGCTTATTCAGGGCGTGGATGTGTGGCTCAATTGCCCGAGGCACCCCTGGGAAGCCTGTGGAACAAGTGGTATGAAGGTGCTTGTGAATGGTGGCCTGAACCTGTCCCAATACGATGGTTGGTGGGCAGAAGCCTGGAACGAGAACGTGGGCTGGGCCATTCGGCCTGGCGCCACTTTTGAAGAACTCAGCCATTCCGACCAGCATGATGACGCCGACGCAAACGAACTCTTCGAGTTGCTGGAGAAGCAAGTGGTACCCGAGTTCTACCAGCTCAACGGCGAGGGATTGCCGGCGAACTGGTTACAACGGGTGCGAGCCAGCATGGACCAGTTAACGGCCAGTTATTCCGCCAATCGCATGGTTCGGGAATACGTTGATGCTTTCTACCTGCCGATGATTGCCAAGGGCCATCAGAGGAACCCTGAAACCGCCAGACAATTGCTTCAATGGCAGCAACAAATTGCCCAGCATTGGGCAAGATTGCGCTTTGGAAGACTCACCAGCCAACAGGAAGACGGCACACGGGTGTTTACCCTAGATGTGTACCTGGACGGACTAAGCCCAGAACAGGTGATGATCGAGCTGGTGGCTGAGGCTTCGGAACACGGTGGGCGCATTGTTCAGCCTATGAAGCTTGAACGAAGCCTGCCCGGCGCTGAAGACAGCTACCTGTTTTCAGTATCGGTACCAGACCGGCCGGAGGATCACTACACTCCAAGGATTCGCCCACACCACCCGCTGCTTCATATCCCGTTAGAGGATCAGCACGTGCTCTGGTATCGCTAATGGGCGTTAGCCGCGCCAGAACCCGGGTGAAAGCACGATCACCACACTGAGAATTTCCAGCCGGCCCATCAGCATACCCACCGACAGGATCCACTTGGCGGCATCCGGCAGGGGAGAGAAGTTACCCGACGGACCAATAATGTCACCCAGCCCCGGGCCAACGTTGGTTAAAGAGGTGAGGGCGCCAGACAGGGCTGTCACGAAATCGAGCTGAAGTGACGCCAGCAGCACCGTGATAATCAACAGGCACAGCAGAAAAATGAAGGTGTAGGCAATCATCGATGAAATAATCTCGTCGCTGACCGCCCGCCCATTGTAGTTCCGGGTGAAGACCGCCCTTGGGTGAAGCAGCCGCATCAGCTGTTCCCGAAGAATGATCAGCGACAGTTGGAAACGGAAAATCTTCATGCCGCCAGAGGTCGAGCCGGAACAGCCGCCTACAAACATCAGAAAGAAGAACACCACAAAAGCCAGTGGCCCCCAGGCGGCGTAATCTTCCGATGCGTAGCCTGTTGTGGTGACCACCGAGGTTACGTTGAACAGCGTTGCTACGTAATTATGCAAGGGATCAAACGGGATCGGCGACACCCACCAGCGGTAGAGCGTGAGCAGCGCAGGAACCGTAAAGAGAATTGTCAAAAACAGTCGAACTTGCTGATCTTTAAACAGAACACCGTGTTGCCCATGCATTTCACGAACGAATAAAAAGAACGGCAAACTGCCAATGATCATGAACAACGTGGCTTCCATCAGGATCAGATCGCTGAACTTGCCCATCGACAGATCAGAGGTGGAGAAACCACCGGTGGCAATGCTGGTCAAGCCGTGATTAAAGGCATCAAACAGACTCATGCCGGACAGCCAGTAGGTAACCACCGCAACCACCGAGAACACCAGGTAAACAATCAGCAGGCCACGACTCAGCGTTTTCATGCGCGGCAAGGCTTTGTCTGTCCATTCAGACGATTCTGTCGCGAACAGCCGCATACCACCAACGCGCAGGAACGGAAGCACCGCAACGAACATTCCGATGATACCGATGCCGCCGATCCATTGCAGGATGGACCGCCAGAGCAGCAGATCCCGATCCATATCATCAAGACCGCTGAGCACCGTGGCACCCGTTGTGGTAATGCCGGAGGTACCCTCAAAAAACGCATCCGCTGCAGAAATACCGTTGCCACTGAGGTAAAAGGGAATAGATGAGAGCAGGGCGATGATCAACCAGCTGGAGACGGTAAGAACAAACATGTAGCGGGGCTTGAGATCCCTGGGTTGCCGATACATTGACAACACACCGGCCGCACCGAGCAGGAATACTATTCCGGCAGACTGGGCGAAGGCTACCGCGTTTGGTACATCCTCACCTGCAAGTGCCAGAAGAACAACCGGTAAAGTCATGAAAACACTGAGAAGTATAAACATGACGCTGATAATAAAAATAACAGGGTAAAGGTTTCTCAAGGTGCGCCCGCGCCAGCTGACAAAGAGACGGCGTCAGGATACCCGCGGTACCGGGCTTCCGCAAGGAAACAGGCGAACGCACGGGCCATTAACACCAAATTAAATCCCTGTAAAAGCAACGTAAATTCGGAACCTGGCTATGGCAAACAGCGTCTCTGTGATGCAAGTTGTAAAAAGGAGCGTTACTCATCAGCTCCCCATAAGGAACAAGGAGAACCGGTTATGAACGTAAGAAAGAATCTGTTACTCGCATCGGTTGCGTCTGCAGGCATCGCTATGGCTGGGGCTGCATCTGCGCAGGATATGTATAAGTCTGGCGTGGGCAGTTTGTACGCTGGCTTGAACTATACCTTTATGGATGTGGACTTTGACGGCTTCGGCAGCGCTGATGTTGGCACTCTGTCCGGTAAAGTGGGCGTCATGGCCAACGAATTTCTGGGCATAGAGGCCCGCGCCGGTTTTGGTGTAGACGATGACCGCCTGTTCGGTCAGAAAGCCAAACTTGATAACTTCTTTGGTGGATACGCCACCATTAACATGGCAAACCAAAGCCCGGTAACTCCGTATGCCGTGGTTGGTTTCACCAGAATCGAGGCCGAAATTGGTCCCCAGACCGATGACGACTCTGACTTTTCCTACGGTGCGGGTGTGAATTTCAAGTTTGCACAGAATCTGTCAGGAAACCTGGAGTACATGCGCTACTACGATGATAGTAACGTGACGGTTGATGGTATTGGTCTGGGTATACAGATGAACTTCTGAGCCAGAATTAACCAGGCGATTGCCCTCCTGCAATGACCAAAACAGTGTGTTGCGGGAGGGGCGTTGAGGCGCCTCCCCTAATGCGATTCAGGAGATTCCCAGAAACCGGTAACCGACGCCGGGTTCAGTCTGAATATAGCGCTGCTCTGTTGGATCGTCCCCCAGTTTTTGTCTGAGCCTTCCTATCAAAATTCTCAGATAGTGAGTATCGGTGGTATGTGTCGGGCCCCAGATATCCTTTAACAATTGCGACTGAGTGACGATCTTTCCAGACGCAAGCAGCAGGACCTTCAGTACGGCAAACTCCTTGGGTGTCAGCCTGACAGGGTCACCGCTTACCGTGACTTTGCGCATAGCTAGATCAATATTAAGCTCACCGTTATCAAAAATGGCCGAGGTTTCAGGAGCTACTGCGCTTTTTCCTTTCTGGTGTATGCGCAACTGGGTTCGAACTCGTGCAAGGAGCTCATCGATGCCAAACGGTTTTGTGACGTAGTCGTTCGCGCCAAGATCCAGGGCTTTTACCTTTTCCAGTTCCCGATCCCGCACCGAAAGAATGATAACCGGAGCTGATGACCACTCCCGCAAACCGGCCAGCACCTCTGAGCCATCCATATCCGGAAGCCCCAAATCCAGAATTACGAGATCCGGTGAGTGCCTCGCGCAAAGCCCCAGCCCGGCCTCTCCATTCTCGGCTTCAAGCAGTTCGTAGCCTTCCGTTTTCAGGCTGATGCGCAGGAAATGACGTATTTGCGGTTCGTCATCGATGATCAGAATGCAGGGCTTTTCCCGGTTATGTGCTGGTGTAGTCATTCACTGGATTCCCGATTAGACTCTCGCTCAGGCGATTCTATCAGGGGCAGGGCTATTTCGATGGTCGCACCGACACCATTTTCGCCAGCCAATGCCTGAATCCGGCCACCATGAGCCGCAACCATGCCGTGACAGATAGCCAGGCCAAGCCCGCTACCATGAGGGCCCCGGTCTCCTTCGCCGCCTGTGAAGAACATATCGAATACCTGGCCCCGCTGGTTTTCTGGTATGCCCGGTCCCTCATCCGAAATCGCTATGATTAATTCGTCTTCCTTCCTGCGGGCGAGGATAGACAGCGTTGAGTCATTGGGCGCAAACTTGGCGGCGTTCTCCAGCACATTGACCAATGCCTGCTCAATAAGCGCCGGATGCACGAAAAGCAACGGAAGGTCCTCTTCTACCTCCCGTTCGACACGGACTTTCGACATCAGGTTTCTGGTGCGCCTGAGCGCTGACGAAAGGATGTCGGTGAAAGCAATCCAGTCCCGTTCGATCTTGAGGGTGCCATGGCCCAGTTTGGTCATGTCCAGCAGATTCCGGATGTAGCGATCCAGACGCTCGCCTTCACCGAGCACTGAATCCAGAAGGCTATCGCGATCCTCGTCCGAGAGCCGGTCGAACATCGATTTCAGCGTGCTGGCAGAGCCAATCATGGAGGATAACGGTGTCCTCAGGTCGTGGGAGATGGAAGATAGCAGGGCAGAGCGCAGCCGTTCGGTTTCCTCTGCCACCCGTGATGCTGACAGATTGGCCGCCAGGCGGGTACGAAACCATGCCAAACCCAATTGATGCACGTAAACGTTGATGGCCAGGCCCCGGTAGTACTCCGGGGTCATATCCTCCACTCGAAAACCGAGTACGCCGTAGACTTCACCGTCTGCTTCAATCGGTTCAAAGCGCCAGGAAAGGCTGTTCAGCGTGTCAGAAAAAGCACCGCTGGGTTTGGCGTTACGGATGGCCCAATCAATGGCCGATCGTGCCGCATCGTTTAGTAAGTGAGAGGGGCCGCCCTGAACCACCACTTCAATTGCATCATTTTCAGGGCTCCGTTGGGCGATAATCAGAGGAAGCTTGAGCTGGGCATAGAGAGCCTCGACCGCCTCGGTCTGGACAGAGGTGATATCAGGCGCGGAGGCGAGCCTGCGGGTAAACTGCAGATGAGCATCAGTGAGATCATTCGAGGCGCGAAGCATCTGGACCTGGTCCCGCAATCGGCCGGCAAGGTTACCTCCCATGACAGCGATAATCAGGAAGAACACCACGGTCAGCAGCTCATCCGTATCGGCCATCTGGAAGGTCAAACGGGGTTCTGTGAAGAAAAAATTGTAGGTCAGAAAGCTCAGAGCCGCCGTAAACAGGGCTGGCCGAATACCGGTTCGGGCGGCCACCCACAATACAGATGTCAGAAATATCAGGGACAGGTTGCCCAGCGGAAGAACGTTTTGCATTCCCATTGCAATGGCGGTTGCAGCAGCCACGCTACCGACGGCCCAGGTATAGTCACTCCATCTGACCGGATGGCCGGCGGCTTCAGCAAGCCGACGCCGTTGTTTTCTTGGCACTGGTATAAAGGTAACTTCAAAGGCCTCAGCCTCTTTCAGCAACTTACGACTGGTGGATTTTCGTAGGTGCCACCAGCGATTGTGGGAGCGGCCGAGAATCAGGGTTGTGACGTTTTGCTCTCTTGCGAAGGCCAGGATTTCTCCGGCCACGTCGTATCCGCGTAGCGTTCTGACCTCTGCGCCCAGGCGGGTGGCCAGGTCGAACACTTTTTCCAGCCGTTGGCGTTCGTCGGCGCCTGCCCGGCCACTGTCCACGGTGACCACGGTCCAGGGCGCTTTCCGTCGCTCGGCGAGTCGCCGTGCTGCCCGAACCAGGGTTTCACCCTGCCCAGACCCGTCTACGGCAACCAGCATTCGGGCGCGGATGTGCCAGGGACCTTCGATGCCACGGGATTGCATGGTTTCACGGACATCCGAATCCAGCCGCTCGGCGATTGCCTGGACCGCCATTTCCCGTAGGGCAGATAGGTTTGAAGGTGAGAAGTACCCCTCCATCGCTGCCCGAGCCTGTTCAGGCACGTAAACCTTGCCCTGTTTCAGGCGTTCAAGCAGCTCCGAGGGTGTCAGGTCCACGAGCACGATGTCCCGAGCCCGTTCAAGAATTGAATCGGGTACGGTTTCCCGCATCCGCACGCCGGTAATACTGGCCACTACGTCTGACAAGCTTTCCAGGTGCTGAATATTGATCGCTGTCCAGACAGTAATACCTTGGTCGAGCAGTTCCTCAATGTCCTGGTAACGTCGTGGATGCCGGGAGGTAGGGATATTGCGGTGGGCCAGTTCGTCAAGAAGCAGAACCTCCGGTTTCCGCTCCAGGGCGGCATCGACATCGAACTCCCGGAAGTGTTTCCCGGCGTACTCAACTTCTTTTGCCGGGAGCTGCTCAAGGCCCTCACAAAGTGCGAGCGTATCGGCTCGCCCGTGAGTTTCCGCCACACCCACGACTATATCCACACCCTGACGCTTCAGCTCATGGGCCGCCTGGAGCATCTGATAGGTTTTCCCCACCCCCGGGGCTGCGCCCAGAAAGATCTTGAGCCCGCCGGCGGAATCACGCTCCTGGGCTTTCAGGAGCGCGTCCGGGTTGGGGCGATTCGGATCGCCATGATTCAATCGTTCAACTCCTTGCCATCCAGTGCCAGATTAATCTTGAGAACGTTAACTCGCGGCTGGCCAAAAATCCCCAGGGTAGGCCCTTCCGTGTGCTCCGCAATCAATTCATTGACCCGCGCAACCGGAATGTCACGAGCCATGGCCACACGCTCGGCCTGTATCATAGCCGATTCTGGCGAAATGTGAGGGTCTATGCCGGAGCCCGACGCTGCCAATAGGTCCGCAGGGATGGACGTCGGGGCAATACCCTCCCGCTCGGCAACGGCCGCGGAATCCTCCGCAACGCGGACCCTCAACTCCGGATTGCTGGCCGCGTAATTCGAACCTCCGACGGAGAACGGATCATAACTGGCCGCGGAAGGCCGACCATGGAAGTACTCGGGGGCGACGAACCGCTGACCCACCAGTTCTGATCCGACGATCTTGTCGTCCACGATGATCATGCTCCCCAATGCCTGATGGGGAAACATGACTTTTCCGGCCGTTGTAACCAGCAGGGGATACAGTCCGCCACACAGTAGGATCAGGACAACGGCGGCGCGCACCGCAGGGAGCCAGGAAGCGGACCGGGTGACGGCCCTGGTTTTTGAATCAGTCATCATGTCATTCTCCTCAGATAACCACGGTGAGCATCAGATCCAGGGCCTTGATGGCCGCGAACGGCAGCAGCAGGCCTCCCAGTCCGAAGATCAGAAGGTTACGACGCAACAGCTGGGTTGCAGTTGCCGGTTTGAATTGCACGCCTTTCAGGGCGAAGGGGATCAAAGCCGGGATAATCAATGCGTTGAAGATGGTGGCGGCCAACACCGCGCTCATCGGGCTTTCAAGATCAAGCACGTTCAGGGCATCCAGGGCCGGCAGGCTGGTGACAAACAGCGCTGGCAGGATTGCGAAGTACTTGGCGACGTCGTTAGCCAGGGAGAAGGTGGTTAACGAACCCCGGGTTATCAGCAATTGCTTGCCAATTTCAACCACAGCGAGCAATTTCCCGGGGTCGGAATCGAGATCCACCATGTTGCCGGCTTCCCTCGCTGCCTGCGTGCCCGAGTTCATGGCCAGGCCAAGATCCGCCTGAGCCAGGGCAGGGGCGTCATTGGTGCCATCCCCCATCATGGCCACCATGCGGCCCTCCGCCTGTTCCTTGCGAATGATATCGAGCTTCTGCTCCGGTGTGGCTTCGGCGATGAAATCATCCACACCCGCTTCGGCGGCAATCGCCGCAGCAGTTATCGGGTTGTCACCGGTAATCATCACCGTCTTTACACCCATGTCCCGAAGCTTGGCGAAACGCTCCTTGATGCCGGACTTGATTACATCCGACAGGGCAATCACACCGAGTACCCGATTACCTTCAGCAACCACCAGTGGAGTGGCGCCGTTCTTGGCGACCCGGTCAACCAGAGTGTCTGTTTCCTGGGGGTAGTTGCCGCCGTTCTCCGTGACAAATTTTCGAATGGCATCCGTTGCGCCCTTGCGGAGAATCCGCCCATCCGGCAGGTCCACACCGGACATGCGGGTGTTGGCAGAGAACGCAATGAATTCCGTGCCCTCGGCTGCCTCGGCGTCTGAGCCCTTGTCCCGAGCCAGAGCGACAACGGATTTGCCCTCGGGGGTGGGATCTGCCAGAGACGTGAGCAGTGCGGCATCCCTAAGGGTACCCGGTGCCACGCCCCGAACCGGTTCGAATGCAGTTGCCTTTCGATCGCCCAGGGTGATGGTGCCGGTTTTATCGAGCAAAAGTGTGTCGATAGAGCCTGCCACTTCCACCGCTTTACCGGACTTGGCAATCACGTTGGCGCGCATGGCACGATCCATACCGGCAATGCCGATGGCCGGCAGCAGGCCCCCGATGGTCGTCGGTATCAGGCACACCAACAGGGCCACCAGAACCGAATAGGAGGGTGTGGCGCCGACAAATCCGCCAAAGGGCACCAAAGTCACCACTACAATCAAGAACACCAGGGTCATGGCGGCCAGCAGCACTGACAGCGCCAGCTCATTGGGTGTCTTCTGGCGCTTTGCGCCTTCCACCAGGGCGATCATGCGGTCCAGCAGTGAATTGCCCGGGTCGACGGTTACTTCGATCACGATCTCATCCGACAACACTTTGGTGCCCGCGCTGACACCGCTGTTGTCGGTACCTGCTTCCCGAAGCACCGGCGCAGATTCACCAGTGACCGCCGACTCATTGATAGTCGCGGCGCCTTTCACAATCTCGCCATCAGCCGGGATCAGTTCGTTCGGTTTTACCAGCACCCGGTCACCCTTCCGAAGGTCTGTGGCGGCCACGTCCTTGTGTTGCTCGCCATCGAGTTTGCGGGCTTTCAGGTCTTTCCTGGTTGCCCGGAGCGCACCCGCCTGAGCTTTGCCGCGAGCTTCCGCGACAGACTCGGCGCCATTGGCGAAGAGCACCGTGAACAACAGGATCGCGCTGATGGCGAAATCCATACCAGCCGGGGCGCCCTGGGCGAGATGGCTCAGGCCCAGCAAAAACGTAACTACCGTTCCGATACCGACGACCATCATGACCGGGTTACGGGCCAGATCCTTCGGCGTCAGCCGCCTGATGGATTGGCCGACAACTGTGCCCAGATCAAGTGAGTCAGTCATTTTGGGGGTTCTTTTGGACATCATCATTCTCCACTCAGGACATCAGAGCCAGGGCTTCAGCGATCGGGCCGAGAATCAGCACCGGCATAAAGCTCAGCAGGGTAAACATCACAATCACCGCCAGGGTCATCAGCCCGAAGGTGGGCGTGTCGATGCTCAGGCTGCCGCGACCTTCAGGAGCGGAACGCTTGGCCGCGAGCGAGGCCGCGATGGCCAGGGGCGCCAGGATTGGAATGAAACGACCGAGGGCGAGGTTGACTGCACATGTCACGTTCCACCACACGGTGTCGTCGCCGAGGCCTTCAAAGCCGGAGCCATTGTTGGCAAAGGCTGAGGTGTACTCGTATATCACCTGGCTGATGCCGTGGAAGCCCGGATTGGAGTTGCCGGTCAACGCCGGGAAGGCAACGGTAATGGCGCTGAAACCAAGGATCAGGAGGGGCTGGATCAGCAGAGCGATACAGACCAGTTTCATTTCCCGGGTTTCCAGCGCCTTACCGGCAATTTCCGGTGCCCGGCCAATCATCAGTGAGCCAAGGAAGGCCGCCAACAGAAGGAAGAGCAGGTAGCCGATCAGACCCACGCCGATACCACCAAAGGTGACATTGATGAACATGTCGATCATCGGAACCATGCCGCCAATGGGGTTAAAGCTGTCGTGCATGCCGTTGACCGACCCGTTCGAGGTCTGGGTGGTCCAGCTGCCCCAGAGTGCGGTTGCGGTGGCACCAAACCGGACTTCTTTGCCTTCCAGGTTCTCACCGTCTGCCGCAAGTCCAGAGAAGGCGGCGTTAGGCTGGTTTTCGGACCATATCGCCACCGACGTCAGCGACACCGACATCACCACCATCACGCCCATTACCACCATGGCCAGGCGCCGCCGGCCGGTCATGAACCCGAGCGCAAACACCAGGGCGGCGGGAATCAGCACGAGAGCGACTGTCTGGACAAAGTTGCTCAAGGGTGTCGGGTTTTCCAGGGGAACACTGGAGTTGGGGCCGTACCAGCCACCGCCGTTGGTGCCTACCTGCTTTATGGCCACCATTGGCGCCACCGGACCGATCGGAATGTTCTGCTCTTCCATACCAGCGGTCTGGTCCAGCGGAATGGCCGTACGGGCACCCTCGTAGCTGTTCGGCACGCCCTGGGAGGCAATGATCAATGCCACCACCGCAGCGACCGGCAACATGACGCGAAAAATGGCCCGGGTGATGTCCTCGTAGAAGTTGCCCACAGAGACAACACCATCGACGGCCGGTTGTTTCTTCTTGTCTGAACGGCCCAGAAGCGTGCGCACAATCGCCACCAACACCGCCATGCCGGCCGCAGGTGTGACCACCTGAAGCGTCACGATGCCAAAGGTGTGCGCCAGGTAGCTGAGCTGCGCCTGCCCGGAATAGTGCTGCTGGTTGGTATTGGTCAGGAACGAGACTGCCGTATGAAGCGCCAGATCCCAGCTCATGCCGTCGATACCGTCCGGATTCAGAAACAGAAAGCCCTGGGCCATCAGCAGGCCGAAGACGATTAGAACCAGAGCAAGGTGCAGTTTCAGCAACGCCTTGCCGTAACCCTGCCAGCTCATAGGCTGGGAAGGGTCTACACCAAACAGTCGATACAGACCATTTTCCACCGGCAAAAAGACGGCGCCTGCCGTCCCCCTGGCGCCGCCGAAAACGCCTGCGATGTACTTACCCAAGGGCCACGCCAAAAGAAGCGTGACCGCGTAAATTACAATGACCTCGTTCACAGCCGTTCCTCCAGATCAATGAACAGGAAACACAGGCCAAACAGCCCCAAAATCACGCCAATACCGATCAGTGCCATGGTCAGAACCTCTCGGGCCGGAGCAGGGCGGCAACCAGGTAGCCGCCGACTGCAACAGAAACAAGTAACAGGAAAATAGACACGCTCAATCTCCTTCTGTGAGTTCGCACTTCCATGGTGCGGGGGCAGAGCGTAAAAATTCGATGACCAAAACGGGGGCGGGCGTAAAAAAAGCGTTAAAAATAGGGCTCTCTCCCCTTCGATAACGTTCGGAAAGGTAGACTTTGCGCAACAATGGGTCGCTATTTAGAGGTAGGTGTTCAATGCTTTTGCTGTCTCGAAGTTCCCATTACTCGCTATCGAGTTGGCGCCACATGTGAGGGTGCTGCTGTTTAGCTTTCTGGCTCTGGTGCTGGGAGGATGTGATCAGCCGACGAATCTCATCAAGTTGAGTGGCTGGGCACAGGGGGCGGTTTCTGATCAACCCACCGGGAACTCGGTTTTCGCATAGCGAACATGGGATTTACGTCGTACTGTCAGGGTATAACCCAAGGTAAGCGGGCCAAGGCGACCGATTAGCATGATTGCCATGACGACCAACTGGCCGGCGGTGCCGAGTTCGCCCGTCGTACCCCGTGAAAGACCAACGGTGCCGAACGCGGAAACCACCTCAAACGCGATGTCCAGAAATTCATCCTCAACCAGGATGCTCAGTGAAATTACGCCGAGGAAGACCACCGCCATCCCGATGGTGGCTGTGGCGAGGGCTTTGAGTACGGTCTCGCTGCTGAGGGAGCGTTTGAAGAAGCTGACATTCAGATTGCCCCGCAAAAACGAACGGGTTGCGGCAAGAACAATGACGAAAGTCGAAATTTTGATACCACTGGACGTGGAGTTCGGGGCACCACCGATGAACATTAGAAGCAGCATCAGCACACTGGTGCCGGCGGTTAACGATCCAATATCGAGAGTGTTGAAGCCTGCGGTTCGTGGTGTCACTCCTTGAAACCAGGCGGCGAGGAGCTTGTCCCAGAAACTATCCAGTGCACCAAGAGTGGCTGGATTGCCAAATTCCAGGATAAGGATGGCGCCGGTGGCGAACAGGTTCAGAAGCAAGGTGGCTAGTAGTATGACTTTGACGTAAACCGACAACCGCGACCAGCAGCGCTTATCCAAGAGCTCCATGATGACGATGTAGCCCAGACCGCCTGTGATAAACAGGGCCGTTACCGACAGACTTATGCCTGGATGGTCGACATAGGTAGAGAGGCTGTCTGGCGACAAGGCGAAGCCGGCATTGTTAAACGCTGAAATCGTGTAGAACAAGGCCTGGTAAAAACCCTCTGACCACCCCAATTCCGGGACGAAAAATAGACCGAGTAATACAACGCCGATGGCTTCAGCCGTCAAAGCAAATACGGCTATCGACACAGCGGCTCGTCTGGCTGTCTGAAGTGAGATTTCGTTGAACGCTTCCTGAGCAACCAGTTGGTGCTGCAGTCGTAACTTGAAGCCCAAAGCGAGAGCCGTGAGCACTGCGAAGGTCATCAAACCCAGCCCACCCAGCTGGATCAGAGCCAGTATCACCAGCTGTCCAAACAGGGTGTACTGGCTGCCAGTATCTACAACCACAAGACCGGTCACGGTCACCGCCGAGGTTGCCGTGAAGGCAGCCTCCATCCAGGTGACCTGCTCAACCGTTGCCACGGGAAGTTTGAGCAAACACGCCCCAAGCGCAATGAGGACAAGAAATGACTCAAGCAGCAGTCGGGGAGGGTTGATGCCCCGTTTGCCGGGGGTATTTCCCTTGGTCTGGTGGGAGACCAGATCCAGAAAATGGATTTTCATAAACGGTTGACCAGATCCCTCAAGTCTTCGAGTTGGCCGCCTAGGACTATCCTGTCGCCCTTTTTAATCTTCCAAGTATGATCCGGATGAGGGTGGGCTTCTTTCATTCGCTTCACAATCAGTGCTACTACCGGTTCTCCGTTAATCACTTCTCCAATGGTCTTATCGACGAGGTCTGCTGTGGTATGGAAGTCCACGATAAAATAGTCATCGTCGAGACCCAGGTAATCGTGAACCATCGGATAGTTCAATTCCTGGGAGATCCGCACCCCCATCTCATACTCGGGTGCAATTATGCGGTCGGCTCCAAGTCTCTCCAGAATCCGGTGATGCTGATTCGTCAGCGCTTTCGCCCAGACTTTTTTTACCCCAAGCTCCCGGAGCTGCAATGTGGCCAGCATGGTGGCTTCGACGTTCCTGCCGATGGCGACAACAGCCGCATCATAGCTGCCGGCGTTCAATTCAATAAGAGAGTTTTCGTCGGTGACATCGGCGATCACCGCGTGGGTAATCTCTTCTGCCAGTCGGTCTACACGCTGTTCATCCGAATCGATACCAAGTACTTCGTGTCCAAGGCGCGTTAACTCGCGCGCAATGGTTGCTCCAAAAACGCCAAGGCCAATAACAATAAACTGTTGTTTCTCAATCATGGCTGTCAATCCGGTATCGGTAGAATGTGTCAGGAAGCCGCGACCAAAATTTTCTCATGAAGCAGCCACGGTCGCTCCAACTATGCCGTAAAAAAACCGTAAAAATTTGCTTTTGGCCGTCCTCATTTTTCTCGGGATGTGATCTCCTTATGCCGTCTAATGGACAGCCGGGCAGGGCGGGACTTTTAGCTAATGAAATTCTATCGGTTAAAACCGGAACTCCTTGGTCATATCGTAGTCGCGTTGGCTTGGCTTGGTTTTTTGGCAGCGGCGAACAGTCAAGCTCCTCAGCCAGTGACGTCCATCTTTCCTTACTTGGCGCCCGTGGTTTTTTTTGCTTGGGTATACGGTGCCAAATGGGGATTTTTCTTTGCCGTAATTTCAACTATCGCAGCGCTTCCCGGTGACTATATTGATACCCACACCAAAGCCGAATTACTCTATGCTGCTTTATCTACTTATTCTCAGTTAACAGGAGCTGTCATAGGCTGTGTGCTGGCAAAAATGATACGTGAACGGTCTGGGCGATCCTGATGCTGCCTCTGTTAAATATCCTTCCAGTTATCCAAATACTCGGTTTCCTACTGATTTTGCTCAGTTTACTGATGACGCTGCCAGTAAATCTCCTAATGTTCGGTGATACACCGGATTGGCTGGCTTTCGTGAAGTCCGCCAGTATCTGTTGCGCTGTTGGCCTGTTATGTTTTTTTGGAGCGGGCGGAAAACGCCGCCATGCCCTAAAACAAAGGCAAATGTTTATCCTGACCGTATCTGCCTGGATTTTTATTCCATTATTCTCAAGCCTGCCGTTATTGTTGAGTGATCTTGACCTGAGTATTACAGACGCATTCTTCGAAAGCATCTCTGGCGTGACAACCACGGGCTCTACGGTAATGAGTGGGTTAGACCACCTCCCGGGAGACATTCTGCTCTGGCGATCGATCATGCAATGGATGGGAGGTATCGGCATCATTGGCATGGCCGTAGCGATTCTTCCATTTCTCCGAATTGGTGGTATGCGGCTGTTCGCTACGGAATCTTCAGAGTGGACGGAGAAAGCCGTGCCGCGCACGAACCGTCTTGCGAGGGGGCTGGTTGCCAGTTATCTGGTGCTGACATTTGGCTGCATCCTAACATACTGGGCCTTGGGCATGGATCTATTCAACGCAGTGAACCATGCCCTGACAACCGTATCCACCGGCGGCTATTCCACATCAGATAGCTCGATGGGGCAGTTTGACCAACTTTCGATACTCTTTGCTGCGAGTATTTTCATGATGCTCGGCGGTATTCCATTTTTCCTGTTCGTCAGACTATTGAACGGGCAAGTTCAGCCGTTACTGCGCGATCAGCAAATTCACTTTTTCCTAAAGTTCCTGTTTCTGATTGCAGCCGTTATTGCCGTATACCGCATCTGGAATGACGGAACGTTTCCACTGGATGCGTTTGTGCACGCGCTATTCAATGTGACATCGGTTGTAACGACAACGGGCTACGCTTCTCAGGATTATTCGCTATGGGGACCTCTGGTCGTGGTCCTGTTTTTCTTTCTTACGTTTGTGGGTGGCTGTTCCGGTTCAACAAGTGGTGGCATGAAGATCTTCCGGTTCCAGCTATCCATGCTGCTACTGCGGGAGCAGGTATCCAGATTGCTCCACCCAAGAGCGGTTATAGCAAGGCATTACAACGGGCGGATCATCAGTGATGAAATCGTGGCGTCCAGCGTAGCGTTCTCATTTATATTCCTGGCAACGTTAGCGGTAGTGGCAGCAGTTCTTGCCGCATTGGGCCTTGACCTGGTAACCAGTTTGACGGGGGCGGCGACGGCACTCGCAAACGTGGGGCCCGGCCTTGGTGACACCATCGGCCCTGCGGGTAATTTTCAACCATTACCAGATGCGGCAAAGTGGGTGTTGATGGTTGCCATGCTTTTAGGACGATTGGAGTTGCTGAGCGTGTTCGTGATGTTCTCACCGCAATTTTGGCGGAGCTAGAGCAAGCTGTGTGTGAGGTACCATAAATAATCCATGGCGATGGGTTAGTCGTACTATCACCATCTACTTGCTAGGCGACAAAACAATGAACAAAGTAGCCCTTCAAATCGTCACGTTTCTTGGCGCTCTATCATGTTATGGATCAGTAAATGCAACGGAGGCGAGAACCGCGCTCGTTCCACTTCCTTCCATTGACGATTTTACAAATGGCGATGGTTGGGGTTTTGGGCTTGGGTTGGGTGTTGAGTATGAGACTGCCTACGAGGGATCCGACGAATTTGAATTTGAGGTCGACCCAGCGGGCGGTGTTCAGTACCGGACCGGCGATCACCTGTTTTTCTGGGCAGGCGAAGCAATTGGCTGGCGGACACTGGTAAAGGATACCTGGTTGTTTCAATCATCCATCGGCTATGAAGAAGGCCGTGAAGAAGGTGACTCAGACGATGGCAGACTGGACGGTCTAGGCGATTCACGTTCCGGAGTCACCGTGCTGCTGGAAGTGCGCCATGCGCTGACGGAAGACTGGCGTTACTTTCTGGATGGCCGTGTCTTAACAGGCGAGGTCGGTACACTGGGAATTTTCGGGGCAGGAACCTGCCTGGCCTGCAAGCCCAACGGCACTGGCTGGGAAGTGGGTGCGGTTGTTACGTTCCACGATGGCAAGCTTGCCAACCGTGACTTTGGCGTGACCACACAACAGTCCATAGATTCCGGCCTACCGGCAACCGATGTTGATAGCGGGTATAGATCAACAGGGTTCAATGTTAGCTACCGTAATTACTTGCACAAGAACTGGCAGATCTTCGGTGAGGCTCTTTACGAAGCCTTTGGGAGTGAGGTTTCAGACAGCCCGATCACGCGCAACAATTACGAGGCGGAGATTGGTGTTGGCTTCATTTATGTTTTCTAGTTTTGGGTGAGGGAGAGGTAAACGATTCTGTGTCTCCTGCAAAAGCGACATCCTGGTCTATACCGTATTTAACATAATATACATTATGCGCAGTTGTGTGTGAGTCGGAATCACAGAAAGGATACTGTGCTGCTTCAGATCAGCTTCAAGCTCGGACTGGGATTCCAGGAAGTCGGGCTTCTCCAGATCATAGCCACTGGCTGACACGCCCATCACCCGACACATCAGGCGCACTGCGTAGCACTGACAGAATCGCTCAATCGGCGCGTACTTCACTGCCCCTATAATTTATGTACCGAATACCATAAAACTCAGCGCCACATATACACCGTAGCCCAGCAGGAGCAACCCGCCTTCAAGTCTGCTGAGCCGGCTGCCGGTATACAGGAAAAACAACAAAATCAGCGACGTTCCCAACATGACCCATTGATCAAATTGCAGAATTCGCTCATGGACTGGAAGCGGCTGTAGCAACGCAGAAATTCCGAGTATTCCGAGCAGATTGAAAATATTGCTACCCAGGATATTCCCAATAGCAACATCGGCATGTCGGCGAAATGCCGCGATTACCGAGATCGAAAGCTCCGGCAGAGACGTACCAACCGCAACAAGGGTCAAACCTATTACAGCTTCTGAGACACCAAGCGACTCGGCTATTCCCACGGCCCCCTTTAAAAGCACTTGTGAGCCGACGATCAAAAGGAACAAACCCAGCACAACCGCCATGACTATCCACAGCGTTGTTTTTGGTAGAGAAGTAACCTCCTCCCCTTCAGCTATGTGTAACCCTGCAGAAGGTGCCTCCCCAAGGCGCTCGGTCCAATAAGCCCAGATCAGAAAAGCGGCGAGCGCCAAAAGGAATATAGCAGCATCAGACCTTACCAAAGCATCCCCACCGACAAGAACAATAAACAACAAGCTAGCCGCGACAACCGTGACACCATCACGCCGCAGTACGAGCGGCTTGACAGCAAGAGGCGTAATCAGCGCGCATAAGCCCAGAATTAACAGGATGTTACTGATATTGCTTCCCACAACGTTACCGATTGCGATGTCAGGCCGCTCACTAAGAGCAGCCTCAACTGAGACCACCAGCTCTGGCGCAGACGTACCGAAACCGACAATTAACAAGCCGCTGAGCAAAGGAGAAATGCCCAGCCTATTTGCGGCTGCCAAAGATCCTCTGATAAGCGCTTCACCGCCACTAGTCAGAAGCAATACTCCGATAGCGACGAACAGCAGGTTCAGCATGATTGTGATCTTCCGGTTGTGAACTTAATAAAAATTGGGTGGATCAGCCTGGACTGCTGTTAACGCACGGCTCACGCGCCGGTTTGGAGCCGCAAAGCGGCGGAAAATCGGTCGCTGTGCAGCCGATTGTTAAACCATCAGTGTATGATTTTTCTTATAACTTGTTTTTTAGAAGAGATGATTTCGTATAAGAAATCTCGATAGTCATTATCCCCAGCAAACTCCATGATCTCCCTCATAAATGAATCACTATCGAGTAGATCTTCATATTCCAACTTATCGACGTACTCGCATAGCGTTTTTAATTGCTCCAAATGGTGCGTGAGCTCCAGAGTTGGTGTAGACGAATACTCTGTGTCAATTCTGGCATTAATCAACTGCTCTAACTGCTCGCGGTTAGCCGGAATTGATTCAGTTCCATTTCGGACATACGCAACGTTGGATTGAATGCCAGAACCTTCTTTGAGCGCTAGCAAAGGCAAAATTTTCTCTGAATACTCAACCATGATTACTTGGAAATTTTTACCTTCCAGTGACGGTTCTGCCTTATCGTATGAGAAATTGAATAGCTCGTAATTTAGCTGCTCTGGAACAAACTTCCTCAACTTCTTGTTGAGATCAGCCCTGTCTTGAAGCTTTTCTAACCCCTTAGAGCTAAACTCGCCACTTTGCTCCTCTGTGACACCAAGAACAATAGCACCCCCGCCAGAGTTCCCCATTGCTAGTATATGCTTTGCCACATGCTCAAATTTAGGCCATTCCGCCTTAAAATCTAAGTAATCAGTTTCACCAATGTTTTCTTTGAGCACCTGACTCAAAAAAGCACGGGTTGGCTTTTCAAAGAACTGTCGAAACAGCTCATGCTGATTTTTCTTTAAACTCATATTAGATCTCGATGCCGACAGTTCTCTACCTGTTTAACGCCCGCCATAAACGGCGCGAGGAACGAGCGTCCGGCGACCGAAGGGAGCGAATTTAATGGCCTGGTTATATGTTGGCATGTTGCAGCTCCAGAATACCGAAAGCCGCTAGCGCCGAGATACCCACGCTGCAACCCAGGCCAAGGATGATAATTTGAATCTGCCATCTCTTGAACGTTGACACCTGATAAACAGATGGCACCAGACATGCAGCTGACAGAGAAACTACCAATGTCAAAAAAATAAAAGGATACTGAATTTTCGTGCCATCGCCATAAACCTGCATTACAAGGGAGACCGCAATGGCCGATAGCGCGATCAATGACAATTCCACACAATGCCAGACGCGCTTCCATTTCCTGCCTTCAGGTTCTCTGTACCACTGGATCTTTTCAGGCAACGTCTTCATGGCTCACTCTGCACATATAACGCTGCCAGCACGCGCGCCTTTGTAGTGGAGGCGAAGCCGCAACGAAAAAGGCGTCGCTGTGCCTGGCCTGGTTAAGGGCCGTTCACCCGTTTTTTGATTGTGGCACCCAGTGCCGAATGCCTACTTCCGATACCTTGCAGGAACTTGACCCATTGCGCCAGGAACCAGAACACCGAATGGACGGAAGCTGTCCGATGAATGCGTCGAATTGCCCCACGACTTGAACACCAAACTACCAGCCAAAACCACTGCCCAACTAAGGGCTGTTTTCTGCCTGCCGGCAACCACAAAAATTGCAGCTAAACACACAACCAAAGAACACCGGGGCAAGGCCTTTAACGCTGAGGTAACCGGCGCCGGAGCGCAGCGGAGGGAACCAAAAGCGGTACGCTTTTGGCGTCCGGTTGACCGCCTGGTTAATGGCCGTTCACCACCGTGGTTGAGCCTGGAAACCCAGACCGCATGCCCTCTCCCGGACAGCTTGCACCAACTCGACGGATGGTGAAAGGAACCAGAACGCAAAGGCTACCGGCCCGATTACCGTTTAAGACGGACGGCCCCACGACTGGGGCACGCCATGAATACCAACGCTACTGGCCATTGTGGCAACCAAACCAGACAGCGAAGATTCCGGGCTTGGCGATCACCAGAGTGAGCGGGCTTTACAACCAACGTCGGTGCCAAGACCTTTGCACCGCCCCAGCAAAAACTCATGAATGCCGGGCCAATAACGCCTCAATAACCGGCGCGCGGTAGCGCGTCCGGCGCCGAAGGCGCGAAGTTAATTGACTTGTTATGTGGCGAGTATCTCATACCCATACCTATTTTCTATTGGGGCTGCCACATGCTCCTTACCCGTTACATCTACTGCTAGAGCATTGCAGATTAGATACAACTCTTTACTGCTCAATTCGGGAGCCAAAAAAGTGAATGTAAGTGCTGGAACATAACTAGCTTCCACTCCCTGCGAGGCCAGCATTGAGTCAAAATGTTCATTTAACCCGAGAAGTGATTTTTTAAGAACAGCCTCATGCTTTAGCCCGGCCGGTTCAATTGTAGCGCTTCGAATATTGATGTTTATGCAGCTAACACCAGACTCCAAAGCTGCACGGTACAGCCATGTACTTTTGTAATCTCCCTCGATCCAGCCAAGCGTGCTCATATATGAGTCTGCAAGGTTATGGACAAAAGACTTTATGAGTTTGATTCGAGGCACAATATTCCTTTAGCCACATAACAGCTGGTTCAACAACAAATGACATTTATCACCCAAACGCTTATCCGCATCGACCAGAGTGCCACCCATATTTTTTATCTTTAATTTCAAATGCTTGGAATTTTTACTGCCACCACTAAGTAGAGCATAACCGCAAAAAAATCCATTTTTGTGCAGACGACTCGTTCGATTACTTCGCTTATGAGACTAACTATTTCATAACTTTCATAGACTTGTAAGCCCAGCTAGTGAAGATTTATGAAGTTTTTCGACTTTTGTCGTTGATATACGTGGGACAAACAAACTCACCCGAAGCCATTTGAGAACTCCCCCGGCGCAATGTCCGCTTTTGTTTAAAATTGCCCAAACCTTCACCGAGACTGTCTTCGGCTCTCTTCTACTACAGGCACTGACCGCCTTGCATGTGACTGGAAAGTCCCGCTCGTTCTTCCGAAAACTCCCCAGCCACAGGTAGCTCTGGATCCAGGTCCGAAAGTCCCAGTCGATCTCGACGCGCTGGCGCTTGATCAAACGTCAATCTATCCAACCTGCTGCGCAATACGCGGCGCTGCGAAGTCAATAAACGCACGCAGTTTCTGCGGAATCAGAGCTCGCTGCTCATAGACAAACTGAACAGGCAAAGGCGCCGGTTCCCAGGGCTGCAAGATCGCTTCCAGGCGCCCGGCTTTTATTCCGGGTGCTGCTTGATAAGACAGCACCCGAGTGATGCCGAGGCCGGCCTCTGCGGCGTCAAGGGCGGCTTCGGCTGTATTCACGTGAAGGCGTGCGTTGACGGGAATCCGGAGTGTCTTTCCTGCCGCTTCGAAACTCCAGGCGTGATCCGCTAAAAACTGGTCGAAGACGATGCACGGCGCCCCCTCAAGGTCGTCTGGCGCTTTGGGTTCACCGTGGGTCTCGAGATATGACCGGCTTGCACAAACGATACGACGCACCTCCCCTACCTTACGTGCAATCAGGCCGCTGTCCGGCAGTGGCCCAATTCGAACGGCCATATCGATATGTTCCTCACTGAGGCTGACTGGCCGGTCGATAAGCTGCAGCCGAACGTTGATGTCTGGATAGCACTGCAGAAACTCTGTGACCACCGGCAGTACGTGCATACGCCCGAAGACAATCGGTGCCGTTAGGGTCAATGTTCCTTTAGGCGCTGCAAATTCGCCTGAGGCCCCACGCTCTATTTCTGCAACGTCGTCGAGAATTCTGCGGCATGCTGCCACGTAGGCAATTCCGGTATCCGTCAACGTCAATCCACGGGGAGAACGCAGCACCAACTCGGCATTCAGGTCGGTTTCCAGCTCGGATATCCGTCGACTAACGGTCGCAACAGGCATTCCCAGAGCCTTTGCGCCCGATGAGATGCTGCCCTTATCAACCACTTTCACAAGCATGGCCATCGTTTTCAGTCGGTCAGGCATAGCGTATCGAGCCTCTCTGTGGGTTCCTCTCAAGCTTTCCAATAAATGGAAATCAAGGTTCCAAAATTACCGCCTACTGCATGTTTATGGAAAACCTTACCCTTGATGAGCAACAAATGCCATGCCGCCAAAAACGGTCAATGTCTCATCCGAAGGAATCTGACTATGAATACGAACTTCCCTACACACGCTGCCCCCATAAAGCTCTATCGACACCCGAAATCCGGTCACTGCCATCGCGTTGAACTCATGATGGCTCTGCTCGATCTTCCCTACCAGGCGATTGATCTTGATATGGCAAATGGCGCGCATAAGGCGCCGTCGTTTTTAGCCATGAGTCCTTTTGGTCAGGTGCCTGCCATCGATGACAATGGCGTCACCCTCTGTGACTCCAACGCCATCCTGATCTACCTGGTGAAATCCTACCCCACAGGCTACAACTGGCTGCCGGAGAGCCCGGAAGCCGCTGCGGAAGTCCAGCGCTGGCTGTCGGTCGCCCCCGGGGAGATTGCCCACGGGCCTTGTGCAGCGCGGCTGGTCACGGTGTTCAATGCGCCTCTGGATCACGAGCATGCCAAGGCTGCTGCCCATCGGTTGTTTGCGGTGATGGAACAAACGCTGAAGGTTCGTGATTTCCTCGCGGGCTCCGCGATTACGATTGCCGATGTGGCGGGCTATAGCTACATCGCTCATGCGCCGGAAGGTGGTGTGAGCCTTGAAGGTTACCCATCGATCCGGGCCTGGCTGAAAAGAATCGAAAGCCAGGAGCGTTTTGTTGGCATGGCCCGCACTCCGCTACCTGAAGCCGGCTGACCAGGAGGATGCTCGAATGAAGAAGGTCCCTGATGTTTTCCATATCGGTGAACGTGTTGTGCAGGCCCGTGCTGACGTTCCAGATACATGGTTGAAGCAAACGGAACGCTTCGTTGGCACCGAAATGCCCCAACAGCACAGGGACTTCTTTGAAAACCTGCCCATGCTGTTTTTGGCGCTGCTAGACCGCACTGGCCGGCCCTGGTGCGTTCCTGCTTTCGGAGCGCCGGGGTTCGTGGTCTCCCCTGCTCCGGACAGGCTGGCGTTAAGAGGAACACCGGTTCTTGCCAATGAGCTTGAACTGGAGCGGTCGACCGGCGCCAGCGTGGGTATCGTCGGGGTCGATCTGACCAACCGGCGCCGCAACCGGATGAATGGTCGAGTACAAGATACATCCGGTGGTGTCATGACCATTCAGGTGGACCAGAGTTTTGGGAACTGCCCGCAATACATTCAAACCCGCACTCTGAGCGCAGCTCAGGACGAAGCCAAGCCCACGAATCGCCGGCGGGCCGACCTGCGTGACCCGGAGGTTCGCCGCATTATTGAGGCGTCCGACACTTTTTTCATCGCTTCCCGTGCGGCTGGTTCGCTTGACGGTGGAAGTGCGGGTGTCGATGCATCGCATCGTGGAGGCCGGCCCGGGTTTCTCGGTATCAATGACGACGGCACCCTCTCCTTTCCGGATTTTTCCGGCAATCGCTTTTTCAACACGTTGGGTAATATTGAAAGCGACGGCCGGGTCAGTCTGTTCATTCCGGATTTCGAAACAGGGTGCGCGGTGTTACTGACAGGGCGCGGCGCCATCGACTGGGATTCAACCCGCGTTGCGTCTTTCGAAGGCGCAGAGCGTATCGTCGACGTCGTGCCGGAAGAGATCTGGCACGCCACTGCGGCTTTACCGGTTATTTCGTCAGCCCCGGAGCCATGGCCCGGGCTTGATAGCACTGGAACCTGGGCTGACGCCCGCCTGGCTGCCCTCAAAACCGATGGTTATCGGCGCTTTGAGATTGCCGCTAAGCGGAAAGAAAGCGCCAACATCACGTCTTTCTACCTGAGGCCCGCTGACGGTGGCCCGATTGAACCGCACGTGGCAGGGCAATTTCTGCCGATACGGATTCAGAAAGATGATGGCGCCATATTGCGCAGTTACACGATATCTCAAGGGCCGAACGGGCAATATTACCGCCTCTCGATCAAACGTGAAGAACATGGCCTGGCGTCCCGGCTTCTGCACGATCACTTCGGCAATGGCGATACCATCGGGGTCGGCTCGCCGTCGGGCGATTTCGTTCTGGACGACGGTACTCAGCCGATCGTCATGCTATCCGGTGGCGTTGGCATAACGCCCATGATCGCCATGCTGGATGCGCAGGTGGCCGCGGTTCAGGGCGGCGCGCCCCAACGCGAGGTGTACTTCATCCACGCCACTCAGAACAGCGCTAACCAGGCTTTCACGGAAGAGTTGATTGCTTTGGCCAGGCGGTACGACTGGCTCCATCTTTATATTGCCTACAGCGCCCCATTGAAAGGCGACACGCTGGGCGATACCCATGATACGGAAGAACGGCTCAGCATGAACGTTCTTGCCAAACTTCTGCCATTTGGCGGTAACCAGTTCTACCTGTGCGGCCCCGAAATGTTCATGCGATCGCTTTATTCAGGGCTACGGGGAATTGGGGTCGATCGCTCGCATATCCATTACGAGTTCTTTGGTGCCGGAGAGCTTGATGAACCCGAAGTGGGCATTCCGGTTGTGGTGCTTCCCGAGCGCTCAAACATCGCGTTTACCCGATCGGGCGTCCAGGCCGAATGGACGCCCCAGACCGGTACGCTGCTGGAAACCGCCGAAGCCGCGGGCCTGAAACCGACCTACAGCTGCCGCTCGGGCAAATGTGGTGCTTGCGCCACCCGACTGGTCTCTGGCGCTGTGCACTATCAGCGAACCCCGGTGATAACGCCGGCGAAAGGCGACGTGCTGACCTGTTGCGCAGTGCCGATGGGTGAGGAGGTGCAGATCGATATTTGACCCCCTTCCCCCGAACCAATCGGGGTTCGCCCTCAAGGTCGGCGATGACCGTAAAAATGGAATACGAGACGGTTAATCGTCGGCTGCTTTCAATAGGGCGTTGTATAGCTTGTCCTTGAGATGGGCGCGATCTGATTTCATTCGGGTAAAACTCTCGTCTGATACCGGAACATCTCGCCGTTCCAGCGCATAAATTTCCTTATCCAGCTTGGCATACTCTTTGAGTTGCTCTCTGAAATGGGCGTCTTGTTCGGACAGCCGGTCTATGAGGTCACTGTGTTGAGGAAATTCATGGTGAAGCTCATGGTTCGAAATGCCCATCGGTCCTGACTCCTTATTGGTGGGAATGTAGAGAAGAGTGTAGTACTTGATTCAGAGAACACTCATTGATGGTGATTCACCATTGGCGCCACTCGGCGAGTGAGTTCCTCTCAATGCGGCACGGCCAGGGCTTCGATCCGTTCCGGCGGGAGCAGTGTCAACAAGGCCTTCATCTCACGCACCTCCTCACCAGGTGGACGCCCGAAGAAGCGCTTGAACTCACGACTGAACTGGGAAGGGCTTTCGTAGCCCACCCGCATGGCGGCCGCCGCTGCAGGCAAACCATCCCGTATCATCATCATACGTGCGTGATGCAAGCGGGTGGACTTGATGTACTGCAGAGGGGTGTTTTGCGTCACCGCCTTGAAGTGCACATGAAATACTGATGTGCTCATACCGACTTCGCTGGCCAGCCGACCAACCTCCAGAGGCTCTGCAAAATCGGCGTGAATACGGTTCAGTGCCTTGGCGATTCTGCCAAACTGGCCTTGTTGGGCCAGGGCCGTTCGTACTGCCCCACCCTGTTCATCAACCAAAACCCTGTAGCAGATCTCTCGCACGATGCTCGGCGCCAGGACCTGCGCCTCCTCGGGAGAGCGAAGTGCCTCAAGTAGCCGGACAGTTGCGTTCGTCATACTCATTTTAAGCGGTGTTGAGAACATACACTGCGGCGAACTCATCGAACGGGCCTCCCCGTGCTCCACCATGCTGACCAGTTCTGCCACCGTCGCCATGTTGAGTCGAATCGAAACGGCTAGCAGAGGCTCATCAGGACTGGCATCCGTCTCCGAGATAAAGGGCAGCGGCACGGACAGCACGAGGTAATGCATTGCGTCGTACACGTAGACTTCGCTGCCAAGGTACCCTCGTTTACGACCTTGGCACACGATGACGATGCTTGGTTCATAGAGGACTGGTGTCAGCCTCAGTGGACGGTTTGATCGCATGAAGCGCACGCCCTCCAGCAATGACTGCGTATAACCCTCGTTAGGTGCCAGTGAATATAGCAATTCGACCATCCGTTGTTGCGCAGCGGAATTCGTCTGTTCCAGCATCTTCATATTCTCCGTCGTCTCGCCGAATCGGAAAAGGTATAGGCAACGATAATCCCGGAAGGCCTGGCGAAAGACAATCCCATCAATAGAATCAGGCAAGCATTTCAGAGAAATGTGAATATCGACATCTCCGCCCTCTCCCTAAGCTTCTAGTACGCGCCCTTGGAAAAACTCATTGATCGTTAGTCAGTCGTTGAGCCAAGCGCGCCCTGAAAAAACCATACGGAGATTTTTTCATGAGCAAAGTTATTCTTCTAACTGGCGCCAGCAGTGGTATTGGCGAGGCCACTGCAAGACTTCTGTCAAAACAAGGTCATCGGCTGGTTATAGGCGCTCGCCGTACTGAGCGGCTCGCGGCGTTGGCCCATGATTTGCGCTCTGAGGGCGGCAGCGTGGAGTATCGTGCGCTCGATGTTACCCGGGCCGAAGACCTCCAAGCCTTCGCCGACGCGGCGCTGGCGCTTTATGGTCGGATCGACGTTATCATCAACAATGCCGGCGTCATGCCGCTCTCGCCGTTGGCAGCGCTCAAGGTTGACGAATGGGACCGCATGATCGGCGTCAACATCCGCGGCGTGCTTCACGGGATCGCGGCAGTGCTTCCTACTATGCAGGCTCAAGGCAACGGTCAGATTATCAACATCTCCTCGATTGGCGGGCTCTACGTTGTACCAACCGCCGCTGTTTATTGCGCGACTAAGTATGCGGTGCGCGCCATTTCTGACGGCTTGCGCCAGGAACATTCCGATCTCCGTGTCACCTGCGTCTACCCTGGCGTAGTCGAATCGGAATTGGCCAACACTATTACTGACGCCGGCACTGCCGAGGCGATGAGGCGTTTCCGCGAAATCGCTCTGAAACCCGACGCCATAGCAAAGGCCATCGCCCATGTTATCGACCAGCCTGACGATGTGGATACCAGCGATATTGTTGTTCGCCCTACCGCAAGTCCGGCGTGACGCTCAATTGATGTTGGGCAATTAGTGGTGTTTATTGGGCACAGAACCCTACGGAGGGTGGTTCTGTGCGCCTTTATTCTAATCGGGGAGTCGCACGATCAATTCCATTTCAACTTGAAGCTCAGGCGCTGCCAGGGCCTGAACTCCAATACCCGTTACACACGGCTGTGCGCCACCAAATGTTTCTAGAAAGGCAGGCATAAGCTCCTCTAACCTTTCACTTGTAAGATCAGTGACATAAATGCGCGCCATGACCACATGCTCAGGTATGGCATGCAGGGCATCCAAGGCAGCCCGGGCATTCTCCGAAACTAATTTCATTTGTTCCGCGAGGTCATCTGGAACAGGCTCGCCACCAGGTTGCCAGGCTACTTGGCCGGAGACGAAAGCCATGCGGCCGGGCTCTACTATGGAGATTTGGGAGTAGCCCATCTCTCCGGCATCCGGCAATGTTGAAGGGTTAAGGCGGACGATTGCGTTCGACATGATCTTTCCTCGTTTTTCAAAAAGTAATTTCCGACTCTCTTGCTAACAAATCGCGGCTTAGTTGAGTAATCCTATTCGTCAGCTGACAATGTACCGACATTTTTGTAGAAACGGATTCGCCAATGAGACGCCTGTCAATCTCTACATCCAGTAGTCCTCGCTCAAACCTTGACTTGGGCACACTTCGGATTTTCGTCGCAATCGTCGAGACGGGGAGTTTTGTTGCAGGTGGGAAAGCTCTGGGTTTGACACGATCCGCAGCGGGCAAAGCTATGGCACGGCTTGAGGCACACCTTGGTACTCGCCTGCTACACAGAACTACAAGAAATGTGTCATTGACCGTGGATGGAGAGCGCTTTTATCAACGGTGCGTTCAAATCTTACAAGATCTGGAGGAAGCTGAAGCCGACATTCGTCAGGACCTGCCTCAGCCTACAGGCACCCTGCGCATATCAGTTACCGAAGCATACGGCCGGATAGTCGTTCTGCCTTTTCTCAAGAGCTTCCTGGACACGTGGCCTGAACTCGACGTGGAGGTCAGCCTCACTGACAGAATCGTCGATCTAGTGGAGGAAGGGTTTGACTTGAGCATCCGCATAGGAGACATCCCAACAAACTCCCAACTAATAGCACGTACCGTTGAATACGCGCGACCTTACTTATATGCAGCGCCGTCGTACATCAACTCTTTTGGCGCTCCGACAGAACCGTCGGAGCTGACGAATCACCAACGGCTGATTTACGGGCTGGGTATGCATTCCACAGGGTGGAATCTGGTCACCGCCTCCGGATCGGAGGTCTCTATCGATGGAGGTAGAAAATTGCGTTTCGATAGCGGAGAGGCCATTCGCGAGAGTGCGCTTCACGGCATGGGAGTGGCGTATCTTCCTTCGTTTCTGGTCAACGATGATGTTGAATCTGGACGTTTAGTCAGGCTTTTGCCGAATTACGGAGGTAAAAAACTGCCTATACAGGTGGTCTATGTAAGTCGTAATCACCTGGCACAAAAGATACGTTTATTTATTGATGGTCTCGTCAAGCACCGTCAAGGAAGTTGACCCAAACATCTCCGATTAAATTCTCTCTTCACGCCTGAGTGTCAGTACTTCATAACCATCTGCGGTAACAGCCACCGTATGCTCCCATTGAGCAGATAGCTTCTTATCGCTGGTGACAACGGTCCACCCATCCTTTTTCAATTTAACCTTGGCCTTTCCCTGGTTAATCATTGGCTCTATCGTGAACACCATCCCTTCCCGAAGCTCCAGCCCTTTACCGGGCTGGCCATAATGCAGAACCTGCGGCTCTTCATGCATGTCTCGCCCAATGCCATGCCCACAATACTCGCGCACAACAGAATAGCCGTGTTTGTGGGCGTGGCTCTGGATGGCATAACCGATATCCCCAAGGGTCGCTCCGGGCCGGACACATCGTATACCTTGCCACATGGCTTCATAGGTTTTATCGACCAAGCGCCTCGCTACGGGAGTTACATCACCGATCATATACATTTTGCTGGAGTCAGCGATAAAACCGCCCTGCTCGAGGGTGATATCCAGGTTGATAATATCGCCTGACTTCAGCTTCTGAGTGGTTGAAGGGACGCCGTGGCATACAACACGGTTGACAGAGCTATTGAGCGCATATTGATAACCATACTGGCCTTTACTCGCTGGGCGAGCATTCAGTTGATCGGTGATGTACTTCTCCGCCAGGTCATTGATCTCCATCGTAGACATACCGATCCCGATAAAGCTGTCAATATAGGCGAAAACCTCTGCCAGGAGCCGACCTGACTCGCGCATCAGATCCAACTCTTCAGCACTTTTGAGTATCACGTTACCCACAAACAGCCCGCACCACGTCTACTTCGGCCTGCTTCATCTGCTCCCGCATGATTTCAGTGAATGTCATGCTTGGATTTGCCTCAGCGAGCATGCCAATCTTTATCCAATACTCAGCTTGCGCATTGATGGAACGGACCATTACCGAACTAGCCTTGCGAATTTCCCCATGTAGCTCGTCGTCAATCTTTACAATGCCCATAGAAAACCTGCGATATACGAAGTGTATATGGATCATATGTTATGGACTTGAGGCTAGCAATAGGAGCAGTGTGAAATTTCATACTTTTGCCGAAGCCGGTTTTACTTGCTGTGACCTTCAGCCATGAATGGCGTATGCAATAACGTGCGCAAGCACATGTGCAGTGATGGCAGCCTCCAACCCATAACGCCAGAAAAGATGCCCGGCAACCAGGCCGAAAAGTGCGTTACCGAGGGTGATATACGCAACGATTGTCAGAGGCACGCTACCCACTGCGGCAACAACGGAGGGAACGTGGGCTACTCCGAACAGCAATGCGCTTATCCCAATACCGAGCCAAACCACGGTGCTGGATGGAGCACCTTTTCCTCGTTGAAGAACGCGCCAAGCTAGCCACACAAGGATCGTCATTAGCCCCCACCGGACAAGCACTTCCTCTGTTATACCACCGTAGAGAACACGCGCCGCCAGTGGTATTGATTCACTCTCTCGCAAGGCAGCCAATTCTTCAGGGGCGAATTCGTGGAACCCGACAATGACTGCTGCGCCTAGAAAGCCACCGATAACCCCCGGAATCAGCTGGGGGGCGATTGCAGACATCAAGTCGCCCCGCTTGGTCAGCGCTGACAGAGCGGGAGCACGCAAGCCTACTTTGGCGCTTAGAAACGTTCCCAAGCCAGATGCCAAAGCAACCAATACGATGCTTTGAGCCGCGGTAGCAATCTGCAATGTCTGAAGGGGAACCGAAAGATTATCCGTATCGATCAGCATGGGTAGAGCCAGCCACGATATGGCTATAGGCCCGGGAATGGCTACCAAAGCCACCAGGAATGCGAGTCTCCAGTTCATTATCAATTCCTCAATTTGATTGGGGGGCAGAATACCAGAAGCGCACTCGCGTATAACCTAAACCCGGCCGACGAATTTGGTACTTGCCGGTCAGAGCCGCCAGCGCATCGCATGGCTTTGTTTGAGTACTCCAGCCTTATCCCAATCATCCCAGCCGGTAAACGGAATCGAGGGCTCGCGAGAAAGCATTGGTAGCCGCTCCGCCCAGGCGCTTTTTTTCTGTTCCAGCTGGTTTCTGAAAGCGCTTTCATGCTGATACCGAATACCACCGCCTTGGATTCCATAGCTTACCTGGGGTGCCAGCACATCAAATCCCACGTAATAGAGCGACGAATGAACAGGCCACAGCCATTCCACCATATTCCCTGCCCGACCAAAGGGCATAAATGCCTTTTCCGGAGAACCGGTTGTAACAGAACAAATCGCCTTCTTGCCCTTAAAATGGCCTCTATTGTAGCGCCGGCTGCCGGAATAGAGCCCCCCATAGACCAAAACCCGGTCGAACCAACCCTTCAAGATCGCCGGTTGGGCGTGCCACCACAGAGGGAATTGAAATATCACCATGTCCGCCCATTCAAGCCGAGAGATCTCCCGCTGAACTTCTGCAGGCAACCGATTCCGTTCAAAGTGAGTTCGTTGTTCATTCAAGGGCGCAAAGTAATCAGGATCAAACCTATCGGGATAGTTATCGGCACGTTCTACCGGATCAAACTCTTCCCCGTATAGGTCGTCTATATCCACCGAATGCCCTTCATTCTGAAGGCATTTCTTTGCAATATCGGCAAGGCCGCCATTGAACGATGCCCGCTCTGGGTGAGCCAGTACAATCAATACATTCATAGCCCGTTTCTCCAGTTGAAGGTATTTCGAGTTAGTCTATGCTGTTCGTAAACACACATGAATTACCTAAACTTGAGAACTGGGTTTGCATGAATGAACATTCTATTCGCTGGGATGATCTGCAGATGGTATGGGCCATTGCCGACACTGGCAGTCTCTCAGGCGCTGGTCGAAGACTGGGTGTCAGCCATGCCACGGTGTTTAGGCGCCTTACTGACATGGAAAAGCGACTTGGCGTGGCACTGTTTGAGCGCTCACGCACTGGCTATACACCGAATTCTGCGGGAGAAGACCTCGCTGCGGTTGCAAGGCGGGTAGAGGCCGATATTCTTGGCGCAGAGCGCAGACTCGCCGGGCAGGATCTAAAGCTTTCAGGCAGTGTTCGGCTTACCACCACTGATACCCTGTATGCTGGCTTGCTGGCACCGGCACTGGCGGACTTTCGTGTTAACTACCCTGATATTGAACTAGAGGTTGTGGTTTCGAATCAGGTTCACAGCCTGAGTAAACGGGAAGCTGATATTGCCATTCGCCCAACCCGGAACCCACCTGAGACGCTTGTTGGGCGAAGGGTCGGTTCTATTCGGCAGGCGATCTACGGCCAGAAACAGTACTGGGACGACACGCCCATTCCGCTGAACTCATTAACGGAACACCAATGGATTGGCCCGGACGCTCATATGGGCGACAGCACTCTGGAGGCCTGGATGACGCAGCAAGAGCTGGATAAGCGGTGCCACTACCGCGTTGACTCCATGCTGGGCATGCAAACGGCATTGCATCATGAACCTTGCCTGGCCGTGCTGCCCTGCTACCTGGGAGAAGCAGACCCCAGGCTACGTCGATTAACCGATCCGATACCGGAGCTCTCAGTACCGCTTTGGTTACTTACCCATTCCGATTTGAGGCGCACTAACCGGATAAGAGTGTTCACACAAGAGATTGGCGAGTGCATTCGACAAAGGCTGGATGAGCGCTATTGGTCATGACGAACAACTGTAGTGTGACGTACCACCAACACTGAAAAGTTCAAGCGGCTTCAGCCGGTAGTATTTGTTCTCCACGTCTTTCGATTGCTCGGCATATGGCTGCGTCATCACTTCCTGCAGTTCTCGCAGCAACTCGTAATTTCCTTCTGCCGCTTGCTGATAGGCAGGCACAACAAACCAATCCCGCAGACTGTATTTGGGGTTGACGAGTTTCATCTGGCGGGAAAGCACCTCACGGTTAACAGAACCAGTGAGCGATCTCCAGTTTGCGAGCCATGTTGACCAGCGTTGTTCCAGTCCCTCGGGGGCCGCAGCATTGGTCACGTTCCTGTAAAAGCTTTTCTTAAGTGGCTCGATATCGTCAGGCACTGAAGACAGCTCCCTGAAGAACACCGTGTAATCGACGGGCGTGTGCACCATCAGGGTTGCCAGCTCTCGGAACAGATCTTCGTCGAAAGCCTCTAGCCCAAGTTTGGCGGCCCACATCTTGTCCATTTGAGCTCGCATCACCTGGGGAAAACCGCTTTCGAGTTCGTCCAGTTGCCGCAAACTATCCCGATGCGCCGCTAACAATGGCCGCAACGCCGTGCAGAACGAATGGAAATTGCGCTCTGCCGCCGCGGGTTGGTTAAGGAACGAAAAGTGCTGCCCGCCACCGGTCCAAGGCTGGTATTGCGGGTTGAATAGATCGATGAATCCAAATGGACCATAGTCGAGGGTGAACCCGCCGGCTGCACAGTTGTCGCTGTTGAAGTTGCCCTGGCAGTAGCCAACGCGAATCCAGTTGGCTACCAGCGACGTCAGGCGGCTGCGGAACTCATGGGCAAGCAACACGACTTTTTCGGCGGTGGATAATGTCTGGTCGATAAGGCCATCGTACTCACGATCGATCAGGTGCAAGACGATCTTTTCGAGTTCTTCCATGGCTTTAGGGTGTTCGTTTTTACGGGCTCGTCGCCCGAAGAGTTCGAGCTGCCCTACCCGGATAAACGACGGTGCAACGCGGGTGGAGATGGCGACGGGCTCGGATACCAGCACATCAGGGTCAATCGAGCGCGTGCCCTCTGAATACCAAGGGCGCCGAACATTCTCGGTTTTGGACACGTACAGACTCAAAGACCGTGATGTGGGCACACCCAGCGCGTGCATGTGTTCCTGAGCCAGGAACTCACGAACACTGGAGCGAAGAACGGCCCGGCCGTCTGCGCCACGGCAATAGGGTGTGCGCCCTCCCCCTTTGAGCTGCATTTCCCAGCGCTGACCGTTGATGACGGCCTCAAGTACGGAAATGGCGCGACCGTCGCCATAACCGTTGCCGGTCTGGAATGGGCATTGCTGGTAGAACTCGGTGCCGTAGATAGACAGTGCGTAGCCACACGCCCAGCCGGTTCTGCGCAGAGGCTCCGGAAGATGCGTTAAATCACCCGAGAACATCCGCATAAAGTCTTCTGACTGCGCCAGAGTGTCGGCGAAGCCCAGTTCGCGAAACAGGCTCTTGCTGTGGGCCACGTATTCCGGGTTTTCGATGGGTGTGGGATTGACGGGAACATAATGGCCCGAGTACACCTGTCGTGGTGCATAGTCTGCACCGTTTGCTTTTCCCTCGGGGTCGCAATTGAGGGTGTCCATGAGCGAATAGTCTGCCAGTGCTGCGAGATCGTTGAGGTTCGTGATCATCGGGGCTGTGTGGCTGGTTGTTCCCTTTGGCATAGGAATTCCTCATGCGTGGTTTGCGTATGTTGAAGAGACCGATGTCTCTCGCAGCGCACATTAAAAATGCTTTCAAGGATGTAAAACGTTCAGTTAGCTGATCCTTGATTCATGCGGGGAGCACTCCATGCCAAACAGGCAAAGCCAAATCCTCCGGGTCGTCGTTCGGGCCACCGGTTCGGCTCTTGAATGAGCCTTCCTCAATGGGTATCCGGTATAGCGCAGTCGCCTTACGCTCTTTTTGGTTGGGCGCGCGAACCTGATCCCAGCGCCCAGGTTCAATCTGGTTGATGATCGCCCGGAACGCGGCATCAAACTCGGCGCTTTCCGTCACCGGTGAAGCTTTCCCGAACAATACCAGCGATTCGTAGTTCGCACTATGATGGAAAGCAGACTTGGTCATCACCCATTCGTTTGTCACCGCAAACGATATGCATAAGAGGTCCCCTGCACTGAGGCGTTTTGACAAACGCCCTCCGTTCAGCGTGTGCAGGTAGAGGTTATCATCCAGCCGCCAAACCGTTAGTGGCACAATGCGTGGCTCCCCCTGTTCGACAAACGCCACATGGGCTGTTTTCAGGCGATCAATCAGCGCATAGGCCGGCGCGCGGTCATAGCTTGCCCGCTTAGGTGCGCGCTTCACCTGACTGCGAGGGCAGCAAGTTAGTGGGGATGAGTTTATCGTCGATTCGTTTGTTGCAGTCATCATCTGCTCCTGAAGGGCTGTGCGTCCAAAAAAGTACCCCGCTATTGAAGGCCACTTCTGATACCATCAAAAGAGCCAGATTATGATTTTTATTGGGACCAGTTGGTATGATCGATGATATTCGCCTGACCAATGAGGCACCGCTCCAAAAACAGCTTTACCAGCAACTGTCCGAGCGCATTCTGAAGCAGCGATTTCCAGCTGGGAGCCGTCTCCCTTCTAGCCGACAGATGGCTCTGGATCTTGGGATTAGCCGGAACACCGTGAACGCCGTTTATGATCAGCTCAAGGCAGAGGGATTCCTTACAAGTTTTGCCGGCAGGGGTATCTTCGTACATGAAGACATCAAGGCCGCGGTAAAGCCGGCTGGACTGGGGCTTAAACAGCCAATAAAAAATGCTACTTCCCTTCCCCCATTGCCCGCTGTTCCTCGCAACAGGCTCAAAGCCGTGGAAGACGCAAGCCTGCCGTTTCAGCCGGGTCTACCTGATCTGGATGCCTTCCCCATTCGAGCCTGGAACCGGATTCTCCATCATCAGGAGAGCCGCCGGGCCCTGAGAGGTTATGACACCATTCAGGGATATCAGCCACTTCGGAGCGCCATTGCCAGCTACCTAAGGGCCTCTCGGGGCGTTCGCTGCGAAGAACATCAGATAATCATTACTAATGGTGCCCAGCAGGCGCTGTCCCTCATCGCCGATGTGTTTCTGCAACCTGGCGATCGTGTCTTGTGCGAGAACCCGGGATACCGAGGCGCCCGTAACGCACTAAGTCGTCACAATAATCCCTTGATTCCGGTCCCTTTGAGGAACCAGGTTCTGGATGTAAACGCACTCTCTGACCTGGGGCCGGCGAAACTTTTCTTCTGCACCCCCACCCACCAATACCCGATGGGTGGCATCCTCGACCTGTCCCAGCGAATGACGCTTGTGCAGTGGGCGCAGCAAAATGACTGCTGGATTATCGAAGACGACTACGACAGCGAGTTCCACTTTTACAACAAACCCTTTGCCGCCATTCAGGGGATGTTCGACAACGCCCCGGTACTTTATGTGGGTAGCTTCAGCAAAACGCTGATGCCCTCCCTACGGGTAGGCTACCTGGTGGTGCCAGAGCCCGTTGTCGAACCCTTGCTCTGGGCCAAACAGATTAATGGTGGGGAGTCTCCTTTGATGACTCAGGCCACCATCGCCGAGTTCATCGAAAGCGGTCAGTTCACGCGGCACCTGCGCCGCATGCGCCAGCTTTACCGGGACAAATGGCAGCTTTTCCAGAAGCGATTAACGCAGGAACTGGGAGGCCTGGTGCAACCTGTGGCGGAAAGCGCCGGCATGCACCTGGTGGTTGAAGGAGATTTCGACGATGTGTCCGTCAGCCAGTGGCTGAAAACCCGGGGTTTTGGCAGTACGCCGCTGAGCGCCCACTTCATCGGACAACAATCCCGGAGTGGCCTGGTGATGGGGTTTGCCAGTGCCAATGAGCGCCAGATTGAGGAGTGTGTGGTGGCGTTAAGAGCAGGACTGGTGAACTTCAAGCCGGCCCTGAACTCAGTCACAACTCGCTAACAACTGCGTAGCGTGTTCCCTCACCACTTCCTTCAGTGCGTCCGGCTTGAGGATTGTGAACCGGAAAGGGAGTTGGGCCAGCCACCAGGCAAACCACTCGTAACTGTCCGTTTGTGTGTTCAGTAGCAAGCCGTCATCGCACTGCTCTAATTCGTCTGCACAGGACGAGTGGAAACTGAAAACGGAGGCTGCGGATTCACGGTCCGTGTGCAACAACAGAGACACCTCATGTGTTCCACCCCAAGACCGCAAACTCTCACTCAGGAACTCTGCAGCATCGAAATCCGGTGGCCGCTGGAAGGTGGTATCCAGTATTTGTACATCGCTGATGCGGTCCAGCCGGAACGAACGCATGGCCTGCCTGAGGTGGCAGAACCCGGTGACGTACCAGCGCCCCTGACGGAACACCAAACCATACGGATCAACTCTTCGCTCTATCGCACCTTGGTCGCGAGAGTGATAGGTCAACCCCACCCTGCGCATGGCTTCAGTGGCAACTGTCAACGTTTGAAGGGCCCGGTCGTCCAGGCTGGGTTCGCCTCTTGGCAGGATCACGCGGGTGGTATCACTGACACCGCGCACGCGTTTTTTCAGGTTGGCCGGCATAACCCGTTCCAGTTTCGCCTGAACACTGGCAATGGCCGGTGCCGCATCCGTAAGCCCAAGCTGGCGGGCGGCCAGCAGCCCCAACGACACCGCCAGGGTTTCCTCTTCGGTAAACATCATGGGTGGCAGCTTGAAGCCGGCCACCAGTCGGTAACCCCCGTAGCGCCCCTGCTCCGTCGTTATCGGGATCCCGAGCTCTTCCAATACCGTAATGTAGCGCCGGATCGTACGCCGGTCCACGCCAAGCCGCTCGGCCAGTTCGGCACCGCCAATCTGGCCGTGTGCCTGCAATAATTCCAGCACGGTAAGCACCCGGGTTGTGGGACCAGACATAGTCGCCCTCCTGCTGGCAGCATTTTCCGGTGTTCATATTAAAGATGCATTGTCAGGTTTATTTAGGACAGTTTCTCGCCTACATACAAATTAATCTGGCCCTGCAGTAACTCACATCACTGAAATACTGGCTTGAGAAGGAGATCAAACATGTCAGAGATTACCTTTTACACCCACCCTATGTCCCGTGGCCGGGTAGTACGCTGGATGCTGGAAGAAATTGGCGTTCCCTATACGGTAGAGACCATGCAGTTCGGCCCGGAGATGAAAACCCCGGAATACCTGGCCATCAACCCCATGGGTAAGGTGCCTGCGATCAAACACGGCAACACCGTCGTCACCGAAGTGGCAGCCATCTGCGCCTACCTGGCGGACCAGTTCCCCGAAAAGAATCTGGCGCCACCACCGCACTCGATGGAACGCGGCCCCTATTACCGCTGGCTTTTCTTTATGGCAGGGCCCTTTGAGATGGCCGCCAGTGCATTGGCCTACGATTGGAAAATCGATAGCAGCAACGCGCAGGCTGTCGGCTGTGGCCGCGTGGAGGACAGTGTCAATACCCTGGAAAAAGTGCTCGGCCAAAACCCTTATATCTGCGGCGATCACTTCACCGCGGCGGATGTGCTGGTCAGCAGTTACCTGTGGTGGGAAACCATGCAGAAGAACATTCCGCTGAACGAGGTTTTTCAGGACTACATCAAACGCACGGAAAGCAGGCCCGCCGCCCAACGTGCCAATGAACTGGACGATGCGCTGGCAGAGCATATGAGCGAGGGCCACTTACCTGTCACACAATGAGTTTAACCGGGTTGGCCCGCCATTGATCGGTATACATCAACCATGGTGAGAACCACGGCTGTGCGGCTACGCACAGCCTCATCCCGGACTTCAGTAAACTCCTGCTCCGCGGCCAACACCTCGAAATAGCCCACAAATCCCTGTTCGTAACGCGCCCGTGCCAATTCAACTGCTTTCTCGGCATTGGTCACGGCCAGGGCCAGCCGCTCTTCCCTTTCCTGGGCGCGCCTGTACCGAACCAACCGCGTCTCGGTTTCTTCCAACGCTTCGAGCACAGTTTGCTGGTAGCTTGCCAATGCCGCACGGCTCTCCGCTCCCGCAGCCTCAATACGGGCCCTTACCTTTCCGTGGTCCAGGAAGGTCCAGTCTATGCCGAGGGCCAAGCTGCGGGTTTCACCTGAGCTGGCAAACAGGTCGCTGGTGTCTGAAGCCAAAGTCCCGAGGAACCCACTCAATGTGAACCGGGGATAAAGGTCCGCAGTAGCAACGCCAATGCGAGCGGTAGCCGCCGCCAGCCGGCGCTCTGCAGCGGCAACATCCGGGCGGCGACGCAATACCTCACCAGGGCTGTCGACGGGAATAACTGGCAGGGTGTCCGGTAACGCACCGACCGCAGTCAGGGTATCCACCAGAGCCGTCGGCGGCTGCCCAACAAGGATAGCAATACGATGCATGGCTGCGCGCATGTTCGCCTGGAGGGTCGATAGTTCAGCGCGGTTACGTTCCAGTTGGGCGCGGGCACGTACCTGATCAAACTCTGTGCTCCGGCCAGCCTGAACCTGAGCTTCCACTATGTCCAGGGATTGCTGCCGCAGCGCGACACTCTGCAGTGCTACCTGATACTGCTGTTGCAGCCCTCGTAGCTCAAAGTAGCTGCTGGCTAACTGGCCCCCCAGTGCTACCTGTATGGTGCCAAGATCCGCACCAGTTGCTTCGAGTTCTGCCCTTTGAGCCTCACTGGCACGCCTCAGGCGACCAAACATGTCCAGCTCCCAACTGGCGGCAATACCCGCCTGATAACGTTGCACCCGGTCAGGGCCTGTTCCGGGAGGTGACCGTTCGATATCCGCCAGGTGCTGCTCGGCTGCCATGGCGCTGGCGGTTATGCTGGGCCATTGATCCCTCTGTGCGCCGTAAAGCAGCGCCGCCGAGCGCTCGTATTTTGCTATGGCGCCTTCAAGGGTGTGGTTCGCTGCCAGGGCCTGATCAATCAAGTCATCCAGCATTGGATCCCGAAATCCCTGCCAGAAAAGCTGTTGGCCGGCATCGCTGGCTACCATCTTACGGCCCTCGGAGAAGCCCTCTGGCTCCGGGCTGGACGGCGCACGGTAGTCAGGGCCGACGGCGCAACCAGTCAGGAGCAGTAACACCACGGACATTATGATCAGGTTATGCATGACTACCTCCCGGGAGAGCATCGTTGTCAGGTCCTTCTTCGCATTCGAGTGTGGACGTATGGTTGCTGTGCAAGCGTTGACCTCCAGACAGTTTGCGCAATGCTACATAGAACACCGGTGTCAGAAACAGGCCAAACAGCGTGACCCCGATCATGCCGGCGAACACGGCTGTGCCCAGAGCCTGGCGAACCTCGGCGCCGGCGCCGGTGGCCAATACGAGGGGAACCACGGCGGCGGTGAAGGTAATCGAGGTCATGATGATGGGCCGAAGCCTCAGCCGGCACGCTTCAAGCGCCGCTTCCACAATCCCCCTGCCCTGCAGCTCGAGCTCCCGGGCGAACTCAACAATCAGGATGGCGTTCTTGCAGGCGAGACCGATCAGTACAACCAGCCCTACCTGGACGAAGATGTTATTGTCGCCGCCACCGAACCAGACCCCGATCATCGCGGAAAGCATGCACATGGGCACGATGAGGATAACCGCCAAAGGCAATGTCCAGCTTTCGTACAGGGCAGCCAAAACCAGAAACACCAGCAGGATCGCCAGCGGGAAAACCACCAACGCAGCATTACTTTGGGTAGCCTGCTGGTAGCTCAGGTCAGTCCATTCGAAATCCATGCCGACCGGCAGCACTTGTTCCGCGAGTGTCGTCAAGGTTTCCATGGCCTGGGCAGAAGACAGTATCCGGGGGTCTGCTTCGCCGGCAATATCTGCCGCGGGGTAACCGTTGTAACGCAAAACCGGGTCCGGGCCGAAGCTTTGCCGTATGTTCACCATTGACCCGATGGGCACCATCTCACCCTGTTCGTTGCGGGTACGCAGGCGGGCGATGTCCTCTACGCTGTCACGGTGCTGGGTCTCTGCCTGGGCAATTACCTGCCAGGTGCGGCCAAATCGGTTGAAGTCGTTCACATAGGTGGAACCAAGATACGTCTGCAAGGTATGGAAAAGCTCGGTCAGCGGCACTCCCTGGGCCTTGGCCTTGATTCGGTCCACTTCCACGTCCAACTGAGGCACGTTTGCCTGATAACTCGTGATGGGATATCCCATACCCGGTGTCTGGCTGATTGCGCCCTGGAACTGGTTCACCGCATTCTGCAGGGCCCCATAGCCCTGGTTACCTCTGTCTTCCAGGAACAGCTGGTAACCCGAACCATTGCCCAACCCTAGAATTGGCGGTGGCATGAATGAGAAAGCCAGTCCTTCCTTGAGCTCACCGATTTTCTGGTTGATCTGAGCATTGATCTCTCCCGCGCTGAGTCTGCGTTCGTCAAACGGTTTCAAGGGAAAGAACACGACACCGGTATTCGAGGTATTGGTGAACTGGAGCGCATTCAGGCCCGGAAAGGCCACGGCGTTGGCCACGCCATCCGTGTCCATTGCGATATCCACCACCTGCTGCAGAAGCTGGTCGGTGCGTTCAAGCGATGCGCCCTCCGGCAGTTTCACGCCGGCCATCAGGTACAGCTTGTCCTGAACCGGTATAAAGCCCGGAGGTACCGCCTTGAACATCAGCCCGGTGCCAGTCAGCAAAACCGCATACACCACAAACACCATGCCACGCCGGCGCAGTGACCGCGCTACTCCTCCTTCGTATTTCATGGCACTGGAGTTGAAAAATCGGTTAAAGGGCCGGAACAACCAACCGAATAGCAGGTCGATGATCCGCTGTAGACTGTCTTTTGGCGCGTCATGGGGTTTAAGTAGCATGGCTGCCAACGCCGGAGACAGTGTCAGCGAGTTGACTGTTGAGATAACGGTCGATATGGCGATGGTCACCGCGAACTGACGGTAAAACTGCCCCGTCACGCCAGACAGGAACGCCATGGGAACAAACACCGCGCACAGCACCAAACCAATGGCAATAATAGGGCCGGATACCTCTTTCATGGCCTGATGAGCCGCCGCCATGGAACTCAGACCCTCCTCGATGTTTCGCTCGACGTTTTCCACGACGACGATGGCGTCGTCTACCACGATGCCGATGGCCAGTACCAAACCGAAAAGGGTCAGCGTGTTGATGGAGTACCCCAGGAGGTAGAGCGCACCGAAGGTCCCGATCACCGAAACGGGCACTGCCAGCAATGGGATGATGGAAGCGCGCCATGTCTGCAGGAACAGGGTGACCACCAACACCACCAGTAACACCGCTTCTAACAGCGTTGCTACGACAGACTTGATTGAATCACTGACAAAGATGGTAGTGTCATAAACCGCCTCGTACTCCACACCCGCGGGGAATCGATCGGCCAGTTCATCCATGGTCTCGATCACCTCGTCACGGATGTTCAGGGCGTTCGCCTCCGGGGCCTGAAAGATACCGATGGCCACGGCGTCCTTCCCATCCAGTTTGGAGCGGAGGGTGTAGTTGTTGGCGCCCATTTCCAGTCGGGCCAAATCCTTCAACTGAAGAATCTCGCCGTTGGCGCCGCGTTTGAGAACGATGTCGCCAAACTCTTCCACCGTTTCCAGACGGCCCCTCGCATTGATCAAGGTGAGGAAATCACTCTCTGGAGCGGGCTCGGCGCCTATCTGACCTGCAGACACTTGCACGTTCTGTTCACGCATGGCATTGATCACGTCGCTGGCCGTCAACCCACGGGCGGCAATCCTTTCAGGGTCAAGCCAGGCACGCATGGCATAGTCGCCTCCACCGAATATCTGGGCGTCTCCCACGCCCTGAATCCGTGCCAGGCGGTCGCGAACGTGCAGGCGCGCATAGTTGCGCAAGTAGAGCGTGTCATAGGTGCCATCGGGCGATGTAAGGTGAACCACCATCAGAAAGGTTGGAGACTGTTTCTGGGTAGTGACTCCCTGGCGGCGAACCTCTTCCGGTAACCGGGCAAGCGCCTGGCTCACCCGGTTCTGCACTCGCACAGTTGCATCTTCCGCGTTGGTCCCTGGTCGGAACGTCACGGTCATCTGCAGGACACCATCCGATCCGGCAACCGATTTGTAATACATCATGTCTTCCACACCGCTGATCGCCTCTTCCAGGGGTGTAGCGACAGTTTCGGCGATTTCCTTGGGATTGGCGCCCGGATAGACCGTACGTACCACCACGGAAGGCGGCACCACTTCCGGATACTCACTGATCGGCAAATTGGGAATCGAGATCAGGCCAATGGCAAATATGATGATCGATAGAACGGCGGCGAATATCGGTCGATCAACAAAGAATCGGGACACGTTCATCGGGACAACTCCTGCGCTATAGCAACCGCCCCTGAATCCCGGGCCGGCGCCCTCATGGCAATATGCTTCGGCCTGACCTCCACGCCGGGGCCGAACACCTTCTGCACGCCGTTGACAATGACCCGTTCGCCACTCTCGAGACCCTCGTTAATCACCAGGAGATCTTCTATTTGCCGCCCGGTTTTAACATGCCGGGGTACAACCCGGTTGTGCTGATCCACCACGTAAACGAATCGTCGGTCTTGATCGGCCATCACCGCTTTACGGCTGATCAGCAGCGCATGGTTGAGCTCGGCAACGGGCATTTCCACATGGGCAAACTGACCGTGCCTGATGGCACCGTCCGGATTTTCCAACACCGCGCGATACTGCAAGGTGCCGGTTCCGGGGTTAAGTTGGTTATCGACGAAGTCGAGCCTGCCCTTGTACTGGCGATCGCTTCCATCTCCGAACGAGACACGTACGCCCCGTAACGAATCATCGGCGAACAGTGTCTGGCTCCGTAAAGCGGATTTCTCATTTACCTCGAAGTACACGTGCACAGGGTCAACGGATACAACCGTCGTGAGCAGGGTTTGGTCAGCATTTGCAAGGTTTCCCTGGGTTACCACCGCCCGCCCGGCGCGGCCGTTGATTGGCGCCGTGACCTGTGTGTATTTCAAATCGAGCTCGGCGCTTTCCAGCGCGGCCTCGGCGGCCTGAACCCGAGCACGGGCACTCATCAAGGCCGCATGGCGTTGGTCGTACTCTTCCCTGGAGATGGCACGTCCTTCCATGAGTTTCCTGGCCCGATCAGCTTCGCTGGTGGCCAAGGTCAACTGGCTGTTGGCGAGAGCCAGTTCGGCAAGCGCAGCCTGTTTGCGTGCCTGATAAGGGCGCGGATCAATCTGGAAGAGAACGTCACCCGCGCTCACAAGTTCGCCTTCTTCAAAGGCAACCTGATTGATATAGCCACTGACCCTTGGTCGCATTTCCACGGTTTCCGGAGAGGCTATTCGACCGGTAAAGGATTCCCAGAGGGTAACCGGCTCCACCAGAACTTCCGCAACATCCACCTCCGGTGGAGGTGGTATGGTCATCGCCTCATCACTTTGTGCCTTACAACCACTCAGTAGCACCGCCAGTGCCGCGACCACACCAACGGTCTTGCTGAAACTACTCGTTTTTCCTGAAATCTGACGTTCCATGGTTTCTCGCTCCAGTATCTGGACGACCTTTTGGGCTGTCCTGGTTGCCAAGCAGTCGGTTGGATTGCTTGTTTAGTCGGTTGAGGGAAAACGGATTCGACACGCAGCCTAATTCCTCAAGTTAACTTGAGGTCAATAGAGCAAATCGAGGTGTTGGCTATGCATGAGATAGTGCTGGCCTATGAACTTCGGTGGTGCTTTCCCCAACAGGCCATTTACGATAAAGAGAGACTGGTTAAAAACGGTAGCGGGTTACTGCGGGAAGCTTGCCTGATTCTGTCAGACGTCCTGTACCCTGATAATCGGGGTTGCCAATTTCTGCGGCGTCATTGCCTGATTCTGCAAATTCAGGTGCGGCTTCGTACATTTCAGGGTATGAAGAATTATACTGCCCCGAAAGGGAGGACACCGATGACGGCCATCATTCCAGAGATTGCTGGCAATCTCTCAGTCAGCTTGCAACAACAGCTTGCCCGCGTAGCCAGTCAATGGACGACACATCAGGGCATTCAGGGAACTGCCATTGATGGGCTGGAACTGATTCGCTGTAACGAGCCATCCAGCTGCGGTTCCAGTGTTTACGAGCCGTCACTGTGCTTTGTGATTCAGGGCACCAAGAGCATCCAGTTAGGTGATCGCCAAATCACGTATGAACCGCTGTCCTATCTGGCCAGTTCGGTCCATCTTCCAGTACTGGGGCGTATCATTGAGGCCTCGGACGAGCGCCCTTATCTGGCAGCAAAGCTTAAGGTAGACCCTCAGGAGGTTGCCGAGCTCGTTCTGGAAATGGGTGATAAAGCCCCTCCCCTCCAGCCAGGCGAGTCCTGCCCGGAAATGCAGTGTGGTCTCTGCGTGTCCTCTATGGGCGAAGAATTGCAGGGAGGGCTTTACCGGCTACTTCGCCTCTTGGATTATCCCGGGGACATTCCCATCCTGGCGCCATTGGCGCGCAGGGAGATCATCTACCGGGTGCTGGTTGGTGAAATGGGTTCCCGGATGCGAAGATTTGCGGCCTCCGACACACACGCTCATCGAATTTCAACCGTTATCTCGGCGCTGAAGGATCATTATGCGGAACCTCTGCGCATCAGTGAGCTGGCGGAAGCTGCGAACATGAGCGAATCCACCCTGTATCACAGCTTCAAGCAAGTGACCCGGATGTCACCGCTGCAGTTCCAGAAAAAACTGCGCCTGCACGAAGCCCGAAGGCTAATGCTGACAGAAGGCCTGGAGGCCGCTACTGCCAGCTACAGAGTGGGTTACGAGAGCCCATCCCACTTTAGCCGCGAATACAGCCGCATGTTTGGAGCGCCGCCCAAAGCAGACGTCACACTCCTTCGTGGAGAGTGGGAAATACCCGACCCTGTTTTCTGATTATCCTGTCGTTCAGACCTGGCTTGCCGATTCCAGCATTATGGAACGAAATGCATTCGCAGCGGGCGAAAGTGACCTGCCATAACGCTGTACTGCCCCATAACGCGTCCGCAGCATCTCAATTCCGGTGACACGTAAGGTCGTCACCTGACTGGTGGCCAACAAACCTGACACCACAGGCTTTGGCGCGAGGCTAATTGCCTGGCTGCCTGCGACAATCGCTGCGAGCATAGCAACGTTGTCGCATTCGATTCTGCGTTTGAGCCCTCCATGTGAAGCGCTCATGGCTTGAATTTCACGCTCCAAATCTTCGGGTACATGAGTCATCGCCATGGGGTACTCCAGTAAATCTTCCCATACCAATTCCGCTTTACGGAGCAGCGGATGATCCGGGCGGCAAATAACAATAACCTCTGGCTGTGGTAAGGGAGTAATGTCCAAGTCTGGGTCCCCAGACAGTTCACCTGTATCAGCTACGAAAAGCTCCAACTCGTGATCCAGCAATGCCAGGCGCAGCCCCTGCCAGTTATCCGTTCGGATATTCAGTCGAATACCCGGGTAACGATCCACAAACCTGGCACACACCTTGTCCATTAATGCCAGCGCCGGATAAGGGCCGGTTCCGATATTCAATTCCCCGGTTTCCAATTCATCGATTGCCTGGACTTCCTGTCGCAACGACTCTGTTGCTGCCAGTAATCCGCGTACATGAGGCAGGGCGGCCTGACCGTGAGCTGTCAGCACCACGCCAAACCGACCTCTCTCGAACAGCGTCACCCCCAGTTGGTGCTCCAACTGTTGAATGCTGCGGCTTAATGCAGGTTGAGACAGGTGAACGACCTCACAGGCGCGGGCAAAACTCCCGCACTCCACCAAGGCCAGGAAATGTCGAATGTGTCTTGTATCCATTCCTGCATTTGTATGCGTAAAGCGCATACTAAGTCAACAAACTATGCATTGGATATACATCAAGACTCCCTTCAGACTGTCTTCAGGTGGCGTCGGGCCCGTCTGCCAACAACAATTCAGCCGCCAAAACGAGGAGTTCTTTATGCGCCCCATAGTTAGAAAGCTTGCTCTGGCCTCTTTCTGTGCCAGTTTGCTGTTGCCTGCATTTATTCAGGCCAGCCCATCGAAAGCCGCAACTGATATAACAGCGGAGCTTAATAAGTCGGTTTTGAACCAGTTGCCCTTTTCCGATACTCAATCCTTTGAGGATGCGCGCCGCGGCTTTATTGCGGCTCTGCCTCAGGGCAAGGTGGTGGATAACGAGGGGCACGTGGCCTGGGACATGGAGCCTTATACCTTCCTGCAGCAAGACACAGCGCCGGACTCCGTCAACCCTAGTCTGTGGCGCATGGCCCAACTGAATGCCATTCACGGATTATTTGAAGTTGTTGAAGGTATGTACCAGGTTCGAAATATGGACCTCTCAAACATGACCATCATCGAGGGCAACAGCGGTCTGGTGATCATAGATCCCCTTCTGACACCCGCCACTGCCCGTGCAGGCCTGGAACTGTATTACCAGCACCGAAGCAAGAGGCCGGTTGTAGCAGTACTCTATACACACAACCATGCAGATCATTTTGGGGGAGTAAAAGGTGTTGTAAACGAGGAGGATGTTCGAGCCGGGAAGGTTCAGATCTATGCTCCGGAGGGATTCATGGAGCATGCGATCGCTGAGAACGTGATTGCCGGCAATGCTATGACCAGGCGTGCCACCTACCAGTTCGGCGCCGGTCTTCCACCGGGCGAGCGAGGACACGTCGACACCGGGCTGGGTAAGGCACTCGGTAGCGGCCCTCTGAGCTTGATCGCTCCAACTGATACGGTTCCGGATAACGAAAGTCTCACCATTGATGGTGTTGAGATCGAATTCCAGATGGCGCACGGAACTGAAGCGGAATCAGAGATGATGATGTACTTCCCTCAGTTTGGTGTACTTAACACGGCCGAAATCACCAGTCAGCACTTGCATAACATCTATACCATCCGCGGTGCCGCAATTCGCGATGCCAGCGCCTGGGCCAGATTTATTGATAAAGTACTGGTACGGTTTGCCGATCGCTCTGACATTCTGATCGCCCAGCACCACTGGCCTGTATGGAATCGCGATGACATCAAACACTTCCTGGCGATCCAAAGGGACCTGTACAAATATATCCATGATCAGACAGTACGCATGATGAACCGCGGCATGCTGCCTGGAGATATTGCCGAGAACCTCCAACTGCCTGAGAGTCTGAACCGGGAATGGTCCGCTCGGGGTTACTATGGGACGATTCGCCACAATGCTCGCGGAGTTTACCAACGCTACATGGGGTGGTATGACGCTAACCCCGCCAACCTGAACCCCCTCCCCCCTCGGGAAGAAGCGAAGCGCACAATCGAATACATGGGCGGAGAGAAAAGTGTCCTCAGCAAAGCTCGCGCGGATTTTGACGCTGGTAACTATCGGTGGGTTGCATCAGTGATGCGGCATCTGGTGTATTCAAATCCAGAAAACAGAGAAGCCCGTGAACTGGCCGCCGACGCATTGGAGCAGCTTGGTTACCAGGCTGAGGCCGGTACCTGGCGTAGCGCCTATCTTGTCGGAGCCCACGAATTACGTCATGGCGTTATAACGCCCAAACATGCCGGTTTGCAGCCGGATCTTATGCAGGCACTGGAAACCAGTATGTTCTTCGATGCCATGGCTGTCAGACTGGACCCCGAGAGAGCCGAAGGAAAGCACCTGGTCATCAATTGGTCTGTCACCGATAAGAACGAAGATTTCAGGCTGAACCTCGAAAATGCAACGCTGACGCACAGATCGGGAGAGTTGGACGATAATGCCCATGCAAGTGTGAGTATGACTCGCGACGTACTGGACAATATCCTTCTGCAAAAAACCAGCTTCCCGAATGCCGTGGAAGCGGGTGACATCAGGGTGGAGGGTTCCCCGGAGGCATTTTTTGCTCTGTTGCAGATGCTTGAGGCCCCGTCAGTCGACTTTCCGATTATTGAGCCAGTTGACTAGGAAACTCGTGTCGCCTTGGGACCACTGCTACTTAGTCGGAATGGAAAAGTCCACTTCATCCATGGACTCTGCAAGAAAGTCCAACAATGCCCGGACCGCAGGTAGCAACCCCCGACGAGAGGGAAAAACAGCATGAAGGATCCCACCCCTTGGCTGCCAGCCTGGCAACACGTTGACCAGGCGCCCTTCTACGAGGTCTCGCCCGCCGACAATCAGCGGCATGCGCACCACTCCCAGGCCTTCCAGGGCCGCCTGCCTGAGAGTAAACACGTCATCAGTCACAAGCCTCGGCGAGTGCCGCACCTGGGCGGTGGCGCCGCTGGGGCCATCGAGGCACCAAATGTGTCGTCCATCGGATTGCTCAAAATCCAGGCTCGGCAGATTTGCCAGCTCATCCGGATTCTCAGGTTTGGTGTAATGATTGAAGAAGTCCTTGGACGCCATCAAACATTGCGGGCTTTTTGACAGCACCTTCATGGTTAGCCCGCTGTCTTCCAACGGAGGAAATCGGACCCGTAGCGCCAGGTCCAACCCCTCTTTCAAGACATCCACCCGGCGGCTGGTGGCGTCAATCTCGACTTTCACCTCCGGGTATTTGGCCATGAAGCGCACTAACAGCTGGCCAACGTGAAAATAGATCAAGCCTGGCGGGCAGCTCATCCGAATTACCCCCCTGGGCTCCGCCCGTGATCGATCTATCACCTCCTGAGCCGCCTCTGCCTCCACCAACATGGCAACACAGTGACGGTAATACTCCTGCCCCAGCTCTGTGATGGTAAAGCGTCGAGTAGAACGATTGATCAACCGGGTGTCCAGACGGTCTTCCAGGAACGCGATACGACGGCTCAGTTTGGATTTGGGCACGCCTAGTGCCCTTCCCGCCGGCGCGAAACCACCGTGGTCCACCACCTTGACGAAATAAAAGAGGTCGTTGAGATCCTGCATATCGGCCATCGTCCTGAAATTGGAACGGTGAGTATAGATTTTGCCATCTACTCACGCCAACCGTCCAAGCCTATGCTGGCCTTGTTGGCACTGCAGGCGAAGATTACTTCCAAAAGGGGGCATCATGCTGAAATCAATCCTTTCTACCTACACGGCACCTCGAGGCCATTGGGTCGGTAACGGATTTCCTGTCCGCTCCCTTTTTTCTTATGACCGCCAAGGCGCAAGCAACATCAGCCCTTTCCTGCTGCTTGATTATGCAGGCCCGGCAGATTTCTCACCCTCAGATAATCGCCGTGGCGTGGGCCAGCACCCTCACAAGGGTTTTGAGACAGTCACGCTGGTCTATCAGGGCGAGCTTGAGCACCGCGATTCCACCGGCAGCGGCGGCCTGATTGGTGCGGGTGACGTGCAGTGGATGACGGCCGGTTCCGGCATTGTGCATGAGGAGTTTCATTCTCCGGCCTTCTCGGAGAGCGGCGGCACCCTGGAAATGGTTCAGCTCTGGGTAAACCTGCCAGCCAGGCATAAAGAAACGCCTGCGGCCTACCAGACACTGCTAAACGAGGATATTCCCCGGGTATCGCTGGACAACGTTAATGGTCATCTGCGGGTTATCGCTGGCGACTTTCAGGGCCACCGGGGGCCGGCACACACCTTTTCGCCCATTAATGTCTGGGATATGGATCTGGAACCCGGCAGCGAGTTGTCTTTACCCGTGCCGGAGGGTGACACCACCCTGCTGGTGGTCCTGAGCGGTACGGTGATGGTAAACGGCACCGATGTCATGCGAGAAGCGGAACTGGCGAGCTTTGCGCGCCGGGGAAACGAAATACAACTGGCGACCAACAACTGCTCACGATTGCTCCTTCTCAGCGGCACGCCCTTAGACGAACCCGTTGTAGGCCACGGTCCATTTGTTATGAACAACGACGAGCAAATCCGACAAGCCATTCTAGACTTTCAGAATGGAGTGTTCGGCAACCTGAACCGCCAGTAGCCAATTGGCTCATTGGCTGTGCCCCGGCGAATGTCGCCGGTTTTTGATAAAAAACGAAAAGGAGAACGAACATGTCTTTTAAATACAATCGTTTGAACAAGGACGATGTTGCTCTGCTCATGGTAGACCACCAGTCCGGTCTGTTGTCGCTGGTTCGGGATTTCTCGCCAGATGACTTCAAGAACAATGTGCTGGCGCTGGCGGACATTGCCAAGTTCTTTGATATCCCGACCATCCTGACCACCAGTTTCGAAAACGGGCCCAATGGCCCGCTGGTGCCGGAATTGAAGGAGATGTTCCCCGATGCGCCGTATTTTGCGCGGCCCGGTCAGATCAACGCCTGGGATAATGAGGACTTCGTGAAGGCGGTAAAAGCCACCGGTAAGAAACAGCTGTTGATTGCCGGCGTGGTGACCGATGTGTGTGTTGCTTTCCCCACACTCTCTGCCCTGGAAGAAGGCTACGAAGTGTTTGTGGTAACCGACGCCTCCGGCACCTTTAACCAGACCACCCGCGATGCTTCATGGAGCCGAATGGAACAGGCCGGCGCACAACTGATGAACTGGTTCAGCGTTGGCTGCGAACTGCACCGTGACTGGCGCAACGACATCGAAGGTTTTGGCGGCATCCTGGCCAAGCACCTGCCCCATTATGCCAACCTGATGCAAAGCTTCGGCGCCCAGCAAGGATAAGTAACTGAAATCACAACTTCACCCACAGGGATCGTGGGTTTTGGTTGGCCAACCTGATACCGCGAACTTACTGAATCACGCTGCGGGGTAATCCCATGTCTGACGCCACACCCAACGTGCACTATAGTAGCGGGAGAACAATTTATATTCGGCACTCTGTTAAGGCCGATCAGAGAAACCGCTATGAAACCTGGCTAAGACAGATCATCAACGCGGCAGCCGAGTTTCCCGGTCATCAAGGCGTGCATATCGTTCGTCCGGCTACCGGGGAACACACTTTTGAAATTTCTGTACGATTTTCCAGCCGGTCCGAAGCTGAAGCGTGGTTAGATTCTGATATTCGGAAGGAATTGATCAGCGAGATACGTACTGCGCTCGAATCTCAGGAGCAGGTTGAGATCAAGACGGGCATCGATTTCTGGTTTACGCCACCAGCATCCGCTGCTCGACAGCCTACACGCTGGAAACAGTGGATGCTGACCACGGCAGTGATCTGGCCGCTAACCATGGTTGTTCCGGCAGTTTATAGACCGGTATTTGATTCAATACCGGTTCTGGGGACCTGGGGCGTACAACACGGTATCGTGGCCGCTACCATTGTCGGTCTCGTTGTTTATCTGATTATGCCAAGGCTGGTTCGCCTGCTGGCGGGCTGGTTGTTCCGCTGATCTCCCTCAATACATTTGTAAACTGGAGCCGATTATGAGCAATCTCTCACCGCAAACCGAATTCGACTGCCCAATCACCAAAGAATGTGGCGCCTTGGTTCAACTCCTTCAACCACGTGAACGAGACCTCGGCGGCTTTTCAGTGCGGCGGGTTCTTCCGGTGGTGGGCCAAAAGCTGATCGGACCCTGGATTTTCTTTGATCATATGGGGCCTGCACACTTTCCTGCCGGCGACGGCATCAATGTGCGCCCTCACCCGCATATTGGCATTGCTACCGTCACTTACCTGTTTGAGGGCGAAATCCTGCATCGCGATTCCCTCGGGAGCCTGCAACCCATCCGCCCGGGCGATATTAATCTGATGGTGGCCGGGCACGGTATTGTGCATTCAGAACGGGAACGCCCGGAGATCACGGCAACTGACCACACACTCCATGGCTTGCAGCTATGGCTGGCACTGCCTGAGGCGGAAGAAGAAACAGGTCCCGCCTTTTACCACTACCCGGAGAGTACCGTTCCCTCCGTGTCGGTAGGTGATGTACCTGTCCGTGTAATGATGGGTACCGCCTATGGTGAGACCTCTCCGGTGAAGGTGTTTGCCGACACTCTGTATATAGAAGCCTGGCTGAAGGCTGGCCAAAAGCTTACCTTGCCAGACGCCCGAGAACGCGGGCTCTATGTGGCGAAAGGTCGACTTCTGGCAGGCGGAACGGAGATTCCCGAGTTCTCCATGGCGGTTCTGGCAGAGCAGGAAGGCGTCACCGTTGAAGCCCTGGAAGAAACGCGGCTCGCACTAATTGGTGGCGAGCCCCTTGGTAAACGGTTTATCGAGTGGAACTTCGTTTCCAGTCGTAAGGAGAGAATTGAAGAGGCTAAACGGGATTGGGAAAACGGCCGATTTCCCACCGTTCCGGGGGATGAGGACGAGTACATCCCACTTCCGGGTTAGGAAAATCTGTTACAACCAGCGTCGAACTTCCGCCGAATACTGGTTGTATTGCTCTCCGAAGAGTGCCCGCATATGCCGCTCCTCGGGCTTGATCTGAAAGCGATTCATATAAAACACATAGAGCGGAAGCAACAACGCGGCGAACACACTGCCGAGATAAAGCCACCAAGCTGCCAGAATCGCCAGAAATCCCACGTACATGGGGTTTCTGGTGTGGCGATAAACACCATTGACCACCAGGCTATTGGTCTGGTGAGGCGTGCGTGGATCCACCGTTGTGCCTGCGCGCTTAAACGCGAGAACGCCCAGTAACGCGATGCTTGCACCGGCCATCAAAACAGCGGCGCAAAGAACCAGCCGCCCCGGAAAGGCGAAGTAACCGGAGGGCAGCACCCGGGAAACGGCCCACATCGCAGCCCCGAAGAGAAGCGTCAGGATAACCGGTGGAACCTTGAGTTCAAGCACATTCACTTGTCATTCCCTTCCACGTTTTTAACCGGGCAGTTTTGAAGTAATGCCAAGTGATGTATTGGCAGCATCCCGCACCTCCCGATACCGTTCCGGGTTGTTGATCAGCGTGTCCAGATTATCTTCCGGAAACATGGCTCTCAGTTTCGCTTTGGCTTCATCGTTTTCAACGATAGCGGGCATTAACTGCTCAAGCGCCCGCAGCATCGCCTCCGGAGATACCGAAGCCCCCGGAGATGCACCCAGTATGGTGCCGTAGGTTTTATCGGAAGACACGATAATCTCTGTGCCCATCTGCAAGTCACCGTCCTTGATGATCTGTACCCGCTGCCCCGCCTCTATGGGCTTCCAGTCAAACTTCTGGCTCAGGCCGGGGGCAAACTTGTCGAGGGCCGCCAACATACTTTTATCGCCTTTGAAAGTTTCGGAGATCAGATACTTGACCAGCGGGAAATGCTCAAGGGCCACATTCAGCAGTCCCGGAATATCGTGCAGCCGCATGGCCCGGAGGTAATCGAATAAGCCTCTGCCCTTTTCCAATACGGGCTTGAACGAAGCGAACGGGCCAAACAGGAGGTAGTGCTGGCCATCAGCCACCCGTAAATCCAGATGCGGTACCGACATGGGCGGGGCCCCGACCTCCGCTTTGCCATAGGTTTTGGCCCGGTACTGGTCGGCCTGTTCCGGGGTAATCCTGGCCTGCAGAAAACGCCCGCCCACGGGAAACCCGGTAAACCGGCGAGCGAAAGGTAGATGGCTCTTCTTCAGAATCGGAAAGGCTCCCCCGCCGGCACCCACAAACAGAACGTCCGCGCGGTGTTGCACCGGCTCGCCCCGGGTTTGGGTTTCCACCAACCAACTACCTGCCGGGCTGCGATGCACTCGCTTAACATGCACACCGTATTCGACCTTTACACCCAGCTGATTCACGGCGTATTCCGCCATCAGCTCAGTCAAGGCGCCAAAGTTGACGTCGGTGCCCGTTTCGATAACGGTAGCGGCCATTTTCTCATCGCGTGCGCGGCCTTCCATGGTGAAGGGAATCCAGCTTTTGATTTCATCAAAGTCTTCGGAGTAACGCATATGCTCAAAGAAATGATGGGCCGACATTTCTTTGAATCGCAGTTTCAACTCCTCGATGGAGGATTCAGATACGATGGTGCAATGCTTGGTCTGGTTGATAAAGCTGGTTGGCTCTTTAATAGCGCCTTTATCAACCAGGTAGGCCCAGAACTGTTTGGCAACGTTAAACTGGGCGTGAATTTTCAGGGCTTTCTCAACGGAAATAACCTCTTCATCCACCGGCGTGTAGTTGAGCTCGCAGTTGGCTTCGTGACCAGTGCCGGCATTGTTAAATGCCCAGGAGTTACCCGCCCCTGCGCGGTCCAGGCGTTCCAGAATGGTTACGTCCAACTCCGGGGCCAGTTCCTTTGCCAGGATGGCAAACGTCGTTCCCATAATGCCTGCGCCGATGATGGTTACTTTCATAGAGATAGCCGCCCGTGTCCGTTTGAGTGTCTTTAACTGAAATATCTTCCCAGAACCTAACATAATTCCAGAGGGCTCGATAACGATATCAGAATAGGCTACTATGGAACTGTATATTTATACAGTCATCCATAAACAGCGAGGAATCTACTTAATGGCTGTTCAATCTTTGTTCTACTCAGACCGCGACGGACTCGAAATGGCACTCAAGAATCCCGACTCGATGCTTTTCACTTCCAAAGCCGAAGCTGATGCCCGCGATAAAATGCTGGAGCTGTCGGAGAATATCCAGCTCTGGTTTGAGAAGAAAATCCCGGATATGCCGGAGCAACTGGCGGAGCAGTGCGCCCTGCTGATTGCTGAGAACAAGGACCTGTTCCAGAAAGCACTGAAGAAGCCAGAGATCCTGGCTGAAGCTGAGATTCCGGCTGACTAGAAACGAAGGCCCAGGCCAACACTGGCCGGTGTGACAATCCAGTGGTAGGCGACTTCCAACCGCTGCGGACCGATGTTTACTGTCACTGGTTTGCCGTACCCCGCCATTGAGTCAGGCTGGGTGCGTATAGCGACCTCGTTGACCAACATGCCCACGGCAAAGTTAATGGCACCGTCTTCCGGGCGGTCATCAATCACGCCAATGGTTAGACCTGCTGCCAGATTCACCGCAAACGGCAGCATTCTGGCATTCAGGCCTTGCCGGCTACGTTCCTGTCGGGCCAGCTCTACCCTCAGTGCTTCTGCCAGTTTCAAGTGCTCGGCGTCATCAGCGGCTGACGCCGCAGCCGCTCTATACTTTTTTAACGCAGGGCGATGGGGTTGGGGGGTCAGGTAGAGATTGCCCAGCGCCAATACCGATTTGACGGCAGACACCCGGGCATCAAGCCGGTCATCCGCATCTGATGCATTTCGGGAAACCACGCCATAAACCACGGCTGCGCCGCCGTAAATGCCAGCCCAGGTGTTGGTCCATACCCTGTCGTGCTGGGCGGCGTCACGAAACCCGGCTTCCAGCTGATGAACGCGCGCCTGTTGTGCCGATGTCATGCCATGAGCTGGTGTTAACGAGAGAAACCAGAGAGCGACAACGCCCATAACAATGATCGACTGACTGGCACCCTGCAACCGCACTGACATGAAGCCCCTCTCATCATAAAGTAAATCGTGTACGTTAATGATTTAACCGCCGGGTAAACGTGAGCCCGGTGGGAAAATAGCTCTTTTATTGAAATATTTGTTCGTACACTGGTCTGAAAATCGATGGTAACGTAACAACACCCGTAACCCGGAATACCATTTAGCAAGGAGTCTTTAATGGCCAATACCCGCGCATACGCAGCATCAGGTCCAACGTCGGGCCTGGCGCCCTACTCCTTTGACCGGCGTGAGCTGAGACCAGACGACGTCGCCATTGAAATTGATTACTGCGGCGTTTGCCACAGTGACCTGCATACCGTCGAGAACGACTGGGGCGGCTCTCAGTATCCCGTTGTTCCTGGTCACGAGATCATTGGCCGTGTCACTGCCGTAGGCCGGGATGTTACCCGTTACCAGCCCGGCGATCTGGTCGGCGTAGGCTGTATGGTTGATAGCTGTCGTACATGTTCCGCCTGCGATTCCGGGCTGGAACAATACTGTATAGAAGGCTCCACCATGACGTATGGAAGCCTGGATCGCCACGATGGCACCGTCACCCATGGCGGTTATTCCGAGAACATCGTGGTAAGCGATCGTTTCGTGGTACGCGTGCCGGAAAACCTGGACCCGGCCAGCGCTGCACCGCTCCTGTGTGCCGGTATCACCACTTACTCCCCGCTTAAGCACTTCAAAGTTGGCAAGGGCCATAAAGTGGGCGTTCTTGGTATGGGTGGCCTGGGCCACATGGGTGTGAAGCTGGCCAAGGCCATGGGGGCGGAAGTCACCATCTTCACCCGTTCAGAAAGCAAAGTGGCGGAGGCGAAGAAGCAGGGTGCTGATCACGTCATCATTTCCACAGACAAGGCCCAGATGAAGGCCGCTGCGGATTCCTTCGACTTCCTGCTCGACACCATTCCCGTGGCCCACGATCTCAACCCTTACCTGAAGTGCCTGAAATACGATGGCACCCATATTCTGGTAGGGCTGCTGACGCCTGTGGAGCCCGCACTCCAGGCGGGACTATTGGTAACGAAGAGGCGGGTGGTTGCCGGTTCGCTGATCGGCGGTATGCCGGAAACCCAGGAAATGCTGGATTTCTGCGCGGAACACAATATTACCTGTGACGTTGAAATGCTGGACATCCGCAACATCAATGACGCCTACGAGCGACTGAAAAGGAGCGACGTGAAGTACCGCTTCGTGATCGATATGGACACGCTCAAGCAAGGCTGATTGCCACCCGTTAACACCCCGGGCTGGCATTGTGTCGCCCGGGTGGTCTTTGACAATCCGCTAATAACCATTCCGGTTGCAAAGGGTTAGCATGGGTCTATTGTTATCGTAATCGACCCTGGACACAGCGCATGACTTTTGCACGCATTGCCGGAACCGGCTCCTATCTGCCGGACAACATCGTTACCAATCGCGACCTGGAGCAGAAGGTGGACACCTCTGATCAATGGATTCGTGAGCGCACCGGCATTGAACAACGTCACATAGCCCTGCCCGGCCAGTCCACCGTGGATCTGGCAGAGCAAGCCGCACTGCGGGCCATCGAAGCCGCCGGCATTGAGGTAACGGATATTGACCTTATTGTTTTTGCTACCACCACCCCGGATAAGGTTTTCCCGAGCTGTGCCTGTATTCTCCAGGCCAGGCTTGGTATTCAGGGATGCCCCGCCTTTGATATCCAGGCGGTATGCAGCGGTTTTGTCTATGCCCTGGCAACGGCTGAGAAGTTCATAAAAACCGGCACCAGTAAGAAGGCACTGGTCATCGGCGCTGAGGTGTTCTCCCGAATCATCAATTGGGAAGACCGGGGCACCTGCATCCTGTTCGGTGATGGTGCCGGTGCGGTAATTCTTGAGGCCAACGAAGAAACCGGAATTCTGTCCACTCACCTCCACGCCGATGGCCGCTACGAGGATCTGCTACACGTTCCTTGCGGCGTATCTAACCACTTCGATGCCATTAAGGCAGGCAATGCGTTTGTAGAAATGAAAGGCAACGAGGTGTTCAAGGTTGCGGTAAACACCCTTGGCCAGATTGTGGATGAAACCCTGCAGGCCAATCAGATGCGAAAATCCGACATCGACTGGCTGGTACCGCATCAGGCAAACCTGCGCATCATTGCCGCCACGGCCCGCAAACTGGATATGTCCATGGACCAGGTTGTGGTGACTGTTAATCGCCATGGCAACACCTCCGCAGCGTCCATTCCCCTGGCACTGGATGAGGCCGTTCGGGATGGACGTATCAAACGGGGTGAAACCGTTCTGCTGGAGGCCTTCGGCGGAGGGTTCACCTGGGGCTCCGCATTGCTGAAATACTGATCAGGCGCGGCGCCCTCATTCCCGAAAGCGCTATTATTATTTTCTTTTAGTATTTTTGGTTCTTAAAAAACTTTGTTAGATTGCTTCTCAGATTCACTATTTCCGGTTCTGAGGAGCGTCTGATGAAACAACTGCTTAAAGGATTTGCTCTGGGCGCAGCCCTGCTCTCCGCCCAGCCAGCGCTGGCGGCTGATCGCGAGCTTCTCAATACTTCCTATGACATCGCCCGGGAACTGTTCGCGGCCTACAACGTGGAGTTCCAGAAGCACTGGCAGGAAAAAACCGGTGAAACGGTCAATATTCGCCAATCCCACGCTGGCTCATCCCGCCAGGCGCAGGCCATCATTCAGGGCCTCAAGGCCGATGTGGCCACGTTCAACCAGGTCACGGATATCGATATTCTGCACCAGCGTGGAGAGCTGATTCCCGAGGATTGGGCTGACCGCCTGCCCAACAACAGCTCACCCTATTACTCCACCATGGCCTTTCTGGTCCGCAAGGACAACCCGAAGAATATCCAGAACTGGGATGACCTGGTTCGCGAAGATGTTGCCCTGATCATGCCTAATCCGAAAACATCCGGTAATGGTCGTTATACCTATCTGGCTGCTCTTGGTTATGCCCAGGATGCCTATGGTGACGATGAGGCAAAAATCGACCAGTTCATGGCCAGTATGCTTGGCCAGGTCAGAGTCTTCGACAGCGGCGGCCGTGGCGCCACCACCACCTTTGTTGAACGCGGCATTGGCGATGTGCTGCTGACCTTTGAATCCGAGGTTCTGAACATCGCCGATCGTTTCGAGAACGGCGAATACGAAGTAGTCACCCCCAAGGTCAGCTTCCTTGCAGAGTTTCCTGTGACCTGGATTGACGATTACACCCGCCAGAACGGGACTGAAGAACTGGCAAAAGAGTACCTGAGCCATCTGTATTCTGAAGATTCCCAGCGCTTGCTGGCCGGGTTCAACTACCGGGTCCATAACCAAAAGGTTATCGAGGAAAACGCAGACCGTTTCCGTGAGCTGAAGTTGAAATCCATCGACGAGATTGCTGGCGGCTGGGAAAACGCCATGACCAAGCATTTCAGCAGCGGTGGCAAACTCGACCAGTTACAGCGGCGTCGGTAAGAGGCTGAGATGTCTGCTCCCGCTCAAGTGAGCGCCGCCCCAGCGCGGCGCTTTTCAGGTCGTAGCAAACGGGTATTGCCGGGGTTCGGTTTGAGCCTCGGCATTTCGCTGTTTTTCGTCAGCCTGGTTTTATTGCTCCCGTTATCTGGCCTGGTGGTGGAAACATCCGGCATGACCTGGGATCAGTTCTGGTTCACGATCACCGATCCCCGGGTGGTTGAATCCTACAAGGTGACATTGTGGACGGCCCTGGCCGCATCGCTGTTTAACGGTGTCTTTGGCTTGTTATTGGCCTGGGTTCTGGTGCGTTATGACTTTCCGGGCAAGCGCGTACTGGATGCCTTTGTCGACCTACCATTTGCGCTGCCTACCGCGGTTGCAGGTATTACCCTCGCTACCCTGTTTGCCCAAAACGGCTGGTACGGCCAGTGGCTGGCCAAGCTGGGCATTGAAGTGGCGTTCACCCCTTTGGGTATTGTGGTTGCCATGGCTTTCACCAGCATTCCCTTTGTGGTGCGCACTGTCCAGCCTGTGCTGGAGGAATTGTCACCGGCGGATGAGGAAGCCGCCGTCAGCCTTGGGGCCTCCGATGGCCGGGTCTTCCGCAAGGTCATCTTTCCGTCATTGTGGCCCGCGCTGGTCACGGGCATCGCGCTTTCCTTCACCCGCAGCCTGGGAGAATTCGGCGCCATCATATTCATTGCCGGCAATACCCCCTACGTCAGCGAAGTCACCAGCCTGATGGTATTTATCCGGTTGCAGGAATACGACTACGCTGCGGCCAGCGCCATTGCCTCGGTTGTTCTGTTGGCCTCACTGGTATTGCTGTTTGCCATTAACCTCTGGCAGGGCCGATACCTGCGCCGTCTGGAGGGCCGATAGATGGCGGCTGAACATCATCGCGTTGGCGATCAACCCTGGGTGCGCCGCCTGCTCATTGGTACTGCGGTTCTGGTGTCGCTTGTTCTGCTGGTGATTCCGGTCGTGGTCATTTTCTTCCAGGCCCTGAGTTCCGGCTGGAGCACCTTTACCGGTAACGTGCTGGATCAGTTCACCCTGCACGCCATCGGCCTGACCCTGCTGGTTGCAGCACTGACGGTACCACTCAATCTCATCTTTGGTACTGCCCTCGCCTGGGCCGTTACCCGGTTCCGGTTTCCGGGCCGGAAACTGCTGGTGACCCTTATCGACATTCCCTTTGCCGTATCACCGGTAATCGCCGGCTTGCTGTATCTGTTGCTTTACGGCCGGAACGGTTGGCTCGGCGGCTGGCTGGCCACCCACGATGTCCAGTTGATGTTTGCCTGGCCGGGCATTGTCATGGTCACCGTGTTTGTGACCTGCCCGTTCGTTGCCCGCGAGCTGATCCCACTGATGCAACAGCAAGGCAGTGAGGAAGAAGAAGCCGGCGTGGTTCTGGGTGCGTCTGGCTGGCGTATTTTCCGGAAGATTACCCTGCCTAACATCAAGTGGGCGCTGATCTACGGCGTAGTACTGACCAATGCCCGCGCCGTGGGTGAATTCGGTGCCGTGTCGGTTGTTTCAGGTAACATTCGCGGTGAAACCAATACCTTACCGCTGCATGTTGAACTGCTTTATCAAGATTATAACGTGGTAGGCGCCTTCGCCAGTGCCGCCCTGCTGGCAACCATAGCCATCCTGACCCTAATTGTTAAAGCCTTTGTAGAGTGGCGCCAATCCCGCCCAACGATCCTGACGCCCGAGAAAGGAGGTGTCTGATATGAGCATCACTATCGACCAGATTTCCAAAACCTTCGGCCGTTTCCAGGCGCTGAAAGACGTTTCTCTGGAGATTCCTGAAGGTAAACTGACCGCGCTTCTGGGGCCGTCCGGCTCGGGCAAAACCACGCTGCTGCGGATTATCGCCGGGCTTGAATCTTCGGACTCTGGCCGAATCCTGTTTGGCGGCGATGACGTCAGCAACCTGCACGTTCGGGATCGTAATATTGGCTTCGTGTTTCAGCACTACGCCCTGTTCCGTCATCTTACCGTGGCAGAGAATATTGCATTCGGCCTGGAGTCCCTGCCCCGCAAACAACGGCCGACAAAATCCGAGATACGCCAGCGGGTGGCCAAACTGCTGGAGATGATCCAGTTACCGCAACTGGCCGACCGATATCCGGCGCAATTGTCCGGTGGCCAGAAGCAACGGGTGGCCCTGGCCAGGGCCCTGGCAACTCAGCCCCGTATACTGCTGCTGGATGAGCCCTTTGGCGCCCTGGATGCGAAAGTGCGCAAAGACCTGCGTCGCTGGTTACGGGCGCTGCATGACGAGTTTCATTTCACCAGCATCTTTGTCACCCACGACCAGGAAGAAGCCCTGGAGCTATCCGATCAGGTGGTGGTCATGAGCCAGGGACAGGTGGAACAGGTCAACGAACCTACCGATCTGTACGCACGGCCCGAAAGCCGGTTTGTGTTCGACTTCCTGGGCCATGTCAATGTGATCTCCGGCGTCGTGAAAAATCATAAGCTGGTTCAGGGGGATGCCTGGGTGTCTCTGCCCGGGCAGAGGTCTGACCAGGAAGCCCAGCTGTACTTGCGCCCCCATGAGGTCCACCTTGCCCGGGCGCCGGCGATTCACGCCCGTTTACCGCTGCGTATCGAAGCCATCAGTCTGATTGGCTCGGAAGTGCGGATAGAGCTTGTGCCGGTGGGCTGGAACAGTGACGAGATCTGGGAAGTTGGCATGAGCCACAACGAATTCGCCCGCCACAACCCAAGCAGGGGTGAACTGTGGTACGCGGTGCCAGACATAGGCCACCTGTTCGTTGCCGATAGTGCCCAGCCACGATCCGTCGACTGGGCTTATACCACAGCGGCTAACGCCAGTAATATGTGATCCTCAGGCCGCCACCCAGCGGCCTTCGGAATACTGCTGCAGGCCGCTGTCATCCATCCGCCATAGCCAGAGCCACCGGTTTTCAACCAGGGCTCTGACGTCGTCCTGAGCCTGCAGTACTTGCTCAATTCGCTCTGCTGGCGCGTCGATCACCACGGTCAACCGTATGGGTTCATGGCGCAAACGTTCACCATCGTGAACGGATTGCCAGGGTAATCCGATGCGAAGATCGGTGCCGTTGCCCTCGACTACCCCAATATTGCCTCCCACGACCGAATGCAGCAGTTTGTTGCCCGCGCCGTAGAGCGACGGCTGGGTAACCGATCCGAAATACTGCAGGTTGATCCAGTTTGCCACCACCATCGGGGCCGACATCAGCGCAGACAACACTGAACCTGTATCATCCAGCTCTGGCCTGTATTCGTGAAGGAAACACCGGCCGGCAAGATTGATTGAACGGCTGCGGTGCCGGGGCGCAATAATCATGGCGGCGTTGTTTGCCAGCCCCCATTCAGGCCTGACCTCCGCCCAGTTTTGGGTGCGCTTGTTGAGTTCTTTCAGGAGGCCCTCATCGGAGTGACCATTCAATCCGAGTGTTCCTGCCCGCTCACGGCGTGTGGCCACCGAAGCGCTTTCAAAGCACTGCAATAGTTCACTGGCAATCCTTTGATGGCTGGCGGGTATGGCCGTTTCCCCCAGAAGGCGTACCTGATCCGTCACCGTGCAGTGCTCCGCAGCCACAACCAGAGTGCTTTCCGGCAAGACAATGCTCCGCTCCGCCAGCCCGACGCGCACACTGCGGTCATTAAGCAACTGTGCGGCAATGCTGGCATTAACGTCGCCGTTTTTACCGCCGCAGGCTCCGCAGGCAAGCCCGGCCTGGTTCGGATTGTTATCGGTATGAGCTCCATGGCCAACCAGCACCAGCAATGGTGCAAAATTGCCGGTCAACGACATGGATCTCAGCAGCCCCTCAGCAAGGTTAACCCGCTCTGGATCCGATAAGGGATCTCCGCCATAGCGGTGAAACAGACGGCCTTCGGGCGTCGCCTCCCTGGTTTTTCGGTTCTTATGCAAGCCGTCCCGAACCAACTTCCATGCCCACGCCAGTCCGGTGGTTTCCACCAACGTAAAGGTTGAGAGGCTACCGTATTTCGCATGTCGAACCGTTTCCCGTACCTGTTCCCGCCCGTCCAGCCGCTTGTTGCGTTCCAGGTCTGCCGAAAGACTGCCAAGGGTATCAACATAACGATAAGCCGGCGCCAGCAAACCCGGCAACCGGGCTTCATCGTCTGACGGGCCTAGTTTTTGATGCATCACGGGCAGCCCAAAGAACCCGGCAACACCAAGAGTGTCTATTTTTGCCGAAGCGCTTTCCAGGTGCCGCCTCAACACCTCTGAACGGACATCAATGCAGAACGCCGCCTGGACTTCAGGGATTCTGCTTGCCGTTTCTTCGGGTTGTTCCGCCGGGCGCCGTAACCAGTCCCTGAACTGGCGCTGCCATGCCATTTCATAGGCGCGATGCCAAACCCACATCAGTGCATCATCACCGTGAACGTGCCTTGTCAGCTGCCCACCAGAGACCGCCTGTTGCCATTTAGCCCGCTCATCGGCCGGTAGCGCAGACGCAGCCATCCACTCGCAAGCCAGTAACACCGTAGCTAACTGGTGGCAGAGGTGGGATGGCTGGCCGTCGAGGGACGCTCGCCAATCTTCGCCGCGGCACCATGACGCCCAGCCCGGCAGATGCAGCAGCAATGAATGTCCCGCCGCCGTGAACTGATCTGGAGTATAGGGCAAAGCTTGAGCAAGAAAATCTGCAGCACTCTGCCAATCATCCGGAAGTTGCGCTGCCAGCGCTTTTGAAGCCAGGCCCCGGGGTCCGGCCATGGATAACCAGTAGCGATAAAGGTCGGTTCCCTTGGTATTCGTCAGCCATTGTCCCTGCCGATGATCAAAATACCGACCACAGAGCAGCCCGAGAAACTGCATAGTCTGTGATAGCACATCACCATCACCCGATGGCTTAACGTGTGACAGCGCCAGCCCCGGTTTCACATCACGTGGCCGTAACCGGGACAGCTGTTCAAGCAATAATTGCGTCGGCCTGTCTACCCCCTGCGCCCTGGCTGCAGCGATCAGGTCGCCCTCTCGGATACGGCCCCCGTGCCAGGCCTCCAGATAGAATTCCGGCGCCATTAACATGCCTTGCCCCCTGCGGGAAACCAGTTCGATGGCGGCTTCCTCGATACCCTGATGCCTGTGGCCCCACCAGGGATTCACCGCTATCCACCGATCCAGAGGCCAGCTAGGGGCAATCCGTTTACAGGCCATAGCGACCTGATCAACAGCCTGCTTCTGATCAACGTCCGGCACGCGTAAGGTGGAATTCATGAAGATTCTCCCGATGACAGAACGTAACGGGCTTTTTTCGTCTTTTCCGTGCCCCCCTGGAGCCATTGCCTGGCCCACCGTCGGGTTACCCGTTCGAACGGTTGATCAAGATACAGGCCCTGGCTGAGCGGCAGGTTCAACCGCTGCAACCAGGCCCAATCCGGCCGGAAAAGCACAAGTAGTGACATCCCGGCCAGAAGACCCAGCATTACCCAGGCCACCACAGTGGCCGCCGGCCAGAGCACAAAATTATCTGCGCCCGCAACCGAAGGCCCCAGTACCAGGTGGAGAAGACCATATAGCGGTACCAGACTGATCGCCATGACGACAACCAATAGCCGGGCACGGGCCGTGCTACCCGATGGAAGTCCGAGAACCGACGCGGCAACTGCCAGCACCAGTAAGGCCGCCAGTATCGCTTTGCCCTCCACAAGATCGGGAAGCATCCACAGAATGGCTGCCGCCAAACCTGATGCCACGCCGGCGAGCACCAGCTGCGATGCCCCCGGGCGACCGGAGAAGTAGACCGCCGTGGCCTTTACCGCCCGGCCAGACGCCAGCAATGAGTGCGCTTTGTATAGTGAGTGGGCAAGCAAATGCAGTAATGCCAGGGTGTAGGCGCCCAGCGCAATCTCAAAGAGCATAAAACCCATCTGTGCGTTGGTGGACCAGACCAGCGCGTGTTTTACCGAGCTCTGAGTCATCATGGCAAACACTGCCACGATGGCGGTCACGCCGCCAGCGACAAGCAACACGAGGTGACCCACTGTAAACCCCTCAAACACAGGGAATAACCGCAGCCAGAGGAACCCGCCGAGGTTGATCACACCAGCATGAAGCAGTGCCGATACCGGTGTAGGCGCTTCCATCACCCGGATCAACCACCCGTGAAATGGAATCTGTGCGCATTTGAGCACGGCGGCAACGGCAAGCAGTACTGACGCGGTCGACAGCTCGGGGGACGAGCCACCTATTTCCCCGGCCAATGCGTAGATTTCGGGAATATGAAAACTGCCGTAGTGGCGCCAGATAGATACCACAGCACCAATAATCGCCAGATCGCCCAGGCGACTGGTAATGAACTTCTGTGCAGCGGCCAACCGGGCTTCCGACCGTTCCGGGTAAAGCGTCAGCAATTGATGCAAGGCCAGGCTGACACCAATCCAGGCGAATGCCAGAACCAGAAGATGATTGGTGAATACCAACACCAACACACTGGCCACTGTGGTGAGGAACCAGGGCAGGAACACCGGGAAGGCGGCATCGCCACGCAGATAATCCCGGGAATATCGCAGAATCACCCAGGAGACAAAACTGACCATCAGCGCCATCCATACCGACAGGCCATCGGGATACAGCCCCAGCGGTGCCCCCAGTTCCGGCAACCGCGTATCCAGCCCCGCCGACTTCAGCAATAGCAAAAAGCCCACCACACCGGTGACCGCAACCAGCCCTTGCAGCAAAAACTCCGCCAGGCGCCAGCAATGGTCAATCTTGGTTTTTGATTGAGTCCAGTTGGCGAAGCCGGCCAGCGCCAGGAGCAGGATAGGCAAGGCCAGCCAGGTAGCCAGGACGGAGGTAGAAAATACGCTGGTGATTGTCGGCATAACGAACTCCTTTTGCGAACAGAGCCACTTTGCCGATTATGAATTCATAGATAAAATGGTTTATAAAGATCAAACTGTTCTTCAAAAGAGAACAAAGGCAAAGCCGGGGAATATCCATGCGCCTCAACTATCATCATTTGTACTATTTCTGGAAAGTAGCCAGCACAGGCCATTTGACCCGCGCAGCGGATGCGCTGCATATATCCCAGTCTGCGCTGTCCGGTCAGATCCGGAAACTCGAGGACAGTCTTGGCCATGAGCTGTTCATCCGGGAGGGGCGGCGGCTAAAACTATCCGAAGCCGGCCGCGTGGCCTTTACCTATGCGGAAGATATTTTTCGCCAGGGCGCGGAACTGGAAGCCCTTTTCCGAACCGGGCGCCAGACCAATCGGGAGGTGCTCAAGGTTGGCGCGGTAGCAACTCTGTCAAGAAACTTCCAGGAAGGCTTCCTTCGGCCATTGCTCGGCCGCCAGGATCTGGGGCTCAAGCTCCAGAGCGGTAGTCTGGAAGATCTGCTACGAAGACTATCGGCCCACCGTTTGGATCTTATTCTGTCCAATCAACCCGTTCACGGTGACGACGAAACCCCTTGGCTATCCCGGCGCATAGCCAGGCAACCTGTCAGCATTATCGGGCCGGCGGCCGCCGAATCCCGGGGCGGCTTTCCTGACATGCTGCATGACCAACCATTGATCGTGCCGGGCCAGGACAGCAATATCCGGCAGGCTTTCGATCAGCTGTGTGAGTACCACCAGATCCACCCGATTATTCTGGCTGAGGTGGACGACATGGCGATGATGCGCCTGCTGACTCGAGACAGCGGGCATTTCGCCATCCTGCCCCCGGTGGTTGTGCGTGACGAATTGCGCAAAGGCGAACTCAGGGATTACGGTGCGTTGCCGGGCGTGTTCGAAGAATTCTATGCCATTCGTATTCGCAGGCAATTTGAGTCTCCGGCCCTTCAGGAGTTAATGGCTCAACCTCCGGAACGACTATTGACCTTTCCGGACAATGATTCTGGTTGAACTGGTCTTTTGATGCGGCGCCGGGGCCGTTATAGTCATGGGGCGTAAAAATACAACAAGATCAGGAAGTAGCCATGACATCGCGCGCCCCTCGAAAACCTTCTGTCATCATAATCGGCACCGGATTTGGCGGGCTCGGCATGGCCATCCAGCTAAAAAAGGCCGGCTATGAGCAAATCACATTGCTGGAAAAAGAAGGTGCCGTTGGCGGAACCTGGCGAGACAACACCTACCCCGGCGCGGCCTGCGACGTTCAATCGCACCTTTATTCCTACTCCTTTGAGCCCAAACACGACTGGAGCCGGAAGTTTGGCCTCCAGGCCGAAATACTCGGGTACATGGAGCATTGTGTTCAGAAGTACGACCTGGCGCGCCATATCGAGTTCGACCGTGCCGTCGCCACGGCCAGCTTTGACAGCCAGTCGAATGAGTGGGTAGTTGGTACGGAATCGGGCGATGAATATCGAGCTGATGTGCTGATCACGGCCACCGGGCAGCTGAACCGCCCTGCCATACCCGCCATACCCGGCATTGACCGTTTTAAGGGTACCTGCTTCCACTCTGCGCGCTGGAACCACGATTATGATGTGACCGGCAAGCGGGTTGCGGTGATCGGCACCGGCGCAAGCGCCATCCAGTTTGTTCCGGAGATCACTCCAAAAGTTGCAGCGCTGGACCTGTATCAACGCTCCGCTGCCTGGGTATTGCCGAAAGCCGACCGCCCATTTACCGCGCTTGAGCAATCACTGTTCCGGAAACTGCCGGCCTGGGACAGGCTCTACCGGGCCATGATCTACTGGAAGAACGAGTCCCGCGGGCTTGCCTTTACCAGGTTCAACCGGCTACTGGATATCTTTGCCCGACAGGCCAGGAAGGAAGCACAGGCATGGGTGACCGACCCCCACAAACTGAAGCACATCATTCCGGACTATCGTATCGGCTGTAAGCGGATTCTGATCTCCAACGACTGGTACCCGGCCATTAACCAGCCCCATCTGAATCTGATCACTGAGGGGATTTCTGAAATCGATGAAACCGGCGTTGTGACCGCCACCGGAGAACACCGCCCGGTCGACGCCATTATTTTCGGAACCGGCTTCAAGGCCACGGAGTTTTTGTCACCCATCAAGATCACTGGTCGTCAGGGTGTTGCCCTGAATGACGCCTGGGCAGACGGAAGCAAAGCGTTCAAAGGCATTACCGTGAATGGCTTTCCGAATCTGTTCATGCTGTATGGGCCCAACACCAATCTGGCCCACAATTCGATTCTGTTTATGCTGGAATCCCAGTTCCGATATATCATCAGCTCACTTGATTCCTTGGCCAGATACCCAGGGGCTGCCATGGAAGTGCGGGAAGATCGGCAAACCCGCTATTGCCAGGTGGTCCAGCACAGCCTTGAGAACAGCGTCTGGGATTCCGGATGTACCTCCTGGTATCTGGATGAACACGGCCGTAACACCATCAACTGGCCCGGGTTCACGTTCAGTTATCGCTTCTCTACCCGCGCCGCAGACACCGCTGATTACCAGTTTCTGGAGCCTGAAGCAGGCCGTTAGTCCTCTGCTGTAACCACTCGGTTGCAGTTCAACGCTAAACATAGGATGATTGGTTCATCATTTGTCTGGGTGATCGGAAATGTTAAAGCCAATCAAAAAAGGCTCCCTGGTGGAGACCGCGATCGAAAGCCTGAGGGGCGCCATCGAAAACGGCCAGTGGCCTGTAGGAAGCCGACTTCCGATTGAAGCCGAGCTGTCTGAAGCTCTGGGAATCAGTCGCAACACCATCCGCGAGGCCGTTCGCGTGCTGGTGCATGTGGGCATGCTGGAAACCCGACAGGGTGATGGCACCTACGTACGTGCCAATCGTGATGCAGGGGAAACACTTCGACGTATCGCCCGCAGCCAACTGGCGGAGCAGCTTGAGGTGCGACTGATGCTGGAAACCGAGGCGGCGAGATTGGCAGCCACCCGGCGTACAGACCGCGATCTGAAAGCGATGAGCGACGCACTGGATGCACGGGCAAGTGCTGGCGACAACCTCACCGATCGAATCCACCATGATGAATGGTTCCACCATGCCCTGGTGCGGGCTTCCCACAATTCCGCTCTGATCGAGCTCTATGATTATTTTTCACACGCCGTCAGCCAGACAATCGAACGTACGGAGCGCGATGACGACCTGCCAGAACCCAGCCAGGAAGACCACGAACTTCTGCTGGCAGCCATCCGCCGAAAGGACCCAGCCAAGGCAGAAATGCTTTCGCGCGCCCTGCTCTCCCCCAGCCTTGATGTGATTAACCGGCAGAATCAGCCATGAAATTCCGTCTCGATACGTTCACCCTTCTATTGCTCGGTGCCATCGTCCTGGCGTCGTTCCTGCCGGTTACCGGGCAGGCCGCGGACATGCTTGCCACCACCGGTACCATTGCTGTAGCCCTACTGTTCTTTTTCCATGGTGCAGCCCTATCCCGGCAGCAGATTATCGACGGCGCCACCCATTGGCGCCTGCACATCCTGATTACCGCCCTGACCTTCGTGTTCTTTCCCCTGGCAGTATTGCCCATTAATGGGCTCAGCAACCTTGTGCCGGAATGGATGCCGAGGGATCTGGGGTTGGGATTTCTCTATCTGGGCGTACTTCCGTCAGCGGTGTCGTCGTCCATTGCCTACACCGCCATGGCCAGAGGCAATGTGCCTGCCGCCATATGCAGCGCTGCAGCGTCTAATGTGTTCGGAATGATGCTCACTCCGTTCCTGCTGCTTTTACTGGTTTCGACTTCGGGAACCGGGGAGTTTGCCGTGGCTGAGGCGTTGAAAGACATTGTTCTGCAACTGTTGATGCCCTTTGCTGTAGGGCATGCCTTCAGGCCAATGCTGGGAGGTTTTCTTTCACGCAATGAATCATTGATGGCCCGGTACGACCAGTGTGTCATCTGGATTATCGTTTATTCGGCATTCTCACACTCGGTGGTCAGCGGCCTATGGCAGAACCTGCCGCTTCAGGCCGTGGTGTTGACCATTCTTCTATGCGTCGGTTTGCTTGGGTTGTTCATGCTGGTGGCGATGGTGATGGTCAGAAAGCTGGGCTTCAGTCTGGAAGACGAAGCCGCGGTGGTGTTCTGTGGTTCGAAGAAAAGCCTGGCATCCGGTTTGCCAATGGCCAAAGTGCTGTTCTCTGGCCATCCGGGCTTCGGCATGATTGTGCTGCCGATCATGTGCTACAACCAGATTCAGGTCATCGTCGGGGCCATCCTGGCCCAGAAGTATCGAGCGAAAATCGATCGGGCGTCAGCCGCCCATGCCTCCGAATAGGGTTGCCAGGATAACCAGGCCGACGATCCACCCAATAACGGCAGGCCAGAAATTCACCATCTGCGGTGGTTGGTCTGCCTGATCGGCACTGGCCTGCTCCCTGGACACCTCTTCATCCGGGTAATTTCGCGGGTCTGGTTCATGGCTTGCTTCCCGAACGCTGAACCAGTCAAACCAATCACCCAGAAACTGCGCCACCGGACGGGGAAAACTGCCGTTCTCTGCCATCGGGCGGATCTGGGGCTCAAGGCTTTTGGCGATTTCCCTGCGCAGCGGTAACTGGTCTGCAGGCGGTTCGCACAAGATGGCCTTCCAGATACCAGCATCCTGCTGGCGCTGGTTGTCGTTCATCAGGGCTTTAATCTGAATCACCACTTCGCGGACAACCTGGGCTTCGTGGGCGTCCAGCGCCCGCTCTGCGTTGCTCTCAACCCCGGATTCCTCAGTCTGCTCTCGGCGGACTTCTTGGGCGACTGGCTCAGGTTGGGCGGCAGCGCTGGCGGCCGGCATGCCACCGGTCGCCTCCCTGAAAGCCTGCTCCAGCGCCTGGGCCTCGTTGTCCGAGGCAAATTTCATCTGGCGCTCATAAGCCTGCCGAATGCGTTCGCGATCTCCGGTTGGCTCGATGCCAAGGATGTCCCAGCAATTCATAAAACAGTCACTCCGGATCTGTAAAATCTGTAATCTTTATAGAGACAAATCAATCGTTCTCCCCTAGGATTCAGGGAGAATCACAATAAATCAGTCCGCTCGGCAAATTATAGAACGACACCCATGCGCATTACGAATTACCTGTCAGAAAATCGCGCTAACCGGCTCCGCATGCGCAGAACCTTCGGCCATTCCCTGCTTGCCTCAGCCATTTTAGCCCTCTCGACCGGCAATGCCGGCGCGGATACCGGTTTTCCGGAGTTCAGCAATGGGTTGGTGGCTTTCAGCGATGACATTCCAGAGGTGCTAACCACCACCCGGCTGCGCCAGCCCAAAACCCGGGTTCCCGGAAGTACCACCGTGATCACCGGTGATATGATTCGGGACCTTGGCATCCAGAACCTGTACGAGGTGTTCCGCCTGGTTCCGGGCATGGTGGTCAATTTCGTTGGTAGTCACCAACCGGTTACCACCTACCATGGCACTGTGCATTATGAACAGCGCCGTATGCAGGTCCTGGTAGACGGCCGAACTGCGCATAAGGCAACCCTGTCTGATATGGACTGGGAAACCATGCCGGTGCCTCTTGAGATGATTGAACGCATCGAAGTAGCCCGGGGGCCCAACTCGGCTGCCTACGGCATTAATGCCTTCCTGGGCACCATCAATATTATTACGCGGGACCCGGCCGATACCGCAGGCGTTGAGGCGCGAGTGGTTCGGGGCTCCCGGGGTCACGTACGTACCTTTGGTTCCGTGGGCAACGCCGACCCAGATATGGATTGGCGATTAACCTATGAAAAGCGCAAGTTCGATGGCTTCGACTACCAGGTAGACGGCGGCGAGCGCTTTCCATTCCATGACGGCCACGACATCAACTCCTTTACCTATGATTCCCGCGTCAAGATCAACGACCGCACGGATGTTGAGCTGCGGGGAGGTGTTGTGGATGGCATGAATTACCAGGACAAGGACAAAAGCGGCGAGCTGAACCCGTTCGAGAATCCGGATATTGATGTGCGGGATTACTACCTGCAATCCAAACTGAACGTGATTGCGTCCGAGCGTCATTTTTTCCATGTGATGGCCAGTGTTCAAAATTTTGACCGTCGGCAACAGTACACCGTTGGCTTTCCGGATAGCACTGTGCAGTGCCTCAGAGACAACACACCGCTGTATCAGTACACCTATTTCCCGGATGGCAGTCGAGAACGGCTCTGCTTTGTAGACGGGGGTGGCGCGCCCGCCATTGCCCAGGTAGACGCGGATTCAGAGGATACCCGCCTGGAACTGGAGTTTCAGGACACCATTCTGCTCAGCGACGACCTGAGAATTGTGTCCGGCGCGGGATTCCGGAAAGATACCTTCCGCTCTGAAACCTATTTCAACGGCCGCGGTAACAATTACCAGTCCCGCTTCTTCGGCAACGTGGAATATACGCCGATAAACTGGCTGACCCTTAACGCAGGCGGTAACTGGGAACGCACAAGCACAACAGACGATCACTACTTCTCACCCCGGTTGGCTGCGAATTTCACGCTCAACAGCCGGCACGCCCTCCGCTTTGTCTATTCCCAGGCGGTCAGAACCCCGGATGGTTTCGAGCAGAATCCGGACTGGGGCTACACCCTCCGCAATGTCCGCCCTGCTATTTATTCCGATCTCGAGGGCCGCAGGGTAACAACCGCGGATGCATACGAAGACCTGGGGTGGCTTACGCTCGGCAAAGACCTGAGGGAAGAACGAATCATTTCCCGGGAAGTCAGCTACTTCGGCCAGTTCCCGCTGGAGCGGGCCATGCTGTCTCTGGAAGTGCGGGGCTTCAAGGATGAAATGCGGGACATGATCAGCGGTGTTATTCAGCTCAAGGACTGGAGCATCGACAACAACGTTGCCGTGGATCAGCAAGGTTTTGAAGTGGAAGCGATGATTGAATACCCGGGCACAACCTTCCGTGCCAGCTACGGCTACCTGGATCAGGATACCTGGTACACCGGTCAGCCAATCATCAATCAGGACGGCGAACTTGATACCGGAAAACAGGAGCAGGCGGTCAGTTTGCTGACCCGGCTGTCTATAAGGCACTCCGGCAGTCTGGCGCTGATTCAGGATCTGCCCTGGGGTCTCAAGGCCTCATCGGCTTTCTACTGGGCGGACGAATTCAGGCGCAGTCAATTCGAGCGCATTGATGCAAGAGTTGCCAAGCGCTTCTATCAACCGCGTTATACGGCGGAAGTTGCCCTAACCATGCAACACTATCTGAACCGGGAACCGGAACTGAGCTCTGATAACAACATCAAAGACCACAACCAGTTCTTTGTGGAGGCGGGAGTCCGGTTCTGACACTATGCTAAAAGGATTGACCAACGGGATAGCACACCAATTGGGACGGTATGATCTCATCCAGACACTCTGTTACTGACCAGCCACGATTCCAGCAACGGTTCAGGGGATGCCTGATGGCGCTGGCACTGATACTGTTGTTGCCATGGCCCAGCATTGTCTTCGGGCAAAACGGTCAGCCCGCGCTACCGAGTGTGTACATTGCCGGTTCGGGTAACACCGCCCTGGATCAACACGTGACCCGACTATTACGTTCAGAACTCGGAGAATCGGTTGAACTGGTATTTCTGTCAGAGGGCCAGGAAACTCTTGTATCGGCCAGCCCAGTGATCACCATTGGCCCGGCCGCATTCACTCGTATTCGTCAGATCAACAGGAACGCACAGATACTGGCATTGCTGGTAGAGCGCAAGTTTATCCAAGGCTATGTTAACCGCTCCCCTGGGCTGGTGTCTGCGGTGTTTTATGACGTTCCCCTGTTGCGGCAGGCACTGACCGGTAAAGCGATACTGCCTCAGTCCAAGCGTATTGCCTTGCTGGCTTCCACGGAGTCTGTCGAGATCTATGAAGATTTGATGGATCAGCTGGCGGAGTACAGTCTCGAAGCGCGCGTATTCGTCACAGATAGCGACGACCAGTTGATTCCTACCCTTATCAGGGCCCTGAACTACGGTGATTTTCTGCTCGCCGGCCCTGACGACGTCATCTACAACCCCAGAAATATCAAACATATTCTGCTGACCGCCTATCGGCGAAACCGTATCGTCATCGGGCCAAGCCAGGCCTATGTGAAAGCCGGAGTGCTGGCCTCAGGCTATGCCCCCTTCCCGGCCATGGCGGCGAAGGCTGGCGAGTTACTTCAGACATACTTTGATACAGGTAGTTTTCCTGAACCCGTCTATCCGAATGAGTTTCGTGTGGAGGTCAATGAACAAGTGGCCCGATCACTCAATATCCCACTTCCCAGCCGTGAATGGATATCGCAATACCTGGACGACCTGATGCTTTCCAGCCAGGAGGATTCCGAATGAACAGGCAGAATGCATCCCTGTCCAGAAAACTTCTGTTGCTTGGCGCCCTGCCTGCGGTTGTCATGTTTGTTGCCCTAATGGCGTTTTTTACCTCGGCCCGGCTGGAGGACGCGCGTACCGACCTGGCTGAAAGCAGCCAGATGCTGGCGGACAGCCTGGCCCCGGCACTCGAGTACGCTGTGGTTTCCGGCAATATTGCGGCCCTTGAGCAGACACTTAATCAGTCACTACGGCGTAGCAAAGCCGAGTGGATACGCGTAACCGATGTGGTCGGAAAAGAGCTCGGCTTTGTCAGCAATAGTCTTGACAGCCCCTCACAGCGACACCACAACTTCGATATTTATTCTGCAGAAATCCTTCAGGAACCCCTGGACCTTGGAGCAGGCGCTGGATGGTTCAACCCCGGTTATGGGTTCAGTTCTGGTTCCTTGCGGGTTGGTGCAGTTGAAGTCGGTGTTGAACCGCGCGTGCTGGCTGATCGCCAGCAGAGTATTCTGTGGTCATCTATCGCAGTTGGTGTCGCCATGCTGCTGTTCACCATCGTTCTGGTGAACCATTTCCTCAATAATATCCTGCAGCCCATTCGCAGGGTGGCAAGCCGGGTTGATCAACTGATTACCGGTGATTATGACGCCCAGCCCGTGACCACCAAGGGAAACTCCAAAGAGATCGTCGCCATACAGAAACAACTGAACGAGTTGGGGGACCATCTGGAGAAGCTCAGAACCACCCGCGACCAGACCCTGGCGGTGTCGGAAGAGGCCCGGGAAAAGGCCGAACTGGCAAGCCATGCCAAATCTGAATTCCTTGCAACCATGAGCCACGAGCTCAGAACTCCGCTTAATGGGGTACTGGGAATGGTTGAGTTAATCCAGGAGGAACCGTTAACCAAGCGACAGCGGGATTACCTTGGCACTGCCCGGCAGGCGACAGAGGACCTGCTTACCGTTATCTCCGATATTCTCGATTATGCCCGTATGGACAGCGGCACTCTGGAACTGGAACACCAGGAGTTTGATCTAAGGTCCATTCTGGCCAACTGTGCGGCTTCCTATCGCCATGCAGCAGAGCAGCAAGGCTTGGCACTGGACATCAATTTTCTGGGGGACTGGCCAGACAAACCGGTGGTGGTTGGCGACGCACCTCGAGTCCGACAGATTCTGGCAGGGCTACTGGATAATTCGATTAAATATACCACGAACGGTTTTGTCAGTGTTCGCGCAAGTTGGCTGTCGCTTGAAAGCGGTTGCGTACTGTTCGGCTGTTCCGTCAGTGATTCCGGAGCAGGTATTCCCGGTGACCGCCTCCACAATATTTTCCACACATTCGAACAAGTTGACTCCGGTAACACCCGCGCCCATGACGGCGCCGGACTGGGGCTCTCTCTGGTTCAGCGGTTGGTGGAACTGATGGGCGGCCATATTCAGGTGGAGTCTGATTTCGGAGAGGGCTCCTCGTTCCGTTTTGAGCTGCCATTTGAGCTGGCGGATGCCCCGGCCCAGGTTCAACCGGAGCTCCCGGATATCCCGCGGGAGCAGCTGGGAAGAAAGTCCTGGGCCCTGGTGGTCGAGGACAATGAGGTAAACCAGAAGGTCTCCACCACGCTGCTGAACAAGCTCGGTTTTGAAACCGATACCGCGAATAACGGCCAGGAGGCCGTCGACAAAGTAAAAAACAAACACGAAGGCTACGATGTCATCCTGATGGATTGCCAGATGCCAGTAATGGACGGCTATCAGGCAACCCGAATGATTCGCGAATGGGAACAGGGGAACGGGCAATGCGGTACGCCGATCATCGCCCTGATGGCTGATGTCTCAACAGAAACCGAGGCCAGCTGCCGGGCCAGCGGCATGAATGATTACATACCCAAACCGGTACGCTGCGAGACCCTCAGGGAAGTACTAAGCCGCTGGATTCGATTGTAAAGAACCGGAAAGCTTACGCTACCGGTTCACGCATGGTGACAAATTCTTCCGCTGAGGTCGGGTGAATACCCATGGTTGAGTCAAACTGCGCCTTAGTGGCACCGGCCTTGATGGCAACGGCCAGCCCCTGAATAATCTCGCCGGCGTCTGGCCCGACCATATGAGCGCCGAGCACCTTGTCGGTCTCATCGTCCACCACCAGTTTCATCAGGCATCTCTCGTCCCGTCCGCTCAATGTGTATTTCATCGGTCGGAACTCTGAACGGTAAATGCGCAGCCTGTGACCGGCTTCCCTGGCCTCTTCCTCAGTCAGGCCAACGGTACCGATATTCGGCTGGCAAAACACAGCGGTCGGAATAGCGCTGTAATCCATATCGCCCTGACCGTCACCAAACAGCCGACGCGACAGCACCATGGCCTGGGCCAGTGCCACTGGAGTGAGCTGCGGTGTGCCGATGACATCGCCCAGCGCGGTGATTGAGGGTACCGAGGTCTGGAAATGGTCGTCCACAACGATGTGACCCGAAGCGTTGAGTTCAATACCCAGCTCCGTCAGGCCAAGGCCGTCAACCAGGGCTCTCCGTCCGGTTGCTGCCATGACAAGACCGGTCTCCAGGCGTTCTCCGTCAGACAACATGACCTGATAGTGGGCGCCCTGAGTCTCAATGGATTCGATGGTGGCGTTGAAACGCAAGTCGACGCCCTTTTTGCGCATCTCCTGCTCGGTGAACCGGCGCACATCGTTATCAAAGCCCCGCAGGAACAAATCACCCCGGTACAACAAGGTGGTTTCCACACCAAGCCCGGCCAGTATGCCGGCGAACTCTACCGCGATATACCCGCCACCCCAAACCACCGCATGACGGGGTAATTGCGGAAGGTAGAACATTTCATTGGAGGTAAGGATGCAGTCTTTACCGGGAACATCCGGCACTACCGGCCAGCTTCCCGTCGCGACTGTGATGTGTTTTGCGCTATAGCTCCGTTCGCCTACCGTAACGGTATTGGCATCGCTGATGGTTGCCGTGCCATTGATGATCTCAACTCCGGCATTCTCGAGCAGGCGACCATAGATGCCATTCAGGCGCTCAATCTCAGCGTTTTTGTTTGCCACCAGAGTGGGCCAGTCGAAGCTGACCTGATCGAGCGGAACTCGCCAGCCATAGCCTGCTGCATCTTCCAGTTCGTCATGAACATGGGCGCCGTACACAAACAGTTTTTTCGGAACACAGCCAACGTTGACACAGGTGCCGCCCAGGTACCGGGACTCAACCACCGCAACCTTCGCGCCCCGCTGGGCTGACATTCTCGCCAGGCGGACACCACCGGAACCGGCACCAATTACGATCAAATCAAAATCATGGCTGTCGGACACATTCACTCCTGATGACAAATACTGTGTTAATGCGGCGTTGCCTCGTTCCGGGCGTCATTAGCTTCAGATCCAATTTCCCGGAACAGGACATGATCTTCAAAATCACCCAGGCGTATCTTGCCCAGGCTGCGGAAGCCCTCGGATTCGTAAAACGGCAGGTATCGGCTGTTACCGGTATCCAGTACCAGCCCCTTGCCCCGGGGATTTTCCTCACAAAGCTTCTCGACCGCTTTGAGCAAAACCCGACCATACCCCTGATTCTGGTATTTTGGATTGACCCCCATCAAAGGCAACTGATGAGCCTTTGGGTGCGGCAACAGGTCGCGGATTTTCTGATGGTAATCCAGGTATCGGCGAGTCGAGGCAAACCCCGCGGTCAACACCATGCGAATTCGCCAGCTAAGCTGCTCGGCGAGGTTCATCCGGAGTTCCGGGTCGCCGATGAAGGCCACGGCAATCAGGGTATCCCCTTTCATCACACCAACGGCATCCTGATTGAGCTCAAGGTACAGGTCAATCAGTTCCCTGACTGTCGCTCTTACTCGCTGGTCGTAACCCGCCCGGCGATGATCAAACAGATACTGGAACGTTGGATCTTCCCGGTACGCATGGCAAAGAATCGACTGGGCCTCGTTGCGGGCAGTCTCATCAAGACGAACCACGACAGCATCAGAATTATTATTGTTTTCCTGCTTATCACGCATTTACTCGCGCTCCTCCGGAATCACCGGTCAGCTTGGGGCATGCCCCTTTCAGATCGTCAGTGTCAGCCGCACGGATACCCGCCCCGGCTCATTTCCCCTGTCCATGGCAGCCTGATCCACAATCACCCCATGCCGGGCATCAAGCTGCTCCAGCCAGGCCGCTACCTCGGCAAACGGTGCGGCTTCAAGCCATACCCGTATTGCAGACTCGCCGCTTGGCTCAAATCGCTGCAGCGAAAGCCCCGCTTCACCTGCGGAGCGGGTAACCAGGGCCATCAGTGCCCGACCGTCTTCAGGCTTGTCAACGCCGGCCCCCGCCGACGAACCGGAACCCGCACCACCAAGGCGACGAATGGTTGCCTGGTTTGCCTGCATCCAGGCCAGAAGTTGCTCGGCATTTTCACGACTGGCTTCCGCCTGGTTGCTGAAATCAGCCACAGGCCGCCAGATGCCAAAATAGAGAATGGCCAACAGCAAGGCAATGCCCAGCACCACCAGCGCCTGTCTATCCCGCACCGGCAGTTGATCGTATCTCGCGATAAGCTTACCGACCGCCGGCTGGTCTTTGATTCGTGCCCACATGGCGTTAGCCTCCCGAAACCGTCAACCGGCCACGGGAGCCGGAGCTTTCATTAACCACAGACCCAATCTGCGCACGCAATCCCTGATTGGCCAGGCCATTTCTCAGATTACTCATCCGTTCATAACTGTCGGCCCGGACATCTACCACTAGCTCTCCCCTGTTCCGGCTGTAGTTAATGGAATTAAAGGTAACCGCCTGGGCATTCGCAACCCGGCTGTACTGATCTCCGGTGTATTTCATCAGCGTGATGAAATCCACTTCTTCCTGGCCAGCGCCTGCCACCCTCAACTGACCCTCAATCACCCGGCGCACATTGCCCGCGTGGGTACGGCGGTCAGCGGGAAAAGCGTCACGGTAGATGGCCATGGCCTGGCTTTGCAGCTCCTCGGCCTCCTGGTTGTGATACACACCCATACCAATCTCAAGCCCTAGCTGAATCACAAACCAGACGGACGCAACTGCAATCAGTGGCTTCCAGGGCTTCAACGGGCTGCTGCCGCTCGTTTTAACGGAGAAGGCGCCCTGGCAGAGATTGACCGGATGGCACATATGATGATGGTGGGACCACGCCAGCAGCTCCAGCGCCGTAAATTCCAGGGGCTTCTGCGCCAGATGTACCCGGCCATCGGCACCGCTCAGTTCCAACAATGCCGGCTGCCAGAGTTCCAGCTCGGGCTCGGTTCCATAAACCGTGACCGGTATCTCCGCGACCACCTCTTCAGTGGCTGGCGCTGCGAGGGTAACCCCCAACATGCCCAGGTTGGCGGTCTGCAGTCGCAGCCACTCGCCTCGATGACTTACCAGCATGGCCCACTCGCCGTCGAGGCAGGCGGTCCAGCCGTTATCGGTTGTCGGCAACAGGGAGGCGTCCGGGTAAATGGCATCCAGGCGCACGTGCTCCCAGCCTGTAAACAGCTCTAACCACTGCCCCATTTGGGATTGATCTATTGCCGCAACATGGTATCCATCCGAGGTATGACGGCCAAGCGCTAGGTGGACGCTCTCGATATCCTGGGCAATCTGTTCTTCCACCGCGTATGGCAACGCCTGGTGTACGAACCGGCTTTGCTTGGCGGGAATGTCAGCCAGGCAAAACAGGGCTTCGTCACCCGGAATAAGGCCGATCAGCAGCACTTTTTCCAATGCATTCTGGCCGAGTGTCTGCTCAATCGCATCCCGGGTATCTGCCGCACCACTGGCCTGGGTATCGCCACTGGCATCCTGTAACAGCCAGCTGAACAGCTGTGATTCCGGGTTCTGGTCCAGGTCTGCGAAGGGCGGGACCGGCCGAACAAAAAGGCGGTAAGACATGGCTATCCTTCTGAGAATGTATAAGGCTCTTTGGTGATGCGATTCTTCTGCCCGGAATCCCTGTGAACCGTCCGGACTTCACCCTCGGGACTCCTGAATACCGTGCTGACCATATTAACGACACGATTATCGTAGGTAATCCGTGAAACAACTTCAAAAAAACGGGTTTGCAAGGTCAACCCGGTGGTTTTCAGCCCCATGCCGGAAAACTCGGGCAAAGCGAGGAAATCCTGTAAATTCTCAAACCGCTCTTCTTCCCTCTTGGCCAGAACTGACTCTGCCTGAGCTTCCGTCATGTCATCGTGCAACGACATCAACACCGCGCCAGTGGCGGTATTCACGTTGATCCCGATACCACTGACCGGCAGCGTACTGACATGAGGCCGGAGCGCCACATAGATTTCCTCGGTCATCCCATCGATCAGGCGTAATTCGGTGATTGACACAAACGGCTGATTGGCCGCCCGATACGCCGGCTCCGCTATCAGGTACTGGCCATCTTCGGCGCCATAGGCACTGATGGTCTGGTCATCTGCATCAATCCAGTCAATCAGTGCGTCGACTGAAACAGCGGTAATGCCGAGAGCCCGGAACAGCCGCACCAGTCTGTCGCGGGTCAAAGGGTCTACCTGGCCGTTTGGGGTAACCAGATCATTGAGATTGATGCGCCCTGCAAGGTCATCTATCTGAACCTCCGCCACGCCGTTGTCGTCCAGTGGCAGGATGGCAGCATATTGAGCCCAGAATTCATCGGGGCTGTCCACCATCACGCCGTCCTCCCGGTCCTGCTCAAAATCGCGTACCAGAATCCGGCGGGCGAACTCTTCGGCGCCCAGTGCAATGCTGTGCCCCTGCTGCTGCGCCAGGTAATGCCCGGCCTTGAACACCTGAACACTTTGTTGCCTGCTCATGCCTGTGGCCAGCATCACCACCAGAGCCATGGCCAGCAGCACCATGATCAGTGCTACGCCCTGCTGTCCCGACGGCTTACTCTTGACCGGTTGCCGTGTCATGTGCCGGTACCTTGCTGGGTATCCTGAACTTCCTGAGATTCTTCTTCATCGGTATCCGAGTTGCCCGTTGCCTCCTGCTGCTGGTTAACCACGGCCTGTGCCTGGGCAAGGTCAAAGTCAGCCAGGGCAAAGGTTCTGACCAGTTCTCCGAACAGTTCATGCTCCAGAGTAATTTCAATGCCCCTCGGCATGGGCAGGACTGGCCTCGCACCGGGCGACAGGCTGGCGAGGTCCTGATCTGACGGCCAGTCGTCCTGCCAGTTCAGTTGACTGTTCAGAAAGCGAATTTCGAGCGACACCACGTTGTCCAGTAACAGCAGATCCTGGCTGTTATCTTCCTGCCCCTGGTCAACCGTCGGCCAGTAGCGGCGCCGGAGCTCGGTCCCGGTGTATTCCCAGGCAACCCGTTGCAGCCCACTGCGCCTCAGGCCAAGGGGGTTGCGCCAACCCTGGCGGGTTAATACCAGCTCAAAAGCGTCCTCACGACTGCTGAGTGCGGGCCGGAAGTCGCCGTAGACATCCCGAATCGGCCGGTTAACCAATTGGTTCAGGTCCCTCTCCAGCAGTAACATGGTTTTCTGGAGGTTTTCGAACTCGCCAGACACATCATTTACCCGGTCCCGCGCAGTCACCACGCCATTGATCACCTGCCATACGCCGAGGCCGATAACAGCGGTGATGGTCACCGCAATCAACACTTCCATCAAGGTAAAACCGGAACTGGTGTGAAGACCTGAATAGCCTGAACGGGAGCGCATCACTTCTCCCCAAGAAATGCTGACAGGGTATGCACCGGAACCGGGTCGCCCCCACTGTCAGTGTAGCGGGCAACGGTTACTTCCACCCGACGCATGCTCGGCTCGGCGGTACCTTGAACAACCGTGGTGACCCGCCACCGGTACTGGCCGAAATCCTGATCATCGGAGTTTTCGGAAATGCCCGGCAACGCCTCTTGCAAACGGAGTTCATTAATCCGGTTATCGGCCACCCAGCCGGCCAGGGTTTTATCGCGAACCCGTTCGTAGCTTGCGATGTACTGGCTACCCACCTCCGCTGCGGCGGTGGCGATCAACCCGAACACCAGCAAGGCAATCAGCACTTCAAGCAGCGTGAAACCTCTGACTGTGTTTACCATGCCTCATCCTCACTGCCCGGCTTTCGCCACTGAAGCGGGGATACACCGTCAGATTCGATTACGTGCATGTCGTCGGTGTTGTTGCCGATGGTGAACTCAATAATAAAGGGTGTGGTTTCGCCACTGGAGAAAAACACCACATCCGGGCGCAGACGATCTTCTGCCGAGGTCAGGCGGGGCGCGTCGTTCTCAATGTAATCAGTGAGGGTTAGCCATTCAGGCAAGGGCCTGGCACGGAACAGCCGCTCCCCGGACAACTTCCATTCACCGGTGTCATCCTGATACGACACGAATCGGTAGTTGTCGTCCTCAATTAACAGCCCAAGCTCCAGATTGTTCAGGATCGCCTGTTCCGATGCGGTTTGCATCAGCAGGAACAGATCCTGAACGGTATTCTCCAACTCTCGCTTCTGGGAACTTCCGGCCATGTTGAACACCGCCAACGCGGCCAGAAGCCCGACAATAATCAGGACAACCAGAATTTCAATCAGCGTAAAACCGATTTGGTTCGCCCTGCGTTTCACAATCAATCAGTTCCCGGTTTTCCAGACACTGATATCGGCAGCATCACCCTCGCCACCCTCCTGGCCGTCAGAGCCGAAGGAGTACAGATCGTAGGGACCCTCCGTTCCGGGGCTCACGTACTGGTACTCGTTACCCCAGGGATCTTCCGGGACGCTTTTCAGGTAGCCGTCTGCGTTCCAGTTACGGGGTTCGGGTGATCCACTGGGCCGGCGCACCAACGCTTCCAGACCTTGCTGTGTAGACGGGTAATGGCTGTTATCCAGGCGGTAGAGGTCCAGGGCATTGGCAATATTGCTGAGCTGGGTTTCCGCCACCGTCACTTTAGCCTGGTCGCTACGGCCCATGATGTTGGGTGCCACAATCGCTACCAGCAAGCCAAGGATGACCATCACCACCATGATTTCAATCAGCGTGAAGCCTTTGTTACGGGCCTGGTTCGGGTTCTGTTTCATACTCATCGTTCCACTCATCATTGACCTGGGTCTTGGGTTAGTCAGTCTTCAAGGCAGGCATCAGCCCACCAGATTGCTCATGTTCAGAATGGGCAGCATGATCGCCAATACGATGATCAGCACCACAACGCCCATCACCAGCAGCATCAACGGCTCAAACAGGCCGACAATGGCGGCAATTTTCGACTGCAGGGTGTTCTCCTGCATCCGGGCGGTGCGCTCCAGCATGCCGTCCAGCTCACCACTGGCCTCGCCACTGGCAATCATGTGCAACATCATTGGCGGAAAGTAGCCAGTCTGATCCAGCGACCGATGCAACGAGCCGCCCTCGCTGACTTTACGTGCTGCATCTTTCAGTTCTTTTCGAAGGTAGTCGTTAGACAGTACCTCACCGGCGATTTTCATGGCCTCCACCAGTGGCACACCACTGGTGGTCAGGATGCTCAGGGTGCTTGCATAACGCGCAGTGTTCACACCCCGAACCATGCCCGAGAACAACGGAAGATGTAACAACTGCTTGTGAAATTTCATCCGGAACCCGGGTTTGTTCAGGGCAATCCGAAATCCAACCAGCGCCAACATCAGCAAGATAAAGAGATAGACACCATAAGTGCCGAGAAATTCCGACACCGATAACATGGCCATGGTCAGCCCGGGCAAGTCCTGCCCTTGCCTCACAAACACCTCGATGATATCCGGCACCACGTAGGTCAGCAGGAAAACTACAATGGCGATAGCAACCACACTGAGAATGATCGGGTAGATCGCGGCCAACTGAATTTTTTGCCGGGCTTCCTGGCGGTTTTCGGTGTAGTCCGCCAGCCGGTTCAGTACCAGGTCCAGGTGCCCGGCATGCTCACCGGCGGCGACTGTCGAGCGATAAAGCCGGGGAAACGCCCTTGGAAACTCACCAAAACTGTCCGCCAGGGTGTAGCCTTCCATCACTTTGGCCCGAATCGCAATCAACATACTGCGGATGCGGGGTTTGGTGGATTGCTGGGCAGCAGCACTGAGCGCCTGTTCGATGGGAATCCCTGACTGAATCAGGGTGGCCAGTTGGCGGGTGACCAGGGCAAGGTCCGCAGCACTCAGGGAGCCTCGATTACTGAACGGGTTAGTACGAGCCTGTTGTTTGTCAACGGCCGGTTCAACGGTCAGCGGGGTTAACCCTCTCTCCCGCAATTGCTGGCGCACGGCACGAGCAGCGTCTGCCTCCAGAACACCCTGTTTCTGCTTTCCCCGTTGGTCCAGCGCTTTGTAAACGTAGGCTGGCATGAATTACTGGCTCCGGTGGGTAACGCGCAGAACTTCTTCCACGGTGGTCGTGCCTTCCAGGATTTTTTTGACCCCGTCTGCGTGAATACTCGGACTGCGGAGGCGAGCGGCTTTCTCCAGGTCCATCTCCCCTGCTCGTTTGTGAATCAGCGTGCTGATTTCTTCGGTAATTTCCACCACCTCATAGATACCGATACGCCCACGGTATCCCAGCTGGTTACAGTGTTCACAGCCTTTGGCCCGATAAATGGTGGGCGGATTGGCTGGGTCCTGCTGCAGGAATTCGCAATGTTCTTCGGTCGGCGTATAGGGTTCGCGACAATGGGTACACAACACCCGCACCAGACGCTGGGCAACAATACCCACCAGGCTTGAGGAAATCAGGAAGGGTTCAATGCCCATATCCATCAAGCGGGTAATGGCACCCACTGCAGTATTGGTATGCAGGGTTGAGAGCACAAGGTGACCGGTCAAACTGGCCTGAACGGCAATCTCCGCCGTTTCCAGATCCCGGATTTCACCAATCATGACCACATCCGGGTCCTGGCGCAGGATAGCCCGAAGCCCCCGGGCGAAGGTCATATCCACCTTGGTGTTGACCTGGGTCTGGCCGATACCAGGCAGGTTGTACTCGATGGGGTCTTCGACGGTCAGAATATTGCGGCTTCGGTCGTTGATCTCCTGCAATGACGCGTACAGGGTTGTCGACTTACCGGAACCGGTCGGGCCAGTAACCAGAAGAATCCCGTAAGGGCGGTAGATGAGTTTGCGCAGGATCTTGAGGTCATTTCCCGCCATGCCCAGGGATTCCAGCCGAATGGTACCCGCCTGTTTATCCAGCAAACGCAGCACCACCCGCTCGCCACTGGACGACGGCATGGTGGACACCCGGATATCCACTTCCCGTCCTGCCACCCGGAGCGCTATACGGCCATCCTGGGGTACCCGCTTTTCAGCGATATCCAGTTTTGCCATAACCTTGATGCGGGAAACCAGCAAAGGCGCCAGAGCCCGTTTCGGCTGAACCACCTCACGCAGCACGCCATCAACGCGGAAGCGCACTACCAGGTGCTTTTCATAGGTTTCGATATGCACGTCCGAAGCGTTGGTCTTCACCGCCTCAGTGAGAATGGCGTTGATCAGGCGAATGATCGGGGCGTCGTCTTCCTGCTCCAGAAGATCTTCGGTCTCCGGCACGGAATCCGCCAGCGATGCCAGGTCCATGTCATCGCCAATACCCTCCACCATCTGCATGGCTTCGGCCGAATCGTTCTGATATGCAGCGTTCAGGGCCTGGTCAAAACGGTTTGCTTCAATTGTGGTAAAGCGGGCCCGACCACCACTGATCCGGTTTGCTTCAGCAAGTGCAGAGTGGGACGCACCCGGTCGCACCAGGATAATCGCTTCACCGTCTTCATTGCGGGTAAGAATGACACCGTTGCGCTTGGCAAAGGTGAACGGAAGACGGCCCAGCGGCGCATCCTGCGGCTGCATTTCGGTTTCGGTGGTCAAGGGCTTCCTCGTTGTTTCCGTCAGATCATTCATTATTCTTCTGGGACTTTCCGGCGCTGGAAAAATCCTTTAATTCTTTAGCCATACAAAGGCACTAAAAAAGGCTACCACAGGAATGGGAACCACTGAACAACTCTATACACTATACTGCCACTAATTCATTTCAGTCTGATAACCTGTGAGCTTTTTACGCCTACGATCATTCATTCAGGAAACCCGATGCTCGCTCTTGATCAAAGGATACCATTGTTACTTGCGGTGACTGCGGTTGTGGCCATGCTAGGGCTGACCAGTTGGCAGGCATACCAGTTCTGGCAAAACGAGTCGCAGCGTACGCTGCCCCAGGTGCAGACAGCGGGTAACAACACCGACACACCAAGACAGAACGTGCCTGAGGTACAGCTGGCAAACCTGACCCTGTTCGGTACAGCTTCGGATACCGGTGGCGCAGTGGAGGTGGATACCGAAAATCTGCCAGAAACCAACCTCAGGCTTTCGCTGCGCGGTGTGTTGGCTGCTGACGGCGAATTCCCGGGCAGCGCGCTGATTGAAGATGACAAGGGCAAGACCGAAGCGTACCTGGTAGGCAACGAGCTTCCCGGTAACGCCAAGCTACGCACCGTGTTCCCTAACCGTGTCATCATCGAGCGCGCTGGCAAACTCGAAAACCTCTATTTTCCGGAGCTTGATGATCGTTCAGGCGTTTCTCTGGCCAGTAGCAATGCAGAATCACTCGACCAGGAGATACAGCAACGGCAAACACCACAGCCTGCACAACGTGCATCATCCAGCGGCACGGCCACGCCAGCGGGCGAACAACAACGTAGAGAGGAGATCAGACAGCGACTGGAGCAGTTACGCCAACGGCTACAGAACAGTAACTGAGGCCTGATATGGCAACGGCAACCTGGTCTGCACGTCGCCACTCCATCCTCATCCCCCTGGTGTTTGCTTTTTCCCTGGCGGGCGCCATTGAGCTCAGCGACCGGCTGATGACCTACGTGCGGAGTGAATTCGGCCAGGAAGCCCATCAGAGGCTGCAAGACTGGCAGCGGCTGCATCAATTGGCCCGTAATGCCCCCATCGACCGACAGCTTCGTCTGGTCAACTCGTTCTTCAATCGGATCCCTTTCGTCAGTGACATCCAGCATTGGGGGGAGGAAGACTACTGGGCCACCCCGGTAGAATTGCTAACCACCAACGGCGGAGACTGCGAAGACTTCTCCATTGCCAAGTATCTGACACTACGAGCCATGGGCGTTCCCGACGAAGAACTGCGTATTGTCTATGTCAAAGCCCTGGAGCTGAACCAGGCCCACATGGTTCTGGCCTGGTACAAGACCCCGGACGCCGATCCGTTGATCCTTGACAACCTGATAAACGACATTAGACCTGCCTCGCAAAGAACTGATCTGGAACCAGTTTATAGCTTTAACGGTGAAGGCCTCTGGCTCAACCGTTCCTCCGGGGAGCGCTCGAGGATTGGCGATGCCCAGAGGCTTGAGCACTGGCAGGACCTGAACCGACGTTTGACCGAGTCCCTGCGACACTGATGTTTCACCTGGCGCCAAATGACAAAGCCACTGTCGCACTCTGCCACTGGGTTTTGGCGCCAACGCTATAGAATGCCGACACTTTTCATGAAATCGGGAGTTGTGGTCGATGCGACGCTGGAACGGATGGGGTGATGATCAGTTTAACCTGGAGCTGCCTGCGCAGGGTCAGGCATTTCTTGAACAGCGAGTTGGTTCTGCTAATCCGTTACAGGATGCGACCCTGGAGCAAGTAAGCCAAAAGGTACCCGCCACACGCCTACCGGCTGACCCCAAGGTTGATGACCTGATCGATACCAGCGCGGAAGTGCGCGTACGCCACGCCCGAGGCCAAAGCCTGGTGGACTGGCTGGCCCTTCGCAGCGGCGAGATCGGCACGTTTCCCGACGGGGTTGCATTTCCGAACTCCAATTCGGATGTTCGAGCCTTGCTGCGCTATGCCGAAGACCACGACTTGCACCTGATTCCTTACGGTGGCGGTACCAGCGTGGCGGGCCATATCAACCCCGTCGACCAAGGCAAACCAGTGCTGACCATCAGCCTTGCCAAAATGAACCGCCTTCTGGACCTGGACCGGGAAAGTCAGCTGGCCACGTTTGGCGCAGGCACTCCAGGCCCCCTGGTTGAGGCGCAGTTACGTGCCCACGGCTATACCTTGGGCCACTTTCCCCAGTCCTTCGAGCTCTCCACCATTGGCGGCTGGGTGGCCTCCCGCTCCAGTGGGCAACAGTCCCTCCGCTATGGCCGAATCGAGCAGTTGTTTGCCGGTGGCCGAATCGAAACCCTGCAGGGCACGCTGGACCTGCCCACTCTGCCCGCTTCCAGCGCCGGGCCGGACATCCGGGAGATGATTCTGGGCTCCGAAGGTCGGCTGGGCCTGATCACTGAGGTCAAAGCCCGTGTCAGCCGCCTGGCTGATCAGGAAGACTTCTATGTGGTGTTCTTCCCGAGTTGGGAACAGGCAAAAACCGCTTCGCGAAAGCTGGTGCAGAACCGTGTAACCCTATCCATGCTGCGTTTAAGCAACGCGATCGAGACCGAAACCCAACTGGCGTTAGCGGGCCACCCACAACTGATCGGTATGCTGGAGAAATTCCTGTCCTTCAGAGGGGTGCGCGAAGGCAAGTGCATGATGACCTTCGGCATTACCGGCAGCAAAGCCCAGTGCCGTTCCACCCTGGCTCAAGCCAAGAAAGTGTGCAGTGCCCATGGTGGTGTTTATACAGGCACCAAACTTGGTGCCAAGTGGGCCGAAAAGCGCTTTACCATGCCCTACTTCCGGGAGGCGCTCTGGCAAATGGGCTATGCGGTAGACACCCTGGAAACGGCTACAGACTGGGATAACGTCGATAACCTGCTCAATCGAATTGAGAGCAATCTGCGAGAAGGTCTCAGTAAGGACGGAGAAAGAACCCACGTGTTCACCCACCTGTCCCATTTCTACGGACAGGGTTGTTCCATCTACACAACCTATGTGTTCCGCGTAGCCGATACCTACCCGGAAACCGTGGCCCGATGGCAGCATCTGAAAAACACTACCTCGGAACTGATCGTCCGCAACCGGGGAACCATCAGTCACCAGCACGGGGTTGGCAAGGACCACGCCCCCTTCCTGCCGGTAGAAAAAGGCGAACTGGGCATGCGCGCCATCCGTGCGCTGACGGATAGCTTTGACCCAGACGCCCGCCTCAATCCCAAAACCCTTCTGGACTGAGGTCGGTATGACACGACAACAGATTCTCGCAGAACTGAAAAGCGGTAATGCCCGATTCGATGTGGTGATTGTCGGTGGCGGCATCACCGGCGCAGGTGCTGCCAGAGAAGCCGCGGGGAGCGGCCTGAGAACCCTTCTGGTGGAACAGAAAGACTTTGCCTGGGGCACGTCCAGTCGGTCCTCAAAAATGGTTCATGGCGGATTACGCTACCTGGGCAGCGGCCATATTGGCCTGACCCGGGATGCCGTCAGGGAGCGCCAGCGCATGATGGAGGAGGCCCCGGGTCTGGTTGACCCGCTCCGGTTTGTCATGCCCCATTACCGGGGCCAGTTCCCCGGCCCCCGACTGTTCCAGACTTTGTTATCGGTATACGACCGGCTTGCCGGTGTCCGCAGCCGGCAACGCCTGACCCCCTCACAAAGCCAGCAGTGGGCGCCCGGTCTGAGCCAGGCCGGGCTTCTGGGTGCCAGCCTGTTTACCGACGCCCTCACCGACGACGCCCGACTGGTGCAAAGGCTGATCGCCGAGGCGAGTCGGGACGGCGCCTTCTGCCTCAACTATGTATCCGCCAACCGGATCACCCGGAATGAGGCCGGCAGGGTTAATGGTGTTGTTCTGGTTCCGGAGGGGGAACCGCTGGAAGCTGGCGTTTCCGTATCAGCCAACATGGTTATCAATGCCACTGGTGCCTGGGCAGACAAACTGCAACAGCAGGGCCCGTCAGAACAACCACTGAGCATTCGCCCGCTCAGAGGCAGCCACCTTGTCGTGCCCTGGCAACGGCTGCCGGTAACCTGTGCTGTGTCTTTGTTCCATCCCGAGGACAAACGCCCGGTGTTTGCCTTTCCGTGGGCCGGCACAACGGTACTCGGCACCACCGACCTGGACCATCCGGGTAGCCTGGACCAGGAACCGGTTATTAACGACCAGGAGGTTCGCTACCTGTTGCAGGTGGCTGAACACCTGTTCCCCAGCGCCAGCCTGACCGCCCAGGATGTGATCTCCACCTGGGCTGGTGTCAGGCCGGTGGTCACGGATGGTCAGGGCAAAGCCCCCTCCCGTGAGAACCGTGAACACGCCCTGCGCCGGGATAAAGGCCTGATCAGTGTCGCCGGCGGCAAACTCACGACCTTTCGCCAGATTGCCCGGGAGGCTCTGGAAGCCGCACTCGGGCCAGATGGCAGCCACAGGCTCCGGGCCGATGACCAGCCAGTGTTCACTCCACCGGACGACCTTCCGCGGCCCACTCAGGTTCGCCACCTGAGCTGGCACCGTCTCAAGGGCTACTACGGACCGGCCCTGGGCGAACTGTGCCGCGATGCGGATTTCACTGAAATCGCCGATTCCGGCGTGCTCTGGGCTGAACTGGAATGGGCCTGCCAGCATGAGCAGGTACAGCACCTGGATGACCTGTTACTGCGCAGAACCCGCCTGGGGCTTATCTGCCCCGCCGGCGCCAGAGCCCTGCTGCCAGACATCCAGAAGCGATGCCAACGCCTGCTGGACTGGACTGACGATCGTTGGCAGCGGGAAGTGGACCGTTATCTGTCGCTGTATCAGCAGGCTTATGCCCTGCCATCCGGGGGCAGGTAAACAGTATGGCCAACACACCGCTTATTCTGGCGATCGACAATGGCACCCAGAGCGTCCGGGCGCTGCTGTTTGACCAGCAGGGCAATCTGCATGGCAAGGGCAAGCAGGAAATCGAACCCTACTTCTCAGAACACCCGGGCTGGGCCGAGCAGCATCCGGACTACTTCTGGCGCAATCTCGGGCTGGCCTGCCAGGCGCTCTGGCAGAGTACCGATGCCACACCGGACCAGGTCGCCGGCGTCACCGTCACGACCCAACGGGGCACGGTGATCAACCTGGACAAACACGGGCAACCGTTGCGCCCGGCCATTATCTGGCTGGATCAACGCCATGCCCGGGTGGATGGCCCGGTAAAGGGCCCCTGGGGACTTTTGTTCAAGCTGGCAAGGCTTGAAGACACCATTGAGCGTTTCCGGGAGAAAACCCAGGCCAACTGGATTGCCCAGAACCAACCGGATCTTTGGGCACAAACCCACAAATTTTTGCTGCTCTCCGGTTACCTCAATTACCGGCTGACTGGCCTGTACAAAGACTCCACCGGCAGCCAGGTGGGCTACCTGCCTTTTGACTACAAAAAACAGCAGTGGGCCGGTAATCGGGATTTCAAATGGCAGGCCATGCCCATCACCCGCGACATGCTGCCAGACCTGGTGCAACCCGGTGAAACCATCGGCCAACTGATTCCCGACGCAGCCCATCACCTGGGCCTGCCAGCGGGCCTGCCGGTAATAGCGGCAGCGTCAGACAAGGCCTGCGAAATACTCGGCTCCGGCGGGCTCAGCCCGGACATCGGCTGCATGAGCTACGGCACCACCGCGACGATCAATACCACCAATCATCGGTACGTTGAGCCCACCCGGTTCATGCCACCTTATCCATCGGCCCTGCCCGGTCACTACTCAACGGAAGTAATGATTTACCGGGGCTTCTGGATGGTCAGCTGGTTCAAGAAAGAGTTTGGTCTGCGGGAGCAAAAGCTGGCCGAACAACGGGGAATTGAACCGGAGGTCCTGTTCGATGAACTGGTCAATTCGGTACCGCCCGGCTCAATGGGCCTGATGCTGCAGCCCTACTGGAGCCCGGGCGTGCGCCAGCCGGGTCCCGAAGCCAAGGGTTCGATCATCGGGTTCGGCGACGTCCACACTCGGGCACACCTGTATCGGGCCATTCTGGAAGGCCTTGCGTACGCACTCCGGGAAGGCAAGGAGCGGATCGAGAAACGCAGCGGTCAGAAAATCCGCCGGCTCAGGGTGGCCGGTGGCGGCTCACAAAGCGATGCTGCCATGCAGTTGACCGCCGATATTTTCGGACTGCCTGCCGAGCGACCGCACACCTATGAAACCTCCGGCCTGGGCGCGGCGATAGACGCCGCCGTTGGTCTGGGCCTGCACCCGGATTTCGATACTGCGGTACGGGAAATGACTCGTGTCGGCCAGGTATTCACGCCGTCTGGGCAAGCGACTGAGCTCTACCAGCGCCTGTATTCCGAGGTGTATCTTGACATGTACCCAAGGTTACAACCGCTGTATCGGAAAATCAGGAGTATCACCGGCTACCCCAAGTAATGATTGACTAGCACCGCATGGTGCATTTTCGCCACATAGGTATATAATGGTGAAAAATGCACAAAGGAGCCCTTGCCATGAATGAGCCGGCTACCCTGGCCCCCCAAACCAGCGACAAAGCTCTGCTGGCCAAGGCCTTGCTGAATTCCGCCAAGGCGTTTGGTCTTTCCCAGGCCGAAGCCGCCGCCGTTGTTGGCCGAAATCGCAGCGGGTTGACCCGAGACGGCATTGATCCAGACAGTAAGTCCGGAGAACTGGCGCTGCTGTTCGTACGCTTGTATCGAAGCGTTTATGCCCTGACCGGTGGCGACAACCAGGCCATGGCCCATTGGCTCAATACGCCGAACCACTACTTTGAAGGCACCCCCAGGGATATGATTCAGTCAACGGAAGGGCTGGTTCGGGTGATTCACTATCTGGATGCCATGCGGGGACGGATTTGAACTACAGGGAACGTATCAAGGGCACTCTGGGCAGCCTACAGGGCCAGCTCTTTCGGGTGGTTGAGAGTCAGGAAGACATAGCCACCACCCGAATCGTTGATAACATGCAGGAACAGGCTCGCCTGGAGCAACTGCTGGATGCCAGCAAACCGAGGATCCCCGAGCAGGCCAGTAAACTGCATTACCTGCTTGCGACGCCCTTTCGATACCCGCCACTCAAATACGGCTCTCGGTTCGGCCGTAGCTTCGAACCCAGCCTGTTCTACGGCGCCATGAGCATTCCGACAGCCCTGGCAGAGACCGCGTTCTATCGGTTTGTGTTCACCAGCCACGTGTCAGAACCGTTCAAGCGCCCTTTGACCACGCTGCACACGGTCTTTACCGCCCGCTTCCGTTCAAGTCGGGGTGTTCGGCTTCAGGCCACAGAGTGGCAAGACCTTCAGAAAACCCTCACCGACCCGGTCAGCTACCGGGAATCCCAGGCGCTGGGCAGCGACCTGCGCCACTGCGGCGCGGAAGCGTTTCAGTTTCTCTCAGCCCGGGCTCTTCAGGCCGGCTTGTACCAGCTACCCTGGCAAACCGGAAGCGGAATGGATGGGCTCAACGTGGCGCTGTTCAGCCCTCGGGCACTCCGGGACACGGCGCCAAGGTCGTACCACAAGCTCATCGTTGCCACCTCAGACCAGCAAGTATCCATGAGTCTGACGCTGGCGGATGGCAGCAAGCAGGTTCATAACTTCGGCCGGGAAGCTTTTCTGGTAGAGGGCGTTATTCCTCAACCGGCCCTGTAGCCACCACCTCGTCATCCCGCTGCCAACCTCCGCCCAGGGCTTTGTATAGGTCAACAGCGGCAATCAGTCGGTTCAGGCGCATCTGGCTCAGTTGCTGACGGGCGTCGAACACACTGCGCTGGCTCTCCAGCAAGGTCAACAAGTCGTCTGCGCCCTCCCGATAACGGACTTCGGTCAGTCGGAGTGTTTCTTCAGCCCGTACCAGGATCTCTTGCAGGCGCTGCTCCTGAAGCTCAAACAGAGAATCCCGGTCCAGGGCATCGCCCACTTCCTGGAACGCCGTCAACAGACTACCGCGATAGCTTTCCAACAGAGCCACCCGCCGGGATTCCGAAATCGCCAGGGCGTTTCGCCGCTGGCCGCCGTCAAACAACGACTGACTCAAACCCAACAGACCACTCACGCTTTGAGTCGGATCAGCAAGGCTGAGAAAACTGTCGGTGGACAAACGCACCGCCGCGCTCAGGGAAACTGATGGCAACAGTGCTGCTCTGGCCTGCTCGATATCGGCACTGGCAGCCACCAGCCGAGCCTCCTGGGCGGCCAGGTCTGGCCGACGGGTGACCAGGCTGGCCGGCGCCAGGGGGCTGATCACCGGTATACTCACCGCGGCGATATCTGCGTCTGGCGTGTCGCCCTCAAACGGTAATTCTCCAGTCAGCACCCGTAATGCTGCCAGCCGTTGCCGAGCCTGGTATTCCAGTGGCGGCACCGCGTTGCGCAAACTCAATACCGAGGTTTGTTGGCGAGCCAGCTCAGCCCGACTGGCAGCCCCATTGCGGAAGCGTGCCTCCACTAATACCAGAGTACGCTCGCCAATCGCCAGGTTGTTCCGTGCTACCTCTACCCGCTGCTGTAGCTCCAGCCATTCAAACCAGGTGCTGGCGACCGATGCAATCAGGGTGATACGAGCTGCGTCGTAGTCAAACCTGGTGGCCTGGAAAGATGCCAGAGCTGCGCCTTCCACGGCAGACAACCGCCCCCAAAGATCCAGCTCATAGTCCACGGATAACCCGGCACTGGTTGACCCCCCGGTGTTGGTATCACCACCGGAGACTCGAGAAGCCTGCCGCCCGGTATTGGCCGTTGCCCCCACTGAGGGCAAGAGGCCAGCACCGGCGGACTGCAGTTGCAAATCGGCCTGAATGACGGACTGGGCAGTGGCCGCCAAGTCGGGGTTGGCCGCCAGGGCCTTGTCAATTAGCCGGTTCAAATGGTCATCATTGAAAGCCTGCCACCAGCTGGCATCGATGCCCTGCCCCTCATCGGATTGGACGGACCATTGCTCCGGTGGAGTAACCGGCAAAGGCACCGGCTCCGGCGTGAACGTGGCGCACCCGGCAATCAGGAAGGCCGGCAGGATAACCATTAATCGAGCGGTCATAGTCATAGTCTTATTCCGACGCCAGGGCATGGACAGGGTCCAGGTGAGCGGCTTTACGGGCTGGCAGAAAACCGAAGATCAGCCCGGTGGCAAAGGCACAGGAGAACGCCAGCACCATCGGCAACACCGTCATATGAACGGGCGTGCCGAATGAGCCGATCAATTGGGTGGCAGTGATTCCCAGCGCGACACCGATCAGTCCCCCAATGGCGGAGACCAGCCAGGCCTCGGTAAGGAACTGCTGCAGAATGTTCCAGGCACGGGCGCCCGTGGCCATGCGAATGCCGATTTCCCGGGTGCGTTCGGTAACGCTCACCAGCATGATGTTCATCACACCAATGCCGCCGACCAGCAAAGAGATCGCCGCGATCGAACCCAACAGCCAGGTCAGGGTGTTCTGGGTTTCGGAAATGGTGTCGATCAGCGAAGCCATGTTACGGATGGTGAAATCCTCTACCCCTCCATGCCGCGCCAACAGGGTTTCATGGATGATCGCTTCGATGTCGCTCATCCTGCCAAGGTCAGCCACGGCCACCGTGATGTTGCGCAGGTGGGTCTGACCAAAAATACGCAAGCTGCCCGTTGTGTAGGGCACAAGGACCACATCGTCCTGATCCTGCCCCATGGGTGATGCGCCTTTCTCCCCCATCACGCCAATCACCTGGAAGAGTACATTGTTCACCATCAGGTGCTTTCCCAGAGGGCTTTCACTGGGGAAGAGTGTATCGGCGGTGGTTTTACCCAATACCGCCACTGCGGCGTAGTTGAGCTCATCCTGTTCAGAAAAGAAGGTGCCTTCAATCACCGGCCACTGCCTGGCGACCGGAAACTGGTATGAGGTGGCGTTAATTTCTGCACGGTGGTCAAGGTTAAAGTACCGAAGCGTTTGCGAACCGGTTAGTTCAGGTATCGCTGCAAGAACCCCTTCTACTTCATTGATTGCACGATAATCTTCGGGGGTTAGCGTAGTCACTGACCAGCGGCCACCACGCTGATCCGGGCCGCCGGGGCGTATCAGCAACAAGTCACTGCCCATGGTACTGATTCGATCAACCACGTCTTTCCTGGCCCCCTCCCCGATGGCCAACATGGTGATCACAGACGCCACGCCAATCACAATGCCCAACAATGTGAGTGCGGTTCTGAACAGATTGCTATGCAACGAGCGCACGGCACTTTTCAGGGCCTCCTGCCAGTCACTCAACACCACGCCATGGCGACCTGCTTCGATCGCCGGTGAAGACGCTGCAGCGCTGTCATCCTGGCCGGTATCTCGAACCACTTCGCCGTCGGCGATATGGATCTGCCGGCGGGCAACATCGGCCACATCCTGGTCATGGGTGATCAGAATAACGGTATGCCCCTTACCAGACAGCTCCGTCAGTAGCCGGATAACCTCTTTACTGCTTTTGCTGTCAAGTGCGCCGGTCGGCTCATCGGCGAAGATCACCTGGCCACCGTTCATTAATGCCCGGGCAATTGAAACGCGCTGCTGCTGACCACCAGACAACTGGCCGGGGCGATGGGTAAGCCGCTCTCCCAGCCCCAGTTCAGTTAACAGTTTCTCAGCCCGCTCCCGGCGTTGAGCGGGCGCCCTGCCTGCATAGATGGCCGGAATCTCAACATTCTCCCGAGCGGTCATGCCCGGCAGCAGGTTGTAGCTCTGGAAGACAAAGCCGAAAGCCTCCCGGCGCAACAACGCCAGGTCATCCCGACTGAGCGCGGAAACGTCACAGCCGTCATACCAGTATTCCCCGGAGCTTGGCTGGTCAAGGCAACCGAGGATATTCATCAAGGTGGATTTTCCGGACCCGGAGGGGCCCATAATAGCAACGAACTCCCCCGGATAAATTTTAAGGTCAATGCCTTTGAGTACCGGTACGGCTAACTCCCCCTCCCCGAAAGAACGGGTAACGCCGCGCAACTCGATCAGAGGCCGGCTTGCGGTCATCGCAGCATACCCCGGAAATTGCTGGTGTTATTGGAACCAGAACGCGGATCCCGGGAAATCAGCACGACCTTTTCGCCTTCCTTTACGCCGGAAACCACTTCCGTATGCACCCGGTTACTGACGCCGGACACCATGTCCCGCCATTCAACCTGGCCCGCCTGGGTCAGGACCTGCACCCGGCCCCGTTGAACCGAGGACACTGGCACACGCAGAACATCCAGGGCTTCGCTCTGAATGAAAAACACCTGGGCTGTCATGTTCGGTAGCAGTTTGCCATCGTCGTTATTGGCATCGAACAGGGCGTTGTACAGTACAACATTGTTGGTCACTTCCGGTGTCGGCTCTATGTACAGCAACTCGCCGTACACCTTCCGTTCCGCGTCCCCCAGGGTGGTGAAATAAACGCGCATCCCAGGCTCGAGTTTGCCCACATCGGCTTCCGATACCTGTGCCCGCACGCGCATGGTGGCCAGATCAGCAATACGCATCAGAACCGGGGCCTGCTGTGTTGCATTCAGGGTCTGGCCCTGGCGGGCTTCAATGGACACGACCGTGCCGTCCATGGGTGCATAGATTCGTGCATACCCGAGGTTGGCTTCTTCCGCACGCAAGGTGGATGAGGTTTGTTCAATCTGGGCTTCCAGCATGGCCAACTGCGCTTTGGCGGATGCGAGAGAAGCCTCGGCGGTTTGCAGTGATTCCCGTGTAGTGGCTTCTTCTTTATAGAGGTTGGTCTGGCGCTGATACTGGATTTCTGCCAATCGCAATTGCGCCCTGCGATCATCCAGTTGGGCCCGCTGATTCTTGAGCTGGGCCCGGGTGGCGTCTACTTTGGCCACGTAAACGGTCGGATCAATCTCCGCCAGCAAGTCGCCCTGGGATACCGTTTGCCCCACTCGCACATGGATGGTTTCGAGCTGGCCAGACACCTGGGCCCCCACGTCCACATAGTTGCTGGGCTCTAACACGCCGGTAGCGGAGACCAGCTGCTGGATGTCGCCGCGGGTGACTTCGATGGTATTCAGTGGCGGCTGTTTGTTCCCGCCGTTCTGGAAATACCACCAGCCTCCGGCGGCAAGAATCACCAGACCTGTGAAAACACCAACCCAGGTTGGCCAACGCCGGCGGTGGCGGGGAGCAAGTGCCATTCAGAAGTTCTCCATACGCTCTGGTCAGCGGCAACCATAGAGAACGTCGGGGAGAAAAAAAAGAGTATGCTCAAGGTTTTGCCAAACCTTTACATAGCCCCGGTTCAGCTACCAACTGCGGTAACCGCAACCGTTTGCCAGCGGAAATTCGCGGCCCAGTCATAAGCCTGCTGGTAAGGCATCGGCCTCGCATAGTAGAACCCCTGCCCTAGATCGCACCCGAGTTCGATCAGACGAGCGTGATGCTCAGCGTTTTCAATGCCCTCAGCCACCACCCGTCGGCCGAAGCTGCGGGCCAGGCCCAGTATCGCGGTGACCACCATATCGCTCTCCGGATCGTCCAGCATGTCATTAACAAACGAACGATCAATCTTGATCTCGTGGGCAGGAAGCTTACGGAAGTAGTCCAGAGAAGAATAGCCGGTACCAAAATCGTCCAGCGACAACTCCACCCCCAAGTCCCGACACTGCCGAAGCGTGTCAATTACCAGGCTGGCATCATCCATGACGGTGGTTTCAAGTAGCTCCAGAATCAGACGGTGGCGGAGCCCGCGGGGCAAGCGCTCGACTGCCTGGGCCAGATCTTCCGGGAAGGTTTTGCCCAGAAAGTGCGATGGGCTGAGGTTCACGCTCAGGGAATAGGCCAAACCCTGACTATTGAACAGCAACAGTTTGTCGACGGCTTCATTGATCACCAGGTTGCCAACGGTGCGAGCGTATTCGGTGTATTCAATATGTTCCAGAAAGTGCCCCGGGGCCAGCAAGCCATCATCGGGATGATTCCAGCGAATAAGGGCCTCAAAGCCTTCGATGGTCTGGCGCTTATAATCAATCTTGGGCTGGTAATACAGCTCCAATTCCGCACGACTGATGGCCTGGCCAATCTGCTCCAGAACCCTTACTCGCTCTTTCCGGGTAAAATGGGACTGCAAATCAAAGATTTTGTAGGCGTTCTTGCCGGATTCTTTGGCTGCATACATCGCCTGGTCCGCGTGGCGAAGCAGTAAATCGGTATCTGCGTCGTCATCCGGATACACTGTCACGCCCATGCTGCCAGACAGGTGTAAAACAAAGTGCCGGTAACTTATGGGCTGGCGGATGGCTTCCAGAATGCGAGAATACACTCGCTCATCGTCTACATCCCGCAGTATCGCCACAAATTCATCACCGCCAAGACGGGCAATCAAATCGTGGCCCCGCACGGTATTCTTCAGCCGCTCTGCAATCGACTTGAGAACTGCGTCGCCAACGGAGTGACCATGCTCATCATTGATCTCCTTGAAACCATCAAGGTCAATAAAACAAACCGCCACGGTGCCTTTGCGCTGCTTAGCTTCAAACAGCTCCTGTTCAAACAGTTCCGTTAACCGTCTGCGGTTGGGCAGCCCGGTCAGGGCATCAAAATTAGCGGCCTGTTCCAGGCTCAGTTGGTGCTCTCGTTTTTCCTGATAAAGACGTTTCCGTTCAATCAGGGTGCCAACGGTCTGCAGCAGCGGGGCAAGGTCGTCGGCAAGGCTTTCTTTATAGCCGCCCACCCGGTTGGCCAGGCCAACCAATCCGATCAGATTCCCGCCACTGTATACCGGCAACCCGATGTAACTGGTGATTGGAGGGTGGCCAGGTGGCAAACCACCTCGGCGGGAATCGTTTGCATAGTTGTTGGCAAGCACCACACCGCCAGATACCAACCCTGCACCTAAGAGGTTATCCAATCTCTCAAACAGCATGCCCCTGCGTTCTACCTGCTGGAACAGGGCCTGGGTTTCAGGGCTCCAGGCGATGTTGGTGATAGCGCCTACCTTGAGGTACGGCGTGCCATCGTCGTGATACAACACCTCACCGATAAACCCGAACTGGCTACCCGTAAGGGCCAGCAAGTCTGCCAGCATCAACTCGAACGCCGCCCGCTCGTTGTCATTGGTCAGAAAGACATTCTGAGCCCTCTGGATGGCCCGGCTGAGATGCGACACCGCGACGTCACCCGCGTCTCCTCCAGAGAGATAGGCACATTCCAGCTCGTCTTCGATGAGACTCGCCAAAGTACGAAGTACATCCAGGTCCACTTCCTGAATCTGACGGGGCTTGTCATCAATAATGCACAAAGAACCAAGTTTGAAACCACTGGGTTCCCGGACAGGAATACCAGCGTAAAACCGGATGTGTGGGTCACCGGTGACCAGAGGATTCGATTTGAAGCGGGGGTCCTGGGTGGCATCTTCAACAATAAACGCTTTGTCCTGGCGGATAGCGTAATCGCAGAATGCCACTGAGCGCGGTGTTTCACGAGCCTCAATGCCGTCCTTGGATTTAAACCACTGGCGCTTATCATCCAGAACGGTGAACAAGGCCGTTTTGACGCCATAAAACTGGCGGGCGATTCGAACCAGCCGGTCAAACCGCTCCTCTGGTGGCGTATCCAGAATCCCTAACTTCTCAAGCGCAGTGAGGCGCCTTTTTTCCATAGGGTCCAGGGACATACGGGTTTTGCTCCGCGCAAGGAAACACCAGACAGGGCCGTTAGGCCGTATCAGTTTTTCAGAAGAGGTAACAACAAATCCCTCTATCTACCTGACATCAGTGTAGATCAAGGCAGGGTCAGAGTTATTGGATTTTAGTAACCAGACACCAACGCGTGAACTACCAGCACGCTGCATTTCGAATAGACAAATAGCCCCTGTGGGTTAATGCCTATAAGAAATAGCTTTCTATTCAGACCGGGCAGGAGTACAGTGGCCCTCGTTGGAAAGATTTAGCACAGCACTCATCAATAAGACGCATCTCTGTTGTAAGTTGTAACAAGTAGCTTTCGTCCTGTTTTTGATCACGCCAGTTTTTTGTTTCCGCACACCGCTGACCAAGCATCACAACGAAGTTTGGCGGCACATAAAATGATTGAATTCAGGATTTATAACTATGTCTACTGTTACCGGTACTGTTAAGTTTTTCAACGAATCAAAAGGTTTTGGCTTTATCACTCGTGAAGGCGGCCCGGACGTTTTCGTTCACTACAGCTCCATTCAGGGCGGCGGCTTCAAGACTCTGGCAGAAGGCCAGCAGGTTGAATTTACCGTTTCTCAGGGCCAGAAAGGTCCTCAGGCGGATAACGTAGTAGGTCTGTAATTTTACAGCCCTGATACGATAGAAAAAGGCAGCTTCGGCTGCCTTTTTCGTTTTAGGCGTGAAAAGTTTGCAACACCGCGAACAACATCCTCCCTTCCCGATCATTACCTGTAGCATCCGCCCCCTGGTCAGGCTTTGCCACTAGGCTTGTTGCGGTTCGAAGAAATCTCTCTCCCTCCATCGGTTTACTCTGCCACGCGCCCCCTTACAAGCATTGGGCGATCCGAAACATAGCACCTATACTGCCCTAAGCAGCTGAAAGATATGGCGGGTATTTTGATTTCTGCAGACGCGCGTTTGGGAGGCATAAAATGTCGGCTCGTAATGGACCGAAAGGACACCGTTCATCCGCTGACGACAGTGGGCGTTTGCGGGCTTCCGCCAAGCAGAGCGAGCAAGATTTCTATGAGCTGATCGAAAGCCTTCCAATGGTCGCAGTTCAAGGCTATGACAGGAAACGCCGGGTAATCTATTGGAACGATGCCAGCCGACACCTCTACGGCTATACCCGGGAAGAAGCCGAGGGTCAGCTGCTGGAAGATCTGATCATTCCGGACCATATGCGCGAGGGCGTAATAGACGCCCACCGGGATTGGTTGGAGAGCAACATCAGCATTCCACCAGAAGAAATTGAGTTAAAGCACAAGGATGGGCACCTCGTGCCGGTTTACTCCAGTCACGTCATGATCAAGCAGGACACTGGCGACTGCGAAATGTTCTGCATTGATGTCAGCTTGCAGGAGCAGAAGAAAGCCAACGACAAACTCCAGTGGATGGCTAATTTTGACGACCTGACTCAACTGCCCAACAGACGGATGATGGAAGTTGAACTGTCGGCTCGCCTGATGGAGGCAGAACGGCGCCAAAGCGGCGAGATCGCCGTTGTGTTTATTGACCTGGACAATTTCAAACTGATCAATGACACCCTGGGGCATCACTATGGAGACGAACTGCTGCTGGATGTTGCGAATGGCCTAAAGGGGGAAATTCGTTGCTGCGACCAGCTTAGTCGCTTCGGTGGCGATGAGTTCGTACTCTTGATGTTCGATTTTGACGGTCCCGAAAGCATTCATGAAGTATTTCGCCGCTTGAGCAGTATGCTCGAGCGTGGCTTCGTTCTGAATGGCGCTTGCTATCAAGTCACCGCGAGTTTCGGCGTCAGTCTTTACCCCAATGATGGCACGACGGTCCCAGAATTGATGGGAAACGCCGATGCCGCGATGTATCAGGCAAAGGAAAGCGGCAAAAACAGCATCTGTTTTTATACCTCAGACATCAATGATCGCCTGCTTCATTATCAGAAAATAACGGCGCTCCTCCGTAACGCTCTGGTTGCAGGCACCCTGCAACTGTATTTCCAGCCCCAAATTGATCTGAAAAACGGGCGCATGCGGTCATGTGAGGCCCTGCTGCGCTGCTTTGATGAAAATTCACGGCCTGTACCCCCGGATATCTTTATACCGGTGGCAGAAAAATCAGGACTGATTAACCGCATTGGAGACTGGGTTATTGATGCAGCCTGCAAACAGCTTACGGCCTGGAAGGGTACGGCGCTTGGGGACCTGCGAATTGACATCAATTTGTCGGGCAAACAACTGACAAACCAACATTTGGCCAGCCATATCCTGCAGAAGTTGCACCATCATGACCTGCGTCCTTCCCAGTTAGGCGTAGAGCTAACAGAAAACGAAGTGATCGAAGGTGATGAAGTACAGATTGGTCAACTGGAAAGACTGAAAAACGCCGGGGTGCACATTTCCATTGACGATTTCGGCACCGGTTATTCTTCGTTGCTCTATTTGCGTAAACTGCCCGTTTGCAGCCTGAAGATTGACCGGAGCTTTCTGCACCATGCCATGGAAAACAACAGTGATATGGCGATCATGCAAGCCATCATCACCGTTGGGCACAGTCTCGGCTTGAGCGTAGTCGTGGAAGGCGTGGAAACCAGTGAACAAGACAATCTCGTCAAGACCCTGAGCTGTGATCTGGCTCAGGGATATCTTTACGCCAGGCCCATGCCAGCCGATTCAATGCCAGCGTATCTGGTGAGTATGGGGGAATAAAACGGCCCTTCAGTAACCGTTATGGGCGAATCTTCTCCCCAAGCTTTTTATCCATCAGCCTGAACAACGGCTGGGTGTAACGTGTAACCGGACCTGGTAACGCCGCAAGCGCAATGCTGCCGGCAGTCCCCATCAGGCTACCAACCCTTGCCGGCCCTTCATCTACGGCCTTGACGATCCATCCCGCAGCCTTATCCGGAGTCATCATCGGCATGTGCTTGTAAATGCTGGTTTGTGACGACATGGGCGTGCGCACCATCGGGTAGTACACTACGGTAACGTCGATCCCCTGATCCCCCATTTCGGCCAACAAAGAACGAGAGAAAGACTCCAGCGCAGTCTTGCTGGCCAGGTAGGCGGAGAACAAGGGAATCGGAACCTGGGAGGACAAGGTGGAAATGTTCACCACCTGCCCCCGGCCCTGTGCCAACATCCTTGGAAGTAACTTCAGCGTCAACCCGACCGCAGCAACGTAGTTGATATTCATGGTTCGCTGATAGTCGTGCAACCGGTCCAGCGCCTCGGCGATGGGGCGGCGGATGGAGCGGGCAGCATTATTGACCAGCACATCCACCCGTTCGTGTTCTGCCAGTATCCGATCCGCAACCGACTGCAAGCCGGCTTCATCGGTCAAGTCTGCCGGGTATACCCAGGCTTTGCCGCCCTCGGCGATGATAGCCTGCTGCACCCTCTTCAACTCATCTTCTCGACGGGCGACGAGGCAAAGGCGCGCCCCTTTTCGGGCCAATTGATAGGCTGCCTGTTCCCCAATACCGCTGGACGAGCCCGTCAGAACAATGGTCTTGCCGCTCACACTCATGAATACACTCCGGTTTCTTGTCTTGTTTTTATAACGCCACCTTGATACACCTTGGCGCACCTCTGCCGAAAGGCTTCAAATATAACAACGTGATAAACGCCATGGGCATAGACTACAGCAAACTTGGCTCACCAGAGACCCGATCTTTCTGGCTCAATCAATTTGGCCCCTACTCCCCTAACCTGCCGCTGATTGAAGACCACCGGACCGATATTGTGATTATTGGCGGTGGATTCACCGGTTTGTCCTGTGCAGCGCACCTGAAAGAACTGGAGCCATCGTTGGACGTCACTGTTCTGGAAGGCAGTGCCGTTGGTTTTGGGGCCTCAGGGCGCAACGGCGGGTTTTCCATGACCCTGTTCGGCTTTGAGCCCGAAATAACCTGCCTGCTTCACGGCAAGGAGAAAGCCCGGGCCGCCCACCAGTACATGCAAGATGCCGTCGACTACGTGCGTGAATGTGTTACCCGGTACAACTTCGACAGCGATTACGAACACAATGGCTTTCTGCGGATTGCACTGACCAGCAAACATCGTGAGCGCCTGCAAAAACAGCAGGATCTCTACCGTGAACTGGGGTTTTCGAGCTCCTTTGATTGGTGGGGCGAAGACCAGCTCTCGCAACGGCTTCACAGCCCGCTGGCTAAAGCCGGCCTGTTTGAGCAACGATGCGGCATCCTGAATCCTGCGAAGCACGTCCGGCACTGGAAAGCCATCTGCGAACAACTGGGTGTCCATATCTATGAGAACACCCAATGTCAGGCCATCACCTATCCCCGGGGCGGGGTTACTGTGCAGACCTCCGGCGGCACCGTTACCGCCAGCAAGGTTGTACTGGCAACCAACGCGTACAGCCATCTACTACCGGAAATGGGAGCGTTTCGCCGCAATCAGACCCCCGTCTGGACACATCAGATCGTCACCCAACCCCTTACTCCAGAACAGTGGCAAGCCATCGGCTGGGCCGGACGCTACGGTATAGAGACTAACCGGCACCTGGTTCACTACCTGAGGCCAACGGCAGACGGGCGCATTACCTTTGGCGGCGCCAACGTTGTGACAACCGCAGGCCAGAACATGAGCCTCGACCATCACAAACCAACATGGCGGACGCTGGAAAAACACCTGAAAACCCTGTTCCCGCCACTGGCGGAGATTGGCATTGATTACCAATGGGGTGGCCCTGTTTCGGTTACCCTCGACATGGTTCCCAACCTTGGCCTCTACAAAGATGATCGCACCCTGTACCTGTGCGGATGCACTGGCCATGGTGTATCGCTGACGCAATACAGCGGGAAAACCCTGGCGGAGCTGGCCCTCGGCCTGGACAGCAAACGCACCAGGGCCTGGTTCGTAAATCGAACACCGGTGCGCTGGCCTGTACAGCCATTCAAACAACTGGGAATAGGAGCCGTTAAGGGGGCGCTGAAAGCCGAGGACTACTGGTGGGAGCGAAAGCTGTGGTAAAGCCCCCACTCCCAACGGCGCCAGCCATTACCCCTCGTTGACAAGTGTGCCCTGCAGCACGGGCAACTGAACAGTCGCCTCGAAGTTGACGGCTTGCAACAGCGGGTCTCTTGACCAGCTCAGCGGGTACTGAGGGTGGAATCCGTAGACCAGCAGTGCCAGCTCGTCGCCCGGGTTTAACGCTTCTGCGACTCCGACCAGTTCAATAACCTCTGCCTCTTTCAGGCCCCTGACCGGTTGGATCTGATCATCGATCAGCCTCCACCGGCTGCTGCCTTCACTACGTTTACCTAACCCGACAAACAGAATCGCGTCGCAGCCCGGCTCATACTGACTAAGGTCAGCCGCGCATTCTGTTCTTCCCAGTAGATCGGACACAGTTACAAGCGCTGTAGGAATGCCTCCAATTGTCACACCATTGTCGCCGGCTTTGCCCAGCAACAAAGCCTCAGGTGGCAAGGTCGGCGTAGCCGCCGCGGTGGCACCGTTCGGAACAGGCATATCGGACCTAACCACGCGCTCCACCACGGCATCACCGCTCAGTAACGTACCCGGTGCGCCAGGTGCCGGGAAGGAATCAACGGGCACCTGAACCGCAGCCCCATCTTCCAGAGAAAGGCAGACGTTCTGATCAGTCCCGTCAAAATAGCCCGCTAGCGGCTTGCCCTGAAGATGGTGCTGGAGCCAATTCAGAGTGGCATCCGATATGGAGACATCGCCGCAGGCAAAAGCCCCGCCGGCAGACTGAAACCCCGGGATCTCCAACAAGCTTGCGGTTGGATCAACGTACTCAGCCGGCTGCAGTTCGTCTGGCGCTTCAACGGGGAGAATATGACCGGTCTGGTGTGTGAGCAATCTGACATCGCCTCCCCGGGCACGCAAACAATCAAAATTTCGCCAGGCTTCGTTGAAATTGAACAGAGTGTCTTTCATCCCCTGAGTAAGCAAAACATTAACGGGCCGGAACGGAGTTGGCGGCACGTCATAGGCTGGCGGAGCAATCTGAAAACTCAACAAATCCGGAGATTCGGGTACCGACAATGGTTCACCGGTGCAGCGATAAGCTGGGCTGTGGTAGAAGAAGAAATCCAGCCCGGATTCAGGAAAACGGTTTAAGAGGAGCCCCTGCGCGAGAATCTCACGGATAATCGGGTCCAGCCCGCCGTTTCCGTTACCGGTTGATCCGGCTTCACCGCCAGCTACAAGCACCAGATCCCATCCGGTCTTGATCACGTTTCCGGGGTTAAGGCTTGATCGCAAGTCATACCAGGTGATATCAGGAACCAGCGCGTCTAGTCGCTGCTTAGGATCTTGCCCGTGCAGCAATAACTGAAATCCACCACCGTAACTGCCACCTATGGCGCCGACTACCGGGTTCGGGTTCAGCGCCGGTGGCAATGACGGCTCGCGCCGATACTGAAGATATTCTAGGTTATCCTCGGCCCAATCCAGTATCTGAATCAGATCGAGGCCTTCGAACTCCGGGTCCATAACTCGAACAGTACCCGTACTCTCACCAAAGCCACGTTGATCAATGGAAATCACGACAAAGCCTGACTCCCGATAGTTGTCGAAACCGGACGTGGAGCGAGATCCGCCAAAACCATGGCCATGCAAGACCAGAGGATGCCCCTGCCGACAGTCAATGCCTCCGATGGGCTCCAGCACCTGAAAGGAAATGGTTTCGCCGGAGCTCGACGTAATGGCAACCGGATAGCTGCGGCCACCCTCGGTGGGTGTGTTTGCGGAACACGAAATTGGCACAATCGCGGGAACATCACACGCCTGGCCGGCATTTTCACAACCGTTGTTTGCCGGCCTTTCCGTTACCTGGGGATTGGAAGAAGGCTGTTGTGCATCGCTGGAGCCGCTATCAAGGCAGCCGGAAAGACTCACCGTCATGGCAGCTGCGCAAGCAAAGCGCAGACTATTGGTACAACGGATGTAGTGACGCATTTGGGATTCCTCTCTTGTTATTAGAATGCCAACCTAACCCTCTCAAAATTGGCATATATTGTATTATGCGATGCTATTGAGCAAAAGTTCAACTAATTCATCGATACCTTACGTCGTCACACCATCGTAACGAAATTGCCACAAAGGCGTATTAGGCTGCTCTGTAGTCGGATTAATACTGATTATACGATATCAAAGGAGTTCAGATGAATTATCAGAGGCGACGGTTTCTGCAGATACTGCTGGTGGGTGGCTCAACCGTGGCAGTGAGCGCTTGTGTGGGAGGATCCGGCGATGGCAACCCACTTAACAATCCGCCTGCACCGAATCTAAACCCAGCACCCGACCTGGGAGACGCGCCCGCGGACATCCTGGCCATGGAACTTCCGCTTTCTCCCGGGCCTCTCATGAGCATTGGCCCCCTCGAAAACAGCGGGGTTGACGGCATTCTGATTCCTCCAGAGTTCGAGATCCGTCGAGTTGCCGTCTCCGGCCTTACAAGCTCCACAGCCATTCCTCTGCCTTCACTGGGGCTGATCAATTACCCATGGCACATCTTTCCGGATGGTGGCGCGGTATTCGATCTTGATGACGGAGGCTGGATCTACGTCAGCAACAGCGAAATCACTCCAGCGGGCGGCGTCGGCGTGCTGCGATTCAATCGTGATGGTGAGATCACAGACAGCTACCCCATCCTTCGAAACACCCGCCAAAACTGTGCTGGTGGCGCCACGCCCTGGCAAACCTGGCTGTCATGTGAAGAAGTACCCGACGGCAGGGTTTACGAATGCGATCCTTTGGGCACACCGGACACCGCAAGAGAACTCCCGGCGCTGGGCATTTTTAACCACGAAGCGGTTGCAGTCGATCTCACAACGAAAACACTCTACCTCACAGAAGACTCAGGAAGCGGCCGGTTATACCGTTTCAGGTCCGGCGGTATGACCGTATCCATCAATGGAAAGCCGGGGCTTGATATGGATAACGGAATCCTGGAGGTATTGGAAATTGAGGGCTTCGAAGCCGGCGCATATCAACAGGACCTGGTCGAAGCCCGAACGGTGAAGCGGGTTCGCTGGGTACCCGTTCAGTCCCCGGACCGACCTCAGAGCCAGGTCCGTTCGGAAATCGAGATCGCTACGGGCGCCGGAGCCCCAGGCACTGTTTTCAAAGGCGGTGAAGGGATCTGGATTCAGGAACTGCCGGAGGGCCAGCGACCTCAGGTGAGCGGCGCGAACAACCCGCTTCGTGCGGTGGTCTATTTTGCCTGCAAAGGTGACAACCGAGTGTACGCCCTGGACATTGACAACGACTTGATCGAGGTTGTGTTCGACAACGAACAACTGATCGCCCCCGACACCCCGTTCGATGATGTTGATAACATCACCATATCACCCATGGGTGATGTCATTGTCGCCGAAGACGGCGACGCTATGCGACTAATGGTAATGAACCCCAATGGTCCGTCAAAAATCCTGTTGCAGATACCCGGTGGCGGCAGTGAACTGACTGGCCCGGCGTTTACCGGTAATGGTCGCTTCCTCTATTTCAGTTCCCAAAGAGGCAATGCCGCAGGTCCCGGAGTTCCAGGGCTGGGTATCACTTATGAGCTGACAATACCAGAACGTTTTCGGGCTGGTTGACCTAAAGGCAGCCAGTGTGGGTCACGTGAGATAAAAATAAAATGGAGGCGCGGGTCGGAATCGAACCGGCGTACACGGAGTTGCAGTCCGCTGCATAACCACTCTGCCACCGCGCCGGGTAAGCCTGGATTCTGGCTTATGCTCTCAGGAGGCGTGAGAGACTTGGAAATTGGAGCGGGAAACGAGATTCGAACTCGCGACCCCAACCTTGGCAAGGTTGTGCTCTACCAACTGAGCTATTCCCGCTCTTCGTCTAGAGGCTTTGCCTCGTCAACGGCTGCGTATTCTACGGATTCCGCCGGGGGCGTCAACACCTTTTTTTCAAGTTTTTGTTTTTACGGCAATTGTGAACAAACTTTAGCCAATAGCACCGCCATTGTCATTTCCGGCCAACCCATCAGAACCGTTACCTGCGCAATGGTTTATCGCCCCCTCATCTTTCAAAATCCATGACACTCAATCACATTAACAGGAAGACCGATACCATGCGCGTTCCCGCAACCGTCTTCGCCACCCTCGTTACCCTGTCAACCATGGTGGCCAGCCACGCATCTGGCGAAGGATGGACACCCAAGCAGCAAGGCAAGGAACGGTCTGACATCAACACCTATGTCAGGACAGTTTCGGATACACCAATCAAACAGTTCCGCGGTGTGGTTGAAATCCAGCACTCTATGGTGGCTGCGCTATCAGTGATTGATGACATTTCCCTGTGCCAACAGTGGATCTACAACTGCCAGGAAGCCAACTACCACATGACAGACGACGGAGAGCGGCTGCTGTGGATGAAGTTTGATGGGGTTTGGCCGGCATCTGACCGCGATGTGGTCATGAAGTCTGTGTTCCTTCAGGACGAACCGGGTGGCGCCGTCACCGTGCAATCCACGGGCCGCCCGGATGATGCCCCGAAGCAATCAGGTTACGTGCGCATCCCCATGCTGGATAACAGCTTCGTGGTGGAACCACTTGAAGACGGCTGGATACGGGTGACATTCACCACCCATATGGACCCGGGAGGCCTGGTGCCCGCGTGGGTTGCCAACATTGTGGCCACCGATGCACCAATTCGAACACTGGAGGGATTGAAGCGGATGATGGAAGCATCACCCTATCGGGATTACTCAACGGACACACCACCGAAAGAACTGGTCGAGAAGCATAACCTGCGCTTCCCGACCAGCGATTCCTGAGCTACTTCAGCTATTGCCACCACGGGCCGCGCGATTACCTGCCACCTGGGTAGCACTGTCGCAGTTAAGGAAACTGGAGGTCTGCAGCCAGTTCTGGTCCGGGTAGTATTTGAAGACCAACTGGCCACCCTTGAGGTTGTCCACCACGGTTTGCACCACTTTCTGGTCTACCGCCGGGCAGCCATGACTGCGGCCGATGCGCCCGTATTGGTCCACCCAGTTGCTGTTTACATAGTCAGCACCGTGAATCACGATGGCCCGCTGCCTCGCAAGATCGTTAATGCCTGGCTCCAGGCCGTCCAGTCGCAAGGAGTACCCGTGCATACCACGATAGGATTCACTGGCCTTGAACAGCCCGATGCTAGACTGGTAACTGCCCTCAATGTTCGAGAAGGCAGTTGCCTCTTCATTGCCTGAATTTCTGCCGTGAGCAACCAGATCCCGCAGCAGTAAATCGCCCTGCGCCAGGTCAAAAATCCACATCCGCTCCTGGCTCGAATGCAGAGAAAAATCAATCACTGCAAGCCGTTCTGGCATGGCAACGCCGTTGGCAATGGCGCAGTGCGTGGCTTTAAAGGCTGCCTCAAGCACTTCCGGGTTCAGCTTGGGTGCGACACTGGCGAGACGGGCAAGCAACTGGTCATCCAATGACTGGGCCTGGGCCGGTATGGAAATGGCTAAAGAAACCGCCAGGCCGGAAAACAATGAAAAAACGCGTCGATTGTGATGCTTGGGCATGCACGTTACCTCAGGATTCAGGAAGATAAGCTACCTGATTGAAAAGATGCCTTATTCTAACAGAGAATTTTGAGACGCCGTTCATTCCGTACAATTTTTAACCGTTCCCATACAAATGGTGGACGTTAGATCCTTCCTTCCCGCCGCATAACGAGACCGAAACGTTACCGGCCCGGTCACCGGCAAGGTTACGGAAAACCAAAGATACTGGCAGAGCTGTTCCGGAATCTTTAAGCTTGAGAGTATCTTTTCTGGATACCGGACAAGGATTAACGGCACCTGTGGCGACTGATTCCGGCTATTTGACGACAGCACACCGCGACACCCCCGGCAACCTTGACTGCAACGGTGACACCCTGACCCTATCCGGCAGTTGGACGCTCTCCTATTATTCAGTACTCAACCAGCGGGTTACCGAGGTTCAGGCCAGCGGTGCCACGATCACCAACATTGAGTTCGATAAGCTAAGCCGGGTTGATACGTCTGGGGCGGCACTTATCGCCCGGCTGACAGGCCCGGAACAGCTCCTGAGGTTGCTGGAGAATGCCAGCCTGCCAGAGGAACAGCGGCAACTTCTGATCACCGTTGCCGAGGCGTTGGCAGGCGCACCCTGGCAGCCCACCCGGAAAAACGCCCTGCTGGATTTTCTGGCCGACGTCGGAGAGAAAGTGACCGCCATTGCCCGCCAGCTATGGATGCTTGCAGGCTTTATCGGTCAAACCCTTGCTACCCTGTTTTATATCCTTCCCCGGCCCCGCCGCTGGCGTATCACTCCGTTCGTCGCGGCAGTACACGACACCGGGCTGAATGCCCTGCCCATTGTTGCCTTACTGACTTTCCTGGTGGGCGCCGTTGTCGCCTTTCTTGGAGCGACGGTGCTGGAAGACTTCGGCGCGACAATCTATACCGTCAATCTTGTGGCATTCTCTTTCCTGCGGGAGTTTGGCGTTCTGCTGGCCGCCATTTTGCTCGCCGGGCGCACCGCCAGCTCCTTCACCGCTCACATCGGCGCAATGAAGGTTAATGAAGAGCTCGACGCCATTCGTACCCTGGGTTTGAACCCGGTGGAACTACTTGTAGTCCCACGAGTTCTGGCCATGATGGTCAGCCTGCCAGTGCTCATCTTCATTGGCATGATCTCCGGAATGGTTGGCGGCGCCGCGGTCTGCGCACTGGTGCTGGATATTCCACCAAGTCAGTTTATGGCCATCGTGGAACGGGATATTGCCCTGAAGCACTTTCTGGTGGGTATTGGAAAAGCCCCTGTGTTTGCCTTCCTGATTGCGGTCATTGGGTGCCTCGAAGGCTTCAAGGTGGCGGGCAGTGCCCAGTCGGTGGGTGAGCACACCACCTCCAGTGTGGTTCAATCGATCTTTATGGTGATCCTGCTGGACTCCATAGCGGCGTTGTTTTTCATGGAAATGGGCTGGTAAGTCATGCCGGAGATGAAGCCAGAGAACGGCCGTAGTTCGTCAACACCGGTGATCCAGGTTCGGGGACTGTGTAACCGCTTTGGTGATCACCTGGTCCATGAAAACCTGAACCTGGACCTGTATCCCGGAGAAATTCTGGGGGTTGTTGGCGGATCCGGCACGGGCAAATCGGTTTTGCTGCGCAGCATCGTTGGCCTCAATACTCCTTCAAACGGCCACATCCAGCTTTTTGATGTCGATCTCACGGAACTTTCCGGTGCGGAGCGGTCTCTCTACGAGCAGCGATTCGGCGTGCTGTTTCAGGGCGGCGCCTTGTTTACCTCGCTCAACCTGGTGCAGAACGTTTCACTGCCACTGGTAGAGCACGCGGGGCTTACCCGCACGGAGGCCGAGGAACTTGCCCGGATGAAGCTGGCCCTGACCGGGCTGCCAGCGGATGCTGCCCTGAAATACCCTGCTGAGCTCTCCGGTGGTATGGTGAAACGAGCGGCCCTGGCACGCGCCCTGGCTCTGGACCCGGAGGTTCTGTTTCTGGACGAACCCACAGCGGGGCTGGACCCGATAGGCGCCGCAGCGTTCGACGAACTGATCGTAACCATGAGAAACGCCCTTGGGCTGACGGTCTTTCTTGTTACCCACGATCTGGATACGCTGTACACAACCTGTGACCGGGTAGCCGTATTATCCCGCAAAAAAGTGCTGGTGGCAGACACACTTGAAAACGTCGCCAGGACAGATGACAAATGGATACAGGAATACTTTCATGGCCCCAGGGGGCGGGCCGCAATCGATGCACATAACCGGCTGACCAGACAGGAGCCCGTTTAATGGAGCCAAAGGCCCATCACGTTATTATCGGACTGTTCACGCTGGCTGCAGTGACGGCTGCTTTACTGTTTGCGCTCTGGCTGGGCAAGTCCACCGCAGACCGCGAGTGGGCGTACTACCAGATAGGTTTTGATCATCCGGTGGGCGGGCTTTCAAAAGGCAATCCTGTGCTCTATAGCGGCGTTCCGGTTGGCGATGTTCTCGAGCTGTCTCTGGCACCAGACAACCCTGCCCATGTTCGGGTGCTGGTGCGTGTGGATCGGGACATTCCGGTTCGTGAGAACACCCGGGCGGAGCTGGTTCTTGCCAATATTACCGGCAGCATGAGTGTCCAGTTCACCGGCGGCACAACCGACAGCCAGGTACTTCAGGGTAACCGTGATAACCCACCGCTCATCAATGCACAGCCATCGGCGTTTTCCAACCTGCTAAACAACGGTGAGGCCATAATCTCCAGTGCAGAACAACTGTTAACCAGCATGAACCGCTTGCTTGCGTCGGAGAATCTGGAGAACGTCTCGGCCATTCTGGACAACACCCGCCTGGCAACGGAATCATTGCTCGCCAATCGGGAAGAGTTACTTGCCCTGATGGCTCAGTTCGACACGGCCGCTATCCGCGCCGAGGAAGCCGCGATCAAGGTTTCTGATACATCGGACCGGGCGCGCCAAACCCTGGAGCAGGAAATTGCGCCGGTTCTGGAATCCATGACCCAGGCCCTGTCCACCTTGCAGCCTACCCTGAGCCGGTTGGACCGACTGACCGAAGACAACGAACAGGTGTTGGATGCCGGGATTCAAGGCCTGGGTGACATCACACCGGTACTTCGCGAAATGCGCAACACTCTTCGCAACCTGAATTCCTTTACCCGCAGACTCGACGCAGACCCAATAGGCACCCTTCGTGGCGGCCCCAACCTCCAGGAATTTGAGCAATGACAATCGGCCTCCGCCGGCTGGCGGTTTATATCTCCGCAGCCACGCTAACGACTGCCTGCACCGTGTTCCCAACACCAGAACCGCCACGGGCTATGGATCTTGCCCCGTACGCTTCCGAGCCAATGCGGGAAACTCCCCGGCCGGTTTCGCTAAGAATAGATACCCCGCTGGCTTCAGACCCTCTGGACAGCGCAAGGGTCTTGCTTAAACCTTCGCTTTATGAGTTCCAGGCGTTACCTGCAGTTCGCTGGCGTGACAGCATTCCGGTGGTGGTCCGAGACTATCTGATACAGAGTTTTCGTTTCAACAGCGGGTTTGACAATGTTGTCACTGACACCAGTCCGGCGTTCGCCAGCCATACCCTGATTTCCGAACTATCGGCCTTTCATGCTGAGAACAGGCAGGATCAGGGTGTTACGGTGGTGATGGAGTTACATGCAGAGATCATGGGCAATCGCACCCGGAGAAGCCTTTGCAGCAAAAGCCAACGGGTGGAGCAGCGAGCTGAGAGCGCCTCAGTGGATGCCTTGATGGAGGCTTTCAGTGAGAGTTCCCGGGCGCTGGCCGAAGCCACGAATCGCTGGGCGTACGCCTGTCTGGCCGAAGCCAGACAACGCTAGTACCGGAAACGTCAGTGATCGTTATCCGGGAACAGGTCGGGCCAGGCCGCCTGCAGGTACAGCACCATTGACCATAGCGTAAGAACCGCCGCCAGATACAACAGCCCGATCGAAACATACGCCAGCAGCTGCCCTGGCGGGAACGCCAAAAGCCCAACAATGGCGACCATCTGGGCGGTGGTTTTTATCTTGCCGATATAGGAAACCGCGACACTGGCCCGGCTACCCATTTCCGCCATCCATTCCCGCAACGCTGAAATAACAATCTCCCGCCCGATAATAATCGTAGCGGGAATGGTCATCAGCACCGCAGCATGTTCTTCAATCAATACCGCCAATGCCACCGCCACCATGAGCTTGTCTGCCACCGGGTCCAGAAACGCACCAAATGGCGTGCTCTGGTCAAGCTTTCGGGCCAGGTAACCATCCAGCCAGTCGGTAATTCCCGCCAGCGCGAAGATAACGGCACTGGCCATGTAGCTCCATTGCATGGGCAGATAGAAAACAACCACGAACACCGGAATCATCACGATGCGAGACATGGTCAGTACGTTGGGTAAATTCATGGTGTTCCTATTCATCGTGCAATGCTGCGTATATGGATTCAGCCAGTGACTTGCTGATGCCTTGCACTTTGGTCATTTCATCCACACTGGCTTTGCGAATTTCCTGTATGCCGCCAAAGTAACGGATAAGTTCCCTGCGACGCTTGGGCCCAACCCCTTCGATACCTTCAAGGGTGGACTGCCGACGTTTTTTGTCCCGGCGAGCGCGATGGCCGGTAATGGCAAATCGGTGGGATTCATCCCGAATATGCTGAATCAGATGCAGCGCCGGCGAGTCAGCGGGCACCCGGAAAACATCGCCGGTCATGGCATCAATCAGCTGCTCCATTCCCGCCCGGCGGGTCACACCTTTGGCAACGCCAATCAGCGGAATGTCAGAGATCCCAAGTTCTTCAAACACTTCCCGGGCAATGTTCAACTGCCCTTTACCACCGTCGATAAACACCAGACTCGGGCGTTTGCCCTCACCGTTAACCAGCCGGCGATAACGGCGTGTCAGCACCTGGCGCATGGCGGCATAATCGTCACCAGCAGTCACACCCTCAATGTTGTAAAGCCGGTAATCGCTCTTCAGGGGCCCATTCTCGTCGAAAACCACACAAGATGCGACGGTATTTTCCCCGTGGCTGTGGCTGACGTCGAAACACTCCATTCGCGCCGGCGTTTCTGCCAGCTCCAGCAGGTCCCGCAGGGCGAGCAATCGCCGGTACACGGTTTCCTTGCTGGCTAAATGGGTCAGCAGAGTCTGGCGGGCGTTCGTCATGGCCAGCTCCAGCCAGCGGCGGCGTTCACCACGTACATTGCCACGGATACGGGTTTCCCGATTGGCGGCCTCACTCAGGGCTTCTGCCAGCAGCGCCTCTCCTTCAACCGCCACAGGCACCAGAATATCCCTTGGAATCTCCCGGCGGGTATCGCCGCCAAAATAGTACTGGCCCAGAAACGCCGCCAGCAACTCACCTTCGGACTGCTCCAGTGAAAAGCGGGGGAAATAGTCCTTGGTACCCAGAACCCGGCCACCGCGAACGATGATCACCACCACACACACCACACCGGCATCCTGGGCAATCGCAATAACATCAGCATCACCACCCTCACCGTCTACCGATTGCTGCTCCTGTACATGGCGCAGATGGTTGATCTGATCCCGGTAAGCGGCTGCTTTCTCGAATTCCAGGTTCTTCGATGCCGCTTCCATGGCATTCATCAGGTCATGGATGATGGCCGGGTTCTTACCCTCCAGAAACATGGTGGCGTGGCGAATATCCTGCTGGTAGTCCTCTGGGCTGATGTACTCCACGCAAGGTGCGGTACAGCGGTTTATCTGGTATTGCAGGCAAGGACGATTCCTGTTTCTGAAATAGCTTTCACTACAGGACCTTATACGGAAAACCTTCTGTAGAACATTAAGACTTTCCTTGACCGCCCCGGAGCTAGGGAACGGCCCAAACCAGGTGCCACCCCCCTTCTTGGTACGCCCCCGCCGGAACGTCAGCGACGGGTAATCACTGTGGGACGACAGATAGATATAGGGGTAGGACTTATCATCCCGAAGCAGGATGTTGTAGGGCGGCCGCAGGGATTTGATCAGGTTCTGTTCAAGCAACAGCGCTTCGGTTTCACTGCCGGTAATAGTGACTTCGATGGAGGCAATCTTGCCCACCAGGGCCTCGGTTTTCGGGGCCAGGCCGGTTTTGCGGAAATAACTGCTGACGCGTTTCTTGAGGTTGCGGGCTTTGCCCACGTAGAGCACGCCGCCGGTGTCATCGTACATACGATAAACGCCGGGGAGCTCGGTCAGTTGCTTCAGGAAGTCTTTGCTGTCAAACATCCCGACAATTTCTTCGGGTTCAGACCTTGTCGGCATCCAGCAACCCAAGCCGTACCGCCATCAGGGCCAACTCGACATCGCTGGAGATCTCGAGCTTCTCGAAAATACGATAGCGGTAACTGTTGACGGTTTTCGGGCTCAGGCAGAGCTTGTCGGAAATGTCCTGTACTTTCTGGCAATCCACCACCATCATGGCGATCTGCATCTCCCGCTCAGACAACCGCTCGAACCGGGAGAGCTCCCCGTCTTCCTCTCGGTCACCACCCAGCGTTTTGAGGGCCATTTTCTGGGCGATTTCCGGGCTGATGTATCTCTGGCCGGAGTGGGCCTTGCGAATAGCCCGCACCATCTCCTGGATATCAGCACCCTTGGTGATATACGCAGTGGCGCCACTCTGCATGACACGGGCGGGGTATGGGTCGTCGGCACAGGCCGTTACAACAATCACCCGGATGGAATCATCAATACGCAGTATTCGCCGGGTTGCTTCGAGACCACCAATGCCAGGCATCCGAATGTCCATCAGGACAATATCCGGGCGGTCCTTGCGCACAAACTCAATCGCATCCTCACCGGATGAGGCCTGGCCAATCGCTTCAATATCGGGATTGTCAGCCAACATGCGGGTTATACCGGAGCGCACCAGCTCGTGATCATCAACAACCAGTACCCTGATCAAATGTCACCTCGCCATCAGGTATGAAAAAAACAGACTGATTGTAACGTTTAGGAAAGCCGACGGGTAGGCACCGCAGGCAAAAGCCTGCAGACAAACCAATAAAAGCTTTCAGACTTCGGCGGAAGGGCTACCAAGGCCAGCAGTGTTCTCGACGGGGTCAAACCAGACCACCAGATCGCCCCGGCGCACGGCAGACAGCACCCGCTCCCGCTCTGCCAGTGGACTCTCGGTGTCATTCAACCCGTGGTAACGTGTGCAGTACTCCTCAGCCAGCCCTTGCAGCTGGTCTTCGGTCAGCAACTCGGCGTCCACCACAAATTTCTCTTCCCGGGGGTCCGCTTCCGGCTGCCGCGCTGCTTCGTCACTCATAAAACCTCCAATCAGTCGCTGTATGTTACGGTTTTATGGCGACAATCAGAACCCCCGCTGTTGGAGACACATGCTATTGTTCCGCATACCGGGTTCGAAAGCCGGAGGCCAGCTGCCGCATAGACACAGACTCCTGCCTGAGCGACTCACTCACCCGACGCGCATTGTCCACGTTCTCCGTCAGAGTGTCAGCGCTGGCAGACAATGAGACAGCCCGGCGGCCTACCCTGCCGATCTCCTCGTGCTGAAGGGCAATGGAACTACGGATATGATCGCTGTGCTGCTCCAACTCATCGAACTGGTTTTTAAGTCGCTCCAGGTGAGTTTTAAGCGCCAGGAGGTTGGTCTGGTTCAATTCCCCCGCCTCTCGCATTTCCGCCAGAAGCCCATCGACACTACCAACGCCTGTTACAAGGTCCTGCACCCACTGGCGGATGTTGCTGGTGGACTCCGCCGTCCTTCGGGACAGCGTGCGCACTTCGTCTGCAACCACCGCAAATCCCCGACCATGCTCACCGGCCCTCGCAGCTTCTATAGCGGCGTTAAGCGCCAGCAAATTGGTTTGTTCCGCAATATCGGCAATCACACCGATTACCTGTTCGATCTTGCCCGTCGAGTCATTAAGAGCGTGAATGGACTCGGAGACTCGCGCTATCACCTCAACCGTATGCTCTGCCGCCTGCTCGCTATTCCGCAAACCGCCCTGCACTTCCACATTGGCAACCACGGCCTGCCGGACAGTGACGGCCGACAGCTCTGTGGCTTGCTCAATCTGTGATGCCTGGTCAGCAATTGAGGTCATCGACGCACTGACATCACCGATCTGTTGTCCCGTTTCCTCTGAGGCACGCTGCAAGGCTTCAGCCCCTTCATCAAGCGCCGCAGAACGCTCGTCCAGGCCGGCCGCTGCACGACGGATATCGCCAATGAAACCCTCAAATCGGCGCACAAGGCTTTCCAGCGCGCCGGCAACGCCTGCCACTTCGTCGCGGCCGCCCACCTCCGGCGTTCGTGACAAGTCAGACTCGGCCTCCATTGCCATCAGTTCCCGCTCCATGTATTGCAGCCGCAGAATGACCGAATGCCTGAGCCACAGGGTCATGGCCACGACCACCACAAGGAACGCCAGTGAGCCCCCAAACAGAACAACTCTCTGGCCCGAGAGGAACGCCAGCAAATCATCGGCGCCAGCTGACACGTCGTCCCGACTGGCAGCCTGTTGATGATTTATTGCTTCGAGCATTGGCTCCAACGCTGGAAACAGCTGAAAATCGACCACCTGGCCTACCCGGTAGTAACTTTTCTCTTCAACACCCTTGCCCATGTCGCCCACCAGAGCCAACACCCGATCAAACTCGCCTTGATGATCAACAGCCCAGCTGCGCAAACGCTCAGCTCCTTGCACGCGTTTCCAATGGTCCCGCAAAGCGGTGTCCAGATAGTCAAACTCCGTCTCGATCTCATCCCATAACAGTAACTGCGCCTTTATCTTGAAAGCGAGGTCCTGAAGCCGGCGATGATCCTGCTCAAGATCCATAAGCACCCAGGTGTCCTGAAGATTGTTGCGCATGAGATTCTCGGAGGCATCCTCGGCCTTGAGAATGATTATCCAGGAAAGAACCGCCAGGCCTGTGACGGCAATAAGAGAAAGGACAGCAAAGAACAGGATGCGGGCTCGAACGGTGGACAGCATGACAACTCCAGACGGGAAGGTACCCGTGGAGGGTATGCCTGTTTTATGACGCTTTTATTTCATCTTTTGCGTCAAATACTTGATTGCGCCTTTTGGCGCACTTCAAAACCCTGTTCCAATTCACTATCATCGCCACTTTCATAACGTTTGGATGCTAATGAACCAGGACACCTTCCGACTGACACTGCCGATCCTGTTTGGTTATCTGCCCTTGGGCATGGCCTTCGGCGTGCTGTTCACCACACAGCTGGATTATGCCTGGTGGGTTGCGCCCCTGATGGGCCTGGTTATCTATGCAGGGTCTGGCCAGATACTCGCTGTCAGCCTGCTGGCCGCAAGTGCCGGACTACTGGAAGTGGCTGTTGCCATGTTCGTACTTAACGCCAGGCACCTGTTTTATGGGCTTTCTCTTTTGGGGCAGTTCCGCGGTGCCGGCTGGCGCAAGGGCTATCTGATTTTCGGTCTCACCGATGAAACCTACTCGCTGCTTACCAGCAGGCCAAGGACACCTGATCGCCAACACGAACAAGCCATTGATTTCAGAATTACGCTGTTCAACCAGCTTTATTGGATAACGGGCTGTGCCATTGGTGCCCTGCTTGGTGAGCTGGTCGCTTTCGACAGCACCGGTATTGAGTTTGCCCTGGTAGCGCTGTTCATCGTTCTGACCATCGAGCAATACAAGGCCTTGGGCAACACCTTTCCGCTCTGGGCAGGCGCACTGGCGGCGGGCCTGGCCATGTTGCTGGTACCGCCAGCCCATCAGTTGATCGCAGCGATTACCCTGGTCACAACCACCCTGCTACTCCACTACTGGAAGCTACACAAACGCACAAATAGCGGTGAGGTAAGCCATGGCTGAGCAGTATTATCTGGCGGCCTTCATTGCGGTGTCTGCCGGTGCAACCTTTGCAACCCGTGTGGTGCCGTTTCTTTTTTTCGAGCGCCACACCGAGCACCCCCTGGTAAAGCATATCGGGCGCTTTCTACCGGCAGCTGTAATGGCGTTGCTTGCAATGATTTTTCTTCAGAGGTCGGCAAACTGGAGCGCCAGCGCGCCAGGGTTGGACGCCTTGGTTCCAGGGTTGCTGGTGGTCATCATTCACTTGTGGCAGCGTAACGCGCTTCTCTCCATAGCCGCGGGTACTGCCGCATACATGACCATTCAGCAAGCAGGCTGGCTTACCTAGTGTCCCGTCTGGCTAATTCCTTAACCAGACGGGATGCCAGATCAGGGCGTACCTTCAACATTGGCAACGAGCCTGGAATCTTCCAGCGCCGCCGTGCGGTGCTTGACCACACCTTTATATTCCGGGCTTTCAATCATGGCCAGAAAGGCATTGATCGACGGGTAGCGCACCAGCAAGACCTGATCCCAGGACTCATCGGGCGGAGCAATCAGCGAACCTACAGAGCGGCCCGACCAGATCACTTCCGCACCAACGGTGCGAACGCATTCCGCAGCTTCTTCCATATATCGCTTGTAGGCATCACGGCCTGAACAATCGTGAGCGTCATCCTGGTAAGCAGCCCGGTCGCGAAACCTTAAAAGATTCAGCATCACGACGGGCTGATCTTTGGGGGTTTCCTGCAAAACTTTGCGGAGCTCTTCCTGAGATGGATTGATGGTCGCCATGTTTGTCCCTGTTCATGAATGCTGAAGCGTTACTGTATATCAAACCTGTGTAACCAACAGTAAACCAATTTTCGGGAATATGCACCAGCTGACTACGACCGACTTAAACAAGAACACCCCGTAAAGTCGCCACGGCAATCGTAGATCAGGGGTTCAGCCCAGGATCGCTACAAGCCGAATGAAACTAACCCCCAAGCAGCGCTAAAACGTCAGAAGTGCAAACGGCTACCAACCATCGCAACACGTACATCATCGTAGTCACCGGCATCTGCATCCAGTGCGAAATTGTTATAGACGGCGTAGACCTCGAGACGCTTGATGGGCTGATAGACGTATGCGACGCCGAAGACCTCTACATCGGAGCCCGCAATGGTCGTACGAACCTCAGGGTCACCTTCGTTTGCTCCGGGCGTTACAACAACCGGATTAAAGTCCTTGCCCTGGGCACGATGCACTGTAAAGGCATGCTTTCCAGTCTTGTATCCAACCTTGAACATGCTGAAGTCCGAATCACGGCCGGCATCGTTCTCGGTATTCGAGTACACCACACCCAGATTGATACCTGTATCGTGCAACCAGGAAACCGAGCCTCCGATGGTCTCCAGATCGCCCGCGGCGCTCCCTACGTCCTTGGTGGAGTAGCCAATAGAGGCAGACATGCGACCAAGGCCATCAATAGTTTCGTTGTAGGAAGCGGCAAGTTCCGTGATGTCCTGCTCGCTCTTATAGCCCTGGCTGACAGCCACGCTCACAGGACCAAACCGCGGACTGTCATAGCGCACACGATCGTAGCGGGACTCGAAATCCTGGCTCCGAATAGACTGGAATACCGTTGGGCTAGGGCCACCATTTTTCTCAACAAACGGCAAGGCACCACCTACCAACGCAAGATCAGGGAACGTGACGACCTTGGTGCCGGACAGGTCGGCTTCAGTCGCGCCATCAGCAGCGCCAGATCCCTGCCCCACGGCCAACGTTCCATAGGCACCTTCAACAAACAGACTGATGATTCGCTCATCAAAGTCACCCTTGATGGATCGGTTTTCCGGGGTCACGAGGTTCGAGGGGTTATGCTGATATTCCCACTCCAGATGTGCACCCACTTTCAGGCCGGTATCCGGGAGATCGGTGCTGATCACACCGCCAACACGACTGGACGCGTAATCGTTGTCCACGATGTACTGCTCTGAACCATTGCCGGTATCGGAATGCATAATGGCCATGTTAATAAAGCCGTACACTCGCACGTCCAGGTCAGGCATCTCGACTTTTTGGGCAAACGCGGGGGCAGAAGTCATGCCTGCCAGGGCAACACACAACGCAAGTTTGGCCTTCTTCATCTCTTATCTCCGTTTTGGAATAACGTTATGCCATGTAGTTTAACAGAGCAGGATAAGTGATAGAGACTAAAACTGGTTTGACGGAGGTCAGTTTAAGGAGCTGCGGGGAAATCAATGAAGAGGAATAGAAATAAAAAAACCCCAGCATTTCTGCTGGGGTTTCATATTGGCGGAGAGGGAGGGATTCGAACCCTCGATACGCTATTAACGTATACACACTTTCCAGGCGTGCGCCTTCAGCCACTCGGCCACCTCTCCAATAAACTGTTTCAAATCAGCGATGTCGTCGCTCATTTGAGGGCGCAAACTTTAATGGTTTTGGGGGCGTTTGGCAACTGTCTCCAGCGAGATTCCTGAAAAATTTGTTTGAACGGGGATAATTGCTCATTCTTGTAGCCAGATCCTTTAACCTGGAGTGAAAAACCATGCTGATGAAGGCAGAACAATCCACGCTGCTACTTGTTGATGTTCAGGAACGCCTGATGCCCGCCATAAGCCAGGGCGCTGAAGTGGCTGATCGTTGTACCTTGCTGGCCACCATTGCGGGGTTGCTGGAGGTACCGGTGGTGGGCACGGAGCAGCTACCCGAGAAGCTGGGACCGAATGTTGAGTCAGTGCGGGAACTGTGCAACGTCACCGTCGGCAAACATCACTTTGATGCCTGCCCGGACGGTTTGATTGATCAGCTACCGGAGGGGCGCCAGCAAATTGTCATCGGTGGCTGCGAAACCCACGTATGTATGCTGCAAACGGCACTGAGTCTGCTGGATGCTGGCTATAAAGTATGGGTGGTAGCGGATGCCACCGGCTCCCGTAACGACTTCGACCGGGATGTCGCACTTGACCGCCTGCACCAGAGTGGCGCCCGGATTGTCACCACCGAGATGGTGGCCTTCGAGTGGATGGTGCATTGCAAGCATCCCCGATTCCGGGACATTCAGGCGCTGATCAAATAACCGAACTAATGAGGTGTTCATGCTGAATATGGATTTCTCCCAACGGGTGGTGATTCGTACCGCCGAGCAACCCTGGGTTGCCAGCCCCGCCGCCGGGGTTGAACGCAAACCCCTGGCCCGGGAGGAAGCCGAACGGGGACACGCCACCAGCGTGGTACGTTATCTTCCGGGCTCGGCTTTTGCCCGTCATGAACACCCGCTGGGCGAAGAGATACTGGTTCTGGATGGCGTATTCTCTGATGAAACAGGCCACTACCCAGCAGGCACTTATTTGCGCAATCCGCCAGGTAGCGGGCATGCACCCTTCAGCAAACAAGGCTGCACGTTATTGGTGAAGCTACACCAGTTTGATCAACGGGATACGGCCACGGTTCGTGTCGATACCAACACCGCAGAATGGTTGCCTGGCATTGGCGGACTGCAGGTGATGCCGCTGCATGAGTTCGAGCATGAGCATGTAGCACTGGTAAAGTGGCCAGCCAATGAAGTGTTTCAACCCCATCGGCATTTTGGCGGCGAGGAAATCTTTGTACTTAGCGGAGAATTCTGCGATGAGCATGGCCGTTATCCCGAGGGAACCTGGTTACGTAGCCCACACCTGAGCCAGCATCACCCGTTTGTTGACCAGGAAACAGTCATCTGGGTGAAGACCGGTCACCTCCCCTTGGCTTGATTTAACCAAAAGCGGCCCCTCGAGAGGGGCCGAAATAGAGCACTATCCCGACTACAACAAAATCATCAAACACCACCTGGCTAAGAGGCGAGATTGGTGCGCCAACCGGGCTGGCCAAACTCATCACTGCCGAATCGTTCGTGGCCATTACCGATAGCCATCCCTTCACCAGCCGGCACTTCGAATACGTGGTAGGCTTCTGGTCCGAACGGATCGAGTGCGGTATCCAGGTACTCATAGGCATCTGGCACCGGCTCGCCGGACATGGCAACCCTGAACTGCCGCTCCACCATCGGGACCGTAACGCTCAGAGGCTGCTGCACCCAGAGAAAAACGGCCTTCTGGGCGACCAGATACTCGCACCGAACCACTTTGCATCCCTCACGCAGGGTCAACGTGGTCGGCTCTTTTCCAGGCTCAAGACGGAACTTGTGAATGGTTTTCATGGCGATACTCCTTCAGAGGTTGCCAGACACAATTCCATCATGCACCGCCGAAGACTTCGAGAAAATAAGATTTATTGAGCAAAAATCATCGATATTATCGAGGTAAATCAAAGCCGCTACAGATTGCCCGCACACCTTCATGGGCAACCTTCCGGCTTCGGGTGATGGCGTACAGTTGATCGGTTACCGCTTTGACAGGCGCAATTTCCTCCACCTGATATTGGCGGCAAACCTCCTCCTTGATTGCCGTTGGCGCCGCAAACACGCCCAACCCTTCCCGCCCGAACACTTTGATAAGCGCACTGTCGTCTACCCGGGCCACCAGGTCCATCCTGACATTGCTGATGGTCAGCCAGTTCATCAGCTTCTGGAAATACGGCGCGTCCGTGGCGTTGGCCAGCAAGGGCTGATGATTGAGAGAGGCCGGAAAGTCGTCCCGAAGCCGCCCAGCCATCTCCGGGGCGGCAAACAAACTGATGGTAGACGATGTCAGGGGATGAACCGCGAAGCGATCTGTGACCGCTTCGGTCTGAGGCATACGGTCTGTCAGCACGACATCCAGTTCTTTGCGTTTGAGACTGAGAAGCAAATCTTCGGCGCGGCCTGTTCGGCAATCCAGGTTGACTCGCCTGTTCAGCTTCAGGGCCGGCTGCAATAACTGAAAAGCAATCAGCTTATGAATAGACGCCGAAACGCCGGCCGCCAATCTCAGCGGGCGATCAGCGGGGGCCAAACGCAAGGTTTCAGACAGCTCCCCAGTCAGTGCAAAAATGTCGTTGGCGTAGGACTGAACCAATTGCCCCAGTTCGGTCAGGACCAGACGCCGCCTTTCCCGGCTGAACAACTGCCCTCCGACTGATTCCTCGAAAGTGGCAAGCTGGCCACTCAGGGTTTGCGGCGCAAGATCGAGCAGCTCGCTGGCTTTGGCAATCGAGCCCTCACGGCTGATGACCCAGAAATAATAGAGGTGCCTGAGATTAAGCTGATCCATGACGTAAACCTAGTTTGTGGTCGCTCTTCGTGACCGCAGCAACCAAACCGACATCAAAACACTGTGCAGCACCAATAATGGTACCGCCACCAGTAGCAGGCTTGCCCAGCCAACCGAGGCCAGTACAGCGCCGGCACTCAATGCCGCTGTCGCCTGGGCGGTGAACACCATCATGTCATTCAGGCCCTGCACACGGAAACGCTCAGACTGCTGGTAGCCCTGGGGCAACAGGGTCGTCCCACCAACAAACAGGAAATTCCACCCCACGCCAAGCAACAGAAGAGCCCACAGATAATGGTGAAAGCTGATACCGCTGGCCGCCAGCAGAATGCAAGCCAGATACGCCAACAATCCCGCCGCCATCATTAACGGGATGCCGACAATCCGGGTCAACCAACCGGAAATCAGTGACGGAAGATACATAGCCATGATGTGCAATTGGATGACCCGTTTGGCGTCATCCAGATCATGCCCGGCCATTTCCGTCATACTCAACGGGGTTGCCGTCATGATAAAGCTCATCACTGCGTAGCCAATGGCGGCGCCGCTGATAGCTGTCCAAACCAGCGGGTTTGCCAGAATCTCCCTGAGTGGGCGACCTCCGCCAACCACGGTTTCGGGCACCCGTTCTGACTTGGCACGGTACCCGAGCGCAAGAATGACAAACGCCAGGGCCTGAACCACGGCCAATCCAGCCCAACTGTACAGGAACGGGTAGGATTCAGATTGACCACTGCCCAGGCCAGCCACTTCAGGCCCCAACCAGGCTGCAACCAGGCCACCCAGCAACACTCTCGCAGCGGCCGAGCCGGCCAAATCCGGTGCAACCGACTCCATCGCCGCAAAACGATACTGATGCACCACGGCCAGGCCCGCACCACCCAGAACCGCAGCAAGACACATCAGGGTAAAGTGCGACTGCCAGGAAGCATAGGCCCCCAGCAAACCGGCAAGAACCCCGGAAACCGCGCCCAGAAGCATTACCTGCTTGCGCCCTACCCTCTCCATCAGCCAGGTCGCCGGCTTGATGGCCAAAACCGTGCCGACCACCACCAATCCGACCGGCAAGGTGGCCAGCTCTGGCGCAGGTGCCAGCAAACGCCCCTGGATGGAGCCGATGAATACGATAAAAGGCGCGGTGCACATGGCCAGCGCCTGGGCAGCCACCAGCACCCAGACATTCAATGGCATGAGTTATTTCTTCCTGTAGATAATGCCGGGGTGGCACTGAACCATCTCGTACAGATCAGGAAGGCCGTTCAACGATTCAGAGGCGCCCAGAATGAGATAGCCACCGGGGTTGAGAGCCCCGTGCAATCGAGTAAGGATGTCTTTCTTGAGGTCCGCGGAAAAATAGATCAGTACGTTTCGGCACATGATGATGTCGAACTTGCCAAGCATATACCGCTCAAGCAGATTGAGTTCCTTGAACTCCACCATGGCCTTGATTTGCGGCTTTATCTGCCAGCCACCGTTGGCAGAGGGCGTAAAAAACTGCTTCTGCCGCTCTGGTGACAGCCCACGACCGATGGCGATCATTTCATATTCGCCCCGCCGGGCCACTTCCAGGACGCTTTTGGAAATATCCGTTGCAGTAATTTTTACGTCCCGCAACTTCCCGGGCCGGTTGCGCCGGAACTCATCCACAACCATACCTACCGAGTAGGGCTCCTGTCCTGTTGAGCACGCAGCAGACCAGATGCGAAGCGGTTGAAGCGAATTGCGCTCGGCGAACTCCGGCAATAGCTTGTCCTGAAGGATACGAAATGGGTGGTTGTCCCGAAACCAGAGGGTCTCGTTGGTGGTCATGGCATCGATAACCAGCTCACGCAGGCCGCTGCGCCCCACCCGCTTCAAGCGATCGAGAAGCTCACCCAGTGAATTCAGGTTGTTTTCCTCAAGAATCCTGCGTAGACGGCTCTTCACCAGGTACTGCTTGTTGTCACCCAACAGAATGCCACAAGCGTCCTGCAGGAATGTCTTGAAGGCTTCGTATTCCTGAGGCGTAATTTCCGCTTTCATTGGATCTCTATCGTGGGTAAGTCCATGAGCCGAGGCATCAGTTCTGGTCAATAATTTCCATTACCCGCTCGGCAAGCTCGTCCGGGCTGAATTTCGCCATGAAGTCATCGGCACCGACCTTCTGAACCATCGCCCGGTTAAAGACACCACTCAGGGATGTATGGAGCATCACATACATGCCGCTGAGCGCCGGATTCTCTTTGATTCTGGTAACGAGGGTGTAACCGTCCATCTCCGGCATTTCCACATCGGAAATGATCAACGATAAGTGGTCTCGGGCAGTGGAACCGTCCCCCGTGATCTCCTTGAGATAGTTCAACGCCTGTTTACCGTCATTTTTGGTGACCACTTCCATTCCGATCGCGGTCAGGCAGCGCTCGATCTGGCGCCTCGCCACAGACGAATCATCAACAACCAGTACCGGCAAATGCCCGGGCACACGCTCGGCGCTGCGAGTTTTCAGCTCTTCGGTGACATCTTCCCTGAGCGGAGAAACTTCTGCAAGAATCTTTTCTACATCAATGATTTCTACAAGTTTGTCATCAATCTTGGTGACCGCCGTCAAGTACACATCCTTGCCAGCCCCCTTGGGTGGCGGGAGGATATCTTCCCAGTTCATATTCATGATCCGGTCGACACCCGTCACCAGAAAGCCCTGAGTTTTGCGGTTGTACTCGGTAATGATGACAAAGCTTGTGGCCAGCTCTTCCTGCGGAATGCCTGCCATGCCAATAGCCATGCTCAGGTCGATGATGGGGATGGTCTCGCCACGGATATGGGACACGCCCCGAACTACCTGGCGGCTGTTAGGAATCGATGACAGCTTCGGGCATTGAAGGACCTCCTTCACCTTAAAAACGTTGATCCCGTAAAGCTGCCGCCCGCGCAAACGGAACAACAACAGCTCAAGCCGGTTCTGACCAACAAGCTGCGTCCGCTGGTTAACGCTGTCCAACACCCCTGCCATAACTTTCTACTCCCGGCATGCCAACGATCGGCACAGAATTTGCTCAGTTATTATTAAACAACTTGCTTACGCGAACCCGGACCAAAACATTGACGCCCGGTGTCCAATCAAGGTTAACGGCCCCAGCGCCATTTTCCTTAACGGAACTCGCATAAATATGCCTAACTGACAGCATAGGACAAAGCAGTGCAGATGCGAACCATCTTTTTAGCGACCTTTTGCCTATCGACCCTCGGCCTGAATACCGCGGCTGCGGCCACCACCGCAAACGAGATACGCGATGCCGCCGGTCAATTTATCGAAGCCTGGGCCGACGAGCAGCGCCAGCAACAATACGAGGTGAGCTTCGCTGTCGGCAGCATCGATAGCCGGCTTAGCCTGGCTGCTTGCGAACAGGCACTCGAAACCGCATTTACCAACGATCCCCTGCGGACGACATCGCCATCGGTGATGGTGTCCTGTGCCGGGGAGCGGCCATGGCGGATGTTCGTCACAGCCAGTATCGAAGTACACGGCCCCGCCCTTGTGGCAGCTCGGCCTCTGGCCCGCGGTGAGCGCATCAGCGGTGAACTGTTGCAGGAAAAGCAGGTGCAGATCAACGCCAGCCGCAGAGGCATTCTCACAGATAGCGAACAGGTATCCGGCATGCTGGTGAGGCGACCAGTTAATGCAGGGTCGGTGCTGACGCCAGATCTGCTCGAAGCTCCCAATGCCGTTGAGCGGGGCGATCATGTTATCATCACCGCCAAATCCGCAGTGTTCTCGGTCAGTTCCCGAGGCAAGGCGCTGGCCAGTGCCAGTGTCGGCGAGCAAGTAATGGTCGAGAATCTGCAATCAGCACGCACGGTTCGGGCAACGGTCACGGCTCCTGGCCGGGTGGAAATTGCCATGTAACGGCAAATCCGTGCCCAGCGGAAAATTTTTTCCGTTTTTTTCTAAAGGTCAGCTTAACGCTGCCGATACGCAGATATAAACCCGATTCCGCCACCTTTGAAGGTGGCCACAGGCAAGCAGGTATCCTTATGTCAGTTGACTTAAATGGAATTGGCCCCGGCCAGGTCAACACCACCAGAACCACGGCCGACAAAGCAACAGGCAGCCAGAGCACGCCCTCCACGGCTGGAGAGCAGGCAAAGGCTCAAAGCACGGCTGCCCGCGGCGACAACGTCAGTCTCAGCAATCAGGCAAAAAACCTGAAGCAGCTGGAACAGAAACTGGGCGACTACCCGGAAATGGATGACGACCGCATTGCGCAGATTCGCGCAGCACTGGAAGATGGCACCTACAAAATTGATGCAGAGAAACTGGCCCAGAAAATGCTTGAGATGGATAAAAGCATTTTCGGGTGAGTAAGACATGGCTGCAATCATTGAATTGAAGACCCTCCTCTCAGAAGACATCCGCCAGCTTGAAACCCTGGCGGACCTTCTCAACCAGGAAAAACAACTCCTGGCGTCCTCGGACATCGCTCCGCTCCAGGAAATAACCGCTCAGAAAAACAACATCCTGACGGATATCCGTGAGCGTGCGAAACAAAAGATCCGCCTGTTGGTGAGCATGGGGTACCGACCGGATGCCGGCGAGCCCTCGAGGTTTATCCGTGCCGGCGGCATGGAAGACCTGTACCAACTCTGGAAAACCGCCGATGGGCGCCTTCGTGCGTGCCAGGAACTGAACCAGAACAACGGTCGTGTTGTCGGACACCTTCAAAAACGCCTGACGCGACTCACGGACATCTTCCGTGGGGCCTCTGCCCAACAGAAGCTTTATGGTGCCAAGGGCGAGCAAACCAGCGTATCCGGCGGCAACATTCTGGCCAGCGCCTGACAGACCCTGCAAACCAAAACGCCCGGATGAGCTATCCGGGCGTTTTTCGTCAGATTCACCTTACCCGTGCATTAACGGGTGTACATCGTCATTTGGGAATCCGGATGAAACCGTATGTTGTGAATGCTCACGTTCCCCATGGATGGACTCTGATTGCCGCTCACGCGGATGTTGTCCATCCGGATCTCCTCAATCCGTTCGGGAAACGCCAGTCTCAAGGCACCATCCTCTCGAATGGAATATCGGGGCTCACCCTCCCTGTAGTGAACACCAGAGATGGTCAGGTCGGAATCGAGGAAACTGAGCACTGGCACAAAAATGTTGGCGGCCAGTTTGATTCCCTCTACTGAATCGAGTCCGGCGAGTTGCGGATCATCAACAACGCCGCCAGCACTTCCCGGCATTGCGGCAACCGTTTCAATACGCTCCAGCAAGCCCACACTGCTTTGAGCCGTTACGCCGGCCATATCGCTGTCAGACAGAGGCGCAAAGCCCCCCTTTTCATATAACTGACCGGCCTGTGCAGGCATGGATGCCGCGCTGGTATTGCCAGCCGCCAGCGACACCAACGGCTGAAACGGCAACGTCACCATGGTAACCAGCGCTGCCGCATTACGATAACGGGCCTGGTGCTTGAGAACACGATGCAGTTCCTTGTCAGTCACCCAGCCAGCGGCGATCAGCACTTCGCCCAGGCGCTGCCCGGTTTCCCGCTGCAACAACAACGCCTCGTCCAGCTGACCTTCCGACAAATAGCCGCGATTGATCAACAACCGGCCAAGCCGGGACTTTTCTTCAAACCCCTTACGGATTCTCACTAGGCTCCTCCCGCATTCAGAGTGATCACCGTACAACCAGGCCCGGTATTGATAATGATTAAAGCGTAGCCCAATCACCTGGCCTACGCTGTTCTGATTTGCACTTATTCAGGTAAGGATCTGTTAAGATCTTCGCTAATTTTGTTCTATCCGGATTGTCTCAGGATTCCTGATAACAACTGAAACTGTGAGAGCCTCTGAAATGACAAATATCGTAAAACCCGTATCAACTGTGATGTCAGTCCTGTTTGCCGCCATCGCTGCCCTGATGCTGGCCACTCCGATTCAGGCAGAAGAACTGCCGAAGGTTCGCTTTGTTACCTCTGAAGGGGCCTTTGAGCTTGAGTTGCGCCCTGACGTAGCCCCGAAAACCGTGGAGAATTTCCTCTCCTATGTCGAAGACGGATTCTACGACGGTACGATCTTTCACCGGGTGATTCCCGGCTTTATGATTCAGGGCGGCGGATTTACCGACACCATGGCCCGTAAACAGACCAAGAACCCCATCGTTAACGAAGCTTCAGCAACCCTGCCTAATCTTCGGGGCACCGTGGCCATGGCCCGAACCAGCTCCCCAAATTCAGCAACCTCTCAGTTCTTCATTAATGTCGCCAAAAACGATTTCCTGAATGCTGGTGTGCGTGGTGCGGGCTACGCGGTCTTTGGCAAAGTCACCGAAGGCATGGGCGTGATCGACAAGATTGCCGGCGTACAAACCGGACATCGCCAGGGCATGGCGGATGTTCCGGTTCAGGCCGTCGTGATCGAGAAAGTGACTCTGGTTAACACTGAAGACTGAGCACCATGCATTCCCCCTGCCTGCCGCCGGCCATGGAGCCGGCAGAACTTGTCTGGCGCGACGGCGTGCCCGAATCCACCCGGTTTGGAGACGTATATTTCAGCAGGGACAACGGCCTGGCAGAAACCCGGTATGTTTTTATCGGGCATAACCAGTTGCCGGAGCGGTTCCAGCAGGTGCCAGACGCGAGCCACTTTGTGATTGCTGAAACCGGTTTTGGCACGGGCCTGAATTTTCTCGCCGCCTGGGCGGAATGGTTAAAGCAGCGCTCGGCCGATGACAGCGCCATTCTGCATTTTGTGTCGGTAGAGCGATTTCCCCTGCGCCGTCAGGACCTCGAAAAGGCCCTGTCGTACTGGCCCGAGCTAACCCCCCTGGCAGCGGAGCTTATCGAACAGTACCCTCCACTGATCAAGGGCACTCATCGGCTGGTGCTGGCCGGAGGTCGGGTTCGGCTTACCCTGTATTTTGGAGATGTCCTGGACGCCTGGAAGGATCTCACTTTTACAGCCGATGCCTGGTTCCTTGACGGCTTCGCCCCGTCGTTAAACCCGGACATGTGGCTGGACGACGCCATCGGGCTGATCACAAGCCACAGCAAACCCGGAACGACCCTGGCCACGTTTACCGCCGTTGGCCGTGTGCGCCGCAGCCTTGCAGAGGCTGGCTTCGAGATCGCCAAAGTCCCTGGCTTTGGCCGCAAGCGGGAAATGCTTGCAGGTATTTACGCGCCGGGGAATGCGACTAAACAAGAGGCGAAAACTGGCACGGTTGCCATTATCGGTGCAGGAATTGCCGGCACCTTGCTCGCCCGCAACCTGGCGGAACGGGGTGTTCAGGTGCTGCTACTGGACAAGGCGCCCCACACCGGTTCTGCGGCATCTGGCAATCCCCAGGGCGCACTCTATGTAAAACTTGGCGTGGAGTACAACGCACAGACTGAGCTTTCTGCAACGGCCCTCAGTTTCAGCCAACGTTTCTATCGGCCCTGGCAAAACCGCTTCTGGCACCCAACGGGACTACTGCAACTGGCAACCGATGATCAGGAAGCCGATCGCCAGCGGCGGTTCTGCGATCGCAATGATTACCCGGCTGACCTGCTGGAACCGGTGGATGCAATCCGGGCAAGCGAGCTGGCAGGAATTGCGGTTAACACTGGCGGTCTCTGGTTTCCCGGTTCTGGCTGGCTTGAGCCTGCAAAGGCCTGTCAGCAGCTGGCTGAACACCCGCTGATTGAAACACGATTCAGTTACCAGGTCGCTAACCTTCTGCCATGTAACAATCAATGGTGTATCCGAAATCACTCTGGCGAAGACAGCCGCGCAGACGCTGTGGTCATTGCCGGAGGTCACGAAAGCCCCGCCCTGGTGCCCGTAGGCGGGCAGCTCCGTTTGAAAGCGATCCGAGGTCAGGTTACTGAACTACCGGAGGCAGACTTCAACCTGCCTCAAGCCGTAATCTGCGGAACCAAGTATGTCAATCCGGTTCACGGCGGCCGTGCGGTTACTGGCGCGACGTTCGACTTGAAGGACAGCACCCGGCACCCTACCCGGGCCGGCCATCAGGAAAACCTCGATGAGCTGCAACGCTCACTGCCATCTGTCGTTAAAGGGTTGCTGCCCGATCCGGATCAGCTGCAAGGGAGAGTGGCCTTTCGTTGCACCACCCACGATTATCAGCCTGTGGCCGGCCGCATGCAGGATACCGAAGGGAACCACCTCAACGACCTGTATCTGCTGACTGGCCTCGGTAGCAAAGGGTTGGTCTGGGCACCCTTGCTGGCAGAATACCTGGCAGATGTTATCAGCGGCCAACCCCACTGCTTGCCAGCGCCGCTCTCAAAGCGACTGGAAACGGGGAGGCTATACCGAACCTGACACTTACTCAGGCGTAATGAAGCCGGTATACAGTTTTGTGACATTCAGCCGTTACCATTACAGGAGCTGCTCTGCATTGGGATGTTGCAGCAGTCACATGGGAGAGTTAGTGGAATGTCTATTCACGTAAGTGAGCCGGGGCGACCAATCGGCACCCGATTGCCGGAAGCCTTGCGAAGCCGTCGCGTTGGCGACGTCACCGAGCTGACGGAATCCGGCGCGATTTCACCGGGCCACAGCGAGGCAACCGACGCGGAGTTTCAGCAGGCCGCCAACAGCGGCCGCCACCGTGCACTCCAGGAGTATGGCGCCGCAGCCGCCGGAGAGCGGCGCGAGGAGCGCGTGTACCTGCCCGTTTCGGCAATATGCTCACCGGCGCTTTACTCAGTACCCGCCACGGCGTCCATGGGTGAGGCCATGTCCAGCATGGAAGACAACAATGTGCACCATCTGGTCATACTGGCCGACCACAACGTTGCGGGCCTGATTGACCTGCGCTGGCTGCTCTCCTGGCTCCACGAAAACCCGCCACAAGCAGTAGATCACAGCCTGTCTCAGGTTGAACTGCCAGCTTTCCTGACCGCCTCTCCGGAAACAGACGCACACCAGCTCGCACGGCTTATGCTTGCGCACCAATTGAACGCGGCACTGATCGTTGACGCAAAGGGCCAACCATCAGGCATTGTGACCAGTACCGACTACCTGAAGCTGTATGCCAGCGCCAGCCGGCACGAGGGGGCCGTCTAAGTCCCCTTCCCCTTTCAAAGCCATTAAGGGGTATCGGAGGTCAGTGCATCGCCCTCCGGGCCGAACAGTCTAATTGCCAGCTCACCACCCAGGTCCACCAACGCAGTAATTTCATCATCCCGATAGTTTTTCAGCCTTAACACATTCAACCCCTCTACCTCAGGCTGAATGCGCCAGCTCCGGTAAGCCGCTTCTTCTTCACCACGATTCAGCCTTGCCAGGATTGCATGGCGGGTGGAAGGGTTTCCAGCCACTTCAGCGAAGACCCCATCGGTGGAGCCAGCAATGACCATATCGCCGTTAAACAGAAGGCCCTGACTCAGCTCTACAATGGCAGTGTCATTCTGATCATTGGCCGACAATGCGCTGCCGATGGCGCCCGAGGTACTGTAACCGAGAGCAAACCCGGCCCGGCTGTTCACACGTGTGCGAATGAGTTCGTCAGCGTCGTCTTCGTTGACTTCCACTCGATACTCAAAGGGGCCGTCACCAATCAGCCAGGCGCTACCATCGCCGTAAAACCCGTGCCGCAGAACCTCGGCGGATTCTTCTCCAACCTGGTAAACCGACACTGTCCCCGAGGCGCTGCCACCGAAGAAGAAGGGGCCAGTAACCGCCGTGCCATCGATCGATGATGGTGCAAAGCCAAACAGCAAAGGGCTGAGAGCGGCGACACTGCCGCCCACCACGTTATCATCGCCTCCGGAGCCCACCTGGCGAGTCCAGGCGATCGTTGGCACCAGCACATCGCCATCAGGGATGGTGTCGACTCTTGTCAGGAATGCGTCGATGCCGCCGGCGGACGACTCGCCACTCCAAACGCCGTCGGTTTCACCGGCAATCGCTACATAGCCGCTGCCTGGATTGAGCCCTATCCATCGAACACGGTCCTGCCCGGAGGTACCAAACCGAAGCAGATCATCCCAGCGCAGCTGATACTCTCCTTCACTTAGTCGATAAACGCCTACAATCACATTATCTCCGGCCCCGGCATCACCTGAGCCGATCGGCTCGTCAGTAGTGAATGCCACGGCCATTTCATATCGGGTGACCCGGACCGTGTCTTCGGTCACCCGGCGCTCCGCCACATCCACGAATACATCCGGGCGGGCTGAGGCATCTGCGAGATCGGCAACAACCACGGGGTCGCCTAGCAGGGCGCCAGTCTGATCATAAATGCGCACCTGAACCTGGCCATTGTGACTCCCGGCCACAAAGTAGCGGCCGCCATGACCAACGGCAAAGTCCGTCGCAACAAACCCGTCATTCCAGACAATAGACTCTTTTAGACGATTGAAACTGAGCCTCAACAGGTTATCGCTGGCACCTCTGGCATAACCTTCCCGGCCCGCCTGGAACCGGCTGTCTACCGCCAGGTTCGCAAACCGGTCGTGCAGGTCCTCCGGCGACGAATAGCTCTCACTGGCACGGACCTCGAAAAGCAATTCATTCTGGCCAACGGGGAAGCTTAACGTATCGTTTTCCACGCCCTCCTGCTCAATGACAAACTCGGTTCCCAGCCGTGCCGTGGAGCCTTGGGCGTGCGTCAAACGGACCTTGACGACGTCCTCCCTATCACCGGACAGTGTGGCCCGATATTGCCCGGTTGTACCGGTGTTCAGAGTATCCCTGGGGCCACCGTTGAGCGTTTCGATGGCAACCGTCGGTTCGTTGTCACGAATGGTCAGGTTGGTTCGCACACCGGTGTCCGATGCGCCCAGGGAGGCAATGCCCGTGCGCACCTCTGTTAAATGAAGCTGCGCCAGTTCGGAAGGCTCGGGGATGGTGTCGTCAATGACTTCCAATGGTATGTAGCACTCGGTGATGCCTGGCTCGAGGGTAATCAGCCCCCGGTCCTTGATGCCAGCGTCATTCTCGTAGTACTCAATGTAGGTCAGCTCCTCGCCCTGTTCATCCACCGGAAACGCGGTGTTGCTGCCCTGCACGACAATGTCGTTACCGATAATGGCCCGGCCGAGGTTGTCACTGCTGTATTCACACCGCTGGTGCGGCGGGTTTTCCTCGTCATCACAGTTATTCTCATCAAACTCCGAGCGCAGCTCGAAAGCGATGGAAACCCTTGTCACGGAGGGTTGGTCTAAAAGGACCTTTGCAAACACGCGATTGGTTGGCGAAGTAACTGCCTTGGACTCCTTAAACGAACCATCCTCGTTGTACAGGTCAATCTCATAGTCATGTTCGCCGACCACATCCAGGGCGGGCAGCTCACAACGGGTTCTGGAGCTGTCGGGAATGTCCGGGCTTTCGCCCTCGGTGAACGACGGCGCCTCCAGCGACACCACATTCCGTTTGACTTCAATATCAAAAGGCTGGAACCCGGCCATGCGGCCATCGGTAGTGACGATATCGATATTGTCGTTTCGGCCCAGGTCTGCCTCACCTCTCGCCCCTCCGGAAAGCCCGGGGACGCCACGCATGATGATGCCTTGCCGGGCCTTGTTGCTGGTATCTTCCAGCGCCAGCCAGGACGGTGCGTTAGTAAGGGAATAATCCAGAATACTTTCGCCACCATAGGCGCCCCAGTTGTAGTAATACTCTACGCCCAGGTAGGCGGTAGTAGGCGGCGCGCCAAGCAGCGTGGGCTGGTCGGGGTCTTTCTCGGTTTTACAGCCGGCAGACGCCAGTGCGATCAGGGCCAGGCCCAGGAGGCGGCCAGAGAAGGAGGTGCGAGGGAGCAGATCGGCGCGCATGCAAAAATCCGTTTCATGACGTTGTTGTTATGGCGGTGCCAGCGGGTGCGTTACACGCCCCGTTTACACACCGTTACAGATCAACGCCATGTTAGCCAATTTGCGCCCTGCCGGATCTGCGCGAGTTCTCAGATTCACCGGCCGGGCCCGCATCAGCCTGCTACGCCGTGCTCCTCTAAAAGGGCGAGAAGCCCCTCTTCATCCAGGACAGGCACTCCCAGCTGTTCTGCCTTGGCCAGTTTGGAGCCAGCAGCCTCACCCGCCACCACGCAGGCGGTTTTCTTGGAAACGCTGCCCGCCACCTTGGCCCCCAGCTTCTCCAGTTTTTCCTTCGCCTGGTCCCGGGTCATCTGTGACAGGGTGCCGGTCAGCACCCAGGTTTCGCCAGCAAGAGGTTTGGCCTCGGCAGGGACAACCTGTTCTTCCTGCCAGCTTACTCCGGCGTCTTGCAAAGCCTGCAGGGTTTCCTGGTTGTGGGGCTGGTCGAAGAAAGTGCGAATATGCCCGGCCACGATGGGGCCAACGTCCGGAACCGCCTGAAGCGCCTCGTCATTGGCGGCTGAAATTGCCTCAAGGGTACCGAAATGCGACGCCAGCGACTTCGCGGTCGCCTCACCCACCTCACGAATACCCAGGGCGTAGAGGAATCGCCACAGCACCGGATTACGGGCCCGGTCAATGGCCGCCACAAGATTACCTGCGGATTTATCCCCCATACGGTCAAGGCTCGACAATTGGAATTTGGTTAGTCGGTACAGGTCCGCGACGGTGTTTACCATGCCCTCATCCACCAGCACTTCAATCAGCCGGTCCCCCAAACCCTCAATGTCCAGGGCCTTCCGGGAGGCATAATGACGGATGGCTTCCTTTCGCTGAGCCGGGCAATACAGGCCGCCGGAACAGCGAGCCACCGCTTCGCCTTCAATCTGCACGATATCTGAGTCACAGACCGGGCATTGGCTCGGCATGACCACTTTGGCTGCGCCCTCCGGGCGTTTCTCTGGAACCACCTTCACCACTTGCGGGATCACGTCTCCGGCCCGGCGGATGAATACCGTGTCGCCGATGTGCACATCCAGCCGGCGAATCTCGTCCATGTTGTGGAGTGTTGCGTTGGAAACGGTCACGCCACCCACAAACACTGGCTTGAGCCGGGCAACAGGCGTGACAGCCCCGGTCCTGCCCACCTGGAACTCCACATCTTCAATTACGGTCAGTTCTTCCTGAGCGGGGAATTTGTGGGCAATGGCCCACCGGGGCGCCCTGGACACAAAGCCCAGCTGCTGCTGCAAATCCAGTCGATTCACCTTGAACACGATACCGTCTATTTCGTACGGCAGCGTGTCGCGCTTGGCCATCAGCTCCTGGTACGCTTGGAGACACGCTTCAACGCCCTTGGCTGTGCGCATTTCCGGGTTAATACGAAACCCCCAGCCTCGAACCCGCTGCAGGCTTTCCCAGTGGGTTTCAGGCAGCAGGCTGTCGTCGGTGACCGCCATGCTGTAGGCACACAGCTCCAGGGGCCGCTTGGCGGTGACTGTCGATTTCTTCTGGCGCAGGCTGCCGGCGGCGGCGTTTCTGGGGTTTACAAAGGTCTTTTCACCTTGCTCAGCGAGGCGCCGGTTCAGTTGCTCAAACCCCGCCTTGGGCATATACACTTCACCCCGAACTTCCACCAGATCCGGGTAGTCGTCGCCCCGCAAGGTCAAAGGGACTGACGGAATGGTGCGTATATTGGCAGTGATATCCTCGCCGGTATAACCGTCGCCTCGGGTGGCGGCCCGAGTCAATACACCCTGCTCATAGTGCAGGCTGACCGCAAGGCCATCCAGCTTGGGCTCACAAACATATTCCACTGGATCCTCGGTTGCCAGGCGATCACGCACTCGGCGGTCGAAATCACGGAGCTCGTCGTCGCTGAACGCGTTGTCCAGTGACAACATGGGCAATCGATGAGTGATTTCTTGAAAACTGGTTTCCGCAGTACTGCCAACCCGCCGGGTGGGCGAGTTATCTGTGGCCAGTTCCGGGTAGTCCGCTTCCAGTGTCTGGAGTTCACGGAACAGCCGATCGTATTCGGCATCGGGTATCCTGGGGTCATCCAGAACGTAATAGTAGTAGTTATGATCGTCCAGGGCAGCGCGCAACTGTTCCACGCGCTGCTGGATATCGGCAGAAACCTGGCTCATCGGATCGAATGTCCTGATTAAGTGTTATACCCGATGGGAACGCTGTTTGCGTTCGAATTCACGGATGCGCTGCCGGCAGTGTTCAATCGTCTGCGGAGTCATCACGCTGCGGCGCTCGTCTTTCAGTTCACCGCCCATATTGCGCACAACGCACTGAGCTGTTTCGAGCATGAATTCGAAGGCCTGCATGGCATTGGATGGCCCGGGCAGGCTCATGAAGAAACTGATGCCAGGAGTGTTCAACGCTGGCATATCCTGGGGCCGGAAGGTTCCCGGCTCCACCGCGTTGGCAACGCTGAACTGCACTGGCGTGGTAGTGTCAGCACCTTCATGCCGGTGATAGATGTCCATGTCGCCATATTCAAGACCGCAGGCCTCAAACAGCTTTTTCAGTATCGTTCCCTGGAACTCCTCACCGCTACGCGCCAATACGTTAATCACCAGCACTTCCCTGGCTTCCGGGCGATTGGCTCCCGCCAACGGCTGGTTCTTGCGTGGGCCCGGTGCCGCTTCCCGGCGAGCGGTATCCTCCTCAACCTCTGTGGTCAACACAGGAGGTTCTTTCGCTCGGCTTTTTGCCGCGGGACGAGACTTCGGTTCTGGTGCGGGCTCGGGTGCCGGCTCCGGTTCTGGCGGCAGTTCGGGCTCTGATACCGGCCGGGCGGAGACTTCGTCGTCGTGGGCCTCAGTAGCCTCACCCGCCGGTGGTTCTACTGAACGCTCGGAACGGCTATTCACGACTCTTGGCTCACCCAGGACACCATCATCGACGTTGTCGTCGGTCGCGCCCCATCCCGATTCCAGCATAACGTCGTCATCGTCCGAACTGCCGAAATCCTCTGACGTGTCCCGCTTGAGGTAGCCCCGCTCTTCGAGGGTTCCCCTGGATACGGTTCGGGCTCCACCATTGGGAAGTTCTGGATTGTAATCATCATCGAGCGGGGAATCCTTCAGATCATCCGCGCCCATTCCGGAGGAAATCGCCATGGATTCCTTACGGGCCCGGCGCATCCGCCGAACACCATCAATGACGATTCCAAGAATAACCAGGGTACCTATGGCAATTAACCATTCCCTAAGTGACATAGTGCTGCTGTCCTGTTTGCAGTTCGGAACGTTGCTACTCTAAGAAAAGCCCGTAATGAATACAACGCACTCCGGGCCGAGATGGCGTTATTGTCATGGTTGACGCCTTTTTCGCCAACCCTCAAGCCTCCGCCAAGGCTGCCGCCTCGTCGACATCCACCGAAACCAGCCGGGAGCAACCCGGTTCGTGCATGGTTACGCCCATCAACTGGTCCGCCATTTCCATGGCGATCTTGTTGTGGGTAATGTAGATGAACTGTACCTGTTTGGACATCTCTTTCACCATATTGGCGTAACGGCCAACGTTGGCATCGTCCAGCGGGGCGTCCACCTCATCCAGCATACAGAAAGGCGCCGGATTGAGCTGGAAGATAGAGAATACCAGGGCAATTGCAGTCAAGGCTTTCTCGCCACCGGACAGCAGGTGAATGGTACTGTTCTTCTTGCCCGGTGGCCGCGCCATGATCGCCACGCCGGTCTCCAGCAGATCTTCGCCGGTCAGCTCCAGGTAGGCATTGCCACCGCCAAACACTTTTGGGAAAAGCGCCTGCAAGCCGCCATTAACCTGATCAAAGGTTTCCTTGAATCGCTGCCGGGTTTCCCGGTCTATTTTGCGAATGGCGGTATCCAGGGTTTCCAGGGCTTCCATCAGGTCGTTGTGCTGCTCATCCAGGTAGGTCTTTCGCTCACTCTGCACCTGATATTCCTCGATGGCTGCCAGATTAATGGCCCCCAACCGCTGGATACGGCTACCAATCTTCTCCAGTTCTTCGGCCCAGATTTTCTCATCGGCATCTTCCGGCAACTGGCCCAGCACTTCCTGGAGCTTTACATCCAGCTCCTTGAGCTGCTCGATGTGGTTACCGGACCGGATTTCCAGTGCCTGGGATTCCATCTTGAGCTTTTCCAGCCGGGCCCGTACCTCACCGACCACATGCTCGGTGCGGCTTCTGCCCTGCTCCCGCTCCCGTACTTCGCGGTCAATGTCTTCCAGGGCGTCCCTGGCGGCCGAAAGCTTCTCCTCCTCCGCCAACCGGCGCTCCAGAAGCCCCTCGAGTTGAAGTTGCAGGTCTTCCAGTGGCTCTTCAGCGCTCTCTCGGGTTTCCCGGAGCATATCAAGACGCTCTTCCAGCCGTTCTTTCTGCATTTGCATCCGTTCGATGGTCTGCTTCAAACCATCGCGCTGGCTTTGCAATGACTGCAGCTGCAACTGCAACTGGTGGGCATGGTCCCGGTCGTGGCGGGCTTCCTGGCGGAGCCTGTCCAGGTTCTCCCGCAAGGTGTCTCGCTGCTCCAGCAATCGCTCTTTCTCTTCATCGCTGTCCTCGGTTGAGGCCAGCGCCATGTTCCACTCTTCCCTGGCGGATTCGAGATCTTCCTTCTGCTGTTCAAGGCTCCCGCCCACATCCTCAATGTCATCCCGGATACGGCCAAGGCGGGCATCAATCTGTTCAGCCCGGGCTTTCAGACCACTGACTTTTGAGCTCAACGCACCGAGTTCCCGCTCAGCGTCACTCAAACGGGCCTGGGCTTCTTCCCTGGCCGACTCAGCACGCTCGCCCTGTTCCTGAAGCAACTCCAGTGCCTCGACCGCCTGCTCAAGCAGCTCTTCCGCCTCTTGCAGACGTACCTCAAGCTCACTCACTTTCTTCTGGCGCTCAATGACACCGACTTGCCCGGCTTCGGAGTCGGGCATCAAGATCCAGTCACGAGCAACCCAGACGCCTTCAGGGGTAATCAAGCTGTCACCGGCCGAAAGTTGGGCCCGGCGCGCCAGTGCGTCACTGGTAGAGTCTGCCGTATCAATACCGGCAAGCAGATGGCTGATCGCCGCCACGCCCTCTACCTTGGCCGCCAACCCGCCAGCAGGCCTTGGTTCAGGCCCTGCAGATACCAGCGCAAGGCCTTTTGGCGCGCTGCCCAGGGCGTCAACCAGGTGGTCAAACCCCGGCAATGCAAGCCCCTGGCTGAAGCGGCCAATCACCTGCTCTACCGCAAACTCCCAGCCATCTTCAATACGCAATGCGGCGGCGACCCTGGGCGCATCCGACAAACCGTTGTCCCGCAACCAACCCTGCAAGGTGTCGTCATGGCCGCCCATCTGTTCATCCAGCAAGGCCATCTGGGAATCCAGGGCAGCCTTCAGGCTCTGAACCTGTTGCCGGCGTTCGGCAACACCCTGCTCGGCTTCCCGCAATTTCTGCCGACTCTGATAAACGTCATCCTGCAGCGCCTGGATACGCTCCGCTGCCTCTTCACGCTGTAGCTCGAGGGTTTCCTGCTGTTCGAGCAGCTCATCCAGTTCCGCCCGGTCCAGCTGCTCTTCCAACAACACCTGTTCGTCCAGCAGTTTGCCGTGACGGTTCTGTAGTTGGGCAATAGCGTCTTCCAGCGACCGGATTCGGGATTGGGCGAGTTCCGCCTGGCGCCGAGCGTCGGATGACCGGGTGCTGAACTCCTCCCACCGGTGCTGCCAGTCACTCATGGCGTCTTCGGCCAGCTGGAGTTTTTCTCCGGACTCTTCAGAACGCATAGCCAGGGCTTCCTGCTCCGGCTCAATCATATCGAGCTCTTCCTGAATGCCCGCCAGCTTTTCTTCGTCCTGCTCAAGCTCACGCCCCAGTTCCCGCTGGTTGGCCATGGCCTGATCCAGCTCTGCGGCGGTCTGGCGGCTGCGCTCCCGCTGGTGTTCCAGGCTTTGTTCGATCCGGGCAATATCGGCGCCGGCTTCGTAGTAGCGTGCCTGGGCCCGATTGAAATGTTCGGTGCGTTCGTGGTGGTCTTCCCGAAGCGATTCCAGGGAGGTTTCCAGATTAACCCGTTCGGTCAGCAGTTTTTCCAGCTCGAGCTCGGTATCCCGAATCTTTCCACGCCAGGACTGTAAGTCATTATCCAGCGCCTGCCATCGCAGCACGGTGAGCTCTGCCTTTTTCTGCCGTTCTTCCTGCTTATAGGCCTTATACTTCTCGGCCGCGGCCGCCTGCCGCTCCAGATGCTGCAACTGGCGCCCCAGCTCTTCGCGGAGGTCGGTAAGCCGTTCCAGGTTCTCCTGGGTGCGCTTGATCCGGTTCTCGGTCTCGCGCCGCCGTTCCTTGTACTTCGAGATCCCGGCGGCTTCCTCAATATAAACCCGCAATTCTTCCGGCTTGGCCCCAATCAACCGGGAAATCATGCCCTGCTCAATAATCGCATAGCTGCGCGGGCCGAGGCCGGTGCCGAGAAACAGATCGGTGATGTCCCGGCGGCGGCACTTGGCGCCGTTCAGAAAGTATTCTGACTGGCCCTCCCGTGACACCCGGCGCTTGACCGAAATTTCGTTGAACTTGACGAATTCACCAGGCGCGGTGCCGTCACTGTTGTCAAACACCAGCTCAATAGACGCCTGGCCGACAGGCTTGCGGGCACTGGAGCCGTTAAAGATGACATCCGTCATGGACTCGCCGCGCAGATACTTGGCGGAGCTTTCGCCCATCACCCAGCGCACGGCGTCAATGATGTTGGACTTGCCACAACCATTAGGCCCCACCACCGCCGTCATGTTGGATGGGAATGGCACCGTAGTGGGATCAACAAACGACTTGAAGCCAGCCAGCTTGATGGACTTGAGCCTCATATCAGGCGTTCTCCTCCGTGAGAATGCTCAAAACCTGTGCTCTCTGGTGTTCACCGAAATCCTGGATAACCCGCTCCAGGAGCGCCGAATCGCCCTTAACCGCCGCATCCGCCAGATGCCGGAAGAAAGTGCCGGTTTCGGCGATCTCGCTTCTGAAATGCTCAAGGGCGACGTAATAGGTACGACTGATGGCGGGCCGAAAGTTTTCGAGTGTTTCCTCAAGAAACGGATTTTCAACCAGTCGGAAAGCGTAACGCATAACGCCGAAGCCGGCATCGATCACCTGCTCCGCCGCGTCAGTCGCATTGGAATTGAGAGCATCAATCACCGCCTGCATTTCCTTGACCTGGCTCATCACACCACCAAGCTCGGAACCAGACCAGCGCTCAAGCACCTTGCGACCGAGCATGCACAGCAGATCAATGTAGATATCGTAGAGCGCGTTAACCGAATCCGGCGTCAGATCAGACACCACCGCCCCCCGGCGTGGAAAGATTTCCACCAGGTGCCGACGCTCAAGAATGAGCAACGCTTCGCGCACCGAGCCACGGCTGACGTTCAGCTCACCGGCCACTTTCAGCTCTTGAATCCGCTCCCCCGGCTTGAGATCACGAATGATGATCCGTTGGCCGATATGCTGCGCGATTTGCTCTGAAAGGCTCTCCGGTGCCTGAAATCTCATAAACCTGATGCTCTCTTGTTATGACAGGACATGGTCAAGCGCAGAAGTTTATCACAGCCTCCGGCCAGCCCCACCCCTTGTCTGACATTTTGATTGCAGGTTTTGCACCAGCGGCAATGCCCTGCCGGAAAAATGGCGCTTTCGGACAATCACCCCGCCCAAATCCTCAAAACGGAATAAAGAAAACATTATATTCCATTGTTTATTATGCCTTTATTTTCAATGGCACAGTTCATGCTCATAAGGCTGTAACCATACCCGTTTCCAGAAGCAGAGCGAGCCATTGTGAAAAACCTGACTTCGATTCAGCCGTCAAAGACGCAGCCGGCCAGGCTGGCCGCCCTGAAGCAGTCGTTTCATGACTGGAACCAGTCCCCTGATGTTCTTACCAAGATGGCAAAACGGCTGTCTACCACCCTGTCACTGGAAACCCAACTAGGCATCATCGCAGAGGAAATTGCACAAACCATCCCGTTTGATGCCCTCAATTACCGGCATCGGATTGCCCGGCAGGATTTTGTGTTCTCAACCGGTATGGGTGGGCCCCATCGCTGCGAATACCGCCTCACGTTGGAAGGTAGTTACTATGGCACGCTCGCCTTTCATCGCCGGCAAAAGTTTACAGACGAAGAACTTACTGGCCTGGAGATGATGCTCTCGGCAGCCATCTGCCCACTGCGCAATGCCTGCCAGTTCATCGCCATTGAGCAAGCCGCGTTGACCGACGCACTGACCGGCATTGGCAACAAACGAGCCCTTGACGAAGCCCTGCTGCGGGCAAGCGCTCTGGCCGACCGGCATGGCGCGCCCTGGAGCCTCATCCTGTGCGACCTGGACCACTTCAAACTGATCAATGACAATCACGGGCACGTGGTTGGGGATCATATCCTGACCAGAACCGCAGAGAAGCTGGAACAAGCCATTCGAAATTCAGACACAGTGTATCGATTTGGCGGGGAAGAATTTGCGGTATTACTGCCTCACACCAGCGAGCAGGAAGCACGGGAGGTAGCCGAGCGCATTCGTCTGGCGATCGAAAGTATTCGGGTGGATGGTGGTGAGACCCCGCTGACGGTTACCGGCAGCTGCGGTGTGGCAACCCACCTTGCAGACGAGGCGCCGGAGCAGTGGCTGGCACGGGCGGACGAAGCGTTATATCGGGCGAAAGCGCAGGGCCGCAACTGCACCCGCGTTTTCGCCAGTATTTCCTGAGCGACAATCGGGGGGCTTATTCGCCCCGATTGTTCCGAGCCGGCTTCTTTGCGCCTGACCTTGCTTTGCGGTCATCGCGCTTTGGCTTGGCGGGCGCAGCGTCGCTGACCTGCCAGGTTCCCTTGCGGGCACGCTGCAGAGACTTTCCGGGACTTTTTCGTCGCCTGCGATCATGAGCCGCCTGCTCACCGGGCGTCTTTTGCGGAATATCCACTGCCGACAGCCCAACTGCCTTGCTCAGGGCATCCACACCTTTCTGATCCAGTTCTTCCCACTTGCCCAGGGTAAGGCGGCTTGGCAAGAAAATTGGCCCATAGCGCACCCGCTTGAGCCTGCTGACCCTAACCCCCTGGGACTCCCACAGGCGCCTGACTTCCCGGTTCCGTCCTTCCATCAGGGTCACGTGGAACCACTGGTTGATGCCGCTGCCGCCAGCGGGTGCCAGGTCGGAGAACTTGGCCATGCCGTCATCCAGCAACACACCTTCCAGCAAACGCTGCTGCATGGCGTCGTCTACCTCACCAAATACCCGCACGGCATATTCCCTGTCAATCTGGCTCGACGGGTGCATCAACCGGTTGGCAAGCTCACCGTCAGTTGTGAACAACACCAGCCCGGTGGTATTGATGTCCAACCGCCCGATGGCGATCCAGCGCTGGTCTTTCAGGCGTGGCAAGCGGTCAAATACCGTAGGCCTGCCCTCCGGATCTTTCCGGGTGGTGACTTCGCCCTCGGGCTTGTTGTAGATCAGCACCCTGCGAACTACCTGGGCGGCAGCTGACACATCCAGCTGCTTTCCATCCAGCTCGAAACGGTCGTCCGTAGTGGCTTTCTGTCCCGGCTCCGCCGGCTGGCCGTTAACCTGTAAACGCCCGGATTCCATCCACCCTTCAATCTCCCGGCGAGACCCAACACCCGCTCTTGCAAGCAGTTTCTGAATGCGTTCAGGGCCCGCCGACAGAGCCTTATCGCCCTGAGATGCTCGGGTTCTGGAACCTGGTTTTCCAGGGCCTTGTTTTCCGGGGCTAGATGCCGCCATGTAATACGTCCTTACCGATTAACCGATGTCTTTTGACATCAGTGAAGTGTCTGTTCCGATTCAGCAGTCTGGTTGTCTCCGGGTTGTCCGGGGTCGTCACTGCTGTCATTTTGGGATGATTCAAACTGAATCTCCCCCTGTATGTTTCGTTCGATCTCCCGGCCAATTTCCTCGAGATCACGAACCTCAGACAGCGGTGGCAGTTCATCCAGCCCTGTCAGGTTAAAGTAATCCAGAAACTGTCGGGTGGTGGCGTACATTGCAGGGCGACCCGGCACGTCACGATGTCCAACAACCCTTACCCACTCTCGCTCAAGCAGGGTACGAATGATATTGCTGCTTACCGTAACACCGCGAATATCTTCAATTTCACCCCGGGTGATTGGCTGCCGATAGGCAATCAGGGCCAGGGTTTCGAGCAGTGCCCGGGAATACCGCTGGGGTTTTTCCTCGAACAAGCGTCCAACCCAGGGTGCCAGCTCTTCCCTCACCTGCAGGCGGTAACCGCTGGCCACCTTCTTCAACTCAAAACCTCGCCCCTCGCAGGCTTTGTCCAGCTGCACCAGCACGTGCTCCATCACCTGGCGGGATGGCCGCTCGTCTTCCACAAACAATTCTCTGAGCTGTTCCAGCGACAGGGGCTTTCCAGCCGCCAGCAGGGCTGCTTCGGCAATCGCCTGAACACGCGCAAGATGGTCTTCGTTCATAATCTGGCCTTCACCTAGCTGGCAGCCCGGGCACGCACGTGAATCGGGCCCAGCACCTCTGCCTGTACAATTTCAATCAGCTGCTCTTTCACCAGTTCGAGCGTTGCGAGGAACGTCACCACCACACCCAGCCGCCCTTCCTCAATGGTAAACAGGCTTTCAAACGTGACAAACCGGTCGCCCTGAAGCACTGAGAGAATGTGAGACATTCGCTCGCGGGTCGACAGCCGCTCTTTTTCAACATGGTGACTGGTGAATAGATCCGCCCGTTTCAGCACGCCATGCAAAGCCAACAAAAGCTCTTTCATATCCACTTCCGGGTGGGGCTGAGACGAAGGCAGCTTCGGTAAGGCAGCTGACGCTGCAAAAATGTCACGCTCCATACGCGGCATTTCATCGATATCTTCGGCAGCCTTCTTGAACCGCTCGTACTGCTGCAACCGGCGAATCAGCTCCGCCCTGGGGTCCAGCTCCTCGTCATCGTCTGTTTCATGGCGGGGCAGCAGCATTCGGGATTTTATCTCTGCCAGCGTGGCCGCCATCACCAGGTATTCGGCCGCCAGTTCAAAGCGCATGGCTTCAACTGCGCCGATGTAGTCCATGTACTGGCGGGTAATTTCACTCACGTCAATATCAAGGATGTTCATGTTTTGCCGGCGTATCAGATACAGCAGCAAATCAAGGGGACCCTCGAAAGCCTCCAGAAACACCGCCAGGGCATCGGGAGGAATGTAGAGATCCTTGGGGATATCCACCAACGGCTTGCCGGAAACCAGAGCCAGAGGCACCTGCTCGCCGGCCTCAGCCGGGGCGTGTGTCAACTCGTCAGTCTCGTCGGTCATGGCCTCTCCAGCCGTTGGCAGTGGCTACCGGGTAAACTCAGCGGTAGCTGAGGCCCATGGCAGCGCGAACTTCTTCCAGGGTGTCGCGAGCCGCATCCCGCGCGTGTTCGCGGCCTTCTTCCAGAATGGACCGAACCACATCCGGGTTTTTCTCATAATCCCGGGCCCGCTCGTGAAGCGGCCGCTGCTCTTCAATCACTGCATCGATCAACGGCTTTTTGCAATCCAGGCAACCAATGCCAGCGCTGCGACAGCCTTGCTGTACCCACTCACAGGTCTCGGCGTCTGAGTACACCTTATGCATACTCCAGACCGGACATTTCTCCGGGTCACCCGGATCGGTCCGGCGCACCCGCTGAGGGTCTGTCTGCATGGTGCGGATTTTCTGGGAAACGCTGTCAGGCTCTTCCCGCAGGCCGATGTAGTTGTTATAGGACTTGGACATCTTCTGTCCATCCAGGCCCGGCATTTTCGATTCCGGCGTCAACAACGGCTGGGGCTCTGGCAGGATTACCTTGCCGCCGCCTTCGATATAGCCGTACAACCGCTCCCGGTCACCCAGGGAAATGTTCTGCTGCTCTTTCAGCAGTGCCCGTGCGGTTTCCAGGGCCTCCATGTTGCCCTCTTCCTGATAGCGTTTCTTCAGGTTGCGGTAGAGTTTGGCGTTTTTCTTACCCATCTTCACGATGGCTGCCTCAGCCTGTTCTTCAAAGCCAGGCTCGCGACCATAAATGTGGTTAAACCGGCGGGCGATCTCACGGGTAATTTCCACATGAGATACCTGATCCGCTCCAACCGGCACCTTACCCGCACGGTACATCAGGATATCGGCAGTCTGAAGCAGCGGATAACCCAGGAACCCGTAGGTTGCCAGATCTTTCTCACGCAGCTTCTCCTGCTGATCTTTGTAGGTAGGAATGCGCTCCAGCCAGCCCAGCGGCGTAATCATCGAGAGCAACAGGTGCAGTTCCGCATGCTCCGGCACTTGAGACTGAATGAACATCGTCGACGACCCCGGGTTAACGCCTGCCGCCAACCAGTCGATAACCATGTCCCACACGCTTTGCTGAATGCCGGAAGTGTCATCATATTGCGTGGTCAGGGCATGCCAGTCTGCCACGAAGAAGAAGCACTCATACTCGTGCTGGAGTTTCACCCAGTTTTTCAGCACACCGTGATAGTGGCCGAGGTGAAGCTTGCCGGTCGGTCGCATACCGGACAAAACCCTTTGCTGGGAATCTACAGAACTCAAAGCACGAACTCCTTATTTCTGTTTATTAGGCGCCTGGTTTCACCACCGGAGGTGGCTGAGGAAATCAGGCTGACCGGGCATTATAGTCTTTACACCTCGCTGCGTTAAGCAAAGCGATATAAAACACCGGCGCCATAACGCAAAACCCCCGGAATTCTCGCGAACCCGGGGGTTTTGGTGAAGGTTATGGCGGGCTTACCAGCCAGTCACTTCCTTCAGGGCCTTGCCGATTTCGGCCAGGCTGCGCACGGTTTTAACGCCGGCATCTTCCAGGGCGGCAAACTTCTCATCTGCAGTACCCTTACCACCAGAAATGATGGCGCCAGCATGGCCCATACGCTTGCCAGGAGGTGCAGTGACACCGGCAATGTAGGAAACCACAGGCTTGGTGACGTTCTCTTTGATGAACGCAGCCGCTTCTTCCTCGGCAGTACCACCGATTTCACCGATCATCACGATGGCTTCGGTTTCCGGATCTTCCTGCAGCAGCTTCAGAATGTCGATGAAGTTGGAGCCAGGAATCGGATCGCCGCCGATACCGATACAAGTAGACTGACCATAGCCGAAGTCAGTGGTCTGCTTGACCGCTTCGTAGGTCAGGGTGCCGGAGCGGGATACGATACCAACCTTACCCTTCTTGTGGATATGGCCCGGCATGATGCCGATCTTGCACTCGTCCGGAGTGATCACACCTGGGCAGTTGGGGCCGATCATGCGAACGCCTTTACGATCAACGTATTCTTTGGCGTACAGCATGTCGATGGTCGGGATACCTTCAGTGATACAAACGATCAGCTGAATGCCGGCATCGGCCGCTTCGATGATGGCGTCCTTACAGAACGGAGCCGGAACATAGATGACGGTCGCTTCTGCACCGGTCTTCTCTACCGCTTCACGTACAGTGTTGAAAACCGGCAAGCCCAGATGCTCAGTGCCGCCCTTACCGGGGCTGACACCACCGACCATCTTGGTACCGTAGGCAATGGCCTGCTCAGAGTGGAAGGTACCCTGTGCGCCGGTAAAGCCCTGGCAGATAACCTTGGTGTCTTTGTTGATCAGGATGCTCATTATTTACCCCCTGCGGCTTTAACGACTTGCTCTGCGGCGTCCGCCAGACTGGTAGCGGCGATAATGTTCAGGCCGCTGTCCTTGAGCACCTTGGTGCCCAGTTCGGCATTGTTGCCTTCGAGACGAACCACAACCGGCACTTTAACGCCCACTTCCTTGACCGCACCGATGATGCCTTCAGCAATCATGTCGCAACGCACGATGCCGCCGAAGATGTTGACCAGAACGGCCTGCACAGCGTCGTCAGACAGGATGATCTTGAACGCTTCGGAAACGCGCTCTTTGGTCGCGCCGCCACCTACGTCCAGGAAGTTAGCGGGCTGGCCGCCAGACAGCTTGATGATGTCCATGGTACCCATGGCGAGGCCAGCACCGTTAACCATACAACCGATGTTGCCTTCCAGCGCTACGTAGTTCAGTTCCCACTTGGCCGCTTCGGCTTCGCGAGCATCTTCCTGGGAAGGATCACGCATTTCGTGGATTTTCTTCTGACGGTAAAGCGCATTACCGTCGATGCCGATCTTGGCGTCCAGACAGTGCAGGTCGCCAGCCGGAGTGATCACCAGCGGGTTGATCTCTACCAGCGCCAGATCGCGCTCTTCAAACAGCTTGGCCAGGCCCAGGAAAATCTTGGTGAACTGACCAATCTGCTTGCCTTCCAGACCCAGTTTGAATGCCAGCTCGCGGCCCTGGTACGGCTGAGCGCCTACCAGCGGATCGATTTCGGCTTTCAGGATTTTCTCGGGAGTCTCTTCAGCAACCTTCTCGATTTCCACGCCACCCTCGGTGGAGGCCATGAAAACGATACGGCGGGTGCCACGGTCAACCACCGCACCCAGATACAGTTCCTGATCGATGTCTGTCAGGGATTCAACCAGAATCTTGCTTACCGGCTGGCCATTCTCGTCAGTCTGGTAGGTTACCAGGTTCTGGCCCAACCACTTCTGGGCGAACTCACGGATGTCTTCCTTGTTCTTGACCAGCTTTACACCGCCGGCCTTACCGCGGCCACCGGCGTGAACCTGAGCCTTGACAACCCATGCGTCACCGCCAATTTCAGTGGCAGCGTCAACAGCTTCTTGAGGCGTATCGCAGGCAATGCCCTGGGATACTGGCAGGCCATACTCAGCGAAAAGCTGCTTGCCCTGATATTCATGCAAATTCATAGTTAATGTCCCGTCTATTGATGGAGGATAACCACGTACGGAAATGAACCCGCTGGCACACCGCCCTTGGCATACCAATCGCGAATTCGTTCTGGCGGGCAAGGGATCGCCTGAACCCGCCGGTTACGCACACAGAAAGCTGCCTTTATGATGGCAGCGGGGCGCCGACATTGGCGCCCCGATTCCGGTGTTGCGTTACTTCTTCTTGCGACGGTTGGCGACGTGAATCGCACCGCCAGCAACAGCCAGGGCCGCCTCGTGCACTGACTCTGACAGAGTCGGATGCGCAAAGCAGGTCAGGGCCAGATCTTCTGCACTGGAACCGAATTCCATGGCAATGACGCCCTGGGCAACGATTTCAGACGCCTGAGGACCAACAACGTGAAAGCCCAGGATACGATCCGTCTTCGCGTCTGCGATGATCTTGACCATACCGGCGGCCGCATTCGCCGCCATGGCTCGGCCGTTGGCCGCAAACGGGAAGCTGCCTACGTTGTATTCTTCACCTTCGGCCTTCAGTTGCTCTTCGGTCTTGCCGACCCAAGCCACTTCCGGGAAGGTGTAGATCACGTTCGGGATGCAGTCGTAGTTGACCTGCGGCTTATGACCGGCAATGCGTTCGGCAACCATCACGCCCTCTTCAGACGCTTTGTGCGCCAGCATCGGGCCACGAACGATGTCACCTACCGCCCAGACACCCGGCGCTTCGGTTTTGCAGTTGTCGTCCACAAAAATGAAGCCGCGCTCGTCCATGGTCACGCCGGAATCCTCGGCCAGGGCGCCGTCGGTGTACGGGCGACGGCCAACGGCAACGATCAGCTTGTCGAACTTCGCTTCCTGCTTGCCCTTGGAATCTTCGTAGCTGACGTTCACCAGCTTGCGCTTGACCTCAGCACCGGTCATGCGGGCACCGGTGATGATGTTCAGCCCCTGCTTCTTGAACTGCTTGAGCGCATCCTTGGCGACCTGCTGGTCCACCGCCGGGAGGAAGCTGTCCTGAGCTTCAAGGACAGTCACTTCTGAACCCAGGCGGGCCCAAACGCTGCCAAGCTCAAGACCAATCACACCGGCACCAATAACGCCAAGGCGCTTGGGTACTTCAGTGAACTCCAGCGCGCCCTCGGAATCGACGATATACTCGCCGTCAAACGGTGCAGGCGGAATCTCGATCGGCTTGGAACCCGTCGCCAGAATAACGTTGTCGGCTTCGTAGGTCTTGGTCTTGCCATCTTTGTCGGTAACTTCCACCTTGCGACCAGCCAGTAGCTTGCCGTGACCGTGAATGGAAGTTACGCCGTTAGCCTTGAACAGGCCGGCAATACCGCCAGTCAGTTGCTGTACGATGCCGGACTTGCGCTCCATCATCTTCGCCACATCGATATCAACACCCTTGGTCATGATACCCATGGACTCATAATCGTGGCTGGCTTCCTCAAATTTGTGAGTCACCTCAAGCAGTGCTTTGGACGGAATACAGCCCACGTTCAGGCAGGTGCCGCCCAGAACCTGGCTTTTACCGTCTTTGCTTGTCCAGGACTCCACACAGGCCGTTTTCAGGCCAAGCTGGGCCGCCTTGATAGCTGCAACGTAACCGCCGGGGCCGGCACCAATGACAATAACATCGAACTTATCGGACATAATCTTTCCTGTTATCGAATTCGTTGAGTGTCAGCTTACACGTCCAGCAGGATACGGGCCGGGTCTTCCAGCATTTCCTTGATCGCAACCAGGAACTGCACCGCTTCCTTACCGTCGATCATACGATGATCGTATGACAGCGCCAGGTACATCATCGGCAGGATCTCGACCTTGCCATTCACCGCCATCGGGCGCTCCTGGATCTTGTGCATGCCCAGAATAGCGGTCTGCGGCGGATTCAGGATCGGCGTGGAGATCAGTGAACCGAAGATACCACCGTTGGTGATGGTGAAGGTGCCGCCAGTCATGTCTTCGATGGCCAGCTTGCCTTCCTTCGCCTTGGTACCGTACTCGACAATCTTCTTCTCGATATCAGCCAGGCCCATGGCGTCGGAATCACGAAGTACCGGAACCACCAGGCCGCGATCCGTGGATACGGCAACACCAATATCCTGATAACCGTGGTACACCATGTCGTTGCCGTCGATCGAGGCATTTACCGCCGGGAAGCGCTTGAGGGCTTCGGTGGCAGCCTTGGTGAAGAACGACATGAAGCCCAGCTTGATGCCGTGGCGCTTCACAAAGCTGTCCTGGTACTGCTTGCGCAGCTCCATGATGGGCGCCATGTTCACTTCGTTGAACGTGGTCAGCATGGCCGCTGTCTGCTGGGCATCCACCAGACGCTTGGCAATACTGGCGCGCAGGCGAGTCATCGGAACACGCTTCTCCGGACGCTCACCCTGGGCAACATTTACCTCAGGCATGGCTGCCGGCTTGGCAGCGGCACCACCGGAGGACTTGCTGCTGTCCACAAAGTTCTGCACGTCTTCTTTCGTCACACGGCCGTCTTTGCCAGTGCCCTTGACGGAGGCCGGGTCAACGTTATTTTCTTCGGCCAGCTTACGGGCAGCCGGGCTCAGGATGGTGTCGCCGGAAGTTGCAGCCGGGGCTTCTTCTTTCGGCGCCTCAGCCTTGGCTTCAGGCTTGCTCTCTGCCGGCTTGGATTCACCCGCAGCGCCTTCCTTGAATTTGCCGATCACCTCACCGCTTTCGCAGGTGTCGCCTTCGCCCTTGAGAATTTCTTCGATCACACCATCAGCAGGCGCAACCACTTCGAGCACAACCTTGTCGGTCTCGATATCGACAATCAGCTCGTCACGGGAGCATGCCTCACCGGGCTGCTTGTGCCAGGTCGCGACGGTGCCTTCGGCGACCGACTCAGGGAAAACGGGGGCTTTAATCTCTGTTGACATTACGGATCCTTAGTTCGGTAGCTCGTCAGATTTCAAACGCGTCGTTAACCAGTTTCTTTTGCTCTTCGATGTGAACAGACATGTGTCCACAGGCAGGAGCAGCAGAAGCCTCACGACCGGCATACTGAAGGTATAACTTGGGGTTCAGGCGCTGCAGCGCGTTACGCATATGATGCTGACTGCAGTACCAGGCACCCTGGTTCATCGGCTCTTCCTGACACCACACCACATGCTTGAGCTTGGGGTACTGGGCCAGGAGCTCGTCCAGATCATCACCGGGGAACGGGTACAGCTGCTCAATCCGGACAATGGCGACGTCGTCTCGTTCATCCGCCTTTTTCTTCTCCAGAAGGTCATAATAGACCTTGCCGCTGCACATAATCAGTCGGGACACCTTCTTGGGATCAGAGGGCTCCTTCTCGGGCAGAACGGTCTGGAAGGTACCGGAGGTCAGATCATCGAGGCCGGAAATGGCTTCTTTATGACGCAACAGACTCTTGGGGGTAATAGCCACAAGCGGCTTACGCAGCGGGCGCTTGACCTGCCGACGAAGCATGTGGAATACCTGGGATGGCGTAGTGGGCACGCACACCTGGATGTTGTGCTCCGCACACAACTGCAGGAAGCGCTCCAGACGGGCTGAACTGTGCTCCGGTCCCTGGCCTTCATAACCATGGGGCAGCAGCAGCGTCAGGCCACACAAACGGCCCCACTTGTGCTCCCCGCTGGTCAGGAACTGATCAATAACCACCTGGGCGCCGTTGGCAAAATCACCGAACTGGGCCTCCCAGACAATCAGTGCGTCCGGCGTGGTGGTGGAATAGCCATATTCGAATGCCATAACCGCTTCTTCGGAAAGCAGCGAGTCATAGATATCGAACTTGGGCTGTTCGTCTTTCAGGTTCTGCAGGGAAATATGGGTAGACCCGTCTTTCTGGTTATGCAGAACAGCGTGGCGGTGGGAGAAAGTGCCCCGCCCCACGTCCTGACCGGTCAGGCGGATCGGGTGACCTTCATTCAGCAAGGTGGCATAAGCCATCATCTCACCGTAGCCCCAGTTCAGTGAGAGTGCGCCGGCCGTCATCTTTTCGCGGTCATTGACGATCTTGGAAACCTGACGCTGAATGCTGAAGCCTTCAGGCACCTCGGTAATCTTCTTGCCCAGCTTCTGGATGGTCTTCAGAGCCACACTGGTCTTGCACTTGGCAGTCCACTCATGACCAAGGTACGGAGCCCAATCCACATACAGCTCTTTGTTGGGCTCTTTGACCAGCGATTTGACCACGTGATCGCCCTTATCGAGCGCGTCGCGGTAGTCGGTCTCCATCTGCTTGGCTTCTTCTTCAGTAATCACGCCAGCTTCAACCAACTGGTCTGCGTACAGATTGCGGGTGGTCTTGAGCTTGCGGATCTTTTCATACATGAGCGGCTGGGTAGCCGCCGGCTCATCGGCTTCGTTGTGACCGCGGCGGCGGTAGCACACCAGATCAATGACCACATCCCGCTTGAATTCGTTGCGGTAATCCATGGCCATCTGGGTAACAAACATCACCGCTTCAGGATCGTCTGCGTTTACATGCAGAATCGGCGCCTGAACCATTTTGGCGACGTCTGTGCAGTATTCAGTCGAACGCGCATCTTCCTGCCGGCTAGTGGTAAAACCAACCTGGTTGTTGATCACGATGTGAATGGTACCACCCACGCCGAAGCCCCGGGTCTGGGACATCTGGAAGGTTTCCATCACAACACCCTGACCCGCAAACGCTGCGTCACCGTGCATGACAATTGGCACAACCTTGCTGCCGTCGGTATCGCCACGGCGATCCTGACGGGCGCGTACAGAGCCCACCACCACAGGAGATACAATTTCCAGGTGCGACGGGTTAAACGCCATGGCCAGATGGACTTCGCCACCGGGTGTCATCACGTTGGAAGAGAAACCCTGGTGATATTTCACATCACCGGAGCCTGAATCTGCGAGCTTCTTGCCCTCAAATTCATCAAACAATTCTTTCGGGTTTTTGCCGAGAGTATTAACCAGCACGTTGAGGCGGCCACGGTGGGCCATCCCCAGAACAATTTCCTTGGCGCCGTATGAGCCTGCTCGCTGAATCAGTTCATCCAGACATGGAATCAGGCTCTCGCCACCTTCCAGACCAAAGCGTTTTACACCCGGATAGCGGGAGCCAAGGTACTTTTCCAGGCCCTCGGCAGCTGTCAGACGCTCCAGGATATGCTTGCGGGTCTGAGCTTCGTACTCAGGGCGCGAGCGCACAGGCTCCATACGCTGCTGAAACCAACGCTTGATGCGAGTATCTACCACGTGCATGTACTCAGCACCGATGCTTTCGCAATAAGTCTGGCGCAGGCCCTGCACGATGTCGCCGAGCTTCATCGTTTCGGAACCGAAGTTCAGTGAACCGGTCTGGAATTCCAGATCAAGATCCGACTCGCCCAACTCGTGGAAAGACGGCTCGAGATCTTCAACAGACTCACGCTGCCAGACACCCAGAGGGTCAAGCTTGGATTCCTGATGTCCGCGGAAACGGAACGCATTGATCAGCTGAAGAACACGAATCTGCTTTTTATCGGCATCTGAGGTGGCACTGGCGGGTACGCCACTGCTGGCCAGGAAACGCTGATTGCGGGAGATATGCTCAAACTGTTCGCGGATGGTTGAGTGGACAATGTCGCGGCCATGATAGCCATCAACACTGGGAAGCTTGTCGAAGTAGCTTCGCCACTCTTCAGGAACGGCGTTGGGGTCTGTCAGGTAGGTTTCAAAAAGCTGTTCAACATAGGCCAGATTGCCACCTTGCAGGTGGGAAGTCTGCCATAACTGCTCCATGATGCTTTCGTGCATTTTGAATAGCTCACCTTGGGCTGGTGCGGGGGAGCCGGTATGGTCGGCCAGGGGTAATTCACAGTCAATACGGGTTATTACGGCATGACTTTGGCCACCACACCCAGCAAGGATGTTTTCCGTCCCCAGTGATTTTTTATACTCGGCAACACTGCCCGGCATCCTGGATAAGTCAACCGAAGCAGCGGGCCTAAGTTTGCACTCCATTAAGACCTTTGACTATAAGCCTTTGGTTGAAGGCCCCGCGTAATGCGAGGCCTTCGGGGTACTAAACTGGTGCCGAAACACCAGTATAGCTGGTGCTACAGAATTTGCGCTCAGGTAGCGCGCTGCAGCAACAGGTTCCGAATGTGGCCAATTGCCTTCGTGGGGTTCAGGCCTTTCGGACATACACTGACACAGTTCATGATACCCCGACAGCGGAAGACGCTGAACGGGTCATCCAGATTGGCCAGACGCTCCGCCTGTGCGGTATCACGGCTATCCGCAAGGAAGCGATAGGCCTGCAGCAGGCCAGCCGGGCCGATGAATTTGTCCGGATTCCACCAGAACGACGGGCAGGACGTGGAACAGCAGGCACAGAGAATACACTCGTACAGGCCGTCCAGCTTCTCACGATCTTCCGGAGACTGCAGGCGCTCAATGGCGGGTGCCGGGGTGTCATTCACCAGGTACGGCATCACCTTTTCATACTGCTTGTAGAACAGGCTCATGTCGACCACCAGGTCCCGGATCACCGGCAAACCAGGCAGCGGGCGCAGAACCAGCTTGTTGTTCTTGACCACATCCGACACCGGAGTGATACAAGCCAGGCCGTTCTTGCCATTCATGTTCATACCATCAGAGCCACAGACACCTTCCCGACAGGAACGGCGATAGCTCATGGAAGGATCCCTCTCCTTCACCAGATTCAGAACATCAAGGACCATCAGGTCTTTACCTTCCGGAATCTCAACCTCTACATCCTGCATGTAAGGGGCATTATCGGTTTCCGGATTGTAGCGATACAGGCTTACCAACATTTTCAGGATACCCCCTTAGTAGGTCCGGACTTTCGGCTGGAAAGTCGGAACCGTTTTCGGTGCAAAGTTCACGTCACGCTTGCCAACACGCTTGTCCAGCGGGAAGTACATGGAGTGCTTGAGCCAGTTCTCGTCGTCACGCTCAGTGAAGTCGTTACGGGCGTGGGCACCGCGACTTTCCTTACGCTCGATCGCAGACTTGGCGGTGGCGTATGCAACTTCGTACAGGTTATCCAGCTCGAGCGCTTCAATACGCGCGGTGTTGAATGCCTTGCTGGTATCGGCCAACTTGGTTTTGCGTACACGCTCGCCGATTTCCTCCAGCAGCTTGATACCCTTCTCCATGCTGTCGCCATCGCGGAACACGCCGAAGTAGAGCTGCATGCAGTTCTGCAGATCCTTACGGACCTTGGCCACATCTTCGCCTTCGGAAGCACTATCCAGACGCTCCAGACGGGCCATGGCGCGTTTGATATCTTCCTCGCTGGCACCATCAACCTCGAAACCGCCGCGCAGCTGCTCTTCAATGTGCAGGCCAGCCGCACGACCGAAGACCACCAGATCCAGCAGAGAGTTACCACCCAGACGGTTGGCGCCGTGTACCGATACACAGGCAGCCTCACCGCAGGCAAACAGGCCGGGAATCGGTTTATCGTTGCCGTTTTCATCTTGAGTCAGTGCCTGACCACCTACGTTGGTGGGAACACCACCCATCATGTAGTGACAGGTCGGAACGACCGGGATCGGCTCTTTCACCGGATCAACGTGCGCAAAGGTACGGGACAGCTCACAAATGCCCGGGAGGCGCAGGTTCAGGGTTTCTTCGCCCAGGTGATCCAGCTTCAGCAATACGTGATCCTTCTCGGGACCACAACCACGGCCTTCCAGGATTTCCAGAACCATGGAGCGTGCAACCACATCACGGCCAGCGAGGTCTTTGGCGTTCGGAGCATAACGCTCCATGAAGCGCTCACCCTCGGAGTTGATCAGGTAACCACCCTCACCCCGACAACCTTCAGTAACCAGTGTGCCAGCGCCGTGGATACCGGTCGGGTGGAACTGCCACATTTCCATATCCTGCACCGGGAAGCCGGCTCGCAGCGCCATGCCAATACCGTCACCGGTATTGATCATCGCATTGGTGGTGGAGGCATAAATACGACCAGCACCGCCGGTGGCAAGGACAGTGGCCTTGGATTTGATGTACGCCACTTCACCGGTTTCGATCTCGATGGCTACAACACCAACCACTTCATCCTTGCTGTTCTTGACCAGATCAACCGCATACCACTCATTAAGGAAGGTGGTACCGCCCTTCAGGTTGGCCTGATAAAGGGTGTGCAGCAAGGCGTGACCGGTACGGTCCGCAGCAGCACAGGTACGAGCGGCCTGGGTGGGGTTATCCGGACCCTTGGACTGCCCGCCGAACGGGCGCTGGTAGATACGGCCCTGCTCGGTGCGGGAGAACGGGAGACCCATGTGCTCCAGTTCGAATACTGCCTGGGGGCCCACAGAACACATGTATTCGATGGCGTCCTGGTCACCGATATAGTCGGAACCCTTGACGGTATCGTACATGTGCCAACGCCAGTCATCGTTGGGATCGGCACTTGCGATCGCACAGGTAATACCGCCCTGGGCGGACACGGTGTGCGAACGGGTCGGAAATACTTTTGTGATACACGCAGTTTTGACGCCAGTCTCGGTCAACTGCAGGGCGGCTCGCATACCGGCACCGCCGCCACCGATAACAATCGCGTCGTAAGACATGGTCTTGATGTTAGCCATCGATTAAAGCCCCCAAAGAATCTGAATGCCCCAGATCAGGTACACAAACATGGTCAGACCGCACAGCGCCTGAACAAGGAAACGGGGCGCCATGGATTTGAGATAATCAGTCGTCACAGTCCAGAGACCAACCCATGCATGGGCACCCAGGGAAAGCAGTGCCAACAGGGTAAAAATACGGAACCAGGTCTGGTCGAACAGCGCGCTCCAGGTTTCGTAGTTGATGTCTGTCATCACCATGAAGCCCAGCAGAAACACTGTGTAAATAGCCAGTACGTAGGCAGTGACACGCTGGATCAGCCAATCAAAAACGCCACTGCGGCCGAGGTTAGTTACGCTGCTTACCATACCCAGACTCCTGCCAGAATGATGAGAACAATGGAAACCACAACAGTGATCTTCGCGGCGAGGCGACCGCTCTCAAGCTCTTCTGCAATACCCATATCCATCAGCAGGTGCTTAATGCCCGCAACCAGGTGGTACAACAGAGCAGACAGGATGCCCCAGATAATCAGCTTCGCCAGGAAGCTGTCCAGCAGTTCGCTCACCCGGGCGAAACCATCTTCTCCGGACAGGGAGAGATCCAGGCCGTACAACAGGAAGGCAACACCAACAAAAATGATGATGCCGCTGATACGATGCAGGATCGACGTGATGGCAGGCAGCGGGAAATGGAACTTGCCGAGATCGAGATTTACTGGTCGTTTGCTATTCACAGCGCTCTCACACTCTCTCTTGGTTCCGCAGGACCGAAAACCGGCTGCGGATGGTTGGTATGTTGGGATCGGAGGATCGATACGAGACCGATAACCGATTGGTTCAGGAGGGCGGATGGTAACCCGGTAGCTTGCTATGCTGAAGCGTGCATTGAGGTTCATCCCCGATTCCGGGCTACGGATTATAAGGAGACACCCCGGTAATTACAAACTTGCAACAACGCCCAAAGCCTTGGCCACAGGCGCCCCACACCCTCTATAAGCATTATTGACAAATTCAATTTCACCCGTTTGGCACCGTTATTCCGGATATCCCTCATTTACACGCGAAATTTAAATTGCCGCTTTTCGAGACTTGTGCATTGACAAAAAAGGCTGACGCCCTATATTTTGCCGCCAGTTTTGCGATAATACGCGCTTTCTGGCGCATCTACATATGCAGAAAAGCTGTTACAGCTAATCAAACAGGAGAGCACCATGACCGACAGGAAAGCCACGCTCTCGGTGGGAGATAAGTCCATTGAGCTACCGGTTTATTCCGGCACCGTCGGCCCTGACGTTATCGACGTACGCGGCCTAGTCCAGGAAGGCGTTTTTACCTACGATCCGGGTTTTGTATCCACTGCAGCCTGCGAATCCGCCATCACCTACATTGATGGCGCTAAAGGTGTGTTGCTGCACCGCGGTTACCCGATTGACCAGCTGGCCGAGCAGTCTGACTTCCTTGAAGTGTGCTACCTGCTCCTGAACGGCGAGCTGCCCAGCGAAGACGAAAACAAGCGCTTCCACGACACCATCAAAAACCACACCATGCTGCACGACCAGATGCGCAACTTCTTCAACGGCTTCCGCCGTGACGCGCATCCGATGGCTATCATGTGTGGCGTTGTTGGCGCCCTGTCTGCGTTCTACCACGACCAGATGGACGTAACCGATCCCAAACAGCGTGAAGTAACAGCTCATCGCCTGATTGCCAAGATGCCAACCATCGCGGCCTGGTGCTACAAGTATTCCGTTGGTCAGCCATTCATGTATCCGCGTAACGATCTCTCTTACGCTGAAAATTTCCTGCACATGATGTTTGGCACTCCATGTGAAGAGTACAAGCCGAACCCGGTTCTTGCCAACGCGATGGACAAGATCTTCATTCTGCACGCCGATCACGAGCAGAACGCCTCTACCTCCACCGTCCGTCTGGCCGGCTCTACCGGTGCTAACCCCTATGCCTGTATCGCTTCCGGTATCGCAGCACTCTGGGGGCCCGCCCACGGTGGCGCGAACGAGGCCGTTCTGGACATGCTGGCTGAAATCGGTGACGAGTCCAACATTGAGACGTTCATCGCCAAGGCCAAGGATAAAGATGATCCTTTCCGCCTGATGGGCTTTGGCCACCGGGTGTACAAGAACTTCGACCCGCGCGCCAAGGTTATGGCACAAACCGCTCACGAAGTGCTGAGCGAACTGGGCCTGGAGAACGATCCACTGCTGAAGATCGCCCAGCGCCTGGAAAAGATCGCCCTGGAAGACGAGTACTTCGTGCAGCGCCAGCTGTATCCGAACGTCGACTTCTACTCCGGCATCATCCTGAAAGCTATCGGTATTCCGACTTCCATGTTTACCGTTATCTTTGCGATGTCCCGTACCATTGGCTGGTTCTCCCACTGGAACGAGATGGTCAGCGGCAACTACCGCATCGGCCGCCCGCGCCAGCTGTATACCGGCTCGCCAAAGCGCGACTATCCGAAGAAGTAATCAGTTCGGATTGCCCGGAAATGAAAAAAGCCGCTGACCCAGCGGCTTTTTTCGTATCATGGCAATACAAAACTCTCCCAATCCAACGATGACAAGGAGCAGACCATGGCAACCATCGCTTTTATCGGGCTCGGCGTAATGGGCTATCCGATGGCCGGTCACCTGGCCCGAGCCGGCCACGACGTATCCGTATGGAACCGCAGTGGCACAAAGGCTCAGCAATGGGCGAAACAGTACCCAGGAAAAGCCTGCAACAGTATTGCAGAAGCGGTCAACAATGCCGATGTGGTACTGACCTGCGTTGGTGCCGACAAAGACCTCGAAGAAGTCTACACAGCCCCCGAGGGGATCATCAGCAATACGCCGGCCACCGCCATTCTGGTAGACCACACCACGGCCTCTGCCGGCATTGCCGAGACATTGGCTGAAGCCGCGCAGGCCAAGGGTCAGGGTTTCATTGATGCCCCGGTATCCGGCGGCCAGCAAGGGGCTGAAAACGGACTTTTAACCATTATGTGCGGCGGCAGTGACGAAGATTTCCGGAAGGTTCAACCGATACTCGAATGCTATGCCCGGGCACTCAACCTGATGGGCCCGGTGGGTAGCGGCCAGAAAACGAAGATGGTCAATCAGATTGCCATTGCCGGCCTGGTTCAGGGCCTGTCAGAAGCCCTGCACTTTGCCGAACAGGCAGAGCTCGATGCACGCAAAGTGGTTGACGTGATTTCCAAGGGGGCGGCGCAGTCATGGCAGATGGAAAACCGTTCCGGCACCATGATTGACGGCGAATTTGAGCACGGTTTTGCGGTGGACTGGATGCGCAAGGACCTGGCCATCTGCCTGGAAGAAGCCCGCAAAAACGGCTCCAGGTTGCCGGTAACGGCGTTGGTAGACCAGTTTTACGGAGATGTGCAGGAGATGGGCGGCAACCGCTGGGACACCTCTTCGCTGATTCAGCGGCTTCGCAAGAAGTAATGATTAGCCACGGACACTCACGCCCGTGGCTAAACTATCACTTCTTCTTGTCCCGCGGCACCCAGCGGCCGTTTTCGTACCAGGCGGACCAACCGGTGGCTTTGCCATCCTGTTCCGACATCACGTACTGCTCTTTGGACTTCCGGCTATAACGGATCACCGTCGGGTTACCCTCGGGGTCTTTCTCCGGGGCGTCCATCAGGTAATCGTATTTCGGATCGATTTCCTTCCGGTGTGGTTTGATTTCCATCACCAGCGGTGGACGGGTTTCCCGGTTTTTCGGGAACTTGCTGGCGGCCAGGAACAGGCCGGAAGCACCATCACGGAGCACATAAGTGTCATCCACTTTCTGGCACTGAAGCTCCGGCATGGGTACCGGGTCCATTTTGGGCGGGGCCGGCTCGCCGTTCTTGAGTAATTTGCGAGTATTCTTACACTCGGCGTTGGTGCAACCGAAATACTTGCCGAATCGACCGGTTTTCAGCTGCATTTCCGAGCCACACTTATCGCACTCGAGTGTCGGCCCGTCATAGCCCTTGATGCGGAAACTGCCCTCTTCTACTTCATAGCCAGAGCAATCCGGATTGTTGCCGCAAACGTGCAGCTTGCGCTTCTCATCAATCAGGTAGCTGTCCATGGCAGTGCCACACTTCGGGCAACGGCGCTTCTTGCGCAGCAGGCGGGTTTCGCCCTCGCCTTCCACATCTTCGTCGGCACTGACCACTTCGTCGCCAGAGACCAGGTTGATGGTGGTCTTGCAACGCTCCTTGGGCGGCAATGAGTAACCGGAACAGCCAAGGAACACACCGGTGCTGGCCACGCGAATCTGCATATTACGGCCGCAGCTCGGGCAGGATATGTCGGTCTCTGTCGGGGTGTTGGCACGCATGCCGCCATCAGACTTCTCAGCGCTCTCGAGCTGATTGCGGAACTTGGCGTAGAAATCGTTCAGCACTTTCTTCCACTGAACATCACCCTCTGCGATTTCGTCCAGCTCACCTTCAAGGCGAGCTGTAAAATCGTAATCCATCAGGTTCGGGAAGGACTCCGCCAGCCGTTCGGTAACAATTTCACCCATTTTCTCGGCATAGAAGCGGCGATTCTGAAGCCGAACGTAGCCACGGTCCTGGATGGTAGAGATGATCGAAGCATAGGTGGAAGGCCGGCCAATACCCTGTTTCTCCAGCTCTTTCACCAGGCTGGCTTCGGTATACCTTGGTGAGGGCTTGGTGAAATGCTGGGTTGGGTCCAGCTTTTTCAGATCCAGCGACTGGTCCACCTTAATGTCGGGCAGAGCCACATCTTCATCTTTCTTGGCAGACTGGGGCGCAGCTTTCAGGAAGCCGTCAAACTTCACGATACGACCACGGGTGCGGAGCTCATAATCGCCATTGGCGACCACAATGGACGTACTCAGGAACTCGGCATCGGCCATCTGGCAAGCAATAAACTGACGCCAGATCAGGTCGTAGAGCTTCTCAGCGTCTTTTTCCAGGCCGCTTATATCCGTAGGCCTACGGGATACGTCAGTAGGACGAATCGCCTCGTGGGCCTCCTGAGCGCCTTCCTTGCTGCCATACAGGCGGGGGCTGTCCGGCAAATAGCGATCTCCGAACTGCTTCTGGATAAATTCACGGCAGCCCGTCACCGCATCCTGACTCAGGTTGGTGGAGTCAGTACGCATATAGGTAATGAAACCGGCTTCATAAAGGCGCTGGGCCAGCATCATGGTTTTCTTGACACTGAAGCCCATGCGATTGCTCGCCGCCTGCTGGAGCGTGGATGTAATAAACGGCGCCGACGGGCGTGAGCGGGTCGGCTTGTCTTCCCGCTTCGAAACCCTGAAGCCGCCGGATTTCAGGCGATCGACGTGCTCTTTGCTCTGAGCCTCGTTTACCGGGCGATAGGGTTTGTCATTGTAACGCGTAACCTCGAACCGCACCGGATCTGCAGAACCATCTGCGGTCAGGTCCGCATGCAGCTGCCAGAACTCTTCCGGTACGAATTTCCGGATTTCCCGCTCCCGCTCAACAATCAACCGAACGGCAACAGACTGCACCCGGCCGGCAGACAACCCCCGGGCAATCTTCGCCCACAACAGCGGAGACACCATATAACCCACGACACGATCGAGAAACCGGCGCGCCTGCTGGGCATTTACACGGTTGTTATCGAGGTTTCCAGGGTCTTTGAACGCTTCCTGAATGGCTCGCTTGGTAATTTCATTGAACACCACCCGGCGATACTTTTCCGGTTCGCCGCCGATGGTCTCCTGAAGGTGCCAGGCAATGGCCTCCCCTTCTCTATCCAAATCCGTTGCGAGGTAGATGTGGTCGGCGGATTTGGCCAGTCGCTTGAGCTCGCTGACAACTTTTTCCTTGCCGGGCAGTATCTCGTAGCGGGCGCTCCAGTCGTCATCAAGGTTTACGCCCATGCGGGCAACCAGCTGCTCCCGTGCCTTACGCTTCTTGTGCTCGGCTTTTTCTTCCGGGCTCATCTTGCGGGTGGCTGCGGCCTGCTTTGCCCGTTCTTTCGGGTCTGACTGGCTGCCACTACCACTGACAGGCAGGTCACGAATGTGGCCAACACTGGACTTCACGATAAAATCCGAGCCCAGGTACTTGTTGATGGTCTTCGCTTTCGCTGGTGACTCGACAATAACGAGACTTTTACCCATATCGGAGATCTGTATCCTTGGCGATAATTCGGTTAATAGCTGAACAAACCGCAAACTCGCATAAAAATCAGGCAACTGGAAAACATAGAGCTGCCATTGTGTATAGGCTCACTGTTTTACAGGGTCAAGAATTGCAAGACAACCCATTCTTTGATTTCAGTCAGCCTTTTTTTCAAATATCAGCAGCAGACACCAGGCCCTGAAACAGGAAGGCCCGGCAAAAGCCGGGCCTCCTGATGAGCGTTACTGATTCGGATCAACCGATCAGAGGCGCTCCCACACAGTGGCAATGCCCTGGCCAAGACCGATACACATGGTGGAAACACCAAGCTTACCGCCTTTGGCCTGCATAACATTCAGCAGTGTGGTGGAGATACGGGCACCAGAGCAGCCCAGCGGATGGCCAAGGGCAATCGCGCCGCCGTTCAGGTTAACCTTCTCTTCCATTACGCCCAGCAGTTTCAGATCTTTCAGAACCGGCAGGGATTGGCCAGCGAAGGCTTCGTTCAGTTCCCAGAAGTCGATGTCTTCGACTTTCAGGCCAGCACGCTTCAGCGCCTTCTTGGTAGCCGGAACCGGACCGTAGCCCATGATCGCGGGATCACAGCCGGCAACTGCCATGCTGCGAATCTTGGCGATCGGCTTCAGGCCCAGGGCTTCTGCGCGCTCGGCTGACATCAGCACCATCGCAGCGGCACCGTCGGTCAGCTGCGAGGAAGTACCAGCAGTCACGGTACCGTTCTTCGGATCAAACGCCGGACGCAGCTGGCTGAGGGACTCAGCCGTGGTTTCTGGACGAATGGTCTCGTCTTCTTCGATCAGCTTCACAAAGCCATTTTCGTCATGACCTTCAACCGGAACGATTTCGTTCTTGAAGCGGCCTTCAACGGTAGCTTCGTGAGCCAGGCGATGGGAACGGGCACCGAACTCATCCTGTTGCTCACGGGTAATGCCGTGCATTTTCGCCAGCATTTCTGCAGTCAGGCCCATCATGTTGGAGGCCTTGGCAGTATACTTGGACGCAGCCGGGTTGTGGTCAAAGCCAGCGGTCATGGGTACGTGGCCCATGTGCTCGACACCACCCACCATGAACACATCACCGTTGCCAGTCTGGATAGCCTGGGCAGCTGTGTGGATGGCGCTCATGGCGGAACCACACAGACGGTTAACGGTCTGGGCAGCAGACTCGTGAGGGATACGGGTCAGCAGGGAAATCTGCCGTGCCACGTTAAAGCCCTGCTCTTTGGTCTGGTTTACACAGCCCCAGATCACATCTTCTACTTCTTTCGGGTCGAGCTTCGGGTTGCGCTCAAACAGTGCTTCAATCAGCGCAGCGGACAGAGTCTCGGCGCGAACGTTGCGGAAACAGCCGTTTTTGGCACGACCCATCGGAGTCCGCACGCAATCGACGACGACAACGTCTCTCGGATTAAGGCTCATAGATCTTTCTCCGTTCGGAAATCTCGTTAGGGTTAGCCAAAGAACTTCTTGCCGGTCTTGGCCATTTCACGCAGCTTCTCGGTCGGCGCGTACAGCGGGCCAAGATCTGCGTACTTGTCTGCCAGTTCGACGAACTTGTCGACGCCCATGTCGTCGATGTAGCGCAGAGCACCACCACGGAACGGAGGGAAACCGATACCGTAGATCAGGCCCATGTCTGCATCGGCCGGGTCTTCAACAATGTTGTCTTCCAGGCAGCGAACGGTTTCCAGGCACAGAGGAATCATCATGCGGGCGATGATTTCTTCTTCGTCGAAGTCCTTGCTGCCGTTAACCACAGGCTCAATAAGCTTGTAGGTTTCTTCGTCGACAACTTTCTTCGGCTTGCCCTTCTTGTCTTCTTCGTACTTGTAGAAGCCTTTGTCGTTCTTCTGACCGTAACGGTTGTTCTCGAACATCACGTCAATGCCAGACTTGAAGTCGGCCTTCATGCGATCCGGGAAGCCCTCTGCCATCACTTCGTTGGCGTGCTTGGCAGTATCCATACCCACGACGTCGAGCAGGTAAGCCGGGCCCATGGGCCAGCCGAACTTCTCCATCACCTTGTCGATCTTCTGGAAATCAGCACCGTCACGCAGCAGCGCGGCAAATCCACCGAAATACGGGAACAGGACACGGTTAACCAGGAAGCCCGGGCAATCGTTGACCACGATCGGGGTCTTGCCCATGGCCTTGGCGTAAGCAACGGTGGTCGCGATGGCACGGTCACTGGTCTTCTCGCCACGGATAACCTCAACCAGCGGCATCATGTGTACCGGGTTGAAGAAGTGCATGCCACAGAAGTTCTCCGGACGCTTCAGGTTCTTGGCCAGAAGGTTGATGGAGATCGTAGAGGTGTTAGAGGTCAGGATGGTGTCTTCGCGAACCGCGTCTTCAGTTTCACGCAGAACCGCGTCTTTAACCTTCGGGTTCTCAACAACCGCTTCAACCACCAGATCTACGCTCTTGAAATCGCCGTAGTTCAGGGTTGGTGTGATGTTGTTCAGAACATCGCCCATTTGGCCGGCGTCCATCTTGCCCTTGGCAACGCGCTTGGACAGCAGTTTCTTGGCCTCATTCAGGCCCAGCTTGATGCCGTCCTGATTGATGTCTTTCATAACGATCGGCGTGCCTTTCAGCGCAGACTGGAATGCCACACCGCCACCCATGATACCGGCACCCAGTACAGCGGCCAGTTTCACGTCAGAAGCTTCTTTTTCCCAGGCACTAGCTTTCTTCTTCAGAGCCTGGTCATTCAGGAACAGACCAACCAGACACGCGGCAACGTTGGTCTTGGCCATCTTGGCGAAGCCCTTGGCTTCCACTTCGATCGCCTTGTCGCGGGTCATGCCGGCATGCTTCTGCATGGTCTTGATGGCTTCCACCGGCGCCGGGTAGTTTTTGCCAGCCTTGCCGGCCACGAACGCCTTGGAAATCTCGAACGCCATCATGCTTTCCATGGCGTTCAGCTTGATCTTGCCCTTCTTCTCTTCGCGACGGGCCAGGTTATCCAGCTTGCCTTCGTTGCACTGGCTGATAATGGCAACAGCGGCGGCTACCAGCTTGTCTGCTTCAACCACGGCATCAACAGCGCCCACTTTCAGAGCGGCATCGGCACGGTTTTCAGTACCACCGGCAATCCACTCAACGGCGTTGTCCACACCCACCAGACGGGACAGACGTACAGTACCGCCAAAGCCCGGGAAGATACCCAGCTTCACTTCCGGCAGACCAACCTTGGCCTTGGGAGCCATAACACGGTAGTCGGTGGCCAGACACATCTCAAAACCACCGCCCAGAGCGATACCGTTGATAGCGGTAACCGTCGGGAACGGCAGATCTTCGATGGCGTTGAAAACTTCGTTCGCCTTCAGGTTGTTAGCAACGAGGTCTTCCTCGGAACCTGCAAACAGCTCGGTGAACTCGGTGATATCCGCACCGACAATAAAGCTGTCCTTGGAGCTGGTAACTACCAGGCCCTTGAGGTTCTTCTGGGATTTGAGTGCTTCAGCTGCGGCGCCCAGCTCTTCGATGGTGAGACGGTTGAACTTGTTAACTGACTCGCCTTGCAAGTCAAAGTCCAACTGAGCGATCCCGCCTTCGATCTCTTTAACCGTGATGGCTTTACCTTCGTAAATCATCAACTGATCTCCAGTCTGTGTTTGGAACTGCTGACAACCGGTTGGCGAAACGCCGAGCCGACTGCCTGTGCAGCGAGATTTCGGTCACTGCCCGATCATTCGATCCAAAAAATTCATACAGTCGTTTGAATCGTGAGGACACACGATGAAAAAAAAAGACGCGTTTGTCAATTTGTTTCTTGATGAAACCTGAAGAAAAAAGGGAGTACAGCCTGTAAGGGCCGGAAACTACTTGATTAGCCGGCAGAGTTACTTTAACTTCGAGATGCGACTTTAGTCCACAATAATAAAACAGTATTACGGAGACTCATCCGATGAAAGACGCTCGCCTGCGCATTCAGTCACTGCTTGCCGCACTGCTACTACTATCCCTGACCGCGTTTGGCGCCCAGGCACAGGACACCGGCGCAGACTTCCTGTCAGATCTGCACGATTTCCGCATCAACAACTATCTGGCTCTGGACTCGTTCTACGCATTCAGCGCCAACGGCGACACGGAAGCCCTCAATCGTATCGTGGGCAGCATCAATGCCTCCAATAATGCGATGAACGCCGTGATCGCCAGCACCAGTGGCGTTCTGTCGCCACAGCAAGTGGAAGGGCTCAACCAGGACTTTGACCAGTTCAAGGATCTCATGCGCGGGAACATCAACGAAGTCCGGGATCGCGGCTACCCTGACCTCCGCCTGATGGCCGATCTCGCAAACAAGGCGTCAAGCATGAACGAGCGTGCTACAGAGCTTTATGGTGTTGCCCAGGAGAACAGCGGTACCCAGGCTGACGCGCGTATTGAGTCAGCTCGCTCCGCGGCCGTGGTGATGGCGCAAATGATGGCAAGGTACTCCGCACGCACCCACTCCTCCGTGGCCCAGACATTCCAGGGCGCATCAGATGAAGCATCGCTGGACCAGCAGGCCCTGATGTTTGATAGCTTGCTGGCCCGGGTACAATCCGGCTCCGCCAGTGCCGAGCTCAAGGCCGCCATTGATGATGTCAGCTCCAAATGGCAGTTCATCCGCAGCTCCTACATCAACTACAACGAAAACAACGTCAGCTTCGTCATTGACCGCTATTCCAAAGGGATCATTCGCAGCCTGACCACCACCATCGAAATCCTCGAAAGTAACGCCTGATGTGTCTTCGGGCGGACTAACGGTCCGCCCGAAGTTTTCCTTCCTGTTGATGCCCGTCAGAATCCCGCTACACTTTCTCGTATAAACTGTTGATACTGACTAATACCCCAATTTGCAAAGGAGTGACCGAATGTCGACCTACAACAAGATGCTGGTTGCCATTGACCTGACAGAAGAAGCCCCGCAGGTTCTGAATAAAGCGAAAGCGATCTGCGACGCTTATGGCGCCGAGCTTTTTCTCGTCCATGTTGTTGAGCCGGTGGGTTACGCCTACGGTGGTGATATCCCGATGGACCTGACCGAACTTCAGGACCAGTTGGACAAAGCCGCCCGCGAGCAGCTGGCGAAGTACGGTGACCAGTATGGCGTACCGAAAAGCCACCAGATCGTCACGGTTGGCCGTCCGGAATCCGAAATCCATCGTCTGGTAAAAGACCAGGGCGTTGATTTGGTGATCGTTGGCAGCCATGGCCGCAAGGGGTTTCAGTTGCTTCTGGGCTCAACTGCCAACGGCGTACTGCACGGCACCCAGTGCGACGTTCTGGCCATCCGGATTCACTGAGCCACCCCGCCCAAAACGCCGATTGAGGCACCATGACAAAGGGAGGCTTACGCCTCCCCTTTCATTCTCGCCTGCAGTTTTCTCAGTTGACTCTCCAGTGACACGCTGACACTCGACGCCATGGAGAAAAAATTCAGCAATGCTTTGAGGTTACTGTCGCCTTTGCACACCGCATGAATCCGTTGCCAAAGCGCCTGATTTACCAATTGAAGCCTCTGATTCCGCTCTACCAGCCCCTTTAACTCCCAATCAGCCTGCTCCTGGTTCCGCTGGGCAAACAATTGCTGCAGCAGATAGTAGCCGACGCTCCGCATAACGAATTCGTCGCTGTTAGCGAATGGAAGATGATGCAGCGCCATCGGTTTAAGTTCTGACAGCACCGGGCAGCCACTGGTCGCCATCTTCAGCCCAAGCAATGAACGCAGCGCTTCCTCAAGCGTCGTCTGCTTGGAGTAAGTGCGCCGGTCGTCGGTGACCTCTACATCTACTTTCTGGTAGGCATCTTCGGCCTGAAACGCCTCAACCACTGGCAGGATTTCAACTGCCGCCGGGCAGTATTCCACCTCCCCCGCTTTCAGCGGACAATTTGAGCACTTGCAGTGCTCAAGCCTGACCCAGGAAGGGAATCCCGAGACCGGTGGCTTCGCGGGCTCACCGGTCACCTTGAATTCGATGTTTCGTCCATCATGAAATTTAAAATTATAATTGATATTCATTGACTCGCCTGTTCTTCCAGCTCCATCCACCGCTCGATAACCGACTCCAGTCGGGTTTCCGTTTCCGACAACTTTTCAAGAGTGGCTGAGACTTCGTCCGGTGGGCCTGAATAAAAGTCCGGGGCAGAAATGGATTCCTGAAGTTCTGCCACCTCACGTTCCAGTGCCTCAATCTTGCCCGGCAACTGTTCCAGTTCCAGTTTAAGCTTGTAACTCAGCTTTGCGGCCTTCGGTTTTGCCGACTGCGACACAGTCTCTGACACCGGCTGCGTATTTTTGTCCGAACTGTCGGATTTATCACGCTTGTCCTGCTTGTCGAGGCGACTTCCGGAGGTCTCCGAGGGAAACCTGCCGCCCTGCCGACGCCAGTCTGTGTACCCGCCAACGTACTCCCGTACCGAACCGGAGCCATCCAGAAAGATGGTATCCGTCACCACATTATCGAGAAATTCCCGATCGTGACTAATGACGATGACTGTACCGTTAAAGTTCCCTAGTTGTTCTTCCAGCAATTCAAGGGTTTCGACATCCAGGTCATTGGTAGGTTCATCCAACACCAGTATATTGGCCGGCTTGCTGAAAAGCTTGGCCAGCAACAAACGCGCGCGTTCGCCACCGGAGAACACCCTGACCGGGGAACGGGCACGCTCAGGCGTAAACAGGAATTCCTGGAGATAGCCCAGAACATGCTTGCTCTGGCCGTTGATATCGATGAATTCGCGGCCTTCAGCCAGGTTATCGAGGGCATTACGTGAGAGATCCAGCTCTCCCCGAAGCTGATCAAAGTACGCCACTTGCAGGTTGGTCCCCAGGCGGATACTACCCTCAGTAGGCTCAAGCTCACCAAGCAGCAACCTGACCAGGGTGGTTTTACCGGTGCCGTTCTCCCCCACCAGACCAATCTTGTCGCCCCGGATCACCGTCAGGTCCATATCGCGCACAACCTGTTGACCGCCCGGGTATGAGAAGCCAGCCTGTCGCGACTCTGCCACCAGCTTGCCGGATTTCGCCGCCTCTTCCACGGAGAAGTTTGCCGTACCTCCTCGCACCCTACGCTGTCGATGCTCCTCGCGCATAGCCTTCAAAGCCCGCACCCGCCCCATGTTCCTGGTGCGGCGGGCCTTGATACCCTGGCGAATCCAGGCCTCTTCCTGTTTCAGGCGCTTATCGAACAATGCGTTCTGGCGCTCTTCATCTTCCAGCGCCTTCTCCTTGAGCTCGAGATACCGGTCATAGCTGGCAGCAAAACTGATCAGCTGCCCACGGTCGAGTTCAACCACCCGCGTGGCCATGCGCCTGATAAATGCCCGATCATGACTGACAAACAGCATCGCCCCGCGAAACTGGGTCAAGGCCTCCTCCAGCCAGGCAATAGCGGGCACATCAAGGTGGTTAGTTGGCTCGTCCAGCAACAGGATATCCGGCTCTGCCACCAATGCCTTTGCCAGCAAAACCCGGCGTTGCCACCCACCTGAGAGGGTGTTGAGGCGGCGGTCCGGGTCTATGCCATATTGCCCCAGAATGGTGTTCACCTTTTGATCAAGGCGCCAGCCATCCAGTGACTCCAGGCGCTCCTGGACCTTCATCAGACTATTCATGGAGGCCTCGTCAGCACTTTGGGACAGCCGATGAAACTCCGCCAAGAGTTCGCCGGTTTCCGGAAACGCCGAAGCCACAACGTCATAAGCCGTCCGGACATCGTCTGCTGGCAGGCTCTGAGGCAATACCGCAAGCACCGAGCCTTCCTCAAGACGGACAACACCCGCATCCGGGGTGACGTCACCACTGACGATTTTCAGTAAGGTTGACTTGCCCTCGCCGTTACGCCCGAGAAGGCACACTCGTTCCCCGGGATCAATCATCAGGGTTGCCTCATCCAGCAATGGATGCATGCCGAAAGCCAGGGATATTTTTTCCAGTGTTAACAAAGGCACCTTGATCAAGACTCCTGTTGGGAAATGTCTACCGCATCACCGACCGAAAGGCGCCCGCTACCCTGGTGAACGACATTCTGGCCGAAAATCACACCATCCCCGGTTTTGCGATAACGGGAGAGCGTTCTGAGGGGCTCGGTATCCGGCTCTTTCAGGCCAGTATCCGGGTCCACCGTGGTCATGATGCACCGGGAACAGGGTTTTGCGACCGAAAACCGGGTTTCAGCGACGGTAATACTTTGCCAGCTATCTTCAGACCAGGCCTCAGCCCCTGAAATGACAACGTTCGGCCGAAAACGTCGCATTTCCACGGCTTTGGCCAGCCGGCTATTGAGCTCATCCAGGGATGCCTGATTGGTTATCAGCAAGGGGAACCCATCGGCAAATCCGACCCGGCGGTTTTCCGGCACCCGCAACGGGTCTACACGACGAAAACTCTCATCGGGCATGTACACAAAACGAAGGGACTGGCCTACGTAACGACTGATCGCCGCATCGGCCGGCTCAGGGCCGGTCACGGCGTCCACGGTATCGCGCCAGACCTTGACCGCCATCCTGCCATTGCCGGGACTCAGGCCAAAGTCACCCTGCCCCGGAACACCGATCTCAACACCCTGAGGCCCTAGACGGGTCGCAACGTTTGCCAACAAAGGCAGCTGTCGCTGGGTAATAAACTGCCCCTGATCGTCCACCAGCATCCAACGGCGGTCCCCCGCGGGTCCGAATTCATCCAGTTCGAATGAAGACACTTCGATGCCAGCCAGAGACTTGACCGGGTATATAAAGAGGGATTGAACACGCATGATGACCACCCTTGCAAGTAACAGGTTTGGGATGGAAGTGAGCGAGTATAACCGACGAACCCATGTCCATGGGGGAGAAATGCGGAGCAGAAAACAAAAAACCCGGCCTTGTGGGCCGGGTTTTTCCTGAATCTGGAGCGGGAAACGAGATTCGAACTCGCGACCCCAACCTTGGCAAGGTTGTGCTCTACCAACTGAGCTATTCCCGCTTGCTGTCAGAGGGCGTTGCCTCTCAACGGCTGCGTATTCTACTGATCAGCGTTCGGCCGTCAACAATTTTTGTTAAAAATTTGTGATTACCCTCAACAGCGCCGTTTTACTGACCAAATCGGCGACCGCCCGCCAGATAGGCCTGCTCTGCCTCCGTGGATGTTCGCCCCAGCGCCTTGTTTCGATGGGGGAAGCGGCCGAATTGCAGCACGATATCCCGGTGATCAACGGCCGACTGCAGGAAGCTACCCAAAAATTCGGCGAGCAATCCGTCGGCACTGGCAACCAACTGCTCATAACATGCCACTGACAAATCCTGATCCTTCTTGAGCTCCGAATGCTGCATGGGCATATAAAGAAACGCCCTTTGAATTAGAGGTAGCTCAAGATCCTGCCCCCTATCCATTGCCTGCCTGCTCAGATGGCGGGCCAGCCGATCACTTTCGAACGCCAGGGCACCGCCACGGAAAATGTTACGGGTAAACTGATCGAGCAGCAGTATTTCAGCCAATGCGCCTCCCGCTTCATTTCGCCAATGCTCCAAACCCTGCTCAGAGGCGAATAGCACCAGCGAAAGAAAGCGCCTTCGAATTTCCTGGTCAAACTTCCGATCGGACCGAAACCAACGGTTTCGGTGATCGGCATCCGGCAGCCCATGCTCATCCAATTTTCCAAACCAGAAATCCAGAAGCTCTTTCCAATCGAACATTTACCGACTCCCTGTTACATTTAAATCAGCGGGTGTACAGGATCTTATTTGATTACGACCGAAGCATTCCATTTGACCACCCAGGAGCAACCATGACCCAGCCTCACCGAATTATTCTGCTGGCCCACGGCAGCAGTGACCAACGCTGGTGTGAAACCTTTGAACAACTGGCAGCACCAACACTCAAATCGGTCGAGAACGCCGCCATCGCCTATATGGAGCTGGCCGAACCCTCGCTGGAAACCATCGTGAGCCAGGGCAAAGCCGAGGGTACCGAGCACTTTACCGTGGTTCCCCTGTTCCTGGCAGCGGGCCGGCACCTGCGCAAAGATGTACCGGCAATGATCGCAGACCTGGAAAGCCAGCATGGCGTCCAGATCAAACTGGCGCCACCCATTGGCCAGAACCCTCAGTTGGGCGATGCCATCCGGGACGTTGTGCTCCAGGAGCTGGAGAATAGCGGATCCTGAAACCATCAGCCGACAGGAGGAGATCACCATGGAGAAAAAAATCCTGATTACCGGTGGTACCGGTTTTATCGGCACCATACTCTGCCGCGAGCTCGTCAACAAAGGGTATGGGCTGACCGTTCTCAGTCGGCAACCGGCAGATACGGTTCGGGCACTGTGTGGTCGAGTAGAAGCGACATCAGACCTGAAGCTTCTTGAAGGGCACCAAGGGTACCATGCCGTCATCAATCTGGCCGGCGAAGGAATCGCCGACAAGCGTTGGACGGCGTCCCGAAAGCAGGCCCTGCGGGACAGTCGTATTGGCGTAACCCGGACTTTGGCTGATGTATGCAAAAGCTGGCAAAGCCCGCCGGAAGTTTTGGTATCTGGTTCTGCTGTGGGCTATTACGGCGACCAGGGAGATCATCTGGTTACAGAGGATACCCACCCACATCCGGAGTTCACCCATGAATTATGTCGTGACTGGGAACAGGCAGCACTGCCTTTGGAGGAGCTCGGCACCAGGGTTTGCCTGTGTCGCACCGGCATTGTAACTGGCAGGGGTGGCGGCTTCCTGCAGAGAATGATCCTGCCCTTCCGGCTTGGCCTTGGCGGTCGCCTCGGCAACGGACAACAGTACATGCCCTGGGTGCACAGGGATGATGTGGTTTCAGGGCTTATCTGGATGCTTGAGAACCCCCACGCGAAAGGAGCCTACAACATGGTAAGCCCCAATCCGGCCACCAATAGGGAGTTCACCAAAACCCTTGGCAAGGTTGTTCACCGGCCCACGGTATTCCCGGCCCCCGCGCCGGTGCTCAAACTGGTACTGGGTGAGATGGCAGGGCTATTACTCACCGGGCAGAAAGCAGTTCCGGCGAAACTGCAGCACGAGGGCTTCCGGTTCAAATACGCCGAACTGGAATCAGCACTTGCGGATAGCGTGGCGGGGTAATTTTTTCAAAAAAATCGTTGACAGGGCAAAAGCCCTTACTTAATATACGCGCCACCTCGACGAGGCAAGTTGTTGAAAACGTTGCGTCCCCTTCGTCTAGTGGCCTAGGACTCCGCCCTTTCACGGCGGCAACAGGGGTTCGAACCCCCTAGGGGACGCCAATTTTTTCAATCGGTTAACCGACTTCTTTCCGGTTATCCGCCCTGCCCTCTATGTTGACCATTGTGACCTTTTCCTCCGTGGGCTTTCTGGTCTTTCATTACGAAAATCCCAACCCCCACAAAAAAGCCAACCATCAGCAACACGGTTGCGATACCTGCGATAACGACTGCATCCATATACATAGCGTTAACTCCTGTTCTATCTGAAACTTGATTAAGCTCAGGTTACGCCCGGGCGACCAACCTCGTATTGATCTGTGTCAAAGGCAACTATCACCTCTTTCATTTCACAAACTGCGAAACACCGCCCGAATTATTCCGATATTTCCTGCATTTGCAGCGCATTCGACATAAACTACTGCTATAGTCGGTAACAGGATAAGCACCCACTCTGCGCATCTTATGCCTGATATCCAATGTGATAGCGAAGTTCGCAACATGCCAGAATTCATGCCCCGATTGAGGCGTATTCGCACAGCCTCTCCGCTTTCTTTCAGGCTCCTGGCATGGATCCTATTGTTCAGTACTGCCTTCACGCTTCTGGCGGCGGGCGTGCAGATCTATTCTGATTACCGTAAAGACCTGTCGCTGATCGAAGAACGGATGGAGGTGATTGAATCCGGCTACGCCTCAAGCCTGGCCCGAAGCCTCTGGGCCCTGGATCAGAAACTGCTGCAAACCCAGATGGAAGGCATCCTCAGCCTACCGGACATCATCCACCTCCGACTCCGAATTGAGCCTGACTCCGAACTTGTGATGGGCGAGATCCCGAGGCACGCAGACACCCTTGTCCACCGGTTCGAACTCGTTCAGCGAGATGGCAATGAATTCCTGCTTGGAGAACTGGAGATTACCGCCAACCTGGAACGGGTTTATGGGGAGCTCCAGAGGAAAGTCGGTGTTATTCTGGCGACCCAGTTCCTGACGGTCTTTTTTGTTTCCGTCCTGATACTGTGGATCTTCCAGCACCTGGTCACAAGACACCTCACCGCCATGGCGGACTACACCAAGGATCTATCCCTGAAAAACCTGTCCAGGCCCCTGGTGCTGGACAGGCCTGACAGCTCGGCCAACGGCAAAGATGAACTGGGCATGGTAACGGATGCCATCAACCAGATGCGTGAGCGATTGATTGATGATGTCGCCCGTCGCGAGCGCGATGCGGCCGACATCCTGAAGTTTTCCAAGGCCATTGATCAGAGCCCGTCATCAGTTCTGATCTGCGATCGCCAATGGCGAATCGAGTATGCCAACCGGAAGTTCAGCCAGCTTACCGGCCACACGACAGACGACATCATTGGTAAACACCCGTCTCATCTGATCGAAAACAGTATGGACATCCAGGATGCCCGCCACCTTTGGCAGTCCATCAGGCTCCAGGTGCAACGGGTTGGTGTTTGGCAAGGCGAAGTCAACAGCGTCCGGCGCAATGGTGAGCGCTACTGGGAGCAACTGGTGGTCACCCCTATCCGCGATAATAACGGTGACACCACCGGCTACCTGATCCTCGGTGAAGACATCAGCATCCGTAAGCGTTATGAACAGCAACTGTTGCGCCAGGCCAATTACGACATATTGACCGGCCTGCCAAACCGGATGCTGGCCCTGGATCGCCTCAAGCTGGCACTGGCCCAGGCCCGCCGAGACAATTCCCAGGTGGGGGTCATGTTCCTGGACCTCGACAATTTCAAACACATCAACGACACCCTCGGCCACGATGCCGGCGATACGCTGCTGGTTGAGGCCGCCCGCCGTATCTCCAGCTGCCTCAGGGGCACCAGTACCGTAGCCCGCCTGGGTGGGGATGAGTTTCTGGTTATCCTGCCGGGCCTCACGGGAACCGAGGCCTCATGCCAGGTCGCGGAGAGGATCCTGAAAACCTTTGCCCCCGCGTTTATGCTCAATGGCCAGGAAGTCTTCGTGACAACCAGTATCGGGATCGCCATCTTCCCTACCGACTCCGATAACAGTGGCACATTGCTCCAGCATGCAGATGCCGCCATGTATCAAGCCAAGCATAAAGGAAAGAGCTCCTACGCCCAGTTCACGCCGGAAATGACCGAAGTGTCCCATGAGCGGCTTCAGATGGAGTCCCACATGCGCAAGGCGCTGGAGCTTGGAGAATTCGAGCTGTATTACCAGCCGATAGTGGACACCGCTTCTGGCTCATTGATCGGTGCCGAGGCGCTTCTGCGCTGGAATAATCCGGCCATGGGCATGGTCATGCCCGACCGGTTCATTCCGCTGGCTGAAGAAACCGGCCTGATCATCCCGATCGGTGAATGGGTTATCGAGGAGGCCTGCAAAGCCGCTGTCGCCTGGCGAGCCATGACCGGCCTCGAATCCCTTTCGATTGCGGTCAATGTATCGCCCCGCCAGTTCCGGGACCCCGGCTTTACCGATGCAGTCATGCGCTCCCTCAACGCCAGCGGGCTGCCACCGGAATGCCTTGAGCTGGAGATTACCGAAAGGCTCATTCTTGATAACACCATTGAAACCGCCGACATCCTTCGGCAACTGGACAGGACCGGCATCCGGCTGTCAGTTGACGACTTCGGAACCGGCTATTCGGCCCTCAGCTATCTGAAGTCGTACCCGTTCGACACACTCAAGATCGACAAATCCTTTATTCAGGATGTGTTGAACGAAAGTGGAGACGCCTCACTCGTGCGCGCTATCATCAACATGGCCCACAGTCTGGGACTGAAAGTCATCGCCGAGGGCGTCGAAGAAGAGGGGCAAACCCACTTCCTCAAGAATGAAAACTGCGACTATTCCCAGGGCTACTTCTACAGTCGCCCGATGCCCGAGCAGGATTTCATCTACTGGCTGGAAACCAATCATCGGGCCAATCTCTGAATCATCAAAACGGCACCAAGCATGGACGAAACAATACTGGTCGTGAACTGCGGCAGTTCATCTATCAAACTCGCGCTGTTCGACAGCAACCTCGAGAAACAAGCCTCTGCACTGGCTGAACGGTTGAACAATCCCGACTCAATGGCAAAGATTTCCGGTGACAGCGTACCGGTGGCCTTACCTGCAAACGCTTCCCACGACCACGCCCTGCAGGCCCTGGTAAACGCTTTCTACGACCGCAACCTGATGAGCCGAGAGCCTGCCTCCATCGGTCACCGGGTGGTTCATGGTGGCGAGGCCTTTCGGGAGGCCGCACTGATCGACAAAAACACCATAAAAGCCATTGAGGATTGTGCCTCACTGGCGCCACTTCACAATCCAGTCAACCTGATCGGCATCAACGCCATGCAGCGACTGTTTCCGGATGTACCGCAGGTGGCGGTTTTCGACACCGCTTTCCATCAGAGCCTGCCAAAACGGGCCTTCCTGTATGCCCTGCCTGAACACTATTACCGGGAATGGGGTATCCGGCGCTATGGGTTTCACGGCACCAGCCATCAATTTATGGCCCATGAGGCTTCGCGCCGGCTGGGCAAGACACCGGCGACGACGTCCATCATTTCAGCGCATCTTGGCAACGGCTGCAGCATGACTGCCATCGATAACGGCATCAGCAAAGACACCAGCATGGGGCTGACGCCACTTGAGGGGCTGGTGATGGGCACCCGAAGTGGCGATGTCGACCCGGGGCTGTTTGACTACCTGGCCGGGCGCGGCATCAGCGCCAGTGAAGTTCACAGGGTTTTGAACCAGGACAGTGGCTTGCTCGGGCTGTCTGGACAGACCAATGATATGCGCTCGCTGTGCGAGCTGGCTGACCATGGCCACGAACCTTCACAACTGGCCATCGATGTATTCTGCTTCCGTCTGGCGAAGTACTTTGGGGCCATGATGGTGTCCCTGAGCCATCTGGATGCCCTGGTGTTCACCGGTGGCATCGGAGAGAACAGTGCGAGAGTCAGAGCCCAGACGATCGAACACCTGAAATTACTGGGCATTACTCTCGATCCGGACCTGAACAACCATCACGGCCAGTACAGTGAAGGCCATATTGGTGACGCGGATTCCCGTTTTCCGGTACTGGTCATCCCAACCAACGAGGAACTGGTGATTGCCAGAGAAGCCAGCCGGCTCGCTAACCTAAACTGACATTCAAGGACGTAACCAGGAACCATTATGGCTAAGAGTCTGTTTATTGCCCCGACATCCCTTGATTCGGGCCTCACTTCCGTATGCCTGGGCTTGCTGAGGGCTCTGGAACGGGAAGGAGTAAGCGTCGGTTTTTACAAGCCTTTCAGTCAATCGGTGCATCGTGGTGAGGCCCGGCACAACGAAGGCAAGGACTCCTCGGTAGAGTTCGTCCGCTCCCGCAGCCACGTGCAGACACCCGACCCCCTACCCCTCAAGCAAGCCCAGCAGTTATTGAACCACGGCAAGGCGGATTTGCTGCTGGAAACCATTGTCGGGGAGTACCAGAAGGTCGCCAAAGACTTCGACGTTGTCATTATCGAGGGCCTTGTGCCAGACCGAAGCGAGGCCTACATTGCCCGGCTGAATGTAGAAGTGGCCCGGAACCTGAATTCCGAGGTCATTCTCGTCAGCACCCCGAGAACCTGCACGGCTTCCGAACTGGACGAGGAACTGGATTTCTCCGCCCGGATTTTTACCGCCCCGTCGGACCCTGACGTGATCGGCGTTATCCTGAACAAGGTTGGTGCCCCGGAAAAAACGGGCATCGCCCTTGACCAGCACCCCGATCACGAACACCAGGACATCGATTATCAGACAGCCTGTTCGGTATTCAACACCGGGCGCTTTCGCCTGTTGGGTGAAATCCCCTGGCAACCGCACTTGCTGGCACCCCGTGTTTCCGACGTGGCCCGCGAGCTCGCGGTACCGGTACTCCATGGCGGCCAGATGCACTCCCGGCGGGTACAGCGCGTGTCTGTGTGCGCCCGCACCATCCGGAACATGACCGACATCCTCAAGCCAGGCACCCTGCTGGTCACCCCGGGTGACCGGGAAGACATCATCGTGACCACAGCCGTGGCGGCACTCAACGGTGTGCCGCTCGCCGGGTTGATGCTCACCGGTGGCCTGATGCCTGATGACAGGGTAATTGACCTGTGTCGGCGAGCACTCGAAACGGGGCTGCCGGTGCTCAGTTCTTCAACCAATACCTATGAAACCGCTCACATGCTTGCCAACCTGTCGGCCACCATTCCCATCGATGACCCCGATCGGATTGAACAGGCCATGGAGTCTGTGGCTACGCGAATCGATACCGACTGGCTGCAGGAACATTTGAAGGTTCAGCGCCAGGGGCGCCTGTCGCCACCAGCGTTTCGTTATCAACTGTCCGAACGGTCCCGGGCCGCCAACAAACGCATCGTGCTGCCTGAAGGTGCGGAACCCAGAACCGTTCAGGCCGCCATCATTTGCCACCAGCGTAAACTTGCCCGCTGCGTTCTGATCGGTGATCCGCGAGAAATACAATCGGTTGCCAGCTCCCAGGGCGTTGAACTGCCCGAAGACCTTGAGATTCTTGATCCTCAGTCAGTCCGGAATCGCTATATCGCGCCCATGGTGGAATTGCGAAAACACAAAGGGCTAACTGAAGACATGGCCGAAGCCATGCTCGAGGACAACGTGGTACTGGGCACCATGATGGTTGCCATGGATGAAGCCGACGGTCTGGTGTCAGGGGCCATTCACACCACCGCCAATACCGTTCGACCGGCTCTGCAGCTGATCAAAACCCACGATCACGCCAAAGTGGTGTCATCGGTATTCTTCATGCTCCTGCCCCAGCAGGTACTCGTTTACGGTGACTGCGCCATCAACCCGGACCCGAACGCTGAGGAACTGGCAGATATTGCCATCCAGAGTGCCCAGTCCGCCGAGGCCTTCGGCATCGAGCCGGTGGTTGCCATGATCAGCTACAGCACCGGGGAATCCGGCACCGGCGCAGATGTAGATAAAGTCAGGGAAGCCACTCGTATTGCCAGGGAACGCCGCCCTGACCTGTTGATAGACGGCCCGCTGCAGTACGATGCCGCAGCCATCGAAAGTGTCGGCAAGGCCAAGGCACCCGACAGCAAGGTTGCCGGCAAGGCAACGGTATTTGTGTTCCCGGATCTCAACACCGGCAATACCACCTACAAGGCGGTTCAGAGAAGTGCCAATGTGGTCAGTGTTGGCCCGATGCTGCAAGGCCTGAGAAAACCCGTAAACGATCTGTCGCGTGGGGCGCTGGTGGAGGATATTGTTTTCACAATTGCCCTGACGGCGGTTCAGGCCCGCCAGGTAGAGAGTGCCGGGTTGGCGTAACGCCAACCCGTTACAGAAGGGGCACGGCCCGGCAGATCAGCGCTTGACGCTCTTCTGCCGGATTTTGCGCACACGGCGCCCCTTCTTGATGTCGTTGTCTTTTTTCACTTTCTGGCGCGGCGTCAGGCGGTCCACCTTGGTGGCGAAGGGGTTTTCCCCAGACCGGAACTCAAACCGGATGGGCGAGCCCACCACCTTCAGCACCTTGCGGAAGGTATTCTCCAGGTACCGTTTATAAGCACCGGGCAACGAATCCACCTGATTGCCATGCACCACCACCACCGGCGGGTTGGAACCACCCTGGTGGGCGTAGCGCAGCTTGATACGACGACCATGAACCATGGGGGGCTGATGCTGGGCCACGGCATCCTGCAGGATGGCGGTCAAGCGATTGGTTGGCCACTTGGCCATTGCGGACTCATAACAGGCCTGCACAGACTCGTACATGGTGCCAACACCGGTACCATGCAAAGCCGAGATATAATACTTGTCGGCGTAGTCCAGGAAGTCCAGGCGGCGCCCCACCTGCTCTTTCACCTTTTCGCGGTCTTCCGGATCCATGCCATCCCATTTGTTGATGGCAATCACCAGGGAGCGGCCCGCATCCAGAACAAAGCCGATCAGGTGCATATCCTGGTCAACGAGCCCTTCCCGGGCATCAATCACCAGAATAACCACATGGGCGTCGTCTATGGCCTGAAGGGTTTTGATGATGGAGAACTTCTCCACCACTTCTTTCACATTCTTCCGGCGCCGCACACCGGCTGTATCAATGAGGGTGTACTGATGGCCATGCCGCTCATAGGGGATATACACGCTGTCCCGTGTGGTGCCGGGCATATCGTAGACAACCACTCGTTCCTCACCCAGCATCCGGTTGACCAGAGTCGATTTGCCTACGTTCGGGCGACCGACCACTCCAATTCGGATACCCGGGTACCGATCAGCCCGGTCCTGCTCTTCAACGTCCACCGGCTCAGGCAGCAGAACTTCCAGTAGCGAGCGGATACCCCGGTTATGGGCGGCCGCAATCTGGAAGGTGGACTCAAAACCCAGGGAGTAGAAATCGGCGGCGGCGACATCCGGGTCCTGGCCATCGGTCTTGTTCACCACCAGGTGCGCCTGCTTGCCGGAACGGCGCAGATGATCTGCAATCATCTCATCACCGGCTGTCAGCCCTGCCCTGCCGTCGACCAAAAACAGCACGATATCCGCTTCCTCAACGGCCTGCATGGACTGGCGGGCCATCTCTGCGTCCAGCCCTACCTCGTCACCGGTCAAACCACCGGTATCGATGACAATGAACTTCTGCCCCTCGTATTGACCCTCTCCGTATTTCCGGTCACGGGTCAAACCCGGAAAATCCGCCACCAGCGCGTCGCGGGAACGGGTCATCTGATTGAAAAGAGTGGACTTACCCACGTTCGGGCGTCCTACCAGGGCAATAACTGGGGTCATAATGTTCTGCTATATAAAAAGGTCAAAAGCCCGGCTCATGCCGGGCTGATCATGTGAACGGTGTTACTTTTTTGGTTTCAGGCTGTAAACCGCCATTCGCCCACCGTTGCCGTAAACCAGCAGGTTACCATCTTCAATCACCTGAACCGGTACGCGGATACCGTCACTGTCGAACTTCAGCTGGCCCTGCAAGCGGCCATCCTCCCGGGAGAGTGCGTGCAGGTAGCCCTCGTAATCTCCGGTAACCACGTACTCACCGCTGGCCACCGGCCGGGTGACCTGGCGCCAGGACAACCGGTCCTGAACCCAGAGTTCGCGGCGGTCGCTGCCCCGGTAAGAAATAATGTCACCGTTCGCCGCCGCCAGGAAGATGCTGCCACCACCGATACTTGGCGAGTAGAAACTTGAAGCACGGCGGCTCCAGATTTCCTGCCCGGAGCGAATATCGACCAACGCCAGCTTGCCCTGGTACCCCGCCACCATAATGGCCGATTCCAGGACCAACGGCTGGCCACCGATATCCACCAGCCGCTCCAGTTCTGTGCGGCCCTGTGGTTGCCCGACTTCGTATTGCCAGACTGGCTGGCCCGCATCCGCGGTGAGCGCAATAACACGGCCGTTGGCGAAGGAAGCAATCACAATGTCGCCGCCCACCAAAGGAGCCGCCGCCGTGCGCATGGACAGCACCGGCACCTGGCCGTCGTATTGCCAGCGACGCTCGCCGTTCGCGGCATCGAAACCGATAACGCGGCCATCGGTGGTTTGGGCAACCACCAGGGAGCCGTTGGACTGGGGCGCAGCCAGACCTTCGGTTGGTAATGAGGCCCGCCATAACTCCTCGCTGGTTTCCCGGGACAGGGCGACCAGTTCGGCATCGCGGGTGATGTAATACAACTGCTTACCATCGCCACCAAAGCCGGCAAATATCCGGTCTTTCGACCGCCGCTGCCAGAGCGCCTTGCCATTCCCGGGCTCCACCGCCACCAGCAGGCCATCGGCAGAGGCTGCATAGATCACGTCGCCGGCATACAACGGTGCCAGGTGCAAAAACTGGTCATCATGTCCCTTACCGACTGACATGGTCCAGATACGTTTGAACTCAACAGTGGCATCAATTTCAGGAACCGGCACCGGCTGTTCAAAGGTGTCCTTGGTGCTGCAGCCCACGAGCAGCACCATCAAGGATGCCAGAGAAAAACGAACGAACCTGTTGCGAGTTACCCGCATCAGGCCCCCTCCCCGACACCGAGATCAGAGAGTTTCAATTCCAGAATGCCGCTGCGGCCCTGTTGGTTCTGCTCCCGTGCGGCGAGGTAGGCATCACGAGCGCCGTCGGTGTCACCTTGTGCGAGCAGGATGTCCCCACGCAATTCTGAGAACACGCCAGCGAAGGCGTCGGCGTTGGCCGCACCATCCAGGGTTGCCAGGGCGTCATCGTACCGCTCGGCAGCAAACTGTGCGCGGGCCAGTCGGTTACGCACAACCAGACTCAGGGCCGGGTAATCCGCTGCCTTGTCCAGGGCCCAGTTCAGTGAGTCAATGGCGGCCTCGGCGTTACCGTCCACCATCATCTGTTGGCGAGCCAGTACCAGGTTGCCATAGATGGCGTAGGCGCTCTTGCCATAGTCGTTGCGAAGGGTCTCGGCAACAAATGCAACGGTTTCGCTGGCATTCTCGTCGGATTCATCGGCAAAGGCATTGAGCAGAGTGGCAAACTGGTTAGCCGCTTCCGCACGCTGCTGAGCCTGGTGGTTCTGCCAGGCCTGCCAGCCGAATACGATGGCCAGCGCAGCACCGATACCAATCAGCAGAGAACTGCCGTTCTTCTTCCACCAGTCCTTGATCGCCTGGATCTGTTCCTCTTCGGTGCGCAACTCAGCCATGTAAACTCCTGTTCATCAATAATGTTGCTGTTCTTGTGAAATTCATTGTGCAAGCCGGCTGGCGAGCGCGTGGGCCAGTTCACTGCGGGCAATGTCCTGCTGCGGCTCATCGTCGCGCAAGGGCTTCAGGCCAACATTGCCACTGGCCAGCTCATTCTCGCCCAGGATGACCGCGTAGCGGGCGCCGCTGCGGTCCGCCTTCTTCATCTGGCTCTTGAAGCTGCCGCCGCCACAGTGAGTGACAACCACACTACCGGGCAACGCGCTGCGAAGTTCTTCGGCAATCGCCATTGCCGGGGCAATAACCTTGTCGCCCATGGCGGTTACGTATACGTCGGCATGGTTGTTAACGTAATCAGGCACCAATTCCAGGGTTTCCAGCAACAGGATCAGTCGCTCCAGCCCCATAGCAAAGCCCACCGCCTTGGTTGGTTTGCCACCCAACTGCTCTACCAGGCCATCGTAACGGCCACCAGCACACACGGTGCCTTGTGCGCCGAGGCTGTCGGTAATCCATTCGAAAACCGTTTTGCCATAGTAATCCAGACCCCGAACGAGGGCCGGGTTTACGCTGTATTTCACACCGGCGGCGTCCAACAGCCCCTTCAATTGCTCAAAGTGGGCCCTGGATTCGTCATCCAGGTAATCGTCCAGGCTTGGCGCCCCTTCCAGGATTTTCCGGGTTCCGGCATCCTTGCTGTCCAGAATTCGTAACGGATTCGTGGTTAACCGGCGCCTACTGTCGTCATCCAGCTGATCCCGGTACTGGTCCAGATAATCAACCAGAGCCTGGCGGTAGACTTTCCGGGCTTCACTGGTGCCAATGGAATTAATCTCAAGGCGCGTATGCCCGGCAAGACCAAGGGCCTGCCACAGCCGCGCCGTGAGTATCAGCAACTCGGCGTCTATATCCGGACCATCCATGCCAAAACATTCCACGCCAATCTGGTGGAACTGGCGGTAACGGCCTTTCTGGGGGCGTTCGTGGCGGAACATCGGGCCGGTATACCAAAGCCGGCGGGTCTGGTTGAAAAGCAAGCCATGCTCTTCGGCTGCCCTGACGCAACCGGCTGTACCTTCCGGGCGAAGGGTCAGGCTGTCGCCATTCCTGTCGTCAAAGGTGTACATTTCTTTTTCGACGATGTCAGTTACTTCGCCAATCGAGCGCTTGAACAGTTCGGTCTGTTCAACCACCGGCATTCGGATTTCCTGGTATCCGTATTGCCCAAGTACCTGACGTACCGTTGACTCTACATACTGCCAGACGGGGGTCTGCTCCGGCAAAATATCGTTCATTCCGCGGATTGCCTGAATCTTAGCCAAGTTAAAACCCTGATACTTTAATGAATGATGTCGAATTGGACGGCTCAGTCCGCAGACCGGGCAATCACGGATTCTTCCTGCTGCTGCCGCTCTGCAACTTTTTCCCGGATGATTCGCTCCAGGTCATCCGTCAGCGTCGCATTGTCCAACTTCTGATTTGGTTTTCCGTCCAAATACAGAAGGTTTTTCGGCGTACCGCCCGTCAACCCGAGGTCCGCTACCTTGGCTTCTCCGGGACCGTTCACTATGCAGCCAATAATGGCAACGTCCAGGGAGGTATTGACGTCTTCCAGGCGAGCCTCCAGATCATTCATGGTCTGGATCACATCGAAGTTCTGTCTGGAACAGCTGGGGCAAGCGATGAAGTTGATACCACGACTGCGCAAACGCAGGCTCTTGAGAATATCGAAGCCAACCTTGATTTCCTGCACCGGGTCGGCGGCCAGTGATACCCGAATGGTGTCGCCAATACCGTCCATCAGCAACATGCCGAGGCCGATAGAGGATTTCACTGTGCCCGAACGAAAGCCGCCGGCCTCGGTAATGCCAAGATGCAGCGGCTGTACAATCTGGGAGGCAATCTTCCGGTAGGCATCAACGGTCATAAATACCTCTGACGCCTTCAGGCTAACCTTGAAATCCTGGAAATCGTGTTTATCCAGAATATCGATGTGCCGCATGGCAGACTCTACCAGGGCCTCTGCAGTGGGTTCACCGTATTTGCGCTGCAGGCTCTTTTCAAGAGACCCGGCATTCACGCCAATACGGATCGGGATATTGCCGTCCCGAGCGGCACTGATGACCGCGTTGACGCGATCGTCCCGGCCAATGTTACCGGGGTTGATGCGCAAACAGTCAACACCAAGCTCGGCCACTCGCAGGGCAATTTTGTAATCGAAGTGAATATCGGCAACGAGCGGCAGAGATACGCGCTTGCGAATCTGTCCGAACGCTTCAGCGGCCTCCATGGAGGGTACTGAAACACGGACGATATCGGCGCCGGCCTCCTGCAACGCTGCAATCTGGCCAACAGTCGCCTCTACATCACAGGTGTTTGTGTTGGTCATGCTCTGAACCGCAATCGGTGCATCGCCGCCAACCGGCACATTGCCCACCATGATCTGGCGGGATTTACGTCTTTTGATCGGGGATTCGTGTTTCATTTGCTGGAACCAACAGTTATTCGGGCGTTCGGATCAAAGTTCGAGCGTGAACTCCGATCGGTTGTTCACTACGCGAAAATCACCAATATTCAGGGTTTCACCCTGGAATCGAATGGACTCAACGGCGCTCACCGCACCAATAACCACAGTCAACGGTGCATCTCCGGTCACATCCAGTTGCTCTCCGCTACGTCGCAAGCCGCTGACCAACCGGCTACCGCCGGCGTCTGTCACCTGCACCCAGCAATCTCCTGAAAAGGCAATCTGCAGCCTGGCCTCGGTTGTCGCGGCGGGAGCAAGGAGCTGTTCTTCCTGCAAAGCAGGCTCTGTAGACTGGGTGACAGCGGGCACCCGGTCAGCCGGAAGCTCTTCCAGCTCCGCACCGGTGGGTTCAGGCTCCAGCGGCTCTGCCGGGGGTACACGTTCAATTTCCGGAACCGACGAGGCTTCGTCAGGTAACGGCTGTTCTGCGCCGCTGAACTCGTCATTCGGCTCGGTAACCGGCTGCACGTCCTGACCATCACTCATTTGGCCCTGATCCGGCGTCACTGTCCCGGCCGGGGTTTCCGCCTCTGGAGCCGCCTCACCGTCCGTTCCCTGCTCCGCAAGATATCCTGCGATCAGGTAGGCCACCAACGCGACAACCAACAGCACCAAGAGCAGTTTTGCAACCTGACGCTTGCGGCGCTTCTTGCGTTCAATGGAAACCAGGGGGCTTGCCTGGTGTTCCAGTTCCTTTTGCTGGCGAGCCGGCTCCAGCTCCCGATTCAGGTCGGCAATAACCGCGTCTGCGTTGAGCCCCACCTGGCGGGCATAGGCACGCACATACCCTTTGAGGAAAAGCTCACTGTCTATTTTGCTGTAATCGCCGTTTTCTATAGCCTGAATCACAGACGGCCGGAGATGCTGTTCATCAGCAATGGCTGAGACGCTCAATCCGAGACGTTCACGACCTTGCCGAAGTTGCTCCCCGACAGGCTCCGCCGTCACCTGATCTGGCTCCACGTCACCGGTCATTGGCAATCAACACCCTGTATTGTTGGTATTCCAAAGAATCTGAGTAATCATTTCGGAGCAACATCGCCAGGCTCACTTCCTGATCACGATCATTAAAATGCCTCGCTATCCGAATACCCGTATACAGGCTTTCCGCCGAGTGTGACAAGCGGGTATTGCGCTGGATCATGGTCTGGAGGCGGCTGTAATAACGGGAAGCCTCGGTAAAATCCTCCTGTTCAACCAACACCCTGGACAGAGAAAGCAAGGTTCTTGCTTCACCGCGAGTCAGTTCCACCGCACGTCGGTAGGCTCCCGTAGCAGCATCCAGGTTACCAAGCCGCTCCTCAGTCATGCCCAGATTATAGAATACCGCTCCGCGTTCCCGGTAACCGGTGTCGCGTGAAGCAACACTGAACTGATCCCGGGCTTCGGAAAACCGTCCGTTACTATATAGAAAAGCACCGTAGTAAACCCGCGCCCGGGAGTAACTGGAATCCTGACTGATGGCGCGTTTGAAGTTACGCTCGGCCAGTTCCGGCTCACCCTCAGCGTTATAGACCAAACCCATGGCAGCCAGGGCTTCAGAACTATTCGGGGAGAGTTCCAGGGCACGTTCAAGGTGGTGGCGAGCACGATCAAGATTACCCTGACCGATATAGGCCGTGGCCAGCTGTACGTAGTTACTGACCGCTTTGTCGCGGTCCGCTTCCCGGGAAAAGCGACTGTCGGTTGTGGTTACACAGCCAGAGAGAACAAGACCGAACAAAAGAACAGCCATTGTAAACAGATGCGAGCCTTGTGCTTTTCCTTTCACGAAACACCTTACCTTAGTCGCTTCCGCGTTGTTAAATCAGGGGTTTACCTGCTGTACTGCAATATATCTCTGGCTCCTGCGAGTTCGGTCCTCCACCCGCCCGACCAATTGCCCACAGGCAGCGTCGATATCGTCACCACGGGTGGTACGAATGGTGGTTACGTATCCGCCCTCGTTGAGTACCGTCTGGAATCGGCGCGTTGCGTTCATGCTGGGCCGCTTGAAATCGCTTTCCGGGAACGGGTTGAACGGGATCAGGTTAATCTTGCAAGGCAGACCTTTCAACAGGGCCACCAGCTCCCGCGCATGTTCCGGTTTATCATTAACGCCTTCAATAACCGTATATTCAATGGTGGCCTTACGTTTATCCGGCAACCGGGCGAGATAACGCCGTGTCGCCGCCAGAAGTTCCGCTATGGGATACTTTTTATTCAATGGAACCAGCGTGTTGCGCAGCTCATCATTGGGTGCGTGGAGCGAGATGGCCAGTGAAACATCGGTAACCTCACCCAGCCGGTCCAGGGCAGGCACCACGCCAGACGTGCTCAGGGTCACCCGCCGTTTGGAGATACCATAGGCCAGATCTTCCATCATCAGGTTCATGGCATCGACGACGTTGTCGAAGTTAAGCAGCGGCTCACCCATGCCCATCATCACCACGTTGGTGATCGGGCGATCATTGGGATCAAACGGCATGAAGGCTCTTCGGGCAACCCAGACCTGACCGATAATCTCAGCGGCAGTCAGGTTACGATTGAAGCCGCGCTTGCCGGTGGAACAGAACGTGCAGTCAAGGCTACAGCCAATCTGCGAAGACACGCACAGGGTGCCCCTCTCGCCGTCCGGAATCAGCACGGTTTCAACACTGTTGCCGTTGTCCATGCGCATCACCCACTTTCGGGTGCCATCTTTGGAGGTTTCGTCATAAACCACCTCCGGACCACGAACTTCGGCGATTTCCTTGAGCCGTTCACGCAGTACGCGGCTCATATTGGTCATTTGATCGAAGTCATCAACGCCTCGCTGATGGATCCACTGCAGCACCTGCTGCGCCCGGAAGCGCTTTTCGCCCAGGGTCTCAAAGAACGCCTCAAGCTTGGCTTTGGGCATCCCCAGGAGATTGATTTTTTCGGCAGTGCCAGTCATGCAATAACCTCGATCAGATAACCAATTCAGGGGTGGTTCTCACCACCCCTGAACCAACAACATCAACCGCGCGGGCAGATCTCGTTGTCATTGAAAAAATACGCCACTTCACGCTCAGCGGAAGCTGCTGAGTCAGAACCGTGAACGGCATTGGCATCAATGGATGATGCAAAGTCAGCACGGATAGTGCCGGCTGCCGCTTCTTTCGGGTTGGTAGCACCCATCAGATCGCGGTTCTTGAGGATGGCGCCTTCGCCTTCCAGCACCTGTACAACCACCGGGCCAGACGTCATGAAAGCAACCAGATCGTTGAAGAACGGGCGCTCTTTGTGCTCGGCGTAGAAGCCTTCTGCCTGCTCCTGGGTCAGGTGCATCATCTTGGCAGCGACGATTTTCAGGTCAGCTTTCTCGAAACGGCTGTAGATTTCGCCGATAACGTTCGTGGCGACCGCGTCGGGCTTGATAATAGAGAGCGTGCGCTCGTTTGCCATGGTATTTCTCCAGTCAGGTTCATGAAAATTCAGAGGTGCGATTATACGCAGTCCGGGTGCAACTGCCTACCGCACGGCACGAAGTCGGGTAACAACATCAATAATTTGCGAACAGGCAAAATCCATTTCCTGCTCGGTGCTGAACCGGCCAAACGAAAACCGCAGGGCACGGTGTGCCAATTCATCACTCAAACCTATGCCCCGAAGCACAAACGAGGGCTCTACAGTCGCCGAGGCACAGGCGGAACCGGACGATACCGCGAGATTTCGCAGCCCGAGCATTAAAGACTCTGCCTCCACGCCCTCGAATGACAGATTGACAATGCCAGGCACCCGATGTTCCCGGCTGCCGTTAAAGTGCACCCCTTCGAGCCCTTCCAGGCCTGTGAGAAATCGCTCGCGCAGCGATTCAAGCCGGGACATTTCATCATCAAGGCCCGCGCCGGCCAGCTCAAACGCCCGCCCCATGCCAACAATCTGATGGGTTGGCAGGGTACCAGAACGCATCCCCCGCTCATGGCCACCGCCATGCATCTGGGCCTGAATACGCACATCGGGAGAACGGCGCACATAAAGCGCACCCACGCCCTTGGGGCCATAGACCTTGTGCGCTGACAACGACAGAAGATCAACGTTCAGCTGCCCCACAACCACCGGGATTTTACCCGCAGCCTGGGCGGCATCAACATGCAGCAGGATGCCGCGCGGGCGAAGCTGCTCGCCGATGGCGGCAATATCGGTCACACACCCCAGCTCATTGTTCACCATCATCAGGCTGACCAGCACGGTGTTATCACGCAGAGCGGCTACCACCGCCTGGGGGGTAATCCGGCCGTCAGACCCGGGGTGCAGCCAGGTAACGTCAACACCGTTTTGCTCGAGCCATTTGCAGGTATCCACAACCGCCTTGTGCTCGATCACCGAGGTTACAATGTGAGGCGACTCGTGGCCGGCAACCGCACCCTTGATGGCCAGGTTGTCGGACTCGGTAGCGCCGGAGGTCCAGACAATCTCCCTTGGGTCGGCGTGAATCAGGTCAGCGACATGGCGTCGCGCGTTCTCAACGGCCGCTTCCGCTTGCCACCCGTAGCCATGGGAACGAGAAGCAGGATTACCAAACACTCCGTCAAGGGTCAGGTAGTTCATCATGTCTGAGGCAACAGACGGATCAACGGGCGTCGTGGCCGCGTAGTCCAGGTATACGGGCTTTTTCATAATCACAGGATGCTGTTTATCAGGCAGTGGCCTGGTCGGTCAGGCGTTGGGTATTAATCGCGTCAGAGTCATCATCCGAGTGCTTCCGGTTCTGCCGATCCGCCACCTGACGGATCTCGCGCTTCCGCATCAAATCCCCCAGACTGATCTCACTCAGGAACTGGTGGATCTGATCACTCAAATCAGACCATAAATGGTGGGTAAGGCACTTCTCGCCATTCTGGCAATCGCCCTTGTTGCCGCAGCGGGTGGTGTCGAGCGATTCACTGACTGCATCTACCACTTCAGCAACAAACACGTCGTCGGCAGGCCGGCTCAGACGGTAGCCACCGCCCGGACCACGCACACTCACCACCAGGTGCTGTCGACGCAAACGCGAAAACAACTGTTCCAGATACGAGAGGGAAATTTCTTGCCGGGCTGAAATATCCGCAAGACTTACCGGCCCCTGGCTTCCGTGAAGAGCCAGATCAAGCATCGCCGTCACAGCGTAGCGGCCTTTGGTGGTCAGCTTCATATTCTCAGCCCCAGTGATGGGATTGAATCTCGATTCGCAGGGCTGAGTATGAATTGACCCACCAAAACAGTCAAGTATTCAACCCCTGCCCTCGTTGTCCGCCTCATCGCGCACGCAGTCAAAGTCTTCTTCATGCAACGGCGGCAGCTCTCCGTTCTGATATTCACTGTTCACCTTACGGAGTGCTTTGCACATGTTTTCAATGCGATCATCCACCGCATGCATGTGGTCGAGTAGCGAACGCATGGCCCGGGCAACCGGGTCGGGCATCTCTTCCGTCACACCATAGGCGTCAAAGCCCATGCGTTCTTCCATCTCCTTGCGCCGCACATCATCGTCGGAGTGGCGCTTCACAATCACCCGGCCCGGAATACCTACCACTGTGGCGCCGGCGGGTACAGCCTTGGTCACCACGGAATTGGAGCCAATCTTGGCACCAGGGCCCACTTCGAACGGCCCAAGAATCTTTGCGCCTGCGCCAACAACCACGCCATCACCGATGGTTGGGTGGCGTTTGCCTTTGTTCCAGCTGGTTCCGCCCAGGGTAACACCCTGGTAGAGGGTGACGTCATCGCCAATAACGGTGGTTTCCCCAATCACCACGCCCATGCCGTGGTCGATAAAAAACCGCCGACCAATGGTCGCACCCGGGTGAATCTCAATACCGGTGAACCAGCGCGCCAGCGTGGAGATGGTCCGCGCCAGCCACTTTAGCCCAAGATTCCAGAGCCAATGGGAAAACCGGTGAAACAGCAATGCATGAAGGCCCGGGTAATTGGTTAGCACCTCGAAGGTGTTCCGCGCCGCCGGATCCCGGTGAAATACGCTTTTGACATCTTCCCTTAAACGCTCAAACATGGCCTTTTTCCTGCCCCTCATCCGCAGTATTGTTCTGCTTGTCGCTCCCCGGCAGGGTTCCGGCAGCCTTTTGTACGGATGTCAGAATGCCCCTAAGGATATTGATTTCCATCTGGTCAAGACGTGCGCGCTGAAACAGGCGTCGCAGGCGGGTCATCAGTTGCCTGGGGTTGTTGCGACGATGGAAATCCACATCCACCAACACCTGTTCCAGATGCCCGAAGAAGCCTTCCACCTCCTGCACCTCTGCCGGCGGCACATCCCAGCCACGGTCGCCCGGTCCAACCATGGCCTCAAGGTTGGGACTCGCCTCACCTTCTTCAAGGCTGTGCAGGTAATGCATGCGCAATTCATAGCAAACCACCTGCACCGCCATGGCCAGATTCAATGAACTGTAGTCCGGATTCGACGGAATATGAATGTGGTAGTGGCAACGCTGAAGCTCATCGTTGGACAAACCGTGGTTTTCACGCCCAAACACCAGTGCAACCCGACCCTGCCGGCTGTATTCGCCCGCCGTCGCCGCCGCCTGGGGCGGAGCAATCACTGGCCACGGCACCTTCCGGCCGCGGGCACTGGTGCCCATCACCAGAACACAATCTGCCAGCGCTTCGTCAAGCGTGGCAACTACCTGAGCCCTGTCCAGAACATCTGAGGCACCGGCAGAACGCGCGTAGGAGGCTTCATCCGGGAACGACGCCGGGTTAACCAGCCATAAGTTGCCCAGCCCCATGTTTTTCATCGCCCTTGCGACCGCACCAATATTGCCGGAATGCGATGTTTCAACCAGAACGATCCGGACCTGATCATTGAACGTGTCAGAACCTTCCTGTGGCAATGCGGGCTTATGCATGGTCTTCGGGCCTATGAATTAACAGACGTTAAATATTGGAAGGGAATGATAGCAGAAACCCGGGCCGCCCTGCTCTCCGGAGTTGCCGAAACTCCGTGGTATCCGTGCATTTGCTAAGCCAAAAAACGTACAAGCGCGGGTTGTTTTTGCTATCATACCGGGCCTTCACACACCCGGATAATGAACACTCAGATGCAACCAGCAATTAAAATGGCCCTGCGCGTTGCCCGCCAGGGATCAGATTACCTGAAAGCACATTTCGAGCGACAGGAACCCAACGGCAAGGACGAGGCCGAGCGCTACCGCCAGCTCGAACGGGTTGAGAAATCCATTTACGACAACTTCACCGAGCAACTGGAAAAGGCATATCGGGATCACACCATCGCACCGATGGGCGAGGCCGACGCCGCTGGCAGCGAACGCAGCTGGCACATCTTCCCCGTGCTTGGCCGCGAAAACTTCATTCGTGGTATTCCGGAATTCGCCCTGGCACTGAGCCAGAAAAAGAACAACCGGACAGAAAACCTGTTGCTGGTCAATCCGATCACAGGTGAAGAATATTCTGCCAGCCGCGGCCATGGGGCAGCCCTCAACAGCCGCCGCGTGCGCACGTCTGAAATCAAAGTACCCGGCAAGGCGGCATTTGCCACCAACCTGCTGGATCAGACTCGCAAAGGCGACGACCCGATGATCTGGGGCGAAATGGCCGCAGTTCTGGCGCGTGAAAGCGCCATGTTCCGCACCTCCGGCTGCGTTGTTCTTGATATTGCCCGTGTTTCGGCGGGCCTTCTGGACGCCGCTGTTATCTTCCGCCCGGAAGCCTCAGACCTGGACCTGGGTGTCACCCTCGCCATGGAATCCGGCGCACTGACTGGCGACTTTTCCGGCAACCCGTCTGCTGGCAATGCCAAACAGCTGGTTGTGGCCAATCCAAAGCTGTTCCGCGAAGTGCTCAAGGTATTGCACCCGTTCCGCGGCCGTCTGCCCAGATAGACTTTCCGGCACAAAAAAAAACCGCCAATCCTTCACGGGACTGGCGGTTTTTTTATGCCTCGGAAAACGGGAGGCCTTGGGCCTCCCCATCGGATCACATCCGGTTAAGCCACTCGGGCGGCTGCTCTTCCTCGACTTCTTCACCGGTGCCTTCCTTCGCCGGTACCATCAGGTCTTCACGGGTAACACCCATCACCATCAGCATATTGGCAGAGACATAGATGGAAGAATACGTACCCACCACCACGCCAATAATGAGCGCAAGGGCGAAGTTGTTGATGGCCTCACCACCGAAGAAATACAGTGCCAGTAACACCACCAAGGTAGTACCAGAAGTATTGATGGTACGGGTGATGGTCTGGTGGATGGACTCGTTGATGATATCCCAGGGCTCGCCTACCCGCATTTTCCGGAAGTTCTCCCGGATACGGTCCGCCACAACGATGGTATCGTTCAGCGAGTAACCGATCACCGCCAGCAACGCTGCCAGCACGGTCAGGTCAAACGTCCACTGGAACAGCGCAAACACGCCCAGCACAATAATGACGTCGTGAGCCAGCGGTATCACCGAAGCGATACCAAACTTGAACTGGAAGCGCATGCCCACGTAGATCAGTACCACCGCCAGGGCAATCAACAACCCGAGCCCGCTGTCTTCTTTAAGCTCATCGCCAACCTGAGAACCGACGAATTCGGACCCCACCAACTCGAGCTCGGCGCCGGAGGCAGCCAGCATGCCAGCCACCTCACGGGCCAGCTGATCGTTCTCAGCTTCCGCCATGCGGATCAGGATGGTGGTATCCGCGCCGAAGTTCTGAACGACGAACTGCTCATAGCCCGCTTCTGCCAGTTGGTCCCGGATAGCGTCAAGGCTCGGCGCCTCGGCGTACTCCAGCTCTACTGAGGTACCGCCGGTGAAGTCCATGCCAAAGTTCAGGCCGCGAACACCCAACAATGCAAGGGAAACCACCACAAGCGTGATAGAAAGCACGGAAGCAATCTTCCGCAACCCCATGAAATCAAATGGTTGTTTCTGTGTATCAGCCATTAGCCAGCTTCCCCCCGATCGACAATTTCTCGACCCTGCGGCCGCCGTAGACAACGTTCACAATGGCGCGACTGACCACCAGGGCACAGAACATGGAGGTCAGGATACCGATGCTCAGTGTTACCGCGAACCCTTTGACCGGACCGGAACCCATGGCAAACAGGATCACAGCGACCAACAGCGTAGTTATGTTGGCATCAAAGATAGACACAAAGGCCCGACTGTACCCCGAGTTAATCGCACTCTGCGGCGGCACACCAGCTTTAAGCTCTTCCTTTATTCGCTCAAAGATTAGAACGTTGGCGTCAACCGCCATACCCACTGTCAGAACGATACCGGCAATACCCGGCAGGGTGAGCGTGGCAGACAGAATGGACATACAGGCCAGCAGCAACATCAGGTTCAGGGTCAGCGTGACATTCGCCACTACCCCGAAGCCACGATAGAACACCAACATATAGATGAGCACCAAGGCGAAACCAAACGCAACCGAGGTAACACCAGCGTCGATGTTCTTCTGCCCGAGGCTTGGCCCAATGGTCCGTTCCTGTACAAAGTACATGGGGGCCGCCAGGGCACCTGCCCGCAACAGAAGCGCGAGCTCTGCAGCCTCCGGTATCGAATCCAGACCAGTAATGCGGAAACTGCTACCCAGCGCTGACTGAACCGTTGCCAGGCTGATCAGTCCTTTTTCCACAATCCGCTTTTCGACTTCCCGAATCTCACCGTCTACTTCCTGGGCCTCAGTCTCGGTCCGGAACTCGATGAACAGCACCGCCATGCGGCGCCCCACATTGTTGCGGGTAGCGCGGTTCATAAGATCGCCGCCAACCGAATCCATGGTGATGTTTACCTGCGGCTGACCATTCTCATCGAAGGCCTGCTGGGCATTAGCCACATTATTACCGGTAGCGATAACGTCCCGCTCCAGGCGAGCTGTCCTCTGCGGGGTATCACGGAAACCGAACTGTTCGGTTTCTGCTGCAGGTGCATCCTGGCGGGCTTCCATCCGGAATTCCAGATTGGCTGTTGCACCGAGAACCCGCTTGGCCTGGGCGGTATCCTGCACACCTGGCAGCTCAACAATAATACGATCTGCGCCCTGGCGCTGAACCAGCGGCTCCGCCACGCCGAGTTCGTTGACACGATTACGGATAGTGGTCAGGTTCTGTTCCAGGGCATATTCCTGGATATTCCTCACTTCAGCTTCGGAGAGGGTCAGCGCCAACAGGAATTCGCCTTCCCGGGTGCTTTCATTGAGCAAAAATTCGTTGTACTGCCGACGAATCAGATCAAAGGCCGCACTGCGAGACTCAGAATCCCGGAAGCTAAGAACAATCTCCCGGTTGCCTTCAACATCTCCACCCCGATAGCGAATACGCTCATCCCGAAGTTCTCTTTTGATCTGCCCGGAAAACGCCTCCAGACGCTGGCTGACCGCCGTGTCCATGTCTACTTCCAGCAGGAAGTGAACACCACCTCGCAGGTCAAGACCAAGCTTCATCGGGCCTGCGCCCAGGCTACGCAGCCACCCAGGGGTTGAGGGAGCCATGTTCAGGGCCACCAGGTAATCATTACCCAGGGCGGCCTGCACTGCCGGGCGAGCCCGCAACTGCGCGTCGGAACTGTTCAGGCGAATCAGGGCATTGCGGTCTTCAAGAGAACTTTCCTTGACTTCGATCCCGCGGCTTTCGAGGGCGCCGAGGGCACGGTCCAGCACACGCTGGTCTACCTCGGTGCTGCCCCGGGCGCCGGTAACCTGTATGGCGAAATCATCGGGAAAGAAATTCGGTAACGCGTAAATGAACCCGATGACCAGTGCGAACACTATGACCAGGTTCTTCCAGAGAGGATACTTGTTCAGCATGAGAATCCTTCGAGCCAGCTATGGTGCCGGCCTTGGTGTTTCAGCAAGTCAACACAAAACGGGCGACCAAAGGCCGCCCTGCGCACAACTGGCTCAGATATCTTTCAGTGTGCCCTTGGGCAGCGCCGCAGCCACCGCCACTTTCTGAATCTTGATCTCGACGTTATCAGACACTTCCAGCACGATGAAGTCGTCAGACACCTTGGTGATGCGGCCGGCAACGCCACCGGAAGTCACCACTTCGTCGCCCTTGTTCAGGCCGGACATCAGCGCTTTATGCTCTTTGGCACGCTTGGACTGCGGGCGCCAGATCAGGAAGTAGAAAATCAGGATAAAGCCGGCGAAGAAGATGATCTGACCCATCACGCTCATGCCCTGGGCACCGGCATCCTGCGCCACGGCAAGTGCAGGCATCAGAGACAGCAGACCAACGATGAGCAGTTTGATTGATTTCATTCAGGTTCTCCGTTTATTGACTGATATTGAGGTAAAAATTGCTCAGGATTCACCCAGCGGCGGCACAGATTCGCCACGTAAGGCATAGAATTCGCTTATAAAGTCGGACAATGTACCTGCTTCAATGGCCCCACGCAATCCACTCATCAGGTTCTGATAGAAGCGCAGATTGTGGATGGTATTGAGCTGCGCGCCCAACATTTCACCACACTTATCCAGATGATGCAGATAGCTCTTTGAGAAATTCTGACAGGTATAACAGTCACAACGTTCATCCAGCGGGCCGGTATCGTGACGATTCTTCGCATTACGAATCTTGACGATGCCGGTCGAGGTGAACAGGTAGCCATTCCGGGCGTTACGGGTGGGCATAACGCAGTCAAACATGTCTACCCCCCGGCGAACTGCCTCAACAATGTCTTCCGGGCGTCCAACTCCCATCAGGTAACGAGGCTTGTCTTCCGGCATTCTGGAAGGCAAATGGTCCAGAATGCGAATCATGTCTTCTTTCGGCTCGCCCACCGACAGACCACCAATGGCGTAGCCATCAAACCCGATATCGGTCAGTCCCTGCAGGGATCGGTCCCGCAAGGACTCGTACATGCCACCCTGGACAATACCAAACAACGCCGCCGGATTGCCCTCATGAGCCTTCTTGCTGCGTTCCGCCCAACGAAGGGACAGCTCCATGGATTCTTTTGCCTGCTTCTCGGTAGCAGGATACGGCGTGCATTCATCAAATATCATGACAATGTCGGAACCGAGGTCACGCTGCACCTGAATGGCAATTTCCGGCGACAACTCCACCTTTGAGCCGTCTACTGGCGAGCGGAAGGTCACGCCCTGCTCGGTGATCTTGCGCATATCGCCCAGGCTGAACACCTGAAAGCCGCCGGAATCCGTCAGTATTGGCCCTTGCCACTGTGTGAAATCGTGCAAGTCGCCGTGTGCCTTGACCACTTCCGTGCCCGGGCGCAGCATCAAGTGGAAGGTGTTACCCAGGATAATTTCCGCGCCGATTGCCTCGATATCTCTTGGCAACATCCCTTTAACCGTGCCGTAAGTACCAACCGGCATAAACGCAGGCGTTTCAACCGTTCCACGGGGGAAGGTCAGCCGGCCCCGGCGGGCTCTGCCGTCTTCGCCCAGCTTCTCGAACGACATAAAACAGGAATTGCTCACAAGGATTCTCCACGGGATTCGGTCTGGTTTGCCCCGGCCAGCATGCCCCGGCTTGGCTCCTGGGCGGTCAGGAACATGGCGTCACCGTAACTGAAAAAACGGTACCGCTGTTCAACGGCTTCCTGATAGGCAGACATGATATTACGGTAGCCGGCGAAAGCACTGACCAGCATGATCAGCGTGGACTCCGGCAAATGGAAATTGGTGATCATGGCGTCAACCGTCTGAAAACGGTAGCCAGGGTAAATAAAGATATCGGTTTCGCCACGGAAGGCATTCAGGCGCCCTCCCCGACTGGCCGATTCGAGCGAGCGAACGGAGGTAGTGCCAACCGCTACTACCCGGCCTCCCCGGGCCCTTGTGCGCTCAACCGCATCCACCGTCTCCTGGGGAACATGGGCCACTTCGCTATGCATCAGGTGGTCTTCGATTTTGTCGACCCGCACCGGCTGGAAGGTTCCCGCACCTACATGAAGGGTTACATACGCAAACTCAATGCCGTTGCTCTTGAGGACCTCAAGTATGTCGTCGTCGAAATGCAGCCCTGCCGTTGGCGCCGCCACAGCGCCTGCTTCTTTGGCATAGACGGTTTGATATCGCTCCCGGTCAGACTGGTCATCATCCCGCTCCATGTACGGCGGCAAGGGCATGTGCCCAATACGTTCCAGCACATCCAGAACAGGCTCACGGCCCTCGTATACAAACCGGAAAAGTGCGTCGTCCCGGCCCACCATGCGCAGAGCAGAGCCATCTTCCAGGATGACCTTCTGGCCTTCTTTAACAGCCTTTGAGGCACGGGCGTGGGCCAGCAATTCATACTCACCCAACAGGCGCTCCACCAGGATTTCAACACGACCACCGGTTTCCTTCTGGCCAAACAAGCGGGCCGGAATCACACGGGTATTGTTGAATACCAGAAGATCGCCAGGCTGTAACAGGCCGGGGAGATCGGTGAAGTTTAGGTGTTGGGTCTGGCCGGTAAGGCCTTCGAGTGCCAGCAGTCGGGACGCACTGCGTTGCTTGAGCGGGTAACGGGCGATGAGCTCGTCCGGCAGGTCAAAATGAAAATCGGAGACGTTCATGGGCCGGCTATTCACGATGCCGCAGGTTGCGGCCAATAAGTGGTAGCGGCGGGCGGACTCGAACCGCCACGGGTTTTACCCCAACGGATTTTGAATCCGTCGTGTCTACCAATTTCACCACGCCGCCATCGGAGAGTGGGAGGATTATACTGAGCCTGAATCTGAAAGCAACCGGGCGGGGAGTAAAAATCTCCTACCGCCTCAGCCAATTACAGACGATCGAACAAAGAGAGCCTGGAAATCTGTGCAAACGACTGTTGTGCCGCCTGTAACACAAAGCTCTGGAAGCTCAGATTACTGATCGCCTCGGCATAATCCACGTCTTGCAGCTGTGAACGTATTTCCTTGGTGTACAGCCCCGAATCCTCCAGAAATGACGAAGTGGATTCGATGGCATTCAACCGGCCACCCAGCTCAGTTTGCTTGAGAATGATGGACTCCTGGCCGTTGTCCAGGTTAGTCAACGATTCCGCAATGAGCGCATCGTATTCGGCGCTGGATTTCGGTGTCGCCTTGTCGATGCTGTCCAGACCAGCGATCAGCTTCTCAATGGTGCCAAAAATGGACTGCTTGTCGCTGATACCCAGTGTAAATTCGTCACCATCGGCGGCATCGTTAACGGTCATACGAAGACCAGCCACCACAAACTCCTCACCAGGCACCGCCGGCGAGGGTTGTGTCGTCAGCAACGTGCCTGTGCGTGGGTCTTCCACTTCAATATTCAGGGTACCGGTCCCGTCGTCAAACACCCTTACAGTCAGGTCATCGGGAACCGCCGGGCTGAACGCGTCTTTCAGATCTTTCGGTGCAATCAGCTCCAACCCGGACACATAACCCTGGGCAGCAACACCAGTGCCCGTGCCGTCATCCGAACCAGTAACCGAAACCGCCGCTGGCACGTTCACAAAAATGCCCTTGCCATGGTCGCTGATGGGCACTGTCACGCCGTCATCTATTTCAAGTACCCGCTGGCCCTCATCGCCCTGATATTTCCAGGCGCCAAAGTCGTCCTTGGCAAATGCCGGGGTACTGCCCTGAAAGCCGCTGAAAATGTATTCACCGGACGCATCCCGGGTGTTGGCAATGTTCGCCAGCTGGCCCAGCCGCTCTTTAAGCTCGGCGGAAATGGATTGGCGATCGTTGGCAGACAACGAGCCGCTACCCGCCTGAACCGTCAGTTCCCTCACCCGCTGGATGATATCCACCGCACTGGCCAGGGTGCTCTCTTCCTGTTTGATGCGGTTATCGGCAAGGTTGGCGTTGCGCTCATAAGTCTCTATGCGCTTGACCTCCTGATTGAGCTTCAGGATGCGTGCGGCAGCCACCGGGTCATCGGAGGGTCTGTTGACCTTTTTGCCGGTGGAAATCTGCTCCTGGGTTTTCACCAGGTTGCTGTTTACATCCTGCATCCGGCTGATGCCGCCAGAGAAAATCTGCTGAGATGAAATCCGGATCATTTTCGTTTACCTCGCCTTACCGGAAGCTCTGCAACAAGGTGTTGAACAGGTCCTGCGCTACAGACATAACCTGTGCCGACGCGTTATAGGCCGCCTGATACTGAATCAGCTTGCCGGCTTCCTCATCCAGGTTCACGCCGGAGATCGATTCACGCTGGTTATTGGATTGCTCCAGCAACGTTTTACCAGCCTCTTTATCAAGCTGGCTCTGGCGTGTTTTGACGCCAATATCCTCGACCAGGCCCGCATAGCCCTCGGTGAAGCTTTGCCGGCCACCGTTCAACGTATTGGCGGTACCCAAGGCGGCCAGCAGCTCAGCATTTCGGTTGTCGGATATGCCGTTGCTGTTATAACCAATGGTGAACACATCACCGTCGGCCGGCTCGCCGGTCATTTCGAACTGGTAGCCCTGGTAGAGGTCGCCAGCGGTCGGATCGTTACTGAAAATGGTGTTAATCCGCTGCGGATCATAGGCCAGGTTCGCAGGATTCAACGGGTCACCATTACCATCGAATATGGTGTAGGTAACGTCGGTGCCATCATTGCTGAATCGTATCTCCAAAGGCCCGTTCGCCAGCTCACCCCGGGTTTCAAACCCCGGCAACAGGGCATTGGTGTTCGGGTTGCGAACGTTCAGCATGTTGCCCTGATTGATCTTGGCGGTTCCCAGGTTGGCATCATCCGCGCTCGCCCGGATCGGGCTGGCGAATGCCAGATCTTCTTCCCTCAGAACGTTCAGCTTAATATTCTCAGCGGCATTTCGGCTCGGCTGGATCAGGTACTTGTCGCCCGCATTGAACTGCCCGCCTTCCACCCGAATATTAAAACCAGGCATGGAAATCTCGGACTGCACCGGGTCTGGCAATCGGCCCTGATTGACAGTTTTGCCGGTGGCGGAATCGATCAACTCAAAATTCCTGCCGTCGCCGCTGAACTGCAGCGTCCAGGTTCCCGCCGGTAGCAGGCTGCTATCGGTAATCTCAACCGCCAGCTGGCCATTTTTGGGATCTGCATTGTTAGCGTTGGGCACAACCCTACTGCGCTGGAGCCCGATGTCGTTAACGTCGGTAAAGAAGTTACCGCCCAGATCACCCTCAAGATCCATCCCGATTTCATGCTGATGGTTGATGGACGCAGAAATGGCTACGGCCAACCGCCCCAACTCATCAAACGCGGGTTTCAGGGCCTCCTGATCAAACCGGCGCAGGCCGCCGAGCTTGCCGCCATTGATCTGTTCATCCACCTGCAGGGTGCGGCCACTGGTGGTCAGGGTGAATTCCAGGCGGGTGGGGTCTTCTGCACTGGTGCGGGTAGAAAACTGGGAGGCATTGGCACCGGTCACCAGCGACAGGCCATTGGCGAGCGACACATTCACCTGGCTGCCTTCGGTCTGGGTAACCCGAATGCCCACCAGTTCCGACAACTCCTTGAGCTTCTGATCCCGCTTGTCCATCAGCTCCAGGGGCATCTTGCCCTGGGCCAGGCCCGGAGACTCAGAAATAGCCAGGTTCAGATCGGCGATGCTCTTGAGCAGAGAATTGGCGTCTTTCACGCCTTGCTGCATCTGGGTTTTGACCGATTCCCGTTGCTGGATGAATTCCTGGTTGAGCGCCTGGAAGCGATTCACCACCTGCTGAGCCTCACTCAACACCAGCTGGCGTTGAGGCAGTGAAGCCGGGTCTTCCGCCGCATTCTGCAGGGCCGCAAAGAAATTGTTCAGGGCGTTGTTCAACCCGGTGCTTTCGCCCCCCAGCAGGTTATCCAGCCGGGTAAGCTCAGCGTTCAGGGCATTCTGTTCTCCGAACAGCGTGCTGTCTTCCCGCAACTGCTGGGTCAGGTACTCATCCGCCAGCCGGCGAATGTTGGAAATGGACACCCCACTGCCAATGGTACCGGCACCAGTACGCCGCCCTTCCTGGGTATCGAATTGCACTTCCTGCCGGCTGTAACCGGGTGTGTTTGCATTGGTGATGTTATTGGCGGTGGTGTTCAGCGCTGTCTGATGACTGAGCACCCCGGTCAAACCGATTCCGATCAACCCTGCCATGATGCTTTACTCCCTCGGCACGTCGCTGTTCATGGACAGCGTCATCAGAGAATCCCTGTTCATAATCCGGCGTATCTTGGAACCATACTCCGGATCAGTTGCATAACCGGCTTCCTGAAGCTTGTCTGCAAAGACTTCAGGCTGGTCGGCTGACGACAGCACATCCCGGTACCGGGGGTTGCTGTGAAGGAAATCCACGTAATCCCTGAAGCTCGCCTCGTAATCCGGGTAAGCCCGGAAGTCAGCGCGCTCCTTCATGGGCACACCGCCACGGAATTCGGTGGTGGTGATGGTCACGGCGTCACCGCCCCAGCGGGTATCGGCCTTGATACCGAACAGATTGAAACTGGGCTGGTCGCCATCCCCTTTGATCATGTGGCGCCCCCAACCGGTTTCCAACGCCGCCTGGGCCACCATCAACCTGGGGTCAATGCCGCTTTCCTTACCGATGCGCTCGGCAAATGGCATCAACTCAGCGACAAAGTGCTCCGGTGATTCAAAGGTCAATGGTAACTCTGCCGCCGTCACGGTTTGCTCGGGCTGCTTCTGTTCGGCCGCCTGAGTCATTTCATCGATGGCCTTCAGCTGCTCTGGCAAGTTGCGGGATATCGCCGGCATACTGCGGTCATAGTCCGCCAGGGTGGCCTTGTGCCCCGCCAGCCGCTCGCCATTACTGGCCATGCCGGGCACATCGCGGCTCAGTTGCCGGACCAGCGCCTCAGCAAGACCTGTTCCACTGCCGCCAGACATGCTTAAACTCACCTGGCTGTCGAACATGTCCCGGTAGAACTCGGATTCGTTGCTGTTGAGGTAATTACCCTCGGCAAAGGCCTCGCCGGCCTTACGCATGGATTTCAGCATTTCCGCCAGAAACAGACTTTCAAACTGGCGCGCCACCTGCTCCAGGGCTGCCTGTTTATCCGATCTCGCCTGGGTCTTCAGGGCGTTCAGCCCACTGAAGTCGGTGTAGATCTCGGCCTGTTGTACGCGATAGTCCTGCATGGCTACACCTAGATCACGATCAGCTCGGCGCGCAGAGCGCCAGCCGTTTTCAGGGCTTCAAGCACCGCCATGACATCCCCGGGTGCTGCTCCCACCTGGTTAACGGCTTGAACGATCTCGTTAAGGGTGGTTGCAGGGCCAAACTGGAACATTCTGGCCGGGTCTTCCGTCACCGCTATCTGGGTGTTTTGCTGCAACGCAGTGTCACCCTGGGCAAACGGATTGGGCTGCACCACTTCCGGGTTTTCCTGAATGGTCACGGTCAGATTGCCGTGGGTGACCGCCGCCGGGCTGACCCGCACATTCTGGCCAACCACAATGGTGCCGGTGCGGCTGTTAATGACCACCCGCGCGGCCTCTTCAGCCGGCTCCACTTCAATGTTCTCGAGAATCGACAGGAAGCTGACCCGCTGCGACGGGTCCCGCGGTGCCCGTACGGAAATCGCGGTTGCATCGTGGGCGTAGGCCATATCCGGCCCAAGCGTATCGTTGATGGCTTCCACTACCCGGCGGGCGGTGGTGAAGTCGGCTCTCATCAGGTTGAAGGTTATGGTGTCGCCACGAGTAAACGGCGATTCCACTTCACGCTCGATGGTGGCACCGTTAGGAATCCGGCCAACACTGGGCACGTTCACCGTAATCCGGGAGCCGTCCTGCCCCTGGGCACCGAAGCCACCCACCACCAGGCTGCCCTGGGCCATGGCATACACCTGGCCATCAGCGCCTTTGAGCGGCGTCATCAGAAGCGTGCCACCCCGCAGGCTGTCTGCGTTACCGATGGAAGACACGGTGATGTCCAGCTCCTGACCAGATTTGGCAAAAGGCGGCAAAGTGGCACTCACGGTAACCGCCGCCACATTAGCCAGGTTCGGGTTAACGCCATCCGGCAGAGTGATGCCGAACTGATTCATCATGTTGCGGAAGGTCTGGTTGGTGAACGGCGCTTTATCGCCGGTACCGTCCAGGCCCACCACCAGGCCGTAACCGATCAACTGGTTGTTACGGACACCTTTTACCTTGGCCAGATCCTTCAGGCGGTCAGCCATCACCGGAGAGGCACACACTGCCAGCAACGCGAACACAGCAATCATTCGGCGCATCATAGCGGCCACCACTCACTGTTGAAGAACCGCGCCAGCCAGCCCATCTGGTTGGCCTGGTCGAAGTCACCGGTGCCGCCATAGGCAAAGCGGGCATCCGCTACGCGGTTGGAGGCCACGGTATTATCCGGCGCGATATCCTGCGGCCGAACCAGTCCTGTCAGGCGGATATATTCATCGCCATTGGTTAATGACAGCCATTTCTCACCCCGGATACGCAATACGCCATTGGGCAGCACTTCTGTTACGGTTACCGTAATGCTGCCAGCCAAACTGTTGCTCTGGTCCGCTTCGGCGGAGCCGCTGAAATCCCGTTCGAAATTGGCCCGGGCGTTCAGCCCGATATTGTTTTTACCGAAAATACTCGGTTCAGGGAGGCTCAGCTCCTGGTCTTTGGTAATGCTGGTTTCGGCGCTTTTACTGGCGCGGGTGGATTCGCGCAGATTAACGGTCAGCACGTCACCGATGTTCAGTGCCTTGGTGTCGCCATAAAGACTGTAGTTACGGGTCGGCTGGAAGATGGCGCCGGAGTCCGGGTCACGCTGCATCATGGCCTGGGCGCGCACCGGTGCGTATGCCGGGTCGTCTGGCAATGCCCGGGGGCGGCTCATGGCGGTACAGCCCTGAAGAACAATCAGCACACCCACCAGTGCCAGGGTGGCGAACCGTTCTTTCTTGAAGGTGTGATGAATGATGTTCATAACTTACCCGATGTTATTGGTAATGAACTGGAGCATCTGATCGGTGGTGGACACCACCTTGGAGTTCATCTCATAGGCCCGCTGGGTGGTGATCATATTGACCAGCTCTTCCACCACTTCGACGTTGGATGACTCAATGGTGCCCTGCTCGATATTTCCCAAACCAGCCAGCCCTGGCTCACCCTCTGCCGGGTCGCCACTGGCATTGGTTTCCTTGAACAGGTTGTTGCCGATGGCCTGCAAGCCCTGGGGGTTGATGAAGTCCACCAGGGTGATCTGGCCAAGGTTGATAGGCGCAGCCTGGTCATCGGTCACCACGGTTACGGTGCCATCCTTACCAATCGTTATGTTGGTCGCGTCTTCCGGCACGTTGATGTTGGGTTCCAGCGGGTAGCCATCGGGCGTTACCACATCGCCGTCGGCATTCAATTGGAACTGGCCATCGCGGGTATAGGCGATCTGGCCATCCGGTAGCTCAATCTGGAAGAAGCCACGGCCATTAACGGCCAAGTCCAGGGGCTGATCGGTAATCTGCAGGTTGCCCTGGCTGAACTGCTTGGCCGTGCCAACCACCCTCACCCCGGTACCCAGTTGCAGGCCAGACGGAAGCTCGGTGTTCTCGGTGCTCAGACCACCCGGCTGCCGGTTGATCTGGTAAAGGAGATCCTGAAATACCGCCCGGTCACGCTTGAAGCCGGTGGTGTTCACGTTGGCCAGGTTGTTTGAGATGGTGGACATGTTGGTGTCCTGTGCGCTCAACCCGGTTTTGCTGACCCAAAGTGCTGGATGCATTGCTCTACTCCTTACCCGCCGGCTGCAGCGGCGATTCTTTGCCGCTTGAGGCCAGTGGATGATCTGTTCTCAGTGTTATCAAAGGTTCTGCAACAGTCGTGCCGCAGCCTCGGAATTCTCGTTGGCAGTCGACATGACCTTCACCTGCATCTCGTACTGACGGGACAACTGCAGGTTGGCAATCATTTCTTCCACAGCATTCACGTTGGAACTTTCCAGAAAACCAGTGGCGACGCGCATAGCTGCATCCGGCGGCTCCGGGCCATCCAGGGCCTGGTCCTGCTTACGGCGGATGAATCCATCCAATCCCTTCTCGAGGGCATTGCCCGGCGGGTTCACCAGCTTCAGGCGGTCCACTTCAACCAGCTGATCCGGCGGACCACCCACGGGCACAATAGAGATGGTGCCGTCTGCCCCTACCTGCAGGTTGTCAAAGGGCGGCAGGGCCACAGGACCACCATTACCCAACACCAGCTCACCGCTGGCGAGGCGAACCAGTCCGTTCACATCCACCTGGAGGCTGCCGCTGCGGGTAAACACTTCTTCACCCAGATCGTTCTGCACTGCCAGCCAGCCATCGCCTTCCACCGCAACATCCAGTTTGCGACCGGTGTCCATCAGGGCGCCGGCGGACAAATCGGTACCGGGGCGCTCGGTCATGGCGTAGGCGCGGGTGGGATGGTGTTCACCAAACACAGGCATACTGCGGGCCTGGGCAAAATCCTTTTTGAAGCCGGTGGTGTTCACGTTTGCCAGGTTATTGGCATGGGCACGCTGGGCCAGCATGTTCTGCTTGGCGCCAGACATTCCAATATAAAGGGCTTTGTCCATGGGCAAACTCCTGCCGGAATTTTGACTGTTTCCAGTCATCCTGCAGGAGTCATGCCATGTTTATGGAAGGGCTTTACCGGAGGTTGATGATGGTCTGGGTGACCGCATCGGAGGTTTCAATGGTCTTGGCGTTAGCCTGGTAATTGCGCTGGGCAATGATCAGGTTAACCAGTTCTGCGGAGAGGTCCACGTTGGACTCTTCCACCGAGCTTGCCTTGATGGAACCAAGGGTGCCGGTGTCTGGCGCACCGATAATCGGCTGGCCAGACTCAAAGGTTTCTACCCAGGTGGTCTCACCCACCGGCGACAACCCATTGGTGTTGTTGAATGACGCCAACGCCACCTGGCCCAGGGACTTGGATTGCCCGTTGGTATACCGGGCAAAGATAACCCCCTGGTCAGACACATCCAGGCCAGAGAGGCGACCCGTGCTGTAGCCGTTCTGGCGCTGGTCGTTGACACCGAAGTTGGCGCCGTACTGGGTGGTATTCCCAAGGTCCACCACGAAGGCCGAGGTAGTCGGCGGCTCGGGAATCGGTGTCACCACCTCTTCACCCGGCAGTGGTGGGCCATCGGCACCATTCGGTTCGCCATTCGGGTCTTTCGGAATCCAGTCGGTAACCACAATCTCACCGTTCGGGTCACCGTTGATGGACTGCAAGGTGCCATCTTCGTTGAAGCGTGCTGTGTACGGAGAGGTGTCTGTACCGGCCACCAGCTCACCATCAATCTGCAAATAGACCGACCACTCACTAACACCCACGCCGTTACCAGGCGAAGGATTCTTGACGAAGAACTGGGTCAGCTCGTGAGAATTACCCAGGCTGTCAAAAATGGTGGTTGAGGTGGCGTGGTTGTAGGTTCTCTGGTCCAGGGGATTGAAGGAATTGGTAATCCTCAGGTCGCCGCCAGCAAAAGCATCGGCAATCTCGCTGCTCGCGCCAACCGGAAGAATATCCTGAACCGTGCGGTCAGACTGAATATTCACATCGCCCTGGAACACCTCAAGCGGCTGGTTTACCCCGGCATCGGTGCTGGCGAAACTGATACCCACATTTGAGCCACGGTTATCGATAATCCGGATATCGCTTCCGCCATCAACCAGGGAGGCAGACAGGCTTGTGGCGCTGGAGGCGTTGATGGCGTCTACAAGCCCCTGCAATGAACTGACCCCGCTGAGTGAGATAGGCACATTCTGGCCATCCAGCTCTATCCGGAATTCAGTATCGCCAGCCGCCAACGCATCTTCCAGATCGGTAATTGAGAATTCCTGACCTAGGGTGACCGCCGTGGTGGCAGACGCCGACAACCCGCGCTGCTGATTGATGATGCCCGCGGCGTCTCTCGCGGTGGAACCAGCAGGAATGGTGATGTCCGGCGAGTTGGTGCCATCCGAGTAGGCGACACGGAAGACATCGTCTACGGTCAGATCACCCATGGAAACCGTTTGGAAGTCCACTACCCGGCTTTCCAGCACAGATTGCCGGGAGTCCAGGTTCAGATCGGATCGCAGATTGGTGGTACGGCGTGGCGCCAGGTTGTCAGTCTCGATCTGCAGATCACCCCGAATACCAGACAGGTTGCCGTCGTCATCCGCGGTAAAACCCTGAACCCGCATGTTCTGGTTGTTGGTGACGAACCCGTCTTTATCGATACCGAACTGGCCGGCCCGGGAATAACGAATTTCACCGTTGTTGTTCAGGATAAAGAAGCCGTCACCGCTGATGGCCATGTCCAGGCCGTTATCAGTGAAGCTGATGTTACCCTGGCCGAAGGACTGCTTGACGTCCTGAACGCGCACGCCATCACCGATCGGATTAGTGCCGCCGCTCAGAAAGCCGCTGGCGTACAGATCGCCAAACTGCACCTTGCTGCCTTTAAAGCCCACCGTACTGGCGTTGGCAATGTTGTTGCCGGTGACATCCAGATCAACCGAGGCCGCCCGAAGGCCGCTCAAACCTGTATTAAATGCCATGACTTATACCTCCTGGTCTGACACCGGATCAGTTAATTTGTTTTACATCGGACAGGGCAATGGAACCCATACCGGCAAGATTGAGAGTAATGGAACCGCCCTTACCCAGGGACACACTGTCTACATTGGCGCTAACCATGGTACCGAGTTGTTCAGGGCCGGACGGATAAGATCCCTGCGCGACAATCTGGTACGGTCCAGGCGGCAAAGGATTGCCGTTGCCGTCCTCGCCATCCCAACGGAACGACACCACACCGGCCTGACTGCTGCCCATATCAATCTGGCGCACCAGCTCACCGCTCTGGTTCATCACCGACAACCGCAGCCCACCGGTAGATGCTGGCACTTCGATGGTTCCGGTAATCTCGCCATCATTACCCAAAATCCCCACACTGGAAGGCGCAAGAACGGTCTTGCCAACCATTGCAGAGGCCTGCAGCGCCTGACTGGAACGGAACTGTCCGGCCACATCCTCAACGGTGCCCGACAGGTTCTGCATTTCTTCCAGGGAGCTGAACTGCGCCAGCTGGGAGATAAAATCACCGTTGTCCTGGGGCTCTAACGGGTTCTGGTTTTTAAGCTGGGCGAGCATTAGTTCCATGAAAGCGTCTTTGCCAAGCTCGCTGCCGCCCCGGGCCTTGTCGTCCTGATTGATCCGATACTGGCTCAGTACGTCTGAGGCCGAAGCCGAATTCACTGCACTCATGACTCACTCCTCACTATTTACTGCTGACCCAGCGTCAGGATTCGTTGCATCATGGACTTGGCAGTGTTCATGACGTCCACGTTCATCTGGAAACTGCGGGAGGAAGACATCATGTCTGCCATTTCCTCAACCACATTCACGTTCGGGTAGAACACGTAACCGTCTTCATTGGCAGCAGGGTGGTTAGGCTCGTAGCGCATCTGCAACTCTGCATCGCTTTCGAGAATCCCCTCAACCCGCACACCGGCGCCGGGACCTTCATTCAGGCTGGTGCCGAAACTCTGCTGTTGGTCCGGATTCAGCATGGCCTGCTGAATGGCGGCGAAGACCGGTTTGCGTGCCCGGTAAGCATTCTCCGTGCTGGAACTGGCAGTCTCGGCGTTCGCAATGTTGGAAGCCGTAGTATTCAGCCGCAGGGATTGTGCGGTCATGCCGGAACCGGCGATGTCAAAAATGTTGCCCAGTGACATGGCAATCTCCTCAAATCGTAAATGACTGCGGCTTACTCACCCTTCAGGGCTTTGGTCAATCCGGAAAACTTGCTGCTCAAAAACTGGAAGCTGGCCTGGTAGTCCATGGCATTGCGCATGAAGCGGCTCTGCTCTTCCTGGGCATCCACGGTATTGCCGTCGACAGACGGCTGGTGCGGATTGCGGTACAGCAGTTCACCGTCACTGCCCGGGCTGGAAGTGTCCATGTGGCCATGGTGCGTGGTCGCCATCTGCAGACCACTGACAGATTCCTGCGCCTTCTGCATCATCGCGCGAAAATCGATATCCCTGGCCTTGTAGCCAGGGGTATCGGCATTGGCCAGGTTATTGGCGAGTACTTCCGCACGCTGCACCCGGGCCTGAAGTGCGTGCTCGTGTATACCCAGTGCCCTATCAAATGTAATTGCCATGACTGCCTCCGGAATTCTGCACCGGCACCGCTTGAACGGCGGCTTGCCGGATTTGCGTTCTGAGAGAGTTAAAGCAAAGGTGGTGCCAGTTTCATGGAGCGCTTGGGCGACAGGGCTTTCGGAGGAGCATGATCAGAAAGTGAGCGGCAACAGGGTGGAGTTTCGGGCAAAGGCGGCAAACCGTTTCCCTTGGCGGATAAACGGATTGCCGCTAACGGGATCACATCTGGACGGTTACCAGCCCTCCTGGCGACCGGGACCGCGCCATGCCTTTACAAAAGCCTTGGTCTCAGGGCGCGGCACAGACGGTTTTTCAACAGACACCGTTCCGGTATACAGGAAACCAACAACCGACTCCCCCGGCTCCAGGCCCAACCCTTCAAGAACCTCGGGATGATAAGCCACGCCCCCGGTACGCCACATCGCGCCATAACCGGCATCCCGCAGGGCAAGCCCCAGGAAGCTCATGCCCACTGCGGCAGACATCAACTGTTCAACCTCGGGCACTTTCGGGTGGGATTGTGGCGCTGCAATGCCCACAATGACCATTGGCGCTCGCAGAGGCGCGCGCCGGGCTTTCTCGATTTCCTGCTCACTGGCAGTTTCAGGGCACGCGCTGGCAAACAGTTCGCCCAGGGCGTGCCGGGCTTCTCCCTCCACCACAAGGTAGCGCCATGGCCTTAGCAGGGCATGGTCAGGCGCCCTGGCGGCGCACTGAAATGCCACATCCACTATGTGCCGGGGCGGTGCCGGCTCTTCTAAACGGGGTTCGGATGCTCTCTCAAGCAGGAAACGGGTTACGGACGTCATACTGGCTCACCGAATTGTGGGTTACACTTAATACTGTTAACCTTTAGTAGTAACTACACATAGAAAAATAACCACCAACAACGATAACGTGTTCGGCGGCATACAATGAGTGACCAACAAGCTTTTCGCAACCGCAGGGACCTGTATTCCTGCCACCGGGAAGACTCGGTTCTGACATGATGAGCGCACAGGCCGATTTGCGCAATGTCGCCAGCAGCGCGGGTAAACTCGCTTCCGCGGACATCCACGACCACACCGTGGCCATTCCGCCCATGCCGGATTATAACGGCCGAATCATCGCCTACACCGCAACGGCCGCGATTATTGTCGCCGGAATCCTCCAGGGCGTATTTCAGCAATGGCTACTGTGGTTTGTGGCCGGCGCACTTACCTGGCCGCACATCGCCCATTTGCTGACCCGGCGTACGTTTCTTCGCCGCTCACCACGAATCCGGCAGAAGATGCTGTTTCTGGACTGCGTTATTGGTGGCACCTTCATCGGACTTATCGGCCTGATTGCCATTCCCTCGGTGTCAATATTGTTAATGCTGATGTTCAGTTGTCTGATTGTTGGCGGTATCCGCCAGTGGCTGTTCGGCACTGTACTCATGCTCGCCTCACTTGCGGCGTCTGCAGCCACCTTCGGCGTTGCCGACAGCCTGCAGTCGCCGCTGCTGACCAGCATCCTGGCCCTGGCCTCTACCGGCGTCTATATCTGCGTAACCGCCTACTACTCCCACCAACAGGCCCGCACACTGTTGTTGGCAAAAACCCAGATCCAGAACCAGCGTGAACAGTCTATCGCGCTCTCCCACAAGCTATCCAAATACCTGTCGCCGCAGGTCTGGCAATCCATCTTTACCGGCGAGCGTGATGTTCGGCTGGAAACCCAGCGCAAAAAACTGGCCGTGTTCTTCTCCGACATCAAGGGCTTCACCGAACTGTCTGAGGAAATGGAACCCGAAGCCCTGACCGAACTGCTCAATCACTACTTCAATGAAATGTCGGAAGTCGCTCTCCGATACGGTGGCACCATCGACAAATTCGTCGGCGATTCCATCATGATCTTTTTTGGCGACCCTACCAGCCGTGGCCAACGGGAAGACGCCTTTGCTTGTGTGTCCATGGCCATCGACATGCGCAAGCATATGAAGATCATGCGCCAGAAATGGCGGAGCCAGGGCATCAAAACCCCGCTTGAGATCCGTATGGGTATCAGCACCGGATACACCACGGTGGGCAACTTCGGTGCCGAAAACCGGATGGACTACACCATCATCGGCAAGGAAGTGAACCTGGCCAGCCGGCTGGAAAGCCTCGCAGAACCTGGCGAGATTCTGGTGTCCTACGAGACCTTCTCTCTGATCAAAGACCGCATCATGTGCCGGGACAAAGGCGAGATCACCGTGAAGGGCTTCGGTAAGCCCGTACCCATTTACGAAGTGGTGGACTTCCGCCGGGATATGGGCCCGAACCGCAGCTTCCTGGAACATGAACACAGCGGCTTTGCCATGTACCTGGACTCCGACAAGATCACCGAAAGGGAACGCAGAGAGGTACTCGCTGCCCTTGAAGACGCAGCCGACAGGCTGCGTCAGGAAGACGACGCCGACTAACTACTGCCGGACCAACCTCGGTCCGGCATCACCCTCTGCACAGGTGCTGCGCCACGGGTTGATATCCAGCCCTCCACGCCGCGTGTAACGGGCACAAACCATCAATTCCGTTGGCTGACACCGGGCCATCAAATCCGTAAACACGGTTTCCACGCAATGCTCATGGAAATCCTGCTTCTGGCGAAAACTGACCACATAACGCAGCAAACCAGCACGATCTATCTTCGGGCCGGTATAACGAATGAACACGCTGGCCCAGTCAGGCTGGCCAGTGACCGGGCAATTGCTTTTCAGCAAGTGGGAACACAGCTGCTCGCTGACCACTTCCTCGCCTGCGCTGAGTGAATCCGCCGAGTATTCGTAAACCACATCGTCTACCGGCTCGTCATCAATCAGCTCATAGCCCTGCGGCCGACCTTCCGCAGGGGCGGATTCGTCGACACTGAACAGCCGCACAGCCACGGCGGCGCCACAGGCGCTGGACAGGTCGGCGGTAATGGTCTCGGCAACCTGATCCGCCGATGAGAACACCGCCTGGTTCAGGGAATTCAGATAGAGCTTCAGGGATTTACTTTCGATAATCGACGGCGACGCCGCCGGAAAGCGGATCTCCCCCCAGGCAACTGCTGGCACGCCGCCCGGGCGCAACCAGGAGATCTCCCACGCCTGCCAGAGGTCCTCACCAAACCACGGCCAGCGGCCATCCTCCAGCCCGATACGGCGGCGGTTTTCCTCACGGGCAACCGGGAACAACAGAGACGGATCGTACTGATCCGGATAGTCGCTGGCCTTTCCCAGCGGCGCATTGTGCAAAGCCATAGTTTTTCCTGAAACCTGTCAGTGGCGGATACCCTTGCCCCGGGCAAGCATACGCAATGCAATGGTCGCCAAAAGGACAATGAAAACCAGAATCATACCAAGGGAGACAAACGGATTAACGTCCGAAACACCCAGTATGCCGAAGCGGAAACCATTCACCATATACAGTATAGGGTTGGCCATCGACACGCCCTGCCAGAACCCCGGCAACATATCGATGCTGTAGAACACCCCACCAAGGTACGTCAGCGGTGTCAGCACAAACGTGGGCACAATGGAAATATCATCAAACTTGGTCGCCAGCATGGCATTGATGAAGCCACCCAGGGAAAACAACGCCGATGTCAGGAATACCGTCACTACCACGATGGGCAGGCTGTGAATCGATAACCGGGTAAAAGCAAGAGACAGCAAGGTAACCACCAGGCCAATACTCAGCCCCCGGGCCATACCGCCCGCCACGTAACCGGCCAGGATAGTCCAGTTGGGAACCGGCGACACCAGAAGCTCCTCAATGCTGCGCTGAAACTTCATGGAAAAAAACGACGACACCACGTTGGCGTAGGAGTTGGTGATCACCGCCATCATGATCAGCCCCGGCACAATGAACTGCATATAGTCGTACCCGCCCATTTCACCAATGCGCGAGCCGATCAGGTTGCCGAAGATAATAAAATACAGCGTCATGGTGACCGCAGGCGGCAACAGAGTCTGGGGCCATATCCGGGTAAACCGGCGAATCTCCCGGAGTACGATGGTGTAAAACGCGGTCCACAGTGCCTGTAACGTCACGCCTTCACCTCCGCCTGCCGGTTGGTCTCACGGGCGTTGTCTTCCACCATGCGCACAAACAACTCCTCCAGCCGGTTGGCTTTGGTACGCATACTGATCACTTTGATGCCCTTCTTTTCCAGTTCAACAAAGAGGGCGTTCAGGCCCTGCCCTTTGGCCACCTCGGCCTCCAGTGCTCCGTCGTCGTTGAGTTCGCAATGAAATCCTTCGAGCTCCGGGGCGGCATCAACCGGCTGCTCGAGATCCAGCACGAAGGTTTCCACACTCAGCTGTTTCAGCAGCTCACGCTTACTGGTGTGCCGGATAATCTCGCCATGATCAATGATCGCAATATTGCGGCAAAGCGCCTCGGCTTCTTCAAGATAATGGGTGGTCAGAATGATGGTAGTGCCCTGGCGGTTCATCTCTTCCAGGAACTGCCACATGGAGCGACGCAGCTCAATATCAACGCCGGCGGTGGGCTCATCGAGAATCAGCAGGCGTGGTTCATGGACCAGCGCACGGGCAATCATCAGCCGCCGCTTCATGCCGCCAGACAGCATCCGCGACGGGGTGTCGCGCTTGTCCCACAAGCCCAGTTTCCGGAGGTACTTCTCCGCCGAGATCCTGGCCTGCTTGAGTGGAATGCCGTAGTAACCGGCCTGGGTGGTGACTATGTCGAAGACCTTTTCAAACTGGTTGAAATTGAACTCCTGTGGCACCACGCCAAGGTTCAGCTTTGCGGCGGACAGATCGGTATCGATGTCATGGCCAAACACCCTCACCCGGCCACCGGATTTGTTCACCAACGAAGACACGATGCCCAGAGTGGTGGATTTTCCGGCGCCATTCGGGCCCAGAAGTGCGAAAAAATCGCCTTCCTGTACCTGCAGATCAATCCCCTTAAGCGCCTGAAAGCCACTGCTGTAGCTTTTGACCAGCCCTTCAATTTCCAATGCGTAGGTCATAACCAAACCGTTATCTGAGAGGAACGTGTGCCGAAACCGGCAAATAGGTAGAGAGCTATGTGATTGTGGCGATCTGACGAAAATCAAGGGGGTGAGCACAACCAGGCAGACCACTGGCAAACGCAGAAACTGCGACAGGTTTCCCGATATACCTCTGCCGCCCTCCCTATAATGCTGTTACAACAACTTACAAAAAGCCTGACACCCGGCACCGGATGCGCCAGGCCAACGCGAAGGGATTGTACGACACACTATGAGATTCGTTCACCTCACCCGCCTGCTCTTACCTTTTTCCGCTGCATTTGTTCTGGCAGGTTGCCTGGACAGCGGTGGCAGTTCCGGCTCAGACGACACCAGTACCGGGCGCGTGCACTTTCTGGGGGTTAGTGGTCTCGGTTACCAAACCGCCAGCCAGACCGGCACAACGGACGATCAGGGCCGGTTCCGCTACTATCCCGGCGAAACCCTGTCGTTCAACGTTGGCAATCTACCCATTGTCTCTGACGTTCCGGCACGGGAATACGTAACCTTTCTCGAATTTCTGCCAGAGACCCGGGACGCCCTCCACACCCCCGGCGTAAATGACGAGGAACTTCGGGACCACACCATCAGCGAACAACAGCAGCTCAACAACATCACCCTGCTGAATATGACGCGATTCCTGATGGCCCTGAACTGGACAGAGAATGTACCTGAAGGCTCAGGCATTGATATTCGCACCAGAGTGATTGACCAGCTCAACGCAGCGCTAAGCGACCCTGACCTGCCCAATGCCGTGGATTTTAACGTCAACCAGGGGGAGTTTACCGCCGAGGACTCACCCGCCAATCAACTGCTGGCGCAGATCTGCTTCTACCCGGAAGACGACGAGCTTTGCTCCGCCCCACCCACAGACGACGACATCAACAACGCACCGCCACGGCCGGAAAACGACGACGACATTGATCCGGACACCGACTACCGGGAAGACCTGGAGAACCTGCGTAACCGGATTCTCCAGGCCGTAAGGACCCTGGAAGATGCAGACAACGAACGGGCCAGAACCTATCTACGCCGGGAGCTGAATGCCATCACCCGGGAAATCGGGCGCCGCTATTACCTGGCAGACCATAAAGCCAACCATGGCGCCAGCGACACCGAAATCAAGACGGTTGCCATCCGCAAGATCGGCGGGGAGCCTGAATTAGCCCAGTTGGAGGCAATCAGCAAACGGGAGCAGGATGTCGTTGTCCATTCCTGGAGCTGGCAAGACGCAGACGTAGACTACTTTGTGGCCGGGCCCAGCGGCGGAGAATCGGAACTGCTGATCAACTTCAGACCAGGCAACACCTACCGCTGGGTGCGCAAGCAATTGCGGGTAGTTATCGATTGATCAGACTGTTCAGCGACCACCGGGATTCGCCACCGGTAACATCGTAAAGGGCTGGGTCCAGTCCCTCTGTTCCGTGGGGCAGGCAGTCCCGCACTGTCAGCGCTTCCGACGCAGGACGGGATTGGTTGAATTTCGCCAAATCAATAATCTTTGCTGACTTCAGAGGCTGGCAATCCGGGCCCTGCATCACCATCACCCGGGGCCACAAACGACGCTCCGGCGAGTGGGAAACCACCACACCCCGCTGCCCATCAGACAGCTCCACCAGTGAACCGGTCGGATAGATACCAATCGACTGGATAAAGGCCTCAACCAGGTCCTCCTGGAATTCGATATTGCGCATGTCGTACAGCAGGGAAACTGCTTTAGCCGGGGTCAACGGTTGTTGGTCATCGCGGGGTGCCGTCATCGATTCAAAAAACTCAGCGATGCCTGCCACCTTGGCCAGCAGCGGAATGCGGTCGCCACGGATCCCGTGCGGGAAACCGGAACCGTTGTGACGTTCCCGATGCCCCTGCACCACACTCATCACCGCACGTGACAAGCCGGCGTGTTCAAGCAGCTTCACGCCCCGGGTTACGTAGCTACGATACTCCGCGTATTCCTCCGGCCCGAGTTGATGCTCGCGCATCAGCAGGTCTTTCGGCAGCTCCGTCTTGCCCACCTGAGACAACAAACAACCGGTGCCAAGATGGTTCAGCAGGCCCTCATTCAGACCAAGCTGACGACCACAGACCAACGCCCAAACGGCGGTATTGATCGCATGGCGATAGATGTAATCGTCATACTGTCGGGTGCGGCTCAGCCACAACAACGCATCCGGCTGGCGGGCAACACTTGCCACCATTTTACGGGCCACCTCGGCAGCCGGCCTAAGATCCGGCATCTGGCCAGAATGGGCTGTCGCGAATGTCTCCTTGAGCGCTTTCTCGGCATCCGCCAGCAAACGGCGGGAAGCCTTTACTTCTCTTTTGAGCGTGGTAGCGGTCTGGTAGGTGACTGGCTCACGAATACTTAACGGAGCCAATTGCAGCTCCTCCCGGCCGTTAGTACGGCTGGTGGGCGCCTTACGGAAGGATTTGCCTGTCTCTTTGCTCAGGGCGACAGAATCCCGGCTCTCAGCCACATCGACCATTACCCACTTGCAGTGGGAAACCAGCGCCCGAATGTCGTTCTGGGAGCGGATATAGAAGCCCTGAATGGGGAATGGGGTCTGATGCCACGGCCGATCCAGGTCAGACACGAACATGCCGACCTCCAGATCATGAACCGCGATTTTCTTCTGCTGGACTCCCACCGCACACCTCAGAAAACTGGACTATTGGATACAAACCAGTTTGCCACTCTGGTTGAAAGACACCATTACAGTTTGGTATCCAAACACCACAGAAAGGAAACAAGGCGTAACGCAAGTTATCAAACCGCAACGGAATGTAGCATCGTGAACCGCATCACAGGGCGAATGCCACACTCGTCAGTCTTCTTTGCACTCATTTTCGTTGAACGATGGCAGGCGGGCGCTGAGCGTGCCCCTGGGAACTTTTCTGGCGTGAACGGTATAAGCAACCGGCGACGGACGCAGGTAATCCATGTTTACCTCGTCATCACCCCGCTTAACCACTACAGACTCCGGCCGGCAGCTCACCAGCAGGCCGAAACTCGACCCGATATCGGCGACACCCTGCAGGGGCGCTCCCTGCTCAACCGCCACACACACATCCTTGCCAGTAGCCGGCTGGCCAGTGGCTGCGATTCGGTCTTTCCCGGGCTCACCACAGGCTCTGATCCCCTCGGCACAGGCGCCGCTATCACTGTGGTTCTGGTCAGTGATACGCCACACCCTTTCGCTGCACTGGGTTTCCAGCCGGATAGGCGTCGCCTTGTTGTTGGCCAGCCACCAGCCGGGGTATTCGGCACTTTGCCAGGACACCCTCACCTGGCGGGTTTCGCCTGCGGAGGTCTCGGCCGGGAACATCGCATAGTGTGTGTAGTAACTGGCGCAGCCGTTCAACACAAGCAATGAACACAACACCGCCACTAGCCCGGAACGCCCTGAAAAAGCGAAAGTCATCAGTAAAGCCGTCCTTTCAAAACTCAGACTCGAAGACTTCCATTATCGGGATTGGGCGGGGACATTCCACGGACTATTCATCATTCTGGTCAAACTGCAGGCCAAAACCGTCGTTGGTCTGCCTTACCACCACCATATCCAGTATGGGTGCCGGCACCGGTAAACCCTGCACCTGCACGGTTACCTTGTCACCTAATTGCGGCGAAAAAGGCTCGTCGTTGAGCACGATGAATACGCCTCCGTCCGAGATATCGCGGGTTGAAAACACGAATTCACCAAACTGTTCGTGTACCACCTTAACTTTCGCACTCAAAGCGGTGCGGCTGTGCACTCTGCGATCGTTGTCTACCATACCCCGGGAACCCTGTTTTTGGCCTGTTTTTTATAGTGTTATCAAGCATAACACCATTTTTACACAAATATCCCTCCGGCGTTATTGACTCAAACCGTGATAGCAATGAGAATAGTTGTCGTTTTTAACTGCCTGTGAGTTTATCTATCAGGTGAGCCAAACAAAAGGAAGGAAAACACTATGCGAATGAAACTAGCAGCCGCTGTTGCCATCGCCCTGACCGCCACACCGATGGCTGCCACCGCCGATGGCGAAGTAAACATCTATTCCTACCGCCAGGCTTATCTGCTGGAGCCGCTGTTGGATGCCTTTACCGATGAAACCGGCATCAAGACCAACGTTGTCTTCGCCAAGCAGGGTCTGGCAGAACGTCTGGAACGTGAGGGCCGTAACAGCCCAGCCGACGTGGTGATGACGGTCGACATTTCCCGCATCAACGAGCTGGTTGAAAAAAACCTGGTCGCGGAAGTAGACAGCGACACCATTAATAAGAACATTCCGGAAAACCTGCGCCACCCGGACGGCAAGTGGTTTGCACTGACCACCCGTGGCCGCCTGATCTTCACCTCCAAAGATCGGGTTGAAGAAGGCGAAATCAGCACCTACGAAGACCTGACCGATGCAAAATGGAAAGGGCGCATCTGCACCCGTAGCGGCAAGCACCCGTACAACGTAGCGCTGGTGTCTTCCATGATCGCCCATCATGGCGAAGAAAAAGCTCAGGAGTGGCTCCAGGGCGTTAAAGACAACCTGGCACGCAAGCCCCAAGGCGGCGATCGTGACCAGATCAAAGCCATTGCCGAAGGCGTGTGCGACCTTGCCCTGGGTAACAGCTATTACTACGGCAACATGCTGATGGACGAAAACCAGCGCCCGACCGCCGAGCAGGTCAATCTGGTGTTCCCGAATGCTAACGATCGTGGCACCCACGTGAACATCAGTGGTATTTCCCTGACCCAGAGCGCGCCCAACAAGGCCAACGCCATCAAGCTGATCGAGTTCCTGTCCTCACCGAGCGCACAGCGTATCTACGCCGAGGCCAACTCTGAGTACCCGGCAAACCCGGAAGTCAAGCCAACCGGCATGGTTGCTGAGTGGGGCGAAATGAACCCGGACAACCTGTCGCTGCAGGAAATTGCCAACAACCGCAACGCAGCCGTTCGCCTGATTGATCGCGTCGACTACGACGGCTAACCGGAACGGCAGGCCAACTGGCGCCGACATCAGGCGCCTATCAGAAAGGGTACCAACAGTACGTTGGTACCCTTTTTAGTACCTATTTCAGAGACAGAAATGACCCCCGTCATTGCAGTGAGCCCCCTCAGTATCTAAAATCGCAATTCTTCTCATCACCACTTCCATAACGGGACAAGCATGACCGAGGTCGTTTCCAGTGCCAATCCGGGGCTTTCGCAACCACTTCTGGCCAAACGCACCTCAAAACGATGGATGATCAGTGCCCTGATCACCACGGCCATTGTCGCTTTACCCGTCTTCTCTGTGCTTTACCTGGCCTTGTTCCCTGATGAGAACATCTGGCCACACCTGATGGAAACCACCCTGCCCCGCTACCTCACAACCACCATCAAGCTGATGATTGGCGTGGGCATTCTCACATTGATCATCGGGCTTTCCACCGCCTGGGCGGTCACCGTGTGCGAGTTCCCGGGGCGAAAATTCTTCGAATGGGCCCTGCTGCTGCCCTTTGCGGTGCCGGCCTACGTGATTGCCTACGTTTATACCAGCCTGCTCGACTACGCCGGTCCGGTCCAGAAAGCCCTACGGGAATGGTTTGGCTGGCAAAGCGCCGCAGACTACTGGTTCCCGGAGATTCGCAGCCTGGAAGGGGCTGTCCTGATGATCGGCCTGGTGCTCTACCCTTACGTTTATCTCCTGGGCCGCGCGGCCTTCATGGAGCAATCGCCGTCACTGTTTGCGGTCAGCCGCAGTCTTGGCCATTCCGCGATCAGTACGTTTTTCCGGGTAGTGCTGCCCATTGCCCGCCCTGCTATCGCGGTAGGTTTGTCACTGGTGTTGATGGAAACCCTGAACGACTTCGGCACCGTCGACTTCTTCGCCGTACAAACCCTCACCCTGGGCCTGTTCGATACCTGGATGAACCTGGGCAACCTGGGCGGAGCGGCCCAGATCGCCACCACCATGCTTATGTTCGTGGTGATCCTGGTTACCCTGGAGCGTTACTCCCGCCGGCGCCAGCAACAGTTTGCCGCCCGGGATAACCGCGACCCCATCCACCGCTTTACCATGTCTTTTCCGCGCCAGATGATTTGCCTGGCCGTATGCGCCGTCCCTCTGATCTTCGGTTTCATTATTCCGGGCGCCACCCTTGGCTACTACGCCTGGGAATACTTTGATGAAAGCTGGAACCCGAACTTCATTCGCAACACCTTTAACAGCCTGTTCCTGTCTGGTACCGCAGCGCTGACCACCCTGCTGATTGGTGTTACCCTCGCCTACAGCCGCCGGCTGCACAATACCCGAGGCATGCAGGTGCTGATGCGCCTTTCCAGCCTGGGTTACGCCATGCCCGGCGCGGTGCTTGCGGTTGGTGTGATTATTCCCCTGGCCGGCTTCGACAACTGGTTCGATGGCCTGATGCGGGATTACTTTGGTTTCAGCACCGGCCTGCTGCTGAGCGGCACCGCCTTTGCCCTGGTGTTTGCCTACACGGTTCGCTTTTTGGCGGTTTCCGCCGGCAGTGTTGAAAGTGCCCTTCAGAAGGTCACACCGAGCATGGACATGGCCTCGCGCTCACTGGGTCACACACCCGGTAAAACCCTGGTGAAGGTGCACCTGCCCATGCTCAGGGGCACCCTGGTGACAGCGGCCCTGGTGGTGTTTGTAGACTGCATGAAAGAACTGCCCGCCACCCTGATACTGCGCCCATTCAACTACGAAACCCTGGCCACCTATGTGTACCAGTTTGCTTCGGATGAGCAGCTGTACCACAGCGCACTGCCCTCCCTGATCATCGTGCTGGCAGGCATCATTCCGATCATTCTGATGAGCCGGTCCATCTCCAATTCCAGAACCATGACCTGATTTCGGCGTGCTCCGTAGCGGATTCAGAAACAAGAAGGCCCGGCAATTTGCCGGGCCTTCTTGTTTACCGCGTGGAGCGTTCTGCGGTTACTGCCAGATAACCGGCTGCTTCTTCGCGTACCAGCTATCCACTTTCTCCTGGTAAGCGTCTTCAACTACGTTACGCTTGAGCTTCAGCGTCGGGGTCAGGAAGCTGTTCTCGATGGACCACTCATCGCTGACCACAGTAATGAACGCCAGTTGCTCGTGGGGATCAACGGTCTTGTTCACGTCTTTGATCAGCTGAGTGAAGCTCTCTTCAATTTCCTTGCGGAAGCTTTCATCGGCCATCTTCGGGCGAATCTCCTCACCCAGGAGCACCAGGGCATGGGGCTGGGTCTGGTTGGCACCAGACACACATACCATTTCGATGGCGTCGTGCGACATCAGGCGATTCTCAATCGGCGCAGGGGCAATGTACTTGCCCTTGCTGGTTTTGAAGATCTCCTTGATGCGGCCGGTCAGCTTCAGGCGGCCCATCTCGTCGATTTCGCCCTTGTCGCCAGTCTTCAGGAAGCCATCTTCGGTGAAGGTTTCCTTGGTTTTCTCTTCGTCCTTGTAGTAACCCATCATGGTGGCCGGGCTCTTCACCAACACTTCGCCCTGCTCGCTGATTTTCACCTCAACACCTGGCAGCGCCTCGCCCACGTAACCGGTACGGGTACGGCCCGGCTTGTTCATGTGCGAGTAGGCGAAGTTCTCAGACATGCCGTAGCCTTCCAGCAGCTCCAGGCCCAGGTTGCGGTACCAGTCCAGCACATCGTTGGACAGCGGCGCGGAGCCGGAGCCCGCCAGCTTGACCTTGTCCAGGCCCAGCCCTTTGAGGACTTTCTTCTTGATCAGTTTGTTGACCAACGGAATCTTCAGCAAGCGCTCCAGCTTCTGCTTGGGCACCTTCTGCAACACGCCGTGCTGGAACTTCACCCACAGGCGAGGCACAGACAGGAACAGCGTCGGCTGCGCCCGCTGCAGATCCTGAACAAATGTATCCAGGGACTCAGCAAAGTACAGATGGAAACCGGCATACAGAGAGCCCAACTCCACAAAGGTACGTTCGAACACGTGGGCCAGCGGCAGGTAAGACAACATGCGCTCCTCGGGGCCCACACCCAGAGTCTCAATGCCACCAGCAGCGGCAAACGCCATGTTTTCGAAGCTGAGCATTACACCCTTGGGCCGACCAGTGCTGCCAGAGGTGTACACAATGGTTGCCAGCTCTTCCGGCTCACGGTGTACCTGGCCTTCCAGCGGCGGGTATTTGGCCACGATGTCGTCCCAGGTCTCGAAATCGTTGGGCGGGCTCAGGGGGTAGGAAATGCAACGCACGGAATCCGGAACACCCGGCTTCATGCTGTCCCAGTCGTCCAGCTTGCCCACAAACAGAACCTCGCATTCGGCGTGGTTCAGGATGTAGTTGACGGTATCCGCATTCAGGGTTGGGTACAGGGGTACGGAAATATGGCCGGCCAACCAGATCGCCCAGTCGGTCATGATCCATTGCGCGCAGTTCTTCGAAATAAGACCAATACGGCTCTTTTCCGGCAGGTTAAGGGACTTCAGGTAGGATGCCATCCTGCGGGCTTCATCAATTGCCCGGCCCCAGGTGTATTCAACCACCTTGCCGTTGCCAATCGGCTGAGTCATGTAAGGGGAATCAGCTTTCGTGGCTTCCCAGTGGTAAAGCATATCGAGGGGAAGTTTGTTTGTTGTGTCCATGGACCTTCCTAGTTTGTCTTTATAGTTGGGGGGTATCGTATTATTAGACTTTCGTAGCCTATTTCAACACACCCCTGCACGTCAAAACGTGACAAAACCAAAATATCTGCATTTCAGACAAATGCGCAATAGCAACTGATAAAGTATCGCCCATCCCTACCCCGAAACCTATATCCCTGTGGTAAACTTGCGCACTTTCATTTTTCCGCCCCGGCAAACGGGGACATCAGTCACTGACTCGGAGATGGGCATATGGCCAAGAAGACCTTGCGCACCCTGATCGGCGCTTCGCTGCTGGCAGCAGCAAGCCTGGTTCAGGCTGAAGAAACCCGTGTAGTTGCCATCACGCAGATTGTTGAGCACCCGGCACTGGATGCCGCTCATGAAGGCATCAAAGATGAACTGGCCGAGCGCGGCTACCGCGTGGGTGAAAACCTTCGCCTGATGCACGAAAGCGCCCAGGGCAACTCAGCGATTGCCTCCCAGATTGCCCGCAAGTTTGTGGGTGAAAGCCCGGACGTGATTGTTGCCATCGCTACCCCGTCTGCCCAGACCGTAGCAGCCGCAGCCCGCAACATTCCGGTTGTCTTCTCAGCAGTGACAGACCCGGTGGCGGCCAAACTGGTCCAGAGCCTTGAGACACCGGGCGCCAATATCACAGGCGTAAGCGACATGCTGCCTATTGAGAAGCATTTGGACATGCTCCAGCGCATCATGCCGGATGCCAAGCGCATCGGCACCGTTTACAACCCCGGTGAAGCGAATGCCGCCGCCCTGATTGATCTGCTTGAAGAGCGCCTGGCGGCCCGCGACATGCAACTGGTTAAAGGTGCTGCCACCAAGACCTCTGAAGTGCTGGGTGCGGCCCGCTCGCTGGTCGGCAAGGTAGATGCCATCTACCTGACCACCGACAACACCGTGATCAGTGCTGCCGAAGCGGTGATTTCCGTTGGCGAGCGGTCCAAGATTCCGGTATTCGCGGCAGACACCGCCACTGTTGAGCGTGGCGCGGTTGCCGCTCTCGGTTTCAACTACTACAACCACGGCCGCCAGACCGGCGCCATGGTTGTGCGCATTCTGGAAGGTGCCGGCACCGCCGACATGCCCGTTGAAACCATGGAAGAGCTGGACCTTTACGTAAACCCGGCCGCCGGTGAGCGCATGGGTATTACCCTGTCCGAAGACCTCATCCAGGACGCAAAAGAAGTCGTCAAAAGCGACAAGTAACGCCTGACCAACACGGGCGGACCCCACAAGGGCCCGCCCGTTTTCTTTCACGGTGATTAACTACCCATGCTCAGTGAAATTGCATTCTACGGTGCTCTTGAAACCGGCCTGATCTACGGCCTGGTTGCCTTTGGTATTTACCTCTCTTTCCGTGTTCTCGACTTCCCCGACCTGACAGTGGACGGCAGCTTCCCCCTGGGTGCCGCCGTAGCCGCCGTTCTGATCCTGGAAGGCTGGAACCCGTGGGTTGCCACCGGCTTCGCCGCGCTGGCAGGCATGGCGGCAGGTGCTGTAACAGCCATCCTGAACGTCAAACTCAACATCCTGAACCTGCTGGCCTCCATCCTGACCATGATCGCGCTGTACTCGGTAAACCTGCGCATCATGGGCCGGCCGAATATCGCCTTATTATCAGAAGAAACGGTGCTGACGCCCTGGTATTCCCTGGGCCTGGAGTTCCATCAGGTACCGGTGATTCTGTTCCTGATCGTTGTGGCGGTATCCCTGGTGCTGCTGTGGCGCTTCATGAAATCGGAAACCGGCCTGGCGATGCGCGCTACCGGCTCCAACGCCCGCATGGCGCGGGCACAGGGCATTGCCACCGGCGGTATGATTATCCTCGGCGTAGCCCTGTCTAACGGCCTGGTTGGCCTGGCCGGCGCCCTGTTCGCCCAGAGCCAGGGCGCCGCCGATGTCACCATGGGTGTGGGCGTGATTGTTATTGGCCTGGCTTCCCTGATTGGCGGCGAGGCGGTACTCACCCCGTCTACCGTTATGCGTGCCCTGCTGGCCTGCGTGATCGGCGCCATCATCTACCGTTTGGCCATTGCCTTCGCACTGAATGCAGACGTACTTGGCCTACAGGCCCAGGATCTGAACCTGATTACTGCGGTACTGGTTACCCTGGCGATTGTTCTGCCCGGCGTTCGTACCAATCTCACTAACCGCTTCAGCCGCAAAAAAGCCTGAGGAGGCACTATGATCAGCGCAACCGATCTACGGCTTACCTTCGGCAAGGGTACGCCACTGGAAAACCCGGCACTGCGGGGTATGAGCCTGACCGTTAACCAGGGTGAGTTTGTGACCGTTATCGGCAGTAACGGGGCCGGCAAATCCACCTTCCTGAACGCCCTCTCGGGCGAGGTGATGGTGGACAGCGGCCAGATTATTGTCGACAACCAGGACGTTACCCGCCTGCCCACCCACAAAAGGGCTTCGCGAGTGGCGCGGGTGTTCCAGGACCCCCTGGCCGGCACCTGTGAGAACCTGTCCATCGAGGAAAACCTGGCACTGGCCATCAAGCGTGGCCAGCGCCGTGGCCTCACCACAGCGGTAAAAGGCAAGTACCTGCCGCAATTCCGGGACAGCCTGGCCACGTTGAAGCTGGGCCTGGAAAACCGCCTGGGCGACAAGATGGGCCTGCTCTCCGGTGGCCAGCGCCAGGCCGTTAGCCTGCTGATGGCCAGCCTGACACCGTCCAGCATCCTGCTGCTGGACGAGCACACCGCGGCTCTGGACCCGAAAACCGCCAACTTTGTTCTGGAACTCACGCAAAAGATCATTGAAGAACAGAAGCTGACCGCCCTGATGGTCACCCACAGCATGAAGCAAGCGCTGGAAGTGGGCAGCCGAACAGTCATGCTGCACCAGGGCCAGGTGGTGTTCGACATTGCCGGTAAAGACCGGGAAGGACTGGAAGTGAAAGACCTGCTCGGCCTGTTCGAGAAACAGCGCGGGCTGGAAGTGGACGACGACAGCCTGTTACTGGGCTAAGCCATTTCCGCAATAGAAAACGGGGCCACGAAGGCCCCGTTTTTTATTACACAGTTAAAGCCGTTAGTGGCCGTAAATGCGCATCGAGGTATTGGTAATTGCCAGGTCGTCCAGCATGACCGAACCAATCGACGTGCCACCAATCAACACGCCACCAATGCTCAGGTCAGCCCGGAAGCTGTCCATCTCGATGGCCAGAACCTCCGTACCGGCCGCATTGGCACCCTTGAAGATATCCAGATCCACATTGGCGAACAGCCGCAAAGGCTGGGGCGCCTGCAGATCATAATCGGCCCCGGTGAGGCGGAGATCCCGGATACCCATGGCCAGGAACGGAATGTCAAAGTCCAGGTCATCGATGGCGAAATCCGTTAACAGCCTCAGGGTATCCGTGGCGGTATCCACCCGGATGGTGCCAGAGCCAATCAGCATGTCCATCTGGAAGTTATCCATAATGGTGGTACTGCCATCGGTGCCGGTCAGGTCCCAGGCTCCGGTGGTGATGCGCATATCCACAGCCCCGAAGGTCATCGGGAGAATGTTGATGATGGCATCGCCGTCATTGGCAATGTCGATATTGATCCGAACGTTGTCCAGCTTGTCGCTGGGCCCGGCTCCCGTCAGGTTAAAGCCCAGTTCCGGAAACAGGTCGATACGGTTGGCACCACCCACAGAGATATCGTTAATCACCAACGATCCCTCATCCGTGTAGATAAACCGATCAATATTCAGCCGGGTTTCCAGCTCAATAGTGACACCCGCCTGACCGGTGATGTTACCCATCGAGATTTCATCCAACGGCTGGAACGCCATGGCGGCAGGGGCGGCCCCCGCAACACACAGCGCTAGCATGGTAGGTTTCAGGCCTTTCATTGTTCTTTTCCTTTTATAGTAGTTATCACTTCCTGCGGGCCACTGCGGTGTTACGACGCCACCCTCATACTCTACCGACACGTCGCATCTCGATACGTGCAGACATCACAAAAACTTGCACATCACAACAATTTTCACTGAACGCTTTTTAACCACAACATCTAGTGATTCCCCCGAAACCGCGCTGAACGCCCGCACAGCAGGGATTTTGCGCGTTGCAAGTATTCTTCCATTGATTTTCTTTGCACTCAAAGCTCATTCAATAGTTGCTCTCTTATTCACAGACCACTATATCCTGTTATACTTCACGAACAAGAAGCCCATATATAGGGCAAATAACAACCACACAGCCCGCCGCGCGGGCGCCGGGAAAGCCGGCAAAAGCAACTCCGACAGCAAGATAAAGGCAATCCACCGGCTCTGAACAGGCGGCACCTTCCGCCAGGCAAATACCACATCTAGTGTTTTTGACCAAAAACAGGCCGGCAGTAAGAACGCAACACCATTAAAAAAGGGGCATGGCGCCGGGGACGGCACCATCAAAACGAGACATACTGGAAACCGAGGGTGGCAATGAACGCTAAGGCACAGGCAGTGATCACAACGATTCCCATGCAGGAAGCGTCGCTTGATATCTGGCACAGCAAATACCAGCTGAAGACCAAAACAGGCGAAGCGGTCGACAAAGACATCAACGCGACTTACGAGCGCGTTGCCAAGGCCTTGTCGGAAGTGGAGAACAAGAATGTACGCAACAAGTACATGAAGGAGTTTCTCTGGGCCCTGCAAAACGGTGCCATTCCGGCTGGCCGGATCACCTCCAACGCCGGTGCGGAAGCCCACAAGCCTGCCACCTCCACCATCAACTGCACGGTATCCGGCAGTATCCAGGATTCCATGAATGACATCCTGGAAAAAAACCACGAAGCAGGCCTTACCCTCAAGGCCGGTTGTGGTATTGGTTATGAGTTCTCTACCCTGCGCCCCCGCGGTGCCTACGTCGCCGGTGCCGGCGCTACCACCTCTGGCCCGCTGTCGTTCATGGATATCTTCGACCGCATGTGCTTCACCGTGTCTTCTGCCGGTGGCCGCCGCGGTGCCCAGATGGCCACCTTCGATGTACACCACCCCGACGTCATCGAGTTTATCCAGGCCAAGCGTGAAGACGGCCGCCTGCGCCAGTTCAACCTGTCTCTGCTGATCACCGAAGACTTCATCGAAGCCGTACGCAACGGCGACGACTGGCACCTCTCCTTCCCTGTCACCAAGAAGGAAGTGGAAGACGAAGGCCTGGACCTGAACAACGCCGAGCAGTTCCTGTACCGCGATTTCCCGGTTCAGGACGGCTACGTGGTAAACGAAGAAGGCAAGGTGGCCTGCCGCATCTACAAGACGGTGAAAGCCCAGTTCATCTGGGACACCATCATGACCAGCACCTACGACTACGCTGAGCCAGGCTTCATCCTGATCGACAAAGTCAACCAGATGAACAACAACTGGTTCTGCGAAGACATCCGCGCCACCAACCCCTGTGGCGAGCAGCCCCTGCCCCCTTACGGCAGCTGCCTGCTTGGCTCCGTGAACCTGACCAAGTTCGTGGACTACCCGTTCACCGACAAAGCCAGCTTCAACTACGAGAAGTACCGCAAGGTTGTCGGCATCTTCACCCGCATGCTGGACAACGTGGTAGAAATCAACGGCCTGCCGCTGGCCGAGCAGCGCCACGAAATCACCTACAAGCGCCGCCACGGCATGGGCATCCTGGGCCTGGGTTCCACCCTAGCCATGCTGCGCATGCCCTACGGCTCTGACGATTCCGTGCAGTTCACCGAAGACGTGGTTCGGGAAATGGCCGTGGAAGGCTGGCGCCAGTCCCTGGCCCTGGCTGAAGAAAAAGGCCCGGCCCCGATCATGGAAGATGAGTTTGAAATCACCCCCAAGATGATGAACAAGTGCCCGGACCTGGCCAAAGACGGCTACAAAGTGGGCGACATCCTCAAGGGCAAATTGCTGCACGCCAAGTACAGCCGCTACATGCAGCAGATTGGCCACGTAGAGCCGGAACTGGTGAAAAAGCTGGCCGAGAAAGGTGGCCGTTTTACCCACCACACGTCCATCGCGCCCACTGGCACCATCAGCCTGTCGCTGGCCAACAACGCCAGTAACGGCATCGAGCCAAGCTTCTCGCACCATTACGCCCGGAACATCATCCGTGAAGGCCGGAAAACCAAAGAGAAAGTGGACGTGTTCAGCTTCGAGCTGCTGGCCTACCGCCACCTGGTTAACCCTGGCGCCATGCCCTTCTCCGAAGACGAAGACAAAAAGCTGCCCAGTTATTTCACCACCTCTGATGACGTAACCCCCACGCAGCACGTAGACATTCAGGCAGCGGCACAGAAATGGGTAGATTCCTCCATTTCCAAAACCGCCAATGTTCCTACAGACTTCGCTTACCAGGACTTCAAAGGCATCTACCTGTACGCCTACGACAAGGGCCTGAAAGGCTGCACCACCTTCCGCTTCAACCCGGAAGCCTTCCAGGGCGTACTGGTTAAAGAGAAAGACCTTGAAAACACCCTGTACGAATTCACCCTGGACGATGGCAGCAAAGTGACCCTCAAGGGCAACGAACAGGTAGAGTACGACGGCGAAACCCACACCGCCGCCAACCTGTTTGATGCGCTTAAAGAAGGCACTTACGGTAAATATTGATCCCGGGAACCGACAGACAGGACAACGAACATGACAGTGAAAATCAGCAACAAGATTGTCGGCTACCGAGTCAAGAAAGCCGACACGGAAACCCCTAACGAGCACCAGGCACCGGTGATGGCTGAAACCAAGCCGGTGGAGATGAACGAAAACATCGAACGGCCGGATTTCTTGCTGGGCACCACCTACAAGATCAAACCGCCGGTGGCCGAGCACGCGATGTACATTACCATCAATGACATCCTGCTGAACGAAGACACCGACCACGAAAGCCGGCAGCCGTATGAAGTGTTCATCAACTCCAAATCCATGGAACACTTCCAGTGGGTTATCGCCCTCACCCGCGTAATCTCTGCGGTATTCCGCAAAGGCGGCGACGTAACCTTCCTGGTGGAAGAGCTGCGCAGCGTGTACGACCCCAACGGCGGCTACTTCAAGAAAGGCGGCGTGTTCATGCCATCACTGGTTGCCGAAATTGGCGCCGTGATCGAAAAGCACCTGAAGGCCATCGGCCTGCTGGAAAGTGACGAGCTGAGCGAAACCACCAAGCGCATTCTCGCCGAGAAACGCGCCGAGTTCGAAGCCAGCCAGAACAAAGCCACCAACGACGACAGCGGCAGCGACTACCCCGCCAACGCCACCATGTGCGGCAAGTGCAGCACCAAAGCGGTGATTGTGATGGACGGCTGCGCCACCTGCCTGTCTTGCGGCGACAGCAAATGCGGTTGAGGTGATTGACCGCTGAGTGATGAAGAGGCCTGGTTGCGGAAGCTGCCGGGCCTTTTTGTTGGGGGCAGTGTTTGTGGCGCGTCGTTATTGGTGAAAACGCCACTGCACTGATATTGCTATGCGGGATCTGGCTTTCTTCTTTTTGGGGCTTGTAGTTACATGTTTTTTGAGATTTTCAGGGTATCGGTGGTCAGTGGACTTGCATTATTGATACGTGATGACGACGCAGTCACAAAAGACCATTTATGAAGACTGCTACCCAATACGCTGTTAGTTGCCAGACAAGGTTCTGAGTAGTGGAAGAAAAGATATACTTCGATCACATCACCGAAAAAACTGAATGCTACTTTCTTGAGTATTCGCCGCCTGTTAGTTCAATTCCCTTTGCCTCCCTCACCGTTACGTATGTTTCCGAAGTTGCAGCTGAGGAGGTGGCCACAGACTTGGAAAAGCTAGCCGGGAAATGGATCACTCGGTATCCGGTGCCTGTTATGGCCAGTGCATTTGATAGGCATGGCGACCTTATTAATCTTGAAAATGTACGTCCTATTAGTCACATCACCGCTACCTTGGATGAAGGAGAGCCACGTTATCGGTGGGAACTTCTTGAAGATGAAGAATTTCCAGAGGAACTGAAGTCCCAAGGGTATTTGCTAGAAATATACTCCGATCTGAACTTCAGAACCCAGAGCGAAGTCAGTGCCAAAGCACGAGAAAACCTGAAGCCAATACGGACAGCGAAAAGATTACTTATTGTCTGGTCTGTCGTCGTACCTATTGCTATAGCATTAATTGAGTTTTTTAGCCCTCTGTGGCTGTCGGTAATTGCTCTGGTTTATAGCTTCTGGAAAGCCTACCAGCAGTGGTTAAAAATGACGGGGCGAAAGGAAAAGTCAGATAGAGAGCTCGAAAGGGAAAAGGACGCTAGTTTGAAAGAGCATCACCACTATCACTGTAAGTTGAATCCAGACGGTTTTCTGAGGCTAAAAGTCGAGAATTTCCAAAAAATGGAAGAAGATCAAATACAGAAAAAATATGACTCAATTTCGACCAGCAACTAACCAGTGCAGGTTGTCGAACAGGTACTCCGTTGCACTCCGCAACTGCAGGCGTTAGTCAGGGAGTAGTTTAAGAATGTTTTGGAAAACAATTCCAAGAGCAGTCAATTTAGCAGCACTCATCTCGACGATCCTGCTGCTAGTGAAGTTGTTCATATTCAATAAAATTCCTGAGCCAGTCGGTGGCCTTCATGAACTCGGACTGGTTTTTGAAGCGGTGCTTGCCTCCGTGTTGGCGAGTTATGTTTTCTATCTGATAGTGGTGCACTTCAAAGAGGTGCGAGAAAAGAAAACGATATATCCCTTTGTGACACGCTGGGCAAATCTTGTAGTCAAAGATTGCAAGACGCAGATCGCCGGATTTACTGGGGGTGATCCCACCAAGCTCGATTTTCAAACTTTGGAGAAGCACGACATCGAGGCCGTTTTTTCTAAATTGGCGCCTAATGGGGAAGCACCTATGGTTTTCTGGCAAGGAGGCCAGGCGAACTGGCTTCAATACTTTGAAAACTACAGGGTCAGATCATTGCGCCACATTGATAAGATAATGACTCAGCTTCTCTTTCTTGAAGCCCCGCTGGTAGCGCTGTTGATGAAAGTCCAAGACTCAAAGCATTTTAACTTAATCGAGACCTTGTCGAGGGTCAGGTTGAATAGCGACAATCTCATGACGTTTGCAGGCGATTTTTTTGATTATGTCCAAGCATGCCGCGATTTGGATGAGTATCTGAAAGCCCATGCTATTCATTCGACCAGTGACTAACAATTGCGGTCAAGGGACGCTCCTGACGTCGCACCCCTGCCGCAGGCGCCACATTGCAAGCCATCTCTATGATTAGAGTCAGACTGAGGGATCTACCTCAGAAAGATAAGATGGCTGTCATTTCGATGCTTCAAGATCCTGAGGTCATGCGATTTCTCGGGCCGCGTAGCGCCCTGACTGAGGATGAAGCAAATTCGTGGTTCGAGAACACACTAGCTAATCCGGCTCGCTTTGCTGTTGCAGAGTCTGAGACTGAAGAGTTCATCGGGTTCTGCGGTATCAAATAGACAGATGGTATTTAAGATTTTGGTTATTTCTTCAGGTCCGAGTTTTGGGGGATTGGCATAGCTTCCAAGGCGTGCAGGCTGACGATCACAAGGTTATCTACGGAGATCAATCTAGAGGCCGTCCAGGTTTTCATCGCAGACAATAATTTAGCCAGTAAGAAAGTGGCCGGAAAATTGGGTTGGCAGGGCTTGTATAGTGGTTCTAGGGACGGAGAGCCTGGTCGATAGTATCGGATAGTCATGTAATTCGCTGTTATGCACAGGGAGAGATCAGTGCCATTGTTTGAAACAGAGAGGTTGGTTGTAAGGAAGCTATCCCATCAAGACATTCCGGTGCTCACCACAATGCTCAGTGATCCCGACGTCATGAAGTTTTCCGTTCGTGGAGTTTGCGACGAAGAAGCTACCCGAAAGTTCGTTGATTGGTGCCTTGAGTGTTACGCCTCTCATGGAATCGGGCCATGGGCTCTGTATGAGAAAGAATCAGGCGAATTTATCGGCTTCTGTGGCGTTGGGCCGGAGTTGGTTGGCGAAGTTGAAGAAATCAATCTGGGTTATCGCCTGGCGCGCAGGTTCTGGCATCATGGGTATGCGACAGAGGCTGTCAAAGGTGTTCTCCGGTATGCTTTCCGGAAAAAACACTGTGAGTCGGTCATTGTTATTATCGAGCCGGAGCATACAGCCTCAGTTAGGGTAACGGAGAGGGTCGGGTTCGGAGACTACGCGCTTCAAGAGTTTCATAACCGACTGGTGCGGGTGTATCGAATGACATGCGAAGATTGGGCATTGCACAACAAATTGTTGTAGTGCGCCCATTACCACTGGTTTTGGGAGATAAGGACATCCGTAAACATTGCAGGAGGCATCGTGATAGTCATCTATGGAATCAAAGAACATCTTAATCCGATCAAGGATCAGCTCTCCGAGGTTATTCACGGATGTATGCAGTCCGTACTCGGTATGCCGGAAGACAAGCGGGCTCATCGTTTTATCCCCATGGAACCCGAGGACTTTTATTACCCCGGGGGCCGGACGCCCGCCTACACGGCCATCGAGATTAATATGATGCAGGGCCGAACGCCCGAGACCCAGAAAGCTCTGATCAAGGAGCTCTTCAGCAAGATTGAGTCCGTGATTGGCATCTCACCCGTGGATGTTGAGATCACGATCAAGGAACAACCGCCCCACTGTTGGGGCTTTCGGGGCATGACTGGAGACGAGGTGCGTGACCTTAAGTACTCGGTCAATGTGTAACAATGTTGTCAACGTGAAGTCATTGCTAGTAAGGCTTCACCGCCAGTAGTGGCGCGTATTGACAGGCGAAAATGGGACTGCGTTGATTTTACTTATCGGAGTTTCGTCAGCCAATTTAACGGAGAGGACTGCATGACAAGGATCAGTTTAATAATCGGTATGACCTTTACCTTCCTGCAAGGTTTTGGTTTAGCTGTATCAGCTGAAGAAAACATCAAAGCTATGCCAATAATTATGGCTATAAAAGAAACCGAGTCCACAGAGAATAGGATGGCTCGGCTAGGAAGAATTGATAATCTAGTGGAGAAATACAAATTAAACCTAAATGAAAAGTACATTTATACTGGTGAAGGCTTAGCTGGCAGTCTTCATAATCTTGGAGTGGTATATAAAATATCGGACAACGGATCTTCGAGTAATGTCATACAACTAAATTTTCGAAACGGCTTCGGCAGAAAAAAAGTCGTCGCCAATTCTAAGTTGATACCCGAGGCCAGCTTATCCAGAAATGATTACAATCAAAGAATTGCATCTCGTGTAATACTGAAAGACGAGCCAGGATCTAAGGCCAGGAAATACTATAAAGATTGGTATGATGAATATTTTTCCTTGAGAGCTACTCTAGGGAGGGTCTGATTAATGCCTGATTTCTTGCCGAATAACTTTATTAGCTCAAAAAAAGCTATTCAAAGGCAATTTAGGCACGATCAGCCCCTCTATTTGTTCATTTTTTGCCCGTTTCCCGCCATTTCGGCGGAAAACAGGCGCACTGGCACTACGCCAGCAGGTATTTTTCACCCATCAGCAGGTTGCTGAACGCGGCCAGCAAGTGTAATCGGTTACTGTTTTTAGCCAGGCCGCGATAGCGAACCTTGCTGTAGCCAAAGACCTGTTTGATGTACCGGAACGGATGTTCCACTTTGGCACGGGCGCTGGCTTTGAGCTTTTCAGCCTTCAACTTTCGGTCGTCCAGTTTTTTACGAGAACCGGGGCGTTTGGCAATGAACCAAGAGACGTTTTTGCGATCCTTATGCTCATCCCGCTTTTGAATGCCAAGATAACCGGCATCACCGAACACGCGCTGCTCGTCACCGTGAAGAAGGTTGCCGGCCGGCACAATGTCGTGGACGTTGGCGGCCGTCGTGTCGATGCTGTGGATCAGTCCGAGCGTGTCATCAACGCCGATGTGCATCTTCATGCCGAAATACCATTGATTGCCCTTCCTGGTTTGGTGCATCTCTGGATCCCGCTGACCACTTTTGTTCTTGGTGGAACTCGGTGCCGAAATAATGCTGGCATCCACAATGCTGCCTTCGCGCAGCATCAGGCCGTTCTTTTCCAAGTGCTTGTTAACTTCTTTGAACAGCACCTTGCCGAGTCCGTGGCGTTCAAGGAAATGGCGGAACTTGAGAATGGTGGTTTCGTCCGGCAGGCGGTCCAGCTTCAGACCAGCGAAGTGCCGCATGGATTCGATCTCGTACAGAGCGTCTTCCATGGCCGGATCGCTCAGGTTATAGAACAGCTGCATGCAGTGAACTCGAAGCATGGCCGGCAGCGGATAGGGAGGCCGGCCATTCTGGCCCTTCGGGTAATAACGGGCTACCTTCTTCTCCAATTGCTTCCAGGGAATCAGCTTGTCCATCCGCTCCAGAAAGATCTCACGACGCGTTTTGCGCTTCTTGGTCTGGTACTCAGCTTCGGAGAAGGTGATCTGATCCATGGTGGCAACGAATCCTATGCGGTTGATGATGGCCGTATTATCGCTGATTTTGGGGACTTATTCAGAGTCTCCCTAGCTAAAAAGGTCTTGGATACGGGCAGGTGTGATACGGTTGTCAGCGCAGATATGTACCTAGTCAATGGAAATTCCTTCACAGCGTTTTGCGGTAATGGTTTTCATTATACCCAGAACGAAAACCAAATAAGGAATGATAAACCGTTAGATAGCGAGGTAGTATATTGGACGGCAACAGGGATCACTGTGCCTGATCAAGAACCCCATCCAAATCCAGACTTATACACCCAATAAACTGGGCGCGCATAGCCTATGATGAAGGTTGAACCGTTGATGAAATTTCATACGCTTATCGCGGCTACTTTACTTACCTTGTTCACCTCAGTTGCCGCTGCTGACCAACATAACGCCCTGATTAAAACTGTCGAGAAAGTCGCTGACGACCTGGAGGCCCGTGTTGGCTTTGCTGCTTATGACCTGGAGTCCGGCCAGAGGTGGGAATATCGCGCTGATCAGCGGTTTGCGATGTCCAGCACGTTTAAAACACTGGCTTGTGCCGCCCTGCTCCATCGGGTCGATACGGGACAGGCGAACCTCGCGAGAAAAGTGAATGTCTCCGAATCCGAACTCGTGACCTACTCCCCCATCACAGAGAAGCACGCAGATGGTGAGGCGATGACCCTGTCAGATCTGTGCGAGGCCACACTGACAACGAGCGACAATACGGCCGCAAACCTGGTTTTACGAGAATTGGGAGGGCCAGAAGCAGTAACCTCGTTTGCGAGGCATTTGGGAGACGACGTAACGCGTCTCGACCGGTGGGAAACGGAACTGAATGAAGCGTTACCAGGCGATAACCGGGACACTACAACGCCAAATGCAATGGTCAGGAATCTTCAAACCTTGCTGTTGGATGATGCCTTATCCGAACCGTCCAGAGAGCAACTACGTGATTGGCTCGAGGGCAACCAGGTTGCGGACGGGCTTTTTCGGGCTGCTGTACCAGAGGGCTGGACTGTCGCAGATCGAACCGGGGCGGGAGGTTTCGGGTCGAGGTCTATTACGGCCGTCATCTGGCCACCTGAGTGCCAACCTATCATTGTGGCGCTGTATCTGACTCAGACGGAGGCTTCCTTCGAAGAGCGGAATGCGGCAATTGCTGAGATAGGTGAAGCAATCGTGTTGACGGTCAACGCACGCCAGTAGAGTATCGAGTAACGTCCGTTATACCTCGTTTTTACGCGGCACCGACGTTTATTGGCACAAGAAAGGACCCATTGTGGCTACTCAGGAACCCCTTGTCAGCATCATCACCCCCACCTTCAACCGTGAGCGCACCATCACGCAAGCGGTCGAGTCTGTGTTGGCCCAGTCATATCCCCACTGGGAGCTGATCATCGTTGATGATGGCTCCCAGGATGGCACCAGCGAGAGTCTGGCCAGTTACCTGGATGATGACCGCATCCACTACCACTTTCAGGAGAATCAGGGCCAGAGCCTTGCCCGGAATCTGGCGCTTCAGTACGCCCAGGGAGAGCTAATATGTTTTCTCGATTCTGATGACCTGTGGGTGCCCGATAAGCTGGAACGGCAAGTGGCGCTGATGGAGGCTCACCCGGAGGTGGACGTGCTTCACAGTGATGAAATCATGATCGATGAACAGGGCCGCGAGTTGTCCCGCAAGAATATGCGCCGGCACTCCGGGCGGATTGCCCGGCAGATGCTGGTGGACAACAGCGTGAGCATCAACACGGTCATGGCGCGGCGGGAATGTTTCGATACCATGGGCGGGTTTTCCGGCCGTTACGGCGTTGCCGACGATTACGACATCTGGCTGCGTTTTTCGGCCCGGTTTACGTTCCTCTATGTGCCCGAGTATTGGGGCTATTACCGGGTGATGGCAGATCAGATTTCCAGCGACAAAAAACGCCGATTTGCTGCCAACGAAGCGATCATTCGTGATTTTATCGAGGAGTACGGAAGCACGCTCGAACCCGGTGACATCCGCTGGGGTCTGGCACGCTTCTACTGCCGGAAAGCCCGCCATTTTGCATCAGTAGGAGACTCTGCGACGGCCTGGGGCGCGGTTGCTCAGGCGTTGCGGTATGCTCCCCTGGATTCGGTGGTATGGCGCGCGGTTTATCGGGTGATCTTTCCCCGCTGTGGGGCGAGACACGATTAACATTGGCAGCCTCTTAGACTGGCTTTCATCAAAAAAGGAATGATCATGAAATGCCCACGAACCGCAATCACCTTCTATAGTTAAGTTTGCCACTAGCCCGGAGAATGACCACCACAGAATATCTGATCAAGGATTGATAATGGACAGCGTTATTGACCTTCTCAACGAACGAGCAACAGAACTTCTAGAAGGTGCGCGCGCATTAGGCACTGAACTTAGCGACAGTGACAGCGAACCAAGCATTGAAGTCGCGGCCGAACAGTTCCGACACCTCTGTGAAACTCTGACTTTCATCGTATCCCAACTTGAACAAAGGGATTCACCGCTCCGTCAGTTGGTTCGCACGCTCGACGGTGTGAAACTGAGTCATTCAGTCGAGAAGCTATCAAAATATCTCGCGGACCATCGCGCGACACTCATTCGCCTTCAAGTTCCGGAACATCTCGTTTCAGGAACTATTGATGTGCTCTCATTCGAAGCATCCAGCGGGCAACCGCCAGACTGTGGGGAAGGCTCATCCAGCAAGAGGTACCTTACATATGCAAGACACCAAACCAGCATTGCCACCAATTGTCTCGAATGAGGAATGGGAAGCCGCCCTCAGCCAGTTACTGGTTAAAGAAAAAGAGGCCACCAGAGCGCGGGATGCCTTGAGCGCTGAACGCCGAAGGCTGCCGATGGTAAAGGTAAAGAATGATTACCTGTTCCACGGTGAAGAAGGCAGTGTGTCTTTTCTCGACCTGTTCGGCGGGCGCCGCCAGCTCATTGTTTATCATTTTATGTTCGCACCCGACTGGAAGGCCGGTTGCGACGGATGCTCCTGGCTCGCCGACGCCATGACCCACCCTGCCCACCTGCATGCCCGCGATACGTCGCTTGTGATGGTGTCACGCGCACCTTACCAGAAGCTTGCGCAGTACAAAAAGCGTATGGGCTGGGCGATGCCCTGGTACTCGTCTTTCGAAAGTGACTTTAATTATGATTTTGGCGTAACGACAGCTGAGGGAGAAAGGCACGGCGCAAGCGTATTCCTTCGTGACGGGAATGATGTATACCGCACTTACTTTACGGGTGCCCGTGGCGTTGAGTACCTGGGTAGCCTCTGGACGTATCTGGATTTGACGCCGTATGGTCGCCAGGAAACCTGGGAGGATTCGCCGGAAGGTTGGCCACAGACAAAGCCGTATGTGTGGAATCGCCGACACGACGAGTATGAAGTCTAACGATGCGTGGGCTGAACATGATGAACCAAAGCAGATGGCAAACCCTGATGAACGCTATGGGGCTTCCGCAGTCACCAGAGGTTTATGACGCACTCCACGCCGCCTACTCAGAGAAGCGCCGGTTCTACCATACGGTCGACCACATTGATGCCATGCTCACCCACTTTGACGGCGTAAAGGACATCGCTGAAAGACCGGAAGAGCTTGAGTTGGCGATTTGGTTCCACGATGCCATATACAAGCCCCTGTCAAAGACCAACGAGCTGGACAGCGCGAACTGGGCACAGGCGTTTCTTGGCTCCCACGGTTACGATCAGGCGGGTATAGCGCGCGTGCACAACCTGATCATGGCCACGCTGCACAATGGCAGTGTAAAGAGCCACGATGCGCAGCTCATCGTCGATATAGATCTCGCCATTCTGGGTGCCCTGCCCGCGGTGTACGACCAGTTTGAACGGAACGTGCGCAAGGAATACAGGCTGGTGCCGTGGTTTATCTACCGCAAGAAGCGGAAGGAACTGCTTCAGTCGTTTCTCAGTAGTGCCAGTATTTACAACCTTGATCCGTTCAAGGAAAAATACGAGAGCACCGCGAGATATAACATCGGCAGAGCCATCGATATGCTCTAGGGTGAATGGCGGCCTGCTCGCCGGTTCCGCTGCAAGCCCTGGCGCGTCCTCGTAGATTTCGATTGGAAGCCATCACGGTAACGCCGTATCGATGTCGAAAATCTTCAATACCGATCCCGGGCCATTTATTACCGTGTAACTCCACAACAATTGGAGGACATGGATCATGACCGCACGCGCGAACTACATCGGCCTGGCGCCGAAAGCGATGCAGATTCTGATGGATCAGGAAGCGTATTTGAGGGAGCAGTTTCGAGCGTCAGACACCCTCAGCACGGCTGTTTGGGAGCTGGTAAAGCTAAGGGTGTCGGAAATCAATCAGTGCGCCTTCTGCATCGACATGCACAGCAAAGATGCCAAGGCGCAGGGTGAAACCCCGGAGCGAATGTTGGGCTTGAGCGCCTGGCACGACATGCCTTTCTATTCTCCCACAGAACGAGCTGCGCTTGATTGGGCGGAGCATCTTACCTATGGCGGGCCGGTAGACGACCAGAAATATCAGGATGTAGTGAAAGCTTTGAGTGAGCAGGCTCTGGTGGATTTAACCATCGCGGTTAACGCCATCAACAGTTGGAACCGGATTGCCAAAACGTTCAAGCCAGAGGTAGGCAGCTATAAACCACAATAGCCTTTCCAGACCAGCGTTCGATTTTCAGCTTTCCTGCCCGTCAGGGCCGTTGTCGGCGTTTGTGCAAGGGATTTGGTCCGCGTCAGTATCCGAACAGGAAAACGAGCCGGTCGTGAAGTTGCTGCAACGATGGCTGAGAAAGCATTTCCGCCTCACAAAGAGCATCCCCGGGCCGCTGAAGCAGGCCCTGGAAAGCTTCAACGAAAACGCAGCACCGGGGGTGCTTAACGAACAGATCAGCGTCAGCCAGCGGCATGTGGAGCGGCTTTTCAAACACTGGATGGAAATGACACCCAAGCAGTACCAGCGCATCCTGCGGGTGAAACGAGCCATCGACTACATCCGCGAGCACAGCCGGGCAAACCTGGCAGAGGTTGCCCATCAGTTTGGCTTTAGTGATCAAGCTCACATGACGAGGGAGTTCCGTGCCATTGCGCGCATTACGCCCGGGAAGGTGTGAGTATTAGACTGACGATTCTTTGAGCAAAATCGTATAACCAAGGTGAGCCCCTTCTAATCTTGTAGCGTACAGTCGTTATCCAGCTATGATTTTCATGTTTACATCAACGAAGGGTATCCCAACGCTATGCAGAGGTTATCCAGGTGGGCTCGAACGTTTCTGATCCTCGTTATCCCCTCGCTTTCCCACGCACAGCCCTCGAATTGGCAAGCCCAGGTCGAGCAAGAAGCCGCACAACTTGACCGCCTGCACACCCTGATTGTTGCCCACAAGGGTGAAGAAATTCTGGCACTGGATTTACGGGGCCAGGGCCTGGATGCGCCCGTCAACATCAAGTCTTTGTCTAAAACGGTGTTGGCTGCACTGGTGGGTATGGGTATCAAAAACGATGTACTCGAGGGAACCAATCAGCCTGTGGTAGAAACTCTGGGCAACCGGGTGCCAGCATCGGCCACCGAGGGTGTTGAGCGCATTACGCTCGGGCATCTGTTGTCCTTGCAAGCGGGGTTACAGCGTACCTCTGGTGGCAACTATGGGCCCTGGGTGGCCAGTAACAACTGGGTCAGCCACGTGCTTACCCAGCCCTTTGTGGATGAACCGGGCGGGCGCATGCTGTATTCCTCTGGCAGCAGCCACCTGCTCTCGGCCGCACTCACCGAAAGCTCTGGTCGCAGCACCCTATCCCTGGCGCGGGAGTGGCTGGGGGAACCTCTGGACATAGATATCCCGCCCTGGGACCAAGACCCGCAAGGGGTTTATTTCGGCGGTAACAATATGCTGCTCTCACCCCGTGATCTGGTAAAAGTCGGCGAGCTGTATCGCAATAACGGCCGTGTGGGAGACCAACAATTGCTCCCGGAAGACTGGGTAACTGAATCCTGGAACGGTCGCGGCGAATCCGCTTACACTGATGATCCCTATGGCTATGGCTGGTTCCTGCGGCCCATGGCGGGCGAGATGGGGTACTACGGGCGCGGTTTTGGCGGCCAGGTGCTCTATGTAGTGCCATCCCTGGAACTGACCGTGGTGATGACCTCAGACCCTACCCCACCCTCGCCTGGGTCCCGTTACCTGCGGCGCCAGTTCCAGTTAATTGAAGACCACATTATTCCGGCACTGCCCTAGCGAATGACCATACCCATTGTCCATCACCCGGATTACAGCTTTCCTTTCCCGCAGAAGCACCGCTTCCCCATGGAGAAGTTCGGTCTTCTGGCGGAATACATGCGTTCCACGGGGCTGCTCACCCGCCGCAACAGCTTTCGCCCAGCCCCTTGCCGCCAGGGCTGGCTCACACAAACCCATTGCCCGGACTACCTGTCCCGTTTCGCCCAGGGCCGGTTGACCCCGCAGGAGCAGAAGCAAGTGAACCTGCCCTGGAGCCCGGGCCTGGTGCGACGTACGTTTCTGGCGCCCTCCGGCACCGTGCTTGCCGCGCAACTGGCCCTGCACCACGGCATTGCCTGCCATCTTGCCGGCGGCACCCATCACGCCCATTTCGATTACGCCTCCGGGTTCTGCATCCTCAATGACCTGGCGATTGCTGCCAACGTGCTGCTTGGGCAAGAAGGCATCAACAGGGTGCTGGTCTTCGATTTGGATGTGCACCAGGGGGATGGCACCGCAGCCCTGCTCGCCAACACACCAGGGGCATTCACCTGTTCCATCCACTGCGAACGTAATTTCCCCTTTGAAAAACAAATGAGTGATCTGGACGTGGCGCTGCCCGATGGCATGGGTGATGAAGACTATCTGACGGTTGTTCACGAAACCCTAAAACAGGCGTTGGCGCTGTCCAAGCCAGACATCGTGCTCTACGACGCCGGTGTGGATGTGTACGAGGGCGATCCCCTTGGCAAGCTCAACATATCGGAGCAAGGTATTCGTCAGCGGGACCGGCTTGTGCTGGGGGAACTCAAGCGCCGGGGTATTCCCGTGGCTACGGTGATTGGTGGTGGCTATGATGACAACCGGGCCAACCTCGCAAGACGGCACGGGATTGTGGTGGAAGAGGCCTGTCGGGTATTTACGGGCAGCTGATGAGGAAGCGATGCTGTCTCCACCCCATCCAGCGGAACTTTGGCCTATGATTAACATCAAAGTTCGTTTAACACGATAACAAGAATTCATAGCCGCAGGGAGCACCGCGTCGCATTTCCCCGGCCCCATCGGGAGCCATCACGTGCGCCACCCGTTTCAGAAAGCGTTCAACATTCGCCGCCACGAAATCGTTCCGGTGTTCCTGGCTGTGTTCTATTTTTTCTGTGTGCTGACGGCGCTGATGGTATTGCGCCCTGCCCGCGAAGCGTTGGGGATGCAGGGCGGCATTGATGCAGTGCGCTGGCTGTTTGTTGGCACCGCAGTGATAACGCTGGCCGTTAACCCGGTCTTTGGCTGGCTGGTCAGCCACCTGCCTCGCCGCTTGTTTATAACCGCTACCTACCTGTTTTTCAGTTTCACCCTGCTGGTGTTCTACAGCCTGATGACGCTAACCCCGGAAGTGATCGGGGTGACCACCGGGCAGGTGTTCTATGTGTGGTTTAGCGTGTTCAACCTGTTTGTCACCATGGTGTTCTGGGCGTTGATGGCCGACCGCTTCTCGTTTGACCAGGGTAAGCGCTTCTTTGGTTTGATTGCAGTGGGGGGAACGCTGGGTGCCATATTTGGGCCGTGGTTGGCGGGGCGACTGGCAGAGCCTCTGGGCACTCCGGCTCTGCTGCTGGTCTCGGCCGGGTTTCTGGTGCTGGCGCTGATTGCGGCCTGGGTGCTCACCGGCCTGCAACCCCATAACCCGGCAGAACGCAAAGACCCGGAAGATCCGCCCGCCGTTGATGAACATGAACGCATTGGTGGCAGTGCCTGGGAGGGCTTCCGGGCAGTGTTCAAGTCCCGGTATTTGATGGGGATTGCCGCCTATGTGGTGATTCTGGCCATCATGGCGACGTTTATCTATTTCACCCGCCTGCATATGGTGGCAGCCATGGAAGGCAGTACAGACCTGCGCACCACCCTTTTTGCCCGCATCGACCTGATTACCCAGGTGGCGACCCTGGTGATGCAGGCGCTGGTGGCCGGGCACCTGATGAAGCGTTTGGGGGTTTCCCTGACGCTGGCCTTGCTGCCGCTGACCGCTGCCCTGGGCTTTATCGGGCTGGCCATTGTTGGCTCCTTTGCGGCGCTGGTGGTGCTCGAAGCCTCGTTCCGGGCTGTTCAGAGAGCCTTGATGCGGCCCGCCCGGGAAACCCTGTTTACCGTGACCACACGGGAAGAAAAGTACAAGGCAAAGGCGTTTATCGACACCTTTGTTTACCGGGCCGGTGATGTGGTCGGCGCCCAGACCGAAGGCCTGCTGGCCCGGCTGGGCATGGGCCTTGCGGCCATTGCCACCGTGGCTGTGCCACTGGCCCTGGTTTGGGCCGGCCTGGCGCTCTGGCTGGGTAAGAGCCAGCGGCAGAAAGCCATTGCGGCTTCACCAATGATCCAAGGAACACGAGGAGAACCACGCCATGATATCCCGTAGAGCTTATCTGAAACTGGCCATGGCCGCCGGCGTTACACTGGCAGCCAGGCCCAGCCTGCTGTGGGCTGAGGCAGACCGCAAACTGGAGCTGATTACCCGCCCCATTCCCTCATCCGGCGAGCGTTTGCCGGGGATTGGCCTTGGCAGTTCCGCAACTTTTTCCAGCACTGCCCGTAGTGAAGACCTGGATGCACTTCGGGAAGTGCTGGGAGCCCTGGTGAAGGAAGGCGGTACCGTATTTGATACCGCCCCCAGTTATGGTGCTTCCGAAGCAGTCGCTGCGCGTATCGCCAATGAGCAGGGCATCGCCAACAAGCTGTTCTGGGCCACGAAACTGAATGTGGCGGGGCGCGGTGGTGGCAAGGCAGACCCGGATCAGGCACGGGCGCAACTGGAAACGTCATTCGAGCGGATCGGAAAAGACCCTATTGATCTTATCCAGGTGCACAACATGGCGGACATTCCCACGCAGTTGGGCATGCTTAAGGAATACCGGGCTGAAGGCCGGGTGCGTTATATCGGCGTGACCACCACCTTCCCCCAGCAGTACCAAGGCCTGGAACGGGTAATAGAGCAAGAGCCCATCGATTTTATCGGTGTCGACTACGCGATTGATAACCGCACCATGGAGGAGCGCATCCTGCCTCTGGCGCGGGACAAGGGTATTGCTGTACTGATCTACGCGCCCTTTGGTCGCACTCGCCTGTGGGACAAGGTGCGGGGCAAAGAGGTGCCGCGTTGGGCGGCAGAGTTCGATGCCCATACCTGGGGCCAGTTCTTCCTCAAGTTTGTACTGGCACACCCGGTGGTGACCGCTGCCACACCCGCCACCAGCAGGGCCCGCCACATGATCGACAACATGGGCGCAGCAATGGGCCGGCTGCCGGATGATGAGATGCGACAACGGATGATTGCGCACATTGAAAGCCTGTAACAAGGCGCTTGACTCAGGTAATTCAAAGGCTGGATTTTCCTGCGGTTGTCGGTATGCTGACTGGAGTAGCGGGTTTATGGGTTATTAACCCGCGCTCCAACACAGGTACACACTGAGTCATCATGAGCACAATCACGTCGATCACTATTCGCAAGTACCGTATTCAGGATTTGAGCCCGGTGGTTCGCCTGTTTACCGATTCCGTGCATGAACTCACGGCCGGCGCCTATGACGAAACCCAGCGGTTTGCCTGGGCCTCCCGTACGCCGCACCTGGATACCTGGCGGCAAAGGCTGGAGTCACTGGAAACCCTGGTGGCGGAAGAAGGCCAGGACCTGGCCGGGTTTATCTCCTACGATGACGACGGCACCATTGATCTGGTGTTTACTGCCCCTAACTATGCCCGTCGTGGCATTGCCTCCACGCTGTATCATGAAGCGGAACAGCAACTGATTGCCAAAGGCGCAAAAGAGTTGAAAACCGAAGCCAGCGTAGTGGCCAAGCCCTTCTTTGAACGCCACGGTTTTGAGGTGGTGGATGAACAGCGGGTGACGGTTCGCGGGGCTCAGTTCCTGCGCTACAACATGCGCAAGGACCTAACGGCGTAATCCGGCGGGCAGCCATTGCGGCTGCCCCCTCAACGAATGCAAATGGTGCAATTCAGCCTTGAAGTGAGGCCGGCAACCAACGCTTCTTGGCCTTCTCCACCAGATCCCGGGCATCGTTGTCCCAGGGGTGGAAGTTCGGGCTGTAATACTTCAGGTAGGACGGAATCAGTTTGCGGAAGACCCCCGGTCTGCCCCACATGTAGTTCAGGCCCTTGGCCCAGGATTTCAGGTTGCCCAGCTGGCCATCGGCTTTCATCAGTTGTACCAGGTGAACGGTGCTGAACAGCGGGAACATCACGCTGACAAACATCATTTCGGTTACCCGAATGAACTCGCTGCCGCCCACGCTCTTGTACACATCAAATGCGACGGCCTTGTGCTCGGACTCCTCAATGGCGTGCCAGGCCCAGACCGGCGCAATGCGCGGGTCCATTTCTTCCAAGGCATCATATTTAAGCAGGAACTCCTCCGCCATCAGAGCAGTAAAGTGTTCCACCGCAACGGTGTGCGCCAGCTGGCGCTCCGGGGTGAAGCGTTTGCGCATCCAGTTCATGAACCACTGGACTTCCCGCTCAAGCCGGCTGAGGTTAACCCCCCGCTCTTCAAGGAAGCCGTTCATCATTTTATGCTCTTTCGAGTGGTGAGCTTCCTGGCCGATGAACGCGCGAATCGCTTTTTTCAGTTCGGGATCGGTAATCTGGTTCTGGTAGTGGCGAACGGTATCAATGAAGAATCTCTCTCCCGGCGGGAAGCTGGCAGACAACGCCGCCAGCAAAAGGGTTTTCGCCGGGTCGTTGTCCCACCAGTACCTTGGCAGGTCCTCCGGAAACTCGAAATCCGGGCTGCGTACTTCCGGTAGAAATCCAGGGGGCGTTGCGGTCCGGTAGGCTGCATTGCTGGTTTTCTTGATCTGTGACACTGGCGCGTTCATGGCAGAACTCTCCCGAAGCCATTCGTTTATTGCGTAGTCAACAGGCTACGCTGCTCCGAGAGTGGGCGGCAGGTGTTTGTGGGCCAAAATCCACCGTTACCCACACTCTTCAGGCCTTTGCCTGGTTCAGGCCGGTTCCGTGACATGGGCGGCCAAGGTGCGCACTCTCTCGAAATCTTCCTCGGTAAACACCCCGTTAACGCCGGATACAGCCGCCAGCTCCATGCCGTGTTTCAGGCCCAGTTTGTATATTTCCCGCACCTTTTCCCATTCAATGTTCCGGCCCAGGGTGAAATTCTCGAACCTTGCCTCGAGCGCCAACACGATGGTTTCTGCCAGGCAGGCATAGGCAATGCCCTTGGGCAGGCCGATGTCTTTCATTTTCACGATGCCAGGCAGTTTGATCTCTCCAGATTCAATCACCAGCACATCGGGCCGCTTGGCCACGTCTTCCGCCGGTATATCCAGGGGCCTGGCCACGTCTGTGATCACGCAGCCGGGTTTCACCTGCATGATGTCCAGAATACGTTTACCGGCGCCGGAGGTGGCAGTGACCACCATGTCCATATCACCCAGGTCACGGTTGGTGGTGGCGGCCACATGTACGATGGCGCCGGGGGTTTCCTGTTCAATGCTTTCTTTAAGGGATAACAACTTGGCCGCTTCCGGTGCCACCAGGTAGATTTCATCCACGGCCTTGGCCAACAACCGGGCGCAGACAGAGCCGATAGCGCCGGTGGCGCCGACAACCATGGCTTTGCCGGCCATCTTACCGCTCTTGCCAATGCTGACACGGCCAATCCTCTTCGCCGCATCGTGGGCCGCCCAAAGAGCGCCCGAGGCGCTGTAGCTGTTACCGGTGGTGATGGGCAGCGGTGCCCGCTTGGCCACGGTGATCCCCGCATCGCCCACTACCTTGGTGAACGCCCCCAGCCCCATGATCTGGGCGCCCAGTTTCTTCGCCAGATTCGCCGCCGCCAGCAATCGGCTGTAGGTGAATTCCGGGTCGTGGTCCATGATTTCCCTGGGTGTGCCGCCTACGGTGATCAGCCAGCCTTCCACCTCATCGCCGGTGGGCGACTGGATGCCCGAAACCTTGGAGTAAACAAACGGAGGCGTGTAGGCAATGGCCTTTTCCACAAGGTTCATCACCGCCGGTGGCGACACGCTCGCTACCCAATCCAGGGGCGGGGTTTTGGTCAGGTATTGCTGAGACAACGGGTGAATCACAAAGGCAAAGCGGTTGATCCGACGGTAGCCGTTCGGGTACAGGATGCGGGGCTCTACGCCCAACTGTTCAATCACGTCCAGGAAATCGTCCGCACCCAGTTGCTCCGGTGTGCGGGACAGAGCCGCACTGATCATCGCCTCCATCACGTTGACCCCCACCGGGCGGCCTGCCAGCCAGGGGCTGTAATCCACCACCATGGCAACGCGCCGGGAGCGGAACCAGTCCAGGGCGGATGTGGTGACTCTGGAGGTAATCACAGTTTTGCCATCCAGTTCCTTCTCGGAAAACACTTCAAGATCTCCCATAGCACCAACGATCACATGGCAGTCTTTTACCGCCTTATGCAACGAGCCGCTGATCAGCTTCTCCCCCATGCGGTACAGGGGGCTTCGGTGCAATCGTTCTATAACCCTGACGGCGTTGGGGCTGAACATCACCGGGGCCGTGAGCTTGGTATAGGCTTCGAGCTGGTTAAGCGAATTGAGTAGCCGGGGCACGCCAAAGTCCAGGTATGGATCGGCGAAGAACAGGTTGTCGGTATGCTCAGACAAGGCCCTGGCAATGCGGAATCCGGCCTGGCCATTGAGGAACAACACCCGGGCGTTATCGAAAAAGTGGCCCAGCTCTGTCTGGGTATGGCGAACCGCCCACTCCTGGAGGATGCCCCGCAATCCCGCCCCGGTGGTGATCGGTTTGTCTGGCACGCAGGCTTCCAGCCTGGCGGTATCCGGGTGTTCAAGCTGCTCACGGCCCACCTGGTAGTGGTCGTGAATCATGCTCAGGCCAATGGCATCAGCCTGTGCGCGAATCGAATCGAGAACAGCCTCGGCCCGATCAAGATTGCCATCGGTACCCACTCGCACCACGCGAAACGTATGACCCAGAAATTCGGTTTCCAGCTCATAGTCGTACTCAGACGATCCCTGGCTGACGCTGACGACGGTTTTCATGGCGGGCTCCAGTATGATCTTGTTATGCCTTAAGTCTAGAAGCTGCGATGCTTTCCCGCCTTAGCCCAGATCAAATAACAGCCGGGCTTTTTGAGACTACACTGAATACATCTCGACCACTGCAGAATCAGCAACCAAGGAGGAGCCATGAGCGTTAAACAGGAGCTGTTAGCCACCATTGCCGACCTGGTCCAGCCGGGCAAAGGTATTCTCGCGGCAGATGAGAGCGCCCCAACCATTGCCAAACGGTTCAAGGCGGTGGGCGTTGAATCCACGGAAGCCACCCGGCGCGAATACCGCAGCATCATCTTTTCCACACCAAGGCTTGGAGCGCACGTAAGCGGCGTTATTCTGTACGAGGAAACGCTGGAGCAACTGAGCCTGGACGATGTGGCCATCCCCAAGCTGCTGGCCAGCCAGGGCATTGTTCCTGGCATCAAGGTGGACCAGGGCAAAGGCCCGCTGGTAAACGCCCCGGGCGATGAAATCACCTACGGGCTGGATGGCCTTGGCACGCGCCTGGAGCACTACAAATCCATGGGCGCGCGCTTTGCCAAGTGGCGGGATGTGTTCCATATCTCCGACACCCTGCCCTCGTTCCAGGCGATCAAATCCAATGCCGAGGTGCTGGCCCGCTACGCCGCCGTATGCCAGTCCATGGGCATAGTGCCCATTGTGGAACCGGAGGTTCTGATCGATGGCAACCACAGCATCGAACGCGCGGCGGAAGTCAGTGAAGATGTGTTGCTGGAAGTGTTCAAGGCACTGCACCGCCACCGGGTGGACCTGGAAACCATGGTGCTGAAACCCAGTATGGTGACACCGGGCAAAGAAACGGGCAAAGCCAGCCCGGAACAGGTTGCCGAGGCGACTCTGAGCGTGTTCCGGCGGGTGGTGCCGGCGGCTGTACCGGGCATATTCTTCCTGTCCGGTGGCCAAACCCCGGAGGAATCCACCGAAAACCTGAACGCCCTGAACAGCATGGGTTATCACCCCTGGGAGCTTAGCTTTTCCTACGGCCGGGCCCTGCAGGAGCCAGCGCAGAAAGCCTGGGCCGGTAAGCTGGACAACGCAGACAAAGCCCAGGCGGCCATGAAAAAACGGGCCAGGCTTAATGGCCTGGCCCGTTCCGGCAGTTACTCTCCAGAGCTGGAGAGCTCTGACTAAAGCGCTTCAGTTACAGCCGCTGATGCAACCGGCCGCACCATTGAATGCCATGGTGCGGCCACTGAGGGGCACGTGTACGGCCGCAGACACCAGTTCGGTGAACCGGGCCGTGCGCGTGCCGGCTACCACCTTGCCGTTCTCGGTAGCGGCTTCATTGGCGTGCGAGGCGATCACCGCCGCCGGGCTGATCAGGTCGTTGATCACATAGGCCGCTTCCGTGGGCCCGGTGGTAAAGGTATCACCAATGTTTATAACCACCAACTGCGCGCCGTAGTGCTCCTTCACTACCAGCTTCTGCTCTGCCGTAATGCCCGTGTCGCCAGACAAATATACAACGAGCCCGTTAGAGAATGTCAGCACATAGCCAGTTGGTGGCCCAACACTGGCACTGACACCGGCAGCGGCCAGGTAATCCGCCAGCGGGCCGGTCAGAAACGACGGCAAAACACCGTTGCTGTGTACGGCCGGAACAGTGGTAATAGAGACGCCACCAACGTCCCGACTCCCGCCAAAACGAACCAGAAGTGACTTACCGGGATCACCGCCGCCCTCTTTCAGCTTGGCGGCGAAGAACGCGGGCATCTCGCTGCCAGTGACGATGGTTGAATTCTTTTTCAAGGCGATATCAACGGTATTGGACTGGGGCAAGCTGGAAACCGAGGTCTCCGGATTGCCACAGCTCCCCTGATTGGTTTTGTCGATTCGCTGGTCGCCCACGTGGTCCCCATGCATGTGGGACACCAGGATAACGTCGATATTACCCAGGCGTGGGTCGTCCGGGCCGGCCACCGTGCGGCCGGCATCGTACAGAATGCGGGTGCCGTTCGGGTCTTCAAAGATCAGTGCGCGATCGCGGCTACAGAATTCACCGTCGTGGCTGCCCAATGGGGTAACTTTGACCACAGCGTCGTCGGCCTGGGCTGACGTTGCCACAGCAAGCCCTGCCGCCAAGGCCAGGCCAAGGGCCATCTGGCGTTTCTTTGTTTTCATCGTGCCATCCCTCTCGTTTTTCAAAACCGAAAAGATTTACGACAACTACACCGATTCGTACCAGTGTAGTCGAGGGGAAAGCATAGGGGGTGGGACGTCAGGCAGCGTTGGAGCGCTTGGCGGGTAAGTCAACTGGCTGGCCCAGGCAAGCCAGCATGGGCGCCACGTCCCGGAGCTTCCGAGCCTGGGGCCAAAGCGCCTCGGCTTCGGCAAAGCCCTGGCGCAGGTAATTGAGCCATTGCTTGATGCGACCGGTCACGTATTTGTCTTCCAGGCGGGTTTGCAGGGCTGCCGCATATTCACGCACCAGGGCAACCGCTTCCGGCCAGGCCATGGGTTCGATAGAGTCACCCTGCTGTGAGGCTTTAATCTGTGCCGCCAGGTCTGGCCGGGCAATCAGGCCACGGCCAATCATCACGTCGTCACAGCCAGAGACTTTGCGGCAGCGCCAGTAGTCTTCCACTGTCCAGATTTCGCCGTTGGCGATGACGTGGCTTTGGACCGCTTCGCGCACTTTGGCAATCTCTTCCCAGTAGGCGGGCGGTTTGTAGCCATCCACTTTACTGCGGGCGTGGATCACGATCTCCGATGCCCCGGCGGCTTCCAGTGCCTGGCCACAGGCCACACCCATGGAGCGGTCGTCGTAGCCCAGGCGCATCTTGGCGGTTACCGGGATATTGGCAGGTACTGCTTTGCGCACAGCCGCTGTGATGTCGTACATCAATTCCGGCTCCCGCATCAGCACGCAACCACCTTTATGCTTGTTGACGGTTTTGGCGGGGCAGCCAAAATTGATATCCACCTGCCCTGCTCCCAGTTCAGCGGCCTTGGCACCATGGCGGCCCATCATTTCGGCGTTTGAACCCAGTAACTGCACGGCCACGGGTGTGCCCACTTCGGTCAGCGCGTTGTTGTGAAGTTCCGGGGCGTACTTGTAGAAAATCCGGGGCGGCAACATGCCGTGGGTCACGCGAATAAATTCCGTCACGCACCGGTCAATCCCGCCGACCTTGGTCAGGGTTTCACGGATGGGTGCGTCGACCAGCCCTTCCATCGGGGCAAGGATGATTCGCATGAAGGCTCCAGATACTGAGAAAAAAGATCAATGACGGCTGATCAAAAATCAGGCGGAGCGGATTGTAAGGAATTCGGGGGCAAATAGGTAGCCGGGCATCCCGAAACAGGATGCCCGGCTGGTTACTGCGGCTTACTTCTTAACGTCGAAGCGGTCTGCGTTCATTACCTTGGTCCAGGCGGCTACGAAGTCTTTCACGAACTTGGCTTCGTTGTCGTCCTGGGCGTACAGCTCTGCGTAGGCACGCAGGATGGAGTTGGAACCGAACACCAGGTCAACACGGGTCGCGGTAAACTTGGTGTTGCCGCTCTTGCGATCCACGATGTTGTAGGAGTTCTTGCCAGTGGGCTCCCAACGGTTGGCCATGTCGGTCAGGTTCACGAAGAAGTCGTTGGTCAGTTGGCCAACGCGATCTGTGAACACGCCGTGCTTGGTGCCACCGTAGTTGGTGCCCAGCACCCGCATACCGCCCAGCAGAACCGTCATCTCCGGCGCAGTCAGGCCCATCAGCTGGGCACGGTCCAGAAGCATCTCTTCCGGTTTGACCACGTAGTCTTTCTTCTGCCAGTTACGGAAGCCATCAGACAGCGGTTCCAGCGGCTCGAACGATGCCGCATCGGTCATCGCGTCGGTGGCATCGCCACGGCCTTTCAGGAACGGCACGTGCACGTCGTGGCCTGCGGCCTTGGCGGCCATCTCGATGCCCAGGTTACCGCCCAGCACGATGACATCCGCGATGCTCGCGCCGGTGTCGGCTGAGATTTTCTCATAAACCTTCAACACCTTGGCCAGGCGCTGCGGCTCATTGCCTTCCCAGTCTTTCTGAGGGGCCAGGCGGATGCGGGCACCATTGGCGCCGCCGCGCATGTCTGAGCCACGGAAGGTGCGTGCGCTGTCCCAGGCCGTGGTGATCAGCTCGTTCAGGCTCAGGCCAGCGTCAGCGATTTTCTCTTTGACCACTTCCTCAATGTAGTTGGTCTCGCCCTGGGGAACCGGGTCCTGCCAGATCAGGTCTTCAGCGGGAACGTCCGGACCGATGTAACGGGACTTCGGCCCCATATCCCGGTGTGTCAGCTTGAACCAGGCACGGGCGAAGCAGTCTTTGAAGTACTCCGGATCTGCCATGAACTTCTCACAGATGGCGCGGTACTTCGGGTCCATTTTCATGGCCATGTCGGCGTCGGTCATCATCGGCTTGACGCGGGTCTTCATGTCCGTCGGGTCAACCGGCATATGCTCTTCTTTGATGTCGACCGGCTCCCACTGGTTTGCGCCAGCCGGGCTCTTGGTCAACTGCCAGTCGTAACCGAACAGCAGGTCGAAATAACCCATGTCGAATTTGGTCGGGTTGGTGGTCCAGGCGCCCTCGATGCCGGAAGTAATGGCATTGGTGGCCTTGCCCTGCATGTTGGGGTTGATCCAGCCGAAGCCCTGATTCTCTACGTCTGCTGCTTCCGGCTCTGGCCCAAGCGCATCCGCATCGCCGTTACCGTGCGCTTTACCCACGGTGTGGCCGCCGGCGGTCAGTGCAGCGGTTTCTTCGTCGTTCATGGCCATACGGGCGAAGGTTTCGCGAACCTGCTCGCCGGTCTTGAGAGGATCGGGATTACCGTTTACCCCCTCCGGGTTCACGTAAATCAAGCCCATTTGAACCGCGGCCAGCGGGTTTTCCATGGTGTTTGGCTTGTCTACGTTCTCGTAGCGGCTGTCAGAAGGCGCCAGCCACTCTTTCTCTGCACCCCAGTAGATGTCTTTTTCGGGGTGCCAAATGTCCTGACGGCCGTAGGAGAAGCCAAAGGTTTTGAAGCCCATGGACTCATAGGCAATGTTACCGGCAAGGATAAACAGGTCGGCCCAGCTTACCTTGTTGCCATACTTCTTCTTGATCGGCCACAGCAGGCGGCGAGCCTTATCAAGGTTGCCGTTATCGGGCCAGGAATTCAGAGGAGCAAAACGCTGGTTGCCGGTGCCACCGCCACCACGGCCGTCGGCCAGCCGGTAGGTGCCTGCCGCGTGCCACGCCATACGAATCATCAGACCGCCATAGTGACCCCAATCTGCCGGCCACCAATCCTGGCTGTTGGTCATCAGCTCGTGCATGTCCTTTTCGAGCGCTTCGTAATCGAGTTTTTTGACTTCTTCGCGGTAGTCGAAGTCTTCGCCCATCGGGTTAGTCTTGCTGTCGTGCTGGTGCAGGATATCCAGATTCAGGTTCTCCGGCCACCAGGCCGCCACATTGCCCTGCTCCTGCGTATTTGACCCGTGCATGACCGGGCACTTACCACCACTATTATTCTCAGACATCGTATTCTCCTGTTTCTGCGTCATTGGCAAAAAAACATTTCACGATCAAGGGCATCACTAAATATAGATCATTCACAGGCCGCTGCTTGAATGTTTACTACCGCCTGTATAGTGAATCCCTATGGACTTCCCGCAGCCCGGGCAAAGCGACAGAACGATCACTGGGCGATTGCGTAATCCTGATAGTAGTCCACCAGAATCCCGAGCAAGTCCTTCCATGCTACCGGTGCAAATTCGTTTGACACTGACATGGCGCAACTCCTTGATTGCGAGAACACCTTCACCTTATCGCGGGGGAGCGATCAACGGACAATTAATTAAAAATAAGCTTTTGAAAGTTTTTCTTTATCGTTAAAGGCGCAGAAATCTCAATCTTGAAGGCGGGCGTTACAAACGCTCGATAGAGGCAAACTTGCCCTGATCGTCAAACAGAATGCGGAAACTGCCCTGAATGCCGTCTTTGAGGAAGAAACGGGAAAGGATACGGGCCGGGAAACGGACAGAGCGTCCGTCCCGGGCCGTGGTGCGAACATCGGTGGCAACGCCCTGATAGAGCTTGATCCACTCATCAGGGCTGATGCTGATGTCCACAATAATCTGCTGCATGGTCAGTGCTGGCTCAGTTAGCCAGCTCCAGCAGCAGACGGTTCAGGCGGCTGACATAGGCGCCGGGGTCTTTCAGTTGCTCACCACTGGCCAGCGTGGCCTGGTCGAACAACACCGCAGACAACTCGCCGAAGCGCTCATCTTTGGATTCCTGCTCCAGGCGCTGCACCAGAGGATGGTCCACATTGATTTCAAAGATCGGCTTGCTGTCTGGCACCTTCTGGCCGGCGGCTTCCATGATCTTCTTCATCTGCGCGCCCATATCGAACTGACCGGTCACCAGGCAGGCAGGTGAATCGGTCAGGCGGTTGGTGACCCGCACTTCCTGCACACGGTCTTCCAGCGCTTTCTGGATGCGCTCGATCAGGTCCTTGTGCTCCTTGGCGGCCTCTTCCTGGTGCTTCTTGTCTTCCTCGGTTTCCACTTCACCGAGATCAAGGTCACCTCGGGCGACGTCCTGGAACTGCTTGCTGTCGTACTCGTTGAGGTAGCCCATCATCCACTCGTCGATGCGGTCAGACAGGATCAGAACCTCAATACCCTTCTTGCGGAACACTTCCAGGTGCGGGCTGCTCTTGGCGGCCATGAAGTTGTCAGCGGTGATGTAATAGATCTTGCTCTGGCCTTCTTTCATCCGGGCGATGTAGTCATCCAGGGAAACGTTCTGGGTTGACTCACCGGTATGAGTGGAAGCAAAGCGCAACAGGCCCGCGATTTTCTCGCGATTGCTGAAGTCTTCTGCCGGACCCTCTTTCAGAACAGTGCCAAACTCGTTCCAGAAGCCCTGGTATTCGTCGCCGTCTTTCTTGGCCAGCTTGGACAGCATATCCAGTACCCGCTTGGTCAAAGCCGTGCGGATGCTTTCTACCGTGCTGTCGTTTTGCAGAATCTCCCGGGACACGTTCAGAGACAGATCGTTGGAATCGATCACGCCCTTGGTGAAACGCAGGTACAGCGGCAGGAACTGCTCGGCGTCGTCCATGATGAACACGCGCTGTACGTACAGTTTCAAGCCACGGGGCGCTTCCCGGTTATACAAGTCGAACGGGGCACGCTTGGGGATGTACAGCAGGCTGGTGTAGTCCAGCTTGCCTTCCACCTTGTTGTGGGACCAGGTCAGCGGGTCTTCGAAATCGTGGCCGATGTGCTTGTAGAATTCTTTGTACTCTTCGTCCTTGATCTCGTTACGGGGCAAGGTCCACAGGGCGGTGGCGTCGTTAACGGTTTCCTCTTCGCCCTTCTTGTCCTCTTCCTCGGCCTCGGCCTTCATTACCACTGGGAAGGAGATGTGATCAGAATACTTTTTGACCAGGCTGCGCAGTTTCCAGCCGTCGGCGAATTCCTTGGCGTCGGACTTCAGGTGCAGAACAATCTCGGTGCCGCGCTGTTCGCGATTCACCGGCTCGATGGTGAACTCGCCATCGCCTTTGGATTCCCAGTGCACCCCTTCCTCTGCCGGTGCGCCGGCACGGCGGGTGAATACGTCGACTTTGTCGGCAACAATAAAGGCGGAGTAAAAGCCCACGCCGAACTGGCCGATCAGCTTGCTGTCTTTTTTCTCGTCACCAGACAGTTGCTTGAGAAATTCGGCGGTGCCAGAACGGGCGATGGTGCCGAGGTTGGCGATGACGTCGTCACGGGTCATACCGATGCCGTTGTCGGCCAGGGTGATGGTGCCGGCGTCTTTGTCGTAATCCAGGCGGATTTTGAGGTCGGAGTCGCCTTCGTAGAGTTTGTCGTCTTTCAGGGCGGCGAAGCGGAGTTTGTCTTCGGCGTCTGAGGCGTTTGAGATAAGCTCACGAAGGAAGATTTCCTTGTTCGAGTAAAGAGAGTGGATCATCAGGTGAAGCAGTTGCTTCACTTCGGTCTGGAATCCCAGGGTCTCTTTGTTTGTTTCTACCGTCATGGCTGTGTTTTTCTCCTACTCGGTCTATCTTGGGTGGAGCGGCGTGTTCGGGGCATGCTTTCCAAAACACGCTGTGAATACTTCCCTGTACGCTCTGCTCCGCCATCCATGGCTCCGCAAGGTTTTGGAAAGCATGCCCCGAACACACCACCCGACTGTTGCGCAATGTCGAAATCTGCACGGAGTCTGGGCGAGCAGGTGGGGACAGGTTTCCGGAACCGTGCGGAGCCAGGGATGGCGGAGCCCGAGCCGAACATGGACGTCTTGAGGCGTGTTTCGGAAACCTGTCCCCACCTGCTTGCCTGCACCGATACAGATCGGGATGACCAAAGAAATGGGGGCCGGCCGGAGCATTTCAACCCCGGCCTGGGGGCAAAAATCAGTCTTCGAGCAGGAAATGGGCCCGGGCAGTGGCAATGGGTTGGGAACGGGACTTTTGCCAGGCGGAGATCATCACATTGGCAACCCGGTTGCCCTGGCGGGTAAGGCGGCATTCTGCGTAGGTTTCGCGGTTAAGACCCGCACGCAGGTAATCCAGGGAAAAGTCGACAATTCTTGGCATCCGCAGTGTGTCCTGGGACATGATCAGGTAGATCGCTGCCGACATTTCCATGAAGCCACCAATCACACCGCCGTGAATCGCCGGCAAAATCGGATTGCCCAGGTTCTCTTCCTTCTTTGGCAACCGGAAAATCAGGTCGTCTCCGAAGCGGTCGCATTGCAAGCCAATCCAGGTGGCGTAAGGAATGCTCTCCAGCATGCGGGAGAAGTCGCCGGTTTGTTGGGTGTATTTGAGGATTTCCGGGTCGGTCATTCCTCGCCTCCGGTGATCAGGTCTCGGTAGGATTTCGGGGTGGCTTCTTTGCCGATTCTCATGAACGTGCCAACACAGTTGGCAATCGTCTCACCGCCCTCCTGATAGGCCTCGCAGCGGGTAAAGATGATGTTCTTGGTAATCTTGTAGGTCTCGGCCCGGGCGTAGACAGGTTTGTGGGGTTCGGCCGGGCGCATGTAGTCCACCCGCAAATCCAGGGTCGGGCAAAGTTCGAAGTCTTCCAGGGCACAGATCATGACCGACCCGGAGGCGGTGTCCATAAGGGTGGTAATGGCACCACCGTGGATGACGCCGGTGTCCGGGTTACCAATGATCTTGTCGCTGTACGGCAGTTCCATGACCAGATAACCCTCGCCCGCTTCCTTTGCACTCAGGCCCAGTTCACAGGCCTGGTTGAGGGTGTTCACAAACCGGTTAACCCGGTTAATTCGGGTTTCATCGTTCATTCAGGGATGTCCTGCAATTCAGCTTTTCGGAGTGGTTTCTGTAGCCTGCTTACCGGGCACGGGTTCTTCGAACACTTTCCCGGCACGCAGGGCAGCCAACGCATCAGACTGGAATTCCCGACGGTAGAGTACGACAACCACCAGGGTAGAAGCCGCTATAAACACCATGGGATGGATAAACCAGGCCACCACGGCCAGGGCGTAATAATAGGACCGCAACCCGAGGTTAAACGCGTCTCCTGCCAGGTTGCAGATGTTGCCGGCACTGCGGGCAAAGGCCTCCCGGGCGGCGGGGCTGGTTTTGGTGTCGTCCGGTAGGGGCGCGCTCCCTATCATCACCGCCACAAAGTTGTACATGCGCATGGACCAGGTGAACTTGAAGAAGGCATACACAAACACCACCAGCAACACTACCAACCGCAGCTCCCAGATTTCCCGGGTCGGTACGGCGCTGAAAGGCATGGTGGCGAACACTTCCATGGCTTCACGGGTGTAGCCGAGTGCAGTGATGATACCAGCCAGTATCAGCAGGCAGCTGGATGCGAAGAAGGCGCCATTGCGCTCCAGGTTACCAACCACAGAAGCGTCCGATATCCGGTTCTCCCGCTTGAGCATTACCCGCATCCAGTCTTCACGGTACATATCCAGCGTGTTCGAGAGGCAGGCGCGAGTACTAGCCCGATTTCGGGAATACCAGGTGTAGCCTACCCAGCACACCAGAAACCAGAACAAAGCGATTAGTTCCAGGTAATAGCCCATGCGTGGTTATCGATCCGTTGTAACGTATATGGCAGAGAGGTTGCGTGACAATGATACGCGAAGGTGCATGAACCGGCCACAACCCGGGTGGTCTGACACTAAAACACCGGTCGTACTGTGCTATATAATGAATCACTCAAATCAACAATTGCGCGTCCACGGAATCGGGCGCCCAAAGGAGTCGGATGTGAACCCCGGACAAATTCTGAGACTGACGTTACTCTCGGTTATGTTTCTTGCCATTGCGGGCTGTGCCGTAAACCCGGTCACCGGCAAAAAGCAGCTGTCTTTGATTCCCGAAAGCCAGGAATTGGCGCTCGGGGCCGAGCACTACACCCCAACCCAGCAAACCCAGGGTGGGCAGTTTTATCTGGACCCGGAATTGACAGTCTATGTTCGCGAGGTCGGCATGAAGCTGGCCCGGGTTAGTGATCGCCCCGATTTGCCGTACGAGTTTGTGGTACTCAATAGCAGCGTGCCTAATGCCTGGGCTTTGCCTGGGGGCAAGATCGCCATCAACCGGGGCCTGCTGGTCAAGTTTGAGGATGAAGCCCAGTTGGCCGCTGTGATGGGACATGAGATTGTCCACGCTGCGGCGCGGCACAGCGTGCAACGCATGCAACAGGGCATGCTGATCAGCGCTGGCGTAGCCGGCCTTGGTTTTGCGTTATCTGATAACGAATGGGCCGGGCTGATCATGGGCGGCGCGGCCGTGGGCGCACAGCTGGCCCTGGCACAGTACAGCCAGGGTGATGAGCTGGAATCCGACCATTACGGCATTCGTTACATGAAAGCCGCCGGTTACGACCCTCAGGCAGCGGTTGAGCTGCAAGAGCTGTTTCTGGAATTATCCCAGGGCCGGCAGACAAGTTGGCTGGACGGCATGTTCGCCACCCACCCACCTTCAGCCCGGCGGGTTCGGGAGAACCAGGCACTGGCCTCAGAGCTGGGAACCGGTGGCTTCCGGGGCCGCGACATTTACCAACGGCGCATTGCCCTGCTGAAAGAGCTCCAGCCTGCCTATGACGCCCACGACAAAGCCATGGAACTGGCATCCAAAGGTGATATGAACGCAGCCCTCGATTCCATCAACAAGGCAATCGAGCAGGAACCCCGCGAAGCTATGTTCTTCGCACTCAGGGGCCGAATCTACAAAGAACAGAAGCAGACAGAGAAAGCCCAGGCGGATTTCGACAAGGCGGTGTCGCTGTACCCGGAGATGTTCCAGTACCAGCTATACAACGGCCTGAACTCGCTGGCCATGAATAATCTGGACAAAGCCCGTGGACACCTTGAGAGGGCCAATCAGGTGGTGCCCACCTCCATTGCCTATCTGCGGCTTGGAGATATTGCCAGCCGTCAGAACCGTCGGAATGACGCCATTGGGCATTACTCGAAAGCCGCCGAAGCCGGTGGTGATGTGGGTGAGGAAGCCAAAAGAAAACTCGCCGATCTGTCTCAATAGGTGACAGGTAGCACAGCGAAAACCGGGGGCTTAACGCCCCCGGTTTTTTTATGGCTAAAGCATTTGCCACACTGACGCAGAAAAGCCGTCACAGATTGCATTGACTTTTAGAGCAATAACTCTAAAAATCAGTCAAACAAACAACAATCGGATGGCGATCATGCTCGTAAAGCGACTTCAACCGATGATTTCCCACGCAAGGCGGTCCTATGTGGAACTTATGTTCCAGGTAATGGGCCGGGCCCTGCAGGCAATCAGCGAAGTAGACGAACAAACCCGAAACGAAACTCGCGCCCTGCCCGAAGGATTTCTGTTCGAGATGCAGGTGATGCCCAATGGCCCCAAGCTGATCGTTGAGCACACCGGAGATGGCAAACTGCATTTCCACGGCGACAGTGCTCCCCGGCCGGTGGACCTTTCCATTCAGTTCAAGCATATGGCCCATGCATTCCTGGTACTGTCCTTCCAGGAAAAGACCTCGGTGGCCTTTGCCAACGACCGCATGCTGGTAGATGGTGATGTCAGTTACGCCGTGCGTATGACCCGTGTGCTCAACCGCCTGGAGTCATTCATCCTACCCAAGCTGGTCGCGCAGCGAGCGGTCAAGGAATACCCGGCCAACCTGCATCTGCCTGAAAAACTGATCAGCGGAGCCCGCATCTACCTGAAAGTCGCCACCAACTTTGTCGAGACAGTGAGAGCATAATGACCAACAAATACTACGAGTTCTTCTGCCCGGTAAAAGTGATTGCCGGCAAAGCCGCCCTGGAACACATTCCGTTTGAATTGACCGGCCTGGCAGCCAAGCGCCCGATGATTGTTACCGATAAGGGTGTTCGGGCGGCAGGCCTGCTTGACCCTGTGATTGCCGCTTGCGAAGAAAGCGGACTGGAAATCGTCTCTATTTATGACGACGTACCCCCGGATTCCTCCACAACGGTTGTTCGCGATATCGCCACGGTTTACCGCAAGGAAAAGTGCGATTCCATTATTGCCGTGGGCGGCGGTTCCGCCATTGATACCGGCAAAGCCGTCAACATTCTGGTCTCCGAAGGTGGCGATGACATCGCCAAGTACAGTGGCGCAGGTATTCTGAAGCATCCCCTGAAGCCCTTCTTCGTGGTACCAACCACAGCCGGAACGGGCTCTGAAGTCACATCCGTTGCCGTGATTACCGATGAGAAAAAAGGCGTGAAGCTGCCGTTCACCTCATCGTTCCTGTTGCCGAATGCGGCGATCATCGACCCACGGATGACGCTGACCCTGCCTCCCCATATCACCGCCGCAACCGCCATGGATGCCATGACTCACGCGGTCGAAGCGTTTACCTGCATGGCCAAGAATCCGCTGAGCGATGCCTACGCCACGGCTGCCATCAAAAAGGTGAGCCAGTCACTTCTGGCGGTGATGGACAACCCCAAAGACGAGAACGGGCGGCTTGAACTGGCCCAGGCCTCTACCATGGCCGGCATTGCCTTCTCCAACTCCATGGTTGGGCTGGTACACTCCCTGGGCCACGCAACCGGCGCGATCTGCCACCTGCCCCATGGCCTGTGCATGAGCCTGTACCTGCCGTATGTGCTCGAATTCAATATTGAAAGCATCCGTGAACCCCTGGGCGAACTGCTGCTCTACCTGGAAGGCCCGGAAGTATACTCGGCAACCCCTGCAGCCCGCCGTGCCGAGGCCAGCATTTCCGCCATCCGCAAGCTCAGGGACGCACTGCATAAACGCTGTGAGCTGCCCCGTACCCTGAAGGAAACCGGCAAAGTGCTGGAGAGTCAGCTGGAGGCCATCGCCGAAATGGCGCTGGATGACGGCTCCATCATGTTCAACCCGCGGGAAGTCACCAAGGAAGACGCCCTTTCGGTGCTGCGGCGCGCCTGGGCCTGATCGCAGAGTTGGCTGGGCTGACCCATCGTTCGATGGGTTAGCCTAAAGTCAGATTCACAATGATTGATTTATAGGAGGAAGTCGTTACTATTTAGCAACGTTCTGGCAGGGAGTTGGCCGGGTAAGTTTGATCGATATACCGCAGTGGCCTGCAACAACCTGAGTTTCTTTGAATGAAAGATCTATTGTCCAGAGCATCGCTTTTTTCACGCCGTAGCCTTGCCATCCTGACGGCGAGCCTGTGCCTGTCCATGGCGGCACACAGTGGCGAAGACCAATCCGGGACCTTCCGTTTCAACATATCCCCCAACGGCTATCCCCCATACCTGATTGTGGATGGTGAGAAGCCCTCCGGCATCATGTGGGACGTGGTCGCGCTGATCGTGCCGCGCCTCGGTTACGATCTTGAGTTCATGAAAATTCCAAGAAAGCGGGTCGACCAGATGCTGGCCGACGGTTTTCTGGACGGCACCCCCCGTGCCATCGAATGGACGGAAAAGCCCGAGCAGTATCTGTTCACCAACCCGGTTGTCCATGTAGAGGAAGTGTTCTTCTTCGCAAACGGCGCCGAATTTGAGTACAACCACCCGAGCGACCTGTTCGGAAAAACCGTGGTTACTCACCTGGGCTACATGTACCCAGCCCTTGATTCCTACTTCGAAAGTGAACAGATTCGGCGTTTTGACGTCTCCCGTGACCGGGATATGTTCCGGTTTCTGCTGCACGGCGAGCGCTTTGATACCGCCCTGGCTGACCGACTTGTCGGCCAGTGGATTCTGAAAACCGAAGGCATGGCAGAACATTTCAGCAGCTCCGAGACTGCCATCAGCCAGTATGGTTTCCGGATCATGGTTCGCCCGGAGTGGACGGAGTTCGTGCAGGCCTTCAACGAGGAGCTGCAGAGGGTTCGCGAGAACGGCGAGCTACAGGCCATTCTCGCGAACTATCGCTGACAGTTTATTCCAGCCGCCGCAACAGCAGCATGGGTGACACACTGAGAACCGGGCGCAACTGCCAGCGCCCGAACAACGCCAGCAGCACCGCGCTGATGAAAGGAATGGGCAGCATCACCTGCCAGTGCCAGCGGAAATTGCCCTCAAACATCCGGAGCTGTAGCGCATAGACCGCAGCCTCTGCCGCAAGAACCCCCATGATACCCGCCACAAAGCCCAGCAAGGCAAACTCCAGCATGGTACTGCGGGCAAGCAACGACTGCTGACCGCCCAGGGTGCGAAGCAAAGCGCCCTCCCGCTGACGATCCCGCAGTGTGGCGCTGACCACCGCCGCCATCACCACCAGAGCCGCCGCCAGGATCAACGCTAGAATGGCTTCGATGGCTTGAGTAACCTGGTGCACAATCTGCCGGATACGCTCGATGATATGATCGATCTCCAGTACCGAGACGGTCGGGAACTGGCGTGAAAACTCGTTCAGCGCCACTTTGTTACCCTCATCCAGATGGAAACTGGTAATCCAGGTGCCAGGCATATCCGTCAGCCCGCCGCCCGGCGGGAAGGCCATATAGAAGTTGGGTTTCATGCTGTCCCATTGCACCGTACGAATGCTTGTGACCGGTTCTGTGACTGTTTCCGAACCGATGGTGAAGGTCAGGCGATCCCCCATGACCAGCCCCATACGTTCCGCCAGCTCTGCCTCAACCGACACACCGATGGTGTCGCCGGGGGCAAACCACTCGCCGGCGACAATCTCATTATCTTCAGGCAGCTCCGCCATCCAGGTCAGGTTCAGCTCACGGTTCAGGGCACCAATGCGTTCATCCTTGCTCACGGCCTCCAGAACCGGCTGATCATTCAGTTCCGTCAAACGCCCGCGCACCATGGGATAGATTGTATCCAATGGGGCGTCACGCTCTGCCCAGAAGGCTTCCACATCGTCCACGGCATCCGGTGCAATGTTAATCAGAAAGTGATTAGGGGCATTATCCGGTAACTGGGCCTGCCAGTCGTCGAGCAAAGAGGTGCGTACCAGAATCAGCGTGGCCGCCAGCATCAGTGTCATGGCAAACACCGCCATTTGCGCCATGCTGGCCTGCCGATGCCGGTACAGACCTACCAGGGCCAGGCGCCAGGCGTTGCCGCCGCCCCGTACACGGCGCAGAACCGCCACCATCAGGCCACCAACCAGCGCCAAAACGGCCAACAGGAGTGCCAGGCCGCCCAACAAGGCAAACACCAGTGCAACCTCGCCAGCGTATAACCAGACCAGACCAAACACGGCCAGAATCGCAATCGCAATATCGGGGATCGCGTCTCGCCCACTTTCCCCGGGCTGCGCCCGCAAAACCCGCATGGCAGCCACGTTACGCAGCCGGCGAATGGGCGGATAGGCAAACGCGAACAGGGAAACCAGGGCCGTGAGCAAGGCCGGCAGCAGGGCCGAAGGCGCCAGATGGAAATCGACCGGCTGCTCCAGCACGTCACTCAACAGGCGAACCAGAATCCAGAACAGCGGCAGCGCCACCAGAAGACCACCAATCACCCCGGCGATACCCCACAGCGCCAACCGGCGCAGGTAAAGGCCGCCAATTCCCCAGCTAGACAGCCCGAGGGTCTTAAGAAGTGCCACGGTATCCCTCTGAGACAAGGCGTACTGACGGCTGGCAACCGCCACAGCCACTGCCGCCAGCAGAACCGCCAGGCTGCCACCGAGCAACAGGAAACGTTCAGCACGCTCCAGGGACCGGGAGAAGGTTTCGCCATCGCGTACGCTTTCCCATTCATGGCTTGGTTCCAGGCGCGGCTCCAGCCATTGATAGTAATCGTCAAGCAGGTTGTCCGGGCCGGCGAACAAGTACACGTACTCGGCACGGCTGCCTTCCTGTATCACGCCGGTGCCGGGCACATCGTCCACATGAATCATCACACGGGGTGCCAGGGAAGAGAGCCGGAAGCCGCCATCTGGCTCCCGTATCAGCAGGCTGGTGATCTCAAGTTCAAGATTGCCCACTTCGAGCGTTTCACCAATCTCCAGCTCCAGCAATCGCAGCAACCTGGGGTTGACCCAGATCTCGCCCCTCCCGGGGCCGGCGGCCACGGTTTGGCGAGCAGCATCCGCACCTGGCTGAATTTCGATCTCGCCACGCAACGGGTATTCGTCACTGACAGCCTTGACCGACACCAGCTGGAACCCACCCTCACCAAAGACCATGGTGGAGAATTCAATCAGCTGGCCGGTTTCCAGGCCCCGGTCACGGGCTTCGTCAATCCATTCACCCGGCACTGGCCGGCCATTTTCCGCCTCAAGCTGACGGTCCGCCGCCAGAAAGGAGCTGGCCGAAGACACCAGGGTTCTCTGCAGCTGGTTGGCGAACAGGGCAATGGTGGCGACGGTAGCCACGGCAATCACCAGGGCCACCAGCACAACCCGTACATCACGTTCGCGCCAGTCCCGGCGCACCGACATCAGTTTTTTTGCAGCCGCCATCAGTCAGCCAACTCCCGGGCCGCTTCCGGCTCTGTCAGCACACCGGCTTCAATGTGAAGTTGCCGGCCACACCGGGCTGCCAGGTGTTCATCGTGGGTGACCATGACCAATGTAGTGCCCTGCTCCCGGTTCAGATCCATCAGCAGATCCGACACCGCCTGGCCCGTGCGGTTATCCAGATTGCCGGTGGGCTCATCGGCAAACAGGATCACCGGGTCTGAAGCAAAGGCCCGGGCAATGGCGACCCGCTGCTGCTCACCACCAGACAATTGCCGTGGCGTGTGGCTCAGGCGCTCGCCCAACCCTACACGCTCCAGCAGCTCTTTGGCCCGCGCCTCCGGCGATTCCATCCCCGCCAGTTCAAGGGGCAGCATAACGTTCTCCAGCGCGCTCAGCGCCGGCAACAGCTGGAATGACTGGAACACGAAGCCAACCCGGCTTGCCCGGAGCTGGGCGCGCTGGTCTTCCGTCAGGCTGCTGATTTCAGCACCGTCCAGCTCTACTTTCCCTTCGGTCGGGGTGTCCAGCCCGGCAAGCAATCCGAGCAAGGTGGTTTTTCCGGAACCGGAGCGGCCAACAATGGCTACGGACTCTCCCCGATTGATTTCCAGACTGACCCCCTGCAAGATCGTCAACGTATCAGTTTCCAGGCTCACCCGGTGGGTAAGATCGGTCACCCGTAACATGGGGTTTGTGGCGGCTAACTTGGGATCCGTCATCTGGTTCACGGTGGCTCCGTTGTCTGGTGCTGTGTTTTATTGAATCTGTAAAGGGTATACGAATTTACTATGAATACGGTATCGGCGTTGGTCAGATCATTTGCCCTCTCAGCACTGATGTTGCTGTCGCTCTCCGCCCTGGCCAGCCAGAACACACTGCTGGTAGTCGGCGACAGCCTCAGTGCCGCCTATGGCGTGCCATCCGAAACCGCCTGGGTTCAACTGCTGAGGGACAGGCTTGATGAACAGGGCCTGAACTGGAACGTTGTGAACGCCAGTATCAGCGGCGAAACGACCGATGGCGGCCTTCGGCGGCTGCCTGACCTGCTTCAGAAAAACCAGCCAGACGTCGTGATCATTGAGCTTGGCGGTAACGACGGCCTGCGCGGCTTTCCACCGAATGTGATCGAATCCAACCTCGCCGACATGATCGAGCAAGTGCGGGATGTAGGTGCCATCCCGGTGCTGGTGGGCATGCAGATTCCACCGAACTATGGCCAGCGTTACACCCGCATGTTTGCGGACATCTTCCCGAACCTGTCTGACCGCTACGACACCCCCCTGGTTCCCTTCTTTCTTGAGGGCATCTACAACGCCGATGGGTTAATGCAGGAAGACGGCATTCACCCCACCGAAGCCGCCCAGCCGGTGCTGCTGGACAACGTATGGCCTCAGCTGGAGCCGTTAATTCTGGACAGGAACCCCAGCGCCCTGCGCTCAGACCAGTAATAACCATCACGGGCGTGTTCAACAAACCCCACATGCCCTCCCCACTTTGGCGCTTCAACGGTAACGTAGGCGCCGAGAACCTTACGGCCTTCCGGGAAACACCGGGCTGACAGGAAGGGATCGTCTACCGCATTAACCATCAACGCCGGTACCCGTATGTCCTTCAACCGAAACAGTGCCGAGCAGCTGGCCCAGTAGTCCTGGGCATCCCGGAAGCCATGCAGGGGTGCGGTGTAGCGGTTATCAAATTCGTGAAAGTTGCGGATGTTGTCGAACCCGGTTACGTCAATCAGGTCCGGAAACCGACGGGCCTTTTCCTGCATTTTGCCGTGCAGATCCCTCAGAAAGCGCTGCATGTAGATCCTGCGACTGGGCAGGGCCAGCATATCCGCGCTGCCAGCCAGGTCTGCGGGCACTGAGTAGGCAACGGCACCGCTGATGCGACTATCAACCCGCTCGCCCTGCTGGCCGAGGTAAAGCAGGGTGAGGTTGCCGCCCATGCTGAAGCCAGACAGGAACAGGTTGCTGTAGTGGCCTTCCAGCGCGTGGGACACAACCGTATGCAGGTCTTCCGTGGCGCCGCTGTGGTAGAACCGGGGTTGGTGGTTCATCACCCCTCCGCAGGATCGGAAGTTCCAGGCCAGCACATCCCAGCCATCCGCCATTAGTGCCCGCGCCAGCCCGAGCACATAGGGGCGCCTGCTGTGGCCTTCCAGACCATGGGACACGATGGCCAGGCGGTCACTGCCCTGACGGTACCAATCCAGGTGCAGTTCGTCGTTATCCGGCGTAGCCAGAACAGCGGCTTCCGGCTGTGGCATGGTCACGTTCCGGAACAGCGTTGGCCACACAGACTGGATGTGCCCGTTACGTAACCAGACCGGTGGGCGGTAGCCCGATTGACTGCGCTTGTGCAAATTTTGACCTTTCTTTTCAGGGGGTTGACGAACACTATTAAAGAACTTAATATGCCCGCCACTTGATGCTGTTCCCCGATAGCTCAGTTGGTAGAGCAACGGACTGTTAATCCGTTTGTCCCTGGTTCGAGCCCAGGTCGGGGAGCCACTTATTCCGAGAAAGCCGCTGATTCAACATCAGCGGCTTTTTCATTTCTGCCTCAGAAAACCTCTTCCCGCTGCATGAATTCCTTCAGGACCTGGTACAGGGTATAGCCATCCTGGCTCCCGATCATTTCCCGGATGGAATGCATGGCGAACTGCGGCACACCGATATCCAGCGTGGTCACGCCCAGATTACCGGCGGTCAGCGGCCCAATGGTGCTGCCGCATCCCATGTCACTGCGCACGACAAAGGTCTGGTGCGGCAGGCCAAGCTCATCACTGATATGCCGGTACAAAGCGGCCGACCGACTGTTGGTGGCGTAGCGCTGGTTGTGGTTAACCTTGATGACTGGCCCCTGGTTCAGGATCGGACCGTGGTTTTCATCGTGTTTGTCCATGAAGTTGGGGTGCACGCCATGGGCGTTATCCGCAGAGATCATCATGGAGCGGGCAATCGCCCTACCCTTGCCAGCGCCACACCAGCGCTCCAGAACGGCTCCCAGGAACGGCCCCTGGGCACCCTCCGCCGACATGCTACCCACTTCTTCGTGGTCATTGCACACCAGAAGCGCGGCTTCATCTCCAGAAGTGTTCAGCAGGGACTGCAGGCCAATGTAACAACTGAGCAGGTTATCGAGACGCGCCGACGCCAGAAACTCCTGGCGCAAACCAACGAAAGACGCGCCCTGGGCATCGTAGAAACTCAGTTCATAGCCCAACACTTTACGAATCTTCAGGCCGGATTCACTGATCAACTGCTCACGCAGCAAGTCAGCGAATGACGTTGTATCGGTTTCCGGCAGTTGCATAACCACCGGAGGCAGGTCTGTCTGGGCATTCACCGACCGATTGCTGTTGGCTTCCCGGTCCAGGTGAATGGCCAGGCTGGGAATAATCGCCACCGGCTTACGGAAGTCCACCAGAGTGTCCCGAACCTTACCGTCCTCATCCAGAACCGTGACCCGGCCAGCCAGCGACAGATCCCGGTCAAACCACGGGTTCAGCAACACGCCGCCGTATACTTCCACACCCAACTGGAAAAAGCCCTTGCGGCGGATTTCGGGGTTTGGCTTTACCTTCAGGCAGGGGCTGTCGGTATGGGCACCCACCATCCGGATGCCGGAAGTCACTACGTCATTCTTGCCGGTGCGGAAGGCAATAAGGGAGGAGCCATTGCGAATGGCGTAATAGCCCCGGCCCTGCTCCAGCGCCCACTCTTCCCGCTCATCCAGCTGCTGAAAACCGGCGGCATCAAGCCGGGATTTCATGGTACTGACTGCATGCCAGGGTGTTGGTGAGGCATTCAGAAATTCAATCAAGTCATTATTAAATTCAGTGTGTTCCATGATCTTCCTGATTGCATGATAATGGCTGCTACAGTATGGCATGAAGCCGGCCCAGCTCCTACCAGGCTGCCGGTTAGTCCCTATACGCACCCACTGATCAACGCCGGAGCCCACTGTGTCGATACCCCGATTCCTGGACATCGAATACTGTCAGACTGACGACGCCCTGTTTCCCGTCGCCATGGCCTGGTCGCTGGCAGACGGCCAGATGAAAACCGTGGTTATTGCCCCGGAGGAAGCCTGGTTGCCAGATGACAGCGACCTGGGGGACTTTGACCTGCTGTACCTCGAAGAACAGGGCGTGCCACTGCTCGAACTGGTTCAGGAACTCCATCAGGACCTGCCAGACCAGACCGTATACGTGGATGGCATAGACCCGGATGAAATTCTGATCGACCTGATTTTCAGTGCCGTCAGCCAGGATGCCCCTTTCGAGATTGCTCCAATTTCCGAACTGATTACCGGCATCGACCGCGACACCCTTGAAGACCGCCGTCGGCAACTGATGTTCGACGAAGGCCTGGAACCACAACTCCCGGAGAATGGCGTTTACGCCCTGCTGATGCTCGCGCAGGAGGAAGGTCTTCTGGCGGACCTGTAACCGGGCCAGCTGACACGGGGAAGTGTGACCGGCGTCTGCGTAACAAAGCGTTACACAAGGCAGAATCTGGCGTCAGCAACGTTACTGACAGGAAGCCGGATAATAATGAACAAGGTCGCACTACGTTTCCTCAGCTCCAGCCTGATGGCCATCAGCCTCGCCCCATTGGCGGCACAGGCACAAGATACTCCTCGTTCTGACAAGCACTACGTTGGCCTTCTGGTAACGGCGTTGGAGCACCGCTCAATCGGCGACCGCACCAAGGAGGATGCCTGGGGGCAAGCCGGCACGCTGGTTATAGGCGGCCACCTGAACGACCTGATTCACGCAGAGATCCGCCTGGGTGGCGGCTTCAATGATGCCGATGTCTCCGGTGGCGACCTGACCCTTGCGGTCGATTATTTTGCCAGCTGGTACATGGGCCTGCATTACCCGATCACCGATTATGCCAACGTTTACGCCCAGGCGGGCTTCACCCACGTAAAAGGCGAGGCGACCCTGGCCAACCGTGAGGAAGGCTACAACGCCCAGTTCCGGGACATCGAAGGCGATTACCCGGACAGCAGTTTCAGCATCAGCTGGCTGGCGGGGGTGGATTTCGAGGTGGTGAATAACACCTTCCTGGTGTTTGAGGGTGGGCGGTTGTTCAAAGACACTGGCAGTAGTGCCAATACGTTCCAGTTTTCTACGGGCCTGCGCTACGAGTTTTGAGTGTGCTGCTTTCTTCGGTACCGGTTAAGAGGGCCGGATATCCTTTCCTGGAAACGCTACGAGCACATCCATGTGCGCTTCGCTCCGGCCATCCATGGCCTCCGAGATTCCAAGAAAGGATATCCGGCCCTCTTAACACATACTTGAGTGCAGGCCGCTGTTAATCCGACCTTTAATCGGTGAGCTTGTGCTGGATATGCCAGCAGCGGTGAATCTTCTGGTTGCGTTGAAAATCCTTGTCCAGAGTACTTGCCGTTACCTCTTTGACTTCAAACTCTGCTTCAAGATCTTCGTCCAGTTTGAACTTCCGGAAATTGTTGGAGAATATCAACAGACCATCGCTGGATAACCGCTCCATACACTGGCGCACCATGGTGCCATGATCCCTTTGGATATCCAGAACCCCGGCCATTCTTGCTGAGTTCGAGAACGTGGGCGGGTCCATGAAGATCAGGTCGAAGGTCTGGTTGGCGGTTTTGCGGTCCGCCAACCAGGACAGGCAATCCGCCTGCTCTACCACGTGCTTCCTCAGATCGGCGCCGTTGAGGGCCAGGTTGTCCTGGGCCCAGCTCACGTAGGTTTTCGACATATCCAGGCTCAGGGACCGGCTGGCGCCGCCAACGGCAGCGTGTACGGTGGCTGCACCGGTATAACAGAACAGGTTCAGGAAGCGTTTCCCTCTGGCGTGTTGCTGTATCCAGTGGCGCACAGGGCGGTGGTCCAGGAACAGGCCGGTGTCGAGGTAGTCTTTCAGGTTTACCTTCAGGGTACAGCCGTGTTCTTGCACGTTGAAGTATTCGCCGGTTGCGGCCTGTTTCTCATACTGTTTGGTGCCGGTTTGGCGCTGGCGTTGTTTGCAAACCAGATTCTCGGGGTCAACGTCCAGCACTTCCGGTATGACCGCCAGAGCCTCGGCCAGACGTTCCCGGGCGGCTTTTTCGTCGATAGACTTCGGAGCCAGGTACTCCTGCACGTGTACATTGCCATCGTATAGGTCGATGGCCAACGCGTATTCAGGCATATCGGCATCGTAAAGCCGGTAACAGCTGATATTCTGCTTCCGCGCCCACTGACCAATGGTTTTCAGGTTCTTCTTCAGGCGATTGCGTAGCATGTCTGCCCGTTCGGGGTTGGCAATGCGTGGCATAACCTGCCCTGGCGCAGCCGGGTCTCGCGGTGTTCGGGCATTTTCGGGCTGCACATCGAACAACAACAGCTGCGCTGGCAGCTTGCCGTTGAACAATTTGTATTGTTTGAAGCTTCGCAGGCCAATCGACTTACCGAATTCCGGTGCACCGGTGAACACGGCCAGGCGCCAACCCGGGAGTTCACGCAAGACGGTTTCACCCAGGGTTTGATAGAGCGCGGCCAGCTCTTTGCGCTCGCTCAAGCGTTCACCATAGGGGGGATTGGTCAGCACCAGCCCCTTATCCGCCCAGTCCGGCTGCCGCTCAAAGGCAGATACCGGCCGCGGATCTACGCTTACGATGTTGTCCAGACCAGCCCGGCGCAGGTTGTTACGGGCCGTGTCGATCACCCGAGCGTCCTGATCGAAACCGGCAAATGCCGGTATGCGCTTGTTTTTGCCTTCATGTGCGCGGCGCTCAACTTCCTGGCGCAATGCCAGCCAAAGTTCCGGCTGGTGCCCAGGCCATTTTTCAAATCCAAAACGCTCTGTTTTCCGGCCCGGCGCAATGTCTAGCGCCATCAATGCTGCTTCAATCACCAGAGTTCCGGAACCACACATGGGATCAACAAAGTCGCCGCCGGCGTCTGCAATTTCCGGCCATCCGGCCCGCAGCAGCAACGCGGCCGCGAGATTTTCCTTCAACGGCGCAAGGCCCTGTTCAGTTCGGTATCCCCGCATGTGCAGGCTATGCCCGCTAAGGTCCAGCCCAACCGACAGCCGCCCCCGGTTCAGGCGGGCAGAGATGGTGACATCCGGATCTTTTGGCGCGACCGAGGGCCGTGGCAGGCCCGCGCCCCGAATGCTGTCTACGATACCGTCTTTAACTTTCTGGGCACCGAACTGTGTGTTCCGAATTTCTTCGTTCTGCCCCAGGAAAGTTACTCGAAAGCTGCCGTTGACCGGAATGTGCGATTGCCAGTCCAGAGCCACCACGCCCTCATAAAGTTCGTCCGCACTGCGGGCATCCACTTCGGCAATATGCAGGATGACCCGGTTGGCCAGCCGGGACCACAAACAGGCGCGATATCCGGCTTCCAGCTCCCCTTCTACCCAGACGCCCGCCGGCGCGTTGCGCACTTGAGCCAGGCCAAAGCTTTCGAGCTCATCGGCCAGGAGATACTCAACACCCTTGGGGCAGGTTACGAAAAAGACATGCTTGGACAAAATCAACTCCTGGTTTTCTGGATAGAGCCGGTAAACCGCCGGAATAGCGGTAAAACCCGAATTCGGGCCGTCATCGTTATTTCACAAACCTATAAGAAAAGCTTCATATAGATGAAATAAATAGTGTACATCCGCGCAAGGTTCGTCTTACCTTGTAGTTGACGCGTCGTTCTGGAAGCCAACTTAACCGTGCTTCCGTTAACAGGATCCTGACTGCTCTGGCCGGAACTGGCAATAGTGGGTTATCCCGGATGGGTGCCTCCTTTACCATGGCCACGGCAGATGTGTACACGCTTGTTCTGTTAATCCATCAGTGAGGAACGGCATGAAAAGACAGAAGAGAGACATGTACGCTCGTGCATTCAAGCGGGGTTATCTCGCTGGCGTGTCCGGCAAATCCAAAGACAGCTGCCCGTTAGACCAAGCAGAGGTACGCCAGGAATGGCTGAACGGGTGGCGAGAAGGCCGCACAGATAACTGGGAGGGCATGACCGGCGTCTCCGGCATCCACAAACTTGCCAACGTAACCGCAACGTGACCGCGGTGTTGGCATACCCCGTTTAACCTGATCTCTTTTAGTTGTAGCTACACCACAATCTGACGCAGTAACCAGAGCAACCAAAACGGGGCCTCCCGCCCCGTACCATGCGAAGAAGCGCTACGGGGTTCGTTCCCCGCAAGGGCCCGCTCAGCGGGCCCACCTTCTTTCTGGCCTCACTACTTATGCTGTTCTTTCCTGATCGCTTCTACTGCTTCGTTAATCAAAGCTGGGCCTTTGTAAATAAAGCCGGTGTAGATTTGCACCAGTTTCGCCCCTGCCCGGATTTTCTCCGCCGCACTCTCGCCATCAGTGATACCGCCAACGCCAATAATAGGGATTCTCTCCCCCAACTCGGCGTGCAACCCCTGAATAACCCGTAAAGACGCCTCGCGCACCGGTGCACCACTCAAACCGCCAGCTTCCTGCTCGTGCTTGTGTCCTTGCACCGCTTCCCGGCTAATGGTGGTGTTTGTGGCGATCACACCATCCAGGCCTGCCTCGAGTAATGCCCCGGCAACAAAGCGAATGCCTGCATCATCCATATCCGGGGCAATCTTCACGGCCACCGGTACATAGCGACCAGTATTTTTTTCGCAGATCGCCTGTTCGTCTTTGATCGCATGCAGTAGCTGCTTCAGCGAGTCGCCGAACTGCAGATCACGCAGCCCCGGGGTATTCGGCGAGGACACGTTTACCGTGATGTAGTCGGCATGGGGGTAAACTGCGGCGATACCCTTGCGGTAGTCCTGTTCGGACTGCTCATTCGGGGTATCTTTGTTCTTGCCCACGTTAATGCCCAGGATACCGCGATAACGACGCTTCTCAACATTGCTCACCAGATGACCAAGGCCTTCATTATTAAAGCCCATGCGGTTGATGATGGCCTGGTGCTCGGGCAGGCGGAACATCCGCGGCTTGGGGTTGCCCGGCTGTGCCAAGGGTGTGACGGTGCCCACTTCAATGAACCCAAAACCCAGGGCTCCCAAGGCATCCAGGTGGTCAGCATTTTTGTCCAGGCCCGCGGCCAGGCCTACCGGGTTGGGGAACTCCAGCCCCATGATATTAATCGGGCACGGCTCCGGGCGCCTTGAAACAACATTGAGAATACCGGTTTTGTAGGCCAGATCCAGGCCACTGAGGGCGACATTATGGGCCTGTTCCGGGGGCAGCCGGAAAAGTAAATTGCGTAGAATGCTGTACATCTTGGAGCTCCTTGCCGAGGGGTGGCCGGAGTATACCGGAAGTTTTCCACACCATCCTCCCGAACCTTCAATACAACGTAAAAGCCCATGCCTCAGCGGTTGGCGAGGCTTTTCCACGGAATCTGTGGATAACTCTGTTGAAAATGCCGGGGCAAGCGTCTCGACCCCTTGATAACTGCGCCAGCCTACAAATTGATCATTTTTTAACCAGTTAAATTTTAACTAAAAATCAATAACTTAAAAAGACAAAATAACCATTTGACGACTTTAGTTACAAAGTGGTAGCGGGTAACGACTTTGTCATCATGTGCATAAATCGACCTGCGTTTCCCGATTAATTCTCCCCAAATTTTCCATTCCTGCCGCTATACTGGCTACCAACAGAATTATCGGAGCCTGAGCCATGGATCAGCCCCCAAAGGCCCATCTACGGACTGACAAGGACTTGCAACAGGAAAAGCACGCCGCCTCCCGGGTCACCATCATTGGCATGGTCCTGGATGCAGTCCTTGGTGTGATAAAAATTATTGGCGGCACTCTTTTTCATTCCCATGCTCTGGTGGTGGATGGCATCCACTCGTTTACCGACGTTGTTTCAGACTGGGTTGTTCTTGCAGTGATGCGACTGTCACGTAAAGGTCCGGATGATGACCACCCCTACGGACATCAGCGCATTGAGACGCTCGGCACACTTTTGCTGGGGAGCATACTGATTGCCGTGGGCGCTGCCCTTGCCTGGGAGAATATTCTGCGCCTGGTCTCTGGAGAGGATCTCGCGGTACCGGGCTGGCCGGTTCTGGTTGCTGCGGGGATATCGGTCGCTTCCAAAGAATGGATCTACCGTTATACCCGCCATGTGGGCATGAAAATTCGATCCGACCTGCTGATCGCAAACGCCTGGCACAGCCGGACAGACGCGTTTTCATCGGTCGTTGTTCTGGTTTCCACTGTCGGTGCAATGGTCGGATATGTTTGGCTGGATACCCTTGCCGCTGTGGTTATCTCCGGCATCATTATTCATATTGGCTGGAAATTCACCTGGGACAGCGTTAAGGAACTCGTCGATACCGGACTGTCTGCGGAGGATACCCGGGTGTTGCGTGCCATTGCCATGGACACAAACGGCGTGCGCAATGTTCACGAGCTACGCAGCCGGCGTATGGGTCACGACATACTACTGGATGTCCATCTGGTTGTTCGGCCTGAGATAAGCGTTTCTGAGGGACACCAGATCGGCATGAAGGTGGTTTCCGGCATGAGGGATGCCATCGATAATATCCGGGACATCAACTTTCATATCGATGCCGAGAACGACGAACACACACCGCATCAGACCGACCCGCATTTACCCAGCCGCGAGGATATCCGCCACCTGCTGTCGCAGCAGCTCGGTGAGCTGCCGCCGCACAGCCGGCTGAGACTGCATTACCTCAAAAACCGGGTTCATATCGAAGTCTTCCTGGACGAACAGCATCCGGCACCCGCGTTGACCACCGAAAGCGTCCGGGAGGTGCTGTCACCCTATCCCTGGTTTGGTTCAGTCCGGGTTTGGGTGTCCGCAAGCTGATCAAGCGCCGGTATTACCGGCGCCGGTTTTCTTCCATGCGGGACAGGAACTCCTGCATGACCAGGGTATAAAGCTCGCCACCCAGGAATTTGTCTTCCACCCCGGAATCGATACTGGGGTTGTCGTTAACTTCAATGACGGCCACCCGGTTACCGGCCTGTTTGATGTCCACCCCATACAATCCATTACCGATCAGTCGGGTGGAGTTCAGCGCCGCCTGAATGACATTCCGGGGCACCTCATAGGTGGGCATGGTTTCAAACCCGCCACTTTCCACCGCCGCGCCACCGTGTTGGTAGATCTGCCAGTGCCCCTTCACCATCATGTATTTGCAGGCATAGATGGCACGGCCGCCCAACACACCAATGCGCCAGTCGTAATCGGTGTAAAAATACTCCTGGGCCAACACCAGTGCTGATTGCTTGAACAGCTCTTTAAGGCCCGCCCTCAGCTCTTTCTCATCCTTGGCTTTGGCCACACCCCTTGAGAAGGCGCCGTCCGGAATCTTGATGACCACCGGAAAACCCAGCTCACTGACCACTTGATCAACCGCATCTTTCTGATCTTTGGACAGGATCAGTGTTTTTGGAGTTGGCACCTTGTTGTTCTTGAGCAGGTCCGCCAGGAACACTTTGTTGGTGCAACGCAGTATCGAGACCGGGTCATCAATAACCACCATGCCCTCAGCCTCTGCCTTGCGGGCAAACCGGTAGGTGTGGTGATCAATCGCGGTGGTTTCCCGAATGAACAGGCCATCGTATTCCGGCAACCGCATGTAGTCCCGACGGGTAATTCTCTCTACATTGATGCCCAGCTTTCGCCCTGCCCGCTCGAATCTTTTTAGGGCAGCCTCATCACTCGGGGGCATTTCCTCTTCCGGGTTCACCAGCATGGCCAGATCAAAACGATAGCGCCGACGCGTTCTCGGCTTACGCCAGATCATGCTGCTGAAACGATCCAGCGCTGCCGCAAACACGTCCTGTTCGCGCTCATCCAGATCGGCCGGGGCGGCCGGTTTCATGGATTCAATCTGCCATTGCTTGCGGTGGCGGAACACCACTTCCAGGATTGGGCAGGGAAAGCGCTCAAACAAGGCCCGGGCTACCGGCTTGAGATCCGCATGCTCCGCCTGGCCAAAATAGGTGCGAATGCGCACTTCGTGGGTGGCGTCCCGCTCATCAGTGGCCGGGTCGATTTCCCTGGCTTCCTGCTCCAGCCACTGAATGACGCTGTGATCCAGCTCCTCCAGCTCCAGCGAGAACAAGCCCTTGCGGCTCAAATCGTTCAAGGTCATCACCGAGGGCACCACATGGTGGCCCCGGGCCTCTGCCAACAAGGAGCAGTAATAACCCCGGCTCAGGTATTTCGCGCTCTGGCAAAGGTTGATCACGCGCACCCGGCTATTGGCGGGGGCAGAAAAATTCAGATACTGATCAAAGGTCAGTACATCCTCGCTGGGGTAATAGGGCGACCAGTCTTTGGCACGGTCCACAACGATTAACAAACGGGACATTAAAGGCGTTCCTCCCTGAAAGGTTCAGCCGGGTAATGGGCGCAACAATACGCCGCTGTGACGTCTGGTACAATCCAGGCTGGATGCGTGCTTTTACGCATGATCGCCCGCTATCGAAACCGACCTGTCTCTACCATAATAGCTGCGGTGGAAGTGCTCGCCAGCTTCTGCGATTTTCGCGACCGGGATTTGTTAACCATGCATGATGTTTTGCTTCGACAAGCAGTCGCCGACGATCTGACTGCCCTGGTGCAGTTGGAAAATCGTTGTTTTACCGAAGACCGTATTTCCCGACGCAGTTTCCGACGGTTTCTGGAAATGCCACGGGACCGCCTGATAGTGGCGGAGCAAGGCTCCGAGCTGGTGGGCTACTGCCTGGTACTGATGAATGCCGCCACCCGTTTGGCACGGATTTATTCAATCGCGGTATCGCCAACCGTGCGAGGCAGGGGCGTGGGCGAGCAATTGGTGCGGGAAGCGGAGAAGGAAGCCGTAGAGGCAGACCGCATCATCATGCGCCTGGAGGTTCGGGAAGATAACGCCGGCGCCATCAATCTATACAAACGATTGGGCTATCGCCAGTTCGGCACCTACCGGGACTATTACGAAGACCATGGCGATGCCCTGCGCTTCGAACGGCGTATTCTTTACTACGAACCTTCCCGGGAGTATCTCCCGGTACCCTATTACCCCCAAACCACCGAGTTTACCTGCGGCCCCTCTGCCCTGATCATGGCCATGGCCGCCCTGGACGAAGACCAGCAGCTGAACACCCTGGAAGAATTGAAGATCTGGCGAGAGGCCACGACGATCTTCATGCTCGCCGGTCACGGTGGCTGCGGGCCCCATGGCCTGGCCTTGTCAGCCTGGCACCGAGGCTTTGAGGCCAGCGCCTGGATCAGTCAGGAAGGCGCCCTGTTTAAGGATACCGTGCGTAACGACGATAAAAAGCGGGTACTGGAACTGGTGCATGAAGGCTTCCTGCACGACATTGGCCAGACCGGCATCCAGCTGCACCACGACCCACTGACCCTGGAAGCCATGGAAGCCGCCCTGCATGAGGGCCGCATCCCGGTCATCCTGATCAGTACCTGGCAGCTTAACCGCAGTCGTGTACCCCACTGGGTGACCGTATGCGCCATGGATGAAGACTTCGTGTACCTGCACGACCCGGAGATCGACACTGACGTGGACGAGACCGTGGCCGACAAACAATATTTGCCTGTCGACAAACGGGTATTTGGCAAGATGTCCAGCTACGGCCGCAACCAACCCTTGCAGGCGGCCGTGATCGTCGGGCCGAAACGGCCCTGATCAGCCGGTACGAATAGCCGCTTCCTTGAGTTCGGAGATCTGGTCCCGCAATCGCGCTGCGGTTTCGAAATCCAGGTCGGCGGCGGCCTTGTACATGTCATCCTCCAGGCGCGTCACTTCCTTCAGCAACTCTTCCGGAGAACGCTTGCCTGCCTTGACCATGTAACCTTCCGCCTCTTCCGCAGCCTTCTGGCCCGGGCGTTCCGCCTTGCGACGACCGCGTCCACCGCCGGTGGCTCCCTCCATGACATCGGCGATCTTCTTGTTCAGTCCTTTCGGCGTAATACCGTGCTCTTCGTTATGGGCCGTTTGCTTCGCTCGCCGGCGTTCGGTTTCGTCAATGGCCCGCTGCATGGAACCGGTGATGCGGTCCCCGTACAGAATGGCTTTACCATTGAGGTTACGGGCGGCACGGCCGATGGTCTGGATCAACGAGCGTTCGCTGCGCAGGAAGCCTTCCTTGTCTGCGTCCAGAATCGCCACCAGAGACACTTCCGGCATATCCAGGCCTTCCCGCAACAGGTTGATGCCTACCAGCACATCAAACTCGCCCCGGCGTAAATCCCGGATAATCTCGACGCGCTCCACGGTGTCGATGTCTGAGTGCAGATACCGAACGCGAATGTCGTGTTCCATAAGGAAATCGGTAAGGTCTTCGGCCATGCGCTTGGTCAGGGTAGTGACCAGCACCCGCTCCTCAACAGCCACCCGAGCGTGGATTTCCGAGAGCAGGTCATCCACCTGGGTAGACGCTGGCCGCACCTCGATCACCGGATCCAGCAGTCCGGTCGGCCGAACCACCTGCTCCACCACCTGGCCAGCGTGCTCCGCCTCATAGTTACCCGGCGTGGCCGAAACGAAGATCATCTGGGGTGCAATCCGCTCCCACTCCTCAAACCGCATGGGCCGGTTATCCAGTGCCGACGGCAGGCGAAAACCATACTCAACCAGCGTTTCCTTCCGGGACCGGTCACCTTTATACATGGCGCCAATCTGGGGAATGGTCACGTGGGACTCGTCTACCACCAGCAATGCGTTGGGCGGCAGGTAATCAAACAGGGTGGGTGGCGGCTCGCCAGGCGCCCGGCCGGACAGATAGCGGGAGTAGTTCTCGATGCCGTTGCAGTAACCCAGCTCCATCATCATTTCCATGTCGTAGCGGGTGCGCTCCTCAAGGCGCTGGGCCTCCACCAGCCGGTGGTTATCCCGCAACTGCTGCAAACGCACGTCCAGCTCCGCCCGGATATTCTCTACCGCATCCAGCACCTTCTGCCGGGGCGTCACATAGTGCGACTTCGGATAGATGGTTACCCGTGGCACACGGCGCAGTACCTCGCCGGTCAGCGGATCGAAGTAACTGAGGTTTTCCACTTCATCGTCAAACAACTCGATGCGAATGGCTTCCCGCTCCGATTCCGCCGGGAACACATCAATCACATCGCCCCGAACCCGGTAATTGGCGCGGTGGAACTCGATATCATTACGAGTGTACTGGAGCTCTGCCAGTCGGCGCAGAATCGAGCGCTGATCTATCTGATCACCCCGGTCCAGGTGCAGCATCATCTTCAGGTAAGATTCCGGATCACCCAAACCGTAGATGGACGACACCGTCGCCACGATGATCGCATCCGGCCGTTCCAGCAACGCCTTGGTGGCAGACAAACGCATTTGCTCAATGTGTTCATTGATGGAGGCATCTTTCTCAATGAAGGTGTCAGACGACGGCACATAGGCTTCCGGCTGATAGTAATCGTAGTAAGACACGAAATACTCCACCGCGTTATCCGGAAAGAACTCCTTGAACTCGCCGTACAACTGCGCCGCCAGGGTCTTGTTATGGGCCATGATGATGGTGGGCCGCTGCACGTCCTGGATCACATTGGCAATGGTGAACGTCTTGCCTGAGCCGGTCACCCCCAGCAACGTCTGGTGCGCCAGCCCGGAATGAATGCCATCCACCAGGCCGGCGATGGCCTTGGGCTGGTCACCGGCCGGCTGATATGGGGAATCAACTCGGAACACACCTTCACGGGAAGCGCTGGATGCTTTACTGGCCATAACTGGCGATTAACCTCCGGGTTCGGCGCCGGCCGCAATACGGCACAACCCCTACAAGAAATTTAGTGTTCTGGCTGCTTCATGATACCATCTGTGCGATCGACGGCTGGGAGAAAAACAGCCAGCACCTTTGGCTCCATAGTTGCCCGGCCGATCGCAGCCCATAAGACGCAGCTTTAAGGAGCTCAAGTTTGGACCTTCAACTTTCCAGCCGAGTACAGGCGATCAAGCCTTCCCCCACCCTCGCAGTCACCAACAAAGCCGCAGAACTCCGCGCGGCCGGCCAGGATATTATCGGCCTGGGTGCTGGCGAGCCGGACTTCGACACCCCCGAGCACATCAAACAGGCAGCCATTGAAGCCATTAACAACGGCCAGACCAAGTACACCGCCGTTGATGGTACGCCGGCCCTGAAGAAAGCGATTATTGCGAAGTTCAAACGGGACAACGGCCTGGATTATGAAGCCAACCAGATCCTGGTAAGCAGTGGTGGCAAACAGAGCTTTTTCAACCTCGCCCTCGCCACATTGAACCCGGGCGACGAAGCCATTATCCCCGCGCCTTACTGGGTTTCCTACCCGGACATGGTGCTGGTGGCTGAAGGCAAGCCGGTGATTATTGAAACCTCTGCCGAGACCCGCTTCAAGATCACCCCCGAGCAGCTGGAAAACACCATCACCGAGCGCACCCGCCTGTTTGTGATCAACAGCCCCTCCAACCCCAGCGGCATGGCTTACACCCTGGAAGAGCTGCAGGCGATTGGCGAGGTGCTGAAAAAGCACCCGAACATCATGATTGCCACCGACGACATGTACGAGCCGATCCTGTGGACTGGCAAGCCGTTCTGCAACATCCTGAACGCGTGCCCGGAGCTGTATGACCGCACCTTCGTACTGAACGGCGTGTCCAAGGCCTACTCCATGACTGGCTGGCGTATCGGCTACGCCGCAGGCCCGGCGAAGATCATCGGCGCCATGAAGAAAATCCAGTCCCAGAGCACCTCCAACCCGGCCTCAATCTCCCAGGCCGCCGCCCAGGCAGCCCTGGACGGCCCGCAGGAGTGCGTGGGCGAGATGGTCAAGGCGTTCAAGGAACGCCACGACTGGCTGGTAGCCGCCCTGAACAAGTTGCCTGGCGTTGAGTGCCTGAATGGCGACGGCACCTTCTATGTGTTCCCAAGCTTCCAGGGCGCGATCGATGCCACTGACGGCGTGAACACAGACGTTGAGTTTGCCGAGAAGCTGCTGACCGAAGCGGGCGTTGCCCTGGTTCCGGGTTCTGCTTTTGGCAGCCCTGGCCACATGCGTCTGAGCTTTGCGACCAGCATGGATAACCTGCAGAAGGCCATTGAGCGTTTGCAGAAGGCGCTTGGCTAAAAATTTTTAGTCAGAGGGTTGACGAGGCGGTATAGCCAACTTAATATACGCGCCTCGTCACATGACGACGTTCCCCGATAGCTCAGTTGGTAGAGCAACGGACTGTTAATCCGTTTGTCCCTGGTTCGAGCCCAGGTCGGGGAGCCACTATTCCGAAAGCCCGCTAGTTCTTTGAATTAGCGGGCTTTTTTGTTTGCTCTCGTTTGTTTCTATTGCCTGCAACTTTTGGCGGTTTTGCCGGACTCCTGCCCTAGCCTGCTTGTTTTGGTGGGGTGTCAGGGTGGGATAACCTTTCCAAAAAACGCTACGAGCACATCCATGTGCGCTTCGCTCCGGCCATCCATGGCCTACGAGATTTTTGGAAAGGTTATCCCACCCTGACACTCAGCGAGCGCAAGTATAGGCAATTAAGAATCGGGAATCTGGGAATGGAAAAAAGCTGTTACCACTGAAAAGAATCCGGAAAGCTCCTTCAACGCACTTTGACTACACCTCCATTTGCCTGAAGGGCGCGGATGGGTGTCCCTCCCGAAAATCTCGGAGGCCATGGATGGCCGGAGCGAAGCGCACATGGGTGAGGCAAGTGTTTATGAAGCAAAGCTTCATGCGCCGCCGAACGACAGCAATCTATGATTGCTGGCTGGACCCGCTTGCGGGTGCTCGTAGCGTTTTTCGGGAGGGACCCCCATCCGTGCCCTGCCCGTCAACCGGGCAGGCTAGGGACAGAGGCCACACCAAAGCACGAAAGTCAGGCCGAAACCACCTCAGCGTGAATAGCCTCCAAGGCGGCCAGAGGATCGGGCGCCTGGGTAATCGGGCGGCCGATGACGAGGTAGTCGGAGCCGGCTTTGAGGGCATCGGTTGGGGTCATGATGCGTTGTTGGTCGCCTTTGTCGGCGGTCAGCGGGCGGATTCCCGGGGTGATTAGCTGGAAGTCGGCGCCCTGCTCTGCTTTCAGTCTGGGGGCCTCCTGGGCGGAGCAGACGACGCCATCCAGGCCGCAGTTTTTCGTCAGGGTGGCCAGGCGGGAAACGTGAGCTTCTGCAGAACCGGTGATGCCGATACCGGCCAGGTCCGCATCGGACATACTGGTCAGCACCGTGACGGCGATCAGCAGCGGCTTGTCCGCCCCGAACGACTCCAGGCGCTCCCGGCAGGCGACCATCATCTTTTCACCGCCCGAGGCATGCACATTCACCATCCACACACCCAGGTCCGCTGCTGCAGCAACCGCCGCGGAAGTGGTGTTCGGGATGTCGTGGAATTTCAGATCCAGGAACACGTCAAAGCCCCTGCCCTGCAGTGACTTGACCAACTCCGGGCCGGAACGGGTGAACAGTTCCTTGCCTACCTTCAGCCGGCACTTGGCGGGGTCCAGCTGATCAGCCAGCGCCAAAGCAGGGTTTTGGGAGGGGAAGTCCAGGGCGACGATGATTTTCGGGTCATTAAGGTTTCGCACGGTCAGATTCCGGTTCAAAAGGTTAAATCATTATTCGGCTTCAACGCCCTGGATGGGACGCACCGTTTCCCACTGCTTACAGCTCGGGCAAAGCCAGTGAAGCTGCTGGCCTGAGAAACCGCAACTAACGCAACGGTAAACCGGCCGGTTGGCGAGTATCAGGTGGCCAATACGGCTGACAAGGCGGCCTTCGTCTGTGGTCATGCCTTTTTCATAGCCGGCCATTTCCACCAGCCGGAGCAGGCCACGAACAGAAGGCCGAATTTCCAGCTCCTGCCGGAGCAGATCAATAGCAGCAGGGCGACCAAAGGAACGCTCCACCGATTCCACCAGCGCCAGCAATAAACTGGTACTCGGATACTGTTCATAGAGTTTGCGGAGTTTTTTGACCAGCCTGCCTACATCACCGTGTTCCCGCTCGAGCTTCATCAGGCGGTCGATGGCCTCCGGACCAAACTCCGGGTTCTGATCAAACACCTTCAGGCTTTGATTGCCCGCTTCCCGGAAGTTGCCCTGGCGGATCTGCTGCTTCATCAGCAACAGCGTCGCCCGAACACAGGAGCGGTCGTAGTCGAGGGCTTCTTTGGCCAGTTTCTGGGCAGTCCAGCGATCGTCTTTGGCCAGGGCCGCATCGGACAACTCGCAGGTAATGTACGCCAGTGTTTTGACCATCGCAGGATCTGCGTCGCTTCGGGTAAGGGTCTGCGCCACCTGGGCAGCCTTTTCCCACTCCCGCTCCTGCTGATACAGCTCAATCAAGGCCGTGGCTGCCCGGCGACCATACTCCCTGTCACCCATCAACTGGTGCAGCAGGGCTTCCGCCCGATCGTGGAGGCCGGCATTGAGATAATCCATTGCCAGCTCCAGGGTAACCTGGGGCGTATAGCGCGCCGGCAGTTCGGGCCGGGCCAGCAGGTTTTGGTGGATCAGAATGGCGCGATCGGTTTCGCCCTTATTGCGGAAATGGCTCCCGATAGATAAATGCAGGCTAACGGTATCTTTATTGACGGCCAGGGACTGCACAAAGTTGTCGACAGCCTGGTCAGAGTAGTTGGTAAACAGAAATTGCAGACGGTCACGAACGGAATCTTCATCGGAAATGGCCCGGGAGCGGCGCTTGCCCTGGCTACCAAACCTGCCGACCACCCAGCCGGCAGCGACCGCTACCGTCAGAAGCAGCCACTGTAGAACTATTTCCATCAAATTGCCCGGTCGTTCTGTGCCCTGGATTTCTCTAACGCGTGCTCAGCACGCTCGAGCCTTTTCTTGAGAGTCCGCCGGGACACCGACGTACGGAATGTAGCCAGTAAGGTAATCAACACCCCTACAAGGGCGCCAATCACAAACGACATGATAATCCAGACGGCAACACCATGGGGCTGCGTTTCAAACAACAGGAAGTTGAGCGAAACGGCCATCTGATTGTTCAGAGAAAACACCAGCGCCAGGAGTATCAGAACCAGAACCAGAACGGTGATTAGGATCTTCTGCAGTCCTGCCATGTCAATATCTCTCCAGACGGGCGCCAGGCCCGATAGTGCGGTGTTCCATCAGCATTGCCTGGAACCGGGTTTAAAAACCCTTCTTCAAGCTGTCATTCACCTGCTCACGCAATTCTTTGCCGGGCTTGAAGTGCGGAACATACTTGGCAGGCAGCTGCACCGCTTCACCAGTTTTCGGATTACGCCCGGTTCGGGCTGCCCGGTGGTGCAGGGAAAAGCTGCCAAATCCCCTGATTTCAATACGCTGACCATCGGCAAGGGCCTGAGACATATGCTCGATGATGGTCTTAACCGCTAACTCCACATCCTTGACGGAGAGCTGTGTTTGCTTGGAGGCAATCAGTTCAACCAGTTCGGACTTCGTCATGAGGCGTTTCCCTCTGTCATTATTATTCCGCAGTCAATTACCGGGTCCCAGTGCCTCTAGTTTAGCCAAACCAGAAAAAAACACAAAAAAAACGGGCTCTTAGAGCCCGTTTTTTTGATGCCAACCGGAAAATTAATCCTTATTGGCGTTTTGCTGCTGCATCTGCTCTTTGATCAGATCACCGATGGTGGTCGCACCAGAGGATTCTGCAGTCTTGCTACGTACGTTTTCCAGAGCCTGCTTGTCGTCTTCAACGTCTTTGGACTTGACAGACAGGTTGATTACGCGGTTCTTGCGATCGATGCTGATGATCTTCGCTTCAACTTCTTCGCCTTCTTTCAGAACGTTACGCGCGTCTTCAACGCGGTCACGGCTGATTTCAGAAGCCTTCAGTACCGCCTCAACTTCCTCGTTCAGGGCAATGGTAGCGCCTTTGGCGTCTACTGCAGAAACAGTACCCTTAACGATGGAGCCCTTGTCGTTCAGCTGAACGAACTCGGCGAACGGATCGCTTTCCAGCTGCTTGATACCCAGGGAGATGCGCTCGCGCTCTGGATCAACAGACAGGATAACGGTTTCAACTTCGTCGCCTTTCTTGTACTCGCGAACGGCTTCTTCGCCAGTCTCGTTCCAGCTGATGTCAGACAGGTGAACCAGACCGTCGATGCCACCGTCCAGGCCGATGAAGATACCGAAGTCAGTGATTGACTTGATCTTACCGGAGATACGGTCGCCCTTGTTGAACTTGCCGGAGAAGTCTTCCCACGGGTTGGCAACGCACTGCTTGATGCCCAGGGAAATACGACGACGCTCTTCGTCGATATCCAGGATCATCACTTCAACTTCGTCGCCTACCTGAACAACCTTGGACGGATGGATGTTCTTGTTGGTCCAATCCATTTCGGATACGTGAACCAGACCTTCAACACCCTCTTCCAGCTCGGCAAAGCAACCGTAGTCAGTCAGGTTGGTGACGCGTGCAGTAACCTTGGCACCTTCAGGGTAACGGGCCTTGATTTCTACCCACGGATCTTCACCCAGCTGCTTCAGACCCAGAGATACGCGGTTACGCTCGCGATCAAACTTCAGGACCTTAACATTGATTTCGTCGCCCACATTCACGATTTCGCTCGGATGCTTGATGCGCTTCCAGGCCATGTCAGTGATGTGCAGCAGGCCGTCAACACCGCCCAGATCTACGAACGCGCCGTAGTCGGTCAGGTTCTTGACGATACCCTTGATTTCCAGACCTTCGGTCAGGGTTTCCAGCAGAGCTTCGCGCTGCTCGCTGTTTTCAGCTTCCAGAACGGCGCGGCGGGAAACAACCACGTTGTTACGCTTCTGGTCCAGCTTGATAACCTTGAATTCGAGTTCTTTGTTCTCCAGGTGCGCAGTGTCGCGAACCGGACGAACGTCTACCAGGGAACCCGGCAGGAAGGCACGGATGCCAGCCAGATCAACAGTGAAACCACCTTTGACCTTGCCATTGATAATACCCTTGACCACTTCTTCCGCTTCGAAGGACTTCTCAAGTACCTTCCAGGCTTCAGCGCGCTTGGCCTTCTCACGGGACAGACGGGTTTCACCGAAACCGTCTTCAACTGCATCGAGAGCCACATCGACAACGTCGCCGATAGCTACTTCCAACTCGCCTTTTTCGTTCAGGAACTGGGAGGCGGGGATAACGCCTTCGGACTTCAGTCCGGCGTTAACGGTGACCCAGTCGTTATCGACGTCTACAACGGTTCCCTGAACAATGGAACCTGGTTGCATATCGATTTCTTTCAAACTTTCTTCGAAAAGATCCGCAAAGCTCTCGCTCATTATGTGCCCTATATGATCAACGCAAGTGTGCTCCGTGCCGCCAGCAACACGGTCTGTTAACGATTTCCGGAATCAGCCAGCGGCTGGCAATTTAGCGCTGTTTCCGGCATTCCAACAACAAAAAGGTGTAGTCAGGCCTGACCTGCTGCGGCCATACACCTGTCTAACACCTCTTCTATACTCAAACCCGTAGAATCAATGACTTGCGCATCATCCGCAGGCTTGAGAGGGGCCGCTGACCGGTTCATATCCCGATCGTCGCGCACCCGTATCTCTTCCAAAAGGGCGTCAATGTTAACATCGACCCCTGCTTGCTTCAACTGATTATAACGGCGCCGCGCCCGCTCCTCGGCACTGGCGGTCAGGAATATCTTTACCGGCGCATCGGGGAAAACCACCGTCCCCATATCCCGACCATCTGCCACCAGCCCGGGCAGCTGCCGAAAATCCCGCTGGCGCTGCAACAGGGCATCTCGCACCGGCTGTATCACCGCCACCTTTGAGGCATTGTCGCCACAGGTTTCAGTGCGGATTTCCGAGGTTACGTCCTCACCTGCCAGCACCACCTTGACCGGGTGGCCTTCGCCGGTGGGCTCGAAAGCCACATCCAGGGTAGCCGCCACCTTTACCAGACCGGCTTCGTCATTCAATGCCACGCCCTGTCGCATAGCCGCCAATGCCGTCAACCGATAAAGTGCCCCGCTGTCGAGCAGATGCCAGCCAAGCTTTCTGGCCAGCATCTGAGTGATGGTACCTTTACCGGAACCTCCGGGACCATCAACGGCGATTACCGGTGCCTTGCTTTGGGTCATTAAAACTCGCCTTCTGTACTGATTTGAATGCCAGTCTGTTTGGCCAGGTCAACAAAGCCCGGAAACGACGTAGCCACATTTGCACAATCGTTGATGCGGATAGGGCCAGTGGCTCGCAGAGAGGCAACGGCGAACGACATGGAGATCCGGTGATCTTCATGGCTTTCAACCGTGCCGCCACCAATGGTCTGGCCGCCTTCGATGACAATGCCATCCGGGGTGACCGTGGTTTCAACACCCAGAGCCGCAAGCCCGTCCGCCATGACCTGAATCCGGTCACTCTCTTTTACCCGAAGTTCTTCGGCCCCGCGCAACACGGTGCGGCCCTTGGCGCAGGTTGCAGCAATAAACAGCACCGGGAATTCGTCGATCGCCAGCGGCACCTGGTCTTCCGGAATATCAATACCGCGCAGCTCTGCGGACCGAACACGCAGGTCAGCCACAGGCTCACCGCCAATCACCCGCTCTTCGAGCACCTCAATGTTGGCGCCCATCTGGCGAAGGATATTGATCACCCCTACCCGTGTCGGATTCATGCCAACATGGCGCAGGGTCAGGTCGGAATCCGGGGCGATACTCGCCGCCACAAGGAAGAATGCCGCTGAGGAAATATCCGCCGGCACGTCAATGGCGCAGGCTGTCAGCTTGCCACCACCGGTGACGCTGGCTGTGGCTCCATCACGGTGAACGTGGTAACCGAAGCCCTCCAGCATTCGTTCGGTATGGTCACGGGTCGGTGCGGGTTCCGTTACCGACGTCACGCCTTCGGCGTACAGGCCCGCCAGCAGCAGGCAGGATTTGACCTGGGCACTGGCAACCGGCATTTCATAGTGGATACCGGTCAACGGGTTACCGCCGCGGATCCTGAGCGGTGGGCGACCGCCCTCGGCGGTATCAATCACCGCACCCATCGCACGCAGCGGGTCAGCAACCCGGCCCATTGGGCGCTTGGACAAGCTGGCATCGCCGGTTAACTCGGAGTCAAACGGCTGTGCCGCCAGCAGGCCAGAGAACAGGCGCATAGCCGTACCGGAGTTACCCAGGTACAGAGGGCCGCGCGGTGCCTGGAGCCCGTGCATACCCACGCCATGAATGCGCACGAAGCCGTCTTCCGGGCCCTCAATGGTTACGCCCATATCCCTGAATGCCTGCAAGGTGGCCAGGCTGTCTTCGCCTTCCAGAAAGCCCTTCACCTCGGTAATACCTTCAGCCAGGGCGCCCAGCATGATCGACCGGTGCGACATGGATTTGTCACCCGGAACCCGAATGTCACCCCGAACGGAACCGCCGGGCTGCATAGAAAAAATAACCTGCTTGTCGGTATTGTTAGTCACGTAAGCCTGTCCTGAAAGCATCTTCGAAAAATGTTCCCGCGCCGCTTTGGCGCGACTGAAAACCCGCAGCAGGGTTGCTCCATCGCCGTTGGCAATGGCTGCCCTGAGCTGATCCAGGTCTTGGGTGAAATGGTCAATCACGCGCAACACGGCATCGCGGTTTGACAAAAAAATGTCATGCCACATTACCGGATCACTGGCGGCAATGCGGGTGAAGTCCCTGAAGCCACCGGCGGCGTACCGGAAAATGTCCATATTCTCGTCTTCGCCCGCCAGGGTGTCCACCAGGGAAAAAGCAATGAGATGGGGCAAATGGCTGGTGGCAGCCAACACTTCGTCGTGATACGCCACCGACATGGTCAGGACCGTTGCACCGGTGCCCTCCCACAGCGCCGCAAGCCCGGAAAGCGCTGCGGCATCGGCATCGTCGGCCGGGGTCAGAATGACTTTGTGATTGGCGAACAGGTCCGGGTTGGCCGCCCGGATACCACTTTTCTCGGAACCGGCAATCGGATGCCCGGGGATCACTCTTGGCGACAGGTTGCCGAATACGGCTTTAACATCTGCGACGAAACTGGACTTGGTGCTGCCGACATCGGTCAAAACCGCGTCACTCGCCAGCCAGGGCCTTATCTGTTCAAGCACCACCCGCGTTGCCCGTACCGGCACGGCCAGGACCACCAGATCACTCCCTCGCACCGCCTGTTCGAGCGTGGTCGCTGCCTGGTCAATAACACCGAGGTCCACGCCCAGTGCCGCGTCTTCCGGTTTTTGATCAAAGCCCACGACAACCCGCGCCAGGTTGTGGCTGCGAATGGCGCTGGCCAGGGAACCACCTATCAGCCCAAGGCCAATGACAGCAACACGCTGAAAAAGAGGCTGGTTATCAGCCACCTCAACCCCCCTGCCCGGCAGCCGCCAGGGACTGGGACAAGGCATCCAGGAATCGCTCGTTTTCCTCTGGGAGCCCCACCGACACCCGCAGGTGATACGGCATGCCATAGCCGGCGATCGGGCGAACAATCACACCATGAGACAGCAGCGCCTGATAGATTCCCTGGGCCTGATCGCCCACTTCAACGGCAATAAAATTACCCGCAGACGGAATATAAGGCAGGCCCATTAATTCAAAGGCTTCCGATAACTGACGCAGGCCAGCCTCATTCACTTCCCGGGAACGATTTAGATAGGCTTCATCCTGCAAAACCGCAGTGGCCGCCGCAAGGGCGACCGAGTCAACATTAAACGGCTGCCGCACCCGGTTCAGGATATCAGCAATGGCCGTCGAGCTGATGGCATAGCCAACCCGCAAAGCTGCAAGCCCCCAGGCTTTGGAGAACGTGCGGCAAACAATCAGATTAGGATAACGCTCAAGCAGTTTGATGCCGTCCGGGTATTCACTACCGGTCAGATACTCGCAGTAGGCTTCATCCAGAACCACCAATACCCGCTCCGGAATTTGATCCAGAAATGCCTCAATCGCCTTCGCCGTGTGCACGGTACCGGTAGGATTGTTGGGGTTGGCCACGAACACCAGCTTGGTGCGTTCGGTCACCGCGGCCGCCATGGCGTCCAGATCGTGCCCCCACTCTTTGGCGGGAACCGGCACCCCTTTGGCACCAATGGCCTGGGTAACGATGGGATAAACCGCAAAGGCATATTGGGAAAACACCACTTCACTATCGGTGTCGGCAAAACAGCGGGCAATCACCTCGAGCACATCATTAGAGCCGTTACCCAGGGTAATCTGATCCATACCCACGCCAAACCGGTTGGCCAGTGCCTGTTTCAGCTCAAAGCCGTTGCCGTCCGGGTACAGGCAAAGTTCTTCCAGCGCTTTACGAGCGGCCGCCAGGGCCTTCTCGCTGGGCCCCAGAGGGTTCTCGTTGCTGGCCAGCTTGATGATCTCCGCGGGATTCAACCCCAGTTCCCGGGCAAGCTCCTCAATGGGCTTACCGGGCTGATACGGAGACAGAGCCTGAACACCTTTTACCGCAAGACTCTGGTAATCCACTGCCATTCAACTTTCCTCCCGTTGAGGTCTGTTCAGGAATCAAAGCACGCCGATGGGATAGGAGCCCAGGCGCTTCAGCTCCACGGCTTCCTGGTCGATTTCTGACAACACTTTCTTTACCTGCTCATCTTCCACGTGCCCCTCGAAATCGATGTAGAACACATAGGCCCAGGTACCACTGGGCGATGGCCGGGTTTCGATGCGAGTCAAGCTGATGCCATGGCGATGGAAAGGCTCCAGCACCGCATACAGGGCGCCAGGCTTGTTGCGCATGGACACCAGTACGGATGACTTGTCCTGGCCGCTGGCCGGCACCTCTTCGCGCCCGATAATAAGGAAGCGGGTGGTGTTGTCCGGGCGGTCCTCAATGCTGTTGGACAGCTTTTCCAACCCGTACAGCTCTGCGGCCATATCACCAGCAATCGCAGCGGAGCCGGGCTCTTCCGCCGCCCGGCGGGCCGCTTCCGCATTGCTGGACACGGTGATTCGCTCAATGCCGTAGCGGTGCGTATCCAGCCACTGGCGGCACTGGGCAAACGACTGCTGATGGGAATAGATGCGAGTAATGTCCTGGTCTTTGTGTTTGGGCGAGACCAGCAAATGGTGGTGTATGCGCAGCTGCACCTCACCGCAAATCTTCAACGGCGAGGAAATAAACATATCCAGCGTGTGGTTGACCATGCCTTCGGTGGAGTTCTCCACCGGCACCACACCGTATTGGGCCGCACCGGATTCCACTTCGCGGAACACTGCGTCGATGGCTGGCAGCGGAACGCTGATAACCGAATGGCCAAAGTGTTTGAGCGCCGCCGCCTGGGTAAAGGTGCCCAAGGGCCCCAGGAACGCGATGTGCATCGGCTTCTCCAGGGCCAGGCAGGCAGACATGATCTCCCGGAACAATCGGGCCATCTCTTCCGCTGGCAGTGGGCCGGGATTCTGTTCCTTAATGCGGCGCAGCACCTGGGCTTCCCGTTCGGGACGGTAGAAGAACACGTCCTGGCCAGGATTGGCAGCCATCTTCACATTGGCCACTTCCTGGGCACACTTGGCGCGAGCGCTGATCAACTGCATGATCTGTTGATCAAGACTGTCTATTTCGTCCCGCAGTTCGCCCAGGCGGGTCTTCTCATCCGTCATGATCAGCCCCGCTCCTTCGCAAATTCCGCCATATAGTCAATCAACGCATCCACGCCCTCTTCCGGCATGGCGTTGTAGATACTGGCGCGCATACCACCCACAGAGCGATGCCCCTGCAAGTTGAGCAACCGGCGCGCTTCTGCACCCTTAAGGAACTCACCATTAAGAGCATCGTCCGCCAGGGTAAACGGTATATTCATCCAGGAACGGAAGCGCGGCTCAATGGGGTTGGCGTAGAAATCGTTGGTGTCGATGAAGTCATACAACTTCCGGGCTTTACGGGCGTTGATTTCGCCCATGGCTTTGACGCCGCCCTGCTCTTTCAGCCATTTGAACACCAGGCCAGACAGATACCAGGAATAGGTGGCCGGGGTGTTGTACATGGAGCCGTTATCCGCGATGACCTGATAGTTCATCATGGTCGGCGTTTCCTTGCGAGCCTTACCCAGCAGGTCCTTGCGGATAATCACCACCACCAGGCCAGACGGCCCGATGTTCTTCTGGGCGCCGGCGTAAATCAGCCCGAACTTGTTGATTTCCAGCGGGCGCGACAGCATGGTGGACGACATATCCGCCACCAGCGGCACACTGCCGCTGTCCGGAATGAAGTCGTATTCCAGGCCACCGATGGTTTCATTTGGGGTGTAGTGCAGGTAAGCGGCATCGGCACTGGTGTTCCAGGTTGACTGATCCGGAATGGTGGTAAACCCGCCATCCTCAGAGCTGGCCACCACATTCACGCTACCGTAGCGCTTGGCCTCGGCAATGGCCTTTTTGGACCAGATACCGGTGTTCACATAATCGGCCGACGACTTGTCACCAAGCAGGTTTAGCGGGATGGCGGAAAACTGACTGGAAGCTCCACCCTGCATGAAGAGTACGGCGTAATCATTTGAAATGCCTGCAAGTTCCCGAAGGTCCTTTTCAGCCGCATCGGCAATGGCCACAAACTCGTCACTACGATGGCTCATTTCCATAACCGACATACCGGTGCCACGCCAATCCAGCATCTCGTCACGAGCCTGCTTCAGCACGGCTTCCGGCAAGGTGGCCGGACCGGCACAGAAATTAAACGCCCTGCTCATTCTTCGGTTTCCTCGCCTTCTACTTCGACGTCGTCGTCATCAGACTCTGCAATACGCTCCACACCCACCAGGCGCTCATCCTCCTGAGACAGGCGAATCAGGCGCACACCCTGGGTATTCCGGCTAAGCACGGAAACCTCGTCGGTACGGGTACGCACCAGGGTGCCCTTGTCGGAGATCAGCATCATCTCGTCGCCTTCAAACAGCTGAAGCGCCGTTACCAGATTACCGTTACGCTCGGAGCACTGCATGGCGATAACGCCCTGGCTGCCACGGCTGTAAGCCGGGAACTCATCAATCGCGGTACGCTTGCCGTAGCCGTGCTCACTGGCAGTAAGAATCACACCGCCTTCCTGCGGGATAATCAGGGACACCACATGGTGGCCTTCCGGCATCTTGATACCACGTACACCACGGGCGGTCCGGCTCATCGGGCGTACCTGCTCCTCCTGGAAGCGAACGGCTTTGCCCGCAGTGGAAAACAGCATCACTTCGGCGGAACCATCGGTAATGGCCGCGCCAATCAGGGTATCGCCTTCGTCCAGATTCAAAGCAATCAGACCACTGCTGCGCGGACGGGAGAAGTTAGGCAGCGGGGTTTTCTTGACCACACCGGCAGAGGTGGCCATCAATACAAACTGGTCTTCCGGGTAATCCCGCACCGGCAGGAAAGTGGTAATACGCTCACCTTCTTCCAGGGGCAGAATGTTGACCATCGGCCGACCACGGGAACCACGGCTGCCACGGGGAATCTCGAACACCCGCAACCAGTACACCTTGCCACGGTTGGAGAAACACAGAATGGTGTCATGGGAGTTGGCCACCAGCAGCTTCTCGATGAAGTCTTCGTCTTTCATCGATGTGGCCGCCTTACCACGGCCGCCACGGCGCTGGGCCTGGTAGTCTTCCACGGCCTGGGTCTTGGCATAACCGCTGTGGGAAATCGTCACCACCAGGTCTTCTTCATCGATCAGGTCAGCAATCGTCAGGTCGCGCTGCGAACTGGTGATCTCGGTGCGGCGCTCGTCACCGAACTCGGCAACCACGGCTTGCAGCTCCTCACGGATGACCTGCATCAGGCGGTCCGGATCCGCCAGAATTTCCAGCAGGCCGGCGATCTTCTCAAGAATATCCTTGTACTCGTTCTGGAGCTTTTCGGTTTCCAGACCGGTCAGGCGGTGCAGACGCATATCCAGAATCGCCTGGGTCTGCTCCGGAGACAGGTAATACAGGCCATCACGCAGGCCGTAGATCTCCGGCAGATCGTCCGGGCGGCAGGCGTCTTCACCGGCACGCTCCAGCATGGCCAGAACATCACCCGGCACCCAGCCCTTGGACATCAGCTTTTCTTTGGCTTCCACGGAGCTCGGTGATGCTTTGATCAGCTCGATCATTTCATCGATGTTGGCCAGAGCAACCGTCAGACCTTCCAGGATATGGCCGCGTTCGCGGGCCTTGCGCAGCTCATAGATGGTCCGGCGCGTCACCACTTCACGGCGGTGGCGAACGAACGCATCGAGCATTTCCTTCAGGTTCAGAATCTTCGGCTCGCCGTTAATCAGCGCCACCATGTTAATACCGAACACGGTTTGCAGCTGAGTGTGGGCGAACAGGTTGTTCACGATCACTTCGGGGTTTTCACCACGGCGAAGCTCGATCACCACCCGGATGCCTTCCTTGTTGGATTCATCACGCAGCTCGGTGATGCCTTCCAGGCGCTTCTCTTTAACCAGTTCAGCAATCTTTTCGATCAACCGTGCCTTGTTCAGCTGGTACGGCAGTTCGGTGATGATGATGGCGTCGCGATTGGTTTTCTTGTCGTGCTCAATCTCGTGGCGGGCGCGGATGTAAATACGGCCGCGGCCAGTGCGGTAAGCTTCAACAATGCCGGCCCGGCCATTGATAATGCCCTGGGTCGGGAAATCCGGGCCGGGAATAAACTCCATCAACTCGTCAATGGACAGGTCCGGGTTATCAATCAGCGCCAGACAACCATTGACCACTTCCGTCAGGTTGTGGGGCGGAATGTTGGTCGCCATACCCACGGCAATACCGGAAGAACCATTTACCAGCAGGTTCGGTACACGGGTAGGCAGGACTTCCGGAATACGCTCGGTGCCGTCGTAGTTGTCGACGAAATCCACGGTTTCCTTGTCCAGGTCCGCCAGCAGCGAATGGGCAATTTTCTCCATGCGGATTTCGGTGTAACGCATGGCGGCAGCGTTGTCGCCGTCGATGGACCCGAAGTTACCCTGGCCATCCACCAGCGGGTAGCGCAAGGAGAACGGCTGGGCCATACGAACAATGGTGTCGTAGACGGCAGAGTCACCGTGGGGGTGGTATTTACCGATAACGTCACCCACCACACGGGCGGATTTCTTGTATGCCTTGTTCCAGTCGTTACCCAACTCGGACATGGCGAACAGTACCCGACGGTGCACAGGCTTGAGGCCATCACGCACATCTGGCAGAGCCCGGCCGACGATAACGCTCATGGCGTAATCGAGGTAGGACTGCTTCAATTCGTCTTCAATATTGACCGGCAGGATCTCTTTGGCTAACTCACCCATCGAGAAAGGTTCCTTTGCGTTATCTGGAAGTCGTACCGGGGCCGTTTCCGGGCCCCGTCTTTATTCTTCAACAAGCCGCCAAGCATACCACAGTCCAGTGCCCCGAGGGGCGACTGTGGCACAGCCTTAATCGAACACTACGGTCTTGTTTTCGTAGGTAATCACACGGTCTTCGATGTGAGACCGAAGACCACGGGCCAGCACGTTCTTTTCAACGTCTTTGCCCAGGCGAACCATGTCTTCAATGGAATCGCTGTGGCTGATGCGAATCACGTCCTGCTCAATGATCGGACCTTCGTCCAGGTCCTGGGTCACGTAGTGGCAGGTGGCCCCGATAAGCTTCACACCCCGGCTGTAGGCCTGGTGATACGGGCGGGCCCCGGCAAACGACGGCAGGAAGCTGTGGTGAATGTTGATCACCTTGCCAGCGTACTTTTCGCAAAGCTCAGCCGGCAGAATCTGCATGTAACGGGCCAGCACCACCACGTCGGCATCGTACTTCTGGAAAAGCTCTTCAATGTGAGCAAAAGCCTCTGCCTTGTTTTCCTTGCTGACCGGTATATGGTGATAGGGAATATCGTGCCACTCCACCATCCGGCGCAGGTCATCGTGGTTGGAAATAACCGCCACCATTTCGGCGTTCAGTTCCTTGCTGTGCCAGCGGTGCAGAAGGTCCGCCAGACAGTGCGATTCCTTGCTGCACATCAGGATGACACGTTTGGGCCGGGCGGAATCAGCGATGTGCCAGCGCATGTTGAATTCGCGGGCAATCGGTTCGAACGCGGCGCGGAACTGATCAAGCCCGAAGGGAATCGACTCAGCCTTGATCTCGTGACGCATGAAGAACCAGCCAGACTGGGTGTCTGAATGGTGGCTCGCCTCGGTAATCCAGCCGTTGTAGGTGGACAGAAAATTACTCACCTTGGCAACAATCCCTACCCGGTCCGGGCAGGAAATAACAAGACGATAGGTATGCTCCATTAAGCCTTTCCTTAACTTGAATCCGGGAAAGCGGGTGCGCCGGAAAACCACAGACATCCGCCTGCGGTGGCGTGCCTGGGCGCACCGGTAAAAATGACCGGCTATGATAGCCTATCTGGCAGCCAGAAACGAGGAATCCGATGACAGACAGAGTGATCCACAGCCCCCGGCCAAGAATTCCACTGAGGCGCCTGTGGGGCCTGACAGCCGCACTGATAGCGTTACTGGCACTGAATGCCGCCCACGCCAGCAATCAGGCCATCCTTGAGGGCGAGCGATTCCACCCGGTTCAGGCCACCCAGGGCATGGTAGCCACCAGCCACACCCTGGCCAGCGAGGTGGCCCTGCAGGTTCTCAAAGACGGTGGCAACGCCATTGATGCAGCAGTCGTCGCAGGTTTTGCACTGGCGGTCACCCAGCCTCGCTCCGGCAACATCGGTGGTGGCGGCTTTCTGCTGTATGCGCCCGGTGACGGCAGCGCGCCAGAAGCCATCGACTACCGGGAAACCGCCCCGGCCGGCGCCAGCGAAACCATGTTCCAGGATGACGATGGCAACGTCGTCAGCCAGCGCAGCCGGTTCAGTCACCAGGCCGCCGGCGTGCCCGGCACCGTCGCTGGCCTGGCCCTCGCGCTGGAACGGCACGGCACTCTGTCGTTAAGGGAAGCCCTGGCCCCGGCCATCCGGCTCGCTCAGGAGGGCTTCGTGGTTCCCCATCGTTTCACCGAAGGCCTGGAACAAGCCAGAGAACGCCTGCAACGCTGGCCCGCTACCAAGGCGACCTTTTATAAGGAGGACGGTTCGGCACCGCAACCGGGGGAAGTCTTCAAGCAACCTGACCTCGCCGACACCCTTAAGCGCATTGCAGAGCATGGCCCAGAGGGTTTTTACCAGGGGAAGACCGCCCAGTTGATTGTCGAGGAGATGCAACGCCACGACGGCCTGATCACCCTGGATGACCTCAAAGCCTATCGGCCCGCCGTCCGGCAACCGGTGCATGGCCAATACCGTGGATACGACATCTACTCCATGTCGCCACCCTCCTCCGGCGGCACCCATATCATCCAGATCCTCAACATCCTTGAGGGCTTCCCCATTACCGAGATGGGCCACAATTCCGCCGCGACCATTCATCACATGGCCGAGGCCATGAAACTGGCCTATGCCGACCGGGCTGAATACCTGGGCGATACCGATTTCGTGGAGGTTCCGCTGCGCGGGCTGACCAGCAGGGCCTATGCAGCAGAGTTGCGAAAAGGCATCAACCCGGCCAAAGCACGGCCCGCCAGCGACATCAAACCCGGCCAGCCGGCTGCCTATGAAAGCCCCGAGACTACTCATTTTTCCGTGGTGGACCGCTGGGGCAATGCGGTATCCAACACCTACACCATCAACTTCAGCTATGGTTCCGGCATTACCGTGGCGGGCGCTGGCTTCCTGCTAAATAACGAAATGGATGATTTCAGCGCCAAGCCGGGTGAGCCCAATGCTTACGGCCTGATCGGCGGCGAGGCCAACAAGATCCAACCGGGCAAACGCATGCTCAGTTCCATGTCCCCGACCGTGGTGCGCAAAGACAACCGCAACTTCCTGGTAACCGGAAGCCCTGGCGGCTCCCGCATTATCACCACTACCCTGCAGGTTCTGATGAATGTGATAGACCACAACATGAACATCCAGACCGCCGTTGCCGCGCCCCGCATCCACCATCAGTGGCTGCCCGACGAAATCCGCATGGAACAGGGCATCAGCCCGGACACCGTGCGCCTGCTGGAGGCCAAAGGCCATGAGGTCACCACCAGCACCGCCATGGGCGCTATCCAGAGTATTATGATTGGAGAAGACGGCACCCTCTACGGCGGTGCCGATCCACGCCGGAGCACGTCATCGGCGATGGGCTTTTAACCGGGCGGGAATTGACCCGCCTCAGACTGTTTGGGAGGCAAATCATGTATCTTTCTGTACAGCTGAGCTGTTATCCGCTTAAAGACGATTACAAGCAACCGATCTGGGATCTGATTGATCGCCTGAAACAAACCGGCCTGGAAGTCTATCCCGGGCGTATGAGCACCGAAATTTTCGGCGACTATGATGAAGTAATGACTGTGCTGTCCGATACCATGAAGTGGTCTTTCGAAACCTACGGAAAATCGGTGTTCGTGGCCAAGATCATGGAGGGCGACCGGAGGCCAAGATGACCCATCCGAATGAACCAGGCAAACCCGATAACAACGACAAGCCTCAACCAGCCATACCGAACCAGTATTCATTCCTGTGGCTGAGCGCCGCCTTTTTCCTGATGTTTTTGTGGCTACAGGACACCGGTCGCCCGCAGCAGCAGGAACTGGCCTATTCCGAGTTTAAAGGAGCGGTACTGAACGGGCAGGTGCAGGAAGTCACCCTGCGCAACGAAGAAATCCGTGGCCGGTTTACCGAGGCCGGTGCCGCCCGGTTCAGTTCCGATACCGGGCGCAGCACAGAGAATTTCCTGACGTTACGGCCACCGGTCGACGATCCGGATTTGCTGTCATTGCTGGAGCGGCAAGAGGTTGTCATTCGTGGCGCGCCTTCAGGCCGGCCCTGGTGGCAGGACCTGATTCTTGGCTTTTTGCCCTGGATACTGTTGCTGGCGCTGATGTTCTGGTTCTGGGGCGCCGCACAAAAACGCATGACCCAAGGTGGCGGACCATTCGACTACGCCAAATCCCGAGCCCGCCGGGCCCGCAAGGAAACCTCAAGCACCACCCTGGACGACGTGGCAGGCATAGAATCCGCGAAGCGCGACATCGCGGAGATCATCGACTTCCTGAAGTCGCCCGAAAAATACCGGCGCCTCGGGGCAGTGATGCCCAAGGGTGTGCTGCTGGTGGGGCCACCGGGAACCGGCAAAACCCTGTTGGCGAGAGCCATTGCCGGGGAGGCAGAAGTACCCTTCTTCAGCATCAGCGCCTCGGAGTTTATTGAAATGTTCGTGGGCGTAGGCGCCGCACGGGTTCGGGACATGTTCCAGAATGCCCGCAAGGAAGCACCCGCACTGATCTTCATCGACGAGCTTGATGCCATTGGCCGCTCCCGGGGCGCAGGCCTGGGCGGCGGACACGATGAGCGGGAACAAACCCTGAACCAGATCCTGACCGAGATGGACGGCTTCGAAGCCCACGAGAATGTTCTGGTACTGGCCGCCACCAACCGCCCGGACGTTCTGGACAGCGCCCTGCTCCGCCCCGGCCGTTTTGACCGCAAGATTACCCTGGATCGCCCACACAAAGAGGCCCGGGAAGCCATCCTCAAAGTGCACGTGCGCAAAGTGCCATTAGCCGCCGATGTGGACCTTGCGCAGTTATCGGCCCGCACCACGGGTTTCTCGGGCGCAGACCTGAAAAACCTCGTCAACGAAGCGGCCCTGACCGCTGCCAGGGAAAATCTGGACGAGGTTAACGCCCACTGTTTTGAGCAGGCCCGGGACCGACTGATTCTTGGCGAGGAGCGGGATGCCCAGCTAACGCCGGAAGAACGGGAAGTGGTGGCCTACCACGAGTGCGGGCACGCCATCATGGCCTATTACATGCCCAAGGCCGACCCACTCACCAAGATCACCATCATCCCCCATGGCATGGCCATGGGCGTAACCGAACAAACGCCCCGGGAAGACAAATACAATTACACTGAAAGCTACCTGCGGGATCGCATCAAAGTCATGCTGGGCGGCCGCTCCGCCGAGAAGATCATCTATGGCGAAGTCAGCACCGGTGCCCAGAACGATCTTAAAGAAGCCACCAAGCTGCTGCGCCGAATGATCGGCCAGTGGGGCATGAGTGAGAAAGTGGGCCCGCTGGGACTGGGTATTGGTGAGGAGCATGTATTCCTGGGGCGGGAGATGGGTGCCCCCCGGGAGTACAGTGAAAAGCTGGCCGACCTGATCGATTCGGAAATCCAGTCGCAACTCATGGACCTGGAATCCTACACCGTCAACTTCCTCAAGGAACACCGCAAGGAGTTGGACGCCTTGGCCAAGGCGGTGATGAAACACGAAACCCTGTCCACCGAGGAAATCACTGAGGTGTTGAGCAAAGCCGGCGACCGGAAAATTGCCTGATTCTCCGAAGGCTTCAGGGTGTTACCGTCACCGGCAGGTTCATTTCAATCAGCAGGGTATCCGCACCCTGCTCACGGAACAGGCTGCACTGCCGGCTAAGCACCAGTTGCGAGGCGCCCTCCTCCCTGATCACCCGTGCAACAGCTCCGGCACTGGCCATGGGCAAGAAACTGACCCGGGCGGTAATACCCTCGCTTTCCATACAGGCCAGCAAATCCTCAGCGATACGCTCATCACGGCCGGTTTCGGTTCGCAGCAGGATCGTCAACGGCTGCCGGTTACGCCTTGCCAGCTCAGCGCCAACCCTGACAGCCCGATGGTTCGCCCCTTGATCGTGATTCAGCAACACCACAATGCGATTTCGGGACCGCATGGGCGGATCGGCCCACAACAACACATCCCCGAGTGCCTGGCTCACCAGAACCCTGGCCGTGGACCCAAGGCGAGAGCCCGGTATGCCAGACCAGCCCACGCGGCCTAACACAAGCAAATCCCCTGGCCGCGCCAGATTCAGTACTTCATCTGCCACACGGCCACGACACAAGGTTAGCGCCTGGGCAAGCCCCCGTTGCGCCATGGCACGCTCCAGCGATCTTCTCGCCTGCTCAGCCAGCGAGCGCATCCGGGCCTCAATAGCCGCAAGGTCCATTGGCCGGCTGACTCCGGAACTTCTGCCCACTTCCCTTGTGAACCCGTAGCC